>PASF01000015.1 GCA_002711845.1 Gammaproteobacteria bacterium | reverse complement strand
TATTTGGCTTTCGTTAAATCTTTTGCTCTTCATTGTAGAATTTCCTCTGTAGTGGAAAATTCTACTCTCAACCGCGATTATTTTCAGGGGGTATTACATGCCCAGTTTAAGTTTTGCTTTGATTTGTGCGTCATTCATTTTCGGATTTGGTGACATAAAGTAAGAATGTGATGATTCATCCTAGATTATGTCACCGAATATGTCACCATAAATGAGTAGCTATATGGAATATTTGGAGACTATAAGAAACAAGATAATTTATATAACCTTTTGAAAACAGCTAGATATATACAGTCTGGACAGGCTAGAAACATCATTCAATATTCTGGATCTGTTCCCGCATCTGCTCAATCAGCACCTTCAGCTCCACCGCATTGAGCGTGGTGTCAGCGACGATGGATTTTGATGACAGTGTGTTGGCTTCGCGATTGAGCTCCTGCATCAGGAAGTCCAGCCGGCGGCCAACGGGTTCGCGCGTACCCAGCACGCGCTCGACCTCACCCAGGTGAGTGTTGAGCCGGTCCAGCTCTTCGTCGACATCCGATTTTTGCGCCAGCAGGACCACTTCCTGCTCCAGTCGGCCCGGTTCAAGCTCGACCTGGAAGGCGGCCAGGCGCGTGCGGATGTTGTCCTGCTGTTTGGCCAGGATGTCCGGCAGGCGCTCGCGCACGGTCCGCACAATAACCCGAATAGCGTCCAGCCGTTGCTGGATCATCTGCCGCAACTCGTCACCTTCACGCCAGCGGGCGCTGGAGAACTCGCTCAGGGTTTCGCCGAGCAGCACCAGGGCATCTTTCTGCATGGTATCCAGGTCAATCTCTTCCTCCTGCAGAGCGCCCGGCCAGCGCAGGATATCGGCGGCACTCAGGGGCGCGGCGCCGGTGCTGAGGGCGGTGACCTGCTGGCTGAGTGCGGCCAGTTGCTCAACCAGGGGCACGTTCAATTGCTGGTGACCGCTGTCCGTGTGCCGGATCTGAAAACGCAGCTGGCAATCCACTTTGCCACGACTGATGGCTTTGCGTAGCGCCTCGCGTACTGCCGGTTCGATGGGTTTGAGCGTATCGGGAATACGAATCCCGGGTTCCAGGTAGCGATGATTGACCGAACGAATCTCCCAGAGCAGTGTGCCCCAGTCATATTCTGCCTGCTTTCGTGCGAACGCTGTCATGCTTGCAACCATTAAATCCCCCTGATATGCGTGCCAACCGGAAGCGCGAGTGTAACCCAATCCACGCTGACTTGTGATACCACCCGGCAAAAGCCCGGTTTATTGTGATTTCACGGATGCGGTGATGAAATCGCAAGGTGATTGCGGGATAATCGCCACTCATTCTCCATATCGATACTGAGGTTCCATGCCAGACTCCAACCCAGCCGCCACCATCATCCGTCCCAGCCAGCGCCAGCTTGACCAGTTGCGCGATATCAGACTGACCCGGCAATACACCAAACACGCCGAGGGCTCGGTGCTGGTGGAATTCGGCGACACCAAGGTGATCTGCACCGCCAGCGTGGAAGAGTCAGTGCCGCGCTTCCTCAAAGGCAGCGGCACCGGCTGGGTGACCGCCGAGTATGGCATGCTGCCCCGCTCCACCGGTTCGCGCATGGACCGGGAAGCGGCCCGCGGCAAACAGAGCGGCCGTACCCAGGAAATTCAGCGACTAATAGGTCGCTCACTGCGCGCCGCACTGGACATGAAATTGCTCGGTGAGAACACCATCAAGCTGGACTGTGATGTCATTCAGGCCGATGGTGGCACCCGCACCGCCTCCATCACCGGTGGCTGCGTGGCGCTGTATGATGCAGTGAACTTTTTGCTGGCCAAAAAAGCCATCAGGCAAAACCCCATCAAGCAGTTGATCGGTTCGGTTTCGGTCGGCATGTATCAGGGTGTCCCGGTACTGGATCTGGATTATGCTGAAGACTCCACCGCCGAAACCGACATGAACGTGGTGATGAATGAGGCCGGTCGGTTCATTGAAGTGCAGGGTACCGCAGAAGACGGTGACTATGATTTTGACCAGCTGCAGCAGATGATTGCACTGGCGCAAAAGGGTATTGCCGAGCTGGTCATGAAACAGAAACAGGTGCTGGGCCTGCTCTGAGGCACCGCGGCAGGGAATCAAACACGAGGATCATCAGATGAGTCTGCAGGGCTATCAGGCGCGCTTTATTGAATATGCCATCGAGCACAATATTCTGTGCTTCGGTGAGTTCACGCTCAAGTCAGGGAGAGTAAGTCCTTACTTTTTCAATGCCGGGCTGTTTAATACAGGGGAGGCACTGGCGTTTTTGGGCAGCAGTTACGCGGCTGCCCTCCAGTTGCGCGGTCTGGACTATGACCTGTTGTTCGGCCCGGCCTACAAGGGCATTCCGCTGGTTGCCGTCACCGCTGCCGCACTGGCGAGCGAGCATGAGGTCAACAAGCCGTACTGTTTCAATCGCAAAGAGGTCAAGGATCACGGCGAGGGCGGTCTCACGGTTGGCGCGCCTTTGCAGGGGCGAGTGCTGATTGTCGATGACGTGATCACGGCGGGCACGGCCGTGCGCGAAGTCATGGCGCTGATGCAGGAAACCGGTGCCACGCCGGCGGGCATTCTGGTAGCGCTGGATCGGCAGGAGCGCGGGCAGGGCGAATTGTCGGCGATTCAGGAGATCGAGCGTGATTACCGTATCCCGGTCATCAGCCTGATCAACCTGACGCAGATCATCGACTACCTGAAACTGCAGGACTATGACGGTGTTGGTGAACACCTGCGGGCGGTGCGCCAGTACCGGCAACGCTACGGCGTGTAACTGGCGCCGCGCCCCCCATCGGAGGGCGCCTTACAATGGGACTGCTTCAGTAAACGGTTGCAGCAGGTTCTGCGACAGATAGCCCCACTGTTCATCCCAATGCTCAGTAGGCGGTCGCTTGAACTCACTGCGCACAAACTGCATCAGCCGACCCTCGGCGGTGGCCAGCAGCAGACTGGCCAACACTGCCGGTGACGCGTTGGGTTTCAGGCCTTCGCGGATCTGCGCCTCGCGCAGGATCTGCTTCAATTGCGCTTCCAGGCGATCAAACAGCTGGCTGATACGCACCCGCAGACGTTCGGTTTCCCCGGCCAGGGCATCGCCGGTCATCAGCCGCGTCATGCCCGGGTTTTTCTCGGCAAAGGTCAGCAGCAGGGTCAGGATTTTCTCGCAGCGTTCTACCGTGCTCAATTCGTCCTGCAGTATGCGGTTGATGCGGATAAACAGCGTGTCTTCGATAAACTTGATCAGCCCCTCAAACATCCGTGCCTTGCTGGGGAAATGACGATACAGGGCGGCTTCTGATACACCCACTTCGCGCGCCAGCGCGGCGGTCGTGATGCGCTCGCCGGGGCCTGTTTCCAGCATCTGTGCCAGTGCCTGCAGGATGTGTTCCTTGCGCGAGAACTTCTTGTCAGCACGCGCGGCTTTTGCGGACACTGCATGGGTGCTGTTCATCAGACCATGTCTCCTGTTTTGCGGGTATTGCTGATCAATGTCCCGACGCCAGTATGCGTGAAAATCTCCAGCAATACCGCATGCTCAACACGGCCATCAATAATATGGGCACTGGTAACGCCATGATTGACGGCATCCAGCGCACAGTTGATTTTGGGCAGCATGCCCCCGTAGATGGTGCCATCAGCAATCAGTTCGTCCACCTGCGACGTGGTCAGGCCGGTGAGCACGTTACCTTCCTTGTTCATGACGCCGGAGATATTGGTCAGCAGCATCAGCTTCTCGGCACCCAGTACCTTGGCAATTTCACCGGCCACCGTGTCGGCATTGATGTTGTACGTGGCACCGTGTTCGTCAACCCCGATGGGCGCGATGATGGGAATAAAATCGCTGTGCTCGATCATGCGTAACACTTCCGTGTTGATTTTGGCCACACTGCCCACCAGACCAAGATCCAGCATTTTGGCTTCGGTACCTTCCGCACCGGTTTTTTTGCGCAGCAGTTTTTTGGCGCGAATCAGGTTGCCATCCTTGCCGGTGATACCGATGGCCTTGCCGCCGTTCTTGTTGAGCAGCGCCACGATCTCCTGATTCACCAGACCGCCCAGCACCATCTCCACGACATCCATGGTCTGGCTGTCCGTGACGCGCTGACCGTCAATGAACTCGGATTGAATGTTCAGCTTTGCCAACAGAGAGCCGATCTGCGGGCCGCCGCCATGCACCACCACCGGGTTCATGCCGACCAGCTTCATCATGACAATGTCACGGGCAAAACTGTTCTTCAATGTTTCGTCGGTCATGGCATTGCCGCCGTATTTCACGACAATGGTGGAGCCGGTGAATTGCTGAATGTAGGGCAGGGATTCGGTCAGTACATTGGCGATGTTCTTGGCGGCGGCAAGATCCAGGGGCATGGGACATCCTGTTGATTATTCGGGGTTGTTGTTTAGGCTTGTGCTACGAAGTATACAGCGACTGACGTGGTATTGAGAAATCCAGCTGCGGGTCCACCTGTTTCAGCAGGCGCCTGAACAGGTCTTCTATCGCGTGCAGAGACTGCGGATTGCCGGCTTCAAAACGCAGCAGCAGCGCCGGCGTGGTATTGGAGGCACGGATCAGCCCCCAGCCGTCGGCAAAATCGGCGCGCACGCCGTCCAGGAGACTGATTCGCGCCTGCGGGAAACTGGCCAGCTGTGAAATACGGCGCATCAACTCGAATTTCCGGCTCTCGTCGACATCAATGCGCAGTTCCGGTGTCACTACACTTTGCGGCAGTGACTGCAGCATCGCGTCGGCGGTGAGGGTGCCTGCGGCAAGGATCTCCAGGAACCGGGCGGCGACATAAAAGCCGTCGTCGTAACCAAACCAGCGGTCCTTGATAAAAACATGGGCGGAGAACTCACCGCCGACAACGGCGTCGGTCTCGTGCATCATCTGCTTCATGAAGGAGTGGCCGCTGCGGCTCATGACCGGCAAACCACCATGGCGGGCAATTTCGCCCGCCAGCAAATTGCTGCATTTCACGTCAAACACCACGTTTGGGTGATCATAATGCGGCAAAATGTGCTGAACAAGCAGCATCAGTAGTCGATCAGTGTCGATGATGCGGCCTTTATCGGTCACCAGAATGACGCGATCACCGTCGCCGTCCAGGGCAACGCCCAGGTCAGCCTGTCGGGTCCTGACCTCGCTGATCAGGCTGTCAAGATTGCTGGCCACCGTGGGGTCCGGATGATGGTTGGGGAAATGGCCGTCCAGGTCGCAGAACATGGGCATCACCTCGCAGCCAAGCCCGCTGAACAATGCTGGCGCCAGCACACCTGGCACAGCATTACCGCAGTCCACCACCACCCGCAGGCGTCGATCGAGTTTTACATCAGCGCACACGCGGGCAATGTAGTCGCCGTTCATATCGTGTGTGGTGAGGGACCCCTGGCGACCGGTGAAACCCTGGTATTGCCCGGCTTCAATGGCCAGTGTGCGTTCACGTATGCCCTGAATCTGTTCTGCGGTGAGGCACGCCCGGCTGCGGACGATCTTGATGCCATTGTAGTTCGCCGGGTTATGGCTGGCGGTCAGCATGACGCCCGAGGAACAGGCGCCGGTGTGGGTGGCAAAATACACCAGCGGCGTGGGCACGATGCCCAGATCAATGATGTCGCAGCCGGCGTCGAGCAGACCCCGTTTGAGCGAGGCGGCCAGGGCCGGACTGGACAGGCGCGCGTCGGCCCCGAAATACAGCATCGGGTTGGCAAATTCGATGGCATAGCTGCCGATAGCCAGGCCGATCAGGTATATGCTGTCGTCTGTCAGGTCCTCGCCGGCGATACCGCGAATGTCGTAGGCCCGGAACATGGTGGCAGAGATGACAGAGTGGGGCTGTGGGGCCTGGCCCTGGCGGGGGCTGGCGTCCGGCGCGGCCGAATCAGGCATCTGGCTGGCTCGCCCTGATGCGCGCGGCGATCAGTGTCAGCATTTGTCGCGCGACCAGGTTCTTGTTGGCCGGGCCCAGCTTTTGCGAGCCGGCGTCGCCCCACAGGGCTGTGGCGCAGATATCATCGCTGTTGAAGGTGGCCGTGGCATCGTTGGCAAACAACAGGTCGAGGTTCTTGCGCAGCAGCTTGTCGCGCCCGTACTGCTCGATATGTTGGGTTTCGGCGGCAAACCCGACCATCAGCGGTCGCTGTTTGCGTGCCGCCAGGGTACCGATGATGTCGGGGTTACGCACTAGCGTCAGCTGCAGTGTATCGGCGGTTTTCTTGATCTTGTGATCACGGGTGTCGGAGACGCGGTAATCGGCTACCGCGGCCACGCCAACAAATACATCGCTGTCATCCACACTGGACAGGCAGGCATCGAGCATTTCCTGCGCCGTCGTCACGTTGATACAGTGCACACGATCGGGCACTGGCAGGTTGACCGGCCCGCTGATCAGGGTCACCCGGGCGCCGGCCTGCACCGCTTCGGCGGCCAGCGCATAACCCATCTTGCCGGAGCTGTGGTTGCTGATAAAACGCACCGGGTCGATGGCTTCGCGGGTCGGGCCGGCGGTAATGGTCAGCCGCAGGCCGCTGAGCATGCCGGCAACAAACAGGCTGGCGCAGGCCGCGGCGATCTCCGCAGGCTCCAGCATGCGGCCCGGGCCGGTATCGCCACAGGCCTGTGAGCCTTCCGCGGGACCGGCTATATGACAACCGCGATCACGCAATTTGCTCAGGTTGTCCTGGGTCGCCTGATGCAGCCACATGGCCTGATTCATCGCAGGTGCGAGCATGACCGGTGCCTGGCTGGCCAGCAGCAAGGTGGTGAGCAGATCACCGGCCTGGCCGCTGACCATTCTGGCGAGAAAATCGGCACTGGCCGGGGCCACCACGATCAGATCGGGCCAGCGCGCCAGCTCGATGTGACCCATGCCGGCTTCGGCGTCAACATCCAGCAGGTCCAGGTGCACCCGGTGTCCGGACAGCGCCTGCATGGTCAGTGGGGTGATAAATTCGGTCGCGGCGGGGGTCATCACCACCCGCACGTCAGCACCGGCCTTGCTCAACAAACGGGTCAGTTCGGCACATTTATAGGCCGCGATACCCCCGGTCATGCCCAGCAGAATGCGCTTGTTGGCCAGCGTCGCCAGCGTGGCTGATTCGTTGCCATCGTCTTTCATGCTGTGTCTGTCCCTAACGCGCAAGACGCGCGCCCGTTGTGTTGCCGGCAGGCGACTGGCCGGCAGGTCTGACATGCATTCTATGCAACCTGGTGCCAGATCAGCAAGGCAAGACCGTGGTTGTGATGCTATAAAAGAGCAGGGATACACCAGACCACTGCCTGGTTTCATGGAGGAAACAGCATGGGTATCAAGGATTGGCCGGCGAAGGAGCGGCCGCGTGAAAAGCTGTTGCAGGGAGGCCCTGCAAGCCTGTCAGATGCTGAATTGCTGGCGGTGTTCCTGCGCACCGGCATCGTCGGCAAGAGCGCGCTGGACGTCGCCAGAGAGCTGCTCAGCGACTTTGGCAGCCTGACCCGCATCCTGTCAGCGACATTTGATGAATTCTGCCGCAGAGATGGCCTGGGGCCGGGCAAATACGTCCAGTTTCAGGCGGTACTGGAGCTGGCGCGACGTTACATGGGCGAGCGGCTGGCGGAAACCGATGCGCTCACCAACTCCGACCTCACCCGTGACTATCTGCGGGCGCGCATGGGTGACTACCAACAGGAAGTATTTGCCTGTCTTTATCTCAATAATCAGCATAGAGTGGTGGCCATGGAAGAACTGTTTCGCGGCACCATCGACGGCGCTGCGGTATACCCGCGCGAGGTGGTCAGGCGCTGTCTGCACAACAATGCGGCGGCGGTGATTTTTGCCCACAACCACCCGTCGGGGTTGGCCGAGCCCAGTCAGGCCGACATCGCCATTACCAATCGCCTGAAACTGGCGCTGAACACCATTGACGTGCGGGTGCTGGATCATGTCGTGGTCGGGCGTGCGGAAGTGGTGTCTTTTGCAGAAAGAGGGCTGTTATAAGCAAAATTACTTGTTTTAGGGGTGTTATTTTGGTATAAAACGCAGCTCTTTTTTTCCGGCAGCACTTTTTCCGGCAACACCCCAGAGCAGATTACGAAACCGTAACGAGGCAAGGTCATGGCTAATGTATGTATGGTAACCGGCAAGAAGCCGATTACAGGAAACAACGTCTCTCACGCGAACAATCGCACCCGACGTCGCTTTTCCCCGAATATCCACACACACCGATTCTGGGTTGAGTCCGAGAACCGTTTTGTGAAACTGAAAGTGTCCACCAAAGGCATGCGCACAATCGACAAGAACGGCATTGACGCCGTCCTGGCCAATGTCCGCGCCAGTGGCATCAAGGTATAAAACTATTCGCGGCGCGTCATGCAGCGCAGCCGCGACGTAAAATATTAATGTATCCAGACAGATGGTGAGCAGCGATGCGCGATAAAATTAAACTGGTTTCCTCCGCAGGCACCGGTCATTTCTACACAACCGACAAGAACAAGCGTACAACGCCTGACAAGATCGAGATCAAGAAGTTCGATCCTAAAGCGCGCAAGCACGTGATGTACAAAGAAGCCAAGATCAAGTAAGACATCTTTGGCTGGCGCTGCCGCCGGCCGGTCCGTTCTGACGCTTCGTTTCGGTGCCATAAAAAACCCGGTCTGCTGTGCAGAAAACCGGGTTTTTGTGTGCCTGACCTGTCGGTTTTACGCGCCAGGCGCTACGTCGTCAGCCTATTTCTGCTTGCTGAGCGACTTGATCAGCTTCTGCGTGGTTGCCAGCAGTTTGGGATCGGTCTCAAACTCCTTCTTCAGCTTGCCGACCGTGGTCGACACGGTGCCGTAGCGCTTCAGCTTGAACAGCCGGGCGATGGTCTGCAGGGTGGATGCTGACAGTTCCTGACACAGGTACATGGCGACCCAGCGAGGCACATTCTTTGAGCCCGGACCGCGGGCGGCCTGGTAGATACTGTCCTCGGACACCTTGAACTGCGCGGCCACTGCACTGACGATCTCTTTACACGCGGGCCGCCATTTGGCATTGGCGCCGCGTGATACGCCACGGGGTTTGCTGGCGCTACGCTTGCCACTGGCAAATTTACGGAATTTTTCGTCACCCATGACCGACGACAGGTTCTTCTTGCCATAAAAGTGCGCCAGCTCATCATCAACACCGGCTTTCACATATTCGGCATAACGCTGAAAACGCCGGTTGGCGGGACCGCCCAGCTGCGCTAGTGCCTCTTCCCGCACAAGCCAGCCTGGTGGCTTGACCTTGTTGATATAGGCGAGATAACTGGACCAGGGGTTTTTGTCCAGGTCCTGTTTGCGCACACCCAGATGAATATAGCGGGTCAGCGGCAGCAGATACGGGTCGGGTTGCACCAGCACGGCCTTGTAGCGACCCCGGAACAACGAGCCTTCACTCTTTTTCAGGCGCTGATAATACTGCGTATACAGGCCGTCAATCTGACGCATAAAACGACTGAGGTTGCCTTCGGGTGTTTTCAGTAGCAGGTGATACTGGTCTTTAAGCAGGGAGTACGCATGAACCTGAACATTCAGGCGCAGACAGGTCTCATCAAGAGCCTGGAGGAACGCCTCGTAATAGCGCGCGGAGGGAAACGCTTTTTGCCCTTCGACTGCAAAATTTGAGACGTGATAGTAAGCATCGGGATACTCGATTCGAAGTGGACGAGCCATGGGCGCAGTTCCTTGTTTTTTTTGTTATTAACGTGATGTTAATCTCTTGTTCTTGTTTATTTAATTAGAGTTGACCCCACATCACGATCTATAGTGAACCAACTTTACGGCGCAGGTCAATACAAACTTGAGAAACCGTCAGTTGCGTTTTGCCGGTGCTGTGGCCAGCGTAATGGCGCGTTTTGGCGCCGGCAGACCTTCCACACTAAGTGCCGGGTTATGCGGATCAAGCCCCTCGCGCAGTGACTGAAACGGCATCCAGGCCGTGCTGCGCTGCTCCCGGCTATCGGTCGCATTGACATCCACCGTGCGTACATCCCGGTAGCCACAGCGTCGCAGCCAGCTCTCGGTGGTGGCGACCGACGGTAAAAACCATACGTTCTTCATCTGGCAATAACGGTCTTCGGGCATCAGCGCATAACCGTCCGGTCCGTCAACAACCAGTGATTCGAGCACCAGTTCGCCGCCTTCACGCAGGCAGCTTTGCAGCTGCATCAGATGGTCTATCGGCGAGCGTCGGTGATACAGCACGCCCATGGAGAACACGGTATCAAACAGGCCTGACCTGTCGGGAAACTGGTCCAGGGTGATGGGCAGTACGAAAACCGCCAGGTGGCGCAGATAGTGCTGCATCAGGCGATACTGGAAAAAGTAGGCCGGGTGGGGGTCTACGCCCACCACCAGCTCGGCGCCTGCACCCAGCATGCGGTAACAGTGATACCCATTACCACAACCCACATCCAGTACGCGCCGTCCGGCCAGCGGCTGAATATGCGGCAGCAACCGGTCCCACTTCATGTCCGATCGCCATTCGGTATCGATGTCCACGCCAAAGAAAGACCAGGGCCCCTTCCGCCAGGGCAAGAAGGTTCGCGCTGCAGTTTCCAGCACTGCGTGCTGCTCCTCTGTGCAGTCTTCGGCCTGGCCGATGCGCACCTGCGTGGCCAGGTCGATACTGCCTGGCGCGATGATGGGCAATTCATCAAACAGTGTCAGCCAGCGCTCGGTCAGCCCGTGACCACGCGAATACAGATAGGTTTCGCTGGCGTAATGACAGAGTGATGCCAGCGGCGTGTCGCGCAACCATGCCAGCAGTCGGCGGTCAGCCTCGGTGTCCCGACCCTGCAACATCAGCGCACCGCGACCATGGACGCAAAATTGAAGCACTGGAACCAGACATCACAGGATTGAAAACCGGCATCCTGCAAACGCTGCTTGTGATCATTGATGGTCTCGGGGATCAGCACATTCTCCAGCGCCGCGCGTTTCTGGCTGACTTCCAGCTTCGAATAACCACGCGCCAGTTTGAACTCATGGTAGAGGTCGATAAACAGCTCGTTCAGGGCGGGCGCCGGGAAGCGGATTTTCTCTGACAGAATCAGTATGCCGCCGGGGCGCAGACCGTCGCTGATCTTCTGAATCAGTGCCGCGCGTTTCGCGGGGGTAATGAACTGCAGCGTGAAATTGAGCACCACGACCGAGGCGTTACTAATCTGTGATTCGCACACATCCTCACACACCACGGTGACAGGTAATCCCGCCGACTCAGGCTCAGCCAGTGTTTTTTGCAGACGGGTGACCATGGCCGCCGAGTTGTCGATGGCAACCAACTGGTAGTCACGGTGCGGAATCTGATGTGCCATGGCCAGGCTGGCACCGCCCAGCGAACAGCCCAGGTCATAGATATTGGAACCTGGCTTCCCGTAACGCGCAGACAATACCCCGATCATCGACAGGATGGTGGCATAGCCGGGAACGGAGCGGTTGATCATGTCAGTGAACACCGCCGCGACTTTTTCATCGAAAACAAAGTCCGACTTCGCCTGCGGGCTGGCAAAAATATCGTCGTGCTGTTTAACGGGCGCCGTCATGACTCGGGCACTGATGAATGGCCGGCATCGCGCAGTGCCCCGCGAATCCGGCTGGCCGTGGCGAGCTGGGCGTCATTATCGCGTTCCTGCGCCAGTGAAAAGTTCAGATCACTGATGGCGGTGATGGGAATGAGGTGCAGGTGGGCATGGCGAACCTCCAGTCCGGCGATCATCAGGCCCACTTTCTCACAAGGGAACAGCGCCCGGAGTGTCCGTGACAACAGGCTGGCCACGCCGAATACATGGGCGTTGAGTTCGGTATCCAGATCATCCCAGTGATCGACTTCCTGGTGGGGGATCACCAGCAGATGGCCTTCCCGGATGGGTTTGATGGTCAGAATCGCAAAACAGCGACCATCGTCCCACAGCAGATGGCCGGGTAATTCGCCCTGACGGATTCGGGTAAAGAGGCTGCTCATGAGGTCTGCCCTTGCGTAAGATGGGTGGCCCGTTGGCGGGCTTGCAGGGCGCTATTATGCGGGATTTCGTGTTACAGTCCAACCGCCCGCCACCGGCCGTGCCCACCTGCCATGACCGGTGAGCCGCCGCTCATTGACGTTGGAGCCTGGACCCAGACCCGTGTTTAACCTGATATCCAAGCAGCAGCCCCAGGCCGACCAGGAGACACTGACCGTGGCCGGGATGCCGTTGCCCTGTCATCTGGTGCGCAGTCGCCGTAAAAGCCTCGCTGTGCACGTGCGACATGATCGTATTGAGGTGCGGGCACCGTTGCGGATTGCCCGGCGGGAGATCCTGCAATTTCTGTCCCGGCACCAGGCCTGGGTGTGCCGCAAACACCAGGAGAAAGTCCAGCGCGCCGCCGAGCACCTGTCACTGGCCGATGGCAGCGAGATTCTGTACAAGGCACGCAGCCTGACCGTGCGCTGGCAACCGGCGTCACAAAGTGGTGTGATGGTCGGCGCCAGCGAACTGATCATCCGTGGTCCGGATCTGACCCCGGAAAAAGTGACGGTCATCCTGAAGGGCTGGCTGCAGGCGCAGGCCAAAGCCTGGCTGCCGGCACGCACCCGCGCGCTGGCAGAGCACCTGGGCGTCGGGGCCAGGCTCACGGATGTGGTGTTCCGCAAGACCAAAAGCAAATGGGGACATTGCACCGCGCAGGGACGCATTCAGTACAATTGGCTGATCATGCTGGCGCCAGATGGCGTCATCGACTACATGATCTGCCACGAAGTCTGTCACCTGCTGCACATGAACCACTCGCCCGCCTACTGGCAGGCAGTCGCCCGTGTGTGTCCCGACTACAAACGCTATGTCGGCTGGCTCAAGCGCCACGAACACCGGCTGTGGTTCTGATCCGGAACCACGGCCGGTGGCCGCTCAGATCACCGGCAGCAGGCGCTTGCGTTGCAACAGGGTAATGCCCAGGCCCGCGATCAGGAAGACCGCGCAGACGGCGATCAGCACCGTCTGGCTGAACCCGTACAGGCCCCCGGCAGGGGTCACCAGCGCCAGCCCGGCGATGGACACGCAGCCCCGTGACACCAGCCCCAGTTTGTCTTCTCCGATGCGGCCGAAGCCCAGCAGGTAGCCTTGCAAACCGGCAGAAATGAACGCCACGCCAACCAGCGCGGTGCCGACATTCTGGGCGATGCCGGCAAATTCACCCTGCAGCAGCAGCGCAGGGTTCAGGACAAAAAAGAACGGGATGAAATAAATGATGGCCCCCAGGCGCATGGCCTCCCAGCCGGCGCGCATGGCCGATACCTGCGCTACACTGGCCGCCGCGAACGCCGCCAGCGCCACCGGTGGCGTGATGAAACTGAGCATGCCCCAGTACATGATGAACATGTGTGACGCCAGAGGGTCCAGGCCGGCATTGATCAGCGCCGGCGCCAGCACGATCGCCAGGAAAATGTAAGCGGCGGTTACTGTCATGCCGATGCCCAGCACAAAGCTGGTGAGCGCGCCCATGATCAGCAACACCAGTACATTATCGCCGGCAAGATAAACCAGATCATTGGCCAGGGTGCCGGCCATGCCGGTCACCGCCAGCGAGCCGACAATCAGGCCAATGGCCGCCAGGATGCCGGCCAGCTCGGCCATCAGCCGCCCCATCGCGGCAATCATCAGCAGGAACTTGTCCAGGTTCATCTTGTGCATGGTGAACTGGTTAATGATCAGCAACGCGGCGGTGGCAATGAACGGTGCAGTGGCCTCCCGCTGCATGTAAACCAGCATGACCGTCAGCACGACAAACACCGCGATAAAATACCAGCCTTCCTTGAACACCTTGCCCAGGCTGGGCAGTTCGTCCCTGGGCAGGCCCTGCAGCTTGTTGCGCGCGGCATAGGCATCAATCTGCATGAACAGGCCATAGAAATACAGCAGGGACGGCACGATGGCCGCGATCGCCACGGTAACGTAACTCACCCCCAGAAAACTGGCCATGACAAACGCGGTGGCGCCCATGATGGGCGGCATCAGCACGCCGCCAGTTGACGCACAGGCCTCAACACCCGCCGCGTAACCCCGCGAAAAACCGGTACGGCGCATGGCCGGTATGGACAGCGGGCCGGTGGTCAGCACATTGGTGATGGGGCCGCCGCTCATGGAGCCCATCAGGCCACTGGAGAAAATCGCCACTTTGGCCGCGCCGCCGCGTTTGTGACCCAGCAGGGCAAAGGCAAAATTGATGAAAAACGGGCCACCGCCGGTGTACTGCAGTGCCACGCCGAACAGTATGAAACCGAACACCAGCATGGCAAAGGAATTGAGTGCCACGCCGAACAGGCTTTCTTCACCCAGCACATGGAAAATCGCCACATCGTGGATGGGCATGCCGATGCCGGCAATCACGTCAGGCATGCGATCTGCGTAGGTCGGGTATAGCGATAGCACCAGCACGATACAAAATATCGGCCAGCCGCCGGCGCGGCGTCCGGCCTCCAGGATGATGGCCCAGGTGATCAGGGCCAGCACCACACCTTCAACTGGCGCCGCATACTCCCAGGCATCCAGGATGATGCGCTCGGCGTTCCAGGCAAAATACGAGAAGATGACGGCAATCGCGGTCATGATGATCTTGTCGTACCACGGCACAAAGTTCAGGTTGTTCCTGTGCGACGGAAAGGTGATAAACACCATGATCAGCATCAGCCCGGTAATCAGGTACAGGTAACGCCCGTCCAGCATGGTGAAATCAACAAAAAAGCCCAGCGCAAAAATCTGGTTGATGGCCAGCATCGACGCCAGTGCCGTCAATGTGGCCATCACCACCCGCCAGTTCTTGGTGAGTTCGCGGTAGCGCCCGATGGCGGGCAGCTCGGAATCGTCGTCTTTGGGTGGCTTGATCGGAGGAATGATAGTGTTACTCATGGGCAGTCATCTTGTTATGGAATTTTGATTGATGATCAGGCGTTACTGGGTTTCGGCGAGCGTCACCAGGCCCAGTTCGGCCAGTCGCTGCTCCCGGAAGCTCAGCCAGCCGGCTTCGAACGCACTGCGATCTTCTGGCGCGGACACGTTGTATTCCTGCCAGGCGTCCATCAGCACACGCTGCCGGTTCAGGTTGTCCTGCTGCTTGGCTTCAGCTTCAGGTGTCCAGATGCCGATTTCCCGGAAATAGGCGATGGCGCCCTCATGGTAGGGAATAAAGGCATTCTCCAGTTGCTGGCCGTTGATGCGCCAGCCGTTGGCACCGGGGGCTGAATTCCGGTATTCGTCATAATGCAGGGCGATGACTTTGGTCATGCCGTAGACCATGTCGGTGTCCGCATCGTCCATGGCCACCAGCAGCGGGTAGGCCGAGGTAAAGACGTTGATGCCCTCGTTGTCATCGATGGCCGGGCCTTCGGTGGCCACATGCGGCACGTACCAGGGCAGGCGTCCGCGTACCCGCTGGACGGCCGCCGCGTCATCTGGCGGAAACTCGACCCAGAACAGCCCGCGCGGCGAGGTTTCCAGGCGCAGGAAGGGGGGCGAGTTACAGGCACCACCCGCCACATCGGCGCGATTGTTGATGACGGCGTCGATGGACGCGTTGTAGCCGCCGACCTCGACCATCTCCACATCATCCCAGGTCAGGTTGGCATAGGACAGCAGGGCGGTCAGGGCGTTGTTCAGTGACGGCGCGCCCTGTACCCAGGTGACGCGTTTGCCCCGGATGTCCGCGACCTCACGGATCTCGGCATCGGCCGCTGTGGCCAGGCTGAACGAGCAGCTGGTGGAAAAATTGGACAGTACCGCGCGGATGGGCTGCGGGCCCCAGATACGGGAAGCAAAATTGAGAATGCCTTCCTGGGCATAGACTGCCTCGGAACCGCCGGCTGACATGTGCACCCGGCCAGCATTCAGGGTGGCGAGCCGGGAGACATCATTGCGGCCGGGCACGACGCGCAGGTTGACGCCGTATTGCCGTTGCAGAATGTTGCCGATGGCGACTGCCTGGCTGTATCCGCCGGTGCCGGTGGGATACGCCGACCAGGCCACGGTGCGGGGCATGTCGAGCTGACCGGCCAGCGGGTTCTCCGGCAGTTCCTCGACACCGCAAGCGGCCAGTACCGACGCGGACAGTGCCAGAATGCCTGCCTTGACAAGGCGGCGGGCAGGACTTGGAACCAGTGTATGCATCTGTAGTTAGACTCCTGGATAAGGCGACGCAGCCTGGATTCACCGACGATGATGGCCCGGTGATGTTACCTGTCAGGCTGAATACTCAACGCCGAAGAATAACGTAGCTGCATTGCCATTGCCAGAAAAGCAGGCAACCGTTCGTCTATTGATTTATCAGTGGAATCTCCCCATAGCGGTTCTTGCCCGAGCCACCGTCGGCGCCGGCGTCATAGACGTAGCCATAAACCGGTCCGGTTCCGGCTGCCTTGATCCGCATGCCGCGCACCCACTGGCCGTTGATGCCATCCACCTGCAGCGTGGCCGGTTGCCAGTTGCCGGCCTCATCGGCGTAGGTGTGATAGATATGACGGCTGTCATCGGCGATGAACAGCAGCTGCACACGATTGCCATCACCAATGGCATCTGCGCCAGTCTGATCCGAGTCGACTGCATTCTGCACAACCGCCCGGTCAGTCACGTTGACGGGCTCACGCAATGCGCCGTCAGCCCCGACACGCCGCTCTTGCAAGGTCCCGGCCGCTACCCGGTAGATGATGCTGACGGTGTTGGTCTGCGGTAAAAATACCAGTGGCAGGATGGACGCCACGTCCGCGGATTCGCGGCCCAGCTGATCACTGACCTGCTGCCGCGGCGTCAGGCTGCCATCCGGCAGGATGCGTCGATACCAGGCGCTGCCGTCATCGCCGGTATACGCCAGGTGCACGACATCATCGTGACCGGTCACCAGCACGGGGCCAGACAGGCGTTGTGGCTGGTTCGCATCAACGGTGATGGCGTCGCCCCAGACACCCTCCGACGAACGAATCTGCACATGAATCCTGTCTGCACTGCCGTAGACACCCACCAGGCTGCCGTCGCTGCGTGCGGCAATATCCGCTACCTGTGTCGGCGGCTCCTGCGGCGCTGCCAGCCATTCATCCTGTATCGCCCAGGTGTCGGGCTGGCCTTCATGATCGCTGGTACGAAAGGCGTGCATGAAAACGTCATCGGAGGTTTGATGCAGCATGTAAATGCTGCCCGCTGCCATGACCGCGGCAAATCCTTCCAGATCACCGGTGGCCGGCCGGTTGCTACCGTCAACCTCCTGCCAGCTCAGGCCGCCATCAACCGACTTGACGCTCATCAGCATATTGTCGGTCTCTGCCGGTTCCATCAGAAAATACAGATCGCCGTTGCTGGCCTCAAACGGGCCGACCCGTGCCGGGGTTTCGACAAACACCCCACCCAGGTGGCGAGACGGCACGGAGACGGTCACCCTCGGCAGCGTGTCGTAGGCCAATGCCTCACCCTGTTCGGTGATCATGCGGAAGGCATACGTATCGCCATTTTCATTGGTGCGGGCGCCGTCAGCAAAGCGCCGGATCACCAGGGGCCATTCCCATTCGCTGTGTCCGCGGGTCTGCGCCCAGGGGCGTGTCGTGCGCGTGAAGCTGACCCCGGCGCCGCCGCTGAAGTCGGTATCGGCGCCAGCCAGCAGGTCGGTCGTTGGCGCGCCATGGTCGAAGCTGTCGCTGGCCATGATGCTGACAAGCGGTGAGCGCGGCAGGCCCTCAATGACCGCGTTGGCGAAATCCGCCGTGGCACCGGCCGGCACCGTCAGGCCCATGACCGATGGTGGGACGGCGTCATCAAACTCAGCGGTCATGACCAGTGTGTCATCGTCATACTCAACGGTGACCTGGCGACCGTCGATGACCACTTTCAATTCGGTCCAGCGATCGGTGACGATGGAGGTGCTCGCATTGGCGATGCGGGTGGCTTCCCCGTTGACGAGACGCTCAACAAGCACAGTGCCCTCGGCGTCAAGTGTCACCCGGCTGAAGTTCTGCGCATCAATGACACCAAACACCAGACCGGCGCCGCTGCTCCCGCCAGAGGGCAAGCGGACATCAACCGCAAACTCCACCGCCTCCCACAGCGTTTCGTAATTGCCAATGGCAGTGATCGCCTGCTCACCGGCGGTCAGTCGCATAAAGGGGCCGTCTTCGCCGCGATTGAGCGTGGCAGACGCGGCACTGCCGCCCGCAAATTGCCAGGCCGCAGCCGGGTCGGCAGTCAGGTCCAGGGTCAGCACCTTCGCCGGTTGCGGAAAGTTCTCTGCCGGCACGGGTTGCCAGGCGCCGCCGTTGCGCTGGTATTCGAGCTGATAACGTCGGGGCTGGCTGTCAAGCTGAGCAGGGCCCGCCGCGTCCACTTCAATTCGTAACCGGAACGGTTCGTCGGTCAGTACGGTGGTCGCCTCATTAAGTCCTGCCGCCCAGCCGGTATCCGCATTCAGGGCTGCGGCAAAATCCTGGCGCAAACGAAATGCGCTCTGCCGATCCGTGAGCGTGCCCAGGGTGGCTTCGGTTTGCGGCGCCGATGACGGGGGCGTGTCGCAGGCGGCGATCAATGTGGCCAGGCAGCAGGACATGAACAGGCGGGGAGCAGGACGAATCATGGCGGGGTTTCCCGTTAACGCAGATTAAACCGGTGACCCTAGCAAAGGTGTATTACATCTTCATGACAGTCCGGGCGATTGGTACTCGAATACCAGGTCCCACACGCCATGGCCCAGCCGGTGGCCGCGGCGCTCGAACTTGGTTTCCGGACGGCCGGTATTGTGCGCATAGGCACCTCCGCCGGCGGTATTGGTCAATGCCGTGGCGGAGCTCATCACATCCATCATGTGTTCGGCATAAGGCTGCCAGTCGGTCGCCAGATGGATAGTGCCACCTGGCACAAGTTTGTTGCTCAGGTCGGCAATAAAGGCAGGCTGCACCAGTCGGCGTTTGTTGTGCTTTTTCTTGTGCCAGGGATCGGGAAAAAAAATCTGTACGGTGCTCAGTGAATGATCGGCGATACAGCGCGCCAGTATCTCCACGGCATCATGGCAATAGATACGCAGATTGGTGAGACCCAGGCGCTCAATGTGCCCCAGCAATTTGCCCACCCCGGGGCGATGCACTTCAATGCCGATAAAATCCTTGTCCGGGCTGGCAGCGGCCATCTCGGCCAGCGAATCGCCCATGCCGAACCCGATTTCCAGCACCAGCGGTGCGTGCCGGCCGAACACCGTGTCGGTATCCAGCATGTGGGTGGTGTCGTCGATCACATAACGTGACCAGTATTTTTCCAGTGCCTCTTTTTGTGAGGCGGTCTGGCGTCCGGCGCGAATGACAAAACTGCGCAGTGGCCGGTGGTGTTCAGTACCGGTTTTGTTGTGACCGGTATCCTGCTCGGAGGTGCTCATGGGAAATCCGCTTTCAGAAAAAGGTGCCGTCGATCGGCGAGGATGCGCTGGCGTACAGTTTGCGTGGCATGCGGCCGGCCAGCCACGCTTCACGGCCGCTGACGACTGCCTTGTGCATGGCCGAGGCCATCAGGATCGGGTCGCCCGCTTCTGCGATTGCCGTGTTCATCAGCACGCCGTCACAACCCAGTTCCATGGCAATGGTGGCATCCGAAGCGGTGCCGACGCCGGCATCAACAATAATGGGAACGTTGGCATTTTCCAGGATCATACGGATATTGTACGGGTTGCGTATTCCCAGTCCGGAACCGATGGGGGCGCCCAGCGGCATCACCGCGATGCAGCCAATCTCTTCCAGGCGCTTGGCGATCAAGGGATCATCGCTGGTGTACACCATGACATCAAAACCATCGGCAACCAGTTGCTCGGCGGCAACCAGGGTTTCGGTCACATTCGGGTACAGGGTTTTCTGGTCGCCCAGTACTTCCAGTTTAACCAGCTTGTGACCATCCAGCAGTTCACGCGCCATGCGGCAGGTGCGCACGGCATCGGCGGCGTTGTAGCAGCCGGCGGTGTTGGGCAGGAAGGTATATTTCTCGGGTGAGATCACCTCCAGCAGGCTGGGTTCGCCTTTGTGCTGGCCCAGATTGACCCGGCGGATGGCAACCGTGATCATTTCCGCGCCGCTGGCCTCCAGGGCCGCCAGATTCTGCTGGAAATCGGCATACTTGCCGCTGCCGATAATCAGTCGCGACTGGTAGCGTTTGCCGGCCAGCATCAGGGGTTTGTCCTGGTTTCGTTTGGTGTTGTGCATAAGTGTCATCTCGGGCATGGGTCAGTAAGGGCAGGTGCCGGCCGGGGTCAACCGCCGCCGATGGCGTGCACGATTTCCACGCGGTCGCCATCTTTGAGCAGGTGTTGCGGGTGCAGGCTGCGCGGCACAATGTCCGCGTTCACTTCCACCGCCACGCGGCCTGTGGTCATGTCCAGTTGTGCCAGCAGGTCCTGAACACTGGCGTTTTCAGCCAGCTGCATGGGATCGCCGTTAACCTGTATTTTCATGTGTGGCTCCTTGCTTGCAGCCGGCGCTTACAGTGTGCGCCGGGCCAGCATGGCGATGGCCAGCAGCGCCCAGCCGGTCAGGAAAGCGACACCGCCGATCGGTGTGATGGCACCCAGCCAGCGGATGCCGCTCAGGCTCAGGACATACAGGCTGCCGGAAAAAATCACGATACCGACAACAAATGCCCAGCCACTGGCGCGCAACAGATTAGAGTCACTCATTTGCATGGCCAGCAGGCCGACGCCGAACAGGGCCAGTGCGTGATACATGTGATACTGCACACCGGTCTGAAAGATGGCGAGCAGGTCTTCCGGCAAACGGTTCTTCAGGCCGTGCGCCGCGAAGGCACCCAGGCCCACGGCGATGAATCCATTAATGGCAGCGAGGGCAATAAACAGGTTGGGCATCATAGCCTCCGGCAGAGCCTGAAAACAGGCGTTGCATTAAAACAAAAAAGCCGCTGTCATGAGCAGCGGCTTAGGAACGACCAAATCCCGACAGGGTGTTGAGTTAAGCTACCATCGCGCCGCGTACTTTATTCATGGCGTTTTTTTCCAGCTGACGAATACGTTCGGCCGATACACTGTATTTGGCCGCCAGGTCATGCAGGGTCGCCTTCTGGTCGGACAGCCAGCGACTGGTGATGATGTCGCGGCTGCGCTCATCCAGCTCGTTCATGGCCAGATACAGGTTGCTGTTCTGCTCTTCTTCCCACTCGCTTTCTTCAATGTCGAGTGCCATGTCAGAGCTGTCGTCCTGCAGGTAATACGCCGGCGCCTTGTAGGCCTCGTCATCGTCTGCTTCAGATGCCGCATCAAACGCCGTGTCATAGGAGCTCATGCGGCCTTCCATCTGGCGCACCACGCTGGCATCCACACCCAGGTCCGCGGCGACCGCCTGTGCTTCATCGTTGCTCAACCAGCCCAGACGCTTCTTGGCGCTGCGCAGGTTGAAGAACAGTTTGCGCTGGGCCTTGGTGGTGGCAATTTTCACGATGCGCCAGTTACGCAGAATGAATTCATGCATTTCTGCCTTGATCCAGTGCACGGCAAAGGACACCAGGCGGACGCCCATTTCCGGGTTGAAGCGTTTGACTGCCTTCATCAGGCCGACATTGCCTTCCTGAATCAGGTCTGCCTGTGACAGGCCGTAACCGGAATAGCTGCGGGCCATGTGCACAACAAAGCGCAGGTGCGCGAGCACCAGCTGGCGGGCAGCCTCAAGGTTTTCTTCGTAATAGTACTGATTTGCCAGCTCCAGCTCCTGCTCGGCTGTTAATACAGGAATGCTGTTGACTGACGTCACATAGGCAGATAGGTCGCGACCCGGTACGGCCGGGCCGACTAGTTGCAAACTCTTGGCTGTTGTCATATTTCCTATGCTCTCACTGTTTCCTGATACTTCCGGAGAGTATGTCCGGACGTGCAATAGATTGACGCTGCAATCGTTCCAAGTCTTTAAATGCAGGCACCCTGCTTATATCATCGGGCACCTAGACGACCCTATTCTACCACTTTTTCTTGCGTGAGTGATTATCTGATGTCCAGCTTCACCGATTTCAAGGGCAAAGTTGCCCGAAAACCAGGTTTTTTTGCATTTTCTTCATTCAACACCCGTGTCACTCGTGGCCCTGCCAGCGTGCTGGCGCCCGCAGCGCTGGCTGTGCTGCTGAGCCACTGTTCACCCCCTCAGGATACGCCTGCTCAGCAAACCGCTCAAGCGCCGGTCAGCGAGGCCCCCGAGCTGGGTCCGGGCGTCGATGCTGACAACATGGATCGCAGCGTCCGGCCTCAGGATGACTTTTTCCGCTACGTCAATGGTGGCTGGGTGGAGCAGAACCCCATTCCGGCGGACCGTTCGCGCTGGGGCAGTTTCGACGAGCTGCGCGAGGCCGCCGAAGCGGATGTGCTGGCGATTCTGCGCGAGGCTGCCGCGGATGGTGGGGATGGTAGGGAGCCGGGCACACTGACCCAGAAAATCGGGGACATGTTCACCGCGTTCATGGCTGCGGATGCCATTGAGGCGCTGGGCGCTGCGCCGCTGGCTGATGACCTGGCGCTGATCGATGCGCTGGGCAGCCATGAACAGTTGCTGGAATATTGGGCAGGCGCCGCCGAACACCGCCGTATGGCACCGTTCGGGTACAGCATCAGTCAGGATCAGGGGCAGTCTGATCAGTACATTACCGCCATGAGTCAATCCGGACTGGGTCTGCCTGATCGCGACTATTACGTCAGCGACAGTGAGCGTTATGAAACCATCCGCGAACAGTATGTAGCACATATCAGCCAGATGTTTGAACTGGCAGGGCTGCTGAGCGGTGATGAGGCGTTGGCAGCCGCCCATCGTGTCTATGACGTGGAGCACCGCATCGCCCTGGGTCATTGGACACGGGTGCAGAACCGCGATCGCACCGCCACGTACAACCGCATGACGCCGGATGAACTGGCCACACTGGCGCCGGATCTGGACTGGGCCCGCTATCTGGACGATGCCGGTCTGTCCGGTATTGACGCGCTGGTGGTGCGCCAGCCCCCGTATCTGCAGTATCTCGCCAGCTTCTATCGTGACATTGAGGTAGCCGACTGGCGGAACTACCAGCGCTACCACCTGCTGCGAATGTCGGCACCGTATCTGTCGTCTGCCTTTGTTGAGGCGCACTTCGATTTCTTCGGCCGGACACTGAGCGGCCAGCCGGAGATGCGCAGCCGCGAGAAGCGGGCCGTCAATGCCGTGGATTCGGTGCTTGGCTTTGCCGTCGGGCAACTGTATGTCGAGCGACATTTTCAGGCGGAAGCGCGCGAGCGTATGGACGCGCTGGTCAGAAACCTGCTGGCAGCCTTTGAGGTAGCGATCAACGATCTGGTGTGGATGACACCGGCAACCAAGGTCGAAGCCCAGGCCAAACTGGCGCGGTTGAACACCAAAATCGCCTACCCGGACCAGTGGCGCGACTATGACTGCCTGCAAATCAGCGCCGACGACCTGCTGGGCAATATGGCGCGCGCCAACCGCTGCGAATACCAGCGCATGATGGCGCGTCTGGGCCAGCCCGTGGATCGCGAGGAATGGTTCATGACGCCGCAGACAGTCAACGCCTACTACAGCTCGACCCTGAATGAAATCGTGTTTCCCGCGGGCATTCTGCAGCCACCTTTTTTCGATGTTAACGCGGATGATGCTATCAACTACGGCGCCATCGGCGCGGTTATCGGGCACGAGATCACGCATGCCTTTGACGATCAGGGGCGGCGCTCGGACGGTGAGGGTAATTTGCGCGACTGGTGGGCAGACCTGGATGAACAGCAGTTCCGTGAACGCGCGGATCTGATGGTGGCCCAGTTTGACGCCTACGAGCCGATTGAGGGAATGAACATTCAGGGTGCGCTGGCGCTGGGTGAGAACATCGCTGACCTGGGAGGGCTGACGGTGTCCTACCAGGCCTGGCAGCGCAGTCTGCAAGGCCAGCCATCACCCGTGATCGAGGGCTTTACCGGTGCCCAGCGCTTTTTCATGGGCTGGGGCCAGATCTGGCGGATTGCCTTCCGCGACGAAGCCCTGCGTCAGCAGCTGATTACCGGCCCCCATGCCCCGGGTCAGTACCGGGTGCGCGGCGCCCTGTCGAACATGCCGGAATTCTACGACGCGTTTGATGTCGATGCCGGTGACGAGATGTACCGCGAACCGGCTGTGCGGGTCAAAATCTGGTGAAATGACGCGATACCGACAGGCGCGCGCCCAGCCAGCCCAGCGCGGCGCTGCCACCGAGCAGCACCACGCTGGCTGCAGCGCCCAGGCCCTGCAATTGATACTGGTTGCCGTAGTACGCCAGCAGCGCTTCGGCAGGGCCGCTCAGCATCAGCATCAGCACGGCCAGCATCAGCCAGGCCAGCGCGCCGCCCAGCAGGCCGTACCAGAGGCCGGTATACAGGAACGGGCGCGCAATGAACGCGCGGGTCGCGCCAATCAGGTTCATCACCCGGATCTCCGCCTCGCGGCTGGCGATACTGGTGCGGATGCTGTTGCCGGTGATAAACAGCACCGCCAGCGATAGCACGGCGATCAGCGCCAGGACGGCGCGCCGGGTCAGGCTCAGGAAACTGTCCAGCCGCTGCAGCCACAGCTGATCCATCTGTACAAACGCGACGGCGGGTTCGTCACTGAGCAGGGCCTCAATCTGCCGGGCGGTCTCATAACGGGTATCGGCAAGCTGGATTACCAGGCTGGCGGGCAATGGGTTTTCCGCCAGGGCGTCGACCACATCACCCAGGCCAGACCACTCAGCAAAGTCCGCCGCGGCCTGGTCGGAGGAGATAAAACGGGTGTTGCTGACCTGCTCATGCGCGGACAGCCGCTGGCGGAGCCCTGCCACCGTGGTGTCATCAGTGTCTGACTGCAGATAGGCCGTTACCAGGTTTGCCTGCGCCAGGCTGTCGTCAAACTGGCTCAGGTTTTTGCCGGTGACATACAACAGAGCGGGCAGCAGCAGGGCGATGGCAATCACTGCCAGCGTCATCGCCGAGCTGGCGGGTTGCTGCCACAGACGACGCAACGCGTCCTGCGCACACTCGCGATGCAGTGCCAGCCAGGCGAGCAGGTGTTGGCGCGCGGACAGTGAGGTTTTGCTGTTGCCTCGGGTTTTTGGTTTGGCGCTCATGGCGACGTTCCCGTGCGGCTGGGCTGGTGTTCATCCTTGATCAGCCGGCCTTGCTCCAGCGTCAGCATGCGGTGCTTCAGTCGCGTGATCAGTGACAGGTCATGGCTGGCAATCAGCATACACACACCCACCTGGTTGAACTGCTCAAACAGCACCATGATCTCCGCCGCCAGTTCCGGGTCGAGGTTACCGGTCGGCTCATCGGCGAGCAGGATCTGGGGACGGTTGACGACCGCGCGGGCGATGCCCACGCGTTGCTGCTCCCCGCCGGACAGGGTTACCGGGTTCAGCTTTTCCCTGGCCAGCAGCCCCACTTTGTCCAGCGCCGCGCGGACCCGGCGGGCCGCTTCATGTTTGTCGTAGCCCTCTATCTGCAGGGGCAGCATGACGTTATCGAACACGCTGCGGTCGAACAGCAACTGGTGATCCTGAAAAACGACACCAATACGCCGGCGATAAAAAGGCACCTGGCGTGCAGGCAGACGGTTGATGTTGCGACCGCTGACCAGAATCTGGCCCTGGTTGAGGTCTTCGGTCAGCATGATCAGCTTCAGCAGTGTGCTTTTGCCGGCACCGGAGCGCCCCGTGAGAAAGGCCATTTCGCCTTTTTCCAGCTCAAACGATACCTGCTTGAGCGCCTCGTGGCCGCCGGGGTAACGCTTGCTGACATCGTCAAAGCGTATCATGTTGAGAGACGGTCTTGTCGGCTGAGTCAAACAGCGCGGCGACGAACTGATCGGCATCAAAAGGGCGCAGATCCTCGGCCTGCTCACCGATACCAATGAAGCGGATAGGCAGTTTCATGGCATGGGCGATGGCAAACACCATGCCGCCCTTGGCGGTGCCATCGAGCTTGGTCAGGCACAGGCCGGTCAGGTTGACCGCGTCATTAAAACTCTTGGCCTGACTCAGGGCGTTCTGCCCGGTCGTGGCGTCCAGTACCAGCATGACCTCGTGCGGCAATTGTGCATCCTGTTTTTTCAGTACCCGCACGATTTTCTCCAGCTCCTGCATCAGATTGGCCTTGTTATGCAGCCGGCCGGCGGTATCAGCAATCAGCACGTCGACGCCGCGCGCTTTGGCAGCCTGATAGGCATCAAAAATCACCGAGGCGCTGTCGGATCCCGATGCCTGCGCAATCACCGGCACCTGATGACGTTCGCCCCAGGTCTGCAGCTGTTCCACGGCCGCCGCGCGGAAGGTGTCACCGGCTGCGAGCATGACCTTGCGATTTTCCTGCTGAAAACGCCGGGCCAGTTTGCCGATGGTTGTGGTCTTGCCGACGCCGTTAACGCCGACCACCAGAATCACGTACGGTTGGGTGTCGCGGGGGATCTCCAGCGGTGCGGTGCACGGCGTCAGCAGCTCCCGCAGCTCGGTCTGCAGTTGCGCCATCAGCGCATCGCCGTCATTGAGCTGTTTGCGTCTCACCTTGGCGGTCAGCGCGGCAATCACCCGGTCGGTGGCTTCGATGCCCAGGTCCGCCGTCAGCAGTTGCATCTCGATGTCATCAAGCAGGTCGGCGTCGATGGTCTTGCGTCCGCCCAGCAGTGACCCCAGGCCCTCGGCCAGGTTGCTGCGGGTACGGCTCAGGCCCTGTTTGAGGCGACTGAAAAAACCACCGGCAGCGGGCGCGGGTTCGTGGGCTGGCGGCGGTTCCGGGGTGGGGGCTGTGTCCGTGGCCGGTGCAGCGGTGTTATCCGGCCTGTCCTCGTGGCTGGTCTCGGGCCTGTTGTCGGGATTGGCCTCAGGATGGGTCTCGGGAGTCGGAGTATCGGTGTCTTTTCGTTTTTTGATAAAACCGAACATAAATGGCTTTCTCGGGCTAAGGGCTTTCTCGGGGCTAAGGGCTTTCTCGGGCTTCAGGCGAGCATAAAACAGTAGTCTAGCATTTCGGGCGCCAGCGAATAAGTCCGAGTTGCCCGGAAAGAAAGTTACCCTGCAGGATGGGTGCCGGGCAGGTTACAATGCAAGTTCTGTTAACCTGACTGTGACATCACCGGATTCCGTGCCCAGAAGATCTCCCGGCAACAAGGCAGCCGCCAGCCAGCGCAATACCCTCCGGATCATTGGCGGACAATGGCGTGGCCGCAAGCTGCAGTTCCCCGACGTACCCGGCTTGCGTCCCACCGCAGACCGTGTGCGCGAGACCCTGTTCAACTGGCTGCAGGGCTGGGTGCTGGACGAAGATTGCCTGGACCTGTTTGCCGGCAGCGGGGCCTGTGGCCTGGAAGCGCTCTCACGCGGCGCCCGCTCGGCGGTATTTGTCGATGCCTCACGCGAGGCCTGCGCCGGTATCCAGGGACATCTTGCAGTGCTGGGGGCCGTCAATGCCAGCGTCGTAACAGCAACCGCCGCGCAATGGCTGAACAACGCGCACCAGGCAAAAGTCGGGCTGGTGTTTCTGGACCCGCCGTTTGCTGACAATGCACTCGCCGAGACCGCGGCGCAGCTTGAAGCCAGCGGTATCCTCAAGCCCCGGGCACATATCTACCTGGAATCTGGCCACGACCTGGCGACCCTGCCATTGCCCGCCACCTGGTCCGCCCGCCGCAACCTGCGCGCGGGCGCCGTGTATTACGGTTTATATGAGAGGCACGAATGACCGGATTGCCGCCTGCTACAGCGCCCTGGTGGCTGCCCGGGGGACACCTGCAGACCCTCTGGCGCAAGCTGGCGACGGCGCCTTCCCTGATTCGGCGGCGTCAGCGTATCGAGCTGGCCGACGGTGATTTTATCGATATCGACCACCTGCCTGCCGGCGGCAGCGACAAGCCGCTGGTATTTTTGCTGCATGGCCTGGCCGGCTGCTCCGCATCGCCATACATTCTGGCCATGCAGCACACGCTGCACACGGCCGGGTACGACAGCGTGGCGATGAATCTGCGTGGCTGCAGCGGCGACCACAACCGCCTGGCGATCGCCTATCACTCCGGTTGCTCGGATGATGTGGAAGCCGTCATTGCGGCCCTGATGGCGCCACAGCACCGGCCGCTGGTCGTCATCGGTTACTCGCTGGGAGCCAATGTGCTGATCAAGTGGCTCACCGAAACCCGTTTCACCAACCAGCTGCGCGCCGCCGTCAGTGTCTCCAACCCATTTGCTCTGGACCTGTGCTGCGCACAGATGAAGAGTGGCATGCCCTATTGGTACGGTCGTTATTTTTTGCGCCGCCTGCGCACCGACCTGCAGCGCAAGCAGGCCGCCTTTGAACAGCTGGGACAAGACCAGGAAGTGGCGCGTATCCGCCAGCTCGGCCCGCTGGACGGGTTGCAGACGCTGTGGGATTTTGACGATGCAGTCACGGCGCCGCTGCACGGATTCGCCGGCGCCGAAGACTATTATCAGCGCTGCAGCAGTCGGCAGTTTATCGCCGGCACGCCCGTGCCAACGCTGGTGGTGCACAGCCACAATGACCCCATCATACCCCGGCACTCCCTGCCCGCGCCCGATCAGGTGCCGGACCGGGTGAGCTGGGAAATACTGCCTGTCGGCGGTCACGTCGGCTTTACGATGAAAGGCCAGAATGACTGGCTGGAGCGTCGCATACTGCGCTTTATTGAGCTGACATAGCTCAGATCCTGGTGTACTGTAGGCGGCATTTGACGCAACAGGACAGCGCACAGCATGAAAACAGCGGTTTATCCGGGGACGTTCAATCCCATTACCAACGGCCACATCGATCTGGTAGAACGTGCCTCGCGGCTGTTCGACAACGTCATCGTTGCCATCGGCGTCAACAAACAGAAGACCACCTCGCTGTCGACGGACAAGCGCGTGGCCCTGGCGCGCAAAGTGCTGGCGCATGTCGACAATGTTGAAGTGGTCGCCTTTGAAACCCTGCTCATCGAGTTCGTCCGCCAGCGCGGCGCCAGCGTCATCCTGCGCGGCCTGCGCACGGTGGCAGATTTTGAATACGAGTTTCAGCTGGTGGGCATGAACCGGGCGCTGGATCCGGGTATCGAAACCATCTTCATGGCACCGGATGAGCACCTGTCCTACATTTCGTCGACGCTGGTGCGCGAAATTGCGTCGTATGGCGGCGACATCAGCCGGTTTGTGCATCCGCTGGTGGCCGAGGCCATGCGTGAGCATCTGGCCGAGCAACAGGCCGCGCAGTCGTAAGCCGCGCGTCGGCGCATCAGCGCTGGCAGCGTTTGCAGAACACGGTGCTGCGGGCGCTCAGGCGCACCTCCTGCAATGTGCCGCCGCACTGTTTGCAGACCTCCCCACCGCGACCATAGACCAACAGTGACTGTTTGAAATAACCCGGTTTGCCATCCCCCCCGACAAAGTCCCGCAACGTGGTGCCGCCCACGCTGATGGCATGCGCGATGACCTGCTTGATACAGGCCACCAGGCGCGCCATGCGCACCCGTGACACCGAACCGGCCTTGGCCAGCGGCCTGATACCGGCCATGAACAGTGCCTCATTGGCATAGATATTACCCACGCCCACCACCACATGACTGTCCATGATAAAGCTCTTGATGGGCATTGACCGTCCCCGGCTGCGCTGAAACAGATACTGCGTATCAAATTCGTCTGCCAGCGGTTCCGGGCCCAGCCTGGCCAGCAATGGATGGTCATCGATGGCGTCACCGCACCACAGCACGCAGCCGAACCGGCGGGGGTCGGTGTAGCGCAGCATCTGGCCGTGACCGAATTCGATGTCGATATGGTCATGCTTGGCCGCCGCCACGCCGGTGGGCAGGATGCGGACACTGCCGGACATACCCAAATGAATAATTATGTGCCCGGCTGTTGTCTCTATCAGTATGTACTTGCCGCGGCGACGGGTGGACAGCACCGTCTGGCCGGGTATCAGCGCAGTGATCTGTGGCGACACCGGCCAGCGTAGCTGGCTTTGCCGGATGACACTGCGGGTGATGGTCTGGCCGCGGATATGAGGATCAATGCCACGGCGGCTGGTTTCGACTTCGGGTAGTTCGGGCATGCGGTCTGCTATCGATTTTATGGCTGAAATCAGCGGTTTGTGACGGAAATTTGTCAGCCTGTTTTAGCAACCAGGTGTTTGTATCTGTTCAGTTGTCGCGTATTCTGGTGTAACGTAAAGACAGGATCTGACATTCAATACAGCATAAGACAGTACCGGAGATTCCGCCATGTGTTTCCGAAGCATCTGCGCAAATCCGTCAGTGTTACTGACGCCCAAGCCATTCTCTGCGGTCGCGCTGGCGATGTCATTGATATGGCTGCCGGCCGGCGCAATGGCCGACAGCAACGAGCCCGCTCAGGCGATACCAGAGCTCCGCGAATCCATTGAGGCACTGCAAGGCAGCGGCGATACCTGGCACCCGGATATCGCCGAGTCGACGCTCAGCCTGGCCCGCCATGTGCAGGAGACCGGCGACCACGTGGAAGCCATTGCGCTGCTGGAGCGGGCCGTGCATGTCAGCCGTGTCAATCACGGACTGTTCAGTCTGCAGCAGGTCGACGCCCTGGAAATGCAGATCCAGAGTCATCTGGCACTGGAACAATGGAGCGAGGCGGATGGACTGCAGCAATACCTTTTTTACGTACACAGCCGGGCGATGGCGGATAACGACCCGGCCTTGATACCCGCACTGGAAGCCTATGCACAATGGAATATTCAGGCCTTCCGGCGCCGACTCGGCGAAGTCCCGGCCATCCGGCTGATTGATGCGTTCCATCTGTACAGCGTCGCCCTGTCGATCGTGGACGCGGATCCGGTGCTGACCGAACAGTCACGCGAGATGATGCTGGAGCGTCTGGCGTACCTGGCCTGGCTGATGGCGCGTACCGGCGCCCAGGACCGGCAGCAGGCGCAGTATACCAACTTCAGAATGGTGGATGACGAATGGGTCAATCAGGTCACCGAGCGGCGCTACCGGCGCTACAACAATCCGTTCCTGCAGGGCGAGTATGCGCTGGAGCAGATCGTGGCCATGCGGGCGTCCCGGCTGGCAGCTGTGGAGTCTGCGGGTGTGACCGGAGAAGCACGAGACCGGCTGCTGGTCGCCCATACCAATGCGATTCTGGATCTGGCTGACTGGTATTTGCTGTTTGAACGTCGTAATGCCGCTCTGGATGTTTATGAAAGCGCCTGGGCCACGCTGCAGGATGAAGATGAAGCGCTACAGCGCCGTGTCTTTGACCGCATTGTCATGCTGCCCAGATTTGAAACTGTCCGTCAGCCTACCGGTGATCCGGTGCCTACCCGGGAGATGCAGGCCACGGCCGGGTCGATTTCCGGGTCATCGGTGGTGCCCGACAGCACGGCGCAGGTGGTGGCAGATGACTCGCCAACAGTGCCCTACGTGGTCATGGAGTTTGATATCAATCAGTACGGTCGCGCGGTCAATGTGGACATTCTCGAATCCTGGCCGGAAGACGACGTAGGCATGCATCGGCGCCTGATCGGTGCCCTGCGTGACAGCAGAATGCGACCGATTTTCCGGGATGGCAGTGCGTCACGCGTCAGGGATCTGGTTTATCGCTTTCCCTACGAGATTGAAAGAGACGAATCTGAAACGCAATAATGATGCCGTGAGCCGGTCTTTAATACGGTACACTTTAAACACTGCGATCTGCGGTTGGAGTCAGCGAACATGAATATGCCCCGCACCCGAATTCTGTTAAGCCTGAGTGTCACGGCCCTGCTGCTCAGCGCGTGTGAATCCACGCAACAGTCCCAGCAGTCGTCCAGCATGCCGCAGATGCCGTCATCATCGTCGTCGTCTTCGTCGTCCTCTTCCTCGTCATCGTCCAGCAGCTCCTCATCGTCATCGTCATCGTCATCGTCGTCGATGCCCGCCATGCCGTCTTCGTCGCCATCATCACAGTCATCGTCACAGGCATCCTCGATGCCGTCCAGCCGCTCGTCCGGCTCACAGTCCAGTAGCGCCGGTGCCAGTGGCAGCACCGGATCTGCCAGCGCCTCGTCATCCGGCTTGCCGGACTTCTCTGGCGGTCGCAGTGCATCCTCCGGCAGTGCAACGGCCAGTGCGGGGGGCGTCATGCCTTCCGATGGTCGTCCGGGTGTGCCCGGTGATGGCAGTGCCAGTGGCGCGGAAGGCAGTGCCTCAGCGGGTGGTGCCACAACGGCGGGCAGTGGCGGACTGGATGCGTACGGCAGTCGCAGCAGCAGTGGTGGACTCAACCGGATTCCGCCGGCCAGCACCGCAGGCGCGGGCGGACAATCGGGCGGTCAGGCAGGCAGTCAGGGCCCTGATGGGTCCGGTCGAGCGGATACCGGCAACGGGCAGGGTGCCGCCGATCAGGGCACCGCAGGCCAGGGTGCCGGTCAGTCCGGTTCCGGCCAGGGCGGCGGTAACACCGGCAGTGGTGGCGGCAGCGGCACGATCGCCGGCTCCGGCACCGGTGCCGGTGGCACAGGCGGCGTTGGCGTGATGACCGCGTCACAGCGCGTGGCAGTGCTTGATGGCCAGCTTGGCGGTGCCTACGGTGACTTTGATGGATTGATTCTTGCTGAACGCAGCCGCGCGCAGCGTCGTGCCAATGAAGTGGGTGATGACCCGGCCGGTCTGTATGAAGAAGACAGCGGCCAGGGTGGCCAGGGCGGGGACGGTGGCATGGGGACCCTGCCGGGCGTCACCGGCGTGCAAACGGCCGGCGTACGCGGCGGTCAGTCCTTCCCCGATGGTGACGGGCAGGGACCGCAGGCCGGCGGTTCGGGTGGTTCAGTCGGTGGTGTCAATGGCGGCCCCGCCGGCGAACAGCGCGAAACCTATCCGGTGCCGGATGACATTCCCCCGGGTGGCGGCGATGATGTGGTCGCCCGCCAGATCCGCGAAGCAGCCCTGCGTGAGCCGGATCCGGAATTACGAGAAGCACTTTGGAATGAATATCGCCGATACACCGGCCTTGAAGTAACAGGTACCGAGTGATGACCATGTTAACGATCCGAAACAGCATGACCCTGATAGTCATGTCCATGCTGGTGCTGACCGGCTGTGCGACGACCTCCGTCAAATCCACCGAATTTGTGCCGGTGGTGCAAAGCAGCACACCTTTTGATGAGTCGCTGCTGCTGGACGTCGGCGTCATGGTGTTTGACCCGGGCCTTGACGAAGTGGCACGTGGCGATCTGGATCGCACCAATTTCGAGATCAGGCGCGCCGAATCACGCTACGCACCCTATCTGATGGCCGATACCCTGCAGCGCTCGGGCAACTGGGGGGCGGTGCGCGTACTGCCCTCGCAAAGCAGCGTCATGGATGTGTTTCTGGAAGGCCAGATTCTGCTGTCCGATGGTGAAGGCATGATCGTCAAGGTCACGGTCACGGACTCCACTGGCCGCGAATGGTACACACGCGAGTACGAAGAACACATCAGCCAGTACAACTACGAACAGACCCAGCGGCAGTTGCATGATCCGTTTCAGGTGATCTACAACACCATCGCCAACGACCTGCTGGCCTACGTTGAGAACAATGTCAGCGACGATCAGGTTCGCAATATCCGCACGGTATCCGAGCTGAAGTTCGCCGCCAATTTTGCGCCGGACATTTTCGGTTCCTATGTCACCACCAACAACCGTGGCATCACCAGCGTGGCGCGACTGCCGGCGGAAAACGATCCGTCACTGCGCCGCCTGCGTGATATCCGCGAGCGGGACAACCTGTTTGTTGACACCGTGCAGGACTACTACGCCACCTATACCCGCGAGATGCGTGGCCCCTATGACGCCTGGCGCGAACAGAGCTATCACGAAACCATGGCCCTGGATGAAGCCGAACGGTCGGCACGCCGGCGCTTCATCACCGGTGCCGCGGCCATTGTCGGCGGTATCGCCGCCGTCGGCAGCAATAATGGTGCGGCTGCGCAGACTGCCGGTATTGTTGGCGTCGGTGCCGGCGCCTACCTGGTGCGCAGTGGTTTTGATCGCACGGCAGAGGCCCGCATGCATATTGCGGCGCTGCAGGAGCTCGGTGAATCTCTGCAGTCGGAAATCGCTCCCAAGGTTATTGAACTGGACGACCGCACCATCATGCTCACGGGTACCGTAGAGGAGCAGTATGAACAATGGCGTGACATCCTGATGGAAATTTACCTGACAGAAACAGGTGGTGTTTGATCCGCATCGGGCAAACGGCAGTTTAGGACAAAAAGTATGCAGGTCGGTAAAACGGCGAACGGTGACAGGATTTCGGGCTGGGTGTGGGTGGCGCTGGCAACACTGATGCTATTGGCGCTGGCGGTGATATTTGTGTTGCCCCGCCTGGTGCAGGAATACGAATTACCGCTGGTGCCTCGCGCAGAGACCACGCCAGTTGTTACCCCCAGTGCGCCGGTGGCCAGCAATACTCCGCAGATATCGCCTTTTGATGAAGCCCAGCGTGCGCGACAGCGCCGCGAAGCGCAGGACGCTTTGGCCAGTTTGCTCGAGCGCCAGCAGGCGCTGGAAACGATGGCCGTTGAACAGTGGGCGGCGGACGCCTACGACGCCGCCATCGCCGCTGCGCGACGCGGCGATGAGTTCTACCGCAGTACCGAATTCATCCAGGCTGCCCTGGCCTATCAGGAAAGTGACCTGGCACTTGCCGAATTGCAGCAACGCGTCCCCGTGGTGCTGGACAGGATGCTGGCAGCCGGTGAGGCAGCACTCGACGCAGAAGACTCGGCGCTGGCGCTGGAACGCTTCCAGCTGGCATTGCGCCTGGATCCCGACAGCCAGCCGGCACAACGCGGCCTGGCGCGGGCGCAGACCCTTGATGACGTGGCAAGCCTGATCGTCCGCGGCCAGGCGTTACAGACCGAGGGTGATCTGCAGGGCGCCCAGCAACTGTTCGAACAGGCAGCTGCGCTGGACAGTGACCATGAGCAGGCTGCCGCGCTGGTCGCACAGAACCGGCAAATGATCACCGACGCCAACTACACCGCAGTCATGTCTGAAGGTTTTGATCTGCTGCAACAGGGTCAGTCCGACGCGGCCATTGCCGCCTTCCAGCGGGCCCTGCGCATCAAGCCGGGTTCGGCTGAAGCCAATGAAGCCATCGTGCAGACCCGCGAACAGCTTACCCTGGCCAACATCGCCGATCTGCGCGAGCAGGCGCTGGTCCATGAAGCCAATGAAGAATGGGAACAGGCAGTGGCCGCCTACGACGCCGTGCTGGCGCTGGACAGCAATCTGGTATTTGCGCTTGAGGGCCGCGACTACTCGGCCCGGCGCCTGCAACTGGACCGATTGCTGACGGTAAATATTGAACAGCCCATGCGGCTGTCCGATCAGGCGGCTTACGACGAGGCGCGGGAGGTGTATCAGATCGGCCGTGATCTGGAAGCCGATCTGCTGGCAGAGCAGGGCCGCGTCGGTGAGCGTCTGGCGCAACAGCTGGACACCATGGAAGTACTGTTGGCGCAGATGCTGGTGCCGGTCGAGGTGACGCTGACGTCGGACAACGTTACAGATGTCACTGTTTATCAGGTCGGCCGGCTGGGCACGTTTGCCGAGACCACCCTGATGCTCAGGCCCGGTCGTTATGTCGCCGTCGGTACCCGCCCGGGTTTCCGTGATGTGCGCGAAGAATTTGTGGTCGGTTTCGGACGCGAACTGGACTCGATAACCATCCGCTGCAACGAAGAGGTCGCGGCAGTCAACAGGCCCTGAAACGATGCAGGATAATCACCTTAACACCGGACAGCACGACGCCCCGGACAGCATAACGCCGGTTGACTTCAGTCCGCCACCACCGCCGGGACGCCGATTCAGCTGGCGCCCACGCTGGTATCATGCGCTGGTCATTGTCGGCCTGACGCTGGCAGCCGGCGCTGCCTGGTTTGTATTGACCGCCCGTTCTGTTTTTATTGAAGTTACACCGATGACGGCCAGTATCGAAGTCGTCGACGGCTTTGCCGTGCAAGTCGGTCCGCGTTACCTGATGCGGCCGGGTGACTATCAATTGCAATTCAGCGCCGCCGGTTATTACGACAACCAGGTTGAACTGAGCGTCGGCGCCGAGCAGGCGCAGACCCACCCGTTTGCGCTGACGCCGCTGCCCGGCCTGGTCAGTGTCAGCACGCAGGACAATGCGGGGGCGGCATTGCCCGGTGCGCGCGTATTGCTGGACGGGGTCGACCTGGGAACTTCGCCACTGCTTGATGCGGAGGTGCCGCCGGGCCTCTATGAGCTGCAGGTTCAGCGAGAGCGTTATCTGCCGCATCGGGAGCAGGTGCAAATCCAGGGCCGGCAGATTGAGCAGGCCTTCTCTGTGCAACTGGCACCGGCCTGGGCAGACATCAGTTTTGCATCACAGCCCGCCGGGGCCGACATCATCGTGAACGGCGCCGCGCTGGGCGTGACACCGGCCCGACTCGAGCTGCTCCAGGGCGCCTACGATGTCACCATCAAGCGCAGTGGTTACAAGGCCTGGCAGGATGACCTGCTGGTGGAAGCCGGTGTTGCCCGGCAACTGCCGGCGGTGGCACTGGAAGCCGCCGATGGTCTGGTGTTTATCCGCTCCACCCCCGGCAATGCCAATGTCACCATCAATGGCCAGTACCGCGGCCAGACACCTCTTGAAGTATCTTTACCGCCCGGCCAGGAACACGAAATCCGGCTGTTCCGGACCGGCTTTGACACGGCCGTACGCCGCCTTCGCACCAGCGCCGAAGAAGAGCGCGACATGACCGTGGCACTTGACCCGATCACCAACCCGGTCACCATTGTCGCGGAACCGGCTGATGCGCAGCTCTACGTCAATGGCGAGCTCAAGGGCGTTGCCAACCAGACCGTCAACCTGATCGCCGCCAGCCAGCGTATCGAAATCCGGCGTGACGGTTACGTGCCCTACGCCACCAATTTTACCTCGCGGCCGGGCCTCGACCAGGAAATACGCGTACGTCTGAAAACGGAAGAACAGGCCCGTCTGGAAGCCATCGAGCCGATCATCACCAGCGCCGGCGGGCAGACTCTGCACCTGTTCTATCCCTACCAATTTACCATGGGCTCATCGCGGCGCGAACCCGGTCGCCGTGCCAATGAAACTCTGCGTGATGTGGCGCTGGAAAAACCCTTTTACCTGTCCCTGCATCCGGTCACCAACCAGCAGTTCCGGCGCTTCCGCGCGGATCACGCGTCCGGCACCCTGCAGGGGCAGTCACTGGACCGACCCAATCAGCCGGCGGTGCAGGTCACCTGGCAGGACGCCGCGCTGTACAGCAACTGGCTGAGTGCGCAGGAGTCACTGTCCCCGTTTTATGTTGTCGAGGACGGCAACGTCACCGGCATCAATGCCAACGCCAATGGCTACCGACTGCCTACCGAAGCCGAGTGGGAGTGGGCGGCGCGGGCCGACGGCCAGGACAGCACAACGCGTTTCGTCTGGGGCGAAAGCTGGCCGCCACCGGCCGGCAGCGGCAACTTCGCTGACGAATCCACCACGGCATTTCTCGGGCAGATTCTGCGCGGCTACAACGACGGTGTGCTGGGCACGTCCAACGTCGGCGAGTTCGCAGCCAATGCCCAGGGCCTGTTCGACATGGCCGGCAATGTATCGGAATGGGTGCATGATTATTATGGCGCCGTCAGTGGCCTCAGCTCAGTGACAGTGACCGACCCGCTGGGCCCGGAGGACGGCACCTACCGCACCATCAAAGGTTCCAGCTGGGCGCATGGCAGCATGACCGAGTTGCGCGCTTCGTATCGTGACTTTGGCGAGGAGGCCCGCAATGACCTGGGCTTTCGTGTCGCCCGCTATCTGGGAGAGTGATATGAAGGCAACCGTATTCAGCGTGCTGTTGTCACTGCTGCTGATGCCAGTGGTGGCTGCACAGGCGCAGCAACAGACCGCCGAACCCGAACCGTCCGGTCAGCAGGCCGACGGTGACGGCAGCGCCGGGCAACAAACGGGTGACGCTGACACGGACACGGGCGCTGAAAGCGCCAGCGACCTGCCGGATATCGACAGCCAGCCCATAGAGGGTGCGCAAAATTCGGGGCCGGGACGCTTTATCCCGTCGGAGCAGATCTCCCAGGATTTCGGCGTGTCGTTCCCGGTGGACATCTGAACCATGAAAAGCCTTTAACCGTTCAATCTGATCAGGGAAGTACGCATGAAACAAAAATACCTGTCTGAAGTCATCTATCAGATCTTCGCATTGATCATCGTGGTCATTGTCGTGCATGCCATCTACGTCGCCGTGATCAGGCCGAACGCCGATATCATTCAGCAGCAGCAGACCCTCCAGCAGGAAGCGGATGAAGACTATGTTCCTGACCGCTCCATGTACATTGTGCTGCGCGACTTCGAACAGGAGACCTGTATCATTCTGTTCTTCTGGGCACTGTCCATTATCGGCATGAAGACCGTGCGCACCATGCGTGAGCGCTCGCTGCTGGACAGGGAGCTGCTGCAGGTGTCCGACGGCACCAGTATCCTGCCTGAAGACACCCGGCACTTTGCCCGGCCGGTGCAGGCGCTGCCGGAGAAGGAACGCGGTTTTCTGTTGCCGCGTGCCATCCTGGCAGGGCTGCACCGCTTCGGCACCACGCGCGATGTGCAGGATGTGTCTGCCACCGTGCGCGATATTTGTGACAACGAATCCGAGCGTCTGGAAAGTGAGCTGGCCATCGTGCGTTATATCGCCTGGGCCATCCCGTCCATCGGCTTTCTGGGCACCGTGCGTGGCATCGGCACGGCACTGGGTCAGGCCCACCAGGCCGTCACCGGCGACATCCTCGGCGTCACCGTCAGCCTGGGGGTGGCGTTCAACTCCACCTTTGTTGCGCTGGTGACCAGCATCGTGCTGATGTTCCTGTTGTACCAACTGTCACTGGTACAGGACCGTCTGGTGATGGACAGCCAGACCTACTGTGATGATCACCTGATCCGCTACCTGCAGGTGCCCGGGCGCAGCACGCCGCAGGTCGGCAACAACGAGGCGGTGCAACCAGCATGACCGGCGCGGTACTTGAACTGAATGATCATGCCATCAACCTGTACCAGGACGGCGACCTGGTCAGCAGCAGTCCGGGCTTTGTATTGAATCTGGGCGGCCAGACGCAGTTTGGCCAAAGTGCCGCTGAACAGAGCCGCCTGCATCCGGTCAACACCCACAACGAATTCTGGCACCGGTTGAGCATGACACCGTTGACGCGGCCCCTGGCGCACTACCGGCACAACGCCGACATTGCTCATGCCCACCTGATGCACATTGCCGAGACCAGCGACTTTGAAGGCGATGTGGTGATTGCTGTGCCCGGCAGTTTCACGCGCGAGCAGCTGGCCATCCTCGGTGGCGTGGTGGGCCAGAGTCCATTCCGCGCCGCCGCGATGATGGATGCCGGGGTGTTTTATGCGTTGTCGCACATGCCCGGACAGACGCGTCTGGTGTTCGCCGATCTGCAACTGCATCAGTTCAGCCTGACCCTGTTGGCCGAGGATCAGTCCCGGGTCAGACGCGAATCAACGGCGGTGGTGCAGGGTGCCGGCTGGAGCAATGTTGCCAATGCCCTGGTCCAGGTCATCAATGACGCGTTTATCCAGCAGTCGCGCTTCAATCCGCAGCACAGTGCCTTCTGGGAGCAGCATCTGTACAACGAGTTACCCGACTATCTGCAACAGATTCGCGCCGGCCAGGGCGACTTTGTGGTCAGCATCACCACCGACAAGACCACGCATCAGGCCCGCGTCAGCGTTGCCGATCTGGTGGACAGTCTGCAGCCGGTGTTCCGCCGGATCACCCAGCAGCTGCAGTTGTTGCTGGGTGACAGCACGGCCCCGGTCCTGATGTCAGAGCGGGCAGCGATCATCCCCGGCCTGGAAGCTACCCTGCAGGTTCGCCGGTCACCCCTGAGCGGGGAACAGATGGCGCAGGCCTGTGTGCTGGCCAACGACGGGCTGGCCAGAACCGGCAGCGATGTCCCCTTCATCAGCGCCTGGCACCTGCTCGCGGCAGACGCCGGCCACACCGCGGCCCCGGCCCGGGACCACGCCACTCACATTCTGCTGGACCATGTCGCCTATCCACTGACCGCCGGCGACGAAACTGTCATCAAGCCGGCATCGGCAGCTGTTCTAATGGAGGCACGCGCGGCGGCAGCGGGCCGGGCGCTGTTTGCCGGTGACACCCTCAGCGTCAGTGACGGGGCGGTGCTGCCATTGATCCGGGTGCACCATGGCGGGGCGTAGACGCAAGCGCGCTGCCGTCAACCCGATGGGGCTGGCGTTCCTGGACGTGATGTCCTGTGGATTCGGCGCGGTGGTGCTGATCTTTCTGATTCTGGATCACACCGCCACCGAAGCCCGTAGTGAGGCTGACCCCAACCTGACAGCAGAAGCCAGGCTGCTGGAGGAGGAAGTACTGGAGGGCGAAGAACAATTGTTTCAGGTACGCAATACCCTGGACGAAGTCAGTCTGGAGGTGGTGGAAGCCCAGGGGCTGGCTGATCGCATACAGAACGAGATTGACGACTTCATGGCACAGCTGGCAGCGCTGGAAGGCAACTCCATGGCCACCGAAGAAAGCCTGGAAGATTTACGGGCCGACATCCGGTCACTGGAAGAGGATCTGCTGCGTTTACAGACCAGCGCCGTGGAAGAGCGGGGCGACCGCAGCCGCGAGTTTCTCGGTGACGGTGACCGGCAGTATCTGACCGGGATGTTTCTGGGCGGTAACCGCATCCTGATTCTGCTCGATACCTCGGCGAGCATGCTGGATGACACGCTGGTCAATATCATCCGCATCAGGAACATGGCCGACGAAGCCAAGCTGGAGGCCCCCAAATGGCAGCGGGCCGTGCGCATTGTGGAGTGGATCAGCAGCCAGTTGCCGCTGGTCAGCCAGTACCAGATTGTCGGCTTTAACGAGACCGCATCGGCGGTGATGGCGGGGACGGATGGCCGCTGGCTGGAGGTGGCCGATCGCGATGAACTGAATGAGGTGGTCCGGGCGGTCCAGTCAACAGTGCCCAGTGGCGGTAACAATCTGCAGCGGGCTTTTGAGGCGGTGGCTGCGATGAATCCGCGGCCGGATAATGTGTACCTGATTACCGACAGTCTGCCGACGCAGGGCGCCAACAGTCGCAGCGCGGCGACCATCAGCCCCCGGCAGCGGCTGGAGCTGTACCAGCAGGCATTGAATGCCATGCCGGCCAATATTCCGGTCAACACCATCCTGCTGCCCATGGAAGGTGATCCGGCCGCCGCCGCGGCCTACTGGCAGCTCGGCGTATTGAGCGGCGGTTCGTTTATAACACCATCACGCGATTGGCCATGAGGCTATGAACTTAAGACGATGAACTTAAGACTATGAAAAAGCGAAAACGCGAAGAAGACGGTGCCACCATAGCGTTTCTGGACGTCATTTCCTGTGGTTTTGGCGCCATCATCCTGCTGCTGATGATCACCGAAAATTCGGCGCCGGTGACGCTGGAAAACGCCCCGCAGCAGCTGGAGCAGCCGGTCGCGGCACTGCAGCAGACGCTGTTTGAAATTCGTGGCGAAACCCAGGTGCTGAATCGCGAACTCAACGCCCGCCGTGAGCAGCTGTCCGCCTACCGCGAACGCGTCGCACGCCTGGAGCGGGAGATGTCCAACATTCGCGGGCGATATGAAACCTCGACCGAGCTGGCTGAAGAACGCGCCGAAGAGGAAAGTGAACTGGCCATTGCCCGGCAGTCACTGACCGCTGAAATGGAGCGCCTGCTGGGCCAGGAGTTTACCCGCAGTAACAATGTCATCGGCGGCATTCCGGTGGACAGCGAATACATTATCTTCCTGATCGATACCTCAGGTAGTATGTTTTATAACGCCTGGCCACGGGTACTGGAGATGGTCACCGAAGTGCTGGATATTTACCCCGAGGTCAAGGGCATCCAGATCATGAACGACATGGGCGATTACATGTTTCCCAACTATCGTGGCCAGTGGATCCCCGATACCCCGGCGCGCCGGCAGGCCATCATCAGTGCGCTGCGTAACTGGGCACCGTTCAGCAACAGCAGCCCGGTGGAAGGCATTACCCGTGCCATCAGCACGTTCTACGAGACCGGTCAGCGGGTGAGCATCTATACCTTCGGCGATGATTTCCTGCCCGGCGGGTCGATCACCCGGGTGGTTGAAACAGTAGACAGAATCAACCAGGCCGATGCCCGCGGCAATCGCCTGATGCGTATTCACGCGGTCGGATTTCCGGTATTGTTTGATCTGGATCCGCGTTATCACGACAGTCTGTATCGTTTTGCCACGCTGATGCGCGAACTGGCGGAACGCAATGGCGGCAGCTTCGTCGGGCTGAATGCCTATCAGTGAACGGGACGCAGACAATGGCCGGCATGCAGGGCGACTGTCCAGGTAAACCAACGCAAGAGTAACAGTGGAGCAGGCAGTGAGAAGCGAGATCAGAACAGGCAGAATTTCTTTGTGGCAGCGTCGCTTTCGCGCCATGGTGCTGATGTCTCTGGGGGCACTGGTGCTCAGTGCCTGTGGCGCCAGCACCGTTGTCGTTGAGGGGACCTACCCGTCGCCCAATATCCCGCCTTTGCCGATGACGCTGGGGGTCTATTACAGCGATGCCCTGCGCGCCCATGTCTATACTGAACGCACTGACGCCGGCAAGGACGAGTACCTGGTCAACAGCGGCGGCTCCCATGTCGAGCTGTTCAATACCGTCCTGCCGGCCATGTTTCAGCAGGTGGTCGTGCTTGATGATCCCGCCATGGCGAATGAACGTGGCGTTGACGCGGTCTTTATTCCCAATATTGATGAATTTCAGCTGGGCATGCCGCAGAAGACCCGGCTGGATTCCTACGAGGTCTGGGTCAAATACAATATGCGGCTGACGGCCCCGGACGGTGGTTACATTGCCGACTGGGTGATGACCGCGTATGGCAAAACACCGCAGGCAACCTTTGGCAGTGCTGAGGGCGGCATCAATGATGCAGCGGTGGCGGCGATGCGCGATCTGGCGTCGAATTTCTCCATCAGTTTTACCAGCGTCCCGGATGTCAGGGACTGGTTGCAACCACGCTTGCAGTGACGAACCGGCGGCAACAGGCGCAAGCATGAAACAGCAGGGGTCAGCATGAGAACAACACAAAAAACCATGGCAGGGCTGTTGCGGGCAGGGATGTATTTGATCGTGGCGTTGACGGCGGGTATGGGGCTTGGCGCCTGCACCACCACCACCATTGACGAGTTCCGTCAGGGAGACACCGGCCTCAACACCGGCGAGTCGGTTGTCATTCTGGGCCGGCGTCAGGGCGCTGCCTATGAAACTGCCTCCGACTTTGTTGAGTGCGTGGGCACTCGCATGGGCCGTGGCAACGGCGCCATCACGGTGGTGCCCGAGCAGATTTTCGTGGATGCATTGTTCCCGTGGTTTGAGCCACGCACCGCGCCGATGCGCAGCGAAGACCTGCAGCAGTTGATGGCACAGCCGCTGGTCACCGACAAAATGGCCGAGTTTGGTGTGCGCTACATTGTCTGGCTGGATGGTCAAACCGAAACCACCAATCGCATGGGTTCGATCTCCTGCGCCGTGGGTCCCGGTGGCGGTGGCTGTTTTGGATTCGGTTCCTGGGAAGATGATTCCAGTTTTGAGGCCCGTATCTGGGATGTGTCCTCACACACGGCGGTAGGTACCATCAGCGCTGATGCCAGCGGCCAGTCCTATGTGCCGGCAGTGTTTGTGCCCATCCCCCTGATTGCCCGGGTGGAAGCCAATGCCTGCAACAGCCTCGCCGACCAGCTCAAGCTGTTTGTGCAGGGCGGCTGACACAAATGGCATTAACGGCCAGCATGCAACAACGTAACGGAGGAGCATGATCGTGCGCAGGACAACATGGGGAATGCTTGTATCAATCGCCCTGGCGTCGGCCATGGGGCTGCAGTCCTGTGCCGTCAATCCGGCCACCGGCCAACCCAATCTGGTGCTGATGAGTGAGTCACGGGAACTGGAAATCGGTCACGAAGAACATCAGAAAGTGCTGGCCAGCATGCGCGTGGTGGAAGACCAGCAAATCAATAGCTATGTCAATGAAGTGGGCCAACGCGTCGCCGCAGGCAGTCACCGCAGTGATCTGGAATACACCTTTACCGTTATCGACAGTCCTGAGATCAACGCCTTTGCATTGCCCGGTGGTTTTGTCTATATCAACCGCGGGCTGTTGTTGTACCTGAAATCCGAAGACGAACTGGCAGCCGTGCTGGCGCATGAAGTCGGGCACATCACTGCCCGTCACGCCATTCAGCAGCAGGCGCGCGGTCGACTTGGTAGCGCCGCGGCAACGGTCGGCGGTGTGGTTGCGGCGGTGGCCACCGGCAGTGGCTACATTGGTTCCGAGCTGGCGCAGATCGGCTCCATCTGGGCCGCCGCCGGCGTCAGCGGGTTCGGCCGCGACAATGAGCTGGAAGCCGACAGCCTGGGTGCCGAGTATCTTTATAATGCCGGCTACAATCCGCGCGCCATGATTGATGTGCTGTCGGTATTAAAGAACCAGGAAGACTTCAATGTACGTGTCGCCCAGCGCCAGCCCACCTATCACGGTCTGTTTACCACGCACCCACGCAATGACGTGCGCCTGCAGCAGGCTGTGGCCCAGGCCGGTAATCTGTCCGAGGACCAGATCCGCGAGACCGACCACGCCGTGTTCCGCAATCATATTGATGGCCTGCTGTTCGGCGAGAACACCAGTGTTGTCAGCGACCGTAACCGCTATTACCAGGACCTGATGAGCTACACCATGGTGTTTCCGGACAACTGGCAGATCGTCGAAACCACCACCACGGTGCAGGCGCTCAGCCCGCAGGAAAATGCCATGATGCTGGTCGAAGCACAGCGCCTGCGCGAGAACAAGGAGCCGCGGCTGTTTATCCGCGAGAACCTGGGCATCACTGACCTGCAGCAATCAGAGAACCTGAACCAGTATCGTTTGCTCGGGCACACCGGGTTACACACCAATGCCGACGGCAATCGCGAACGTATAGCGGTGTTCTATTTGGGGCCGCGTGTCTTTATTTTGCGTGCCGAGATCAGCGATACCGCGTCAGCAGACGATGACCTGGAAGACCTGCTGTTTGCCTCCATCCGCACGTTCCGGCCCATACAGGCCAACGAACGCAGCGCGGCCAATGGCCTGCGGGTGCGTTACGTTCAGGTGACCCAGGGGTTCAGCTGGGCCGCACTGGCTGCCCGCAGCCCGGTGCGGCAGTATCCGGAAGAAACCCTGCGCCTGCTGAATGGTTATTACCCCATCGGCACGCCGCAGCCGGGAGAGTGGATAAAAATACTACAATAAGTGCACAACAGCGAAGGCAAACCATGAACAAAAATAAAATAAAAACACTGGCCATCGGCGTCGCCATGGCCGCGTCGGTATTCACCCTGGTGAGTCTGAGCTCGGCGCAGAACAACGCCCCGAGCGGTACAATCGAAACGCGCAGCCACATCTTTACGCCGGTCGGTGACGGCATCTACCACGTCACCGGCACCGGCGCGGTCAATGTGATCAGTCACGCCATGCTGATCGAAGGCGAACACGACCTGCTGGTGGTGGATTCACACGTGTCACCCAATGCCGGGATGGCGCTGATAGATGCCATCAAATCGGTCAGTGCCAAACCGGTCCGCTACCTGATCAACACGCACTACCATTTTGACCATGCCCATGGGAACCAGGTGTTTCCGCAGGATGTGGAAATCATCGGCCATCAGTACACCCGCGACAAACTCAGTGGCGAGCTGGGCAATGTGCTGGAAGAGTCCACCTTTATCAGTTTCACCGAAGGCGTGCCCGGGCAGATTGAACAGATGCAGGCGCAACTGGCCAGTACCGAAAACGTTGATGAGCGCGCGGCCCTGCAAGGCCGCATCGCCGTGCAACAGGCGCACCTGAACTCCCTGGCTGGCATCGACCCGACGCCGCCCAACATCACCATCGAAGACAGCATGACCATCTATCAGAGTGTGCGCGGCGGCGGTCGTGAAATCCAGATTGCCCACCTGGGCCGTGGTCACACCGGTGGTGACGTGGTGGTGTTTCTGCCCGAAGAACGCATTATCTACACCGGTGACCTGATGGTGCCATTTCTGCCTTATATGGGCGATGCCCACGTTGACGAATGGCCCGACGCGCTGGAGCGCCTGAAGGCATTTGATTTTGATACCCTGCTGCCCGGTCACGGGCCCATCGTGCAGGGCAAGGCACGCATCGACATGCTGCAGGCTTACCTGCGCGATCTGTGGGCCAACACCCGGGCGTTGAAGCAGCGCGGCCTCAGCGCCGAGCAGGCAGCCACCGAGATCGACATGACCGCACACAGCGGCAACTACCCGCAGATCCGCGGCGCCGGCGCCGATGTGCGGGCAATACGCCGTATTTACCAGTTGCTGGATGAGGCGTGATGAGCCGACGGGAACAGTGACTGGCCCGGCAGTCTGATGGTTTGCACATTGCAACATTGAAAAAAAACAGGGAGAAAGCGGCATGAAAGGTTTCCGTACAGTTTTGTTACTGCTGTTCACATTCGCTGCGACGTTCGGTCATGCGCAGAGCGGACCACAAATTCCCGAGGACGTTGAAGCGCGCGCGGTGGACATCTGGAGTGAAGGCACGCGCATGGCGGCCACGGTATTTACCCCCGCAGATGCTGATATGGATGACAAGCTGCCAACCATCCTGATGGCCCATGGCTGGGGCGGTGTGGCCGCGCAACTGGTGCGTGATGCGGTGGCGTTTGCGCAAAACGGATACCTGGTGGTGACCTTCGATTATCGTGGCTGGGGCGCAAGCGATGGCCGGATCATCGCGCTGGACACACTGCCGGACGCCAGCCGGACCGGCAGCTTTACCGCGGAAGTACGGGAAATACGGGAAGTCGTGGATCCGGTAGACATGCTGGCTGACTGGGAAAACGCCATGCACTGGCTGCAGGACGAACCCCAGGTGGATACAGACCGCATCGGCGTCTGGGGCAGCAGTCAGTCAGGCGGTTATGTGGTTGAGATGGCGATCCGGGACCAGCGCATCAAGGCCGTGCATAGCCAGGTTGGCTCTCTTGATGGCAGCGGCATTGGTGAAACCCCGCAGGCGTACACCGAAGCCACACAGCGTGCGCGAGGCGAACTCAGCTATCCGGAGGCCGGTGCCACGGTCGTCGGCAATCTGCGCGGCGCACCGATTGCCAGCCGCTTCCAGAACTATGTGCCCGTTGATGAGATCGCTGGCGCCGAAGGCGTCCCCATGCAGTTCGTGATTGCACAGAACGAAGAGCTGTTCGACAACCGCGAGCATGCCATGCTTGCCCACGAACGTCATCAGGGGCCGAAGAACCTGGTAGTGATTCCGGACATCAGCCACTACGGCATCTACCGGCAGGCCTGGCAGCAGGCCAATGAACTGGCGCTGGCGTGGTTTGATGAGCATCTTAAGTAATGCGCGCCGAACGGGACTGAACGCAGGCGCACCGCGCCGGCCATCATGCCAATAACCGCGCCCACCAGCGCAAACGCAGACAGAACTACGGCCTGGGTAAACGTTGCCGCGCTCGGGACAAATGCAATCATGGCCAGCATCAGGCTGATTGAGCTAATCGGTGGATTTTTTGGTCGTCGGGCTATCCATATCGGCCTCCTTTTCACTCAGCGCTGCCACTGAGCTGCTTCAACAGCTGCAGTGCCTTGTCTGCCTTGTCTTCGGGCACAAATAGGTGGTCGTGATAAAAGCCGGCCACCACATTGGCCGGGATGGCACTGGCCGCCAATGCGGCTGATACCGCAGCGGTCAGGCCCACCGCCTCCAGACTCGAATGCACGGTCAGCGTAATCTGTCGATAACGTCCCTGAAAGTCGAACCCCTCGCGCTCGGCAACTGCTGCTGGCACAACCAGCGTCAGGCCTTCGGGCTCCCGGATGGCCGCAACGGGCTCAAGCGCCGCGTAGTCGCTGAGCGGTCCGGGGACGCTGCAAAATACGTATGCATCCTCCGCCAGGCGGGGGACCAGCGACTGCAGTAATGTTGTCAGGTCAACAATGCCGTTCATGCCGCCTCGGCACTGATATCCTGCAACGCCTTCACCAGCACCTCCGGCTCCTGCGCGCCAGAGATCAGGTATTTGTTGTTAATGATGAACGCAGGCACCGAGCTGACCCCCGCTTTCTGATACGTGGCTTCATCGTCACGCACCGCGCTGGTGTATTGATCCGACTCCAGCACGGCTTTGGCCGCAGCCCGGTCCAGTCCCACGTCATCAACACAGCCCAGCAGCACAGTCTGCTCGGAGACATCCAGCGCCTTGCCAAAGTAGGCCTCGAACAGCGCCTGTTTCATCTCGGTCTGTCTGCCGTGCTCATCGGCCCATTTCACCAGGCGGTGGGCATCAAAGGTATTGGCGGTCAGGCGCTCCTGCAGTTTGTCAAAGTTGACGCCCAGCTCTTTGGCAATCGCCATCATGTTGGCCTGCGCGTCGCGCATCTCGTTTTCGCTGCGGCCGTATTTTCGGGCCAGCGCCGGCAGGATGGGTTCCCCCTGACCATCGTGTGTGGGGTTCAGCTCAAAGGCATGCCATCGAACGGTGAACGCATAATCGGGCGCCAGCTGCGCCATGGCGAGCTGCAGGCGGGCGTAACCGATGGCACACCAGGGGCAGGCGATGTCGGACACAATATCTATCTGCATGTTGTTCATGATGAATCCTTGCAACTTTCCGGGTGGATCAATTCGCTTTAACAGAGTCAAAGTTTAGCATGTTGGACAACAGACAGTTTTTAGTCAAAAGAGCTGGATAACGCCTCGAGGAAACGGTATTCGTTGAGCCCGGCGCGCCCCACCGGTTTGGGCTGCGCACTCCACATTGCCACCACCAGGTTCTTGTCCGGATCAACAAATACGTACTGGCCAAATATGCCCTCCGCTGCATAACTGTTGCCGTGCATGGGCCACAGCATAAAACCGTAGTCGACCAGCTCGCCGCCAATCTGCTTCGGCGCGCCGGCTGTGGCCATCCAGCCCTCTGGCAACACACGCTCGCCATCGATGACACCGTCATGGAGCATGAACAGCCCGAAGCGGGCATAGTCACGCAGGGTGGCCGACAGACCGCTGCCGCCCACTTCCAGCCCGTCGGGGGACTGCAGCCACCAGTTGGCGTCTGCTTCCATGCCCATCTTCGACCAGATCTTTTCTGACAGGTAGTCGGCCACCGGCATCCCGGTCGCGGCCTGCACCAGCGCGCCGGCCAGCTGGGTTTCGCCGGTGCTGTAGTTCCAGCGCGTGCCAGGCTCGGCGGCCCGCGGCAGCGAGGCCATCAGGTTCAGCACGGCACCGGGTTGCCCGCTGATCTGCGCTTCCAGCATGCGTCGCCGGTCAGACGCCGGATCTGTATAAGTCTCGTTCCAGGCCACACCCGAGCTCATCTGCAGCAGATGTCTGACGGTGACCCCGTCATAGGCGGTGCCGACAAAACGGGGCAGGTAATCCACAATCGGGTCGTCGATGCTGCTGATGTGGCCGTCGTGTATCGCCGCGCCAATCAGCGTCGCCGTCATCGATTTGACCACCGACATCGACATCCACCGGGTGCGTGCGTCATTGCCCAGCAGGTACTTCTCGAACAGAATTTCGTCATTGTGAATGATCACCATGCCGCTGACCCGGTTCATGGACAACACGTCATACAGGTCATAGGTCTGGCCACCAACCGTGTAGGAAAATGCCTGCAGCGGGGCGTCGCTGACCGGCAATGCGTAGACGGTCTCGCCGCGCGCCACTGTGCGGGTCGGGAACAGACGATCAATATTACGGAACGTGTTGACCTGAATGTCCGGATACAGCCGGCCATCGTAGACCTGGCGCACTGTGCCGATGGGCTCATTGGCGTGCGGGTAGGCGGGTTCAGCGGCGCTGGCCAGGGTGGTCAGCGTCAGCAGTATCGCCATCATGGCGGTGGCGCTTGTCGTGGCTCTGTTCATCGTGTGCTCCTTTATGTCCGCAGCGCCGATTGCACATGCTCGCCGAGGCCCTTGCCAGCCTCGTGCATGGTCAGGTAGGTCTGGTCAGCACCTGCGGCAATAATCCGGGCCACGTGGTCTTCATACAGCGCATGGGAGACCACCGCCCCTGTGAAACCCCGTGCCCGTAATTGGCGGGCGGCGAATACCTTGGCGTCCACCAGGTCCATCGCCAGCACGACCGCACGGATGTTGGAGAAATCGGCACCGTGCCAGAAGTTCGAGTCTTCAGCATCGGTGTACAGTACCCGGCGGCCCTTTTCGACCTGAGCGGCAACTCGATACGGATCTGATTCCAGCCCTATAACGGCATTGCCGTGTGCCACCAGATAGTCGTAAGCCGCTGAGCCGGTGCGGCCCATCCCCAGCACCAGCACCTGTGCGTCGCCGAACTCCGCCGGTTCTTCGTCGGGGTGTTTGCTTTTGCGCTCAAATGTGCCCAGAAAACGTTCGAAGCGCTCAAACAATGGATGGGCAAAGTGGTTCAGCGGCGCGGCAATCACAAATGAGATCGCCACAGTCAATGCCAGCGGTACTATCCACTCGGGCAGGACGGCCGCTGACACGATCAGGCCAAACTCACTGTAGGCGGTCAGGCTCAGGCCGGCGAGCATGGCATTACGCGCGCGCAGCCGGAACAGGATCAGAATAAAGAAGAACAACAGACCCTTGAGCGGCAGAATGAGTGCAAACACCAGCGCGAATGCCATGTCGTTCATGTCGGGCAGTCCCTGCATGCCGATTTCCAGAAAGAATCCCACCAGGAAGATTTCCTTCAGGCTCCACAGGGAGTTGGACATCTCAGTGGCGCGCTTGTGGTTGGCCAGCAACACACCCATCAACAGGGCGCCGATCTCTCCGCTAACGCCCACCACCTGGAATCCGTAGCCGCCAATCACCAGGGCCAGCACCATGCCCATCAACACCAGGATCTCGTCGTGGCCGCTGAGGTCGAGCAGCTTGTGCAGCACCGGCCGCAGTAGCGGCAGGCCCAGAATCCACAGCGCCCAGATGGACGGTGTCTCCCCGCTCCAAACGGCAATGACGCCCAGTGCGATGATGTCCTGAATGATCAGAATGCCGATGGCAACCCGGCCATGAAAGGCACCGATCTCTCGTTTGCCCTCCAGTATCTTGGCAGCCAGCACCGTGCTGGAAAAGCCCAGAGCCATGGCGATCAGCAGGGCCGTATTCCAGTCCAGGTTCATGAAATAGTAGATGCCAGGGGTAAAGACACCCACGGTGATGGCGAAATGAATCAAACCGCCACCGATCACCTGGGGTTGCACAAGCTGGCTGATCTTGAGTTTGAGCCCTACCGTGAACAGCAACATCAGCACACCGAGGTGGGCCACATAATACAGGATGTCGCCCGCCGTGTCGGGCAGGCCGAGAAACGGGCCAAAGGCGTTCAGCGCGAAGCCGGCGCCCAGAAAACCCACCAGCGGTGGTAATCCAATTTGCTTGACTAACAGGCCCGCAAAAAAAGCGAAGCTGAGGACCAGGACCTCAAACATGTTTCATTCCCGCCATGAATCCGTTCTTTGTCCCGACGATACTACGAATGAGCGACATTGGGTAGCCGCCAATCATCATCAGGGTCGTCGCGTCAGGGCAGCCAGCGTGAAGCGATGTTCTCCGTACGCTCGAACAAAAACGGCAGCAGGGTGGCCAGTGTCACCGCCAGCCCGGCAATGTGTACCCAGATGCGCTCGGTACTGGCCAGTATCAAAAACACCACGGTGGGCAGCAGCAAACCCAGCAGAAGGATCGGCTCCATCATGACCTTGCCAGCACCCACAATCACCACATCAGCAACCACCGACATGGCCGCAAACAGTGCCAGCGGGATGAAGATACACCGGCGCCGGGTCAGATAGTGCGTGCGGCTGTCGAAACTCGCTTCGGTCGGCGTTTCCGAGGGCATCACGGCATACGCGGCCAGCACACCAAACAGGGTAGGGATGATCAGGAACATGACCTGGCCGACGTAGGTAATAGGCAGCACACTGTACGACCACATGCCTATCCAGTAAAAAATAAGCCACAGCAGCACGGTGATGGACCAGCTCATGTGCAACCAGTCGGCAAGGTGGGTCACCGGTGTCCGCAGCCATCGTCCCCAACCACCGACAATTTCTGTGATGCCAACGGCAGTCGCAACGGCCGCAATCATCATCAAAAACTCAAACAGTGTCATTGTTTCCACGTGATCTCCAGGGTGTTGTGTATTGATCCTGCCGTATTTCTGTCAGTTCAATGCATAGTCGGTTGGCAATCTCTGCACTAAACATGCTGGTCAAACAGTATCGGATTGCCATCCGGGTCCATAATCGAAAAGCTCGCCGGGCCCCGGTCTGCGCCGATAGACTCTTCCGCGATCTTTATGCCTTGAGCCTTGAACTGATCCCGCAACTGGCGTACATCATCAAACGGTGTCACATGCTCGGCGTTCTGATTCCAGCCCGGGTTAAAGGTCAGTATGTTTTTGTCGAACATCCCCTGGAACAACCCGATATTGGTATCTCCGTGCTTCATGATCAAAAAGCCGTGCGATTCATCCCCGGCATACGCTTCAAAACCTATTTTTTCGTAAAAGGCTCTGGATGTCTTAAGGTCCTTAACCGCCAGACTTACTGAAAAGCAGCCTAATGTCATAATCGTTTCCCTAATCAGATTGATGAAGACTGAGGTGCCAGTTAGTCGGCCCGCCTAAGTGCATTTGATTTAAATTCATTCATGATGTTTGCTATCAGTCATCCAGCGTGAAGCGGAACACATGCTGCACGTTCGGCACTGCCACCGCCACGCCATCCTCATCAGTTCTGGGATTAAACACAAACTGTGCAATAGCCTGGATTGCGCTGTTATCAAACAGCTGGGCTGGCTGCGCATCAACAACCTCGATGGATTGGGGATCCACTGTGCCGTCTGGCGCTATCGTAAATTTGACCTGAACCCAGCCTTCGATTCCCCAGGCCGCTGCTCTGGCGGGATACTCTGGTTCAACGTCGTGGATCAGCGCGGGTGATGGTATGATCTTGAAGGATACGTGATGAGGGATCTGCGCGACAACAAGAGGTGAAACTGCCATTGAAACAAGCGCGCCCGTCAAAAGCAACGCTATCAAGGCGATGTGTCTAGTGCTGCTTTTGGCGATTTTGTGTTCAAGGATGTTCATTTTTATTTCCTCGACTACGTTAAAATGCCTGCGTTAACTACTCGGGTGTGTCGCTGTTTGCCTTGCCGCGTTTCAGCTCAAAACCCCGCATGATCACATAGGCGATCAACGCCACCACAAACACCACCAGATACATCCAGGCTATGCCCTGCAGGCACGCGATCAGGGTGCGATAGATTTCCAGAACCCAGCGCTCGACTGTTAGTTGCAGAATTTCCATGTCGCGCATTTGCGGGCTGATGTAACGTTCAAGATCGTATATACGCACCCCGGATGAGATACCCACAACATAGGTCGCAAACATGACGTAGCGTTGCCAGGCGGCGCTGATGTCGTCCTGAATGATACGGTTGAAGATGGCACCGATGGGTTTGCTAAAGACGCGGGCGGCCGTGTAGGAAACGGCAACCGACAGGCTCAGTGTGATGATCAGCAGGGTAAAAAACATGTTTGCTCCAGAAATGGTCGCTCCAAAAATAGCCGCTCTATGAGTCCGAGCTTTTTTTGACGATACTACGAATGTTTGACATTGGGTAGTGACTGCCTTGTGGTGGCCGGCGCTAATCTGCCAGCGACCAGGTGTAAACTACCGCCTGCTCATCGTCCTCCTCACCACCCAGCTTATGGTATAGCGCACGCGCCGGGGTGTTGCCGACTTCCGTCGCTACCCAGGCTTCAACGCAGCCAAGCTGTTTGCCATGCTCAAGTAAACTGTCAACCAGGTCCTTGCCAATGCCCTGACGTTGGTAACGTGGTGACACCCCGACCTCGTTAACAAAAAGCTGAAGAGGTTTGTCCGGATGCACATAGGCGATGCCGGTTGCCATGCCGACTACGGTATCGTCAGCGACAGCCACCACCAGCAGGTTAGAAGGGTTTGCCAGGAAGTCGTTCAGGAGCGCTGGCTGAACAGGGTTGTCGAATACGTCATCATCAACGCGCGTGAGCACCGACGTGTTGTCCGGCGTCACTCGGTGTATTGTTATGCCATTTGTGGTCATCGTTCTGTTTCTCCGACCATGTCTACTGTCCTCATGGTCAACATACTACGAATCTGGTATTCTGGTCACCCTCGCAATTTTTAACAGGAACCAGGCCAATGAAGTCAGCACTCTGAACCCCATTTCTTTTTGGTGTATTAGAGGAGCTGTTTATGGCCAAGGCCTGTGTTTCCGCAACGGGATTGACTGTTGCATTTGAACCCAATTCCCCCGTTTTGCAGATGCTGGACCTGCATTTGCCGGCCGAGCCTGTAGCATTGATCGGTGCCAATGGTGCCGGTAAAACAGTGCTGGCCGAGTGTCTGGCAGGTATTCGCCAACCCCAGCAGGGGTCAGTGCAGCAACACGTGCCGGTGGCATTTTTGTCGCAGCAGGCCGCAGAGCAGCACCCGTCGCAAAGCGTGGCCGCGTTTCTGGGTGTTGATGAAGCCCTGTCTGCGCTGGAAAGATTGCTGGCTGGGGAAGGGCGTACGGATGATCTGTCCATACTGGATGAACGCTGGACACTCACAGAGGATTTGCAAGCCGAGCTGGCGCAGTTCGCGCTGACCAGTGATTGTCTGTTGGCCCCCATGAGTGCGCTCAGTGGCGGCCAGCTTACCCGGCTGCATCTGCTCAAACTGGCGCGCCAGCGGGACGCCTACCTGATCCTGGACGAACCCACTAATCACCTCGACCAGGCGGGTCGGCAGTGGCTGTCACAATGGCTCAGTCAGCGGCCCGGTGGTGCATTGGTGATCACCCATGATCAAACGCTGCTGCATACGTTTGGCCGGCTGCTTGAGTTGCGTGACGGCCAACTGCATTGGCATGGCGATGGCATTGCCGCGTATCGGCAAGCACGCGCCCAGCTACTTGAGAAAGCACAGCATGACAAACAACATGCACGGCAGACTTTAAAAAAAGAACGACAGCAACAGCAGGAGGAGAAAGAGCAGCACGAACAACGTGTCAAGCGGGGGCGCGCCAAAGCCAGCAAAAAGGATATGCCCAAAATTCTGCTGGGTGCGCGCAAGCAACGCAGTGAAGCAACCGGCGGTCGAATCGCGCAAAAACACGCAACCGCGTTAAAGGAAGAACAGCACCGGCTGGCAACCGCCGAAGCTGTGCTGGGCAAGGACAATGCACTGGGCTTTCCGTTAACCGAACCGGATCCAATATCCGGTTACCTGGTGCATCTGGACAACCTGCTTCTGCCCTGGGTAAAAAATCCTGTTTCGCTGAACGTGCACATTCTGAGTGGTGAACGCTGGTGGCTGCGCGGCAGCAACGGCAGTGGCAAATCAACATTGCTGCGCGTGATCAGTGGTGATCTTGAACCACGTGCCGGTAGCATGCAGCGCAGGGGTTCACTGCTGAGGCTGGACCAGCATTTAGGCATTCTGGATGCGTCACAAAGTGCACTGCAGAATTTTCAACGCCTGAACCCTGGCTGGACCGATGCGATGTACCGCGACCGACTGGCGCTGGTCCGGTTGCGCGGTGCTCAGGCGCTGTGCCCGGTGGGCGAACTCAGCGGTGGTGAGCGCCTGAAAGTCGCACTGGCCTGTACATTGATGGGTCCGATGGCGGCGCAACTTGTGCTACTCGATGAGCCCGATAATCACCTGGATCTGGAGACTCAGACGCTGCTCGCCAATGTGCTGCGGCAATACCGTGGCAGCTTGCTGGTAGTCACGCACAGCGAGGTGTTTGCCCGGGAACTGGAGATAAGCAATGAGTTGGCATTGTCCAACTGACGGCTAACAGAGTACTATCAGGCCACGCTTACGCCACGGTACGACGATCTGAGTCAGTCAACGTTCCGGCTCAGCGCAGTTTGCCGAACACCATGCAAGAATCACAATAATCCGGAGCATTGCCCATGAACGCCAGAATATTCGCCTTTTTCATCACCTTCCTGTTTGCGCTGCCGGCCTCGCTGCACGCGCAGGATTCAGCTGACGGTCTCTGGGATTTTGTCATGACAGGCCCGGCCGGCGATGTCACCGCCGAAGTCGATCTGTTTAGCGACGGCACTTCATTGATCGGGCAGTTTGAACTGGCGGACGGTCGCGTCTGGCCAATCAGCAATGGGCAGGTCAGTGGCTACACCATCAGTTTTGATTTGGAGCGCGGCGATTCCGGTGTCGTCTATGAAATGACCGCGACCATTGACGGTGATCAGGCTACCGGCACCGCCACGGCCATGGGCACGACCCGCGAGTGGCGCATGACCCGGGCGCAGTAAGCGGGCGATCGGCGGGGCGCTTAACCAGCAGCAACGCCAAAGATCTCTCTTAAAAAATAGGCAGTGAAATAGGCAAGTGCTGCGGCCGTGCCGCCTGTCAGCAGTGTGCGTATCCCGGATACAAGCACAGGCCTTGCCAATGCAAGACTCTTAAGCATGCCAATCAAAAAGAACATCACGCCGGCAAGAAAGGCGCTGGCTGCAAATTGTTGGCCCGTCTCCAGCGATGACACAATATAGGGCAGCAACGGAACTGCGCCCACTGCAACAAATGCCAGGAAAGTGACACCGGCGGATATCGAGGGCTTCTGAGTCGATCGGCTCAGGCCGTGTTCCTCGACAAGCATTACATCCAGCCATACGCTTTTGTTGGCGGTTATTGTGTCCAGCACTTTTTCCAGCAGTTCTCCCTCAAAACCCTTGGCCTGAAATATCTGCCTGATTTCTTCCCGCTCACCTTCGGGAACCTCTTTAATGTGCCGTTCTTCCGATTTCTTGATACTGTCGAAATACTCCTCTTCGGCCTTGCTGGACTCATAATTACTGATGGCCATGCTAAAGCCATCCGCAAAAAGATTTGCGAAGCCAAGTATCACCGCGACAGATGAGGGAAAACCGGCACCAAGAGAACCCGAAACCACGGCAAATGTGGTTATGCATCCATCGATACCGCCCAGTACAGCGTCAGACACATTCTGTCGCTTGGGGCCATGGTTCAATCGTTTACGAACTGCCTCAGGTTGATGCTCTTTAACAAGTTTTGCTTTGCTTATGTTATTCAACCGGGAATCTCCTTCGCCATAAAATGGGTCACCTGATGCATATGTTCATTCGCCTTCGGAGCGTGTTGCGGGCAGCTGATGGCCAGCTCCCGATGCGGCATTGATCCAATGAGCCGTCTTTTCGATAACGACATTCGCCAATGGCTCCCTGGATTGCCGCGCAGCGCCCATGATGGTTGCCGGGTTTTTGTCTATTCGCAGCAAATGGGTCATACCCTCGACTAATAAAGTCTCCGATGGCCCCTGTGTGGTTTCGGCAATGCGGAATATATCCTGTGGGTCACACTGAAGATCCTTGTTACCGGCTATCAGTAACATAGGGGTGCGGTTGGCTGAATAGATGGCGTCAGCATCCAATGCCAGTATCTCCCGCATCCATTTCGCCGGCTGTCGAGACAGTGCAAACCGGACAACATCATCATCCGTTGCTCGAACTTTCTGAAGCAGCCGTTGCTGTGTTTCGCGGGGCTTACCGATAATCCTGAACACTGTTCTATAATAAAAACCAGCGATGCCCCGGATAGACTCCACTTCCTCTTCAATCTGGGCCGCCTGTTTCTTCAACATCGATTCAAGGTTCTCGATAAACGGGCACAAAAGAACAAGGCCGGCAACTGCCGGACGATACTGAGAAAGCTGCGGCGCAATAATACAGCCCTCACTATGTCCCAGAACAAACAATTGTTCCTCGCAAACAGGATCTGACCCCGCCAGAAAGTCCAGGCATTGCAATGCGTCCTGTACAAGATGAGAATGCCCCGCGCTCAGATAATTGCCCGAACTTTTCCCGCATCCTCGTTTGTCATATCTCAGGCTGGCAATTCCGTGTTCTGCCAACGCACAGGCAATTGCATTAAATATGTTCAGCGCCTGCCCCTTTGTATTCTCGTTGCGGTCCAGTGGCCCGCTGCCATGAACCATCAGCACAGCCGGAAATCTCCCCATTGCATCGGGTGTACACAGCGTACCACTGAGACTGGCGTCGCCTGACTGGATTGTCACTTCCTGTTCAACCATGTCAATCTCCCGGGCATCTGCGGTATGGCATTGTACTCTGACAAAACCGCATACTCATTGCCGTCGGCCGACATTGGTAGCCGGCAACCCAATACAATTTATTTTCTTGTTTGCCATCTCATACCTCTAAGATTGACTGTTAAAAACCGGTTTGCAGTGCTCGACGGTTGGAAAGGGGTCATAAAAATGGTGGCGCAGCTTGACCTGGCTTCACGTCCAGTATCGCTACCTCGAGTACCATCAAATCCTCCTGTGCCTGGTTCTGTTCTCAATACTCAGCTTTCAAGTCTTTGCTGCTTGATACGTTTACCGGCTTTAACCAGCTTTGCAAAATCCCGTCCCTGGGAACGTTTTTCATTCAACGTGGCCGTTGCCAGCGCGTTCTCACGCAGCAGTTTTCGGTAATTGGCCAGCCTGCGTTCATCCAGCTCGTTTTGCTGTATCGCTTGCAGCACGGCGCACCCAGGTTCAGTGTCGTGCTCACAGTCAGCAAACCGGCATTGCCTTGCCAACAATTGGATGTCCTCAAAGACAGCGCCAATGGACTGATCCAGCTCGGCGATCCTGAGTTCGCGCATACCCGGCACGTCAATCAGCAGGCCGCCTGAGGGCAGTACGTGGAGTTCACGATGGGTGGTCGTATGACGGCCTTTCTTGTCGTGCTCACGAATGTCACTTGTCACCGCTATCGCATGTCCTGCCAATGTATTGAGCAGTGTCGACTTGCCAACGCCGGAAGAACCTACCAGTGCCGCCGTCGCCGTGCGGTCAAGCCAGGCACGGACCCCATCAAGCGTATCGGGATCAAGCGCATTGGTCGTTTCAACCGGCACCCCGGCCCGCACGCCGCGGGCACGCTGGACAAAAATGTCGGTGTCACCCGCCAGGTCGGTCTTGGTCAGCACGATCACAGGCATTGCGCCGGCTTCCGCGCACAATGCAAGGTAGCGCTCCAGACGCGACTCTTTGAACTCTTCATTGCAGGAGGTGACGATAAAAAGGATATCGATATTCGCGGCGATGGGCTGAATTTCATTGCTCGTCCCAGCGCCCAGGCGCTTGAACAGGCTTTTCCTTTCCAGAACGTTTTCAATTCTGGACAGCGACTCATCCAGCACAACCCAGTCGCCGACGACCGGCCTGTCAATCGAAGCCGATTTTTGCAACGCAAGCGACAGCTCCACAAGGCGCTCACCTGACTCGCTGACGACCGTACTTCTGGAACGTTGCACTGACGTCACGCGGCCAAGACGGTTTGCCAATAGGGAAGGGTCCGATAGTTGGCGGATAAAAAAGGGAACGAGGCCCAGATTCTGTAGTGTCTCACTCATGGCGGCGGTGCGCTCCCATTGATGCAAATCAGCAACCCTCCGGCGCTATTGTGCCAGAGTTATCGTTTGGAAGTCTGTTTCCTCGGAGCTGCTTCATGCATATCGATCTGCATGCAGAATAAGGTCAAAAGCCCGACGTCATTGATCATCGTGTGGTGGAATTGGGATGTGTAGCCGGTCATTGCGCACCGGGAATTCATCGTTGATGGTTAACCACAGCGGCTCGCCGGACAGGGGCGCGTCCTCCGGCAGCCCGCGCTGGGCATGCACATGCAGGTGCGGTTCGGAGGTGTTTCCCGAATTACCCATCTCACCGAGGAAGGCACCGGTTTGCACCCTGTCGCCGGCGGTCACGGCGATACTGTGCTGGCGAAAATGCCCAAGAATCACAAAAAAATCCCCGCAATTGACAGCAACAAAGTTGCCAGCCATATGGTCACGGTCTACTTGCGGCACTGGCATATCCTGTATCCCGTCAACCGCCAGGGCGATCTCGCCGTTGCATGGCGAGAGCACCGGCACACCAAAGGTTGTGTACATGGCCGGGTCGGTTGGCTGCCAGCCAGTCTTGTGAAATCCCATCGGCGTAATCCGGAGAATATCAAAGGCCTTGCTCTGGCCACGCCAGGCGCGAAACCGCTCGATCGCCGGATTCAGAGTGCCGAGGTGCACATTGATCATCGGCGTGCTCCCGCCATGGGCAATCAGATAGTGTCCAGGGGGGAAGGGCGCGGCTATGTCGACCACGGTTTCCTCCGGTAGCATCCGACCCTCTATTGCCTGCCATGACAGGTAGCCACCCAGTAAGCCCAGCACCGCCGCGATCACGATAATGACAGAATGCTGCGCGGGCGAGCGCCATAGTCCGGGGCCGGGTGTCCCTTTTCGGAGCAGTTGTGTCGCCACAATAACGAGCAGTATCAGGTAGTAGCCATAAGGCACCCAAAATGGCGGCACAACCCAGAGCGACGCAAGACCAATGCCCAGCAACGCCGCCGTGACCGAGAGCAGTTGAAGTGCCCACGCCAGCCACCCCGCTGCCGGGAAAAATGCCAGCCACGCCAGCAGTGCCATTGGCAGCAAAACCTGCGTCAGTATTACCATCCAGGACATAAATCAGGCCTTTTTTTTTCGAGGAAATTCGACAGCCGTCACATCGGCCACAAAAAACGGGAAATACTCATCGGTGGCAAAATGATTGCCTGCTTCCACATGCGTGGGCAAGCGAAACCCGTCAAAGTACCGGAACCCGGAAAGGTATGCGCCAAACGGTTGCAGCCGATGCTGTTTCTCCGGATTGGCATTGCTCCAGCGCTCAAAACAGACCTGTGTCGGCTGACCGTCTGCCGCGACGGTCAGGTCCACTGACTGGGACAGGTCGCGATGCTTGAGGGTTACCCGGGCGCGATCAGGCCCCAGGTCCTCCCAGGTAATACCCGGACCGGGAAGCAGCGCCGCCGGTGCCCAGGAGACGGCCTCGGCGACATAACGACCGAATGCAGACAGGGTATGATCCGGGTCCCCACCCAGGCGGGCGATGGGCAGCAAACCCATCAGCCAGAACCGTGTCCAGCGGTGGGTGTCAGACCCTGACAGCGTCATCAGGCCGCGCCGCGCACGCATTTTCCAGACGAATCCCGATGGTACGGCCAGGACCTGAGTTGCCGTGAAATCGAGATAGCCGGGCTTGTCCTTGTTGCCCATCCCGAACCGCCCGTCCATGGTGATGCGGGCCACCGACCGAAGCGGCGTGCCCGGTTTGATGGTGTACAGAAAATAGCGCTGCGCCGGTTCAGGCAGGTCAGCGACCGACTCGGCGGTGAAGGTGGGCGGTTGCGCCGGCTGGCTGGTGGCGAGCTCATGCATGGCCTTCCGGTCAGCCCGGTGATCTAGCAGCCGCCAGCCGCTCAGCACCAGAACGGCCAGCATGAGTATGACGATCGCCACAGTCATCGCAGGCTCCCGAGCACGTCCACAAGTTGCATGTGACCGACCGTCTCGTTGACCTTGTCAGCATCGCGCATGGCACACCCCGGATTCAAATCAGCGAAACAGAGCATACTCCCGGGTCGGCCCTCTGCGGTTGAGGGAAATCAAAGCTCGCGGTATTACCTCGGAGTCGTCAACCTCATTCAGCTACCGGCTTGATTGCCTGGTCACCAGCTCCCGGTAGTGCTCGGGCGGCATCGGCAGATAGCCGGTATGGGGAATCCATTGCGGCAGCTGCTCGAAGAAATGCGTGAGGAACACGGACACATCCGTCAGGCGTTGCGGGTCGTCGGACTGCCGGACATAAATATATAGCGGCCGGGTCAATTGCGCGTAATTGCCTGCAGAAACTGACTCCAGGCTCGGGTATTCCGGGCCGTCGCCACTGTCCACGCCCAGCAGCCTGAGTTCCTCCCAGTGCCGGTGGTAGGCGCCCAGGCCAAAATAGCCCAGGCTGTTGCGGTCCTCGCTGATTTCCAGAGCCAGAAACTCTTCGTCCTCGCTGCCCACATGGTCCTGCCGGATCTGGCGCAACTCACCCAGCTGGGTCGTGAAAAAATCGAAGGTTCCCGAATCCTGACCGCGCCCATACAGGCTCAGCGGCCGGTCTGGCCAGGCAGGGTCGACATCCTGCCAGGTCTCCACCGCCCCTTCACTTGCCGGCGACCAGATCCTTTGCAGCTGCTCGAAGGTCAGTGAATCTATCCAGGTATTGCGGCGATGGGTGACAATGGCCACCGCATCAATGGCAATCTGGTAGCGGTCAAACGTCACGCCATTGGCCTCACACAGGGCCCGCTCATCGGCATTGATTGCGCGTGACGCCGCGCTGATATCCGTGGCCTGATCGCAGAACAGCCGAAAGCCTGCCGTGGTGCCGGAAAAGTTCACGGCAACCGGCACATCCGGATTATCCAGCATGAACAGCTCTGCGCCCTGCCGCACGATCGGGTAGACCGTGCTGGAGCCATCAATGACGATGGCTGCCTCGTCGACGTCAACCGACGGCCCGCAGGCGATCAGTCCAGACAGCAATCCAGTCAGCAGCGCTGGCATCAGCAGACGGTTTTTCATGATTGCCCTCTGTCGTGGCTCGTCCATTCATCTTTTAATGTCTGCCAGAATACCTTCAGGTTCTGAAACTTGGTTTCGACCGTCACAAAGTGCTCGTCCAGTTGATCAATGGCGTCATGCTGCTGGCGCTCGATATCTTTTTCGAGCTCCGCCTCCAGCTTATTGAGCGCCTCGCGCAACTCGACAATGCGTTGCTGTTTCTCTTCCCTGCTCAGTGTTGTCATCACAAGCCTCCTGTCGACTTCTACAAATCAGATTATCCTGCCGATACCGATGGCCACCAGCGGCAGCACAAAAAATACGCCCGCAATGTAGGCGATCACATACAGCTTGTTGATCTGCGCCAGCCGGGCCAGATTTTCCGCAATCCAGATCGGCACATCGCGCAGAACCGGCGTGCCGAATATCACCAGGATAGCCGCCAGGTTGAAAAACAGATGGACCAGGGCGATCTGCAACGCGAGCACAGCCATCGGCCCATGAATGGCTGTGGCTGCCAGCAGGGCAGTAATGGTGGTACCAATGTTGGCGCCCAGCGTGAAGGGGTAGACCTGCCTGATGGTAAACACACCGGTGCCGGCCAGTGGCACAATCAGCGCGGTGGTGGTCGATGAGGATTGCACCAGCACGGTCATGACAGTGCCCGAGGCGATGCCTGCGAGCGGGCCGCGACCGACGGCCGAATGCATGATGTCCTTGGCTTTGCCCACCAGCAACAGTCGCAGGATTTTGCCGATTTTGGTGACCACAAACAGGATCAGCGCAATACCCAGAGCAATCAGCGCCAGACCCGACAGGATGCCCGGCAGCCACGCGGTCATGGCATTGAGCACATCGCCTGCAGGCGCCAGTAGCATCTTCATGACATTAAAGTCGCTCATGCTGACACTGCTGTCCGACACCAGCAGCTCGGCAAACACCAGTGATGCGCGTTCCAGCGGCCGAAACAGGATCTCGATCGGCAGCAAAATGAACACCGCCAGCAGATTGAAGGCATCGTGAACGGTCGCGGCGGCAAACGCCTGGCGAAACTCCTGGCCGTTTCGCACATGCCCCAGGCTCACCAGTGTGCTGGTCAGTGAGGTACCGATGTTTGCGCCCATCGCCATGGGAATGGCGATACTGATGGGCAGGCCACCGGCCACCAGGCCGACGATGATCGAGGTGACGGTACTGGAACTCTGGATCAGCGCCGTCGCCAGCAACCCGACCACCAGCGCGATCAGGGGGTTGGACGCAAAACTGAACAGCTCCCGGGCATTGTCACCACTGGCAGACTTGAAGCCGTCACCAATCGCGCCGACCGCCGCCAGCAGTAAATAGATCAGCAGGATAACCAGCAGCCAAAGCTGCCACTGATTGCGTTTCACCCCGGTGTCGGCAGCGACTGTTGCAGATTCCACCATGAATCACCCCACAGCTCATGTCCAAAACAGCCATCTTGAAGCACCGGTTGTGACGTCATGATGAACAAATCGTGACAGGTCTGAGGCGTTAAGCGGTGGCCCGGGCCCCGGGAGATTATCGGGCTGCTAGTTTGCCGGCGCCATCGCCCAGTTCATGATCAGTTGATCCATGACATTGGGGCCATCTTTGCCCCAGGTGTTGCTCAGCATGGCGGCGACCACACCCTGGTCTGGAAAAACCAGCAAGACGGCCAGCGTGCCGGGATAACTGCCGCCAGCCATCACAAAGCGGGGTTCTGCCTGCTGGCCGATCATGACCCAGCCATCACTGAACTGGCCTGGCTGACCCGAAGGCAGCACATGCGGCGCAAACACCTGCGCAACAACATGATCGGACAGCAATTCAGGCGTCAGCAGTTGTCGGCCAAAACTGACCAGGTCTTCTGCGGTGGAATACATATTACCGCCGCCCATGTTGTAGCTGTGGTTGCGGGTCGGCAAGATGTGCAGCTCCGGCAGCACTTCCCGGTCATACAGTTCGATAAATGAGTAATGTCGGCTACGATGCGGCATCGGTATCCTGACGTCGGTGAAGCCAGTGTTCTGCAATCCCATCGGCTCCAGCAGCTGTTCTGATATGGTGTCAGTGAACGGCTGGCCGCTGGTGCGCTCGATGACAGCCGCCAACAATACCGCGCTGATCGAGATGTCCAGTCACTACAGGCAACGTAGCCTGGACTCCATTCTGCATGGCGGTGACGCCCTGCCGGGGTTGAGACTGGCCAGCTACTCCGCCGATGTGCGCAGACCCATCGGTTATTATGCCATCCCGTTTATCGTGTTTGCCCTGCTGGTGGTAGCAGCGTTTGTGGTATCACGCGTTGATGACAATAAGCGAATCCTGTCACTCTTACTGATCACAGCCTTGATGGTCGCCGCTGCCGCGGAAATCTTCCGGGCTTTTTACGCTTATCCCTACGCCTGGCACATGCTACGCCTGGGTTTGCTTGCCAGCGCCACACTGGTCTTTGCCTGCGTCTTGCCTTTCTACGCAGCCAGATGGGCCGGTATCAGGCTTTCAAAACTTTGGCTGCCCGCGCTGGTGACAGCAGGCATCGCAGCAACGCTGCTGATTGGCCCACCTCAGAGTGTCGCGCATGGCGCTTTATGGATGGCAGTCCCCGTGTCGATCGCGTTTACCATTAAAGCAATGCAACAGGGCGTCAGTGGCAGCCCGATGCTGCTGTCTGCGCTGTTTTTTCTGTTGCTGAGTCTGTTTCTGGATACCGGCCTGTTCTTCGATCAGTATCTTTATGACGCCGTCATACCGTTGCTGGCTGTCATTTGCCTGCCCGGAAAAACGCCGGTCACCGTGGAGAGCAGTGAGCCCGACCGACTGATTGTTGATTCCGCAGGCAAACAGAAAGTCATCGGCGTAAACGAAAAAATGGCGATTCAGGGCGCTGGCAACTATGCCGAGATCAAACTGGCGGGCGGATATCGTCAAAACTGTCGGGCGTGTTAAGCGAAGACCAGGTTCACCTTGAGCCTGACTTAAATCTTCTGAGGCTAGCTAAGCAGGTAGGGGAGCCCGCGCAGTATGTTTCGCAAACTCTATCGCAACAGCTTGATACGAACTTCTTCGACTTTATCAATAGAGCAAGAGTAGAGGCAGCAAAGGCGTTGCTAACGAACACCGTTGATTCAGTCCTGGATATTGCATACGCAACAGGTTTTAACTGGCGTTCGTCGTTTTACAAAGCATTTCGGCATTACACGAATCAAACGCCCAGCCAATACCGAAATGCATAACCAGAAATTCTCATGTCAGTATTTGGATAAGAAGAGGAGAGGTTCACGCTAACCACTTACCTTAATAGAACTGATTGTTAAATGGCGCTTGCTGTTAACCTATATTCGCCAGCGAGGGTCCACTCCCAATGTATAAGATTGTCAGAATCATCTGCGCGGAGAAAATTCTGAATACCGTTCGGAGGTCCATATTTCGCATACAAATAACAGTAAAGATCTAGAGGCTTTATTTCATTAGTAAACTCCCACATCTCACCATTTTTTGGAAGCTTTTCCCCATATAGAATTTTCGCCACGCACGATGGGTGCATTGCTTCCAGTTTAAGAAAATAGTCGTCTATTCACTCTCCAGTTTAATTGAGGCTAGTTCAGGTTCGTTTCATAACGCCAGTCATAAGCGGCGCCCTGAAAAGGGCGTCCGGTGGAGGGCCACCGTCCCGGAAAGACCTTGATGGCCTTTTATACATGTATCACGTCCAAGAACTATTTTGACGGCCCACACGTTGGAGGAGCTCACGGTTTTTCTTAGCTGCTTCTGCCTCACGCGTCTTTAACTCTTCCTCAGTTATTGGATCTACTGGCAAGGCCAGAGGGACCTTGAAAGAAATGCGGTTGGTAGCAGAACTCTGCTTACTTGAATCGCCACCGGCCCCCAACGAGAGAAAGCTGGCAACCTTTAGCTTTGCCTCTGCGTTACTTCCAGCTTCCTCGCTGACACTTACAGCAACGTCGAAATCCACCAAGAACACATTTCGTCCGGCACCCATACTAGCAAAGTGAGAGCTATCCGTAGTCTTAGGTTGTGTCCGGATAGCGGGATTTGAGTAACCGCCAGCTTCTCTTACGGGCTCCAGTGATTCCTGAATACCTTGTGCAATTTGGGTCAAAGTTTCACGAACAAAATCCTTCAGTTCTGTAATACCCCCTGAAAATAATCGCGGTTGAGAGTAGAATTTTCCACTACAGAGGAAATTCTACAATGAAGAGCAAAAGATTTAACGAAAGCCAAAT
>PASF01000014.1 GCA_002711845.1 Gammaproteobacteria bacterium | reverse complement strand
CTTGCCGCCCCGCCATTGCCGCCTTCCTGCTGCCGCATACCAACAGGAAGGCGTTGCCTGAGGCCCGCAGTGCAAGGCAGAAACCGGCTTAACAAACGCAGCTTACGAATAGTAAATGAGCATTTTAAGCTGGTTTTTAACGAAGCAATGTGGGTCTCAGGTGCGGTAGACGCTGGTATGGGCGCTAAGACGCTCCATCGTGTACAGCTCACCGATCGTCGCCGGCAGCGACTCGGAAGCCCCCAGAATCACAAAAGACCCGGGATTGAGGCTGTTGCGCATACGACGCAGAATATCCGCCTTGAAATCAGCGGCAAAGTAGATCAGCACATTGCGACAAAAGATGATGTCGAAACGGCCGAGGCTGTTGTACGTGTCCTGCAGGTTGAGGGGTTTGAAGGTGACACGCTGGGTAATCTGTTTCTTCAGCCGGAATCGGCCCTGGGGCAGTTCATCGAAGAACAGGCGCCGACGTGCTTCGCTGAGTCCGCGGCTGACGCTCAGGCCGTCATACTCCGCCAGTCTGGCGTTGTTGAGCATGGATGTGGAAATATCGGTGCCGATGATCTCCGGGTCACGCATCATGACACCCGGATGTCGGGCCTTGAATTCCTCAATGATCATGCTGATGGAATACGGCTCCTGACCGGAGGAACACGCTGCTGACCAGATGCGCAGACTGCTGCGCTTTTCTTCCAGGACCAGCCTGGGCAGGATAACGTCACGCAAAGCATCAAAGGGCGCGCTGTCTCGAAACCAGAAGGTTTCATTGGTGGTCATCGCGTCAATGACCTTTTCCCGCAGGCCGGGCACTGAACGCTGGTTGATGCGACCGACCAAAGCACCAAGCGTGGTCAGTTCGTTTTCCTCCAGAATACGACGCATGCGGTTTGCCACCAGATACTGCTTATTGTCGCCCAGCACAATACCGCAAGCCTGATTCAGAAAGGTCCGGAAAACCTGGTAGTCCTCCGGTGCAAACTGCTGTTCGTCAACCATAATTAACCCGAATCGATCGCTTATGCAGGAACCTGACGACGTTCAAGTTGTGTCAGCACGCGCTGGGCCAGTTCATCCGGATGGAATTTGGCGAGAAAATCGTCGGCACCCACTTTTTCCACCATGGCCTGATTGAACACACCGCTAAGCGATGTGTGCAACATCACGTGCAGCGAGCTCAGCCTGGGATCATTCTTGATGGACGCAGTCAAGGTATAACCGTCCATTTCCGGCATTTCGATGTCGGAGATGACCAGCACGTATTTGGCGGCCGGGTCTTCGCCGGCATCGGCCATGGCGCGCAGGTGCGCATGAGCCTGCTTGCCATCATTAAGCACCACCGTGTTCAGGCCGATGGCCTGGCAGCAGCGCTTGATCTGGGTTCGTGCAACACTGGAGTCATCCACGATCAGTACTGTGTTGATGGCGTCTTCACGCACGGTTTTGCTGGTCAGCGCCTCGCTGAGCGCCATCGGCGCCGGCGCCACCTCGGCCAGGATGCGCTCGACGTCCAGGATTTCCACCAGCTTCTTGTCCACCTCGGTGACCGCGGTCAGGTAATGCGTCCGGCCTGAACCCTTGGGGGGCGAGTGAATGGCTTCCCAGTTCAGGTTGACTATGCGCTCAACCGCGCGCACCAGAAAACCCTGCACCGAATTGTTGTACTCGGCAATGATGATGAACCCCTTGCCTTCATCATGCAGTGCCCGGCTACCCATGGCAATGCTCAGGTCCAGGACAGTGATGGTGCGGCCGCGGATGTAGGCCACGCCACGGACCACCCGGCTGCTGTGCGGCAGCACGCTCAGTGGCGGACAAGGCAGTACCTCTTTCACCTTGAACACGTTGATGCCGTAAAGCTGCTCGCCGTTGAGCCTGAACATCAGCAGTTCCAGACGATTCTGACCTACCAGTTGTGTTCGTTGATTAACGCTGTCCAGCACACCGGCCATCGCAGCCTCCTGTTTCTAAGATCAAGGTTTCGGGTTCACGCAGCAAACATACTCACGATAGCTACAGTTGTCGTCCGGGTTGCGCGTTTCATAAGCCCCGACACCGGAAATATTTTGTACTGGCCGGCACATTTATTGCTTGTTCATGGCCATCAGCCAGCACACTGACTTTTAACGCGCATTCAACGCCAGGTATTTGACGCATGAACTCAGACAATCGATACACGTCTTCATTACGGGTAAAAGCTGCCGTTATACTGATCATGGTAATGGGTGTGGCCAGTCAGTTTTCTGTCACCGCACAGGCGCAAAACACCAACGGCCAGCAGCTGCTCCGACAGGCTGCCCTTGAGGCGCTGCAGCACGCCTATGCCATGCAGCCGGGCCGGGCAGAGATTGAGGTCGCCACGCTGGACGCGCGGCTTCAGGTGCCGGTTTGTCAGGTGCCTTTGCAGACATCGCTCAATCGGCACAATGCCAATGGCGGCCGCGTCACTGTTCGCGTAGAGTGCCACGATGACAGCCCCTGGAGCCGATATGTGGCCGCCAGTGTTCGCGTTTTTAAGGAAATTCTGGTGACCAGCCGCGCGTTGGCGCGAGGCAGTATCGTCAGTCCGGGCGATGTGGCCCTGAAAGAACAGGACATCAGTACCCTCAACGGCCACATTATCATGGACCCTGACGTGGCCGTTGGCCAGTCGGTACGCCGGGCCGTCCGTGCGGACACGGCGCTGAGCATCGATCTGCTGGAAGCACCGGTACTGGTCAGACGTGGCGACATGGTTGTGCTGATTGCCGAGCGTGGTAGCATTGCGATCCGTGGCACAGGCACGGCACTGCAGGCGGGCGAGGCCGGCAGACAGATCCCGGTGCGCAACAACAGCTCCGAGCGCGTGGTGCAGGCGGTGGTAACCGGTGCCGGCGAAGTGAAAGTGATTTTTTAGGGACGGGCTGGCAGTCAATTTACATGCCGCCAGGACAAGTACTGACGATAAATTGTCACCAAACGATCAGTTCAGTGTCTGTTTTTTTATTTTATTGGCGTTTTTGGTTGTTTTTTGCCAGCGAAACACTAAAGTTAGCGCAAAGGTTGCCGTTACATCAGACAGAAGGTTAAACACTGAAGACTGGTCAGGCCCGAGCGTCAATGGTTGGCGCCGAGAAGTAGCCCGATGAGTTGACAAGTCAAGGTAGCAAACTATGAGTATTCCTACTATTAGCAATACACCGACAACAGCAACGGACAATCGTAGCCCGGTTCGCCAAAGCAGCAACCAGCCAGCCACTGCTGACAACGGTGCCGGCAGTGGTGTTGACAAGGGTAACGTTGGCAACCAGGCGACCAGCCAGACGGATGCGGTGTCCATCAGCAGCCGTGCAGCTGACCTGCAATCGCTGGAAACCAGCATCAAGCAGCTCCCCGATGTTGATGCCTCACGCGTGAGTGCCTTGCGTGAGCAGATCAGCACCGGCGAGTACAGCGTCGACAGCCAGCGGCTTGCCGACAAGATGCTGGCGTTCGAACGCAGCCTTTGAGCCTGATGGAAAATAGATGAGTAACGAAGGCCTGCAGCAACTGCTGGAAAGTGACCGCAATCAGCTGGATGCCCTGGCCGAGCTGCTGCAGGCTGAAAAAACCTGCCTTGAGCAACGCAACCTTGACCAGCTCAACACGCTGGTCACGCAAAAGCAGAGCGTACTGGCCAGCATCGAAAATAATGACCATGTCCGGCGCAAGCTACTGCAGCAAGCAGGGGTCCCCGCAGACCAGACCAACCTGACCCACCTCAAGCGCCTGCTCGGCAAAGGTGGCGAGAACGAATTCACCGCATTACTGGAAAGCATAGAGTCGCGTTTGCAGAAGTGCCGCGAGCTCAGTGAAGTCAACAGCGTCATAGTCCACCGCAGTCGCCTGAACACCCAGCGCGCACTCAGTATTCTTCGCGGCCCGGCGACCCTGGCGGACCTGTATACCAGTCACGGCAACAAACTTGGCGGCAGTGAACAGCGGGATCTGGGCAGCGCCTGATCCGTTCGTTGATCCAGACAGGTCACCAACCTCATGGCAACACTTTCCAACAATGAACGTTACTACACGTCCGCGGGTGACATTTTCAGCGTGCTGCGTACCCTGCAGGCCGATCGCTCAAGTATCAGCATCCAGTTTAACGGCAGCGCCGGCATGCACAGCTCACTGGTACTGAATGTCAATCTGAAGGCACGCACTTTTCAGCTGGACGAGTTCACCCCACGCGAAGCACACCGGCAGGCCGAGGCAGGTGCACCGTTCAGCATGCGCGCATCCATCAACGGCATTCGTGTCCATGCCAAGGACCTTGTCATCAAGCAGGTTCGGCAGGATGCCGACGGCCAGTACTACGAATTGACGTTTCCCGATCGCCTGCTTTATCTGCAACGTCGCGACGCTTTCAGGGCCTGGGTACCCGGAACCCTGATGGTGGCAGCCCGGTGCATCAACAAAAAGCATCCCGACGCTTTGCAGGGACGGGTACTGAACATGTCGGCCACCGGATTTAGACTGGTCGTTGAAGGCAAGGTTGATCCACCGCCCGGCATGCTGGAAGAATTCGCGCTGACCATTAAACTGCCCCTGATTGACCACGAGCTGTCCTGCCCGGCCGAGGCCGTGTATGTCCAGTACCAACAGGACCGCAATCACACTGTGATGGGCTTCCGGTTTGGCAACATGGGCCGCTCAGACCAGGTGGCGGTTAACCGCTTTGTCACCCAACTGCAGCGCGAAAGTATCGCCTGAGCACCGTTACGGATGACCGGTAAGCGCCTGCCAGCCTGGCAATGATGCCAGCCGGGCCAGATCTTCCGGGCGGTCAACATCCCACTTCCGGGGCAGCTCGTGCCACGGCACACCCGCCTGGCGCAATCGATCCCGGGTCTGCTGCAGGACCTTGGGCTGCCCCCAATCAATGTTCGCAAAGACAGCTGCCGTCGCCGCCCGCAGCCCGATCAGCACATAGCCCCCATCATCGGCGGGACCCAGCACCACCGGTTTGCCAGCCGCCAGCAAGGCCAATGCCTGTGCGACATAGGGGCCATCGACAGATGGACAGTCAGCGCCAATCACCACCACAAACTCGGCATCAGCCAGTGCTTCGCGGGTAGCATTGTGCATACGTTCGCCCAGATCCCGGCCATGCTGAAGATGAATGCGGGACACGCCCTCCAGTTGCCGGAAAAAGTCCTCGCTGCCGGTGGCCGAGGCCCAGAGCTGCAGAGGTGCCTGCGCAGCCCGGCTCAGTTGCTGCCAACCGTAACGAATCAGTTGCTGATGCAATTGCAGGGCCCCGGCCGCGCCCAGCACCGGCTGCAGGCGGGTTTTCACCTGCCCTGCAACGGGCGTTTTGGCGAAAAACAGTATCCGGGCCTGCGGGTAGCGATACGCCATGCTCACGGCTCCCGCTCCCGCGTCGCCTGATCGCGATCATCAGTGTGCCTGTCTGGGTGCCTGCCAGGGTGCCGGCCATAGTACTGGGCATGCAAAGCGACCGGGCTGGCACCCAGAAAAAACGCCAGCCGCAGCCGCCACATCAGCCAGATCGTGGTCAGGATGCCATGCTGCTGCCAGCGGCGACTGGAACTGAGCACCGGCGAGCGCAGACAGACTGGTCGGGACATACTGCGCAGGGTCTTGCTGATCATCACATCCTCCATCAATGGCACGTCCGCGTACCCGCCAATCTGCTCAAACACCGCGCGTCGGACAAAAATGGCCTGGTCACCGGTGGCAACCGCGGTCACCCGCGAGCGCAGATTGATGGCGCCGGCGATGACCCGAAAGGCCGGATGCTGACCATCAAGGCGCACGTCAAACCGTCCCCAGCACGTCGCGCCGTCGGCCAGCGCAGCCACTACCTGCTCGGCTGCGTTCGCGGGCAATGTCGTATCGATATGCAGAAACAGCAGGATATCGCCTGCGGCCTGCGCTGCGCCGGCATTCATTTGCCGGGCACGACCCGGCGCGCTGTTCAAACAGAGATCAACCTGGCCGCGGATTGCCTGAACGCTGCCGTCGGTACTACCGCCGTCCACGACAATCACCTGATGACCTTGCCGGCGCAGCGATTGCAGGGCTGGCAGCTGCCGACGCAGGGTTGCCACTTCATTCAATACCGGGATAATAATGCTGAGCTTACTCACAAAAGGTCCTGGATCAGTGTTCAAAGGTCGCGCAACGGGTCATACCCTCACGTCGGGCAATTATGGCGCTTTTTCTTGAACAAAGGCTATGCGAACGCGAAATAAAGGAGGATAATATGCCGCCATTATTGCTTCTGATTGTCTTTGTCATCAGTGGAAATAAACTGGCTACTTTGCCGTTCTCTTCTTGAAAGACAGCGCGTTGTATTTAATGAATCTCGAAAATTTCTATATCGTCGCCATTGATCCTGACGAGCCCGCCCTTCAGGTCAATATTTCAGGGCCTTATCTGACTCAGCAGGCCGCCCAGGCTGACCTGACGGCGGCCATTGATGAGGCCGCCGCGCTGGATCCGAGCGCTCGTGCGTACGATTATCGTATCTGCAAACTGGCCTGCCAGAAACCTGGGGTGATTCAGCACATGGCTTGCCACGCAGCGCGGCCCGGTTGAGTCCTGCCCACCCCGCCCAACCTCTGCTATACTCTCGTCCGCTATCCAACATCAGACCTTCGCCTTACCTTTTGCCCCGGTGGCACAGCTGGATAGCGCGGCCCCCTCCTAAGGGGCAGGTCGCAGGTTCGAATCCTGCCCGGGGCACCAAAAAAACGACCATCACAATTCACTCCCGCCAGTGACTCCGTCATGAACCCCAGCGCCGACCCTCCAAACAGTGCCGACCCCGGGAACAGCCCCCATCACGCCAACCTGCGCGCTGAACTGACACGACTGATGCTGACCGGCTTGGTCGCCCTGGCGCTCGCTGCCGGGGTACTGAGCACCCTGACGGGCGCCATCAATGCCCTGCTGTATCTGTCTCTCGGTGCGACGCTGTGGCTCCTGGTCTGGCAGCAAAGTGACAGCCGCCTGACGCTGAACCGCAGCGAAGAGGCGGCGCCACTTTATGCTGAACTGGGCTGGGCCAACCGCATGACAATCGGCCGTGGCTGGCTGATTGCCGCCACCGGCGGCTTGCTGGCGCTGCCTGACGCCCTGCACGCTTACCCGCTGTTGTTATGGATCGCAGCAGCACTTTATTCGGTGGCCGCCATCCTGGATCGTGCTGACGGTTTTGTCGCCCGTCGCACCGGACAAACCACGCTGCTGGGCGCCCGTCTGGATACCGTATTTGATGCCCTGGGTTTGCTGGTGGCGCCTCTGCTGGCCCTGCAGCATGGCAAGATTCACGCCTCCTACCTGCTGGTCAGCCTGGCCTACTACCTGTTTGTGCTGGGCATCAGGGTCCGACAACAGACCCAACAGCCAGTGTATCCGCTGACGCCCAGCCTGCTGCGCAGATCACTGGCAGGATTCCAGATGGGTTATATCGCGGTAGTGCTGTGGCCACCGTTCAAGGCCGACGTCACAGTGCCGGCCGGGTTTGGTTTCATGGTGCCGCTGCTTATCGGCTTTCTGGTGGACTGGCTGGTGGTCAGCGGACGCCTGACCGCACAACACCGTGTCAGCGCCTGGTTCCGCTATCTAAACACCATCACCCGACAGTCGTTGCTGCCGATACTGCGCGTCGCGCTGGTAGTGACTGCAGTGCTGGCCGCCCCCCGTCTGGATCCCACGGCGTCCTGGCCGCTGCTATGGGTCAACAGTCTGCTGGCACTGGGCGTGGCCATGATGGTGCTGGGGCTGGCGGGGCGGGCTGGCGCCATCATGGTGTTAATGCTGCTCGCCTGGACGGTGCCACTGCCGGTGATGTCGACGCCCTTCCTCATCAGCCTGTTCATCATCACCGCCATATTGCTGCTGGGTTGCGGACGCTTCAGCCTGTGGCAGGCGGACGATGACTGGGTCAATCGTCAGGATGGTGCCTGATGCTGCGCTCGCGCTGGATAACCCTGCTGTTGTGGCCCATGGCACTGCTGCTGGTCGCCTGGACCTTGAGTCAGATGCCATTGGCGGGACTGCCGGACATGCTGGGCGCATTGACCGGGTACCAATGGCTGCTGTGGGCTGTGGTAAACCTGATGATCATTGCCATCAGCACCGAACGCTGGCGCCAGCTGGGCCGCATGCTCGGTGAAGCCCCGGGTTTCTGGCACATGCTGCTGATCCGGCAGGCCGGGCAGACTGTCAGTTTTATCACGCCGGCACCGCATTTTGGCGGCGAACCGTTTCAGATATACTGGCTGGTCAGGCGACTGGGCATGAACATTCACCGGGCCGTGCTGTCGCTGGCGCTGGATCGGTTTTATGAGTTGTGGATCAACTTTCTGATGCTGCTGCTCGGCGTCAGCCTGGTGCTGCTGTTACAAACCAGTGACGCAGCCAACGGCCAGGGCAATGACTGGCAGCGCATACTGCTGTTGTTACTGGGACTGTTGGCGCTGCTGTCCATGGTCGCCTGGCTGCTGATCAGACAGCCTGTGCTGCTTTCCGCACGACTGGAAAAGCTCGGCGCCGGCTGGCTGAGAAGTCCGCGGCTGGCCGCCCTGGGCAATCACTGGCAGGTACTTGGCAGCGAACTGAGGACCGTCGTCAGCACACAGCGACCGGCGTTGCTGGGGGCACTGGGGTTATCGCTGCTGGGCTGGGCACTGATGATCTTTGAGGTGTGGCTGGTGTTGACCTACTTTGGTATTACACCTGACGCCCTAAGCCTGGCGCTGATTCTGGTGGCGATGCGTCTGGCGTTGCTGCTGCCGCTGCCGGGTGGTATCGGCAGCCTCGAAGCCGCCGTGCTGTGGTCTTTCCAGACCCAGGCGCTGCCCGCAGATGCGGCGCTGGGCCTGATAGCCCTGACCCGCCTGCGTGATGTGCTGGTGCTGTTGACAGGTCTGCTGTGTTTGCGGGCACTGCAGGGCAAATCTGCACCGCCAGCGCCCGCCGCCTGATCAGCCCGTAGCCACAACCTGCTGTCAGAATGCCTTTTTGTAGGCCGCCCAGCAGGTGGCATTTTCCCACAGTTTGACGTTCATGCTGCCGCTGCCCGGGGGCTTGATCGCGGCCAGCAGTCGCTCGCAGATAATGCGACTGAAGTGCTCGATACTGGGATTCAGGCCGGCAAACTCGGGCTTGTCGTTGAGCATACTGTCGCGAAAATCGGCCACAATGGCATCAAGTGCTGACTCGATTTCGACGATGTCGACCAGGTACCCATGTTGATCCAGCTCTGCGGCCTCAATACTGATTTCGGCAACATAGTGATGGGCATGCGGCGAGTTTTCGCTGCCCCAGTCACCCCCGACAAGATAGTGATTGGCAATAAAGTCTTTGGTTACAGCGACGGTGTACATGGTGCGTCCTTCCTGAATAATGAATTTTGCTGGCTGCCTGGTGAATCAGTCATACACGAATACCGCCTGCAGTACATCCTGACGACCCTCGTGCAACAACTGATACAGCGCCGGCGCATTCTCCAGCGACTGACGATGGCTGATCAGCCTGTGCGGCTGCAAGCGTCGAATCATCTGCCAGGCTGTGGCAAACCGGCGTGCTTTGTTCCAGCGTCCGGTCAGGCCCGAGGCCAGCGTGCTGACCTGACTGGTCTTGATCTGCAGGCGATTGCGGTGGGCATTGCCTCCCAATGCGATAGCGGCGGATTTATTGCCATACCAGCTCCCAATGACAAGGCGGCTGTCATATCCGGTCAGGGATATGGCCAGATTGAGCGCGTCGGGCACACCACTGACCTCGTATACCAGATCGGCGCCGGCACCGGCCAGCGCCCCAGCCTGTAACTCTGCCAGGTCGGCCCCGGGGTCAAAGCTGGCGCTGGCCCCCAGGGTCAGGGATTGTTGCCGGCGTCCGGCCAGTGTATCCAGCGTGTGCAGGCCCGCCAGCGGGTGGCCTGCCAGCACGCCGGTCAGCAACAGACCCAAGACCCCCTGACCAAGGACTGCCACCTGCTCACCGAGCATGGGCGCACCGTCCTGCACCAGGTTGACCGCCGTCTCCATATTGGGCAGAAACACCGCGGATTCAGTGTCAATGTCATCGGGTACCGGCATCAGCTGATCAGCGTTGGCAAGAAAATGCGACGCATGCGGCTGAAACGAAAACACCCGCTGGCCCAGCCAGGCTGCATCGACATCTTCCCCGGCATCAATCACCTCGCCGACACAGGCATAGCCGTACTGCAAAGGATAGGTCGACGGCGACTGCAGGGATGCCAGATTGGCGTCAAGTGCCATTTTATCAGGCAACTGGCCACGGTACACCAGCATCTCGGAACCGGCGCTGATTGCCGAGCACAGTGTTTTCACACGCACCTGCCCCGCGCCCGGCGACGGCAGGCTGACCGGCCTGACCTCTACCTGCTGCGGGGCGGTAAACCACAATTGTTGCGTCTGTATCACATTGTCGTTGGCCAACCTGTCTGTCATGCATGCTCCCCGCTGCTGGCGTTGTCCTGATTATCATATTTGACCTGACCCCACATGATCAGATCAGTGCCGAGCCTGTCGGTGAAAACCGGTGAAATGTGCGGCAAAGCAGTCCTGTCAGCAACGCCGAGATCACCCACTGCCTTGTAACCGCCCACCAGCCTGGGCGCCACTGTCAGCACCATGGCATCCACCAGCTGCTGTTGGAGAAAGCCGGTAATCACGTTGGCGCCTCCCTCCACCATCAGGCTGTTGATGCCGCGGCGCTTCAACTCGCGCAGGGCTTCGTGTAGTGACACGCGCCCGGCGCTGTCACCGGGCAGGCGGATGATCTCCAGAGCGGAATCGTCGGGGCAAATCGCATCAGCGCTGGTCAGTATCCAGCAACGCTTGTCTGACAGATGACACAGACGTGCACCGGGCGGTATCCGGAAATGCGCATCGAGAACAACAGGTTGTGGATCGGGCCCGCGCCACTGACGGACATTCAGACGCGGATCATCGGCCAGAACTGTGCCGATACCCACCAGAATGCCATCATGCAGGCTGCGCAGATGATGGGTCAGTTGCATGGCCTGCTCACCGCTCAGGGCCAACGGCTCGCCGGATTGCAGCGTAATGCTGCCGTCCCAGCTCTGGGCATAACTCAGGGTAACAAAGGGTCGTTCGCTGCCGGCGTACTGTGTACGCTGTGACAGTAACCAGCGCTCAATTTGCTGGTTGAGGTTCATGCTTTTCCCGCGTATTGCGTTTACCGGTTTTTGCCGCCTTGTCGTCCGCCGGCAGCACCAGCATGTGATCCATGCGCCGTGCCTTGGTCTGCAGGTAGGTCTCATTGTCCGCATTGATCGGTGCTTCCAGCGACACCCGCGCACTGATCTTGATGCCGGACGCCTGCAGTGCAGAAATCTTCAGCGGGTTATTGGTCATCAATTGCGCGGAAATGACACCCAGATCTTCCAGAATACACGCCGCCAGCGAATACTCGCGCTCGTCGGCTTCATGGCCCAGCATCAGGTTGGCATCCACGGTGTCGTAACCCTGATCCTGCAGATTGTAGGCATTCAGCTTGGCCATCAGACCAATGCCCCGGCCCTCCTGGCGCAGGTATACAATCACGCCCCGCCCCCGGGCCGCAACCAGCGCCATGGAACGCTGCAGCTGTTCGCCGCAGTCGCAGCGACGCGAACCCATGACATCACCGGTAAAACATTCCGAGTGCACCCGTGTCAGGACGTCTTCACCGCTGACATCGCCCATACAGAACGCCAGGTGCTCTTTGTTGTCGATTGAATTGGTGTAGTACACCAGCTGAAAATCACCATGCTCGGTGGGAATGCGGCCTGCAGTGACGCGCGTCACTGTGGGTCTGTCATTGCCGGTCTTGAGTGCTCTGATATTTGTCATAATTGGAAATACTACGGTGCTGCCCTGGTTTAGGCAAGCTGCCGCCTTCGGTTGATTGACCTGGTCCGTTTTACAATCTACGCTGGCCAACGCGTTCCGGTTTTCCGAACCGTCACAAATACCATGACGGTGCCAATTGGTAAGCGCACCGCAACTGCCTACAATAGGCGCCCGATTGACCTGGACGGATGTGTCATTGAAGCCTGAACTGTATTTTGTCATTCCCGGAGACCTGCAAACGCTGACCGGTGGTTATGCCTACGACCGCGCATTGATCCAGGCACTGGAAGCAGCGGGCATCAGGGTTCACCCTATTCCGCTGTCCGGCAAGTTCCCTGATCCCGACGCAGACGCGCTGGCAGATGCCGCCACCCGGCTGGCTGCCATTGCCGACCAATCGCTGGTGCTCATCGACGGGCTGGCCTACGGTGTCATGGATGCCGTGGCCGCTCAGGAACATCAACGCCTGAACATCATCGCCCTGTGTCATCACCCCCTGGCGCTGGAATCCGGGCTGGATGCTGACACCCGCGAGCGATTATTCACCAGCGAACGCGGTGCGCTGCAACTGGCCAGCGCCGTCATCGTGACCAGCGACGCCACGGCCACGCTTTTAACTGATCGCTTTGGTATCGCCGCCGACAACATCACCGTGGCCCGGCCCGGCACCCGGAAAAATGCCTTTGCACCCTGCCGGGGCAATCCTCCCTGCCTGTTGACAGTCGCCACCCTAACCCGGCGCAAGGGCCATGATGTTCTGATTGCTGCACTGTCACGTCTCACCCGTTTGCCGTGGCGAGCCCGATTTGTCGGCGGCGACCAGTTTGATCCGGACTGGGCGCAGACGCTGCGCAAGCAGGTCACCAGCCTGCAACTTGATGATCGTATCGTGTTTACTGGCAGTCTCGATGAGCTGGACACCGAGTACGCAGCGGCCGATGTCTTTGTCCTGCCCTCGCACTTTGAAGGGTACGGTATGGTCTTCGCTGAAGCGCTGTCATTCGGCTTGCCGGTGGTGGCCACCCGGGCTGGCGCCCTGCCGGATGTGGTGCCGGCCAGCGCCGGGGTACTGGTGCCGACGAACAATGTGGACGCCCTGGCCGACGCCCTGCTCGATCTGCTGGGCAATCCGTCGCGGCGGCGTGAACTGCAGCAAGGTGCCCAGGCAGCCGCAGCAGATTTGCCGGACTGGCACGACACCGCAGCCCGGGTGCTGCAGGTAATGCAATCGGTGGCAAGCCACCAACGATGATCACCCCTGTCGACAACAGACACAATGAGGGACAATATGAGCGGTTTTTCTGTTAGCTGGCTGGATTTACGTGAACCTGCAGATCATGCTGCGCGCGACCCGGAGCTGGTCAGCACGCTGGTGAGCTATCTGCAGGGCGATACTGACATTGCGCCGATCATTGTTGACCTGGGCGCGGGCACCGGATCAACGCTGCGGGCATTGACGGCCATGGGCGCTCAGCGCTGCGTCTGGCGGCTGGTGGACCATGACCCGGCGCTGCTGAACGAGGCCTTGCGGCGACATGGCCAGGCCGAGATCGTTGAGGATTACCAGGCAGATCTGCGTGATGTTGCCGCACTGCCACTGGGCGGTGCCGCGTTGCTGTCAGCATCCGCCCTGTTTGACCTGATTTCCGCCGATCTGGTCGATAGCCTGGTGGCCAGAGCACGGCAGCAATCGACCGTGGTTTATGCCGCCCTGAACTACGACGGCCGCACCCACTGGACGCCGGCGCATCCGCTGGACGCTGCCGTGCTGGACGCCTTCAACCGGGATCAACACCGGGACAAGGGCCTGGGGCCGGCACTGGGACCGGATGCATCGATGACCATGAAAGCAGCACTGGAAAAGGCCGGCTACACCGTGCTAATGAGAGACAGCCCGTGGCAACTGGGCCCGGAGCAACAGGCGCTGGTGAGTGAACTGATCAGGGGCATTCGCGCCGCCGTGACCCACGGCTACGGCCTGTCCGACGCCGCACTTGCCGACTGGCAAACGTTCCGCTTGTCACACGCAGGCAGTGGTCACTGCCTGGTCGGACATATCGACCTGCTCGCCTGGCCCCCTGGCGTGTGATGCCATGGCATACTCATTCCCCACAGGCAGTCAATCCCCGGGTGACGTCAGGTCTGCCCTGAGCGGCCCGATTCGTCATCAGCGTCGACTGGTTTACGCCATTCTCATCATCATGACGCTGTACTTTGCCGTGATTGGCAGTATCAATGTGTTCGTGTTCTCGGCCTATCCCGTTGCCGCACTGGACTACGCCGGCGCCATCGGCGTCACACTGGCGTTGCTGTATTTTCACCGTTCCGGGCAACTGTTGATTGCATCCTGGCTGGTGGTGATCATCCTGATCGCCGTGCTGCTCAGTTTCATTCACCTGGCCGAAGGTCGCAGCTATTCAATCATCTGGGTGACGGTATTGCCGCCGGTGGCGTTTTTTCTGCTGGGCCGGCGCGCCGGCGCCTGGCTCAGCGGTCTGGTGTTTGTCTATGTCATCGCCTATGTGTATCTGCGCCTGCCCGACTGGCCAGCCGCCGAGGTGACCCTGGGCGCGTGGCTGAATATTGTCGAGGTGCTCACTGCACAGTGGTTTATCTTCCGTCTATATGAGCGCTCGCGCGCGGAAGCCTTCGCCGAACTTGAGCATCAGTCAATCACCGACAAGTTGACCGGGCTGCATAACAGAAGCCACCTGGACACGCTGCTGCAACAGGAACTGGCGCGACACCGCAGCAACGGTCAACCGCTAACACTGGTGCTTTGCGATATAGACCATTTCAAGCACATTAATGACGAATACGGTCATCTTACCGGAGACGCCGTCTTGCAGCAGTTCGCCGGTGTACTCACACGGCAGATGCGGGCCACGGATATCTGCGGGCGCTGGGGCGGTGAAGAGTTTCTGATCATCTGTCCAGGCACGGCGACTGAATCGGCAGCGGCCATCACCAGCAAACTGCGTGCCGCCTTTGCCGCCACAGCATTCAGCCAGGGCCTCAAGGTCACCGCCAGTTTTGGTATCGCCAGCCAGACGCCGCCGGACAGCCAGCGGTTCTCGGATCAACTGCTGCGGCGCGCTGATGATGCGCTGTATGACGCCAAGCGTCGGGGACGCGCCTGTGCCGTGATTGCCACCGCCGACGACACCTTTGAGGCCGTGCGGTAAGCCCCGGAAAATCCGCTTAACGCCAATGACTGAATTGGGCTATCATCGGCAGCCTGTGAAAAATCTGGCTGAAAACGTAAGGAGAGCTGGCCATGACCCGCACATGTCACCGCTGGCCCATGTTGACCGGGCTGATACTGGCCCTGCTGACAGGGCAAAGCAGCGCTCAGGTTTTCCCGCAAGGCAACGGCCTGTCGATGTCGGGCGTGATGCAATTCGATCTGCATGTCCAGGTCGCCAGCTGGCAGGACATGACCATTGACCCGATGGAATTCCGCTTGCTGGCACAACGGGAATTTGAGTCTCGACTCAAGCCGCATGGTATCCGCCGTCAGTCGGCGAGTCGGGATTACCTGGTTTGTAAAATCAACGCCCTGCGCACCGACAATGCCACCATTGCCTACACCACCACACTGGAATTCTGGGGATTAAGATCAACGGATGTGCACACCCTGTTGTGGGAGAACGGTGGGCTGGGCGCTGTCGCGGCTGCCGATTTCGATGCTGACGGCGTGGCCGGAGAGTGCGCTGACACTTTTATGCAAGAATGGTCCAAGTGGAACCCGTCGTCCTGATTGACCACCGGATCACGGCTTTACCTGGGTGATCCGATATGTTTTCCTGTGGTCACACACTAACTTTCAGGAGGACAAACGATGAAAAAGCATGCCTCAGCGACTTGGCAGGGAAACCTCAAACAGGGTAAGGGCACCCTCAGCACTGAAAGCGGCGTACTGTCTGCCAACCCGTATGGGTTCAACACGCGATTTGAAGACACACCTGGCACCAACCCTGAGGAGTTGATCGGCGCCGCCCATGCGGGTTGCTTCTCCATGGCGTTCTCGATGCTGCTCGGCGAAGAAGGTTTTACGCCGGACAGCATTGATACAAAAGCCACGGTGACCCTGGACAAGGTGGATGACGGATTTGCCATCACTGCGGTCCACCTGTTGATGCAGGCGAAAATTCCCAAGATTGACGAGGCCGCCTTCCAGACCATTGCCAACAAGGCCAAGGCTGGCTGCCCGGTATCCAAACTGCTGAACGCGGATATCACGCTGGATGCAACACTCAGCAACTGAGTCTTCCCAGCCCTGAGTCAGACCTTTGTCAATCGTGGCACGGTCAGTCCTGGCGCGGTATGCCGCGCCAGTGCTTTAACTGCAGCACGCAGGCTGCGGGCACATGCACCAGACCAAAAGCGCTGATAAAGATCAGCACCTGGGCGAGCCCCTGAGCGCCGGTATACACAAACGCCATCACCCAGGCAAACGCTCCACCGATAACCACCAGCGCAAGCCGCGCCAGACGACGGGTTTTGGCCGTGTGACTGCTGAGCCGGTAGTGTGCCCAGGCTGCCGCCAGCGATAGCAATATACTCAATATAATCAATGATATAATATTTAACATACGGGTTACCTTAAGGCCATTGGCCCCAAATGGCAAGCCGTGCGAGAATAGGGTTCGAGCCAAAACAATCGCAGGAGGCACATCATGACATTCGACGATATGCTGCTAGACCCCGCCAGCGCTTTTGACGCTCCGCAGCAGGTGCTGGCCGACGGACAATTGAGCAGAGAGCAGAAAGTTCAGGTTCTGCGCCGATGGGAAGATGACGCACGGCTGTTGCTCACCGCCCAGTCCGAGGGGATGAAATCCGGTGACAGCGGCGGCGATGTTCTCGCCCGAGTGCAGAGCGCTCTGGAATCACTGAACGCCCCGGCCACAGACACCTGAGCGTTTTTACCCTTGGGTATCGGGCGCCCTGGCGCCACCAAAGACCGCAAACAGGGCGTTGAACAGCCCTGACAGGGTCAGGTTCATGACCGCAAAGTCCTGATCAAACTGCTGAGCAGCCGTTTCGGCATCAGCTTCCTGGGCTTTCTCCAGAATCATGTCTTCGAAACGCAGTCGGCTGATGGTCAGGTCGTCGGCCAGCACACAGCTCAGACTCTGATTCCATACCACTCCCAGCTTTCTGACCTGCTTGCCGGCGGCGAGATGGACACTGATCTCCTCCGCCGTCAGGTCCTGGCCGGAACAGCGAATCGAATTGCCATCTTCAGCCGGATTTATCAACTCGCAGTTTTCGCTGATCTCGAATTGCCCGTCGGCCACCTGCGCCTGCAACCAGCCAGTCATCACTGCTGCGGGAGCCTGCTGCACATCCGCGGGCACCACCGGCATGGAACCCAGGCACTCCCGCAGGCCCGAAATGAGCTCTTCCGCCGCGCTGGCACTGCTGGTATTGATGACCAACAGCCCGGCCTGTGCATCGATATAGGCAAACACCTTGCGGGTTCGCGAAAAGGCGCGAGGCAACAATGCCGCGGTCACATCATCCTTGATCTGCAGTTTTTCCTTGCGATACACCTTGCGGCTTTGCTCAGCTTCCAGCTCTTCCACCTTTTCATTGACGGCGTCGTTGACCACGGAGGCCGGCAGCAGTTTCTCATCCTTGCGCGCACACACCATGATGCACTGTCCCAGGCTGTGCGTCAGTGCCTCTGCGTCTTTACCCAGCGGGCTGACCCAGCCAAAGCGGCTTCGCTCAAAACTGCTGCAGGGCTGAAACGGACATTCAGACAGCTTCTGTTCCAGTTCATCGGCAGACAGTGCAAACGGCCGGGTAAATTGATACAGACGAATATTTTTAAACCACATTTCAGTCCCCCTGACGTCACTTCTTAAATTCAGCGCTGCATTGTACCGAATCGAATGTCGAGGCGATGTAATAATTTTCAATTATATTTATGCCGGTAACTTGACTTTGAGAATAAGAGGCATAAAATCCCTACCCCCCGCAAATCACAGCAGATCGACTCGCGGGCAAACATTTTTTTGACGGCAAACACCCATGTTTATTTCACAGCCATTCACATCGCAACAGCGCCAGACGCTGGCCACCCTGACACCGGCCTGCGTGCCGGCGATGCTGTGCTGGGCATCCAGCTCCGCTATGTCTGTGTGGAACAAGCCTATTGTGCGTGAACACAAAATGAAACAGGAGGTGTATCTGACGTAGTTTGTAAATCCAACCATTTACAGATCAGGTATCACGAAGGCCTCTGAGTTTCCAAAGAATTCAGGGGCCTTTTTTATTGCCGCAGGAAAATCTGTCGCCAGACTGACGGTCTGCGCGACACAACAAAAAGGGATAGGCAGTGCCGGCGAAAAAGCCAGCGAAGGAGTGTATTGTGGTTGAGAAACTGCAGAGAAATATCAATATCGTTTACGCATTGGCGTTCTTTCACATGTTTTTGCTGATTGTGCCGGTGTTGGTGCCTTATTTTCAGTCAAAAGGTCTGAGCCTGTCGGAGATTTTTTATCTGCAGGCCATTTATGCCGGTGCCATCGTTATTCTTGAGGCGCCATCAGGTTACTTTGCGGATGTCATGGGTCGCCGGCTGGCGCTGCTGTATGACAGCGAGCGGGCACTGGCCCAGGGTGAGGGCGAACATGCACAGAGCCTGTCTCAGCTCGGGTTTACCAAATCCCTGGCCGAGGGACTGGGTGCCCTGTTCGGCGGCCTGCTGGCCATGTGGTCATTCGACATCATGATACTGGTACAGTCGCTGACCGCCTGGGTCTGCCTGTGGATGGCACTGCTTGTTGTTGAACCTCCGGTTGATAATGCCAGCGAGCCCGGTGACCGGGTCGTCAGCCTCAGGGACATTTATCAGCACGTGGCCCGTGGTGACCGTATTCTGCGCATGGTCTTCATTGCCCTGCCGGTGTACAACCTGGCGACCATCCATGTGGCCTGGCTGATACAGCCGTACTGGGACGACATGGGGTTGTCGCTGGCACTGTTCGGCGCGTTGTGGTTTGCGCAAAGCCTGACGGTGGCGCTGGCCAGCAAATGCAGCTATGCCCTGGAACGAACCACAGGGGCGGTATTCGCCCTGGTGGTCATTGGCATTCTGCCGGTGATTGGTATCTTCGGTATGGCGTGGCTGGGCGGCTGGGCCGGCGTGGCATTGTGCTTTATGCTGTTTTTCTGCCGGGGCCTGTATCAGGTGATCCTCGCCAACGCCCTGAATCGTCGCATTCCCGGCCGGTGCCGGGCGACCGTGAACTCACTGAACAGCCTGCTGTTTCGTTTCGGTTTCATTGTCACCGGACCCTTTGTCGGCTACCTGGCTGACATGCATGGCATCAGCGCTGCGCTTAACCTGCTGGGCGTCTGGTCTGTGCTTGCCTTCGCGGTCATCATGCTGCCGCTGATAAGAGCCGTCAGGTTATTGGAGGCAGGCCGGATCGACGCTCAGCGCGGGCGTGGCACCATGTAACAGCTCGTCCAGGTCGTTGCAGACCACACTGAAGCCTTTTATTTTTTTGGCTTCGTGTTTGTTGCGGGATGCCAGCTCAGCCAACTGGCTGGCATTCACCGCAGCGTCAGCATCCTCTGGCAACGCCAGCACACCCACAGACAGGCTCAGCAGGTCATACCAGCGCCATTCGCCGTCCCGATCGGGCGCATGGAATCCCCCTGCTGCGATATGCTCGGGCTTGTACAGTTGCCGGCACAGCGACAAAAAACTGTTGTTCAGTGACTGCAGGCGCGCCTGCCAGTCCTGGCAACGCAATACCAGCATGAAATCGTCGCCGCCAATATGCCCGACAAAGTCCTGGTCCGGGTGACAACATTCCCGCAACAGTTGCGCCAGCCCCAGCAGGACTTCATCTCCCTTGCCGTATCCATACACATCATTGAAGGGCTTGAAGGAGTCCAGGTCGATATAACACAGGTGTGCCGACAGGTGATTCTGCAGAAGTCGGTCCAGGCATTCCTGTATGGAGATATTGCCAGGCAGCAAGGTCAGCGGATTGGCAAACTGTGCCTGCCTGATCTGCAATTCGGTAATCTGGCGCAACACATCAATGACCCGGCCCAGGCCTAAATACATGCCATCCCGGGTAATAATGAAGTCTTCTTCCAGGCGCTGCCGCGCCCGACTGGTCAGCAGGCGACTGACCCGCTGCAGGCTTTGTTGAACATCAACGGCCAGGCAATCCTTGTCCATCATATGCCCGATGGGTTTGCGGCCATGCAGTTCATGTGCATACTGTTTCAGCATGGCCTGGCTCAATGCGTGACAGTGAACCGTGCCAACAGGCATATTGTCGTCGTCAAGCACTGCCAGACTGTTGAGGCTGGGCTGTTGCTGAAAGCGCTGCAGCACCTGACTGACTTTCTCACTGACGTGCACGCCCGCCACGTCAATGATCAGGCTGTGCAGCCCCGGGTCCGAGGCGGGAGATTCCTCCAGATTCAGCTTTGCCAGCAGCCCCTGTGCATCGGCAACCGGCGCCGTGTCAGGCCGGCCCAGCCAGTACCCCTGCACCCAGTCGACGCCCATGCTCTCCAGCACCCGCAACTCTTCCGCAAGCTCTATGCCCTCGGCGATGACATGCGAGCGCGAGGCCTTGGCCATGTTGAGTATCGACCCGACAAATTCACGTTTCATCGGGTCACGGTGGATTCCATCAATAAAATGCCGGTCAATTTTCACGAATTCAGGCTGCAGTTCGGTCCACAGACGCAGGCTCGAATAGCCAGCACCCAGATCGTCCAGCGCAATGGAAAAGCCCATATCCCGGTAGTGATGCAAGGCATTCTGCAGCAATCCGACATTGTCGATAGGCGAGTGTTCGGTCAGTTCGATAACAACCTGATCGGGTGTGATGCCGTATTGCCGGAGAATTGACAGCGTCCGCCCTGGATAGTGTTGTTGCTCCAGCAGGCTTTCCGGGGACACATTGAGAAACAGCTGTCCGTCAAAGCCGCCACCGCAGAAGCTGTGCACCGCGTTGCGGCGGCACAGGATTTCCAGATCCGTCAGCAACCCGAAATGCCGGGCAGTGGCAAACAGTGTCAGCGGTGAATGCAAGGGACTGTTGGAGGGGCCGCGGGACAGCGCCTCATAGCCGATAACACGGTTTTCGAGGGTGGAAACAATGGGCTGAAATAACGTTGTGACGGCACCCTGTCTTATGATGGCAAGCAACGCTTCCCGTTGTTCATTAACTGTCATCTGAGTAGTCACTGCCTGGAGGCTATTCAATGGGATCATCGGCAACAGTTCTTCAGACTACCGCCGCTCGATGACAGCATGATGACGGCGCTGTTAAGAATGGACATCCTCAGGCAAGTGATGCCAACATGTGGTGATGACTTACCAGGTTCACAGTTTTGCGCCCGTCGCCCGGGCGGATGCGCGGGTGCTTATACTGGGCTCCATGCCCGGTGTCGCATCCCTGCAGGCACAACAGTATTATGCGCACCCGCGCAACAGTTTCTGGCCCATCATGAGCGCGCTGCTGGGCCTGCCCGCGCAGACAGGCTATGACGAAAGGCTGGCTGCCCTGCAGGAACAGGGTATCGCGCTGTGGGATGTTTTACGTACCTGCACACGCACCGGCAGCCTGGATTCCGCCATTGTCACCGCCTCCATCGAGGTCAATGATTTTGCGGATTTTCTTGATCATCATCGGCAGCTTGAACGTTTCTGCTTCAACGGTGCCAAAGCACATACGGTGTTCCTGCAGCACGTCGCGCCGACACTGCCGCCGTCCGCCAGCCACATTTCACAGGTGCGACTGCCATCGACCAGCCCGGCCCACGCTGCCATGTCGGTAGCGGACAAGAAACAGGCCTGGTCATGCATCCTGGACCATGCCTCCCGGACCCGGCCGCCCTGCCTCGACGATGTTGATCGCCCGTGATTAGATGACGGGTGGATTTCGCGATTTATCGGTCTTGCCCAGCCCCGAACGGGTCATCTCGCCCCAACTCTTTTTCTTGCGGACAAACTCCCACCAGCCCTGTGCGCGCCAGATATTATTCAGCTGCCGGTAGCCGAAGTTTTCAATCAATATGATGCCCATCATCTTCAGCAGATCCTTTGCTCTGGGTATGCGCATCAAGGCCACCTCTTCCAGTATCAGCGATCCTGCGCTGACAAAAATGCCAAAGAAAAACGTCAGTGCCACAAAAGCCAGGGCGAAATCCGGGTTCAGCATGCCGCTGAACCACAACAGGGGTACCAACACATAACCCAGCACTTCCACCAGCGGACCGATGACATCGATCAGCAGCGAGAACGGCATGCCAATCGTGCCTATCCGGCCATAGCGTGGGTTCATCAACATGCTGCGGTGTTTAAAAAACGTCTCCAGCGCACCGCGTTGCCAGCGTTTGCGCTGCCTTGACAGAATCGTGAGATTGTCAGGCACTTCGGTCCAGCACACCGGTTCGGCAACAGACACAATATCGTAGGGAATATTGTTTTCGCGATGGTAACGATGCAGGCGCAAGACCAGTTCATAATCCTCCCCGACCGTGTTGACATCATACCCGCCGGCGGCCAGCACCGCCGAGCGCCTGAAAATGCCGAAGGCACCGGAGATCATGGTCAGCACATTGAGTTCACTCATGGCCACCCGGGCAATCAGGAAGGCCCGCGTATACTCCACCGTCTGCAATAACGGCACCAGCTTGTCGGAGAGCCCGACGCGGGTGACCCGGCCACCACGGATATGACAACCGTTGGCCACGCGAATGGTGCCGCCCACGGCGACGACCTCGGTCGGGCTGGTCAGAAACGGCTGTACTGCATGCAACAATGCATCTGCTTCCAGCATTGAATCTGCATCCACGGCGCAAAACATCGGACTGCGTGACACATTGATGCCCACGTTCAGCGCATCAGCCTTGCCCCCGTTTTCCTTATCGACAACCACAAGGTTGTTGTACAGACGCGACTGATACACACCCCGGATGGCCTTGTGCGGTGTCAGATTGTCATAGGCGCGCAAGCTGGGTCGCAGATCAAAATGTTCGATCAGTGTTTGCAGGGTATCGTCTTTCGAGCCATCGTTGACCACAATGACTTCGAAATGCGGATAGCGGATACTGAGCAGCGACCGGGTGCTTTCAACGATATTCAGGCTCTCGTTGTAAGCCGGGGCAATCAGCGAAACGGGAGGCGCCCCCGGCGCGCGCTGGTGCCAGAGCGTTTCCCGATTCTGCGTTTGATCTTCGCGCTTCATCGCCCGCGTTGCCATCAGCAGCTGGACCAGCACCACCAGGTTTTGCGCCAGCCCCACGGCGATGACAACGCCGACCACCCACTCGGCGCTGTTATTCAGCGCTTGCAGCAGCACACTGACAATCTGCTCAAGCATTGATAACCTCCTGCACGTCATCGAACTGGCGCAGACCGTTTTCATCCAGAATCAGCGCAGCCATTCGGGCGCCCCGACCAAAGCCACCGCAACCGGTGTAGGTCGCGCGTACCTGAAGCACCGCGATACCCTCATCACCCAGTTTGCACAGCGCCTCTGCCGCACGAAAGCGCACCCACCAGTTGCGGTCATCAATCAGAAAGTTGAGGGGTGACAGGCATTCCTGCAGACCGATACGACCGGCGGCTTTTGCCGCCACTGCCCGTACCTGCCAGCTCATGTCCCGCAGCCCCCTGCTGACCACATCCGCGGCCGCCGGGTGCTGCAGGGCCGACAGTGCGCGCAGCGCCGCTGCCCTCAGCTCGGCATCGTCGTGACGCGCGTAACCCAGCAGGACGGGCAATACGTGATAGTCACGGGCATCAACCATGGCGTCGGCAATCAGCAGTTTTTCCGTCAGTCCCAAGTGCTTTTGCTCGGCCAGGGCAATCAGGTATGCCGGCGAGCGCCTGGCGATATCGCGAAACAGGGTTCGTACATCGCGCGACCTGGCGGTAACGGAGTGATCGAGTTTCTCCATTAAGACATCAAGGTCTGGCAACGCATCAATCACAAGCAGCGAGTCGGCCGCGGCGACCCTGGTTTCCGGGTCCCGGTCGTCCAGTGCCTTCAACAGCGCTGTCCGGCTTTTCACGTCGGCAAACATCTGCAGCGCAGCGGCTGCCAGCTGGCGTTGCCGCGCGCTGCCATTGCGCAGATCCTTGATACACTCACGCCGGAAGCCAATGCGTTTCAGCAACTGCGTCAGCCGTTCCCTTTCTTTGCCTCGCACCAGATGGAAAAGGTCGATGGCCAGTTTGCGCAATACCGGTTTGTCCCGGCGACGAAAACTCAGCAGATTATCCAGGTCGGATTGATCCGCCACACTGTCGTCGGCCATGTAACGAAACAGGATTTGCTGAATGAGTCGTCTGACCGCCTCGTTATGCTTTGCTGCCCGTTCATCCAGCGCGCGACGTATCACCAGCACCAAAAATATCAGCATAGCCGACACGGCGAGCACCCCTGTGGCCAGCCAGATCAGTTCCAGCAGGAACATTGTCTGCCTCCGGTTCCATGTGGCGATGCTGACGCGGCGTCAGGACCACAGCCCCCTATTGCGTGCAGATCAGTACCGGAACGCAACACTGACTCCGGCATTCTCCCGTGAATAGGCATTGCGCCGGTCATGTCGACCGACGTTAAAGCGCAACGCAACGGCCGGCGTCACCTGCCAGAGCAGATAGGCACTGCGTGACCGGGTGTCGGTGGTAATACGGTTTTCAGTCTCGACGCCGTCTACCAGCATGGCGCCGACTCGCACCCTGGCGCTGGCCTGCCAGTTTATGCCCAGCGTCCAGGCCACCGAGTTATCCCCGTCCTCATCGCGCACCAGACCCAAACCAGGCGTCAGCCACAGTGCTGTGCCGGCGATATAATGCTCCAGATCAAACCCCAGTCGCGCCACTGAACCGGTCGTGTAGTCAGCATATTGCAGCGAGGGTGTCAGCAGGGTTGCGCCGAACACATCATTGCCTTCGTTGAGGCGAGCGGTCACGGCGCCGCGTAGCCGATACCGCGCGGAGAAATCGGGGCTGCTGCTGACGGCCGCAGACAGCTGCCATGGCAACGCAGCGCGCTGATTCCCGAGCCAGCCCGCCTCAATCACGGTATCGCGATTGTCGAAGCGGTTATTGTGCTCGGCGCGCACGTAGTAAGCACTGTCAAGATTGTGTTGACGCCGATATTCCACAAAGTGGTCGCGCCATTGGCTCAGGTCGATGTTACGAAAACGACTGCTGTCGAGACCGGCAATCCATTCGTGAACCGGACCCGGCGGACTCAGGTTGCGCTCGACCCGCAGCCGCACATCAATATGGTCGGGGGATAGCCGCATGGCCTCGGCCAATGCGTCGTCAGCGAGCTGGTCACGACCCTGCGCGGCGCGCGCATCATGCAGACCTATCCAGGCTTCCAGATCATCACCTTCAAGGGTGACTGCTCGCTGAAAATACTCGACGGCCTGCCCGGGCCGTTGCTGATACAGCGCTATCCGGCCGGACAGATTCAGGGCCTCGACATTGTCAGGGTGACGCTGGGCCACCGCGTCGGCCAATTGCGCCGCTTCTGCAAACAGGCTCTGATAGGCGCGAATCCTGGCCATGCCGAGGCGCAATCCGATGTCGTCCGGGTTTTGCGCAAGGGCATCCTCCAGTATGCTGATGGCTTCCTCGTAGCGCGCCTGGAAGGCAATCACCATGGCCAGCAGTGTTGATACCTCGGTTTTATCGGGCGGAATTGCATAAGCGGTGCGCAGAGTTTGTTCGGCCGCAGCAAATTCTCCCGCGTTTCGTTCTGTGATCGCCTGCTGAATCAGTTGATCGTAGTCCTGTGCCTGCAGGCCGGCTGACATCAGGCTGATGACGGCAGCAAACAGCAGCGACAGCGCACCGCGGTAAGGGCTGGCAACGATGTGCAGGATACTCTTGCTGCTATTCATGCTTCTGCTCATGCTTCTGCTCATGCTGCTACTGGCGCGTCTTATCATGGTCGCAAAGCCCGTTCGATGCGAAACAGTAATTCATCGGGCGAGAAGGGTTTGATCACATAGTCGGTAATGCCCTGTTGCAGGGCATCGATGACATCTTCCTCACGCCACTGTGATGCCAGCACCAGAATAGGAATGTCGCGGCAGCTCGGCTGCTGTTTGAGGATTTCAACAATTTCATGGGCGTTGCGCACCGGCATTTGATAGTCCAGCACAATCAGGTCTGGCGGCGACGCCAGCATCTGGGTCAGGGCCTCTTCACCGTCGGTTGAACTCTGGACGGTGTACGACTTGCGCTCCAGACGGAATCGGAGCAAATCGATCAGCAAAGGATCATCATCAGCAATATAGATTGTAGGCATAAGCTTGAATCTGGGCTTTTTGGCAATCGGCACTAGAGTATAACGATCATGGCCTGTCGATGATACTACCCGGGTCTGCTAGACTGAGTCACGTTGATGCCGTCACTCCATGCGGGAACCCTCTCTCTTGAGCATAGCAGCCGATAACCAGCCTGACCCCGCGGCCACACCTGCGCCGCTGGCGCGCCCACCCATCGCCCTGCTCAGCGCCCTGGGCATTCTGTGCACACTGGTCACCGTGGTGTTTGCGCGTCTGGCTTATGGCCTGGTGTTACCCGCCATGCGCCAAGATCTGGGGCTGAGTTACGCGCAGGCCGCCAATCTGGGCACTGTCACCGCCATGGGATACCTGTCCTTGCTGCTGTATGCCGGGGTGTTTGCCGGCCGCTTCGGCGGCAAGCTCGCCATCATCATCGGCCTGGGGCTGGCAGCCACCGGCTTTTTACTGCTCAGCCAGGCGTCAGGCTACGGCTGGTTGCTGCTGGCCATGGTGCTGCTGGGGTTCGGCACCGCGTTTACCTTCACGCCACTGATTTCACTGCTCGGCACCTGGTATCCGGACCGGCGCGGCACGGTCATCGGATTTGCCAACAGTGGTGTCGGGCTCGGCATCCTGATCAGCGGCGCGCTGGTCCCGGCACTGACCAATGCCGCGGGTGCCAGCGCCTGGCGACTGGTCTGGGGCATCTTCTTTATCAGTGCCGTGGTGACCTTGCTGCTGATCACGGTGCTGTTACGGGAACCCCCACGACACAGTGAAAACGTGAGCGTCCGGCGCGGCCTGGCCAGCGTATACCGTAATCGTCATGTCATGGTGATTGGCGCGGTTTACGGTATTGTCGGTGCCACCTACATTGTGCAGACGCTGTTTATGTACAGCTTTGCCCTGGCGTCAGGTGTGCATGCACTGACAGCAGGCCGGCTGGTGGCCGTCATGGGTCTGCTGTCGGTATTCGCCGGACCCGCATGGGGCTGGGCTGCCGACCGCATCGGACATGCCAATGCGCTGCTGGTCTGCATGCTGCTGTCATGTATCGCCACCGTGCTGCCGGTATTGCACGCCGGAACGACCATGTTCATGTTGCACTATGTGCTGATGGGCGCCTCGGTCAGTGGTCTGTTTACGTCCATACTGGCGGCCTCAACCAGTACCGTAAAACCGCAGCATGCGGCCATGGCGGTGAGTTTCGTGACGGTGTTTTTTGCGCTGGGCCAGTTACTGGGACCGGCAGCCGCCGGCCTGTTGATTGACTGGCAGCAGGACTTCCGGCTGACCTTCAGTTTGAGCAGTGTGTTGCTGATTATTGGCGCGGTTCTGGGCCGATACAGCCGGAAATTTGTCACCTGACGGTTTCAATTCAAATTTGTGCTGGCAGTTTTCTCAATAAGTTTCAGCGTGATAAGATGCCATAGAAAACATGGATATTGTGAGGTTGTATTGCAAAGCATCAAGTTACACAACGCCGACACGCATGACCTTGGCTGCGGCGGTTGTCGGGACAATGATCATCATACGTTCGATCTCAGTTTCGCCTTTCAGCCTATCGTCCGTGCCAGTACGCGCAAAATAGTCTCCTATGAGGCGCTGGCGCGGGGCCCGGAGGGGCAGGGTTTTGCTTTCGTGCAAAAGCAGATCAACAGCGACAACCTCTACAATTTTGATCAGACCTGCCGCGTCAGAGCCATAGAACTGGCCACCAGACTGGGCCTCAAGGTCGCGCTGAATATCAATTTTACCCCCAACGCGGTATATCGACCGGAACTGTGCATTCGCACCACGCTGGCCGCGGCGAAGGAATTCGGCTTTCCGGTGGAAAAAATACATTTCGAAGTGACCGAAAGCGAGGAAGTGCGCGAGAAAACTCACCTGGTCAGTATTATCGAGACTTACAAGAAACTCGGTTTTACCACCGTGATAGATGACTTTGGCGCCGGCTACTCCGGTCTGAACCTACTCGCGGAATTCCAGCCTGACTACATCAAGATCGACCGTATCCTGATTGATCAGGTGGACATGAAACCGGCACGCCAGGCCATCATTCAGGGCGTCATTCTGACCTGCCGCAAACTCAATATCGACATACTGGCCGAGGGCGTGGAACGCGAAGAAGAGTACCGGTGGCTGGCCAGTCAAGGTGTGGATCTGTTTCAGGGTTACTACTTTGCCTACCCGGGTTTCGAGAAACTCCCTGAGGTGCCTGACGAATTGTTTTAGCCCGACATTGCATCGAATGAAAGCAGGAGGGGGACAGGTTGCCGGCAACCGGTCCCCCTCCTGCTTTTTTTGAAGCGTGTGCTTCACGCAATCAGAACTGCATCAACACCCGCGCATACAGGCGGCGACCACGGCCATCAAACTGATAGGCATCGTAATTCAGCGCACCGCTGTAATGGAACGGAAGATCCGCGTTAAAGGCATCGTGTGCACCCACCGTCAGCAAGGTGGTACCCAGGTTCGGGTTGGCCCACTCATGCATGTAGTTGTACTGCAGGTCGACACTGTGATAGCTGTCAATCTCGCGATTGACGATTGAACGCACATAGTCATTGCCGTTGTCAAAGGTATCCTGGTAAGCCAGGTTGTCGTAGGAGCCGACAAAACGATTGATCACGGTAAACGTGTGCTTCAGGCTCGGCGTGGTCCAACTGAGCGTCAGGTTGCCCTTTTTATCGGGCAACGAACGTACCAGTAGACCATCACCGGTGGTGCCGGCCGCATCAAAGATACCCGTTTCGCGCAGCCCCAGTTCCAGCCCAGGCACATTGCTAAGCTTGTACTGATTGACGTAGGTGAAGTCCGACGCAATCCGGATACGGCCAAGATCGGTATCCCAGGAATAGGATGCCTTCAGATCAACACCATCCGCTGTTACCTCACCGGCGTTGATAGCGGCCGAGCTGATCGTGACCAGCGCGCCCGTCGTGCTGCCCGCCGACCGCACCACACCATCCACCACATACGTGCGTGGATCGACGACACAGTCGAGTCGCGACAACGGAATCACCTGGCCGCCGGCTGTCTTGGAGTTTTCCGGATCATCACCCCATTGCGCCGACAGGGCCTGCGGGTCGCAGGACTGGTAAGGATCAAGGCCAGCGTAAGCAGGTGACGGACTGCTGGAAATGGTCCCGTTAAAAACATAGTTGTCCGGGTTTGCTGCCGCCAGTTCAAACGCAGCAATCTCCGGACCGATGGCAGAAATACCCGGCTGCGGCATGACGCGATCTTCCACTTCGAAACGCCAGAAATCAGCGTTAATACTCAGCCCCTGCAGTCGCCCCTGCGGTGTCCAGATAAAACCAGCGCTATACGTATTGGCATATTCGTTACCAATATTTGGCGCCGGGGAGCCCACTGTGTAACTACTTTCCGGTTCAGCGTTCTCATTGGTCGGCGGCACCATGCCCGCCCGCACCGCCTGCGCGCTGATCGGGTCACGGAAGGTGGTGGAACTGGATTCCAGACCCTCCAGCTGCACGCCGATATTGGGGGCACGGAAGGATTGCGAGAATGAACCCCGGAACAGCCAGGCATCCGTCGGCCGCCAGCTCAAGGCCACCTTGGGCGTCAGTTCACCGCCGATCTGCCCGCCGTAATCCTCATAACGCAGCGCGATCTGCGATTCAATTCGATCCAGAAACGGCAGAGACAGCTCCATGAACGCCGCGCGGGTACTGCGAGTGTGATCATAGTTAAAGATACACTCGGAACATTCAAAATTGTTCGACACATAGCGGAAATCATTGGGCACACCGTCAGCACCGAAACCGGCAATGGCATTGAGGCCGGGCTGATTCATGATCGGCGCAATCGACTTGGCATTCTGTTCGCGGTGCTGAACACCCACGGCAAACTGCGAAATGCCGCCGGCCATTTCGAACATTTCGCCGGCCAGTACCGCGTCAAACACGCCCAGTTTGTTGCGTTTGTCCGAGCGACGGATGGTCGGCATCATCCAGTCCACCAGCTCCTGGGAGTTGGCCTGGCTGGGATCCGACTGTCGGGTCAGAAACGGATTGTAGAACTGACAACCATCCTTACCCTGGTTGTTACTGGTCAGGGCATATGACAGCGATTCGTAGGTATTAAACACAAACCCCGGAAAGAACAGTTGAGTCATACTGGAACCGACAAAGTCCCAGGCCGTCGGTATGAACGGTGAGATATGACCACGGGCGCTGATGAAGTCAAAATCCGGCACGCCATTGGGGGTACAGTTGGGCCCCCCCAGACCATTGGCCGCCAGGTGTGCGCGGTCACGCTGGAAGGTCTTATACTCCAGTTCAAAACTGGTACCACTCCAGGAGTAACTGACATCATAATTGAATCGGCGGTTATCCATGGCGATAAACTCACCTTTGAAACCGGCCTGGACGCCAAGTGCCTCGGTACGGCTGACCTGATTGCCGCCTCCCATGCGCGGCGAGCTGCCAATGTTCATATTGGCATAGCTGGGCGCATTCAGGCCGCCGTTTCTGATATCGGTTGGCGCATTGGTAATGTCCGCAGCAGTGGGACGTGCCAGGCCAATAGCGGGTGCAAAGTATCCCAGCTCCATGGGCTGGCCGATGGAATAGCCACCCCAGGCCGGATTGCCCCGATGCGCGCCCGGCTGGGCCAGGAACATCGTCGGGCCCCGGCTGGTATAGGCACCGGAGTCGGAGCGTTCGATATCGCTGTTGGAATACTGGGCAAAAGAATAAAATTCGACGGTATCGCTGAACGCATGGTCAAAGGCGCCCGCCAAACTGTCACGCTCCATCCCCACATTCAACAGACTCCACTGGAAGGTATCCTGACGGCAGCTTGAGCTGGGCTCCCCTCTGTCAGCTGTGCGGGTGCCGACAAAATAAGGCGCACCGTCAGCAGCGGTGAGGCTGAAGCACAATGGATCGGTGTAACGGGGCTGACTGTTTCCACCTTCAGCGATCGCCTGGGCCCGCACGTCTTCATTTAAATACGCCGGATTCACATTGGAACCGAACGCCGCATTAACCAGGGGCGTGCCAAAACCGCCAACCGTGCCGGTGAATTCGGATTTTTCATCAAAATAACGGGCGGCAGTAATAGGCACCGGATCGCGGCGGAACATTTCGCCGGAAATCACAAAATGAGTGGAACCCGAGTCATTGGACCAGCCCCAGATGGCACTGAGGGTGCGATCCTGATTACCCAGATCTTTTTCGATGGCCTGCACGTCGCCATACAGTTCCAGGCCTTCAAACTGGGTGCGCATAATGACGTTGACCACACCGGCCACCGCATCCGACCCGTACAGCGCCGAGCCGCCGTCAGTCAGCACTTCCAGCCGCTCGACCATGACCAGCGGGATGGTATTGATATCGACAAATTCGCCACCCGTAGGCGTGGTGGTGGCAGCTGGCGCCACGCGCTTGCCATTGACCAGCGTCAGCGTGGAGTTTTCCCCCAGGTTGCGCAGGTTGACGTTGGCCATGCCGGAGACGTTGCCCATCGCGGCATTACCACCGTCAGCGCCTTCATTACTGATGGAGCCTGAGTTGACTTCAAGGTTTTTGATGACGTCCCAGATCTGGGCGGCACCCTGCGCCTCAATGGACGCCCGGTCTACCACCTGCACAGGTGAGGGCGCATCCAGCGGGCTGCCGCGCAGATAGGAACCGGTGACAATAACTTCTTCGACTTCTGCTTCTTGATTGTCCTGCGCGTGAACCAGAACAGGCAGGCAGGCTGCACTCGACATGACTCCAGTCAAAACCAGAGCTTTTCTTCGGAAACCAGGCCATTTGGACATGGGTATTCCCCCTGTGATTATTATTTTAGGAACGTACTGCTCTACTCGTCATTAGCTAAAGCAACTCGCTACTACTCCGGCGGGCTTTCCTTGGGTTGCCGGTACATCAGGGAATCAGCAAAAACTGTATCTAATTGCAACGGGCAATGCAATCAAATTTGAACAGGCTCACAATTCGGCAATCTTCACTCCTCATAAACCAAAAGTATAAGCATTATCACCATAGGTAATGTCTTTGCCACAGACAAAAAAAAGCCCCGCAAGCGGGGCCCTTTTTTATCTGTCGTGCTATCAGAACTGCAACAGCGCGCGAGCATACAAACGACGACCACGGCCATCAAACACCGATGCATCGTAGTTGATGGCACCCGCTTCGCGGTAGGGCAGGTCGGCATTAAACGCATCCAGTACACCCACTGTGAAAATAGAGGTGCCGAACGCCTGGTTGGCCCACTGATGCGTGTAGTTGTACTGAAGGTCAACACTCTGGTAGCTGTCAATCTTCCGGCTCAACAGGGCACGGACTTCATCATTGGCGGTGGCAAAGGTGTTTTCGTAAGCCAGATCGCTGTACGAACCGATGAACCGCGTAATGATGGAAGCACCGTGATTGCCATTGCTCATCCAGCTCAGGCTGATATTGCCCTTGTTGTCTGGCAATGAACGCACCAGGTTGCCATCACCGGTCGTACCGGCCGCATCAAACACGCCGGTTTCCAGCAGACCCAGTTCCAGACCCGGCACATCCTTCAGTGTGTACTGATTAACGTGCGTGTAGTCCAGGCCGAGACGGAAACGACCCAGGTCATTAGTCCAGCCGTAACTGGCCTTCACGTCTATACCGTCAGCGATGATGGTGCCGGCGTTGATGGTGCTCAGTTGCGTGGTCGTCAGCGAACCCGTGCTCACGCCAAAGGTTCGGACCACACCTTCGATCTGATAGGCCGCCGGATTGACCACGCAATCCAGGCGTGAGCCTGGCTGTACATCACGGAAACCAGTCTCACCACCCGGTGTACCCTGCGTGCTGGGATCGGTACCGAACTGAGCTGCCAGAGCATTTGGGTCACAAGGTGTCAACTGGTCCAGGCTGGCCCATCCGCCAGTACGGCTGGACGGGATGGTCCCGTTCAGCACGTAGTTTGAAGGGTCCGCCGCCGCCTGCTGGAACAGCGCCAGTTCGTCAGCAATTGCTGAAATACCGGGCTGCGGCAGTACCTTATCGGTCAGCTCAAAACGCCAGGCATCGGCGGTCAGGCTCAGGCCTTCAAGACGACCGGCCGGTGTCCAGACAAACCCGGCACTGAAGGTATCGGCATACTCATTGCCCACGTCTGGCGCCGGACCACCCAGGGTATAGGTAAAGTTGGGCAGCGCGTTGTCATTGCTGACGTCGGCCAGACCGGCACGGACCGCCTGGTTACGCAGTGGATCACGGAAGGTGTTGCTGGAGGATTCCAGGCCCTCTTCCACGATACCGACGTTGGGCGCGCGGAAGGACTGCGAGAAGGAGCCACGCAGCAACAGCGTATCCATCGGACGCCAGCTCAGCGCCACCTTGGGTGTCACTTCGCTGCCAATGTTCCCGCCGTAATCCTCGTAGCGCAGTGCTATCTGGGTTTCCACATTCTGAATCAGCGGCAACGACAGTTCGCCAAAAACAGCAGAGACGTTGCGGTCGTTGCTGTAGTTGAAGATACACTCAGAGCACTCGAAGTTGTTGCTGACATAATGCGTGGTATTGGGTTCGCCATTGGTGCCCCACTCCAGAATGGCATTGGCCAGGCCTGGCTGGTTCATCGCAGGTGCAATGGATTTGTTGTTCTGCATACGGTACTGACCACCGACCGCAAACTGCGCCATGCCCCCACGCATTTCCATCAGCTCACCCGACACAACCGCGTCAATGACGCCCAGCTTGTTGCGTTTGTCAGCACGCTTGACCGTCGGCGCCATCCACGCCATCAGCTCATCGCTGTTGGCCAGATCCGGATTGGTCATCTGCGTCAGGAAGGGGTTGTAGAACTCGCAGCCACCCTGGCCCTGGTTGTTACTGGTCAATGCCAGCGACAGACTTTCACGGGTGGTGAATACAAAACCCGGGAAGAAGGTCTGTGTGTACCCTTTGTAGTACGCCTGGTTGCTCACGTTCCACATGGTGGGAATCGCACCCCCAAAGGGGCCCGGCTCATCACGGAAATTGAAGTCACTGATGCCGTTAGGTGTGCAGTTGGGACCACCCAGACCGTTTACCGCCAGCTCGGCACGGTCACGCTGGAAGGTCTGGTATTCCTGCTCGAAGCTGGTGCCGCTCCAGGAGTAACCCACGTCATAGTTGAAACGGCGATCATTAAAGGCGTAAAACTCGCCTTTGACACCGGCCTGGATACCGAGCGTTTCAGACTCGGTAATATTGGTGTTACCGCCCATGCGGGGGGTGTTGGAGTCCTGCACACTGGCATAGAACGGCACGTTCAGACCGCCATTGGCGAGCGTGTTGGGCGCATTCGGGATGCTGGTCGGGCGAGTCAGCCCAGCCTTGCCGGCGTAATAACCCAGTTCTGCGGTCATGCCAATGCCATAGCCACCGAAGCCAGGGTTGCCTGCGTGAGAACCTGGTGCTGCCAGGAACACGGTAGGGCCACGTGACCCGTGTGCACCGGAGTCGGAGCGTTCGATGGTGGTGTCGGAATACTGGAAGAACGAATAGAACTCGGCATTCTCATTAAAGGTGTGGTTAAAGGCGCCAGCGATGCTGTCGCGCTCCATGCCCACACTCATGAAATTCCACTCTTCGGTGAACTCACGGCAGGTACCACTGTTGGCACCACGACGGTCAGTGCGGGTGCCGGTGAAGAACGGCCGGCCATCTGCTGACGTCAGGTCATCACACAGCGGATCCGTCAGCACCGTGTTGGACGAGCCACCTTCAGCAATATTACGCTGTGTCAGTGCGGTATTGATGTAGGCCGGGTTAATGCGCGAACCAAACGCCGGATTGGCCATGGTGGCGCTGATGTTACCCGCCATGCCGCCCACGACACCGGTGTACTGGGCGTTTTCGTCGTAGAAATTGCCGAACTCGACGGGTACCGGGTCACGTCGGAATATTTCACCTGACAATACAAAATGCGTGTCGCCGCTGTCACTGGCCCAGCCCCAGATCACGCTGCCGGTTTTATCCTGGCGATCGGTGGCATTTTCCAGCGCCTGCACATCACCGTACACTTCCAGGCCTTCAAACTGGGTGCGCATGATGACGTTGACCACACCTGCCACAGCGTCCGACCCATACAGGGCAGAGCCACCGTCAGTGAGCACTTCAACGCGCTCAACCATGACCAGCGGGATGGTATTGATGTCAACAAATTCACCGCCACTTCGGGTAACCGTCGCAGCAGATACCTGGCGCTTGCCATTGATCAGCGTCAGTGTGGAGTTCTCACCCAGGTTACGCAGGTTGACGTTGGCGGTACCTGACAGTGCCTGGCCTTCGCCCGCACCTTCGTTGGTGAATGAACCGGAGTTTATTTCGAGGTTTTTGATCACGTCCCAGATCTGGGCCGCGCCTTGTGCTTCAATTGACGCCCTGTCAACAGTGGTCACTGGCGAGGGCGCATCCAGAGGGCTGCCACGGATATAGGAACCGGTGACTATTACTTCTTCAACATCTACTTCTGAATCCTGGGCAAAAACTGGCAGACAGGCTGCACCTGACATCACACTGGTCAGCACCAGGGTCTTATTTCGGAAACCAAGCCATTTGGACATGGATATTCCCCCGTGATTATTATTTTTGGAAACGTATGCACTGCTTAGATGCGTTTTTTAGTGTTTTTACAACTCAAGCAACTCAATACTACTCCGGCCTCGCATCCTTTCAGATTGACCGGAACTACAGGGAATCGACACAAACTGTATCCAATTGAAACGGGCAATGCAATTAAAATTGAACCAGTTCACACATTTTATCCAGGTGACCGGATACGGCCTTGTTCGCATCGCTGGAGGCTGCATAAATACTGGGAATGGGGAATATTGGCAGGATTGATAAAGACCTCAAAAGGCCACCGACAAGCCAGCTAAAAGTTCGCTTCACCGCAAAAAGGTGCCGGGTTGTCGATTAAAAACCCAAAAGCCCTGTTGACAGATCGTCAACAGGGCTTTTGATTGTGCAGCGTTGGTGGCCAGATATCAGAACTGCAACAACGCCCTGGCGTACAAACGACGACCCCGGCCATCAAACACCGAAGCATCGTAGTTCAGGGCGCCGGCATAGCGGAACGGCAACGTCGCATTAAAGGCATCCAGTGCACCTATGGTAAAGATGCTGGTACCCAGTCGGCTGTCAGCCCATTGGTGGGTGTAGCTGTACTGCAGGTCAATACTGTTATAGCTGTCGACCTTGTCGCGAACCACCGAACGTACGTAATCATTACCGTTTTCAAAGGTATTGCGATACGCCAGGTCATCATACGAGCCAATGAACCGGTTAATCACGGTGACACTGTGACGCAGGTCATGGCTGGACCAGTTCAGGGTCAGATTACCCTTTTTGTCCGGCAGTGAGCGCACCAGGATGCCATCACCCGTGGTACCGGCGGCATCAAACACACCGGTTTCCAGCAGTCCCAGCTCGAGACCGGGCACGTCTTTCAGGGTGTACTGATTGACGTAGGTAAAGTCCATGCTGGCACGGAACCGACCCAGATCCATCTCCCAGTCATAACCCAGCTTCAGGTCAAAACCATCGGATATCACTTCACCGGCATTGATGGTGGAACTGACGATGGTCACCAGGGCACCTTCTGTGCTGCCCTGTGTGCGCACCACGTTGGGTACTACATACTCGCGGGGGTCAACCACACAGTCCAGTCGCGAGCCTTCAATAACCTGCCCGGCTGCGTTTTGCGACGCTTGCGGATCGCTGCCCCATTGCGCTTCCAGCGCGTTGGGATCACAGGCGACATAGGGCTGAGCGGCATCGTTGGCCAGTGATGAGTTCAGGACATAGTTGGCCGGATTGGTCGCCGCCGCGGAAAACGCATCCAGTTCGCCGGAAATCGATGAGATGGCCGGTTGCGGCATGACCCGATCCTTGACTTCGAAACGCCAGAAATCAGTGGTCACGCTCAGACCATCGAGCACCCCATACGGTGTCCAGATAAAGCCGGCGCTGAACGTATTGGCCGACTCATTGCCCACATCCGGTGCCGGCGCGCCGACGCTGTAGGTGGTGTTGGGTTCCGCATTGGCATTATTGACCGCCGCCAGACCGGCGCGTACGGCCTGATTACGCAATGGATCGCGGAACGTCACCTGACCGGCTTCCAGGCCTTCCTCGATGACGGCCAGGTTCGGCGCCCGGAACGACTGCGAGAATGAACCTCTGAACAACAGTTCTTCGACCGGGCGCCAGCTGGCGGCAACCTTGGGTGTCAATTCGCCACCCACTGAACCACCGTAATCCTCGTAACGCAGGGCGAACTGTGTCTCGACATTGTTGAGCAACGGCAGCGAGAACTCGGAGAAGACGGCACGCACATTACGATCCAGGTCATAGTTGAAAATACACTGCGAGCACTCATAGTTGTTGCTGACATAGTGCGTCTGGTCGACGTTGCCATTGGCATCCCAGCCCAGAATGGCATTCGGCAGCCCCGGGTCATTCAGCGTGGGCGCATTGGATTTGTTGTTCTGCTGCCGGTATTGCACCCCCAGTGCAAACTGGGACATACCACCGGCCATTTCGAACATTTCACCGGCCACCACGGCATCAAACACCGCCAGCTGGTTGCGTTTGTCAGAACGCAACACGGTCGGCGTCATCCAGTCCAGCAGGGCCTGGGAATTGCCCAGATCAGGGTCAGTCACCGAGGTCAGGAACGGGTTGTAGAATTCGCAGCCACCCTGGCCATGATTGTTACTGGTCAGCGCCAGCGACAGGCTTTCCCGTGTGGTGTGCACGAAGCCCGGGAAGTACTCCTGAGTAAAGGTATCACCCAGGAAATCCCAGAACGTCGGCAATGCTGGCGACACAGCACCGCGCGCACTTCTGAAATCGAAGTCGCTGACACCATTGGGCGTGCAGTTGGGGCCGCCCAGGCCATTAACGGCCAGCTCGGCGCGGTCGCGCTGGAAGGTCTGGTACTCCAGCTCGAAGCTGGTACCACTCCACGACACACCCACATCATAGTTGAAACGGCGATCATTCAGCGCATAGAACTCACCCTTCACACCGGCCTGCAGACCCATGGTTTCGGTGGTGTTCATGTTGGTGTTGCCACCACTGCGCGGGAAGTTCCCGGTCTGCACCGTGCCGGACATGGGCACGTTGGGGCCGCCATTGGCCAGCGCGATCGGCGCATTGGGGATATCATTGGCCGTTGGACGGCTCAAACCCACGGCTGGCGCAAAGTAGCCCAGCTCCGCAGTCTGACCAATACCGTAGCCACCCCAGGCCGGCACACCGGCATGGGCACCGGGCTGTGCCAGGAAAAAGCTCGGGCCCCGGGCGGTGACATAGCCTGAATCAGATCGTTCGATGTCACTTTGCGACCACTGCGCAAAGGAATAGAACTCAGCGGCCTCATTAAAACTGTGGCTGAAGGCCGCAGACAGACTGTCGCGCTCCATGCCGACGGTCAGCAGGCGCCACTGGGCATCTTCTTCGCGACAGCTGCTGCTGGGTTCGCCTCGCTGAGCGGTGCGGGTGCCGGTAAACAGCGGCGAGCCATCCGCCGACGTCAGCTGGGAGCACAGCGGGTCCGTGTAGCGCAATGAACCGGTGCCACCTTCGGCAATCGCCTGATCAATGGCATCCTGATTGATATAGGCCTGATTCAGCCGCGCACCGAATGAGCCCTGATTGATCAGCGTGCCCAGCCCGCCCACGACGCCGGTGAACTCGGAGCGCTCGTCGTAGAAACGCGCAGCGGTAATCGGCACCGGGTCACGGCGGAACATTTCACCGGCCAGCACCAGATTGGTACTGCCGGTGTCATTGGCCCAGCCCCAGATAACGCTGCCGGTTTTGTCGAACCGGCTGCCGGCACTTTCAATGTTCTGCACGTCGCCGTAAACTTCAAGGCCCTCAAAATCGGTACGCATGATGATGTTGACCGCACCGGCCACAGCATCGGAACCGTACAGCGCTGAGCCGCCATCGGTCAGTACTTCAACACGATCGACCATGACCAGAGGAATGGTGTTGATATCAACAAATTCGCCCCCCGAGGGCGTGGTGGTCGCGGCCGCAACCTGGCGTTTGCCGTTGATCAGTGTCAACGTCGAGTTCTCACCCAGGTTGCGCAAATTGATATTGGCGGTACCTGACAGGTTGCCCAGTGCGGCATTACTGCCATCGGCACCTTCGTTGGAAATGGAGCCGGAATTGATCTCCAGGTTCTTGATCACGTCCCAGATTTGTGACGCGCCCTGGGCTTCCATTGATGCTCTGTCGACCGACTGCACCGGCGACGGCGCATCCAGTGGGCTGCCGCGCAGATAGGAACCGGTGACCACAACTTCTTCGACTTCCGACTGCGCTGCCTGAGCATTTTGTTGAGTGTTCTCCTGAGCGTACAGGGGCAGACAGGCGACGCTGGACATGACGCCGGTCATAACACGGGCTTTTGTAAAACTACCAAGCCATCTGGACATAAATTTCCTCACTTATTCTTATGCAAAATGCCAAATTACGGTTACATGCTGCTTATTTTTCCAACAGATCATCACTACAACGTATGTCCGGCCAGCAACAGGCAGAAAAAGACACACGGAACCTCCATGAAAAGCGGGTAAACGATAGCCAATAGGTTATGCTATTGCAAACCGAATAACGCGGTCGTGACTCAGCTCAACTGTTATAACGTTCATTGATCAGCCCCATCATCAACAATGATGTCCGTTGACTGGCAGCCCTGCTCCGTCCGGCGGAATCTGTTACCATGTCAGCGTTTTTTCCTGCCAACCATTCAGGTGCATTTCCAAACCCCATGCTGAAAAAACTGGCCATCCTGACACTGCTGTTGACACTGGTGCCGATCCTGCTGGTCACCACGGTGCTGCCACCTCTGACCGGACTGCTGATTCGCCCGCCACTGCGCCAGGCACTGGAAAATGCTCAGGCGTTCAACATTGATGTCCAAGACGTGCGCGCGGGCTGGTTCAGCACTGACATTCACTTCAGCGCGGCAAGCAGCATGTTTTCTGCCGATGGCCTGACGTCGCCGACACAGCACGCCATTCTGCACGTCAATCATGGGCCCATCATGTGGCATCTGTACGACACCCTGTTTGCCGTCGCGGACATCCGGCTGCTACCGGCATACGAACAGCCAGGGCCCGGGCAGACCAATTTTTCCGGTTCTGGCATACTGCGTCTTGATTCACGAGGGCAATTGCATTTTGATGCCATCACCGGTTTTACCGCGTTTGCCGGTGACCACTGGCTGGAAGCCCGCGCCCGATGGCCCGTCAACGCGTCCTGGCGGGGCTGGCGCGCCGTATTGCGCAACATGCAGCTGACGCTACGGATCGACGCCAATGCCTTGGCGCTGGCACAAAGCCCGGCTGCGGAGGCACTGGAAGTCTACCGGCAGCAGGGCTGGACCCGGCTCAGCAACGGTCGGGCGCAGACCACCATTCAGCTGCAGGAGCAACTGCTGAGCATCAATGGCGCAGAGATGCCCATAGGTTTGTTTCTAGACAGCCCGGAAATACTGTAGAATAGGCACCGACTCCCAATTCCCAAGCGCCGGCAGACCGCCGGAAGGCCTCCGCCTGATGCAAACACCTGCCCAGCCTTCATCCACCCGCGTCAAATCTCGCTCACGGCCGGAAACCGGTCCTGACAGCAAGCAGGCCATCAAGCCCAGGCACCTGTTCTCGTATCAGCCCTATTGGGCGGAATGTTTTGGCACCGCGCCCTACCTGCCCATGTCACGGGCAGAGATGGATGCGCTGGGCTGGGACAGTTGCGACATCATCATTGTCACCGCCGATGCCTATGTTGACCATCCAAGCTTTGGCATGGCCGTCGTCGGCCGCCTGCTGGAAGCCCAGGGGTTCCGGGTGGGCATTATTGCGCAGCCGGCCTGGGACAGTGCGGAGCCGTTCAAGGCACTGGGTGAGCCCAATCTGTTTTTTGGTGTCACCGGCGGCAATATGGACTCACTGATCAACCGTTACACGGCAGACCTGCGAATCCGCACTGATGATGCCTATACACCCAATGCCGAAGCCGGCAAGCGCCCGGACCGCTCGGTCATTGTGTACAGCCAGCGTTGCCGCGAAGCGTATTACCAGACTCCGATTGTGGTGGGCGGCATTGAGGCCAGTCTGCGCCGTATTGCCCAGTATGACTACTGGAGCGATCAGGTTCGCAAATCAGTGCTGATCGACGCCAATGCCGACATACTGCTGTACGGTAATGCCGAACGCGCCCTGGTTGAATTCGCTCACGGCGTCGCCAACGGGCGGACCATCAGGGAACTCAGTGATTTACGCGGCACCGCCGTGCTGCGTCGCGAGGCACCCCCGGGCTGGACCGAGATCGATTCCACTCGCATCGACTGGCCGGGACGTATCGACGACATCCCCAACCCCTATGATGTGCCCCACGATCAGATTACCGAGCCGGATGCGCGCAAGATCCGGGAAGCCACCGAGGCACGCGAAGCGAAAAAAGACGAAGACGACGTCCTGCCGATCCGCATTATTCCGTTGCCGCTGCAGCGCAAATTCGATACCGACCCGGACAAAACCTATATTCGCCTGCCCTCCTACAACAAGGTGAAGAATGACCCGGCGCTTTATGCGCACGCTTCCCGCGTGCTGCATCAGGAGTCCAACCCCTATAATGCCAAGACGCTGGTGCAAAAACACGACACCATGGACATCTGGGTCAATCCGCCGCCCATTCCGCTGGAAACCGACGAGCTGGACGGCGTGTTTGACCTGCCCTACCAGCGGCGACCGCATCCGTCGTACGGCGATGCACGCATTCCTGCCTACGACATGATCAAGACCTCGGTCAACATCATGCGCGGCTGCTTCGGTGGCTGCACCTTCTGCTCCATCACTGAACACGAAGGCCGGATCATCCAGAGCCGTTCGGAAGAATCAATTCTCAAGGAGATCGAGAAGATCCGCGACATGGTCCCCGGTTTTACCGGCACCATCTCCGATCTGGGCGGGCCCACTGCCAACATGTATAAACTGAATTGTAAATCGCACGACATCCAGAAAAACTGCAAGCGGCTGTCGTGTGTCTATCCGACCATCTGCCAGCATCTGGAAACCGACCACAAGCCGACCACCCAGCTTTATCGCAAGGCGCGCGCCATTCCCGGCGTAAAACGCGTGGCCATTGCCTCGGGGTTGCGTTACGACCTGGCGCTAAAGGACCCTGAGTATGTCGAAGAACTGGTGACACACCATGTTGGCGGTTACCTGAAAATTGCGCCGGAGCACAGCGAAGACAAAACGCTGTCAAAGATGATGAAACCCAGCATCAGCTCCTACGACGAATTCAAGGCGATGTTTGATCATTTCTCCGCCAAGGCTGGCAAAAAACAGTATCTGATCCCCTACTTTATTGCCGCGCACCCGGGTTCCGACAATGAAGACATGATGAACCTGGGCCTGTGGCTGAAAAAGCACAAGTTCAAACCGGACCAGGTGCAGACCTTCTATCCGTCGCCCATGGCGCTGGCGACCGCGATGTACTATTCCGGCAAGAATCCGCTAAAGAAGGTGACCTACAAGAGTGAGGCGGTGGGCAGCATCAAGCATTTTGAGGACCGCCGCGTGCAGAAGGCCTTCCTGCGTTACCACGACGAGAAGAACTGGCCGATCCTGCGCACCACACTGCGCAAGATGGGCCGCGCAGACCTGATCGGCGACGCGCCGCACCAGCTGGTGCCGGATGACAAGCCCGGCCGTTCGGCGCGCCCGGCCAAGGCGCGCCGAAACGCCCGGCCCAAACGCACCCGCAGCCTCTAGCGTTTGTTCTTCAGAGCCTGCTCAAACAGGGCCGCCATCGTCCCCGTCTGCCGCTTGTTCTGAGCGGCGGCGGCGAAATCCTTCTTGCGCTTGTTCGACTCGGCCGACGTCGGCCCCGGCCGTGACGGTTTGGCACCGGTCTGCGACGGCAAAGGATCGTCCAGGCGCATGGTCAGGGCGATACGTTTACGTTCTTTGTCCACTTCCAGCACTTTGACCTTGACGATCTGACCGGCACTGACCACCTCATGCGGATCCTTGACGAATTTGTCCGACAGTGCCGAGATATGCACCAGGCCATCCTGATGCACACCGATATCAACAAAGGCACCAAAATTGGTGACATTCGTTACTGTTCCTTCCAGAATCATTGCCGGCGTCAGATCGGTGAGCGTTTCAACGCCTTCTTTCAGGGCTGCGGTCTTGAACTCGCCGCGCGGATCGCGCCCGGGCTTTTCCAGTTCACGCAAAATATCTTCTACCGTCGGCAATCCATAGACATCGGTGACATAGTCCTTGGCCTTGAGTGATCTCAGGAAGGCACTGTCGCCCACCAGAGATTTGACTTCGCGGCCATGGCGACGCGCGATATCTTCCACCAGCGGGTAGGATTCGGGATGCACGGATGAGGCATCCAGCGGATTTTCGCTTTCGTGAATGCGCAGAAACCCGGCGGCCTGCTCAAAGGTCTTGTCGCCAAAGCGCGGCACTTTTTTCAGGTCGCTGCGGCTGCGGAACTGGCCGTTTTTGTCGCGGAACTCCAGAATGTTGCTCACCAGAGACTGGGTCAGACCGGACACCCGCTTAAGCAGCGGCGCCGATGCGGAGTTGACATCAACACCCACCGCATTCACACAGTCTTCCACGACGCCATCGAGACTGCGCGACAGTTTGACCTGGCTCACGTCATGCTGATACTGACCAACGCCGATGGATTTGGGTTCAATTTTCACCAGTTCGGCCAGTGGATCCTGCAGGCGCCGGGCAATCGACACTGCGCCGCGGATGGTGACGTCCAGATCCGGCAGTTCCTGGGAGGCAAATTCGGAAGCGGAATAGACGGAAGCGCCGGCCTCATTGACCAGGATACGGTTAAGCCTGAACTCGGGATGCGCCTTGCAGAAGTCAGCGACAAACTGGTCAGTTTCCCGCGACGCCGTGCCGTTGCCGATGGCAATCAGCTGTACGTTGTACTTTTCGCACATGGCGCGCAGGACGGCCGCCGCTTCGCGCGTCTTGTTCTGTGGGGCCGTGGGGAAAATGGCGCCATGATCCAGCACCCGGCCAGTCACATCAACCACACACATCTTCACCCCGGTACGCAGACCCGGGTCCAGGCCGATTGTCACCTTTTTGCCCGCTGGCGCGGCCAGTAGCAGGTCCTTGATGTTACGCGCGAAGACATTGATGGCATCTTCTTCGGCCTGATCGCGCAGCTGGGTCAGAAAGTCGGTCTGCAAATGCGTATGAATCTTCACACGCCAGGTCCAGCGCACCACTTCCTGCAACCAGGCGTCAGCCGCGCGACCTTCGTCATGCACCTGCCAGTGGGCGGCTATCATGGCCTCACAGCTGTGCCTGACAGGCGGTGCGGCAGGGTCCACCGGAATATCGATCTTGAGATTGAGAATGCCTTCATTGCGGGCACGGAATAAGGCCATCACGCGATGCGACGGAATTTTGCTGACCGCTTCGGAGAACTCAAAGTAATCCCGATACTTGGCACCTTCCTGCTCCTTGCCGGGGATCAGCTCCGATGACAGGTGCGCTCTGGCCCAGAAAAAATCGCGCAGCTTGCCCAACAGCCCGGCATCTTCGCCGAACTGTTCAATCAGGATATGTTTGGCCCCATCAAGAGCCGCCTTGCCGTCGGCAACGCCTGCGTCGGCATTGATAAAAGCCTCTGCCTCCTGTTCCGGCACGAGTGACGGATCAGCAAACAGCCTATCGGCAAGCGGTTGCAGGCCGGCTTCCCGGGCGATCTGGGCGCGGGTCCGGCGTTTGGGTTTGTAGGGCAGGTACAGATCTTCCAGCGTGGTTTTGGTGTCGGCTGCGCGAATCTGCTGCTCCAGCGCCGGAGTCAGTTTTTCCTGTTCCCGGATACTTTTGATGATGGCATCCCGACGATCATCGAGCTCGCGCAGGTATATCAGCCGTTCCTGCAGACGACGCAACTGAATGTCATCCAGGCCGCCGGTCACTTCTTTGCGGTAGCGCGCAATGAACGGCACGGTGGCACCATCATCCAGCATGGCCACGGTCGCAGCGACCTGCGCCGGACGGGCGGCGATCTCTTCAGCAATTTTGTCAAACATGATGCTCATACTACTTGGTATCCTTGAGTGGCTTGTTTCCAGCTTCTGCATCGCGCACCGGTTGATTGGCGTTGGCGCGCCTGACGTGCTCATCAATATAAGTCAGCACACCGCGCAGAATATTGATCTCCATGGCATCCGGGCGAATGCGGCCGAACAGGCGTCGCATCCGCGGCATCAGCAGGCGCGGGTTTTCCGGATCATGGAAATCCATGGCCACCAGCGCCTTCTCCAGATGCTCGTAGAACAGTTCCATCTGATGGCCATCGGCCTTGGGCACGTCCCAGTACTCGTCTTCTGATGCCGGATCGTAAAGCGGCGCGTCCGCACCCAGCCGGGGGTCTCCCGCGAGTTCGAGCATGGCAATACGCACTTCATAACAGATCACCACGACGGCGGCCGCCAGATTCAGCGAGCTGTAATCCTCATTAGCGGGTATCTGCACATGGTAGTGGCATTGTTGCAGCTCGTCGTTGGTCAGGCCGGTGTCCTCGCGACCAAACACCAGCGCGATCTGTCCACCACCGGCGTCTGCTGCACGCTGGGTCTCGAGCAGGACATGCCGCGCGCACTGACGTGGTGACAGCATGGGCCAGGGCATACGGCGTGAGCGCGCGCTGGTGCCAATGACCATTGAACAATCAGCCACCGCGTCGACCAGTGTCGGAAACACCCTGGCGCGCGCCAGCACATCGGTCGCCGAGACGGCTCGCCACACGGCCACATCACTGGGATAGTCGCGCGGATCAACCAGGCGCAGATTGGCGATACCCATGTTTTTCAGGGCTCGGGCAGTCGCACCAATATTGCCGGGGTGGGAGGTATTGACCAGCACAACGTGGACCCGGCTGAGGTCGGGTGCGATGGGCTGAGACGGGTTGCTTGGGGGCTTGTCTGTTGGCAAGGAACTACTCCAGCGGTTGGTTTCAGTCAGGGGCGGGATTATAACAACTAGTTAAGGACTGACTGCCAGCATTTTGCTATCATTCTCCGTCTTTTGAACCGTCCCGATTCAACCCGGGCAACTAGTTAAGCGAATATCATGCATCCCGTTATCAATATCGCCCTCCGGGCAGCCCGCAGCGCTGCCGAACAAATCATTCACGTCAGTGATCGCCTTGACCGTGTCAGTATCCTCGAAGATAAAGACGGTGAGCTGATTACCAGTATGGATGTGGACGCCGAGCGTACCATCCTGTATCACTTGCGCAAAGCCTATCCCGATTTCAGTGTTGAATCACGGCTGAGCGGCTACACGGCAGGCGCTGATACCGACAATACCTGGCTGATTGATCCGCTGGCCGGTAATCGCAATTTCCAGCGTGGTTTTGGCTCGTTTTGCATCTCCATTGCCCTGAAAACCGCCAAGGGCATTGCCCACGGCGTGGTACTGAACCCGGCCGCCAACCAGGAATTCTGCGCCAGCCGGGGTGCCGGCGCACAGCTCAATGACAGCCGCATGCGCACGGGCAAACTGACGTCACTGGAAAACGCCTATGTCGGCCTGGACCCGCAACCTGCCGAGGACAGCTTCCTCGCCCAGCTGCAGGAACAGTTACTGGCGCTGCCCTGTCATATCCGCATGAGCGGTTGCGCACCACTGGACATGGTCTATGTGGCCGCCGGGCGCCTGGATGCCGGCTGGTGCCGCCCGCAGCACCAGACCTCGCTGGCCGCTGCGCAGCTGATTCTGCTGGAATCAGGCGCCCTGCTCAGCGATCCGCAAGGAAACCCGCAAACTCAGGGCAGCAAGGAACTGCTGTTTGCCAACCCCAAATGCTTCAAGCATCTGTTGCAGATACGGCAATCTCTCAAGGCATAACACCCCCAAAGAACCTCAACCCGACAGATTACCGCGATGGCCTGATATGGCAGAAAAAAGGGCAAACAAGCGTTACCAACTGACCAACGGGCCCATCGCGTCAACACTGGTCAGCATGACCATCCCGATGATACTGGGCATGCTGATGATGTTCAGTTTCAATCTGGTTGATACCTTTTTTATCAGCATGCTGGGCACCGAAGCCCTGTCCGCCATCAGCTTCACCTTTCCGGTCACCTTCACCATCATGAGCCTGGCCATCGGCCTGAGCATTGGCACCTCGGCCGTGGTGGCCAAATACATCGGTCGCGGCGAAACAGAGAAGGCCAAGGAAGCATCCACCGTCACCAATTACGTCGCCATGGCACTGGCCGGGGTTCTGGCCCTGGTCGGCTACCTGTTGATGGACCAGATCTTCCTGCTGCTGGGCGCATCGGAAAGCCTGTTGCCCGCCATCCGCGACTACATGGATATCTGGTTGCCGACCAGCATCCTGCTGGTGGCACTGATCTGCGCCAATTCGGTCCTGCGCGCCAACGGCGACACACGCACGCCCAGTATCGTCATGGCCAGCGCCGGGCTGGTCAATGCGGCCCTGGACCCGCTGCTCATTTTCGGCTGGGGGCCGGTACCGGCCATGGGAATTCAGGGTGCTGCGCTGGCCACCCTGTTCTCCTGGGTAGGGGCCTGCATTTTCCTGTTCTATTTCCTCGCCATCCGTCACGAATTGATTCACAAAGGACTGCCCTCGGCACAAGTATTCAAAACATCGGCGCGGGAAATGTTGCGTATCGGCATCCCGGCCTCGGGTGCCAATATGATGACCCCGATTGCCGCCGGGGTGATGACGGCCATCATTGCCGGCTACGGAGACACCGCCGTGGCCGCCTTCGGTGTCGGTTCCCGACTGGAGTCCATGGCCTGCATGGTCATTCTGGCCCTGTCGAGCACCCTGCCCCCGTTTGTCAGCCAGAACCTGGGCGCCGGCAAACTTGACCGCATTGACGAGGCCTGCCGCCTGTCAATGCGGTTTGTGCTGGGCTGGCAGCTCCTGATCTATGTCCTGATGGCAGCCGGAGCCTCGCTTATCGCCTGGGTGTTTACCCGCGATGAGGAAGTCGCCAGTATCATCCGCCTGTACATCTGGATCATGCCGCTGAGCTACGGTATGCAGGGCGTCATCATCCTGTGCAACTCGGCGCTGAACGCCATTCACCGGCCCATGGTGGCGCTGTACCTGAGCATCGCCCGGTTCTTTGTGTTTTATGTACCGCTGGCCTGGCTTGGCAGTTCGCTGTTTGGTCTGCCGGGATTCTTCGGCGGGGCGTTTGCCGGCAATGTGTTGATGGCAGCGCTGTCATGGCTGACCTTTCGCCGGGTCATGGCGGCGGAACGGGCTCACCTTGAGGTCGCCGGCACCGCCTGACCAGGTTAGCCGACAGTCCTGCAAAACTCTGGCCTGAACCGCACACTTGATTTATGCTTCCCGGATGGATGCACTTACAGCTTTACACAACCGGGTATCCGTATCCCGGCTTACTGATCCCGCCCCGGACCCGCTCGCTCTCGACAACATGTTCAAGGCGGCCATGCGCGCGCCTGACCATGGTCTGCTCCGGCCCTGGCGTTTCCTGGTACTGCAGGGCGCCGCTCGCGAACGTCTGGGCGAACTGTTTGCTCAGGCTGCGTTGGCTGATGAACCGGAACTGCCAGCCGCGAAGCTCGACAAACTGCGTGGCAAACCCTTGCGGGCACCCATGATCATCGTGGGTATCTGCAGCCCCAGAGACCACCCCAAAGTACCGCTACTCGAGCAGCAACTGGCGGCCGGCGCCGCCATTGACAATTTGCTGATCGCGGCCCATGCGCAGGACATTGGCGCTATCTGGCGCACCGGCCCGATGGCGACGCATGACACGGTGACACGGGGCCTGGGCCTGACCGAACAGGAGAGTCTTCTGGCGTTCCTCTACCTGGGCACACCGGACGGACCGCGGCGTCCGTTAAAAGAAGAAGACTTCCAACCCTATGTTCAGGACTGGTAAATGCCCGACTCGACACCCAAAAAAATAACAACAATGCGCACCACCATATTCAACACACCCTTGCTGACACCGCTGTTGCGCGGTATCTCGGCTGGCCTGCTGGCCCTGATGGGCTGGCGGGCAATCGGCAAACCCTTACAGGACCAGCGTTTTGTGCTGATTGGCGCCCCGCACACCAGCAATTGGGATTTTCCGCTGATGCTGATGGTGGTGCTGAAGCTGGAGCTGAAACCGCACTGGATGGGCAAACACAGCCTGTTCATGTTTCCATTTGGTGGCCTGATGCGCTGGCTGGGGGGTATCCCCATCGACCGGCGCAGCCATCACGGCATTGTCGACCAGGTAGCCGCACAATATCAGCAAAACCCGCAACTGGTGGTCCTGGTGCCACCGGAGGGCACCCGCAAAAAAGTACAGGCCTGGAAGACCGGCTTCTACCATATCGCCAACAATGCCGGCGTACCCATTCTGATGGGTTACCTGGATGTCAGCAGAAAAGAGGCGGGACTGGCAGACTTTTTTTACCCGACTGGCGACGTCGACGCGGACATCAAAAAGATCCGCGCGTTTTACGCCACCAAACGGGGTATCAGGCCCGAGAACGCAGATTGACCTGAGCGTCGGCAGTTTCCGGCTCAGTGTGGGTCGCGTGTTCCGGTTGATAGTTCAGACTGCTCAGCACATGCCCGAACACAAAATCGGCATAGTCGGCGATACCCACCTTGAGATGCTGGAATTTCCAGCGCTTCAGGTACCATTGCTGGAGCATGGCGGTGGTGCTGGCAGCCAGCAGGGTCGGGTTGCCGTCGTCGCGGAACACACCGGCCCTGATGCCTTCCCGAAAGATCTCTTCCAGTCGCTGATCGAACTTCAGTTCCATCTGTGTCGCCGCTTCCCGTTGGGCTTTGTCCAGACCCTTGGCCTCTATGAAACAGAAGTAATACCAGGGGTGCATGATGTCGTTCATGTACAGATCCGCGCAGATGACTGCTTTCAGTCGCTGATAAGGATCCAGCTGGTGCTGTTCCAGATCGCTCATCACGTCATCAATGGTTTGCCGGACCACCGCCTCGATGGCTGATGCCAGGTCGGACTTACTGCCAATGTAGGCGTACAGGCCACCCATGCTGATCTGCGTTTCACGGCTCAGGTCGCGCAGGCTCATGGAATGAAATCCCTGACTGTTGGCCAGGCGAAACGTGCAGGTAAAAATCTTCTGCAAATTACGCAGGGCCGTTCGGCCGTTTTTGATCTGCATGCGTTCGTGATGCACAGCGAAGACACGCTGCCACAAAGGCTCGCCTTCAAGCGTCCAGGTCCGACGAAACGCGTCGATACTGGTGTCCTGGGGCCATGCGCTGGTTATTGTTTCCACGACGTTATTGTCCATAGCTATCCACCCTGGATGTCTCCCTGTAAAAGCTTTTCTGCTGAATAAGGCAGCGGGTAACCGGTAAGTCTACAGCAACAACCTTTGCCAGGACAGCTTCCCGCCCCGTCGGCCTTCACAGCCATGCGGTGACCACGGCATAAAGGCCGGACATGGCGCATAGCGTCAGCGAGCCGGCGCGAATGGCGTTGGCGGGCAAGCGATGCATGGTTCTGCGAGCAACCCAGTAACCCAGCACGGTTGCCGGCAGCAGCGGTAATGACAACCACACATGGATCATACCAAAATGCCCGATGGGCGCAAGAATAATCAATGAAATCAGACAGCTGACAACGAAAAACGCAGCCAGATTGGCGCGTATCAGCGCCAGGTCCTGGTGTTGCCAAAGCAGCGCCATCGGCGGTCCGCCAATGGAGGTGCTGGTGCCCATGAAACCGGAAAGAAACCCGGCAGTCATCATTCTGCCCGGCGTGGGATGCCAGCGCAACGACGACAGGCTGACCGCCACGGCAAACAGCACCGACATGCCTATCCACAGCGCCAGCATGTTCTTGTCAATCAATAACAACAGGCCCGCGCCCGCCAGAGAACCAGGCACCCGACCCATCACGGCGGCTTTAAGGCCCAGCAGCGACACACCGTCACGAAACGCCCAGGCATTCACCAGCGACAGCACCAGCGCACACACCGTCACCGGAGCAGGCACAAAATCGGGGTTGATAAAGAACAGCACCGGCGCGGCAATCACGGCCAGACCGAAGCCAACTGCGGTCTGGACAAACGCCCCGACAAACACCAGTACCATCGCTATCAACATATCCATTCGAGCCGTCCGCAGCACAAAACACGGCATTTTACGCGAAGCCAGCGCCAAGGTCGCCTCCGGTGTTATACTGCCGCCATGTATCCTTTATCCTACATTGAACCGGTATTCAGGCCACCCAGCGAGTGGAAATCCCTGATTCTGCAGGTCACCAATGGCTGCTCGTGGAATAACTGTACCTTTTGCGACATGTATACGGCGGAACAGAAACGTTTCAAGCCGGCACCCATGTCGCAGCTGGAAACCCAGCTGCGAGGAATCGTCGAGGCGGGCTACCCGGTTTACCGCGTGTTCCTGGCCGATGGCGATGCCATGACGCTGTCGGTCCGCCGGCTACATGAGATCATGGATCTGCTGAACCGCTGGCTGCCGCACAAACCCCGGGTCAGCGCCTATTGTCTGCCACGCAACCTGAAAAACAAATCCGTGGCAGACCTGCGTGAGCTGCGTGAGAAAGGTCTGAGCCTGATGTATGTGGGCTGTGAGACCGGCGACAATGAACTGCTGACCCTGATCGAAAAAGGCGAAAGCTTTGACAGCTCATTGGCGGCGCTGGAAAAAATGAAAGCGGCCGGGATCAAAAGCTCAGTAATGGTACTCAACGGGCTGGGCGGGCCCGAGCTCAGTGAACGGCATGCCATCGAAAGCGCACGCCTGATGAATGCAGCACAACCCGAATACCTGTCGACCCTGGTGGTGGACTTTCCCAAAGGCAGTGAACGTTTCGAAAAGAATTTTAACGGCCGCTGGCGGCAGCTCAACAAATCGGAGCTGTTTCGCGAAATGGAAATCCTGTTGGAGAGCCTGGCGCTGGACAGCACCATTTTTCGCAGTGACCACGCATCCAACTATCTGGTGCTCAAAGGCGTGCTCGGCAAAGACAAGGCGCAGATGCTGGAAACAGTGCGTACCGCCATTCATCAACCGGGCCGCATCGCGCTGCGGGAAGAGTGGCAACGCGGCCTGTAATCCGACGCTGCCATCTTCGTCATGATGACGACGTCGTCAGTACAAAATGACACTGCGGATTGACTTGCCCTCGTGCATCAGGTCAAACGCATCATTGATCCGCTCCAGCGGCATGGTGTGGGTAATCAGATCGTCGATATTGAGCTTGCCTTCCATATACCAGTCGACAATCGTCGGCACGTCGGTGCGCCCTCTGGCGCCGCCAAACGCACTGCCCCGCCAAACGCGCCCGGTCACCAGCTGAAAAGGCCGTGTGGAAATTTCCTGCCCGGCGCCGGCCACGCCGATAATGATCGATTCGCCCCAACCCTTGTGGCAGGCTTCCAGTGCCTGGCGCATGGTATGCACGTTGCCGATGCACTCGAAAGTATAGTCGGCACCGCCTTTGGTGGTTTCGACAATGGCCTCCACCACATCGTGAACGTCTTTCGGGTTAATGAAATCGGTCATGCCAAACTTGCGTGCCAGCTCGACCTTGGCGGGGTTGATATCGACACCGACGATTTGCCGGGCACCGACCATACGTGCCGCCTGTATGACATTGAGACCAATGCCACCCAGGCCGAAGACCACCACCCGCGACCCGGGCTCCACTTTGGCATCAAACACCACCGCGCCGACACCGGTCGTCACCCCGCAGCCGATGTAGCAGACCTTGTCCACGGGCGCATCACTGCGGATCTTTGCCAGGGCAATTTCCGGCAGGACGGTATAATTGGAGAATGTGGAACACCCCATGTAGTGCATCAGCGGCTTGCCGTCCAGCGAGAAACGACTGCTGCCGTCAGGCATCACACCTTTGCCCTGCGTACCACGTATCGCCTGACACAGATTGGTCTTGGGGTGCAGGCAGTATTCGCACTCGCGGCATTCCGGTGTATACAGCGGAATCACGGTGTCACCGACGGCCACTGACTTGACGCCCGCCCCCACCTCTACAACCACACCGGCGCCCTCATGACCCAGAATGGTCGGAAATGCCCCTTCCGGGTCATCACCCGACAGTGTGAACGCATCGGTGTGGCAGACGCCGGTGGCCTTCAGTTCTACCAGCACCTCACCTGCTTTCGGGCCTTCCAGATCGACTTCCATCACTTCCAGTGGTTTACCGGCAGCAAATGCCACGGCGGCTCTTGTCTTCATCAGTTCAATCCTCTGTTCGGTGTCGATTGCTGTGGCGCTCAGGCCATCAGGTATTTCGCATGAAAGCGCAGATGCTCTTCAATAAACGACGCAATGAAATAATAGCTATGGTCGTAACCTTCCTGATAACGGATACGGGCATCTGCCCGCTCCTCAAGGACTGCAGACAGATTTTCCGTCAACAGCTGCTCCGCCAGAAATTCGTCAGCCGTGCCCTGATCAACCAGCAGAGGCAGGGACAAGCCATGCTCCCGGATCAGCTCGACGCTGTCGTACTGAGCCCACTCACTGCGATCATCACCCAGATACTGGGTCAGCGCCTTTTGTCCCCAACGGCAGGCCATGGGATTGACGATGGGCGCAAACGCCGTCACCGAGCTGTAGTGCGTCGGATTTCTGGTGGCAATGACCAGCGCACCATGCCCACCCATGGAATGTCCGCTGATCGCCTTTTGGTCCGTCACCGGAAAATGTGCCTGCACAAAATGCGGCAGTTCCTGGGTGATGTAGTCATACATGCGGTAATGCGCCTTCCACGGTGCCTGCGTGGCATTGACGTAGAAGCCGGCACCCTGCCCCATGTCATAGCTGTCGGCATCCGGCACGGCGGCGCCGCGCGGACTGGTGTCGGCAATGACCAGCGCCATGCCCAGTTCCGCCGCAACGCGCTGCGCACCGGCCTTGGTGCTGAAATTTTCGTCATTGCAGGTCAGACCCGACAGCCAGTACACCACAGGGACTTCCGCGTTGGCGGCCATCCCCTGCGGCAGATACAGGGAGAAACGCATGATGCATTGCAGGGTTTCCGAAGGATGTTCGATGCGAATCTGTTCTCCACCGAACAGCCGCTGATTGCCGATGACTTTCATAACGTGTCCTGCTGTTTGTCTGTGTCGACCCGTGACGATAAACCACCACGCCGGAAAAAACCAATGCAATTGGCCAGCGCTGTCAGCCAGCGCCGGCAGCACCCTGCGAAGAGCAATGCTATAATGGCCAACGAAAGCTGACCACCGTCCGGCTGCGACCGGTCGTTATCCGGGGGAGGTAATGTTCTTGATCACCATTGCGGGTCCTTTTGCTTTGTCCGCAGAACGACTGCTGGTCCTGGCCGGTGTGCTGGTGGCCTTGCTGGCGGGCTGGCTGCTGAGTCGCCGTCGCGGTCAGCCGCCGGCACCCACCCTCATCAGCATGCTGGTGGCAGGATTTGTCAGCTCGAGGCTGGTGTTTGTGCTGTTGTATCTGGACGACTACCTTGTCGAACCGCTCAGCATGTTTGATGTGCGCGACGGCGGCTTCCATTTTGCTGCGGGTGTTGCCACGGCAGCGCTGTTCGGCCTGTATCGCGGCTGGCGGCAGCCCGCCCTGCGCCGCCCGCTGGCCATGGCCGCCGGCAGTGGCGCCGTCGTCTGGAGCCTTGGCATGGCGGGCCTCATGCAGATCCAGCCACCCCGACCGCCGCTGCCACCGATCGCGCTGACCACCCTGACCGGTGACACACTCAACCTGCAGTCGTTGAACGACAAACCCATGGTCGTCAACCTGTGGGCCACCTGGTGTCTGCCCTGCCGCCGGGAAATGCCGGTGCTGGAGGCCGCCCAGCGTCAGGACACCTGGGTTAACTATATTTTTATCAACCAGGCCGAATCGGCCAGCCAGATTGCCGACTATCTGGCGGACGAAGGCCTGGAGCTGGCCAATGTCCTGCTGGATGCCTCAGCTGTGTCCGGTCGCCTGCTGGAAACGCGTGGCCTGCCCAGTACCTATTTTTTTGACGCCGATGGCAACATGACCGATGTTCATGTCGGTGAACTGTCCCGCGCCACGCTCAACCGGCAATTGCGCAAGCTGCGTTAACGGCGGTTGGGCTGGCAAACGCGGGCCCCCATGTTAGAATCCCGGGTTGTAGCAGACAGCCCACATCAATCAGGAGCGGGAACCGCATGAGTGAAAAACAGGCCACTTTCACCAGCTTCGAGAGCAGCACTGAGGAAGACTGGCAGATCATTGGCGGCGCCTTCAAGGCGTTTGCCGGCGATTTACCGGCCCGGGTGATCAAGCATCTGCGCCTGCTGGAAGGCGATTGCGGTGGCTTCCCCGTGGATCGTCTGGAACACTGCCTGCAAACCGCAACCCGTGCCTGGGAAGCAGGCGAAGACGAGGAATACGTGGTAGTTGCCCTGCTCCACGATATCGGCGATACCTTGGGCACTTATGATCACGGCGAAATAGCGGCTGCCATCCTCAAACCTTTTGTCTCCGAAGCGAATCACTGGCTGCTGCGTCACCATCAGATTTTTCAGGGTTATGACTACTTTCATCATCTGGGCGGTGATCGCAACATGCGCGACAAATACAGAGATTCCCCACACTTCGAATACACCCGGCATTTTTGTGAAGTGTACGATGGCAAAGCCTTCGATCCCGCCTATGAATCCAGGCCCCTGGACTTTTTTGTACCCATGGTGGAACGGGTCATGGCCCGACCCCGGAAAACCATCTTTAACGGCATTAAAGACGCCTGACGTCGCGGACCGTGACTCGACCCGCGCCTTGACTATTACCCTGCAAACGTAGTTAATGGGCCACTGGCAACGTAGTACGCATCCTTGGCGTGTCAGGCGCATGAAGCACGCAGTTTCAGTACCGTCAGTGCTTCGCCAGGATGGCCGAGCCAACACCAGCTCTTAGTCAAGACGCTGTTCATGTTCAACAAAAAAAGGATGTCCCCATGATAAATACTCTTAAAAAGCCCGTTATGTTTACCATGATGACTGCGTTTCTTGCCGGCAGCATCGCCGCGCCAGCATCCGCCGACATTGTCGACAACAAGCAACTGGCGATGCAGTCAGAACTGCAGATGCAACGGGACAGCGTGCTGAACCTGATGGCACGTGACGATGTACAGAGCACCATGCTGGCCTATGGCATCAGTGCGGCCGACATCGAGAACCGAATCAACAACCTGACAGAGGCGGAGCTTCTGCAGATTCAGGGTCAACTTGACCAGCTGCCGGCCGGTGAAGGGGCGCTGGGCGCGATCCTGACCATTCTGTTGATCTTCATCCTGCTTGACGTCGCTGGCGTCACCGACATTTTCCCGGGTGTCTGAGTAATCGGGCAACAAAGGTAACAAAAGAACTGCATGAAACAGCTGTTACTGAGTATATTCAGCCTGATCGTGCTGGCGTCCTGTGTTTCACCACCGCAATCTGCGGCGTTGCTGCATGAGACGCCGGTACAGTTCAGAGATGCAGTGCTCGTGCCTGATGTGCCCTTTTTCCCGCAGGAAGACTACCAGTGTGGCCCGGCTGCACTGGCCACTGTGCTGGGCGCAAGCCAGGTACAGGTGACCCCTGACGCACTGGTGCCGCTGGTTTATGTGCCTGGACGTCAGGGCTCTTTCCAGATTGAAATGGTGGCAGCAGCCCGCAGCTACGGGCGCCTGGCCTACCAGTTACCCCCCACCCTGCAGGCCATGTTCAGTGAGGTGCGCCGCGGCCACCCGGTGCTGGTCATGCAGAACCTGGGACTGGACTGGTATCCGCAGTGGCATTTCGCTGTTGTCAAAGGCTTTGACCTGCAACAGGGTCATGTCATTCTGAACTCCGCTGTCACTGAAAACTACACCGTCCCACTGGCCACCTTCGAACGTACCTGGGCACGCGCCGATCACTGGGCAGTGCTGGTGGTTGAGCCTGGCATCGTGCCCCTGAGCGCAGAGCCTGACCGCTACTTCAACGCCGTCGTTGCACTGGAAGGGAACAATGCGGCTACGCAGGTCAGTCCCGCCTACCAGAGTGGTCTCGCGCGTTGGCCCGACCACAACAGCCTGTTGATGGGATTTGGTAACCTGCTGTATGGTCAGGGTGATATTGATGGCGCCGCCGAGCACTATCAGCGCACAATCGATTATCATCCCCATTACGCACCGGCCTACAACAACCTGGCACAAATACGACTGCAACAGGATGCACTGCAGCAGGCACAGGTCCTGGCTGAGAAAGCTGTTGAGCTGGGCGGCGACTTCCGTGACACTTATCAGCAAACCTGGCAGCGGGTGCAGTCGGCCATCGCTGACCTGGATTCCGTCGGCCGCTAGCCGCGAGCATCGAATGAAGTGCCTATGACCCAAAAAAAGCAGACTGCCGTCCTCGAATCCATTGTGGTGCGTGGCGCCCGCCAGAACAATCTGAAAAATCTCAGCCTGGATTTGCCAGTCAATCAGCTCATTGTTGTCACCGGCGTCAGCGGTTCCGGCAAATCAACGCTGGCCTTTGATACCATTTACGCAGAAGGGCAGCGCCGTTACGTGGAAACCTTCTCCGCGTATGCCCGTCAGTTCCTCGATCGCATGGACAAACCCGCCGTTGATGCCATCGAAGGCATCCCGCCGGCCATCGCCATCGACCAGACCAACCCGGTCCGCACATCGCGCTCCACCGTGGGCACCATGACCGAGCTCAATGACTATCTGAAGCTGGTCTATGCGCGGCTGTCGCATCTGCACTGCCCTGGCTGTCACCAGCCGGTCAGGCGCGACACCACACAAAACATTGTCAACGGCCTGTATGCGTCGCTGACAGCCGATACCCGCCTGCATGTCTGCCTGCCCGTCACGGTGCCCCACAACTTCAGTGATGAAGAAATCATGCAATGGCTGACGCAACAGGGTTATACCCGCATTCAGCACACCACCGGCAATCAGGTACACGCCATCCAGGACCGCCTGCGGCTGACCCGGGAGAACCGGGAGCGTCTGGCGGAAGCCGTCGAAACGGCGCTCCATCATGGCAGTGGTCATGTCGTCATCTACGCGGCTCCTGAGACTGCCACTGAACAGGTACTGCGCTATTCGAACCGACTGCACTGCCCGGACTGCAATCGTGAATTCAATGACCCGACGCCCAGCCTGTTCTCGTTCAATTCGCCCGTTGGTGCCTGCGAAAGCTGTAAAGGCTTCGGTCGTATTATTGGCGTAGATTTTGACCTGGTCGTTCCTGATCAAAGCAAAACCTTGCGCGAAGGCGCCGTCAAACCCTGGCAAAGCCCCAGCTATCACGAATGCCAGGTGGATATGGAAAAGGCGGCGCGCAAACGTGGCATACCGTTGGACACACCCTGGCGCGAACTCAACCACGAACAGCAGCAATGGGTCCTCGAGGGTGAAGGCGACTGGGACGACGGCCTCTGGTATGGCGTGCGCCGCTTCTTTAACTGGCTGGAGGGTCGTGCCTACAAGATGCATATCCGCGTGTTGCTGTCGCGGTACCGCGCCTACACCGAATGCAGCGCCTGCCAGGGAGCCAGACTTAAACCGGAGGCCCTGTGGTGGAAACTCACGCCATCCGGGCGTGGCAAGAAAAAAACTGTGCCGCCCCTGGCTATCCATGGGCTGATGCAGTTGCCCCTGGCCCAATGCGCCGAATTTTTCACAACACTTGAATTACCGTCGCACCTGGACAAAGCGACCGATCTGCTGATGGGTGAAATCCGTTCCCGCCTGGGCTATCTGCTTGATGTCGGGCTGGGCTATCTGACCCTGGACCGGCAATCAAGAACTCTCAGTGGTGGCGAGGTGCAACGCATCAATCTGACCACCGCCCTGGGTACCTCCCTGGTCAATACCCTGTTTGTGCTGGACGAACCCAGCATCGGGCTGCACACACGGGACATGCAGCGCATGGTCAACATCCTGCACCGGCTGCGTGACGCGGGCAATTCCCTGATTGTTGTCGAGCACGACCCGCAGGTCATGCTGGCGGCAGACCTGATCATCGACATTGGCCCGGGCCCCGGCAAACACGGTGGCGAGGTGCGGTTTATGGGCACACCCGCACAACTGCTGCGCGACAGGCACTCCCTCACCGGACAGTACTTGCGCGGAGAACGCAGCATCGAGGAGCTGTTAGCCACTGATGTCTCCGTCGCCCTGCCAGCTCCACAGCACCTAAGCGTCAAAGGTGCCAGTGAACACAATTTAAAGGCTATCGACGTCAGCATTCCGCTGGGCGGACTTTGCTGCCTGACCGGCGTCAGCGGCTCGGGAAAATCCACCTTGATGCGGGACATCCTGTATCGCGGTTTGTGCCGGGAATTTGGCATCACCACCGAAGCGCCCGGTGAACACCAGTCCATCAGCGGCCACGAACACCTGAACACCGTGGTGCTGGTCGACCAGAGTCCCCTGGGCAAGACCACCCGCTCCATTCCTGCCACCTACGTCGGCGCCTTTGATGTCATCCGCAAGCGCTTTGTCAGCCAGCCCCTGGCAAAGGAACGCGCCTACACGCCAGGCATCTTCAGCTTCAACTCCGGTAATGGCCGTTGTCCGGTCTGCGCCGGCAATGGTTTTGAACATGTGGAGATGCAGTTTCTCAGCGACATCTATCTGCGCTGCAGTGAGTGCAACGGACGCCGCTATCGGCGCGAAATTCTCGACGTCACACTGCTGGATCCGCGTGATGACAGCCGTGCCCTGTCAATCGCCGACGTGCTTGAACTCACCGTCAGCGAGGCGATGGAGTTTTTCGTCGATGACGGCGATGTCATCACCTGCCTGCAACCCCTGGTGGATGTCGGGCTGCACTACCTGCAACTGGGCCAGGCAGTGCCCACCCTGAGCGGCGGTGAATCACAGCGTCTGAAGCTGGCCGGGCACCTTGCGGATGTCTCTCGGCAGCGCGGCAAAGGCAAGCGCGCCCACCATGACGGTATCCTGTTCCTGTTTGACGAACCGACAACCGGTCTGCATTTTCATGATATCAGTGTGTTGCTGGCAGCCTTTCACAAGTTAATTGGCGCGGGTCACTCATTGCTCGTCATTGAACACAACCTCGACATCATTCGCAGCGCCGACTGGATAATTGATATCGGCCCCGAAGGTGGTGACGGCGGCGGACAACTGGTCGCCGAAGGGCGCCCAGCGGATTTTCTGGCAGGGCGGCCCGGCCATACAGCCGCAGCACTGGTACAGTACGAGCAAGCGCGTCAGCAAAACCGACAGCAGGCAGGCCAACAACGCCTGCCGCCTGCATCGCGCAAACGCAAAGCCGTGAAGGCCCTGCCCGCCATTCAGATCCATCATGCCCGCGAACACAACCTGAAAAACGTCGATGTCAGTATCCCCTGGAATCAGTTTACCGTGGTCACCGGTGTCAGTGGCAGCGGTAAGAGCACGCTGGCCTTTGATATTGTCTTTGCCGAGGGGCAACGCCGCTATCTGGAATCGCTGAATGCCTATGCCCGTCAGTTTGTACAACCGGCGACCCGTCCTGATGTGGATGCCATCCATGGTATCCCGCCCACGGTTGCCATTGAACAGCGCACCAGTCGCGGGGGGCGCAAAAGTACCGTTGCCACGCTGACCGAGATTTATCACTTTCTGCGCCTTATTTTTGTCAAGCTGGGCACTCAGTACTGTCCCCGTTGCGAGGTCGCCATTGAACCCCAAAGCCGGGAAATGATTCTGGCAAGACTGATGAAGGACTGGAAAGGAGCCAACGTGGATGTCCTGGCACCTGCTGTCGTAGCCCGCAAGGGTATCTACAAGGAGCTGGCCGCCTGGGCGGTCAGCAAGGGCTTCAGCCAACTGCGGGTTGACGGCGACTACCTGCCCGCCGACAACTGGCCGGTGCTGGACCGTTACAAAGAACACAATATTGAAATCCTGATCGGGACCTGCCGGGTGGATGCACAGCACGAAAAGACCCTCACCGAGCTGATGGACAGGGCGCTGGCGGTGGGCAATGGCTTGCTGATGGTGGCAGCCAGCCAGCCGGGTAAAAAATCTCGCAAGGACAGCCTGTTCTCGACGCGGCGCGCCTGCCCGTCCTGCGGGGACAGTTTTGACGACCTGGATCCCCGCCTGTTCTCCTTCAATTCCCGTCATGGCTGGTGCAAAAGCTGTTTCGGTACCGGTGAAGTCATTGCGCAGTTTGATGAGCAGCAGACCGGGGAAGAAGCCGCCTGGCTCGACAGCGAACCTGACCAGATTGGCAAGACCTGCACCACGTGCAGGGGCAGTCGACTTAATCCGACCGCGCTGGCGGTGCGCTTCCAGCAATGGAATATCGCCGACCTGACAGCTTTGTCAGTCGATAAGGCCGACCAGGCAATGGCGAAAATACGCTTTGACAAAAAGCAGGAATCCATCGCCCGCGACATCGTTATCGAGTTGAACAGTCGCCTGAAATTTCTGCAAAAGGTGGGTCTGGGTTATCTCAGTCTGAACCGGGCCGCACCCACCCTCAGTGGTGGTGAGGCACAACGCATCCGACTGGCATCGCAGCTGGGATCCAACCTGCAGGGCGTGTGCTACATCCTGGACGAACCCACCATTGGCCTGCATGCCCGTGACAATCAGTTGTTGATCAGGACGCTGCGCGAGCTGCAACAGCATGGCAATACCGTGGTGGTGGTTGAACACGATGATGCCACCATGGCCGAAGCCGATCATCTGATTGATGTCGGGCCGGGTGCCGGCATCCTGGGCGGCGAAATTGTGGCGACCGGTACCTTTGCTCAGCTGAAGAAAAACCGGCGTTCGCTGACTGGCCGCTTTCTCGCCAATCCGCTTCGCCATCCACTGACGGCGCTTCGTGATCAGGACGCGCGTGATGCTCTTGCCGCGCAGTCTCTGGCAATTCGCGGAGCCCGGCTGAACAACCTGAAAGATCTGTCGCTCAGTATTCCATTGCGACGGCTGGTCACGGTCAGTGGCGTCAGTGGCAGCGGCAAAAGTACCCTGATTCGCTCGATTGTCTATGACAACCTGCGTCAGGTTTTGGTGCAGAAAGGCAAAAAACGCAAGGCCATCAAGTGGCAAGGTTGTGATGACATCAGTGGCTGGCAGGATATTGACTCGATATTGCAGGTGGATCAGACCCCGATCGGCAAAACGCCGCGCTCGTGCCCGGCCAGCTATATTGGCATCTGGGACACCATACGCAAACTGTTTGCCGACACCGTGGATGCACGCCTGCGTGGCTACCTGCCGGGACGCTTTTCGTTCAATGTCGCCGGCGGGCGTTGTGAAACCTGCGCCGGCAACGGCATGCAGAAGATCGAAATGAATTTCCTGCCGGACGTGCGTGTTGACTGCGAAGACTGTGGCGGCTGGCGCTTCAATGCCGAAACCCTGTCGGTGCAATACAAAGGCAAGCATATCGGTGAAGTACTGGCCATGAATATCGATCAGGCCGTTGAGTTTTTCCAGCCGGTGCCTTCGGTCTATCACCCGCTGCGCCTGTTGCAGGATGTCGGTCTGGGCTATCTGACTCTGGGGCAGCAGAGCCCGACACTGAGCGGGGGCGAAGCGCAGCGGATCAAACTGGTCGCCGAACTGGCCAAGGCCAAGCCCCACCTGAGTCTGCGTGGCAGCAAACCGCCGCACAAACTGTATGTTCTGGATGAACCCACTGTGGGCCTGCACATGGCCGATGTCGAGAAACTGTTGCGGGTGCTGCACCGTCTGGTGGACACGGGGAACACGGTGATTGTCATTGAACATAATCTGGATGTCATCGCCGAGGCCGACTGGGTGATTGATATCGGGCCCGAGGGCGGTGATGCCGGCGGCAAACTGGTGGCACAGGGCTCGCCGGCGAAGGTCGCCAGAAGCAAAAGGTCGCATACTGCCCGGTTCCTGGCGCCGATGTTAGCCGGTTGACCTCATATAGTGCTATGAACCCGGCCCTTGCGGTGTAGGGTGGCGCCTTTCGGGGACGCCCGTAAACCCGTCCATGGGGGGCTCGGATGCGACCATCCAAGGGTCGCATACGCCCCTCAAGTCGCCACCCTACACCGCCAGGGCCTCCTGCTAGTGCTAGCCTTTGAGCTGCCACAGCAGGGAGGCTGGCGACGAGCCCTACAGAGATGGGTTCACGGGCGTCCCCGAAAGGCGCCCCCCCCGACAGGGCCGTATTCCAGAGTGCTTACTTAGAGCCAACACCCCCGCCCGAGCCGGTATGGAACCGACGACGGAAAAAACAGTCAAACCAGCACAGTCGTCAATCACAAAAACCCGCCATGGCCTCTCCTCAGACGTCAGACACCTTGCCGGACAATCGCATCGAGCCCAGTATACTCACCGATCTGAGCCTGGACGACGACGCCCGGCATGCTGCGCAACCGTCATCACATGGCGTGTTGTCGGCCACCCTGTTTGTCAGCATACTGGCTCACGGTATTATTCTGTTCATGGCCACTTATGCCGCCAATAGAGACCACCAGCAAGCTGACCGGACAATTGCCGCGCCCAGCATACAGATCCGTTTTCAGTCACCGCCGCGCCGCGCGCCCGACAGTCCGCTGCAATCTGCTGCGGCAGAGCCTGCGTCAGTAACCACCGACAATGTGGACCCCACAGCACCCAGCGCCGTCGCTGACACCGCCGCGCCAGCGGAGGCTGGCGCTGACACCTCCGATCCGGCTGCATCCGCATCCCTCGCCGAGACGCCGGTATCCCCGGCGACCCCGCCTCTCAGGCAACTGCCTTCACTGACAGATCTGCGCACTGCCGCGCGCAATCGCGCCGAGCAGGACCGCCGTGGCCGGGCTACCCATCCTGACTGTCTGCGCCGCGACCGGCGCAGTGCCTTTCTTGATTGCGCAGAGGAGGCGCCCTATGACTTTGCCAGCGCCGGGCAAAACCCGACGGTAGTCTTCTTCACGCCTGCGCTGCCTTCCGCACCGGCCAACGACAGTGAACAACGGACCACCACGGGGGCCCGCGTCAAAGCCGCCATTGACATGTTTGATAACCAGCTGGGCACCACACAAACCAGAAAACGCATCATGAACTTTCCCTGATCTGAGCGGGCACCGGGGCAGCGGAATTGCTTGACACAACGCCGCCGGGCAGTAAAAGTGAAGCCTTCACCCCTGCAGCAGCCCTTGAACGAGTCGTGTCCCACATGCCAACCCTGAAGCGAACCGTTAAACACACACTGACGATACTGACCAGCCTGGTTTTGCTGGCACAGACTGCGACCGCCGACGATATTGGCGACGTACCGCCGACAGTCCGACTTGTCACCAACGGCCACGACTTTCCGGATGATGCCTATGCCCTGCTGGTGCAGGAAGTGGGCAACTCGACGCCTCTGCTTGCCGTCAACAGCGCTTTGCCGATGAATCCGGCCTCGACCATCAAGACTCTGACAACACTCGCAGGTCTGGAGGTGCTGGGCGCAGATTACACCTGGGAAACCGGGATCCATGCACTGGGACCGGTCATCAACGGCACATTGCAGGGCGATCTGCTGATTCGGGGCGGTGCCGATCCGTTTCTGGTGGAAGAACATGTACGCAGTATGCTGAAAGTTCTGCGCCGCCGCGGCGTACAACGGATCACCGGTGACCTGATTGTTGACAACAGCCTGTTTGACACCTCGGTCCGCGCCGGCAGCCCGGTAGACAACCAGTCAGGCAGAGCCTACAACGTCCTGCCCGAGGCGCTGCTGTTCAATTTCCAGGTCGTAAATTTCTTCTTCTACCCGCATGACAATGGCCGTGATGTCATCATCCGCAGCGACCCGGCCCTGCCCAATCTGACCATCAACAATCGCTTGCAGTTACGTGAAGGCCCGTGCACCGGTTTCCAGCGTGGTATCAGCTTCAGCGAAGAAGTAGCCAGCAACACCGTCACCTTCAGCGGGCAACATCCGTCGGGCTGCGGGGAATACAGCATGACCCGCGCCGTGCTCGATGCGGCACAGTACAACTTTGGCCTGTTTCAGCTGCTGTGGCGTGAACTGGGCGGCGAATTCGACGGAGAGCTTCGCGAAGCATCGCTAAGCGCCATCACCGACAACGAGGCTGTGCCGCCACTCGTGACCTGGCAGTCACCACCGCTGGCAGACATCATCAAATCCATCAATAAATACAGCAACAACATGATGACGCGGCAACTACTGCTGACACTTGGTCTGCAGCATGGCGGCGCGCCGACCAGCATTGACACTGGCGTCGACGCGGTGCGCAGCTACCTGAGTGATGTTGGCATTGATCACAGTGAACTGGTCATGGCCAACGGCTCCGGTCTGAGCCGCGACACACGACTGACGGCAGCGTTGCTGGGGGCAATATTACAACGCGGATTCCTGATTCCCACCATGCCCGAGTATGTCGCCTCGCTGCCATTGGCAGGACTGGATGGCACCATGCAGGAGCGGCTGATTAGCGGTGACGGGCATGCCAGCAGTCATGTCAAAACCGGTTCCCTGAACGACGTCGCCGGCATAGCCGGCTACGTGCATGCACAATCGGGGAAACATTACGTGGTCGTGGCACTGGTCAATCACGCGCAGGCCCACACCGGTCCCGGACAGGAACTCGGTGATGCCTTGCTCAGATGGGTATGGCGACAGTAGCAGGACTAGCCGTAGCGACCGGTAATATAGTCTTCGGTCTGCTTTTTCGACGGATTGGTAAACAGCGTATCAGTATCACCATACTCGACCATGTTGCCCATATACATGAAGGCGGTATAGTCCGAAACCCGGGCCGCCTGCTGCATATTGTGCGTAACAATGATAATCGTATAGTCACGCTTGAGTTCGTTGATCAGCTCTTCGATTTTGAGTGTTGAGATTGGATCCAGTGCTGACGCCGGCTCATCCAGCAGAATGACCTCCGGTTCGATGGCTATGGCGCGCGCAATCACCAGACGTTGCTGCTGACCACCGGACATCCCGAACGCATTGTCCTGCAAACGATCCTTGACCTCATCCCACAGCGCTGCGGCGCGCAGCGATTTTTCCACCACTTCATCCAGCACCCGACGCGAGCTGATGCCCTGCAGACGCAAGCCATAGGCCACGTTTTCATAGATGCTTTTGGGGAAGGGATTTGGTTTCTGGAACACCATGCCCACACTGCGACGCAGATCGGCTACGTCAACATCACGGTCGTAGATGTTCTTGCCGTCCATGACGATTTCGCCTTCGATCCGGCAGATGTCCACCAGGTCGTTCATGCGATTGAAGCAACGTAACAGGGTTGACTTGCCGCACCCTGACGGACCAATAAACGCGGTAACGCGTTTCTCCGGCACAATCAGATTGACGTCCTTGAGCGCCTGGTCATTGCCATAATAAAGGTTGAGATTACTGACCTCAATCTTGGATGTCTCGTCCGCCAGTGACAGCGCTTCTCGCTCTGCTACTTTGCGCGCGCCGGCAGCTGATACTGCGGGGCGTTCGCGGGCATCAGTCGGGCCAGTTTTGTTGTTGGCAGTCTGAGTTGTCATCGTGCGTTGCTCTTCCTTTGATGGTTTAGTCGCCGGCACTGCGGTAGCGCTCGCGCAAATGGTTACGGATGCTGATGGCCGTCAGGTTCAGAATGACAATCAGCATGACCAGCACCAGTGCGGTAGCGTAAACCAGCGGGCGCGCGGCTTCAACGTTGGGGCTCTGGAAGCCGACGTCGTAGATATGAAAGCCCAGGTGCATGATTTTTCTTTCCAGATGAATATAGGGAAACGTGCCATCGACCGGCAATGTCGGTGCCAGCTTGACGACACCCACCAGCATCAGCGGTGCCACTTCACCGGCGGCGCGGGCAATCGCCAGAATCAGGCCGGTCATCATCGCCGGTGTGGCCAGCGGCACAATGACCTTCCACAGCGTCTCGGACTTGGTGGCACCCAGTGCCAGGCTGCCCTGACGGATGGTACTGGGAATACGGGCCAGGCCTTCTTCAGTGGACACAATGACGATGGGCAGCGTCAGCAGCGCCAGCGTCAGCGACGCCCAGAACAGACCCGGCGTACCAAACGTTGGCGCGGGCAAGGATGCTTCGTAGAACAGCTGGTCGATATTGCCACCCAGGAAATACACAAAAAAGCCCAGACCAAACACACCGTAAACAATGGACGGTACGCCCGCGAGATTGTAAACCGAGATGCGAATAATACGCGTCATGGTGCCCTGCCGAGCATACTCGCGCAGATAGATAGCCGCGAGAATGCCGAAAGGTGTCACGATGATGGACATCACCATGACCATAACCACGGTGCCAAAGATCGCCGGGAAAATACCGCCTTCGGTGTTGGCTTCGCGGGGTTCATCGGTCAGGAACTCCCAGAGCCGTTCGACATATTGCACCAGTTTGTCGAATACTGACATGGCATTGGGCGCTGTGACACGGACAATGGTGGCCAGCGTGATATCCACTTCCGTGCCGTCAGCAGTCTGCATGCGCAGCGTGTCTCGCCGGGTGCTTTGATAGATGGCATCAAGCTCTTCACGCAGCACCGCGTAGTCAGCCTCGAAACGGGCGGTGGCCTCGGCAATACGCGCACGCTCGCGCGCCTCAACGTCGGCAGGTGGCGGATTCAGTTCCAGGTTACGCTCATCCAGGCGCAGGCGCTCGATGCCGGTGTTGATGCGACCGATCTCGCCACGCTCCAGACGACGGATTTCCCTGAACAGGGCCAGGCTGCGGTCGACCGCGTCCTGCAATTGCGGCCAGAAATCAGCATCACCCGGGGTGCTGACGACATTGCCCTCACGCAGCAACGCCAACGGCTGCCCGTAAAAATTACCCCACTCACGGCGCTCGATGACAAACACATCGTCAGGGTACTGCCAGGGCGACATGCCCAGCTCCAGATACCAGACGAAATCGCGCCCGGTCTGATCGCGGTTACCCAGTTTGAACAGATGGCGGGTAACCAGGTCGATATCATCCGGCACGGTTTCACCCGAATCACGCGCCACGGCTGCCGAGATAACCTGGCTGCGCACCAGCTCGCCCATGATGGTGGTCTGCTCGCCGCCCGGGCTGGTGATTTCGACAACGGCAACGTCAGCAGGCCAGAAGTGACTGAACCCCCTGACCGCAATCAGACCGATCAGGCCGATCACCATGATCATGCACATGGCGACGGCGCCGCCATTGAGCCATATCCAGGGTGTGCCGCTTTTAAACCATTGTCTCATGCCATTTTCTCTCTATGTTCAAAAACCACAGGAGTACCTGCAGCCATGACCCGCAACTTACAGGTTACTGTAACGCTGCCGCAGTCTCTGCCGGATGATCTCGGCAATCGTGTTGACGACAAATGTCAGTGCCAGCAGCACCAGGGCGGCCAGGAACAGCACCCGGAAGTGCGACGAACCCACGGCCGTTTCGGGCAGCTCGACAGCAATATTGGCCGACAGCGTACGCATGCCTTCGAAGATGTTGAAATTGACAACCGGGCTGTTACCGGTGGCCATCAGTACGATCATGGTCTCGCCAACGGCCCGGCCAAAACCCATCATCACCGCCGAAAAAATACCCGGGCTGGCTGTCGGCAGAACAACCCCCATGACTGTCTGCCAGCGTGTCGCACCCAGTGCCAGGGACCCCTGCGTCAGGTGTCGGGGCACGGTGAACACCGCATCCTCAGCGATGGAGAAAATGGTCGGAATGACCGCAAAGCCCATGGCAATACCCACAATCAGAGCATTTCGCTGATCGTAGGTTATCCCGATATCAGTGAACCACTGCCGCATGCTGCCATCAAAGAACCAGATTTCCACCCAGGGGCTGAGCTGGATGCACACGGTGCCAAACAGCAAAATCAGCGGCACCATCAGCGCCGCTTCCCAGCCATCGGGCACCCGGTTGCGAATGGCGCCCGGCAGGCGCCCCCACACATAGGCAAACAACAGCATCATCAGTGGCATCAGGACAAAGAAACTGAAGATCGCAGGCAAGTGGTCTTCGACAAACGGTGCCAGCCACAGGCCAGCCAGAAAACCCAGAATAACCGTGGGCAGGGCTTCCATGATTTCGATACTGGGTTTAACCACGCCGCGCAGTTTCGGCGTCATGAAGTAGGCGGTGTAGATAGCACCGGCAATGGCCAGCGGCATGGCAAAGAGCATGGCATAAAACGCCGCTTTCAGGGTGCCGACAGTCAACGGCATCAGGCTGAATTTGGATTCAAACTCGTCCGAACCCGACGAGGACTGCCAGATATACTCAGGATCGGCGCGGCCCTCGTACCAGACCTTGTTCCACAGGGCGTCCCAGGACAGCTGAGGGTGCTCATTCCAGAGATCGGCGCTGACCACCTGACCCTGGTCATTAAGCCACAACAGGCCCGTATTGATCTGGGAGATGGCGACCTGCTGCAGGGGCCTCTCGGCGACGCTTTCCAGAAACAGCGTACGGGCCGACGTGGCGTAATGAATACCCAGTTGGCCTGCGGCATCAACGACCACAAAGCCCTTGCGGGTGTATTCCGGCGCGATTGAGGTGATGGCCGCACCGTGCGAGTTGAATTGCCGGACCTCTTCCAGGCCGTACTGATTCTGCGCGTCACGCACCAGGAACCACTGGCTCAACTCACCCTGCTCGGTGCCAAATACGATGGACACCGCACCCACCAGGAATTCAGCGGCGGTCACCCGGCTGCCGCCACCGACGTCGACTGACTGGACCAGCCGCGCCTGCGCAGGTGTGGAAATATCGTAGTAATGCACCTGGCCGCGGTCATCAAGCACAAACAGATTATCCAGGGATTTGTCCAGCAGCAGCTTTTGCGCACGTCCGGGGACCGCGGGCAGTGTGTTTACTGACCGGTTCACCTGCACGGCACCTGACAGCAGGTTGGTGCGGGTGGTGATATTGGCCAGCAGCAGCCGCCCGTCTTCAGTGACGGCCGCAACAGCGGTGCCGCCGGCGCCGCGCTGCATGTTCTCCACGGCGATCAGGCGCAGGGCGCTGCCCTGCTCATCAATCACGATGGGCGCCTCACCCAGGGGATATGTCATCTGCGGGTTGATACGCCTGATATCGTTCGGAAACGTGATCTGGAAATCATGGCGGGCAACGATCGCCTCACCATTGCTGAAGCCAAACGCCGCGGTATTGGAGATGGTTTCGGCAGAACCGAAACTGGTCACACGCGCACCGGCCGGCACCGGCATGGCAAAACGCTGCGACTCAACGCCGGTATTGGCGTTGAAAAACACGGCTTCACCGCGATCCGTGTACTGAATGCCCAGCTCTTCATAGCGATCCAGCAGCAATTGAACCGTCTGTGCGCCGGTATCGGGAATAGTGTAACTGTCCTGTGGTGTTACCGCGGCGCCGCGCAAAATGGGCGCCACCTCGTAAAACAGGTAGATAAAGATGGTCGCCAGCGCCAGCACCACACCGTAACCTGCGGCCGTAATGCCCCAACGCGACATCTTGTCACGACGCATGCGCTTCCTGCGCAAAGCCTGGCGTCGATCATGGTCGGGCAACAGGCTTTTGCTGCTTTTGCCCGGGGCAGGTAAATCAGGGGAGGTGTCGGTCATCGGCGAGATTTGTCCTGGTTTTGAGTCTGATTCCAGCTTCAACGATCAATGTCGACGCGGATCATATCAATTTATCATGACGTTTTTGTGACAAAGCTGTCTTATTCCCCAAAAAAAGGTCGACATCCTTGTCGTTCAATCTTCCCAGGGGAGAGTCTGCAGACTAGATCATCTGCATGACACGTTGATGACAGGCTTACTCAATCCCCAATTCTGCCAGTATCCGGTTGGTCAGCACCGCGGGCAGCGTAACAAACCCGTCTCGATCTACCACTTCCTGACCCTGCTTGCTGTACAACATTTTGACAAACTCCCGGGTCATCGGGTCCAGCGGGCGATTGGGGTGTTTGTTGATGTAGACAAACAGGTAGCGGGACAGCGGATAATCGCCACTGGCGGCATTCTCAGGGGTCGCTTCAAAGACCGGGCCACCTTGGGTTGCCGCCAGCGGTATCACACGCACACCCGAGGTGCGATAACCAATGCCGGAATAGCCGATACCGTTGATGGACTCGGTGACGCCCTGCACGACGGACGAAGAACCAGGCTGCTCATTGATGCTGGATTTGAAATCACCGCCGCACAAGGCATTGTCCTTGAAGAAGCCGTAGGTGCCGGACACGGCGTTGCGGCTATACAGCGCAAAATCACGGTTTTGCCAGTCACCGGTCAGGCCGAGCTGGCCCCACCGGGTAACATCCTCACTGTAGCCGCACCGGCGGGTAGCCGAGAATATCGCGTCAACCTCTGGCAAACTGAGACTTTCAATGGGGTTATCACGGTTGACATACACCGCCAGCATATCCACCGCCACAGGCAGTTCGGTGGGTGGGTAGCCGAATCTTTCTTCGAACGCCTGGATTTCGGACTGTCGCATGCCGCGGCTCATGGGCGCCAGCATGGCTGTGCCTTCGGTCAGTGCGGGCGGCGCAGTTGACGAACCGGCGCCCTGAATCTGCACATTGACATTCGGGTAAAATTTGTTGAACTCCTCCGCCCACAATGTCATCAGATTGTTGAGTGTGTCGGAACCGATACTGGACAGGTTGCCGGAAACGCCGGAGACGCGCTCGTAATCAGGCAGATTCGGATCAACATCGGCAGCCACGTGGGCCGACAGTGACAGGGAACCCGCTACCGCAATGGCAGCAAAAGCTTGTTTATATTTCAACATCAGTACGATCTCCTTCAGGGCAACGAAAGTGAATCAGCGATCACGTGCGCCACTATAACGATGATGTATGACAGATATATGACAAAGCTGACATACAAGGTCAATCAGCGCCGATTGCTGACGTCGGCTCATTGGTCCCAGCCGCGACATCAGCGGCCACCTTGCCAGCCACTGCCGGCACTGCGCGGCCCAGTTCGGTAAGCCGGACGGCGATGCGGGTAGCACGTTCCGCCAGCCGCAACATCATGCGCAAGCTGTCAATCGCCGGGTTGAGGCGCTGAACCGGCAAGCGTCCCCGAACACTGGCGTTCAGCAGTTCAGTTTTCAGGTCTCGCCAGGTGACTCGCAGAGCCTGGTAGGCCTCGTCTACCTCGTCGGGACTGAAGTCGGGCCGGTCAGGGTTGCAGTGCGCCAGATGCTTGAGCACGGCAGCCCGGTAAGCCAGTATGCGCTCACCGTCCTCAGTGTGCAGCAGATATTCAACATCGGCATCGGTTTCTGCGCTGCTCTGGGCATGCACGACGGCGTCATCGATGTAATTGGCAATCCGCAGTATCATCGGCAACTGCATCGCCACATCAGTGCCCAGACGCTCCTTTTCCAGGTCTGTCACCGATTTTTCCACATACCGCACCAATTGCAGAATGCCGTCGTGTTGCGCCAGCAACTCAGGCGCCGGCGCCCCCTCGCTGTTCAGCGCATCGACGGCATGCAGGCGGGTCAGGTCGGCCATGCGCTTGAGCTCGAGAAAAAAAGCATCCATGGCCAGCGTCGGCGACACCATGACATTGCTGTCCAGATATTGTGGTCGCCCAAGGGTTTCGGACAACACCACGAACCGGCGTTCCAGCCACACACTGACGTGTTTCATCAAGGGGATCAGCAACAGCACCCCCAGCACATTAAAACTGGTGTGGAACAGGGCCAGGCTGAAAGCGGGATACTGCTGCATACCGGCCCAAACCGATGGCAGCCAGATCACCACGGGCAGCAACATGATGCCCAGCACCGCGTTAAAGCCATTGATAATGACGTGGCCGGCGGCCACGCGCCGGGCATTGGATGTCGCGCCAATAACAGCCAGCGCAGATGTCGAGGTGGTACCCACCGTCGCACCAATCGCGGCCGCTGCGGCCGCGGGGAAGCTGATCACGCCCCCGGTCAGCGCGGTCAGAGTTATGGCTATGGCCGCACTGGAGGATTGTGTCAGCAGCGTCATCGCAAAACCGACACCCACAAAAATAACAGCACTGGCAAAGCCCTCGGGGGACAGGCTGGCCAGGTCCATTGTCTGCGCAAAGCCTTCGAACGCCCCGCGTAAAAAATCGATGCCAATAAAAAACAGCCCGAAGCCGGCAATGGCCTCGCCCAGCGCGCCAAGGCGACGTGACGGCCCCACCAGTCGCAACACCATACCGGCGCCCACCAGCGGCAACGCAAATGCCGTGATGCTGAACTGAAACCCGACCATTGATACCAGCCAGCCGGTCATGGTGGTGCCCACCGTGGCGCCCAGCACAACGCCCAGCGCCTGCTGGATGTTCAACAGACCGGCATTGACAAAACCGATGGTGGCGACCGTCACGGCACTGGAGGACTGCACCAGACTGGTGAGCAATGCGCCTGAAAAAATGCCACGCCAGATGGTGGCGGTAGACCGTCCAAGGATGTCTCTCAGGGCGCCACCTGCCGCCAGTTTAAGACCATCGGTGATCATCGATACCGCTAACAGAAACAGGCCGAGACCGCCGGCCAGCGTGCCAAGTGCAATCAGCATTAACATTCTCCCGGGGCGTGTACTGCCTTATGCTACATCAGGAACCCGTGCCGTGGTGGCCCATGTCTTACCTGAACACCACGGTTTTGTTGCCATTGACGATGATACGATGCTCGCAGTGCCATTTAAGTGCGCGGGCAAACGCGGCACACTCCGCGTCCCGACCAATCTGCATCAATTCATCGATATCGAAATTGTGATCAATGCGTTCGACGGCCTGTTCAATAATGGGCCCCTCGTCAAGGTCTGTGGTGACGTAGTGCGCGGTTGCACCAATGATTTTGACGCCGCGCATGTAGGCTTGGCGATAGGGATTGGCGCCTTTGAAACCGGGCAGAAAGGAGTGGTGAATATTGATAACACGACCCGCCATCACTTCGCACATGCGCGGCGACAGAATCTGCATGTAGCGCGCCAGACCCAGTACATCCACCTGTTTGCGGGTGACAATATCAAGCATGGCGGCTTCCTGCGCCGCCTTGGTTGCCGGCGTCAGGGGCAGGTAAAAATAGTCCAGCCCGTACCATTCCGTGATACCACGCATGCCCTCATGATTGGATACCACACCCACCACGTCGGCCGGCAACGCGCCGGCACTCCAGCGATGCAGAATGTCATTCAGGCAGTGTCCGTGACGTGACACAGCCAACAGCAGCCTGGGCCGCTTGCTCAAATCAAAAAAATTCCACTGCATGTCGAAACGGGCAGCAATGTTGCTGAAATCCTCATCGAGCTTGTCGGTGGCTGGCAGGTGCGCCTCCACTTCCTCAAACTCCACCCGCATGAAGAACCGGTCGATGACCGGGTCACGGTGCTGCGCCGCTTCACTGATGGTTGCCCCGCGCTGATACAGGAAATCACTGACCGCGCGAACGATGCCGTTTGCCTCCGGGCACGATACCGTCAGCACATATTTGCCTCTGCTGTCTGTTGCCATAACTACCATTTTCCCTAACGTCTGCGGGTCACCCGCTGGCCGGAGGCGAATAGTAGCATTTTTCCCCGATGGATTAACCCCGCCCCCCGATCAGGGGGTGCCCGCCAACAGGCGAATGCCCTACGCTACTGCGGTGCAATGAACCTCAACGAATCAAGATGGCAATGGAGTAAGAGTCATGACAATTTTCAGAAATGCAGTACGCCGGGTACTGGCCCCCTGCGTAGCGGGCGCCCTGATATTGGGCAGCAGCGCGGTGCTTGCGCAATCAACGTCAATACCGGCGTCGCTGGAGGGAACCTATTCGTTGACTTTCGGATCAGCCCAGGCAGGCGCGCCGCTGACAGACGGCACCACCGTGGACATGGTGATCGCCGCCGGTGGCACCGTCTGCATCGCCGACCTGGTGTTGAGCAGTCCGACCGTCTCCGGCGCTGAGGCGACCTGGAGCATACCGGCACTGGGTGTCAAACTGGCCGTTTCCGATGTAACCTCGGGCAGCTTCAATGAAGCCAACGTCATGTCCACATCCGATGTCTTCCTTGGCCAGTTTACCGGCAGCAAAACCAGCAACTCCACCCGTTGTGGCTTGCTGGGCGGCACCCCGCCGAACATGAACCAGGTCAGCCAGCTGATGACCAAGGCGGAAGAGCTGTATGCCGACCTGTTCCCGAGCACATCCGTGAATGCCGCGTTCAGCATTCTGGATGGCTTTGTCTATCGTTACTATCCCAGCACCACGACCTATATCGGTATCAAGGACAATACGGTGTATGTCATGGGCGGCGAGTTTGGTGACGCACCGGTGACCATTGGCACCCTCGCCAATACTCTGGCTGAATTGACCGGACAGCCCGTTGACCCCATTGAGGAACCGGTGGTGGAAGTCCCCGACGGCGACTATTCCCTCACCATTGCGGGCACGGTCTCATCCAGTGGTGTCAGCACACCGTTCACCTTTAAAATCGACAGCATTCCGGCGCCAGGCAACACCGAACTGGACAGTCTGGAAGACGACGTGCGAAAGGCGCTGGATGATGCCGAAGGTGTTGATTCCAGTACCTTCAGCAGCTTCCAGATCAGTGAAGTCAGTGTCGCTGACAGTCGGGTGTTCTACCGGGCACAATTCTCGGCAACCACCACGACACAAACGGTGATCGGCCCGATCACGACCAATGTGGCCTACAACCTGACGTTTGAATACCTGAAGAAATAGGCTTAGCAGATCGCTCGGGCGCAAGAGGTTGTTGTCGACTGGCAACAACCTCTTTTTTTATCGGCAACGCCGCGCTATGCTGTCATCATGAACTCATTCAAGCGACGCTATCCGGCATACCTGTTAGTCATCGGCCTCTTCATACTCAGCGGCACCAGTGCCTCGGCGCAAGACCTCAGCGGTCAATGGCGTGGCACCCTGGTAGCCGCCCAGTACGATCCCATTGACGTGGTCTTTAACCTGAACATGGCAGGCAGTGACGCCGGGCATACCGGCACCCTGGACATTCCCAGCCAGTTTCGCAGCGGGCTGCCCATCGACAGCATCAGCATCCGCGACCGGCAAATCACGATCCGGCTCAGCAGTATTCAGGTTGAGTACTATGGCAATCTGGTCCTGGCCGACAATGGCGACGTCATCGCCATCGAGGGTGACTGGAGCCAGTCCGGGGAATATGTCCCGCTGCGCCTGGTCGCCAGCACTGCCCCCGGCTAAATGTGGCGTGTTATCCACTAACCGGCCTGAAAATTTTCGGGAGAACGTTATGAAATACCTTCACACCATGGTGCGCGTCAGCAGTCTGGAGGCATCACTGGATTTTTACTGTAACAAACTGGGATTCAGGGAACTGAGTCGGCGGGACAATGAATCGGGCCGTTTCACCCTAGTTTTTCTGGCAGCCGAGGGCGACGAACACGCCCAGATCGAACTGACCTACAATTGGGATCCGGAACTATACAGCGAAGGCCGCAACTTTGGTCACCTGGCCTACCGCGTCGACAACATCTACGACCTGTGTGCGTCTCTGCAGCGCCAGGGCGTCGCCATCAACCGGCCACCGCGCGATGGCCGGATGGCCTTTATCCGGTCACCAGACAACATCTCCATTGAACTGTTGCAGGCGGGCGACCCTCTGCCGCCTCAAGAACCCTGGGTCAGTATGCCCAATACCGGCAAATGGTAGCTTGAGCCACTGACGGTGCTCGTTTATGATTGCCTCCTTTACAGAACAGGGGCTCTCATCATGCAACTACTCGACGGCAAACAGACCGCGGAAACGATCAAGGCACAGATAGCCGAACAGGTTGATGAACTCCGCGCCCAAGGCGGAAAAATTCCACATCTGGCGGCAGTCCTGGTTGGCCATGACGGCGCCAGCGAGACCTACGTCAATAACAAGGTGCTGGCCTGCGAACGTGTAGGTTTCAAATCAACGCTGGTGCGTCTGGACAGTGACGTCAGTGAGGCGGCACTGCTCGCCGAAATCGACAAACTGAACAACGACAGCGACATTGATGGCTTTATCGTTCAGCTGCCCCTGCCCGCCCACATCAATGAAACCCGCATTACCCTGGCGATCGACCCGGCCAAGGACGTCGATGGCTTCTGCCCTGAGAATGTAGGCCGCCTGTGCCTGGGCCTGCCGACATTCATCTCGGCAACGCCCAACGGCATCATGGAGTTGCTACGCCATCACAATATCGACACCGAAGGTAAACACTGTGTCGTCATCGGGCGCAGCAACATCGTCGGCACGCCAATGTCACTGCTGATGTCGCGCAATACCAGCCCGGGTAACAGCACCGTGACCCTGGTGCACAGCCGCACCCGGGATATGGCGGCGATCTGTCGCAGCGCCGATATCCTCATTGTTGCCATTGGCAAAGCCGAGTTTGTCGGTGCGGACATGGTCAAGGACGGTGCCGTGGTCATTGATGTCGGCATCACCCGCTTGCCGGATGCCAGCAAAAAATCCGGCTATCGGCTGGCCGGGGACGTCGACTTTGCCGCCGTCAAGGACAAGTGCAGCTGGATTACGCCAGTGCCAGGCGGTGTGGGCCCTATGACCATCGTTTCCCTGCTGCAGAACACGCTGAAAGCACAATCGTTGCGGCAGCATTTTTAGTGCGCCATCGGCAACGTTGACAACCGGCCTCCTACCTGAACAGGACAATCACATGTTTGACAGTCTGAAACCCCTGCCCGCCGACCCCATTCTCGGCCTGATGGCAGCCTATCGTGTTGATACCAATCCGCAAAAAATTGACCTGGGCGTCGGCGTGTACAAGGACGAACAGGGCAACACGCCGGTCATGCGAGCCGTTAAATCGGCAGAGGCCAGACTGTTGCAGAGCCAGAGCAGCAAATCCTATGTGTCACCGGCAGGATCGGCAGCCTTCAATGCGCTGGCGGCCGGCCTGGTGCTGGGTGACAATCTGACCCATACGCTGGGCGATCGCCGTGTCACCTTCCAGACCCCGGGCGGCTGCGGCGGCCTGCGCCTGGCCGCCGAATTCATACAGAAAGTCCGGCCTGGCAGCAAGATCCTGGTCAGTGACCCCACCTGGGCTAACCATATCCCGCTGCTTGGCGAAGCCGGTCTGCAGATAGAGACCTATCCGTATTACGACTACCAGCACCACGGTATCCGCTTCGATGACATGATGACCCGTATCGGCAATGCCGGCCCGGGTGACCTGGTGCTGTTGCACGGCTGTTGCCATAACCCCTGTGGCGCAGATCTGACCCGGGAACAATGGCAGGCGGTGGCGTCACTGGCGCAGGCCAGGGGTTTTACACCGTTCATTGACCTGGCCTACCAGGGGCTGGGTGACGGCCTGGCCGAGGACAGCTATGGCGTGCGCCTGCTGGCAGAGTCCTTGCCCGAGCTGATTGTGGTCAGCTCCTGCTCCAAGAATTTTGGCCTGTATCGGGAGCGCACCGGGGCGCTGACCGTGATTACTGGCAACGCGGCGGCGACGCAGGCAGCTGCCAGCCAGATCGCCTCTACCGCCCGCGGCATGTACTCGATGCCACCCGATCACGGCGCCAGTGTGGTGGCCGAAATTCTGGCAGACAGCGAATTGAACGGGGACTGGGCGCTGGAGTTGACCGAGGTGCGTGAGCGTATCAATGGACTGCGGTCAGCGCTGGTTATTGAGCTGGGTAAACAGGGTATTGATCGTGATTTCGGGTTTATTGAGCAGGAAAAAGGCATGTTCTCGTTTCTGGGGCTGACAGTGGATCAGGTGCAGACCCTGATCAACCAGTACAGCATCTACCTGGTGGACTCCAGTCGAATCAATATTGCCGGCATCAACAGCAGCAACATTGAATACCTGGCACAGAGCATTGCAGCCGTACTTAAGTCCGGCTAGCCAGCCCATGCAAGCGCTGTGGCGCCATCAACCTCAGGAGGGCACCGGACCCGGCGCCGGACCTCCCTGGGGTTGATGGCATTTGGCTGACCACGCTGACAGGCTGGCTTGGGGATAAACTCCGCCGTTAGACGCGGATGGTCAGGACGTCGCAATGGATGCCGTGCAAAACGGCATTGGCGGTCGAACCCAGTACGGCCCGCACCGGGTTATGCCCGTGACTGCCAATCACCAGCAGATCAGTGCCCAGCTCTTCACACAGTTTCTTGATTTCAGTGGCCGGTTTGCCCCGCAGAAAATGCACCTGCTTGGCAGGCACAGACGGCGACATGGCGGCCATTTTCGCACGCATCTTGCTGGCAACCTGTTCCTGATGCTCCTTCTGAACTTTTTCAAAATCTGCCATGTTCAGCTCAAAAGAATAACTGCCCAGCAGTGGCTCAAACACCATGACCACATCCAGCTGCGCATTGCTGTCACCGGCCATGGCCAGCGCCTTGGCAATTATCTTGTCTGACTCGTCAGAACCATCAACCGCGACCAGAACTTTGTTGTAGCTTGTCATAACCTGACTCTCCATTTATTCCGTTTAAGTGACAGCTTTAGTTGTCTGTGTTCATCTGCTCTGTATTCATAATAGTCAATTAGGCTCAGGGGAGCAACGCTCTGCTGTGTTATCCGGTATTGCGCTGAACAGCATCTCGCCGTCGCTTGACACAGATCAACATGCCGACTGACACGATCCGAGATGATAAGAATCACAAGAGGGAAAAATCCCCACCGACAATGTCTATCACATTTTTTGGACTAACAGTCTTTAAACACATCGCGGAGGTAAGACAATGGAAGATCGTCTGGTAGCACGTAACATCAGCGTGACAGTTGGCACTATCGCGCTGGTTGCCATAGGCCTGATCATCATCTCCATGATCATAGGCGGATAAACGCACCACCCGCCCACACCGTCACCCACGCCGTCTGGTCGGCAACACCGGGCGCAAGCGCGCAGCCATCTCGCGCAATGCCGTCTCGGTTGCCGGCCAGTCTATACAGGCGTCGGTGATGGACACACCATAACGTATCTCCTCCAGGTCATCCGGTATTGGCTGATTACCTGCATGGATATTGCTTTCCAGCATGACACCGATGATGGACTTGTTACCGGCCTCAATCTGCACGGTGACGTCGCGCAGGACGTCCAACTGCCGTTCGTACTGTTTGCGTGAATTGCCGTGACTGCAATCAATCATGATATTTTCGGTGATCGCCGCCTTGCGCAACGCCTGCTCGCAGGCTGCCACAAACGGTGATTCAAAATTGGGTTCTTTGCCCCCTCGCAGAATCACGTGACTGTGCGGATTACCCGAGGTACGAAACGCAGCGACTTTGCCAGCTTCGGTGACGCTGATGAAGGTATTGATTGCCGACGCTGCACGGATCGCATTGACCGCTACCGACAGGCTGCCGTCAACATTGTTCTTGAAGCCGACAGCGGACGAAATACCACTGGCCAGCTTGCGATGTGTCGGCGATTCCGTGGTGCGCGCACCCACCGCCGTCCAGCTCACCAGGTCCTGCAGATACTGCGGCGAGATCAGGTCGAGCGCTTCCACGGCAATCGGCAACCCCAGCTCGTTGATATCCAGCATCAGCTGACGGCCAATACGCAGACCGTGCTCGATACGATGGCTGCCATCAAGATAGGGGTCATAAATCAGACCTTCCCAGCCTACCGTGGTGCGCGGCTTTTCGAAATACACCCGCATGACAATCAGCAACGTGTCCTGCAGTTCATCTGCCAGGGGCTTGAGCAGGCGCGCGTAATCAAGGGCCTGTGCCGTATCATGGATGGAGCACGGCCCCACCACAACAATCAGCCGCTCGTCCTTGCCATCCAGGACGCCCTTGACGCCCCGATGACCCTGCAGAACCGTCTCCAGCGCCTTGCCCGCCAGCGGCATCTCCTGCTTCAGTTGCGCCGGCTGCGGAAGCTCTTCGGTTGAGATAATGTGGAAGTTGTCTACTTCGTCTTTTGTCTTGGGCATGCTCTATTACTCGCTAAACTGTCAGATTCTGAGGCCTGTTATACATTTATTCGATCACGAGGGAAAGTCCGCCAGTGGGCACTTTCCGCCCCCGCAAGGGTTGGGGGTACAGGAACCCGGCTTCCTGCACCCCCAGCCCTTGCGGGGGCGGACAGATCGCACTATCCAAGCGTTACTGTCGTTGCTGTCACGAATATTTACAGGCTGCCGCGGATACAGTAAATTTCGATCCCGGTGCGACGTCTGCGCACCGGGCTTCCGAGGATGACAGCGTCATGAAAGCAAATGAGTTAAAACGCGGCATGATTGTCGATATCGACGGTGTCCCGCATCTGATCCGTCAACTGGAGGGCAAGAGTCCTTCCTCCCGCGGCGGCGTGACCATGTACAAGGTGCGCTATACCAACCTGAAAACCCAGCAGAAGCTGGACGAGGCTTACAAGGGGGACGATGTCGTCAAGATCGCCGATTGCAGTCGCATGAACGTCCAGTATTCCTATCGCGAGGACAACACACTGTACTTCATGAGCACCGACGACTACAGTCAGTATGGTATCAATGCCGAACAGGTCGAGGATGACATCCCTTACCTGACTGACCAGCTGGACGGTATTACCGCGCTGATCATGGACGACCACCTGCTGGGAATAGAATTGCCACAAACCGTGGTCATGGAAATTGTCAGTACGCCGTCCGGCGGCGGCAGCGCCTCGGCAACCGCGCGTCCCAAACCGGCCACCCTGAACACGGGCCTGGAAATCCAGGTGCCTGAATACCTCACCACGGGTGAGAAGATAAAGGTCAGTACCGTGACCGGCAAATTTGTATCACGCGCCTAGTGCGCCAACGGCCCTGTGGCCAATTTTTTCCCGGAGAACAAGCATGATCAAACTGTTTCGTGGCAACATCGGACCCGCGTTTCTGGCGGGCCTGGCCGTCACCGTGAGCCTGTCCGCGCCTGTTGCACAGGCCCAGACCGACGACTTCGCCAGTACCCGCAACAAGATCGAAATGGCCTTGCTGGGGGCTACCCGCACACCGGCCGAGATTGCCCGTGACGAGATCGAGCGCAAACCGGTAGCAACTCTGGAGTTCTTTGGCCTGCGCGAGGACATGCGGGTACTGGAGCTGGTGCCGGGTGCCGGCTGGTATACCAAGATTCTGGCACCAACCCTGCGTGGCAGCGGCAAACTCTATGTGGCCATCGGCACCGACACGGTTGCCGAACGCGTGCTGAACCAGCCTGGCTTTGATGAGGTCGAGGTGCTGCACCTGCCTGAGGGTATGACGTTGCGCGAGCTGGCGCCCTTCAACTTTGCCGTTGACGATCTGGATATGGTGCTGACCTTCCGCAACCTGCACAACATGAATGCACAGAGTCGGGCGCATCTCAACGATGCCATTTTCGACAGCCTCAGCACCGGTGGCCTCTACGGTGTCATTGACCATACCCGCCGGCATCTGGAACTGGACGATCGGGAGAACGGCAGACGCCTGGATCCGGTGCTGATGATCAAGGAAATTCAGGCAGCCGGCTTTGAACTGGTCGATTTCAGTGACCTGCACGCCAGCGTCGCGGATGACCTGACACTGGAAGTCGGACATGAAACAGTCACCGGACGCACCGACCGGTTTACGCTGTTGTTCCGCAAACCCTGAGACGCATCACCCTCAGCCGGGCCTGCTGCCGCTGAGCGGTGCTGGCAGTACCGGTCAGCGCCGGTCAGGCCTGCCGACGGAAGTCGGCAGGCCGCATGCCCGATACCAGCAGGATCAGCAGGTAAATCGCCAGCCCGCCAAAACACAGCAGTGCCATCTGCCAGATACGCTGCCAGGTATCCCAGTCCAGCCACTCGCGCCAGTCCCCGGCGATCAGCACCAGAAACACACACATAGCAGCGTTGGCGCACACCAGCCTGATCACAAACAGCAACCAGCCCGGTTGAAAGTCGAACACACCCTCGCGGCGCAACCCCATGAACAATAACCCGGCATTCAGATAGGCTGCCAATGACGTCGCCAATGCCAGGCCGGTATGGGCCATATCCAGGACAAATACCAACAGCAGGTTCATGACCATGTTGGCAACCATGGCAATGATGCCGATACGGACCGGTGTGCGCGTGTCCTGACGCGAATAAAATCCTGGCGCAAAAATCTTGATACACATGAAAGCCAGCAGACCCAGCGAGTATGCCTGCAGGCTGTAGGTCACCATCACCACATCGCTGGCGGTGAAATTGTCATTCTGGAACAAGGTAATGATCATCGGTTGCGCCAGCAGCACCAGCGCCAGGCTCGCCGGCACCGCGATCAGCAGGATCAGACGCAACGCCCAGTCGAGCAAGGCCGCAAACTCCGCTTTTGAGCGCTCTGCGTGACGTCGGGACAGGCTGGGCAGCACGACTGTGGCGACTGCCACCGCAAATATGCCCAGGGGCAGGTCCATCAGCCGTTCGGAAAAATACAGCCAGGATACGCTGCCGGCGACCAGCAGTGAGGCGATGAAGGTATCAAGCAGCAGGTTGATCTGACTGACCGACACACCAAACAGTGCCGGGATCATCAATCTGATGATACGACTCACCCCTTCATGATGCTTTACCAGCCGTGGCCGGGGCATCAGCTGCAATCGCACCAGAAAGGGTAACTGGAACAGCAGCTGGGCAATGCCGGCCAGCAACACGCCCCAGGCGAGTGCAATCTCGGGCTGGGCAAAATACGGACTGAGCAGCAGCGCCGATGCGATCAGCGACAGATTCAACAAGGCCGGCGTCAACGCCGGAATGGCAAACCGGTCATAGCTGTTGAGGATGGACCCCGCAAACGCTGTCAGCGAAATCAGCAGCAGATAGGGAAACGTGATGCGCAGCATGTCCACAAACAGGGCGAACTTGACCGGATCTGCCGTAAACCCGTAGGCAATGGGGACCGAAATCCAGGGCGCTGCCATTATCACCACGGCGGTGATCAGCAGCAGGACTGTGCCCAGATAACCGGCGACGGCATTGATCAGTTGTTGCACCTGCGCCAGGCTGCGGGTGCTGCGGTACTCCGACAGCACGGGCACAAAGGCCTGATTGAATGCACCTTCGGCGAACAGGCGGCGCAGGAAGTTGGGAATCTTGAACGCCAGGAAAAACGCATCCGCGCCGTCTCCCGGGCCGAACACGCGCGCCAGTACCACGTCCCTGACCAGCCCGAGGATGCGCGACACAAATGTCATGCTGCCGGTCACAGCGCTGGAACGCAGCAGGCCGCGACGTCGCTTTGGTGGTTCGGATCCCTGATTAGCTGTCGATTGGCTGGTCAAAATCTGCTCTCGAATCCCGGGGTCTGTACCGGTGGCCTGCATTCCATTATGCTGCGCAGGGCGTATTATCGCACCATCATGGAAAAATACGATATCAGAAGACGGGTTCACAAGAAAAATACTATGGAAAAATCGAGACTTATAGAGCGCTGGCGGGCCACCGGTCCCGGTCTGGTTATGGCGGCCGCAGCCGTCGGTGCCTCCCACCTTGTGGCCTCTACCCAGGCTGGCGCCCTGTTCGGCTGGCAGCTGCTGTGGCTGATCGTGCTGGTCAATGTGCTGAAATATCCGTTTTTCCGCTTTGGTGTGCAGTACACACTCTGGCACAACAAAAGCCTGGTTGAAGGTTATCAGGATAAAGGTCGGGGCTGGCTGATCGCGTTTACTGCGTTAAACCTGATCGCCGCCGTGGTCAATACGGCCGGTGTGTTGCTGCTGACAGCCAGCCTGCTGCAGTATTTCATTCCCGGCAATCTGTCGCTGACCCTGCTCTGCCTGATGCTGCTGGCCGTGTGCCTGCTGATCCTGCTCGCTGGTCATTACCGTGTGCTGGACGGACTGTCACGGGCGCTGATGCTGGTATTGACCCTGTGTACGGTTATCGCAGTTGCGATCGCCTGGCAAAATGGCCCGATGGCACCGGCGGATTATGTCAGCCCGTCACCCTGGCAGCTGTCGGCACTGGCCTTTATCGTGGCCACCATGGGCTGGATGCCGGTCCCCATTGAGTTGTCGGCCATCAGTTCGATGTGGCTGCGGTCCAAACAAAAACTGACCAGGGTGTCGCTGTCTGACGGTCTGTTCGACTTTAATCTGGGATACGCCGTAGCCGTGCTACTGGCAGTGGTTTTTGTGGCCCTGGGGGCATTGCTCCAGCATGGCACGGAACAGGAAATTGCCATGGCGGGCGCCGCATTCGCGCAACAGCTGGTCGCCATGTATGCCACCACCATTGGCGACTGGGCGCGCCTGTTTATCGCGTTTATCGCCTTCATGTGCATGTTTGGCACAACACTGGCGGTGCTGGACGGATATGCCCGTACCCTCGATGAATCCTTTCACTTGCTGCGCAGCCCCGGCGAGGAGCGCCGCAACTGGACGCTGACAGCCTGGATCGTTGCGCAGGCCAGTGCAGGCATGGCCATTATCCTGTTCTTTCAGAGCGCGCTGAGCCCGATGCTGACCTTTGCCATGACGCTGGCATTTCTGACCACGCCGTTTTTTGCCTGGCTCAACTTCAGTCTGGTTCGGGGCAAGGGTATTTCGATGGGGATGAACCTGTTGGCTTGGATCGGCATGATTTACCTGACGGCCTTCAGTCTGCTGTTTCTGGTGTGGTATTTGATGTTCTAAGCTACCTGCCGCTTGCCGGACAGCGCCCACAGCCAGCCCGTTCACTGCCAGCTGAACCTTAATCTACCGGGGGAACCCGGCCCCGGGTCCGGGTTCCCCCGGTAGATTAAGGCAGCAACGTGATCGCTTCGATGGGCTGGCCATCACGCACTGGATGCGTCGTTCACTTGTTGATGGCGCGCAGCATCCACGCGGTTTTTTCGTGAATCCGCATTCGGTCAGAAGCCAGTGCTGAAGTTGACTCATCCTCCGCCTCAGCGGCCAGTTTCAGCACATCGCGACAGGTCTGGACCACCTGTTCATGACCATGTGTGAGCAGGTCTACCATCTTGTTCGCTTCCGGTACCCCGTCAACTTCTTTGACAGAACTCAGCTGAGAGAATTCCTTAAAGGTACCCGGCGCCGCCACGTCCAGGGTACGAATCCGCTCGGCAATATCGTCCACCGCTTCGGCAAGGTCAATGTAATGCTCTTCGAACATCAGGTGCAGTTCACGAAACCTGGGGCCTTCAACGTTCCAGTGAAAGTTGTGCGTCTGCAGGTACAGGGTATATGAGTCGGCCAGCAATCGTTTGAGCCCGTCTGCGACTTCAGTGCGATCCGCTTTGCTGATACCAATATCGATGTTGCTCATGGTTCAATACTCCTTGGGTTTCACCACAATGTATTTGCTATCAGCTTAACATACGTCAGGGTCTACGACAGGGTTATCAAAACCAATTACTTGTGTCATAGTGGCTTGACATGAGGCGCGATTATCGGCATAGTACCGCGTCTTGAATTTTGCCACACGTTGACAGTATCGTAAGGAGCATCAGTTGGCCAACACCGTACAAGCCCGTAAGCGCGCACGTCAGAATGAAGTCGCACGCCGCCACAACGCCAGTTTCCGTTCCATGGTTCGCACCTACATCAAAAAAGTGGTGACGGCGATCCAGGAAGGCAACTATGACAACGCCACCACGGCTTACAACCGCGCAGTGCCGGTTATCGACCGCATGGCAGACAAGGGCATTATTCACAAGAATAAGGCCGCTCGTCACAAGAGCCGTCTGAATGCTGCCATTCTGGCACTGAAAGCGTAAGCATAAAAAAAGCCGGTTACGACCGGCTTTTTTTATGACTGAATATTTGTGCCTCCCGGCTGAACCAGCGCCGCTGCAACCTACTCCGATACCACCAGGTTATCGCGATGAATCATTTCCGCATCACCGACATAACCCAGTATGGTTTCGATCTGCCGGCTTGATTGCCGCAGAATCTGCGCCGCTTCGCGACTGTCGTAGTTAACCAGCCCACGGGCAATTTCCTGGCCCGACTCGTCGACACACACGACCATTTCACCGCGATCAAACTGGCCACTGACTGCGATCACACCGACCGGCAGCAGACTGCGCCCGGACTCACGCAGCACCTTGACGGCGCCGGCATCAATGACCAGCTCGCCCTTGGCTTTGAGGTGACCGGCCAGCCATTGTTTGCGTGCGGCCATCGGCTGCTTTTCCGGCAGGAGTCGGGTACCGATTGATTCGCCCTGTGCCAGCCTGATCAGTACATCAGGCTCCCTGCCGTTGGCGATGACCGTTCGTGCGCCGGAGCGGGCGGCCAGCCGCGCTGCCGTGATCTTGGTGATCATGCCGCCGCGGCCCAGGCTGCCGCTACCACCGGCCATTGCCAGCAGCCGGCTGTCTTCCGCCATGGCCTCCGCGATCAAAGGGGCTTCCGCCTGCTTGCGCGGATCCGCTTCGTGCAAGCCTTGCTGATCGGTCAATATGATCAGCGTATCCGCACCCAGCAGGTTTGCCACCAGTGCACCCAGCGTATCGTTGTCCCCGAAACACAGCTCCGCTGTCGCCACCGTATCATTCTCATTGATCACCGGTACCACGCGCATACCGACAAGCCCGGCCAATGTGCTCCGGGCATTGAGGTAACGACGCCGATTGGACAAATCATCGTGGGTCAGCAACACCTGCGCGGTGTGTACGCCGTATTGCTGAAAACAGCTCTCATAGGTCTGGATCAGGCCCATCTGACCCACTGCTGCAGCAGCCTGCTGCAGATGGATTTCCCGAGGCCGCTTTTTCAGGCCCAGACGTTTGACCCCTTCAGCAACCGCGCCGGACGAGACCAGCACGACTTCAATACCGCCCTGCTGCAGGCTCACCAACTGCCTCACCCAGTTTTCAATCGCTGCGCGGTCCAGCCCGGTGCCATTATTGGTAATCAGCGAACTGCCTATTTTTACGACCCAGCGCCGGGCGCCCGAGCCGTCTTTCTGCTTACTCATAAACGACTGTCACACCATCATCATCGTCATCATGTTCATCATCAAAGCCATCAAAATCGTCATCATCGCTGTCAACGGCGCGCCGCTTGCGGGTCTTTTCGATACTGCGACGAATTTCGAACTCCATTTGCTGGTCGCGGGCACGCTCCGCCTCCCGATAGTCCTCATCGTCTGCCAGCAGGCGCCGGTGCTCTTCCACCGAGCGCATGATGTCGTGGCACAGCTGCCTGCAGCCTTCCCCGTTGATCGCGGCAATATGATAGACCGGAATATCCCAACCCAGTTCTTCAACAAACCGCTGCCGCAACGCCGCCAGAGTCTCCGGATCGGCCATGTCAGCCTTGTTCAATACCAGCCAACGCTCTTTCTGCGCCAGCGTGGCACTGAAACCCGCCAGCTCGTCAACAATGCCCTGCGCTTGCGACACCGGGTCTGACTCGTCCAGTGGCACCGCATCCACCACATGCAGCAGCAGCCGCGTGCGCGACAAATGTTTGAGAAAGCGGAAGCCCAGGCCTGCACCTTCGGACGCGCCTTCGATGACACCGGGAATGTCAGCCATGACAAAGCTGCGCTCCATTTCGATGCGCACCACGCCCAGGCCCGGCACCAGCGTGGTGAACGGGTAATCCGCCACTTTCGGGCGGGCTGCGGAGACGGCACGCAACAAGGTGGACTTGCCGGCATTGGGCAACCCCAGCAGACCCGCATCAGCGATAACCTTCAGCTGCAGCTGCAGGGTACGGACTTCGCCATCGGTGCCCTTGGTATGCTTGGTTGGCGAGCGATTGGTGCTCGACTTGAACCGGGTATTGCCAAGCCCATGCCAGCCACCTTTGGCAACCAGCACCTTTTGCCCATGCCCGGCGATATCAGCGATCAGCTCTTCGGTATATTTGTCCACGACGCTGGTCCCGATGGGCACCCGCACCTCCAGGTCCTCACCGGCACGGCCCGTGCAGTTGGCACCCATGCCGCCCTGTCCGGCCTGCGCGATGTAACGGCGCTGGAAGCGGAAATCAACCAGGGTATTGAGGTTGCTGTCGCCTACCAGATAGACACTGCCGCCGTCACCACCGTCACCGCCATCAGGCCCGCCTTTCGGGATGAACTTTTCACGTCGGAAGCTCAGGCAGCCATTACCGCCCCTGCCTGCTTCGACCGTGATTTCAGCTTCGTCTACAAACTTCACTTTGCTTACCACCCATACAAAAAAGCCCCGTCGACTGACAGGGCTTTACTGATCACATCACCGCATTGGCCGCCCGCTCGCAGGAGCCGGGCACGCCGGGTCAGCAGACCCTCAGGCCTCTACGATGCTGACAAATTTGCGGTTATTCGGACCTTTAACTTCAAACAGTACACGACCGTGTGCCTTGGCAAACAGTGTGTGGTCTTTACCGATACCGACATTGGTGCCGGCATGGAAGCGTGTACCACGCTGACGAACGATGATATTGCCCGCCAGAACCTGCTCGCCGCCGAATCGTTTAACACCCAGTCGTTTGGATATCGAATCGCGACCGTTACTGGTACTACCGCCTGCTTTTTTATGTGCCATGATCTACTCCCGGACTGCTTCAGCCCTTTAAAACTTAGCCCTTGATACCTGTAATGCGAACTTCAGTAAACCACTGACGGTGGCCCTGACGCTTACGGTAGTGCTTACGACGGTTGAATTTGATGATTGTCACTTTGGGCGCACGGCCCTGGGCAATCACTTCGGCGGTCACGGTGCTGCCATCAACGTAAGGCGCGCCGATCTTCACAGACTCGCCTTCACCTACCATCAGCACTTTGTCAAAGTTGATCTTCTCGCCGGTCGGAACTTCGATCTTTTCCAACTTCAAGGTCTCGCCTTCAACCACCCGGTGCTGTTTGCCACCACTCTCAATAACCGCGTACATATGAAACTCCAGTATTTGGGAACCTGGCTTGCCCCCCTGACAACTGAATGGGACCGCAAACCTGTAGCACCGCGGCCATGGCCGTTGCGCTCTAATCTATAAGGGCGGGCATTTTACGAGAAGCAAGCGCCACTGGCAAGCATTTCTCACTGATTTATGCAGAGAATATAACACTCAGCGAGACCGTCCAAGCAAAGCAGGGCCCGGTACGATGGCACTCCGATAGCCTTTTTCTGGACAGGCGGGTGTGGGAACCGGGTTCCATCACTCCACTGGCCCGCAACAGGCGGGCTGGAGCCACTGATACTCAAGCGACTGCGTTTAAGCGGCGTCCATAATAAAGTACGGTAATCAGTGGTTACATCAGGCGTCAGTGCAGCTTGACAGCTTCGCGCTTCGCCCCTAGCATGACCGCGCACTCCCATGTCCAGCGCACCCGAACGACGGTATACCCATGCATAATACAATCCGCGACGCCGTTGCGACCGATTTTGAGGCCGTCAACGACTTTATTGTCGAACAACTGCATTCCAATGTCGACCTGGTCGAGAACATTGGCCACTACATCATCAATGCCGGCGGCAAGCGCATGCGGCCCATGCTCGTGCTGCTCAGCGCCCGCGGCTGCGGGTCGGCCAGCGATGATGCGGTCAAGCTGGCTGCCGTGATTGAGTTCATTCATACCGCCACGTTGCTGCATGACGATGTCGTGGACATGTCGGCCATGCGCCGCGGGCGCCCCACCGCCAATGAGCAGTGGAACAACCCATCCAGCGTCCTGGTCGGTGATTTCATCTATTCCCGTGCTTTTCAGGTCCTGGTCAAGATCGGCAATATCGATGTCATGCAGGTCATTGCGGACACCACCAATATCATAGCCGAAGGCGAAGTCCTGCAGCTACTGAACAAACACCGCACAGATATATCCGAAGCTGACTATATGCGTGTCATCCGGGACAAGACAGCGGTATTGTTCGAGGCTGCCGCATACTGCGGCGCCATCGTGGCGAATGCCCCTGCTGATACCTGCCAGGCGCTCAAAGCCGCCGGCATGCATCTGGGACTGGCCTTTCAGCTGGTCGACGATGTGCTGGACTATGATGGCGATGCCAGTGAAATGGGCAAGAATATCGGTGATGACCTGGCCGAAGGCAAACCCACCCTGCCACTCATTCACGCCTTGCAGAATAGCGATGGCGACGATCACGAACTGCTGCGCCAAAGTATCATCAATGGCGGCCCCGAGAATCTGGACCAGGTCATCGGCATCATCCGCAGCACTGGCGCGCTTGAATACACCCGCCAGAAGGCCCGGGAACAGGCCGATCTGGCCAGCGCACAGGTCAGCACATTACCGGCCTCGACGTACCGCACAGCCCTGCTGCAGATGTGCGAAATGGCTGTCGCACGGGTAAGCTGATCATGATATAACTCGGTGCATAAATCAGCGGAGGAGAGGCACCGAACGATGAGCAAACCCATACTCGACACCCTGCCCGACATCGAGGCGTTTGAACAGACTCCGTTGCAAGAACAATTCCCCGTACAGACTGCTTTCGAACTGATAGAGCAAAGTGCAGCCCGCTACGGTGACGACCCGGCACTGGATTTTCTGCTCACCGGGCGGCGCGATGAAATACCCCAAACCCTGAGTTTCAACGACCTTGCCAGCATCACCCGGCAAACCGCCAATCTGTTGAGCAGTCTCGGCCTGCAAGGCAATGAGGCTGTTTCACTGCTGCTGCCAATACTGCCTCAGTCGCACCCTTTGATCCTGGGCAGCCAGCTCGCCGGCATTGCCAATCCGATAAACCCGCTACTGGAACCCGGCCACATAGCTGAAATCATTCAGGCAGCCGACGCCCGCATTATCGCCTGTCTGGCGCCATCCGATCATGTACCGCTGTGGGACAAGCTGCTGCATATTCTGCCGTCGCTGCCGGACGTACATACCATCCTGGTGGTGCATCAGCCCGGTCTGACGGATCCTTGCAGCATGCCGGAAATTCCCGGCCGCGATATCAGGCTGGTTGATTACAATGTCGCTGTCGCCGAGCAGGACAGCCAGTCGCTGAACCAGCCAAGACCGCTGACAGCTGACACCATTGCTGCCTGCTTCCACACCGGCGGCACGACCGGCAAACCCAAGATCGCGCAACTGACTCATGGCAACATGGCCTACCTGGGGCAACTGTCACAGGTGCTGAACTCGCATCTCGGGCGACAGACAGCACTTTGCGGTTTGCCGCTGTTTCATATATTTGGCGTTATCATCCTCGGCATCGGCGCATTCGCCGCCGGCAACCGCATTGTGTTGATGACACCGGCCGGTTTCCGCAATCCCGAGGTCATCAAGAACCTGTGGCATCACGTGGCCCGATTTCGGGCCAACAGCTTTGCTGCGGTACCAACCGTATTAACAGCATTGGCACAGGTGCCGGTGGGAGACGAAGACATCAGCAGTCTGGCACGGATCAATTCCGGTGCTGCGCCTCTGTCGCCGGCCTTTGAGCAACGCTTTGAAGAAAAGTACCGGCTCTCGGTGACCAATGGTTACGGCATGACCGAAACCACATCGCTGATCACCCGCCCCCCGGAAGTTCAGCCTCCCGGCAGCGTGGGCCTGCGCCTGCCCTATTCCCGTGTCAGAATCGTCCAGCTCAACGGCACAACGGTCAGCAAGACGTGCACGACCGGGGAAAGCGGCGTGGTGCTGGTCAAGGGGCCACAGGTATTCGCAGGCTACAAGGCGGATTCAGACAATGCGCAGGCCTGGATAGAAGAAAGCTGGTTCAATACCGGCGACCTGGGTTACATGGACGAACAGGGCTTCCTGTATCTGACCGGGCGCGCCAAAGACCTGATCATCCGCGGGGGCCACAACATTGATCCGGAATTGATTGAGGAGCCCCTCAATCTCCACCCTGATGTCATCACCGCCACAGCGGTCGGTATGCCGGACCCGTATGCCGGCGAATTGCCCATGGCATTCGTGGTGGTCAGGCCTGGCAGCACAGTCACCGCACAGACACTGCTGGCCTACTGTGAAGAAAACGTGTCAGAGCGGGCCGCCGTGCCGAAACGCATCGAGATTATTGACGCGATGCCCATGACCGCTGTCGGCAAGATTTTCCGGCCGGCACTGCGCCAGCAGATCAGCGCAGCCATCCTTCAGGAACACCTGGAGCGCGAGCATATCAACGCCATGGTGGAAACACGCTTTGACAACAAGAAAGGCATGACGGCAACGGTGGTGTTGCAGGACGCCGCCCGGCAGGAAGAAACCCGGTCCCTGCTGAGCCCATACAATATCGACATCACGGTCAGTATCGAAAACTGAGCGCGGCCGTTACTCGATAAAGCGCACACTGAACCCGGCACTGCTGGCGCGCAGGATGGAGCGGTTTTCCACGCGCCGGACGCGGGACTGGCCGGACCGATAGGTCTGGTCTCCCAGCTCGCGTAGCGCTACTGCCAGATCCCTGGCTTCCTCAAACTGCTCCTCCTGGCCCAGTGCCCGATACGTCAGCCCCAGGGCCAGATAAAAATCCGGTTCCAGGCGATTGCGTTTGATCGCCCGCTGATAGTGTTTCTGCGCCTGCTCGTACGCCTGTTCGCTGTAGGCAATATTGCCCAGCACATAGTGATAATAAGGATTACGGTTGTTGTAGCGCTGCACAGCACGGCGATATCGCTCTGCCTCAGCGGTATTGCCACGCAGGGAATAGAACCGGGCAAGATTGTTTACCGCTGTCGGGTAGTTCTTGTCCAGCCAGGCCGCTTTCATGTAACTGTACTCTGCCAGTTCATCATCGCCAGCGGTATTCCAGGCGCTGCCCATATTGTTCCAGGCAATGGCCAGATCAGGGTCAGTCGCCAGCGCATAACGGAACCACGCCAGCGCCTCATCCAGACGCTGATTGACCAGATGGTCAACCGCCACATTGTTGAAATAAAGTGCCAGTGCCTGCTGATCGGTGATCACTGCGGCGGTCTGCTGCTGCAGCTGTACATCCGGTGTGAAATCGACAATGTAACGACTGCTGCCACCCAGGCTTCCCAGCGCATTGATATGCTCGCTGAGCACCAGCAGTTCACCGCGTCGATCCCATTGCGGCCGAACCTGCGCAGTCTGGTACTGTGCCTGCAGCCCCTGATGGCGGGCCATGGCGATATACAGATTGACCAGCGACAGACAGTTTGCCCGCCGCTGGGCGAATGCCTCTGCGGCCGTGAGGTTCGCAGAGTCGTCATACTGGACGTTGAGATAGGCCGGGGAAAACAGCAGTTCCTGCAGACGTGCCACCAGATCCCAGCCACTCAGATCCGTCGCAATGTGCTGCGCCATGTAGTTGAGCATGGCCTCGTCGACAGCCAACAGGTCGATATCGGGAACCGATCTGTCCGTGTCCAGCATGCGCTGCTCGAGCACCGGGTCGGGATTGAAACCGGGATTGAGGCTGAGCAACTGACAAGCGGACATCACCACGGCAATGGCCATCGCAGACACGCCACGGGTCAATGCTGTTAGTGGTACTGGCATGTTTTGCAGCAATTTTTGCACCGATCTGCTCTGCTCCCCGCTGTCGTCTCGCCTATGGGTAATCAGACCGTCCATGCAGAAGGAAAATTCCAGCTGCGTGCCAGTATGCCAGGCGAACATCCGACTCGCCTGGCATCAGGGTGCTCTACATGTTCGGGTAGTTGGGACCACCACTGCCTTCCGGCACCACCCACTCAATATTCTGAGCCGGGTCCTTGATATCACAGGTTTTGCAATGCACACAGTTCTGCGCGTTGATCTGGAATCGCTTGCCACCCTCACCATCATCCAGCACCTCGTATACGCCGGCCGGACAGTATCGCTGCGCGGGCTCGTCATAAACCGGCAGGTTGTGCTGAATCGGGATATCCGGATCTACCAGCTTCAAGTGACAGGGCTGATCCTCCGCGTGATTGGTGTTGGACAGAAACACGGACGACAGCTTGTCGAACGTGATAACGCCATCAGGTTTCGGGTACTCGATTTTCGGGCAGTCCGCCGCCGGCTTCAGCTGTGCGTAATCATGCGACTTGTCATTAAAGGTCAGCGGGAAGCGGCCGGCAAATATATTGTGCTCGATAAAACTCAGGCTGCTGCCGATCCAGAAACCGAACTTGTGGAAGCCGGCACTGAAATTGCGGGTTTTATGCAGCTCTTCGTAAAGCGCAGAGGACTTAACGCGCTCGCCGTATTCAGTCAGATCATTACCGGGTTTAACGGCTTCGTGCTGCAGGGACTCAAACAGCGACTCGGCGGCCAGCATGCCCGAACGCATGGCGGTATGGCTGCCCTTGATCTTTGCAGCATTCAGGGTGCCGGCATCACAACCGATCAGCAAACCACCCGGGAAGCTCATTTTGGGCAATGAATTCAGGCCGCCCTTGTTCAGCGCGCGCGCGCCATAACTCAGGCGCTTGCCGCCTTCAAGGTACTGACGAATGACAGGATGCTGCTTGAATTTCTGGAATTCATCGAACGGACTGATGTGTGGGTTTTTGTATCCAAGGTCAACAATCAGACCCAGGTAAACCTGATTATTCTCGGCATGGTACAGAAAGCCGCCGCTCGATCCGGCATAGCTGGCACCAATCATCGGGTAACCCGCGGTATGCACCACCAGGCCTTCCTTGTGCAGCTCCGACGGAATCTCCCAGACTTCTTTCAGGCCGATGCCGTAATGCTGCGGATCACTGTCCTTGTCAAGCTCATAGCGGGCAATCAATTCTTTGCCCAGGTGTCCGCGGCAACCTTCCGCCAGAATCGTATACTTGGCGTGGAACTCAAAGCCAGGCTCGTAGGCGTCCTTCTTCTCGCCATTGGCATCAACCCCCATATCTCCGGTTGCCACCCCTTTCACCGTGCCATCTTCATGGTACAGGATCTCCGCGGCAGCAAAGCCCGGGAACACTTCGGCGCCCAGCTCCATGGCCTGTTCGGCCAGCCAGCGACACAGGTTACCCAGCGAAACAATGTAATTGCCATGATTACGCATGGGCTTGGGCACCAGCATATCGGGGAAACGCACAGACTTTTCGTCGCCGGGCAGGTAATACACATCATCACCGGTCACGGCCGTGTGCAAGGGCGCACCCTTCTCTTTCCAGTCGGGAAACAATTCATTCAGTGCCGACGGCTCAAACACCGCACCTGACAGAATATGTGCCCCAACCTCCGAGCCCTTTTCCAGCACGCAGACGGAAATCTCTTTTTCTGCCTCCTGCGCCAGTTGTAATAAGCGACAGGCAGTCGCCAGGCCTGCTGGTCCGGCCCCAACGATGACGACATCGACTTCCATTGACTCGCGTTGCATAGTCTGGTTTCTCCCTCACGTGCGTGTGCGAAATGCTGTTTTGACAACCAAGCGCCACTGACGGACATCAACAGTGGTATGCCCGCCGGGCGGGCTTCGTATTATCCTCAATTCGACTCCGAATCGCAAAGGCAGGCTGCCAGCGCTGAGCGCAGGTCTGGGTATTTGAAGTCGAACCCGAGCGCTTGCAGTCTCGCGGGTTTGACATTCTGGCCGTGCAGCAGCAACCGATCGCCCATCTCACCGAACATCAGCTGCACCAGTGGCGCCGGCAACGGCAGCACTGCAGGCCGGTTGACAGCGGCAGCCAGCTCGCGGGTAAACGTGGCGTTGTTCACGGCGTCAGGGGCCGTGACATTGAATACGCCAGACTCAGCGTCGCTGGCCAGCAGAAACCGCATGACCTTGATGACATCTGCGCGGTGCACCCAGGACAGCATCTGCTGGCCATCGCCCAGGCGCCCGCCCAGCGCCAGTCGAAACATCGGCAGCAGACGCCCCAGCATACCGCCGCCGGGCCCCAGTACCACACCAAAACGCATCAAGCAGACGCGAATATCCAGTGATTCGGCCTTGCGGGCTTCCTCTTCCCAGCGTTTGCACAGTTGATGACTGAATTCATCATGCACGGGCGAGGTTTCGGTGAGCGGCTCGGTGCCATGCGCGCCGTAGAAGCCGACGGCCGACGCGCTCAGCAGCACCTGCGGCCGGTGGCGCAAACGCTGACACAGCTTGATCAGCGCCTTGGTGGTCTGCAGACGGCTGTTCAGCAACAGTCGTTTGCGCGCCGCGGTCCAGCGTTTATCGGCAATGCCGGCACCGGCCAGGTTGATGATGGCGTCAAATTGCCGCTCCTGGTCTACTTCATCGAGACTGCGCAACAGTTCCGGCCGGGTACCCAGGATCAGCCGCGCACGCGCGTAATCGCGCACCAGCACGGTGAGTTCGTGGCCCTCCGCCTGAAGTTCTTCGGCCAAACGGGCGCCGATAAATCCGGTGCCACCAGTGATCAGTATTCGCATGCTTAACATCCTTTGCGTCAGTATTCGGCCACAATTATGGCAATTCGCCCCCAGTTCCTCACAAATTGTCACAACAGTGAGCGCCATTTTTTTGATAACATTACAGTTATTCTAAAAAGATCTGAACACCACCCTCAAATTGCCGGCATAAGGACGTAAACCCATAATGACCCGTAGCAGCATTATCTCGCCCATTGTTCGTGCCTGTGCACGCTTTCGTGTCAGTACGTTGAGCATTCTGGTGATCAGCTTATCAAATACCGCCTCCCTGGCAAGTACCGAGGAAATAGCGGTAACCGGCGCTGACGATTCCACGGTGATATACCCGGCTTCGTTTTTTCAGCCCTACAATCCGGTCTCTGTCAACGACATGATCGATCGCATCCCGGGCGTCAGCATCAGCGGCGGTGGCGGTGGACGAGGCCTGGGCAGCGGCGGCGACCTGCTGATTAACGGTCAGCGCCTGGCCGGCAAGGACAATTCGCCCCGCGATCAATTGCGCCGCATTGCCGCCCGCGAAGTTGAACGTATCGAAATTATCCGCGGCACTTCCAGCGACCTGGCGGTGCGCGGATCCGGCCAGGTTGTCAATGTCGTGTTGCAGGATGCCGAAACCCGCGCCAGCACCTCGGTCGAGATCAGCACCGACCGCCACACCGATGGCACACTGCAACCGGGCGCAACCATTTCACACAGCCGCCAGACCGGCAATCTCAATGCCACCGTCAGTCTGCAGGCAGACCCCCAGTACAACCACAATCAGCGCCGCGAGATCAGCTACACGCCGGGCCTGACTCCGACCGAATTGATGACCGAGGACAATGTTCGCGACCGCATGGCCTATCAGGCCAGCACGCTGGTGGGTTACCGCACAGGCCCGCACCGTATGCAGTTAAACGCACTCTATGGAACCTCGGATCACCCGGTGGAGCTCGTGCGCCGGTATCGCAGCCCGCAGTTCCCGGATACGGTCGCCCGCACAGAACGGGAGCCCATCGACCATGTCAAAAACAACTGGGAGATTGGCGGCGACTACGAATTGGAGTTCGACGACGGCGGCAACCTGCTGTTCCTGTTCATCGTCAATGATGATACCGATGACAGCGTCCGCGAACGCTTCCTGAGCGATGCACAGACTGCCGAACCGGAACGCAAGGCGCTGTACATCGAGTCCAACAGCCGCACCCGCGAACGCATCGCCCAGACCACCTACAGCTGGTCTCTGACCGACGGTCAGGATCTGCAACTGGGTGCGGAACGGGCGCAAACCATTCTTGATTCCAGCCTGCTGATCGGCCGCGAGTCCGGAGACACGGCACCTTCGCCACGATACGGCAATCTGCGGCCGGCACTGAGTCTGTCCAACCCGGGCTCCAGCGTTGAGGAAATGCGCTACGAAGGGTTCGCCGTGCACAACTGGACGCTCAATGACCGCATGACGCTGGAAAGCAGTCTGGTCTACGAGACATCAGAAATCAGCCAGACCGGCACCGTCAGCCAGAGCCGGGACTTTCAGTTCTGGCGGCCATCCGTGGATTACCGATTTAACATCACCAATTCGCTGCAACTGCGCGCCACCGTGGCCCGCCAGGTGCAGCAATTGAGTTTCTCCAATTTTACGGCGACAGCCAATACCAATGATACCGACAAGGACGCCGATGCCGGCAACCCGAACCTGGTACCCACCAAGGAAATCCGTTATGAACTGACCATGGAATACCGGCTACCCAATGACGCCGGCGTGGTCAGCTCACGCTTCTTCATGCGTGATCTGGAAGACCAGATCGGGCGCATCAATGCGTCCTCCGACCCTGCCCGCCTGGTTTCGGCCGCCGGCAATATCGGCGATGCCAAGCGCTGGGGAGTGTACCTGGACGGTAGCACCCGACTGGGCTCACTGGGATTGCCTGACGCCATTGTGTCATCAAGCCTCTACCTGTTCGATTCGGAGGTGGTCAATCCGATCCTGGGCACCAAAGAGCGCATCAACGGCCGCGGCCGCGCCGAGATCGGCTTTCGTCACGATATCATCGACTGGAACCTGAATTACGGCTTCGACTACGGCCACCCTCTGCACGGCGGTGAACGCAATATTGAGGTCAACACCATCGATTCGTATGAACAGGGCTCCAGCCTGACCATGTTTGTCTCGACGGTGCTGTTTGATGACGTGACTTTCAGACTGGAATCGAACAACACCCTGGATTCGGAATCCTGCCGCGAACGTATCCGCTACAACGGCCTGGCGGCTTCAGGTGACATCAGCGAGATTGAAAATTCCTGCTGGGGCAGCGGTCAGAAACTGGCACTCAAGGTGCGCAAGACGTTCTGACGCGCCACCGGCGTATGCATGGGACGACCTACTCTGGCTTGCTGAAAATCATCATGTGCTGCCAGGGCAGGAAGTCCAGTGTATCGTCCCAGTGCAGGTCGAACACGCTCATTTCCCGCACCACCTGCTCCTCACTCATTTTGTGCAGTGGCCTGATAGGCACACTGTCATCTTCCGCCCGGTATTCGATAAGAATGACTCGCCCGCCCGGTTTGAGTGCGTCATTGATGCCATCCATCATTTCAAAGGGATGGGAAAACTCGTGATACGCATCCACCAGTAACACCACATCAACGCTGTTCTCCGGCAGACCCGGATCATCAATGCGGCCCAGCACCGGCTCGACGTTGTCGATGCCCAGCTCAGCCTTGCGTCGTTCCAGCAACGCCAGCATTTCCGGCTGGATATCGGTTGCCAGAACCTTGCCTTGCGGCACCAGCGGAGCCATGCGGAACGTGAAATACCCCGTACCGGCGCCAATATCAGCCACCACATGATCCGGCTGCAGCCCCATATTGGCGACGACCTCGTCGGGCATCTCTTCGTGTGTCCGCTGTTCACGCTCCAGCCAGCCGGCCGCCTGGTGACCCATGACACCGGAGATCTCCCGGCCCATGTAAAACTTGCCAATGCCACCCTGGCTGCGGCCGGGGTCAAATTCATAACCTGGATTTTCTGCCGCCTGTGATGTCCCTGCACTGAGCGCAACGGTAACGATGATGGCAAGCAATTTCAGCGATTTCATGATATTCACCTTCAAAACACGACGGATTCGTATGCGGAAGAGTAACAGAAGCGACGCCATGATGGTAAACCGGGTGTGCCGCGCCCGGACGTGGCAGCTATGATAGAATCCGGACATGTTAAATTCCGGGAGCAACAGACACTGATGAGCAACGTTCTTGAGGGTATTCGGGTACTGGATTTCGGCCGCTATATTGCCGGGCCGTTCTGCGCCAGCCTGCTGAGTGACATGGGTGCGGAAGTCATCCGCATAGAAAAGGTGCAAGGCAGTGAAGATCGCTTCCTGTCACCGGTCAGCGACACCGGTGACGGAGCCCTGTTCATGCAGATGGGCCGTAACAAGCTGGGCATGACCCTGAACCCGATGAAGCCGGAAGGCCGGGAGGTGGTGAAGAAACTGGTGGCCAGCGCCGATGTGGTGGTGGCCAACCTGCCGCCGGATACTCTGCATGCCATGGGCCTGGACTACGACAGTCTGACGGCGATCAAGCCCGATATCATCCTGACCATGATTTCCGCCTTCGGCACGGGCGGCCCCTACAGTAATCGCGTTGGTTTTGATGGCCTGGGTCAGGCCATGTCGGGCGCCATGTATATGTCCGGCACCCCGGAGCAGCCAGTCAAGTCCTATGCGCCGTTTATCGACTTCGGCACGGCCAGCCTGAGTGCCGTGGGTACCATGGCGGCGCTGTTGGAGCGCCAGAAAACCGGCAAAGGCCAGGTGGTGGAAGCCTCGCTGTTCAACACCGCGCTGACCATGATGAATGGCACCCTGATTGAGCAGGCCATGATTGAACGTAATCGCACCGCGACGCTGAACCGTTCACAAACATCCGGCCCGGCAGACACCTTCAAGACGCGTGACGGCTGGGTGCTGATCCAGTCGGTGGGCGGTCCGCTGTTTGAGCGCTGGGTAGACCTGATGGGCGAGCCAGCATGGCTCGATGACCCGCGTTTCAAGGACGACATTACCCGTGGCGACAACGGTGAGTTGATCAGTGAACGGCTGGCAAGCTGGTGCGCAGAGCGCAGCTCCGCCGAGGTGTTGGCGGAGATGGAAGCGGCCCGCATCCCCGCAGGCCCGGTCATGTCCCCGCAACAGGTACTGGACGATCCGCATGTGGCAGCGCGCGGCATGTTCAGGCACCTGGAATATCCGGGCGCCGGCAAGCCGGCACCCGTGATGACGACGCCGTTCAGCCTGTCTGCGAACCCGACAGCCGTGAAGCATCGCGCGCCACTGCTGGGGGAACATACCGATCAGATCATGAAGGAGCTGGGCTATTCAGACGCCGACATTGAGCAGTTGCGCTCGATCCGGGTTATTTGAAGTCAAAACCCTGCTCGGCCAGGAAGCCCCGCATATGCGGTCGTGCTTTCTCACTGAGCAGGGCTGCTACCTGTTCACTCCAGCACACGCCATGACCGCCACCGGTCCGGGTGCGGTAATATTCCCGGATGCGCTCGTCATACTCGTCAATCACCGCGGCATCCTGACTGTCATCATAAACCTCGTCCTTGACAATGACCGACAACGGCAGGCGCGGCTTCACCTCCGGGTCCTGGTCCGGGTAACCCAGGCACAACCCAAACACCGGGTAGACACCCGGCGGCAGTTGCAGCAGATCAGACACCTGTCGCGGATTGTTGCGCAGACCACCGATATAGCAGATTCCCAGGCCCGCCGCTTCGGCGGCAACCACCGTATTCTGAGCCATCAGGGCCGCATCAACCGTGGCAATGATGAAGTGTTCTGTGTAGTCCCCGGAAAAGGGCTTGTCATATTTGATACAGCAATTACCCGCCCGACGCACATCGGCACAGAACACCAGAAATTCGGCAGCCTTTTCCACATAGGGCTGATTGCCGGCATAGGCCGCCAGTTGCGCCCTGCTCTCCGGCTTGCGCACGCGAATGACGGTGGCACCCTGCAGGAAACTTGATGTTGCCGCACTCTGTCCGGCGCTCAGGATCTCTGTCAGCAGGCCATCAGGCAAAGCCTGTTCCCTGAACTTGCGGATGCTGCGGTGTGACTTCAATAAATCAATGGTGTCATTCATAAAGGTCTCTGTCGCTTGAGGAGATGAAGGTCATGCCAGACGCCTTACAGGGCGTTGATGTTGGCCTGAAGATTGTCCAGGAAATGTGGTACAACCTCATTGGCGAGGCGGGTTTCGGCATTGAACATCACGACCAGCGCAATGTCGTATGCAGGCACCAGGACGATTTCGGAGCGATAGCCGCGGACACCGCCGCCATGATGAACGACGCGCATGCCATCGTAATCCAGAATTCGCCACCCTAATCCATACCAGGCCTGGGTCACCTTGGGCCAACGGTTGAAATAGTTGCCCCGTGGCGTCTCAACCACCGGCGTATGTTGCATATCGAGCAGGGCACGCGGCAGGACGTCAGGGTTGGCGCCTAGATTGGCCTGTGCCCAGCGCACCATGTCCAGAATCGTGGCATTGACGCCTGCTGCCGGCCCCGTGGTGTAGTAGGCGGTATTGACCGAGCTCAGGCGCCAGCCGCCACGGCCAAACTGGTGAGGGGCACTGGCGTTGGGGTTGTCACGGTACGCTTCGTACCCCATCGACGCCTGGTTCATGCCCAGTGGCCGGAATATGTTCTCCACCACAAAGTCATCGTAGCTGGTTCGCAAGCTGGCCTGCACCACATCTGCTATCAGTGAGAACACCACGTTCTGGTAGCCGTAACACTGCCCCGGCGGACATACCGTGGGAATTTCGTGGAATTTTTCCTGGATTTTTTCGTACGCCACGCCCGCGTCAAGCATATTGGAAAACGCGTGCGGCATCAGCCCGGTGGTGTGACTGACGACGTGTCGCAAGGTCATCTGGCTGGTCGCGGTGTCGGTACCAATGTTATAGGGCAGCGTTGCCGTGAGGGGCTCATCCCAGGTCGAGATATTACTGCTGACGAGTTGCGAGGCAACCGTACCGGCAAAGGTCTTCGATACCGACGCGATCCGGAAAACGGTATTGCTATCAACCGCTGCGGTTTCCTGGACGTTGCGCACCCCGTAGGTTTGCAGGTCCAGAATATCCGAAGAAGAGACGATGGCCAGCGCCACACCGGGTATGTTCAGGTCGGTGACTTCCTGTTGCAACCATGCTTTGTAATCACTGAAGTCTGCGATATCTGCCGGCACAATGGGCGCCGGCAACTGGCCCGGCAGCTGATGAAATGCCGGCTGGGTACCCTGTTCAAGTAGCGAGCTGGAAAACGGTGCGTCGGCGAGCAACTGCACCGGCAGCATGGCCAGCAACAGAGGCACCAGGCACGGCAGGCCAAACGCAACTGATAATAGACGGGGTTTTGCAGTGACTGGCAAAATACGGTATTCCGTGGGCGCTGGGATTTGCCACAGAAAATACCATGTCAGCGGGAATTTGCAAGCATCGTGCCTGCGGATGAGACTGATGGCGATCAAAACAGACTGTAAAAAAAACCGGCCTGCCGGGGCGGCAGACCGGTCGCTGAGTAATCAGGACACAATCAGCAACAGCTTCTGCCCTTCCCTCACAACACCCAGAGCAACCACTCTGGCCTCCTCACTTAACAGGCGATTGAATTCACGCAATGACGGCGCCGGCTGGCGGTTGACCTCTGCAATGATGTCTCCCGGCCGCAGCCCTGCAACCCACGCTGGACTGCGCTGGGCGACATCCACCACCGCCACGCCATCGTCGTTACCGGCCACGCTCTGCAGCTGGGCACCCATGAAGCGGGTTTCATCGGCGCGGCGGACATTGGGGTTGTCGGCATTGGCGGCCACCGCGGTATCGCTGTCACTGGCAACGATCATGGCATTGACGCTCAGTCGCTCGCCGTCTCGCAACAGGCCCAGTTCAAGTATCTGATCCACACCGGCCAGGCCCACGGCATTGCGTAATTCACGACTGCTGCCTATCGGCTCGCCATTGATGGCAACAACCAGGTCAGACACCTGCAAACCAATCTGGTCGGCCACCGAATCAGGCATGACCTGCGTTATAAGCGCTCCCTGATTGGCACCCAGTTGCAGGGTGTCCTCTACCAGCGGCGTATGGTCACGGATGATGACCCCCAGCTGGCCGCGCCGCACCTGACCATCGCGCTCCAGATGTGACATCACGGCTGCCACCATATCCGCCGGTACGGCAAAGCCGACCCCGGAGTTGGTGCCGGAGCCCGATATGATGGCGGTGTTGATACCCACCAGACGTCCGTGCAGGTCAACCAGGGCGCCGCCGGAGTTGCCCACATTGATTGCCGCATCGGTCTGGATGAAGTCTTCGTAGTTGTCATTATTGATACCCGCACGACCCAGGGCACTGATAATCCCCGACGTAACCGTCTGGCCAATACCGAACGGGTTGCCGATGGCTACCACGTAATCACCGATGCGCATGCGCTTGACATCGGCGAGCTCTATGTCAGTCAGCCTGTCAGCGGTTACCTGCAACAAAGCAATATCAGTCTGCTCGTCACTGCCAATCAACTCGGCTTCAAGCACACGTCCGTCCAGCAACCCGACATTGATCGTTTCAGCGCCGGCCACAACATGGTGGTTGGTCACGATGTAACCTTCCTCGCTATCCACTACCACGCCTGAACCTGCCCCTCGCGCTCGCCGCACCAGTGGCTGTTGGCCATTGCCCCGGAAGCCGAAAACATCGGGCATCTGCTGGACACGGGTCACTGATATATTGACGACAGCGGGCGTGACTGTCTCCAGCATCGGCGCCAGCGAGGGCATGCTGTTGGCGTCTGTCACCGGCGTTTGTGCCTGCGCACTGTGCATCACCGCGGCAGAACCCACTGCGGTGGTTACCATGGCAGCCACCATCAGGATTGTCCTGAGCCGGCTATGGATGAATTGTCTTAAACTGTCATTGACTGTCATTACCAACTACCTCCGAATCAAGTTGTTGTGCTTTGCTGTTGTCAGCACTGTCTCGCAACGGCCTTGAAGATAGGCACAGGCGGCGCCATATACCTGAAGGAAAGCGGAAAAAAACATCCAGAAAATGTGAAGCCGGCACTTTTCCGGCTAAAACCGGTCTCAGTTAACGATAATCATGCAATCATGGGTTGATGAGGTACGGAGCAGCCATGAATGGGATAACAGCCTTGAGCGAGAGAACAGCCCTGAGCGGGAAAACAGCCTTGAGCGAAAAAACAGCCTTGAGCGGGAAAACAGCCTTGAGCGGAACAACAGCCCTGAGCGAAAAAACAGCCCTGAGCGGCAATGACGCCCTGTCCTACCGTCTGCTGCTGGGCAGTCACTCCTTTGAGCTGGATTGCTGGCACATTTACCCGACACGCAACCTGCTAAGGCATCGGCTCAATGACAACGACAGCCGGCAACTTGAGCCGCGATTGATGCGGCTGCTGTGTTTGCTGGCGGCATCCGCAGATGCCGTCGTCACGCGGGACGACATCATCAATGCCTTGTGGCCACGAGTGGTGGTCAACGAAAATTCCCTGACCCGTGCGGTCTCGGATTTACGACGGGCGTTAACACCGGCTGGGGAAAAACGGACAGACCTTGTCCAGACCATTCCCAAACGGGGCTATCGTCTGACGCAGACACCGGCAGCCATCAGGGCACCGGATCGCTCCCCCGCGCAGCAGTCGTCGCTGCCGATGACCAACGCCAAAAGGTGGCTGAAGCGCTGGACTCCGAGCATTGCGGCCAGTTTTATTCTGGCGCTGGCACTGATAACGCAAGGCGGTGATGAGGGTGAGGGGATTCCCATGCTGGCGCAATTGCCAATCACCCCTGACGCCGAGACCGAGCACCTTCAGCCATTGGTTGACGGGATTGTGGGCAACGCCGGGCAGTCAGTCCGGCTCAGCGCTGACGCCACCACCTTTCCGACAGGTCTGCCACAGAGCGGTGACACAGACTTCCTGATTACCCAGTTGGGCTATGCCACAGACAGGACCTTGCCGGCCTGGCGAGCGGCGCCCGGTGCGGATCAGGATCAGCGAAATGCCGGGATGGTGGGGCAGTCCATGCTGACACCTGATGGTCAGTTACTGGCGTATGTCGACTACCGGGACGGCATTGCCAGCCTCAGGCTTCGGCCGGCCATGACCGAGGCCGCGCCGTGGACCGCATTCACCACCGATGAGCGGATATTGAACCTCCAGTGGTCACCCCTGGATGCCGGCATCCTGATGACCGTGGGTCAGTCCGCAGAGGGTCATGAACGGGCATCCTATCTGCGCCTGATGCTGCTGGACCTGGAAACACTGACCGTACATGAACTCTACCGACGCGACCTGCCCGCAGAGAGCCGGTCCAGCGACATAGGCAATCTGACCTGATTCGGATTACCCGTCTGTGGCCAGCGCCTTTGCGACGCGCAGCGCGCTGACCACACCGTCTTCGTGAAAACCTTTGCCCCACCAGGCACCGCAGAACCAGGTTCGCCGAATGCCATTAACCAGAGACCATTGTGTCTGAGCGTGGGCCGCGTCGCGGGTGAAGACCGGATGGGCGTAGTTGAACGTCCCCAGTATTCTGGCAGGATCGATACGGTCGCTGTCGTTGAGGCTGACCAGAAACCGGGTGTTGCTGTCCAGGCCCATCAGGCGGTTCATGTCGTAGGTCACCCGCGGTAATCCGTGCCGGTCGTCAGTCAGGCAATAGTTCCAGCTGGCCCAGGCCCGTTTGTTGTCAGGCATGACCGAGACATCCGTGTGCAGCACCACATCATTGGCCTGGTATCGCACAGCCGCTAACACGGCATGTTCATCGGCACTGGCATCACGCAATAAACCCAGACTCTGATCACTGTGGCAGGCCAGTATCACCTGATCAAACTGCTCGACCTTGCCGTCTGCAAACAACTGAACGTGGTCTGCGTGACGTTCAATACCGGTAACCGGTGTTGACAGTCGGATACGATCAGCAAACCCTGCACTCATCGGCGCCAGATAAGCCCCTGAGCCTCCTGTCAGCGTGCGCCAGCGAGGACGGTTGTGGACATTCAACAAGCCGTGGTGAACCATGAATGGCACCATGAAGCGGACCGGAAACTCCAGCATGCGCTGAAACGGTGTGGACCAGATGGCGGACGCCATCGGTACCAGATAATAATCCCGGAACCGATCACTCAACCCCAGGCTTTTGACATAGCCCTGCAGCTGAAGGTCGGGAATACAGTTGTTGTCAAAATCGCTGGTCGCCTGCTTGTTAAAACGCAGAATGTCCAGCAGCATGCTGATATAGGACGGTGACAGCAGATTCTTGCGTTGTGCGAACAAACCATTGTACAACGCGAGCCGGCCATTGACGCCGGCATACTCCAGCCCGGTGGTTTGGCAACTGACGCCAAAACTCATGTCGGACTCGCGCCAGCGGACGCCGAGCTCGTCCATCAGTTCGATAAAGTGGGGGTAGGTCCAGTCATTAAAGACGATAAAACCGGTATCAATGGCATGCTGACGGCCATCGATGCTCACCTCAACCGTCGCGGTGTGGCCGCCCAGGCGGTCTTCGGCTTCAAACACGGTAATGTCATGCTGATGATGCAGCTTGTAGGCGGCGGTGAGCCCGGCAATGCCGGTCCCTACGATGGCTATTTTCAAGGCAAAATTCTCTGATTTGAGTGCTGCATATACGCGAAGGGGCGCGCGCCGGATCATCCGGCACGCGCCCCTGACGGCTCATCAACGGTTCAGGCGAAGCGGGCCAGCTCCTTGCGTGCCACGACACGTCGGTGCACCTCATCCGGTCCATCAGCCAGCCGCAAGGTTCGCTGCGATGTCCAAAGCGCTGCCAGCGGCGTATCCTGAGATACACCTGTGGCACCGTGCATCTGTATGGCTCGGTCTATAACCCGCAATGCCATATTGGGTACCGCCACCTTGATTTGCGAAATCGCATCACGTGCAGCCTTGTTGCCGATGGTGTCCATCAGATAGGCGGCTTTGAAGACCAACAGCCGGCACATCTCGATCTCGATTCGGCTGTCGGCGATCACATCATAGTTGCCGCCCAGTTCGGCCAGCGGCTTGCCAAATGCCTCACGGCTAAGAGCCCTTGTGCACATCAGGTCAAGCGCACGCTCTGCAGCGCCGATCGAGCGCATGCAATGATGAATGCGACCTGGCCCCAGGCGACCCTGAGAGATTTCAAAACCGCGACCACGGCCCAGAATGATGCTCGACTGCGGCACCCGTACATTGCTGAAGCGGATGTGCATGTGACCATGCGGCGCGTCATCCTTGCCGAACACTTCCATCGGCCGCAGCACGTCTACGCCGGGGGCGTCCATCGGCACCAGAATTTGTGACTGTCGATTGTGTTTGGGTGCTTCCGGGTCGGTGACCACCATGACAATCATGATTTTGCAGCGCGCATCACCGGCGCCGGAGATATAGAACTTCTCACCGTTAATGACCCATTCGTCGCCATCCAGCACAGCCCGGGTGGCAATATTGGTGGCATCCGATGAGGCGACATCGGGCTCGGTCATGGCAAATGCCGAACGGATTTCGCCCGCCAGCAGCGGCTTCAGCCATTGCTCTTTCTGTTCTTCTGAACCATAACGCTCAAGTACTTCCATATTACCGGTATCGGGCGCACTGCAGTTGAACGCTTCAGACGCCAGTCGGCTGCGGCCCATGATTTCCGCCAGGTGTGCGTATTCCAGGTTGCTGATACCGGCACCGCCCTGGCTTTTGGGCAGGAAAAAATTCCACAAACCAAGGGTTTTTGCCTTGGCTTTGAGGCTTTCCATGATCTCGTCCTGCCTGGGCGTGTGAGACCAGCGGTCACCGACACTGACCTCATCGTGGTACTCCTTCTCCACCGCGGCCACATCAACTTCAACAAATTCGCGAATCTTTTCGCGCACTTTTTGCATTTCTTCAGACAGTCCCAGATTCATTCGCGATTCCTCAGATGGTTTTTACAGGTTGGGTGTGATCAGATTGTCAGCAACTCAGCCGCCGTCAACCGGTGATGGTGCCACCGCCATCGACAACCAGTGTTTGTCCGGTGGTAAAACTGCCAGCATCCGATGCCAGGTATATCGCCGCACCGGCTATTTCGTCCGGCTCGCCAATACGACGCAGTGGATACTTGGATACCGTCGCCTTATAGGTCTCCGGATTTTCCCACAGTGCTTTGGCAAAATCCGTTCGTATCAGCCCCGGCGCAATACAGTTGACCCGGATATTCCTGGGGCCCCACTCGACCGCCAGATTGCGCGCAATCTGCATGTCTGCGGCTTTGGAAATACCATAGGCACCCAGCACGTCCGTGCCTTTGAGACCCGCGATGGAGGACACGATGATGGCTGCGCCCCCGCCGTTGTCGGCCATGCCCGGCAATACCAGCTGGCACAGTCGATGTGCGCTGCCGATATTGGAGTTCATGATCTTGTCGAACGCCTCATCGGGAATATCCTGCGACGGACCGTAAAACGGGTTAAGGGCGGCATTGATGACCAGTATATCGATCTTGCCAAAGCGTTTGAGGGTGGCATCAACCAGGCCCTTCAGCTGCTCCTTGTAGTTGATGTTACAGGCCACCGGAAGTGCTTCGCCGCCATTGTCATTGATTTTCGCGGCAACCTCATCACAGGCATCCTGATTACGACTGGAGATCACTACCTTGGCGCCGGCCTCGGCCATGTGAGTGGCAATGGCCAGACCGATACCCTTGGTTGAGCCGGTGATCAGGGCCACCTTACCGCTCAGATCGAATAAACTCATGTCACTCCCCTCTTTTGAAATGCGGCATCAGCAACGGTAGCACTGCGTCCAGCCGCTGGCTGCCATGCGCCTAGTTATAATTACCATGAATTTTACCTTGAGGCATTATAACAGCGAACTGAAACGACGCAAATGCCTGCTGTCGGTGCCGGGATGCCGCAACGGACAGCCTCTCAAACATCTGCCATCCACGGTCGGCTGCCTTTGCTGACATGGGTGCCACCGTCCACAGGAATGACCGCGCCATTGGTATAGGCGCCGGCTCTGGACGCCAGATATACCAGCACGCCGGCAATCTCTTCCGGCTGGCCGGCGCGGCCCATCGGGCTGTCAGCAGCAATATCGTCACCAAATTCGCGCAGCACATGATCCGTCATGCGGGACTGGAAGAAGCCCGGCGCAACAGCATTCACGGTCATGTGGCGGGGGCCGAGATCCACCGCCAGCGTCCTTGTCAGGTGATGCAGGGCTGCCTTGCTGGCAGAGTATGCAAACGTTGGCACCCGCTGCACGATGGGCACTTGCAGGCCATCCATGGAACCGATATTGATAACCCGTGCCGGGTCCTGCGCTGACGCTGCCCGAGACAACAGCGGCAGTAGCTCCCGGGTCAGCGAGAAAACCGCGTTGACGTTGGTATTCATGACTTTGGCAAATGCCTCGTCCGGGTAATCTTCAATGACTGCGCCCCAGTTGGCGCCAGCATTGTTGACCAGAATGGACAATCCCGCGTCAGCGAACTGCTGCTGCAGGAAGTCATGCAGTCGCTGCCGATCGGCAGGCTGGGTGACATCTGCGGCCAGTGCCTGGCAGTCACCCAGAGGCTGCAGTCGTGCCAGCGCTTCGTCACACTTGTCCTGTTTGCGCGAGGCAATCACCACCCTCACACCTGCTCGCAACAGGGTCTCGGCCATGATCAGACCCAGACCGCTGCTCCCGCCGGTGACCAGCGCGGTCTTGCCGGACAGGCCAAACAACTGCGCAACCGCCAACGTTGATTGTTGTGATTCCGGCATAATTTACTCGTCCGCTATCTTCACCAGTTGTTTGCCGAAGTTACGCCCGCGTAACAGGCCCCGGAACAATTCAGGGGCGTTCTCCAGTCCCTCACCGACCGATTCGCGATACCTGATTTTGCCGGCATTGACCCAGGCACCCAGCTTTTCCGTGGCTTCAGGCCAGCGATCCTGCCACTCGGTCACCACAAAGAAACGGTGTTCGGGAACGTCTTCCAATGTTTTCAGAATATGGAAGGGGGTTTCTGCCTTGGTAATATCCGTATCGTTGTAGTTGGAGATGTAGCCACAGATGGGCACACGCGCGCCCTTGTTGAGCAAGGGCGCTACCGCCCTGGTCACATCGCCGCCGACATTCTCGAAATAAATATCAATGCCATCGGGACATGCCGCTTTGAGCTTACCGGCTAGATCCCCGCTTTTGTAATCCAGGCAGTCATCAAACCCGAGCTCCTCTTTGACATACCGGCACTTCTCGTCGCCGCCGGCGATACCGATGGCACGCAGCCCCAGAATCCTGGCCAGCTGGCCAACGACAGAGCCAACGGCGCCCGATGCCGCAGCGACGACCAGTGTCTCGCCGGCCTGCGGCTTGCCCACCTCTGTCAGCCCGAAAAATGCTGTACGCCCTGGCATGCCGACCACGCCCAGATGCGCAGACAGGGTGCCGTTGTTGAGATCCACCTTCATCAATCTGGGTTCATCGTCATCAGCGACGATCATGGTTTGCCAGCCCATATGGGCAGTGACATGGTCACCAACCTGAAAGTGTGACGATTTTGAGTCAACCACGACCCCGGCGGACTCACCCGTGATGACATCACCGATTTGCAGAGGCTGCGCGTATGACTTGACGTCATTCATGCGGCCCCGCATGTAAGGGTCCAGCGACAACCAGATGACTTTGATCAGAATCTGTCCGGGCTGCAGTTCAGGAACATCTTCCTGGACCAGCTCAAAGCAGTCATCACCGGGCTCGCCGGCCGGACGCTTGGCCAGCAACATCTTGTTATTCTTCATAATAACTCCTTTTTAAAGACGCTTATGGGCACTAGAATGACCTGCATACTAGCTCACCGGCAGCCCGACTCACAACCAGTGATCGCGCTCAGGCGCATTGCGCCTGCCCACTGTGCTGTGCGCGCAGTTCCAGCAGCGCAGCCTGCAGCCGCGACAATCCCAGCCGCCATTCGGCCTCCGTCAGCAGCAATCCGGGCAGCAATCGCACCACGGCATTTCGGGTGGGCGTCACCATAAGTCCATGCCGGGCACAGACTTCCGTCAACGGCCAGACCTGATCATCGGCATGCAGCGCCAGCGCCAGCATAAAGCCACGACCTCTCACCGCACACACAATGTCAGCAAATGCCTGCTGCAGTGCCAACAGATCCTGCAGCATGATCCGGCCAAGCGTTTTGACATGGTCACCTACCTGCTGCTCACGCAGATAGCCGACCACGGCGGCCGCGACCGCGCAGGAGAGCGGATTGCCGCAATAGGTGCCGCCATGATCACCCAGTTCGACTGCGCCAGCCAGCGCGTCGGTCATGGCAAATGCTGCGAACGGCAATCCGCCGGCAATGCCCTTGCCCATGGTCATGATGTCCGGCGTTACACCCGAGGCAGTCACCGCAAAAAAATCCCCGGTCCGGCAAAATCCGGTCTGCACCTCATCAATGATCAGCAACGCGCCATGCTCTCGACAACGCTGCTGCAACTGCCGCAATATGCCTGCCGGCACGGCCTTAACGCCCCCTTCACCCTGAACCGGCTCGATGATGACTGCCGCAATATCCTGATTGATCAGGGCGGCAAGCCCGGTGATGTCGGCAAAATCATTGCCTGGGACACTGGGCAGAAAACGGGCACTGTTGTCGGCGCTCCCGGATACCGACAATGTCGCCAGGGTTCTGCCATGAAACGATCCCTGCACCGCCAGAACGCGCTGCCTGCCAGTAATCTTGCGGGCCAGTTTCAACGCGGCATCATTGGCTTCCGCACCACTATTGGCAAAGTAGACTCGCTGCAGACCGGCGGGAAGCACCTGACGCAACTCAAGCAACAGCCGAGCGCGCGCCGGCGAGTAGGTAAAACCCGAATTCGGATTTTGCATTATGCGAGCAGCCTGCGATGCCAGGGCCGACAACATGACCGGGTGGGCATGTCCGAGGCAGGTAACACCCCAGCCGGAGGTAAAATCCAGCAGCTGGTTACCGGTCTGATCCCAGACAAACACGCCCTCGCCCCGTTCAATGACCAGCGGCTGGCGCCTGCATACCGTTACACCCAGGGAATCCTCTACTTGCATCACGTCCATAATCACCTCGTCATTTCATCTCTGTTGACAACACACCCTGAAAATCAGGCAAAAAAAAACCTCTGTGGCCACCGGCGCACAGAGGTTTTTGATTGGCTTGTAAACTGTTTCGTTAGTTCAGTTGAGCAGTATCTTCACCATCAAGCTCTGTCACGCTGGCGCAGCAGGGTGCCGCCGCACGCGCACGGCGTGCAGCTGCCGCAGATGCGGGCAGTGCCAGAGCAAACACATTGGTCAGTGAACGGGTCATAAATACATGCAACATTTGTTTGATTGCGCAATCTAAAGTAATAGCCGGCAACAAGTCAAGTGGCGGCTTCCGCCGCGGCGAGCGCAGAATCGCTTTTTTGCTGCGGGATTTTGTATATACTCAAACACTACCCACATGGGCGATGACAATGACAACAGGGGCAATCTCATGCCTGCAGCCGTCGCCACCTATAAAATCAGTGGGAGGGAGGGGAAATCATGTTCTTACACCGCCCGGGGGGAGCCACTCAGCAGGTCGGCAGTCGTGGGTTTTGCGCATCTCTGCGGACCGGGGCCCTGCTGCTATCGGCCAGTGCATTGCTGTTCACAGGCGCATCGGCGAATGCGGGCCCAGTGCCAGATGACTCGACGCTGCCGGCTTCATCACTGGCCGCCCAGGTTGAACACCTGAATATCCTGCGCGACCGGGTCTCAGTGCTGCAAAGCCAGCAGGGACAGTATGATCCAGGCTTGCTGAACGCCATGAATGGCCTGAGTGAAGCATTGATTTCAGTCGGTGAACTCAGAGAAGCCAGTGACGTCGTGGAGCAGCAGATTCAGATTCTGCGCGTTACCGACGGACTGTACACCGATGGTCAGATTGCCCTGGTCCACCGGCAACTGTCAATCATGGCGGCACAGCAAAACTGGCTAGGCATGCAGGACCGTTTGCTGTACCTGTCCTGGTTGCTGGAGCGCTCAAACACGTTGTCAGACAGCGAAAAAATAAACAATATCAAGGTCATGCGAGACTGGACACGGCTTCTTCTGAGCCGCGGGCCACGCCAGCAGGAAGCCGCGTACCTGTTTCAGCTTCGGGATCTGGAAGAGTCGGCGCTGGCCATGGCACGCGAATCCGGCGCCGAGCCGGCGGTGTTGCAAGCCATGGTCTACGATCACGCACTGGCAGAACTCTATATTGCACTGGGTATCATTGACAGCTCTGACACCAGCCGCCAATTGATCAATCGCACCGAAGGCCTGCCAAGTAGTAACATGCGCCCGACGCAACGGCTGACCAGTGTTCAGGACATCGAAGCCGCGTACGGCGCACGCACCAGTACCATTGTCGAGCGCTCCCACCGCTCGGCCATGATGCGGCACTTTGTGCTGATCAATGAGCTGGAGTCGGTGCTGACCCCTGCCGACCAGGAAGCGGGCGAACTGGCCAACGCCGACCCGGAAGCCGCCGCCATGATTCAGCTTTACCTGGGGGATTCAGTGTTATTGCGCCAGCAATACGAGTTGCGCATCGGCGCCATGGCCGGACCCGACCGGGGCCAGAGCAGCACCGGTTCTGCCAATGGGTATTACCAGCGCGCCTGGGAGCTTTTCCTGCAGGCAGGCTACAGCGCCAGTCGACTGAACCAGGCATTTTCCTGCCCGGTGCTGTTACCGCTGCCCGCGTTTTCTGACCGTCTCGATATGAACAGCGAGCCTTGCGATACCCAACTTGGCCAACCGGTCGAGATTCCGGCCAAAGCGCTGGTCCACAATGGCATTCCCGGGTTGCGCTATGAAGCCGTCCCGGGCAACTCGCTGATGAGCGAGGCGGCGGGCGTCAGCGCCACACTGAATTTCAGTATTGGCGTCAACGGCCAGGCTGATCGTACCCATGTCACCGCTGCCGAGCCCGACAACACTGCCACCCGCATTCGGGGCCGCGACGGACTTCAGGGCCTGCAGTTCCGCCCTGCTCTGCATGACGGCAAAGCAATACGCACAGACAATGTGCAGATGACGTTATTCAGCCTTGAGCCCGGTTAGCAGCCTTGGGCCCGATTAGCAGCCGGGTCTGCGAGCAGGCAACTGACTGGGCGCCGCTAGCTGCGTTTATCCGGCACAATACCCCTGGCCACGAGGCCATCGAATGCCTCGCCGGCAATGCCCAGCTCGGCCAGAATCTCACGGTTGTGCTCAGCAAATTTGGGGGGCAGACGATCCAGCCGCCCTGGTGTTCTTGAAAACTTGATGGGGATTCCGGTCATCCGGTACCAGTCTTTCTCCATATTCATCTGCCGGTGCCTGGTGTGCGGGTGCTCCACGACCTGCGCCGTATTGTAGATAGGTCCTGCCGGCAAGCCTGCCGAGAGCAGACGCTGACACAGCTCGCTGCCGTCAATTTTCATCAGTCGCGATTCGATTTCCGCTTTCAGAATTTCCCGGTTCCTGACCCGATCCGCATTGGTGCTGAAACGTGCGTCAGCAGCCAGCTCTGCTGCCCCGATTTCTTCACATAATTTGCCAAAGGCGCGATTGTTGCCAGCCCCAATAAAGATATCGACCGTTTGCGTGCGAAAGGTTTCATAGGGGCTGATATTGGGATGTGCGTTGCCGGTGGCAACCGGAATGTGGCCGGACATGTTGTAATTCACCACATGCGGATGCATTAACGACACGGCGCAGTCATACAGGGTCATGTCAATATACTGGCCCTGACCGGAGCGCTGGCGTTCATGGACCGCCATCAGCACCGCAATGGCGGAATACAGGCCAGTACCCATATCCACCATGGCCACGCCCAGGCGCGTCGGACTGCTGCCGGCTTCGCCATTGACACTGAACCATCCCGCCATTGCCTGCACAATGGCATCATAACCTGGAAAACCGCCCATCGGGCCATCGCTGCCAAAGCCGCTGATGCGGCAGTGAATCAGTTGCGGAAAGCGATCTTTCAACACATCGTCATACCCCAGGCCCCACTTTTCCATGGTGCCGGGTTTGTAGTTCTCCAGCAGGACGTCGGCATCCTCGAGCAGGCGCAGCAGCAGCTGCCGCCCTTCCTCCTGACGCAGGTCCAGCGCCATGGCCCGCTTATTGCGATTGACCCCGATAAAGTAGGCGGCATCCCCCTCATGGAACGGCGGTCCCCAGTCACGCACTTCGTCGCCCTGGGGCGGTTCGATCTTGACGATTTCTGCCCCGTGATCACCCAGCACCTGGGTACAATAGGGACCACCCAGCACGCGGGTGAGATCAATGACGCGCAGCCCGTCGAGTGCGCCGCCGCTTGTTTTTCCAGTCATGGCTGAATCCTGTTTTGTATTGGCTGACAATCTTTCATCAATATCGCTGCTGCTGGATCTGCGCAATCAATGCCGGCAGGAAAAACTCGGCAACCAGCAGGGATTTACCTTGCAGATGGAACACTGAGCGCCGGCCCCAATGGTCCGGCAGCCGCACCAGCTCCGGTTCGTCGCGCCGCAGTTGCGGATGTCGAAACAGAAATCCTCCCAGCGGACGATCTCGCAAGCGCACCAATTGCCGCAACGAGCCCTGTATGCTGCTGAACGGTATCAGCGAATGCGCCGCTACCCAGGGTTCACCATGCCCGCACAATAGCACGTGCCGTGACCACATGATCTGTGCAGCCTTGCGCTTGCCAAAAACGGGAATCGTCCGCGCGCTGCCCTGTACCCAGCCTTCATCCACAACGCGGACCCTGAAGGTGCCACCACTTAATGCCTGCAGACGATGTGTCAACGACCCGGGGGCCAGCAGGCTCTGTTGCCAGATCGGCGATGGCCGCGGCCAGTGCTGCTCGACACGGCGCCAGGACAGATCCGCATCAGCGCGGTAGCCACGGTAGTTTTCGACAGTCAACTTGTATCCTCTGCAGTTAAGCACAACCAGATTGCTGGTGACAATCTTCCCTACCCGGTGTGCCGCAGTTATTCTGCCATGGTCTGACAATAAAAAACTCCCTGCCGTCCAAAGGGCGACAGGGAGTTCATTACAGACCAAACGTTACATCAGTTGCGCATTTGTGGGCGCTGCACGGTTGACGTCAGCACCGTTTCAACCCGTCGATTGCGCTCACGACCTGCGGCGGTGTTATTGCTGGCCACCGGCTGCGACTCACCATACCCGGTGGACGTCACGCGCGCGGGCGCGATGCCGAAGCGATCAATCAACACTTGGCGTACCGCTGCCGCGCGGCGCTCCGACAATCCCTGGTTGTATTCTTCAGTACCGATGTTGTCGGTATGGCCTTGCAGAGAGGCAACGGTGTCTTCGTGCGTCTGCATAAAGTCGGCAACACGGCGGATCTCGTCGAAATACTGCGGACGCACTTCTGCCCTGTCGAACTCAAATTCGACGTTCAATTCGATACGCGCCACTTCCTCCACCATGATGGGGCAACCGCGATCGTCCACAGCATAAGTGCGCGGTGTTCCGGGGCAGTCGTCACGGCTATCAGGTACGCCATCGCCGTCGCTATCGACAACGGGTGCGGGTGCCGGCGTCGGTGCTACTGCGGGTGCGCGTGAGCGTGCTTCACCGAGATGGAAAACCAGGCCTGTGTCGATACCAAAATCGTAGGTACCATCATCAAAACCGTAGAACGTCCGGGCTGACGCGCGCCATTCGACACGGTCGTTGAAGCGATAGGTCAAACCGGCACCGGCATTAACCGTGGTGTCGTCATTGCTGTAAAAATGTGTGTGCCCCAGACCGGCAGCAAAATACGGTGACAGCACGCCGATAGAGTTATCCAGTTTGTAGATCGCGTCCAGACGGATGCTGCGCAGACGCTCCATACCCGCCAGGGTATTCATTTTGAGATTGGCGTGGTTAAGCTCCAGGGCAAGATTGTCATTCAGGCCGTAGCCCAGACCGACCGTGTACCCGAACTCGTCGTCAGACTGACGCGCGCTGTCAAAATCCATCCACTGTACGCCGGGCGCAATATAGAACCGGTCCTCGTCGGCAATCGCTGACTGCGTCGACATGCCAAGCGCTCCCAGCGCAATGGCGAGGCTTAAAACTTTAAATGACTTGTTGTCCATGGTCTCTCCTTAACTTCTCGTTTGCTGCAGCTAGAGTAACCTGCGCTGTGGGTGGTGTTGCAACCTTGTGGGTTTCGCAGAGCGCATTATAACTCACCCGGCCTTTGCTTTGACACACAACTCGTTGCTGACACCTGTGCTTTACGCACAAATCGTCGCTTTGGCTCAATAAGGGCAGTCTTTTGCTGCTAAAATGTCATGAAAATGTAATATTTCATTGCTTTAATACGCTACAGCATCCACCGCCAAGGTAGCAAGGTATGACCAATGAACAAACCATCCTGATTGTCGACGACGAAGCAGCAATACGTGACATGATCGGGATTGCGCTGGACACCGCCGGTTATTCGAGCATGACCGCAGAAACCGCCCTGGAAGCCCATGTCAACATCGTTGATCGCCGGCCGGACCTGGTTCTGCTTGACTGGATGTTACCGGGCGGCAGTGGCATCGAGCTGGCACGCCGGCTCAAGCGTGAAGAATTGACGGCAGACATACCCATTATCATGTTGACGGCCAAAACCAGCGAAGACAACAAGGTCCAGGGCCTGGATGTCGGTGTCGACGACTATGTGACCAAGCCATTTTCGCCCCGCGAGCTGGTTGCCCGGATCAAGGCGGTATTGCGACGCAGTACCGGGAACCTGAGGGACAAGCCCATACGCGTATTCGACCTGGAACTGGATCCGGCCAGCCATCGGGTGACCCTGAATGAGCGCGCGGTGGATATGGGTCCTACCGAATACCGGTTGCTGAATTTTTTCATGACCCATCCGGAGAAAGTGTTTTCCCGGGATCACATTCAGGATCAGGTCTGGGGCGCCAACGTGTACCTGGAAGAGCGCACTGTTGATGTCCACATCGGCCGTTTGCGCAAGGCACTGACCTCGGCATCGGGCCCCGGCATCAACTACGCGGGCCTGATACAGACTGTCCGCGGCGCCGGCTATCGATTCTCCACACGCGCCGACTGACGTCGAACCGCCCTGGAGCACAGTCACGAAAGCCAGCTGCGGTGCTGGTCTGCCGTACCGGTTTTCGTTATAGTCGCGCCAGACTCACTGACAGAAAGGCTTCACCTTTGTTATCCGACTGGCATTCTGCCCTCAGACGATTGACACTGATCTTTCTGGCCCTGTTGCTGGCTGGCTGGCTTGTCGATGCGCCGGCACTGGTTGTGCTGTTGGGTACTATCGTTTACCTCATCTATCACCTGCGCCAGCTTCGGCGCCTGTACAACTGGCTGCGCGACACCCAGTCTGACGAACCCAGTCCGCCACCGGAAGGCCGGGGTATCTGGGGTTTCGTTTTTGACGGCATTTATTTGCTGCAGCGACGTGAGCGCGATGCCCTGACCCATTTACGCAGAATCATCGACAAGGCGCAGGAGTCCACGGCCGCGCTGGAAATGGCCGTGGTCATGATCAGCAGCCGGAACGGACTTGAGTGGTGGAACCCGGCCGCTTCGCGGCTGCTCGGCTTCCAGAGTCCAAAAGATCGCAATCAACCGGTTACCAACCTGATCCGCGAACCGCAATTCATCGAGTATTACAACAAGGCGCACTTTAACAGTCCGCTCAAACTCCCCTCGCCGGTCAATCCATCATTGATGCTGGAGTTCCAGATCACCAGTTTTGGTGAAGGTGAACGACTGATGCTGGTGCGTGATATTTCCCAGCTGCATCGGCTGGAAATGATGCGAAAAGACTTTGTTGGCAACGTTTCCCATGAGCTGCGCACGCCCATTACTGTGATTACCGGCTACCTGGAGACCATGCTGGACGACCGGGGGAATATTCCGGCGCGCTGGGGTCGGCCACTGGAACAGATGTATCAGCAGTCCCAGCGCATGGAAAACATTATTCGGGATCTGCTGACGCTGTCACAACTGGAAACCCGTTCGGCGTCCAAACAGCTCTCTGCCGTGCAGTTGCAGTCATTGTTACGGGAAATCAAGCAGGATGCCGAACAGGTATCGCAGGACAAGAAACAGGCGTTCCGGCTTGACTGCGACCCGGACATTTATATCAGAGGCAATATCAACGAACTCTACAGCGCCATCTCCAACCTGGCGATCAACGCTGCCAAATATACCCAGACAGGCGGCACCATCGATCTGTCGGCCAGCAAGAGCAGTGACGGATTGCGCATCGACGTATCAGACAATGGCCCCGGCATCGAGGCCCATCATATTCCCAGACTGACGGAACGCTTTTATCGTGTTGACGAAAGCCGTTCCACCGATACCGGTGGCACAGGCCTTGGCCTGGCCATCGTCAAACACGTGCTGGCACGACATGGCGGACGCCTGGAGATCAGCAGCAAGGTTGGCCAGGGGAGTCAATTCAGCTGCCTGCTGCCAGCCGACCGTGTACTGACAGCCGCCCAGGCCTCCGAACGAACCAAAGCCGATCAGCGCTGAGGCTGCGCTACGAGGGCAATGGCGCCCCCTGCCGACATTACTTGAGTTCTGCCTTCACCTGTTCTTCCATGCCGGAAAGGCCGACATGGCGCACATCAGCGCCCATGACCATGTATACCACATGCTCGGCTATATTCTTGGCATGATCCCCCACACGCTCCAGCGAACGCAGCGCCCAGATCACATTCAGCACGCGGGTGATACTGCGCGGGTCTTCAATCATGAAGGTGATCATTTCGCGCATGGCAGTGCCATACTCCAGGTCCACGCTGACGTCTTCCCGGGCGACAGCGATGGCTGCCTCGGCATCGTAGCGGGCAAACGCATCCAGCGCCATGTTAACCATGTGGCGAACACGCTCGCCGATGTGACGAATCTCCACATACCCTTTTGATGAGTCGCCCTGTTCAGCAAGCTCAATGGCCAGACGGGCAATTTTTGCCGCTTCGTCGCCGATACGCTCAAGGTCGTTGGTCGCCTTGATGATACCCAGCACCAGACGCAGGTCGCTGGCCGCCGGTTGCCGACGGGCGAGAATGCGGTTGCATGCCTCATCAATATTGAGTTCCATATCATTGACGGCATCGTCATTGGCGCGCACCGTGCGACCCAGCTCACTGTCAGCAGAGATCAGTGCCGCCAACGCATCGCCGAGTTGATGTTCGACCAGACCACCCATTTCCAGCATACTGCTTTTAATCTCTTCCAGTTCCTGATTGAACTGTTGCGAAATATGGTGGCCGTGAACACCTGCATCTGTTTTCATATCAAAGGATTCCTTGCGGGCTTGTTGCGGAGCTTACTCTTTGGCAGAGCTACGATACCGATAATATATGACAGAGAGATGACAATCCAGCCTGGCAACAGACCTGCCACCCATGACTTCAAAAAACTGTCACATTGAAAGCCATGTAATCCGCAACAAGCTGGGATAGAATACCGGATCGCGTTCGTCAGAGTAAGAGCAATGAGCAGCAGCAAACCATCCACGGCCACACTTACAGACGCAACCCCCGACGCTGAGTCGTCAGGCTGCCCGGCTGTGGCTGCAGACATTGACCTGGGTGACAGCCAGTACTACCTGAACCGTGAACTGAGTTATATGCAGTTCAATCTGCGCGTGCTTGAACAGGCAAAAAATCAGCAACACCCATTGCTGGAACGATTGATGTTCCTGCTCATTTTCAGCTCCAACCTGGACGAATTTTACGAGATACGGGTATCCGGTCTGAAGAAGCAGCTGGGGTTTGGCCGCCAGCGCCCGGGCGCCGACGGCCAGTACCCGCAGGAAGTACTGAGCGAGCTTCACCAACAAGTTAGACTGGCCCTGCAGGAACAGTACCGCATACTTAATGAAGAGCTGTTACCGGCGATGGCCGAACAGGACATCCGCTTTCTGTATCGCCATGAATGGGACGACAACCTGGTTGCCTGGACACAGGATTATTTCCGCAATGAAGTCCTGCCGGTCATCAGCCCGCTGGGGCTGGACCCGGCACACCCGTTTCCGCGGCTGGTCAATAAAAGCCTGAATTTCATTCTGTCACTGGAAGGCAAGGACGCATTTGGCCGGGACAGCGGGCTCGCCATCGTGCCGGCACCCAGAGCCTTGCCACGGCTGATCAAGGTCCCCACACACATCATACCGGAAGGCGACAATTTCATTTTCCTGTCATCGGTCATTCACGCCCATGTCGAGGAGTTTTTCCCTGGCATGCGAGTCAAGGAATGTCATCAGTTCCGGGTAACCCGCAATTCCGATCTGGAGATGAGTAACGTCGAAGTTGAAGACGTTGCCAGCGCCCTGCAGGGCGAACTGCACCTGCGGCGTTTCGGCGCAGCCGCCAAGCTGGAAGTGGGCGCCGGGTGTCCTCCGGAGCTGACCGACTTTTTGCTGGAACGTTTCAATTTGACGGAAGAAGAACTGTTTCGCCTCGATGGCCCGGTCAATCTGCAGCGACTGATGGCCTTGACGGCCATGGTGAACCGGCCGGAATTGCGCTTTCCACCGTTCTCGCCGGGGACACCTCCTGCGCTGGAGGAAGGCAATTGCATCTTTACCGCCGTGAACCGGGAGGACCAGCTGCTGCTGCACCCCTATCAGTCTTTCATACCGATTATTGACTGGGCGCGGCAGGCAGCGAAAGACCCGGGCGTCATTTCCATCAAGCAGACACTCTACCGGACCAACGAGTCATCAGAACTGGTGGAGGCGCTCGCAGAAGCCGCCCGCAACGGCAAGGAAGTGACGGTTGTCATCGAGTTGCGGGCACGTTTTGATGAAGAGGAGAACATTCAGTTCGCCAGCATTCTGCAGGAAGCCGGCGCCGTTGTGGTATACGGCGTCATGGGCTATAAAACGCACGCCAAGATGCTGCTGATTGTACGTCGGGAAAATGGTCGGCTGAAACGCTATGCACACATGGGCACCGGCAATTATCACCGCAAGAATTCGTTGCTCTATACCGACTATAGCCTGATGACCTGCGATGACGTCGTGTGTTCGGACATACACAAGGTGTTTCAGCAAATTACCGGCATGGGCAAAAAGATATCACCCGAAGTCATACTGCACGCACCATTTCGTCTGATGAAAGGCCTGGTCCAGCTCATCCAGCAGGAAAAACAGGCAGCACTGGCAGGCAGGCCGGCGAGGATCATCGCCAAGATAAACTCCCTGACAGATCCCACCATCATTCGTGAGCTCTACTGCGCGTCCCAGTCTGGTGTCAAAATTGAACTGATAGTGCGCGGGATCTGCTGTCTCAAGCCGGGCGTGCCAGGCGTGTCGGACAACATCCGGGTCGTGTCGATCATCGGCCGCTTCCTGGAGCATTCCCGTGTTTACTATTTTGCCAACAGCACCACCGCCATGTACTGCTCAAGCGCTGACTGGATGGAAAGAAACCTGCAGCAGCGTATAGAAATCGCGTTCCCGATTCTTAAAAAGAAGGGCGCAATGCGGATTCTGGACGAGCTGGAAATGTATCTGGCAGACCGTCGACAGAGCTGGGAGCTGCTGGCAGACGGCACCTATCAGAAGCTGGAAGCGGGCCCGGATGATCCGGCTGACGGTGTGCAGGCACTGCTACTCAGCGCGCTCGCAACACATGCAACGGCGACTCGCCTGTAGCCGATGCCTTTGCCAGATAGTGCAGCATACCCTCACGCAGTGCCGACGGACTGAAATACAGGTCCGTCACCTGACATGCTGTCATGAAACCGTGCAGGACCGCCCAGCCGGGCAGTATCAGTTCCCGCCGTCCATTTTTCAGCCCGGGCAGCGCGAAACCAGGCTCCAGCACCGTTCGCATGACATCAGCTTTCAGAGCCTGCAGGGTCGCCAGCGTCACGCCTGGCGAAGCCGACCGTGTCAGCTGGCTTTTGTGGGCACACACGGCACTGAGCATCTTGGCGGTGCCAGAGGATGCGTAAACCTCGCGCCAGGGCGTCGCTGCCAATTCATCCGCCACCCCGGCAAAGACTTCGGCAGACGCCTGGGCGGCATCGTCCAGACGCTGGGATAACGCCGACGCTGTCTGCGGAGGGTTTCTGAACCAGGTGTCGCGCCAACGGATGCAACCAATGGCCATACTGTGAGACTGCAGCTGCCTCGGGCCGGCACCCACCACCAGTTCGGTACTGCCGCCACCGATATCAATGACCAGCCGGGACGTATCATCGGCCGGCAATGCCGAGATGACGCCCGCATAGACCAACGCGGCTTCTTCCAGGCCCGGGACCACATCAATAACAAACCCTTTCTCCCTGGCTTTGCGCAAAAACAGCTCGGCATTGCCTGCCGTTCTCAAGGCATTTGTACCCACGGCCCAGCACTTTTCTATGGGGTAGCGCGCCAGCGCCTGACGAAAGGTATCGAGACACGTCAATCCGCGATCAAAGGCCTGCTGGGTAATATTGCCACCCTCGACCAGGCCTTCACCCAGCTGTACCTTGTCACTGAAGCGTTCGACGATATCGTAGCTGCCCTCATGCCATCGGGCAATCAAGAGGTGAAAGCTGTTGGAACCTAGATCAATACAGGCGTACATGCGTTCTTCACAAAAACTCGAATGCATGGATTAGAACACGGATAAGCGCCCTATCTCCACCCTTTGTGCGGGCGTTTTCGTTTTACTTCCTGACCGCCATTCTTATAATGCCGATCAACAAATAACTGTGTATTGAGCAAATCCATGATCCGAAACAACTCCAGTGTTTGGTCCAGGCCCGGTATCGTTTTGACCGGATTGGCACTGCTGGCACTCACCGTTAAGATATTTCTTGCCGGGCGCCTTGAACTGTACAGTGATGAGATTTTTTATTGGCAGGCTTCGCAGTTCCCGGCATGGGCCTATAGCGACCTGCCTTTCATGGCGGCCTTGCTGGCGGGGCTGGGTGCAGAACTGTTCGGTCACCATGCTATCGCGGTGCGATCCATATTTCTGGCAATGGGATGCAGCATCCCGGCACTGGTCTACTGGTTAGCAAGCCCCCTGTGCGGCCACCGGCAGGCACTGCTGTCGGCAATCCTGACGTTCTGCCTGCCCATGGCAGCATTTCTGGGTTTGCTCGCCGTCCCGGATGTACCCCTGATTTTCTGGGGATTGCTGTTTATCGGTTGCCTGGAGCGCGCCACACGCTGCGGCCACTGGCGCTGGTGGCTGCTGGCTGGCACCGCAGCAGCGCTGGGCCTCAGTACTCATTACCGGTTCTCCCTGTATGTGCTCGCCGCGCTGGTGTTCATGTTGGCCAGCCGCAGTCATTGGCACTACTGGCGCCAGGCGAAACTCTGGCTGGCAGGCTTGATCGCGATGGCGGGTCTGTATCCGGCGCTCAGCTTTAACCTGGTCCACGATCTGAGTGGACTGGACTATCATCTGCTCAGCAGGCATCCGTGGCAGTTCCAGCTGGAGGGGGTTCTTCATCCCGTCATTCAGGGCACCCTCGTGACGCCGTTGCTGTATGCGCTGTTGTGGCTGACGTTGTGGATGTTGCTGAAAAAGGCCCGCCAGGGAGATACGCGGGCGGGACTGATTGCCGCCTTTGCCGCCACCAATCTCGGTGTTTATCTGATTCTCGCGCCCTGGAGCGACACGACCCGCACCACACTGCATTGGCCTCTGTCAGGGTACATACCGCTGCTGGTCTATGCGCCTGAAGCCATGTCATCACTGCGCGCCTGGCTGAGCGCACGCTATGCTGCCAGTCTGAGCCGGTTTGTGGTCAGAGCAATTCCGGTCACCGGCTTTGTCGGCACGCTGTTACTGTTTGTTGGCATCGGTTCCCAGGGTTTCAATCAGCAATTGCAGGCGGTTCTGGGCACCGGTGTGCTGTCCAACAAGATGGCCGGCTGGCAGCCATTGACTGATCACATCCTGTCGTTGCAGGCGCAGCATGGCCTGCCCGCCGACGGGCTGATCGTGACCGATAATTACTACACCAGTGCGCAGATTGGTTTTGCCCTGCCGCAGGCACGCCCCTTCACCATAGATCAGGACAAAACTGTTCGGGACGGGCGGTATGCGCAATACGTCATATGGGAGAAGGACGAGGCAGGGTTGCGCCAATTGGCCGGTGAAGACGCCCTCTTTGTGACCGAGGACAGCACCCTCAACATCAATGAAAAGCTCGCGGTCATGGATCGTGCCTGCAGGCTGTTTTCTGACCTGACTTTACTGGATCAGCTGTTCCTGTATCAAGGGGACAAAATATTCAGTTTCTATCTGGGTACCGGCATCCGGGACTCGGCCACTGGCATGGCCACAAACTGTCCCCGCCCCAGCCACCTTTGGCTGGACCGGCCCGCCGCGGGGGAAACCATCAGCGGTGACTATGTCGTTGGCGGCTGGGCAACCAATCAGGGCCTTGGGGTGAGCCGAATCCGCGTGCTGCTCAATGGGGAGAGGGTCGGCGATGTGCGGCGCACGGTCGCACGCCCCGACGTCGTGGAAGTGCGGCAGGCACATGACGACCCCGGAGCTCCGCTACTGGGATTCGAGCTGACACTGGATACCCGGGCGTTCGCCAATGGCCGTTATCAACTTACGCTGGAAGTGGTCAGCGGTGCTGGTGAACGTCAGCGTGGCGCCACGCGTCAGATCACCATCGCCAACCCCTGATGGCTGCGGGGTCTTAGCGCCCCGCATTCCCCAGTTTGAACTGGTTCACCAGGCCATCCAGCGCGCTTAGCAGCCTGTCAATTTCTTCATGGTACTGTTTGCACTTGAGGTAGTCTTCGGTATTGAGTCGCCCGTCCGCAGCAATTTTGACGCTGCTCTTGGCTATGCCATCGGTGACTTCTGACTGCTGCTTCACTGCGCTGGCGATATCACGGCTGCGCTCGGAAATCAGCGACACGGACGCCAGCACTGAGTCCAGCAACTCGTTGGCAGAATTGGCCGATCCCACACATTCCTTCGACAGATTGACGCCCTGATCCATCGCCGTGACAATCTGCATGGTATTATCCTGCAGATTTTGGATGATGGTGTTGATCTCGAGGGTTGACGCTTGCGTTTTTTGTGCCAGGCTGCGCACTTCGTCGGCCACGACGGCAAAACCACGCCCCTGCTCTCCGGCCCTTGCCGCTTCGATGGCGGCGTTCAACGCCAACAGGTTGGTTTGTTCCGCAATGCCTTCGATGACCTCCAGCACGGAATGTACCTTTTCGTTGTGATCGCGCATATCGTGCACTTTCTGTTGAATCGACGTCAGGGAGCCTGAGAGTTTTTCCACTGACGAACGGGTACTGGATACTGCTGCGGTGGCTTTCTGGGTAGCGCCATTGGCTTCGCTGGCAGCCGTGACACTGGTCTGCGCACCTTCGGCCACATCAGCCAGTGAGGATGACAACTCCGTTGTGGAGGAGGCCAGCAATTCGGTCTCTTCCAGCTGCGACGCCGACCGGCCCGCAGTACGCTGGATCATCTCGGAGAATTGCGCTGACTTTCCGGTCACTTCGGCGTTGGTCGACAGGACCTGCCGGATGATATCCGCCAGTTTGCCGACAAACGTATTGAAACTTCCTCCCAGCAGCGAGAGCTCATCGCTGCCGTCGTCGGACAGTCGCCGACTCAGATCGCCCGAGCCCTGCGCGATATCCTGCATGTAGGCCTGGGCCTTGCTCAGAGGCTGAGTGATCGACGCGGACAGGAAGTAGGCGATGGCCACCAGTGCCAGCAGAATGACAAAAATGATCGCTGCAGAACTCATCGCCCAGGCGTTAAATTCAGCACGAACATCATCTTCGTAGAGACCGTGAATGATGACCCAGCCCCACGGCTCAAACAACTCCGCATAGACGGTCTTCACTTCCGCCTCGGGGTGCGCCAGCGGATCGTCGGTATAAGTCAGGAACCGATGCCCGAACAGAGGTTCGGGAAAGTAGAGATATTCGGCGAAACCCGTGTAGTCACTGCCAGCGTAACGCTCGATAATCTGTGTCATGGTGGGTGTGGGGTCGCTGTAACCCAGATCCCGCATACGCTCTTCGGGGGTGGTGCTGGCATCGGCCATGGCCTGTCTGACCTGCGCGTCGGTATCCAGCGCACTGTCTACATTGCGCAGAGGATGCGCGAGTATCTGGCCGAGACGGTGATACAGCAGCAGGTAGTTGCGCTCATCGACCATGGTGTTGTTGATCATGAACCGGCCCAGACGCTTGGCCTCTGTCTCGGTCATGGTGCCCGTGCGAACCTGCTCATTGAGACCACTCAATGCTTCCCGAATCATTTGTACCTGGTTGACACTGCCTTCGCGCAACTGATCCATGAAGCGATCGCGTGCCTGCATAAGCAGCGTCACACTCAGCCCGATAATGGCGATGACACTGATGAAGACAATAAGCCCGATACGGGTACGGATGGTAAATTTGCTGAACATGTCGGGTTCCTGCGTTGGATGGTGTTTGCCTGCGGCCAGCACAGACATTCTCTTATTGTGTTATAGCTAACGGCAGTTTCTACTGAAACATTAGCCCCTGGCGACATGTTCAGCGCTTGAAATTCATGCGCGGCTGCATTAGCCTGAGGGCAATGTGTCCGGTTCCAGGCAGCTCATGAAACACGACTCACTCACCTTCAAGTTGGCACCGTTTGGTGACACGCCTGATCAGCGATTGTTCTGGGGCGGACATGGCTGCCAGCAGATCTTTAGTGCCCTGCTTGCTGACATTACCCAAGGCTCCCCTCTGCAAACGGTCATCGCTGAGCCGGGCCTGGGGAAAACGGTACTTTGCCGCAAGTTACTGAACAGCCTGAAGTCTCACAAAACCCGTTATCGGCCTTTGTACCTGCCCTATCCGCACCAGGACTTTGACGCTAATGTCACTGATGAGCTGTTTGTGGCACCGACAGACTCGCGCAGGACCGTCCTGCTGCTTGACGAGGCACAGGCATTGCCTGACGCATTCCTGCAGCAATTGACAAAATGGCTGACAACCGGCAGCCAGGGCAACGTGAAAGGCGTGCAGGGAGCACAGGCAGTGCTGTTCGCACAGCCGGAGCTCGAACTGCGCCTGCGCAGCCAGAGCTTGCAACCCCTGGCGGATCTGCGCACTGCCAATTACGAAATCCGGCCATTCGACCGCCGGCAGATTCACGACTACCTGAATGCACGGCTCAGGCAGGCTGGTGGCGACCCGGCGATGCTGCTCAACGACCACCTCATTGACACGGTGTGGCGAGCCAGCGGCGGCAACCCCAGAATTGCCAACACCATCATGCGCAAGGCACTGATCGCAGCGGATGCCGAAAGCGCCAGCGTACTGACGCTTCACCACATCCAGTCTGCGACTGCCACCACCGATGCCACGGTGTCATAGAACTCATCCTGAGCTATAATCCGGCTTTCGCCAATCCAGCAGTGCTGGCCGGTTTCACCTGTCGGCCTCACCAGACGTAACGGAGAGACACCATGCCGGATAATATTTGGGAACAACTCCAGCAGGAAGCCCGAGAGCTGATTGCCCGGGAACCTCTGATGGCGAGTTATGTGTATGCCTGTGTATTGAATCACAAAAGCCTGAGTTCAGCGCTCAGCTACCTGTTGGCACACAAATTGGCCAATTACGTGATGTCCGCGGTTGCCATTCGTGAATTGATAGATGCGGCGTTCAGGGAGTCTCCGGGCATAGTCGACTATGCCGCTTGCGACATTCAGGCGGTACACGACCGCGATGCTGCCACCAGCGCCTTTCTGCCGGTCATACTGTACCTGAAAGGTTACCAATCCATTCAGGTACATCGTGTCGCCCACTTTCTGTGGAACAAAGGCCGACGCGACCTGGCCCTGTACCTGCAAAGTCGCAATTCGGAAGTGTTCGGGGTTGATATTCACCCGGCATGCACGATGGGCAAGGGCATCATGTTTGATCATGCTACCGGCATTGTGATTGGCGAAACCACGGTCATTGAAGACGATGTCTCCATCATGCAATCTGTGACACTGGGCGGAACCGGCAATGAACAGGGTGACAGACACCCGAAGATACGCTCCGGGGTGCTGATCTCTGCCGGCGCCAAAGTGCTGGGCAATATTGAAGTGGGTCGCAGTGCCAAAGTCGGCGCAGGCAGTGTGGTGCTTAGGGATGTGCCTGCCCATACCACTGTGGTGGGTGTGCCAGCCCACCAGATAGGCAGCCCCTGTCCCGACAATCCGTCACACACCATGAATCAACTGGTCGACGCAGACTGACTGATCAGAGGTGCTCCTCGGCGTAGGCTGCGAGTTCGGAGCGAGGCACACCCTGTAGCTGCAGGTTGCCGCCCAGAGCAAAATTCTTGAACCGCTCCGTCAGATAGGTCAGCCCGGAACTGGTCGGGCTGAGATAGGGTGTGTCGATCTGCGCCAGGTTACCCAGACAGACAACCTTGGAGCCGGTGCCGGCGCGAGTCACAATGGTCTTGATCTGATGTGGCGTCAGGTTCTGTGATTCATCAATCAGGATCAGACTGTGCTGGAAACTGCGCCCGCGGATGTAGTTCAATGACTTGAACTGCAAGGGCACCTTCGCCAGCACATAATCAATGCTGCCGGCAGCATTCTCGTCGTCCCAGTGCAGCGCTTCCAGGTTATCCGTTATTGCGCCCAGCCAGGGTTCCATTTTTTCAGCCTCGGTCCCCGGCAGAAAGCCGATATCCTCATCCAGCCCCTGCGTGCTGCGGGTGGCAATAATACGACGGAAAAGCTTGGTGTCCAGCGTCATCTCAATGGCCGCGGCCAGCGCCAGAATTGTTTTACCTGACCCGGCAGAGCCCGTCAGATTAACCAGATGCACGTCCGGGTCCAGCAACAGATCCATGGACATGGCCTGGAAGATGTCACGTGGTTGCAGCCCCCAGGTTTCGCGTTGCATCAACCGATCGCGGTCGAGATGACGCAGGATGATGTGCGTATCGGTCAAGCGGGATACCCGGCCCAGGAAACCTGCTGCGTCAAAGAAAAACTGGTTCGGGTAGACTTCCTGCGATATCGCGCTTCGGGGTATCTGGTGAAACGTCTCGCCACTGTGGGTCTGCTCTGTCTCAACAGCCGTGATGCGATCCCAGAAACTGTCACCAAAGTCGATATAGCCTTTATTTAGCTGGGCGATATCGCTCAGCAGCTGATCGGTCTGATAATCTTCTGCATCAATGCCACAGGCCCGGGCTTTCAGGCGCATATTGATATCTTTGGTCACCAGCGCCACATGATGGTCCGGATGCTGCTGTTTGAGCAGTGCCACCGCATTGAGGATCTTGTTGTCGTTGAGGTGTTCGGGCAGGATGCGGTGAATCTGCGGCGTCTCTGTCATCAGTACGGACAGCGTGCCCAGGCTTGGCAGCTGTTTGCCACGATCGATCGGGACACCCTGCTCCACATCGACCGGCGTTGCCTTACCAAGAATGCGGTCGATTTCACGAATGGCCTGCCGGCAATCGGCAGCAACGGCGCCGCGTCCGCTTTTCAGCTTATCGAGCTCTTCCAGCACTGTCATGGGAATGACAACCTGATGCTCGTCGAAATTCCAGATAGCAGAAGGATCGTGGATCAGAACGTTGGTATCGAGGACATAGAATATTGGGCTTAATGACACAAATAGCGGCTCTGTTATGTTTGTTGCAACAAAGTTGACACTAAACTTTTAACATGACTGCAGTGTGACATGAGCGGGTAAACCTGCGCAAGCATCGACCTTGCGCAGGTTGCTTCAGGCGATCAGCCAACCAGTTGTATCAACACACCGGCGGCGACGGCTGAACCGATGACGCCCGCCACATTGGGCCCCATCGCGTGCATCAGCAGGAAGTTGTGTGGGTTGGCTTCGGTGCCCAGGCGGTTGGCAACACGTGCCGCCATGGGAACCGCGGACACACCCGCGGCGCCGATCAGCGGATTGATCTTGCTGGACGACAGAACATTCATCAGCTTGGCCATCAACACGCCGGCTGCGGTGCCAATGGAGAACGCCACAATACCCAGGGCCAACACACCCAGGGTGCTGGGTACCAGAAACTGATCGGCAATCAGTTTTGACCCGACCGCCAGGCCCAGCAAAATGGTCACAATGTTAATCAGCGCATTTTGGGCAGTCTTGGTCAGTCGGTCGACCACACCACATTCCTTCATCAGGTTACCAAAGCAGAACATCCCCAACAGGGGTGCTGCACTGGGAATGACCAGCGCTACCAGTATCAGCAATACCAGCGGAAACATTATTTTCTCACGTTGCGAAACGACACGGAGCTGAGACATCTCAATGCGGCGCTCTTTCTCCGTCGTCAATGCCCGCATGATGGGCGGCTGAATCAGTGGCACCAGCGCCATATAGGAGTACGCTGACACGGCGATGGCACCCAGCAGCTCCGGCGCCAGAATACCGGCAACATAGATCGCTGTCGGTCCGTCCGCCCCCCCGATGATGCCAATGGCGGCCGCCTGTTGCAGACTGAAATCAAACCAGCCCAGGTCGGTAAAGAACAGTGCACCAAGCACTGTCGCAAATATGCCGAACTGGGCCGCAGCACCCAGTAACAGCGTTTTGGGGTTGGCTAGCAACGGGCCAAAATCGGTCATGGCGCCAACACCCAGGAAGATCAGCAGCGGAAAAATGCCCGTCTCCAGCCCGATTGTATAAAATTGGGCGAGTACGCCCTGCCCCACGGCAATATCGACGCCCGGGATATTGGCCAGCATGCCACCAAAACCGATGGGCAACAGCAGCAAGGGTTCAAACTTCTTTGCGATCGCCAGATAAATCAGGCCAAGGCTGACCAGAATCATGACAAGCTGTTTGGGTTCGATTTGATACACGCCGGTGGCGTGCCAGAGTTCCATCAACTGATCCATGTTGTTTTACTCCAGAGTAACCAGGGCATCGCCTGCGTTGACACTCTCACCTTCATCCACATGGACCGTGCGCACGATGCCCGCACGATTACTGCGTATCTCGGTCTCCATTTTCATGGCCTCGAGAACCAGCAACACATCACCGTCGGCGACTTCCGAGCCTTCAGTGGCCTCAATGCGGTAAACACTGCCGGACAAGGGCGCCTTGATGGCGTGTCCGTCGCCGCCAGCAGCTGCAGGTGGCGGGCTGCTTTGGCTGGTGCCAGCTGTCTCTTTCATGTCCGTTACGTCGCCGCCCGCGCTGACCTTGACGACATAAGGTTTGCCATCAACCTCTACCGTGTAGACACCATCCTGCGCAGCCTTGCCTGGCCGGGCAGGCGCCGGTGCGGCAGCTGTACCGGACTCGACCTCGGGTGCAGGTTCGAAGGCTGCCGGATTATCACGGTTCTGGAAGAATTTTAACGCCGGCTGCGGAAACAGGGCGTAGGTCAGGGTGTCATCAATCTCATTCTCCAGCTTGAAACCCTTGTCACTGGCGATGCCGGCCAGCTCTTCCTTGAGTCGGTCGAACTCCGGCGTCAACAAATCCGCAGGCCGGCACGTGATGGGTTCCTTGCCCGCCAGAACCCGGTGTCGCAGGTCTTCATTCACCGGCGCAGGCGTGGCGCCATACTCGCCCTTCAGCACGCCTTCGGTTTCCTTGGTGATGTTTTTGTAACGTTCACCACCCAGCACATTGAGCACCGCCTGGGTACCCACGATCTGTGATGTGGGTGTCACCAATGGGATATAACCGAGATCCTTGCGAACTCTGGGGATCTCTTCCAACACCTCATCCAGCCGGTCAGTGGCTTTTTGTTCGCGCAGCTGGTTTTCGAGATTGGTCAACATGCCACCCGGGACCTGAGCCACCAGGATGCGCGAGTCGATACCTTTCAGAGCACCTTCAAAGCGTGCATACTTTTTACGTATTTCACGGAAGTACGAGGCAATTTCTTCGAGCAACTCAATGTCCAGGCCGGTTGCACGCTCCGTGCCATCGAGCATGGCCACCATGGTTTCGGTCGGGGTATGACCGTAAGTCAGGCTCATGGAAGAAATCGCCGTGTCGAGATTGTCGATGCCCGCTTCCACAGCCTTGATATACGTCGCAGTCGACAGGCCGGTGGTCGCGTGACATTGCATGTGAACCGGGATGGCAATGGTGTTCTTCAGGCCGGTGATGAGCTCGTAAGCGGTGTAGGGGGTCAACAGACCCGCCATGTCCTTGATGCAAAGAGAATCCGCGCCCATGTCTTCAATCTCGCGGGCCATGCTCAGCCAGGAATCAATGGTGTGCACCGGACTGAGGGTGTAAGCCATGGTGCCCTGTGCGTGGCGTTCCTGTTTTTTGACCGCCTTGATGGCTTGTTTGAGGTTGCGCGTATCATTCATCGCGTCAAACACACGGAACACATCAACGCCGTTCACCGCCGCGCGCTCGACAAACCGGTCTACAATGTCGTCCGCGTAATGGCGATAACCCAGTATATTCTGTCCACGGAACAGCATCTGCTGCGGTGTGTTGGGCATCGCTTCTTTCAGCTTGCGTATGCGCTCCCAGGGGTCTTCGCCCAGATAGCGGATGCAGGCATCAAAGGTTGCGCCACCCCAGGACTCGACAGACCAGAAACCGACTTTGTCGAGCTTATCGGCGATAGGCAGCATATCGTCCAGCCGAAACCGTGTTGCCAGCAATGATTGGTGCGCGTCGCGCAGAATGACGTCAGTGATGCCTAACGGCTTCTTAATTTCGCTCATGGACACTAGCCCTTCTTGTTATTTCATTGCGCAGCACAAGGCCAGGCGCAATATGATTCCCCTAAAAAGCACCCCGCAAATTCCGGGCGGGCGCAGTGTGTCAGTCATCAGCCCCGGAACGGTGCTGACGGATGGCTGCGCTGATGACGGCAACCAGTTTTGCCTGATCTGTGTTGGCAGAAGTCGGTCTTTGCGCCGATTTCCTGCCAGCACTGCGCCGTGGCACAGCAGGCAACGGCCCAGGTGCGTAGCGCTGCACCATGGCCGACATGAAAGTGGTCAAAATAACCAGTAATATCAGGAAGGTAAAGACGAAGCCCATGCCATAAAGGGCAAGATTCAAACCAGCGGTAATCAGTTCAGACATGCATTCTATCCATCTCTCTCAAGAAGCAGCATCATACTAAATATCCCCGTCTAGTGCTAACGGCATATGGTTCCTGTGATATCCGTCGAAAACACATACGCCGCTTGCTACTGCCCACATGACTTGAGTATCCTGCCTGATACATTCACTGGATAAATGGAAAAACACGCTATGGCACTGCTGATTGCAGGATTACTGTTATTTCTGGGCATGCATTTTACCGGCATATTGGCTAACGACTGGCGTCAGAGCATGATCGAAAAACGGGGCGCGGGTACCTGGAAGGTGCTGTATTCGGCGGTTTCCATTGTCGGTTTCATCCTGATCGTCATCGGATACGGCGCTGCACGCACGGATCCGGTGTTTCTGTGGGCAGCGCCGGTCTGGGCCCGCCATCTGGCCATGCCACTCACCCTGATTGCATTTATCCTGCTGGCAGCGACCTATGTACCGCAAAACCGGATCAAGGCCAGGCTTGGCCACCCCATGCTTGCCGCCGTCAAGATCTGGGCGCTTGCGCATTTGCTGGCCAATGGCACCCTGGCTGACGTGCTGCTGTTTGGCAGCTTTTTGATCTGGGCGATTGTGGGTTTCGCCGTGCTGCGGCGCCGGGACCGACACAATGGCGTTACCCGCAGCGGCACCCTCAAAGGCGATATCATCACCGGGGTGACCGGCGTCGTCGCCTGGGCCGTATTTGCCATGTTCCTGCATACTGCCCTGATCGGCGTCAGCCCCCTGCCCTGACCGGCTATCCGGAGGCTGGCATCACTCCGACAGCACGGTCGCAGGACAATCCGGCGATCGTGCTATTGGCAGGCATTACATTGAATAACCCTTCTCGTCATGATCACTGATGTCCAGACCGGTCTGCTCCTGTTCTTTGGTGACGCGATTACCGGATGTGACAACACCAACCACTTTCATCAAAATGATTGTCACCACCGCTGTGTAGGTCGCGGTCGCCAGGATACCGACAACCTGAACGCCCATCTGCGAGCCCAGCGCCATGCCTTCCGCGTAGCCATTGCCACTGAACACACCCAGTTCCTGTGAGACAAACACGGCCGCCAGCAACGTGCCCAGCATACCGCCGACACCATGGACCGGGAACACGTCGAGAGAATCATCAATGCGCAGTTTGTGCTTGAGGAAATTGGTGGCATAGAAACACAGCACGCCACCCATGATGCCGATGACCATGCCGCCGGCCGGGCCTACAGAGCCGGCCGCCGGGGTGATGGTTGCAAGACCGGCAATCAGACCCGTGACAGCGCCCAGGCCACTGGGTTTGCCGTGCCGGATCCATTCAATGCACATCCAGGTCAGGGCGCCTGCCGCTGCCGACATGTGCGTCGCCAGCAACGCCATACCCGCATTACCGTTGGCGGCCAGGGCGCTCCCGGCATTAAAGCCGTACCAGCCCACCCAGAGCATGCCTGCACCGGTAATGGTCATGGTGAGGTTGTGGGGAATCATGGCTGTAGTCAGGAAATCACGGCGCTGACCCAGCATAACGGCCATGACAACGGCAGCAACGCCTGCAGTCACGTGCACCACGGTACCACCGGCAAAATCAATCAGCCCCATCTGGAACAACCAGCCGTTACTGTTCCACACCCAGTGGCAGACCGGAAAGTAAACCAGCGTTGACCAGAGAATCACGAACAGCATCAGCGATGAGAATTTCATGCGCTCCGCAAACGCCCCAACTATGAGGGCTGGCGTAATAATCGCAAAGGTCATCTGGAATGCTGCGAACAAAGGCTCAGGGATATCACCCCAGAGCGAATCCACGGTAATACCGGCAAAAAACGCTTTGCTTAAACCGCCCCACCAGCCACCTTCTGCCGGACCAAAGGCAATACTGTAGCCATACAGCAGCCAGAGAATGGATATCACCGCGGCAATCGAGAAGCATTGCATCAATACCGACAGAACATTTTTGCTACGCACCAGGCCCGCATAGAATAACGACAACCCGGGCACCGTCATAAACAGCACCAGCGCGGTGGCTGTTAAAATCCAGGCGGTGTTGGCGCCGTTAAGCTCATCCTGTGCAATGGCCAACGCCGGAAACAGACTGAAGACGAGCCCAACAAAGGCCAGTGGTTTTATTGTTTTTAGTTTAAACATAATTGTTATTTCCCATATTCAGAAGCGATAATTGGTGGGGCCGTGTTTACACGGCAGCATCGCCGGTTTCACCGGTGCGAATGCGCACCACCTGCTCGAGCGCTACCACAAAGATTTTGCCGTCACCAATCTTGCCGGTGCCCGCCGCGTTGCAAATTGCCTCCACAACCTGCTCGACACGCTCATCGGAAACAGCCACTTCGATTTTGATTTTGGGTAGGAAATCAACAACATACTCTGCGCCACGATAGAGTTCGGTATGGCCCTTTTGGCGGCCGAAGCCTTTGACCTCAGTCAGAGTCATACCATTGACACCATGCTCATTTAGCGCCTCGCGTACGTCATCGGCTTTAAAAGGTTTGATAATCGCTGTAATCAGCTTCATCGCAATTCTCCCAAAAGATCATTTACCCCTGTCAGGCTAAACGTCTGTTTCTTGTTATGATGCACAATCCGGGTCCAGGTCGAGCGAGCCGGCAGGGTGACCGCCGGCACACAGACCAAACGCACCAATAACGGACATGCGCTTCTTTGAAAGCACTTTTTAGGTGCTTTTTGTCAATTTAATACGTTATTTAACGTATTAAATCACTCAGCGATGTAATGGAGCAAAATTCGGGCCTGTTTGGCCAATCCATGACTTACCCATTTAATGCATTGTTTTGTAATGTTTTATTGCTATGAGAGAGAGAATAACAAAAACATGAAGGGGTAACTGATATGCATTTTTTTGGTGCACTGGCATTAACACCGATGGCACAAATTTGAGGCAAAAAAAATCCCCGGCCTTTTTCGAGACCGGGGACTTTCCCAGTTAAATGCCTGACAAAACGGCAGGACTGACGTTTTGCACAGCCGCAGGCTGCCCCGAAGGGGCGAGGGGCAGGACGGTAATTGCTCCTGCATAACCGTCATTCCCGCCTTCCCTGGCGGTCAGAGTCCGAGTGACTATGGCCGACGGACATGACCGCCAAGGATGGCGGGAATGCAGAACACGCAGGAGCATTTTTCTGCTCGCAGGCTTTCCAGTGGCGCAAAAAAAATCCCCGGCCTCAAAAGAGACCGGGGATTTTCCCGTTTAGATGCCTGACAATGTCCTACTCTCACATGGGGAGACCCCACACTACCATCGGCGCTGAGTACTTTCACTTCTGAGTTCGGGATGGGATCAGGTGG
>PASF01000013.1 GCA_002711845.1 Gammaproteobacteria bacterium | reverse complement strand
TTCGCCAGCTCATCGCCGGCAATTCCATCTGAAAACAAGGCTGCTGCCTTCCCCTGACCAGAGCGTTATCTCGTCAAGGGCGCGCATTATGCCACAGTAATTTTTCCCTGCAAGTGTTTTGTCTGAATTTCATTAAGAAATTGCTGACTGCCCTGCGGACCTGCCTCACAATGCCGACAACCCGACCCTGACGCAGCCTAGACTGACTGTCGACGAGCGGCCCTGGCGCGCCGTTTTTTAAGACGGGCGACCAATCGGTATCCTAGAAGCAGGAGGAGAAGTGTACCATAAAATACGGCATCGAAAAGGTCTGTACGCAGAATCCATAACAAGTGCAACAAGGCCAGCAGAGCAGCCGGATAGACCAGCTGGTGCAACTGCTTCCAGCGCGGCCCAAGGCGTCGCATCATGGCCTTGGTTGAGGTGATGCCCATCGCGACAAGAATCAATAATGCGGTAAACCCGACAGTAATGTAGGGACGCTCCAGAATGTCGCTGCCTATCTCGGTCCAGCGCAACTCCAGCAAAAACACCATATAAACGATGAAATGCAGCACCGCATAAAACAGCGCAAACAGGCCGAGGGTACGCCGCAACGGAAACAGCCCGGTGAGCCCTGTCAGTTCGCGCAATGGCGTCACCGCCAGACTCATCAACAGCAGGCGCAAGGCCCAGCGACCTGTTTCCAGCGCCAGTTCCCGGGCCGGATCTGCCCCCAGCGTATTGAGCAGCGCCCCTTGCAGCAAAAACACAAAGGGCAATAACGCCAGCCCAAAAATGACAGCGCGCGCCACCTGCCAGAACCGCGGGCTACGCAGCAGCTTTACCTGTGACAATGCTATCAAAAGTCAACCACCCGGAAACAGCCCGCTAACTTAATACACCCTGACTCAGTAATAGCGCGCCAGGTCCATGCCTTCATATAAATGCGCCACCTGATCTGCATACCCGTTGAACAGTCGGGTTTCAATGCGACCGGAGCTGAACAGCGTGGTCGGCAGACGGGTTTCCATATCCTGCCGCCAGCGCGGGTGGTGAACTTCCGGGTTTACGTTGGCGTAGAAACCGTATTCGCGGGGCTGCAACATGTTCCAGGATGTGGGCGGTTCCGTCTCGGTAAAATGGATCCTCACAATCGACTTGATACTCTTGAACCCGTATTTCCAGGGAATCACCAGCCTGATCGGTGCACCGTTTTGCGGCGGCATGTAGTTACCATACAAACCCACTGCCAGGAAACTGAGAGGGTTCATCGCTTCATCCATACGCAACCCTTCACGGTAGGGCCATTCAATCACACTGAAGCGTCCCCGCTGACCCGGCATCTGATCCGGGTCCAGCAGGGTTTCAAACGCCACGTATTTGGCCTTTGAGGTCGGGCCTACCCGACTGATCAGCTCTGCCAGGGGAAACCCTATCCAGGGAATCACCATTGACCAGCGTTCCACGCAGCGCAGGCGGTAAATCCGCTCTTCGAGCTGATGAGGCTTCATGAAGTCTTCCAGATCATACGAACCGGGGTTATCCACTTCACCGGTGATCTCAATCGACCAGGGGTCGGCATCAAAACTCTGAGCGTTCTGAAACGGGTCTGACTTGTCTGTGCCAAATTCGTAAAAGTTATTATAGGTCACCACATCACGATAGGGCGTCAGGTCTTCATCGGTCCAGAATTGCCCACCACGCTCTGCAGCTTCAATGCTGGCAAATTTGTCCTGCCACCAGGCCGCCGGCGCCGAACGCTCCATGTCAGCAGGTGCACGGGCACGCAAGCCATCGCCCGAAGCGCCAAAAGCAGCGCCTGGCATGGCTATCAGGCCACCTGCCGCGGCACCGAATTTGAGCGCGTCACCCATGAATTCCCGTCGGTTGCGATAAACCGACTCCGGCGTGATTTCAGATGGCAGAATATCGGGGGCTGACTTGATTAACATAGTTACACCTCTCACGCCCTAAGGCGGGCATCGGATACAGGGCCTCAGAGCCCGGCGTTTCACGATCATTTGGCAGTTGTTACGCTGCCGGGTCGTTCTCGGTTTTACGCTTGCGCGCTGAGATCTTTCGGTACAGTGATATAACCGGACCGGACATTGCGTACACAACGCACATTGACAACAATACTTCATGCGGACGCTGGGCAATGACCACCAGCAATACGACCGCCATCAGGAACACCACGTACGGCACAGTGCCTTTAAAATGGATCTCCTTGAAGCTGTAATACCGATAATTGGACACCATCAGCAAGCCAACAAAAGCCGTCAGTACAGCGGTGGCGCCCGACAGCCAGATACCTGGCTGAATACCGTATTTGTAGGCAGCCCACACCACAAAGGTGACCAGCCCTGCCGCCACCGGACTTTGCAGTCCCATGAAAAATCGTTTATCCACGGTGCCCAGTTGCACGTTAAAGCGCGCCAGACGCAGTGCCGCGCATGACATGAAAATGAAACTCGCTGCCCAACCGGCATTGCCGATGGATGACAGGGTCCAACTGAATACAATCAGCGCTGGCGCCACACCAAAGGACACCATATCGGCCAGACTGTCGAATTGCGCGCCAAAGGCGCTCTGGGTATTGGTCAGTCGGGCCACCCGCCCATCCAGTCCATCAAGGACTGCCGCAATCAGAATCGCCCACCCGGCCGCATTAAAATTGCCATTCATGCCGGCGATGATGGCGTAAAAACCTGCAAACAGGGCGCCCAAAGTCAGCAGATTGGGTAACAGATAAATGCCTTTGCGACTGATTTTTTTGCCATCCTGAGAAACAAATTCTTCATGTTCGTCAATCGGAATAAAGCTGTCGTCCTGCTCCTGCGCGTCTTCGCTGTGTGGATTGTTATCCGTCGCCATACACTACCCCTGACCAATGCAAGCCTTGATTATACACAGTCGGCAGGCGCTTGCGAGGCCTGCCGGGGCTCACCCTTACGCTATCGTTGCCCGGCCTCTGCGACCTGCCACAAGGCATTGACCAGCGGATTGGCAAATTTGCGGCGCCGGGCGCAAAGGCCCACAGTGAAAGGACGCAGCTCCTGCATCACCGGCAAAATTTCGATCCGGTCGCTGACCGGGCTTTTGTCCACTACCACCCTGGGCACCACGGCAATACCACAACCCAGGCTGACCATGCTGACCATGGCCTCATGACCACTGACCTGCGCGTAAATCCGTGGCTTTTGGCCCCGCTGGGCAAACCACTGCTCCACGCGCGAGCGCGCCAGGCCCGTCTCCGGCATGATCACCGGCAGCGACTGCCAGTCATAGTCGCCGCTGTCTCTGCCCTGCACCAGCAGTTGTTGCACCGGGCAGGTCAGCACTGGCCCGATGCACACCAGCGGCGATTCCCCCAAAGGCAGGAATGCCAATGACTCCGGCAATCGATCAGGCATGGCAGCAATGGCAATATCATCCTGACCGGCGATGACCCGCTCCAGCGCCAATGCCGAATCACCTGTGTGCAATTGCAACTCCACCTGCGGGTAAACCGCACGAAACTGCTGCAATAGCTCATGCAGAAAACTGTAACTGGCGGTCACTGAACAGAACAGACTCAGCGTACCTCGCAGGCCGTCACCGCGTCGCTGCAGGTCGGACTTGAGTTGCAGCAACTGATCCAGCGTCTGCACCGCATAGTCGCGTAACTGCAGACCGGCCGAGGTCAAACGCACCGTCCGGTTGTCCCGCTCGAACAGCGCGACATCGAATTCCTGTTCCAGACGCTGAATGGCCCGTGTCAGCCCCGACGGACTGATATGTAATTCTTTGCTGCTTCTGGCAAAATGCAGGGTTTTACTGAGATGCAGGAACAGCCGGAGGTCTTTGAGGTCCATATTAAACATCCATTGCAGAGGATGGCAGCAGAATTGTTGCAGCAATCGAAACAGTTGATTGCAAATATATCATTTTACGCAACCGAGCCAAACCTTTATCATCCAACCCGACTTTATAACTGCCGGACACACGGCCCAGAGGAAAATCAACATGAACTATTTCAACACCCTGCCCTTGCGCCTGCAATTGCAGCAACTGGGCAAATGCCGCTTTATGGACCGCGCCGAATTCGCTGATGGTGTGAACCGGCTGCTGGGCAAAAAGGTGGTGATCGTGGGCTGCGGGGCACAGGGTCTGAATCAGGGCCTGAACATGCGCGACAGCGGCCTGGATATCAGCTACGCATTGCGCGCCGAAGCCATCTCCGAAAAGCGTCAGTCATGGAAAAACGCATCCGAGAACGGCTTTAATGTCGGCACCTACGAAGACCTGATTCCGCAGGCCGATCTGGTGCTGAACCTGACACCGGACAAGCAGCATACCGCCGTGGTAAAGCAGGTCATGCCCCTGATGAAAAAAGGCGCTTGCCTGGCTTATTCGCACGGCTTCAACATTGTCGAGGAAGGCATGCAGATTCGTGACGACCTGACCGTGGTCATGGTGGCACCGAAGTGCCCGGGCACGGAAGTGCGTGAAGAATACAAACGCGGCTTCGGGGTACCCACGCTGATCGCCGTGCACGCCGAGAACGACCCCAATGGTGACGGCCTGGATATCGCCAAGGCTTACGCGTCGGCTACCGGTGGTGATCGCGCAGGCGTGCTGGAGTCCTCCTTCATCGCCGAGGTCAAATCCGACCTGATGGGCGAGCAGACCATTCTCTGCGGCATGCTGCAGGCAGGCTCCATCCTGTGCTACAACCGCATGATCGACAAAGGTGTGGATGCCGGTTACGCCTCCAAACTGATCCAGCACGGCTGGGAGGTGGTCTCGGAAGGGCTGAAACACGGCGGCATCACCAACATGATGGACCGCCTGTCCAACCCCGCCAAACTGGTGGCCAACTCACTGGCAGAAGAACTCAAGACCATCATGGCGCCGCTGTTTCAGAAGCACATGGACAACATCATTGCCGGCGAATTCTCGCGCGACATGATGGAAGACTGGGCCAATGACGACAAGAAGCTGCTGACCTGGCGCGAACAGACCGCCGAGACCGCGTTCGAGAAATCCACGCCCGGCACGATGGACATCTCTGAACAGGAATACTACGACAACGGCATCCTGATGGTCGCCATGCTGAAAGCAGGCGTAGAGCTGGCCTTCGAAACCATGACCGCCGCCGGCATCATCGAAGAGTCTGCCTACTACGAGTCACTGCATGAAACGCCGCTGATCGCCAACCTGATCGGCCGCAAGAAACTCTACGAAATGAACAAGGTAATCTCCGACACGGCAGAATACGGCTGCTACCTGTTCTCACACGAATGTGTGCCGTTGCTGAAAGACTTCATGCAGAAGGTCGATACCGATGTCATCGGCAAAGGCCTGAGCGTGAAGGACAACAACGTCGACAACGCAGAACTGATCGCCGTCAATCAAAGCCTGCGCAACCACCCGATCGAAATCGTCGGCCGTCGCCTGCGCTCCTACATGACCGCCATGAAAAAAGCCATCTAAGCACTTTAGCAGTACTCAATAAAAAGGGCCGGAGCCACTGACTTTCACAGTGCCTCCGGCCCTTTTTTTGTACGTAGCTTTAAATGCCTGACGCAAATCACTGGCGTCGAATAGCGCGGGCTGAGGACAAGGTGGCAACGAGCGACCAATCAGGCCGCGTTTTTCCTCCGCAAATCTGCCCGAAACAGCGCGAGGACTGTCTGAGTTCGCAAGGCGCGCAGCGCCTGAGGACGAGTTCCGCAGCGCCGGGCAGATTTGCGGAGGAAGCGGTCGGTCGCGACTGCCACCTTGTCCTCAGCCCGTGCCTCCACTGACTAACTGCCAGACCTGTAAAGCAAGCTTCAGAGACTCAGCACTTTCTCCCCACGCGAAATCCCCGTCACCCCGGTCCGCGCAACCTCCAGCACCGCCGCATTGCCGATCGCCGCCAGAAAACTGTCAAGCTTGTCCGACGCGCCGGTCAGCTGAATGCTGTAAACCGTGCTGGTGACATCCACAATCTGACCCCGGAAAATATCCGTGGTACGCTTGATCTCCGCTCGCTGAGCACCTGTCGCCTTCACTTTCAGCAACATCAGCTCACGCTCGATGTGCGCGCCTTCGGTCAGATCCACCAGCTTCACCACATCAATCAGTTTGTTCAGATGCTTGGTGATCTGCTCAATCTTGCGGTCATCGCCGATGGTGGTAATGGTCAGCCGCGACAGCGTGTGGTCCTCGGTCGGCGCCACTGTCAGCGATTCAATATTGTAGTTGCGCTGAGAAAACAAACCCACTACACGAGACAAAGCGCCAGGTTCATTCTCCAACAGTATGGAAATAATGTGCCTCATCTTATGTTCGCTCCGTTTTGCTCAGATACATATCCTTCATTGAACCGCCCTTGATCGCCATCGGATACACATGCTCCGAGGGGTCAACTGCCACATCAATGAATACCAGTCGGTCCTTCAGGGCAAATGCCTCTGCCATTTTCTGATCAAGTTCAGACAGTTTTTCGATGCGCACACCCACATGGCCGTATGCTTCCACCAGCTTGACAAAATCTGGCAGTGACTCCGAATAGGTACTGCTTGAATAGCGTCCACCGTATTGCATGTCCTGCCACTGCCTGACCATGCCCAGGGACTCATTGTTCAGACACACGATCTTCACCGGCAGCCCGTATTGCAGACAGGTTGCCAGTTCCTGGATACACATCTGAATACTGCCTTCACCGGTAATACATACCGAGATCGCATCGGGAAATGCCAGTTGCACACCCATGGCCGCCGGGAACCCGAAACCCATGGTGCCCAGTCCCCCGGAATTGATCCAGCGCCGGGGCTTGTTAAAGTGATAGTACTGCGCAGCAAACATCTGGTGCTGGCCTACATCCGATGACACATAGGCTTCGCCGTCGGTCACCCGATAGACACTCTCAACAACCTGCTGCGGTTTGATGACGTCATTGTCCGCCGGCATCACCTTCAGGCACTGCTTGCCTCGCCAGCCTTCAATCTGTTGCCACCACAAATCCAGCGACTTGCGATCCACTTTTGCGTCTGCCTGCGACACCAGCTCCAGCATCTCTTCCAGCACGCTGGTGACTGACCCTACAATGGGTACATCCGCGGCGACGGTTTTGGAAATTGACGCCGGGTCGATATCGACATGCAGAATTTTGGCACCCGGGCAGAATTTGGCGACGGCGTTGGTCACGCGGTCGTCAAAGCGCACACCGATGCCCAATACCACGTCACTGAAATGCATGGCGTTATTGGCTTCAAACGTGCCGTGCATACCCAGCATACCCAGGAACTGTTTGTCAGGTGCCGGGAATGCGCCCAGCCCCATCAGGGTATTGGTAACCGGGTAGCCCAGTTTGCGGGCCAACTCTGTTAATAACGCTGAGGCGTTGCCCTGGATAACACCGCCGCCGGCGTAAATGATCGGGCGCTTGGCGGACAGCAGGATCTCGACTGCTTTCTTGATCTGTCCGGTATGACCTTTGCCGGGCACCGAATAGGAACGCATCTTGACCGTGCTCGGATACTGGTACTCAAACTTACGCGCCGGATCGGTGACATCCTTGGGCACATCAATGACCACCGGGCCGGGCCGGCCGGTGGTGGCAATATGAAATGCCTTTTTTACCACCATGGGAATATCTTCGGCTGTCTGTACCATGAAACTGTGTTTCACGATGGGCCGTGACACGCCCACCATGTCGGTTTCCTGGAACGCATCGGAGCCGATCAGTGAGCTGTCCACCTGACCTGAGATGACCACCATGGGAATGGAGTCCATGAATGCTGTCGCAATACCGGTGATGGCATTGGTTGCGCCCGGACCGGACGTTACCAGCACCACACCAGGCTTTCCGGTAGCCCTGGCATAACCGTCAGCCGCATGCGTCGCTGCCTGCTCATGACGGACCAGAATATGTGCTACCTTGTCCTGGTTGAATATCGCATCGTAAATGTGCAGCGCAGCGCCGCCCGGATATCCGAACAACAGCTCAACGCCCTCGTCGTGCAGCGCACGAATCAGCATTTCACCACCAGAAAGCAATTCCACAGTTATAGCCTCTCAAATAAAAATATGACACCAGCAATGGCATCAATAAGACACTGCCCGGCGGCAGAATCTTCGCAGATAAAGTTAATCTTTTAGTTATCAGGACCAATCAACATGATCAATCAACAAGAATATCGGAGCCGTATGAACAGCCTTGAGCCGTATGAACAGCCTTGAGCCACATAAGCAGCCTTGAGCCATACAGAAAGCCCTGACACATGCCGGTCCCGCACGTCGGTAACGTATTGGGACCTAGGTGGATGTTGTCTGACACCTAAGCGAGCCCCGGGGCTGACATTTTTCGACGCAACCCGGCCAGAGCAGATTGGGGGAGGGGATTACCTTCTCAGTCTGCGTGCGGCGGAGGGATTCGGTAAGAGTCCCCCGCCAGCAACACGCGATTTTCCCACGATTTACCGCATTGTCAAGGGCGGGGCCCGTCTTGCGGGCGTTTATTGAAAATAAAACCATTTTCATCGACATCGACCAGAATACAGTCACCCGGCGCATACTCGCCCTGAATGACACGCTGTGCCAGCGGGTTCTCGATCCAGTTCTGCACTGCGCGGCGCAGTGGACGGGCGCCATACACCGGGTCATAGCCCAGCTCTGCCACTTTATCCAGCACCGCGTTAGAGACCTCAATGGCCAGATCATTGTAATTCAGGCGTTTGTTCAACGACGCGATCTGGATATCGGCAATGCCCCGGATCTGGCTGGCCGCCAGGGGGTGGAATACCACTGTCTCGTCGATTCGATTGACAAACTCAGGACGAAAATGCCGGGTCACTACCGACATCACATCCTGTTTCACACGCTCGTAGGCAGCCTCATCGGCCGGATCATTGCCGAGCATGTCCTGAATACGGTCCGAACCCAGGTTTGAAGTCATCACGATCACCGTGTTGCGGAAATCCACCGTGCGTCCATGACCATCGGTCAGACGCCCATCATCCAGCACCTGTAACAGGATGTTGAAAACATCCGGATGAGCCTTTTCCACCTCGTCCAGCAGCAACACTGAATACGGCCGCCGGCGTACCGCCTCGGTCAGGTAGCCACCCTCCTCGTAGCCAACGTAGCCGGGCGGCGCGCCAATCAGGCGCGCAACCGAGTGCTGTTCCATGAATTCGGACATGTCGATACGGACCATGGCCTCTTCGGTATCAAACAGGAATTCGGCCAGCGCCTTGCACAACTCGGTCTTGCCGACGCCGGTAGGCCCCAGGAACAGGAAAGACCCATTGGGCCGATTGGGATCGGACAGACCAGAGCGCGAGCGACGCACGGCATTGGCTACGGCGGTGATCGCCTCGTGCTGGCCTATCACCCGCTTGTGCAGCGCATCCTCCATCTGCAGCAGTTTCTGTTTGTCACTCTGCAACATTTTCGACACCGGGATACCGGTCCAGCGCGAGACCACATCGGCGATCTCCTCTTCTGTGACCCGACTGCGCAGCAGCTGCATGTCCATCATTTCCGCCTGTGTGGACATGTCCAGGGTTTTTTCCAGATTGGGAATGACGCCATACTGCAGCTCGGACATGCGCGCCAGGTCACCGGCACGACGGGCGGACTCGAGATCCGCCCGGGCTTTTTCCAGATTGCTCTTGATCGACTGCGTGCCGTGCACGGAGGCTTTTTCCGCTTTCCAGATCTCGTCCAGGTCGGCAAATTCCTTTTCCACCCGCTGAATATCCTCAGCCAGCTTCTCCAGTCGCTTGCGCGACGCATCGTCTTCCTCTTTCTTCAGTGCCTCACGCTCAATCTTCAACTGGATCAGGCGCCGCTCAAGTTTATCCATTTCTTCCGGTTTGGAGTCGATCTCCATACGAATCATGCTGGCGGCTTCATCAATCAGATCGATAGCCTTGTCCGGCAACTGGCGGTCTGGGATGTAACGCTGTGACAATCTTGCCGCCGCAATAATCGCTGCATCGGCAATCTGCACACCATGATGGACCTCGTAGCGTTCCTTCAGGCCGCGCAGGATAGCAATGGTGTCTTCTTCGGTCGGTTCGTCCACCAGCACCTTCTGAAACCGTCGTTCCAGCGCAGCATCTTTCTCGATGTACTTGCGGTACTCGTCCAGGGTGGTGGCGCCGACACAATGCAGCTCCCCGCGCGCCAGCGCGGGTTTCAGCATGTTACCGGCGTCCATGGAACCCTCGGCCTTACCTGCGCCGACCATGGTATGAATCTCGTCAATGAACAGGATGACCGAGCCCTCCTGCTTGGACAGCTCCTTCAGGACACCTTTCAGGCGCTCCTCAAACTCGCCGCGGAATTTGGCCCCGGCAATCAGCGCCCCCATATCCAGTGCCAGAATTTTCTTGTCTTTCAGACCTTCGGGCACCTCTCCGTTGACAATACGCTGGGCCAGGCCTTCAATGATGGCTGTCTTGCCCACGCCCGGCTCCCCGATCAGTACCGGGTTGTTTTTGGTGCGGCGCTGCAATACCTGTATGGTGCGCCGGATTTCACTGTCACGGCCAATCACTGGGTCCAGGTCGCCCTTGCCCGCGCGTTCAGTCAGATCAATACAGTATTTGGACAATGCCTGCCAGGACTCTTCAGCATCGGCATCGGTGACTTTCTCGCCACCCCGCAGATTGTTGATCGCGGTTTCCAGGGCCTTCTCCGAGATACCAAAGCTGGTCATCAGCCGTCCCAACTCTCCCTTGTCGGAGAGAGCCGCCAGGATGACGGCTTCGCTGGAGATGAATTTATCCCCGTTTTTCTGCGATGTCTTGTCAGCCTGATTCAGAAGCCGGCCCAGCTCATTGGACATGGCGACGTCAGCGCCATTGCCCTCAACCTTGGGCAGACGCTGCAGGATGTCATTCAGTCCCTTGCGCAGTGCCGTCAGATCAAAGCCGGTCTGCGACAGCAGGGGCCGTACCGAGCCGCCTTTCTGATCAAGCAGACTGATCATCAGGTGGACAGGCTCAATAAAATTGTTGTCATTACCCAGCGCCAGCGATTGCGCATCCGCCAGCGCGGCCTGCAGCTTGCTTGTCAGTTGATCCATTCTCATCATTCACCTCAGCGAATCAGTTTCCGCACGGCACAAGAGTCCGGCAGTGATTAGTCATGGTGACATAGATTGAGGTGTTGCCGGATAAATTCAAGCTCGCCAAAGACATTGGCAGTGAAATAGCGCCGCTGACTCACCAACCTTTGCGGCAGATCAAGTCTTGAGATAAACAATACTGGCCATACGACCGGTCACGCCATCGCGCCGGAAAGAATAGCAATGTGTGCGGTCGCAGACAGTGCACTGCCCGCCGCCGTAAATCGCATCAACACCCATGGCCTGGAGCCGGAGCCGGGCCACCGCATAAATATCCATCAGGCTCTTTCCGGGTGCGCCAGGCACGGCAACAAATGCATCGGCAGTCGCCGCCACTGATCCACCGGCGCGCTCAGCTGTCGACAGAAACGCAGCGCGCACCTCGTCACCGACTTCGAAACAGCAGGCCCCGATAGCCGGACCCAGCCAGGCCATCAGCCCGGCCCCGTGGCCACCCATGGCAATGACCGTGTTTTCCAGTACGCCGTTCAGCAGCCCTCGCCAACCGGCATGTACTGCCGATGCCACGCGCCCCTCACGACAACACAGCAGCACGGGCAGGCAATCCGCTGTCAACACCGCCACACCATCACCCGGCTGCACGATACAGCCGGCATCCGCCCGCCGTCGACGCAAGGGTTTGTCGCCGACAGCCACGGTAATGGCACGCGTGCCATGTACCTGTTCCAGCCATTGCAGGCGGCGAACATCCGGCAAGGCGTTGCGCAACAGGCGCCGGTTGCTGGCCACCGTCGCGGGCCGGTCACCGACATGCGTGCCCAGGTTCAGGCTGTCATAGGGCGGCTGACTGCAACCGCCGATGCGGGTGGTGACCAGCGCCCCCACGCTGGCCGGTGCCGGCCAGTCCGGCCGTTGCCAGAGCAATGTCGCAACCGGCGGTCCGGTCCGCAGCCTATCTGCCATCAGTCCGCATCCCGCTTCAGGGTGTCCAGCAATGACTGCATATCTGCCGGCGCCGGCACTTCCCAACTGACGTCTTCGCCGCTGTCCGGGTGCACAAAGCCAAGTCTGGCCGCGTGCAGCGCCTGACGCTTGAACTGGCGTAATTGTTCAGCCAGTTCCGGACTGCAGCCGGCGGGAATATGCAGGCGCCCTCCGTAAACCGGGTCGCCGATCAAGGGGTGACGGATATGGCTCATGTGCACACGGATCTGGTGGGTGCGACCGGTCTCCAGTTTCAATTGCACATGGGTATGGGCGCGAAAACGCTTGATCACCCGGTAATGTGTGACCGACGGCTTGCCGCTTTGCACCACCGCCCGCTTCTTGCGCTGCACCGGGTGACGCCCCAGTGGCTCATCGACCATACCACCGGCCGTCAGCACACCCTGCACCACGGCCTCGTACTGCCGGGTGACGGTGCGTTTCTGCAACTGACGCACCAGCCGGTGGTGAGCCGGCAGCGTCTTGGCGACCACCATCAGTCCGGTGGTATCCTTGTCCAGTCGGTGCACGATGCCTGCCCGCGGCAGGTGCTGCAATGCCGGGCAGTAATGCAGCAGCCCGTTCATCAGGGTGCCACTGCGATTCCCGGCGGCCGGGTGCACGACGGTACCGGCGGGCTTGTTCAGCACCAGCACGGTATCATCCTCATAGACGATATCCAGAGCCAGCGCTTCTGCCTGCCAGCCATTGTCGGGCACCTCGTCAAGTTCAGCCCTGAGCTCCAGCCGGTCACCTGCACTGAGCCGGTCCTTGGCCCGTTTGTGGCTGGTGTTGACCAGCAGAAAACCCTCCTTTATCCACTGCTGCAGGCGCCCACGCGAATAATCTGCGAACAAACTGGCCGCAGCCTGGTCTAATCTGGCGCCATCAAGGTCATCGGGGACAACGGCGGATAAGGAAATTCGTTCTGACATAGTTGGGTATCGACCGGATGGTGTGGTTAAATAAGCAATTACGGACAGGCATTATAGTCTGTTTTGCCAGTCAAGAGGTGTTTTGAGCGTGCGAGTACTGCTAACAATTGTGTTGTTGATTTCAGTCGTGTCCTGTTCGTCGTTAGGCAGAGACCGCGATGAGTTTGCGTCAATGTCGACGGAAGAGCAATTCTACCGGACTGCCAATCAGCAGTTGAACGCGTCCAATTTCGCCGGCGCGGTGCGCACCTATCAGGCCCTGGAATCCCGGTTTCCGTTTGGCCAGTATGCCGCCCAGTCACAACTGGAGCTGATCTACGCCCATTACCGGGCCTCGAACCTGGAGGGCGCGCGCGCGGCGGCTGATCGTTTCATTCGCCTGCATCCTGACCATGAGAGCGTCGACTATGCCTACTACATGAAAGGGGTGGCGACGTTTTCCGAGAATACCGGGTTCATGAGTCGTTTCCTGCCGACGGACCCCGCCAAGCGGGACATCAGCCGCGCCCGTGATGCCTTCAATGAATTTTCCCTGTTGATGACCCTGTACCCGGACAGTGATTACACGGCGGATGCCCGGGCCCGCATGGTATTCCTGCGTAACAACCTGGCGCAATATGAAATCCACGTCGCCAACTATTACCTGGAGCGTCGCGCCTACATCGCCGCGCTGAATCGTGGTCGTTACGTGGTGGAAAACTTTCAGGGCAGCCCTGTGGTTGCCGATGCCGTGGCCATCATGGTGGAGTGTTATCTGCGACTGGGGCTGAATGACCTGGCCGATACATCGCTGGCGCTGCTGCGCAGCAACTATGCCGATCATGAAACGCTGGACCGCAACGGCGACTTTATTGTGCGTAATCACGTGACCAATCCGTCGCTACTCTACACCGTCACGTTCGGCCTGCTGGGCAGCAACGAGGACAATACGCCGCTGGCACCCACCAGCCGGCCGAATCGATCGATTGCACCTGACAATGCTGCGCCGGAGCGCAGCCGCTCCCTGCTCAACATTCTGACACTGGGACGATACGGCCGTGATGCCACCACGGCTCCCTTACCCAGCGAACCGCCCCCGGGCTCTCCCAACCCGATCTGACACAATCTGCCGGGGCGCCAGCAACGCCCTGGCGCACACCCCAACTGGTTCAGGCTGGATAATTCTCCGGAAAGAAGTCCCGTTCAATCAATTCGATCAGAATGTGTATCACTTTGATATGAACTTCCTGCACACGGTCGGCGTAACGACTGGCGCCAGTGCTGATATCAACCGTGGCCAGACGCCCGAGCGACGATCCACCCGCCCCCGTCAGACTGACAACCTGCATATCGTTGTCACGGGCATATTCCGCCGCCTTGATCACGTTTTTGCTGGTACCACTGGTACTGATGGCAAACAGGCAATCGCCCGGCCTGGCCCGCGCCTGCAAATACCGCGAAAAAATATGCTCATACCCAAAGTCATTGGCGACACAACTGATATGACCAGGGTCACTGATCGCCGTTGCCGACAGCCCCAGGCGGTTGTCCCGGTATCGCCCGGTCAATTCTTCAGCAAAATGCATGGCATCACTCATTGAGCCACCGTTGCCGCAACTGTAGATTGCCGCGCCACTGCGCAGGGCTGCAATCAGCACCGCCGCGGCATCGGCGATGGCGCTGACATTGCGCTCATCCGACTGAAACCGCCCAAGGTACTCCGATGCTTCCGTCAACGTGCCAGTTATCACTTCTCTAGTCATGATCAATCCCATCTCCTCGCCGGGTGGTGTATCAGGCTGATTGCCTTGCCCTCAGTCGCCTGCGGCCCAGCCTTGCGTGATCGGATAGCGCCGATCCCGGCCAAAGGCCCGCTCTGTCAGACGCACACCGATGGGCGCCTGCCGACGCTTGTATTCATTGATATCCACCAGGCGAATAACCCGGCGTACTTCGTCAGCATCAAACCCCCTGGCAATAATCGCCTCGGCACCGAGATCCGCTTCGATATAAAGCGCAAGAATCTGGTCCAGTCGGTCATAAGCCGGCAGATTATCATCGTCCTGTTGTCCGGGCGCCAACTCCGCAGACGGCGCCCGCTCAATGACCTCGACCGGAATGATATCAGTCTGCCCTGCCGCCACCGCGGTGGCATTTCGATAACGTGCCAGGCGGTACACCAGCGTCTTGCTGGCATCTTTCAACACATTAAAACCACCCGCCATGTCGCCGTATAGCGTCGAATAACCTACCGCGATCTCGCTTTTGTTGCCGGTGGTCAATACCAGGGCACCCTTTTTGTTGGAGATTGCCATCAGCATGACACCACGGCAACGGGCCTGAATGTTCTGCTCGGTCAGGTCCATCGGCAAGCCGGCAAATTGCCCGGCCAGCGCACCGGCAAACGCCTGATAACAGTCAGTAATGGGAATCACATCGTAGCTCACTCCCAGACGCTCGGCCTGTGCTGATGCGAGACGGATACTCAGGTCGGACGTGTAGGTAAACGGCATCATGATCGCGGTCACCTGGTCAGCGCCCAGCGCATCAACCGCGATGGCCAGCGTCAATGCCGAATCGATGCCACCGGATAAACCGAGAATAACGGAGGTGAAGCGATTTTTTTGTACATAGTCACGCAACCCCAGCATCATGGCCTGGTAACAGCGCCGTTCAACCTCGATGTCAGCCGGCAGTGCCGGCAGCGACTCAGGGCCGACACTGGGGTGCTGGTCAGCGAACACCGGCCAGGCCAGCGCTTTGTCGATGCAAAAGCGGACCGGCACCAGTGCTTCGGCGAATGCCGGGCCCACTGTCGTCACCTTGCCGTTTGCGTCAGAGACCATGGAGTTGCCGTCAAACACGAGTTCATCCTGTCCGCCCACCTGATTCACATACATGATGGGGGTACCGGACTCTATGCCACGGCGTGCCAGCAGCCGCTGACGCTGCTCCAGCTTGTCTGTATGGAAGGGCGAGGCATTGATATTGATCAGCAGGCCTGCAGCGGCCTGCGATGCCTGACGGATGGGCAAGGGATCCCACAGGTCTTCGCAAATTGTCAGCGCCACTGTCAGACCATTGACGTCAATGATGCAAGGCGCATTGCCGGCCTGGAAATAACGGCGCTCGTCAAACACCTGATAGTTGGGCAGGCTCTGCTTGCGATAGGTGGCCGTAATCCTGCCGCCATGGATCACGGACAGCGCATTATACAGCCGACCGTTTTCCGTGAGCGGGTACCCCACTACCAACTGAGCACCTATCCCGGCGTCGCAAATCTGCTGCAACGCGGCATCAATCCGCGGCGCCAGGCTGGGTCGCAACAGCAGGTCCTCGGCAGGATACGCGGTCAGACTCAGCTCCGGGTAAACCACCACATCCGCCAGATGACTATCAACAGCCTCGCGCGCGGCACGCAATATTGCCTGGGTATTGCCGGGAATATCTCCCACCATCAGATTCAATTGCGCCATTACGATAGTCAACTGGCTGGCCATACGATCCTCTATTTTCCTGATCCTGCGGAGAAAAGCTGCGGTATTGTCGGTCAAACAGGCAGCAGAAGTAAAACGCCAATAGGCGCGTCCCCCGGTATACGCCTGTCATGGCCATTCCGGCCAGTGCCATCGGGTATTTATGACCGCGACACTGGGGCGATACCACGCCGTGCCGGATCATAGGGTGCCGGATCCAGCCCGGCGGTGGTGCCTGTCAACAATGATACCAGCAGATCTGCAGATGCAGGCGCCAGTACCAGGCCGTTGCGATAGTGTCCGGCATTGACATACACATTGCTGAAACCGGGTACTGGCCCGATAAACGGCACGCCGTCCGGCGCCCCTGGCCTGAGGCCTGCCCATTGCCGGCGCACCGGCAGCGCCGACAATGCCGGCAACATCCGCTCCGCCGAGGACCGCAGGCTGTCACCCGCCTCTTCGGTAATCGATTTATCAAATGCCGCATGCTCAAGTGTACTGCCGACCAGAATGTGATGATCACGCCGAGGTATCAGGTATCGTCCATTGCTGAGTACCACACCTCTCAGCAATGCTTTATCGGCCTTGTACAAAAGCATTTGTCCTTTTACCGGCACCACAGGCAGCGTCAGTCCCAACCATTCCAGTAACTGACCGGTCCACGCGCCGGCGGCCAGCACGAACGCATCCGCCTCTATTCGACGCTCCCGACCTTGCTGGCGCAGCCACACGGCTGTCATCCGGGCGCCCTGCGTTTCAAACCGCAGGATTTCGGACTGTTCGCTCACCTCGACAGCGGGATGGGCCTGCAAGCTGGCAGCCAGCGCCCGAATCAGTCGCGGATTACGGATATTGGCGACGGCCGGCATATACAGCGCGCGCTCGCTGCCCGGTGCCAGTCCGGGTTCCCGCGCATAGATCTGCGTTGACAGCCAGGCATGCATGGGCCGACCGTGGCGCTGTGCCCAGCGCAGGGCGTCAACATGATCGTCAGCGTCGAGCATTAACAGACCGCATTCGGTCAATTCCGGATCAATGCCGGTTTCATCGGTCAGCGCTCGCGCCAGCTCAGGGTAGGCATCCTGTGCCCGGTTTGCCAGAGCGGTTACCGGCTCCGAGTACCGCCAGGGATACAGTGGCGACACAATGCCACCTCCGGCCCAGGAGGCTTCATGGCCGCAACTGCCCCGCTCAATCATGTGCACGCTGGCACCTTGCCGACTCAGACCGCGGGCCACCAGCATGCCGGAGACACCGCCACCACAAATCAGAAAATCACTCACTCGTTTCTCTACCTTGTCACTGTGTTATTGGCCATTGGCACTGAAATAATCAGCACCGGAGCCTGCGCAGCAACTACACTTTGTTCATGGAGGACGACCATGCCCAGACCCGGACCACCTGCGCAATCGGGCACCAGCCTGCTGGAACTGTTCGCGGCGCTCGCGATTATAGCAACACTGGCCACGCTTGCGTTGCCTGTGTTCACCTTGCTGGAACGGGAGGAATCGGCACGGGTATTGCGACAGTTTCTCAGCCTGGTGGCAAGCGCCCGCAGCGCTGCCATCCGTCTTGGGCACCCGGTCACGCTGTGCCCGGTAGACGAGCGGAACCGTTGCATCCGCGACTGGCGAACAGGTGTCATGCTGTTCGTCGATGCTGACGAAGATCGGCAGCGTGGCAACAACGAAGCGCTTTTGTCCGTGGTGCACTGGCACGATCTGCAGGGAAGTCTGCATTGGCGCGCCTTTGGCAATCGCCGATACCTGCTTGTTGATCCCTTTGGCGGACTCACGGGCCAGAATGGCAACTTAACCTGGTGCCCATCGGCTGCCGGTTCAGCGCCTGCCCACCAACTTGTGCTGAATGGCAGCGGGCGCTTTCGCTTCGCCCGCGACAGTGACGGCGACGGCCTGCGCGAAGACAGTCGAGGACAACCACTTCGGTGTTTGTGAACAGCCATGTTGCAGCACTCACCTACTCCAGCCGATGCCAGACACGGCGCAATGAATCGAAATCGCCGGCCTCACAGGCCAGCGAGTCTGCGCAGCACGCATGACGTTGCAAACCCAGTCTCACCTGTGTGCCCGGGCGAACACCAGTGGCCTGCACGACCAGGTGATACAGCTGCGCGCACCCAGATGATGCAGACCCGGTCAGGTCTGTTACTGCAGAGCTGCTGTCACCGGGATATACCTGGTAATGCAGCACCTCAACCCCGGTATCGTCACGAATCACCGGCGGCACTGAGATGGCCACCGCAGTGGTCGGCAGGGTGTTAAGTGTCGCTTGCAACCCGCTGGCCTGAATGTTCGCCAGCAGCTCAGTATCCAGTGCCGTCAGCAGCGCTTCGGCACCGTGAAAAACCCGGTCATGGTCGCGATAGTTGAGTGCCAGTGACGTACCCAGCAGCGCTGCGTCAACTGCCGACAACGCCATTCTTGCCAACACGGCCATGAATATCAAGGTCAGTAAAAGTGCTGAGCCACGTTGCCGCGAACACGGCCGGGCGCATGAATCACGGGCAGTCATGGCCCTGTCCGCCCGGATATCGGCGCGTCAGTCTGACGCAGGGCCGTCGAGAAGACCATGGCCAGCTCATCGCCGCCCATCTCTCCGGCGACAGTCATGTGCCGTACTGATACTGCCAGATTGACGCTGAACGCGTTTGACCAGTCTGCAACCCGTTCCGCCTCAATGTAACTCAACGTGTTGCTGTGGGTCTGGGCCGGGGAAACAGACGGCACATACACGCCGGCTGTCGCGGTCATGGCGGTCACCCCCTCGACCAATTCCTCGGCCAACGCAAAAGTACCATCGCTGCGTTGTCGACGCCGGAACAGGCCCGTGGACGTGGCCGCATCACCTGCCCCATGCCCAATGTAATACCAGTGAACCGGCGCCTCACAGTCATCGGTGAACACCCGCAGCACGTGACTCGCAGTCATGGCATCGACGGCGGCGTTTTCCGGCGCCAGCAATGACAATGCCGGATATCCCGCCATGAACTGGTTGCTGTTGTGTGCCGGGCAGGGTGATGCCGAACCGCGAATGGCACCACGCAGCAGGAACTGTGTATAAGCCAGGCGCTGCTGAAGATCCTGTGCAGCGCTTTGCCGTGCCTGCAAGTGCATGCCATCGGCAAACTGCTGCATCAGGACAGCACTGAGACTGGCCCCCAGACTCAGTGCCACCAGCAGCTCCATCAACGTCATACCCCGGCTGCCAGCCCATCGCGACCGCGTCACAACGCCACCATGGCGCTGCTGCGAGGCACGGGCGCATCGCCGCGCCCTGCGTCATTGCCATGCCAGCGCACCTGCACGTGATAGAGCGTGGCTGATGACGGGAAATCTGCCCAGTTGGCAGGCTGGATCTCGCCGTGTCCACCCGGCAGCCATTCCGTCAGCCGTTGCTGCCACTGCGCCAGGTCATGCGTCGCCAGCTGCGCTGCAGTGCAGCCGTTCAGCGTCTCACAGCGACCCAGCAGGCCACCGCCGGCCCCTGATTCAAGCGCAGCAGAAAAGCCCGTCGGATTGGCCTTCATCCTCTCCAGAATGTCGTTCAGCAGCCACTCTGCCCGCATCAGGTGTGCGCTGGTCTGCGCCGTGCCCAGGGCCAGCGCCTGCATGTTCAGCACCGCCAGAATGCCGGTGGCCAGAATAAAACTGCACAACAGCACTTCCAATAGCGCGATGCCTCGACTGAGGCTGGGTCTGATCACTGCGCATGCCTTCATGAGCCGTCCCTGGCCTGGTAACTGCAGGTCTTGTAACTGGTCGCCCTGTGACCGGGCGCTCTGTCCTGAGTATAGTCAATTCGACCGGCCCTCGCTTTGGCATTCACCCGGGTTTTTACCTATAATCCGCGCTTCCTCTTATCAGCGCCAAGGCGCCGCGCGGCCCCTCATGGAATATGATCCGTTTCTACTTGCCTTGCTGGCGTTCCTTGGACTGATTGCAGGCTGGATAAACACGCTGGCAGGCGGCGGCTCCAACCTGACACTGCCCATGCTGATGGTGCTCGGGCTGCCGCCGGACGTCGCCAACGGCACCAACCGGGTCGGCGTCATTCTGCAGGGCGTCGTGGCAGTCAAAGGCTTTCATCATTACGGAAAGCTTGATACACCGTCTATCGGGTCCATTCTGGTGCCCAGCATGATCGGCGGGGGCATAGGTGCACTGACTGCTGCGTTGATGCCCAACATGGCGCTGAAGCCGCTGTTACTCGGCACCGTGTTGACCATGTCTGCGGTCATTTTGCTGCGCCCGGGTTTTATCGCGCCGCCGCCGGGCACGCCGGTGAAATCAGTCAGCGATAGTCGCACTGCCTGGTGCGGCCTGTTTGTCGCCGGTATTTATGGCGGCTTTGTCCAGGCTGGGGTCGGCTTCATTTTGCTGGCGGCACTGTCCGGCGGTTTGCGTTATGACCTGGTCCGCGCCAATGCCCTGAAGATGGTCTGTACACTGGCATTTACCGCCCTGTCTTTGCTGATCTTCATCTGGTTTGATCAGGTGGCCTGGGTACCCGGCCTGATTCTGGCACTGGGGACCATGCTGGGCAGTTTTCTCAGTGTGCGGTTTGCCATCAGTGTGCAGCAAAGCACCATCAAATGGTTCCTGTTTGCCATGACGCTGGTGTCCTGCGTTGCCGCCGTCGTATTCTGACATTCGGCCTATTCTGGCTGGGGCCAGTCTGGCGGGTCAGTCCAGAGGGATCAATCCGCCACCCGGATATTGTCAAACATCAGTACAATGGCAGCGCCGCCCAATTCGCTGTTCTCCACGCTGACGCTGGCACCGTAGCTGGCGGCAATGTCCACCACCACCGCCAGACCGATGCCCTGACCCTGGGCCAGCGTGTCGAGTCGTACGCCTCGCTGCAGCACACGATCACGGTCTGCAACGGTGATACCGGGGCCATTGTCGTCTATCCGAAGGCGCATGCGTGGCGGTGTCGCAGAAGCAAGTGCAGCGCTGACAGCCACCTCGCCATCACCATATTTACAGGCGTTGTCCAACAGGTTGCCGAGCATTTCCAGCAGATCACGTTCGTCACCCAGGAAGTAGAGCGCAGGATCCACGTCGATCGCAATCCTCACTGCTTTACCGACATAGACTTTCTCCAGTGCCCGACTGACCCTGGCAGCGACATCAGCCACGTTTACCTGGCGGGCCAGTGTGCTGCCATGACCTGCGCTGACGGCCCGCTGTAACTGATAAGTGACAATCTGGTTCATTCGGTCGAGCTGTTCCTGCATCAGCGGATTGTGGCGATTGCCCTTGGCGTCACTGCCAAGCTCGCCCTGCAGCACCGCCAGCGGCGTTTTCAGGCTGTGCGCCAGATCAGCCAGCGTGGTGCGGTAACGCGACTGCTGCTTGCGTTCGGACTGAATCAACAGATTGAGGTTCTGCGTGACAGCGCTCAGCTCTCTTGGGTAGGAGGTGTCAAGTGCCTCACTTTTTCCGGCCTCAATCTGCTGCAGGTCTGTTGCCAGCCGGCGCAATGGCGCCAGACCCCAGCGCAGCAGGAGCAGCTGCAGCACCAGCAGCAGAGCGGCCAGACCGCCCAACCAGGACCACAGGCTGTTTCGGAAACCGGCCGCTTCCGCGGCAAAGGTATCCGTGGTTTCCAGCACCGAGAACAGAATCGGCGAGCGGCGGTTTTCCCAGGTAACAGCATAGCTGCTGACGAAAAACTCGGTACCCGTCGCTGTTTGCAGCCGCCCGAAACGGGTTTCGCCGATGCCCAAGCTATAGTTCAGGTCCAGCGCGGCAAAATTGACATCCAGCGCCGAAGCGGTGCGCAGCAGCTCACCTTCGCTGGCGCTGCTGATAAAGCCATAGAGATTGGAATTCAATTGCGCGAAGCGCGGTTCACGAAGATTCTCACTGAAGTAGAAGTCCCCATCTGCCTCATCAACTGCCGCCAGTAACACGTAGATCTGCACCTGCAGTTGCTCGGCGACACCGGTTTCCAGGCTGCTGCGGAATGCCCGGTCAAGCACCACGCCGGTCAGCCCCAGAAATACCGTCAGCAGCACACTGACCGCGAGCAGCAACCGGTTCTGCAGTGAGTACCCTGGGAGGCGGCTGGTGACCACGTCAATCCATTGCCCGCATGCGATAACCCTGACCACGCACGGTTTCAATCGGCTGCAAAGTCTGCTCAGGGTCCAGCTTCTGGCGCAGGCGGCGCACAAAAACCTCGAGGACGTTGCTGTCCCGGTCATAGTCCTGTGCATACAGATGCTCAGTCAATTCGGCCTTGGAAATCACCTGGTCCGGGTGCATCATCAGGTATTCCAGCGTTTTGTACTCGTAGGCAGTCAGCTCGACACCCACGCCATTGACGCTGACGCGTTTGGCCGAGCTATCCAGCTGCACCGGACCACTGACAATAGCGGGGGTGGCGAAACCCGCAGCCCGACGCAACAACGCATTGAGGCGCGCCTGGATCTCTTCCAGGCGGAATGGCTTGACAACATAATCATCCGCCCCGGCGTCGAGACCGGCCACCTTGTCCTGCCAGTCGCCTCGCGCCGTCAGGATCAGCACCGGATAGCGTTTCCCTGCCGCGCGCAGTCTGGTGATGACGCTGATACCATCCAGTTGCGGCAGGCCCAGATCAATGATGGCCGCGTCATACTCATACTCGGTTGCCTGATACAGACCGGTAACGCCGTCTGCAGCATCATCAACGACATAGCCGGCACGCTCCAGGCCCATTTTCAGTTGCTGCCGCAACAGGCTTTCATCTTCGACGACCAACAACCGCATGTTCTACTCCCTGCTCAGCTCACCTGTCGCCTGATCGACAAACACCGTGTAGATATTGCCTTCATTATCAAGGCGGACCCGATAACGCAGGCGCCCGTTTTGTCGTACTTCGTTGATGCTGATAACCGTGCCCGGGAAATTCGCCCTGACCCGCTCCAGCGCCTGCTCCTGATTGACCGGGCCGACCTGCTCAGCATTCTGCCCGGACTGACCCTGCGGTTGCGCCATGGCCAGCATCGGCATGCCGGCCAACAGACCAGCCATCAACAAACCCCGGGCAGCGAACTGCAGACAACGCCAGAGGCCATGCTGTTGCTGCTGTTTGAGAACTGGCTGTTTCATATAACCCCACTGAGAATGACTGGTATTGACTATTAAACCGGTGCCGTGAGCCCGGCAGCCAACCCACCATCAGGGGTCTCAACGCACCGGCTCAACCTGCACCCGCAAGCGGATTCGCTCACCTGGGTCATCATCCATGCGCACTGAGAAGTCCTCACCGTTGTAGCGGTATCTGACCTGATAACCCATCAGCCGCTCCTCGTCGTAGTACTCATCGACAACTTCGCAATGTTGCACGGTTTGATAGCGGGCGGGCTCATGGCGGCTGTTGGCAGCCACTATATCACGCCCGACCGAGTGCCCCAATACAGCCCCGACCACGGTGCCGACTTTACGACTGGAACTGTTGTTACCGACGGCGTTGCCGATCGCACCACCGACAATTGCGCTGATCAGCGCCGGCGTGCGACTGTCAGACCGGTGCCGGTCCCTGACCGGCACCTGCTCCTGCCAGCACTGCTCGCGCGGCGCCGATACCGTAACAGACTGGTAGACCGGGCGGGACTCCAATACGTCCGCATAGACATACTGGGTTTGCGCCAATGCCGTTGATGACACCCACAGCGCACTGGCACCCAGGCTCAGCATACCGACGGACTTGAACATTCTGCTTAATGACCTGCTCATACCACACCTCACTATTGTTCTGGTTCGGAAGCCAGATTAAGACGCGGCAGCTGAATCCAGACTTAACAACATGACGAAAAACATAGACTATTGATTTAGCGGGAGATACAGGTACAATCCGGGCTGCTTCAAATAACAAAAATTAAAATTCACCCGGCCTGTCATTGTCGGCCCATGCACCAGCAAGAGACAAAACATGTTCCGCAAAACCCTTGTTTCCGCCGTTCTCGTCACTCTGATCAGTATTCCCGTCGTTTTTTTCTTGAATCCGTTAATCAACAATCCGGTTTTCTATATCGGCATTGTTTTTCTGGCCTGTCTGGCAGCCGCTGCGCTGGCCCAGTTGGGCACCCAGCCTGCCAAAAAGCGCACATCTTCATCGCGCGGACGTGCTGGCAAGCATGGCAGCAATCCTGGTAGCGCCGGCAACCGCGGTAATCGAAGCAACAGCAATGCCGCCCGCGAGCTGGGTAACGTCAAATGGTTTAATGCCAGCAAGGGGTTCGGCTTTATCACCCGCGACAGCGGTGATGATGTATTCGTGCATTTCCGTTCGATTCGCGGTGAGGGCCACCGGGTGCTGCGGGATGGCCAGCGCGTGGAGTTCAGCGTCAGCCAGGGCGACAAAGGACTGCAGGCTGACGACGTGGCCGCCGTTCAGGACTGAACCACAGGCGCGGGCGCCCCGCTGCCGGCTATCCGTCAGTAATGTGGCGGCCGGTCATCGACGGCGCCGGCCTGCACCATCCGCTCCGACTGTGCTTCCATCAACTCCGCCAGTTTTTCACGATGCAGGCCCAGTTCGCGGGTCAGGGTTTCTATTTGTTGCTGCTGCCGGGTCACCACATCGTTCAGTGCCTGGATACTGTCCTCCTGAAAGGCAAACCGGGTTTGCAGATCGACCAGCTTTGCTTCTGTAGACATACGCCACCCCCTTCCTTTAACGCTTGACGCCACAGCATCACCCCTTGAGGTACCATGATAACGCGAGCCGCGCGGCTCTCCAACCGGTTTCGCCGCCTGCCTGTCCGGCTGTTGGCAGACACTTTTTATTATTGATCCAGTCGTGTAATAATCATGGGCAATCAAGTGTCTTGTTCAGAGAGAAACGCGGCATTATTGGCATCCCGTGCCGATCGCAACCCGCCCGCTCATCAACGATCTCAATAAACTCAGGAGGCTATACGTCTTGACCGGTCAACCTTCATCACAAAACTCGCCAGCGTCGTCAAACTCCGCCGACTGGGATCATGCGCCCATCAACTGGACCAATATGATCCTGTTTACGCTGACGCCATTGTTCGCGGTCACCCTGGTTCCCTGGTATGGCTTCACGTACGGGTACAGCGCCTATGACTGGCTGGTCTTTGTCCTGATGATGGGTTTCTGCGGTATTTCCATCACCGCCGGCTACCATCGACTCTGGTCGCACAAGGCCTACAAGGCGCACCCGGCGCTGCGCTTCCTGTTCGCGCTGGGCGGGGCCTGCGCATTGCAGAATGACGTTTTCAACTGGGCGTCTGACCATCGCCGTCACCACGCGTTTGTTGACAACAACGACAGGGACCCCTACTCCGCCGGTCGGGGTTTCTGGTTCTCGCACATCGGATGGATACTGCGCCACTACCCCAGCAGCTCGCAGGATTTTTCCAATATCAAGGACTTGCAGAAAGACCCCATTTTGCAATGGCAACACAAACACTACCTGGCCCTGGTGCTGTTCATGAATATCGCGGTGCCTGCGTTCCTGGGCTTCCTGGGCGGCAACATCATCGCCGGTATTTTGCTGGGCGGCCTGCTGCGGCTGGTGCTCAGCCAGCACGTCACCTACCTGATCAATTCACTGGCGCATATGTGGGGCAAACAGACGTTCAGCGAAAAAAGCTCGGCACGTGATAACCCTGTGATTGCGCTGCTGACCTATGGTGAGGGCTACCACAACTACCATCACACCTTTCAGTGGGACTACCGCAATGGCATCCGCTGGTGGCACTACGATCCGACCAAATGGCTGATCCGTAGCTGTGAATGGGTCGGCCTGACCAGTGATCTGAAACGCGTCTCGCCGCTCAGCATTGAGACTGCACGACTGGAAATGCAATACCGCAAGGCCACAGAGCGATGCGACCGACTGGTCAATGCGGACACCTTGCGGGCGCGCCTGGAAGACGAGTATGAGCAATTGAAACAGACGCTGGATCTGTGGGCCAAACATCGCCAGCAGTGGTACGCGGCCAAATCCAGTGAGATTCACGATCAGCTTCACGAAAAATGGGAAAAAATCGCACTACGCGATAGCTACCGTGAGGTGCGTTACCAGCTGAAATTGCGGCGCCAGCGTTGGCGGGAACTGATGCAGAGTTTCGCCGATGTCCCGCAGGCGGCAGTGTAATTCGAACAACCCCAATAGAGGTTGCTGCCCGCACAGCACCCCTGCCAAGAGGACCATCATGACTGCTTTTTATCGTTCAATCTGCTGCGCCCTGCTCACTGGCAGTGTGTTGATGCTGGCCTGGGGACAGGCGGTTGCTGTCGAAGAAGGCCAGCCGGCACCGGACTTCACGCTGCCGGGTGTGCGCCCTTCAGACAGCACAGTGCAGCTCAGCGAACTGCAGGGCAAGGTCGTTTACGTCGATTTCTGGGCTTCCTGGTGCCTGCCATGCCTGCGCTCATTGCCGCAGATCAATGGCCTGTACGAACAGTATCGGGACCAGGGTTTTGAAGTGGTCGCCATCACCATTGACGACCCGGTGGAGGACGCCACCGAGTTTCTGGAAGACCTGGAAGTGCCGCTGGCCTACTCCGTGGTACTGGATGCCACCGCCGAGGTGATGGATCAGTACCGCGTGGTGGGCATGCCCACGTCGTTCCTGATCGATCGCGACGGCATGATCCGCAAAGTGCACAAGGGCTTTCGTGAAGGCGACACCGAACTGCTCGAACAGGCATTGGTGCCGCTGCTCGCTGAATGAGACCGACTCAGGGGTACAGACGCAACAGGGGTTCGTCAAGGGCGGACATCTGCTCGCGCAACTCCAGTATATGTTCCGCCCAGTAACGCTCGGTGTTGAACCACGGAAAGCTGTGCGGAAACGCCGGATCCTGCCAGCGCCGCGCCAGCCAGGCACTGTAGTGCATGATGCGCAGGGTCCGCAGCGGCTCAATCAACGCCAGCTCACGCGCATCGAAGTCATAGAACTCCTCATAACCTTCAATAATCTCCAGCAGCTGACCTTGTTGCTGGTCTCGATCACCCGCCAACATCATCCACAGGTCCTGAATCGCCGGCCCGCTCATGGCATCGTCGAAGTCAACAAAATGCGGCCGTTCCTCACGCCACAGAATATTGCCGGGATGACAGTCGCCATGCAGGCGCAGAATACGGCAGTCCTGCGCCCGCGCAAAAACCGGCAGCAGCTTGTCTATCAGGTCACGGCTAAGGCTTTCATAGGCCGGCAGTAGCGATGACGGAAGGAAATCATTGGCCAGCAGAAACTCGCGGCTGGCAATGGCGAACCGCTCCGTGCTCAGCGCAACCCGGTGTCTGAACGGGCGCTGCGCGCCGGCCAGATGCACACGACCCAGAAACCGTCCCATGACCAGCAGATTGTCAGGATTGTCGAGCTCCGGCGCCCTGCCCGCCAGTCGCGGGAACAGAGCAAAACGAAAATTCTGCTCACCGCAGGTAAAGTTGTGCAGGGTTTGCTCAGGTAATCCGTCGCCGGGACTGATCCACATCGGCGGTACTACGGGGATATCCAGGTCGGCCAGTTCCTGGGCAAAACTGTGCTCCTCCAGTATCTGCTCATTGCTCCAGCGCTCTGGCCGATAAAATTTGGCTACCACATACTCGCCTGACCCCAGCCCGATCTGGTAGACCCGGTTCTCGTAGCTGTTGAGACCAAACACGCGTGCGGTGGTGTCCAGCCCCAGGCTCTCCACCGCGTCCAGCACCTGATCGGGGCCCAACAGTTCATAGGGATGCGTTAGCGATGGGGATGACAATGGCGTTTCGTGCATGTATCTGGCCTGTAGATCGAGTTTGGCGCGAGTATACTGTAAAATAGCAGCCGTAAGCCGAAAACTTCAATCCGTCCCTATCTCAGCGAGAAGCCTCCGCGGGCCATTGTTTGCGCCGCGAGAGTCAGTAAGGAGTTATTCTTGAGCACCAACGACGTACAGGCCCATCATCAGAATCTGACAGACCGGTATCAACAAATTCAGGCGAAGAAACTCAACCTGGACCTGACGCGTGGCAAACCTGCCACTGCCCAGCTTGCCCTGAGTGATGCGCTGGATGGTATTTTGCAAGGCAACTATGCCTGTGCCGATGGCAGCGATGCACGCAATTACGGTGGCGCCCTGGGGATTCCGGAAGCGCGCGAGTTTGCTGCTGCTTATCTGGGCGCCAGACCATCCCAGGTACTGGTAGGCGGTAACAGCTCCCTGCAGCTGATGTACCAGGTGGTGACCAACGCCTTTTTCCATGGCGTCAATGCTAACGCCAGCCCATGGCGCGACGAGGCTGGCAGCAGCAGAATAAAGTTTCTGTGTCCGGCGCCCGGTTATGACCGTCACTTCAGCATTTGCGAGACACTGGGTATCGAGATGATTCCGGTGGCCATGGACAACAACGGGCCGGACATGGACCAGGTGGAATCCCTGTTGCGTGCTGACCCGTTAATAAAGGGCATCTGGTGTGTGCCCAAATACGCGAACCCCAACGGTGTGGTCTATTCTGACGAGGTTGTGGAGCGATTTGCGCAGCTGGGCAAAATCGCCGGCGCCAATTTTCGCATCATCTGGGACAACGCCTACGCGGAACACCACCTGGTTGAAAATCCGCCGGAGCTGGCCAACCTGCTGGCTCTGAGCGAGCGGTACGGCACGCTGGACAATGCCGTGGTCATTGGCTCAACGTCCAAGATAACCTTTGCCGGTGCCGGCATTTCCTTTATGGCCAGCTCGGAGAGCAATATCGCCGGTTTTGTTGACCTGCTCGGCATCGCCACCATTGGCCCTGACAAAGTCAATCAGCTACGCCATATGCGCTTCCTGAAGGACATGCCAACCCTGCGCACGCTGATGCAGTCGCACCGGGAAATATTGCAACCCAAGTTTGAATTGGTGCTCAAGCACCTGGAAGAGGGCCTGGCAGGCAAGACGCATAACGGTGAGCCACTGGGAACCTGGACCCGCCCTGCTGGCGGGTACTTCATCCTGTTCGACACCCAGCCCGGACTGGCAGACAAGGTCGTCAAGCTGTGCGCAGGGGCCGGCGTCAAGTTAACCCCGGCCGGCTCAACCTGGCCCTACAAGAACGACCCGGCCAACACCAATATCCGACTCGCCCCATCGTTCCCCAGCCTGAGCGAAATCGACGAGGCCATGCAGGTATTTGTTTTGTGCGTTGAGCTCGCCACACTGGAACAATAAGCCATACTGCGGAAAGCTCGGGAGATGTCGGCGATGTTATCGGCGGCGCTCCCGAATCACCACACTGTTGCGCTCAACCCGACGATAGTTGGAATGTTTGCGCGCATCCTTGTTGACGTATATCACCTCCCGGCGATCACGCGACCAACTACCGCGAGACGGCCCATGGTCCCCATGGTAACGGCCCTGGTAGGCACGTTCAAAGCCGCCGTAGTAGCGCTTTTTGTCGTATCTGTCGTGTTGCCTGTGATCGTCTCTGTAGTTGCGCCCATGATAGCCGCGGGCTTTGCCGTACGGCGCATCACCTGGCCCAGAGAATTTATGGCCATATCGGTAACGGTGAGAGTCGTGACGATGTGAGGTAGTAATCATCCGGGTGGTGTGCGAGGGCCCGACATACACGGACACGGGACCGCTATGATAGGTCAACACAGGTGCTGAATAGTGCGTTTCGCGAACCACCACCCGGCGGTCATGATCAGCGAATACGTGGCTCGCACCCAGCGCCGCGACCAGCGTGGCTGCGATTATCAGGGGCTTCTTCATGCTCATGAGCTGTTCCTCCACAATACAAATGTCTCAGCATTGTTTATAGAACACTCCTCCTGAACCCAAACTTAACAACAGGATCAGAAACCAGATACCAGATACCAGAAAATTACGGAAACGCTCCCGAGGATGCCAGTGCGAGGCAAAAGCACGCGCAAAAGCGGAGTTTACGAGAAGTAAATGAGCATTTTAAGCGGGCTTTTAACGAAGCAATGGCTTTCTCGGGAGCGTTTCAGGTGTCGCTGTGGTTTCTGGTGCCAAACCCGGGCACGGGAAATGGCATGATATTGTCGCCGCTGGAGATTTTCGCCACGCCGGTCTTTTCGACTTCGTCAATTCGCAGGATCGCCTGCAGCGGGATAAAGCTGCGCTTGACGTCCTGAAACTCCATTTTCAGCTTTTCTTCGCTGGGATCAACCACCATCTGGCTGCGCTCGTCAAACAGGAATTCTTCCACCTCAATGAAGCCATACAGCTCACTTTGATAAACCTGACGGGCAAAGACTTCGTAGACTTTGCCTTTGTTGAGGAAGGTAATGCGGTAGATTTCCTGGCGACTGGCCATGCTGCTGAGTACTCTTTTGCGTCTTTGCGTCGTGGAGGGTAATTAACCGTTTGCGCTTGTGGTGATCGGTGACCGGGTATTGTAGCTCAAACCGCCCCTTCAGATACAGCATCCGGGGCAATTTGCTGTTATAATCCGCGGCTTTTCGATGTTTTCCGGATTAGCTATGAACCCCATTGACCAGACCGCACCGCGCAAAAAAGTCTATATCAAGACGCATGGCTGCCAGATGAATGAATATGATTCGTCGCGCATGCTGGATCTGCTGCGCGAATCGCAGCAGGCCGACCTGGTTGATACACCGGAAGAGGCAGATATTCTGCTGCTCAATACCTGCTCGATCCGGGAAAAAGCCCAGGAGAAGGTTTTTCATCAACTGGGGCGCTGGCGGGCGCTGAAAGAGGCACGACCGGGCGTCAAGATCGCCGTCGGGGGCTGTGTGGCCAGTCAGGAAGGCGCCGCCATCGGCAAGCGCGCACCTTATGTCGATGTGGTGTTCGGCCCGCAGACCTTGCATAAATTGCCCGACATGCTTAACGCCTCTGGTGGCAAAGGCCCGGTGGTGGACATCAGCTTCCCGGAAATTGAAAAGTTTGACCGGTTACCCGAGCCCAAGGCATCAAGCTGCGAGGCTTTCCTCACCATCATGGAAGGCTGCAGTAAGTATTGCTCCTTCTGTGTTGTCCCCTATACCCGTGGCGAGGAAGTCAGTCGCCCGCTGGACGATGTCCTTGCCGAGGCGGTCCACCTGGCCAGCCAGGGTGTCCGAGAAATCAACCTGCTGGGCCAGAATGTCAACGCCTACCGCGGTCTCAGCCATGACGGCGATATCGTCAATATGGCCACACTGGTGCAGTACATAGCAGCCATTGAGGGCATTGACCGGATCCGCTTCACCACCTCGCATCCGGTCGAATTCAATGCCCCACTGGTCGAGATGTACCGACAGGTGCCCGAACTGGTGAGCCATCTGCACCTGCCCGTGCAAAGCGGCTCAGACCGCATTCTGGCCGCCATGAAACGCGGCCACACAGTGCTGGAATACAAGTCCATCATCCGCAAGCTGAAGGCCATACGGCCTGATATCAGCATGTCCTCAGACTTCATCATCGGTTTCCCCGGCGAGACCCAGAAAGACTTTGAGGACACCATGAACCTGATCATTGACGTGGGTTATGATCACTCATTCAGCTTCATTTACAGTCAGCGGCCCGGCACGCCGGCCGCTGACCTGCCCGATCACACCAGCGAGCAGGAAAAGAAGCACCGCCTGGCCGTGCTGCAGGCCCAGATTCTGCGCCAGGCCGCGGCCATCAGTGAAGCGATGGTGGGCAGCACGCAGCGCATTCTGGTCAGTGGCGCCTCCAAGCGGGGCGAAGCCATGATGCAGGGGCGCACGGAGAACAATCGCGTCGTCAATTTCCGCTGTGACGATCCGTCGCTGACCGGCTCCTTTGTTGATGTGAAGATTATCGAAGCGTTCCCCAACTCACTGGCGGGTGAACTTTAACTTGCACTATACTGAACTGACCGGCCCGATAGCATACACTGGCTGATATCATTTAATTCTGACGCACAGTCATGTCTGTCACGCGCACCCACGCACCAGACTGACCGGAGGTACGACCCCAGCTACATGGCTACTGAACAACAGACTCGACAGTTCACCCTGGAACCGGAGAATGCCCTTCGTCTGGCCAATCTGTGCGGGCACCTCAACGAACACATTCATCAGATTGCCAAGTCACTGACCCTGGAGATCCGTCAGCGCGGCAATGTCTTTCAGCTCTCCGGCGACACGCCTGCGGTCAGTGAGGGGGTTCGCGTGCTCGATTCGCTGTACCAGGCGACGGCTGATGGCACCGTCATCAGTCCTGACATGGTGCACCTGACCTTGAAGGAATCGGGCTTCCAGCCGGACGCGTCGGCCCGGCCCGATGCAGCCCCGGCGCAGGAGGTCGAGGACAATTTCAAGGCTGTGCTGATCAAGACCCCGCAGAGCTCGGTCAAGCCTCGCGGCAAGCACCAGCGTCAGTATGTCGAATCCATCCGGCAACTGGATATCAATTTTGGTATCGGTCCCGCCGGCACCGGCAAGACATACCTGGCGGTCGCCTGTGCTGTCGAGGCGTTGCTGCAGGACAAGGTCAAACGGGTACTGTTAGTGCGCCCGGCCGTTGAAGCCGGTGAAAAACTGGGCTTCCTGCCCGGCGATCTGTCACAGAAAATAGACCCGTATCTGCGGCCGCTTTATGACGCGCTCTACGAGATGCTCGGATTCGAGAAAGTGACCCGGCTGATCGAAAAAAACGTGATCGAAGTGGCCCCCCTGGCCTACATGCGCGGACGAACCCTAAACGGCGCATTTATCATTCTCGATGAAAGTCAGAACACCACGGTGTCACAGATGAAAATGTTTCTGACCCGAATCGGCTTTGGCTCAACCGCCGTCATTACCGGCGATGTGACCCAGATCGATCTGCCCAAGGGCACACGCTCAGGTCTGGTTCATGGTTTGAAGGTGTTGCACAACGTGGCAGGCATCGGGTTCAGTTTCTTTGATTCCAAGGATGTCGTGCGCCACTCGCTGGTGCAGAAGATTGTCGAGGCCTACGATGAGTATGAACGCAAGAACACCATCACCTCTCTGAACCACGACAACAGTTCAAGCCATGACCGTGATAACTGACCTGATCAATGACAGCAGCGAGGACAGCCTGCCCGGGGCCGAACACTTTCGCCACTGGGCTGAAACCACGCTAAACACAGTCCACGCCCCGACACTGCCGGACAGGCCCGTGTCCCTGAGCATCCGTATCGTGGACAGCAGTGAATCAGCTGAGCTTAACCATCGCTATCGCGACAAGGAATCCGCCACCAATGTGTTATCGTTTGGCTGCGATCTTCCCGACATGATGCTGGCCCAGCTGGACGAAATCCCGCTGGGCGACCTGGTGATTTGTGCCGCAGTGGTCCGCCGCGAAGCGCAGGAGCAGAACAAGACCGCTGATGCACACTGGGCCCACATGGTTGTGCACGGCATTCTGCATTTGAGCGGCTACGATCATATTGACGACGACGATGCCCGGCACATGGAAGCGCAGGAGATCCTGATACTGGACCAGCTGGGTTTCAGCAACCCCTATCTTACCCACTGATGCCAGCCAGGCCTCGGCATTCACATTCAAACCCCGGAGAGCATTTCAGGCATGACTGAAGAACCACCGAGTACAGAGCCCAAACAACGTTCCTGGCTGGAACGTATCGTCCAGGCCTTTTCAGACGAACCGACGGACACCAAGAGTCTGCTGACACTGTTGCGCAACGCCGAGCAGGATCAGGTTCTCGACGCAGAAGCACTGAGCATTATTGAAGGTGCACTGCAGGTTTCCCAGATGCAGGTGCGCGAGATCATGATTCCGCGCTCGCAGATGGTCACCGTATCGGTTCGCCAGAGCCTGCAGGAAATTCTCGATATCGTGGTTGAAGCGGCCCATTCACGCTTTCCCGTCACCGGTGATAACCCGGATCAGGTAATTGGCATCCTGCTGGCCAAGGACCTGTTGCCACTGGCGCTGGCAGACAACGCCGAACGTTTCAACCTGAAAGACATCATGCGACCCGCCACCTGTGTGCCGGAAAGCAAACGACTCAATGTGCTGCTCAAGGAGTTCCGTGAGACGCGTAATCATATGGCGGTGGTGATTGACGAATACGGTATCGCCTGCGGTCTGGTAACCATTGAGGACATTCTTGAGCAGATTGTCGGTGAAATTGATGACGAGTATGATGTTGACGACGAGAACTACATCAAAAAATTCGATGATAACCAGTACATCGTCAAGGCACTGACCCCGATCGACGAATTCAACGAGCACTTTGGCACCGAGTTCAGCGACGACGAGGCTGACACCGTAGGCGGACTGGTGCTCCAGCACCTGAGACATATCCCGGAGCGCGACGAAACTGTGACGATCGGCCCCTTTCTGTTCACGGTACTGAATGCTGACAGCAGACAGGTACGCCTGCTGAAACTGACCCTGCTGGACGACCAGGCAACCGGTGTCAACATCGACGGATAGCAGACTCACAACCGAGCCATTTGTAATAGACCCAACCAGAGACTGACGGAACAGAGACCAACGGACGCCCATGAGTACAACAAGCGAAACACAATACCAGCCGCAAGACGTTGAGGCACAGGCCCAGCAGTATTGGGAGGACAACCAGTCCTTCAAAGCGGTGGAAGACAGCAATAAAGAGAAATTTTACTGCCTGTCCATGTTCCCCTACCCTAGCGGCCACCTGCACATGGGCCATGTACGCAACTACCTGATTGGTGATGTCATTGCCCGCTTCCAGCGTATGCAGGGCAAAAACGTCCTGCAACCGATGGGCTGGGATGCTTTCGGCCTGCCGGCGGAGAACGCCGCCATGCAGCGCAAAACCGCGCCGGCCGCCTGGACCTGGGGTAACATTGACTACATGCGCAAACAGCTCAAGCAGCTGGGGTACGCCTACGACTGGAGCCGCGAACTGGCCACCTGCCACCCCGATTACTACCGCTGGGAACAGTGGTTTTTTACTCGCCTGTTTGCGAAAGGTCTGGTTTACAAGAAGGAAGCCGAAGTCAACTGGGACCCGGTCGACCAGACTGTACTGGCCAACGAACAGGTCGTCGATGGCCGTGGCTGGCGTTCAGGTGCACTGGTTGAGCGGCGCAAGATTCCACAGTGGTTTATCCGAATCACCGCCTATGCCCAGGAGTTGCTGGATGATCTCGACAAGCTGGATGGCTGGCCGGAAGAAGTGCGCACCATGCAGGCCAACTGGATTGGCCGCTCGGAAGGCGTGGAATTGCAGTTTGACGTCGAAGGCAGCAATGCGGCACTCAGTGTCTACACCACGCGTCCCGACACCCTGATGGGTGTCACCTATGTCGCTGTCGCACCACAGCACCCGCTGGCGACACAGGCGGCTGCCAGTAACAAAACCCTGGCCGACTTTATCGAACAGCAAAGCCATATCAAAGTGGCTGAAGCCGACATGGCCACCATGGAAAAACTGGGCATGGATACCGGCTTCAGGGCCATCCATCCGGTGAGCGGAGACACGGTGCCGGTCTATGTCGCCAATTTTGTGCTCATGGCCTACGGCTCCGGCGCCGTCATGGCCGTGCCCGGGCATGATCAGCGCGACTACGAATTCGCCCAGAAATACGGCCTTGATATCCGCCAGGTGGTCAAACCCGCCGATGACGACACCGTTTGCGACCTCAGTGAGAAAGCCTATACCGACAAAGGCATACTGATCAATTCCGGGGAGTTTGACGGCCTCACCTTTGAGCAGGCATTTACACAGATCGAAGCCTGGCTGCGTGCTCGCGGCAAAGGTGAAAAGAAAGTCAATTTCCGTCTGCGCGACTGGGGTATCTCGCGGCAGCGTTACTGGGGCTCGCCCATTCCGATCATCAATTGCTCAACGTGTGGTGCGGTGCCGGTGCCGGAGCAGGATCTGCCGGTCATTCTGCCGGAAGACGTGAGCTTCACAGATTCCGGATCGCCCATCAAAAAAATGCCCGAGTTCTATCAGACCCGCTGCCCGGTCTGCGGTGGCGATGCCGAACGGGAGACCGACACATTCGACACCTTTATGGAGTCATCCTGGTATTACGCACGCTACACCAGTCACGACCTGAAAACCGGCATGCTCGATCAACGCGCAGACTATTGGTTACCGGTAGATCAGTATATCGGCGGCATCGAACACGCCATTCTGCATCTGCTGTACGCGCGCTTTTTCCACAAACTGATGCGCGATGAAGGCCTGATCGGCTCCGACGAGCCCTTCAAACGCCTGCTGACGCAAGGCATGGTGCTCAAGGACGGCACCAAGATGTCCAAGTCCAAAGGCAACACCGTGGAGCCGGCGACACTTATCGAGCAGTATGGTGCCGATACCGTGCGCCTGTTTACCATGTTCGCGGCGCCACCCAATCAGTCACTCGAGTGGTCCGACAGCGGCGTTGAGGGCAGCGCACGCTTCCTGCGCAAGCTGTGGCGAACCATGTCCGCACACGATGCCCGCGGCATCCAGGCGATCGACGTGCAGGCGCTGACGACGGAACAGAAACAGTTGCGCTTCAAGACGCACAGCACACTTCAGAAAGTGGCGGACGACATTGGTCGCCGGCAAACCTTCAACACAGCCATCGCTGCTATCATGGAACTGGTTAATGCCATCAACAGGTTCCAGGATGACAATGCGCAGCGACAGGGCGCCGAGGCCAACCAGGCCAACGCTGTCGTGCAAGAGGCCCTGGACGTAGTGCTGCTGACGCTGTCACCCATCGTGCCTCACTTTTGCCATGCCTTGTGGCAGCATTTCGGCCATCAGGGCGCGATCATCGATTGTCCCTGGCCCGCCGTGGATGAAAGTGCACTGGAGCAGGACCAGGTGCAACTGGTTATTCAGGTCAATGGCAAGTTGCGCGGCAAACTGGATGTCGCCAAGGACACCGCTCAACAGACACTGGAAACGCTTGCACTGGCGGATGCCAACGTGCAGAAATTCACCGACGGCAAGACCGTTCGCAAGATTATCGTCGTGCCGGGCAAGCTCATCAACATTGTGGTGGGCTGATGCAGGTGTCGCGACTGGTCTGTCTCGGCATGCTGTTGCTGGCGGTCAATGCCTGTGGGTTTGCGCTGCGCGGCAGCGAACAGGCGGCACTGTCATTCGACCGTATGACCGTCATCCAGCCAACCGGGTTTTATCCGTTGGCCGATCCCCTGGCGCAGGTGCTGAGGACAAACGGCGTCAGTGTCCCGGAGCCAACCGCCACTGGCGACAGCGCGGGCGCTGCCTCGGCAACCGAAGGTTATGCGCTGGCCCTGGGCCCGGAAACTCTGGAGCAGCGCACCATCAGCATCAACACCCGGGCCGGCGCAGGCCAGTATGAACTGATCCTCAGTGTTGATGCCACGCTTTACCAGCACGGCACACTGATCGGTGGTCCGCAAACCATTACCACACGCGGCAATTTTTACGAAGACACGGCCAACATCAGCGGCAGCAATAGCGGCCGTGACCTGGCGCTGGAGGACATGCGCCGCGCGCTGGCCGAACAGATACTACGGCAACTCCAGGCCCTCAACCTCTAGCGCGACACACGGATATGAAAGTCTACCTCGATCAGCTGGGCCCGCAACTCAACAAAGCATTGCCAGCCATGATATGGCTCAGCGGCGACGAGCCGCTGCAGATGCGCGAAGCCTCGGATCTGGTTCGCAAAACGTGTCGGGCACAGGGTTTTTCCGAGCGCGAGCTGCACGATGTCGACAACGCGTTCGACTGGCGCGAACTGGTCAATGCCAGCAACAGCATGTCTTTGTTCTCCGACAGGAAACTCATTGAGCTACGCCTGAAAAGCAGCAAACTTGACGATACCGCTCGCAAAACCCTGCAAGCCTGCCTGGATGACCCCTCACCCGACAATATCCTGTTGTTGATCAGCCCCCGGATAGAGGCAGCCAGCAGCAAAACGCAATGGTTCCGCAAACTGGAAGCGGCCTCGCTGGTGGTGCAGATCTATCCGGTCGACGCCGCCCGGTTGCCACGCTGGATACAACAGCGCATGCAACATCACGGCTTGCGCGCAGACCCTGATGCGGTGCAACTGCTCGCTGACCGCATCGAAGGCAACCTGCTGGCAGCGGACCAGGAAATTGAAAAACTCAGCCTGCTGTTCGGCGATAATGCCCATATAAACGCTGAGCGCATCGCCCGCAGCGTGGCGGACAATGCCCGCTACAATGTCTTTGGGCTGGTGGATGCCTGCCTGGCAGGCAATGCCCAGCGCGCCGTCAAGACCGTGCGCAGAATGCGTGATGAGGGCTCAGAAGCACTGATGATCACCGCGATGCTGGCCAAAGAGCTACGGCAACTGACTGATATGGGCAACCGCCTGCAACGTGGAGAAGCACAGTCAGCGGTCTTCCAGCGTCATCAGGTATGGAAGAACAAGCAGGCCTTGACCGAAAAAGCGTTGCGCCGGCTGAAGCCGGTCAGGACCTTACAGTTGCTGGATCAGGTGAGAGAAGTCGATCTTGCGGTCAAGGGCATGCACCCGGCACCGCCCTGGGTCGTGCTGGAGCAGCTGGTCACGCGGTTTGCGTCTGCCTGAGAGCCATTTTTTCCGCGCCTGTATCAGATACCGATTCGGCTCAGCGTCGCAATCAACTCACGCATAATGCGTTCGGCAACCGGATGAGTGGCTGCAAACCGGGCTTCGAGCGCAATGGCATCGTCCAGTTCCGGGCTGTTGGGTTGCGAGGCCTCCACCAGATCATCAATGTTTTTGTCGACTTTCTCCGCAAGTGCGCGCGTATCATCATCCAGACTGTCAGTATTCGACAACTCCGTGCGGAGCTCCTCTAACAGCCGTTTCACTTTATCCTGATTCAAAATCAGATCCCCCTGCCGTAGGCACTGTTGCTATGCAGGTAATCATAATCATTGTCAGGCTGTGGCACAAGCGAACCCGCCCGCATCCCTGGGACCGATTCGCCTGTCTACCAATAACAGGTTTACCCTGGCTGCCGAGATCAGGCCTTGGCAGCTGTCACCCTTGAATAGGCGCGCTGCTTGAGGCGGCGATGAAAGCGGCGCTCACGGCTCTTGTACTCAAACCAGTAACGCGGCACATTGAGAAGCAGTGACCAGCGAGTGGTGTAACTGACCCGTATCGTGGAATGGCTTTTTTCGCCAGCCATCAGCATCGGCTCACCTTCGTAGATATCTTTGGCGCCGGTCATGGCATGCACATGGCGGATGTTGAGATTACGCTGGTTAGCCATTAACAGGACATACTGCTTGCGGCACTTGAAGGCATCGAGTATCAGGCGCAACCAGATACCAAACTGCTCGGCCGCCGTCTTTAACGAGGCGCTCATCCAGACGCCATTGATTTCCATCATATCGTAACTATCGTTCTTGAAGAAATCGTGTTCGGCACGAACAGCATCAGGGACAAACATCAGACTACGGAACTCCGGCTTGGTCACCAGCATATACCCGCCGACCATATCCTCGCCCCTGAAGCCGGCAACAAAGGTACTGCGCTGCGCGTAGTCATAAGGCAACTTGACGCCCACATAACTTTCAAAACGGCTCAGAAAAGTGTCGATATCCTGTTCATTGGTCAGTGTCTTGAATTTAATTGCTTCCATTTTCTTATCCTCGGTAGGAACATGCCTACATGTTGTTGGTAGTGTTGGTACTGCTCGGCTTGCGTGCTCTTCAGGATCAACCCTTCCTCCTTCCGGGCGGAAAGTGTGTAAAAGGCGATCAGGTAAATCAGTGTTATCCACAGCAGCGGAGAATTGAACAACAGGGTACTGCCCGTCCAGGCAAGAATGTACGAGACGTAGAACGGATGCCTGAACAGACCAAAAGGACCTGTTGTCACAATATTCCCTACGTGATTGCTAAATGCGAAATCGAGTGACTTCGCCGTAAAAATTGCCCACCAGAATAGCACCAGGGAAAACAGATACAATAGCAGACAAATCCCCAAAGCTAGTTTTGTGACATCCGTCACATTATAGAAGAAATATGCCGTCAGTATCATCTGCGCCGCAACCGCCAGGTCGTACATCACCGTCGCCAGCCGAGGCGTTCCGGTATTGACCTTGAAAAACCAGATTCTTCCCCACAGCAGGCTGAGGACTATCAACAGATAAACAAAAAATGCAAACGAGGAAAGCATGCTATCAAACTCCATCAGCCAATAATTGATCCAATCGCTTTTATACACTCAGGTAATGGCGTGCGCAATTGCCGATCGGAGGTAAATCTGTATAATCGTGTCACCCGCCGGCATTGGCTTTAGTAGCCAGACCGCAGACCGGGAGACTGCAGACGGCAATCGCTATCAAGCATCCATAACGACACATAACAATATGAATTTTGATAAATACTCGGCGTACTGCAAAGAACACCTCGATGAATTTCGGGACGAGTTGCGCGACGATGCGTCGCGCGCACTGCGCAACTGGCCGGGCAAGACTGCCGCCCTGCTGCTGATCGCGTCGTCCATTTTTACCTGGCTCAGCCTGCGGGCGGCCGACAACCCGATGGCCAACAAGGCCCTGCTGGCCTATGCCTTCCCGATACTGCTGATTTTTGCCTACCCCTGGGCATCACTGATTTTTTCGCGGCTGGACAAGTATTCCCGTACCGTACTGGATATATTTTTGCTGGGCATACTGTTTGGCTTTTGCCAGTCACTCAGCTACGTGTTCGCGCCAGACATGAACACAGTTGAGCAGTCTGACACCTTTCTGGCCCTGTCTGGCCAGATCAATTTTGTCATCCTGATGACAACCGCATTTTCCTACCATGCGTCGTTTACCGTGACTCTTGGCCGAAACACCGTTTTCATGCTGCTGGCAGCGCTACTGATCTACCTGATCAGCCCACAGTATCTGTCCATCAATGCCATGCAGTTTGTTCAGGGTTATCTGGGAGGGATCATCGTCAGCTGGATCTTTTTCCGGCGCATACAGACACGCTTCTATTACAAGTCGATTGACGCAGATACCAGACAGCACCTTTACAAACAATTGTCCAAGCTCGTCTACCCGCACCAGCTCGCCAGAATCAAAGCCGGCGAACAATTGGAAGAAACCATGCCGGTGGCCAAGAGCCAGGCCATCATAAATGTGTTTGATGTACAGAATTCCAGTGCCATCAAACACGAGCGGACCCAGTCTTTCTTTCTGGAAATCTTTCGCGCGTTTTCCCAGATATGCATGATGGGATACCAGCACAACCCTCTGCAGTCCCGGGCGTTCAGATTAAAGGAAACCGGCGACGGCTTTATCAGCGCTATCGGTTACCCGTTCAGGACCGATCAGAAGGACACACTGGCAGATCACGCTGTCGAGACAGCGCTGCTGATGTTTCGCGCCTTCAATACCGAGGTTGACAAGTTCGCCTACGGCCACCCCATCAAAGCGGCCATGGGCCTGGCCTACAATTCGGTGCAGGGCACCTTCCAGAGCAGCGGCATTCGCTCCTATGACCTGTTCGGTGATGCATTGATCCAGGCTTACCGCTACGAGGAGATGCGCAAGAACCCGATGATTTCGGATATCATCCGCCAACAGGCCACCCTGATGGGCCTGACACACTACAATATCCTGATCATTCAGGAAGTCATTTTCAATTCGCTGTGTGAGCGCTACAAAAAGCTGTTTCAAAGCATCTCGCTGTCCGGGATTGGCTATCCGGTCCCCCAGGACCCCGATGCCCGCTACGTGTACTTCCACATCCTCGAGTAACAGCCGGTCAGGGCCGGGCCGGGGCGCGAACATGAAATTGCCTGCCGGTTGCGCTATAATTACGCCCGGTTTGGTCAGCTCAGCACTGATCACATCCTATTCCATTCCCAAACCACAGGACTCGCAATGACAGACGCGCAAGCAGCAGACACGCATCTCCAGCACACCGTCGAAAAGATCGGCGGCACCTCAATGAGCCAGTTTGACGCCGTCAAAAAGAACATTTTCATGAACCCGGCGCTGCAGGGTAACTACTACCAGCGTATCTTCGTGGTCTCCGCCTATGCCGGCATTACCAATATGCTACTGGAGCACAAAAAGACGGGGCAGCCCGGTATTTTTGCGCTTTTCTCAGATGCCGAGGACTCTCAAAGCTGGCGCGATGCCATGACAGCGCTGCGCAAACGGATTATGGAGATCAATGCCGGATTGTTTGCCGATCAGAAAGAAGAGCACCTGAAGAAGGCCGATGACTTTATCATGGGCCGTCTGGATGATGCCGAGCACGTGCTGCAGGACGTCTCCAGTCTGTGTCAGCACGGCCACTTCGCACTGAACGATTACATTCAGACCATCCGCGAAATGCTGGCCAGTCTGGGCGAGATTCATAGTGCCTACAACACAGCCCAACTGCTGCAGCTCAATGGCATCAACGCCCGTTTTGTCGACCTGTCCGGCTGGGCGAGCACACGGCAGTACTCGCTTGACGAGAATATCAGCCACGCCTTCAAGGATATCGACCTGAGCAGGGAATTGCCCATCACCACCGGCTACAGCCATTGTGAAGGCGGCCTGATGGCGATCTTTGATCGCGGTTACAGCGAAATGATCTTCAGCCGTATCGCGGTACTCACTGGCGCCAGGGAAGCCATTATCCACAAGGAATTTCACCTCAGCAGCGCTGACCCGGGTGTCGTGGGCGCAGACAATGCCGTGCCCATTGGCCGCACCAACTATGATGTTGCCGACCAACTGGCCAATCTGGGCATGGAAGCTATTCACCCGCGCGCGGCGAAGGGTTTACGTCAGCAAAACATTCACCTGCGGGTGAAGAACACCTTTGAGCCCGAGCACGGTGGCACCCTGATCACCCGTGACTATGTCAGTGAGTCAGCATGTGTCGAGATTATCGCCGGTCGCGTTGGCGTGTATGCCATTGAACTGTTTGACCAGGACATGGTCGGAGACCTGTCACACTACGAGAAACAGTTCCTGGCCCAGATCACCCGGTTCAAGGCCCAGGTCATCAACAAGGACCTCAATGCCAACACCATCACCCACTACCTGTCCGCCAACCTGAAGACGGTCAAACGCATACAGGCCAGCCTGGGAGAGCTTTTCCCCGGGGCAGAGATCAATGTGCGCAAGGTGTGCATCGTGTCCGCCATTGGCAGCGACCTGAAAATTCCCGGTATGCTGGCACGCAGCGCGCAGGCCCTGGCCGACGCGGGTGTCGATATTCTGGGCGTGCATCAGTGCATGCGGCAGGTCGATATCCAGTTTGTGCTGGACGAGGAAGACTACACCACGGCCATCAAGGCCATGCACAAGCAACTGGTCGAAGTCTACAATCACGGACGCGCCATCAAACTGGCGTAACCTGGCGACCGCCACGCCCCAAGGAGCCCGGCCATGAATACAGACCTGTTGCGTGCCCAGACACCCGCCTGCAATGATCTGATTCATTTCAACAATGCCGGCGCCGCGCTGTCGCCACAACCGGTCAATGATGCGTTGTTCCAGCACCTGCTGCTGGAGCAGCGCATTGGCGGCTATGAGGCAGGCGACGCCACTCAGGCTGCCCAGGAGAACTTCTATCATGCTTTTGGCCGCCTGTTAAACTGCAATGCGCGGGAAATCGCCTACATCGAAAATGCCACGCGGGCGTGGACACTGCTCTTGCAAGCCATGCCTCTGACCCACGGCGATCGCATCATTACCGGTCAGTCCGAGTATGCCAGCAACTACATGACGTTGCTGCACCTGGCCAAAACACGGCATATCCGTATAGAAGTCATCCCCAATGACAGCAGCGGGCGCATCTGTCTGGAGACCCTGCATGATAAAATCGACGAGGACGTGCGCCTGATTGCCCTGACCCATGTACCAAGCCAGTCCGGCGTCATCCATCCCGCCGTCGAGGTTGGCAAAATCGCCCGAAAACACCGGATATTCTACTTACTCGATGCCTGTCAATCGGCCGGACAGGTCGACCTGGATGTTGACCAGATTGGCTGTGACATGCTCACCGGCAGCGGCCGCAAATACCTGCGGGGCCCACGCGGCACGGGCTTCATGTATATCAGGCAGAGCACGCAGGATTATCTGGAGCCCCCCAGCATCGACCTGCATTCAGCCAGTTGGACCCGCAAGGACAGTTACACCTTGCGCGACGACGCCCGCCGTTTTGAAAACTGGGAACATTACGTCGCCGGCAAAATCGCACTGGGTGTTGCCGTCGACTATGCCTGCGACCTGGGCATGAGTGCCATTGAAACACGCGTGCGTTCACTGGCGGCGCGCTTGCGATCGACCCTGCGGCAATTGCCGGGCATTTCCGTGCATGAAGACGGTGAGCACCTCAGTGGCATTGTCACCTTCAGTGCTGAGGGACAGGAGGCGGCCGCAACCCAGCAGCGGCTTCGCGAGCATCAGATCAATACCTCGGTCGCCAAACGCCAGACCAATCTGCTGGACTTCTCGAAGCGCAAGCTATCAGACGTGAACCGCGCCTCAGTCCATTACTACAACACAGAAGCAGAGATTGACGCGTTCTGTCAGGTGCTTTCAGCCCAATAGCATTTGTGCGTACACTGCCAGGATGGCGAGTGGGCAGATATAACGGATATAGAAAGGCCAGATTTTCCAGAACAGCCCCTGCTCAGCCTCCGGACACCCCTGTTTGATCTCCGCCAGTACCCCATTGCGATGCCATATCCAGCCCACAAACACTGCGAAGAAGAAGCCAAGCAACGGCTGACTGTACTCCGTAGTCAGGCTCACGACCAGGTCAAACAGGGTATTGAAATTCAGTACCAGTAACAGACTGATGACAGTAATGGTGATACCCAGGATCAGGACCGCTTTTTTCCTTGACGCACCGTGCTCTTCCACGACAAAGGAAACCGGGACTTCCAGCATGGATATGGATGACGTGAGCGAGGCAATGGTCATTAACACAAAGAAAGCAAACGCGACCAGAATGCCGGCATCGCCCATTTGCGCAAACAGCGCAGGCAGCACCGCAACGATCAACCCCGGGCCGGCAATCAGGCCACCCTCCGCATTGTAGATTTCAATACCGCTGGCCAGCGCCACGTACATTGCCGGCAGGATCAGCAGACCAGCAGTCACGGCGATACCGATATCCAGCAAGGTGACCATGCCACCGAGTGCCGGCAGGTTCTCGCGTTTACTGACATAGGAACCGTAAATAAGCATCGTGCCGACGCCCAGCGATAAGGAAAAGAAGGCCTGCCCCAGCGCACTTAGCAACAACCCGGTATCTGCCACGCGGCTGAAATCGGGCACCAGATATACCCGCAGTCCGTCCATGGCGCCATCCAGGGTCATGACATAACCAATCAACGCCAGCAGAATCACCACCAGCGCCGGCATCAGACGCGACGCCCATTTTTCAATACCGTGACGAACACCGGCATTAACGACATACAGGGTCAGCGCCATGAACGCCGCCGTGAACAGCATGTCGCGCACCAGCCCGCTGGTCGCCAGCCATAGGGACAACGACGTCAGCCCGACAATATCGGCAACCGCCGAAAACATGAAGGCCATCATCCAGCCGCTGACGATGGCGTAGAAGCTCAGGATCAGACTGACCGTGATCATGCCGGCGTACCCGACGGACACACCCAGCTTTGCGGTGAGCGGGCCTCGTGCCAGGCCCCGCAGCGCCGTGACTGCATTGGCCTTGGCATGGCGGCCGATAATCAACTCCGCCATCAGTGCGGGGTAGGCCAGGGCGAAGGCCAGCACCAGGTAAGTAAACAGGAACGCGGCGCCGCCATTGCTGGCAGCATTGGTGGGAAACCCCCAGATATTGCCAAGCCCGACAGCCGAACCGGCGGCGGCCATCAGAAAACCAAATCGTGAACTGAATTCGCCGCGGGGAGCACTCATATTGTTTTTGTCTCTGGTAAAATTATTATTCTTCGTATGACTCAACAACAAAGCGCAGCTGCCCGGCATCGGTCAACCGCATGACCACATTGTTGATGACACTGACCTGACCGTTGTCATTGAGCTCCACCTGTGGCAAGCGCAAGCGCTGGTCGGCGGCGTCAAACACGCCCTTTCCTGCGGGTTCTATTGCCAGGGGTACGATGCTGTCGGGAATGATTTCGAAAACCAGTTCGGGACCATCGTCAATCAGGCGCATATTCAGGCTCAAATGCCCCAGCTCGCCGGCATCTACCGAGGTGTTCAGCAACGCAGTGCCGTACTCAAACACATTCACGGCAGAACTGAAGCGCTCGACCCGGTGCATATTGATCAAAACCAGATTGGCTTCTACGGGTAACTCGTTCTGGAATGCGTCAAAACCCCTGACCGGCAGTTGCTGGGCTTCACCGCCGACATTGATCACCTGCAGGTCGTTAATCGCATCGGCAACCGCCAGACCATCGCCCAGCACCTGAGCAAACACGGTAAACCCGCCATTTTGCTCATCCAGCCCCGTGTTGTCGGCAAGATTGACAAACCACTGGCTGGTCGCACTGTCCGGCGCACCGCCCAGTTTTGCCATGGCCAGTGTTCCGCGGGTATTGGAGGCCCCCGGCTCATTGCGGACATTGCCCTGTGATGGAATGGCACTGACCGAACAGGTGGCCGGATCCATCCCGGTGATGCAATCACGCTGCCACTGATAGGCGCCCGCCTGAACAACGAAGTCGGTTTCCGAACGATGGAACAGTGATCGGGCATAGTCCCCACGGTCTACGTACCCGAGAAAATTCGACACAGTGTCCGGTGCGGCCTCATCAAATAATTCAATCGTGAAGCTGCCATAGCTGGTACTGATCCTGACCAGCGGTTCAGCGTACACCGCGCTGACAGACGCCAGACTGCCGGCCAGCACGGCAGTCAACAGACTGCCCTTAAAAACATTGCTTCCCAGGTTCTGCAAAAATCTCATTCGAACTCCTGTCTGACATCTATCCAGCTGTACTGGCCAAGTTGCGGCAGCAATTGCTGCAGTAATAATTTTTCGATGGTCACCATCAACTCCGATGCATCGGCGTCTTTTACAAAATCCGCCACCTGGGCCACGGCAAGCCCCTGATAACCGCATGGATTTATACGGGCAAACGGTTCCGTGTCCATCGCGACATTGAGGCTGAGACCGTGATACGAACAACCACGTCGGATACGAAGTCCGAGCGCAGCAATCTTGGCGTCGGCAACGTACACACCGGGTGCGCCGGGCCGGGTAACTGCGTCAATCCGCACTGCCGACAAGGTATCGATTATTGCCTGCTCAATCAAACTGACCAGCTCGCGGACTCCCATGTTGGCCCGCCGCACATCAATGAGCAGATAAACAACCAGTTGCCCGGGGCCATGATAGGTCACTTGCCCGCCACGATCTATCTGCACAACCGGAATGTCTCCCGGCGCCAGCAAGTGTTCCGGCTTACCAGCCTGTCCCTGGGTGAATACCGGCGGGTGCGACAACACCCATAACTCATCCGGCGTGTCAGCGTTGCGGTCGTTGGTGAACGCCTGCATGGCACGCCATACGGGTTCATAGTCACGCAATCCCATGCGGCGGATGATCAGCGGCCGGTTTGTGGTCATAACACCAGTTTGACCGCCGGCAAGGTCTTGAGATCAGCAAACAGCAATTCCAGCTGTTCCAGTCCGGTCGCCTCCATGGTGATGGTCAACGCCATGTAGTTGCCCTTGGCGCTGGGCCTGGCCACCATGTGCTCATCGCAGGTATCCGGCGCATGACGCTGGAAGATGGCCAGCACCTGTAACTCAAAACCGTCTACGGCCTCACCCATGACCTTTACCGGGTATCGGCAGGGGAATGATATCTTCGGGGCTTCCTGTTCAGCGCCTGGTGTTGAGGGTTTGTCAGCTGCCATGTCAGTTAAACAACCCCATGAAGAACAGGGTCAGCGCGTCAATCAGACGACGCAGGAAGCCGCCACGTTCGACTGTCTGCATGGCAACCACATCACCGGCATACAGCACTTCGTCATCCAGCGTGATTTCGACGGAACCCATGACATCACCCGCTTCGAAGCCACCGCGGATGACCTCATCCATGTCGACGGTTGCCACCAGATCTTCCGAGCGCCCGCGTGGAATTGTAATCAGTACTTCCTCCTGAATGCCCAGATCTACCGAGTTCTGTGCACCGGACCAGACGCGGGCGGAATTCACCACCTCACCGGCATCATACAGTTTGTAGCTTTCAAAGAAGCGGAATCCGTAACTCAGCATTTTCTGGGTTTCAACAACCCGGGCATCTTCACTGGCGGTTCCCATGACCACCGAAATCAGCCGCATGCCATCGCGCTCGGCCGAGGCCACCAGGCAATAACCCGCCTGCGTGGTCCAGCCGGTTTTCATGCCATCAACAGTCGGATCCCGGAACAGCAGAGTGTTGCGATTGGCCTGGGTAATGCCATTGAAGGTAAATTCGCGTTCCGAATACATATCATAGTGTGTCGGATGCTCAATGATTTTGGCCCGCGCCAGCGTTGCCAGATCCCGGGCAGACATCAGGTTGGTGTTGCCGTCATCATCCAGACCACTGGAGTTCACGAAATAGGAGTTGTCCATGCCCAGCGCACGCGCATGCTGGTTCATCAGGTCGGCAAAAGCTGCTTCACTGCCAGCGATGTGCTCAGCCATGGCAACACTGGCGTCGTTACCGGACTGGATGATAATACCACGCAACAGGTCTTCCACCCGGACCCGGCTGTTGACATCCACAAACGTTTTGGAGCCCTGTGTACGCCAGGCTTTTTCGCTGATGAAGACCAGGTCATCATAGCTCAGATTGCCATTGTCGATTTCGACCTCGGCAATGTAGGACGTCATCATTTTGGTCAGGCTGGCCGGCGGCAACGCCTCTTCGGAGTTCTGCTCCATGATCACATGACCGGTGGTGGCATCGATAAGAATGTAGCTGCTGCCGGCAATTTCCGGCGGCCTTGGCATGATGGATTGCGCGGATGCGCCGATACTTGTCATCAGCACAACGGCTGACATCATTGCAGACAACACCGCAGAAACCCGCGCCAGGCGCCTGGAAAGCCGTTTTGCTGTTGACCTGTTAAAACCTTTCATACATTAAATCCCGGTCTGTGAGTTTATTCATCTACCATGTAGGGTTGTCCAAGATCGGCCGCAATCATCATGTCAGTGATGCGTTCAATTTCCTGGGGATCTGCAATCGGACCAACCCTGACACGATGCAACTGTTGTGAATTCTGAGCCTGTACCGAGCGGATAAACACCGGCCGGGTGGTCATCTGCCGCAGCCGGCCGGACAGGCGCTCCGCCGCACGCAGGTCAGAGAATGCGCCTGCCTGCAGATACCGCCCACCGGCGCCGGCAGCCGCAGTCGCGGTGGAGGCATCCGCCAGCAACACATCCTGTTGCCCGGCGATGATTGACTCGACGTGCACCAGGGCTGTGCCCTGATCAGAGAATCCCAGTTTGTACGCGGCCGCATAGGACAAATCGATAATGCGGTCATTGTGGAAGGGACCACGGTCATTGACACGGACAACGATGCTACGCTGGTTCTCCAGGTTGGTGACCCGTGCGTAGCTGGGTATGGGCAGCCCGGTGTGCGCGGCCGAGACCTGATACATATCGAATATCTCACCATTGGACGTCAGGTGGCCGTGAAATTTTTCGCCGTACCAGGATGCCAGCCCGGTCTGCTGAAAACCTTCTTCAGTCGCCATTACCCGATAGCGCTTACCGTTGACCGTATAGGGTGAGCGGTTGCCCGCCATGGTGCGGTTTAACGGCAGTAACTCGACGTCCCGGATGCGGGAGGGATCCAACGGTGTGCTGGGCGCGCGATCCTGAGAGATGCTGTAGCGACCGGCATTGGCGACGGGCGCAGTACCGGCGGTCTGCGGGGGCGATGATACACTGCTGCAGGCCACCATCAGAACACTGCCAGCCAGCAGAAAAATAAATTTGTAATTCAATGTCTTGACCACCCCTTCACGCCAACGCCAAGCGCGCTGACTAGCCAACCTGACACGCCTGTCATGTTACCGTAATTAGTCAACACTTGTCAGCAACTGCCCGCCTTCGCCACCGGTCTCCAGCAGCTTCTCCTGCTCCAGAATGGGCAGCATGTAGGCATCCAGTACTTCGCGCGCCAGCGGCCCGCCCACCGAACTGCCCCCCTCACCATTCTCAACGAACACGGCAACCGCGATTCTGGACTCGGGCGAGGCATCAAAGGCTATGAACATGGCATGGTTGAGATGTTCGTCGCGGATTTCATCAGGCTCGATACGATTTCCCCGAGCGTCCACCTGGACGCCAATGACCTGGGCAGTCCCTGATTTACCGGCCATGGGATAGGCCAGTGGTTTGGCGCCCTGCACATAGTCGTAAGCGGTGCCCTCATGCCGGCGATGCTCGCGTTCCCGCGGTTTGCTGACCGTGTGCTCCATGGCCTTGCGCACCAGTGCCACATCGTCGGCCGAAGGCAATAGTGGCTGCTGGACAACGCCTTCATCAAAAATGATGTCCGCAAAATCCAGTTCATCGCTACGCATGGATTTGAGCATGCGCGGACGCATGAACACGCCGTGATTGGCCACTGTGGCAGTCGCGCTGGCCATTTGCAGGGTCGTCGCCTGGAACATGCCGTTGCCAAAGCCTTCCGCTGGCGTTTCCCCCGGATACCAGGGCTCGCCGCGGGTTTCACGCTTCCAGGCGGGTGACGGCACCAACCCGGACGAGGCGTCAGGCACATCCAGTGCCCGGTTACTGCCAAAACCGAACGTTACTAGGTAGTCGTGGATACGATCTATGCCCAGCTCGACGGCGACATGACTGAAGTAGGTGTTACAGGATTGATAAATGGCACGTTCCAGGTCAATCGGACCATGGCCGGATTTGTCCACCCACCAGGTCCAGTCATAATAGGGACGCCTGCGCTCGGCCAGCTGATAGTAGCCCGGGTCATTGATAACAAACTCCGGCGTGATCACGCCATGATACAAACCGGCCAGGCCGATGAACGGCTTGATCGTGGAGCCGGGTATACGGGCGTGAGTCGCGCGATTGAACATGGGCGAGTGCCGGGAGTTGTTCAGCTCAGCCAGTTGTGCGCGGCTGATACCCGTGACAAACAGATTGGGGTCATAACCCGGCTGGCTGACCATCGCCAGAATGCCCCCGGTCTTGGGGTCAATGGCCACAATGGCGCCACGTCGATCACCCAACGCCGCCTCTGCAGCCGTTTGCAGCGCGATATCCAGGTGCAGTTGAATATCGGCGCCCGGCACCGGATCGGTGCGGCCCAGCACCCGCGTGACGCGACCACGGTTGTTTTTTTCAACCGTTTCAAAACCCACACGTCCGTGTAGGTAGTCTTCGTAAGTCTTCTCGATGCCGTTCTTGCCGATCTGGTTGGTGCCACGATAATTGCGCACCTCCTCTTCGGTCATGCTTGTCAGCTCTTCCCGGTTGATTTCAGATACATACCCCAGGGCGTGAGCCGCGCTTTGACCAAACGGGTAATAGCGAACCAGTTGCGCCTCGACAGCAATACCCGGCAGCTTGTGCTGGTTGACAGCGATATGGGCCATCTCTTCATCACTGAGCTGGAATTTCAGCGGCACCGACGACTGCGGCACAGCCCGACGCGCGAGCCGGGCCTGGTACTGTTCCATATCCTCCTCGGTGAGACCGATCACATCACGCAGGAGGGCCAGAGACTGATCAAAATCAGCAGCCGCTTCGCGCACGACCGTTAAGTTAAAGATCGGCCGGTTGTCGGCAAGCAGATTACCGTTACGGTCATATATCAGGCCCCGGGTCGGCGGGATGTGCTGAGAGTGCAGGCGGTTGCCGTCCGAGCGGGCCGAGAAGTACTCATGATTGAAAAACTGCAGGTTGATCATGCGCCCGATCAGCGTCAGCACCAGCATGACAACAACCACACAGGCAAACACCAGGCGGCGATTAAAAATCTGAATTTCCTGCTTGTGTCCGTCGAGACGAAATCTTGGTGCCATAATCTGTGTTTCGATCGTGTGGAGGTGGTGTTACCCGATGTTGCCGAATACCCGCTACGGACCGTGTAGTTGTCGGGATTATTGCAGATAAGACAAGGTTTTGCGCGAAAAGTTTACATAGCTTTCAAGCACGATGATAGGGATGCCCGGCGAGCAGACTCCAGACTCGGTAGATCTGCTCGGCCATCACTGTGCGCACCAGTGGATGCGGGAGTGTCAGCGCCGACAGGGACCAGCGTTCATCGGCACGTTGCAGGCACGCCAGGGTCAAACCGTCGGGTCCGCCCACCAGCAGGCTGAGGTGACGGCCATCGTCGCGAATATGTGCAATTCTTGCCGCCATGGCTTCCGTGCTCAGTGCCTTGCCCTGCACATCCAGCGCGACCACATAATCGCGCGGGCTGATGCGCGCCAGCAGGGCCTCCTCCTCCTGACGCATGGCCTGTTCAATACTGCTGCTTTTACCGCGTTTGCCCAACGGCACTTCGATACAGCTGAAGCTGAACTCGGGCGGCAGGCGCTTGCTGTATTCCTGCACGCCCTGCTCCACCCAGACCGGCATTTTGGTGCCGACCGATATCAGATTAATCTTCACCGTTGTCCCGAGGCATTTTGCGGTCTTCCGGCTCCAGCCTGAAGTCCCACAGATCTTCAAGCCGGTACAGCGCCCGGGTCGCCCCCATCATCAGATGTACGATGACTGAACCCAGATCAACCAGCACCCACTCCGCCTGCAACCGGCCTTCCACGCCACTGACCTGCAGGCCTGCCGCTTTTGCCTTGACGACAACCTCATCAGACAGGGCTTTCAGGTGGGTATTGGAGGTACCTGTGCAGATAATCATGGCATCTGTCACCGGGGTCAGGTCTTTCACATCAAAGGTTTCGATATGCTGACCTTTCACATCTTCCAGCGCAGAAATCACCAGCGCGATTATATCTTTAGTATCCAATTAAACTCTTCTCCTGCCTTCAGGCATTGTCATGGGGCGTTGTATAAAGTTGATGTTGCCGAATGTAATCAAGGACCACGCCCGGTATGTCTGTTATCGGTTGTTGCCCGGCTGCCAGTGCCTGACGGATATGCGTCGAGGCCGCAGGCTCGTCGAGCTCGTCCAGCACCAGAATGTGGCCGCTGTCGGTTGTAAACAGCGACGACACATTGTCTACCTCGCGCGCCAGCAACCAGTCAGCATCCTCGCTGTTCATGGTGTCTGTCGCCAGGCGGACCCCCGGGCGACTCACCGCGCAAAGGTGGCAATAGTCGAGCATGTCCCGCCAGCGGTGCCAGCCCGGCAGGGTGTTGAAACTGTCCCAGCCCAAGATGTAAACCAGTGTGGCGTCAGGAAACTGACTGGCCAGTGACGCCAGCGTATCCACCATGTAGGACACGCCCGGACGATGAAGTTCGCGGTCATCCGTTTGCAACCGTGGCTCATTCAGCTCGGCCAACGCCAGCGCCAGCATGGCCAGCCGATGCGCCGCCGGGGCCGCAGCCGGATGCCGATGATTGGGCACCGCGCACGGTATCAGCCGCACCTGATCCAGATGCAGCGCGGTCAACGCCGTTTTGGCAACCTGCAGATGCCCTCGGTGAACGGGATCAAACATGCCTCCCATGATACCGATGCGCTGACTCATGTGCGAATGTGGCCGTCACCAATGACAATGTATTTCTGGGACGTCAGCCCTTCCAGTCCTACCGGGCCGCGCGCATGCAGTTTATCGGTGGAAATACCAATTTCTGCACCCAGTCCGTATTCAAAGCCGTCGGCAAATCGGGTTGAGGCATTGACCATGACCGAGCTGGAATCCACTTCGCGCAGGAATCGCTGGGCGCGCTGAAAATCTTCCGTGATGATTGCTTCCGTGTGCCCGGAGCTGTACTGATTGATGTGGCCAATAGCTGCGTCCAGACCAGCCACCAGACGCACTGACAAAACCGGGCCCAGATATTCTTCCGCCCAGTCCTGTTCGCTGGCCGGCACTGCGCCAGGCATCAGCATCAGTGCTCGCGGGCAGGCACGCAATTCAACCCCGTGGGCCTCATAACGTGCCGCCAGTTCCGGTAACACCCGATCCGCCACCGCCTCTGCCACCAGCAACGATTCCAGCGTGTTGCAGGTGCCATAACGCTGGGTTTTGGCATTGATGGCCACCTTGATGGCTTTTTGCAGATCCGCCCGGTCGTCAATATAGACATGGCAATTGCCGTCCAGGTGTTTGATCACCGGCACTTTAGCATCAGCACTGATGCGGGCAATGAGGCTCTTGCCGCCACGCGGGACGATGACATCGACAAACTCGGGCATGGTAATCAGCAGGCCCACGGCCGCGCGATCGGTGGTTTCCACCACCTGTACCGCATGACTGGGCAGACCCGCTGCCTGCAGCCCCGAGCGAATACACTCGGCAATCGCCTGGTTGGAATGAATGGCCTCGGAACCCCCCCGCAGTATCGCGGCATTGCCAGACTTCAGACACAGACTGGCTGCTTCACAGGTCACGTTCGGGCGCGATTCGTAGATGATCCCGATCACGCCGAGCGGCACACGCATGCGCCCGACCTGAATACCGCTGGGCCGGTAACGCATGTCAGTCACTTCGCCGATCGGGTCCTGCAACGCCGCTACCTGCCGCAGGCCTTCCAACATGCCGTCGATCCGGGCCGGCGTCAGCGCCAGCCGGTCGAGCATGGCGGCATCCAGTGCTTTGTCACGGCCAGCCTGCAAATCCAGCGCATTGGCGGCCTGCAAACGCTCACGACTGGCATCAATGGCATCCGCCATGGCCAATAGCGCAGCATTCTTTTGCGCGGTGGTTGCCGCCGCCATGATGCGGGAAGCGGCGCGGGCCTGTTCACCCAGCGTGTTCATGTAAGCGTCAATATCGCCCATGGATTTAATGTCCAAGATCGTGTCAATTGCGGAAAGGCCGGTATTATACCGCTGCACGGGGGCCGGACACAAAAAAACCAGTCAAATGTGGTTTTGCAGGCTCATTTGCGCCGGGTACGGGTGCATGTACCAGGACCGGCTGATGTAAGCATTGGGGTATTTGCGGAAATGGTGGTTCAACAGCGTCACTGGCACAATCAGCGGCAATTGTCCCTGATGATAACGCTCATAGGCATCAATCAGCTCAGCCTTGTCACCGGCGTCCAGGTGTTCACGCAAATAACCCTGTATGTGCTGCAGCACGTTGACATGATCGCCTCGACTGGCACGCCGTTTCAGTGCCGTCATCAGCGCCCTGATGTATTGATCAGCCATGCCCATGACATTATCCTTGCGCGCAGATGCCAGCAAGGGGCCCAACTCACGGTAGGTTTTCTGGCAGTGACTCATCAGAATGAGTTTGTGCCGGGCATGAAAATCGGTCAGTGACGCCACGCTGAGTCCGTCAGCCAGCAACTGACGCCAGCGGTACATGACATAGACACGCTGGATGAAATTCTCACGCAGAACGGCATCGCCAAGACGCCCCTCTTCCTCAACCGGCAGTTCCGGAAAATTCTGCATCAGCCGGGCGGCGAAAATCCCCACCCCGTCACGCAGCGTCTGCTTGCCGTCATACACTTTGGCGCGCTCCATGCCGCAACTGGGCGAGTCCTTTTTGAGAATGAACCCGCACAAGCCGGCCTGCCATGAACGCTGCGCATCGGCGCTGTCTATCAGCGCCTGGGTGTAATCCAGTTGATAATCTTCGCTATCAACACAGGCAGTGTCGCCCTCGCGACGAATAAGCCGTATCGGTCGCCGCGGTATGCCCAGGCCAATATCGACTTCCGGGCAGAATGAACGAAAGCTGAAAAACTCACCCAGGGTTTTATCGATATAGGAGTGCAGCTTGTGGCCACCGTTAAAGCGGACTTCTTCGCCGAGCAGACAGGCGCTGATGCCGACAGGTATTTTTTCTGACTGATGCTGATTCACTGGCAACTCCCGGCGTTTATTCTGATGGCGATAGTAACAGCTGCTGATCACCGGCCACCAGTTTCAGTTTAGCGGCCCTGGGCAACTGTTTGATCCGGTATTCCAGCTTGAGCGCTGCGCTTCGGTCACCGGCCGGGCACTGGAACACCAGCGACAATGGTGCCCGACCGCGCAGGTAGCGGGCAGTTTTCGGGCCCTGTGCCTGATGTTCGGCAAAGCGGCGCGCGACATCGGTGGCAATGCCGGTGTACAGGCTGTTGTCGGCGCAGCACACCAGGTATACCGACCATGTAGTGGGGCCGGGTTCAACACAGTCAGTCACGGTTCGGTGCCCATTGCGCGGCGGCATCGGTCGCGTCGCCGTCGACAGCCGCCCGGCCATCACGCAGCAGTTTGATCAAGTGCGCCAGCAGCGTCTTTTTCGCCCATGGCAGCAGGTGCTCGGCAACATCATCGTAGGCCTGCAGCACCAGCGTATCGAGCGTGGCCGGCCCCAGATTCTGTAGCGCGTTGACAATTTTCTGTTCGCGTCTCAAGCGATGGCGGACCAGCGTATTGATCACCTGTGCCGGCTCCCGCATGATCTCGCCATGCCCGGGCGCCAGTGCCTGCAGCGGCAAACCACGCAACTGCTCGAGCGATGCCAGGTAGTCACCCATGTCGCCATCGGGTGGCAGAATCACCGGCGTGGTGCCCTGCAGGATGTGATCGCCGGTAAACAGCAGCCCGTCCTCCTCCAGTAAAAAGCAGATGTGATTGGAGACATGCCCGGGTGTACGGATCAGTTGCATGGTGAAGCCGTCACAGATGATCCGCTCTCCGTCCTGATACAAACGGTCCGGCGCAAAACTGGCATCCTGATACAGGGCACCAGGTGGTGGCGCCATGCCAATGACACAGGCACCGGTCAGAGCCTGCAGCGCCGATGTACCCGGCGAGTGGTCGCCGTGGGTATGGGTCACAAAAATCCATTTCAGGGGCCTGTCTGCCAGTGCCTGCATGATAGCGTCGGTGTGATCCGGCAGGGCCGGACCCGGATCTACGACGGCCATGTCACGGTCACCAAGCACATAGGTATTGGTGCCAGGCCCGGTCATCATGCTGGCATTTGCGCACAGTACGCGCTGCACTGAGACCTTGCCGGTCCCCACCGGGACGGGCTGTCCGGCGATAAAGCGTGACTCTTCCACTGGCTCCCCCTGTCAGGGCGGGCACATGACCCTTGACCCTGCTGTATTCAGCGCCGCCATGATAACGGGTTTACCGGTCGGGGCAAACAATCGCTGCCCGCACAGGCATTGTTGGAGGCTGGTTTTTGCCGGCGATTCACGTTATAAAAGGCAGCTTTTCTCATCCTGGATCAAGGCAAGGGAATCATGTCAGACACACACATACTAAAAATAAAAACCTATAACCAGATTTCAGACAAGGGCCTGTCGCGCTTCAACAGCACACACTACCGGGTAGACCCGGCACTGGACGATGCCGAGGCGATCCTGTTACGCAGTTACAAGCTGCAGGTCAGTGATCTGACCGCCAGTGTCCGCGCCGTGGCCCGGGCTGGCGCCGGTGTCAACAATGTGCCACTGCCAGCTTGCACGGATCAGGGCATCGTGGTGTTCAACACACCCGGCGCCAACGCCAATGCAGTCAAGGAGCTGGTCCTCAGCGGGATGCTGCTGGCGTCTCGCGGCATCCTGCCTGGCATGCGTTACATCAGTGAACTCAAGGACATGACTGACAATGCCGAGATGTCCCGGTTGCTGGAAGCGGAGAAAAAACGCTTCGCCGGCAGCGAACTGGCGGGCAAGACACTGGGCGTCATCGGTCTGGGCGCCATCGGCTCGCTGGTCGCCGGCATGGCGATTGACCTGGGCATGACGGTGCTGGGCTATGACCCGGCGCTATCTGTCGATGCCGCCTGGCGTCTGCCCAATCAGGTACAGAAAATAGAGAACATCAGCGCACTTCTGGGCAATGCGGACTACGTCAGTCTGCACCTGCCGGTGCTTGACGCCACCCGCAACCTGATCAGCACAGACCTGGTCGCTGCCATGAAACCTGGCCTGTGCCTGCTCAACTTCTCCCGTGACGAAATCGTCGATACCGATGCCGTTGTCGCCGGTCTGAATGCGGGTCAATTGCGTATGTATGTGAGTGATTTCCCGCGCCACGAACTCATCGGCCGCGATGATGTGATTCTGATGCCACATATCGGTGCCAGCACCGCCGAGGCGGAAGAAAATTGTGCCATCATGGCTGCAGAACAGCTGAAGGATTTTCTGGAGAATGGTAATATCCGCAATTCGGTGAACTACCCTCCGCTGTTCCTTGATCGCGTGCCCGGCGCCAGCGCAGGAACACGCCTGGCAATCAGTAACAAAAACGTGCCGGGGATGCTGGGCAAGATCCTGTCCATTCTTGCCGACCAGGATATCAACGTCATCGACATGATCAACAAAAGCCGGGACCGGATCGCCTATAACCTGATCGATCTGGCCTCCATGCCGTCAGAGGCTGCCGTAGCTGCCATCGCGGACACCGAGGATGTCATCAAGGTCACCGTGCTTTGAGTCACGGCCGGGCGCTGTTGTCACAAACTGTTTATTAATGACCACTGTTCAGGAACAACCACTATGAATCGCGTGTATAACTTTGGTGCCGGCCCGGCCATGCTCCCGACGTCTGTCATGGAGCGGGCACAACGGGAATTTATGGACTATAACGGCATGGGTGCCTCGGTTATTGAAATCAGTCACCGCAGCAAGGAATTTGAAGCACTGCTGACGCATACTGATGAGCTGATCCGCGAAATATCCGGACTGCCCGAAGATTTTGAGATCCTTTATGTTCATGGCAGCGCCCAGCTGCAGTTTTCTGCCGTCCCGCATAATCTGCTGGACCTGAACCCGGCGCATAAAGCGGCCTATCTGGAGACAGGTAACTTTGCCATGCTGGCGCGCAAGGAAGCGTCACGCTTCGGCAACATCACTGTTGCCGCCACCAGTGAGGCCAGCAGTTTTGACCGAATCCCGGATTTTGATCCGGCAACGCTGGATCCGGACACATCGTATGTTCACCTGACCAGCAACAATACGATTTTTGGCACTCGCTGGAACCACTTCCCGGATACCGGCAACATCCCACTGGTGGCGGACATGACATCCGAGCTGTTGTCGCGACGCCTGGATTTCAGCAAATTCGGTGTCATCTTCGCCGGCCTGCAGAAAAACCTGGGGCCATCAGGTATGGCGACTGTCCTGATTCGCAAGGAACTGCTGGGGCATGCATTGCCCAATACACCCAACCTGCTGAATTACGAAACCTATGCCAAGAATCACTCGATGCCCAATACCATCAACACCTTTGCCGTGTACATGATGAACCTGGTGCTGCAGTGGCTGAAAGAGCAAGGCGGCCTGCCAGCCATGGAAGCACTGAACGCGCAAAAGGCGAAGCTGATTTATGACGTCATCGACAACAATGATTTTTATATCGGTTCGGCACACCCCGACCACCGGTCGGAGATGAACGTCTGTTTCAACCTGCAGGACAGTACGCTGGACAAAAAATTTCTGGATGAAGCACTGGTGCGTGGTCTGTATGCACTCAAGGGCCATCGCCTGGTCGGTGGTATCCGTGCGTCCATCTATAATGCCATGCCGCTGGAAGGCTGCCAGACCCTGGTGGACTTCATGCAGGAATTTGCCCAGCAGAACGGATGAGCCGTTACCGCCCGCCGGCACCACCCAAATCCAACTACCTGACGGCAGAAGGGGAAACCCGGCTGCGTCAGGAGCTGGATTTTTTATGGCGTGATGAACGCCCCAAAGTCACCCAGCAGGTCAGCGACGCAGCGGCACTGGGTGACCGCTCCGAAAACGCCGAGTACATCTACGGCAAAAAACGTCTGCGTGAAATTGACCGCCGTGTGCGCTACCTGCGAAAACGCCTGGAAGACGCGACGGTGGTCAGATCACTGCCCGCCGATACCGGCAAAATCTATTTTGGTGCCTGGATAGAACTTGAAGACGCCGATGGCAACATCAACCTGTACCGTATTGTCGGGCCTGACGAGGTCGGCGACAAACCTGGCTATGTCAGCATGGATGCCCCGCTGGGCCGGGCGTTGCTGGGCAAGCAGGTCGATGACGAAATTGCCATCGTCACCCCGGCAGGGCGCACCCGCTACTACGTTGCTGCAATCCGGTATACCATGCCGGCATGAAACACATCTGCATTCTCGCTTCGCCCCAGGCGCTGGCATCCAGCATGGCCATTCCACTGGAGATGATCAGTGCTGCCGACACTATCTTCCGCCTGCGCCACCAACCGGGACACCGACGGCGACACCGATCGATATCACTGCAAATCGTTGCCGAAGACACGCAGAATATGACCGTGTCCGGCGGCATGGTCATCAAACCTGCCTGTCAGCTGGCTGACACCGGGCCGAGCGATCTGATTTTTGTACCGGCACTGTGGGGGAACCCCCGCGCGGCGGTGATGCAACACAACGCCACTGTCACTTGGCTGGCACAGCAATACAGTCAGGGCGCGACCATCTGCAGCGTTGGCAGTGGCAGCTACTTTCCAGCGGCCGCCGGTCTACTCGATGACAAACCGGCCACTACCCACTGGCGCTACTTTGATGACTTTGAACAACGTTATCCACGCATCAAACTGCAACGCAAACGTTTTATCACCCATCAGGACCGGCTCTACTGCACCGGCAGTGTCAATGCCGTGCGCGATGTCATGCTGCACTTTGTTGAACAGCTTTTTGACGGCAGCACAGCAGACGAAGTAGCACGGCACTTTACCCATGAGTTAAAACGTTCGTATGAATCCTTGCTGTTGGCTGTGGACCAACAGGATACCCATCATGATGAGCTGATCATCAAGGTTCAGGAGTGGTTACAGAAACACTACCAGCGTGATATCCGCATGCGCGAGCTGGCAACCAGCTTTGGACTGAACTCACGGTCATTCAATCGGCGATTTCGCCAGGCCGCCAATAAAACACCGGTAGAGTATCTGCAGGAAGTGCGTATCAACCAGGCCCGCGAGTTACTCAAACACAGTAACCTGAGCATTGCGGAAATTGCATTCTCTGTGGGTTATCAGGACGTCAGCTACTTTACCGGACTGTTCCGGCGGCTCCACGACGTCACCCCCAATGCCTACCGGCGACTGGTGAGAACCAAACTGTTTAATGTGGGAAACCCGTCGCCCTCGACACGCTGACACATCATCTGACCACCAGCCTCTGCCGGTTTCACGGCAGCTGATACTTGTCCTTCCATTCAGCATAAGGCATGCCGTAAACATGCTCACGCGCCTGTTCGTAGTCAACATCCAGTTGCTGCGCCTGGGCTTCGGCAGCGTACCATTTGGCCAGGCAGTTGCGACAAAAACCGGCAAGATTCATCAGATCAATGTTCTGCACCTGTTTGTTGTCATCCAGGTGTTTGAGCAGGCGGCGGAACGCGGCTGCATCAAGCGCCATGGCCTGTTGCTCAGACATGTTATCGTAGTCAGACATGGTGTGGTAAGACTCCTGTAATCGATTCTGCTGCCTATGTGGATGGGCCGGGCGACGGGCCATGACACCCCGCTGCCCGGCCGGGCAGCGCTTGCGTTGCGTCAACCTGCTGCGCTGTTATACTCCGGCAGATCGTCTTCATCAATCACCCCGTCCATGCCATCGTCCACGGCATCCGGGTTTTTGTGTACGGCCTGCTTACGGTGTTTTTTATCCACCGATTTCAACTGGCGTTCGGCCGCATTAAAAGCATCCCGAATCGCTACGTACAAATCTTCGTGAGCATGATTGTCATGCTGCTCCTGGGTCACCACTACCTCTTTGTTCGGTGTGCGCAACTCAAGCGTGACAGAATAAACTTTACCTTTGTGGTGGTTGTTATGAGGTGAGTCCAGTACCACACGACCTCCGATGATGTCGCCATTGTAGCGGCGCAATTTCTCGACCTTCTTGTTGACACTGTCGGTCAAGGCATCGGACTGGTCAATATTGTGAAAAACAATCTGAAATTCATTGGACATAATAAATTGTCTCCTGATTTACTTTGTTCATCTGTCATGGGGATGTGACTTCTCGATTGGACTGACTACCCTCCTCGCCCTGGCGGGCGTTCATGAATAACAACGTTCTCTGTAACAGGTATCTAGTAGCTGTCGGCCAGTTTTGCAACCGCCAGCGCGTAATTATTTGCACAGTTGTAGGTCAGAATGACGCGGAAGTTCGGGTACGTCATAAACGCACGGCCGTCGTGGCCGTCGGGCAGGATGATGGACCCGGGGAAATCAGCTTGCGGCAGGGCGGCGCCGTCAGCCGTGCGCACGCCTGCCATTTGCCACTCGGCAAGTGAGCGTTGCACAGTGTGTCGACGCAACACGCTGCAGGAGAAACTGGCATCCCCCTGACTCCATTGCTGGGCGCGCTCATGGTAATCATCAGGCAGGCTGATTTCGCGTCCCCAGCGCTGCCCCGGCTGCCAGCCGCGCTGGCTCAGATAATTGGCTATCGAGGCAAACACGTCTGCCTCACTGGTCCAGATATTGCGGCGTCCATCACCATCAAAGTCAACCGCGTAGTTAACAAAACTACTGGGCATGAACTGGCTCTGACCCATCGCGCCGGCCCAGGAGCCTTTCATGTCTGAGTGATCAATATGACCGTCCTGCAGGATCTGCAAGGCGGCCAGCAATTCCCGGCGAAAATAGTCTGCACGGCGCGGGTCGTAAGCCAGTGTGACCAGCGCCCGGACCACATCGGTGCCGCCAGTGAAGTTGCCGTAATTGGTTTCGATACCCCAGATGGCCACAATAAAGCGCGCCGGAACGCCATATTCCGCGGCCACCTCGGCGAGCACATCACCATGTCTTGCCAGCCGCTCCCGACCCGTCTGGATGCGCCAGTCGGTGACCCGTTTTTCCAGGTATTCGTCCAGGGTTTCAACAAACTCTGCCTGATTGCGGTCGTTACTGACAACCTGGGGAATGGGGGTAACGGAAACCAGTGCCTGGTCAATAATGGCGTCGCTGATGCCACGCTCACGGGCTTCGGCAATAAGCGCCTGCAACCACTGCTGAAACGCTGCGTCGGGCTGAACGTCCGTGCCGTCGGGCGATGAGGGCTGCGCATACGACTGCATGCTTGCACTCGAATACACCAAGGCCACCAGCGATAAAAAGATCAGGTACTTACCAACCGCAACAGCGCGAAACGCTTTCAACATGCAATAACAACTCCTGTTTTAACACAGCCCTGGCGGCGCTGTGACAAGCAACATTTGTAAACGACTTCTTGCCTGCCCTGAAATTTAGCGTACTCCTTTGCCCCGGTTTTGTCCAAGGGGTGTGACACGATTTTAACGCAGGCAGCATGCTTTTTATCCCGCCCGGTAACACCAGTGCCAGGGTTCATAGCTGATGGCGGATAAGCTTCCTTCAGGATAAGACAACACAAACCCGAATTTTGCGGCATTTTCCGTCAGCCACAGGTAAGCGACGGTCTGATCGAAAGCGGTTTCCAGTGGCGGGCTGTCCGGTGTGGCTATATCCAGAGCCCGCCCCGTGTGATGCTCGCTGTAACCCGGTGCCGCGTTGACCCGCAGGATGTCTTCCAGGGAACGTCCACTATCAAGTTTACGACGGATGACCTCAGCCTGATAGTTGACACTGCGGTAAGCGGAGACCACCCATAGCGTCACCCCATCCCTGGCAGCCTGGTCTCGCATCGCCAGCCAGGCAGCCAGCGTGTCCGGCGTCATCTGCAGTGGCCGGCCAAACATGTCCGGACCGGCATCCGTCAATTGCCGGGGTTCAGCCTGCAACGGCAAACCGATAGTCTGATGATAATCCCCGGCAATTCCCAATGCCCCATGCAGCGACGCGATCTGCGCTGCATAGGCGGTTTCAGTTGCCACGCTATTTGTCTTTTTTACCATACTAAATGACCATCAAGACCTATTTTTACCAACCTTGCATTGGGTATAGTAGCCCAAACCGCTTCAGCGTACAGGATACCGGCATACACCGGGCACACCCAAAGTCGCAATGCGCAACCCAGTCTAAAGGAGACAGGCATGGCAGGACTACCAGTAATCATCGGCTTTGGCGGGATCAACCCTGCCGGGCGCAGCTCTTTGCACCACGGCTACCGCCGGCTGATACTGGATCAACTGCCCACCGAGGATGCCATGCAAACCCGCGCCAGTCTCGCCGGCCTGATGGGACTGTTGCAGCACCGGGAAGGCAACTGGCAGGACTCGGCGGGAAACAATGTGGACCTGCACAGCTATCTGCAGAAAATTGACCCGGCGCTGAAAGCCGGGACCCTGATACGCAAACTCGAAAAAAATCTGTTTGATCCGGATCAGCTGCTGTTCCACAAACGCGCGACGCTGCATGCCGATAACGAGCAGCCGGTGACATTTGTGATCAAGCGTCAGCAGTTGCCTGATCAGATCCCGCTGGGCTGGCTGATCAGCGATGCCGGCACTGGCCAGGTGCGCGTCGAGGTCCCGATCTCCCTGAATATTCTGACTGAAAACTTTCGCCGCTCACCGGTCAATTCGGCAGGCCAGCTCCCCAGCGGCTTTGATCCCAAGGATCTGTACCAGTCACGCAACCATCCGCGCGGACTGCAGATGACGGTCTTTGGTGCCAGTGATGCCATCCAGTCCATGGGCATCGACTGGCAGACTGTGCTCAAACATGTGCCTGCCGACCAGGTCAGCGTCTATGCCGGCAGCAGCATGAGCCAGCTCGATTACGAAGGTAATGGCGGCCTGCTGCAGGCGCGACTGCTGGGTCGGAAAGTGTCTTCCAAACAGCTGGCGCTGGGGTTTGCTGAGATGCCGGCGGATTTCATCAATGCCTACGTCCTCGGAAACCTTGGTACAACGGGTACCAACGCTGCAGCCTGTGCGACCTTTCTGTACAACCTGCGGCAAGGATTGCGCGATATTCGCAGTGGCACCCACCGCCTGGTTATTGTCGGCACGGCCGAAGCGCCGCTGACGCCGGAGATCATGGACGGTTACACTACCATGGGTGCTCTGGTCGATGACGCAGCCCTGCTGGCGCTGGACATGCACAAAGGCCGGCGCGAGCCGGACCACCGCCGCGCCTGCCGCCCATTCGGGGACAATGCCGGTTTTACCCTCGGCGAATCCGCCCAGTTTGTCATTCTGTGCGACGACAAACTCGCACTGGAAATGGGCGCCAATATCCACGGCGCCATCAATGATGTGTTTGTGAATGCCGACGGCTACAAAAAATCCATATCCAGCCCGGGTGTCGGCAACTACATCACCATGGCCAAAGCCATGGCGGCAACCAGCCAGGTGATCGGCGAACGGGGCCTGCAGCAGCGCAGTTACGTGCAGGCACATGGCACCGGCACACCACAAAACAGAACCACTGAGTCACATATCTTCAGCACTCTGGCAAAAACCTGGGGTATAGAGCAGTGGCCGGTAGCGGCTCTGAAAACCTATCTGGGACATTCATTGGCCTCGGCATCCGCAGACCAGTTGGTCACCAGCCTGGGTGTCTGGCGCTACGGCATCATTCCCGGCATCGCCGGAACAGAGGCCATTGCTGACGATGTCCACCAGGACAATCTGGACTTCCTTCTGCAGCACAAGGAAGTGGGCCGCGAAGGCATGGATGCAGTGCTGCTCAATGCCAAGGGGTTTGGTGGTAATAATGCCACTGCATCTGTTTTAGCGCCACACGTCACATTAAAAATGCTGGCCCGTCGCCACGGCGCTGAAGCGGTGCGCAACTGGCAGGGGAAAAACGAGAAAGTTCAGGAGAGCGCGGCCGGGTACGATGAGGCCGCTCGCCGTAACAGCGCGACGGTTATTTACCGCTTTGACCACAATGTCCTGGATTCCCGTGCATTCAGCATCAGCCGGGAGCAGATACAGGTCAATGGTCATACGCACCCGATTTCACTCAAGACTGCTTGTGAATACGCAGACATGCTTGACGAAGACCTGGGCTGAACAGCGCTAATCGGGCGCTACGATGCCGTCGGGCTCATCATCACCAGAGCGGCTGCTACGGTCGCCATCGGCGCGACGATAGCCACCACCGTCCATGGGGTTTCGGCGACCCGTCATGAACCGGAATATGCGGCGCCGCTGCTCCGGAGCCAGTTGACTGACAACTGCCAGCGTCTGTTCATGGGACAATTGCTGATAACGCAGGCTCACTTGTCGCAATTCCTCGAACGCAGCCAGCACCGCCTCTTCATCCAACGGATCCTGCTCCATCAGACGATTCACCTCGCGCTGGGCATGAAACATCTGCCCCCGGGCCGGTCGCAGTGATTCACCGTACTGTTCCAACTGCGGCCTCAGCGCCGCCTGCATGGCCGGATCAAGGTCGCGCAGTATCCAGCCCAGACTGGGCGGCGTTGACGACCTGGCCTGGCGCTCCAACATGCGGGCCCCCATCGCCCCGACAAAAAACAGGTTCAGTGCCAGGGAGGCAGCAAGTGTCCACAGCAGCGCATGCCGCTTGTTGATTGCCATCACAGAATCTCCGCATAGTCACTGAGCGATATCAGATACAACTCTTCTTCAACGGATGTTGAATAGGTTTCCGGAACCCGTTCCACCTGGAAGCCGACCAGCAAACCCACCGCCAGCGGCAGACAAGCCGCCACTACCGGTCGCCATAACTGACGCAACGGCAGATCAGGCGAGGGCATCAACCACGTCATCAGACGATCTATCAGACTTCGTGCCCGCGGGGGCAAAGCCCGTTGCAGCAGTTTCGTCTCCAGATCCGCAAACGCGGGCGGCTGCCACGCCGGTAAATGCAGCCACCGGTCGAGCTGAATGGCCTCATTGACCAGACGGCGGACGTGAACGTTGTCATCCATAAAAGCCTGCGCCGCAGCTCGCTCGGTGCCTGGCCAGTGCTCAGGGTCTGCACCATAACTTGCCAGCAACTGCGCAAACCGCTGTTCCGTCATTGGCTGTCTGGTTTCATTGTTCATGACGACCTCCGTTTGTTGCGGGGCGCTGGTCTGCAGCCTGGCAATATGTTTTCAGGCTGCGCCGTGCACGCGCCAGCAGTGATTCCAGAGCATCAACCGTGATCGCCAGCATATCTGCGACCTCCCTGTTGGACAGCCCCTGGTAATGTGTCAACACCAGAGCACTGCGCTGACGCTCTGGCAATCTTCCAAGTGCCACATGCAACATGTTTTGTTGAGCCTCACTGTTCAATGTCTCTTCAGCCGTGGCCTGATCATCAATCAAATCATCACTGAGCTCACTGGCCAGCGCCGGTTTGTTCTTGCGCAGAAAATCGATACAGAGGTTGTGGGCAATTCGATGCAGCCAGGTCGACAACGCCGCTTTTCCCGGTTGCCAGCGCGAAGCCTGCGTCCACAAGCGCAAAAACGTTTCCTGGGCAATATCTTCTGCTTCGCTTTGATTGCCCAGCATACGGTAGGCGTAAAAAGCGATCGGCCGGGCATGCATTCGAACAGCCTCTGCGAAGCTACGCTGATCGCCGGCCGTAATACCGGCCATGATTTCCTCGTCTGTCTGCATCCTGTATCCATCTGCAGCTGATCCCGCCGGCCGCCCTGCAAGGTTCGCCCCGGGCTCCACGGCGCCGACAACAGAGAGCACTGCACAGGTCATGGCATCAAAGCCTGTCGGTCAGTTCAAGGCTCACCGTGATCGTGACCCGCATCGGACTGACCTTGCTGGCGACGCTCCCGCATCTGCTCTCGCATCCGTTCCCGTTGTTCCGGCGTCATGTCCTGCATGCGCGCTCGCATCTGTTCACGCTGCTCTGGTGTCATCTGGCCCATGCGCTCACCGTCGCCACGTGGCGACATGTTGCCGCGTGGCGACTGATTGCCACGACCGGCACCGCGCATTTGCTGGAACTCCTCGAGCGATAGTACGCCATCAGCATTGGTATCAAGTCGAGAAAAAAGTTGGGCCAGTTGCTCGCCACTCTGACCGTTGGCCGCATCGCTGGCATTGTCCTGTGCGGACACAGTTGCTGACAGGCCCAGCAACAGAAGAGCCAGCAGGGGTTTGGAAGAATTCATATTGCGCACTCCGACGATGATAGTTGATTCGAAGGCTTATACGGCAACCGACGCTTTATCCGTCGGTCGCCGGCAAATCCTGCTGACGGTCAGGTCACAGTGACCGGCTGCGCCTCGGCGATACGTGCCTGCCATTGCGCCGGTCCGGTGCGATGGACGGACGTGCCGTTGACGTCGACCGCCACGGTGACGGGCATGTCCTCAACCACAAACTCATGGATCGCCTCCATACCCAGGTCCGCAAAGGCCACGATACGGGAATTACGGATTGCCTTGGACACCAGATATGCTGCGCCGCCCACGGCCATCAGATACACCGCCTTGTGCTTCTGTATGGCATCAATGGCGACCTGCCCGCGTTCCGCCTTGCCGATCATGCCCAGCAGTCCGGTCTTGTCGAGAATGGTTTCGGTAAACTTGTCCATACGGGTGGCCGTTGTGGGTCCCGCCGGTCCGATCACTTCGTCGCGCACCGCGTCCACCGGGCCCACGTAATAAATAAATTTACCCTTGAGGTCGACACCGTCGGGCAGGGATTCGCCTCGGTTGAACATTTCCACCATGCGCTTGTGCGCAGCATCGCGCCCGGTCAGCATTTTGCCCGACAGCAGCAGGGTTTCGCCCGGTTTCCAGCTTTCCACATCAGCCTGGGTCACCGTATCCAGATTCACCCGGCGCGCCGTGGGACCGGCATCCCAGGTGATCTGCGGCCAGTCTTCCAGCTTGGGCGGCGTCAAGTGGGCGGGGCCATCGCCATTGAGCACAAAATGCGCATGGCGGGTCGCCGCGCAGTTGGGGATCATGGCCACCGGCAGTGACGCGGCATGAGTCGGATAATCCTTGATCTTGATATCCAGTACCGTGGTCAGCCCGCCCAGGCCCTGCGCGCCGATGCCCAGCGCGTTGACTTTGTCCATGATCTCCAGACGCAGCTCCTCCACACGATTCTGCGGGCCGCGCGCGCGCAGCTCATGGATATCAATGGGATCCATCAGTGACTCTTTGGCCATGACCGCAGCCTTTTCCGCCGTGCCGCCGATGCCGATGCCGAGCATACCCGGCGGGCACCAGCCAGCGCCCATGGTCGGCACCGTCTTCAGCACCCAGTCAACAATGCTGTCACTGGGATTAAGCATGGCCATCTTGGACTTGTTCTCGGAACCGCCGCCTTTCGCCGCAACCGTCACATCCAGGACGCTACCGGGTACCACTTCCATGTGGATTACCGCCGGCGTGTTGTCCCGGGTATTTGTTCGGGCGCCGGCCGGGTCGGCCAGAATGGAGGCTCGCAGCACATTATCGGGATGCAGATAGGCCTGTCGAACGCCCTCATTGATCATGTCGGCAACACTCATGGTGGCGTCGCCCCACTGCACATCCATGCCGATTTTGACAAACACCGTCACGATCCCGGTATCCTGACAAATGGGTCGTTTCCCCTCGGCACACAGCCGCGAGTTGATCAGGATCTGCGCCATGGCGTCCCTGGCGGCCTGAGACTCCTCTCGTTCATAAGCCTCATTGACGGCTTTTATGAAGTCCAGCGGGTGATAATAGGAGATGTACTGCAGCGCATCGGCTACACTCTGGATCAGATCGTCTTGTTTGATGACTGTCATTGGCTGGTTCCCGGATGCCCCATGCGCTCAACAACGCGGGACTGCTTGATTCGATAAAAAGTTCGATAAAAAAACAGCATGAATTCTACCATAAAGACGCCCTGGCCGAGGCCTGGATACATCGCATGTTACAGATTTCTGTTGTCCTGGTATTAATCGCCATCAGGCCACACACAAAAAGGAAATGTCAGCCTTGATTGGGTGCTAGCTCGTAGCCTGTATTGCCGTGAATTCGAAGAGACTGACTACTTCAGTGGCGATATTGGTGTCGGCATTACATCTCTAGACAGCTTTTTCAAGATTCCGCATCGCCTTCCAGAGAGCGTTTGCTACCAACGAAGCCGAATGATTACATATTTATACAATATAGATTGGAGACCAACGTTAATATACATATTTTTATAGCGTATGTTTCTTGAGGAAAAGAGGTATGTCCAGCTTACAACATTCCATCCCTGACAGTGCCGCGTTTGTGGAAGCCAAGGCGTTGCTGGCGATCGGTATGGACGGCACCTTTGTCGTTCTGCAGGTAAATCCGGAAAACCAGTTTTTGATGCATGATGCCAAACTAGGGTCAATTGAGCTTGCAAAGATATTGAAGTTCAAGCATCCACAAGAGCCACAGGAGCCTGGCATTTATGAGTTTACGGGCTTTTCGGCTCTTGAACCTTTTGACGCGCACTCAGTCAGAATCATACACAGGGGCCATTGCGTTAAGATAGCGTGCTAGTAACCATTACTAGTCAACCGCAAAAAGACTGATTTCAGCACCAATCCGAACTTAGGGCTCGTATTATCCTCCGGAGTGAGCAAATCGCTCTAGGCATGGGTTGCTCCGTCATTGCTACCTCCCGTCTATTGTAAATCTGACCCCACCAGTGAGGCAATGATGTTATAGCACACTACCGACAAATCACATGTTCGGTTTCATTGGCTTCTGTAACGACTGCATTTGGACTGACGAAACCTGGAGCTCGTCCTTGGTGAAGAAGATGGTAGACCGTAGTTGCTGCCATTACTGATGCTATTGCATGGCGTCAGCAATCTATCGATTTGCGTTACTTAACTCGACAGATCAACACTCTAATTACAAGCCTGGTAGGTAGACAGAGAATGTTTTTCCCCGCACTTAAAGCAGTTGTGCTAATCAAAGAAGCCTCCGAACGAAATGTTATCGCCTCAATGCTAGAGTCTACTGGCTTGACCGTAATCGTTAACAGCGGCGATATAGCCTGCCTGGAGACACACGCCAAGCTCCATCCTGACGTCCTCATCGTAGATGATGATATATTAGATGACCCCACTCGGGTTCTACTCAGGGAGCCAGATTTCTACAATAAGCTAATACTGATACGTAGGTCGTCCGATCATACAGACGAGACACTATGTCTCACGGATTTGGTTAGGCCCGTTTACAGAAGCGAATTACTAAGAGTTATCTGCGGAATTATGAATTCATAATGAAGTATCGTGATTTTTTTATCATAACCACACATGGCATGACCAAGAATGACAGAATTCTTTTCACCCGATCATAAATGGACATTCAACGAGAGCACATAATGATGGCGCCATGAAGAACCCCAAAGAAGCTGAGAAGCTTCAGAGTATCCTGGCGACATATCAGCCCGAGCATCTACTTACTGAACCACGATATATGCCACTCTTAACGGCCATAAATAAAACCAGCCAACTTCTATTTACTCTTTCCTTCGGCAAAGCAAATAACCCTTTCCTCTCAAATTTTTAATTATATATCGATCATCCAATATTCTTATTTTCTTCCTGATCCTGCCTATCAATATGTCAATGGAACGATTAAAAGGATCCATATTGTATCCGTACAACACGTTAAAAGCCTTGCGTCGATCTACAAATCGATTAGGTTCCCTCAGAATCAGCTCAAGCAAAGCTATTTCCTTCTGCGTAAGCTTTACCTTATTTCCATCAGTGTGAATCAGACATTCATCTTCCCAAGAGAAAGAAATATCATCATCCAAAAAAAGAGAAAAGGATTGAATATTGGACTCCTTCGATACAGTCCTGCTTCGCAAAGTCACTTCTATCCTCGCTATCAGCTCCCGAATATCGCATGGCTTGATAATATATTGCTCTGCGCCGGCATTAAGACAGCTCACTGTCGTTTCGACGTTGTCATTTCCTGTCAGCATTATAACTGGCCGATCAAAATAGCTCTTTACCTTACGACATAGATCGAGTCCGGAAATGGTCTCATCTCCCAGAAAGTAGTCCAGGACAAAAAGATCAGGCACTCCATCTAGTTTTATACGGTCAAATAAGTTGGTCGCAATTGAGCAAACGTAGGCATCATAACCGTTCGCATGAAGCTGATAATTTAATAACCTGCCAAACATCTCATCATCCTCTACGACTATTACCTTTTTTTTCCTTTGCAACTGACGCGGCATTGATGAGTTTTCAGACATTACTTTTGGCCTACCTGACTTCGCTAGATGGGATTGCACTGGGCAAACCGTTGGTACTGAAACGGCTCTGCCTCGCTCCTTCATGTGGCGCTGACGTTAGTCGATGAGTGTACCAAGTAAAATCTACATACTATAGCATATATCTTTCATCAGTTTACCTACAGGCCATATCACTTGCAGCGCCCACTCAAACCATGATTTCCTCACCCGATCAGCATGCTATCTATCAGGTCACACACCGCGCTCTGGTTTTGCAGATAAAATAGGAGATGTACTGCAGCACATCGGCTACACTCTGGATCAGATCGTCTTGTTTGATGACTGTCATTGGCTGGCTCCCGGATGCCCCAGGCGCTCAACAACGCGGGACTGCTTGATTCAATAAAAAGTTCGATAAAAAAGTTCGATAAAAAAAACAGCATAATTTCTACCATCAAGACGCCCTGGCCGAGGTCTGGATACATCGCATGTTACCGATTTATGTTGTCCTGATAGCCGCATTTGCCTATCTGGCCCTCCTGTTCACAATTGCCTCTCGCGGTGAACGCAACACCCGGTCGGGACCCCGGCCCTGGCGCTATACCCTTGCCCTGGGTGTGCACTGCACGACCTGGGCGTTCTACGGCACGGTCACCCAGGCAGCACAGTATGGCTGGTGGTTCGCGCCAACCTATCTGGGCGGGATCTGCGTATTCCTGTTTGCCCATCACTTTCAGTTGAAAATGCTGACGCTGGTCAAGGAACAGAACCTGACGTCCATCGCCGACCTGATCGGCTCGCGCTATGGCAAATCACACCTGCTGGCGGCGCTGGTTGCCATCATTTGCCTGATCGCACTGGTCCCCTATATTTCCCTGCAACTGCGTGCTGTCGCCGCCAGCTTTGCCGCGGTGACCGGACTTGAGGCCAGCGCCGCGCCCTGGTTTCTCGACCTGGCGGCGGCCGTCGCGCTAGCCATGACCGGTTTTTCCATTCTGTTCGGCGCCCGCCGCCTGAGCCTGGCAGAACAACACCCGGGCCTGATGGATGCTGTCGCCTTTGAGTCGATTGTCAAACTGGTGGCTTTCTGTCTGGTGGGCCTGTTTGTCACCTATCAGCTGTTTGACGGTGTCAATGATCTGATTCTGTCGGCAGCGGCCAATGAACAGGCGCGGACACTGCTCGAACCCAAGGCCAATGGTGCCTATATTTTTGTGACCCACATGCTGTTGGGGGCGCTGGCCATGTTTGTGCTGCCCAGGCAGTTTCAGGTCAATTTCATTGAAAATACCAGCCCCGGGGAGCTGAAAAAAGCGCGCTGGGCCTTCCCCCTGTATCTGTTTGCCATCAACTTTTTCATTCTCCCCATCGCCCTGGGCGGCGTCATCCTGGCACCGGAGGCACGCACCAGCGACACCTTCCTGCTGGCCCTGCCAATTCTGGCTGATCGCCCTGACATCAGCCTGATAGCCTTCATCGGGGGACTGTCCACGGCCACCAGCATGGTCATCATGGCAACGCTGGCCCTGGGCATCATGATGTCCAATGACGTCATCACACCCCTGTGGCTGCGCGCCCGGCGCAGTGGCAATCTGATTTCCGACCTGACCCCCCAGGGCGTGCTGCTGACCCGACGCCTGACCATGGTAGTGATCATTGTGCTGGCCTATGTCTATCACAAGCTGACCGAGGGCGGGCTGCCGCTGGTCAGCAACGGATTGATCGCCATGGCCCTCCTGTCACAATTGGCGCCGCCCATGTTTGGCGGTTTGTTATGGGCCAAAGCAAACCGGGCCGGTGCGGCAGCCGGGCTGATCGTCGGCACATCGGTTTGGACAGCTTTGCTGCTGCTGCCGTCGCTGGACCCAGACCAGTTGCTCACTGACCGGGCCATCAGTGACGGTGTGGTACTCAGCCTGGGTGCAAACGTGCTTGTTTATCTGCTGGTGTCCTGGACCCGTCGACAGACCCGGGCGGATCATCAGCAGGGCCTGCGCTTTACCCGCTCCGAGCACAAGGTGGGCACTCTGGCCGCCGCGGACAGTCATGCACAGCGGGTCACCTGGGGCCGATTGCGTGCTGTTCTCTCACGCTTCATGGACCCACAGGATGCCGAGGGGCTTAACCGGCGCCTTGGCCTGAGCATTGCTGACGTCCCCGAACAGCGCCTGGTGCACCCAATGCTGTTGGTTCGGCTGGAGCGCGAGCTGGCCGGCGCCATTGGCAGTTCGGCCAGCCGGCTGTTGATTGGCAGCCTGGCAAGACCCTCACCGGTTGCCGTTGATGAGGTCGTTGACTGGGCATCCGAAGCCTCTCAACTGTACCGATTCAACCGTGAGCTGCTGCAGTCCTCGGTGGAGAACATTCCGCAAGGCATCAGCGTCATCGACAAAGAGCTGCGACTGGTCGCCTGGAACCGGCGCTACCTGGAGATTTTCGAGTATCCCGAAGGCCTGATCCGGGCCGGCATCGCCGTCGAAGAGATCCTGCGCTTCAATGCCCGCCGCGGTCTGTTTGGCCACCCGGCCACCGATGTTGAAGAGGAGGTCAGCAAACGCCTGGCCTATCTGCGTAGCGGCAGCCGCTATCGCTACCAGCGCCAACAGCCTTCCGGTCACGTCATCGAATTACAGGGTAACCCGATGCCTGATGGCGGGTTTGTTACAACGTACACGGACATTACCGATCTGGTGACCGCCCAGAATGAATTGCAGCAGATCAATGCCGAACTTGAGGCCCGCGTGACGGAACGCACCGAAGCGCTGTCAGTCGCCAAGCAGGCGGCGGAACATGCCCATCACAGCAAGTCCAAATTTTTTGCGGCGGCCGGCCATGACCTGATGCAGCCTCTCAATGCAGCCAGTCTGTTTTGCGAGATGCTGTTAAAGCGGATGAAAAGCGATGACATCAACCTGGCCATGCAGATACAACAATCGCTGCAGAACGCCGAAGAGTTGTTGACCATGCTGCTGGAAATGACCAAGCTCGAATCCGGCAACCTGCAGCCTCACAAAAAAGACATTGCCCTGTGGGATATCCTGGCACCCCTGAATGCCTCCTTCGCGCTGCTGGCTGAAGAAAAGGGCCTTGCATTCCGTATCCAACCCACGCAGGTGGTGGTGCACACCGATCAGAAAATATTGCAGCGCATTCTGCAGAACCTGCTGAGCAATGCGGTGCGCTACACCCAGCACGGCAAAGTATTGTGCGGCATCCGGCGCCAGGCTGGTGATCGCATCGAATTGCAGGTCTGGGATACGGGGCGTGGTATTCCACCGGAAAAGTTCAATGAAATATTTCTGGAATTCCGGCAGCTCGAACAGCATGATCACAACCCCGGTCTGGGCCTCGGGTTGGCCATCGTCGATCGTATGTGCCGGCTGCTGGATATTCCCATCCGCGTGCAGTCAGATCTGCACCGCGGCACCTGCTTTGCACTCACCCTGCCGGTCAGTGCCTGGCGCAGCGCTGCACTGACCAGGAAGCGGCTGCTGAACGACAACGTGCAATGGTCGTTGCCGGAACAGACTCATGTGCTGCTGCTGGATGATGACCCGGCGATTCGCGATGCGCTGTCATCGCTGCTGCGGGACTGGGGCGCCAGTGTGACTGCCTGCGCCACCACCGCAGACGCCATGCAGGTTTCTCGCCGGCCCGACCTGTTGCTGATTGATTACCACCTGGGCGACCAGCAGGTAGGCACGGAGGCCATTGACAGGATCAGAGCACAGTGGTCACAGGATATCGTGGCCATCCTGAGTACGGCCGATCCCAACGAGACCATTCGTGAACAGGTTGTCGAGGTTGGCGCGTACTTCCTGCCCAAACCCGTCAAACAGGCTGCCCTGAAACGTCTGTTAAAGGGCATCGGATTCGGCTAGTACACCTTCTTCATCGGCCCTCAACATGTCATGGAACAACACGCCCGCCTGGGTTCGGTTGATCACACCCAGCTTGCGCAAAATCGCTGAGACATGCTGCTTGATGGTCGTCTCCTGTACATCAAGCTCATAGGCGATCTGTTTGTTAAGCAGGCCATCGGCGATACAGCGCAGTACTTTGAACTGTTGCGGTGTCAGTTGACCCAATTTTCGGGCAAATTGTTGATGCAGGGAATTCTTCTGCAGCTGCAGACTGCTCTGTAGATGCGCAGGCAACCAGTTGTCACCACCCAGGACGGTTTCAACGGCGCTGACAATGTCCGGCATGGGGGCAGATTTGGGCACATAGGCACTGGCCCCGAAGCTCATGGCACGCTCAACAACATCCAGCTGCTCATTGGCGGAAACGATCACCACCAGCACATCCGGAAACTGGTTGCGGATCGCGGTCAGTCCCGTCAGCCCTTGGTTGCCGGGCATGTTCAGGTCCAGAAAGACCAGTTCGATCTGCGGATGTTGCAGAAGTAGCGTCTGCAGGGCAGCAAAACTGTCCGCTTCCAGCACGTCGCCACTCAGCGTGGACGCCAGCGTGTGCCCCAGCGCAGCGCGAAACAGGGGATGGTCATCGGCAATGATGACCTTGGCCAGCGTATCGCCGACTAAGCTGCCGGCGGTGGTGATTGATCGTTGCGTCATGGTTTCCTAATCTAATTCAGCGCAATAAAAAATGCCACCATCACAACAGCGATGGTGGCACAAGGTCATGGAAAGGAAATCCTTCTGATTATCGGCCGAAGCGATAACCCAGCGACAGGCTGATGGTACGCGGCGCACCGTAGTATCCGATCAAGGTTGTATCACCACCCAGCCCGGGTGCATATCCATTAGGCAGTGACGGGTTGGCGGCGCCCAGGAAGGCATAGTTGCCGACCAGGAATTCCTCATCCGTCAGGTTCTTTCCGTGCAGGCCCAATGACATTTTACCGTCCGAGCTGGTCCAGCTGACACCCAGGTTAACCAGTCCGTAACCCGCTTGCTCCAGAACATTGCCAAGCTCGGTCAGGCTGTATTCACTGCGGTAGCTATAGTTACCGGTGAACACGACATCACCGGTAGACACGGGCAGATCATAGTTGAAGCCCAGGTTGATAGTCTGTTCCGGCGTGTTGGTGATAACAAAATCATCCGTGATATCAATCCGGTTCAGGTTGGCGTCGAAACTGAAAACGTTACTGAAGTCCGCATCAATCAGCCCCACGTTGCCGAACAGGCTCAGGTGATCGCCGGCAAGCCAGGTAAATTCAAACTCGAGACCGTTGGCCTCGGACTGACCGACATTACCCAGACGCTGATTCAGTGCCGCATTGTCATTCGGGTCGGGAATGACAGCGATATACTGGCGGTCTTTATGGTCCAGCATGAAGGCAGCCGCATTAAGGCGGAACGTCGACGTCAGGTCGGTTTTGATGCCCACTTCAAAGGATTCCACATCTTCCGGATCGGCTGCCGGTTCGGCAGTCGTTGCCCGTGGGTTAAAAGTGCCGGACTTGAAACCTTCACTGTAGCTGGCGTACATCATGGTGTCGCTGTTGACCTGGTACTCGATGCTGATGCGGGGCGTTACCTTGGACCAGTCAGCACTGTCATCGAGCACAACGGGTGTGGCGGGTGCGGTGCGGACATAACCTGGCAACCAGCCGGACTCCGGATAGACGGTATCGAAAATCAGCCCATTGCGCACCACGGAATCTTTTTCGTCCTTGGTATAGCGAATACCGCCACTGACACTCCACCGATCATTAAAGCGGTAAGTGCCGTCGGCGTATACCGCGGTGCTCTTGCTATTGCTGCAGCCGGACACTTCCCGTGTCAGCCCTGGCGCACCCAGTGACTTGCCTAGCTCTTCCAGAATAGCGTCAAAGACACCACAGGACTCTGAGTCAAAGTAGTAAAGCCCGGACACCACATTAAAGTTGTCAGCACGATAGCTCAGCTGAAACTCCTGGGTAAACCATTCATCCTCGTAGATGGCCGGCACATCAAAAATACGCAGCGGGGTATTATCAAAATCTATATTCACCGGCGAGTAATTCTCGCGTTGGGAAGTAATCGATTTCAACGTTGTCGAGTTATTGACGTCCCATTGAACTGTCAGGTTCACACCTTCGGTTTCCACTCGGTTCTCAGTGGGCAGGCTGGTGTAGGAGTCGTAGATGCTGTCCGGCACCGGTGCGGCATTGGTCAGCAGGCTCGGCAGCAGGCGGTAACCGCCTTTGGAATTTGACGTATCTTCAGTCTTGTCATACCCCAGCTGAATAAACAGATTGTCAGCGGGCGTATACTCCGCGGTCAGTCGATACGCCTGCAGATCCTTGTTGTAGTTTTCCATATCCTGACCAGGCAGGTCGCTGACCAGGAATTTGCCAAACCCGTCACGGGTCAGGTTGGCGAAACCAAACCCCAGGTAAAAATCATCTGTGACGGGCACCTGGCCAACCAGCTTCAGGTCGCGCTGACCGTAGGTGCCGGCAGTGACTGTCGCCGCCAGCTCGGATTCACCGGTCATGCGCTGAGTGACATACTTGAGCGCACCGCCGACAGTGTTCTTGCCGTACAGGGTACCCTGCGGCCCACGCAAAACTTCGACACGCTGGACATTGAGAATGTCCAGCACGGCGCCCTGCGGCCGGGCGATATAGACGTCATCGATGTAGATTCCCACACCCGATTCATATCCCCAAAGCGGATCTTCCTGACCCACGCCGCGGATGAATGCGGTCAGTGTGGAATTGGTCGCCCTGCTTTCCTGCAAGGTCGTGTTGGGTGAAAACTGTTGTACTTCGAGAATGGTCTCAAGACCGCGATCCGAGATTTCGTCGGCGCCAAGAGAGGTCACAGCCAACGGCACCTGTTGCATGTTCTCGACAGTGCGGCGCGCGGTCACTTCAATGCTTTCCAGTATGCGGCCTTCGGGCTGCCGGGTATCCGTCGTGGTATCCTGTGCCAGCGCGGGGAGTGCAAAACCACCCATGGCAGCCGACACAGCCATTGCGCAGGCTGAACGTTTGAATTGTATGTGCTTCATTGGACAAACTCCCCGTGGATTTTTTATTAGTCGGTCGCCACCATACCCCAAGTTCGTCCTGTTGTGACCTGTACCATAGTACTATGGGTTGCATGGCTGCATTCATGAACAATAGCCCCACCAAGAATAACGAGTCAGAGGGGTCATCATGTCAGATGCAGTCAGTTTAGTCGGCCTGGTGGGCGGCCTCGCATTACTCATCCTGCTTACCTTGCGTGGCTGGAACCTGTTTATCAGCGCCCCGATCTGCGCACTGATCGTTGCCCTGACCAGTGGCATCCCGGTATTCATGGCTGAGCAGAATTTTGTGCAAAGTTACATGTCAGGCTTCACAGGCTTTATCGCGTCCTGGTTTTTCATGTTCCTGCTCGGTTCCATCTTTGGCAAGTTCATGGAAGACACCGGTGCCGCCGACAGCGTGGCGGGCTGGATCACCGGCAAGCTGGGCAAACAGCGCGCCGTACTGGCGGTGGTCATCGCCTGCGCCGTGCTGACCTATGGTGGTGTCAGCCTGTTTGTCGTGGCATTTGCCGTTTACCCGATGGCATTGAGCCTGTTCAAGGAGGCCAACCTGCCCCGGCGATTCATTCCCGCGGCCCTGGCATTTGGCTCCGTAACCTTCACCATGACCTCGGCCGGTTCACCCGAAATCCAGAACTGGATTCCCATGGAGTATCTGGGCACCACCCCTTATGCCGCCTGGGAAGTCAGTCTTGTGGTCGCTGTATTCATGGCGCTGTTCGGCTACTGGTGGCTGCAGCGTATCATTGGCGCTGCCGTCAACCGGGGCGAGCGCTTCCAGGCGCGCGACAACGATCCACAACTGCTGCAGCGTCAGCTGCCACATCCGGCAACAGGTATGCTGCCGCTGATCATCGTTCTGGCACTTTCGTTTATTTATCACGACACATTGCAACAGAATGCGCTTATCGTCGCGTTGCTTGGCGGCGTGCTCACGCTGATGGCCATCAACTGGCGTTTCTTCTCCGACATCCAGGTGGCACTGGGGCATGCCACCACCGGTGCCTTGATCGCCATTGGCAACACCGCCGCCGTGGTCGGTTTTGGTGGCGTGGCGCGCATCACACCGGCCTTTGATATGGCCGTGCTGGCAGTAACGTCCTTGCCCGGCAATGAACTGGTTGGCGCCGCCGTCGCCGTCAGCGCCATTGCCGGACTCACCGGATCCGCGTCCGGCGGCCAGGTCATCGCCCTGCCCGCCGTGGCACCTCATTATCTGGATCTGGGTGTTAGCCCTGAGCAGCTGCACCGGGTGGTCTCCATTTCATCCGGGGCGCTGGACTCCCTGCCGCACAACGGCTATGTCGTCACCACCATACGTGGCATCTGTAACGAGTCCCACAAGGATGCGTACTGGGCGGTCGGCGCCGTCACCGTCGTGGTGCCCTTGATGGGACTGTCACTGGCATTGCTGCTGTTTAACCTGTTCTGAACTGACACCTACCGACCAGCACCTGTCGTTTTATCCAACAACACCTGACCCGATTGACCCGCAGGAGATGTAAATGCTCGGCAACATGATGGACACCCAACTACTGATCATCGACCTGCTGCGTCATGCCTGCGATCGCCATCCATCGCAGGCCATCGTGTCACGTCGCCTGGAAGGCGATATCCACCGCAGCAATTACGCCCAGATCTGGCAACGCAGCAGCCAACTTGCCCATGCCCTGGGTGCACTTGGCGTAGAACCCGGTGACCGCGTGGCGACACTGGCGTGGAACACACACCGTCATATGGAGCTGTATTATGCAGTATCCGGCGTGGGTGCCGTCCTGCATACCGTCAATCCGCGGCTGTTCAGTGAACAGATCGAATACATCATCAATCACGCCGAAGACTGCCTCGTGTTTGTCGATCTGTCTTTTGTCGAACTGCTTGAGCCGTTGCAGGACAAACTGACGAACGTAAAAGGCTTTGTAGTGATGACCGATCGCCAGCACATGCCCGCCACTGCGTTGGCGCCGCTGCACTGTTTCGAGGATCTGCTGGCTGCGCAAGCAACGGACTATGACTGGCCACGCTTCGACCAGAATACCGCTGCAGCACTCTGTTATACCTCGGGCACGACCGGCAACCCCAAAGGCGTTCTTTATTCACATCGCGCCATGGTGCTGCATGCACAGGCAACAGCATCCCGCGAATTGCTGGACCTCAATCCCGACACGGTGCTCATGCCCATGGTAGCGATGTACCATGCCGGTGCCTGGGGTGCGCCTTATGCGGCGCCATTGGCCGGTTGCAAGCTGGTATTGCCCGGCGCCGGCATGGATGGCGCCAGCATGGCGGCACTGATCGATTCGGAAGGCGTCACTGTGGGCCTGGGGGTGCCTACCATCTGGCTGACATTGCACAATTACTGGGCGGACAATGCCATCAGCAACACCTCACTGCAACGCGTCTGCGTGGGTGGCGCGGCCTCTCCGCTGGGCATGGTCAAGCTGTACCAGGAGCGCTATGGCGTTTACTGGCAACCCATCTGGGGCATGACTGAAACCGGCCCGCTGGCCACCTCGTTGCCGCCTGCACCTGATATTATGGCGTTGTCTTTGCCGGAGCGCTATCAGCTGCAGACCTCGGCCGGCCGGGCAGCCTTTGGTGTTGAAATGGCTTTGTTCGATGCCGACGACCAGCGCGTCAGTCACGACGGCGCCGCCACTGGCGAGTTGCGCGTGCGCGGTCCGTGGATCAGCTCGCAATATTATCAAAACGACGACCTCAGTGCGTTCCCGGATGGCTGGCTGGCGACCGGCGATATTGCTGTTATCGACCCAACAGGCATTCTGCGTGTGGTTGACCGAAAAAAAGATGTCATCAAGAGCGGTGGCGAATGGATCAGCTCACTGGAGATAGAAAACATCATCAGTCAGCATCCGTCCGTCAACGAGTGCTCGGTCATTGGTGCCCGACATGAAAAATGGGACGAGCGCCCGGTGCTGATTGTCGTGCCGAACAAAAATGCCAGCATCACGCACCAGGATATGGTTAACTTTCTGGACGGTAAAATAGCCCGCTGGTGGACGCCGGACCAGAGCATTTTTGTGTCCGCGCTGCCCAAAAACGGCACCGGCAAAGTTCTGAAAAACGCACTGCGCGAGCAGTATGGCCATGTGCTTCTGTGCTGAACAGGGCGAGGCCTGAACTGATGAGGGGAAACAGATCATGATCAAAGTCAACAGCATTGCCTTGCCGGCCCTGCTCGCCATACTGCTGAGTACGTGCATGTCATCATCACGGGCAAACGACTCGGTCGGACTGGTCAACAAGCAGGTGTTCAGCACCCGGAACTTTTCCACCTTCAACGGCCAGCAGATTGCCGAGGTCAATGTCGGCTGGGAAGCCTACGGAGAACTCAATGCCGCCAGGGACAACGTCATTCTGGTCACGCATTTTTTCTCGGGCAACAGTCATGCGGCCGGGCGTTACACCGAGAATGACCCGCTACCCGGATACTGGGACGCCCTGATTGGCCCGGGCAAAGCCATCGACACCAATACCTACTTTGTGATCAGTTCCGACACACTGGTCAACCAGGAGCCTCACAACCCCAGGGTGACCACGACCGGACCGGCAACACTCAACCCGGCCACCGGCGAACCCTATGCACTGGACTTCCCGGTCGTCACCATCCGGGATTTTGTCAATGTCCAGAAAGCCCTGCTCGACAGCCTCGATGTGACCCGACTGCACGCGGTCATTGGCGCGTCCATGGGATCACTGCAGGCGCTGGACTGGGCCACCGCCTACCCGGACTTTGTTGAGCGTGTCATCTCGGTCATTGGGGCCGGCGCGGTTGACCCGTGGACAATTGCCACGCTGCAGCAGTGGGCCAATCCGATCATCGCCGACCCGAACTGGAACAACGGCGATTATTACCGGCATGACGCACCCGTGGACGGCCTGCGCCAGGCACTGGGTATGGTCACCCTGCAAGCCATGCATCCATTGATGTTCAATCAGATCTACGCCAGCAGCTCGGCGCGCGAAACAGCACCTTTACATGATATTCGCGAGAATTTTACGGTCATCAACCAGCTCAATGCGGCCGCCGAGGCGCGTACCGTGTATGCCGACGCCAATCACCTGTTATACCTGGTGCGCGCCAACCAGTTGTTTATGGCCGGCTTTGCAGAAGACCTTGCCACGGGCCTGAGTCCGGTCAGCGCCAAAACACTGTTCCTGCCCGCGACCAATGACCTGCTGCTGCAACCTTACCTGGCCCGCGAGGCGCACAATACCTTGCAGGCACTGGGCAAGGAGTCCCATTACGAGGAAATCGAAGGGCCGTGGGGCCATCTTGACGGGGTCTACATGCTGGAACAGAAGGCCGGGGTCATAGCCGCATTTCTTGCAACTGATTAACACGGCGCCTTCGCCGGCAAACTGAGGCCATTCAGGATCCCTACCCAAGGGCGCAGTCTTGCTCTACAATCGGGTCAAATCCAATGACCAACACGGGCTCAAACCATGATTTCCTCACCCGATCAGCATGTTATCTATCAGATCTCACACGGCGTTCTGGTTTTGCAGATAAACCGGCCAGACAAGAAAAATGCGTTGACCCAAACCATGTACGCGGCGCTGGCGCAAGGCATTAAAGCCGCCGACCAGGACGATGACATCAAGGCCATATTGATTCGTGGCACTGAAGAGTGCTTCACCAGCGGCAATGACGTGAACGATTTCGTGAAGTCGCCCGACATGGGCACCGAACGCCCGTCGGTCCAGTTCATGAAGGCTATCGGCCATGCGCGCAAACCGGTGATCGCCGCGGTGGGCGGATTGGCAATCGGTATTGGTACCACCATGCTGCTGCATTGCGACCTGGTGTATGCCTCTGAAGAATCCTTCCTGCAGCTGCCCTTTACGCGCCTGGGACTGTGCCCCGAAGCCGGCTCCAGTCTGCTGCTGCAACAGATCGTCGGTCACCAGCGTGCCAGCGAACTGTTGCTGCTGGGCGAGCGATTTTCAGCACAGAAGGCCCAGGAATACGGCATCGTCAATGAAGTACTGCCAGCGGCCGGCTACCTGGAACACGCCATGACCAAGGCGCATGAACTCGCGCGCCTGCCCGCCGATGCTGTGCAGACCTCCAAAGCCTTGATCAAGCGTAACCAGGCCCAGCCATTGGACGACATTATCACCACAGAGCTGACCGAATTCGCCCGGCTGCTGCAGACGCCCGATGCGCAGGCCGTCTTTCAGGCGTTTCTCAACAAAAAGTCCCGAGCCTGATTGATGCGCTGCGCCAGATAGTCCGAGCCACCACGATCCGGGTGCATTTTCTGCATCAGGCGGCGGTGGGCGGCGGTGATTTCCTCGCGCGTGGCATCGCTGCCCAGCCCGAGTATTTCCAAAGCCAGCGTTTCGGTCATTGCTGACTCATCACCCGCGGGCCGTGGACCGCGGGCACTGTCGGCGTCGGCGCTAGCATGCTCGCGCCAGTCCGGAAACATGCGATCCAGATACGCTTCAAGCAGTTGCAGGGAATCGGGGTCCTGCCGGCACTCACTGGCCACCTCCAGCAAATCCGCCAGCGACAGCGCTGACAGACGGTCACCGGCAAACTGGCCAGTCAGCACTTCTCCGTCCATCGATCCGGTGCTGTGTGTCAGCTCCATCGCCAGCCAGCGGGTTTTGATAGACGACACCCCAGGCCCCGCCGAACCGCTGCGGGATGATCCCTGCGCCTGGCCCTGCCCTTGATACTTCGGCCGCAGCATGGGCAGGATGCGCATCAGCCAGTGGCCATTGCGCAGCAGAAAGGTCAGCAAAAACAACAAGGGCGCTGCCAGCGCCTGCACTGGCAGACGACCCATGACAATCAGCACCATGATCACCAGCAGCGCCGCAGCCAGCCCAACCAGCCACTTGAACTGGCGCGCGGTCAGCGAGTAACGCTGGCTGATGCGGCGCAGTCCCCAATAGGCAAGCAATGCCAGCAGCAGGGGCGCCAATAAACGGATGATAATCAATTGGTTGCCCTCAACGAGACAATTGGTGGCCCAGCAGTTTGACCGCCGGATGTGCGGTTTTACTGAAATCCTGCAACGCCTTGAGACCCCCACTGGCATAAACCGCCACGGCTCTCAGCAAGTCCCGCAATTGATCGGCACTGTTGCGGTCAAACGGCGAATAGGCGCCACCGGACAGACGTGCCATGTCCACAAAGCAGCGCCGAGCACGGGTGTCGTTGCCCTCCTGGAACATGAACAGTGGCACGTTCAGTAAACCCAGCTCGCCGGCGCGCTGACACAGCACATCCATGCTTTCTTCCATGCAATCACCTATATACACCACGGCGTGCACTTTGGACTGCCGCGTTTCTGCTTTTACATGATCCAGCAGTTGTTCAATCCTGGTAATGCCAGCCTGGCAACGAATGCCGGTCATCCTGTTGAGCAGGGGCTTGGTCTGCAGATACCACTCGCTGGCATAAAACTCCGCAATGCCGCGGAAATAACACAGCTGGACCTGCAGGCCGCCCAGAGACTGGGCGCTGCTGAACATCTCAGCCTGCAGTTGCATGGCCTGGTCCCAGGTCGCTTCGCGGCTGGCCGTGGCATCGAGCGCAAACACCAGGCGCCCCGCTGCACCCCCGGTGCCGGTTGGCGGCATGGCAGCCACTTTCTGCAAAAATGCATCAACTTCCTGCCGTTCGGCGATTGGCTGAGAGTCAGCATCTGCCGGGGTGCCGGTTTTAGGGTCGGGATTGAATAGTTTTTTGATATCTTTCATAGTACCGGTGATTGTAGCTGAATCAGAACTAATTGTGACATTTCACCTTTTGAACTTGAACAAAAGCAAAATGCGGCCTACCCTTAGCGCTTGGAAGATAAAATACGACAGTACCAACAGTGCTGCTTACCTCCATCAGTCACTAATAATATGTGGAGATCCTACCCGTGACCCCTAAACTCACACGCAGACGATTCATCAAAAGCGTGATATTTTTCGGAGCAGCTGCATCCAGCGGCGCCGGATTCTATCTCGCATCAGCGGCGGCCCAACGGCCTGCCGGGGGCGTTGAGCGCCTTGTGTCGCTAAACGTCAACGGCCGTACTCGCCGCGTAGACGTGATGCCACAGGAAACGCTGGCGCATACCCTGCGCTACAAGCTCGGTCTGACCGGCACCAAACTCGGTTGCAACCGGGGTGAATGCGGCGCCTGCACCGTGACCGTGGACGATGTCACCAACTATGCGTGCTCTACGCTGACGCATTCGGTCAAGGGACGCCAGGTCGTCACTGTCGAAGGCCTGCGCGCTGCCGACGGGACCCTGCATGCCGTCCAGCAGGCGTTCATCGATGAGCTGAGCCCACAATGTGGTTTCTGCACGCCGGGCCAGATCATGTCGGCCGTTGCGTTGCTGAAGACAAACCCACGGCCAACCCGCGAGGAAGCGCGTCAGGCGCTTTCCGGCAACCTGTGCCGCTGTGGTGCCTATGATCACTATCTGAATGGCGTGATGCGCGCCTCGGGGCAATTGTCATGACATATAAACATATTGGTAAGAACTTCACGCCACCGGATATCGAAGCAAAGGTAACCGGTGCCGCCCGTTATGCTGAAGACTTCAAGCGCGAAGGCATGGTGTTTGCGCGATTGCTGACCAGCCCACTGCCGGCCGGTCGCATCGTCAATATCGACTACTCGGAAGCACTGGCAATGGAAGGCGTGGTCGGTATTCTGACCACCGAAGACCTGCCCCAGCCCGCACCGCCTACCAATCCTTCGCTGGCCTCGGACATCATCACCTACATCGGTCAGCCCATTCTGGCAGTGGCCGCGGTGACCGAAGAAATTGCCGAGAACGCCATCGAGAAAATCCGCATTGACTTCGAACGTCGTCCGTTCGTCGTGGATCCACTGGATACTCTCGTGGAAGGCGGCGCAAACCCCTACCCGACCGGCAACACACTGGTCCGAAATGCCGGTGACGCTGCCGCAGGCACCACGGCATCCGGCACCGACGTCGGTGAAGTAAAATGGTCGCGTGATGCCATCAATGCATTCCGTGCCGGCCAAGTGCCCGAGGGCGCCAACTTCCCGGAAGAGTGGGCATTCGGTGAACTGGATGCGGAATTCGCACAGTGCACCACCATCGTTGAAGAACCCTTTGTGACCATCGGTCAGCCTCACCACGCGCTGGAGCCACGTACTGGCATGGCGTACTGGGAAAACGGCCGCTGTTACTTCCATGGTTCGCTGCAAAGCCACACCATCGCCGTGGCACCGCTGGCCGGCATGCTGGGTATCGACCCGGCCAACCTGGTGTTCATCAATGAAAACACCGGTGGCGGCTTCGGCGGCAAGATCTTCCCGTACCCGACCATGGCCGTTACCGGCCACCTGGCGCGCAAACTCAATCGTCCGGTGCAGCTGCGTATCACGCGTGAAGAAGAGTTCTACATCGGTTCTGCCCGCTCCGGCATGCAGGGCCGCATGAAGCTGGGCCTCAAAGCCAACGGTGACGTGGGTGCAGTAGACGTGATCATTGTCGGTGATGCCGGCTCAGGTGGTGGCGCCAGCAACAGCTCGGCAGCCGAACACATCTCCCTGATGTTGCAGCCAGCGGCCATGCGCTTTCGCGGTGTGACCCTGTATACCAACACCACGCCCCGTGGCGCCCAGCGTGGCCCCGGGCAGAACGAAATGGCTGCCGTGCTGGCACCGATTTTCGACAAGGCGATCCGTCAGGCCGGCCTCGACCGGATGGCTGTTCGTCGCCAAAACGCCCCGGTCAGCGAAGACCTGATCGGACCGCGTCGCGGCGCCCTGACCAGTGCCTTCTTCCCGCAGGCCATTCAGATGGGCGCGGACATGTTCAGCTGGGACGAGCGTCAGGCGCGTTCAGGCCAGCGCAACGGCAATAAAGTGACCGGCATCGGCCTGGGCATGGGTTATCACTCAGCTGGCGCCAGCGGTTATGACGGTCTGTGCCGTATCGGTACTGACGGTCGCCTTTACCTGCATACCGGTGTCGGCAACCTGGGCACCTACTCGTACGCCTCTGTTGTGCGTACCGCTGCCGAAGTACTGAAAGTGGACTGGAACAACTGCGAAATCGTTCGTGGCAACACGGATCTGCACCTGCCTTACAGTACTTATCAGGCCGGCAGCAACACCATGTTCACCGAAGTGCGCACCAACTTTGTGGCCGCGCAGGACGCGTTGCGCAAGCTCAAGGACATCGCGGCCGCCGATCTGGGCGGTGCCGCTGACGATTATGACATCGACGGTACCCGTGTTTTCCTGACCAGCAACCCCGAGCAGGGCATGACCTATGCCGAAGCGGCGCAGCGCGCTGTGGCAATGGGCGGTGAGTACAGCGGCGAGACTTTCCCGGACGACCTCAACGATGTCACCAAGCGCTCTGTACAGGGCCTGGCCGGCACGGGTCTGATCGGGGTTGCCAAAGACACCCGACATTCGGGTACTGTGCCATCGATGACCATCGGTTTCATGGAAATCGAACTGGACATGGGCACCGGCAAATACGAAATCGTGGACTACACCGCTGTCGCCGACTGCGGCACCATCATCCATCCGCTGGGTTTCCGTCAGAGCATGAACGGCGGCGGTGTATGGGGTGTGGGCCTGTCCGGTTATGAGCGTCATGTCTACGACCCTCAGAATGGTCTGTCCGCCAACGTCGGACTGTACCAGGCGAAAATCCCGACCTATCTGGACATCCCCGTTGTTACCAACAGCGCCGGGCTTGATATTCCCGACCCGCAAAGTCCGATGGGCTCACGTGGTGTCGGCGAACCATCCCAGGGTTGTGCGGCAGCGGCACTTGCCAGCGCCATTTCTGACGCACTTGGTGGTCATTTGTTCAACCGCGCACCGATAACCCCGGACATGATCATCAACCATGTGGCGCAGCTGGACCATTTCAACACCGGCGACCTGAAAACGAACACATTCTGAGGTATAAATTATGCCAGCTTATGACAATATGCCAGCTATGGAGCTCTACCAGCCGGTGCAGGTTGAAGATGCTCTATCTCTTGCCTCCCGGCTCGCGGACAGAGGATGGTTGCTCGGTGGCGGTCAGGACACCTACGGGTGGATCAAGGACCGTGCCAAGCGTCCGGAAGCACTGATCGACCTGAACGGCATCGAATCGATGCGCGGTATCCGGGAAACCAGTGATGGCATCGAAATTGGTGCCCTGGCGACACTGACCGAGATCTCTACCAATCCGTTGATCCGTGAACGCTACGAGCTGCTTGCCAAAGCCGCTTCCGTGGTCGCCAGCCCGCAGATACGCAACGTCGGCACAATCGCCGGCAACGTCTCGCAGGATGTACGCTGCTGGTACTACCGCCGCGGCCTGGATTGCTACCGTGCCGGTGGCAACCTGTGTTACGCCGACACACCGGAAGCACAGAACCGCGAACACGCGCTGTTCAACGCCAGCCGTTGTGTCGCCGTCACGCCAAGTGATACCGGCCCGGCGCTGGTCGCGCTGGAAGCACAAATGGTGATCAGTCGTGAAGGCGGTCAGCGTGTTGTAGCAGCCGAGGACTTCTTTGTCGGACCGGCCATCAATATCACTCGCACCACCGTGATGGGACCTGACGAAATTCTAACGGCAGTCCGTATCCCGGCCAAGTGGGCCAATGCCGATTTCTTCTACGAGAAAGTGGCTGACCGCAACGTTTGGGACTTCGCACTGGTCAGCATCGCTGCTGCTATGCGCACCGAAGGTGGCAACATTCAGGAGTCACGACTTGTGTGTGGCGCGGTAGAATGTACGCCACGTCGCCTGCGCTCTGTTGAGCAGGCGATTCAGGGTCAACCACGCAACCAGGCAACTGCCGACATGGTGGCCGGCATGGCCAGTGAAGGCGCTCAGCCGCTGACGCACAACCATTTCAAGATGCCCTTGATGGACAATCTTGTGCAGCGTGCGCTGACGGCGTAAGCCTCACAACGCAAGCTACGAAAAAGCCCGGTTTTTGTCATTGATATGACAGCAGCCGGGCTTTTTTTGTTGCTGGCAATTCAGCAAACCTTAAATATCCCTCTTATTGTCTGCGATGCAACTCTGGCTGTCATATCCTCTAACGCTTGTTGGAAAATTGTTTCCAGCTTTTCGCTGTTTTGCTCCACTGCACGCAACGTTGTTGCGCGACTCCAGTTCCACTCGCGCCAGTCTGTTTGCTTTGACCTATTGAGCCATCCTAGCTGAGCAGCGGCACCAAAACGACATTGGACTGGAGTCGGCAATTCAGCAAAACGCGCCAGGATGACAGGTATCGCATCATCACCCAAGCCCACTAGGTAATGGACATCGATTGACCTGTCAGCATCGGCTACAACCCGTTCAATATTGGTTCGCGCAACAATGGCCGCCGGGTTCATAAATCCCGCGATCAGCAGCAAGGTCATGCCAAACACCACCGACCCAAATGCAAAGCCCTGCGGCCGACCACGCAGCACGGTCAGTACGAACCCCACCAGGCTGCCTGCCAGCCATAGCATTACCCCGAGTGCCAGCAACCTGTCCATTGTCAGCCCAAACGCTTCCACATACAGCAACAGGCGCTGCAAGGCAGAGATCATGATGATCAACACCAGCGCCACCATCGCTATAGCCAGTGGTCGAAAGAAACGTGTATCGCAGCGTAAACCCGACATACCCAGTAACAGCATCAGCGTCAGACCTGCGACCGCCAGCATTTCAAAAAAACCGCGCCGCGCGTAGTCTGCCAGCGTCAGACCACCAGTCTGCTCGATGACGTCCTGGCCACCAAACAGATAACCTGCCTGCAGCACCACAAACACCAGGAACAGCATGAGCAGCGACCCCATGATGATCAGGGTTTCTTCGCGGCCCAGGCTTAAAGTCTCGGGCACTTCAAGCCGACCCGGGTCAGGTTTGTGCAGCACCATGGCCAACAAGCCAAAGGCAAGCACTGACATCAGTGTCATAGTGATCAGGTGCTCGACCGCCGTCAATGAAAACATCTGAGACACGGAGGACAGATACCCATCGAAGCGCGCATCGGCGGAGGCAAACAGCAACGCAAACACCAGTAGTATCGGCGCCGCCATTAGCAGACCTTTGATCACGCCGCGAACGCGACTGCGCGGCACCAGCGCAGGATCAATATGACCGGCCGTATGCCACAGTAACAGCAGAAACAGCAACGGCAAGCGGAGTGTTGTCCAGGGATAATCAAGCACGGCGATCGCCCGGTGCTTGCTCGCTCGATGCTGCAATAACCAGTTGACACCACAGCTCAGCAGTACCAGCAACATCATAGGTACCAGTACCGGTGTTGAACGATAGAAAAGCAGGAAGGCCGCCGTCAATGCAAACACCGACCAGCAATAGCGCCATCGTGGCTGAACTTCAGAGCGGGACAGTAGTTGCACTGTCGTCAACCACAACACCATCCAGCTCAGAAAGCCGGCACCTGTCAGCCCCTGTCGAAGTACCAGCTGGTCAGCAGCCACGCCCAACCCGAGGGCTAGCAGTGCCGCCAGACTGGCCCGGTTGATACCGATAGATGATTTTATCTCAGTGTAAATCATGTCCTTGCAACCCCGCTTCGGTTTATTCTTGAAAAAGAACTTTGCACTACAAAGTTAAAAATCAAATAAAAAGCAGCACTATTTTTTCATGGCCGCAATCAACGCCTCCATGTGCGCAATATATTTATTTAGCGCCTTGCGCCCGGACGGGCTGAGCCTGTATTCGGTCCTGGGCATACGACCGTCAAATCCCTTGCTGCACTCGATATAACCGGCCTCTTCCAGCTTGCGCGCATGCGTGCTCAGGTTGCCATCAGAGATCTGTAGCAGTGCCTTCAGTTCGGTAAAACTCATGGATTTATGGCTGGCGAGGGCACTCACCAGTCCCAGACGCGAACGCTCATGGATCAGCTGATCAAGGTCACCATTGTTGCGAGCCCTTGCGGGCGCGGCCGCCTTGTTTACTACAGGCTCAGCCTGGGCCGACCCTGTACTGCTGATTTTTCGACTAGCCGCCATGATACCTCCATATCCAGAAACCAAAAATGATGTGCAAGCCACCAAAACCCAGCGCCAGCATCAGATCCGCGGGCACGGCTGCTAACAGTACGCCCGCAGCCAGCATCATGAACAGGGCGCCCATAACCGGTATCGCGCGCACCGACCAGACTCCTGCGGTCATCACCGCAGCACCGTACAACCCAAGCCAGATGCCAGGCAGCAGACTCACCCTGCCCTGTAAAAAGTACGACAGGGTCAGCAAAGCGCCAACGGCCATGGTGGGCAGGAAGGCCAGCAGCAATTTACGGCCGCTGGCATTAAGCACCGACTTGCCCTGACGGGCGGTCTTGCGCAGCAACAGGCTAAATGCGATGGCGGTGGCGATCACCAGCTCCAGCATCCACACCATGATCCAGGCAGCATCCGATGTTTGCTGTGCCGCCAGCCAGGCGGCGGGAAGTGCAGAAAGGCCAGCGCCCATATACCCCATTCCCGACACACCGGTAAACACACTGGCACCTTCCATGGTGTCCCGGATAAAGCGCAGATTGTCTTCTGCCCGCTGGTTCAGCGACACCGGAGAAGTCGATCCGGTCTCTTTGTTATCGCTTTGTTTCATCGGTATACGACTTTTATTTTTTAGTACAAAGTACTTTACCTTACAAAGTACGATTGTCAAGCCGATAATTCTGATAGCGGCGAAGGACTATCCCACCACCTCCCGCGCACTCAATGAGGGTGCAATCTGCTCAGCGCATCAACGCCACGGTTTTGATCAGCGCGAACACGCGCTGCCCCGCAGCCAACTCCAGTTGCTGCGCCGACCATGGCGTTATCTCGATCAGCAGCGTCTGTCCGTCCTGCATGACGGTATCCAGCAGGACCCGGTTGTCCGGCAGGTCATGTAACTGCCGGATGGTCACGACCAGGTGGTTGCGGATACTGATACGCGCCGGATCGTCCAGTGCCACGCTGACATCGCGGGCCAGCACGCGCAATCGTGTCGGGCCGGCGTTGGTGTCATCAGGCGCCTGCACCCGCAACTGCGAACCCACTGGTCCAAAAAGACGTGTGCCGTGTGCGTCGGCAGCTCCCAGTTCACCCACCAGCACGGAAGACGGACCTTCGTCGGCAAACAGCGGTGAGTCCGGTTTCGCCAATGCCTGTTGCAAAGAGCATTGCTCGTCAATACCGCCATCACCCATGAACACCACACGATCAGCCAGACGCTGCACCTCGTCCGGTGCATGGGTAATCAGCACCATGGGAATGCCGGAGGCCTGTGCCAGTCGCGACAGAAAGGGCATGATTTCACGCTTGGTCTGCGTGTCCAGGGCCGCCAGCGGCTCGTCAAGCAACAACTGTTGTGGACTGCACAACAACGCCCGCCCCAGCGCCACGCGTTGCTTCTGCCCCCCAGAGAGCGCATCGACAGGACGTGACAACAATGACTCCAGGCCCAGCATGGCACTGACGTCCGGAAGCTGCAGGCGCCGCAACGACAGCGGTGTGCGCTTGTAGCCATAGAGCAGATTGCCGGTCACTGACAGATGCGGCAGCAGACTGGCTTCCTGGAATACCAGACCCAGCCGGCGCTTTTCCACCGGCACCCAATGTGCACCATCCTGCCAGCACGCGTCACCAAACCACACCTGTGCGCCCCTGACCCGCTCCAGACCGGCAATGATGCGCAGCAAGGTGGTCTTGCCGCAACCGGACCGTCCAAACAGCGCCGTCACGCCCTGCGCCGGCCAGGAGGTGTCGACATCAAGTCTGAAATCGCCGCGCTGCAGCTGTGCCCGTACCTTGAGTGTCATATTTTGGCCACCTGGAAACGGCGGTTGATGCTGTACACCACAAACAGCACTGCAAACGAGAACACCAGCAGCAGCAGGGACAGCCGGTGCGCAGCAGCGTAATTCATGGCTTCGGTATGCTCATAGATCAGTATCGACAACACCTTGGTTTCGCCCGGAATGCTGCCCCCCAGCATCAGGATCACGCCGAATTCCCCTACTGTGTGAGCAAAGCTCAGTGTCGCAGCAACAATGAAACCACCCCGGCACAGCGGCAGAATGACCGTGACAAACCGGTCCAGCGTGCCAGCCCCAAGCGATGATGCCACTTCGACGTGGCGCCGCCCGAGGTTGTTGAACGCCTCCAGCAGGGGCTGTACGGCAAACGGCATCGAGTACAGCACTGACGCCAGCAGAATACCTTCAAACGAAAAAGCCAGATGGCTCAGCCCCATGCTTTCCAGCGTGCTGCCGACCGGGCCGCGGGGGCCAAGTGCCACCAGCAAATAGAAACCCAGTACCGTGGGCGGAAGTACCAGCGGCAGTGCCACCACCGTCTGCACCACAACACGCAACGCTGACCTGCCACTGGCGAGCCACCAGGCCAATGGCGTGGCAATCGTCAGCAGTATCAGCGTGGTGAAAAAACACAGGGTCAGCGTTAACCGGATCGCCTGCCAATCGCTTGTACTGAGCTCAAACATCAATATCAAATCCGTTGTCGCGGAACACGGTGTGAGCCGCCGGCGTTGTCAGGAACCGGGCAAAGCTGTCGGCAACGACATTGTCGGCACCGCGCCGGGTCACCACAAATCCCTGATCCAGCGGTTGATGCAGTGCGGCATCGATCAGTGTGAAGCCTCGCGCCGCCAGTTCGGGCTGCATGACCAGCGACAGCGCGATAATACCGACATCAGCAGCACCGGATTGCGCCATCTGTGCCACCTGGGCAATATTTTCGCCAAACACCAGTTTGTCTTCGACGTCACCCCAGACGCCGGCAGCCTGCATGGCTTCGCGGGCACGCTGGCCATAGGGCGCCACAGCAGGCTGGGCGATGGCGACACGACCTATCCGCTCTGCGCCAAGATCCTGCAAGGTCATGACCGAGGCATCGACGTTGGCACTCCACAACACGACACGGCCATAGGCGTAAATCCTGGGCTCGGAGGCGGCCTCGCCCTCATCAGCCAGGCGCCGTGGAAAATCCATGTCGGCAGACATGAAGAAATCGAAGGGCGCGCCGTTCAGTATCTGCGCCGTCAACCGACCCGATGCGCCGTAGATGATGGCGATGTCGTGATCAGGGTGATCCATGCGATACGCCGCAACCAGGTGATCCAGTGTTGGCCGCAAAGACGAGGCGGCGGCGATCGTCATTTGCTGGGCAGCTGCCACTGAACACAACAATCCAGCGCACAGACTCAGCAGCATGACCCTGACGCTCTTCATGAGGTGACTCCAAGAATGATATGTGACGCTTTGATCAGCGCACAGACCTCGGCGCCTTCCGTCAAAGCAAGTTCGTCGAGACTCTGCCGCGTGATGATCACCGCCAGCGTATTGCCGCCGGCCAGCGTCAGCACCACTTCGGCATTGACTTCACCGGGCACGACACGTGTCACGCGGCCACACAAACGATTGCGCGCAGAGGTACGCATTGTCTCATCGGCCAGCGTCAGAATGATCCACGACGCCTTGATGATGGCCTGGACCTCGCGACCAGGCGCCAGTGCCAGATCATGGGCACTTTCCCGGGTGACTATGGCATGCAGGGTGTCCCCGCCGGACAGGCGCAGATTGACCTCGGAACTGACACTGCCCTCACGCACACTGTCGACCGTCCCCAGGAGTACGTTGCGGGCACTGCTTCTCATGTTCAGCCTCCTCATCATGGCCAGTGATTTGTCCAGATCACCCTCAGCTCGAAGCTGCTCCATAAAACGGTTCTGCAGCGCCTGCAAGCGCACCAGATCGTCAACGACTTTCAGTCCCGCGTCACTTAACTGCGCGCCCCCACCGCCACGCCCGCCATGTTGTGCATGGACGAGTAAAGTGCCCGCAAGGTTGTTCATCGCATCCACAGCGTCCCAGGCCGCTTTGTAGGTCATGCCTATTGCCTTGGCGGCGCCACTGATCGAGCCTGACTCGGCGATGGCCTTGAGCAACGCAAGACGCCGCGGCGAGATCTCACCCGCTTCTGTGGTCAATGACAAAGGGGCCGTGAACTTTCCGGCAGTTGATTCGAGTGATTGAGTCATAAAATCGGATTCGCCAACTATAGGGCACTCATAATATACCAAGATATATATCGAGGATATGATATATACCTTGGTATATATTGCAAGACTATGCAGTGTCAGGGAGGTTTCTGAATGCGCCGAAACTGGCCCGGGCCAAGGCTGTTCCGGAGGTAGCGCTCATATGCCACGGGAATGATCAGCACCAGGTCTGCGCTGTGAGGGCTATTTCATGTGGGGCGTCAGTGTTCTTTCCAGCGCATACACCACCAGCCATTGCTGCAACCGCGCGCCCGGACTGTCTGGGGCCTGCAGTGACATTCGGGCCAGCAGGCACTGGTGATTCCGCGCATGCCGCATCGTCCGGACAGAACGCAGCAACGTAGCCAGCTTCGCCAATGGCGTCGCGGTTTCAGCCTTGAGCCAGGTAAGCGCCCTGGACAGGACCAGTTCATCGTCAGTAAAGTCATGCCCGAATGGGTAGTCGGGAAAGCGCTCACGGTTCTCCGGCGTGCTCATCAGCATGTCAACATGCTCAGCGGTATTGTGCTGCCAGTGAGATGGCATGACAAAATCGTCAGCGACTTTGCCGGCCTGTTTGGCCTGCCGCAGCAATGCCGGCTGGAATTGCGCGTCAGCAATGCTGATCAATCGACAATACACCTCCTCATCACTTTGGCCACGCAAATCAGCCATGCCGTATTCGGTCACGACAATGTCGCGAAGGTGACGGGGAATCGTGCAGTGTGGGTAATTGAATACGATATTCGACTGCAACTTGCCGTCTTTGCGGCGCGTGCTGCGCAGCGTCATGATTGAACGCGCATCGGGCAACTCATGGGCCATGGCCACAAAATTATACTGTCCGCCCACACCACTGATCACCCGGCCGTCACCCAGACCGTCGGAAATCGCCGCACCACTGACGGTGTGCATCATCGCGGAATTGATAAAGCGGCTGTGCACCCGCTGTGAGGCTTTCAGGTGTTGATTGCCCAGACGGTGGTCAAACAGGTCATTGATGAAATTCACACTGGTCATACAGATACGGTTACGCTGGGCGGCTGGCAGCTTGCGCAAGCCATTGTAAAACGCATTCGAGCCCAGGAAAAAACCGCCATGCATGACCACCTCGTTGTCGACCGCACGGGTCAGCACGCCGGCCTCCAGCAGGTGCAAAAAGCCTTCCACCATCATCTCACTGCAACCGTACAGGCCTTGCTTAAAGTGCTCGGTGCCCCCACATCCGGCGGCAAACGGGAAGCGCTGATCAATGTTCAGCTGGTCATGGAGCTGTCGCCACCGGTCGTTGTGCGTGTGCCGCATAATCGTACTGTGCACCAGCGCCGTGCCCAGTGACCCGATACCCACCTGCAACGTACCCCCGTCGCGCAACAGCGTGCTGGCATAGAACCCGATCAGATGATCCTGCGCGCTGACGGCAGTCTGCGGCACCGGGAACAGCGGGTACTCCGTGCCCGGATCGTCGAGCACGATGTCAAAGGTGTCCGCTGCCAGCGCTGCATCATTGCCCATGTAGGGCAAGGCACGGTTGGTTTCAGCCAGCAGTGCCACCGGGGTGCCCTGCTGCTGCCGCTGGCGTAGCAGCGGAATAAGGTCCAGGGTCAAATCCGGATTACTGCTCAGACTGTACGCCTGCTCTCCATTCACAGTGCCTTCATTCGCAACACCGTCTTCGGGGCCAGGTGCCACCATTTGTGCAATGACATTCATGCCCTGAGCCAGCAGATCCCGGACCGCATGCGTGTAATTGCTGCAGACATAGTGGCGCTGCTGCTGCGGTTGATGCAGAAAGCTGCCGGCCTGAAAAAAAAACTCAGACACCTTGATGTTGTCCGGCAGTTTGCCGGCGGCCGCATCCCGAGCGTACGCCAGCTCGGGAATTTCACCATAAAGCCGTTGTGTGAATGGCTCCAGAAACCGGCGCTCAAGGGATGAGCCACCCCGCGGGACCTGTAGCGAAAGCCCGGTAACGATATGCAATCTGATTGAGGAGTCATCCTTCGCACGCTGATACAGGGCATTGGCAAAACGCAAGGGCTTGCCAATGCCCAGGGGCAGGCCCAGCACGATATTGTGTCCCACCCGGTCAATGACAGCATCAACTGCAGCGTCGCTTTCTGACACCATCAAAGGGCCGTTATGGGTCATGGTTTTCTTCCTTCTTTTTACGTTTGCCGAATTGTCCAACTTTCTTCAACTGATGGCGCAGACGGCGCTCCTGTGAGGCACCCGTGACACGGCGACGGTTGCGCTGCACCCGCCTGGCTTCGTCCAGCTCATCGCGTAAGGCCTCGGCAACGGCATCCAGATTCCACAGCGTTGCACCTGTCGCGACCGGCAGCACTGGCGCACCCGGCAAGTCTCTGGCAATGGCGCTGACCACAGCCGCTATGGTGGCCTGCGTCGCAGCCGTCGGCGGGTTCTGCTCACTGACGGATTGTTCCAGTACCTGATCCATGGCGCTGGCCACGATCAGCACCACGGGTTTGCGCCGTCGTGGATGTGCCTCGAACCAGCTGTCCAGCTGTCGTTTCAACGCCGCATCCAGGTCTCGCGCGGGGCGATTGGCGCGGATGACCCAGATGACCACATCGGACCGGGTCATCTCCTTGAGTATCCGGTCACTGCTCTTGGTCGAGCCGTCCAGACCTTCACTGTCGAGAAGATGACAGGCGGTTCCGTCAAACACCGCTTGGTATGCCACCAGATCGGGGGTGGTTGTCGCGGCATCGGTTTCGGCCTGTTCCGCCGCCAACAACGCATTGATCAATGACGACTTGCCGGCACTGGTCTGACCCACAAACAGGATCCGCAGCGGTTCATCTGGCAAGGCCAGGCGCGCCTGATCCTCTGCCGTCGTGGACAGTCGCATGTGCATCAGCTCCTGATCGGAAAAACGCAATCGACCGGAATACAGCTCAATGGCGGCGTACGCGACTTCTTCCAATAGCACCGCCTGCATAACCCCCAGCATGTTGTCAGTGACATAATCGGTTTGTCCGCCAGCCATCAGCTGCTCAAGTTCACGCAGGACACCTGCTGCCGGGTTGATCGCAAACCGTGCCACACGACTGCTGCCGTGGGCAATCTGCCACAGCACATTGGCCCGGTTGCGCTGACGCCACAACCAGTACAGCGTCGCCAGTGATACCTGGTCGGCAAAGGGCAATTTGTTGCGCAGCTGTTCGCGGTAGCGCGACGCCGTGGATTCAAGCAGCAGCAGGGCTTCCGGCAAGGTGAAGTTCAACGCGGATTTTTTCTTGCCACCCAGTCCGGCAGCCACCCGGTTGATGACCTCCAGCGCCTGTTCAGGCAGATCTTCCCAGGGAGCAGCGGATTCGGTGAGTGTCGCGATGTGCTGGCTGACGTCGGTAAACACGGCCTTCTCGGCTGGCAACCAGTCCGGATCCGGCGATACCGACAAATCCCCAGTGTCCGTTGCGTCCCTGGCACCCTGTCGCCAACGCCTGCGCAGGATGCGTCGCAATACCAGCACAACTGCGCTGATCACCAGACTGATGGCCAGAAACCATAAAATGACGCCTTGCTGTATCAGCCAGACAAACCCCAGTAATATCAGCAGAGCAAAGGGCAGCCCGAGCACCAGCACCACCAGGACATGGTCCCAGCGCAGGAACGCGCGCCGCAACTTGTCAATCCCTCTCACGACGCGCCCTCCGCAAAGCATCGGTGTACAGCGCGCGCAGCTCCTCGTTGTCAATCGCCTCGCCATGCTGGGTGCGGAACAGGTACATCGCGGCTGCACGCCCCAACGCATAGGTGGCCGCAAAACTGACGGCACCTGCCGCTGCCGCGCCCGCTGTCTGGCCGTATACCGGAATCAGTTTGCTCAACTGGCGGACCCCGTAACTGGCACCGTAGCGGAACGCCACACCGGCGCCCAGTGCCAGGGTAAACTCCGTCATGCGCGCCCGGGTCCAGCTGACATCATAACGCTTTCCCAGAGCCCGCAGCATCGCTGCCTGCAGCGTAGGAACCGTCACCGCGCCGACGACTGGTGCCACATCGGAGGCACCGGCCGCGCTGGCGTACCACAGGACTTCTGCGCGGCATGCAGCAAAGGCATTGCGCTCTGCACCGCGTCGCTCCTCTCGCGCCAGCAACAGCGCCACGTCTGGCGTGACATCATCCAGCAACGTCACCAGCTGGTCGACGCCGTTGCGATCGTCCGCAGCATCCTCGTCCGCCAGACTGGTTTCCACCCAGGGCAGCGGCTTGCCAGCGGCCGTTTCGAAACTCTGCTGGGACTGCTGGCGAACGCGAAAACGGGCCTGATCTTCCGGCACCAGATCTGCGCCGTTATGCACGACAATGATTGGCGTCGCCGGGCGGCGCTTGCACACAGCAGCGACCGCTGCCGCCACATCGGCCTGCACGGGATCATCCAGCCGGGCGACCACCAGCAGGACATGGCTGCGCCTGTCGCAGGCATGCAGGTCCTCCGCCGGGTCGTAACCGGCCTCACCCAGGCCGCGGGTATCCAGAAACCGCATCAGCGGCAGGGCTGGCGGGAAGTCAAACATGTAGGCCGTACGTGTGCAAGGTTCGAACCCGTTGCCCACTTGCGCCGCACTCAGGCCAGTCAGGGCCCGCACCAGTGAGGACTTGCCGGCGCCGGTCTTGCCCAGCAACCACACCACTGGCAATGTGCGATACACCTCATCGGTTACCCTCGCCAGTGCCGGATTCATCCCAGCGCCAACGTCTCCGCCTCTGCCATGTTGTTCATTGACGTCCGAGCCGCTGTCCTGGGCAAGCAGTTGCCAGAGCCGCTCAAAATATCTGTTCATCTGCACTCCCTGATTGTGCACAATACGGCTGTGCACATGATGGATTCCGGTGCATGGTTAGCACCAGTATACGCGGGGATGCGGGGACGGTTCCACCGATGCGTCAGCGGTTTTTGTCGGACAACCTGCCGTTGATGGCTACAGCTCTCACTTCAGGGACAAAAGCACAGCGGCGTTGGTATTATCAAAATTTGCATAACCCGGAAACTCGAATTTAGAGTAATTGTACTCCAGCTCCAGTGCCAGCTGCCGGGACAATTCATAGCTGGCACCCAGACCAACAGCACATCTGTTTCACTGAAGCTCAAGGTTCCGGATTGGTTGATGCCGGTGTTTCTGCCGAAAAAGAAAAATGATGAATCAGCTGACCACCAGACCTGTCTGGTTTTGGCAAAAACCGCCACCACTGATGTAAATGCCTGAGCCCAGATCCTGATCCGCTGCCACGACCTGCAGAAAAGACGAGCAAACCACGAGCAAGCACAATTTTGAATGATTGATAAGCATATTACTGTATCCTTTTACTCGCCAACGTCAATTTCCATCACCAGTATATCAATGCCCTTGTTGCAAACCTGCTTGCAGGGCTTCCAGCCAAGACCTGCATAAATGCCACCATCAAGCCTTTCAGTCTGCAAATAAAGCCTACCGATGCCAAGGTCACCTGCCAGGTCGACGACGCGCTCCACCAGCTGGCTGGCTATCCCGCGACCGCGATAGTCAAGGGTTACGTACAGGCCGCCCAGCCAGTGAATCATGTCCGGGTAGATAGCCATTTCCCGGTACTTCAACTCTACCGAGCCTACAACCACATTGCGGTCTATCGCCAGCACGACAAGCGGTACCATGTCCCTGTTCATACTGTGTGAAAGTTTTCGTGCGATTGCTGCCGGGCTGCCATTCGGGTTGGCGCGCCCCCATTCGTGATAATACCAATGCGAGACCAGATCAAGGGCGTCAGGTCTGTCAGCCAGAAATTCGAATTCCATGCCAATGTCTCCTCAGAAAGTCGCAGATTACTTAGCTGTTGCGCCACTCTCGTGGTTTGCGCCTCCAAGCAGGGCACGATGATTCCAGCCAGCAGCGCGCCAGCTCAATCATATGAGCGCTGACTTGCAGGGGCAAGCACTTGAATACAAGAAGATTTGGAGATTTAGAGAGTTAATGGTGCGGACGGGGAGACTCGAACTCCCACACCTTGCGGCACTGGAACCTAAATCCAGCGTGTCTACCAATTCCACCACGTCCGCCTGCGATACCGGCGCCTGTCAGGGCATGCGCCGGTGCGAAGAGCGGCGCATTATAACCAGATCTGCGCCAACTGTCAGTGTCAGTTTGCGCGCATGTCCTCAATTTGTTGTTGCAGACGCAACACTGTCTGGTTGACCTGCAGGCGATAGGCATCAATGGCTTCCACAGCCTCTTCTACCCGCATCAGGCGCTCATTGAGACCACCGGAAGCACCCTCAGCGGTGCTGATTTCGGCGCGCAGATTCACAACTTCCTGGGCCACGCCGCGCACTTCCTGCAGGGAATTGTTCAAGGTGGTCACGCGAGCCGACAGATTTTCGGAAGCCTGACGCAGATCGGCAACGCTACGGCGATTTTCCTCGACCAGATTGGTGGCTTGCAACAGCCGCTGATTGGTTTCCTCCACCAGCGTCAGATTCTCCTGCGAGCGCGTTTCAGTGATGGCCACCCGCCCGGTAAGATCCGTCACATTGGCATTGGTGGCGTTACGCGCCGCCCACAGTTTGTCTATCTCGGAGAAGTTGAAGTCCACCCGCTCAATGATGTTTCCAGTGGTCTCCTCAGCGGAGTCCCCGACCATGGACAGTCGGTTCTCCAGATCCATGATGCGGCTGTTGGCCTGATCAAGACGTCGCAGATTCTCTTCATATACCGTGTACGCGAGACCCGCCCCCGCCAGCATGGCCACTGTCAGCACACCCAGCATGATCCGCACCGGCCAGGTACTGACCTTGATGGTTTCCGCGTAGCTGACAGGCTTGACCAGATCGGGCTGCCGCCGGGCGTGCTGGCGGTCTACAACTTCGTCCCGGTCAGGAACCATTGAAGGAATATCACCCAGCTCATCATTGTCTCGCATCGTTCATTACCCCAACGCTTTGGTGCGCATGCATACAGATGATCTGTATTGTAGACGCATGCAGGGCCTGCGGCAAAGCCTGTCTGTGACGTGGCGACTGACTTAGCCGCCTTGAAACACAGGCCATAGTGATTTATGCTGAAAAGCTGATATTACGTGACTATCACCCATTGATTTGTCGAGGCTTGTATGAAATTAGAATTACCCGATCTGCCCTATGCCGCTAATGCACTGGAACCGCACATGTCCGCAGAAACACTGGGCTTCCACCACGGCAAACACCACAACACCTACGTGGTCAAGGGCAACGAACTGCTGGCCGATGCCGGTGTCGATGCTGACAACCTGGAAGACCTGGTGCGCGCGAGCGCCAAAGTCGGTGGCCCACTGTTCAACAACGTGGCTCAGGTCTATAACCACAATTTCTTCTGGCAAAGCATGAAGCCTGCCGGTGGCGGTGCGCCCAGTGGCGCCATTGCTGACAAGATTAACGCTGATTTCGGCAGCTATGATGACTTCAAAAAAGAGTTCACTGCCGGCGGCGTCGGCCAGTTCGGTAGCGGCTGGGTGTGGCTGGTACTTGATGGCGGCAAGCTCAAGATTGCCAAGACACCCAACGCTGAAACACCGCTGACCACCAGTGCCAAACCCATCCTGGTTTGCGACGTATGGGAACATGCGTACTACCTGGATTATCAAAACCGCCGCCCGGACTTCCTGGCTGCGTTCCTGGACAATCTGGTCAACTGGGATTTTGCCAACAAAAACCTGGCCTGATGCCACGGCGTTACGGCTTCGGAATCAGCATTAAAAAGGCCGGCCTGTCAGCGACAGACCGGCCTTTTTAATGACCTTGCCGGGCTTGCCGGCATCAGAAATTGAGGCGCAGGCCTAAACCCATCATGTCATCGTCGGCATTCCGATCGAAAGTCACTGTGCCGGACAAGGCCGGCAGAAACTGATAAACCAGACCCACGCCGGGGGTCGTCTCCTCATCGCCCTCGCCCAGATCGGTGTGCTTCACCGCTACAAAAAACTCCGCTTCGGGACTCAGGTTCATCCGGGCGCCCAACTCAAACTGTACCCCCTCACTGTCCTCGGCAAACGTAAAGGCGCCAAGACGACCACGCACATCAGAATCGATATAGCTGGCGGAACCATACACGCTGGCAGTCTCGTTACGACCGAAAATGTAACCCAGTCCGATTGATTTGACATCGCCCTCCAGATCAGTGCCGGCGGTATCGTCGTCCAGCCCCAGATCGGTGAAGCTGGCCACGGCAAGAATCCTGTCGAAAAACTCCAGACTGGCTTCGACACCAAAGCCATCTACTTCAACGCCGTTTATCTCGCCCTGCAGATAAGCGCCTTCGATCAGGTTGTAGTGCGATGAATCAGCCAGTGCCAACCCCGGCATCATGACACCTGCCAACAATAACGCTTTGATACTCTTCATTAATCTACTCCCCTTCATCCGTAATATACATTCAGGCAGCCAGCACACCGGGCTGCGGCGAGAGTATAGCAGAGCGCATCCTTGTCGGCTTACAGGGTAATCAGCGCCACCAGCTGATCGCCCGACACCAGATCCATGGCCTTGTCCCGCACCGGATTGAGCTGCAGGCGTTTACCATGCAAATCCGCTTTGCTGCGATAGATGCCCAGCGCTGTTTCACCCAGCGCCGCCGCCCTGCCTTCAAATTCACTGAAGCTTGCCTCTAGCGGCAGATCATACTCACTGGGGTCATAGAACTGGATCTCGGCGCCATGCGCGGTGAACAGTTCATCATAGACCAGCCTCAGTTCCCGGCGCAGAGTCACCTGGGACAGCATATGACTGAGGATCATGGGGCTGATAATGGTTTCGCTGCTGTTGCTCGCCAGCAGATCCTCGTTGGCAGGATCGCTCAGCTCAAGCAGTATCTGCGGCTGACGGTGCTGCCCCTGAAGTATCTCTTCGAGTACCAGGTATCCAACAATCGCCCGGGCATCAGCCTCTTCGCCGGAGCTGAGACGATCACTGCTCAACAACACAATGCTGTCATAACGGGCTGGATTCAGGCGGCGCAGTTCCCCCTCGACCATATAGTCGGCTTCAACATGGTCACAGACCACTCTGCCGGCCACTTCACTGTACCGGGCTATATCGGCAGTGCGGATGTCGGCCGGCACGATTGATACCAGATCAACATCAAACTCGTAATTCTGATAACTCGCTAGCTCTGTAATGATGGCGGGCACCCGTCGATTCCAGCCCAGGATCAGCAACCGTTTGCGTTGTTGTACCGGCGGCGCCTCCGGGTCTGCTATTGTCACCCTGCGATTGACCCGCCGTTCGCTCGGCGCACGTGCCTCAGGTTCGGTTTCGTCAAACGACCTTGCCATCAACACCAGGGCATCTGCCTTGGTCAGAATTTCGTCTGACGCGACATTCAGGTGTGTATGCAAGTCGCCGTCCGCCCCGGGGCGCAACAAACCAAACATGATGGCATCCGGACAGCGGGCCTCAAGCTCCGCAATCGCCAGGCCCGCGTAGGGGGCCGCCGGCCGTATGTACAATTCATTACCGGCATGAGCCGTTAATAGCTCGCCATAGAGCTCTGACAACCCCGGATGAATAATGTTCTGGGCCAGCAACCGGCTGATGGTGGCATCGCCAGCAACAATCTCCAACGGCCCCGGGTAGGCCCGGGAGGCGACTGAAAATTTACGCACATCTTCCACTTCCATGACCACAAATGGCAGCGGCTGCTCACGTTCACGGGCCTGCGCATAAATGGATAACAGGGCCTTCAGCGATTCCACGTCGGACGTCACCAGACTGTCCGGGCCATGTGACTCATTAGGGATGATGACAGCCGCCGCCTGCAGACAGGCGACACGATGCAGGGCTTCGGGCTGCAGTGGCGAGCCGCTGCGCAGAATGATGTCCTTGCTGCGTCGACCGATACCCGGGTCAGCACGCAGCAACTGAATTTGCTCGGATGACACCTGCTCGGACAGCACCACGATCTTCAGACGCTTGATATCGCGCTCGCGCATGAAACGGCCCAGGCGGGATGTCGACATCACCAGCTCGCGCAACAGAGGCACTGTGCGGTTGTTCCAGCCCAGAATGACAATGTGGTTTTTCAGCGAAACCGGTGTCAGGCCCAATTCAAGGTGTTCCATGATGGCAATCAACCAGCGCGTCATGATCGCCACCAGGGCACCCAGAAACACCACGTAACCACTGACGGTCAACCAGGTTGATACGATACGGCGCCAGGTGCCTTCATCGTCACCCAGGTAGCCTGGGTCGGTCAGGCGCAAAAAGGCCCACCACACGGCATTGCCCAGGTGTTCATCATAGTCACCGATGGGCAGCACCAGCATGCCACCGAGCAGGGAAATCAGACCAATGACCGCCACCACGATCAGCAGCTGGTAGGAGGCACCTTTGACAAACTGGCGTTCGACAAAAAACTTCAGGCGATCAATGAATCGTAGGCGGAACATGCTGGCGGGCTCCTGATGCGGGCATTATTGTTATCACGGACGCCAGTATATGAGTCCGGGACAGCTTGAGCAACGCGCCCCTTGTCCATAAAAAAACCCGGTGCACGATCATGGATCATGCACCGGGTCTGTATGGAGCCGCTGGGTCAGGTCAGAACTGGCCTTTGAACCCGATGGCAAACGTCGGACCGTACTCCTCGAACTGGAATGTGTAATTCTTGCTGCCCTGATACAGCTCCAGTGCCTCGTCAGTCAGATTGGTCAGCTCGGCCACCAGCTCAAATTGCTGACTAAAACGGTAAGAGGCTGTCAGATCCACCTGCGTATGCGGCGCCACATACAGGTCAAAGCGCTCGTCGTCACCCACCTCGCTGAGGAACTTGTCACGGTACGTGACGCTCAACCGGGTGCTGAACAATTCATTCTCGAAACCCAGGTAGAAGTTGCCCGAGCGCTCAGCAGCTTCCGGCAGTGAAAATGATTCACCGGCGCGCTCCGCGATTTCCAGATCGGTATCCAGTGCCGTCAGGTTAACACCCGCCAGGAACCCCATCAGGGACTCACTGAAAACTTCGAAGCCCTGCTGGACGTTGAACTCGATACCGGTCACCGAGGCTTTGGTGCCATTAACCGGCTGATCGACCTCAAACCCGACAAAATCCGGGTTCTGGCGGGTAGAGGCATCAACAATGTAGTCATCAATGTCTTTGTAGAACACGCCCGCCGAAATCACACCGGCGTTGCCCAGATACCAGTCGGCCAGCAGGTCGAAGTTGGTTGACTTGTAAGGATCAAGGTCGGGGTTACCCAGCTCAACTTCCATGTCTTCGCGGCTAATCTGGGCACGCGGGGAAATATCGCTGAAGCTGGGACGCGCGATGGTGTTGCTCCAGGCCGCCCGCAGCACCAGATTATCCACTGGCTCGTAGCGCAGGTGCAGCCCGGGCAGCACGTCGGTATATTTTGTCGACACTGAACGGGCACTGATGCTCAGGTCACCGTTCTCGTCAAACAGCAACTCGTTGCCGTCAGCCGTGTAGTCAGTGCGCTCAATTCGCGCACCGGCGATCACACGGACGCGATCCATATCCCAGGTGCCCATCAGGTAGCCGGCAGTGACATCTTCTTCGGCGCTGAAATCCTGCACCGAATTGAGGGCCAGATTCTCTTCTACATCCTGGGGTCGAGCCTTGAATTCGTTGCGATTGCGGTTGTAGAAATCAACAAATGCGGCTGAACTGATGCCCTGGCCCAGGTTGCCCAGGCCATAAGAAGGCGCGCCGGTTGTGAACCGGGACAGCAAGACATCCGGGGTATTACGCTCCTCGAATTCGTTAACATCAGTCACCTTCTCCTTGAACCGGCCATCGATACCGGTTTTCACAGTCAGTGACTCGATACCAAAGGCCATGGGCACTTCGATGTTGAGGGCGAAATTGATGTCGTCATCATCGACTGACAACGGTTCATTGACGACACGATCAAGCTCGTAAAGGCTGTTGTCCAGATAACCGGTGGCTGGTGCGCCGTTTTCCATGAACGTATAGCTGGGAATGCCCTGGCCGATCCGCACCATGGCGTCCAGCTCGTTGCCGGTCTTTTCAAAACGGCCCTCCTGCTCGTCCGGCACACGCTCGTCTGTGGTGGAGATGCCGGCATTGTAGTCCAGTGACCAGGTCTGGAAATCGTGTTCGGCACCGATCGCAAATGCCAGCGTGTCCTGCTCTTTGGTGCGGAAGCGGATACGCCGACGGAAACTGTCTTCCGGCATGTCTGCGTAAGTCACAGTGCGGCCATCATAGGCGGTGATGGTGGCATCTTCAAAGACAAACACATTACGCTGACGGGTTTCCGCATCGGTAAACTCGCTATACACGGTGTTGGCGTAGAAACGTGTGCCCTCGCTTGGCTGGTATTCCAGGTTCAGGTTGAAGCCCAGGCGCTCCCGTTCAACAAAATATTTGCGCTCATTGACTTCCAGAAGCGTGAATACGTCTTCGCCATTGAAGTCGAGAAAATCATACTCCGGCTCGATATTGTCAGACTCAAGCTTGCGATCCAGGTAGTTGAGGCCGAAGGAAATACCAATATTGTCAGTGCCACCAAATCCGTCAACCACATCGCTGAAATTGAATTGTGCCTTGGGGCTGGTATCCCCACTAAGGTCATTGTAGGAGCCTTCAGCACGGTAGGTAATCTGGCGGCCGTCACGATCAAATGCCGACGCTGAAGTGACGTTGACGGCGCCGCCGACGGCATCGCCGGGCATATCGGGTGTCGGTACTTTAACCACTTCAATGCCATCTACCGATCCGGTGGGAATCACATCCAGCGGGACAGCACGCGAACCATCTTCCGGCGTGCCGATTCGCATGCCGTTAATGCTGACCGTACTCAGACCGGCAGAGATACCTCGCACGCTAACAAAACGACCCTCACCCTGATCGCGAGAGATGGTCAGACCCGGCAGTCGTTGCAGCGACTCAGCCACGTTCTGATCGACAAACTGACCCATGTCATCGGAGGAAATGTAATTAGCAACCGCATCCGAGTCACGGTACTGGTTAAGCGCCCGATTGGCTGCTTCACGCTGGCCAAACACCATGATGGTTTCCATGTCGGTCGCGGACGGTTCGCTTTGCGCCATACCGGCACTGCTCATGCCTGCGAGCATCAACGCTGCGGTTAATTTGCGGTAGGTGAACTGTGGGGTTGCCTGCATTACATTGCTCCATTCTTGTCAAGGTTTGCGTCAGTTTAAGACGGTATTGTGACGACGCCGTGTCTTTGGCTTGACAGTTTCGTGACAAACCGCGGTGGCGTCACAACATGCAGGCAGAGCGCAAGAACCACTTGCACGGGTGCCGGCACAGGCGTATAAGAAACTTTGTGAAACACATCCACACAAGCGTTCCGAATCCACGGCCCGGAAGACCCGCCCCAAGCGTCCGGATCTGGCTATTGGCCTTGATTCTGTGCTGTCTGCCTGGCCTCTCCGGATACGACGCGACCCTGGCGTCAGGCATAGACCGCACCGAGGCGTCAGGCACGGCAGCGGGACGGTTGCAGCTACCCAATACCCAGGCGGCAGCAAATTCGCGCGACGGCGCACTGAACCCGTCATCGCGACTGCTGACGCAGATCAGTCGGTCCGGCACGCCGCCCCAACAAACCACCGATGCCAGTGACTCATCTGCGCCAGTAGCGGCACTGGTATCCGCACCGTCAATCCACGACCTGCGTACCCCGATTTCCGGACAAGGCTATGAGACCCATGGCCTGTGCCTGCTCATCCACTGCACAGCCACGCCTTACTCGCCTCGCTCACCACCCTTGCTCGCCTGACACGTTAAACACATTTTTAATCGTTTAAGTTCATGCGAGGTCAATCATGCGATCGTTACGTCAGCGTACCCTGTGGTACGGTTTGGTTATTCTTCTGGGGCTGCTTAGCGCCCTTCCCGCCGTGCTGCCAGGCGCAGCACAACAACGGCTGCCTGACTGGTATGCCAACAATCAGTTCAGCCTGGGTCTGGACCTTCGCGGCGGGTCACACCTGCTATTGGCAGTGGACATGGAGGATCTGCTGCAAAGCGAGAATCAGCAACTGGGCGATGCCCTTGCCGACCGGCTGCAACAGGACGGCATCCGCTACCTGCGCCCTCAGGCCACCCCTGAGCAACTCACCTTGACGTTGCGCGATAGCGGCGAGCTGCCCGCCTTGCAGCGCATCATCCGGGAGACCCTGGCCGAGAGCCAGACTGCGCTGCCAGCCTACACGCTGGACAGTGGCAACGCTGCGGTGACACTGACGCTGACTGACGCGCATCGCGATACCCTGCAGCACGATGCGCTCACACAAAGCCTGGATATTGTGCACCGGCGCCTTGATGAAACTGGCATGATCGAGCCCAGCATCACACGTCAGGGTGACGACAGCATCGTCGTGCAGTTGCCCGGCGTCAGCGACCCGCAACGTGTCAAAGAGTTACTGGGCACAACCGCCAAAATGAACTTCCACTGGCTGGCAGACGCACGCTCAACCGATGTCATGGAACTGCCCGGCCAGGTCGACGGCGACACCTATCAACTGGAACGCCAGATTGCCATGGAAGGTCGTCACGTGCGTCATGCCAACATGGTATTGCAAGCGCAAACCGGCCTGCCGGTGGTGAATTTTGTGCTCGACAAAACCGGCGGGCGCCTGTTTGGCGACATGACGCAGGAAAACATCGGCCGGGCGCTGGCCGTGGTACTGGACGAAAAGGTCATTACCGCACCGGTTATTCGCAGCGCCATTACCACCGGCAGCGGCGAGATCAGCGGTGGTTTTAACGCTGTTGAAGCCACCGATCTGGCCATGCTGTTGCGCGCAGGTGCGTTACCGGCGGCGCTGGAGGTCATCGAGGAGCGTAGCGTCGGCCCCAGCCTGGGCAGCGACTCCATCAGCATGGGCCTGATCGCCGGTATCGTCGGTGCCGCGCTGGTGCTCGCGTTCATGGTGTCCGTGTACGGCAGTTGGGGGCTGATCGCCTGGTTCAGTCTGAGCATCAATATGGGGCTTATTTTTGGTGTCCTCAGCCTGCTGGGGGCAACACTGACCCTGCCCGGTATTGCCGGTCTGATTCTGGTGATGGGTATGGCGGTTGATGCCAACATTCTGATCAACGAACGTATCCGCGACGAACTGCGTCAGGGCAAAACCCCTTGGCTATCGCTGGACAATGGTTTCCGCAAGGCCTATGGCACCATTATCGACTCCAACATCACCACGCTGATTGCCATCAGCCTGCTGTTCACTATGGGTTCAGGGCCGGTCCGCGGTTTTGCCGTGACCATGGGCATCGGCTTGCTGACCTCACTGTTCACCTCGGTGGCCGTGACCCGTGTGCTCATGGAATGGCGCATACGTCTGTCTGATCAGAAGACGCTGTCAGTATCCGGCCTGCCGCTGTTTGATCGGCTGGCCGACAACTTCAGCAGCGGCAAACGCGTCATCAATTTCATGCGCGCCAGTGTTGCCGGCCTGGTGGTGTCGGCAATTCTGTCAGTGGCCTCGATTGGCCTGCTGGTGAAACCGGGCCTGGACTTTGGTATCGACTTCAGTGGCGGCGCCCTGGTAGAGATCAAGATACCCAATACGTCCATTGAACAGCTGCGCAGCAGTCTTGTGAATGCAGGGCTAAGCCATATCTCCGTACAGGAAACCGCCAGCGCCGGTGGTAATGCCATCACCAGCGACACCTATCAATTGCGTCAGCCGATTCAGGAGGGCGCCGACAACAGCCAGGTGATGGACACCCTGCGTGCTGCGGTGCTGCAGGCGGCGCCAGATGCCGAATTCCAGCGCACCGACATGGTCGGGCCGCGGGTCAGCGGTGACTTTGCCGACATGAGCATACTGGCGGTGATGCTGGCCGGTGCCGGCATGCTGGTGTATCTTTGGTTTCGGTTTGAAAACCATTTTGCGGTGGCAGCCGTGATCACAATCGGCCTGGATCTGACCAAAACACTGGGGTTCTTTGTCCTGTCTGGGGTCGAATTCAATCTGACTGCGGTGGCTGCTCTACTGGCCCTGATCGGCTATTCGGTCAATGACAAGGTCGTGGTTTTCGACCGAATCCGGGAGAACCTGCGCGCCAAACCCGATCAGGATTTTTCGCAGCTGGTCGACCGAAGCATCAGCGCAACGCTGACGCGGACGGTATTCACGTCGATGAGTACCCTGGTTGCCATTCTGCCCATGGCCATTGCCGGTGGCAGTGCTGTGTCCAGTTTTGCTCTGCCCATGCTGTTTGGCATCGTCATCAGCACCAGCTCGTCGATCTTTATCGCCGCGCCCATTGTGCTGTATCTGGGGAACCGGCGCAAAGAGCGGGGTCTGGCGCAATTGCACATGCCGGTGGATCTTGGGCAAACCACGCCTTGATATTGTCCTGAGGCAATACTGACGAGGGGCTGTCATGCTGTAAAATGACGGCCCCGTCGCTAAAGCCTGGCGCAGCCCCGCCGATACTCTTTGCGTTAAAGCCCGTAATCCATGAATCGACGTCAGGACCCCGCATGAATCCTTCAACCATCATAGGCATGCTTGCCAGTGTCGCGCTGCTCGGCAGTGTGCTGTTTTTCTCTGCGGAGTCGGAGTCAAGTTTTCTCAACCTGCCAGGGCTGGCCATCGTTATCACCGGCACCATGGCAGCCACCTTTATAAGCTACCCGCTGAAGGAAGTTGTCCGCGTATTCGGACTGGTCGCGCTGGTGTTCAGGCGGGAGAATACCTATACGCGTGACGACATCAAGGAAATGGTGCAGGTCTCGCGCCTGTGGTTTCAGGGCAATATCAAGGATGTAGACGACGCGCTGGCCAAAATCAAGAATCCCTTTCTGCGAACCGGCATACAGCTGGTCATCGCCAATACCGATGAACAGGAAATCATTGACACCCTGCGCTGGCGTATTGCGCGGGTCAAGGCCCGCGAGCGCGCCGAAGCCCACATTTTTCGTACCATGTCGACCTATGCCGCCGCCTTCGGCATGATCGGCACACTGGTCGGTCTGGTCAACATGCTGGCGGTGATGGATTCCGGCAGCCTGGACATGATCGGCCCGCAGATGGCAGTGGCACTGTTGACCACGTTCTACGGCATCCTGCTGGGCAATGTGTTTCTGCAGCCCATCGCGGTGAAACTTGAACGTCGCACCGAGGAACGGCTGATTGCCATGAACATGGTCCTGGAAGGCATCGCCATGATGAGCAAACGCCGCCCCCCCTCGTTCATCGAGGATACCCTGAAGTCATTCGCCGCGACGTATCAGGACGAAATACGGGATAAGGGTATGCCGCCACTGCGAGGAGCGGCACGTGGAAAATAGCCGGTATGCCGTCGACATGATCGGCGATGAAAACAATGCATCGGAAAGTACCGACAACAGCTGGATGCTCAGCTATCTGGATGTACTGACCCTGCTGATCGCGTTCTTTGTATTGTTGCTGGCAATGAGCGAACCGAAAACCGATGATGACGATATACCTGCCGAAATTTCGCAAACCGGCTCGGCGGGCTCTGCGGCAGGATCAAGCACCCAGACGCCGCTTGATCAAGACGGGGGGGCGCTGCCCGGCGGCATCGGCGTATTGCCGGCATATAATGCCCTGCAGGAAGGCCGGTCAGGTGAGACCACACCTGATGCTGAAGACGACGGCACCGATGACGATTATGACGAACGCTTCGGCGACCTGGAGAACAGCCTGAACTCGCTGTCGCTGCAGGGCGTTGATGCGCAGCCGGGGCGTGAGGGATTGACCTTGCGCATTGCTGACAACCTGCTGTTTGCCAGCGGCCAGGCTGAGCTGAGGTACGAAGGCATGGTGCTGATCAGCCAGCTTACGGATTTCCTGAATGCATTTGCCGGTGAAATCTCGATTGAAGGTCACACCGACAACATCCCCATCAATACACCCCAGTTTCCATCCAACTGGGAGTTATCCAGCGCCAGGGCAATCTCGGTCTTGCGTTATCTGGAATTCGACGGTATCTCCGCAAACCGCATGCGTGCCGTGGGATACGCGGATACCCGGCCACTGGAACCTAACAATACACCTCAGAGCCGAGCCGCCAATCGCCGTGTAGAACTGATTCTGCGCGAGCCGTGACCCGTCAGGCCGAACGGCCTTGAACAAAAGCGCCCATCTCTTTTAACACCTGATTTGCTTCCGGCAGCACCGGCACAAACAGGGGCCAGACATGCGGTTGGCCGTGCCAGACGCGCAGATCGGTGGCTACGTCTGCTGCTGCCGCCCGCTCGGCGACACGCAGGCCGTCGTCTCGCAGGACTTCGTTGTCACTGACGTAAATCAACAATGGTGGAAAACCGGTATATTCCGCGTACAGCGGGGATGCCCGCGCATCCGTGGCCGGGGCACCATTGAGATAGGTGGCTGCCGCGCGTCGGATCGCGTCGCCGCTGAACATGGCACAGGTAGCGGAGTTGCTGTCCACCGACTCACCTGTCACCGCCAGGTCCGCGTAGGGCGACAACAATACGGCGGCAGACGGCATGGCCAGCCCGGCTTCGCGGATTTGCACCAGCAACGACAGAGACAGACCTGCGCCGGCAGAATCCCCGGCCAGAACAATATTGGCAGCGTCGTGTTCCGTGAGCAGATAGCGGTAAGCGGCAATGACATCATCCGCCGCCGCCGGAAACGGATGTTCCGGTGCCAGGCGATAGTCCAGTACAAACACCCGGGCATCGCAGGCAACCGCCAGGCGCGAGCTGAAGGCCCGGTAAGACAAGGGTGATCCGAACAGATAGCCGCCACCGTGACTGTACAGGACCACACGCTGGCTGTTACAGGAAGCCGGCACCAGCCACTCACCATGAATGCCCTGATGCTGAACGGGCACTACCTCAACGCCTGTGGCAATCGGATTCTTGCCCATGTCACGGTCCAGCGTCACACGAAAGCGCGCCGGATCAAAGTCAGGACGCATCAGCTTGGGCTTGAAACGGCGCCGCAAAAACCAGCTCAGCAAGCGGGAACGCAAGGAACGGCGTTTAACCGTAGTACGGGTCAGCATGTTGTCACCTGTGATTTGAACGTTACCCGTAGTATCACGGGGATGACTCAATTGCCTGCCGCCATCAGCACGCTGATCGCCGCGAGCTGGCGTTGCAGGATGGCACTGTCGATGCTGCGCACGGTGGCATGACCAACCTTGCGACCGTCTTTGAAAGCCTTGCCATAGTCATGCACATGACAGTCAGCAACCGCAGCAAGGTCGGCGATAGCCGGCACACTTCCGATAAAGTTAATCATGGCGCTTTCGCCAAGCTTCGCGGTAGAACCGAGGGGCAGACCGGTAATGGCGCGAAGATGGTTTTCAAACTGGCTGCATTCGGCACCTTCGATCGTCCAGTGGCCGGAATTATGCACTCTGGGCGCAATTTCGTTGGCCTTGAGTCCGCCATCGATCTCGAAAAACTCGAATGCCATGACCCCCACGTAGTCCAGATGCGCCAGCACCGAGGCGGTGTACTGCTCGGCCAGGCCTTGCAGCGGATGCTGATGACTGGCTATCGATAACCGCAGAATGCCGTCTCTGTGCGTGTTATGAACCAGCGGGTAAGACTTGCTCGTCCCGTCGCGGCCACGCACCGCGATCAGTGATACTTCACCACTGAACGCGACAAAATCTTCCAGAATGCAGGGTACATTACCCAGTTCGGCAAACGCGCCAGCAACATCCGCGGGCTCGCGCAGTACCTTCTGACCTTTGCCGTCATAGCCCAGCGTGCGCGTCTTCAGCACCGCTGGCAGGCCAATGCTGGCTACCGCCTGTTCCAGTTCCTCCTGGGAATCAACGGCGGCAAAAGGCGCGACCGGAATCGCGAGGCTGCGGAACAGGTTCTTCTCCAGCAAGCGGTCACGGGCGATACGCAGGGACTCGGCACACGGGTACACCGGCACGAACTGCGACAGAAACGCCACCGTGTCCGCCGGCACACTTTCAAACTCAAAGGTCACCATGTCGACCTGGTCTGCCAGCTGACGCAGGTGTTCATGGTCGTGATAGTCTGCGTGGATATGTTCACCCAGGGTGGCCGCACAGGCGTCCTGTGCGGGATCCAGGAATACAAATTTCATGCCCAGCGGGGTACCGGCCAACGCCAACATTCTGCCCAACTGGCCACCGCCGATGACACCAATCTTCATGATAGCTCAGGCCTGCCGTGGATCGGAGTTTGCAAGTACATTGCTGGTCTGACGGGCGCGAAATGCCTGCAGTGCCTGCTGATGCTCGGGGTACTTGTTGCCCAGTATGCTGCCTGCCAGCAATGCCGCATTGACGGCGCCGGCCCGGCCGATGGCCAGTGTTGCCACCGCAATGCCGGCAGGCATCTGGACGATGGACAACAGCGAGTCCACGCCTGACAGCATGGAGGACTGAACCGGGACGCCAAGCACCGGCAGATGTGTTTTGGCGGCGCACATGCCCGGCAGATGCGCCGCGCCGCCGGCACCGGCAATGATCACTTCAATTCCCCGCCCGGCGGCCGCCTCTGCGTAGGAAAACAGCAGATCCGGTGTCCGGTGCGCCGAAACCACCTTGACCTCATGCGGTATTCCCAGCTGTTCCAGCATATCAACCGTATGGCTCATGGTTGCCCAGTCAGATTTGGACCCCATGATCACGCCTACCAGTGCAGACATAGAAGTCGCCCCTGTGCAAGAAAAAGCGCGTAGTATACCTGAAAACAGCCTGTTTCAGTAATGGTTTCAGAACTTGTGTGAGCGCAGTATCTCGACAGGCGAGAGAAAACAGACCATCGCGTAGTCCTGGTAATAATGCCGCTGCACGTGTTCACTGATTTTGAGGGCCAACTCCCGACTGCAAATAACCTCCACCCGGACGTTGCCATCGTTGTCCCAGCCGGCGTTGCGCACGCCGCGGCTGCCGCGACCACGCGCGTCGGAGACTGTCCAGCCGGGGGCACCCAGGATTTCGAGGTCGTGCAACAGGCGTGTCTCCAGCACGGCTTCGCAAATAATCGTGAGTAATGTTCGGGTGCCGCTGTGGTCAGCCATACTTACACTCCAGCCTGCAGCCACTGTGCGGCCTGCAGGTATAATGGGATGCCAAAAATGATATTGAAAGGAAAGGTGATGCCCAGCGAGGCGCCCAGAGACAGCGAAGGATTGGCCTCCGGCAGGGCCAGACGCATGGCCGCAGGGACGGCAATGTAGGATGCGCTGGCGCCCAGCGTGGCCAGCATCGCGGTGCCCCCCACAGACAGCCCCATCAAGGTGGCAAAACCAAGACCCACCAACGCACCGGCCCAGGGCATGACCAGTGCAAAAATCGCCAGACGTAAACCGGTCTTGCGCAGGCTACCCATATGTCGCGAGGCGATCAAACCCATTTCCAGCAGAAACAGCGCCAGCACCGGCGCAAACATGCTGGTATACAGGGGCTCCAGTGGGGCAACAGCCTCTTTGCCTGCCAATACACCAATCGTCAGTCCGCCCAGCAGCAGCACAATGCTTTTGCCCAGAAAGATCTCCCGCCCCAGTTCCCGCCAGTTGGTGGATGAGCTCAATCCGCGCGCCAACACGATGCCCACCAGGATCGCCGGAATTTCCAGAATCGCCACGAACAAAGGCATGTAGCTTTCGAAGAATATGCCCTCGGCAAGCATATAGGCCACAACCACCGCGAAGGTACCGGCGCTAACCGAGCCGTAGTGCGCGGCAATACTGGCGGCATCCACTCTGCCGAACCGCAGCACGCGCAGCAGGGGAAAAGCGATCAGGGGCAGCACAATACCCATCAGCAGCACCAGAAACATCTGCCCAACCAGAGCACCGCTTGCCTGCTCTGCCAGCTCTACCCCCCCATGCAGGCCGATTGCCAGCAGCAGCAGGATCGACAGGGTCTCGTACAGTGCCGTCGGCAGCTTCAGCTCGCTGCGCAACAACCCCGCCACAACTCCAAACACAAAAAACAGGACAACCGGATCCCAGCCCATAACACTCTCCTTACAATCGCGCCAGCATAGAGAGTTGCACAACAAAAAACCAGCGCGACGACAGTGTCAGCAAACTGTCTGTGCCGGTTTTACCTTGCAATTCCTGACCCGTTAAGAAAAAATGGTTTATTACACTCACTTCAAAAGGGAGTACATCAGCATGAAGCACCCCAACAGATTCGTTAAAGCTTCACTCGCCGCCTGTATTGTGTCAACACCCCTGCTGCTGGCCAGCTCATTTGCACTTTCTCAGGACAGTGGTTTTTATGTCGGTGCAAATTATGGCGAAAGTTATGGCAACCTGTCACGCGCCGAGGTGGCAGATACCTTTGCGGCGAATGGCCGGCAAGTCCTCACGCTGACCAAAGAAGATGAAGATGGCGCGGGCAAACTGCTGATTGGTTACGACATCAATGATATTTTCGCCGCTGAGTTCAGCTACTTTCATCTGGGCGATTATGAATTCAATACAACGCTGGCGCCCGCTCAGAACATGCGGGGCAGAGCCACGGCAGATGGATTCGGGCTCGACCTGATCACCAAAATGCCGATCACGGATAATCTGTCGGCGTTACTGCGTGCCGGCGTGACGCGCACCTCTGTCTCACAGTCATTTTCCCGCTTTCCCCTGACACCCGCGACCAGCTTTGACGACCGAACCCCTCGCGAATTTGAAGGCAAGGCCGGGTTTGGTCTCGAATATGACTTCAGCGATGCGCTGTCCGCACGTGCTGAACTGGAATACTACAATTTGCCGTCCAACCAGATGATCGGCGACAGCGCGCATATGGCCAGTGTGGGCCTGGTGTACCGCTTCGGCCGCAGCGCCGCGCCCGCACCCGTTGCGCCGACGCCGGCACCTGCGCCACGGCCTACCCCGCCGCCGGCACCCGCACCGGAGCCTGTCAATGTGACACTGCAGTCCGACCTGCTGTTTGACTTTGACGAATCCACTATCAGACCAGCAGGTCGACAAGAGCTTGATGCCTTGTTGCGTCAGCTCAGAGAGATTGATTATGATGCGGCCATTGTGGTCGGTCACACAGATCGAATTGGCAGTCGCGAATACAATCTCGGACTGTCCCAGCGCCGTGCTGAGTCAGTGCGCGACTATCTGGTTCAGGGCGGGATCCCGGCAAGCACCATTACTGCCCGAGGGGTTGCCAATGACGAATCCGTGCTGTCTTCGTCAGACTGTCGCGGCCTGGGCAGCAACGCCGCTACCATTGAGTGTCTGCAACCGGATCGCCGCGTCGTCGTTGAAATCGACGGTACCCGCGAACCTTGACACACTGGCAGTGATCCAGGCCGGAAGTGCAGGGTGCATGGTGTACCTGACCGCCATGGCCGGCACTTGCGCCTGTATTGCCGGCATTCCCACCGTCCTGGATGTCAGATGGTGGCAGAGAAAAAAAAGGGCCAGCGCAAAAACGCTGGCCCTTTTTTTGACTGACTATGGAAAGTCGGGCTTACATCATGCCGCCCATGCCACCCATACCGCCCATACCACCCATGCCACCCATGTCCGGGCCGCCAGCTGGTTTGTCTTCCACGATCTCAGTGACCATGCACTCGGTAGTGATCATCAGGCCCGCTACTGAGCCGGCTGCCTGCAGAGCACTTCGTGTGACTTTAGCCGGGTCAATGATGCCCTGCTCTACCATGTCCACGTATTCGCCATTGGCGGCGTTGTAACCCATGTTGCCTTTCAGGCCTTTGACCTTGTCCAGCACCACTGAAGGCTCATCGCCTGCGTTTTTCACGATCTGACGCAGCGGAGACGTTACCGCACGCAGCAACAGGGCGATGCCCACGTTCTGATCTTCGTTGTCGCCTTTGACCTTGCCTTCCACGGCCTGCAGAGCACGTACCAGGGCAACACCGCCGCCAGGTACCACGCCTTCTTCAACCGCGGCACGGGTTGAGTGCAGTGCATCTTCAACGCGGGCTTTCTTCTCTTTCATTTCCATCTCGGTGCCAGCACCGACCTTGATCACGGCAACACCGCCGGCCAGCTTGGCCACGCGTTCTTGCAGTTTTTCCTTGTCGTAATCAGACGAGGTGTCTTCGATCTGCTTGCGGATCTGGCCAACGCGGGCTTCGATGGCTTTGGAGTCACCGGAACCGTCAACAATGATGGTGTTTTCCTTGGACAGGGTGACTGTCTTGGCGCTACCCAGATGTGACACATCGGCTTGCTCCAGGCTCAGGCCCACCTCTTCGGAAATCACAGTACCACCGGTCAGGATGGCGATGTCTTCCAACATGGCTTTACGACGGTCACCAAAACCCGGTGCCTTGGCCGCAGCCACTTTCACGATACCGCGCATGTTGTTGACGATCAGGGTCGCCAGCGCTTCGCCTTCCACATCTTCGGCAATCACCAGCAGCGGACGACCGGATTTGGCAACGCCTTCCAGCAGTGGCAGCATTTCGCGGATATTCGAGATCTTTTTGTCAACCAAGAGGATGTGCGGGTTTTCAAGTTCCGCGCTCATGTTGTCCTGGTTGTTGATGAAGTAGGGTGACAGGTAACCGCGGTCGAACTGCATGCCTTCAACAACATCAAGTTCGTTGTCGAAACCTGAGCCTTCCTCAACCGTGATCACGCCTTCCTTGCCCACTTTCTCCATCGCTTCAGCGATGATTTCACCGATTTCGGTGTCAGAGTTGGCAGAGATGGAACCGACCTGGGCAATGGCTCTGGAATTCGCGCAAGGCGTGGAGAGTTTGCCGATTTCTTCAACCATGGCTTTCACGGCTTTGTCGATGCCGCGTTTGAGGTCCATCGGGTTCATACCGGCGGCCACTGATTTCAGGCCTTCGTTCAGGATCGCCTGAGCCAGCACCGTTGCCGTGGTGGTGCCGTCACCGGCAACATCAGAAGTCTGTGAAGCAACTTCTTTCACCATCTGTGCGCCCATGTTCTCGAACTTGTCCTGCAGTTCAATTTCCTTGGCCACGGAAACACCGTCTTTGGTCACGGTGGGAGCACCAAAAGATTTGTCCAGCACGACATTACGGCCTTTGGGGCCCAGGGTCACCTTGACGGCATCGGCCAGTACGTTAACGCCTTTGAGCAGTTTCTGGCGGGCGGAATCACCAAATTTTACATCTTTAGCCATGTTATTTATTTCCTGTATCTGAAATTGGGCTTAAATTGAATGAGTCAGACTAAATAGCTGAGTGAGCGGCTTATCAGCCTTCAATCACACCGAAAATTTCGTTTTCGCTCAGAATGAGCAGCTCTTCGTCGTCTACTTTGACGGTATTGCTGGCATACTTGCCGAATACCACGGTGTCACCGACCTTCAGGTCTATCGGACGCTTCTCGCCGTTATCCAGAATCCGGCCCGGGCCTACCGCCAGTACTTCGCCCTGAGCAGGCTTTTCCGCGGCCGAGCCAGGCAGCACGATGCCACCGGCGGTCTTGGTCTCTTCTTCCTTGCGGCGCACGACAACTCGGTCTTGCAAAGGTCGTATCTTCATTGTTCGTATTCTCCTGACTTAACATCTATGGTGATGATGGACGAAACGCTGTCCGGCATTGACCGGCACAGCAAAACTCAATAACTGCTTGTGTCTGCGTTAATGGGGTTCAGACAGCCAATTTCAATGGCGACAGCGAAAAAAAATTCACTTTTTCCGATTTCAGGGAGGGAACCCGGCGATCACCTGACCGGGCCTGGAAGACACCCGTGTCAGGCGACCGGCTTACGACCGCTTTTGGTCATCGTCGGACAGTTTTTCGTGCTTGCTACTACCGTCCCGATCGACAATTTCGCCGTCAATGGTATCGCCGGTAGAATCACCACCAAAGGTTGCGCCCCGACCCCGCATGCCACCGACAAAAAAACCGGTACCTCGGCGCATCAGGCGCGCCGCCAGACGTCGGCGCAGCGGTGGCGTTAACAGCGCAAACCCAATCGTGTCGGTAATAAGGCCCGGGGTCAGCAACAGAGCGCCGGCAAACGCCAGCAGCAGGCCTTCAACAATTTCCTGACCGGGCAGCTCACCACCGGCCATGCGCTGATTGGCGCGACTCAGCGTGCTGAAGCCCTGAATTCGCAAAACATTAAAACCGACAAACGCAGTCACGATGACCAGGCCCAGCGTTGCCAGGCCGCCAATCAGATCCGCCACCTCAAACAACAGCAGCAGCTCAGCGATGGGAATGACGATAAACGCCAGTAATGGCAAAGGCATAAGTTCTCTCGTATCGACAGGTTGGCAATGTCCCGGGCTCAGCGGCAATCCCAGGGATTAACGGGTTGGTGCCTCGTGGTTTTCCGGCTGCCGGTCCCGGTATTCCGTCACTTGTTTGCCGATGTACCATAACATCAACAGCCCCGGGATCACCATGGCACCGGTCAGCACAAAAAACAGCGCCCAGTTGCCACCCAGCGAATCAACCAGGAAACCACTGCTGGCAGCCAGTGTCGTGCGTCCGAAATTGGAAACCGAGGACATTAGCGCATATTGTGTTCCCGTGTAGGTGCGGCTGGTGAAGTAGGAAATAAAGGAGATAAACGCCACTGTGGCAAATGCGGCGGTAAAGTTATCAATCACCAGGGTCACCAGCAACAGCGGGACGCTGGGACCGACAATGGCGATGATGGCAAACATGCAATTGGCCGCACCCATGGCAATGCCGCCGACAAACAGCCCCTTCAAAACACCAAAGCGGGTATTGATCAGGGCACCGGCGAGACAGAAGAATGCCGTCATCAGGCCGCCGAAAAACTTGGTATAAAACGCGATCTCGTCTCGGCTGAAGCCGATCTCGACATAAAACACCAGCGACATACGCCCCAGCATGGCGTCACCCAGCCGGAACAGAATCAGCAGTGCAAAGATGGATATCGCCAGCTTCCAGCCGCAGCGCTGGAAAAACTCCCGGAAAGGACCGACCAACAGGGTACTGAACCACAGTTTCACCTTAGGCCAGGCCCGCAGCTGCTCCGTGTGGGCACCGTCAACGACACCCGTCGCGCGCAGAGCCTGCGGATCGTCTGCAGCCAACAGCGTATCCTGCCGGGCGGCTGTCACCGACTGTTCTTCGGCGGGTTCCCTGACCAGCATGACACAGACCATCAGTCCAATGTACAGCAATGCCAGCACGCGGTAGACGTCGGGCCATGCCAGGCCAATGGTTTCACCGCCCAGGCCCAACGCCAGCGCGCCACCGATAAACCCGTAGCCCGCCCACCAGCCCGTGGTGGTGACAGCAGCAGCAAACGGCATCTTGTCGTCCATCTCCTGCCGCGTGAATATATTGATTCGGTAGGCATCCACCGCAATATCCTGCGTTGCGGAAAACACCGCGACACTGAGCGCACACAGACTCACCAGCATCAGGTTTTGCCGGGGATCACCCGTGCTCAGCAGGAGTATGGACAGCACGATGAACGACTGGGTCAGCAGAATCCACGAACGCCGCTGACCAAACAGCCGGTACAGCAAGGGCAGCCGAATCTTGTCGACAAAAGGCGCCCACAGCCAGTTGATGGCATACACGGTCGCCACGGCACCTATGTAGCCGATTGCGGAACGGGACAGGCCCGAGGACTGCATCCACAGGGTGAGCACGGAACCGTGCAGCACCCAGGGAAAACCGCTGGAAAAGCCGAGCAGGAAAATAGCGACAAAGCGCCGGTCTCGCAGCGTTAACAGGGATTCACGAAACGTCTTAACCTGGGCGGGGAGCAAAAATCAGTCCCGAAAATTATCAAACTGCAGTGGAATATCCAGCTTGGCTTCGCGCAACATGGCGATCACTTCTTGCAGGTCATCACGTTTTTTCCCGGTGACACGAAGCTTCTCGCCCTGAATGGCGGTTTGCACTTTCATCTTCTTGTCTTTGATCATTTTGACAAGCTTGCGGGCCATGTCCGCTTCGATGCCCTGCTTGATCACCACTTTCATGGTAGCCTTCCTGCCCGTTTCGACAATGTCGCCCTCTTCCATGCTTTTGATATCAACATTCCGTTTGACCAGCTTGCCTTTGAGGATTTCCATCATTTGCTGAATCTGGAAATCGGACTCGGCCACTACCGTGATTTCGGTATCATTGAGCTCAAAACTGGCATCGATCCCTTTGAAGTCAAACCGGGTACCGACTTCGCGGCTGGCCTGGTCCACGGCATTGCGTACTTCAGGCAGTTCAACTTCGGATACAATATCAAACGATGGCATGGCCAAACCTCATCATTGGGATCATCTACACGCGGCGCAGACAGCGCCTGTCAATGCCGCCTATACTACCACCATGACCTTGACGGATAAACCAATACCACGGGCGGCCGGCTGGCATATCCTGGGCGCCGGCGCCATGGGTTGCCTGTGGGCCTGCGCCATGGCCAGGCAGGACGAAAGACAAGCGATGGGGTCACCGCAGGTCAGTCTGTTGCTGCGCGACCAGGAGGCACTGGCTGGCTACCCCGGTCAGGTAATATGCAGCGATATGGAGCACCCCCTGTCCATACCCGCCGTTGCCATAGCCGGAGCTGACGACCAGACTCCGTTGCAGATCCATAACCTGCTGGTGACAACCAAAGCCCAGGACACACTGACAGCGGTGGCCAGCGTAGCAAACCATCTATCCACCACCTCCCGCATTGTGCTCTTGCAAAACGGCCTGAAAATCCAGCAACAGTTGACCCGACTGTATGGTGCCGAGCGGGTGTTTTGTGTGTCGACCAGCCATGGCGCCTGGCTGAAGGCACCGTTTGATGTGGTTCACGCCGGAAACGGGGATGCGTGGCTGGGGCAACTGGACGCAACCGGCACCTGCAGCCGGGCACGTTTGCAATCGCTGCGGCAGCTGTTGCCCGCTGAACAACTCAATGTTCACATTGACCATGACATCGGCGCCCGCCTGTGGCGAAAGCTGGCTATCAACTGCGCTATCAACGCACTGACCGTCATTCATGACTGTCGCAACGGCGAGTTATTGCAGATACCAGAGGCGCGGCAATCCCTGTCCCGCCTGTGTGACGAAATCTGCAAGGTGTTGCAGGCCATTCCCGAGGCGCCGCCCATGGGCGACCTGTGGACGCAGGTTCAACACGTGTTGCATGTCACCGCCGCCAATGTGTCGTCGACGTTGCAGGACATCCGGCGCGGCCGCCATTCCGAAATAGATCACCTTAATGGCTATCTCTGTGAGCTGGCGTCCGCGCAGCACATGCCCTGCCCGGTAAACAGGGCAGTTTTGCAGCAAATGCGTGTGCTAGAATCGCGGGCTATCCAGGCACACTCGCCAACTGGCAGTGAACGCCCCCGACAATCGTCACCGCACAGGAGTACCGACCGGCAGTGAGCCCGTTACGGCAATACACGCTGCTGTCAGCACTGACAGTCTTGCTTGGCGCTAGCATCGTGATTGCGCTGAGCAGCGGCAGTGTCTCCGTGCCGGTCAGCAGCATATGGCAACAGTTGCTGAATCCGGTGCCGGGCATCGAGCAGCAGATCCTTTGGGAACTCAGGTTACCCCGCGCCATGGCCGCTTTTGTTACCGGCGGTCTGTTGGCACTGTCCGGTGTCATCATGCAGGTATTGTTGCGCAACCCGCTTGCCGACCCCTATATCCTGGGCATCTCCGGTGGGGCTGCGGTAGGCGCGCTGTCCGTCATTCTGCTGGGCGTTGCCAGCATCTGGATCACCCAGGCGGCCTTTGCCGGCGCGCTGTTATCGGTCTTTGTCGTCTTCGGCCTGGCCGGCCGGCAACAGTGGTCGGCTACTCGCCTGTTGCTGACGGGCGTGGTGGTCTCAGCCGGATGGGGGGCAATCATCAATGTCATGCTGACCACCAGCAATGGCAACAATGTGCAAAGCATGCTGTTCTGGTTAATGGGGGACCTCAGCCAAAGTCGCACGGGCAGCTGGCATTTTGCCTTGTTACTCACCGGCCTGCTGCTGATTCTGAGCCAGGCTCGCGCCCTGAACGCACTGGCCCGCGGCGAGCTGATGGCGGCAGCGCTGGGTGTCAACGTGTCCCGCCTCAAGCTGCTGCTGTATTTTACTGCCTCGATACTGACTGCCACCGCAGTGACTGTTGCCGGTTCAGTCGGTTTTGTGGGCCTGGTCATTCCCCATATGCTCCGCCTGCTGGGCGCGCGCGACCACCGCTGGCTGGTGCCATGTTCGGTTGTGCTGGGCGGCAGCTTTCTGCTGCTCGCCGACAGCCTGGCGCGCACCCTCGTCGCCCCCCAGCAATTGCCGGTTGGTGTGTTGACGGCGATGATCGGCGTACCTGCCTTTCTGTTTATTCTGCATCAGGGAGCACGGTCACGATGACAGTCCCCATTGTCCAGACCCGGCAATTACGTCTGCAGATGGGTGAACGCCTGCTATGCGAGCAACTCAACCTGACCGTGCAGGCTGGTCAGCGGCTGGCAGTGCTGGGACAGAATGGCAGTGGCAAAACCACCTTGTTGCACGCCCTGCTGAAACTGGGCTCTGTCGATGAAGACCGGATCGAGATTGATGGACGTGCACTGTCCCAATGGTCGCGGGCAGAGCTGGCACGGCGGGTAGGCATTCTGTTCCAGGACAACCATGACGACATGCCAGCTTCGGTGCACGAAACCGTGATGCTGGGCCGGTTGCCCCACCTGCCAGCGTGGCGCTGGGAACGTGAAAAAGACTTTGCCATGGCAAACCAGGCATTGACGACTGTTGGACTGGAACACCTGGCACGGCGTGATGTAGGCAGTTTGTCCGGCGGCGAACGTCAGCGACTGGCCATCGCCAGCCTGCTGACCCAGGCACCCACCCTGTACCTGCTTGATGAACCCAGCAATCATCTGGATATAGCATTTCAGATAAGTACACTTTCCCTGTTGAGCGCAACCGTCAAACGCGACCACAGCGCACTGATCATGGCAACCCACGATATCAATCTGGCCTCACGCTTCTGCGACCATACTCTGCTGCTTCACGGTGATGGTACCTACACCTTTGGTCCACAGGCTGATGTCATGACCGATGAAACCCTGAGCCGGGCCTATGGGTGTGACATTCGCCATGTTGTCACCGACGCCGGACAATTCTTTTACCCCTTCACCTGAACTAATCGCGCCAGCTGATGGCACGAATCACCACCAACCCAATTGCTAAAACAGGCCTGGTAGTTTACTCTGCATATCGATCCTTTTAGTAAAAATGATATTAATTTCAATTTATTACAAAACATTACAGTTGTAACATTAAGGAAGCACAACCATGAAAAAGACATGTCTATCTGCATTGTTTTCGGTACTGACCGTCGTTGGTCTGGCCGCTGCCCCTGCGCTGGCGCAGGATGACGTGCGCCTGAACCGCAGCATTCAGACACTGGAGAACGGTGACCCGGTTTTTGGCCTGTTCACCGGTAATTTCTCGCTGGCCAATGCACGTGGCCTGGCCCGCTCGGGTCTGGACTATATTCTCATTGACATGGAACACACCGCGTACGACATGGAAACACTGCAGGCGTTTCTGTTGGGCCTGACTGACAAGGCTGCCATTGCCAGACAAGGCCATGCACAGATGCGCACTACGCCAATCGTTCGCATACCGGCCAATGGCCGCAACGATCCGGAATGGCTGGTCAAGCAGGTTCTGGACCTGGGTGCCTTTGGTGTCATGTTCCCCTATGTCGAAACAGCCGAAGAAGCGGAGCGAGCCGTTCGCGCGATGCGTTATCCCCAGCCACGAGGCTCGGCCATTGCTGATCCGCAAGGCATGCGCGGCGCATCACCAGGTGTCTCAGCCTGGTACTGGGGTGCCGCGGACTATGTACAGCGTGCTGATACCTGGCCGTTGAATGAACGCGGCGAACTGATCTCTTTCATTCAGATCGAATCCGCCAAGGGTGTCGAAAATGCTGAAGAGATTGTTCAGGTACCCGGCGTGAGCGCCATCTTCGTGGGTCCAGCCGACCTGGGCATGTCCATGGGCCTGCCAAGCAATCATCCGGAAGTTCAGGCAGCCATCGACAGCGTATTGCAGCTGTGCCTGCAATACGATGTACCCTGTGGCATAACCACTAACGCCGGCGACGTTGAAGCGCGCCTGGCGCAGGGCTTCCTGATGCCGACAGTCGGCTATTGGGGTGATGCCGGCATCGCGGGCGGCACGGCAGAGACGCTGCGTATCGCCAGAGAAGCGTCGGGACGTACTGATTAACAGCTATCGATGGCAACCAGCACCGGCTTTGCTAGCGGTAGCCGTTGCTTACCAGGCGAGCAAAAAAAAGGCCGGGGTGCAGCAATTGCAACCCGGCCTTTTTTTGCGTGCGACTTACATCATCAACAAACGTATGTCAGACAGAATCTCCGCCAGACGGGTGACAAACATGCCCGCATCAACGCCATTGACAGCACGATGGTCGTAACACAGTACAAATGGCAGCATCTGACGTGGCACAAACTCGTTGTTGATATACACCGGTTTGACCTGAGTTTTGGATATACCGAGGATACCAACTTCCGGGGCGTTAACAATGGGCGTGAAAGACGTACCACCAATGGCGCCGAGACTGGATATGGTAAAACAGGCACCCTGCATGTCTTCCTTGCTCAGTCGTCGGTTCTTGGCCTTGTCAGTCATCTCGGCCAGCTCTGCCGCTATCTGCCAGATGCTTTTCTGGTCGACGTTGCGGATAACCGGCACCACCAGACCCGCTTCAGTGGCGACTGCAACGCCAATATGAATGTACTTTTTCTGAATCAGGACTTCACCGGATGAATGCAGGGAGACGTTGAACTGCTTGTACTCATCCAGCACCTTGGCACAGGCTTTCAGCATGAATGGCAGCGGCGTCAGCTTGACTCCACGCTTGTCCGATTCCTTGCGTTGCGCATTACGGAACTCTTCAAGCCCGGTGACGTCTGCTTCGTTGAACTGCGCGACGGCCGGCACATTGAGCCAGTTGCGGTGCATATTCGCAGCGGTCACCTTGTGCAGTTTGCTCATCGGCAGTTCTTCGACGTCACCAAACTGGCTGAAGTCAACATCAGGAATGGCCGGAATACCGGCGCCGCTGCCGGCACCTGCGGTGGCAGGCCCCTGCAGTCGCGACTTGACAAAGTTCTGCACGTCTTCCTTCTGCACCCGCCCTTTGTTACCCGAGCCTTCAACCAGGGTCAGGTCTACGCCCAGCTCTCGCGCCAGTTTGCGAACCGCCGGGCCCGCATAGACCTTGCTGTCGCTGCGTGACGCAGCCGTTTCGGCAAACTCGGCCTGCTTTTTGGCCAGTCGCTTGTCATCCAGCTTCGCGGACGACGATGTATCAGACGCAGCTTCGGTTTTACCGGTGCCCTGGGCGCTTTCCGCTTTTTCGGTTTTCCCGCTTTGTTCGCTTTTGCCGGCGGCACCACCTGCTGCGGACGTCACTTCCATCTCCAGCACCGGCGAATCCTTTGACACCTTGTCACCAACCTTGATTTTCAGCGACTTGACGATACCCGAGGCGGGGGATGGCACATCCATTGCTGCCTTGTCAGACTCCAGCGTAATAAGAGCGTCCTCAGCCTTGACCTCGTCGCCTTCCTTGACATGGATCTCGATGACTTCGACATCGCTGTCGCCACCAATATCCGGCACCCGAATCAGCTCAACCGATTTCTCCGCGGGTTTGTCGGCTTCCTGTTCTGGCTGCTGTTCCGATTCTGACGCCGGTTCCTGCTCCTGAGTCCTGGCTTCGGATTTGTCTGCGGCTTTTGTATCAGCCTGACTGTCCGAGTCACCCTTGGCACTGGCGTCATCGTCACCTTCAACCTCGATACTGAAGATCTCGTCGCCCTTGTTCACCTCGTCACCGACTTTGGCAATGATCTTTTTGATCACGCCGCTACGCGGTGACGGGATCTCCATGGCGGCCTTGTCACTTTCCAACACCAGCAGGGAATCATTCTCCTGCACGCTATCGCCTTCCTTGACCAGGATTTCGATAACCTCTACGTCTTTGGTATCCCCTAAATCGGGTACTTTTATACTTTCTACAGGCACCTTGCATGCTCCTGAACTGTTATTCGTTTCAGTTTTTGTTGTGTGTCAGACCAACAGCGGGTTGGGTTTGTCAGGGTCTATCCCCATCTCCTTGATCGCCTTGGTAATCACATCAGCACTGACGACGCCCTTGGCGGCCAGTTCGGTGAGCGCGGCCACCACAATATAACCACGATCTACCTCGAAGAATCGCCGCAACTGCTGACGCGTGTCGCTGCGACCGAAGCCGTCGGTGCCCAGCACACGGTATGCTGCCGGTACATATTCACGAACCTGGTCAGCATAGATACGCATGTAGTCGGTCGCGGCGATAACCGGTCCTTCCTGCCCCTCAAGACTTTTGGTGACAAAAGGCACTTTTGCTTTCTTGCCCGGATGCAGCATGTTCCAGCGGCTGACATCCATGCCATCGCGACGCAGCTCATTGAAACTGGTCACGCTCCACACATCGACAATCACCTTGTAGCGTTCACGCAGGATTGCCGCTGCCTCACGCACTTCACGCAGGATCGTGCCACAGCCCAGCAGCCGGACATGCTGATCGCTGAGCGGCTTGCCGGTAACCTTGTACTCTTTGGCCGACCCGTCTTCCAGCAGATACATGCCCTTGAGGATACCTTTCTCCGCACCCTTCGGCATTTCCGGGTGTGTGTAGTTTTCGTTCATGGTAGTGATGTAGTAGTACACCGACTCCTTGTCCTGGTACATGCGCCGCAGGCCGTCGTTGATGATGACTGCCAGCTCATAGGAATAGGTCGGATCATAGGTGACACAGTTCGGAATCGTCGACGCCAGCAAGTGACTGTGACCATCCTGATGCTGAAGGCCTTCACCATTCAGCGTGGTACGACCCGCTGTTGCCCCAATCAGGAACCCACGTGCCTGACTGTCACCGGCCGCCCAGGCCAGATCACCGATTCGCTGGAAACCGAACATGGAATAATAAATGTAGAACGGTATCAGCGGGAAATCATTGACACTGTACGAAGTAGCCGCTGCCAGCCAGGACGAGAAAGCACCCGCTTCACTGATACCCTCTTCCAGCATCTGGCCGGTCTTGTCTTCACGGTAATACATGACCTGGTTGGAGTCGGCGGGGTCGTATAGCTGACCCACTGACGAATAGATGCCAAGCTGCCGGAACATGCCTTCCATACCAAAGGTACGTGCCTCATCCGGTACAATGGGCACTATCCGGTGACCGATTTCCTTGTCCTTGCACAACGTATTCAGAATACGCACAAAGGCCATGGTTGTGGATACTTCGCGCTCACCGGTACCTTTGATCTGCGCGTCAAAGGCGCTGATATCCGGTGTCGGCAGGGAATAGCTCTGCGCCCTGCGCTGCGGCACAGCGCCACCGAGCGATTCTCGCATCTTGCGCATGTAGCGCATTTCCAGGCTGTCCTCGGCCGGCCGGTAGTAGGGCACGGACTCCAGCTTGTCATCGGCGATCGGGATATTGAAACGATCGCGGAAGCGCTTGAGGCCTTCGATGTCCAGTTTCTTGGTCTGATGCGAGGCGTTCTGCGCTTCGGCGCCGGCACCGAATGCGTAGCCCTTGACGGTCTTCGCCAGGATGACCGTGGGTTTGCCCTTGGTATTCATCGCTTCCGCATAAGCGGCATACACCTTGAACGGATCATGTCCGCCGCGGTTCAATGCCATGATGTCATCATCTGACAGATGCTCGACCATTTTCAGCAGCTCGGGACTCTTGCCGAAGAAGTGCTCTCGGGTGTAGGCGCCGCCCCGGCCCCAGTAATTCTGGTACTCACCGTCCACAACTTCATCCATGCGCGCCTGCAACAGACCATCTTTATCGTTGGCCAGCAACGTATCCCAGTGGCGACCCCAGATGACCTTGATCACGTTCCAGCCGGCGCCACGGAAGATGCCTTCGAGCTCCTGAATGATTTTGCCGTTACCACGGACCGGGCCGTCAAGGCGCTGCAGGTTGCAGTTGATCACAAAAATCAGGTTGTCGAGTTTTTCGCGACCCGCCTTGCCGATAGCACCCAGCGATTCCGGCTCATCCATCTCGCCGTCGCCCAGGAAGGCCCAGACCTTGCGGTCGCCCTGATCCAGCAGTTCACGGCTGGACAGGTACTTCATGACATGCGCCTGGTAAATGGCCTGCAAGGGCCCCAGGCCCATGGAGACAGTCGGAAACTGCCAGTAGTCGGGCATCAGCCACGGGTGCGGATACGACGACAGTCCGTCACCATTGACTTCGCGGCGGAACTTGTCGAGCTGATCCTCGGTGATGCGCCCTTCCAGATAAGAACGGGCGTAAATCCCAGGCGAAGAGTGGCCCTGGAAGTAAATCAGGTCGCCGCCATGGTTCTCTGTCGGGCCACGGAAAAAGTAATTGAACGCGACGTCATACAGGGTTGCCGATGACGAGAACGTGGAGATGTGCCCCCCCAGCTCGGAGTTGTCCAGATTGGCGCGCATGACCATGGCCAGCGCGTTCCAGCGGATGAAGCCGCGGATCTGACGCTCCATGAACATATCGCCCGGCATGCGGTCTTCTTCCTGCGGCGGGATGGTGTTGCGGTACGGCGTGGTGATTGCCGACGCGGACACCTGCAGCGTTTGCCGGGAGGCCTTGTCCGACAGGCGCCCAAGCAGATAGTTGGCGCGGTCGGCGCCTTCGTGTTCAATTACGGAGCCCAGCGCCTCGAGCCATTCTTCGGTTTCGGCGGGGTTGAAGTCTTCCTGATGATCGGTCATAAGCGTCAATTCTGTTTTGTTGGTTTTGATTATGTGGCGGTTCAACTGTGACAAGCTGTCGTCGAGTGTGGCAGAAAGCCATTCTTGCGACAATATTTGTAATTAAATTACATGACAGGGTAAATAATACCTTCCTGGAGGCTGCATTTCAAGTACCGATAGTTGTTCTTGTAGTTAAACTACAAGAATTATCAAAGCCACCGCAATGACCCAGACGATCTGGCTGCGCAGCACCAGGTCTCGCAGTGCCTCCAGGCGCCATAGGGCCTGTACGCTGTATTCTGCCTCCCGAATATCGGCATCCGGCTTGCCAATTGCTGCATCTGCGCAGTCATTGAGCAGCGACAAATTGTTGCCTGGCTGCAGATTATCGAACAAACGCTCGCGCAAGCGCTGAAATGCCGCTACAAAATTCCCGGCCAGCGCAAATGCCAGGGCCAGCAACCGCGCCGGCAGCCACTCGGCCAGTGACAGGATCCGCTGCCACGCCCTGTCGTCGGCCCGGTCTTCCGTCAGTACATCGGCGCTGAGCATGTGCTGCAGCAGAAAATACGACAGCGCCGCCAGTGGCCCCAGCAGGATGTACCAGAACAGGATCGCAAACAGACGGCGCAGGCTGACTGACAGGACATAATCGAGAAACTGCTGGTGCATGACCGTGTAATCGTCAAACCGGGAATGAAAGGCATCGGGCGCCAACTCAGCGGTTTCCAGGTAGGCTGCCTCGTAATTACCGCGGCGCCAGCAGGCCAGATAACTCTCGATCAGCGCCACCAGGTTAAACCGGGCAAAACAGTAGATGAGAATCAGCACGTGCAGCCCCAAGGACAGCAAGCCGAAAAAACGGCCCTCAGCCAGCCACAGCAACAGCGCCGGCGGGATGATTGGCAACAGAATCGCCAGTATCGGCAGGGTACCTGACCTGTCTCGCATGAAGGCCGGCAGACGATGTGCGTGGCTTATCAACCACGCTTGCCAGGCATCAAACCAGCTGTCGACGGGCAACCGGCGCTCGCGATGCCAATGATGGTTAATGAGCAAACAGGTGATCACGGTAAGAAAGATCATGTTAACCCCTTTTTATAACGGCGCCAGTCGAAACAGGGGCCGGGATCCGTCTTGCGGCCGGGAGCAATATCGCTGTGACCGACGATACGCTCCGCGGTAATCGCAGGATAAACCCGCTGCAAATACCGGGTGAGCGCGATCAGGCATGCGTACTGCGCGTCGGTAAACGACTGATCGTCACTGCCCTCCAGCTCGATGCCAATGGAAAAATCATTGCATTGCTGGCGCCCATCGAAACAGGACTGCCCCGCATGCCAGGCTTTTTTGTCGAATGCCACATATTGAGTGAGTTGCCCATGACGGTCAATCAGCGCGTGTGCTGACACCCGCAGGTCAGCGATGTCACGGAAGTAGGGATGCCGGGCCGGATCCAGCTGATTGCAAAACAGATCGTCTATCCAGCTGCCGCCAAATTGTCCGGGCGGCAGACTGATATTGTGAATGATCAGTGCGTCAATCTGCATGCCCTCAGGCCGCTCGCTGACATTCGGCGAACGCACCCGCCTGACTTTCTGCAGCTCCCTGTGCAGGCCGCGGTCCGCGATCTCAGGCAACCAGTGCTCCCGGTTCAAGCAGATCTCCTCATTGATGTGCTAAAGTCGACATTGAGTATACCATTGAAGTCAGAGTCTATGAGTGACAACCATGAGCATAAGCCAGGCCGTCAAGCCGGTCTGGGCATGCTGATCATCAGCTTCGCGCTCGGCCTGGGTCTGCTGACCCTGTTTTTTGACGACATGCTGGGACGACAGATCAACCCCAATCAGCGCCCCGACACGCAGGCCCTGCAAGGCGGCGGCTTTGAACTGGCGCTGCAACGCAACCGGCAGGGCCACTACGTGATGAGCGGTGACATCAGCGGCGAACCGGCGACTTTTCTGCTGGACACCGGTGCCACCGACGTCGTGATTCCAGCACAGCTTGCGGACAACGCCGGCCTGCAAGCTGGCCAGGCGATGCGGGCGATGACAGCCAATGGTCTGGTGACCGTTTATGCCACCGTTATCCCGGTACTTCATCTGGGCGAAATCACCCTGTATGATGTTCGCGCCAGCATCAACCCGGCCATGCAGGGTGACACCGTGCTGCTGGGGATGAGCGCCCTGCGCCATGTCGAGTTTACTCAGCGGGCAGACACATTGACCCTGCGCATGGTGCCGTGAACCCATCCGCTGACAACCCGCCCGACAACCAGACCCATGCACCGTTGCATACAGTGAAGTCCGCCATGACCAAAACCCTGACCACCCTTCCCGACGATCTGTCGCAAACCGTCAGTCTGGCCCTGGCCGAAGACCTGGGTAGTGGCGACATAACCGCATCACTGATAGACCCCAAGGCTTCTGCACATGCCAGTATCATCTGCCGCGAAGACGCCGTCCTGTGTGGTCAGCCCTGGGCTGAAGAGGTTATCCGGCAACTCGGTGCCAGCGCAGTGACGCTGGAGTGGCTGCTGACCGAAGGCAGCGATATCAGCGCCAACCAGACCCTTGCCCGGTTCACCGGGCCGGCACGCACCCTGCTGAGCGCAGAACGCTGCATGCTCAATTTTCTGCAGACATTGTCAGGCACAGCCACCCTGAGCCGCGAATACGCGCGCCTGGTCGCACACACGTCATGTCAGCTGCTGGACACACGAAAAACCATTCCGGGCCTGCGAACGGCGCAAAAATATGCTGTCGCGATTGGCGGATGTGGCAATCACCGCATGGGTCTGTTTGACGCGTTTCTGATCAAGGAAAATCACATCAGCGCCTGTGGCTCCATTACCCAGGCCATCAGCAAGGCGCGCGACCTGGCGCCGGGCAAGCCTGTGGAGGTTGAAGTGGAGTCCTTTGCCGAGCTGGATGAGGCGCTTGATGCCGCGGCCGACATTATCATGCTCGATAATTTCAGCATCGCCGATATGCGCGACGCTGTGCGGCGCAATATCGACCGTGGCGAACAGCGCAGCCGGCTGGAGGCTTCCGGCGGTATTACCCGGCAGCGCCTGGTGGAGATTGCGGAAACCGGCGTAGACTACATATCGATTGGCGCGCTCACCAAAGACCTGAAGGCCATCGACCTGTCCATGCGCTTTGACCGGCTGCAATAGCTGGATGTGCGGGCATAAAAAAGGCGAGCACGGAGCTCGCCTTTTTTATGCCCGGTTGTTGCCGCCCGGCAACAACAACACCAATCAATCCTTGGGTGGCACAATGTTGACCGTGTGCATAGTGCCACTGGCGTAGTCCAGCGGCGCATCACCCGCCGGGTAGCCGGTCAGCTGCAGAATGTGCGCGAGAATCGCTTCATACTCGGCGTCCATCAGTGAGCCGGGCATATCTGCCGGCATGGTGACCAGAATCTCTTCAAACAGATAGGCCAGTGGCTGATTATTGCGATTGGACAGGGTGCCACGATAAAAATCGGCATTGTGACACGCTGAACAGCGCTGCTCGTACAGGGGCTGACCAGCGTCAGCCTGTTCTGTTGTGTAAACGCCGTCTTCGATGGTTTTTTGCTGTGCCGCAGCACTGCAGGCCAACACGACAGACACCGCCGCGGACATCATGGATAATCTGAATTTATTCATACGCTTTCACTCCGACACCTTTTTGGCGCCCACAACTGTTAATCAGATACTGCTTGCCTGGTCTTGTTACAAACTACAGCATCAGGATAGAACTGCCCGGCTGAATGCTGGCTTAACGGTACCTGCATCTGTTCAAGCGACGCTAATGTATCAAAAAACATCAACACAAACCACTGGCCAGACATCCAGCGTCCGCATCCTCCGTCCAGATGACCGATCCGCCACTGACCTCACCATTAAGTATATAGGTGTCAGTGACCGCGATCCCGGCATAACTGCCAGTAGGCGTCACGGTTACCTGAAAGATACTGTCTGCCAGGGTCACTGCGACCGAATCGACCTCGGCAGAGGCTGACCAGCCAGGCTGCGTGGCAATGGTGTCGCAGCTGCCAATGCCGCGCGACTGCACACACAGGTCGACGGCGGTTTTGGCCGGTGTTGCTGCCGCCACCAGCTCGGCGAACTTGGCTCTGGCAGCGTAGCCCTGATAGGCAGGCAATGCCACCGACGCCAGAATACCAATGATGGCAACCACCATCATCAGTTCGATCAGTGTAAAACCCTGGCTGCCCGAGTGGTTCACCAACAGTCTGCGGTTCATCATTATGTCTCCTCCCTGGAACTGAAGCGGGCATCCTGCCCTGTTTAACGGGTTGTTCGGCGACCGGGCGCCGACTCACACAAAATGGCGTGGATTTGCCAATGTGCCTACTGTTTCTAGCAGACCCCTACTCCAGCTGCTATAAAACTTTCACAGAATACCCCGGAGATTTTCATATGGTGCCACAGGGACTGGCAGAAACCCTGATCGAATCCGGCCTGCTGCTGACCGAGCAGGCAGAGTCAGCATTGCATCTGGCGCAGCAGGAAAACATGCCGTTTGTCACCCTGTTAATCCGCCAGGGTATCACCGAGAGCGCCCGGCTGGCGGCGGTCATCGCGGAGAATTTTGGCTACCCCTTGCTGGATCTGGATGCTGTCGACATCAGTGCCTGCTGCTGCGAGGCACTGGACCACAGCTTTCTGCACAAACACCGGGTGCTGCCTTTGACGGTGCCCTCACCGCAGGCCCATCCGGCATCGGATGCACCGCTGATCATCGTGTTCGCCGACCCGGTCAGTCTGCAGGCCCTTGATGATATCCGCATGCATACCGGACAGCCGATCGAGGCAGTGGTGGCAGACGGCGCCAGACTATGGCAGCTGTTGGATCACCTGCTGGCAGAACCCACGGCTGAAACCCTGACCGGTGGCGCTGCCATTCGCACCGCGCTGGACGAAATCGACGCAGACGATTCCCGCCTCAACGACATCGCAGCATTGGCCGGGACACCAGGCAGCGATGACAGCAAGACGGATGAAGCACCCCTGGTGCGATTTGTCGATAACATTCTGGGTGATGCAATGCGCTTGAATGCCTCCGACATACATGTCGAGCCTTTCGAGGAATTCGCGCGCATCCGCTGCCGGGTCGACGGCTGTCTGCGTGAACTCAGTTGTCCACCCGCCACACTGGCGCCACGTATCATATCCCGCATCAAAGTAATGGCCGACCTGGACATCAGTGAACGGCGCCTGCCGCAGGATGGCCGGATGAGAGTGGCTGCCGGTCCAGCCAAAACGGTAGCCGGTGCCCCCGACATGCCCAAACATGTCGATTTCCGGGTCAGTACCATGCCGACACTGTGGGGCGAAAAAGTCGTCTTGCGACTTCTTGACGACGCCGCCACCCGGAAGCGCCTTGATGACCTGGGGTACACGACAGAACAGCAATCGCGATATCACGCAGCCCTGCAAAAAAACCAGGGCCTGATTCTGGTTACCGGGCCTACCGGGAGCGGTAAAACCGTATCACTGTATGCCGGGCTGGGTCTGCTCAATACCCTGGAGCGCAACATCTCGACGGTGGAAGATCCCATAGAAATGCAGATGCACGGTATCAATCAGCTGGCGGTCAACAGACGGACCGGACTGGATTTTGCCTCGGCACTCAAAGCCTTCATGCGGCAGGACCCGGACGTCATCATGGTTGGCGAAATTCGGGACCGGGAAACAGCCGACATTGCCGTCAAGGCTGCCCAGACTGGCCACCTGGTGCTGTCGACCCTGCACACCAACAGTGCCGCCGGCAGTATCACCCGGCTGCTTAACATGGGTGTACCCGCCTACAACCTGTGTGGCTCACTCAGCCTTGTCATTGCGCAACGGCTGGTCCGCCGCCTGTGCAACGCCTGCAGGATTGCAGACGAGATCAGTCAGGCCCGATTGTGTGCCGCCGGTATGTCTGCCGGTCAGGCCAGCCGGGCCCAAGTCTGTCTGCCGGTGGGCTGCCAGCGTTGCCACCAGGGGTTCCGCGGTCGTGTCTGTGTCGCCGAGGTCATGCCCATGTCTGCGGAACTCAACGCGCTGATATTGAGCGGCGCAGCCACGCCTGACATCAGCGCCGCAGCCACCCGCATGGGGATGGCGTCGCTTCGCGAATCAGCGCTGGCCCGGGTTGCTGCCAGTGACATCACCCTGGCAGACGCTGACAGGCTGATGCTGTGACCACTACCCATTCCGGCTATCGCTGGCACGGCATCGACCGACATGGCAAACGCCAGCGCGGACACATGCTGACGGCCAATGCCGCACAGGTCAGGGTGAATCTCCACCACCAGGGCATCCGCGCAACCCGCGTCACGCAGACAACGGCATCGTCTTCAGCGGACAGGCCATGGCGATGGCGGTCAGGCCCTCGCATCAGCGCTCAGGATCTGAACCTGATGACGCAGCAGACTGCCAGCATGCTCACCAGCGGTCTGCCCCTGCTGCAGGCACTGAAGATTGTTGCCGCCGGCAGCGATCACCCGCGCCTCCGGCAGCTACTGTCAACCGTGCACGACAAAGTAGCCATCGGGGGTAGCTTCAGCGAAGCATTGGCCGAACATCCCCAATATTTCGACCGGCTGTTCGTGAGCCTGCTCAGCATCGGTGAACAAAGTGGCACCATGGATACCGCGCTGGAGCGCATCGCCGCCTGTCAGCTACGCGATGCAATCATTGTCAGTCAGTTGAAAAAAGCCCTGACCTATCCCTTGGCGGTGCTGGCGACAGCAATCGTGGTCACTGCCGTCCTCCTGGTAAAAGTAGTGCCCCAGTTTGCCATCACCTTTGCCGAACTGGGAGCGCCCTTGCCGGCGCTGACGCAAACAGTGATGAACCTGTCCGAGCTTGCCATTCATTATGGCTGGCTGTGGCTGTCCGCGCTTGTCGGTACCGTGCTGTGCTGTTGTCTGGTGGTCAGGCGCTATCCCGGTGCACAATGGCTTTATCATCGCCTGCTCCTGCGGCTGCCAGTGCTCGGCTCGCTGGTGCGAGACGCCGCCCTGTCGCGTATCTGCCGGACGCTGGCCACCACAATGGCGGCAGGGTTGAGTATCGTCGACGCCCTGCAATTGAGCGCCACTGCGGCAGGCAATCTGTGCTTCCAGAAGACCTGTCTCGACATACTGGCAGATGTGGAACAGGGGCAGTCTCTGGGTTTCTCCATTCGCAAGACTGGCGCATTTCCGGTTATGATTACGCAGTTGACTCATGCCGGCGAACAGTCAGGTACGCTGGACACCATGCTGGCGCGTTGCGCCGATCACTACGAACGTCGTATCAATGAGATGCTTGACGGGCTGACCGGCCTGCTGGAACCGCTGATCATGGCGACGCTCGGTTTACTGGTGGGGGGGCTGATGATGGCCATGTACCTGCCGATTTTCCGCCTGGGCGCGGCGCTCTAGCAGCACCCAGGTGCAACGACAGTCATAACAACAGGATTTTTTGATGGCGACATTCGTGGAACTGATGCAAGCATCACTGCCGCTGACGATTGCACTGGCAGGACTGCTGGGTTTGCTGGTGGGCAGTTTTCTGAACGTGGTCATCTATCGCCTGCCCCTGATGCTGCAACGCGAGTGGCGCAATCAATGCCTGGAGTACCTGCAACTTGACGAGAAAAAGACCCGGATAGCCGACCCCGCGCCAGGCCACGATACCTTCAACCTGCTGAAACCTGACTCACATTGCCCGGTCTGTCACAAGCCAGTGCGGCCGTGGCAGAACATTCCGGTGATTTCCTATCTGTTATTGCGTGGACGCTGCAGCCAGTGCCAGACCCGCATACACTGGCGCTACCCGGCGGTGGAAGTGGTGACCGCATTGCTGTCGGCACTGATTGCCTGGCATTTTGGTGCGACCTGGGCCTGTCTGGCCGCGCTGGTATTCACCTGGTGCCTGATCAGCCTGACAGTGATCGACATGGACCACCAATTGCTCCCCGACAACATCACCCTGCCCTTGTTGTGGCTGGGGCTGATGCTCAGTGTTTCCGGGCACGGCACCGGGGTAACGCCAGCCGATGCCCTGATCGGTGCCGGTGCCGGCTATCTGAGTCTGTGGAGTATTTACTGGATATTCAAGCTGCTGACCGGGCGTGAAGGCATGGGGTACGGTGACTTCAAATTGCTCGCCGCCATCGGTGCCTGGGTGGGTTGGCAGCAGCTGTTGACAGTGATTATCCTGTCATCGCTGACCGGCGCCATCATTGGTATTACGCTCGCGGTGACCGCCGGTCGCGATAAAAACATCCCTATGTCATTCGGCCCCTATCTGGCAATTGCCGGGTTTATTGTGCTGATCTGGGGCGATGTCATCAGTGACACCTACATCTCCATGCTGGTGATGCAGGCATGAGTGCGCATCAACCTATGGTCATCGGCATCACGGGTGGCATTGGCAGTGGCAAAACGGCTGCCACCGATGCCTTCACGACACTGGGCATTAGCGTTGTCGACGCCGACCTGGTGGCGCGCGAGGTTGTGCAGCCAGGCCAGCCGGCACTGGCGGCAATCACCGATCATTTTGGTCAGCATATTCTGTTGCCCGACGGCAACCTTGACCGACCGGCCCTGCGTGAAATCATCTTCCGCGACCCGTCGGCAAAACAGTGGCTGGAGGCCCTGCTCCACCCACTGATAAGGCAGGAAATCGTGTCCCGCCTGCGACACAGCGACTCACCGTATACCTTGCTGTCTTCGCCGTTACTACTGGAGACTGATCAACAGACACTGTGCAACCGTGTGCTGGTCATAGATGCCCCGGCGTCCGTGCAATTGGCGCGCGCGATGGCCCGCGACAACAGCAGTGCTGATACCATCAAGGCGATCATGGCCAGTCAGCTTGACCGGCAGCAGCGGCTGGCGCAGGCCGACGACATCATCACCAATGACGGCGACCTGCTCGCTTTGCACGATGCCGTGCAGGCCATGCATAAAACCTATCTTGAATTGAAAGCGAATACCTTATGAGTGAACGTCTATTAAAAGTGAACTGCCCCACCTGCAAGGACATTGTGACCTGGAGCGACCAAAATGCATTCCGGCCATTCTGCTCCGAGCGCTGTAAACTGATAGATTTCGGCGAATGGGCCAGCGAGCGGCACAGTATTGCTGGTGAACCGGTAGACCCTGAGGAGTTTCCGCAGCTTGCTGGTGGTCGGCAATCCGATGACTGAACACCAGACCGGCGAACGCATTCATGTCGCCGTCGGCGTTATCCTGGATGCGCACGGCCGGGTATTGGTCGCTAGAAGGGCCGAGCAGCAACATCTGGGTGGCCTGTGGGAGTTCCCCGGCGGCAAGCTGGAGCCCGGTGAAAGCGTGCAACAGGCACTGCATCGTGAACTGAAGGAAGAGCTGGCCATAGAGGTCCAGCAGGCGCAGCCCCTGTGTCGGATAGAACACAATTACCCCGAAAAATCAGTGCTGCTGGATGTCTGGATTGTAGACAGCTTTCGCGGCGAACCAACGGGCGTAGAGCAACAACCCCTGCGCTGGCTGGCGACCGCCCAGCTCGATCCGACGCACTTCCCCCCCGCCAATCGGCTGATCATCCGCCGTCTGCAACTGCGCGACCGGATTGCCATTATCAATCAGCCAGACGCGTCAATGACTTCGCTGCAGCTACCGCCTGACACGCTGGTCAGACTGCGCTGCCAGCACAAGGACCAATACCGCGATTACCTGGACGCAATCCGCACAGCCATACCCGCGCTGACAGGCTCATCGGCCGGTGTCATCGCTGATCTGTCAGCAGCGCATGTCACGGCCGACGGACGGGTCCGGGAAGACCTGGCTGACTTTCCGGGGATAAAGGGCCTGCATGCCCATAGCGGACTTTTGCATGAACTGACGATCAGGCCGGTGCCGGACCATTTGCTGTTCGGGGTTTCCTGTCACAATCGCGAAGAATTGCGCCAGGCTCAGGCACTGGATGCGGACTACGCCCTGCTGTCTCCGGTACAAACCACTGCAAGCCACGCCGATCACCCGTCGCTGGGCTGGGAGCTGTTTGCAACACTGACTGCAGCCAGCACAGTGCCGGTTTATGCCCTGGGAGGCATGACGGCATCCGATCTGGCGCTGGCCAGAGCACGCGGGGGCAGGGGAATCGCCGGTATCAGCCTGTTCAGCTCCGATAAGACGCGTTAATACGCACATATTCCTCGGACAGATCGGCTGTCCATACCTGTTCATTGACATGGCCACGGGCGAGCTCTACGCGCAGGCAGATATCCTCCTGGTTCATCACCGCCTGCCCCATGGTTTCCCGGTAGTCTGGCGCCAGGCCACCCTTTTTGACGATGCAGACCTCATCAAGGTACAGATCGATACGTGACACATCCAGATCAGCTACGCCGGCACGGCCAACGGCAGCGAGGATTCTGCCCCAGTTCGGGTCAGAGGCAGACAGCGCGGTCTTGACCAGTGGCGATTCGGCAATGGCATACGCCACTAGCAGACACTCCCGGGTATTGGCACCACCGCGCACGTCAACAGTGACGAACTTTTTGGCACCTTCGGCATCGCGGATGATCAGTTTGGCCAAGTCCAGTATTAACTCGTGCAACGCCCTGCTGAACGCATCAAACAGTCCTTCGTCCGACCTGTCGACTTTGATGCCGCTTTTGCCGGTGGCACTGAGAACGCAGCAGTCGTTGGTTGACGTATCACCATCAACGGTAATTCTGTTGAATGACTGTTCAACCGCAGATATCAGCAGATCCTGCAACAGATCCTGCTCTATGTCAGCATCGGTGCAGACAAACGCCAGCATGGTTGCCATATTCGGCTTAATCATACCGGCACCCTTGGTGATGCCGGTCAGGGTGATCAACTTGCCATTGTGGGTGACAATGGCAGACACTGCCTTGGGCCGCGTATCGGTGGTCATGATGCCTTTCGCTGCATCCAGCCACTGATCTTCCTGCAGCGCAGCCAGCGCTGCAGGCGCAGCTGCCACAATTTTCTCCGCTGGCAAGCGCTCGCCAATTACCCCGGTGGAGAAAGGCAGCACCTGCGCCAGTTCTACCTGTGCCGCATCGGCCAGGGCTTGACAGCAATGCACGGCATCGACCATCCCCTGTTCACCAGTACCGGCATTGGCATTGCCGGTATTGATCAGCAGATAGCGTGTGTCGCCGCCAGTAGCCGTCAGGTGCTTGCGCGCCAGTACCACGGGGGCAGCACAGAACGCATTGCGGGTAAACACCCCTGCCGTGCGAGTGCCCGGCGCCAACTCGAACAGCACCAGATCCAGTCGATTCTGGTATCGCACTCCCGCGCTGATCGCTGCCATCCTGACGCCCGACACCGGCACCAACCTGCCCGTTCCTGATTTTCCTGTCGCCATACTCTCACCTAATCCGTTTATCAGCTTAATCGCCCGTGACAATGCTTGAACTTCTTCCCGGAACCACAGTGACACGGATCGTTGCGCCCCAGTTTCGGCTCTTCGCGAACAAATGGCGCGCCATTGTCCGATGCACCCTGGCTGCCCTCCGCCGACCTGGCGGCGCCTTCGGACTGCATGACGGATGCCTCAGCATGTTGAAACCTGATTTTCTCCTTGGCCCGCTCTGCATCACGTGCGCGCTCAATGGCGTCTATTTCTTCCGGCGAACGCACCTGAACATGGCTGAGGAAACGGATGACATCGTGTTGCAGACGCGACAACAGGTTCTGGAACAGGTCGAAGGCTTCGCGCTTGTACTCCTGCTTTGGGTTTTTACCGGCGTAACCACGCAGGAAGATGCCCTGCCGCAACTGATCCATCGCCGCCAGGTGCTCTTTCCACAGGGTATCGAGAATCTGCAGCACAATCTGCTTCTCCAGCAGCGCCATTTTTTCACCCACGGTTTCACGCTTTGTCGCATAGGCGTCGTTTAGCGCCTGCTTGATCTTCTCACGCAGGGTTTCTTCATAAAGCTTTTCGTCTTCTTCCAGCCATGCCTTGACCGGCAAATGAATGGCGAACTCGGCCTCCATGGCCTGCTCCAGTCCGTCAATATCCCACTGCTCAAAAATACTTTGTGGCGGGATGTGACTGCTGATGACCTGGTCAGCGACTTCGTTGCGCATGTTGGAGACCAACTCGCCAATATCGTCGCTGGCCATGACCTGATTGCGTTGACGGTAGACGATGGTGCGCTGATCATTGGCGACATTGTCGTATTCCAGCAACTGTTTGCGAATATCGAAGTTACGGCCTTCAACCTTGCGCTGTGCCTTTTCAATGGATTTGGATACCATGCCATGTTCGATCGCCTCGCCGCGTTCCATGCCCAGCTTCTGCATGAAGCCTTTTACCCGGTCGGACGCGAAAATACGCATCAGGTTGTCTTCCAGTGACAGATAAAAACGCGAATACCCCGGGTCGCCCTGACGACCTGACCGGCCACGCAGCTGATTGTCAATACGGCGTGATTCGTGACGCTCTGTCCCGATGATGTGCAGGCCACCAGCCTCCAGTACCTGATCATGGCGTTGCTGCCAGGCATCCTTGGCAGCAGCTATCTGCTCGGGGGAGGGGTTGTCCATGGCCGCAACCTCGGTTTCCCAGTTGCCACCCAGAACAATATCGGTACCACGACCCGCCATGTTGGTAGCAATGGTAACCACACCGGGCCGCCCGGCCTGCGCAATAATAAACGCTTCTTTTTCATGGAATTTTGCGTTCAGCACTTCATGCTCGATCTTTTCCTTGGTCAGGAACTTGGACAGCATCTCCGATGTTTCGATTGACGCCGTGCCCACCAGAATGGGCGCACCCTTTGCACTGAACTCCTTGATATCACTGACAATCGCCTCGAATTTCTCCTCCATGGACAGGAACACCAGGTCGTTTTTGTCGATTCGCTGCATGGGCGTATTGGGTGGTATTACCACCACATCAAGGTCATAAATCTGCTTGAATTCAAACGCTTCAGTATCTGCGGTACCGGTCATGCCGGACAGCGTGTTGTACAGCCGGAAATAATTCTGGAACGTGGTAGAGGCAAGCGTCTGACTCTCGCTTTGAATCTCCAGCCCTTCCTTTGCTTCTATGGCCTGATGCAGGCCTTCCGACAATCGACGCCCTTCCATGGTCCGGCCAGTATGCTCATCAATCAGCACGATACGTCCGTCCTTAACGATGTATTCAACATCCTTATGGAACAGGTAATGTGCTTTTAATGCCGAATGAATATGGTGCAACAGGCCCAGATTCGCGGCAGAGTACAGGCTTTCACCTTCGTTGAGCAGGTTTCTCTGCGTCAGTAGCTCTTCCAGATGCTCATGACCGGCCTCGGTGAGCTCAACCTGACGTGACTTTTCGTCAACCATGAAGTGTCCGGTTTCTACCTTTTCCTCGCGCTCCAGGGCCATGGCGGGCGCCTTTTCTTCAGGCGCTTCGCCTCGCTCCAGGCCCGGGATCAACTCATTGATGGCCATGTACTGTTTGGAGCTGTCCTGCGCTGCACCGGAGATGATCAGAGGGGTTCGGGCTTCGTCAATCAGAATGGAGTCCACCTCATCGACAATGGCAAAGTTGAGCTTGCGCTGCAGTTTGTCTTCAATACGAAACGCCATATTGTCGCGCAGGTAGTCAAAGCCGAACTCGTTATTGGTACCGTAGGTAATGGAGGCGTTATAGGCTGCCTTTTTTTCCTGCTGCATCTGGCCACCGACGATGACCCCGACGGTCAGCCCCAGAAATTCATACAGGGGCCGCATCCAGTTGGCATCCCGGCTGGCAAGGTAGTCATTGACGGTAACAATATGCACGCCATTACCGCTCAGCCCGTTAAGATAGGCCGGCAATGTGGCAACCAGGGTTTTACCCTCACCGGTTTTCATTTCTGCAATATCGCCCTGATGCAGGACAATGCCACCGATCATCTGCACATCAAAGTGGCGTAAACCCAATGTCCGCTTGCTGGCTTCGCGGACCACAGCAAATGCTTCCGGCAACATCCTGTCCAGTGCTTCGCCGTCGTCGAAGCGCGCTTTGAACGTTGCCGTCTTGCCGCGCAACTCTTCGTCTGACAATGCCTCGATGCTTTCTTCGAAGGCATTGATCTGTTTGACGATTTTATGCAGCTTCTTGAGTTTGCGGGAATTGCTGCTGCCAAATATTTTACTGAAAAACTGTAAGTTCATGATGACCTGTTGTGACTGAATGGTTAAACATACGGATTCATGACGACCTGACTGGTGTCGTCATCTGCAAAGTGGCAGTGGCGGGTTGGATTAGCGGTGGGTGCGCCGTATGTAGGAAGCCGGATCGACCACGCGGCCGTTTTTGTAGACTTCAAAATGCACGTGGGGGCCGGTGGAGCGGCCGGTACTGCCGATCAGGGCGATAGCCTGACCCTGATTAACGATCTCCCCCTGCTCAACCAGAAGATCCTGAGCGTGGGCATAACGTGTCAGATAGCCATTGCCGTGGTCAACTTCAACCATCAAGCCGTACCCGGACCGGGTACCCGAGAAGGTCACCACGCCGGTGCCGACGCTGATGATGTCTTCGCCGGCGGTGCCGGCAAAGTCGATGCCGTTGTGCCAGGCCATACGCCCAGTGAATGGATCTGCTCTGCGACCAAAGCCTGAGGACAACCAACCGGCATTGACTGGACGGCCGGCGATCGCCGCCTGCTGTTCAAACTGTTGGCCGTTGATCAAACCCGACACGGCTTCCAGCTGGTTGCCGCGGGCCTCTATTTCCTGCTCCAGGCGAGTAATCGCGCGGATGAAATCAGGCGGCTCCATGGCGCTGCTGTCTTCCAGCAACAACCCGCCGATGCCGGGTGTTTGCTCACTGAAGTTGAATTCAGCGGGGTCGAGATTGGCGACTTCGGTCAGCCGCAGACCCAGCGCATCCAAACGCAGCAGGCGCGCCTGCAGAGTCGCCAGACGCTGGGTCAGTGCCTCAACCTGCTGCTCGGCATTCTGCTTGAGTTCCGCCAGCGCCTGAGCCTGCTCGTCGAGTTGCTGCTCCCAGCCTTCAGCGGATTTCTCGCTGACAACATGATTGGCGGTATTGGCCAGGGCCAGATGGTAGCCCATATACCCCAGCGCCACCGGCGCACCGAGCAGACACAGCGACAGCAGGCCCTTGAGCCAGCCTTTGATCACAATCGTGCGACTGTGTCCGTAACGCTGATTAACCAATATGAGCTTCATAAGCCAGGCCCGCCCCGTGTCGCTGCGCCTCGGGGTCTCCCTTAGGCAGCCAGTCCGGGCTTGAGATAAGAAATGGGCACCTGGGATTCGGAGTCAAAACTGACCAGTTCCCAAGCATCCCGGGTCGCCTCCAGTTTGCGCAGCAGATTATTGTTCAGCGCATGACCGGATTTGTAACCCTTGAATTCACCCAGCAGGCTGTGCCCAAGCAGGTACAGATCACCGATGGAATCCAGGATTTTATGTTTTACGAATTCGTCTTCATAGCGAAGACCGTCTTCGTTCAGCACCTTATAATCGCCCACCGCAATGGCATTGTCCATACTGGCGCCCAGCGCCAGGTTGCGGTTACGCAATTCCTCGAACTCGTGCATGAAGCCGAAGGTTCGCGCCCGGCTGACTTCCTTGACAAAAGATGTGCTGGAAAAATCAATGGTCGCCGATTTGGTGTAGCGTCGATAAACCGGGTGATCATACAACAGCGTGTAACTTACCTTGAAACCGTCAAACGGCTCCAGGCTGACTGTTTTGTCGCCCTCTTCCAGATGGATGGGCTTAAGGATGCGAACAAATTTCTTTGGCGCGTCTTGCTCTTCGATACCCGCTGACTGGATCAGGAACACAAACGGCCCGGCACTGCCATCCATGATGGGCACTTCCGGCGCGCTGACGTCGATATAGGCATTGTCGATACCCAGGCCCGACATGGCCGACATCAGGTGCTCAATTGTTGACACCCGCACATCGTCCTGAATCAAGGTCGTAGACAGGGTGGTATCGCCAACCAGATGCGCAAGCGCAGGGATGTGTACCGGCGGCTGCAGATCGGTCCGTACAAAAATGATGCCCGTATCAATCGGCGCCGGCCTCAATGTGAGGTAGACCTTGGTGCCGGTGTGCAATCCCACGCCAGTAGCACGGATGACGTTTTTGAGGGTGCGCTGTTTCAACATAATTGGCATTTATCCCGGAATAAGCGACGCCCAGGAGCTGCAGCCCCTGGGCATTTTCGCCGATGATAGCAAATATCAGTTGAGAACCCAAACACTCAATTGGCCGTGTTCGGGCCTCAACTGCCCTGGGTATGACCCTGTATCAATCCGCCTGGCGACGCAAGAACGCCGGTATGTCCAGGTAGTCCATACTGTCCTCGGCGCCCACCGCTTTGGCAAAACCGCTGTTCTGCGGCATGGTATGCGAACTGGCTGCCGGACGCGGCCGTGCGGCCGGCGCTGACGGTCGCTCGACGGGACGGTAATTACCACCGGCCACCTGGGCTGAGCGGGTGTTATCAACCACCTTGGTAGGACGGGCTTCTGCAGCACGCACCTCACCCAGGCCCGTCGCCACGACCGTTACCCGGATTTCGTCACCCATATCCGCATCGATAACCGTACCCACAACAACTGTGGCATCGTCAGAGGCAAACTCGGAAATGGTATCACCCACTTCAGAGAACTCGCCCAGCGACAGGTTTTCGCCGGCGGTGATGTTGACCAGAATGCCACGCGCGCCATGCAGATTGACGTCTTCCAGCAACGGACTGCGGATAGCAGCTTCCGCCGCCTCGCGAGCCCGATCCTCACCGGTGGCATAACCGGTGCCCATCATGGCCATGCCCATCTCCGACATCACTGTGCGCACATCGGCAAAATCCACATTGATCATGCCCGGACGGATAATGAGGTCGGCAATACCCTTGACCGCACCCAGCAGCACATCATTGGCGGCCTTGAATGCCTCAAGCAGCGAGGCATTCTTACCCAGCACCGACAACAGCTTCTCATTGGGGATGGTGATCAGGGAATCCACGTTCTGTGACAGCTCCATGATGCCCTGGTCAGCGATCAGCGAGCGTTTCTTGCCTTCAAAAGGGAATGGCCGGGTGACTACCGCGACGGTGAGTATGCCCAGCTCGCGCGCAACCTCGGCGAATATTGGCGCTGCGCCGGTACCGGTGCCACCGCCCATGCCTGCCGTGATAAAGACCATGTCGGCGCCACTGAGGATTTCTGCAATTTCCTCACGGTCTTCCAGCGCGGCCTGGCGTCCGATCTCCGGATTGGCGCCGGCGCCCAGCCCCTTGGTCACGGTGCTGCCCATCTGCAGCAGGGTCTTGGCCTGCAGATTGGTCAGTGCCTGCGCATCGGTATTGGCACAGACAAACTCCACGCCTTCGACGTGATTGCTGATCATGTGACGAACGGCGTTGCCACCGCCCCCGCCTACACCGATAACCTTGATGACGGCACTTTGTGGAATACTATCTAGAAGTTCAAACATACGGCCCCCTGTCATGCCTTGGATTTATTGATAATTGGATGTACTGATCCTGTCGTTCAAAATTTACGGCCTAAAAATTTTCCTTAAGCCAGTTTTTTACCCGTTCAACGATACTTATCTTTGGTTCTTTGACGGTTACCGGATGGTGGCTGCGTTCCTGCTGCTGCAGCTGGCGCATGCCGTACAGCAATAAACCAACACCCGTGGAATAAATGGGATTGCGCACGATATCTGCCAGCCCCTTGACACTCTGCGGCATGCCGATACGCACCGGCATGTGGAAAATCTCTTCAGCCAGCTCAATGACACCTTCCATTTTGCTGGTGCCGCCGGTCAGCACCACACCCGCGGCCAGCAGGTTTTCATAGCCGCTGCGCTGCAACTCGGCCTTGACCAGCGTGAACAGTTCGTCGTAGCGCGGCTCTACCACCTCCGCCAGTGCCTGACGTGACAATTCGCGCGCCGGCCTTTCGCCGACACCGGGCACCTTGATCATTTCCCCGGCACTGGCAAGCTGGGTCAGGGCACAGGCATACTTGATCTTGATCTCATCGGCATTGTCTGTTGGCGTGCGCAGTGCCATGGCGATGTCATTGGTGACCTGGTCACCAGCGATGGGAATCACACCCGTGTGACGAATGGCTCCTTCGGTAAAAATCGCGATATCCGTGGTGCCACCACCTATATCAACCATGCAGACGCCGAGCTCTTTCTCGTCCTCGGTAAGCACCGCATAACTTGAAGCCAGCTGCTCAAGGATTATTTCCTCGGTCTGCAAACCGCAGCGCTTGATGCACTTTTCGATGTTCTGCACCGCATTGATGGCGCAGGTGACCAGATGCACCTTGGCTTCCAGGCGTACCCCTGACATGCCCAGCGGCTCTTTAACACCTTCCTGAGAGTCGATAATGTATTCCTGCGGCAGGATATGCAGCACACGCTGATCAGCAGGTATGGCAACTGCCTGTGCCGCATCTATGACACGGTCAATATCAGCCCTGGTGACCTCCCGGTCACGAATAGCCACGATGCCGTGGGAATTCATGCTGCGGATATGGCTGCCGGCGATCCCCGCGTAAACCGAGTGGATCCGGCACCCTGCCATCAGCTCCGCCTCTTCGACGGCACGCTGAATAGACTCCACTGTCGACTCGATATTGACCACAGTGCCCTTCTTCAGGCCCCGCGATCGGTGGCTGCCAATGCCGACGATATTCAGACTGCCATCGGCTTTCACCTCGCCCACGATGGCAACCACCTTGGACGTGCCGATATCCAGGCCTACGATCATGTTGCTGTTATCTGGAGCGCTCATATGTCACACCTGCTCTCACCGACGGGCCACAGCGTCTGTGGCTACCGTATTTTTACTGACTGAAAATCCATTCCCGTACCGCAAGTCGATCGTGCGCGCATCTGCCAAATGGTCCTGTAACCCACTGCGATAAACCGACACCAGCCGGTCCAGCCGCTCTTCCACATCGTCACGACCCAAACGCAGTACCGGACCGTCCTGCACTTCAAGTGTCCAACTGCCACGCTGACTCAGGCTGACCGATGCCAGGGTCATGTCCAGCGACAACAGTGCTTCAGCAAACAAATCATACTGCGACATCACCAGTGCCTCGGCACCCTCCGGCCCCGCCAGTGCCGGCAACGCTGATTCAGGTCCTCGCAGCGGTGGCGAGAACACGTCACCCGCCGCATTGAGCAGAGACGCGTCACCCCAGCGGGCCACAGGCTCTTGCTCGCGAATGCTGACCACCAGCACATCCGGCCATACCCGCCGCACCGTCGCGTGGGCAACCCATGGGTTCAGTTCCAGCTCATCACGCAGATCCTGAACATCCACACCCAGGAACCCTGATTCCGTGTATTTTGCCAACAGTGTTCTTACTTCCTGCCCGGTCAACCTGTGCAATGGCGAGTCCAGCCGGACAGTATTGATCGCCCTGTTTATTACCGGTCGGTTTATTTCTGGCAGATTCATCACGGGCAACCGGTCTGACCACAGTGCCAGGTAGTCCGCTGCCACGCCACGGTACTGGTGAATCGCAACACCTCCCGCACCTGCCAGAATCAGCGCCAGCAACAGCAGGCGCAGCCCACCTCTCGAGCGTTCCGGCGGCTGCGCATCAGATGCAGCATGACGCGCCTCAGCACGTACCGGGGCAAAGTCCATCGGGACATCCGGGGCACCGGTGTAGGCTGAGAATGTGGATCGGCTTCGCGGCTCGCTCATGTAATATCGCTGACAGCGCCTCCGTTCAGTATGTGCAGTACCAGCGCCGGGAAATCCAGACCTTTGCTGGCGGCCGACAGGGGCACCAGGCTGTGGTCAGTCATGCCTGGCACCGTGTTCAGCTCCAGCAACCAGAACCGGCCCTGCCGGTCCTGCATGACATCAACCCGACCCCAGCCTTCCGCGCCCAGAATCGAAAATGCCTGCAGGCACAGCTCCGCCAATTCTGTTGCCTTTGCTTCTGTCAGCGGTGCCGGACACAGGTAACGGGTATCGTTGGCGACGTACTTGGCATCGTAGTCATAGAACTCATGACTGGTGCTCAATTCGATGGCGGGAAATGCCACCCCATGTATCACCGGCACCGTAAACTCGGCACCACGTATACGCTGTTCGGCCATGACCGCCGTGTCATACGTGGCGGCTTTCTGATAGGCGTCGCGTAATGCTGCTGCGTCAGAGGCCATGGACATACCAATGCTGGAGCCTTCGTGTGCGGGCTTGACGACGACCTCGCCCATGTCCTCAACCAGTCCCTGCCAGTCGCTGTCATCGTGCAAGACACTGAACCTTGGTGTCGGCAAACCACTTGCCGCCCACAGCTGCTTGGTCTTGACCTTGTCCATGGCCAGAGCCGAGGCAAGGACACCGCTGCCTGTATAAGGTATGCGCATCATTTCCAGCAGACCCTGCAGCTTGCCGTCTTCACCACCACGACCATGCAGAATATTGAATACCCGATCTATTTTTTCACTGCGCAACTGCTCTGCAATATCCGGTCCGACATCGATACCCATGGCATCAACACCCTGTCCCTGCAAGGCAGCCAGCACGGCACCACCACTGAGCAGGGATATCTCACGCTCTGCTGAATCGCCGCCCATCAGAACCGCCACCCGACCAAGCCGCTTGATTGAACTTTCTGTCATGCTGGCAATACTCATGACATCAACCCCTGCGTGGCCAATGTACGGGCCAGGGCACCCACACTGCCTGCACCCTGGGTAATCACGATATCCCCGTCTTTGGCCAGGTCTTTCAACACATCGCGAACATCAGCCTCATCTTTGACAAACACCGGGTCCACTTTGCCGCGCATGCGGATGCTGCGGCACAGGCTGCGTGAATCAGCGCCCGGGACCGGGTCTTCGCCTGCGGAATAGACATCCAGCATCAACAGCACATCGACGTCAGACAGAACCCGGACGAAGTCATCGTACAGATCCTTGGTTCTGGAGAAACGATGTGGCTGATAGATCATCACCAGCCTCGCTGCCGGCCAGCCCGCGCGCAATGCTGCGATCGTTGCCGCGACTTCACTGGGGTGATGGCCGTAGTCATCAAGCAGCATAATCCTGCCGTCGGCAATGGGGAACTCACCCTGAATATCGAAACGCCGGCCCACCCCGGCAAACTCTGTGAGTCCTTTGCAGATGGCAACATCAGCAATGCCTTCGTCGGTCGCCACTGCAATCGCGGCGGTGGCATTCAGCGCATTATGGCGACCTGGAATGCTGAGACTGATGTGCAGCGGTTCGCGGCCATCGGGGCGATAGACATCAAAGTCGGTAAACTGCTTGTCCTGCCGCAGATTGGCAATCCGATAGTCGGCGTTTTCGGCAAAGCCGTAGGTCAGCACCGGGCGGGATATACGCGGCATGATGTCGGCGACCACCGGATCATCAATACACAACACCGCCAGACCGTAAAACGGCAGGTTGTGCAGAAATTCGACAAAGTAACTTTTAAGCTTGTTGAAATCCCCGTCATACGAGCCCATATGGTCGGCATCTATATTGGTGACAACGGCGACCATAGGTTGCAGGTGCAGAAATGACACATCGCTTTCATCTGCTTCACAGACCAGATAGCGGCTCTCACCCAAACCGGCATTGGCGCCGGCACTGTTCAGACGGCCGCCAATCACAAAGGTCGGTGCCAGTTTCGCTTCGGCAAAAATCGACGCCACCAGACTGGTGGTTGTGGTTTTTCCGTGCGTACCGGCAATGGCGACAGCATGACGATAACGCATCAACTCCGACAACATCTCTGCGCGCGGAATAATCGGTTTGCCAGACTGTTTGGCGGCGACCAGCTCGGGGTTGTCATTGCGTACGGCGCTGGAATACACCACGACATCCGCGCGGGCAATGTTGTCACTGCTGTGGCCGATAAATATCTCTGCGCCCATACCGGCAAGCCGCTCGGTCACGGCTGACGCCTTGATATCGGATCCGGAAATGCGGTAGCCCTGATTCAGCAGGACTTCAGCAATGCCACACATGCCTGCACCACCAATGCCGACAAAATGGATGGTCTTGATGCGGCGCATCTCCGGCACCTGGTAATAACGTTGATCAGCCACGGCAAACCTCCAGACATATATCAGAGATCCGCTCAGCCGCGTCGTTAACTGCCAGTTCACGGGCACGTTGCGCCATGACCTGTAAGCGTTTTTTGTCTGCCATAAACTCCTCTAGTAATTGCTGCAAACTGTCCCTGTCCAGGCGGGGCTGAGGTATCAGCACAGCCGCACCGGCATCCACCAGCCAGGCTGCGTTGCGGGTCTGGTGATCATCCACGGCGTACGGATAAGGCACCAGAATCGCCGGCACGCCGGCTGCCGTCAGCTCTGCCACGGTGCTCGCCCCGGCGCGGCACAAAACCAGATCGGCCCAGTCATAGGCAGAGGCCATATCACTGATAAACGCATCCACCTGAGGCTTGATCTCCGCGCCGGCATTGCCCAGCGCCTGCTGATACGCTGTCAGGGTCTGTTCATGTTTGTTACGCCCGGTCTGGTGCCAGACCTCAATGCCGCGACCAACCCCTGCCAGTGCCTGCGGAACCACGTCATTGATGGCCGCCGCCCCCAGACTGCCGCCCAGTACCAACAGCCGCATGGGCCGGCCGTGATCGGGCTCACCCGTCGCCATGGGGGCAATAGCGGCGATATCGGCCCGCACCGGATTGCCGGTATGAACGACGTTGCCAGCTGCCGAAAAAGTACCCGGAAATGCTTCCATCACCTGGGTCGCCAGCGGCTTGAGCAGGCGATTGCTCAAGCCCGCCACTGCGTTTTGCTCATGAATCAGCAACGGACGACGCAGCAGCCACGCAGCCAGACCGCCGGGGCCGGTGACATACCCGCCCATGCCCAGCACACAGCAGGGCCGCAGGCGCTGCAGCAGGCGCAGAGACGCCCAGATGCTGCCCAGCAGCATGAATGGCGCTTTCAGCAACGCCAGTGTGCCTTTGCCGCGCAGGCCATTGATCTGCAGCCGATGCAACGGGATTCCCGTCTCGCGCAGCACATCATTTTCCATCCCGCCTGGCGTACCCAGCCATTCGACCCGGACATCACGGGCCTGCAGTACGCGAGCAATCGTCAATGCCGGGAAAATGTGGCCGCCGGTTCCGGCGGCCATGATCAATATCGTCTGCTGGCTCATGCGTCACCTCCGGAGAGGTCTGGGTCGGGCCGGGTACGCAACTCATACTCGATTCGCATCAGGATCGCCACCATAAAACAGCTGATCAGCAGGCTGTTGCCGCCGTAACTCAGGAACGGCAATGTCAGTCCTTTGGTAGGCAATAGCCCGGTGTTGACACCAAAATTGATAAATACCTGCGTCGCAAACAACATGGCTGTGCCAAATGCCACATATGCCGGGAACAGTCGCCCCCGAGCTTCGCACTCGCGACCCAGGCGCAGCGCCGTACAGATCAGCGTAATAAACAGGGCCATGACAAACAGCACACCCAACAGCCCCATTTCCTCTGCAATGATTGACAGCACGAAGTCGGTGTGGGCCTCTGGCAAGAAATAAAGCTTCTGAATGCTGTTACCCAGACCGACACCAAACCATTCACCCCGCCCGAACGCTATCAGGGCCTGCGTCAATTGATAGCCTTCACCATAAACATATTCCGCCGCCCATGGATTCAGGAACGAGGTCAGACGATTGATCACATACGGTTTCATGATGGCCAGTGCGACAACACCGGCAAAACAGACCATGACAATCAGCACAAACCGGTGCAGCCTGGCACCGGCGAGAAACAGCATGGTGAATGTCGTCAGCATCATGATCACCATGGCCCCATGATCTGGCTCGAAATGCAGCAGGGTGATGGCAATGGCGAGAATGACCATCGGCTTCAGGAATCCTGACCAGCGCTCATGCACTTCGTCCCGATGGCGCTGCAGATAAGCAGCCATGTATAACACCATGAAGATCTTTGCCATCTCCGAGGGCTGCAGCCGGTAGAAACCAAGATCAATCCAGCGGGCACTGCCATTGACCACGGTGCCCAGGCCCGGCACCAGCACCGCTGCCAGCAGCACCAACGCCAGACATAGCAACAGCGGGCTGCTGCGATACCAAAGGCTCATGTCTATGTGCAGCGTGACCAACATGACCAGTAAAGCGACCCCAATAAAGAACACCTGACGCTTGAAAAAATAGAACGGGTCGCCGGCCAGACTGTTGGCAATTTCCATGGAAGCAGACGTCATCATGATCAGACCGGTTCCCAGCAGCAGGAACAGGACCAGCACCAGGGTGTTAACCGGCCGTTCGTCGACGCGGGCCTCAACCCTGATGGCGCCTCTGCCTTTGTTCAGCAACAGACTCATGACAACGACTCCACGGCGGCGGTAAACACGCGCCCGCGATGCGCAAAATCCTTGAACATGTCAAAACTGGCGCACGCCGGTGACAACAGCACAGCGTCACCGTCAACCGCACTGCTGGCGGCTTCGTTGACCGCTTCTTCCATCGAACTTGCTCGCATGATATCGGCACGATTGCCGATCAGCCTGGCCAGTTTGTCGGCATCCCGACCGATCAGCACCACGCGTTTTACATATCGCTCAAGTGCTGGCAGCAGTGGTGAAAAATCGGCATCCTTGCCGATACCACCGGCAATCAGCACGATCTCGCCGCGACAACGCTCTGCCACGGATTCGATGGCAACCAGCGTCGCGCCGACATTGGTGCCCTTGGAATCGTTGTAGTAATCCACGCCGCGCAGGTTGCGCAACAACTGGCAACGGTGTGGCAATCCGCCGAATTCGCGCAGGGTCGTTATCATGGCCGCTTCCGGAATCCCCACGGCATGCCCCAGCGCGAGTGCTGCCATGGCATTGCCAATGTTATGCCGCCCGACCAGCGCGATATCGCGAACCGGCATCAGATGACGGGAGCCGCGCATCAACCAGCTGTCGCCATCCTTCATCGACACGCCATAGTCCTGATCACCCGTTGCCGGCGCCATGCCGTACGTCCAGCGTTTCGCCGGACCGTCCTGCCAGGGTTCACTGGCGGGGTCATCCCGGTTCACCAGCAACTGCCGCGCGCCGTGGAAAATTCGCTGCTTGGCAGCGGCATAGGCGTCCATCGAGGCATAACGATCCAGGTGATCCTCGGTCAGATTCAGGATGACTGCGATCTCGGCCTGGAGGTTGCTGGTGGTCTCCAACTGAAAGCTCGACAGCTCCAACACATACAGGTCACGCTCGCCGCTGCGCAGCAGATCCAGTGCCGGCATGCTGGCACGGCCATCAAGATTGCCACCTACCGCCACGCTGATGCCCACCTGCCGGGCCATTTCTGATACCAGCGTCACCACCGTACTTTTGCCATTGGATCCAGTCACGGCGACGACCGGCGCTTTGACCTCGCGACTGAAAATATCGATGTCACCGGTCACCGGCACACCCTGGCTGATGGCAAAGGCGATTTCCGGCGTTTGCAGACTGATACCCGGACTCAGCACGATCTCGCTGGCCTGCAACAGACTTTGCTGCGAGAACCCGCCCAGCTCGATCAGCTCCCCGGGAAATTCGGTTTCAAACTCGGCCAGCGCTGGGGGACTGAAGCGACTATCCATCACCTTGAACGGACGACCCTGGGCATGGAAATGGCGCGCACAGGAAAGCCCGGTCTTGCCCAGACCGACGATCACTGCCAGCTTGTCGTCCATTACCTGCGTCATTGACGCTTCCCCGCTCAAAAATGGTCCGTGGTTATCTCAGTTTCAGTGTGGCCAGGCCAAACAGCACCAGCATCACAGTAATAATCCAGAACCGCACAATAACGCGTGGTTCTGGCCAGCCTTTCAATTCAAAATGGTGATGCAGTGGCGCCATACGAAAAATCCGCTTGCCGGTCAGCTTGAACGATGCCACTTGCAGAATGACCGATAAGGTTTCCATCACAAATATGCCGCCCATGATGAACAGCACAATTTCATGACGCGAGATCACCGCGACAATACCCAGGGCAGCCCCCAGCGCCAGCGCCCCGACATCGCCCATAAAAACCTGCGCAGGGTAGGTGTTGAACCACAGAAAACCCAGCCCAGCGCCTAACAGCGCGCCGCAGAAAATCACCAGTTCGCCCGCGCCGGTTACCGTCGGTATATTCAGATAGACCGAGAACTCTGCATGCCCGGAGAGGTAGGCAATAATGCCCAGTGCACCGCCGACCATGACTGTCGGGAGGATGGCCAGACCGTCCAGACCGTCGGTCAGATTGACAGCGTTACTGCTGCCGACGATGACAAAATAGGTGACCACCACAAACAGCAGACCCACTTCGATCGAAACATCCTTGAAAAATGGCACGATGTAAGCTGTCTGTACCGGATCAGTGGCCGTGTAATAAAGAAACAAAGCGGCGCCCAGACCAATCACCGACTGCCACAGATATTTCCACTTCGCCGGCAGTCCCTTCGGATCCTTGCGGAAAACTTTCCGGTAGTCATCAATCCAGCCAATCGCGCCAAACAGCACAGTGACCAGCATGGTGACCCAGACATACGCATTGCGCAGATCCGCCCAGATCAGTGTGCTCAACACGATGCTGACCAGGATCAGTGCGCCACCCATGGTCGGCGTGCCGGCTTTGCTGAAGTGTGTCTCCGGGCCATCGGTCCGCACGACCTGCCCAATCTGGTGATAGTTCAGTCGACGGATCATCCAGGGGCCAATCAGCAAGGATATGATCAATGCCGTGAGGATACCCAGAATGCCACGCACAGTGATGTACTGAATAACAGCAAAACCGGGATCGATCTGCATGAGGTAATCGGCAAGCAGCACCAGCATCAGACAGTCTCCCCGTTGCTTAGTTGTTGAACAACCTTATCCATACCCGCACTGCGCGAGCCCTTGATCAGTGCAACAGACAGGGCGTCCAGCCGGCTTGTGGCGTGACGGATCAAGGCATCCCGGTCATCAAAGTGTCTGCCACCCTCACCAAAAGCCTGACTCGCCAGCTCGCTGCAGGCGCCGGTGCTCCAGAGCTCATCAAGACCCTGTTCGCGCGCGTAGCTGCCAACGTCTCGATGTGCCTGCACGGTCAACGAACCCAACTCCGCCATGTCGCCCATGATCAGCACACGACAGGTATCATCACCACCCTTGATGGCGGCCAGCACATCAATGGCCGCCCTGAACGATGACGGGCTGGCATTGTAGCTGTCATCCAGCAGCCGACTGTTGTTGATGCCGGATACCGGACACAGTCGCCCGGGCACGGCAGACACCCGTGCCAGACCATCACAAATGCTGGCTGCCGACGCTCCCGCCTCCAGACACAGCGCTGCCGCGGCCAGTGCATTGGCGACATTATGGCGTCCGGGCAGCGGCAGGAAGCAGGCAATGCGTCCGCGCGCCGACTCAATGTCAAATCGCGTGCCGTTGGCGGTCAACGTCAGATTCATTGCGCGGTAGTCAGCGTTGTTGTCCAGGCCAAACGTGACACAGCGTCTTCGCCCCGCACGCGCCCGCCAAGGCTCGACGTTCGGGTCATCTGCATTCAACACCACCGTATGTGTTGACGGCCCCGAGTCGATGATTTCACCTTTGGCCTGCACCACACCCGCCAGGCTGCCGAACCCCTCAAGATGGGTCTCGGCAGCATTGTTGATCAGCACGATATGCGGATCTGTCAGCATCGCTGTCCAGGCGATCTCACCAGCCGCATTGGCGCCAAGCTCAATGACCGCCTGTTGATGGCTCTGCTCGAGTTCAAGCAGCATCATGGGCGCGCCAATGGTATTGTTGAGGTTGCCCCGGGTCACCAGAATGTTGAATTGCTGGGACAGGATAGAGCCTGTTATCTCTTTTACCGATGTCTTGCCCTGGCTGCCGGTAATCGCGACGATATTGGCGTGACAACGTTGACGATTGATATGCCCAAGCCAGCCCAGCGCCAGCGCGGTATCTTTTACAACCAGCTGCGGTATGTCTGCATCCTGCGCCTCGCTGACGATCGCCGCCACAGCCTGTCTTTCAGCGACCTCTGCGACAAACCGGTTGCCATTAAAATTCTCGCCGCTCAGTGCAACAAACAGATCCCCTGCCTGCAATTTGCGCGAATCAGTGCTGACGCGGCTGAACGCCACGTCGGCACCCACCAGGGTGGCCGGCATGAACTCAGCCAGTGCGCTAAGAGTGATGCTGCCGATCATGATGCCTCCCCATGACCCGTTGCCTGCCCATGACCCGATGCCTGCCCGGTCGCCTGATGCTGCCGCATCTGTAATGCCAGGCGGACCTGGGCTGTATCACTGAAGGCCATGCGCTGGCCACCGATGTCCTGGTAACTTTCGTGTCCCTTGCCCGCCACCAGGACAATATCGCCCGACGCTGCGGATTCGATGGCGAAGGCAATGGCACTGGCACGATCCCGTTCCACGTAAACGCCATCGCGCTCATTAAAGCCCAACAGGATCTGCCGCACGATATCGTCAGGGTTTTCATTACGCGGGTTGTCGTCGGTCAACACCACAAAGTCAGCCAGTTCTTCAGCTACCTCGGCCATCAACGGGCGTTTGCCCTGGTCACGGTTACCACCGCATCCAAAGACGCACCAGATGCGGCCATCAACGTGCTCATGGATGGCCTTGAGGGCCGAGCGCAGCCCGTCAGGCGTATGCGCATAATCGACCACCGCCGTGACATCCGATGACGCGTCACCCAACAGCTCCATGCGACCACTGACCGGTTTCAGCAATTCAACCTGCGCCAGCACGTCAGCCAGTGCCCATTCCTGCGGCAAGGTCATGACTGCCGTCATGGCGGCCAGCACATTGCTAAAATTGAATGACCCCAACAATCGTCCCCGGATGTCACCGTCACCCCATGGTGTGTGCACGCGGGCGCGATAACCACCAGGTTCAAAACTCAGTTCGCGGGCATGCACATCGGCCCGGTTGTCGCGCAGGCTGTAGGTCAGGCTCTGGGCAGATCGTGGCAACGCATTCAGCATGCAGGCTGCGTAGCTGTCATCGGCATTAACAATGCCCAGCTTCAGCGCGTCGTGCTCAAACAGCCGACGCTTGGCTTCAGCGTAGGCCGCCATGCTGCCGTGATAATCCAGATGATCACGTGTCAGGTTGGTAAAAATGGCACTGTGAAAACGCACACCGTTGAGGCGATGCTGATGCAGGCCCTGGGATGACACCTCCATGGCAACACTGGACGCCCGCTGTTGCACGACGTCGGCAAGTGCCGCCTGCAGAATGACGGGATCCGGGGTGGTAAAGCCGGTATCTTCGAGCACCGGAAAAACGCCATAACCCAACGTACCCACAACACCGCAACGCTGACCAAGGCCGGACAGTATTTGCCCGATGAACTGTGTGCAACTGGTCTTGCCATTGGTCCCGGTGACACCCATCACCGGCAGTTGCTCTGACGGATGGGCATAAAAGCGGGCGGCAATCTCACCAAGTCGCACACGAAGGCTGTCTACCGCGATGATCGGCACGTTAGCGACCCGGCGGCAGCCCTGCCACTCTCCGCCGGCATCGGCCAGTACTGCGGCAGCGCCCCGCTCAAGAGCGAGGTCGATATAATCGCGGGCATCGTGATTCTTGCCAAACAGGGCCACAAACAACTCACCTGGCTGGACCTCACGACTGTCCAGTGTCAGACCGCGAATGGCGATACCGGTACACGCCTGCTGACAGTCGGCATCCAACGCCAGGTCTTCTACCAGGTTGATCAATGGCATTTCAGCGGCAGTCTTTCGGGCAGTATTCACAGTGCTCACCTCGCGCTCAGAGTCATAATGCGTGATGGATCTATTGCGTCAGGCGTTACTTCAAGCAAACGCATCGCACCGGAGGCAATGCGGGCGAATACCGGCGCCGCGACCTGGCTGCCGTAGTGCTCGGCACCTTTGGGTTCATTGACAATGATGATGACCACGATGCGTGGATCGTCCGCTGGCACATAGCCAGCAAACATCGAGTTATGCAGGTTGGCCTCATAACCGCTGGCACCCACGACACGCGCCGTACCGGTTTTGCCGGCAATACTGTAAAAGGGCACACTGGCGCCATCGAAGCCACCCTGATCAGGGTCTACCACAGCCTCCAGCATGTTCTGTACTTGCGCAATCACACCGGCATCGACCACGCGTTGCGGCTCAGCGGCACCAGCCATCTGGTTGCCGTCTCTGAGCAAGGTCACTGGCACCCGCAGGCCGCCATTGGCAATCACGGAATAGGCCTGCGCCAATTGCAGGGTCGATGTCGACATACCGTAACCAAAGGACAACGTGGCCAGTTCGATATCATGCCAGATACGGTGATTGGGCATCACACCGGCACGCTCTCCAGGAAAGCCACTGGCTGGATTCTCGCCAAAGCCTACCCGCAGCAACACATCTCGCAGCGCCTCATGGCCCACGGCCAGCGCCACTTTGGCGGAAGCAATGTTACTGGAGTTGACCAGCATGCCTTCCAGCGTCACGTCACCGAAATTCCGGCCGCGATCCTGCACGACGTCGCGGCCCACACGCATCCGGCCCGGATGCGTGCTGATAATGGTGCTGCCGTCGTACAGACCGGACTCCAGGGCAGCAATGGCGGTAAATGGCTTCAGGGTAGAACCGGGTTCGAACAGGTCAGTCACCGAACGATTACGTAACGCGCCGAAATCAGCCAGGCTGGCACGATTGTGGGGATTGAACGAGGGCTGATTCACCATGGCCAGCACTTCACCGGTTTTGACATCCAGCACGACGGCAGAGGCAGCGCGGGCATCCCGGTGCACAAACTCCGCCTTGAGCTCCTTATAAGCCAGGTTCTGGAGACGGAAGTCGATACTCAACGCCAGCGTATTGCCAGGTTGTGCTGTCTGGATGGTATCCAGTTGCCGAATGATGCGCCCACGGCGATCCTTGATAACCTGCTGCCGGCCAGGCACTCCCTTGAGCCATTCATCAAAGGCAAGCTCCAGCCCTTCTTGGCCAATATCGTCAACGTTGCTGAACCCCAACACATGCGCGGTGACTTCGCCCTGTGGGTAATAACGCTGATATTCCTGGCGTGCGTAGACGCCGGGCAGAGACATTGCCAACACCGCGTCGGCTTCTGCCGGCGGCATGCGACGACGAACATACAGGAACTCACGCTCGGCATTCGCTTCCACAGAAGCCAGCAGGCTCTCTTCATTTAATTGCAGAGACCGCGCCAGTTGACGGACCACATTCTGGTCACCGGCAATCTCGCGCGGATTGACCCAGATCGACTTGACGGGCGTGCTGATCGCCAGCGGCTCACCGTTGCGATCGGTGATCATGCCCCGGTGTGCCACCAGTGGCTCGGTACGAATGGTCCGGGCATCCCCCTGCCCCTGCAGAAAATCGCGATCCACCAGCAGCAGGGTAAACAGTTTCCACAGCAGTGCCAGCACCGCCAGCGCAAGCGCAACCCAGACCAGCGACAAGCGCCAGCTGCCAAATCGTTTCACTGTCTGTGCATCACTCATGGCGCACCATTATTATTCTTGACCAATCAGGCAACGTCATATCAAGCTCTTCCATGGCCTTCTGTTCAATCCGGCCTTCCAGGCCGAACGTACTTTGTTCAATCAGCAATTGTCCTTGCTGGACGTCAAGCTCGTTACTTTCCGCGCGCAGCGTCTGCAGTTCATGAAAGACAGTCCGACTCTTGAAACTGGTATTGACGACCGCCAGCGCCGACACCATGATCGCCGCCAGCAAAACCATCAGCCCCAGATTGCGGGCGTTGAACAGCTGCAACCAGCCGAACACAGACACAGCTGTCTCAGTCGCCCTGACACCGGCGGGTGCTACTGATTCGTCTGTGCTGTGCTCTGTTTTCATCATGACATCTTGTCTGTTATATATTTTCCTGCTTCTGGCCTGACTGTCAGGCCGGCTTTTCTGCTACCCGCATCACAGCACTGCGTGCCCTGGGGTTTTGCCTGATCTCCTGCTCCGAGGGCTTGACCGCCTTACCCACTTTGATCAATGTCGGGTTCAGCGCCGCCGCTGTCACTGGCAGATCCCTGGGGAAGTCATCGCCCTTGCTTTGCTTCTGAATGAACTGCTTGACCAGACGATCCTCAAGTGAGTGAAAACTGATCACCACCAGCCGACCGCCTGGCCGGAGCACTGACAACGCCTTTTCCAGCACATTCTCCAGCGACACCAGTTCTTTGTTTATGTGAATGCGGATGGCCTGAAAGGCTCGCGTCGCAGGATGCTTGTGTTTTTCCCATGCCGGGTTGGCCTGTTTTACTATCTCTGCCAATTGCAGGGTCCGGCTAATGGGCGCCACTTCCCGCTCTTTAACGATGGCCCGGGCAATGCGACGTGAAAAACGATCCTCGCCGTAGCGATAGATGACGTCGGCGATGTCCTGCTCCGCCGCTGTTGCCAGCCACTCGGCTGCACTCAATCCCGCCTCGGGGTTCATGCGCATGTCCAGTGGCCCGTCCTGGGTAAAGCTGAAACCGCGCGATGCCTCATCCAGCTGCGGCGATGACACACCCAGGTCCAGCAATAGACCGTCAACCTGTCCGGCAGTGCCGGTGTCGGCAAGCATGACATCCAGTTCGTCAAACGAACCCTGCCGGATGGCAAACCGCGAATCATGCGCCATTAGCGCTCGACCGGCCTCTATGGCTCGCGGATCCTTGTCAATGCCCAGTAAACGACCCTGCTGGTCGAGCCGCTCCAGAATCAGGCGCGAATGTCCGCCACGGCCGAATGTGCCATCGACATAAAACCCTGCCGGGTCGGTCAGCAATGCATCCGCAGCCGGATGCAGTAGCACTGTTTCATGACCCTGTGTTTCATGAGTCTGTGTAGTCATAACACACCGTTCCGAGAAGACTGACGCCCTGTTCCTAGAAATAAAAACCAGCTTACAGCGACAGACTTAGCAGTTCGGGCGGCAAGTCCGCCTGACCTGTTGTACCGGCGAACCAGCTGTCTGCCTGTTCGTTCCAGTTCTCTTCACTCCAGATCTCAAATTTCATGCCCTGGCCAACCAGTGCCAGATGCTTGTCGAGCTGTGCCCGCGTGCGAAGAATCTGTGGCAACAGCAGGCGACCACTGCCATCCATTTCCAGATCATGGGCGTGGCCGATCAGCATGCGTTGAACGCGTCGACTGGCCTCGTCAAAACTGGACAGGCTCTCGACTTTTTGTTGGATCACTTCCCACTCATCAATTGGATAAAGCAGCAGGCAACGACCGGTAAAATCGACAGTTGCTACCAGGCGCCCGCCGTATTTCTCCGTCAATAAATCCCGGTAGCGCGCCGGCATGGCCATGCGCCCTTTCGCATCGAGATTGATTGTATTGACACCTCTGAACACGTTGCTGCTCCGGAGCACTCGGGGGTCAGCCTGCCACTGCCGCCACCCCTAAACCCACTTTAATACATATTTATCCACTTCACGCCACTTTGCGACACTATATGCACACGCATAAGTGAGCGCAAGTACTATTTGCACTTTTTCAGCACCTAAAGCGCCTGAAATTACAGGGAAAATTGCTCAAACTTGAGAAGGCAAGCGAAGTTAGAAGACAAACGAAATATTTATCAGCAGGCTAAGAAATTTACTTAAAGTAGTTTGTAAGAAGCTGACGGGTGGCGGCGGGATTTGAGGTGACCGCCAAGTCAAAAAGTCGAAAGGTCGGGCATAGCGGTCCTGCACCAACCTTTGACAGAATTCGCCCCCTGGCGGGGCGAATCAGAATAATCGAGTCGGCCGATAAGCCGGGTTCTGTCGGGGACAGTCATTCATCTGGGATCAGTATCACTACTGACCTCAAGCAGCCTACCCGGATCCAGTGCGAGCCACACCTTTGGATCCCTATTTGGCCTTGCTCCGAACGGGGTTTGCCGTGCCACGAACTGTTACCAGTCGCGCGGTGCGCTCTTACCGCACCCTTTCACCCTTACCGCCCAGCCGAAGCCGGGGTTGGCGGTCTACTCTCTGCTGCACTTTCCGTAGGCTCTCGCCTCCCAGGCGTTACCTGGCGTTCTGCTCTGCGGAGCCCGGACTTTCCTCCACCAGGTGCCTCCTTCACCGCCGAAACGGTCATGGACGCAGGTCTGGCAGCGACTGCCTGGCCGACTCGGCGGCAAGATTAAGCGAGCGTCACCACAAAGACAAGTTTTTTATTGACAGTCAGCGTGTCAAACTCACGCCATGTCCAACCCTCTTTCACCACATGATCATCTCAGGCTGGCCCGACCGCGGCGCTGGTGGCGCTGGCTGCTGGTTATCGCGTTAATGCTGGCGGGCCTGGCATGGATGACCTATCAACATCGGCTGACGCTGCTCATCAATACGGCCGACCGGTTGCTGCAACCTGTCGGCATGCAGGTTACGGTGCTGGACGGCATACAGTTGAGTGCCACCGCGCTGCAGATCAGGCAGCTTGCCATACAGCACAGTGACAGTGGTGCCATGCAACGTTTTGCCAACATAACCATAAGCTTCAACCCCGCCACACTGCTGAGCGGGCGAGTCAGCGCCATCACCATCGCGTCCGTCAACATACAGATCCCGGACCGCTGGGCCCCCGACCGCGATCTGTCGGCAGCCACCTCGCCGGAACCGGCGCCTTATGCGCCTTTGCAAATGGCCGACCTGATGGCCGCCCTGCCTTTTAACCGGCTGCAAATTGACTATCTGGATATCGCTGCCAGCATCATGACGGCAGGAGACGTGCGGGCGGAGGGCCTGGCTGGCAGCCTGAATGCAGTACAAGTGACCTGTCAGCCCGACTGGTGCCAGTTTGCCGCCGACCTTAACCTGACACTGGACCGTTTGCACTATGACAATGCTGCGCGCCCCATCGAGCTGGCGCTTATGGCCTTCAGCACCGACGCGCCCATTACTGCCAGCATCGAAGCAACCACTAACACACTGGCCGTGGCATCCTCTTCATCCACCTTGACACTGCCGGTCATCCGCGTCGACGACACGCTGACCGGACTGGTCGCCAGCCTGCAGCGCCTGCGCGTGTCACAGCCCCTGCCGGCGCAAGGGACCGATCCTGCCAACCAGTACGGTCAGGCCGAACTAACGGTGCGAGAGATTGCTACCAGCCTGGTGGATGCCGATCTGTCACCGATGCAGCTGAACCAGCATCTTACCTGGGAACAAGGTGCGATTCATGCAACCGGCACCCTGATGCATCGCACCCGCCGTTTGCTGCACAATGACCTGCGCCATGACCTGGCGCTGGGCGCTGGCCAGGGTACGCTGGCCATGCCCGCTGTGGCGTTTAATGACAGCACCGGCAAACTCTCGGATCTGTGGTCGCCACTGCCCTGGCAGTTCGACGTTCTGGACGGTACCGCCAGCGCCGAGGCCAGACTCAACTGGCAACTGGGCGATGACAACGCCGTCATCGCCGGGCCCGTGCATGTCAACCTGGACGACCTCAGTGGTTATGTAAACGACATTGCGTTTCTGCGGCTGAGCGCGGACTTTGCCGTCGAGCTGCTGCCGGACTGGCAAGTGCGCAGCACGCGCGCTGCCCCGGTCAGCCTGGTCTCGCTGGATACCGGCATTGAACTTGGCAACATTCGCAGCAACGTCCGCATCGACTCGACAGCCAGGTCGGTTACCCTGACCGATGCCTCGCTTGATCTGTTCGGCGGCACTGTCAGCAGCGAACGTCTCGACTATCATCTGCAGGACAATGACAGTCGCTTTACCATCGAGATCGACAGCATTGATCTGAGCCAGGTACTGGGTATGAGCGCCTACCGGGGCGTGAGCGCCAGCGGCCTGGTCAGCGGGCAATTGCCCGTCCGCCTGCAGGGACTTGCGCCCAGCATCAGCGGCGGCTCACTGTCCGCCCTGCCGCCGGGCGGGACTATCCGTTACGACAGCGGCAGCGCCGCAGCCGGGAGCCAGCATCTCGACCTGGTGTACCAGGCACTGGAAGATTACCGCTTCAACCTGATGGAAGCGCGGGTAAACTATCAGGACAGCGGTGAGCTTGACCTGGCGATTCGCATGGAAGGGATCAGCCCCGAACTAAACGGTGGCCAACGCATCAATCTCAACCTGAATATCAGCGACGACATCCCGGCGCTGCTGCAAAGCCTGCAGGCGGCGCGCTCCGTCACTGACACCCTCGAGTCGCGCCTAGATAACAGCCAGTAACAGTAGATGACCTCTGTTAAGCCGTTATTAAGCGCACTCTGCTATAGTACAGCCCATGTCCAATTCATCATCACGGTAGACTTGATCATCATGACCAAGCACAGAACATACACAGCCTTGCCTGTAGCACGCTCCCTGTCGCTGACCGGACTGGCCGTGGCAATCACCGTGGGCGGCCTGTCCGCCTGCACGCCGACTGTTCGGGTTGAGGCGCCGTCAGAACCCATCACGATCAATCTGAATGTGCGAATTGAGCATGAAATCCGCGTCAGAGTTGATCGGGAACTGGATGATATTTTTGCCGCCGATAGCGGCCTGTTTTAACGAAGCTCAAGCTGAGGACACCGAGATGAAACATGATGCCAGCGTCAAATTGATAACCCGCACCATGGCCCTTTGCCTGCTGCTGTGCGCCAGCCTGGCAAACGCGCAAAGCCTTGATGCCGCCAAGGCGGCCGGCCTGATCGGCGAAAAAAGCGATGGCTACATTGGTCTGGTCCAGCCCGATGCGCCCGACGCGGTGGTAGAGCTGGTGCGAAGCGTCAATCGTCAGCGCCGGGAGCGCTACCAGCAGATTGCCCGCGACAATGACATTCCTATCAACACCGTGGCACAGTTGGCCTATGCGCGCGCGGTGGAAGCCACGCGATCGGGCAATTACATCGAAGACGCCAACGGCGACTGGGTGAAGAAGCCCTGACCCGGCCTCACAGATTGACTAGGATTAGGCGTTATCGCCCAGCTCCAGTCCGCGCTTGTACAGGGCATTCTTCTTGCTGCCGGTAATTTCAGCGGCCAGGGCTGCCGCCTGTTTAAGCGGCAGATCACGCATCAGTACTTTCAGCGTCCGCTCTGCCTCGGCGGGCAGCGTCTGTTGCGCGACCTTGGCAGCACCATGAATCAGTACCACAAACTCACCACGCCGGTTGTTGTCGTCCAGTTGCAGCCACTGACACAACTCGCCCAGCGAGTCGCCGTGAATGGTTTCCCAGGTCTTGGTAAGTTCACGACAGATGACCGCCTGCCGGTCAGCGCCGAATGCCTGCGCCATGTCCATCAGTGACTCACTGATTCGGTGCGGTGATTCATAGAACACCAGCGTGCGCGGATCGTCTGCTAGCGCCTCGAACATTTGCCGGCGGCCGGCCGCTTTGTGCGGCGGAAACCCTTCAAATGCAAAACGGTCGCTGGGCAGACCGGCGGCGCTGATCGCTGCAGTGATGGCACTGGCACCGGGCACCGGCAGCACCGGATAGGATTCAGCCCGGACCCGCACCACCAGGCCGTACCCAGGATCTGATATCAGCGGCGTGCCGGCATCGGAGATCAGGGCAACCGCCTTGCCCTCGCGCAGCGCTCTCAGGATAACCTCTTCCCGGCCACTGCCACTGTGCTCGTGATACGAAATAAGCCGTGTGCCAATAGCAAAATGCTGCATCAGCCGCGCGCTGTGACGGGTATCTTCAGCGGCGATCAGATCGACGCTTTTCAGCGTCTCGATGGCGCGCTGACTGATATCGCCAAGGTTGCCGATCGGGGTGGCCACCACATAAAGTGCGGGGCGCCGAAGCGTTGCGTCGGTATAGGTCTGCGTCATCTGGATTGCCTGGCCGTGGCGTTGCCCGTTTGCGGGGGTGGAAGTGCATGATAACGGTTTGTCTGCTGTCGCAACAACATGAGTCGCCTGCTATGATCTCTATACGGATGTTATCCATGCGCCGGTCGCGCAAGCATATTTGCCATGAGTTCAACGTTGAGAGTTTTGTCGAGTGAGTTCATTGAAAGCCATTAATCGGTCTGCGTTGCTGCTGGGCGTTGCCCTGCTATTGAATGACTGTGGCAGCACGCCGGTGTCGGAACCTCGAGAGCCGACGCCCGCCACGGTTACGTCGGATGACCAGAGTGTCAATGAGCTGCTGCGTCTCGCTGCCGACGCTGAATCACCGATGGCAGAGTCCTATATACTACAGGCGAGTGCCATCGCGCTGGCCGCCGGGGAACTGGATAATGCTGCCGCCATACTCGCCGGCGTTGCGTCAGACGACAGCCTGCCAGCTGCACTGGCAATTGAAGCAACCCGACAAAAGGCCGAACTGGCACTTTTACGCAATGATGCGCGGGATGCCCTGGCACTTGCCAACAATCAATTACTGGCAATGAGCACCGAATTGCCAGCGGACGCCCGGCAAGCTCTGATGCGTCTGCGCGCAGAGGCATTCATGGAGCTGGAGCAATACCTGGCAGCGGCGCGCGAACACACGCGACTGGCTGCCACCCTCAACGATCCGCTGCAGATCGCCGAAAATAACAATCGCATCTGGCAGATCCTGACGACCGCGCCAGCCGGCAGCCTGAACAGCCAACCCTCCCTGGTGGATTCATACGAACTTCGCGGCTGGCTGGAGCTTATCAATACCGTCAACAGCGAGCAAAACAACATTGAAAGGCAGGTAGCTGCCATCACGCGCTGGCAGAATCGCTGGAATCAGCATACGGCAGCTGCCATTCTGCCGGAGGCACTGGCGTTTGCAGTCGAACTTCTCAATAACCGCCCGCAGCATATTGCCCTGATGCTGCCCCTGGGTGAAGCCGCCGGCCAGGCTGTCAATGAAGGCTTCATGGCCGCCTACTACCATGCCGTCAGCCAGAACCAGCAGGTACCCGAAGTCGAGGTCATTGACACCACTGGTGTCCGTGACATTACCGGTCTCTACCAGCAGGCCGTTGAGCTGGGCGTAGACATGATTATCGGCCCTTTGCTCAAGGAGTCTGTCAGACAGCTGCAGAGTATGGAGCGACTGCCAGTGCCGACGCTTGCGCTCAACTATGGCGACGACTGGCAAAACAACCCTGCCGGCTTTTACCAGTTCGGACTGGCCCCGGAAGATGAGATTCGCCAGGCCGCACGCATGGCATGGCAGGCAGGCCATCGCAACGCTGCGGTATTGACACCCGCCGGTGAGGACTACCGGCGCATACAGACCGGTTTTATTGACTACTGGCAGTCACTGGGGGGCCAGGTCGTCAGCCGGGCCAGTTTCAACAGCGCCGCCGGGTATTCGGACATCATCCGGCAACTGATGAGCATCGACAGCAGCGAAGCCCGCGCGTTGCGCCTGCGCGAGGTATTGCCACGCGACAACATTGAGTTTATCCCGCGCCGGCGACAGGATGTGGATTTCATTTTCATGCTTGCCAATCCTGCCGAAGGCCGTCAGATAAAACCCACCATGGCATTTCATTTTGTTGGCGATGTACCCGTCTATGCAATGCCAGCCATTTATGATGGCAGACGCGATGCCACTGGCAACCGGGATCTCAATGGCATCACCTTCGTTGATGCGCCCTGGGTACTCGGTGGCGACGATCCGCTGCGCAGCAGCACCAGTTCGGTGTGGCCCCAGGCAGCCGGTCCAGTGCAACGCTTGCGCGCGATGGGGATAGACAGTTTCAGGCTCTATGCCCGCATCTCGCAACTGGAAAATTTTCCTGGCATCCGGCTGCAAGGCGCCACCGGCGTGCTGTCCATGCGCGAGGATGGCAGCGTCATGCGCGAACTGATCGGCGCTCAGTTTGTCGATGGCAATATCATGGTTTTGACGCCAGAAGCGCCGATGGCGGGGGTCTTCAACAGCCAGAATAGTGTCTCTGCGCCCTGACCAGCCGCGGCGTAGTCTCAAGCAGAAAAGGATATCTGCCCATGAAGCCCCCCCCTAAACGCTCCCGTGAAGCCACGAAAAGCCGCCCAGCCCGGCCGTAGGCAAGCGGCTATTGCGCCAGACAAACGGCGCGAAACCGGCCTTGCACAGGAAGCATGTGCCGCGCGCTACCTCATGCAACAGGGCCTGCTGATGATCGAAAGCAATTTTACCTGCCGTGTCGGTGAAATCGATCTGGTCATGAAAGACGGCGACATCCTGGTTTTTGTTGAGGTCCGGTACCGGACGCGGACCGACTTTATGAATCCGGTCACCAGTGTGAACTACCGCAAACAACAAAAACTGTTGCGTGCCGCCGCAACCTACCTGAAATTTCGCGGACTGACCGATCGCGTACCCTGCCGCATTGATGTGCTAGGCATCTGGCGAACCGACAACAGTGATGAGATCAACTTCAACTGGATCAAAAACGCCATTCAGCCGTACTGTTGATCTGATCGTCCCGACAACACAAAGCCGACGGATTAAAGTAAACTGACAGCCTGACTCTCACCGGACATCGACATGGATCCGCAGCAACGCGTACAGCAACATATTCAGCACAACATTGCGACTCTGCGCGAGACACAGGGTAGCCAGGCCGATGTGTTGTGCGCGGCCGCCAACCGCATGGCCACCGCACTGGTCCAGGGAGGCAAGATCCTGACCTGTGGCAACGGCGGATCGGCCGCCTTGGCACAGTACCTGTCAGCATTGTTTATCAATCGCTTTGACCGGGAACGCCCCGGCTTGCCCGCAATAGCACTGACCGCCGATGCTGTCTGCCTGTCGACCATTGCCACCGATCAGCAGTACAAAACCGGCTATGCACAACAAATCCGGGCCCTGGCACAACCGGCTGATATACTGTTTGTCATGGCTGCCGGCAAAAGTAGCGCAAACTTGCGCGAAGCCATCACAGCTGCGTATGATCGCGACATCGGGGTGATCCTGCTGAGCAGCGAAGAAAGCAGCAATCTGGCCGAAATGCTGCAGACTGACGATATTGAGATTCGGGTACCCGCTCGTATTACCTACCGCAGCCAGGAAATTCATCTGGTATTGATCCACTGTTTGTGTGACCTGATCGACATTGATATTTTTGGAGAAGAGCTGTGAGCATCAAACGACTATCGATTATTGCGTTGCTGTTGAGCACCACTGCGTGTACCACTGTTCTCACGCAAACCACCGGTGAAGAGGGCATTCGCGAAGACCCTTACCTGCGCACCGCTGGCACTGTGGTGGAGGATGAATCCATTGAAACCAAAGTCACTGTCAATATGCGCTCACAGAACGAAGACTTCAGGGAAGCCAGCTTTGACGTGGTGAGCCATAATGGCGTGGTGTTGCTGGTGGGCCAGGTGCAATCGGAAGCACTGAAGAGCGAGGCCACCCAGATTGCTTCCGAGGCCAGCGTCCATGTGCGCCGGGTTCATAATGAGATGGAAGTGGCCGGGCGCCGCAGCCTGCTGTCACGCAGCAATGACACTTGGCTGGCCACCAAGGTTCGCACCCAATTGACCGCCAACGATAGCGTCAATGCCAACCGTATGCGAGTCGTCGCCAATAATGGCACGATTTATCTGATGGGTATTGTCGATCGCAATGAAGGCACTCGCGCGACCGAATTGGCACGCAGTGTGGGTGGCGTTCAGCGTGTGGTTAACGTCTTCGAATACCTGTGACCATAGCGGGCCGGCGTTTGCCGCTGGCCCGCTACTTCACCACCCTCAGCGACGCCCGGGAACGGGGCTTGGAATCTGATGCAGGCGATTTGTCCGCCTTGTTGTCACTCTTCACCGATTTGGGCGCCGAAGGTGGCGGCTCAGGTGGCGGGCTTTCGGTCTCGAACACCATGCCCTGGCCATTTTCACGGGCATAGATGCCCATCACAGCGGTTACCGGCACATAAACCGGCGTCGGAATACCTGAAAAACGGCCGCTGAAATTAACGGCATCATTGGTCATTTCCAGCGCGTGGACTGCCGCAGGTGAAATATTGAGGATAATCTGTCCGTCTTTGACATACTCCTGCGGCACCATCACTTCATTGGCGTATGCGTTTACCACAATGTAAGGCGTACATTGATTTTCCAGTATCCACTCGTACAGGGCACGCAGCAGATACGGACGACTAGAAGTCATGCTCACGCTTATACCATCTCTTTTTCCTGATCCGACAGACTGGCTCTGACTGAATCACGGGAAAACAGGCGCGCCCGGTACTGCAGTAGCGGCTGAACGGATTTATGATTGCCCAGGTCGATACCCAGTGATGGCAAACGCCAAAGTATGGGGGTCACGCAGCAATCAACGATAGTGAATTCATCACTCATGAAGAAAGGTTTCTCTGAAAAAATAGGTGCAATGGAGATCAGACTCTCTCGCAACTCCTTTTTCATCTTTTCCTGTTGCGCAGCGGTGCCCTTGCCTGCTGTCAGGTCATCAACGACCTGACACCAGTCACGCTGGATACGATACATCCACAGGCGGCTCTGCGCCCTTGCCACCGGGTAAACCGGAAACAGGGGCGGATGCGGGAATCTCTCGTCGAGATATTCCATCATGATATTGGCCTCATAAAGTACCAGATCACGATCCACGAGCGTGGGCAGACTGTTATAGGGATTCAACGAAGCCAGATCTTCTGGTGTGTTCGCCGGGTCAACATTGACAGTTTCAACGGTGACGCCTTTCTCGGCCAGCACTATCCGTACCCGATGGCTGTACTGAGAACTGCCATCGGAATAGAACGTCATGGAAGAGCGTTTTGCTACAACACCCATAAACCTTACCTCAAAAAAACGAATTGGCCTGACCGCTACATCATGCGCTTGTCACTGAACGGCGCTCCTTAATGGATACGCCGCCAGTATTCACGGTTGAGCAACGTCACCAAGACAAACAGTATGGCCAGAAAGCCCAGTACATAAACCCCTATTTCCTGCCGCTTGAGGCGCACGGGTTCACCAACGTAATAGAGGAAATTGACCATGTCATAGATGAATGTATCAAACTCTTCGGGTGTCAGTTCGCCGGTACCCGCAACATGGCTGAGCTCACAGTCTTCCGGCGCTTCAGCATTGTTGCTGCACACGACGTCGCCCTGCAGCTCGTAAAGAACGTTGGGCATGCCGACATTGGGAAACACGGTGTTGTTCACGCCCCATACCCGACTGGTGTCGGTGTAGAACGAGCGCAGATAACCATAGAGCCACGCCGGGCTGTGCAGACGGCCGGCCAGCGTCAGGTCAGGTGGTGTTTTACCAAACCAGTTGTTACTGTCCTCTGCGTCCATGTTGTTTTCCATCAGATCACCGATGGCTGCATCACCAAACACTACGTGCTCCATCACCAGGTCGGTGGGGATGCCCAGGTCATCGGCAGTACGCTGATAACGCGCGTACTGCAACGAGTGGCATGAGTGACAGTAGTTCATGTAGGACGTGAAACCGCGCTGCAGTGACGCCTCGTCGCGCAGATCCATATCTACCGGCTCAAGATCTATCGTCACCTCGGCACCTACCGCTTTCAACGGCAGGAACACCAGTGCCGCCAGCAGTGCCAGCGTGATCGCGAGCTGCTTATTGCTTATCCAGCGACCGGTCACGCGCTCTGGCTCTGTGAAGGTCTGTTCTTTCTTTGTATACCAGGGCATCAGGAAGAAGAACAGGAAGTACAATACCGTACAGAACTGTGCCAACGCTATGCGTGGCGCGCTGGTACCCAGCGTGCCAAGGTAACCAAGGATCAGGAAGCTGGCGATAAAGATCAGCAGCGCTATACGGCTGTACCAACCCTTATAACGCATAGAGCGAACCTGACTGCGATCCAGCCATGGCAGCACGAACAGGATTGCGATTGCGCCAAACATCACGATCATGCCCCAAAATTTTGCGTCAATACCGAACAGAGGAACGGTTACCGCACGCAGCATGGAGTAGAACGGTGTGAAGTACCAGACAGGCGGCACGTGTTCAGGCGTGACCAGCGGGTTGGCTTCCTGGAAATTTGGTGGCTCAAGGAAGTAGCCGCCCATTTCCGGCGCAAAGAAAATCACGAAACAGAACACAAACAGGAAGACAGTAATACCCACCAGGTCGTGCACTGTGTAGAACGGATGGAACGGCACGCCATCAACCGGGATGCCGTCAGGCCCCTTGTTTTTCTTGATGTCGATGCCATCAGGGTTATTGGAGCCGACTTCGTGCAGCGCCAGCAGGTGCAATACCACCAGACCGATCAGAATGATGGGCAATGCCACCACATGCAGCGCGAAGAAGCGGTTCAGCGTGGCGCCCGAGATCAGGAAGTCGCCGCGCACCCAGATCAGCAGGTCTTCACCAATCACAGGAATGGCACCCACCAGCGATACGATAACGTTCGCACCCCAGTAAGACATCTGGCCCCAGGGCAATACATAACCCATGAAACCTTCCATCATCAGCACCAGGTAGATGGCCATGCCAAACACCCAGATCAGCTCACGTGGCTTTTTGTACGAACCGTACATCAGCCCCCGGAACATGTGCAGGTAAACCACCACGAAAAAGGCGGACGCACCGGTGGAATGGATGTATCGCAACAGCCAGCCAAACTCGACATCGCGCATGATGTATTCAACGGAAGCAAAAGCCCCCTCAGCGCTGTTGGTGTAGTGCATGGTGAGGAAGATGCCCGACACCAGCTGGATCACCAGAACCAGCAGTGACAACACACCAAAGAAGTACCAGAAGTTGAAGTTCTTGGGAGCATAGTACTTGCTCATATGCTTTTCCCAAGCATTGACGATGGGCAAGCGCTCGTCAGTCCAGTCTCGTAAACCTGCCAGGGCAGATACGATAAAGCCTTGTTTTTTAGTATCGCTCATTATGCGCTCACCCCGTCTTCACCAATCACCAGGATATTGTCAGATTCAAAATAATGGGGCGGCACTTCCATATTACGCGACGCCGGCGATCCGACGTACACCCGACCCGCGAGGTCGAATTTGGAGCCGTGACACGGGCAGTAGAAGCCACCCTTCCAGTCTTGCTCGAACGGTTCAGGCCTGATTGCCAGGCGTGGCGTGGGAGAACAGAACAGGTGTGGGCACAAACCGATCAGCACCAGCACCTCAGGGCTGCGCGAACGGTACAGATTGCCAGCGTACTCCGGCTGCTCCGGCTGCTCCGAATTCGGATCCTGGAGTTGGGAGTCCAGCGTCTCCAGGGCATTCAGTGCCTCCTGGGTGCGACGCACGACAAATATAGGTCGTCCGCGCCACGCGGGAATCGGGCCCAGAATGGAGCCCTCTTCGATGCGACTGATGTCAACCCTAACCGGCGCTCCCGCTGCACGCGCTTTCGCGCTGGGATTCCAGGAACCGACGAAGGGGACAACAGCCCCTACGACACCGGCTGCCCCTACGACCGAGGTTGACCCCAATAAAAACCGTCTGCGGCCAGAATCAGTACCGTCTTCACTCACCGTGTATTCTCCTGAGCTTTGTCGTCTTCAAAAAAAGAGTAGTGCCTGCCCTGATACCAGACCGGAGCTGGGCGAAAATCTGCTAATGCTGCGTTGCTGCGCTTATTATTATGCTGGCCCTTTGACTCCGGATTCCGAGAACGGCTCCGGATTGACAGCGTCAGTCCCTGCTGTCTGACAAACGTGGTACTGGCTGTAAGGCGCAAACCGGCAAACGGGCGGAATGGTAGTCAATTTTTCGATTTTTTTCAAGCACGCTATCATGGCAATTGCACTTAAGCGGTTGAATCAGAAAAGAATTTATTTTTTAATCAAAAACAAAAAAAGCGCCTGCCAGTCGGCAACAGCGCTTTTTCTGCGAATCAAGAGCTGATAAGGCCGGGACAATCCCGGAGCCATCAACGCTTGGAGTACTGAGGACGCTTGCGCGCTTTACGCAGACCGACTTTCTTACGCTCGACCTCACGGGCATCACGCGTCACAAAGCCAGCCTTGCGCAGCGGTGAGCGGAGCTCTTCGTCATAAGCGATCAGGGCACGGGTCAGACCGTGGCGAATCGCGCCTGCCTGACCAAAACTTCCACCGCCTTTAACTGTGACCTTGATATCGAACTTGCCGGACATCTCCAGCAGCTCAAGCGGCTGCTGAACAATCATGCGGGCAACTTCACGGCCAAAGAAGCCGTCGAGCGTGCGCTGGTTGACCGTGATATTGCCACTGCCCTTGGTGATGAACACGCGAGCAGTCGCTGTTTTACGTCGGCCAGTGCCGTAGTATTGAGTCGTTGACATAGGAATTCAGTGAGCCTCGTAAATCCTTTGTAAATTCTTACAGTTGCAGTGCCTGCGGCTGTTGGGCCGCGTGAGGATGCTCAGTACCAGCATAAACCTTGAGCTTCTTGAACATCGCTCGGCCCAGTGGCGTGCGAGGCAACATGCCCTTCACAGCCAGTTTGAGCACACGCTCGGGAGAGCGGTCGATCAGTTTTTCAAAGCTGAACGTTTTCAGACCGCCCGGGTATCCCGAGTGGCTGTAATACATTTTGTCTTTTGCTTTCTTGCCGGTTACCCGGACCTTCTCAGCATTTACCACAACAATAAAGTCACCGGTATCCACGTGAGGCGTGTACTCAGGTTTGTGTTTTCCACGCAGACGGCTTGCGATTTCAGTCGCCATACGCCCAAGCGTTTGGCCTTCTGCATCAACGAGCAGCCAGTTATGTTCTACATTCTGTGGTTTTGCACTAAAAGTCTTCATGTAACGTCACCGAACGGGCATTATCTTCAGGGAGCGCGAATACTACCGAAGGGCCTGTCATTATTCAAGCATTTTATGGATAGAAACGATTAAATTGATCACGGGCGGTGTTCGCGGGCCAGATATTCTTCTGACTGCATCTCCAGCAGTCGACTGCGGGTGCGCTCAAACACAAACGCCAGACCCTCGCCGACATACAGATCAGGGAGAGGTACAGCGGCGGACAAAATCAATTTCACATGGCGATCATACAGCTCATCGACCAGACTGACAAATCGGCGAGCCACATCATCCTGTGCCACGCCCATTTGCGGCACATCACCCAGCACCACGGCATGGTAAACCTTGGCCAGCTCTATATAGTCGTAAGCACTGCGGGCGCCATCACACAAATCCGCAAAATCAAACCAGACCACATCATCAGCCACCCGCCTGACGGGTAGCGACCGCCCCAGGATACCGATCTCCCCGCCCTGCTGGGAATCGGCGTGCTCAGGGGCCAGTTGCTCAAAGGCGGCTGCCAGCGCCTGCTCGGCGTCATCGCCCAGCGGCGAGAAATACAGGCAGGCCTGTTTCAGGGCGCGCAGCCGGTAATCCACACCGCCATCCAGCTCCACGATGTCGGTATGCTGGTGCAGCAGGGCAATCGCGGGCAGAAACCGCTCACGCTGCAGCCCATTGGCGTACAGGCCATCAGGATGGATATTGGACGTGGCGACCAGCACAACACCGGCCTCCAACAGATGCTCCAGCAGACGCCCCAGAATCATGGCATCACCAATATCAGAGACGAAGAATTCATCAAAACACAGCACCCGGGCACCATCAGCGAGGTCAGCGGCTACCCGCTCAAGTGGATTCTTTTGACCTTTTAAGGCCGTCAGGCGACCATGCACCATTTGCATAAAACGGTGAAAATGCGTGCGCTGCTTGGCTTGCAGCGGCAGGCACTCGTAGAGCGTATCCATGATATAGGTCTTGCCGCGCCCGACACCGCCATAAAAATAGATGCCTTTTACCGACCCCGACGGCGCGGCACCCGGCAAGCCTGCCCTGGCCGACCACGACCGCAACCGGCCCAGCAAGGTATCCTTCTGGCCGCGCCGCGCCGCTGCCAGCACATCATCGTAAACACGCTGAGCATGCACAATCGCCCGCGCCTGCGCCTCATCGGGCAGCAACACGCCACGAGCCAGATCATCCTGGTAGCGCTGTAATGGTGTCATGGTCAAAAACCCGGCACTGATTCAAAGCCCCGCATTCTAGACCTGTAAAGGGGATAGAGGGAACAGGGAATATCCTCTGCACACCCTTTGGACTTGCCGCCGTTCAATACCGGGCGGACATCATGCTAGAATACCCGCAGGGCCCCGGGCCTGTTTCGCGTTATACTTGCGCCTACTCAAGCGAAGGAAGAGTTTTAATATGTTGTGGTTAACCGGTATCGTTTGCCTGGCCGTCGGCCTGGTGGCGGGGTTGCTTATTGCCAAGCGAATCAACGGCAGCAGCCCTGCCAAAGTCTCTGAACTCGAAGCACGGGTGCAGGAGTTGCAGCGCCATCACGCCCAGTATCGCGACAATGTCAGCGAGCACTTCAATACCACGGCGGAACTGGTGCAGCAGATGACCGAGAGCTATCGTGACGTATACCAGCATCTGGCCGGTGGCGCCCAGGATCTTTGTAGCGAAGATGTCGCCAGTAAACTGCTGCCTGCTGCCGAGCAATCAGTCTTCTACCATGTCGATGATGACGCACTGGAGCCGCCGAAGGACTATGCGCCCAAGAAGGCCCCTGGCCAGTCCGGCGCGCTGGCAGAGAATTTTGGTCTGAAAGCTGACGGCGGTGCGGGCAAGGTCAATAGCCCGGAACCGGGCGCGGACAAGCACAAAGACACCCGGCAGACCGTCAACGAAGACTGATCGACTCCCGAACCTTTTGATCCATCGCAGCGCCGTTGTCACGGCAGCGCTGCAGTACCCGGTACACAATCATCATGGCAGATTACAACCTGACACACCTGAAACAACTGGAAGCGGAAAGCATACACATTATTCGCGAAGTCGCAGCCGAGTTCAGCAACCCAGTGATGCTGTACTCCATCGGCAAGGATTCTTCGGTGATGCTGCACCTGGCCCTGAAAGCTTTTTATCCCGGCCGCCTGCCCTTCCCCCTGATGCACATTGATACCACCTGGAAGTTTCGCGAAATGATCGAGTTCCGTGATGCCCAGATGGAGAAGCTGGGGCTCGATCTGATTGTCCATATCAACCAGGAGGGCGTTGACGCCGGCATAGGCCCTTTCACCCACGGCAGTGAAAAACACACTGACGTGATGAAAACCCAGGCCTTGCGACAGGCGCTGGACAAACACAAATTTGATGCGGCATTCGGTGGTGGCCGTCGTGATGAAGAAAAATCACGCGCCAAGGAGCGGGTGTTTTCATTCCGCGACAAAAACCATCGCTGGGACCCCAAGAACCAGCGCCCCGAGTTATGGAACATCTACAACGGCAAGGTCAATCGTGGCGAAAGCATTCGCGTATTTCCATTGTCGAACTGGACAGAACTCGATATCTGGCAATATATCTACCTGAACAATATCGACATATCGCCACTGTATTTTGCCAGGGAGCGTCCCGTCGTCAATATGGATGGCATCGACATCATGGTTGACGACGACCGCATGCCCATCCCGGCTGACAAAAAGATCGGGCACAAGATGGTGCGTTTCCGCACACTGGGCTGCTACCCGCTGACCGGGGCCGTGGAGTCTTCAGCAACCACGCTGCCGGACATTATTCAGGAAATGCTGTTGACCACCAGTTCGGAACGCCAGGGACGATTGATCGACTCCGATCAGGCTGGGTCCATGGAAGAAAAGAAACGCAAAGGATACTTCTGACATGTCGCACCAATCAGAGCTTATCAGCACCGACATAACTGCCTATCTGGCACAACACGAACGCAAGGAGATGCTGCGCCTGCTGACCTGCGGCAGCGTTGATGATGGCAAGAGCACCCTGATCGGCCGCCTGCTGCACGACTCCAAGATGATCTATGAAGATCAGCTGGCCGCCATTACCGCGGACAGCGTCAAGTCCGGCACCACTGGCGGCAAAGTTGACCTGGCCCTGCTGGTGGACGGCCTGCAGGCGGAGCGCGAACAGGGCATCACCATTGATGTGGCTTATCGCTATTTTTCCACATCTAAACGCAAATTCATCATTGCCGACACACCCGGCCATGAACAGTACACTCGCAACATGGCCACTGGCGCCTCAACCTGCGATCTGGCGATCATCCTCATCGATGCCCGCCACGGTGTGCAGGTGCAGACCCGCCGCCACAGCTTTATCACCTCCCTGCTGGGCATCAGGCATATTGTGGTGGCCATCAACAAGATGGACCTGATGGACTACAGCGAAGAGGTCTTTGCCCGCATCAAGGCAGACTATCTGAAATTCAGCGAAAAGTTGCGCGATGCCGAGTTCCATTTTATTCCGATGTCCGCGCTTGATGGCGACAATGTCGTCAACCCCAGCGAACGCATGCCCTGGTATGACGGGCCGACACTGATGTCTCTGCTTGAGCATGTGCAGATCGCTGAAGACCGCAACTACGACGACTTCCGCTATCCGGTGCAGTACGTCAATCGTCCCAACCTGAACTTCCGCGGGTTTTGCGGCACTGTCGCATCCGGCGTGGTGCGCAAGGGCGACGAGATCATGGTAATGCCATCGCGCAAAAAGAGTCGCATCAAGTCCATTGTCACGATGGATGAGGAGCTTGAGCTCGCGCACGCGGAAATGGCCATCACCCTGACGCTGGAAGATGAAGTGGATGTCAGTCGCGGCGACATGATAGTCCACCGGGACAACCTGCCCACCATCACCGAAGATTTCGACGCCATCGTGGTGTGGATGACCGACGCCGCCATGCTGCCGGGCAAGCTCTACGATTTCAAGCTGGGCAGCAAAACCGTCAGTGGTCGCGTCAATGCCCTGAAGCACCAGATTGACGTCAACAGCCTTGAGGAAAAGCCGGCACCGGGACTGGATCTCAATGAAATCGGTCTGTGCGAAATCAGCGTGGATCAGCCCGTCTGTATCGACAGCTATGAAAAGAACCGCAGCACCGGCGCGTTTATCGTGATTGACCGTCTGACCAACGTCACTGTGGGTGCGGGCATGATCAATCTGGAAAGCGCTGCCGCCCGTCGCCGCAAGGCACGCAGCAGTGCCACGCACGTCACGCGCGAAGAACGTGCTGCACGTTATGGCCAGAAACCCGCCACCATCATGTTCATTGGTGTCTCCGGCGCAGGCAAGTCCACGTTGGCGCACGGCCTGGAACGACGCCTGTTTGACATGGGCCGGGTAAGCACCGTACTGGACGGCAAGGCCATGCGCCTGGGCATCAGCAAAGACCTGCCCCACGATGCCCAGGGCCGCGCGGAGAACCTGCGGCGCAGTGCGCATATTGCGCGCTTCCTGAATGACTCGGGGATGATCTGCTGCGCCGCGTTCGTCGCGCCCAACCCGGATTCACGCGAACATGCCGTCAGTGTGATTGGCAAGGACAACTGCCATATCGTTTATCTGAACCCGCCCATTGACGTGTGTCAGCAGCGCGACCCCAGTGGCATTTATGCCGCTGCGGAAACCACCGGTTCGGCAGACATTCCGGGCATATCCTTCCCCTATGCGCCCCCCGACAAAGTGGACCTGGAGCTGGATACCGAGAGCCTGACAGTCGAAGACTGCCTGGACCAGGTCATTGCCCTGATGCAGGACAAAGGTGTGATAAAGCGAAGCTAAAGCGAGAAAGCGCAATAAAAAGCGAGAAAGCGCAATAAAAAGCGAAGCTAAACCGGGTTATCAATATCGATAAACTGATGCTGCAGATCAAAGCGCTGGGCCAGCAGCCGGCCCAGCGCCTGCACCCCGTAGCGCTCCGTGGCGTGATGCCCGGCAGAAAAATAGTGAATGCCATGTTCGCGAGCGCTATGCACCGTCGGCTCGGATATTTCGCCCGAAATGTAGGCGTCGGCGCCAGCTGCAACCGCCTGCCCGATATAACCCTGCGCTGCGCCCGTACACCAGGCCACCATGCTGATATCGGCGGCTGAACCGGCTATGTGCAGGGGTTCACGCTGCAGGCGTTCAGCCAGCAGCGCAGCAAATTCGGCTCCTGAGACCGGCGCCGGCAATTGCGCGACCAGGCCCATGTCGTGATTGTTCTGTCGGCTAAGCGCTGCGCTGGGGGTCAGACCCAGTATGTGCGCGAGTTGCGCATTGTTGCCCAGTTCCGGATGTGCATCCAGCGGCAGATGATAGGCAATCAGGCTGATATCATGCGCCATCAGCGTTTTTATGCGCCGCTGTTTGATGCCGGTTAACGCCGCATCCTCACCTCGCCAGAAATAACCATGATGCACCAGAATGGCATCAGCGTGACAGTCAATCGCCGCGTCAATCAACGCCTGGCATGCGGTGACGCCGGTTACCAGCCGGCTGACCTGCGCCCGTCCCTCAACCTGCAAGCCATTCGGACAGTAATCCTTGAACTGCTCCGGCTTCAGCTCGCGGGTCAGGCTGGCCATCAACTCATCTAAACTGACTGTCATTCCGATTTACCTTCACATAGGCAGGATTTGTTCGCATAATGCATACGCGTCCGTCATCTGCGAGTATCAAAGAAGTCGGTGATTATAGCAATTCACAAGCACGACAGCGGTCTTATGAAGAAATTTCTGCAGTTTATAAGCTGGCCGGTGATGACCGGCGTCCTCCTCGCAGTGGTGTTGCTCCAGTATCAACAACTGCAAGATCTGTCGCAACGCATCACCGACTTGCCCGATACCCGCCTCGTACGATCAACTGACACTGCCTCCGTGAATCCGGTTGCCACCTCCCTGCCCTCCTACGCTGACGCCGTCGAACGCGCAGCGCAGTCAGTGGTCAGTATTCACTCCACCATTCGCGAGCAAATTGAACTGCCACCGGCAGACGAGCTGCCAGCGGCATTTCGTGAATTGCTGCAAACCATTCCTTCCGAGCGCTTGTGGGACAGCCTGGGCTCAGGCGTCGCCGTCAGTGAGGAAGGCCATATCCTTACCGCCCTGCATGTCATCGAGGGCGCGGAAGATATCGAGGTACACTTTACCGATACCCAGGGCAACAACGTGAATGCCAGGGCTCAGCTGATCGGCTCCGATACCAGCACAGATCTGGCCCTGCTTAAAGTGGACAGCGCCATCCTGCCGCCGGCCGTTCCCATCGGCTCCTCGGATGGCATTCGTGTCGGCGATTCGGTGCTGACCATCGGTTATCCGCGACGCGATCTGATGAACCAGAAATCGGTTTCCCTGGGTATCGTCAGCGCCCTCGGCATTCCTCGCGACGGCCTGCCGATCGTGCAGTACATCCAGACGGATGCCGCCATGAACTACGGTAACTCCGGCGGGGCCTTGATCGACACCAGCGGATCGCTGATTGGCATCAATTCATTCATCTACTCGGAATCGGGTGGTTCGGATGGCATCGGTTTCGCGGTGCCTGTCAACAAAGCCATGATCATCGTCGAGCAACTGATTCAGCACGGCGTCGTCACCCCGGGTTATCTGGGCGTCATAACCGGCGAGCTGCTGACGGAAGAGACAAGTCGCACATTTTTCGGTACGACCGACATTGAGGGCCTGCTGATTGAGCAGGTAACGGAGCTGAGCCCGGCCGAGGAGGCCGGGATTCGCGCGGGCGATGTCATGGTAGCCATAGACGGAAGTGCTATCAGCAGCGTTATCGGCGCCATTGAGCAGATCAACAGAAAGGCGCCTGGACAAACGGTGGAACTCACCATTTTTCGTGCCGGGGAATACCAGACCATCAACGTCACTCTGGGCAGCGGCACAGCGCAGTACCGTACCCGGATCAATGACAATGCCGCCATACCGGAAAACGGGCTGGACTGACGCTATTGGCGCCCGGGAATCCGCCAGGCCGCTGACAGCGCGTGCGCCTGCAGGTGTTCATTTTGGGCCAGCTTCTCTGCCACCGGCGCCAGACGCGCCGCGCCGGCCGGTGAGCAATTGATGATCGAGCTGCGTTTCTGAAAGTCATAAACCCCCAGTGGCGAAAAGAAACGTGCAGTGCCCGATGTCGGCAACACGTGGCACGGCCCGGCGCAATAATCACCCAGCGCTTCAGGGGTATGACGCCCCATGAATATGGCCCCCGCATGCCGTACTTCTTTCAGCCACAGTTCGGGCTCATCCACAGACAACTCCAGATGTTCCGGTGCAATCTGATTACAGATCTTCATCGCAGCCTCGAGGTCCGGTGCGTAGATCAGCGCACCCCGGTTCTGCATCGACGTGGCGATGATATCCCTGCGCTCCATGGTCGGCAGCAGTCGCGCAATACTGGCGGACACGCTGTCCAGAAACGCCTTGTCGGTGCTGATCAGAATGGACTGAGCCTGCTCATCATGTTCCGCCTGCGAGAACAGGTCCATGGCTATCCAGTCGGGATCGGTTTTGCCATCACAGACCACCGTCAGCTCCGACGGCCCGGCGATCATGTCGATACCCACTTCACCAAAAACCTGCTTCTTGGCAGCGGTCACATAGACGTTGCCCGGACCCGTGATCTTGTCCACGCGCGGAATCGTTTCGGTGCCAAACGCCAGCGCCGCAATGGCCTGCGCACCGCCAATGGTAAACAGCCGGTCTACGCCTGCCACCGCTGCCGCGGCGAAAATGAGTCGTCCCGCACCGCCGGCATCTGCGCCATATGGCGTCGGCACCACGGCGATAACGTCGTCGACCCCCGCCACCTTGGCCGGGATTGCATTCATCAGTACGGATGAGGGGTAATTGGCTTTGCCACCCGGCACATAAATACCGACTCGCTCCAGGGCGACCACGACCTGGCCGTATACGGAACCATCGTCCTCTTCATACTGCCACGACGGTTGAATCTGCCGCTCGTGATACCGACGAATCCTGTCGGCGGCTGTGTGCAAGGCCGCCGCCAGGGACGGCTCGAGACTGTCCAGTGACGCCTGCATTTGCGACTTGCTCACTTCCAGTTCAGTCACTGCGCTGCCCGCGAAACGATCGAAACGGCGGCTGTATTCCACCAGCGCCTGATCTCCGCGGGTGCGCACGTCATGCAGTATGTCCGCAACAACCTTGCTGGTTTGCGGATCCTCGATCATGCGGCGATCCAGCAACGTCTCCAGCGCCGCTGCAAAATCTGCCTGTTCTGTGCTCAGTCTTCTGATATTTACCTGTTCAGCCATTGTCAGCCTCGTGACGGTCGCGTCTGTTGACAGCATTCAAAACGGCAGCTTTTTTACGCCTGTCTGGTGTTAACGATCTGCTCAATGCTGGTCAGCAGGCCGCTGAGTTCTTTGTGCTTGATTTTCATGGCAGCCTTGTTGACGATAATCCTTGAACTGATATCGGCAATCAGCTCCAGTGGTTCCAGGCCATTGGCCCTCAGGGTATTGCCACTGTCTACAATGTCCACTATCCAGTCAGCCAATCCCATGGACGGCGCGAGCTCCAGTGCGCCATTTAACTTGATGATATCGGTTTGCAGCCCCTGTCCGGCAAAGTAGCGCCGGGCGATATTGACGAACTTGCTGGCCACCCGGACCCGTCCCTGGGGCACAGGGGCGCCCACGGGTGCTGCGGTCATCAGGCGACATCTGGCAATGCCCAGGTCCAGTGGCTCGTAAAAGGCACCCTCGCCGTACTCCATCAGCAAATCCTTGCCGACCACACCGAGATCCGCACTGCCGAACTCAACATAGGTGGGTACGTCCGAGCCACGCACAATCATGATACGCAGACCGGCCATATTGGTATCAAATATAAGTTTACGACTTTTGCTGTAGTCTTCCAGCAAGCGAATACCTGCCTGCTCCAGCAACGGCATCACCTCGTCCAGTATACGGCCTTTGGTTAACGCCATGACCAGAGGCTGATTTGTTGTTTCCACCATGATCTGTTCCCTGTCCGACTGTCTCAGGATGGCACGCGACGGATTATTGCGCCCAGCGACTGCATTTTTTCTTCGATACATTCGTAACCACGGTCGATATGGTAAATGCGATCGATCAGTGTTTCATTGTCACTGACCAGTCCGGCGATCACCAGGCTGGCCGATGCCCGCAAGTCTGTGGCCATGACCGGCGCACCCTTTAGTCTGGGCACGCCGTTAACGATGACTGTATTCCCCTGCACCTGCATGGACGCGCCCATACGGTTCATTTCATGGACATGCATGAAACGATTCTCGAACACCGTCTCGGTGATCGACCCGGTCCCGCTGGCAATCGCGTTCATGGCGGTAAACTGCGCCTGCATGTCAGTCGGAAACGCCGGGTAGGGCGCGGTGCGCAGTGACACTGCCTTCGGGCGGCGGCCATGCATATCCAGTTCGATCCAGTCATCGCCTACCCGGATGTCGGCGCCGGCCTCTTCCAGCTTACTCAGCACTGCCTCGAGTGTGTCAGGCCGGGTGTCCTTGATCATTATTTTGCCGCGCGTCGCGGCGGCCGCAATCAGATAGGTGCCGGTTTCGATACGGTCAGGCATGACCGAATAGCTGCACCCGTGCAGTTTGGCTTTGCCGTTGATGACGATAGTATCCGTCCCCTGACCGCGAATATCCGCACCCATGGCGATCAGACAATCTGCCAGATCCACCACTTCCGGTTCGCGAGCTGCATTTTCAATGACCGTCTGACCGTCAGCCAGCGTTGCCGCCATCAATACGTTTTCAGTGCCGGTGACCGTGCACATATCCATGAAGATATGGCAGCCCTTCAGGCGGCCGTCCACCGACGCCTTGATGTAGCCGTCGTCCACAACAATGTTGGCACCCATTTTCTGCAAGGCGGTAATATGCAGGTTCACAGGACGGCTACCGATCGCACAGCCACCGGGCAGCGCCACTTCAGCTTTGCCAAAATGCGCCAGCAATGGCCCCAGCACCAGTATCGAAGCGCGCATGGTTTTCACCAGATCGTAAGGCGCATTGCAGTGGTGGATGGACGCAGCACTTATGTCGACATTGAGCCTGGCATCTACCACAGACTCGGCCCCCATACAGCCCAGCAACTCCAGCATGGTGGTAATATCGTAGAGATGCGGCAGATTACATATCTGCATGGTCTCTCGCGTCAACAGCGTGGCTGCCAGAATCGGCAATGCCGAATTCTTGGCGCCGGCGGCACGAATTTCTCCGTTCAGGCTGGCGCCACCCTGAATTAAAAGCTTGTCCATGAATTATCCTGGTACTGAGATGGGCGGGGGTAACAAGGCAGGATCAGGCCGTTGCCGATTCCTCTGGTGTCTGCAAGTGCATGGTCACCGCATGCACGGCCCCGGTACGGATGTGCGCATTCAGGTGCTGGTAAACCAACTGCTGCCGTTTGACCGCATTCAGGCCGGCAAACGCCTCTCCCACCATGGCGACCTGATACTTGCCACCACCGCCCTCAACCCGCACCTGGCAGCCCGGGAAACCGGACTGCAGCATGTCCTCAAGGGCACGGGCATCAACATTTACGTCAGTCATCAATCTTTCTCCACCGGTCAGCGTCTACGGCTGTCACCACAACCGCAGCTCATTGCCAGGCTTCGATGACAGCATCTATATCATTGTTGTGCCGGGCCATCAGCGCGGCAAACTGGGTATGGTACTGGCGGCGCAGGTTGATGCCACCGACATAAAGGTTGCGCAGCTTCCATTCCCTGCTGTCATTCAGGAACATGGCATACTGCAATTCGATACGTGTACCGTCCGAGACTATCTGCATCCGGACATTGGTAGGCGCCTCGGGATCCTCGGGCGGATTCTGGGGTGGCATGTAGTTGAGTTCCTGACCACCATACTCGACCAGCGCCGAACCGTAGAACCGGGTCAATGTCGCTCGCAGCTTCTCTCCGAACGCCTCGATCTGTGCGTCCGTGGCATCTTCGGAAAAGCGCGCCATGACCCCGGTAGCAACCTGGGTAAAATCGACAAATTTGCCAACCTCTTCCTCAATACCCGCGTAATAGCGGTCCTTATCGGACTCAAAATAGGGTCGCAATTCCTCAACGCGCCTGAGCAACTGGGTAACGGATTGCTCCGCCGCCTCAACGGCCGACAGCGCCGGCGCCTGCGCCTGCACTGCCATTGATGGCACGAACATCAGGGCAAAACCCAAGGCAATCAATTTCGTAAACAATTTCATATAGTGACAACTCCAATCAGACCTGGCGAGGCTAAGCCGCCATGGCAGGCCGCTATTGACGGCAGATGCAATTATTTGAGAATAACGGTAACATCGGCCGACTAGTCGGGACACGGTTGCAGTGTACCTTAATTAACACGGCCAATAAATTACTACTTGCAAGGCCCGACATTCATCCGTCTAATGAGCGACCCGCGACCACCCCATCCATGACTTTATATTGGACACTATGCTGCTAGACGTCATTATTATCTGCATTGGTTTCGCCGGCCTGATCTGGGGCGCCGACAAATTCGTGTTTGGCGCCTCGGCCCTGGCGCGCAACCTGGGCATCTCGCCGCTGGTGATTGGCCTGACCATTGTTGCCTTCGGCACGTCTGCGCCGGAGATATTCTCTTCGGCTGCGTCAGCGCTGATCGGTGAGCCCGAACTGGCGATCGGCAATGCCATCGGCTCCAATATTTTCAATCTGGGCGTCGCACTGGGTGTTGCCATCGTCATCAAGCCGATCACACCACCCAAGTCGCTGTCCCGCAAGGAAATGCCGGCCCTGCTGCTGGTCAGCGCGATTTGCGGCCTGCTGATGGCCAACCTCTACATGGGTGCCATTGACGCCCTGATACTGATTGGTGTGGTGGCCTACTTTATCTACCATCTGTTTACGCGCAAGGCTGCTGGACTGGAAGAAGACGACACCGAGCTTCCCGAGCAGATGACCACATGGCGGGCCGCCGCCTACCTGGCACTGGGCCTGACCTTGCTCATCATTGGTGCCGAGGCGCTGGTCAATGGCGCCATTTCCATTGCCGACACCCTGGGGGTGTCTTCCGGCATCATCGGTCTGACGCTGGTGGCGTTGGGCACCAGCCTGCCGGAGTTGGCCGCCACGGTAACCTGCGCGCTGCGCGGTCATCATGAATTGGCCATCGGCAATATCATTGGCTCCAACATTCTTAATATCCTGGTGGTTCTGCCCTTCCCCGGCCTGTTGGCTGCCGGCAGCTTCAATGCCGACCTGTTTTACCGCGACTATACCGCCATGATGATCATGACCCTGCTGCTGGCCGCGCTCTGCGTTATCGCCATTCGCCGCGGTACGCAAATTGGCAGACTCAGCGGCATCGCCTTCCTGCTGCTTTATGCGGGCTGGTTCGGCATAATGTACTACCAGATTCATTAGTTAGACGGATACCAATGAACATGGAACAGAGGCAGTCGCTGATCAACAGTGCCTTACGCACCATTCGCATCGAGCATCAGGCCATTGCTGCGCTCAGCGGTCGGATCGATGACAGTTTCGCCCGGGCCTGCGAACTCATGCTGGCCTGCGACGGCCGTATCGTTGTCACCGGCATGGGGAAGTCCGGTCATATCGCGCGCAAGATCGCCGCCACACTGTCCAGCACCGGCAGCCCCGCGATGTTCGTGCATCCGGCCGAAGCCAGTCACGGAGACCTGGGCATGATCACTGACCGGGACGTGGTGCTGGCACTGTCCAATTCCGGCACCACTGAAGAGCTGATCAATATCCTGCCGCTGTTCAAGCGCAAAGGTGTGCCGTTTATTACCATGACCGGCAACCCCGCCTCCCTGCTGGCACACAGCGCAGATGTCAACCTGGATGCCAGCGTCGATGAAGAGGCCTGCCCGCTCGGCCAGGCGCCTACGTCCAGCACGACAGTGGCACTGGTGCTGGGTGATGCCATTGCCATGGCATTGCTGGAAGCCAAGGGCTTCACCCAGGAAGATTTCGCCATTTCCCATCCCGGGGGGCGCCTGGGTCGTCGCCTGCTGCTCAAGGTTGCCGATATCATGCACGGTGGCGATGCCATCCCGCGCGTGCAGGAAAACACGCTGCTTAAAGATGCACTGTACGAAATCAGCAGCAAAGGTCTGGGCATGACCACGGTCGTCAATGACAACGGCGAGCTGACCGGTGTCTTTACCGATGGCGACCTGCGCCGGGCGCTGGATGCCGGTCGCGATATTCTGGCCACTCGCATGCAGGATGTCATGTCCCGCAACAGTAAAACCGTCAAGGCTCAAGCACTGGCAACCGAGGCGGCCAAACTGATGGAAGACAACCGTGTGTATACCCTGGTGGTCACTGATGAAGCATCACACATGAGCGGCATTATTCGCATGCATGACCTGTTACAAGCCAATGTCATCTGATCGCTGCCGGAGCAGCAGTCCATGAAATACTACGATACCGCCGACGACGTACTGAAACGCGCTGAAGCCATCCGCCTGTTGTTACTGGATGTTGATGGCGTGCTCACCAACGGCCAGCTGTTCTACGGGGAGCACGGGGAAGTCATGAAAGCCTTCAATACCTTGGACGGTCAGGGTATCAAGCTGCTGCAGCAAAACGGCATTCAGGTGGGCATCATCAGCGGACGCAAATCCGCGGCTCTGGAGCGCCGCGCGGCCGCGCTGGGCATTACGTTGATGGCGCAAGGGCGCGAAGACAAGGGCAATGCCCTCGACGAACTGTTGCACATGCACCCATGCCCACTGGCCGACATTGCCTATGTGGGTGACGACCTGCCGGATCTGCTGGTGATGCGACGTGTCGGCCTGCCCATTGCCGTGCCCAATGCCCATGACAGCGTTCATCATTGCGCAGCCCTCTGCACAACGCGCGCGGGCGGTGAAGGTGCCGTGCGGGATGTCGCCGATTTTCTGCTTCGCGCGCAGGGCAAGTACGACGACGCCCTGCGCGCGTTCTCCTGACGCTCCCGGCCATCCTTGTTTTGCCGGGTCGCCTGATTTGCTGCCACTCACCACAGAGTTGATATGAAACGTATAAGATACAGATGGCTTCTGGCACTCATCCCGGCGATTTTTATTGCCTGGCTGCTGACCGAGCGCACCGGCGTGACGCCCGTCGAGGATGCCGGCGTCAACACCATGCCTGACCCCGAAACCAGCTATGATGGCTTTGGCCGAGGTATACGCAGTGTCATCTACGATGAAACCGGACAGATGGCCTATACCTTGTCAGCCAGCCAGCAACGACTGTTCCCGGGCCAGGTGACTGTGCTTACCGAACCGGTCATGCAAATGTTCGAGGGCAGCCGGGAACGCTGGAATATCTCGGCGGCTTCAGGCAGAATTCAGGCCACCAGCGGTGGAGACATCGTGGAACTGAACCTGACCGACGCGGTACAGATCCTGCACCGCACGGAAGGGGACAACAATGTGCGCCTGACCAGTGACCGGCTCACCGTAGAACCACCCACACAAACCATGTTTACTGACGCTCGGGTCAGGGTTACCGGTAATGGCCTGGAGCAGACATCCCAGGGCATGCATGCCGACCTCAGCGTGGACACCATTACCTTTTTATCTGATATACAGGGCCGCTATTATCGTGTTGACAACTAAGTTCACAAGCAACCTGTGGCCAGCGGCAACCCTGCTGACAGCGCTGTTTGTCAGCCCCCTGCTGTCAGCGCAGGATGTGCTGGTGCCGGGTACGGCTCAGCCCGGGGACACGGAACCTGCAGCGGCGCCTGCCATTGAGGCTCAAGCGCAAGGCCGGGCTGACAGCAGCAATACGCCAGAGATTAACGATGACATCCTGTTTTTCGCCGATGGCGCAGGCAGTATCGAACCCTCCGGCGCCAGCCGGATCACTACCCTGCGCGACAACGTGCGTTTTCGGCAGGGACTGATTGAAATTCTGGGAAGCACTGCGCGACTGGAACAGGATATCAATACCGGTGAACTGATCAAGGTGACTGTTGAGGGTGACCCGGCGCGTTTCTCCCGAGCCGCGGAGGACAGCGTGGATACCATCACCGGACATAGCCAGTCGATCGTGTATTACAATGAAACGATCAATGGCGAAGTACTGTCAATCGTTGAATTCATCGGCAGCGCCAGCTTCAATCGAGGCCGCACCGCGTTCCAGTGCACACAGATCAAACATGTCATCGAGACCGGCGCGACCGATTCGCCGGGTCCGTGCAGCGGCCTGCTGGCGCCGACAACACCGGCGGAGCAGCCGCCAGCTGCGCCCGATGGCAGCGACAACTGATGGATACTCTGTCAGCCAGACACCTGGCCAAATCGTACAAGGGGCGGCAAGTGGTCCGTGATGTCTCCCTGAGCGTCAACAGCGGTCAGATCGTCGGCTTGCTGGGCCCCAACGGTGCCGGCAAAACCACCTGCTTTTATATGATCGTCGGCCTGGTCAAGGCTGATGCGGGCAATATACAGCTCAACGACACCGAACTTTCCGGCCTGCCGATCTACTCGCGCGCCCGCCTGGGCGTGGGCTATCTGCCTCAGGATTCGTCGATTTTTCGCAATCTCAGTGTTGAAGACAATATCATGGCTATCCTGCAGACCCGCAAGGACCTGGATGCCGCGCAGCGCCGGGACAAGATGGAGAACCTGCTGCAGGAGTTCCACATCACCCACATACGGCAAAATAAAGGCATGAGCCTGTCCGGCGGCGAACGCAGGCGCACCGAGATAGCCCGCGCCCTGGCCAACGACCCACGCTTCATCCTGCTGGACGAACCCTTTGCTGGCGTCGATCCGATCTCCGTCAGCGATATCAAGTCGATCATTGAGCACTTGAAAATGCGAGGCATCGGTGTTCTGCTGACCGACCATAACGTCCGCGAAACACTGGATATCTGTGAAAAAGCCTATATCGTCAGTGAGGGCGGCATTATTGCCGAAGGCAGCGCCGAACAGATTCTGGCCAATCAGAAAGTCCGCGATGTCTATCTGGGTGAAAAATTCCGTATCTGATCGGGCGTCTGTCGGCCCGTACATTCACGCCGTGATGCCGCACAATTTTACCCGGCAAAAAATATTGCAAAACGCAGCGCATATCGGCATGATGCTTGCTTGGCCGCCGACGTGATGCGCCATCAGGAATCGCTGACCAAGCGGCCAGACACCAAACAATTTCGCGACCACGAGCAACAAAAGATGTATCTGATGCCATGAAAATTTCGCTACAGCTAAAGCTTGGTCAGCAGCTGACCATGACTCCCCAGCTGCAGCAGGCAATCCGGCTTCTGCAGCTGTCCACGCTGGACCTTCAACAGGAAATTCATCAGGCGCTGGAGTCCAACCCCATGCTGGAGGTTGATGAAGCCCACGATGCCGACAGCAGTGACGCCAGTTACGATAATGACGGTGGCGAGTCCAACTCCCAATCCGACAGTGGCAAGGACGGCAGCAGTGCTGAGGTCGCCGGCGACACCTTCGCCGAACAATCGTCGTCCGATGCCGCCTACGAAGCCAGCGGCGATGAATCTCATTGGGAAGACAACATCCCAGAGCAGCTGACAGTTGATACCAACTGGGACGATATTTACCAGAACAGCTACACCAGCGGCAGCCCGGCCCCCGACAACGATGACTTTGAGTCCCGCGACGCTGCCTCGGAGTCGTTACAGGATCATCTGCTCTGGCAATTGAACCTGACCACCATGTCCGATACCGATCGGCTTATCGCCATGGCCATTATTGATGCGGTTGATGCCAATGGCCAGTTGTCAGCCAGTCTGGACTCCATTCTGGAAGGCCTGCAGGAACACCTTGAGATTGAAGAGGACGAAGTGCTCGCCGTCCTGCACCGGATCCAGCATTTTGATCCTGTTGGCGTCGCCGCCCGCGATCTGTCTGAATGCCTGCTAATCCAGCTGAATCAGATACCCGACACCCTGGTAAGCGAAGCGGTCCGCAACGCCCGGATACTGGTCAGGGATCACCTGCCCTTGCTGGGCAATCGCGACTACGCTCAGGTCATGCGCCTGACCCGGCTCAAGGAGCCCGAACTGCGCGACGCCATCGCCATCATCGAAAAACTGGACCCGCGTCCCGGCGCTGATATTGCGCCCTCTTCCGCCACCTACATTGTGCCGGACGTGTTTGTCAGCAAGAACCCGCGGAACGGGCGCTGGCGAGTCGAGCTGAACCCGGAAACTGCGCCCAAACTGCGCATCAATGCCGACTACGCAGCACTGGTGAAACGCTCGGAAAACAGCACTGACAATAATTACCTGCGTGACAACCTGCAGGAAGCCCGCTGGTTTCTGAAGAGCCTGCAGAGCCGCAACGAAACCCTGCTCAAAGTCGCCAGCCGCATCGTAGAACATCAGCAGGCTTTCCTCGAACAGGGCGAAGAGGCCATGAAACCGCTGGTGCTGCACGACATTGCCGAAGCGGTGGAGATGCATGAGTCGACAATTTCACGGGTCACCACCCAGAAGTATATGCACACCCCTCGGGGCATATTCGAACTCAAGTATTTCTTCTCCAGCCATGTCAGTACAGCGGGTGGCGGCGAGTGTTCATCAACGGCCATTCGCGCTCTGATCCGCAAACTGGTGGTGGCAGAGAACCCCCGCAAACCACTGAGCGATAGCAAAATCACCCAATTGCTCGAGGAACAGGGCATCAATGTGGCACGACGAACCATTGCCAAATACCGCGAGTCGTTGTCCATTCCCCCTTCCAATGAACGAAAACGACTGGTTTAGCGCATTGCCAGCGACAGACCAAGGTTCTAGAATGGCAGCCATCGGAAGATTAGGAACACCTGATGCAACTGAGCAAGATTCTTAGCCCTGAGCGCACCGTCTGCAACATGCCGGGCGTCAGCAAAAAACGCTTTCTGACCACCATCAGCGAGCATATTGCCGCGTGTACCAGCAACCTGTCGGCCGACGCTGTCTACAATGCCTTATTGGCCCGCGAGCAGCTGGGCAGCACCGGCATCGGCAATGGCATCGCCATCCCGCATTGCCGTGTGCAGGAATGCACACAGATCATCGGCACCCTGGTCAAGCTGGACGAAGGCATCGATTTTGACGCCATTGATGCGCAACAGGTCGACTTGCTGTTTGTACTGATTGTGCCGGCAGAAGAGACTGACGAGCACTTGCGTGTGCTGAGCGGACTGGCACGTCTTTTCCATCAGGAGGCATTCTGCCAGGCCTTGCGCGATGCCAGTAACAGTACCGAGCTTTACCAGACCGCCATCCGGTTCAGCGAACAGACGTCAGACTGATCGTCAGCACGAGCAGACGTTCCGGCATGACCCACATCGGAGGCATCCGAACACACCCAGATTCAATTGAGACAGGCAGGTAATTGTGAGACTCCTGATTGTAAGCGGCCGCTCTGGTTCCGGCAAAAGCACCGCGCTGAACATGCTGGAAGATCATGGCTATTACTGCATCGATAATTTGCCGGCGAGCCTGCTGCCGGCATTTGTCAGTCGCATTTCCAGCGAAACAGTGGCCTTGCCGCGGGTGGCGGTCAGCATTGATGCCCGCAACCTGCCGGATGATCTGAAAAAGGTTCCACAGATCATTGTTGAATTACAGGCCTCGAAAATCGATACCGAAATCATTTTCCTGGATGCCAACAGCCCGACGCTGATCAAGCGCTTCAGCGAAAGCAGGCGCAAGCACCCCCTGACCACCGATCGCATCGGGCTGCGTGAGGCGATCAATAAAGAACGCGAAATGCTCGAACCCATCGCCGCGCTGGCAGGTCTGTCTATCGACACCAGCACCATGTCGGTTCATGAACTCCGATCGACAGTGCGCGCGCGTGTCGTGGAGAAGAAAGACTCGTCACTGGCCCTGATGTTTGAATCCTTCGGATTCAAAAACGGCGTGCCTGTAGATGCCGACTTTGTATTCGACGCGCGCAGTCTGCCAAACCCCTATTGGGACCCGGCACTGCGCCCTCTGAGCGGGCTGGACGATGCTGTCAGGCAGTACCTGTCAGCCCAGGATGACGTCATCGCCATGCACACGGATATTTACCAGTTTCTGGAAAAATGGATACCCAGAATAGAGCGCAGCAACCGCAGCTATCTGACGGTGGCTATCGGCTGTACCGGGGGGCAGCATCGATCTGTGTATTTATGTGAACAACTGAAACAGGCTTTCTCGGGACGCATCAGTAATCTGCAGGTCTTGCACCGGGAACTCGTACGCAAGGAGGCTTCGCGCCAGCCATGATTGAATCCACGATCACCATCTGCAACAAGGCAGGTCTGCACGCCCGCGCCGCTGCGCGCCTGGTCGGCACCGCGTCACAGTTCAGCAGCAATGTCCGTATTGGTGCTGAAAAACTGGTTGATGGCAAAAGCATTTTATCCCTGATGATGCTCGCAGCAAGCAAAGGTACGGTGCTCAACATCGTGGTCGATGGCAGCGATGAAGCCGAGGCTCTGCAGGCCATTCAGGCATTGGTAGATAACCGCTTTGAAGAAGGCGAATGAAGGCACAGGCGACTGACATGAAAGAACACCGCTCGAATCCGGACGAGCAGTCCGGGCATGAAGACAGCATTGAAGACGGCGAAGAAAGCAAAACCCAACGCAAGAAACGCATGACTGACTTGCAGAAAATGGGCGAAGACCTGCTCAGCCTCAATAAAAAGCAACTGGAGCAGATTGAGGTACCCGAGCCTTTGCTGGGAGCCTTGCGTGAGTACCAGCGCCTGCCCAACCGCAATGAAGCCAAACGTCGCCAACTGCAATTCATCGGCAAACTCATGCGCGGCAGTGATCACGAAAGCATTCGTGCCGCCCTGGAAAAGCTGCGCACCCCCGACCGTCAGGAAATTCGCCGCGGGCAGGATATCGAACACTGGGGCGAGCGTCTGCTGAGGGGTGGTGACGATGACATCCAGGTATTCGTCGAGACCTGGCCCGCTGCCGAGCGTCAGACGCTGCGTCAGTTATTGCGTCGCTACAGCCAGGTGGCAACGACCGACGCCGAGCTGGAAGAGGAAAAAAGCAGCGAACCGGCCAAGATTCAACGCCGGCGACTGCTGGATTACATCAAGACCTGCATCGACTGATTCACGTTACTTACTGCGACTGGGTTTCCGCCGTCAGGTGACTGTTCAGGAATGTCCAGCGCAGCGCATAATCATCAATCAGCAAATCAATGCGACCGCCGGGCTGGTGCGCCTGTCCGGGTGTGACCGTCAGCAAAGCGGCGCCTGCCGTGTCGGGCGCTTTGACCTGCAGGGCGTGCACATATTTGAAGCTGTGGGCAGGTGCCACGACCTCATCTTCATCCCGCGTTATCAGCAAGGCAGGCGGGTGATCCGCCAGTATGTGGGCGTCATCCAGCACGCTCTGATAGGGAGACGTCGTCGCGCCGTGATACTCCTGGCGCCAGAAGCGGGCACCACCCAACGCATCAATGCGTAGCAGATCCAGCACAGCAGCCTCCGTCACCAGCGCCGCAAACAGCTGCGGTGCCCCATGAACGGCTTCGGCCGCAAGCAGGCCGCCATGACTGCGCCCGCTGATGGCCAGTCCGCCCTGCGCAGCCGGCTGCCGGCTGCGCATCCAGTCGCCCACGGCCAGGACATCTGCAAGGCTATTGTGTCGGCTATGCCCTCGACCAGCCTGATGCCACTGTTCTCCATAGTCACCGCCACCACGCGGGCCGGCAACCGCCCACCCGCCACCGTTCACCACCCAGACCAGCCGGCTGATCGAAAACGACACATCCATGGGCGCCGCAAATCCCCCATAGACTTCCAGCAACATCTGCGCCGGCAGCGATTCATGCGGGCTACGGGCACTGGCAATCCACACTGGCACCCGAGTGTTGCCGGAAGGCACCCGTTCCAGCCTGGCGCGCAGCCCATCCAGTGTCAGGGCCGGGCGATCTTCCGTCAGCAGGGTTTGTTGGCGGTTCTGAAGATTGACCAGCACACTGCGCGGTGGTGTCAGCATGCCGCTGTAGGACATGAGCAGCTCGCCCCCGTCCGTTGCCCGCATCGCCTCTACGCTGACCGGCGCCGGCAGCAACCGTGCCAGGTCATCGTTGATCGCACGCCCTTGCAGGTCAGCAAATCTCAGGACCGAGCTGCCGTGGATCAGATACTCCATCACCAGCGTCTGCCCAGCCACCAGAGCCGTCCGTAACGGCGCGTCCTGCTCAGCGATCAGCTCACGCCGCTGCGTCGGGCCCGCCAGAGTCACCGCGCCGGTTCCCCGCTTGCCCACAGCAATAAAAGCCGGCATATCGCTGATCACGCCGATAAAACGCTCGGTGCCGGGATCTGTCATCAGCGCCTGGCACCGGCCCTTAGCTGACATGGCGGCAGCGACCGGATCAGCATCGAGCAGACACCAGCGCAGATCACTGTCTGCCGCAGACGCAGTTGCCAGCAGCAGCGCCGGGCCTGCCCGGTTTCCGTCGCCGTGCCCGGCACGCGCGTCCAGCAGATACATTTGCTCGACGCGGGTCTCGTTGGCAAGGGCATGAATCTGCATCGGCGCCGACTGCGCCCCGTTAAGCTGGAGAGCGTAGATACGTGACTGCCAGACGTCGGCTCCGGTGGGCGCGGACACGGTAAAAAACAGCTGCTCTGCTTGCGGGTCCCATGCCAGCTCTTCTGCCGGCAGAGTCCAGCCCTGATGGCTGGCACTTAACAGTTGAGGGCTGGCCGCCCCGCCGCGCAATGACTGAAGATACCACAGGCTCTGCTGGCTCCCGGACGCCGTGCGCCGGTGAACCTGGTATGCCAGCCAGCTGGCATCAGGGCTGATTGACAGGGCACCCGGGTGGGTGTCTTCAGTAAATCCACTACCGTCAATCAGCAGCCGCGCGCTGCCGCCGGGCGGCTGCTGCCGTTGCCGGTGGTCAATAAAATCAGTATAGGGCTGCACGTACAGACTGTAGTGTTGATCCAGTCCGGCATTGTGATAAAAAAAGACGTGGTCGTGCTGAATACTGGCCACCATCCATTTGGGGTGATCCCAGGCCGTGATCAACTGTGTGCGCATCTGCGCGTATGCCGGTTGCTGCTGTTGCCAGTCGTGGGTCTTCTGCGCCTGTTGCGCCAGCCAGGCGCTCACCCGCGCACTGGATGCCGGCGACTCCAGCCAGCGGTAAGGATCCGGCACCACAGCCGTCTCGGACCCGAGGCCGGTCGCTGGTAACATGCACCCCGCCAACGTCCCCGCCGCCAACAGGCCCACCACCAGCGACAACCGCAGATGTCGCAGCAACAGGGAGGCGGCAATCAACATCGGCGGCTACCTACTCTGACTTGAACAACGTCAGCAGGCTTTCCCGCAACCAGCGATGGGAAGGATCACTGTCGGACTGTCGGTGCCAGTAGAGATGCAGATCCAGCGGCGGCACATCAAACGGCAGCGGCCGCAATGTCAGGTTGTATTGCGACGCCAGGAACCTCGGCACGGTCAGCACCTGATCGGTGCCACTGACCACTTCCGCAGCCACCCGGTAGTGTTGCACCCGCAACTGGATGCGACGCTCGGCGTGGTGCTTGAGCAGCGCCATGTCCACCTGTCCCAGGCCTTTGCGGCGGCTGGAGACATGGATATGGCGCAGATTCAGATAGGCTTCCAGCGTCAGCTCCTGATCGGCAAGCGGATGCCCCGGGCGCATGGCGCACACATAATGATCACTGATCAGGGACTGATGGGACACCTGGGTGTCCTCGATCAAGGGCACATCAATGGCGAAATCCAGCTCGCCCCGCGACAGGTGCCGCACCAGTTCATGCCGTTTGGTGTAGTAACTCTGCAAGACCAGATGCGGCGCGTTGATTTCAAAAAATGGAAACAGCCTGGGCAGAATGACCGCCTCGGCAAGGTCGGTCATGCTGAAATGGTAGGTCCGGTCAGCGGAGTCCGGGCTGAATTCCTCGCGCTCCAGCACGCTGGCATTCAGCAGCCCCAACGCCGCCGAGACATTTTGCGCAATGCCGTCGGCGACCGGGGTCGGTAACATGCCTTTTGAGGTGCGCACAAACAGCTCGTCATTGAACACCCGCCGCAGTCGCGACAGCGCATTGCTCACGGCCGGCTGGGTGATCGCCAGTGATTTGGCCGCCTGTGTCAAGTTGCGCTCGGTGTAGATGGTATCGAAGACCAGGAACAGATTCAGATCGATTTTTTTCAGAACGGCCTACCTCTTGCCAGTGACATCGCAGCGACGATTCTTGTGCACAATGCCAGAACAGGTAAATTTTTAGCGACGATTTCTTCCATGTCCTATTCGTTTCATGAATAATAGCTAAAATAGTGGATAATACAAATCAATAACCGGAAATTTTTCGAATGAGTCAGCTTTACCTTGTGCGGCACGGCCAGGCTTCCTTTGGTGCCGCCAATTACGATCAGTTGTCGCCGTTGGGCTACCAGCAGGCTCAGTGGCTCGGGGAACACTTTCGAGAGTTGGGTATCCATTTCGACCGGGCTGTAACCGGCAGTCTTTCACGTCAACAGCAGACCGCACAGGCCGTGCTGGCCGGCATCGGCCAGACCCTGCCCGTGCATGTGGATGACGGCTTTAATGAATTCGACTTTCACGGCCTGGCCGCCATCTATTGCCGCTTCAGCGGCATTCCCCTGCCGGGCACCGACAACGGGGGCCGCGAGTTTTTTCAGATGCTGCGCAAGGCCATGATCGCCTGGTCACGCGGCGAATTGCATGCGGCAGACGCGGACACCGACGAGCCCGTCCTGGAAACATGGGAACAGTTCCATGACCGGGTTCAACAGGCGCTGCAGCAATTGATTGCGCGAGAGCAGGAAGAGACGGTGCTGGCGGTCAGCTCCGGCGGCGCCATGGCCATGGCACTGAGCCAGGTGCTCCAGTGCGGTGTCGACACCCTGATCAATCTGAACATGCAAACCCGCAATACTGGCGTGCATCATCTGTTTTACAACCAGCGCGGTTACCAGCTGGCAGGCTTCAACTCACTAGCTCACCTGCAACGACCGGGCCGCCTTAATGCCTTGAGCTACACCTGACAGCGAATCGCCAGACCCACACAATAATAACGGGCACCTCCTCACTATGACATCTCCCCAGGCAAACACACTCGATCCACAACACCAACAATCGCTGCATGTGTGGCTGCAAAAGCATCTGCCAGGCTACACCGGGCAGTTTCAACTGGACAAGTTTGCCGCCGGGCAATCGAATCCGAGCTTCCTGCTGACCACGGGCGATTGCAAGTATGTCCTGCGTCGCAAACCGGCGGGTGAGTTGCTGGCCTCGGCGCATGCCGTGGACAGAGAGTTCCGCTTGATCAGCGCGCTTCAGCATACCGATGTCGCCGTGCCCACGCCGATCGCATTGTGCGAAGACAGCGATGTCATTGGCAGCATGTTTTATCTGATGAGTTACGAAGACGGCGATATTCTATGGGACCCTGCGCTGCCGGAAGTGCCCGCTGACCGGCGCCGGGATTACTACCAGGCGCTGGTGGAATCTCTGGCCAGGCTGCACTCTGTCGACTACCAGGCGCTTGGCCTGCACGACTTCGGACGCCCGGGCAATTACTATGCCCGCCAGTTGTCTCGCTGGACCAAGCAGTATCAGGCATCCGCAACATCTGAATTGCCACAGATGGATGCACTGATACAGTGGCTGGAGCAGCACCAGCCGGAAGACGACGGCCAGTGCAGCATCATTCACGGCGATTACCGGCTGGACAATGTCATTTTTCACAAGGCCGAAGGCAGGATTCGCGCCATACTGGACTGGGAGCTTGCCACCCTGGGGCACCCGATGGCGGACCTGGCCTATTACTGCATGGCACTGCGCCTGCCCCGGGCAGGCGAAATGAAAGGCTTGCAGGGTGAAGACCTTGCTGCCTTGAAAATACCCGACGAGCCGGCCATCATTCGCCACTACTGTGAAGCGCGCGGGATTGCCGAACCGACACACTGGACGTTCTACCTGGCGTTCAGCTTTTTCCGGCTCGCTGCCATTCTGCAGGGTGTCTACAAACGCGGCCTGGATGGTAATGCATCCAGCGAAAAGGCGCTGCGCATGGGGCGCCTGGTTGCGCCACTGGCCGCCCAGGGACTAAAGACAACATGGGAGTGAAGCACGCGGGCAGACAGTTGATACGCCCGCTATGCACCTCCGATGTTTAGTGCTACCATCAAAAAAAATCAATAAAAACCGAGGGTAAGGCATGCGCGATGAACACGCCCGAGCATACTGGAAAGCCAATGTCAGGATCCTGACGGTGCTGATGAGCATCTGGTTCTTTATTTCATTTGTCTGCGGCATCCTGCTCGCTGATTTTCTCGATAATTTTCGCTTCGCAGGCTTCAAGCTGGGCTTCTGGATTGCCCAACAAGGCTCCATCTATGTATTCGTCATTCTGATCCTGGTGTATCTGGTCTGGATGGACCGGCTGGATGCGCGTTACACACGGGACAAAAACACCCACGACAGCAAAACCCGGCAAGCCGACAAACCGGATCAAAAACAGTCACCGGAGGATCCGGCATGAGTGTACAGATCTGGACCTATGTTTTTGTTGTGCTTTCCTTCGGCCTGTACATTGGCATTGCCATCTGGTCGCGCGCGGCATCTACCAATGACTTCTATGTTGCCGGCGGTGGCGTGCACCCCCTGGCCAATGGCATGGCGACCGCTGCCGACTGGATGTCAGCGGCCTCTTTTATTTCCATGGCCGGACTCATTTCCTTTCTCGGTCGCGATGGCGCCTTTTACCTGATGGGCTGGACCGGCGGTTATGTGCTGCTGGCACTGTTACTGGCACCGTATCTGCGCAAGTTCGGCAAATTCACCGTGCCTGACTTTATCGGTGACCGCTACTACTCGAACAGTGCACGCCTAGTGGCCATTTTCTGCGCCATCTCGGTTTCTTTCGTTTACGTTTGCGGCCAGATGCAGGGGGCAGGTATCGTTTTTTCCCGCTTTCTGGAAGTTGACATCACCACCGGCGTCATTATTGGCATGACCATCGTGTTTTTCTACGCGGTCATGGGTGGCATGAAAGGCATCACCTATACTCAGGTAGCACAATATTGTGTGCTTATTTTTGCCTATCTGGTGCCGGCGATTTTCATCTCTCTGATGATGACCGGCAATCCCATCCCGCAACTGGGCTTTGGTTCTGAACTTACGCCCGAATACGGCGGTGGCTATTTGCTGGACCGACTTGACAACCTGAGCCTGGATCTGGGCTTTGCTGCCTATACCGAAGGCCTGCGCCCGACCCAGGATGTGTTTTTTATCACTGCCGCCCTGATGTTCGGCACCGCCGGTCTGCCGCATGTCATCATCCGCTTCTTTACCGTGCCCAGCGTGCGGGATGCGCGCAAGTCGGCAGCGTATGCGCTGATTTTCATCGCCATTCTGTATACCACGGCGCCAGCCGTGGCAGCCTTTGCCAAAACCAACCTGCTGAATACGGTAAACAATGCAACCTATGAGCAGCTGCCGAGCTGGTTCGGCACCTGGGAAACCACACAACTGATTGAGTTTGACGATCGTAATGCTGACGGTGTTGTCCAGTATTCGGGCGACCCCGAGGTCAATGAGTTAACTGTCAACCGGGACATTATGGTATTGGCCAATCCGGAGATCGCCGGTCTGCCCAACTGGGTTGTGGCACTGGTGGCCGCCGGCGCGCTGGCGGCCGCATTGTCGACGGCGGCAGGCCTGTTGCTGGTGATATCGACGGCGGTCTCGCATGATCTGCTGAAACGCAGCCTGATGCCGGGCATTACCGAAAAGCAGGAGCTCCTGTTTGCGAGGTTATCGATTTTTGTCGCGATTCTGATAGCGGGTTATTTTGGCATCAACCCGCCGGGGTTTGTTGCCGAGGTCGTCGCATTTGCCTTTGGTCTGGCCGCCGCGTCCTTTTTCCCGGCCATTGTGCTGGGTATCTTCTACCGGCGCATGAACCGCCAGGGCGCGATATCCGGCATGCTGGCCGGCTTCCTGTTCACGGCGGCATACATCATCTATTTCAAATTCATTTCACCGGAGACCAGCAATGCCGCCCATTGGTGGTTCGGCATATCGCCGGAAGGTATCGGCACACTGGGCACGTTCATCAATACCGCTGTGGCTTTGACGGTCAACCGTTTCTATGCGGCGCCCCCCAAAGCCGTGCAGGACATGGTGGAAGAGATCCGCCTGCCCAACTGAATCAGTCGTCAGTGATACTGATGCTGGGCGCTGACTCGCCGGCGGCTTCCAGCTCGGCCACCTGGGCGACCAGACGACGCGCCAGCACGTGATACGCGCTGGCGACCGCACCGTCGGGCTGCGCCAGCAGGATGGGCCGGCCGGCATCGGTATGCTCACGGATGGACAGATCCAGCGGCAAGGAACCAATCACCTGGACACCGTAATCGTTGGCCAGCTGCTCCCCGCCACCCTCGCCAAAAATGGCTTCAGCATGCCCGCAGCTGGAGCAGATATGAACACCCATGTTTTCCACAACGCCCAGCAATGGCACATTGACTTTGCGGAACATCTCAATACCTTTGCGGGCATCAAGCAGGGCAACATCCTGTGGCGTGGTGACGATCACCGCACCGGTCAGCCTGACCGACTGTGACAGACTCAGCTGTATGTCGCCGGTGCCCGGTGGCATATCGATCAGCAGATAGTCCAGCGCTGACCACAATGTGAACTGGAGCATCTGATTAAACGCACCGACTATCATCGGAGCACGCCAGACCATCGCGGTACTGCCCTCCACCAGATACCCCATGGAGTTGGTTTCCAGACCACAGGCAAGAATCGGACGCATGTATTTCTTATCAACAATCTCCGGGCGGGTGCCTGAACGCACGCCGAGCATGGTCGGCTGACTGGGTCCGTAAATGTCCGCATCCAGCAGACCCACCTTATACCCCTGTTGCTGTAATGCGACTGCCAGATTGATTGCGGTGGTGGACTTGCCAACACCGCCCTTGCCGGAGGCGATACAGATTATGTGTTTGATTCGGGAAAGATTATCCACCTGATAAAGACTCCTGCTGATGATTGTGCAGCGCTTACCATGCCTCTGCGCAGGTCTGCGCGTGACGCCCTGCTCTGCCCTGTGCTGGACGATTGAAACTTGATCTCGGGCTGTATTCCATGTTCTATTAAGCGCTTGATAGTCCTGACTGCATTAATGGATCCATACATCATGTCTGAATATCGTACCCCAAACTGTTCCGGGAGACTGGCAGCTGCCGCCGACCGTGAATCCTGTCGTCTCACCGGACCGGGGATACGGGGACTGATGACCTTTTTAGTACTGACCGCGCTGGGCGTGCTGACCGCCGTCAATCCGCAGACCGCGTCAGCGCAATCCATCGACCCTCTGGCGGCAGCCCAGGAAAGTTTTGAAAGCCCGGTTAAATATGCGATCTACTCATCGGCGTGGCATCTTAACAGCAATGCCGGTCTGCGTATTGTTGCCCAGAACCAGGGGGAGTCACCGATCAAACTGGAAAGCATCCTGTTCCGCGACGAAACCGGCACACAGACTGACGCGACGTTGCAGCTGGACATGGTGATCCCCGCTCAGGCCTGGGCGGAGGTCGAACTGCCCTACCAGGATCTGCTGTCCGGCAATGACTGCGTTAACCGGACCATGGCAGACGACTGGAAACTGGTTGAGATCTCCAACTACACACTGAATCCGTCAGTGCGCGGTCTGATCATCGAAAACACCCGCTCCTTTCGCATTTACCAGTGTGTCCGCAATGTCCAGACCGTCTGGTACAGCCCTGAGGAGGATACTGAGCGATCACAAAACCAATGGCTGATGTATCACTTCGAGCGCCTGCCGCTGGACTGACCGCCTGTTCAGTTCCCCAGTTGCTGAGCCTCACGAACCAATGTGTTTTTGCGCGTTTCCAGCTCTGATATCAACGACTTCTGCAAAGGCTCCACAGTCCTTCCCTGAGCGTCGACATTTTCGTACTTGAGCTGCTCACTGGCCAGCATCTGCAGCAACTCTTCTGCCGCGGTAATGGCTTCCGCCAGCTTGGCATTGGCTTGTTCACGCCGTCTGATTCGCGCATCCGCCTCCGCTACCTGGCGCTCAAGTGCGGCAATTCTTTCTTCCTGCTCACCTTGCAGGCGCGCCCGCTCGGCAGCCTCCTGCCGCCTTTGCAAGGCCGCCGCCTGACGTGCGCGGGCCTCTGCCTCGCGTTCAGCCTCGACACGCGCTTCTGCCAGCGCGGCACGTTCCTGCTCCACACGCGCCAATTCTGCCCGCAGCTCACGCTCGGATTGCTCGGCCGCCAGCCGGGCCTCTTCGGCCTGCTGCGCCCGTGCCGCCATGGCGCGCGCCTCTGCCTCGGCCGCTGCGGCCTCCTGCTGCGCCTGCATGGCCTCCTGTTCGGCCCGCTGCCCGGCACACGCAGACAACACCAACAGCAGAACCACGCCGCCTATGCGTAATGGTCTCATTAACGAGTTGTTCATTTACATACCCTTGAAAATCCTTGATGCCAACGTCTACTTTATAATGACTGAGGTCACGCTGACCAGTGCCGTACAGCGTTTCGCCGCAATTCCTTCATTTTCGTCACGGCAACAGGTGTCAGGACTGAAATTTCGCCGGCAATTGCTCTATAATTGCGTCTTGGCACCCACCCCAACGTCCGCCAGACCCTCAGGCACAGCACTATGACGGAGCTTTCAAACCGGCGATCGCGTATCAGACAGTGGCTGGCATGGCTATTGTTAGCAAGCTTGCTGGCGGTCATGTTGCTCATCGCCAGTGTTGTCAGTCTGCGCCCCAGTGTCCCGCAACCGGACACCCTGTCAGGGAGCGATGTCCGGCGCATTGAACAGTTGATTGTCGACAACAGCCCCGAACGCTTCAGTCGCAGCGGCGAACGTCAACTGAGCCTGAATGCCGAAGAATTGAATCTGCTGGCCGCGTTCGTGCTGGCCAATGTGCCGCAGACACAGGAATTTGCGGCACGTATCAGCCTGTCAGGCGACACCGCACTGGCCTCGCTGAGTATCCCGCACCAGGTCGGCCCACTCACTCTGTATCTTAATCTGCGGGCCCGCTTTGCCCAGCAGCAAGGACGCGCGCGCTTGCTATCGCTGCACGCCGGTTATCTTCCTGTGCCGCGCCGCATCATGCGCAGCGCTGAGAATCTGGCTGGTGACAGGCTGGAGGTCGCCAGCGCCGCCAGTCGCGAACTGGCGGAACTGCGCCACGGCGTCAATGCCGTCATACTCGACGACGACCGGCTGCACCTGACCTTGCGATGGGAGCCGGACATACTGGACCAGCTGCGCACCCAGGCACAACAGATCTTCATGAGCGAGCAGGATCGACAACGCCTGTTAAGCTACTACACCTATATTGGCGACCTTGCCCGTATTGCTGCGCAACAGGGACAGACGGTGTCGTTGCAAACATTTGTGCCGGACCTGTTCGCCCGAGCCAGTGAACGCGCGCCCAACAGCAGCGCCGTGGCAGAGAACCGGAGCCTGCTGCAGGCCCTGTCACTCTACGTCAACAACCTGAGCATCCATGAACTGCTGGACGGCATCCCGGATGACAGCGTCTACTCTCCCCCGGCGCTGCGCGTCACGCTATACCAGCGCCAGGACCTGGGCCGGCATTTTGTCAGCGCAGCGGCCATTGCGGCATCAGCCAGTGCCGGGATTGCCGAGGTTCTTGCCAACAGCAAAGAAGTGTATGATGCGCGCTATACCAGCGGATTCAGCTTCAGCGACATGACCGCCAACATTGCCGGCCTGACACTGGGCGACGCCGCTACGCAGACCGAAGCACAGGCACGTCAGATACAATTGCGATTGCGCGACGCCCGCGCCGAGTCGCAATACATGCCAGCGCCGGACAGCGAGGGCGACGGCATGTCGGAAGAGACTTTCATCGAACACTACCGCGACCGCGACAGCCCGCGCTACCAGGCCCGGCTGAGCCGAATCGAAGCCGACGTCAGTGCACTGCCTTTGTACAGCGCTGACGAACCAGGTCTACAGGAAAACCAGAGCAGATGAGCAACAGCAAAGATCAGGGTTTCACGACCCGCAACCTGCACAACGATCGCGCCGACAAACCCGAGCACGGCGTGTTGCATAAACCCATCCATACGTCTGTGGCCTTCACCTATGATGATGCCCGCGACCTGGCTGCGGTTTTTCAGGGCACCAAGACCGGCTACAATTACGGGCGCCAGCAGAATCCGACTGTCAATGCGCTGCAGGCGCGCGTTACCAAAATGGAACAAGGGGTAACCAGCACTGCTTTTGCCACCGGCATGGCGGCCATCGGATCTACCCTGTTTGCATTACTGCGCGCCGGTGATCACATGATTGCCAGCGCCTTCCTGTTTGGCAATACTAACAGCCTGTTTAGTTCGTTCCGCAATTTTGGCATCGAGGTGAGTTTTGTTGATACCACCTCTGCACACGCCGTGGCGGCCGCCATTCAGGACAACACCCGCCTGGTGTTCACCGAAACCATTGCCAATCCGGTCACTCAGGTGGCAGACCTGCAGGGCATCGGCGAACTCTGTCGTGATCATGGACTGATTTACCTGGTCGACAACACCATGACCTCTCCCTGGCTGTTCCGCCCGATCACGGTGGGCGCAACGTTTATCGTCAACTCGCTGACCAAAACCATTGGCGGACACGGCAATGCACTGGGCGGCATGCTGACTGACACCGGTCTGTTTGACTGGAGCCACTATGACAATATTTTCGACACGTATCGCAAGGGTGACGTCAAGCTGTGGGGGACGACCCAGGTCCGGAAAAAAGGTCTGCGTGACTTCGGCGCCATGCTGGGGCCGGAAGCGGCCCATCATCTGGCGGTGGGTTCGGAAACCCTGCCACTGCGCATGGACCGCGCCTGTGACAATGCCCAGAAGCTCGCCGAGTTTTGCGACCAACATCCGCGCATCAAAAATGTGTACTACCCGGGACTCTCGCATCACCCTCAACACGATCGGGCCAGATCACTGTTCAAAAAAACCGGCTCCATCATGAGCATCGACCTGGCGGATGACATCGACTGCTTCGATTTTCTGAACAGGCTTCAGTGCGTGATTGCCTCCAGTAACCTGGGCGATACCCGGACACTGGCGATACCCGTCGCCCACACCATTTTCTTTGAAATGGGTGCCGAGCGTCGTGCGTCCATGGGCATCAGTGATAACATGATCCGCCTGTCGGTTGGCATCGAAGACATTGACGATCTGCTCCACGACTTCAGCCAGGCGCTGAATTGATTGCCCAGGAAACACTGTCATGATTACTCTTTGCCATCACAATGATATTGAAGAAGGCCGCGCCAAAGGTTTTGAGGTCAGTGGCAAATATCTGTTTGCGGTTAAAAAGGACGACCGGGTTTACGTTTATTACAACTACTGCCCACATCTGGGCACACCGCTGGAATGGCTGGAAGACCAGTTCATGGACGCCGATGGCATCTTCATTCAGTGCGCGACACACGGTGCCCTGTTTGTGGTGGAGGACGGTCAGTGTATTTCCGGTCCATGCCGGGGCAAGTCACTGAAAACCATCCCCCACGAAAGTGGCAATGGCTTTATCATGGTGAACGAAAATGACATTGCCCTGCTGGGCAGAATCTAGCGGCCGTGTGGTGATCGCTAGGCCAGGGCACGCTGCAACCGCTCCGCCGCCTGTTGCAATCTCGGCAACGCCCCGGTAAAAGCAAAACGGACATAGTGGTTGGCATCATGGTCGCCAAAGTCAGTGCCCGGTGTCACCGCAACACCATGATCTTCCAGTAACATCCGACAAAATGCCTCGCTGTCATCAGCAAAACGTTCAATGCCCGCGTAGCAGTAAAATGCGCCTTCGGCTTGCCAGGGCAACGAAAAACCCACTGATCGCAAGGCATCGCAAAGAAAGTCCCGTCGTTGCTGAAACGCTGCGCGGCGCTGCTCCAGCACTTCCACAACATCCTCGTCAAACGCGCGCAAGGCCGCGTGCTGGGCAGGCGTCGGCGCTGCAATAAAAAGATTCTGTGCCAGAATATTGGCTGTCGCCGCCAGCGCCTGCGGCACCACCAGCCAGCCAACGCGCCAACCGGTCATGCCAAAATATTTTGAAAAGCTGTTGACGATCAGGTTATCCGGATTGTAACCCAGCGCCGTAGGCAGATTGCCCATGGCGCGCCAACTGGAGGCAGTATCCGCATAGTCCAGCCCCTGATAGATTTCATCCATGAGCATGTGCACACCACGCCCTGACGCCCAGGCACTAAGCGCCTGCACGTCACTGTCATGAATCACTGCGCCGGTTGGATTGGCCGGTGATGCCAGCCACAGTCCCTTGACGGAACTGTCGTAGACGCTCTCCAGTTGCGCCACTGTTGGCGCGGGCCGGCCTGGAAAAGCCGGCGGGATCAGTACGGCTTTGCCACCGACCAGATGAACATAATTCCGATTGCAGGGATAGGACGGGTCGGGCATCAATACGGTGTCACCCGCGTTCAACAGCAAATTGGAGGCCAGCACCAAAGCCCCGCTGGCACCGGGCGTCACCAGAATTCGCGAAGGATCAACGCTGACGCCATGATGGTCGGCATAGAACCGGGCAATGCGCTCGCGCAAGGCCGGCAGCCCGGCTGCCGGGGTATAGGCAGTGTGGCCCTGCTGTAACGCCCTCATACCTGCTGCCACGATCTGCGGCGCGGTGGCAAAATCCGGTTCACCTACTTCAAGGTGCACAATATCGACACCCGTGCTTTCCAGTTGCCGGGCCCGTTCCAGTACATCCATCACGCGAAAAGGGTTGATCAGACGGGTTCGGTCCGCCGCTGTCGGCTGGAAACCTGACATGCGCTTAATAACTGACATAATTGGCCTGCATAATGCCCTCTGGGCCGCAACTTGCGGGGGCGGTCACAAGAGCGGCGAACATAGCATTTTTTCTAGCCTGGACGCCAATTATCTGGTAGCTTACTGCGCTTGCCGTGTCAGACCCGTCCGCACCGGAGTGTGCAGCGCATGATTCGGCTTTGTTTCTGTTGGCAAGCGCGCAGGATCGCGCTACTGTTGAGAGTAAAATTCTGATCACCTTGGCCTGCCCACCGGATCCTTTTGCCGGCATGCCCTGACCAGGGATCAAACCGTCAGAATTCTGGAAAACCCGCGAGGGTATGAGGCCTGGTTCACCATGTCCAAAAAAGAAACACCTGTTGTCAGCTCGTCAGTATTAAAAAACTTCACCCCCTATAAAGTCAAAAAGGGTGAGGAGTACATGAACGAGAAACAGAGAGAACATTTCAAGATGATACTGCGCCAGTGGCGCAATCAGTTGATGGAAGAAGTCGACCGCACCGTGCATCACCTGCAGGATGACGCGGCGAACTATCCGGACCCGGCCGATCGCGCAACCCAGGAAGAGGAATTCAGCCTGGAATTGCGCACACGTGACCGTGAACGTAAACTGATCAAAAAAATCGACTCCACTATCGAAAAGATCGCGCAGGACGACTATGGTTTCTGCGAGTCCTGTGGCATAGAGATCGGTATCCGCCGCCTGGAGGCGCGTCCAACGGCCGACAAATGCATCGACTGCAAAACGCTGGACGAAATTCGCGAGAAGCAGTGGGGCGCCTGATCCGCTTCTGATGACTGCCGCCAGCGACCACATCATTGGCCGTTTCGCCCCATCACCCAGCGGGGCTCTGCACTTTGGTTCCCTGCTCGCTGCCCTGGCGAGCTTCCTGGACATCCGCGCGCGTGGCGGTCAGTGGCTGCTGCGCATGGAAGACCTTGACCCGGCCCGCGAACCAGCGGGCGCTGCCGATCAGATACTGTTCCTGCTGGAAGACCTGTGCCTGACCTGGGACGGCCCGGTGCTGTATCAAAGCCAGCGGCTGGATGCCTATGAGGCTGCGCTGACAGCGCTGACCAAGCAGGATCTCACCTACCCCTGCGACTGTTCCCGCCAACGTATAAGAGCACTGGGCGGTATCTATGACAACCATTGCCGTGACCGCCCGGCGCCGCCACCCGGCAACAGTGCTATCCGCTTCAAGGTGCCTGACCAGACCGTGGTCATCGAAGACCGCATTCAGGGTCCGTATCGACAGCACCTGCAGCACGACTGCGGGGATTTTGTTCTGCGGCGCCGCGACGGACTGATCGCCTACCAGCTGGCCGTTGTGGTCGATGATCAGTGGCAAGGCGTGACCGATATCCTGCGTGGGCATGACCTGCTCGACTCCACCCCCAGACAACTGACACTGCAGCGAGCCCTGGGTTATTCGCAGCCGGTTTATGCCCATATACCGGTGGCCACCAACCACCGCGGGCAAAAACTCAGCAAACAGCATTTTGCCCGTCCTCTGCGCCGCGACAGCGCCAGCGAATACCTGTATCAGGCTCTGGTTTTTCTGCGCCAGCGACCACCGGCCAGTCTGCGGCAGGCGCCGCCCGCGGAGCAGGTAACCTGGGCAATCGCACACTGGGATATACAGCATGTGCCCAAGTTAGCTACTATTCCTGTCACGTCCCCGTTCAGCTGACGACCACTATCATGTATATACCACCATCAACACTGATTTTTCTGGTCTTTACCTATCTGCTGTTCCTGCTCAGCGTCGACTGGGCCCTGAATGCAGACGGTGCCTGGTACCGGCCCTTTGTGGTCTGCTTTGCCGTCATCGCGCTGGCCGCCTGGGCATATCGGGAACAGAATGTCGATGAGCTTTGAACTCAGCACACTCTTTGCCATCGGGATCGGCTACCTGATCATCCTGTTTGGTATCGCGTTCATCACCGAAAAAGGCTGGATTCCGGAAAAAATTGTCCGGCACCCGATCGTTTATGTGTTGTCACTGGGCGTATTTGCCAGTGTCTGGTCCTATTTCGCCGCCACCGGCAACGCCTTTCGTGATGGCTTCGGTTATCTGGCCCCCTTTATCGGCATTTCGCTGGCATTCCTGCTATCTCCCATCTATCTGCGCCCGATTCTGAACCTGACCAAAACCTACCAGCTCAGTTCACTGGCAGACCTGTTGGCATTCCGTTACCGCAGCCCCTGGGCGGGCACATTGACCACGCTGGTGATGATGATGGGCGTGATGCCGTTGCTGTCACTGCAGATTCAGGCTGTGGCCAATATTGTCGGCCTGTTGTCGCCGGATGCGTCGCAGACGACACTGGCGCTGAGTTTCTGCATTCTGATTACTCTGTTTGCGATTTTTTTTGGCACCGGCAAGGGATCCGGCAGAGAACGCCACGAAGGTCTGGTCATGACCATTGCCTTCGAGTCGCTGGTCAAGCTGGTTGCCCTGCTGCTGGTGGGCGGGTTCGCGGTGTATACCGGTTTTGGCGGCATGGATGCCATGGATCAGTGGTTGCGGGAACAGCCCGAGCTGCTGCGACAGCTCAAAGAGCCGGCGGCGCCCGGCACTTTTCAGGTAATGATGCTAGTCTTTTTCACCGCCGCCGTCGCCACCCCGCAAATGTTTTACATGACCTTTCACGAGAACAATCACCCTCGTGCCCTGACAATTGCCAGCTGGGGCCTGCCACTGTATTTCCTGTTGCTCAGCCTGCCGGTACTGCCCATCCTGTGGGCGGGGCTGAAAGCCGGCAGCGCCAGTCCCATGGAGTATTTCACCGTGACGCTGGGCATGGACTACGGCTCAGAGCTGTTTACGCTGATCGGCTTTATCGGCGGGTTGTCTGCCGCCAGCGGGCTGATTATCGTCATTACCCTGGCGCTGTCGACAATGTGCCTTAATCACCTGATCCTGCCGGTCTGGCAACCCACCGCCAAACAGGACATCTATCGCTGGCTACTGTGGAAGCGCCGCCTGCTGATTACCGCGCTGATCTGGGGCGGTTTCCTGTTCTATTACATGCCCAGCGACAACCAGAGTATCCGGGCGGTCAGCAATATCGGCCTGATCGGCAGTCTGCAATTTTTGCCCGCCATCATTGCCCTGCTCTACTGGCCTCGCGGCAACAAGAAGGGATTCATGGCTGGTCTGGCCATCGGCACTGCAATCTGGGTGCTGTTCCTGGTGCTGCCGGTGATCGCAGGCACCAATTTTGTCACGCTGGATAGCCTGAACACACGGGAAATAGTGGCTTTGTCGCTGGTCTGCAATGTTGCCATGTTCATGCTGGTGTCGGTGATGACACGCAGCTCCAAGGAAGAGCGTATTTCTGCTGACATCTGCTCTGTCGACAACCTGCGTCGCCAGCGGCGCGCCGGGCTGCGCGCCGCATCGCCGGAAGAGTTCATCAGCCAATTGACCAAACCGCTGGGCGAACGGACCGCCACCCGCGAAGTCATGCAGGCGCTGCGCGACCTCAACATGGAGCGTCAGGACACACGCCCGCATTCGCTGCGTTTGCTCCGCAGCCGTCTGGAGGCCAACCTGTCGGGGCTGCTGGGTCCGGCCATCGCCCACGACCTGATTGACCGCTTTCTGCCTTTCTCATCCAACAGCGAGCCCGGCACCACCGATGTCACCACCATTGAGAGCCGCATAGAAGCGTACCGCAGCAACCTGTCAGGCATGGCGTCCGACCTTGATAACCTGCGGCGCTATCACCGACAGATCCTGATGGAGCTGCCCCTGGGCGTGTGCTCCCTGGGGCCGGAAGATCAGATCGTGATGTGGAATCACGCCATGGCCACCCTGACCGGCCTCAACAGTGACGAGGCCGTGGGGTTGCACATCAGTGAAATCGGCCAACCCTGGTACAGCCTGATCAACAATTTCCGCAGTGCGGAGTCCGCGCACTTGCACAAACAGTCTATCAATGTGCAGGGCAGCAAACGTTATATCAGTCTCCACAAAGCGGTCATCGAAAAGTCAGCCAGCCAGCGCATACGCCAGGACGGCGTCATCGTGCTGCTGGAAGATCTGACCGAGACCGAGTTACTGGAAGAGGAGCTGGCACACAGCGAGCGCCTTGCCTCCATCGGCCGACTGGCGGCCGGGGTCGCGCACGAAATCGGCAACCCGATTACCGGCATCGCCTGCCTGGCCCAGAATATCCGTGACGAGACCCAGAATGACGAATTGCGGACCATGGCCAGGCAGATTATCGAACAGACTGACCGCACGTCACGCATTGTGCAGTCGCTGGTCAATTTTGCGCACAGCGGCAGTCACAACAAGACCGAGCAACGCCGCGAAATTGTCAGTATTGCCGAGTGTGTCGACGAAGCGATCACCCTGGTTTCACTCAATAAAAAGGGCAAGGAAATCCGTTTTGACGTGCAGTGTACGGACGATGCGCGCCTGCTGGGTGACTCGCAACAACTGCTGCAGATCCTCGTCAACCTGATCAATAACGCCCGCGATGCCAGTCCGCCCGACAGCACCATCAGCATCGACTGTGAGCGCATCGCAGCTTCCGTGCAGATCAGCGTCAGCGACGAAGGCACCGGTATTCCCGATGAACTCAAAGACCGCGTTTTCGAGCCTTTTTTCACCACCAAGGAGCCTGGCGACGGCACGGGTCTGGGCCTGGCGCTGGTCTACAGCCTGGTTGAAAACCTCGATGGCCATATTGATATAATGAATGCCTCGCAGCATCAGGACTACCCTGGAACACGAGTAATCTTGAGTTTTCCCTGTTATGATGAAAAATACACGTAAAGGCTGACTGAAACATTTTGGCCTGCGTTAAATGAGTACACACATGACTGCACAGCACAAAGTTCTGGTTGTAGAGGATGAACAGGTAATCCGCACCGCACTTCGCCGGCTGCTGGAGCGCCACGAGTACGACGTCAGCGAAGCCGGCTCCGTCAAAGAGGCGATTGAACAACTGGGTGACAAACAGTTTGATATCGTTATCAGCGACCTGCGACTGCCAGGGGCACCGGGCACTGACCTGATCAAGGCAACCCGGACGCCCGTGCTGATCATGACCAGTTACTCCAGTCTGCGCTCGGCCATCGACTCCATGAAAATGGGCGCGGTTGACTATATTCCCAAACCCTTTGAACATGAAGAAATGCTGCAGGCGGTCGCCCGCATCATCAAGGAAAATGCCAGCCGGCAACCGGCAGCAAAATCCCTGGAACCACCACCCGAGCCTCCCGTACCCGGCATGATCGGCAGTTGCCCGCAGATGATGGAACTGTTCCGCCGCATCCGCAAAGTCGCCCTGACCAGCTCTACCGTCCTCATCAACGGCGAATCAGGCACTGGCAAAGAGCTGGTGGCCCGCGCCATTCATCGCTTGAGCGACCGACGCGAATCCGAAATGATTTCCGTCAACTGTGCAGCCATTCCGGAAAACCTGATTGAATCCGAACTGTTCGGACATGAAAAAGGTGCCTTTACTGGCGCCACAGCCAACCGTACCGGCCTGGTGGAAGCTGCCAGCGGCAGCACCCTGTTTCTGGATGAGATCGGTGAGTTGCCGCTGGAGGCCCAGGCACGGCTGCTGAGGGTCCTGCAGGAGAGCGAGATACGCAAAGTCGGTTCAGTGCAATCACGCAAGGTGGATGTGCGCCTGGTCGTTGCTACCCACCGGGACCTCAAGCAGCTGGTAATTGATGGCGATTTCCGTGAAGACCTGTATTACCGGATCAATGTCATGACGCTACTGCTGCCACCGCTGAAAGAGCGTGGCAATGACATTCTGGAACTGGCCGATGCCATCCTGTCGCGAACCTGTAAACGCCTGAAATCGCCCATGCTGCGCTTTACCGAGGAAGCCACGCAGGCTATCTCCACTTACCCCTGGCCCGGCAACGTCCGGGAACTGGAAAATGCCATTGAGCGGGCAGTGGTATTGGCAGAGGACGAAGACATTGGCACCGAGTTGCTGGCCATCGATCTGAGTGGCAGCAAGCGTACCATTCGCTCACTGCTTGAGCGCAACCTGGAAAGTCCGGGCGACGGTGATGACGGTGACGCCGCCGAGGAATTGTCACTGGAAGACTATTTCCAGAAATTTGTCCTCGAGCACCAGGACCAGATGAATGAAACGCAACTGGCCAAAAAACTGGGCATCAGCCGCAAATGTCTGTGGGAGCGACGCCAGCGTTTTGGCCTGCCCCGCAAAAAGAAACAAGCCTGAGACAAACTGTTACCGATACCCATCTACACACAGCACAAGAGTGTTTTGGTAACACTTTGTGTGACCTCAGTCACATCAGAGTCACTTCGAAAAACACATCCTGCTGTTTTTATTGAACTTTATATTCCTGGCACGCTTCCTGCTCTATATCGCGTAATAAGAATAAAAACAGACAATAACAATAACGCTATATAACAATAAAAATCGCATGTATATGGGTGCAGAAAAACAATAAAAATAATCAAAACGGGCAAGTAGACATGGATCAGCAAGTTGCTGACGGCTACGGGTACTGTTTAGAACTCAGGCATTAAATTTGGTGCCCCCTGAACAAGAACAAAAAGAAATAATAATAAAAATAATCAAATACCTTCCTTGCGGGGGGGTCGAGTCACCCCCCAGAGCATTTCTCCCTGCAAATCCCTGCAAATCTCTGCAAAGCGCCAGCACTTCAGTGTATTATGGGTCTTTATGCCATTGTCGACTCGACAACGGTGCCGAATGCTATGTGAACGGATACAACATATCTGATGTTAAAAAAGCTTACTCGACTGCTTTTTGGTAAAACCAGCAAGGTTGACGCTGACACCACCAGGCCAGACGCACCCGCCAAACCTGCTGACGGCCCAGGCAACAAATCATCACGCGGCCAACGCAGCACGCGTCAGTCGGCGCAGCCGCCGCGCCGCCACCAGAAAACATCGGATCCTCTTGATGACCTGCGTAAACTCAATCTGGATATCGACGTCACCAAGGTCACCGTTGTCCCTCGGGAGCAGCACAATATATCGCGCAAGGATATCTCACCCAGCGCGCTGAAAGTTCTTTACCGACTCAATGATGCCGGCTTTCAGGCCTTTCTGGTCGGCGGTGGCGTCCGCGATCTTTTATTGGGCGGGCACCCAAAGGATTTTGACATTTCCACCAACGCAACACCCGAAGAAGTCCGTGAGCTGTTCCGTAACTCTCGCGTCATCGGCCGTCGCTTCAAGATCGTGCATGTTCGCTACGGCCGCGAGGTTATCGAAGTCACAACTTTCCGTGCCCACCACGAAATTGAAACCGAAGTCACTGAAGGCGAATCACGCAAGCACATCAAGCATCTTGATTCCGCCCATTCCAGCACCGGTATGATCCTGCGCGACAATGTCTACGGCAATATCGCTGAGGACGCGGTTCGCCGCGACTTCACTGTCAATGCCCTGTACTACACCACCAACCAGTTCATGATGCTGGACTTTGTCAACGGTCTGCCCGATATCGAACAGCGACTGATTCGCATGATCGGCGATCCGGAAACCCGCTATCGCGAAGACCCGGTTCGAATTCTGCGTGCCATCCGCCTGGCCGCCAAGCTCGACTTTGGTATCGAGAAAAACACCGAAGAGCCTATCCCCAGGCTGGCCGACCTGCTGGAATCGATATCTTCTGCCCGACTGTTCGATGAAACCGTCAAACTGTTTACCAATGGCAGTGCCGAGAAAACCTTCGACCTGTTGCGCCGTTACAAGGTCGCAGACTACCTGTTCCGGCCAACCCTGGCTTGTCTGCACGATGACAACAACGATGCCGTCAGCAAAGCCATCGAGGGCAAATTGCTGACCCTGGCATTGCGCAACACTGACAATCGCCTGGCCGAAGGCAAGTCGGTGACGCCAGCATTTATGTACGCGGCACTGCTATGGCCGCCGCTGCAGGACGCACTGCGTCAGAGTAGCGGCAATCGGGCACCGACGTTGGGCGCGCTGCAGGAATGCGCTGGCGATGTCATTGTTGAACAATTAAAATACACCGCCATACCCAAGCGCTTCACCGCCATGATGCGGGAAATATGGGAACTGCAATTACGTCTGAGTCCGCGAAACCGGCGCAGTGTTGAAATTGCCTTCACCCACCCCCGCTTTCGCGCTGCCTATGACTTCCTGTTGTTGCGCGAGGCAGCGGGTGAACAGCTGAACGGTCTGGGTGACTGGTGGACGCGTTTTCAACAGGTAGATGCCGGCGCGCAGAACGCCATGATTGATGCCTTGCAGGGTACCAAAGCGCCGCGTAAGCGCCGGCGCAAACCACGCAAACCGGAGTCAGCCGACTGATGGCCCGCATACCACACTACATCGCAGTTGAAGGCCCGATCGGCGTCGGCAAAACCAGCCTTGCCAAACGCCTGGCAGAAACCTTCAATTACGACATTGTGCTCGAGAAGCCCGAAGACAATCCGTTTCTCGAACGTTTCTACCGCAACCCCAAACAGCACGCGCTGGCAACACAGCTGTTTTTCCTTTTTCAGCGCGCGCAACAACTGCAGGATCTGAAGCAGGATGACCTGTTTGAGCCGGTTCGGGTCGCTGATTTTCTGATCGACAAGGATATGCTGTTTGCCCGCCAGAATCTGGACCCGGACGAATTCCTGCTGTACCAGAACGTCTATCAGCACCTGACCATTGATGCGCCCGTGCCGGAGCTGGTCATTTATCTGCAGGCGCCAACGCAGGTATTGTTGCAGCGCATCCAGAAGCGTGGCATCGCTGCCGAACAAACCATAGAGGCCGACTACCTGAGCCGCCTAAACGAGGCATACACGTCGTTTTTCCATTACTACGACCGTTCTCCATTGCTGATCGTCAACAGCACCGACCTGGATCTCATAAGCCATGACGAGGACTACCAGCAACTGGTCAGCCAGATCATGACAGCCCCTCAGGGAACGCACTACTTCAACCCCAAACCGACCTTGCTGTGACGACGACGGTCACGCTAAGCTGACACTCAGGAGGCGGCATCGCATGAGCACACAATCTGCGCAAAAACACATAACCCTGAGCACCCTGAACAAAATTCGTGCCGACGGGCGCAAATTTGCCTGTCTGACGGCATACGATGCCTGCTTTGCCGGCCTGCTCAATGACGGCGGCGTCGAAGTCATACTCGTGGGCGACTCTCTGGGCATGGTCTTGCAGGGCCATGACAATACCCTACCGGTCACCATGGCGGATATGGTTTATCATGTGCAGTGCGTCAAGCGCGGCAACAGCACCGCCTTCCTGATGGCTGACATGCCGTTCATGAGTTATTCATCGGAAACCGAGACCCTGGAAAATGCGGCGGCGCTGATGCGTGCCGGCGCGGAAATGGTCAAGCTGGAAGGCGGTGCCTGGCTTGCCAGCTCCACCCGTCTGCTCGCCGAGCGCGGCATTCCAGTGTGTGTGCATATGGGCCTGACGCCCCAATCGATCAATCGTATCGGCGGTTATCTGGTGCAGGGCCGCGACCCCGTGCAGGCCGAGAACATGGTCAGGGAAGCCATCCAGCTGCAGGAGGCCGGTGCCAGCATTCTGTTGCTGGAATGTGTCCCTACGGCATTGGCCAAACGAATTACCGACGCCCTGGAGATTCCGGTTATCGGCATTGGTGCCGGTCCTCACACGACTGGTCAGGTACTGGTGCTGCATGACCTGCTGGGCATCTCCCCGATTCGCCCCAAATTCGTGAAAAACTTCCTCGCCGAGTCAGACCACGGGATCGCCGGCGCCATCAGAGCCTATGCCGATGCCGTCAAGACTGGCGTGTTTCCGGCAGCAGAACATAGTTTTGACTGAACATTCGGGACGCTGATATGCAGATCATTCATCATGTCAACGAACTCAGGTCGACACTTGCCGAGGTACGCCGAGGGGGCAGGCGCATCGCCGTGGTGCCCACCATGGGCAACCTGCATCGCGGACATATCCGGTTGGTGGAAACCGCTGGCGCCCAGGCCGACTTTGTTGTCAGTACCATTTTTGTCAATCCCATGCAGTTTGGTGCACATGAGGATCTGGACAAATATCCACGTACGCCGGACGCAGATATCGACAAACTGACTGCAGCCGGCTGCCATTGCCTGTTCGCACCGCCGGTCAGTGAGATTTACCCCGAAGGCCTTGAGCAACATACTGTCGTCAGTGTTCCGGGCATTTCAGAGCGGCACTGCGGGGCCAGCCGCCCCGGTCACTTCGACGGTGTCGCCACTGTCGTCAGCAAGCTGTTCAATATCGTCGGGCCGGATGTCGCGGTGTTTGGCAAAAAGGACTACCAGCAACTCCAGGTCATCCGGAAAATGACCTCGGATCTGGGTTTTGACATTGAGATTGTGGGCGTAGCCACCGAACGTGACCGTCAGGGTCTCGCGCTCAGTTCCCGCAACGGCTACCTGAACGACTCAGAAAAACACACGGCACTGTGCTTGATCCGTACCCTCACTGATGTGGCAAAACGCATTACCGAGGGTGAGCGGGATTATCGTGTACTCGAGCAGCACGCATTGCAGATTTTCACGGCCAACGGCATCCAGGCCGACTATTTCAATATTTGCCAGGCTGACAGTCTGGTACCCGCCACACCAGCGGATCAACGGCTGGTCATCCTGGCCGCAGGCTTTGTCGGCGCCACCCGACTGATCGACAATATTGAAATCATTTTGCCACAATAAAAAGCGCTTCCAGAGGAGAGCATCATGTCGCAACCCAACGTATACCCGGTCAGGCCCGACCAGGCCGCTCACAGCCTGATTGACATGGCCGGCTACCAGCGCATGTATGAGCAATCCATCCGCGACCCGGAAACCTTCTGGGGCGAGCAGGCAGAACAGTTCCTGGGGTTTTTCCAGCCCTGGAGCAAAGTGTTCAGTGGTGACTTCAGCAAGGCTGATGTCGCCTGGTTCAAGGATGCCAAGCTTAATGCCTGCTGGAACTGTGTGGATCGCCACCTGCCCCAGCGTGCCGACCAGACCGCACTGATCTGGGAAGGAGACGAGCCTGAAGACAGCCTGTTGATCACCTATCGGGACCTGCACCAGGCTGTCTGCCGGCTGGCGAATGTGCTGAAACAACGGGGCATAGAAAAAGGAGACCGGGTCTGTATCTACATGCCCATGATCCCCGAAGCGGTTTATGCCATGCTGGCCTGCGCCCGTATCGGCGCTATTCATTCAGTGGTGTTTGGTGGCTTTTCACCTGATGCCATCAAGGATCGCATTCAGGACTCCGATTGCCAGTCAGTCATTACGGCCAATCAGGGCCTGCGCGGTGGCAAGCTCATCCCGCTGAAAGACAATGTCGACAAAGCACTGACACACTGCCCAGGTGTGCACAGCGTGGTGGTGGTCAAACGCACAGACGCGTCGGTAGACTGGCAGGAGGGCCGGGATGTCTGGTACCACGACGCCATTGACCAGGTTGATGATCAATGCCCAGCAGAGGTGATGGACGCCGAGGATCCGCTGTTTATCCTGTACACATCCGGGTCGACCGGAAAACCCAAGGGCGTGCTGCACACCACCGCCGGCTACCTGCTGAGCGCTGCCATCAGTCACAAGTACATCTTTGACTACCATGAAGGGGATGTCTTCTGGTGCTCGGCTGATGTCGGCTGGGTGACCGGTCACAGCTATATCGTTTATGGCCCTTTATGTAATGGCGCCACGTCGCTCGTATTCGAAGGTGTACCCACCTATCCGGATGCATCGCGCTTCTGGCGTGTCATCGACAAGCACCAGGTCAGCATTTTTTACACCGCACCCACGGCACTGCGTGCGCTCATGAGCATGGGCAACGAACCGGTGCAGAAAACGTCAAGACGGTCGCTGCGTCTGCTGGGCTCGGTCGGTGAACCCATCAATCCGGAAGCCTGGGAGTGGTATTACAATACCGTCGGGGAACAACGTTGTCCGATAGTCGATACCTGGTGGCAAACCGAAACCGGTGCCAGCATGATCAGTCCGCTGGCCGGTGTCACGGCGTTAAAACCAGGCTCGGCAACGCTGCCGTTCTTTGGTGTCAAACCCGAACTGCTGGATGCTGATGGCAATATCATCACCGGTGCTGGCAAAGGCAATCTGGTGATCACACAAAGCTGGCCCAGTCAGATCCGCACGGTTTTTGGTGACCACCAGCGCTGCGTCGATACCTATTTCAGTGCTTATCCGGGCTACTATTTCACCGGTGACAGCGCCCGCCGTGACGAAGATGGTTATTACTGGATCATCGGTCGAGTGGACGACGTGCTCAATGTATCCGGCCACCGGTTGGGCACGGCCGAGATAGAAAGCGCACTGGTACTGCACCCCGCCGTGGCTGAAGCAGCGGTTGTCGGCTTCCCGCACGACATCAAGGGGCAGGCCGTGTACGCTTATGTGACCTTGATGCTGGACGTCGAAGAATCGGAAGCATTGCGTAAAGAGCTGATTGGTTTTGTTGCCGAAGAAATCGGCGCCTTTGCGCGGCCCGATATCATCCAGTTTGCGCCGGGTTTACCCAAGACCCGGTCGGGCAAGATCATGCGCCGGATACTGCGCAAAATCGCCGCCAATGAAACGGACAATCTGGGGGATACCACGACACTGGCGGATCCATCCGTGGTTGAGCAGCTGATAGCAAACCGAGTGAATCGTTTATAACCGTGCTTCTTCATCGGCGAGATCCGGCGCGTGCAATGACAGTGGACGGATTTAATCGGCAGACGACATTTTCTTTTATTTAATCGGACTTACAGGCAGATATTATGCAGGAATTGGTTATTGTTGCTGCCGGACGCAGCGCCATTGGTACATTTCAGGGCGATCTCGCCGCCATCTCTGCTGCCGGACTGGGCAGTCAGGTCATCCGGCAGTTGCTGGCGACCAACAATATCAGTGCCGAGCAGGTTGACGAGGTCATTATGGGACATGTGCTTACTGCCGGGTGTGGTCAGAATACGGCCCGACAGGCAAGCGTCAATGCCGGCCTGGGCTTCGACACGCCGGCCATGACCATCAATAAAGTGTGCGGATCAGGGCTCAAGGCCGTGCACCTGGCTGCACAGGCTATTCTTTGCGGCGATGCCGAAATGATAGTGGCGGGTGGCATGGAAAACATGAGCCAGTCTGCCCATGTGCTACCCAATTCCCGCACCGGACAAAAAATGGGCCATTGGCAGGCCATTGACACCATGCTGCATGACGGCCTTTGGGACGCATTCAATCAATACCACATGGGCATCACGGCGGAGAATCTGGCGGAGAAATACCAGCTCAGCCGGGAGCAGCAGGATGAGTTTGCAGCGTTGTCGCAACAAAAAGCCAGCAATGCCATATCCGAAGGAAGATTCAAAAACGAGATTGTCGGCGTGGAAATTCCCCAACGCAAAGGCAGTGCCGTGGTCATCGACAAAGATCAGGGACCACGCGCAGGGACCACTGCTGAATCGCTGGCGCGCCTGCCGGCCGTGTTTAAAAAGGAAGGCACTGTCACGGCCGGCAATGCGTCCGGTCTGAATGATGGCGCCGCAGCCGTTGTTGTCTGCAGCAAGGCGGCGGCCGAGCGCGCCGGGCTCACGCCTCTGGTCACCCTCAGGGCATGGGCCAATGCCGGCGTAGACCCGAAGATCATGGGCATTGGTCCGGTTTCCGCGACACGACGCTGTCTGGCCAAGGCTGGTTGGACGCTCGACGAGCTGGACCTGATTGAAGCCAACGAAGCATTTGCCGCGCAATCCCTGGCTGTCGGCAAGGAGCTGCAGTGGGACATGAGCAAGGTCAACGTCAATGGCGGCGCCATCGCCCTAGGCCACCCCATTGGCGCGTCCGGCTGCCGGGTGCTGGTAACACTGATTCATGAAATGATTCGCCGGGACGCCCGCAAGGGCCTGGCAACACTGTGCATCGGCGGTGGTCAGGGCGTGGCGCTGGCGATAGAACGCTAGCCTATACCAGATCCTGCACAGCCAGGTGTTGACTCAGGTACACCTGGCCGCTGAGATCGTGCAGAAAATGCGACTTCTGCAATGCATCCATGACCGGCCCTTTTACTTCGGACAGGTGCAGCTTGATACCCAGATCATCCAGTCGCCGGTTAATGGCCTCCAGCGACTCCAGGGCGCTGAGGTCGATTTCGTTAACGGCGCTGCACATCAGAATCACATGCTGCAGATCGTTGCGCTCGGACACCTCTTTGTAGATCAGATCCTCCAGATAGCGGGTATTGGCAAAATAGAGGCTTTCATCAACGCGCAATGACAGGATATGCGGATGAGTAATCACCTGGTGTCTCACCACATTGCGAAAATGCTCGCTGCCCGGTATCTGGCCGACAATAGCCACATGAGGCCTGGAGCTTTTGTACAGATGCACGAGAACCGAGACCAGAATACCGGCTGCCACACCGGCTTCCACCCCGACCAGCAAGGTCAGCACGATGGTGGCAGTCACCGCCAGGAAGTCGGCACGGGAATAGCGCCAGGCTTTACTGACAATGCTGATATCCACCAGTGACCAGACCGCCACAATAATGGTGGCCGCCAGCGTCGCTTTGGGTAAAAATGCCAACAGCGGCATTAGCACAAACGTCGCGGCGGCAATCAGGATGGCGGCAAACAGGCCCGCTGCCGGTGTTGCCGCGCCAGCATCAAAATTGACCACCGAGCGCGCAAAGCCACCGGCTACCGGGAACCCGCCGGAAAAGCCTGCTGCCAGATTGGACGCACCCAGCCCGATCAGCTCCTGGTCGGGATCGATCCGTTGTCGTTTCCGGGCCGCCAGCCCCTGCGCCACTGATACCGATTCCACAAACCCAAGAATCGCAATCAGCAGCGCAGGACCTGCCAGGCTCATCCAGGGGATCGACTGAAACGCGGGCAGCCCCGGCACCGGCAACCCGGCAGGCACATCACCGACCAATGCCAGGCCGCGCTCGCCGAGATCGAAATACCAGGCCGCCAGGCCGCTGGCCAGCACCGCAACAACCGGGCTGAGTCGCGCAACAATTACGGCACCCCGGTCCGACATGCCGACCCGGCGCAAAATTGGCGCCAGGCGGCTACGGGCCCAGAAAAGATAAACCAGGGTCGCTACGCCGGTCATGACCGTCGGCATGTTGAGAGCTGGCCAGTTGGCGCTGATGGCGGCAGCCAGCGCGAAAACCTGTTCCGGTAAATTATGCCCGGTAGCGTTAAGACCCAGGATAGCCGGCACCTGACCGAGAGCGATCAGCACACCGGACGCCGTGATAAAACCGGCAATCACCGGATGAGATAGAAAATTGGCAAGAAATCCCAGTCGCAGCACACCCATCAATACCAGAAACAGCCCGGACATCAATGCCAGTGTCATGGCAGCGCTGACAATCTGCGCCGGATCCGTCAGACCCAGTCCGGAAATGGCGGCAGCCGTCATCAACGATATGACGGCCACCGGGCCCACTGACAGTGCACGACTGGTCCCAAAGACAGTGTAGGCAACCAGCGGCAGGATACTGGCATACAGGCCCATTTCCGCCGGCAGGCCCGCCAGCATGGCATAGGCCAGCGACTGAGGCACCAGCATGACCATGACGATAACGGATGCGAGCAGATCGTCGGAAAACTGGTGCGCCGTATAGGATCTGGCCCAGCTCAGAACAGGGAAATAACGCGCTGCCATAGATTCTTCACTCTGTCAGGTGGACACTGATACCGGCTACTCCTGCTGTTGCGCCAGCCATCCGGCAACGCCGCGCAGATCGTAACCCAGCGCGGCACCGCGCTCAACGATCTCCTGCGGCGGCATGCCCTTGAGGCCCTTGACCAGACCCCAAAGTTGTATGGACCGGGTTCCCGTGCGGCAGAAAGCCAGGACGGGCGGCGGGCATTCATCCAGGGCGGCGGTAAATTCCGCGATATCCTGCATGCTCAGCTGACCCGAGACAACGGGTATATGACGAAAAACCAGACCATGATCCTCAGCCGCACCCTGGATTTCATAGACGGGTGGCTGGCCGGCCGCTTCGCCATCAGGCCGGTTGCAGATTATGGTTTTGTAACCAGCTGCGGCCAGTACATCTACGTCGTCAGCAGTAATCTGCTCTGCAACTGAAAATTCATCTGTCACTTGTTTTGCGGTCATATATCACTCCGTGTTCGCAGGGTTTTGACTATGTCTATTGTAACGCGCCCTGATGTTCAATTCAGCGCAATGTGCCAATCGCTGGAAAAAACTGTTAGCCGCCTGACACATCCCGGGCGGTAGACACAATCAGGCGGCGCAACCAGATATGTCCCGCATCATGCTGCAGCAACGGGCTCCATGCCATCTGCAGCTCAATGGGAATGATCATGAATGGCGGTTTGCGCAAACACAGCCCATGGTCTCGTTGATGCAGACGGGCCAGCTCGGTGGGCAATGTCGCCACCAGATCAGGCTGGGTGGCCAGCAGCGCAGCCACCTGGTAATGACGGGTGAATACCCGGATGCGCCTTGTGACCCTCATTTCTGCCAATGCCTCGTCAACCCAGCCCATGCGCTGCCCGTCGCGCCGGCTCATGCCGCGGCCCGCGCCAACACCGGTCTTGCTGACCCAGATATGGGCGGCAGACAAATAGGCATCCAGAGAAAAATCGTCTGCAATCGGATTATCCGGGCTGAACAGACAGGAAAAGCCATCGTGCCACAAGCTGGCCTGATGAAAGGTCTGCGGCAGCCGATCAAAGCGGTTGATCGCCATGTCCACCTTGCCTTGTTCCAGGTCCTGAAAGCTGACATCGCTGGGCGTCAGCACGTCCAGGCAGATATCCGGTGCCAGTTCCCGCAATCCCGCCAAAAGCGGTGCCAGCAAGGTGGCTTCCGCGTAGTCGCTGGCCATGATGCGGAACACCCGCTGGCTGTCGGCAGCATTGAATTCGGTTACCGGTAATACCGCCTGCTCCACGGCTGCCAGAATTTCGCGAACCTGCGGTTGCAACTCAAGCGCCCTCTCGGTGGGCGTCATGCCTTCGCTGGTTCTTACCAGCAATGGGTCTCTGAACAGGTCTCGCAGTCGACGCAGGCCATTGCTGAGCGCTGGCTGGGTAATGCCAAGCTGTTCTGCCGCGCGGGTTACGTTTTTCACCCGCAGCAGTGTGTCCAGATACACCAGCAGATTGAGATCAATGCGCGACAGATTCATACGCCGAATAGACATCCGTTTTCAATAAACAGGACTTATTATGACAAATCCCGGCAGTGACAGCATGAGCCAGAACAAACTATTTGAGGTACTCCTGCCAACGAGGTCAACCCGCAAAAAAAATGCCCGGCTCAAGTCAACCCTGAACCGGGCACAAACGTCGAATTTAACCAACCTTCCATTGCATCATGAGAGTCAACTACCGACACCGACGCAGCCCACTTCAGCCTCAGGGCGCTGACAAATGCGTGTCTTGAACTGTTTACGCCGTGAATGCAGAACCGGTTCAGTGTACCCACTCGGTTGTTCGGCTGCCTTGAAGATCAACTCACTGGCGGCCTGAAAGGCGATGCTGTCAGCGAGGTCGTCAGCCATGGGCTGATAAGCGGGGTCGTGTCTGTTCTGCGCGTCTACCACCGGCGCCATCCGCCTCAGTGTGGCCATGACCTGCTCGCGACTGCAGACGCCGTGCCGCAACCAGTTCCCCAGATGCTGACAGGAGATACGAAGCGTTGCCCTGTCCTCCATCAGGCCGACATTGTGAATATCAGGCACCTTGGAGCAGCCGATGCCCATGTCAATCCAGCGCACAACATAGCCCAACACCCCCTGCACATTGTTCTCCAGTTCGGCGTCTATCTCGGCTGCTGTCCATTCGGGCGCCTCTGCCAACGGCGGCGTGAGCAGATCATCCAGCGCTGCCGGCCGGCTGTGCTGCAGCTGCGCCTGTCGTTCAGCCACTGAGACCTGATGATAATGCAAGACATGCAGCGTTGCGGCTGTCGGTGACGGCACCCAGGCGCAGCTGGCGCCCGCCTGCGGATGGGCGATCTTTTCGCGCAGCATTTGCGCCATGTTATCAGGCATGGCCCACATGCCCTTGCCGATCTGACCGCGCCCGGCCAGGCCACATGCCAGCCCGGTAGTGACGTTCCGGTCTTCATAGGCACCTATCCAGCGCTGCGTTTTCATATTCACCTTGCGGACGACCGGTCCGGCTTCCATGCAGGTATGAATTTCGTCACCCGTGCGATCCAGAAAACCGGTATTGATGAAAATGACCCGGTCACTGGCAGCGGCAATGCAGGCCTTGAGATTGACGCTGGTCCGTCGTTCCTCATCCATAATGCCCAGCTTCAGGGTGCCGCGGGACATGCCCAGCACCTGCTCGATATGACCAAACAGGCGGCAAGTGAACGCAACTTCCTCAGGCCCGTGCATTTTCGGTTTGACAATATAGACACTGCCTTCACGGGAGTTGCGGATGCGATTGCCGCGGGCACTCAGGTCGTGCAGCGCTGCCGCCGCAGTGACCAGTCCGTCCAGAATACCTTCCGGCACGGGGGCACCGCGGGCATCAAGCACAGCGTCAGTGGTCATCAGGTGGCCCACGTTGCGAACCAGCATCAGACTCCGGCCGGGCAGACGCAGCGGCTGCCCGGCCGCAGAAACGAACTGGCGATCCGCCTGCAAAGACCTGCGCACGGTGTCGCCCCGCTTGATGAAACTGTCCGTCAGCGACCCGGTCATCAGCCCCAGCCAGTTCCGATACACCAGCACCTTGTCGTCGGCATCAACGGCCGCCACCGAGTCCTCGCAGTCCTGAATGGTGGTCAGTGCAGACTCCAGCACTATATCCTTGATGCTCGCCGCATCCTGCTGCCCGATCGGGTGCGTCGGATCAAGTTGCAGGTCGATATGCAGCCCGTTATTGATCAGCAGGATATGGCCCGGGCAGGCCGGATCACCCAGGTAACCGGAGAACTGCTGTGGTGATCGCAGCACTGCCTGCTGCCCGCCTGCAAGGGCGACGGACAGCGTCATTCTGAGTCCCTCGGGAGTTTCCGTGGGACTCAGAAAATAGCGTTGCGCCTGATGATGGCTGCCCGTTGCCAGGGGCACAATCCGGTCAAGCAGATCCCGGCCCGCGCCGATGACCTTTGCGCCCCGCACCGGGTTATAAGGGCCCTGCCGGCCGGCGCCGTCAGTCTCCGGTATCACGTCGCTGCCATACAATGCGTCATAAAGGCTGCCCCAACGTGCATTGGCAGCGTTGAGGGCGTAACGCGCGTTCATCACCGGTACCACCAGCTGCGGACCGGCAAGGTCGGCGATTTCGGCATCAACACCCCGCGTGGTCACCTTGACCGACACCGGCTCGGGGACGAGGTAGCCGATATGCTTAAGGAAGTCCGTGTACGCTTCCATATCCTGCACCGGCCCGGGGTTTGCCCGGTGCCATGCATCCATGCGGGTTTGCAAGTCTTCACGTCGCTGCAGCAACGCCTGATTTTCGGCGCCGAGCTCGGCCATCAGGGTCGCCAGCCCCTGCCAGAACCGACGCGCAGACAGGCCTGTGCCCGGCAACAGTTCGTCCTCTACGAAGCGGATCAGCACGTCCGCCACCTGCAGGTTCCCCAGACGTGTCGGCACATGGGTCATGGCCGGTTGCAAAGTGGGCAAGGTACTCATGTCGGACTCCTGAATTTGGCAATATGTAAGACCTGATGGTTTTCTCTGCATCCTAGACAGCGATCAGTAATTCGGCAAATTTATCCTTTTTATTCACTGTATATATTTAATGAATGACGGCAACGAGGTCATCATTCACAAGAAAAATGTTTGAATAACGAGAATAAATTTCAGAAATCATTGCCTGCTCCCTAGACTTGCCTTCGATCGCTACCGGTGTGGCGGCTAATTCATAACAGGAGAGAGATCATGGGTAACTACAATCGCGAGCAGGAAATTGCCGACATCAAACAGGACTGGGCGCACAATCCCCGCTGGCAAGGTGTTCAGCGACCCTATACCGCCGACGATGTTGTCCGTTTGCGCGGCTCGGTAAAGCGGGACCACACCCTGGCCAGACAAGGTGCGGAGAAGCTGTGGCAATTGATCAACGACGGCGGCCGTCCGGCCTTTCGCCCGGACAAGGATTTTGTCAATGCCATGGGTGCCCTGACGGGTGGGCAGGCCGTGCAACAGGTCAAGGCCGGCGTGCAGGCCATTTATCTGTCCGGCTGGCAGGTGGCAGCTGACGCCAACACCTCAGAGACCATGTACCCGGATCAGTCGCTGTATGCCGTAGACTCCGTGCCAACGGTGGTAAGGCGTATCAATAATGCCTTTGAGCGCGCCGATCAGATTCAGTGGAAAAAAGGCATGAACCCGGGCGACGAGGCATATATTGACTACTTTGCGCCGATTGTCGCCGATGCCGAAGCCGGTTTTGGCGGCGTGCTGAATGCTTACGAATTGATGAAGAACATGATTCGCAACGGCGCGGCCGGGGTGCACTTCGAGGACCAGCTGGCATCCGTAAAGAAATGCGGCCACATGGGCGGCAAAGTCCTGGTGCCGACCCAGGAAGCGGTGCAGAAACTGGTATCGGCACGCCTGGCCGCCGATGTTGAAGGTGTGCCGACCATTGTTCTGGCCCGCACCGATGCCAACGCCGCTGACCTGATTACCTCCGACTGTGATCCATATGACGCACCTTTTGTTGTCGGCGACCGCACCCCCGAAGGCTTCTACAAAACCCGCCCCGGTATCGATCAGGCCATTTCGCGCGGACTGGCATACGCGCCTTACGCCGACCTGCTCTGGTGCGAAACGGCCACCCCGTCACTGGCAGAAGCGAAAAAATTTGCCGAGGCCATCAAAAAGGATTTCCCGGACCAGATGCTGTCCTATAACTGCTCCCCGTCGTTCAACTGGAAAAAGAACCTGGACGATGCCACCATTGCCAAATTCCAGCGCGAACTCAGCGCCATGGGGTATAAATTCCAGTTCATCACGCTGGCAGGCATTCACAATATGTGGAACGGCATGTTCAATCTTGCCTATGATTACGCCCGTCGGGACATGGCGGCTTACGTCGAACTGCAGGAAAAAGAATTCGCTGATGCCGCCAAGGGGTACACCTTCGTCTCGCACCAGCAGGAAGTCGGCACCGGCTATTTTGATGATGTCACTACCGTGATCCAGGGTGGACGATCGTCCGTGACCGCCATGCGTGGTTCAACCGAGGAAGAGCAGTTCGCTGACAGGGCCACACTGCAGAAGGTTTCATAACGGCATGAACAGAACCGCCCGCCGACTGGCCAAGGCCATACTTAATGGTTTTGATGCGTTTTTCGCCGAATACAAGAATATTACCTATGGCGCGCAAGGGCGGTTTGAGCGGGCGGACTGGCAGGACGTGCAGACCGCCATGGGCCAGCGACTTGATCTTTACAAACAGAAAGTCATCAGCGTCGCTGACAGTGCCCGCGATATCACCGGCCAGGATTTGCGCGACCGTGACCTGTGGCAACAGGCCAAGGCCGAGTTTGCCCGCATTATCCAGGGACACCGCAATTTCGAGATCACCCAGACATTTTTCAATTCAGTCTATTGTTACGTGTTTGCCCACCAGCAGATTCGCGACCTGCATGCCTTTGTCATGCACCCAGCGCCACAGCTGAGCGCTCTGCCCGGCGAGGATGTGCTGTTACGGTTTGCGTTTGCGCATGACGCCACGGCAACGTTTGACCACATTCTGGACAATTGCGGTTTCAGCATTGCCTTTGAAAACAAAGGTCGTGATCTGCGCTTTCTGAGCCAGGTATTTGCGACCGAGTTTGCACCACGGCTGCCAGCCCCGGAGGACGTCTGGGTGGAAATGCTGGAGAGCCTGTTCTTCCGCAACAAGGCCGCGTACGTCATTGGCCGTTTTGTCAGCGGCGACATCAGCCTGCCGTTCATCCTGCCAATACTCAACAATGAGCAGGGCGGTGTCTATGTCGACACCATGCTGCACGACCCCGACGATATCAGCATTGTCTTCAGTTTCAGTCGCAGTTATTTCATGGTCGATGCCTCGACCCCCTCAGCCTACATCGACTTCCTGCACGACATCATGCCTCACAAGGAAGTGTTTGAACTCTACAGCGCCATTGGTTTCCCCAAACACAGCAAGACCGTCTACTATCGTCGCGCTGTGGAAATGACCCTGTCCAGCCAGGACGCCTACGTCACCGCACCCGGCATCAAAGGCATGGTGATGCAGGTTTTCACACGCGATGATTTTGACTATGTGTACAAGTTGATACGTGAACGCTTCACGCCACCCAAGACCGTGACGCGCGAGCATGTCCGACATTGTTATGCGCTGGTCAAGCGCTGGGAACGGGGCGGACGCATGGCCGATACCCAGGAATTCAATAACCTGGCTTTTGACCGGCGTCGTTTCTCCAGCGAATTGCTGGCCGAGCTGCGCAAAGAAGTCCCCTCGCTACTGGAAGAGCATGGCAATGTGCTGGTCATCAAACACTGTTACATTGAGCGAAAAATGCAACCGCTTAACCTGTATGTCCAGCATTGCACCGGTCAGCAGCTGCGCAGTGTCATGGACGAATACGGCAGCGCCATCAAGCAGCTGGCGGCCGGCAATCTGTTCCCAGGCGACATGCTGCTGAAGAACTTTGGTGTTACCCGCCATGGTCGCGTGGTGTTCTATGACTACGACGAAATCTGCCCGCTGACTGATTGCCGCTTCCGCTGGCTGCCCGAGCCGCAAACTGACGAACAGGTGTTGTCCAGTGAGCCCTGGTACCACGTGGCGGCCAACGACATTTTTCCGGAGGAGTTCAGCCTGTTCTTTTCCGGCAACCGGCATGCCCGGGATGTGTTTGAAAAGCTGCACGGTGAGCTGTACGACCCGGCGTGGTGGGTAGCGTTGCAGGACCGGATCCGGGCCGGATACATCGCGGACGTCTTCCCCTATCGCAAAAAGCAGCGCTTCCAGCAGCGCAGCATCTGACCCCCGGCCAACCGCTTGACCGCAGAACGCTGCTGTCTGTCGCATTCAGACGCCGCAGCCAAGACAAAACAAACCAGACTGGCATATCATTCAATCTATTCAGTCCAAACTAAACACACTGGCTCATTTTAATGCAAACCTCCGTTAACCGGGCAGACGCCCTGGCCGATCAGCAATCTGCTGCCCACGACAGTGACCGCGATGGCGTCAGTTACTTTATCGAGCAGATGGGCCTGACCTCGCAGACTGATGGCCTGCCGCGCATTGCCGGGCGTATTGCCGGGTACTTCATCATTTACGGTGGCCCGGTCAGCTTTGCCCAGTTGGCGGAACAATTGAAAGTCAGCCGCGGCAGCGTCAGTACCAACGCCCGCATGCTGGTCAGCATCGGCTTTATCGAAAAAGTGACCGTCCCCGGCGATCGCCAGGATTATTACCAGCTTAGTGATGCGCCGTTTCTGCGCATGATCGACGGTTATCTGCAACGGATGCGTCACATGCAGACCATTGTGGAGACCGCTGACCGGAAAATACCGGCGCAATTGCCTGATACCAAAAAAAGACTACAGCAGATGCGTCATTTCTATCGTGAAGCGGTGCTGAGCAACGAACAGTTGCTGGCGCAGCTGTCCGGCACACCTGACAGCCGAAGTTGACTCAGGACCAATATGGATATGAAACGAAGTAAGGAACTCCTATGAAACCAACTCTCTGGCAGTCCACCCGGCGCTGGCTGGTACCTCTCGTTATCGTCGCCGCAGGCATTGCCGCGACCACGACGATGATCGTCCTCAGGCCGCAGCCTCCCAGCACCCCCACCGCCGAGCGTGTTGTCCCTGTCGAGGTGGTGACGGTAACCAGCACCGACATGAACATCAATGTCAGTTCGCAGGGCACAGTAGCGCCGCGCACTCAGACCACCCTGGTTGCGGAAGTGTCCGGCCGGGTAATGTCGGTGTCCGACAAGCTTGTCGCCGGTGGCTTTTTCAATGAAGGCGAGGTCATCTTACGCATTGACCCCGCCGACTATCAGGTCGCCGTGGACCAGGCTCAGGCTAACCTGCTGACGGCGCAGGCACAGCTGGCCCAGGAGCAGGCCCAGGCAAACCAGGCCGCACGCGAATGGGACCTGTCGGGGCGCCCCCGCGACAGTGCGCCGGCGATCGCCTTGCGAACCCCGTTTTTGCGTGAGGCGGAAGCCCGGGTACTGTATTCGGAATCCGAACTGCGGCGCGCCCAGCGCCAGCTGGACCGCACCACGGTCCGGGCCCCTTATGATGCGCTGGTTCGGGTAAAACATGCGGATATTGGCCAGTATCTGGGTACCGGCTCGCAGATTGCTGACGTCTTTGCAACCGACTATGCGGAGATCCGTTTGCCGCTCAGCGACAGTGACCTGCGCTGGCTGACGTTACCGAAGCCCGGACAACTGGCACCTGCCGACGCCACCAACGTTACCCTGTCCGCGACCATGGCCGGCAAGCAGCATCACTGGCAGGCAGAGATCGTTCGCACTGAAGGCATTGTCGACATCAACAGCCGGATGCACTACGCAGTGGCGCGCATCGAGGATCCCTACGGACTTCGTGGCAGCAGTAACATGCCAGCCCTGCCGGCCGGCACCTTCGTCAATGCCAACATCGAAGGCATCCATATCACCGGCGTGTTTGACATACCGCTTGAGGCTCTGCGCACCGGCAACCAGGTATTGACCATGGACCCGGAACAACGCTTGCGACAGCGCCAGGTCAATGTCATCAGAAGCGAAGCCGACCGCGTATTCGTCAATGAAGGGTTGAACGATAACGACAGTGTCATCGTTTCGCCTGTCGCCATACCCATCGAAGGAATGCGTGTCAATCCGGATGCCGGCCAATCATGAAGCCACTACCCACTACCAGACACACCGGCATCATTGCCTGGTTCAGCGCCAACTCGGTCGCCGCCAACCTGTTGATGCTGTTCATTATCGCCGCTGGCTTTGCATCGGTATTCTTCATCAAGATCCAGGTTTTTCCTGAATTCGAAACCCGCATGATCACTGCCAGCATGGCCTACCCGGGCGCCGCGCCGGAAGAAGTGGAGCTGGCCATCGTCGTGCCCATGGAAGAAGCCATTCAGGGGCTCAGCGGTATCAACCGTATCAACTCGACGGCGCGGGAAAGTTCCGGCAGCATGATGATGGAGGTGTCGGGCAACTATGACGTCATCGAACTGTTGAATGAGGTCAAGAGCCGCATCGATCGTATCTCCACCTTCCCCGATGATGCTGAACGCCCTGTCGTCCGCGAAATCGAAATCACGCAGCCCGTACTTCAGGTCTCCATTTTCGGCGACCTGGACGATCGCGCGATGAAAACCCTGGCGCAGGAGATCAGGGACGACATTCTGCTGTTACCCGAGGTCAGTCAGGCGGAAATTCAGGGCGACCGCGACTACGAAATCGCCATTGAAGTATCTGAAAACACCCTGCGCAAATACGGTCTGACCATGGGCCAGGTCGCCAATGCAATCCGTAGCGCCTCCGTTGATGTCCCCGGCGGCGCCATTCGCACTGACACCGGCCGCATTCAGCTGCGCACCCAGGAGCAGGCCTACACCGGTGACGAGTTTGGCAATATCGTGCTGCGCACCAACCCCGATGGCAGCCGCCTGCTGGTCCGGGATATCGCCACTATTGTTGACGGCTTTGTCGAAACCGAAAATTTCTCCCGATTTGACGGTAACCGCTCGCTGAATATTCAGATCATGGCCACACCGGAGCAGAATGTCCTGGATATCGATCGCGCGGTCTCCGAATATATTGCGCGCAATCAAGGCACGTTTCCTCCCGGCATCAGCATCGACAGTTGGGGCAGTAACGCGTTTTACCTGAAAGCCCAGCTCAACATGATGCTGGGCAACCTGCTCATGGGTGCGATTCTGGTATTTCTGGTGTTAACAACCTTCCTGCGACTGAAGATCGCCTTGTGGGTCATGGTGGGTATCCCCATCAGTTTCTTCGGTGCCATTTTCCTGATGCCGATGGGACCTTTCCCGGTTGATATCAACATGCTCAGCCTGTTTGGTCTTATTCTGGTGCTGGGTATTGTTGTTGACGATGCCATCATTACCGCTGAAAGCATTCATACCGAAGTCACCCGGAACGGGCACAGCCTGGACAACGTCATCACCGGCGTCAAACATGTTGCAGTGCCGGCCACCTTTGGCGTGCTGACCACCATCGCGGCCTTTGCGCCCATGCTGCTGGTCGGCGGTCAGGTGGCTCCCTTTTTTGAAGCGATTGGCATGGTCGTCATCCTGTGCCTGCTATTCTCACTGATTGAGTCCAAACTGATTCTGCCCTCGCATCTTGCGCACACGCGCATCAAAAAGATCAAACCCAAGAAAGCCAGCATGCTGGAGCGCTACCAGCACCGGGTGGCCAAGGGCCTGACGCATTTCATTCAGAATATTTACCGGCCGGCACTGATCAAGGCCGTCGCGAACAGATATGCCACCGTCGCGATGTTCGTTACGGCACTTATCGTCAGCGCCGGCCTGGTCATCGGTGGTCTGGTGCGTTTCGAATTTTTCCCGAACATCCCCAGTGACTTTATTCAGGCCAGCGTCAATATGAATGAGGGGTCATCCTACGCCGCGCGCAATAACGCCCTGGCGCAGATGGAACAGGCCATACTGACCCTGAATGACGAGTACCCCGATGAGAACCCCGTTGACCATGTCATGGTGTTCACCAATGGCGACAGCGGTGGTGAAGTACTGGTGGAACTGACCAAGGCAGAAGAGCGCACCATCAGCGCCCTGGAGATTGAGCAGCGCTGGCGCGCCCGGGTGGGCACCATACCCGGCGCACGGGATGTCCGCTTTTTCTCCAGCACAAGTGCGGGTGGTGGCTCTGCCATCAACCTGCGCTTGATGGGGTCCAATTACACACAACTGGAACTGGCCGCGAATGCACTGGAGAGCAAGCTAAGTGGTTATACTGGCGTGTATGACGTCACCAACTCTTACAGCCGCGGCGGCGATGAAATCCGCCTTAACATCAAGCCGAATGCCGAGCAACTGGGCCTGACGGCAAGCACACTGGGGACCCAGGTCCGGCAGGCGTTTTATGGCGAAGAGGCGCAGCGCCTGTTACGTGGCCGGGACGAACTCAAGGTCATGGTGCGCTACCCGGAAGTCGACCGTAAATCCATTGCCAGCCTGCAGAGCATGCGAATCCGGACCGATGGCGGTGACGAAGTGCCGTTCTCCGAGGTTGCTGAAGCAACGATAGGTGAAGGCTTCTCGACCATCAACCGTATCGACCGGCAACGCACAGTGTCCGTCACGGCTGATGTCAATCCCGAATTGGCGCAGTCAGCGGCCGTCATTCGCGACATCATGCAGAATTATGTGCCGGAATTGACCGCCACCTATCCCGATGTCAGCTTTGGCCTTGGGGGGGCCAGCCAGGAACAGGCAGAGCTGATTCAACGTATCGCAGTCTGCTTTCTTGCGGCCATGTTTCTGATCTACGCGTTGCTGGCCGTTCCCCTGAAGTCCTATGTACAGCCTTTCATTGTCATGGCGGTCATCCCGTTTGGCTTTATCGGTGCGTTGATAGGCCACATCGTATTCGATACCACCCTAAGCATGATGTCGCTGTTTGGTCTGGTGGCACTGGCCGGCGTTATCGTCAATGACAGTCTGATTCTGGTGGATTTTGTCAATCGCGCACGCCGCGATGGCATGTCCATGCTTGATGCGGTCGTCGACGCTGGTACCAGCCGTTTTCGTGCGATTCTGCTGACCTCCTTGACAACGTTCCTGGGCCTGTTCCCCATCATGTTTGAAACCAGCATGCAGGCACAGATGGTGATTCCCATGACGCTGTCACTTGGTTTCGGCATTGCTTTTGGAACATTTCTCACATTGTTCCTCATTCCTTCGCTGTACCTTATACTGGAAGACTTGGCCCGTTTATTCAAAGGCACTTCGTCAACTGACGCTGAACCTGCCACAGCCACCGCCAGCTGACCAGTGAACCGCCGTTCCGGATCATAGTGCCCCATGTTTCACTGGGGCATTTGCTTTACGCTCGCTCATCGCGTTACAGTGGTAGACGTCCCAACACAAAAATTCACTATTTTGTATAAGGAGACGAGCATGAACAGCGATATTTTTTCCGGGAAATGGAAACAGCTTAAAGGGTCCCTGCAGTCCCAGTGGGGCAAGCTCACTGACAATGATCTTGACCGTATCGACGGGAATTATGACCAGCTTATTGGAATGGTTCAGGAGCGTTACGGCAAAGACAAGGCGCAAGCCAAAAAAGAAGTTGAAGAGTTCCTGGACGCTTTGTAAGACCACGCTGACACAGCCTGTTCAGCCGCTTTGTCAGCGCCCCCACTGGCCCCGATACCCTCAGCAGCGCTGACATGGATCGGGGCCGTTTTATTTGTGCTGCCTGAATTGGCGGCCCGGGTAGACGCATGAGTAGATTTTTTCTGTCAGGATGGTTATTCTTGAAACTGTTGTTGAAGTAATAAGCACATTCCATTTTCGCCGCCGGGCGCTCGTTGCCCCTCCAGGATAAGGAAACTTATGACTAATAAAGACGACAAACAGACCGTTCGCGAGGCCATCGCAGTGTTTATGGACCCTGAGAGCCTGAAGAACGCTGTCAAGGACCTGATCGCCACCGGTGTCAGCAGGGAACAGATCGGCCTGCTGGCCAGTGAGCACTCTGTGCGCGAATCACTCGGCGATTTCTACGCGCACACCAACAATTCCAACGATGCCAAACACGGCCCGGTGACGGCATTTGTCGATAAAAACAGCAACAGTCAGCAGCAACAGGACTCACTGGGCGGCAGCCTGTTTTTTGCTGGCACCACCGGCGCCATGGGCTGTGGTGGCCTCTTCCGCGGTGTTTGGTGGCGCGTTGCTGGCAGCGTTGAGCGGCGTCGTCGCAGTGGGAGCGGTCGGCGCAATGGCTGGCAAAATCATTCAGCAAAGCGACGCAGACTTCCTGCAGCAGCAAATCGACGAAGGGCACATTCTGTTGTTCGTCAGAATCATGGATGCTGACCACGAGAAAACCGCGGTCGGGATATTGCAAAAGCATGATGGGCAGCATGTAAAAATCCATAAAATCAAACAACAAAGCACTCAATGACGCAGCCCGTCATCGTTAGCTGACGTTAAACGAGCGGCCTCGGACGCTTCATTCAAAATAATAAGAGAAGGTTTTTATGTTGCGCTCAGTCGATCTTAAAGATTACATGCAGGAAAAGCCGGTAACAATTGCACCGAATGCGTCTTTGATTGAGGCTGTTGACCTGATCACCCATAATCGCGTTTCAGGCGTGTGCGTGGTCGCCGAAGACGGCACCCTGCTGGGCATCCTGTCGGAACTTGATTGTCTGCGCGGCATTCTGGACGCAACCTACAGTCAGGGGACTGTCGGGCTTGTGCAAGAGCACATGATTACCGAAAATATCAATTCTGCCCGCATCAGCGACGATATCATCAATGTGGCCACCGACATGCTGGCCAAAGGCCAGCGGCGTCGACCGGTCGTCTCTGACAGCAATCAACTGGTCGGTCAGATTACCTGCCGGCAGATACTGGCCGGCATCCGAAAACTCGGCGCATCGTTCTGAGAGGCGTTGGATCCTGCCGGTCACTGGTTCTTTGCCGCAGGAAGCGGAACTAAAAAAACCGGGGCTTTCCTGCAGTCAGGAAGGACCCGGTTCAACATGAAGAAAACCATTACTATTAATCGGTTTGAAACCTGACGACGCTAATCACTCACCTTCCACGAAGAGTCATTACCTTGTCATTCGGAGCCACAGAGCGTCGCTCTGCGCTACCGATGAAGGCATCCTATCAGCCTAATATTACAGATTGATGAAGCGCAGACGATTGTCCTGCAATAGCCTGAAGTGGCACCTGACAGCGCAGTGAATGCTTAACTGGTGCGCGGCAAAACCAGCCGGATCGAAGCCTGCTCGCCGATTTCAATATCCGCCCGCAGCCGCGCATCGGTCATCGATGCCTGCAACTGGGCATAGATCCATCGGCCCAGCTCGTCATTGGGCGCCGTGATCAGCACAAACGTATTGTGCTCTGCCGCGAGCCTGGCAATATCTTCCAGTTGCCGGGCAATCGCAGGCTGGCGTTGCACCAGATCACGATTATCAAGGGTATGCACGCTGTGCGTCTGCGCCCGGGCGGCCACCAGCCTTTGTTTCGCCGCCGCGATAGCCGGCAGCTCATCATCGACACTTTCGGCGCGACGCAGAAAGGTTTCTGCATTATCGAACTGCCCCTGCCTTGATGCCGTATCGGCAAGCTGCAAATACCGCAGCGCGATGTCGCGCATGCCGTCATGGGCAACTGTATTGTCTGGTTCGAATGCCAGTACCCTGCTGAAATAATGATAGGCACTGTCCTCTACCGGGGTCATCAACCGGTCAGCGCGCAATGCCCGCATACCCTCATATAGAATGTCAGCGATGTAGCGTCTGTGGCGCTCGGCATCCTCGCGCGCAGCCTCGGCAGCCAGTTGTTCTGCGACTGATGCATCAACAACGGCAGCCGGTAAGGCCGGCACCGGTGTATGGGCCGGTTCGGGTGCGGGTAATTGGCAACTGCTCAAGGCAAGTGTCATAGTGGCTGCTGCCAGCATGCGAATACCGGGCTGAACGACACCAATGTCAAACCGCTTTTGCACTGCCATGGAAATGTTTGCTCGCTATGTTGACGGCTCAGACTATGTCACCAAACGCCAGAAATCTCAACCGATCACCCACGGCCACTGAGGTGAACGCAGGGATGACTGCCAACCCGTCGGCGTAGGCCACTGAGCTGAGCACGCCGGAACTTTGATCCGGCAATAGCTGCAGCAGCGGCTCTTCATCCGCGCTCTGCAGACACACACGCAGATAAGCCTGCCGCTCCCCGGACCTGGGCAAGGTGAACCCGGCGCGTTCCCAGCGCCCCGGCAGACTGTCACCCGAGGCTCCCATCATTGCCAGCAATGCTGGCCGCACCAGCAGCAGGAAGGTCACAAACGCAGAGACCGGGTTGCCCGGTAACCCGAACAGCAACGTATGATCGATCCTGCCAAAAGCAAAGGGTTTACCGGGCTTGAGAGCCAGCTTCCACAATGTCAGTTTCCCGCAACGCTGCAATGCTGCACGGACATGGTCTTCTTCGCCGGCCGAGACACCACCACTGGTGATGATGCAGTCTGCCTGCTGTGCCAGCCGGCGCAGCGCCTCTTCAGTCTCTGGCAACGAATCAGGAACGCGGCCGCCATCTATAGGTTCGATCCCCAACGCCCGCAACAGTGCCGCCAGCGTGTAGAAATTGCTGTTGTAGATTTGCCCGGGTTGCAACATCTGTCCCGGCGCCACCAATTCGTCGCCGGTCGTGATCAGCGCAACTCGAGGCCGCTTGCCAACCTCAACGGTCGCGCGTCCGGTCGCTGCCAACAAACCAATATCCTGTGGACGCAAACGGTGTCCGGCATCAAGCAGTGCGCTGCCCATGGCGACATCGGCGCCTCTGCCTCGCACGTTTTCCCCAGCCACGACCGCCTTGTTCACAGTCACATGGTCGCCCTGCCGCTGGCAATTTTCCTGCATCACCACAGCATCAGCGCCTTCAGGCAGCGGGGCACCGGTGAAAATCCGGGCTGCGGTGCCCGGCGCCAGTGCGCCAGGTGCTGCGCCGGCGGGTATCCGCTGGCTGATGGGCATGGGCGCTCCGCTGCGCAGTGACTGGCTGTCGACTGCATAGCCATCCATGGCACTGTTGTGCCACGGCGGTACATCACACGCAGACGTGACGTCATGCAACAGCACTCGGCCACCGGCCTGCGCCAGCGGCACCGTTTCGCTTGCGACCCGCGCCCGGGCCTCGGCCAGCAGCATGGCCTGCGCCTGATCGATTGGCATCAACGCAGAAGTGGCGGGCTCAGCCATCGCCGCGTCCCTTGTACCAGGATTTAACCAGCCGCTGCAGGCTGCCGTGCCACGGTCGTGGCTTGATGCCAAAAGTTTCAAATATTTTTTTGGTTGCCAGCGTAGCATTGGCTATCTGCGGGGCTTCTGTGCGACTCAGGTTGATGGTCAGATGATCCAGCAGACGATAGACCGCTTCATCGTGCTGCGCGGCAAATTTCACCAGTTGCTGAACAAACTCACTCTCTCGCAAAGGCTCCAGCGCGGCATAATGATAGATGCCCCAGACGTCGGCCTGGCAGTCAACCTGCTGGCATATGGCCAGCAGCACACGGGCAAGATCCTCCACCGGGGTCGGTGCAAATTTTCGGCGGTACACGGTGACACTGCCATCACCTTTCTTGAGCTCATCAAGCCAGTGGCGCAACATTTCATCCTGTTGACGGCCAAACAACCAGCCTGCCCGCACAATGATATGCTGTTTGGTGGTCGCCACGATGGCCTGCTCGGCCGCCAGCGCCGTTGCCCCGTAGACACCCAGGGGCTTGGGCAGATCCTGCTCGTTGTAGGCGAGCTTCTTGTCGCCGCCGAAAACATGGGCCGTCGACAGGTGAATCAGGGGGATGTGCAAATGGTCGCATACCTGGGCCACGAGTTCGGCCTGCTTCAGATTGATCAGCTCACAATCATCCGGATGATTTTCAGCCTTGAGCACAGCGTGCTGGCTGCCGGCTGCAAATGCGGCCAGATTGACGACCTGATCGGGGGCGGCCTGGGTAATGTTTTTTGCGATATTGAGCGGGTCTTTCGCGAGCATAGCGCCGGCGTCCGGCGCTATCCAGCTGATCTGACGCTCGTCAAGAAGTTTGCCCAGTTCCACGCCGACACCACTGTCGGCACCTATGATTAATAACTTCACCTGCGGTGTCTGCTCCGGCTCGCCCGTCAGAACGGTATATCATCATCAAAATTGTCAAAGTCAGCCGGGCGCGAAGGGTTGTTACCCGCGGGCTGTTGCGGCTGGCCACCGCGAGCGGCACCTGCATGACCACCGGAACCGCCCGATGGTCCACCGCCATAAGAAGACTGCGGCTCCTGCCGGCTGTTCTGGCCGAACTGATCGTCCTGACCGCCACCACCACCGCCACCCCGGGAATCCAGCATCTGCATTTCGTTGGCAACGATTTCAGTGGCATAGCGGGTAATCCCGTCCTGTTCCCAGCTGCGTGTCTGCAACCGGCCTTCAATGTAGAGCTTGCTGCCCTTGCGCACGTACTCGTTGACGATTTCCGCCAGGCGATTAAAGAACACGATACGGTGCCATTCAGTTTTTTCCTGAGCCTGACCGGTGTTCTTGTCCTTCCAGGTTTCGCTGGTAGCCAGCGCCACATTGGTCACCGCGCCTCCGCTGGGCAAATAGCGTGTTTCCGGGTCCTTGCCTACATTACCTACCAATATCACTTTGTTTACGCCGCGACTTGCCACCTTGTGCTGTCCTCCCGTCCGGTTATGCTTAATATGTCAATAAAGCATAGCATGAATCCGGTGCTGTCGCCGACAACACAACAAATTGCAGACTATCTGTAATCGGCTTTGCGATATCAGCCAATATTGCCCATAATTGCCTGTTTTGTTGTTGCGCCAAAGGCGCGGGGAAGTGCGGGAAAAACATGGACACGATCACGATCCGGGGTGCCAGAACCCATAATCTGAAAAATGTGAATCTGACCATCCCTCGCAATAAACTGGTGGTCATTACCGGTCTGTCTGGCTCCGGCAAATCATCGCTGGCCTTTGATACACTGTACGCTGAGGGTCAGCGTCGTTATGTCGAATCGCTGTCGACATACGCCCGCCAGTTCCTGTCGATGATGGACAAACCCGACATTGATCATATTGAAGGTCTGTCACCCGCCATTTCCATTGAACAGAAGTCGACCTCGCACAACCCCCGTTCCACGGTAGGCACCATCACCGAAATCTACGATTATCTGCGCCTGCTGTTTGCCCGTGCCGGGGAACCCTTCTGCCCTACCCATCACAAGAAGCTGCAGGCACAAACTGTCAGCCAGATGGTAGACCAGATCCTGGCCCTGCCCGAAGGCAGCAAAATCATGATCCTCGCACCGGTGGTGCGCGATCGAAAGGGCGAACACCTGCACGTTTTCAAGGAACTGCTCAGCGCCGGTTTCATCCGTGCCCGTATCGACGGCACAGTAACCGAACTGGACTATCCGCCGGCACTGGAGAAAAACAAAAAGCACAATATCGAGGCTGTCATCGACCGACTCAAAGTACGGCCGGATATTCAGCAACGGCTGGCGGAAAGTCTGGAGACCGCGCTGCAATTGACCGATGGTCTGGTCAGTGTGGCGTTTATGGACGAAGACAGTTCACGTGACGAGCTGATGTTCTCGTCACGGTTCGCCTGCCCGGTGTGCGGCCACAGCATCACAGAACTGGAACCCCGGATGTTTTCGTTCAACAACCCGGCAGGCGCGTGCGGCAGTTGTGACGGCCTGGGCGTCAAGCAGTTCTTTGATGCACAGCGCATCATGACCGATACCTCACTGTCGCTGGCGGAAGGCGCCATACGCGGCTGGGATCGACGCAATTTCTACTATTTCCAGATGCTGAACTCACTGGCAGCACATTACGGCTTTGCTGTCGACATGCCCTTTGAAGAGTTGAGCAAGCGCCACCAGAACATTGTGCTGCATGGCAGCAATGGCGAAGACATTGATTTCCGTTTCATGAATGACCGGGGCGACAGCACGGTCCGCCGCCATGCCTTTGAAGGCATCCTGCCCAATATGGAACGGCGCTATCGGGAAACCGAATCACAGACCGTGCGTGACGAGCTGGCCCGCTACCTGAGCTCACATGCCTGCCCGGACTGCGAAGGCACGCGCCTGTGCAGCGATGCCCGCCATGTCTATATCGACGGCACCACACTGCCTGACATCACCGGGATGACCATCGTCCAGGCCTATGACTATTTCCACTCACTGGTCCTGCAGGGTTCCCGCGCCACCATCGCCGAAAAGATCCTGCGCGAACTGGAGCAGCGCCTGCAATTCCTGATTGATGTCGGACTGAACTATCTGACCCTGAGCCGCAGCGCCGACACACTGTCGGGCGGCGAAGCACAACGCATCCGCCTGGCCAGCCAGATCGGTGCCGGCCTGGTCGGCGTCATGTATATTCTCGATGAGCCGTCTATTGGCCTGCACCAGCGCGACAACGACAGATTACTGTCCACACTTTTCCACCTGCGCGATATCGGCAACACCGTCATTGTTGTGGAACACGATGAAGATGCCATCCGCAGCGCCGACCATGTGATTGATATCGGTCCCGGTGCCGGTGTCCATGGCGGACAGATCGTGGCGCAGGGCCAGGTGGCGGACATCATCGCCGCGCCGGACTCGCTGACCGGGCAGTATCTGTCGGGCCAGCGATGCATTGAGATCCCGGCAAAACGTCACAAACCTGATCGCAAAAAAATGTTGCTGCTGAAAAACGCCAGCGGCAACAACTTGCAGAACGTCAGTCTAAAAATACCCCTCGGGCTGTTTACCTGTGTCACCGGTGTCTCCGGCTCCGGAAAATCGACACTGATCAACAATACCCTGTACCCGGTAGCAGCAACCCGTCTTAATGGCGCCACTACACTGGAGCCGGCACCCTACGAGAGTATCGAAGGGCTGGAATTGATGGACAAGGTCGTTGACATTGACCAGAGTCCGATCGGGCGGACGCCACGCTCCAATCCGGCAACCTACACCGGCATTTTCACGCCCGTGCGCGAACTGTTTGCTGGCACCCAGGAGGCGCGCAGCCGGGGGTACAATCCCGGTCGCTTCAGTTTCAATGTCAAGGGCGGTCGCTGTGAAGCGTGTCAGGGTGACGGCATGGTCAAGGTAGAAATGCACTTTCTGCCGGACGTCTATGTATCCTGCGACATCTGCCATGGCAAACGCTACAACCGGGAAACCCTGGAAGTGAAATACAAGGGCAAGAACATCAGCGAAGTGCTGGACATGACCATTGAGGATGCGCGCGAATTCTTTGATCCGGTGCCTGCCATTGCCCGCAAGTTGCAGACACTGATGGATGTTGGCCTGTCCTATATCTGCCTGGGGCAGGCCGCCACCACGCTCTCCGGTGGTGAGGCACAGCGCGTGAAACTGGCAAAAGAGCTGTCCAAACGCGACACTGGCCAGACTCTGTACATCCTCGACGAACCCACCACCGGGCTGCACTTTGAAGACATCCGTCAACTGCTGGCTGTGCTGCACAAACTGCGCGATCAGGGCAATACCATCGTGGTCATAGAACACAATCTGGATGTCATCAAGACGGCGGACTGGGTCGTTGATTTAGGCCCGGAAGGTGGTAATGGCGGCGGACAGATTGTCGCCGAGGGGACACCGGAAGACGTGGCGCGCTCAACAGTGTCCCATACCGGCCACTATCTCGCGCGCCTGTTCTCTCAATTTGCGACCGACGCCGCCAGCTCCAGCAGATAGGCACGAATCCCTTCCGCTTCCGCGGGGCCAATATCCGCGCCAAAACCGGGCATGCCACGACTCGACAGACTGCCTTCCAGCACGATACTGGCGAAACCTGCTTCCGTCAGCATCATCGGGGTATAACGAAGATCCGGCAGTGGTCCCGAACTCAGGGCCGCAGGCCCGTGACAGACCGAGCAATACGCACCGTACATGATGGCACCGTAGTCCGCGTCGCCATCGCTCTGGGCACCCGACACATCCAGTGGCTCGCGCGGCGTGGCCATGACCACCGGGCTTTGCATATCGGCACCCAGTTTAAAGGCCATCAGGCGGCCATTACGCTCACGCGGATAGTTGCCTGACAACAGCCCCATGGTCAGGGGGATGGCGCCGCCCTGCCCGGCCAGCGCCAGCACATACTGTTCGCCATCAAGTTCGTAGGTCACCGGTCCGCCAAGAATGGCGTCCCCGACTTCATGCGACCACAGATGTTCACCGGTATCGGTGGTGTACGCATGGAAAAAGCCATCGGCCGAGCCCTGGAAAACCAGCCCGCCGCCCGTCGACAGCAGCCCGCTGTTGCCGTACACCGGGTAATTCACGCGCCACACTTCCCGCTGTGTCACCGGATCCCAGGCCAACAGGGCCGACGGTGACATCTGCATCACCCGTTCGGCCTCTTCAGGGTTCACCGGTTGGCCTGGCGCCGCATCCAGACCCAGGTTCCAGCCCACCGACTGCTCGACAAACTCGGCCGGGTTAGAGTACACGTAGGAGGTATTCTGGGTGGGGATATAAACCAGTCCGGTATCGGCGTCAAAGGACATCGGGTACCAGTTGTGGCCACCCAGTGGGCCGGGAATGACCACAGCGGGGTCACGCTGATACCGCACCACTTCCGCCTCAATGGGACGACCGGTGACCGCGTCCAGCCCGCTGGCCCAGTTGATCTCGACGTAATTCTCACCGGAGATAAATTCACCGGTGGCGCGATCGATGACGTAAAAGAAGCCATTCTTGGGCGCCTGCATGATCACTTCACGCAGCTCACCGTCGATCTCCAGGTCAGCCAGGATCATGTGCTGGGTCGCCGTATAGTCCCAGGATTCAGCTGGCGTGGTCTGGAAATGCCAGACGTACTCGCCGGTGTCAGGTCGCAAGGCGACGATGGAGGACAGGAACAGATTATCGCCCTGGCCGTCGGAGCGGATTTCATGGTTCCATGGGCTGCCATTACCGACACCGACATAAAGCAGGTCCAGCTCCGGATCGTAGGCCATGGAATCCCAGGCTGTGCCGCCACCACCAATCTGCCACCACTCGCCGGCCCAGGTTTCGGCCGCCATTTCCATGGCCGCATTTTCAAAGCCGTCTGCGGGATTGCCCGGCACCGTGTAAAAGCGCCAGACCATGTCGCCCGTCTCGGCATCATAGGCAGACACATACCCGCGCACACCCAACTCGCCGCCACCATTACCAATGATCACCTTGCCATCCACGATGCGCGGCGCACCGGTAATGGTGTAACGCTGCTCGGGATCTGCCGTGACCACGGACCAGGCCACGTCACCGGTCGCCCGGTCCAGCGCGATCAGGCGGCCATCAAGCGCGCCAAAATAAACCTTGTCACCCCAGGCCGCCATGCCCCGGTTGACCACATCACAACAGGCATTGGCGGCGTACTCGCGAGGCACTTCCGGATCATAACGCCAGATCTCTTCACCGGTGCGGGCATCCACAGCGAAGGCCTTACTCCAGGCTGAGGTCAGGTACACCACCCCGTCAATCACCAGCGGCGTTGCTTCCTGGCCTCGATCAGTGTCCAGCTCAAAGTCCCAGGCCATGCCCAGATCCGCGACCGTAGCGCGATTGATCTGGTCCAGCGGGCTGTTGCGAGCCTCTGAATAGGTACGGCCATGTGTCAGCCAGTCGCTGTTGTTGTCCGCTGCGCCGGTGATACGCGCCGCATCGACCGGCTGCACAGCATTGCGCGAATCACCGGCAACCTGGGCCTGATCGGCCCCTGCCGGATCTGTGGCACCGGACCCGGCTGCATCCTGCTCGGTCGAACAGGCAGCCAGAATACCGGCGGCCAGCAGGCCCAGAAGCGAGCGATTTAAAGCATAACGGCGATGAGCAGGCGCGCTGGCCCGGGAATGGATGTGCATAACCTGATTCCTGTTTTTTCTGTTTGTTTTGGCGTTTGTCGATGCTGGTGTGAGCATAAACAGCCAGCCGCCCCAGCGCAAGCACGGAAGAGCGGCCGTTCGGTAAGTGGCAGCTTACTGAGCCACCGCCTGAATACGCACCGTCAGCGTGACCTCGGTTTCGCCTGGCTCAGCGCTGGGTGGCGTCATTTCCCGGCTACCCGTGTCGGCCATGGCACGCATCATCACCGGCGGCGAATAGTCGGATGAGGTATCCACATCCAGTACCGCGATATCAAACCGTGATTTGCCCAGCGCGGCGGAGGCGCGTTGCGCTTTGTCTGTGGCTCGTGTTATGGCGGCCTCCATCAGTGAGTCGCGAACTTCATCTGCGCGGGCTGTGCTCAACCGATAGGACAACTGGTTCATGATCAGTCCCATTTCCTGCAGTTCGCCAGCCAGCGCCAACAGCGCCTGCGCGTCCCTGCCCTCCAGCGTCAGACTCTGCGAGCCCCGCCACACGGTCTCTGCCCGCCCACCTTGTGGCTGGCGATCAAACTGATAAACGTTGTAATAGCCGGTACTCTGACTGACGTCATCAACCTCACGGGCCTGCTGCAACGCTTGCGCCATGACAGTATTGATCCGGTTCTGTACCACCGACGCATTCTGATCTTCCACGTCGATGCGTAAACTGGCAATCGCCAGGTCCTGTTGCACACTGAGACGCTCGGTCACTGACAGGGTGATCAGGGTCTGGCCTTCAGGCAGCAGGGCCTGCTGTGCATGCACTGACGCGCCGGACACGGCGACCATACTCATTAACACGACAACAAAATTTCTGACAACACCGGCAAATTTCGCATTTGTCATTTGTGATTACCCCTGAAGCTGGATTAGAGTGACGTCATGAGCATACCAGAACCCAGCATCAGTTATGTCACGGAAAGCGCCATTTTGTTGCGCTTCAATGACCAAGGTCATCAGGCGGCGGAGACCCAGCCGGATCCTGCCCTGCAAATCCGTATCTGCCAGCTGGCCCAGGCCCTGCGCAGCCATCCGGATGGCGCCAGCTTGCTGCAGGAGGTCGTACCGGGGCCGGGCAACCTGCTGCTGGTCATGCGTCAGGGGGTGGTTGCCGAACAGGTGCTACTGCAGGCTGAAGCGCTCTGGCTTGATGGCGATCAGGCACAGGAAACATCCGCAGTGATCGAGATTCCGGTCAGCTATGGCGGCAAAAACGGCCCTGACCTGCCGCAATTGGCGAAGCATACCGGGCTGGACATCGATGAAATCGTCAGGCGCCACAGCGCGCCAGAATATCTGGTGCAATGCCTGGGGTTCATGGCCGGCTTTGCCTACCTCGGCGGCCTGGATCCGTCGCTGGCGATTCCTCGCAAAAAAACACCTGCCGGCAGCATCGCGGCCGGTGCGGTTGCCATTGGCGGTCACTACACCGGTATTTATCCGTCGGCGACACCCGGTGGCTGGCACATCATCGGTCATACCCAGAGCAGGCTGTTTGATCCACAGGAAAACCCGCCCTGCCTGCTCAAACCGGGTGACCGGCTTCGCTTTGTACCCGTGGGGGCCTCATCATGATTGAAGTGCTTCGGGCATCACCACTGATGACCGTGCAGGATACCGGGCGGCCCGGCCTGCGCCATCTGGGTGTGCCATTGACCGGCATGATGGACACCCCAGCGCTGGTAGCAGCCAATTTGTTGCTGGGCAACCCGACCGATGCCGCCGGACTCGAGATCAGCTACGGGCCAACCTGGCTCAAGGCTCACCAGGACCTGCGGATTGTGCTGATGGGTGCTGACATGTGCGCCCGACTGATGACGCCCGATGGCAAGCACAGCGTGCGGGACTATCTGACACCCGGCTTTATTCATGATATTCCTGCGGGGCATCGCATCCACTGTCAGGCGGCAGCCGACCCCGGCCAGCGCAGTTGCCTTGCTGTGGCCGGCGGCATTGACGTGCCCTTGGTGATGGGTTCACGCAGCACCGATCTCAACAACGGATTCGGCGGCTATCAGGGCCGGACGTTGCGCGCCGGCGACATGCTGCCGGTAGCAGTTTCGTTGCGACAATCCAGTACAGGTGCCAGATCCCACGGTATCAGGCAGGCGCAGGCCACGATGACACTGCGCACGGTAGCAGGCCCGGAATATGATGCCTTCACTGATCGCAGTCATTCTGCGCTCTGGCATACCGAGTGGCAAGTGACGCCTCTGAGCAACCGCATGGGCCTGCGCCTGAATGGCGAACGCCTGCAACTGCTCCAACCTGCGGACCGGCAATCAAGCGGCGTCCTGCCCGGGGTGATTCAGGTGCCACCCGACGGACAACCCATTATCCTGGGTACTGATGCCCAGACCACTGGCGGTTATCCGCAGCTTGGCAGCGTGGCGACTGCCGACCTTTGGCAACTGGCCTATCTGGCACCCGGCACAGTCATCCAGTTCGTGCAGATCTCCATTGATGAAGCGCTGGCGCTGGCAGCCGCGCAAACGCTGAAACTGAAACAGCTTGAACTGTGGCTTGGCTGGACGCGCCCCTGACACAGCCCCATCCAGGACCGGACTCATATGACACCAACCATGGAGATCGACCTGAATGCCGACCTGGGGGAAGGCGGTGACCACGACAACGCGTTACTGGCGCTGGTGTCATCAGCCAATATCAGTTGCGGCGCACATGCCGGCAGCGAGGCTGACATTCGCGCCGCCCTGCAGACCGCCAAACAGTACGGCGTCCGCATTGGCGCCCACCCCTCCTATCCGGATCGCGACAACATGGGCCGCAAGGTCATGGCGATGCCCGTTAAGCAGCTGCAAAAATCCCTACGTGCGCAACTGACCCACCTGCACAACCTGGCCAGCGACGCCTCAGTGGTCATCCGTTTCGTCAAACCCCATGGTGCGCTGTATAACCAGGCTGCCCGGGATCTGACCCTGGCCACGCATGTGGTCAGTGCCATCAAGGCTTTTGACAGTTCACTGACGCTGGTCGGCCTGGCCGGTAGCCAATTGCTTCGCGCCGGCCGGGACGCCGGGCTGTCAACGTGCGCTGAAGCGTTTGTCGATCGTGCTTACCAGACGGACGGCAGCCTGTTGCCTCGCTCGCACGCCGGTGCCGTGCTCGTCGATACCGAACTGGCTGTACAACAGGCTCTGCACATCATCACCCGGCAATGCGTGCAGACCCATGACGGGCAGACGATACCGATGAGGGCTGATACGCTTTGCATTCACGGCGATACGCCACAGGCATTGAGCTTTGCCAAAGCCCTGCACCAGCGACTCGGCGAGGCCGGCATCCGCATTCGCGCCTGCCCATGACTGGCCGCTGTCTGGCCTCTGTCTGGCAAGAGCTCAGGGCTGGCTGCGCACTTCCAGCGTGTAATGGCCTGCCCCCTGCGGTTCGGCGATGACGTCCAGCAAGTCGACCAGTGAACCCGGCGCTTGAGACCGCAGGGTCAGTTGTGCCCGCGTATGAAAGCTGCCAGAGAGCGCCACCGTTGACTGCAGTGCGACCTGCAACGGTATGTCTGGCTGTTGCTCCAGCAGGTCACTGTTGTCCATCTGCACATCAATGCTGTCATCACTGGCGCGACGGACATCGAACGGCAGTGTCTGTAGCGCCAGGTTGAGCTCATTGCTGGCTATGCCGGCATCGCTCCACAGCCCCTGACCTTCAAGCGCCGTCAGCCTGCCCGATTGCCATGTCAGCGTCTGCAGTAGGCCGGAAATATCGCCGCCCAGACGTAGATCCGCAGACCTCAGAAAAACGCCGGCCGGCAGATCGAACGTCACATCATGCAGGGCCACCTCACCACCAGACGACACACAGGCCGCGCCCGCCACTTTGCCCGCCACTCTGCCCGACGCTGTTGACAACATGCCGCTGTCGACAAACGTCAGGTCCATGCAGGGCGCCAGACGCAGCAAAGACAGCGGCCTGATCCGCCAGGTCAGCTGCCCTTGCACCACCACCTGCCCGTCCTGAACCAGCCCCGCCTGTGCAGCAGTCGCTGACCATAGCGTGCCAGACAGGCCCTGCAGTACCAATGGCGCATTGACGGGCAGCAGCCTGCTAACCAGGGAAGCCGGTGCCAGCACCACGACCCAGAACAGTGTAAACGCCAGTGCCAGCAGCAAAGCCTTGATTGTTGTACGCCCGGTCATCACCTAGCGTCCACGCAATCGCAGGCTGACAGTGACATTGCCCGGCGTCGTTACCGGCGACAGCGTCAGTGAATCAATGTTCATGTTGCCACTGTTTTCAATGTCATACAGCCAGGCCAGCACCGTTGCCATACTGACGTCATTTAGCCGCACCGCGACTGACGAGTTGTCGGCTGCCGGTTCCAGCGACGCTATGCGCAACCCTAATGCTGACGCCGACTCGTCCAGCAATTGCGCCGGATTAACGCTACCGCCGGTACCCGCGGTCGAAGACGCGCGCGCACTGACCAGCTCCCCGGCGAGCGACCGGACCGCGAGCAGCGACTGTTCGGCATTGCTGACCCGTTGCGCGGACAGTGCCTTCGCCTGCAGCATGGGCTGCCATAGCAGCTGCCATACCAGCACCACCATCACCACGCCCAGGCCGGCAAGCAGTATCAGTTGCTCTCTGGGGGTTTTCTGCTGCACCCAGGTTTTCATTTTCATGGTGCTACCCCCGTCACGATCAGGTTCGCCTGCTGCTGGCTGCCTGACTGTGTCATGTTCTGCGCCCGGGCCTGCAAGCCACTGTTATTGAGCTGTTCACTGAACTGCAATATATCGGTATTGCTGTCTGCCGCTATGCTGAGCTGCAGCTCTCCCGCCCCCCCCGACGGGTTGCTACCGCTGTAGCTCAGCCGGTTTATGCTGATTTGTGTATTCTGCACCAGCCGTGGTGTGATGCGATCCAGCAACGCCAGTACACTGCCACCCCCGGTGTTGCCGCGTAACTGTCCCAGTTGCGCGCGTAATTGCTGTTCCGCATCCACCAGCACACCTGCCGGGACAACCTCGCGGTAGGCTGACTCAATGTCCTGCTGCAGATTGCGAAAGCGTTGGTTATTGAGCTGAATTTCCAGCAGTGTCACTGCCGCAAACGTCAACGCGGCCAAACCGGCAGCCATCAGCGGCAGGCGCAGCGGACGCCAGATTTTCTGCCAGCGTACCGGTCTGGCAAATTCGCCCTGACGCAGGTCCGGTATGGCCGGCGACAAGCTGTCACGACCACCGCCCGTGCCAGGCTGGCAGATACCCTCCCAGACGCCGGCCAGCACGGTGGTCACCAGCTCAGGCTGCCAGGTCTGCGTCAGCATGCTGGCCGCCACCTGTGCGCGCAGACTATCCAGTTCCGGTTGCGTCAACGCCTGCAGATGCAACACCTTTGGCGGCGTCACTGCTGCCGCCGCTGGTGCATTCAGCATGGCATCCAGCAACACGCCCAGCATCGACAGATCGACGCTGGCGGCGGCCCCCGTATCCCAGCAGATATCCACCTGGCTGCCGGTCACACGCAGTACCCAGGCGCTGACTGTGACCGGCAACAGCAACGGCTCCGCATAACAGTGTCTGACATCAAACCCGGCGGTCTCCAGCGCCCTGATCCGGGCGCCCAGCTCGCGACTGTCGATATAGGAAACAACAACCGTCGATGTCGCCTGCAGGGGCGAGCCCAGGGCAACATGCAGCCCGGATACGTCCTGGGCGAGATCGGCTTCAAGCTCATATGGCACTAGACGCGCCAGATGTCGTTTTTCCTCGGGCTTGAATGACAGGCGTCGACTGGGACAGACAGTGCCCGCAATCAACAGTGTCAGTGTTGCCTCAGGCCATCGCTCAGCCATCGCTGACAGTGTGCAACTGCCCTGCTCTGCCGAGTCGCAGTCATACCAGCGATAACGGGGTTGTTCCGTGTCGTCGCTGATCTGTCTGACCCATAAATCCGTCATAATGTGATCCTGTTAGCCTATAAAGCGAAATTTCGGGACAAGGTACGCACACCGTTTTCATCACGAAGCAGCAGCGCCTTCATGTAACGGCTGCGCTCGCCAATGGTCGCACTGGCATAGACGATAAAATATTCACTGGCGACCCCGTATGGCCGGCTTTGCGCAACCTCATCATCGCCCGGGCTGCCGTTCAGGTCGATCTGATCACCGATACCCTGCAGGCCCGGCGCTGTCGTCAACTCGTCCGGTACCGTAAAATACGTCTGGGACCGGTATTGCACCAACGACGGTATCGACTCCGCCGACAACGGCGCCAGTTCCTGGCTGGCATTGAGCATGGACAGCAGTTCCGGTGCCGCCGTATTGATATTGAGCGCGGTGGATGTCGGCAGTGCGGTGAGCCATGGCTTTAGCCTCATCAACAACGCCGGCGTCATGTGCCGCACCAGTGCCAGCTCGCTGACATCAGAGAACGGCTGATTGGCGGCGCTCACCACCACAGGCTCGGTACTGTAGTACAACGACTCGGCACCACCCGGGCCGGCGGGTTGGTCATCGGTATCGACCCAGTCAATCACCGCTTCAGTAATCTCGATGGCTTGCGCCTCACTCAACGGGTAATCGGCAAAACTCTGCAACAGGCGGATAAACTGCTTTTGCTGTTCACTGAAACGCTGCGCCGGTGGCGCCGACAGATCGTCGTGGTAACGGCTCTTGACGGACAGATTATTGAGGTTGTACAGCCCCTGAGCATCCACCAGCTGAACCGCCAGCCAACCGTCATCGGTCGGGAACGGCGGCAACTGCGTGGCCCAGGCCTCCTGCAGGTGATCAAGCTGAGAATCCGTGCCGTCACTCGCGAGCACCTGTGCTGCCAGTGTTTCCGCCCCCTGCAGATAGGCGCTGAACCGTGTCTGCAGCAGGCCGTTCTCGGTGCGGTTGGCCTGCAGCACAAAGGCCTGACCGAATTGCACCGCCAGCACCGCCACCAGTCCGGCAATCAACAGGGCCAATACCAGTGCACTGCCACGTTCATGTACCGGGTGTCCCGGCCTGCCACTGTTCACGTTTATCATGGCGACCCCGCCAACAGGAACACGCGGCTGACCACACCCAGCGTGCCAGTTTGCAATTGCACCTCCACGGCGGCCGGCAGGCGCAGCGCCAGCTCATCGGCGGCCTGCGACTCCTCCGGCGGCGCCGCGCCCTCGCGACCACTCAACACCGGTGGCCACTCCTGCGACCAGGCATCCGCCACCGGTAACGCGCCGACAGGCAGGAAGCGAAGGCTCAGCGCCTCGACATCCTGCAACAGACGCAGGCTGCCGGCAGGTGTCTCACTCAGACTCTGGTTACGCTCAGGCCAGTAATCCCGATACAATTCGCCATCAACAAGCCGGTAAGCCAGACGCTGCAGTTCAGAACGTTGCTGTTGCAAAGGGTTGCTCCAGCCTGTACGCACGAACCATAGCTGCGCTCCCGGTCGCTGCAGAATCGACGGCAGGAATAACCCGCCGCCGGCCTGACTCAGCATCGCCGGACGACCTTGCGGCAGGAAATCAGTGACTGCCAGGGCATCCAGTCCTGTCGCCGGCTTTGCAGCAAGCCGGGGGCTGGCCTGCTGCAGGTCCGCGGCCAACAACAACCAGACACGTTCAAGCTCATTGATCTGCTGCAGGACCTCGGAACCCTGTTCGGACACCGCCATGGCGGTATCCAGAAACCGGTATGACATGGCACCTATCAGCACAGTCAAGGCCATCGCTATCAACAGCTCAATCAGGGTAAAGCCACGTTGACCCATCATCACAGGCATGTCAGCGTGCCTCACCGGCTACGTCTGTGCGTGCATAAACCGTCACCTCGACAATGGCGTCGCGCTGCCGTTGCCGAGCCATCACATCGGGATAAACACGCAATGTCTGCCGCGTCATGCCCGGCACCGGGGTCGCTGCTGTCGACAGCAGCCAGGCCCACTCACGACCTGCCAGCTGACGTTCTCCCTGCGTCCCGGCAACGGCATCATCCACCGATTGCAAACCCTGAGGCGTCTGCAACCGGAGCAATGCCAGCTGATCCTGCGCCACCCAGGACGCCAGGGCTTTGTCCTGCAGCACAGCCGCACTGCTCAGCTGCGTGCCCAGTTGAAACATCAGTGCAGGCAACGCCACGGCAACAACAAACAGCGCCACCATCACCTCAACCAGCGTGAAGCCCCTGGTATCTGTCGTCACCGGAAATCTCACCGCTGTAACCTTTCGATATTGCCGGTCAGGGTGTTGCCAAGCGTCACAACCTGCCCATCCAGCGTCAGTGACCATTCAAACGCGGTGCTTTCACCGGTGGGATAGAACACCAGTGCTGGCATACCCGGGCTGTTCATCAATGCATCTGCGTCAACACGTTCACCTTCAATAATCAGATCACTGCTTAACGCCGGCGACAGGATCAAGTCACGCAGATTACTGTGCTCGGATACCGATTGCCAGACCGGCTGACGTTGGCGCACAGAGCCGGCCGGCCCACGCCCATAACGTAACCAGGACAAGGTCACACCATCGGTCTGCGCGGTTGATGCCGGGGCAAAGCCCAGGGCCATGGGCTCACCGCCGAGTATCGCCTGCGACGACGCCGCCGCCATCAACACCATCAGCTCGTCTGCGACCGATTCTGCCGAGCCCTCGCCACCGTCGCCAAACACCGCAGACAGGGAGCCTGTCGACAACGTCACCACGCTGACAATAAGCCCCATGATGGTCATCACTACCAGCATTTCGATCAGACTGAAACCCTGCGTTCTGCCCGGCATCATCCTCTTACTCCGCGTCCTGCCAGTTGCCATAGTCGGCATTCTGCCCATCACCACCGCGCGTCCCGTCCGCGCCGTATGTGAAGATATCGTAATCACCGTTCTGTCCCGGACTCAGGTACAGATAGGGGTTACCCCAGGGATCGACCGGCAGTGATTCCAGATAGCCATCACTCTTCCAGTTGGCCGGCACCGGCGCCAGCGTCGGCCGTTCAACCAGTGCATTCAGGCCCTGCTCGCTGCTGGGATAGCCGTAGTTGTCCAGTCGATACATGCGCAGCGCGGTTTCAATGGCACTAAAGTCAGCGAAGACCTTTTGTACTCTGGCCTCGTCGGCGCGGCCCAGCACATTGGGGGCAATAATACTGATCAGCAGCCCCATGATGACCAGCACTACCAGGATTTCGATGAGACTGAAGCCACGCTGGCCGTTCATGACCGGCCCTGACTGTCGTTGCATTTGCATAATTTTCCACTTCCTCGTTAACAATTTCCCAGGCGTTGCCGCCGGTTCAGATCAGCGTATTGATATCAAAAATCGGCAACAGCACCGCCAGCATAATCAGCGTCACCAGCCCGCCCATCAGCACAATGGTCAGGGGCTCGAGCAGGGCCATGGCGGTACCCAGACGCATCTGCAGTTCGCGCTCCTGATTATCGGCTGCATACGCCAGCTGTTTGGCCAGCGTGCCATTGGCTTCGCCATTGGCGGCCATCTGCACCAGCAGTGGCGGAAATACCTCCGCTTGCTGCATGCTTTTGCTGAAGCTGCCACCTTCCTGTACGCGGACTGCCAACTGCTCAGTGGCGGTGCGCATCACTTCGTTGTCCAATACCTGCGCGGCAATGCGCACCGACTCCAGCAGGGGCACACCGCTGCTCAGCAGAATCGCCAGTGTCGACGCAAACCGGGCACTGTCCATCTGTCTGAGTATGTCGCTAAGCAACGGTACATGCAGCAGAAACTGATGCCAGCGCATACGTGCGCCGACATCCCGCAGGCGCCAGCGAAAGCCAAGCACAGCGGCAATGGCCACCAGCAACAGCAGCAGCGCCCAGCCTGACGCCATAAAATCACTGACCACAATCAGGGCCTGCGTCAAGCCCGGCAATTCCCGGTTGGAGCTGGCAAACATGTTCACCAGCCGGGGTACTACAAACGTCATCAGCAGGCTGACCACCAGCACACTGACACCGAGCAGCGCCAACGGATAGATCAACGCCATCTGCAACTTTTGCCGGGACTGCTGACCGGTCTCGGTATACTCAGCCAGACGCTCCATGACCTCGCCCAGATACCCGGCCGATTCCCCGGCGCGCACCATGGCGCAGTACATGCGGTCAAAGGCAGCCGGATGTTCGCTCATGGCCTGCGCCAGGGTGTGGCCTTCCAGCACACGCGAGCGCACTTGCGACAACAGCGTTTTCACGCGGATGGCGCGGCTTTGCCGCGCGCTGATCTGCAGCGCCTCGTCCAATGGCAAGCCCGACTGGATCAGCGATGCCAGTTGCCGACTGACCAGCGACAATTCCGCCACTGACAGGCGGCGCTGACGCCGGAACACACTGGCAAAACCAGCCGCAGCCACCGGCGCTTTGCCGGAACTGATAACCAGCGGCTTGAGCTTCTGCGCCCGCAGCTGCGCCCGCACCTGTCGTTCGCCATCGCCTTCGATGACGCCGGAGACCCGTTTACCGTCGGTATCCAGTGCCTGATAGGTAAATGAGGCCATAACTAAGACACCTCAGCTGCCGGGACATCTGTCATCATGCCCATGTGGTTACCCGCAAGACCTCTTCCAGGCTGGTGTCACCTGCCAGCACCCGTTGCCGGCCATGTTCGTCGATGGCCGGGCTGGTGGCGCGCAGATGCGTCAGCATGGTCTGTTCACCGGCGCCATCGTGAATCAGCCGCCGCAACTCTTCATCCACTTCGATTAACTCGTAGATACCGGTCCGGCCTTTGTAGCCGCTTTGATTACAGGCATCACAGCCGTGGGCGCGATAAACCACCGACCCGGACGGCAGACCGAAGCGCTGCTGTTCATTAAGGTCGGCCTCGTAGGGCTGGCGACACTGCTGGCACAGACAGCGCACCAGACGCTGCGCCAGAATCACTTCAATGCTGGACGACAGCAGAAACGGCTCAATACCCATGTCCTGCAGTCGCGTCACCGCACCAATCGCGGTATTGGTATGCAGCGTTGACAGCACCAGATGACCCGTCAGCGACGCCTGCACGGCAATGGCTGCGGTTTCCTGGTCACGTATTTCACCCACCATCACCACATCCGGGTCCTGACGCAGGATGGCACGCAGGCCTCGCGCAAACGTCATGTCGACCTTGGTATTCACCTGGGTCTGGCCGATACCGGGCAACAGGTACTCCACCGGATCCTCAATGGTCAGAATATTTCGGTGGCGATTGTTAATATGATGCAGCCCTGCGTACAGGGTTGTGGTCTTGCCCGACCCGGTGGGCCCGGTCACCAGAATAATGCCATGTGGCTTCTGCAACGCGCGACTGAAGGCCTGATAGACCTGCGCCGGCATGGCCAGTTGTTCCAGATTCAGCTGCCCGGCCGCCTGATCCAGCAATCGCAACACCACACGCTCACCAAATGATGACGGGATGGTCGAAACCCGGATGTCTACCGCGTGGCCGGCCAGGCGGACACTGATGCGGCCGTCCTGAGGCAGGCGTTTTTCGGCGATATCCAGTCGTGCCATGACTTTCAGGCGGGACACCAGCACCGGACCCAGCTCTGCTTTGGGGGCCAGTACATCGCGCAGTACACCATCAACACGAAAGCGCACTGACACTTTGTGTTCAAAGGGTTCGATATGGATATCGGATGCCTTTTCACGCACAGCCTGCGACAGCACAGCATTGATCAGCCGGATGACCGGCGCGTTATCAGCGCCCGACATCAGGTCGCTGTTTTTGGGAATGTCGTCAACCAGTGCGCCAAGATCAAAGTCATCACCCAGTTCGTCAGCAGCGCGCTGGGCGGCATCGGCGCCGCTTTGATACAGCCGGGTCAGGCGCTGCTGAAATGTCTCCGGATCCAGGGTCACCGGTGAAAACGCGCGGCCCAGCACCCGGCGCAGTTCAATCAGTACCGGCACCGTCAGTCCGGGTCGATGGTAAACCACGCCTTCCTCGACGATGACGCCATGGGCATCCGCAAAGTCATAGGGCAGCATGGCAAAATCATTGTCCTGCGGCGCCTGCTCGTTCACGGCGTGCCTCCGGCATTGGCATCTGACGAAGCACCAGGCGACACACTTTCCCACGGTGGCAACACCGGCAGTTCGCCGGCATCAAACAGGAAGCCGTGCAGCGGCGTCTGCTGCAGCTGCTGATCGCGAATCAGCTGGTACTTTTCAGCCGTGGCACCGCGCAAGGCGTCATCAGTGCGCAGAATGGTCGGACGGATAAAGACCAACAAGTTGGTTTTCTGCACCGAACTGCTGCGTGAGCGAAACAGATGGCCGATGCCCGGTACGCTGCCCAGCAGCGGCACCCGGGTCTCGCTCTGCACCACGTTGTCACGGATCAGTCCGCCCAGCACCACCGTTTCGCCGTCTGCCACCGTGACCCGCGTTTCGATTTTGCGTTCATTGGTGATCAGGTCCACGGCGCCAGCCTTGGGCGATATGCTGGAGATTTCCTGACTGATATCCAGCGCCACACGATCACCGCGATTGACGTGCGGCGTGACCTTCAGGGTGGTGCCGACATTCTGCCGGTTGATGGTCTGGAACGGATTATCCACCCCGCCGCTGCCACCCGGTGTGGTAAAGGAGCCCGTCAGGAACGGCACGCTTTCACCCACAGTGATCACGGCTTCGGTGTTGTCGGTGGTCAGGATGTTCGGCGTCGACAGGATATTGGCACCGGAGCTGGCCTGTAACATTTCGATCAGAGCCAGCAGATCGGTACTGCCGCCGAGTCGCCCCAGTCCGATCGTCTGCCCGGCACTGCCCGCCAGACCCCGGGCTATACCGGTCAGTGCTGCTGCTCGATCTTCATTAAGTGCCCCACCGAAAATATCCTGCAATTGCTGCGCGTTATTACCCGCATCAAAGCTGCCAGCGAAAGCGCCGCTTTCGTCACGGAACAGCCACTGTATGCCCAGGTTCTGTCCGACATCGTCGTTGATCTCGACAATAACAGCTTCTACCAGTACCTGCGCCCGCTGGATATCCAGCCGCTGCACGATATCCAGCAAGGAATCGATGATGTCGAGACCGGCGGTAATGATCAGCGCATTGTTATCAGGGTCGGCTTCAATGGTCGCGCGTCTGGCAGTCTGGTTGTCAACATCGGTGCCTTCTGTCAGCCCGAACATATTGCGCACCACCGAACTGAGCACTTCTGCAATACGACCCGCATCGGCATATTCAAGGTAGATCACGCGGGTATTGCCGCTTTGCTCACGCGGCTGATCCAGCAACCGCACCAGACCACGAATGTTATCGCGCTGACGTTGTCCGCCGGTGATCAATACCGAGTTCGTGCGGGCATCGGCACTGATCTGCAGGCGCGTGCCCACCGGCTCCTGGTCAGCTACCTGGGGATCTTCATTCATTTCACGCAACAGCGTGACTACAGTGCCCGCTTCCGCAAACTCCAGCCTGACAACTTCGGTTTCCGGTATGGATGTCTGATCTATACGTTCCAGAATCTGCCTGATACGTTCGATATTGGCCACCGTATCGACCAGCACGATCATGTTGCCGTTCGGGTAGGCAGACATCTGTCCATTGCTTTGTGATACCAGTGGCCGCAGCACCGGCAGCACCTCGGTCACTGATACATTGTCCAGCTGGATGGCTTCCGTCACGTAGCGGTTACTGTCGGCAGCATCGTAATTCGAGAACGGCAGCGGCGCCGAACGCGCTTCCTGTGTCGGCACAATGCTGACCATATTGTCGCTTGATTCCACGGCAGTGAAGCCATTGATGTCCAGGGCGCGCAGAAAGATGCTGTAGTAACCCTGAGCATCAACCGGCTGGCTGCTCATCACGGTGATCTGCCCGCGCACACGCGGGTCGATGATCATGGTTTTGCCGGTAACATCCTGCACAGCACGAATGACTTCCAGAATATCGCTTTCGCGGAAATTCGGTGTCCAGCTTTGAGGCTGTGCCAACGCATGGCTGGTTAGCGCAAGTGCCAGCACCGTCGCGCCCATCAGACGACACCACGCGGGACTTGAAAAGGATTGCTTGCTCATCATGGCCTGTTGTTTCATTAAAAGGGGTTCCTGCTATGGTCGTCAGAATGCAAAGGCATCGCGGCTTACCGTCATTGAAAGGGGGGTACCATTACGGATCAGCGCCAGTTCTACCCGCTCCCGGTTCTCCAGCTCACGCGTCAGCGCAGACAGGTCATTGCCCTGGTTGACGGCAATCCCATCAACCGCGGTAATGATATCGCCTACCTGCAGGCCGGCCGCCGCCAGCAAAGTTGCGTCGCTGTCATCCCTGATCTGCAAACCCCGCACGATGCCATTCTCGCGGTAGAGCCTGATCTGCACTCGCTCATTAACCTGCGGGGCGGCAGAGCCGGTGACGCGGACGCGGGCTGCTGGCGCCGTGGCGGACCCCGTTGGCTCATACATCCACAGTGATTCAAGGCGTCCGTTGTTGTTCAATACCACATACTGCGGATGCACACTGTCCAGCGTCACGCCAGGCGTGCTGAACTGCAGCTCGTCGCCAACGGCATAAACCCGTTGCCGCTCGCCACTGGCGATGATGGCGGAAGAATCCGCAGACGTGGTGCCGGCAATCGAGCCTCGCAGGACCAGGCTCAGGCGGGTACTGGCTGCCTGCTGCGAATCAGTGTTACCCGCATCCTGAGCCCGACTGCCGCCACCATTACTGAGGCGGAAATTTTCCTGAAGAAAAGCCATATCAATGCCGCCGGACTGCCGGTCATCGCGCAACGCAGGTAACGCGGCAGGCACAACCGGGCCAGCGGCAACAGAGGTTTGCGGGGAATTTAATAACCAGAAAAGTCGTGCCAGGCTGTGTCCGGCCCAGGCCAGCATCGCGACAATAATGATCGCGGTGAGACCCGGGCGCAGCACAGAGACCAAACTCTGTCGAGTTTTTTGATAGATCGTGTTCAGTATACTCTCCCAAATATGCTGATCGCGCTCAATTATGTCTGACTGCTCCGTAGGGTTACGGAGCAGGGATTACAGGTTCCATTGCAGATCCAGTCGCAACCTGGCACCGCTTTGCACGTCGATGATACGGACGTCGTCACGGTAGAACTCGCGATTCTCGTTCAACAGATTCTGTGCGCGCAAACGCAGCGTCAGGCTGTCGGTCGGGAAATAGGAGTAAGTCAGGTCCAGTGAGTGGAAGGGATCTTCAAACGCATCCGGTGACGGAGAGCGTCCGCCGAAGAATACACGTTCACCAAAAACATTATACAGCAGTGAGGCGGAATGCTTGGCATTTTCCGAATCGTAACCCAGCTGCGTGTTCACAACGTATTCCGAGTGGCCGGTCAGGCGACGCGTCAGACTGGTCTGCGAACTGGCTTCAGTAAACGTCAGTTCAGAGTCACTCAATACCAGATTGCCGCTGACGAAGAAGCCGGCACCGATGACTTTCAGACCCTCAAACTCCACACCGTAAATTTCACCGCCTTCCGCATTCTCGAAGCTCAACAGGCGGGCGTCCTGGGGTCCGGGCCGCTCAACGCGCTCGATCGGATTGGTGATGTCCTTGTAGAACAGAGACACGGTGATGTTGTCACCGTTATCAAAGAACAGCTCGGTGCGCAGATCGATGTGCTCGATATCCGAGAACTTCAGGTTGGGGTTACCCGCAACCCGATCGTTCAGCTCAGGGTCGATAAACTGAATGTTGGCATACTCGCGCAGATCGGGGCGAACCACCGTCTTGCCGTAGCCCAGACGCACCTGGAAATTTTCTGTGCCGAGGAAACCATCCTGCATATAGGTCAGCGCAGCTGCCGGATAGAAATCATCATCCCGGACGCTGAAGGTCTGATCAGGGTCCAGCATGTCTTCGATGATGCCATCCAGGGACTGTCCGGTGTAATCCAGCAGGTCCAGCGGCAGCACACCCCGGTTGAAATCTTCCCAGCGCACGCCGACCGTGGCGCGCCAGTTGTCCATGAAGAAGGCATCGACAGAACCGAACGCAGCCGATTTGGTTTCGCCTGCCAGGTAGCTTTCAGTACCAAAGTTGGAGCCCATGTCGAGGAAGAAACCATTGCTCAGGTCTGCCAGGTTGTCATCGCTGAACACCTGCGCCGGATTGCCATCACGACCCAGCGCACCCATGACGATGTTCGCCGTGTAGCCCTGGTAGTCGCGTGATTTACGACTGCGGTTGTAGCCACCACTGAGGGTGCCATCCATGAACCCCAGATCAAAGGGTGCATCAATCTGATAACCCCAGCTTTCCACTTGGTCTTCCAGGTTCAGAAAGCTGAACTGCGCTGATGCACCGGTGTTGACCTGTGTCGCCAGCAGCGCATCGGTATTCGGGTCGCGTTGATTGATTGCCTGCACGGATGACGCATTCGGCACGTCGGTACTGGCCCGCGCATCTGAGTAGAACCAGTTGACATCCAGACTGGTGATGAAATCAAACACCGCAGGAATGGTGATGAAGTCCAGGTCGTAACGCTCGAACGAATGTTCACCGGTTACCTGATTGACTTTCAGTTCACGCTTTTCCAATCGCGTAATATTGGTTTTTCGCTGACGCCCGTTGGCCTGCTGGAAGTCAGCGTTGTACCCCAGCACAATGGACGACTGGTCTTCATCATCACGCAGCAGGTAGCTGTTGGTGCCGATGCGATGACGATCCTGGTAGTTGAGGCTCAGATTGACAGCCGCTGTTGTGCTTTCGTTGGTGAACGTACGCTGTATGTTTCTGAACGACTCATCCGGGTCAGTAAAATTCTGTTCAAATTGATCCGAGTTGCGGCTTGATTCGCCGATAGACAGATTCGCCAGGGCGCCGACGGACAGATCATTATTGATGTCCCAGGCGTTGCCAGCCGTAACAGAGATATTGCGGTCCGGATCAAGATCCGTTTCGCGATCAATATCAATGTTGCGGTTCAGGTCCAGCATCAAATCACGGTTGATGGCTACCCCGGCAGCCTGCTGAGCGGCCGTGGGTGTGCCGGAGCCCGGGAACTCGAACCGTGTGATGTTGGCGGGGCTGATATTACCCTGGTATTTGTTGAGAGCCTGCATAATGGAGTCAGGCAGATCACCCAGGTCACCGACATTGGGCAGGCCCTTGCCCGAGTTTTCGGTATTCCAGCCGGTACCGACACCGATATCAAAGACCAGCTCATCAGGTGTGCCACGGGTTCGGATATTGACGTTGCCCCCACCGAATGCTGCCGGCTGGTCTGCAGAGTACGCCTTGCTGATTTTGACCGATTCAAGAATCGACGCGGGAATGTAGTCCAGCGGTATGACGTTCCGGCTTAATTCCGGAGACGGAATCTCGGCGCCGTTCAGCGTCGCACTGGAGTAGCGTTCGCCCAATCCGCGCACGTAGATGAATTTGCCATCCACCAGCGTCAAACCTGTTACCCGGCGCAGCGCCGACGCGACATCCGAATCACCCGCACGTGAGATCTGCTCTATGCCCACGACTTCAGCAGCAAATGGTTGCTCAATACGCTCCATGATCAGAGACCGAGCAGCATCCCGAAGTCGCCCGGAGACAACAATTTCCTCAATCTGCGGCGGCGGCACCGCAGCACCGGGCTGCGCCATTGTCTCTGGTACGGCCGTGAAACCTGTCACCGCCAGTGCAACGGCCAGAGCCAGTTGCCGTTTCTGCCAAACCATTTGTTTTTTCATGATCGTAACCTGTAATTTTATCAGCATCTTTAAGCCCGAACGGGGATAAGTCCGACATCGGCCTTATCCCCGTGAGTCTGCATCCGCCAGGCGGACACAATCGGCGTGTTACAGACCGGTTGTCCAGCCAGACACCCAGTCATTGCCTTCTTTAACGGCGCCGACAAAGTCGACGGCGGAGAAGAAGGAGCTGCTTCCCGAACTACCCAGGGCAGGTGCGGCAGCCGCATTGAAGCTGTCGTTCAGGCGGGTAACGTCAAACACACTGACGTTGATCGCCGCACCGTTGGCATCTGTCATGTTTGATGCGGTGACATAGGCTGTGCGGTTGGAGGCACCCAGGCCCTGGATAACGTTAGCGGGCAGGTTGGCAGCGGCGTCGACGACGGCGTTGCCGCTGTTAACCCACCAGTTGCGGATGTCGAAACCGCTGGCTTTCAGCGCTTCAGAACAGGCAACCACGTTGCCGCTGGCAACCGAGAAGCCCGAGTTGATCCCGGCAAAGGTCTGCGCACTGTCGAGCTCCATACATTCGTTGCTGGACATGCCATCTTCATTGGAGGTGATGATGGAGTTGTACATTTCAAAGTAAGTGCCTTCACGATACAGAGGCCCCTCTACGTCGCCTTTTGAGCTGGGCGCAGTACCCTGGTTGGTATCGACAGCGTTGACGATACAAGTCATGTTGGACACACGGCCTTTGGTGAAGGGCCCGATATCATCCGGACGTGAATCACCGGTATTGTCGGCCTCGATGCAGCGGTTGCCGCCAGTGCCGGGAGGGGAAACAAACAGGCCAAACTGCATGTTGCCGACCCAGCCTTCGGAATAATCGAAGGCGTCATCGCCCACGTTTACACCGACGATGTACTTCAGGTTCACGGCACCGCCAAACATTTCAAAGCCGTCATCCAGTGTGGTGTAAGTCTGCACGTATTCGACCGTGGTACCAGAGCCAACAGCGTTGAACGTCAGGCCGTTGACTTCGTCACCGTCAACAACTTCAAAACCGGCGTGACGAATTTGCACGTAGCGCAGTACGCCTGAGTTTTCGGCATTGTTGTTGCCGCCGTATGTATTCGGCTTGCCTTCAGCTGCTACGTGGCAGTTATGCGGGTTGCTGGACGTCGACTGACGATCGGCGTCAGTGCACTTGTTGGTCAGGCCGTTACCGTTAATCTGCACGCCACCCCAAAGACCACGGTCTGCCAGTGTTGCCTGGCCATCACGCAGGTCGGCGACGCCGCTGAAAATGATCGGGCGGTCGCGTGTGCCCTCTGCAATAATGCGCGCACCTCGAGTAATCACCACGTAGTCCTGGGCGCTGAAGAATGCCAGCTTGGCACCCGCGCCGATGGTCAGTGTCGGGCCTTCGCCATCCTGCGGAATGCGCACACCCTGCGCCGCAGAGTTGGCGTTGACATCGCGCCCTACAAACAGGCTGTCTTCGAAAATGTGCAGGCCGTCATTGGGCAGGCCATTGATGACCAGGTCGGTGGTCAGCGGGCGAGTATCGGCCACGAAAGTGGATGAGTAGGTGCAGTTGTTGCCATCAAAGCTGCCCTGCAGGGTCTGACCAGATTGCGTATAGCTGGCGCAGGGATTGGTTGTGCCACTGTTGCCACCGCTTTCATTGGTGGTATTGTTGGAATTGGTCACAGTGGTTGAGGGTGCCAGTGTCACACCGCCGCCATCACAGGCAGTAACTGCCGCTGCCAGCAGGCTGATGCTGAAAATTGTCTTGATATTCATGTTCACAATCGCTCCTTTTTATGGTCCTGCACCAGAAATTGGTCTTTGCAATCGAGTCGCTGTCGAATCGAAAACTGAGCGGCTCTTGACGCCGGCATGATCTCAAAAGAGGCCCGGACAACCGCGGTGCGATATTGTTGATCAGGGATCATGTCAGAATCGTGACAACAAAAGCCTGTCGCCGATTGTTGGCGCTTTATTTTTATTTGTTTAACATCAATGCTTTAGATGAATAGCGCGTTTCTGCCGACAACCGGTAGAGTCGCTAAAAAAGGAGCAAAATCATGATTTTGAGGCAACTATATGATGCAGTATCGTCAACCTACACCTATTTACTGGCTGATGAAAAAACACGCGAAGCCATTCTGATTGACCCGGTATTTGAGCAATGCCAACGCGACCTGGCGATGCTTCAGGAAATGAATCTGACGCTGAAGATTGTCGCCGATACGCATGCGCATGCTGACCACATCACTGCAGCCTGGCTGCTGAAGCAGAAAACTGGCTGCCTTGTCGCCTCTTCCGCGGCTATCGGCGCACAACACGTGGACATGCCGTTGCAACACGGACAGTGTTTTGGCGTCAACGGCATTTCACTGGAAGTGCGGGCCACGCCCGGGCATACCGATGGCTGCAATACATATGTACTGAGTGATCACAGTATGGCATTTACCGGCGACACTCTGCTTATCCGCGGCTGCGGCCGCAGCGACTTTCAACAGGGTGACCCGGCCAAACTGTACCGCTCGATTACTGAACAGATTTTCTCATTGCCCGATGATTGCGCCATCTACCCGGCCCACGACTACAACGGTCGCACGCGCTCGTCAGTCGCGGAGGAGAAAGCCTTTAATCCCAGGGTCGGCGGCGGCGCCAATGAAAAGGACTTTGTTCAGTATATGAAAGCCATGCAGTTGCCCCATCCCAAAAAAATAGACGAGGCCCTGCCAGCCAACATGCGCAGTGGCATGCCTGCTGACGGTCAATTGCCGGACGAACCGGACTGGGCAGATATCCGTATTACCTTTGCCGGCATTGCCGAAGTGGAACCGGAATGGGTCATACAGAACCAGCCCTCTGTCACCCTTCTTGATGTTCGCGAAGCGGACGAACAGGACGAACCCCTCGACGGTCTCAATAACGCCATAGCCATCCCGTTAAGCGAGCTGCGCGAGCGCGTTGACGAAGTGCCCCGAGACAAACCGGTGGTGACGCTGTGCCGATCTGGCAAACGCTCATCACTGGCCGTCGGCATACTCAAACATGCGGGCCATGACAAGGTGGCGAATATTCATGGTGGTGTATTGCACTGGCAGGCCAGTTGACTGAGGGCGCCTGAGCGGACTCCGGTCAACCTGTTAAGCAGGTGTTAATCAGTGACGACGTACGCTGACCCTGTCAATCGTGTTTTCGGTGATTCAGGACCACAAGGAGTACGACATGCGCTATCCACACCTGCCCCGCTTGTTACTGGCCGTGCTGTTCGCAGCCTGCAGCACGATGGCGACGGCTGACACCCGCGCCGTCAGCAGCGCCTGCGCCTCGCTGGAGTTCATGGCCAAGATGCTGGCGGTGAACACCGTGCTGCCTGCCAACTACGACCACCCCCAGCAACTGGCCGACATGCAGTCGGGGATGTCGGCGCTGAACCGGCTCGCCTGTCAGCCCGTCATATTGACAGAATCCACACGCTTCAGCAGCCGCTACGCAAACGGCCAGCCGGTGTCCGCCGACCTGTACAGCTCGGCCTGGTATTTCCCCAACGGTCAGCTTTTTGTTGCCCGCCCGGGGCGCGACACCACGATCTACTACCCCAACGGTCAGGTCATGGCGTTTCGCTGGGCGCGCGGTGGCCAGACTCTGTATTGGCCTAATGGCAATCCGGCCACGTTCAGCTTCCGCACCATCAATGAGGCCTGGTACTATCCGGACGGACACATTATTACGTACCTGGCAGGCGCCCGGGATGAGCGCTGGTTCTACCCATTCGCCCGCCTGGACGGCCAGATCGGCCAGGAACTGATTTCATCACGCTGGGGCGTCGATGGAGAAACCTTCCAGGCCATCAATTACACGCGCGACGGCCGGATGTTTATGCAGCTGGAGCGCATTCGTGACAAGCTGGTGTTGTCCGACACTGAGTTACTGGATGTACCCGGCGTCCTGCTGATGCTGACACGCTTTTATCAGGCGCCGGACGCAGCAAAACAGTTCATGCCGGGTGACAGCAGCATTACTGACGCGCCCTGGTAAGCGCGCCATTCGCGCCGTCAGGGTCGATTGCCCAGGGCACGTTGCATGACTTCGTATTGAATCGACATCAGGTGCCCAATAGAGCGACGCCAGTACTCGGAATTATGCCGACCTTGGGCCTGCATGTAATCAAACGGCAGATCATTGAGCAACAGGATTTGCATGAACTCCAAGGCGGCATTGATCAACCCGTCATCAATACCACTGTCCAGATAAATATGCGGAAGCTGGCTTTTGGGTACTTCGTAAATGATATGGAACGGGTCGTAGGCTTGTGCCTGTGCCACAGTCTCGAAGTCAACGCCCTTGGGATTGCGGTCATCCTGGCGGCTGAAACCCGGAATATCAATTATCTGCGAGATGAAGGCATCAGCGCGGGCCAGCTCCGGCGATGCCTGTATGCTGCGCGCGACCGGCGCTGGCTGACCTTCGGCAATGGCAGTGGCGCGATCCCTGGCATGGGCCAACGCGCCGCTGGTGCTGCCCATGGATATGAACATCTCGGGGTGACGCAACCCCAGCATGATGGCGCCGTAACCACCCATCGACAGCCCGCCAATAGCACGACCCTCGCGACGAGCGACGGTGCGGAAATTGCTGTCCACGTATCCGATCACATCGCGCACGATGTGATCCTCCCAGTTGTTACGCTGGTTACCGGCATTGCTGGCGTAATTGATATACCAGCTGTTACCGGCATCGGGCATCACCACGATCAGGTCGGCAAAATTCCGGGCATAGAATGCGGCCCCTAGATTACGACCCCAGACCGTATAATTCTGCATATATCCATGCAGCAGATACAGCACCGGATAGCGCGTGTCTGACGCCTCATAGCCTGGAGGCAGGACAATATCGAATTTCATTTGTCGCGATACGGCCGGGCTGAAGAACGAGACTGTGTGCAGGCCTTCCGGCAACGACGCTGATGCCTGCTCGGAGTCTACCGGTGCTGTCGGTTGCTGGGCCCACACCAAGGGGGCCATCAGCATCACCAACAAGACACTGAACAGGCATGCTAGTCGTTGCGGGCTGGGTCCTGGCTTCATGAGATATCCGGATAAAACTGGCAGGGTTAAAGGGGTATTGGGCCCGAGGAAAAACGCGCCCGGTCGGCATCAGAGGCCGTTTCCCGGCACTCTCCACGAACCGAGAAACCCGTCAATGTCTGCTCGCGATACAGTTCAAAGAAACCTTCGCGGCAATAGCCCGTGCGCTCCATGATCAGCGTCAGCCGCTGTTCAATATTGCGCTCGCCCATGATCAGCTCATCACCGCCGCGCCCACGTGGACGGGCCGGCGTGGCATCTGCGGCATACGGGTCCGGGCGCAAATAGTCTCGCTGCAACACAAAAAACTTGGTGCCTTCCGCGGTAATGTCCGGCACCAGTCGCTCATTGGCCGGCGGTGCGACATAACTGGACATGCCGCCGCATGCGGTCAGCCCCGCGATCAGCATGACCGAAAGTGTGAATCGCTGTGCTCGCATAATTCCCTCGTCATGGGTGTGCCGGCCAGTCATTTTCGGCGACAGTCAGAAACTCTAAAGTCACTGGCGCCTAAAGGCAAGCCCGAACACCCCGCTCCTGTGTCCGAACTGGACTAACCGGGCGCACACTGACATTATTGGCACAATTGCAACAAACACGCTAACTTCATGAGCACTGCATGACCTTGACCGACCCTGTCGCACCTGATGATGTGCCCGCCGCTTCGCCGTTTGGCAGCCACGCGCCCGCGCCGCTCCTCAATCACCTGCTTGCCGTCTGTCACCGCGAGCATGGTCCCCGCAGCAGTCGCCTGCTGGCCCCGATGTTGCGTAAAGTCATGACAAAGTTGTCGCCCCTGCCTGTCGATATTTGTGTCGGCGGCATCAAATTGCGCTGTCAGTTGACTGATAACTATTCAGAAAAGAAGTTCGTGTTCACGCCCTGGCGTTATGACCTGCAGGAACGCCGGTTGCTACGTGAGCATCTGCCAGCGGATGGTGTGTTCCTGGATATCGGCGCCAACATCGGGCTTTATACGCTCGCCGCCATGCAGGTTATAGGTGCCGGGGGCCGCATTCTGGCCTTCGAGCCCAACCCGGCAACACGCCAGCGGCTGCTTTTTAATATCAATGCCAATACATCGCCGCTCAGCGCCGCGGCATTGACCGTCCTCGACATTGGCATAGCCGACCGGGAAAGCCGGTTTGTCCTGCAACTGGACAGCAGCAACCTGGGCGCCAGCAGTATCAGTGACCACAATCGATCCCGCCTGTCCGGGACCGATCCGCGCAGGGCTGACGTCGTCATCGAGTGCAAGCCGCTGCTGAGCGTTCTGCAGGAGCAGAAGATCCATCACATAGATGTCCTCAAGATCGATATCGAAGGCGCCGAAGACAAAGCCATGGCGCCATATCTGCGGGAAGCGCCGGACGCATTGCTGGCCAGCATGGTCATCATCGAAAACTCACCACATTTGTGGCGCGAAGATATTTTTGCCTTGCTGAAACAGCGCGGTTACCAGCGTATACTGCAAAACCGCATGAACTCCGTGTTCGTGCTGCCGTCACGACACACGTCAGCCAGCGACGATGCAGCGCCACAATCAATTGCACAACAATCAATTGCACAACAACCAATTGCAAGAGCCCGCTCATGAAACTGTCGGTCATTGTCACGACCTATAACTCCCCGGCCTGGCTGGAGAAAGTCCTTTGGGGCTATAGCGTACAGGAACATCCCGACTTTGAGTTGATCATCGGCGATGATGGCTCTGGCCCGGACACCAAAGCATTGATTGAGCGTTTCCGCACGGAAACCGGGCTGAAGATACATCATATCTGGCAGGAAGACCGGGGGTTTCGCAAATGCGCCATTCTGAACAAGGCGATCGCCAGTGCCACCAGTGAGTATCTGGTTTTTTCCGATGGCGACTGTATTCCCAGGCGTGATTTCCTTTCGGTTCATGCCCGCGAAGCGCAGCCCGGCCACTATCTTTCCGGCGGCTATCATAAGCTGCCGATGTCGACCAGCACCGACATCAACCGCGATGATATTCTGAGTGGCCGCTGTTTTGACCTGTCATGGCTCAAGCAACATGGGTTGCCGGCCAGCTACAAGAACAGCAAGCTGACAGCCAGTCCGGCACTGGCCAGGTGGTTCAATCGGCTGACCCCGACGCGCTGCAATTTCAAAGGTTCCAATGGCTCGGCATGGCGAGATGATGTGCTGGCCGTCAACGGCTTTGATGAGCGCATGGCGTGGGGGGGACTGGATCGCGAGTTCGGCGTACGACTGATCAATCTGGGCATCAAACCCAAACATGTCCGATATAATGCCATCGTGATTCATCTGGATCACAAGCGTGGCTACAAAGACCCGGCGACGGTCAAGGCTAACAAGTCGTTGCGGCTGGAAAACGCCCGACAGGGTATTTACTGGACTGACCATGGCATTAAAAAGCCGTCACAATCCCAGCGCTCAGCAACGTCTTGAATAACGCTGACAAATTGTATGCCCCCGACGGTTGAATCTGCATCATCAGCACGGCTACCGTACCGGTTTCGGGATCGGCCCAGGAGAATGTGCCCAGCGACCCGTTCCAGCCGAACTCACCGTTGTTGCGTGCAAAGCCACTCCGGGACGCATCCATGACCACGCTGAAACCATAACCCCAGCCCAGGTCGTGCATGGGCTGCTGCGGATTGAGGGCGATGGGCAACACCGCGTCCGGCAACTGATTTCGGGTCATCAACGCGACACCGGCCTCGCTCAGTACACGGTTGCCGTCCAGCTCGCCCTGATTCATGAATGCCTGCAGAAAGCGCAGGTAGTCCGGTACCGTGCTGACCAGGCCAGCGGCACCTTCAAGCAATGGCGGTTCCCGGGTGATCGGTATGTCCATATCCGGCTCACGCTGCATGCCCGCCGGGCTCAGTCGATAGACATGAACCAACTGGTCGAGCTGGTCTGCCGGCACGTGAAAGCCGGTGTCAGGCATATCCAGAGGGTCGAGGATGGATGCCTGCAGGTAGTCGTCCAGCGCCTGGCCGGAGACAATTTCGACAACACGTCCCAGCACCGTCGTGGAGATACTGTAATTCCAGACGGTACCTGGATCGGCAACCAACGGGACGCCGGCCACCTTGTCAACCAACTGTGACAGTGTATCCGCGCGTGAACGGACGTCACGCTCTCTGTAGAGGGCGCTGTTGCGATGACTCAGGCCACTGACGTGCAGCAGCAGGTCGCCGATGGTGATCTGTCGTGACGCCGGACGGACGGCGCCGTCAGAAACGCCAACTTGCTCAAACACGTTCATGTCAGCAAATGCCGGGATGAATTGCGATACCGGGTCATCCAGGCGTAACTGACCACGTTCAAGCAATTGCATGATCGCCAGTGATATCACAGGCTTGCTCATTGAGCGGATCTGGAACATGGCGTCGCTGCGCATCGGCACCTGCTGTTCCACATCCTGCCAGCCCAGACTTTCCAGATACACGATCCGCCCATGCCGGGCGATACCCGCAACCACCCCCGGAATGTGACCGGCGTCTACATAGTGCCGCAGGGTTTCAGTCACCAGCGCCAGCCGCGCAGGGGAAAATCCCAGCGCCTCGGGTTCTCCCCGGGGAAGCGCCACTGCAGCACTCACCATGCCAGTGGACAACACAAGAATGCCGAGCCAGGCTCGCGGAAAAGACACTTTCATAACAATGGTTGCTTGATAGTCAGACAAGGCCTTGTTTGTACACCAGCATCGGGCTGTAAACAAGCGATTTACCTGATCGGTCGCGACGCTGCAAAAAAGAAGGGGAAGCATTTCTGCTTCCCCTTCTTGGTATCCGGATCTGTGTGCCGGATTTAGGGTCCAGCCCGGCCTGTTACTGCGCCGCACTCACCAGGTTGGCGTCGGCCTGCTCATTCTCGGCAGCCGAATAACGGCTCTGGTCTACGAACTTGTAGTACACCTGACCGAAGAACATCTCGTCCCAGCTCTGGTCACCCCAGGGGACGTCACGCGACGGATCGGGGTTGGCCTTGTTCTGCTCGGAGTTGTCAAATGCACCAGTCGCCACCACTCGTGTACCCGCAGGCACCAGCATGGGCTCTTCCAGCTTGTACTCCATCTGCCAGTTGTAGTTGTAGTTGGCAATGTTGATCAGCGGCTTCACCGTGCCGTCGGGCAGATGCGCATCGAATCTCATGTACTTGCCGCGGAAATGCATGTGCGGCAGGAAGCTGTGCAGGTACGCATCATCGGGAATCTCGATCTGGGCCGACATCTCGAAGTTGGGGTCGTACGCCGGAATCGTGGTCCATGTTGGTGTAAAGATACACGCACACTTGCCCGTCATACGCTCCTGCGGAATGTCATCCTCGTCGTAGAACCAGACACCAATACGGCTGGCATCCTCGGTTTCACGGCCCGTTGTGGTGTAGTGTAGCTGAATGGCAATGGTCGAACCATCTTCCAGCAAGCCACCGGTGTTGGGCTCTTCAACGTAAGGCGCGGCACCCGGGATATACGGTGTGATATACGCCAGGTTTGGATCAGGCGTGCCCACAAAGCCGCTGCCGCTGGGGCGTTCGCCCGGACCAAACAGGGCATTCAGCGTGTGGTGCAGTACGGTGCGGTCGCCCGGCATGTACTGGCTGGCCTTGACATAACGATCCTTGCCATCAGGCAGGTTGATCGGAATGAACTCATAACGGTAGTCCAGCACGCCGGTAGCCGGGATGGACTGTTTGGGCACCTCAATCACATAGTCGGGTTCACCGAATGCCCACTCAGTTGGTGGCCACTCGATCATCGCCAGCGGATCGGTGCTGCCATCCTTCTGTGAGCCGGCGGCGATCCAGTCCAGCACCTTGCGCTGGTCTTCAAAAGGCACCACATAGCTGTTGCGGAACTCATTGATATGCGGATCGATCTGACCCGGCGGCATCCGCTTGGTCATCAACACTTCACGAATCATCGGCGACCAGCCCTGCACCATGGCATGGCTGTTCAATGCAAACGGCGCAATACCGCCTTCACGGTGACAGCTGGCACAGTTTTCAGCGATGATGGGCGCGACGTCTTTCTCATAGGACACCGCTGTGATGTCACGCTCAGGGTACACAACGTCGGTGCCCTGTGCTGCGACATACTGTGTGGTCACGGCATTACCGGCCGCGACACTGGCCACCGCTTCCGCAAACTCGTCGCCAACGGCGCCGCGGTAGATCACCCGGAAAGAACTGGGATCGTAAATCACTGCCTCACCCAGCGTTTCGATACCGATAGACTCGGATACCGCCTGCACATCATCAATCAGCACCGGAATATCAGTGCCCAGAGCAGCCACATCGGCTGCCACTGCCGCTCGAGCTTCCCCCAGCGGATTGATCATCATGAACTTCAGGCCCTGGTCTTGGTAACGGGCTTTCAGCTCGTTGAAGGACGCCAGAGCATCACGGGTCTCCTGAGCGCCATTGCCCTGCACCAGGAATACCACGGCCTTGTTATTGTCATACCAGGCCATGTGGTGGAAGTAACCCTCATGATCCAACAGCGCGAAGTCACCAACGCGCTCATCGGCAGCGTGACTGACACCGGCACCAACAGCCAGGGACAGCGCGGTAAGCGCTGCACAGGCCGTGGTCCTGCTCTTGTTCTGTAACCAACTGATCATCGTACCCTCCAACTATTAAGTACTTTTGCTTGATCTTGCGACTTGTTCTGAACGTGCTACTGACTGTTTACAATTTGCTTGTCCCGGCCTGTTGATTCGCCGCCAACTGTCTGATGTACAGACAGAATCACGACAAAAAAATGAGCCTGTTCATGTTTCGAATCGTATCACTCTGGGGAGCAAAGTCAATTGCTGACAGCCAGATACCGCGCGGCTGCGACAAAACGTCGATAGTGCGCGACAAGAGGTTGTGTGGAGGTCAGGCAGGCCGCGCAGCGGACACTTAGGTCAGCAACGCAGCCAACGCATTGCGCAGACTTTTACGGAATTCCACCTCGGTATGAAAGCCGCACAAAAAACCCTGCAGCAGGTGGTAGTACAGCGCAAAGGTGCTCCAGGCCATGGTACCGGTGTACACTTCCTTGTCGAGGCGTCCGTCGCGGCGCGCCCGCTCAATAAGCTTCATCAACTTGGCATAGGTACTGTTCATTATCTGATCGATGTCCTGACGGCGCTGTTCTGTCGTGGAGAACGACAACTCCTTGAGCACTGTGCGCGACAATGTCTGATCTTTCAGGTGATAGTTGATATGCCCGTCGAAAAACGCCATCAGCTGATCGATGAGCGGCTCGCCCGGGATGATGGCAGCATAGGATTCATCAATCATTTTCAGGATATCGTCCTTGAACACCAGCACCAGCAGATCTTCTTTGCTCTTGGCGTACAGGTACAGCGTGCCCAGGCCAACGTCTGCTTGCGCAGCAATATCCTGAATGGTTGTGGTGGTGAACCCTTTGTCGATGAACAGCTGCCGCGCGGCAGCGACAATACGCTGCAGCCGTATCAGTTTTTTCCGCTCTCTCAGTCCCATGGACGCCAAGTCAGACTCATCACGGTCCTGAGCGTTGCGCATTGTGCTGTCACCGGTCATGCTGTTTACAACCCTGCCTAGAGTCTCATTTTTATCAAATAATGACAATGTCTGCCTGATGCCGGCAACATGACATATTGCTGTCAATTATCGCTGTGCTGTTGCCCTGCCCATTATCAGGCAACGTTAAAGATTAACACAGTCGGATATGGCACAATAGCGCAAATTTTCAGCAACGGTGTTCATCATGACTGACACACAAGCCCCTCAAACCAGCGTTGCTGCGATTCTGCAGCGCGAGTCCAAGCCGGTCACAGTGTTTACCCTGTCCTGGTGCTCATACTGTCACGCGGTAAAGAGCCTGCTGGACAGTATGCGGGTGCCCTACCGCACCATTGAGCTGGACACCGGGATGTATCTGGACACGCACCTGCACCAGCGCATGCGTGCCGAACTGCGCCAGCTCAGTGGCAGCCAGACCTTGCCACAGGTGTTTGTTGGCCACGATAATATTGGTGGCTACACGGAGACCCAGGCCGCCGCCAGAGCCGGCCGGCTGCAGACTTTGCTGGCGGCCAAAGGCGTGGCCATCGCAACCCCCTGACCCCCTGGAGCCAAGGTATGGCCGAAGTCCTGTTTAGCACACTGCACCTGCTCGGCGCCCTGGGGATGGCCGCCGGGATGATCGTGGCCACGTTGGCCGCCGGCAGCCTAGCGACTGAACATGAACGTCATGAGTCGGCCTACCTGACATTCCGCAAGATATACGCGCTGACGGCCGCGGCGATCGTGCTGTCAGTGGCAGCTGGCATGATGCTCTGGCTGGTGGTCGGCAAGCCGGCAGCGTTTTTCAGTCACAACCCGGTATTTCACGCCAAAATTGCACTGGTCGCCACCTTGCTGGCAACCATGGTCTACCCGGCGTGGTTCCTGTGTCAGCCTCGCTCTGCGCAAGTCATCCCTGCAACCGTGCTGAGGCTTCAGAAGGTCGCGCTGCCACTGATGCTGGTCATCCCGGTGCTCGCCTATCTGATGGCACGCGGCATTGGCTACTGACGCCGGCCAGGCGGAATACGCCTAAGCCCGAGCCAGCACCGCCTGCAACCAGGCGGAGATGTCCCGTATTTCCTCCAGGCAGACGCTGTGCTGCATCGGGTAGCTGCTGTATTGCGGCTGATAACCAAAGCGCTGAAGGACGCTGACACTGTGTTTGCCCAATGCCTCATTGACCACCGGATCGGCGCTGCCATGGCAGATACGAATGGCCAGACTGCGATTGGCGTCATCAATCCGCACACTGTCCGCCGTCGGGAAATAACTCGACAGCGACAACAGGCCAGCCAACGGGTGCGGACAGCTCAGGCCAGCCTCCAGCACCACCGCGCCGCCCTGGGAGAATCCAGCCAACACGATCCGGCGGCTGTCGATACCGGCGGCCATCTGCTGCGCGACAAAATCATGGACCGCCGCCGCTGATGCGCGCAATTGTGTTTCATCAACGCGACGCTGCACATCCAGCTCAACAATGTCATACCACGCGGGCATGACGTAGCCCTGGTTTATGGTGACCGGAATTGACGGCGCGTGCGGAAAAATGAAGCGCACCGACAGGTCGGGCGGTAAATGCAACTCCGGCACCAGGCCGGCAAAATCGTTGCCGTCGGCACCCAGCCCGTGCAGCCAGATGACCGCCGCATCCGCGGCCTTTTGCGGATTGCTTTCCCGGACAATGGCAGGTAAAAGTGACATAGACATCCTCGATTGCGTGTTTGGCCAGCGCTGCAGGCCCAATGGATAACGTCAGTGATTATAGGGGACTGTTACCCGGTGATCGACTATAATCCGGCACATGAAACCGATGATTGATTCCCACACGGCGTTTACGATGGCGTTTTTGCGCACCATTGCCGCGGCGGCACTGGTGCTGACCTGCGCCAACAACTACGCACTGGACCCACAGGCCTTGCGCGACAGTCTTCTTGGCAGCGACCGGGATATTGCCGACCGCATGCGTGATGACGCCCGCAAACCGGTTGAGGTGCTGAGCTTTCTGGGGTTACAGGAAGGCATGACAGCCCTGGATGTCTATGCAGCGGGCGGCTATTACACGTTTGTCCTGTCCCGTGCCGTCGGTGATGAAGGCACCGTTTATGCGCAGAATTCTCCGCGCGCCCTGCGCTACGATGAAGATCGCACCGACATCACCCAGGGCGATGCACTGGCGGGCAAAATTGAAAAAGGTGATTTGACCAATGTCGTGCGCATAGACAAAGCCCTCAGCGACACCGGCCTGCCCGACAGCAGCCTCGACTTCATCCTGGTGTCTCAGATTCTGCACGATTATTACAATGGTAGCCCGGCCCGCGCGCATGGCATGCTCCGCGAGCTATACCGCCTGCTCGCACCCGGCGGCATTGTCGGCATTATCGATCATACCGGCGTTGAAGGTAATGACAACCAGCGCTTGCACCGTATGCTGAAGGCGCAGGCGATTGAAGCGGTCACCCGCGCCGGCTTTATTGTCGAGGCCGACAGCGATTTGCTGGCCAACCCCGGTGACAACCCCCGACGCTCAATTTTCGACCCGCTGCTGAACCGTGGCACAGACCAGTTTTTGTTGCGCCTGCGCAAACCCGGAGCCGAGTAACCATGGAAGATGTTATCGACATGTTGCGTGAACGCAACGAAACCATACCCGTGCCACTGGATCTGCCGGATGACGACCTGCTGGTAGAGATAGAAGAACAGCTTTTGATGTCATTGCCGGATGATTTCCGCGACTACCTGCTGGAGGTCAGTGACGTGGTGCTGGGCAGCCTGGAGCCAGTCACCGTTGCTGACCCGCGATCACACACGTTTTTACCGGAGGTGGCGGCGCAAGCCTGGAATGACGGCATGCCGCGTTACCTGTTGCCGGTTTGTCAGCTTGGCGATGCCTATTACTGCATCAACGACGAAGGTGAAGTCCGGTTCTGGAACGGTGACAAGCTCGGCAAGGACCCTCAAGGCACCAAGTCCTGGCCGAGCATCTGGCACTGGGCGCGCGAAGTATGGCTGGAAGAAAGATAACATCTAAAATCAGCAGATCCTGCTGCCGCGCGCCGGCATGAATCTGCGCCGCCAGATGGCGGCACTAGCGCCAGTGAATGATTGAGTTGGCGTAGTACTGGATCAGGGCTTCGAACTCCGGATTGACGCGATAAACATCGTCTGTCTCCAGCAGGATATGTCTGTGACGCAGGTTTTCCAGCGCCGCGGCAATGGTTCTTTGCCTGGGCTTCTGGTCGTCGCGTATCGCCGCGCCAGAGGCAATCATGTCATCAATGACCTCATCACAGCCGGCGATAATATCCAGTGAGCGCATACCCTGGCCCTGCTGCTGCAGAAACACGGTAGCGATGACCGGCACTGGCAAGACCGGGATGACATAGCGCACTGACTCCATCAGATGCTCCGCCAGCGCCGTGACCGCCGGAATCCGGTCACGTTGTGGCATGGTGGCAAACAGCAGGCGGTGCTTGTCACAATATTTGCGCATATCAATGGGGATGCCGAAGTTTACGCCGGCATAGCCATAACGCTGCCAGCGGCGACGGGAGTCGGAAAAAATATTGACTCGCAGAAAGCGCACTACTCTGACGAATGTCTGCCATTTAGTGAAGCGCCGGCTTTTGTCGTCCCATACCAGCAGGTTCTTGTCCTCAATCACCCGATCATAATTGATGCCCACGGGTATGAAGGTAATGTTCCTGTGCTGACGGTGATCATAGTGACGCAGCATGTAATCCAGAAACCCGATTCGGGGCTGTGCGACATTGCCGTCACGGCTCAACCCGCCTTCAAGGAAAACTGCCTGACACACACCTGACTCGGTTGCCAATTGTACGTAGCGCCCCAGCACTTTGCGGTACAGTGGATTCTGCGAGCCACGTCGCACAAAAAATGCCCCCATGGCACGAATGATGGATTCCAGCGGAAACACCCGCGCCCATTCACCCACGGCGTACGACAAGGTAACCTGCTCCGCGGCCAGATAGCAGATCAGAATATAGTCCATGTTGCTGCGGTGGTTCATGACAAAGACGACAGTGGAATCCTTATCCAGAGACTCCAGCACTGACTGATCAACCGCAGACACGCGGATCCGGTACAGAAACCGGGACATCCGTTTCGCCAGCCAGTAACCCAGCTGGTAGTAAACATAGGCATTGAAGGACGGCACAATCTCGCGGGCATACCGTTTGACGTCCAGCAGCAGGGCCTCCCTGGGCACATTGCTTTCCTGGGCCAGGCGGTCTATCAATGCCAGTACCTGCGGGTCGAATACCAGCTTGTCGATCAGTTCCTGACGCTTGGTTTGCTGGAAGGGTTTGATCTTGATACTCAGACTGGTATTGAGCCGTTCGACGGCGCGATTAAGCCGTCGCCGGACAAACCAGCGCACGCTGGGATACAGTATGCTGACAACGACGGCGTATATCGCCACCGCCCAAAGCAGAATAAACAGCCAGGTGGGCAAACTGACGTTGTCGTCGAGCATCGCTCAGTTATCCTGGGCCGACCGCGCCTGCAGGTAAGCCTCCAGCGTTGCGCGCGCCGCATCATCAAACCATAAACCGAGTTTGGTTCGGCGCCAGAGGACGTCATCCGCTGTGCGGGCCCATTCCCGGTCATAAAGATAATCAACTTCCCGCGCAAACAGGCCCGGCCCGATTTCTGTCCCCAGCTCCGTCAGATCGGTCACACCGGCCAGCAAATCGTTGACCAACATACCGTATTGCCTTACCCAGCGCTCACGCAAAGACGGCGTCAGCCATGGATAGTCGCCGGCCAACTGATCCGACAGTGCATGCTGAGAGGTAAAGTTGCCACCGGGCAGCGTCGCCTTGCCGGTCCAGTCGCCAGCCATGTCCGGGAACAGCGGCGCCAGCTTGTGCAATACCGACTCGGCCAGACGACGATAGGTGGTGATTTTGCCGCCGTACACGGTCAGCAAGGGTGCCGGCGCCATGTCCAGCTCCAGCGTGTAGTCGCGCGACACCTTGCTGGCATTCTCAACTTCCTCATCAATCAAGGGCCGGACGCCGGAAAAGTGGTGCCTGACATCCTGCTCACTCAGCCCTTTGCGGAAGTACTGATTCACTATCGCCAGCAAGTAAGTGATTTCCTCGGGGGAAATCCGCGCCCCTGCCGGGTCCGCGGAAAAGTCCTGCTCGGTGGTGCCTATCAGCGAGAACTCATTTTCGTAGGGAATGACAAAAATCACACGGCCGTCTTCATGTTGCAGCATGTAGGCCTCATCACCCTCGTAAAGCCGGGGGACGACGATATGGGAACCCTTGACCAGTCGTACAGGCTCGGGGGGGACATCAGGCAGCAACTGTTTGCCCAGGTGACTGACCCAGGGCCCCGCCGCATTGACCACGCATCGGGCGGAAACCTGATGGGTCGCGCCGCTGTCACTGTCGGCCAGGGTGGCCTGCCAGATCGTCCGACCATCATCGCCTGTCGACGTTGTCAGTGCCGTGCAGGCCGTTCGCGTTTTGACGACGGCGCCGTGATGGCGAGCCTGCAGCGCGTTGAGCACGACCAGCCTGGCATCATCGACCCAACAGTCCGAGTATTCAAAGCCGTTCTTGAACTGCGCTATCAGCGGGCTATCGTCGCCGAAACGGATGGCTTTGGACCCTGGCAGTGTCACGCGCTTGCCGAGATGGTCGTACAGAAACAGGCCGGCACGGATCATCCAGGCAGGTCGCTGGCTGGGCTGGTGTGGCAACCGGAAACGCAGAGGCCACACAATGTGAGGCGCCGCACGCAGCAGAACCTCCCGCTCCGCCAGTGACTCTCTGACCAGTCTGAATTCATAGTATTCCAGATAGCGCAGGCCACCATGGATCAGCTTGGTGCTGGCCGACGACGTGGCACCGCCCAGATCGCTCTTTTCGCACAGCAGCACCGACAGGCCCCGCCCGGCAGCATCGGCAGCGATGCCGGCACCATTGATTCCACCCCCCACTATCAGCAAATCTACGCTGGGTGGCATTGCAGCTGCTGGAGCCGCCGACGAAACAACCATAGTCAAACCTCAGAAAACAGGATTTGTATTTTCGGGTATAGTACCATGCCAAAAAATGAGGGACAGCGCACATGAGTCACTATCTGCTAGCAATTGATCAAGGCACCACCAGCAGCCGTGCCATCATCTTTTCGCGCGAAGGCAAGGCCGTCAGCTCTGCGCAATACGACTACGAACAGCACTACCCCCATGACGGCTGGGTGGAACATGACCCTGAAGACATCTGGCAAACCTGCCTGCAGAGTTGTCGCGATGCCCTGGCTGCCGGCCGTATTGACGCCGCCAGCATCGCCTCCATCGGTATTACCAATCAGCGTGAAACCACGGTAATCTGGAACCGTAAAACCGGCAAGGCCATTCACCGCGCGATTGTATGGCAGGATCGGCGAACCGCGTCCTATTGCCAGCAGATAAAAACCCGGCTGATCGACGAAGGCCGCAGTCAATTGATTCAGGAGCGCACCGGCCTGCTGCCTGACGCCTATTTTTCCGCCAGCAAAATCAACTGGATTCTGACCCATGTCGAGGGCGCCAGAGCGGCTGCAGAAGCAGGTGAACTGGCGTTTGGCACGATAGACAGCTTCTTGTTATGGCGCCTGACCAATGGTCAGCGACACTGCACAGACGCCACCAACGCTTCACGCACCATGCTCTTCAACATCCACACCCAGCAGTGGGACCCGGAACTGCTGGCGTTGTTCGATATTCCGTCCGCGTTGCTGCCGGACGTGCTCGACAGCGCCGCGGACTTTGGCACCTGCGATCAGGCATGGCTGGGCCATGCCATTCCGGTTGGCGGCATTGCCGGCGACCAGCAGGCTGCAGCGTTCGGCCAGGCCTGCTTTACGGCCGGCATGACCAAAAGTACCTATGGCACCGGGTGCTTTCTGTTGATGAACACGGGCAACCAAATCCTCCAGTCGCGCCACAACCTGCTCAGCACTGTTGCCTACCGGCTTAATGGCGAAACCAGCTACGCGATGGAGGGCAGCATCTTCATGGCAGGTGCCACCATGCAATGGCTGCGCGACAAAATGCACTTTTTTGCTGACACAGCCGATTCGGAAGCCATGGCGACACAGGCCCGGGAAGGTCTGTCACTGATGTTTGTCCCCGCCTTCACCGGGCTGGGTGCCCCCTGGTGGGACCCGGATGCACGCGGCGCCATCTATGGACTGACGCGTGACACCGGCATCCCTGATATCGTCACGGCAGCCATGATGTCAGTTTGCTACCAGACCAAGGATTTACAGAAGGCCATGGAGTCCGATGGGCTGCGACCGTCAACTTTTCGTGTCGATGGTGGTATGGCAGCCAACAACTTCGTGGTACAAAAACTTGCCGATCTGCTCGGCTGCCAGGTGGACCGACCACAGATAACCGAAACCACAGCCCTGGGCGCTGCCTATCTGGCCGGACTGCAATGTGGATTCTATGCAACTCTCGACGACATTTCGCGCCTATGGCAGCTTGAACGCTCTTTTGAACCCGCTCAGGACAAAACCTGGCGAGACCAACACTATGCGCGCTGGCTCGAGGCCGTGCAACGGACACGCAGCGCCAGCGGCAGGCAGCCGGCCAGCGAGGAGGTAGTCTCGTGAGTGAGCCGCGACTGATTCACCTGATCCGGCATGGCGAGACCAACTGGAACCGGGAGCGCCGCGCACAGGGACAGCAGGAATCGGTGCTCACCGAAACCGGCAGGACGCAGGCCCAGTCGTTGGCAGCAACCCTCACGGATCTCGATATTCATGAAGTCTACTGCAGCAGCAGCGTGCGCACTCGCGAGACTGCGTCCATCGCCTTTGCCGGGCGCACACTGCCAACCGTTTACTGTGACCTGTTACGCGAAATTCGAATGGGCCCGTGGGAAGGCAGGCTGTATGATGAACTGCGTCAGGACTATCCCGAGCAGTATCATGCATTCTGGAACAAACCCGATGATTTTTTGCTGGAAGGCGCAGAGACATTTGCACAGCTTCAGCAGCGAGCGATTTCGCGCCTGAGCCGCATTCTTGCTGAGAGCCGGTCGGCAAACATTGCCATCGTCAGTCACGGCCTGCTGATCAAAACCATATTGAGTTTTGTTGAACAAAGACCGTTGGCACGGGTCTGGGAACCACCGGCCATGCATAACTGTGCCCTGAGTACAATTGAAGTCCATGAGGATGGCAATCAACGTATAACGCTTTATGCCAATCAACCCTACCCATTAATCACCTGATCAGGTACATCGGAGTCTTGCATGAACAATAACAACACAGGTTTGTCACACGGATCTACCCCGCCACTCTTGTTGATACTGACAGCGGCGTCGGCCCTGGCAGGCCTGGGTCTGGCGCTGTTTGCGCTGATCGCCCCGGTTGGTGTATGGACCGGCTGGTGGGATTTCAGGCAGGGTTTTTCCATTCTGCGGAGCGCCCAGCCGTTCGTGCTCTGGATAACACTGGGCTGCGCCGCCATCACGGCCATTGTGCTGGTGGTCGGGCGCCAACGCGCAGTGGCCGCCACCGCACGACTGGCTGCCGTCGCGGCGCTGGCAACGCTGGCAGCCGGTATCGCGTGGTATGTGCCGCAATCCTATTTGCCGGGACAGGGGGCCGACATTCCGCCCATTCACGATATCAGCACTGACATCGTTGACCCACCGCAGTTTGTCGATGTCCTGCCGCTGCGCGGCGACAACAGCAACCCAACGGTTTACGGCACCGGCAATCCCAACATGACGCCCGAAGAACATGCTGAGCGTCAACGGACCGCCTATCCGGACCTGACCACCCGCACCTACGATGATTCGGCGTCAGCGGTATTTGAGAGAGCCCTGGCGGCGGTTGATACACTGGGCTGGGAACTGGTCGCACAAGACCCCGATACCGGTCGCATTGAAGCCACCGACACGACATTCTGGTTTCGTTTCAAGGATGATGTGGTGATTCGCATCGGACAAACACCTGACAGCACAGTCGTTGATGCGCGCTCGACGTCACGGGTCGGTCTGAGTGACGTGGGCAAGAACGCTGAACGCCTGCGCGCGTTCTTTAACGAGATCTGAACATGTCCCGCAGTTCATCGCTACGCAGTTTCCTGACCATGCCGGTTGCCGATCAGCGTGCTCGCTATCTGGCCGTGTTTGTCGCGATCAGCGCGACCTGTCTGGCGCTTTCGCAGCTCGGCAGTTACCTGATCAACACGCAGATACCCCTGGGTACCAGTGTCGAAATCAGCACGTTTGTGCATTTCACGCATATCCGCAATATGGGCGGGGTTTTTGGTCTGGCGCAAGGCCGGGGCTGGTTATTTGCCGTGTTCAGTGTGGTGTTGATAACAGCACTGGTCATTTACCTGTTGCGCGGCACACAGGTCAGGGTCTATGAGTTCCTGTGTTTCGGATTCGTTGCCGGTGGCGGGCTCAGCAATGTGCTCGACCGCCTGGTGTACGGCAGTGTCATCGATTTCATTGATGTTCGCGGCATCCCATTCTGGCACTATATCTTCAACACCGCAGATACCTTTGTGCATGTTGGTCTTTGGCCGATGCTGTTCATCGGCCTGTTCTGGCATCGCGACTGACTGATCATCAATGATCGCGAACCGTCAGGCTGCGTAGACTTCCTGCGCCGCCGTGATCGCTGCATCCGGCGTCACCGCCGCGCCCATGGTCTGTAAGGTGGTACCCAGCGCTGACAGGCACAACAACACATTGGTCCGGTTTGCCGCGTAACCCATCAGTCCAACGCGCCAGACCTTGCCGGCAAGCGAACCCAGCCCGGCGCCGATCTCCAGGTTCCAGTTCTGCAGCAGCTGTTTACGAACAAAGGCTTCGTCAACACCGGCGGGAATCCTGACCGCATTCAGTTGCGGCAACCTGGCCCCGACATCAACCACAAAGCCCAGCCCCATCGCCTCGATGCCCGCCGCGAATGCATCGTGGTGACGCTGATGGCGTGCCCACGCCGATTCCAGCCCTTCCTCCTGCAACATGACCAGAGACTCATGGAGCGCATAAAGCGCATTCACTGGGGCAGTATGATGGTAGCTGCGCTTGGCATCCCCACCCCAATAATCCATGATCAGATTCATATCCAGAAACCAGCTCTGCACCCGCTGCTTACGTTGGCGTATACGCGCGACAGCGCGCTCACTGAAACTGACCGGGGACAGACCGGGCACGCATGACAGACACTTTTGTGTACCCGAATAGATGGCGTCGATACCCCAGTCATCTACTCTTAACTCAATACCCGCCAATGACGTGACCGCATCGACAATAGCCAGGCAGTCGAACTCATGAGCCAGGCGACAAAGATGTCGGGCGTCACTGCGTACACCGGTGGAGGTTTCCGCATGGACGAAGGCCACTGCCGTGGCGTCGGGATTGGCGCGCAACGCCTGCTCAAGCTTCTGCGGATCTACCGGCTTGCCCCAGTCATCCTGAACCATGACCGCAGTGGCACCGCAGCGCTCGACATTTTCTTTCATGCGACCGCCGAACACACCGTTCTGACACACAACGACCTTGTCCCCGGGCTCCAGCAGATTGGTGAACACGGCCTCCATACCTGCCGAACCGGGCGCGGAAACAGGCAAGGTCAGTTCGTTACTGGTCTTAAAGGCATACTGCAACAACGCCTTGATTTCATCCATCAACAGGATGAACTGCGGGTCGAGGTGTCCGATCGTGGGCCTGGACAGCGCGCCCAAGACTCGCGGACTGACATCGGGCGGACCCGGGCCCATCAACGTCCGCTGCGGTGGATAGAAACTTTGGGTCATGCTTTGTCTCCCCGGTTAGCAGGATACACAGAAACAAAAAAGCCGGGACGAGCCCGGCTTTAAGTTACAACAATCAGGTCAGCTGATATCAGCATCCGGAAGACTGCGTATCAATCCTCTGAACTATCTGCTGCTACATCAGCACCGGTCGGTCGCCCAACCAGTTCAACATACGCCATCGGCGACTTGTCGCCAGCACGCAGGCCGCATTTCATGATACGGATATAACCGCCAGGACGACCCTGGTAACGCGGACCCAGATCAGTAAACAATTTACCGACCGCTTCCTTGCTGCGCAGACGGGCAAACGCAAGACGACGGTTGGCAACGCTGTCGGTCTTGGCCAGCGTGATCAGCGGCTCGGCAACCATGCGCAGCTCTTTGGCTTTGATGACGGTAGTCTTGATCAGCTCGTGCTCTACCAGCGAGGTTGTCATGTTACGGAACATGGCCTTACGGTGAGAAGAGTTTCTGTTCAGCTGACGTCCACTATGACGATGACGCATATCTACTATTCCTATTCCAACAGCAGCCTCACGGCTGACTAACTTTGATTAATTGGCTTTGTCTTCTGTACGCAGGCTGGCGGGTGGCCAGTTCTCCAAACGCAGACCCAGGGAAAGACCGCGGGTCGCCAGCACATCTTTGATTTCAGTCAGCGATTTTTTGCCCAGATTCGGGGTCTTCAGCAGCTCGACTTCTGTGCGCTGAATCAGATCGCCAATATAATATATATCTTCAGCCTTCAGGCAATTTGCCGAACGCACGGTCAACTCAAGATCATCGACCGGACGCAACAGAATAGGATCGATTTCATCTTCCGGCTCTTCCGGTGCAGCCGCTTCCTGGCTTTGCAGATCTACAAACACCGCCAGCTGGTGCTGCAGAATGGTCGCCGCACGACGAATCGCTTCTTCCGGATCGATGGTGCCATTGGTGCGCAGATCGATAACCAGTTTGTCCAGGTCGGTGCGCTGTTCTACACGCGTGCTCTCGACCGCGTATGCGCAGCTCAGCACCGGGCTGTAAGAGGCGTCCAGAACCAGACGGCCAACAGCACGGGTTTCGTCGTCATCACGCTTGCGAGTATCAGCGGGCACATAACCACGGCCTTTACGCACAGTGATGCGCATATTCAATTCGCCAGCGTCGTTCAGATTGGCAATCACGTGCTCTGGATTCACAATCTCGACATTGTGGTCACAAACGATGTCGCCTGCAGTCACGACACCGGCGCCTTTACGGCTCAGCGTAACAACAGCCTCATCCTGGCCATTCAAAACAATAGCCACACCCTTCAGGTTCAACAAAATCTCGATGACGTCTTCACGTACACCTTCAATGCTGCTGTATTCATGAACAACACCGTCGATTTCAACCTCTTCCACTGCACAACCTGGCATGGAGGACAGCAGGATTCTTCGCAATGCGTTACCCAGAGTATGGCCGAAACCGCGCTCCAGGGGCTCAAGCACCACTTTGGAGTGATACTTGTCAAACTCTTCGACTTTGATCAACTGTGGTGTAAGAAAATCCGACAACGAAATCTGCATGGTTTCACCCTTAACAATTAGCCTGGTAATGTTCTTTACTGCCTTATCTGTTTAGTCTACTAAGACTTACTTGGAGTAAAGCTCTACGATCAGGTTTTCGTTAATATCCTGAGACAAATCAGCGCGATCAGGCTTGCGGGTGAACTGCCCTTCCTGTTTCGTTGTATCCACAGTGAGCCACTCCACTGCAGTACGCTGGCCAGCCAGCTCCATCGCTGACTTGATACGCAGCTGCTCTTTCGCTTTCGGACGCACTGAAACCACATCGCCCGGCGCTACCTGATAGGACGGCACGTTAACAACGGCGCCATTAACCAGAATCGCCTTGTGTGACACCAGCTGACGGGATTCCGCACGCGTGGAACCAAAGCCCATACGATAAACAACGTTATCCAGACGGCACTCGAGAAGCTGCAGCAGGTTTTCACCGGTTGCTCCCTTGCGACGGGCGGCTTCTTTGTAATAGGAGCTGAACTGACGCTCCAGGATGCCGTACATACGACGTACTTTCTGCTTTTCACGCAGCTGCACACCGTAATCGGACAGACGGCCGCGACGTGCGCCATGCTGACCGGGAATAGTTTCTGCCTTGCACTTGCTTTCCAGCGGACGTACGCCGCTTTTCAGGAACAGATCTGTTCCTTCGCGTCGAGCTAGCTTGCATTTTGGGCCTAGGTAACGGGCCATAGACTGACTCCTGTATTCTTACTCTCGGCGTAAAGCCTGAATGAGCGATAACTGATCCGGTGATTAAGCGTCAGACTCGGCGCTTTTTCGGGGGTCGACAACCATTGTGTGGAATCGGGGTAACATCCGTGATGTTGCCGACTTTCAGGCCGCATGCGTTGAGCGCACGCACGGCTGACTCACGACCCGGGCCAGGACCATTTACCTTAACGTCAAGGTTCTTCAGACCGTACAACTCGATCGCTGTTTTACCGGCACGTTCAGCAGCAACCTGCGCAGCAAACGGTGTGCTTTTACGTGAGCCACGGAACCCCGAACCACCTGAGGTAGCCCAGCTCAGGGCATTGCCCTGACGATCTGTGATTGTCACGATAGTGTTATTGAAGGATGCATGGATAAATGCAATCCCGTCCACAACCGCTTTTCGCGCCTTTTTCTTTGGGGCTGCTTTAGCTGCTGGCTTTGCCATAGATAATTCCTGAATCAGATTAAAGCGTTTATCTCTCGAACCCGCGCACTGTTGCGCGGGCCATTACAACTTATTTACGAATCGGCTTACGCGGACCTTTACGGGTCCTGGCGTTCGTCTTGGTACGCTGACCGCGAACCGGGAGCGACCGACGATGACGGATACCACGGAAACAACCGAGGTCCATCAAACGTTTGATGCTCATCGACACTTCGCGACGCAGATCACCTTCAACAGTAAACTTGCCAACTTCCGCACGAATATTGTCCAGTTGTTCCGGTGACAAAGAGTTGGTCTTGGTCTGGGGAGCAATACCGACACGTTCGCAAATCAATTTGGCGCGTGTCGCACCTATCCCGAAGATGTACTCCAGGGAAATAACGAGGTGCTTGTTATCTGGTATGTTGACACCGGCAATACGTGCCATAGTTTAACTCCAATCTTGTAAATTACTCATGTACCAGAGACCCAGTGACCCTCGAATTCAGGGGCGCAAAGGATATACTCTGGCGATATAAAAATCAACCAGATACTTAGCCCTGACGCTGCTTGTGTCTGGGCTCCGCCGAGCAGATCACCCGCACAACACGGTTGCGTCTGACAACTTTGCATTTGCGACAGATTTTTTTAACTGATGTTCTGACTTTCACGTTTCTCTCTCCATTCAGCGACCGGGTCTTTGAGGTCCGGGACCGCTAGTCAATCTTCAATTGCGACCAAAAGTGCCCAGATTCGATTTCTTCATCAAGGAATCGTACTGGTGCGACATCAGATGGGATTGCACCTGCGACATAAAGTCCATGCTCACCACCACAACAATCAAAAGTGCTGTCCCCCCCAGGTTAAACGGCACGTTCGCCATCATCTGGAAGAAGTTCGGCAACAAACAAACAATGGTGATGTAAATCGCACCAAACATTGTCAATCGAGTCAGTACCGCATCGATGTACCGAGCTGTCTGCTCACCGGGACGAATACCCGGAATAAACGCACCTGAACGCTTCAGGTTATCTGCCACATCACGGGGGTTGAACACCAACGCCGTGTAAAAGAAGCAGAAGAATATAATCATGGCACTGAAGATGATCACGTACAGGGGCTGACCCGGACCAATCATCAATGCAAAATCCTGCAACCACTCAGCCCCTTCGGACTGACCAAACCATTGCCCGATTGAGGCCGGGAACAACAAAATACTGCTGGCAAAAATCGCCGGAATCACACCCGCCATGTTGACTTTAAGCGGCAGGTGGCTCGATTGTGCCTGGTACAGCTTGTTGCCCTGCTGGCGCTTGGCGTAGTTCACCGTAATCCGGCGCTGGCCGCGCTCGATGAAGACGATACCGGCAATCACCACCACCGCGATGATGCCCACCACCAGCAACAACAATCCGCTTATCTGGCCCTCATAGGCCTGCGACAGCGAGTTACCCACCGCCGCCGGCAACCCGGCGACAATCCCAGCGAAAATCAGCATGGAAATGCCGTTTCCAACGCCGCGCTCGGTGATCTGCTCACCCAGCCACATCATAAACATGGCGCCGGTCACCAGTGACACGATGGCCGTCAGGGTAAAACCCAGCCCCGGGTTGTACGCCATCGGTGCAAGCAGGCCCACAGCCATGCCCGTACCCTGAACCAGTGCCAGCAGCAACGCGCCATAGCGCGTGTACTGCGTGATCTTGCGGCGACCGGACTCGCCTTCTTTCTTGAGCTGCGCCAGGTGCGGATTCACCGCACTGAGCAGCTGCATAATAATCGAGGCTGAAATGTACGGCATGATGCCCAGCGCCACGATACTCATGCGCTCCAGCGCGCCCCCGGAGAACATGTTAAACAGGCCGAGAAACGTGCCTTCGTTCTGACTGAACATGTTCGCCAGCTGTGCCGGGTCAATACCCGGCACCGGGATATGCGTACCGATGCGATACACCAAAATGGCAAACAACAGAAACAACAGACGCGACTTGAGTTCGCCGAGACCTGCGCCTACACCTTCACCGCTCATGTTAGGTTTTTTTGCCATTTTGTTTGTATCAGCCTTGCGCTACCGCTTTTTTGGTCTTTTTCTTGCCAACGTAATCCGGCACTACCGCCTCGATCACCTTGCCACCAGCTGCTTCGATCGCCGCACGAGCGCCTTTGCTCACACGCAGACCTTCTACCGTGACTGCTTTGGTCACATCTCCGGACAACATCACCTTAACGCGCTTGATGCTGCCATTGATGATATTGGCCGCACGCAGCGAATCAATATTGATCACGTCGGCATCAATGGCATTCAGTTCGCTGGTACGAACTTCGCCAGTGATGCGGCTTACGCGTGAGGAGAAGCCAAATTTCGGCAGTCGACGCTGCAAAGGCATCTGACCGCCTTCGAAACCTGGGCGAACCGTACCGCCGCTACGTGACTTCTGACCTTTATGACCGGTACCACATGTCTTGCCCCAGCCACTGCCAATACCACGACCGACGCGCTTGGGCGCCTGAGTGCTTCCGGGTGCTGGACTCAGAGTATTCAATTGCATGACTTATCCCTCAACCTGCAGCATATAGCTGATTTTGTTGATAATGCCGCGAACCGAAGGTGTATCCTGCAGTTCAACAGTCTGATGCATACGACGCAGACCCAGGCCTACCAGGCACTGACGATGTCTCTCCATCGTTCCGATGGGGCTGCGAACCAGTGTCACCTTGACAGTGCCCACTGTATCTTTAGTTGCTGATTTCTTAGCCATAGCTGCTTAACCCAGGATCTCTTCGAGTGTTTTGCCACGCTTTGCCGCAACACTTTCGGCAGCACGCATTGTTTTCAGGCCTTTGAATGTCGCGTTAACCACGTTCACCGGGTTAGTCGAGCCATAGCACTTGGCCAGTACGTTCTGTATGCCGGCCAGTTCCAGGATCGAGCGCATCGCGCCACCGGCAATGATACCGGTACCTTCAGACGCTGGCTGCATGTAAATCTTTGAGGCACCGTGGCGTGCTTTCACCGGGTACTCCAGTGTGTTGCCGTCCAGAGACACGGAAATCATGTTTCTTCTGGCTGCTTCCATCGCTTTCTGGATAGCCAGCGGCACTTCACGCGCCTTGCCACGACCGAAACCTACACGACCATTGCCATCACCGACCGCAGTCAATGCAGTAAAGGCGAAAATTCGACCACCCTTAACCACTTTGGCGACACGGTTTACCTGGATCAACTTCTCCTGTAAACCTTCTTCGTTTTTTCTCGCCTCGTCTCTCAGTGCCATATTCTTAAACCCTTAAAATTCCAAGCCGCCTTCACGAGCCGCATCAGCCAAAGCCTTCACGCGACCATGATAGTTATAACCGGCACGATCAAATGCCACTTTGTTCAAGCCGGCCTTTTTGGCCCGCTCAGCAATCAATTTACCGATCTTGCTGGCTGCTTCAACATTACCTGTGACGCCGCTGCGCATTTCTTTCTCTACCGTCGACGCGCTCGCCAACACCTGATCTCCCGTTGCCGAGATGATCTGTGCGTAAATATGACGCGGTGTGCGATACACACACAAACGGTTAACACCCAGCTCACTTATCTTTGCTCTGGTTCGTCGTGCGCGACGAATACGAGCCTGCTTTTTCACATTCATCATGTCACGCCCTATTTTTTCTTCGCTTCTTTTCTGTAAACATTCTCGTCCGCGTACCGGATACCTTTGCCTTTGTAGGGCTCTGGTGGACGGAAATCACGAATGTCTGCCGCTACTTTACCAAGCAACTGCTTGTCGGAGGAGCTCAACACGATCTCGGTCTGAGTCGGTGTGTCCGCCGTAACGCCTTCAGGCAGTTCGTAATCGATCGGATGAGAATAACCAACCGTAATGTTCAATGTCTTGCCCTGGGCCTTGGCACGATAACCAACGCCCTGGAGCTGCAGTTTGCGCTGAAAACCTTCGCTCACACCCACAACCATGTTGTTGATCAGGGCGCGGAATGTTCCCGCCAGGGCATTTGCCTGCCGTGAGCCGTTCTTCGCCGACACCTGCAGAACATTGCCTTCCTGTTGAATTTCAACATCGTTGTGCAGGTCGATGTTCAGACTGCCTTTACTACCTTTGACGGTAATTGCGCTTCCAGCAATCGCCGTCTCTACACCTTTCGGCAATGTAATCGGGTTTTTCGCTACTCTGGACATAATCGTGCTCTATATACTGTGTCTAAGAATTGTGTGTATCAGAATACGGTACACAAAACTTCCCCGCCGACGCCGGCGGAACGGGCCTGTTTCTCTGTCATCAGCCCCTGATTTGTGGAGACGATAACGATACCGAGACCTTGACGGTTGCGCGGCAATTCTTCCTTGCCTTTGTACTGACGCAGGCCAGGCTTGCTCACTCGCTTGATCTCTTCGATCACCGGCTTGCCCTGGAAGTATTTCAGGTCGACAGTCAGCTCACGCTTGGTGCCATGCTCCTGAACGTCGAAGCCAGTGATGTAACCTTCATCCTGCAGCACGCGGCAGATAGCCACTTTCAGCTTGGATGATGGGCAGCTCATCTTGGGCAAACGCGCCATTTGTGCGTTGCGAAGACGCGTCAACAAATCTGCAATTGGATCTGACATACTCATAATAAAATTCTCCGCTTACCAGCTGGCCTTTGTCAGTCCAGGCACATCGCCACGCATCGCTGCTTCACGCAGCTTATGTCGGCACATTCCGAACTTGCGGTATACCCCATGAGGGCGACCGGTGAGACGACAACGCTTGCGCTGACGAACCGGGCTGGCATCACGTGGCAACTTTTGAAATGCAATCTGCGCTTCCCACTTTTCATCGTCGCTGGCGTTAACGTCAGCAAGAATCGCTTTCAGGGCTGCGCGCTTCTGCGCAAACTTGGCTACCGTGCGGGTCCGCTTCTCTTCGCGCGCAATCATTGAAGATTTGGCCATCTCAAGACTCCTTCGCGGCAGACTTGGCTGCCTGTACTTTGAACGGGAAACGCATGGCGGCTAACAGCGCACGGCCTTCCTCGTCATTCTGAGCAGTCGTGGTGATGGTGATATCCAGACCACGAATCTTGTCTACTTTGTCATATTCCACTTCCGGGAAAATGATCTGCTCGCTCACACCCATCGCGTAGTTACCGCGACCATCAAATGCCTTGGGGTTCAATCCACGGAAGTCACGGATACGCGGAATAGCGATATCAACAAGACGATCCAGGAAGTCATACATGCGCTCGCCACGCAACGTGACTTTGGCGCCGATGGGCCAGCCCGCACGGATCTTGAAACCGGCGATGGATTTGCGTGCATTGGTGATAATCGGCTTCTGGCCACTGATCATGGTCAGATCGGCGACAGCATTGTCGAGCAACTTCTTGTCGCCCACTGCTTCGCCCACGCCCATATTCAGCACCACCTTGGTGATACGAGGGACGCGCATAGGATTATCGAACCCAAACTGCTTGGTCAGCGTGGGTACTACGTCACTTTTGTAAAATTCTTTCAACTGAGCCATGTTGGCGACCTGAGTTTCCGTTAATCAATGACTTTGTTAGAGGATTTAAAAATCCGCTTTTTCTTTCCGTCTTCCACCAGGAAGCCAACACGATCGGCCTTGCTGGTTTCCGGATTGAAGATAGCAACGTTGGAAATATCCAGCGCAGCTTCCTTCTCAACGATCCCACCAGTGACACCCGCATTCGGGTTCGGCTTGGTGTGACGCTTTACAATATTGATACCACCGACAATCACCTTGTTTTCGCCGACCAGACGGGACACCGTACCACGCTTGCCCTTGTCCTTGCCGGAGATGACTATCACTTCATCGTTACATTTGATCTTACGCATATTTCGCGGCCTCGATTTCTATCACAGCACTTCGGGTGCCAGGGAGATGATTCGCATGAACTTCTCGTTACGAAGTTCCCGAGTCACCGGCCCGAACACACGCGTCCCGATGGGCGCTTGCTGATTATTGAGCAGAATCGCAGCATTATCATCAAACTTGATAAGCGAGCCGTCGCTTCTGCGAACACCTTTTTTGGTACGAACGACCAGTGCAGACAGCACCTGACCCTTCTTCACCTTGCCTCGGGGAATCGCTTCCTTCACTGTCACTTTGATGACATCCCCGATGCGGGCATAACGACGATGTGAACCGCCGAGCACCTTGATACACATTACTCGTTTGGCACCACTGTTGTCTGCCACATCTAAATATGACTGTACCTGAATCATCGATTCTCTCCGAACCCTTTAAACTGTCGCTTTAGCAACAACGCCAAATGGCGCCAAAAACCAATCTACTGTCAGAATCAGATCTGCGTAGCTCGTTCATCAATCGACACCAATGACCAGGTTTTGGTCTTAGACATCGGTCTGACTTCCTTAACAGTAACCTTATCGCCCTCTTTGCACTCATTGTTCGCGTCATGCGCGTGGAGCTTGGAGGAACGTGTAATATATTTGCCGTACACCGGGTGCTTCACCCGACGCTCAACCAGCACAACAATGGACTTGTCCATCTTTGAGCTGACGACTTTACCGGACACCAGGCGCCCGGTTTTTGTTTCGTTAGTTTCATTAAGCGACATAATCAGGATCCACTTTTCTGCTTTTCAGTAATGATCGTCTTAACCCGGGCTATATCATGCTTAACAGCTGACAGCAGGTGCGTCTGCCCGAGTTGTCCTGTCCGCTTCTGAATCCTGTAGTTGAACTGGTCACGATACAGGCCGTTGAGTTGTTCATTGAGCTCCGCAACGGATTTTTCACGCAATTCATTGGCTTTCATTACATCACCGTCCGTTTAACAAAAGTGGTCTCAAACGGGAGCTTGGAAGCCGCCAGCTGGAACGCCTCGCGCGCCAGCGTCTCGTCAACACCCTCGATCTCGAACATCACGCGACCCGGCTGAATCAGAGCTACCCAGTACTCAACGCTACCCTTACCTTTACCCTGACGCACTTCAAGAGGCTTCTGGGTGATTGGCTTGTCCGGGAACACGCGAATCCAGATCTTGCCGCCACGCTTTACGTGACGGGTCATGGCACGACGGGCAGATTCGATCTGACGCGCCGTCAGTCGACCACGGGAAACGGCCTTAAGACCGAATTCGCCGAAATCCACCTTGCTACCGCGATGCGAGAGACCGCGGTTACGGCCCTTCATCATCTTGCGAAATTTGGTACGCTTTGGTTGTAACATCTTGGCCTATCCTCTACTTGGACGCTTTCTGTGGAGCCGTAAAGGCTTCCTTCAGGTCCAGGATTTCACCTTTGAAAATCCAGACCTTCACGCCAATAATCCCGTATGTTGTGGCTGCCTCGGACGTCGAGTAATCGATATCCGCCCGCAGGGTATGCAAAGGTACTCGTCCTTCACGGTACCACTCAGTACGCGCGATTTCCGCGCCACCAAGACGACCACCGACCTGGATCCGGATACCTTCAGCGCCCTGGCGCATGGCGTTCTGTACCGCACGCTTCATGGCACGTCGGAACATGACGCGACGCTCAAGCTGCTGCGCAACACTGTCAGCGACCAGCTGGGCATCCAGATCCGGCTTACGAATCTCTTCGATATTGATGTGAACCGGAACACCCATCTTTTCGATCAGAGTATTGCGCAGCTTCTCAACATCTTCGCCTTTTTTGCCAATCACGATACCTGGACGGGCAGTGTGAATGGTAATGCGGGCAGTCTGTGCAGGACGCTCAATCTCAACCCGGGATACAGATGCATTGGCAAGCTGCTTGCGGATGTAAGCACGAACCTGCAGGTCTACCAGCAAATGCTCAGCATAATTTTTACCTTCAGCAAACCATACTGAAGTGTGTTTTTTAACTATACCAAGCCGAATTCCGGTTGGATGTACTTTCTGACCCATCCTGATCTCCTACTTATCGGCTACTTTTACGGTGATGTGGCAGGTACGCTTGACGATGCGGTCGGCGCGGCCTTTGGCTCGCGGACGAATTCGCTTCATGCTCATACCCTCATCTACAAAGATAGTGGAGACTTTCAACTCATCCACATCCGCCCCTTCGTTATGCTCAGCATTGGCAATCGCTGAATCCAGCACCTTCTTGATGATCTCCGCGCCCTTTTTGGGACTGAAGGTCAGCAACTGAAGTGCTTCTTCAACTGCCTTGCCTCGAATCTGATCAGCAACCAGCCTTGCCTTCTGGGCAGAGAGCCGAGCGCCGCGCAATCTTGCTACAACTTCCATCTCATTATCCCCGCTAATCAGCGCTTGGCTTTCTTGTCTGCAACGTGGCCACGGTAGTTCCGTGTCGCCGAGAACTCGCCCAGCTTATGGCCTACCATGTCCTCGGAAATAGACACGGGCACATGCTGCTGACCATTATGCACGGCAATCGTCAGGCCAAGCATGTCCGGAGAAACCATTGAACGACGCGACCAGGTTTTGATCGGACGCTTGTCATTGGAATCGCGCGCTGCCTGCACTTTTTTCATTAAATGAAGGTCTATGAAAGGACCCTTTTTCAGTGAACGTGGCACTTTTATTTCCTCTGTTATCAGGCCTTATCGGCTTGCATTTCTGCGGCGTACGATCATATTGGACGTACGCTTGTTTGTCCTGGTCTTGTAACCCTTGGTCGGCTTGCCCCATGGCGTGACAGGATGACGGCCACCGGAGGTACGACCCTCACCACCACCGTGTGGGTGGTCTACCGGGTTCATGACCACACCACGAACCGTCGGGCGAATACCGCGCCAGCGCGTTGCACCCGCTTTACCCAATGATCGCAGGCTGTGCTCGGAATTCGAGACTTCGCCCAGCGTTGCGCGGCAATCAGCCAGCACTTTACGCATTTCACCAGAGCGCAGTCGCAATGTTGCGTAAGCACCTTCACGTGCGACCAGCTGTGCTGACCCACCGGCGCTACGTGCGATCTGTGCGCCCTTACCTGGCTTGAGCTCTACGCAATGCACTGTGCTACCCAGCGGAATGTTGCGCAGCGGCAGACAGTTACCTGTCTTGATCGGCGCTTCATTGCCTGACACCAGGGAATCACCCGCGCTGATCTTGGCCGGCGCAATGATGTAACGACGCTCGCCATCGGCGTACAGCAACAGAGCGATGTTGGCGGTACGATTAGGATCGTATTCCAGGCGCTCTACCGTTGCCGCGATACCGTCTTTGTCGCGACGGAAATCAATAATCCGGTACTTCTGCTTGTGACCACCGCCAGCGTGACGACGGGTGATACGACCTGCGTTATTACGGCCACCTGTCTTGGACTTGCTGGCCAACAAAGGCGCGTACGGCTCACCCTTGTGCAGCTCAGGGTTCACAATCTTGATGACGAACCTGCGCCCTGGCGAGGTGGGTTTACATTTTACAACTGCCATAACCGCGACCCTTCCTTACGCCATGTCCGCAAAGTCGATTTCCTGACCTTGCGCAAGCTTAACGTAAGCCTTTTTCCAGTTTGATTTTTGTCTCAGTTTACCGCGGGCTGTACGCTTGGTTTTACCCTTGACGTTCAGCACCTGAAGCTCTTCGACAGTCACTTTGAACAGTGTCTCGATTGCTTCGCGAATCTCCGGCTTGGTCGCGTCATTGGCAACGACGAACGCTACCTGATTGTGACCTTCAGCCATGATTGCCGCTTTTTCCGACACGTGAGGACCAACAATAATTGAATACAGTCTCTGCTGGTTCATGACAGCATCTCCTCAACTTTTTTGAGTGCAGGCACAGTCATCATCACTTTCTCGAAACCAATCAGACTGACCGGGTCCAGACCCGCAACGTCCAACACATCTACATTGTGCAGGTTACGCGCTGCCAGGTAGAGATTCTCTGCCACTTCTTCAGCAACGATAAGCACGTTGTCCAGGGCAAACTCTTTCAGCTTGCTGGCCAGGTCCTTGGTCTTGTGTGACTCGAGCGCAAACTGCTCAACAATGATCAGACGATCCTGGCGCAGCAGCTCGGACAGAATGCAGCGCATGGCGCCACGGTACATCTTTCTGTTCAGCTTCTTGCTGTGATCCTGCGGACGCGCAGCGAATGTCACGCCACCGGAGCGCCAGATCGGGCTGCGAGTGGTACCGGCACGGGCACGGCCTGTGCCTTTCTGGCGCCATGGCTTGCGGCCACCGCCCCTGACATCCGAACGGGTTTTTTGCTGCACAGTACCCTGACGTGCGCCAGCCATATAGGTGACAACCGTCTGGTGAACCAATGCTTCGTTGAATTCTTTACCGAAAGTCTCATCAGACACCGAGACTGTTCCGTTACCGGCCTGGCTACCGGGTTTTGCGAGATTAAGTTCCATCGCTGATTACCCCTTGGATCCGGCTGATTTGACAGAAGGACGCACAACTACTCTGGAGCCGGTGGCGCCGGGAATCGCACCCTTAACCAGCAACAGATTGTTATCCGTGTCGACTCGCACCACTTCCAGAGACTGGGTAGTAACACGCACATCGCCCATGTGCCCGGCCATCTTCTTGCCTTTCCACACGCGACCAGGCGTTTGACACTGCCCGATGGAACCCGGCGCCCTGTGAGAGAGCGAGTTACCGTGAGTGGCATCCTGCATGCTGAAGTTGTGGCGCTTGATGGTACCGGCGAAGCCTTTACCTTTGGACGTGCCAGTGACATCCACCTTCTGACCCGCTTCGAAGAGGGAGACTGTGATTTCGCCGCCGGCAGTAAAATCGGCAAGCTCTTGCTGGGCCGCGCGGAATTCCCACAGACCTTCGCCTGCTTCAGTGCCCGCTTTGGCAAAGTGACCGGCCAGCGAACGGGTAACACGGGACGCCTTGCGCGCACCCACAGTTACCTGAACAGCGCTATAGCCATCCACTTCCTCAGTTTTCAGCTGAGTAATTCTGTTGGGGCTGACCTCAACCACTGTTACCGGGATAGACTCTCCGGCTTCAGTGAATACGCGGGTCATGCCGCTCTTTCGACCGACCAAACCAATCGACATTTTTTGAACCTCATCGTGTACGGGGCTTGAACCCGCTATGGCTGCTATCGCATTACACCATGTTTGCTGTGGGACACTATCTGCCCCCTGAGCTAGCTGTTATCAGTCTTAAATCACTGAACCATTTCTCGCATCAATTTAAACAAACCGGCCTAACACAAAAATTCTGGAATATTCAGCCCTTACCCAAGACTGATCTGCACTTCAACACCTGCCGCCAGATCCAGTTTCATCAGTGCATCCACTGTTTTTTCTGTTGGCTCTACGATATCCAGGAGACGCTTATGCGTTCTGATTTCATACTGATCGCGCGCATCTTTGTTCACGTGCGGCGATATCAATATGGTGTAGCGCTCCTTGTTCGTCGGCAAAGGGATGGGGCCACGCACCTGCGCACCTGTCCGCTTGGCAGTATCGACTATTTCCTGAGTAGACTGATCGATCAGCCGATGATCAAAGGCTTTAAGCCGGATTCTGATACGCTGACTTTGCATCTACTCTGCTCTCCAAAAACTTTTTAAATTAAACAGTTACTTCTTGAACCGCCCCTCAAAACACTTTCGGGACCGGAAAAAAGGAAGCGGAATTCTAAGGCTGAAGCACCCCGGTGTCAAGCAAAACTCTCAACTATCGGATATTCTTCCTGCTTGGTCCTATCAATAAAAGAGGCGGCCTGCGGCCGCCTCTTCGTCGAACAACCTGCTACTTACTCGATAATCTTTGAAACCACGCCAGCGCCCACGGTACGGCCGCCTTCACGGATCGCAAAGCGCAGACCTTCGTCCATCGCAATCGGTGCAATCA
>PASF01000012.1 GCA_002711845.1 Gammaproteobacteria bacterium | reverse complement strand
CCACCTGATCCCATCCCGAACTCAGAAGTGAAAGTACTCAGCGCCGATGGTAGTGTGGGGTCTCCCCATGTGAGAGTAGGACATTGTCAGGCATCTAAAAGAGGAAAACCCCTATCGGCTTAGCCGGTAGGGGTTTTTTTTTGCAGCAATCTTTGCTTTTTAGATTAGTTCGGCCTGCACATCACCTACACCAGCTCTGGCCCGAATTGACTTTGATCCCGTGCCGTAAGCAGTTGTTTCGCTGCTCACCATAGCTCGCCTGCTTTCGGTGTCAGTGCCCCCATTTATATGAGTATCGCCAACGCCGACGGAAAGGTCTACCGAGCCAATATCGGTCTTTTGTGCCTGCAGTTCTATAGTACCGACACCCACGTCAGCAACGATTCCGAAGTGAGCCATCAATACCTTTATGGTGCCGACGCCAAGTTCCACGTCAAGTTGCTCCAGGGACGGCACCCTGACGATCCACTCACCTTTGACTTTGTCTTCACTGAAACTCAGCCGCAGTTGATCGCCATTCCGGCGTGAGCGAAGATCCATGTTGTCGAGATCGGGAGATCGTCGGAACCAGCCGCCACCGTCTTCGTCAGTGATCGTCAGTTCTACCTCAAACTTGCCGGATGTCGAAGGTTCTACCTGGATAGTGCCGACCCGTGCGTCGATGCGCAGAGTATCAATCTCCCCAGCATCAAACTCATGGTAGCGGCTGACCTGGGTGTCAGCGCAAGCCATACTGATGGAAAATGCCAGCAGCAAAATGATGGATGCAGCCTTTTTGGTAATCATGTGTCTGTCCTGTAGGTTGGTCGGGTTTAAAGCTTGTTTAGCAAAGCTCGTGCCAACCAAAATAACCTAACGTAAACAGACACCTATGAATTTTATATGAGGGGATTATGGTGGGGCCGGCGAGATTGTCGCGATTTTGGTCAATATATCGTGATGCCGATATAAAAAAAAGGGGCTACGCCAGTAGCCCCTTTTTGCTAGTGGACTGCGGAGGTCCGATACTTACTGGCGCACATAGCGCTTGATGCCGCCGACTGGACCAACCTCTGCGCCGTAGATGACGCCATTGCGATCGACGGTGACACCTTCAGCCGTGCAGGTGCCGCGGCAATCGGGCTGTGGGTCCGGAATGAAGTACTGGACCTCGCCAGTTCTGGCACTTCCGATACGAATGCCGCGCAGCCAGTCTCCGTGCGCCGGGTTGACAGAGCCGGACTCTGAATCGGCAGCGTACAGGACGTCGTTCTCGTCAATGAACAGGCCGCTGTTGCGGCTGAACTGATACCAGGTATCCAGCAATTCCCCATCCTGAGTGTAAATCTGGATGCGGTCATTGCTGCGGTCGGCGATAAACAACCGGCCTTGTGAATCCAGTGCCAGCGCGTGTGGCTGCATGAATTCATCCGGTCCGGTGCCATAGGAGCCCCAGGTCATGACCATGTCGCCACTGGGGCTGAATTTAATGACGCGTGCAGTTGACCCTTCTGCATTGGAGTGACCTTCGGCAACAAAGATATGTCCATCGGGTGCAACCAGCACATCATTGGGCTGGAACAGGTAACCCGGTTCGCGGGCGCCGCCTGGCATGCCCAGGGTCATCAGGTGATGCCCAGTGGGGCTGAACTTGTGCACCTGGTGGCCATAGACTTCCACCCCCTCGGTGCTCGTGCCAGCACCGCGATTGTCACGTGCGTCAGTAACCCACACGTTGCCTTCGTGGTCCACTTCAATGCCGTGCGGCCAGGTGATCATGCCGGCACCAAAACTTGTGATCATGTTGCCCTGGCTATCAAACTTCATGATCGGGTCGACATCAGCGTTGGCGACACAGGCACCGACGTTGGCGCCGCAGCGCTCAGCAACCCAGACACTGCTGCCATCGATGTCGATGTGCACGGCACTGGTTGAGCCCCAGGCTCGGCCCGCAGGCATCTTCAGGTAGCCCTCAACCGTTGTGTAGGGGTTGGGCAGATCGTTGACCGGCGCCATATCGGGATTGCTGTAATCGGCCGTCTGCGCGCAGGCGGCCATCGCCATCACACCAAAGGCCGTGGTCAGCGTCAGCGCGACGGACTTAATCGGATTCCGATAAAAAGGTTTAATGTTACGCGTGTTATTATTGGACATGGGTGACAAGCACTCCCTTCTGATAACTGATCGGACAGTCAGCATAAACCACCTCTCACGCTAACTCAAACCTTAACCATAGAACGGTTGTCCGACCCGTCACTAATGGCTATTGGCCCAGATCAGGGCCGGATTAAGCGGCTGGTGATAAAGCAGCGTGGCCTCAAAGTTCATCCGGTCTATGCCATAAACCTCGAACAGGGCTTCGTGGCTGACAACATCGCTATCGTCAGCGTGGTCAAGCTTCCGCAACTGGTCCAGATCTGCGGCCACGTCGGCGGCGTGCATGAGGCCGGCATCCCGAGTGCCGGTAATCAGGACAAACTGGTTCTGATTGGCGCCAGGCCAGGTTGCCATTAACGCCAGATCCCGGAAGGGCTGCCCTTGCTGCGGCAGGCCGGCAGTGCTGGTGTACAGCTGCTGATCCTGCTTGTTGTAAATCTCGTCGAAAGTTTGCCCGGGCAGCAGGCCGGACGTCTGGAAATATAGATTATTGAGTTTATCCAGCGCACTGATGTAACCAATGTAGACAATATGATTATTGCGTAAGTCCGCCGTTTGCAAGCGCGACATCATGGTTACCCGCACAGGCTTGCCAGTGGCTCGCAGAATCGGTGCAATTTGCAGCATGGCCTCGGCGCTGCCCTCTGGCATATAGCTCATGTCCAGATCCCGGAAATACGCCTGCAGGCTGCTGTCCTGCATAAACAGTCTGGTCAGGTCTTCGCTGGAATTGATAAAGAAATCACGAACCATGCGGCTGATGCGGCCTTCTTCGTCCAGCTCACCAAATATGTAGTAGTCCCCCATGACCAGCAGGATCGGCAACTCATCATCTGTCAGTTGCTGCCACATGGGGTGAGTGAGCGTGGCGCTGAGCGGGTCCGGCGGCCCGGGTCGCGAACTGGCCCACCATTGCCAGGCATTACCGCCCAGCAGCAGCACTGTCAGGCCCAGCAATATCGGGATCAGGCGATGCCGCGGGTGCCGCGGTTCGGCCGGCGCGGCATCAGTCTGGTGTGACGCCCGGGCTTCAAGCGTAACGATATACTGACCCCTGGGAATGACAAGACGGTACTGTGCATCCGGGTCGTGGCGATTGTAGTAGGTTTCCAGGCGTTTACGGAGCTGATGGACATAGACGCGCACGACTGAATCACGGGTAACATCAAAGCTGCTGTCGCGACCCAGCACATCGACAGCAACTTCAAACTCTTTGGGCTGCCGGCCGTTGCGAGCGCAGTCCAGCAGATATTCCAGCAATCTGACATAGACCGGTGACCGACCCAGGGCGCCGCTATCAATGATGCGCTGCTTCAGTGTCTGCAGGTCAGGTTGTGACAGGTGTGTATCGGGCATCATGTTCTCTTAAGCTGTATCAGTCGCCTGTGTGGCCCAATTAGAACGCCGATAGGTGGGCTGTGTCCAATACTCTGCCCGTGACAGCACACGAGTACACGAAAATATACGATGGAACGAAAGCAGGTGCAGCGGATTCTGTGCTACGCTTCCGCGCTGTCCTGGAAAGTATCCGGGGTAGATTTGACAGCACAGCTGGGCTATTCTTCGGCGCATTCAGGCAACTGATCATGGCGATGATTGTTGACCAGGCGCAAGGTGTCGCCAATGGCAGCGAATATACTTAAACAAGTCACATGGCTGGTGTCAGCGGGCCTTAGGCAAACGCAAAAATCACTGAGCACACGAGTGCCAGACAGCAAGACTGGGGGAGGTCAACAGCGTGATTAACGAATTGTTACTGCAATTTGCCGAATGGCTATATGCGACCGGCGGCAGTCGGGCGATAGAAGAATCCTTCTATCTGTACAACTGGATTGAAGCGACACATGTCATCACCATCATGCTCTGCCTGGGCATGCTGGTGTTTATCGATTTGCGTATGCTGGGTCTGGCCATGCCCGGCGTGTCTGCGGTCAAGATTGCTGATCGTCTGAACATACCGATGATGATCGGTTTTGTGATCATGTTTATTACCGGCCTGCTGCTTTTCTACGCCAAGCCGACCTATACCATTCAAAGTATCTGGTTCAGGATCAAGATGGTGTTGCTGGTTGTGGCATTTATCAATGCCGTTCTGTTCCACAAACGCATGAAAGCGTCGGCCTCGAGCTGGGAGTTTGAAGCCAAGGCGCCTCGTCGCCTGAGAATCAGCGCAGCCTTGTCACTGGGACTTTGGGCCGGTGTGGTAATGACCGGTCGGTTGATTGCCTACGATTGGTACCATTGCTATCGTGAATTGCCGGCGTGGCTGGGTGCCGCTGCCGGTTGTGTGGCGGATTAATAAGCTATTTTGATGCATGACAGGAGTTCCCAATGGAGCTATTACCTTTTTTTGAGTGGGCCGAGACTTCGTTTCTGGGTTATATCGGTAAAACGTACGGTGGCGTTTACGCAACGTTCGGGCAGTCCATCCACCTGATGTCGCTCGCTGTTCTGGGAGGCTCTGTGCTGGTCACCGATCTGCGCCTGCTGGGCGTGATCATGAAGGACGTGCCATCGGAAGTGGTGGCCGATCAGGCCCATAAATGGTTTCGCATCTCGCTGGCCTTTATTCTGGCAACCGGCATTTTCATGGCGGCGGCAGTTGCCCAGCGTATGTACTACAATGATTTTTTCTGGGCCAAGATGTCTGCGTTGCTGGTCGGCATCATTTTTGTGTTCGCGATCAAGCGCCCGCTGCTCAAAGGTAATCACGCCGATGTTCAGCCCTGGTTGCTGAAGCTGGTGGCAGTTGCGTCCATTCTGGTCTGGTTTAGCGTGGCGGCCACCGGCCGCTGGATTGGCTTCTCTTGATCAGCAGGACCGGGTACTGTGCCTCTTATCGTCAAACAACCCACACAGGAATAGCGTCATGACTGACAAGAAACCCCTGACATTGCTTCAGAAGATTGCGGCAACCAGTTCAGTTGCCATTATTGTAGCTGGCATCATTTACTGGTCATTTCAGGTCCAGAGTGTGATGGAATTGCTGGAAATGGCTTACGGCTGAGTGCCGCAAGCCGTGACCCGGATCCGTGCCGTCGGGTTCAGAAAATGCCCAGTTCCATCAAAAAGTAATCATCCAGAAAGAGTTCATTTACCAGCCGGTCCAGCCCTTTGGCAATTGCCGCTGACAGCGCCTGATCGTCGGCGGCAACCCGGCTGAAGACCACGCTTTGCCAGGCGTTACGGCCCTGATTGTTGAGCGTCAGCTCACAGCGGATAAGAACTTCCGTGCCGCTGGCCGACTCTACAATCTCCATTTCCAGCAGGTTCCCGCTCAGCGTCAACGGTGTTTCGCCGTCATCCAGCTGCGCATCGGCCGATGCAAATGCTTCCTGAAAAGCCTGTTGAATCACGGTCGCCGGTGCTTGGCTCAGGGTAACGTCCTCGTGCTCGGCCCGGTTTATATCGTGCTTGTCTTCGATAGCGCGCTGGTCGGTGAATGTGTTTATGCTCAGCGGACCGCCCATCATGCCGCTCAGGCTGACGCCGGTATCGCCGGTATAGTGGTAGTCAAGTTCAACCTTTTCCCCTGCCAGCAGAGGTTGAGAGGTGAGCAACAGGCTGCTCAGGGCCAGTGTAATCAAGTGACGCGATTTCAAAACATGTCTCCCCAATGTTTTAACGACTTCGTTTTTTTGTCTGTATTTTTAACAAAAAGGGCCGCTGCACCTAAAGGTGCGGCAGCCCTTTGTCAATCGCTTGTGGCAGTCAGCTCAGTGACTCACAGGCGGTCGGCTGGCCATGCCACACCGGTGTGGCCGCCACGGGGTGTATCACGCATGCCCTGATAAACAAACTTCTGCACACGTTTGCCTTCGTAGGTTTCGGTGGTGTAGATGTTGTTACTGGAGTCCGACGCAATACTGTGCGGTGCGTAGAACTGGCCTGGCTGTCGACCGCCGCCACCAAAACTGGTCAGCACTTCCATGGACTCACGATCAATCACGTAAATCTTGAAGTTCTGGCCATCAGCCAGATAGATAAACTTCTGCTCGGGATCATTCGAGAATGAAATGTCCCAGGTAGAGCCCTGAGCCAGCGTGTCCGGCGCAATCAGTGCTTCGCGTACGAAGGTGCCGTCCGGACGGAAGACCTGAATTCGGTCCGAGCCGCGGTCACACACGTACAGCAGGCCGTCAGCCGAAGGCACGGCGCAATGGACCGGGCCACGGAATTGCTGTGGCAGCGGCTCGCCGGGTGTGTAGTCGACGCGAACGTCTTCCGGGCGATTGCCATAAGCGCCCCAGTAGCGCTTGAACGCGCCTGTGCTGGCGTCAAGGACGGCAACCCGCTTGTTACGGTAGCCATCGGCAATGTATGCCTCGTTGGTGCTACCATCAATCTCGATATCAGCTACTTGACCGAAATGCGTCATGCTGTTGCTGTCTACTTCCTGACCGGGCATGCCGTACTGGGCAACAAACTGTCCGTCGCCGGTGAATACCAGAACATGAGAGTCGCCGCCGCCATTGCCGCCGATCCATACATTGCCATTTGGCGCGACAGCCAGGCCGTGGTTCGATGCCGGCCAGGTGAAGTCGTCACCCGGGCCACCCCAGGCATTTACCAGATTGCCTTCAGGGTCGAATTCGAGAATGGGTGGAGCCGGGGTGCAGCAATCACTGACGCCCATTTTCAGGCCGATTTCAGTGGCGCCACCAAACATGGCGTCCTGATCGCGGTGCACGATAAATACGTGGTCACGGTCATCAATGTCGATGCCGATGGTTCGACCGATAATCCATTGATTGGGAAGAGGTTTTGGCCAGTATGGATCAACCACAAAGCTCGGTGCACTGACCATCGAGCCGGCCTGCGCCGCAACAGGTTCTTGCAACAAGGACTGTCCAGCGCCCATTGCCGCTACGGCCAGCGCAAGACTTGCGCCTACTGCTATCTTCGTTTTTTTTGTCATTATACTCCCTCCAGGGTCGTTTCATGCCGAGCATATTGATCTGTCGAACAAGAAGTATACTCAGTTCTCTATGCTCAGTATACTCACCCGGCTTACAATTTGACCACAGCTGATGGCCCGCCGTCGCATGCTGAAAGTTGTATTGTGTTCCGTTGGGCGTTATCGAGGACGTTATGCTGAATAACAAAAACACTGGGGGAAAGGCGTCTGGCGCCGTGACCATCATGCTGGCGGCCATGTTCTGCCTGCTGGCAATGGCGGGGCCGCTTGCCGTTGCCGACGAGATACCCACGAGGGTTGCCGTACAGGGCTTTGTCAAGGCGGAGCCGGGTCGGCTTAATCTGCTGATGCGGATTCCCATGGACTCGGTTGGCGAGGCCGGGCTGCCGCTGCGCGGTTCTGTCGGCTACCTGATATTCTCCGAGGCGCAGGACGAGCTCGAGGACGTAGCCGGAAGCCGTATTCTGCAGTCTATACAGATGTTCGCGGATGAGCGGTTGCTGGACAGTCCGCGTATTGATGCGGTGCGGGTATCATTGCCGTCCAGCCGCACATTCGTGGATTATGAGACAGCACTGGCTCACGTGCGCAGCGCGCCGCTGGCTGATGATGTGGACCTTTACTACCGTCAGGGCTTTCTCGATGTACTGGCGTCGTACCCGATCGACTCCGCCGCGTCCCGTTTTTCCATTGACGCGCGACTGGGCGGACTGGGGCTGGAAACAACAACTGTGCTGCGTTACATCGTCGAGGATGGCAGCGAAAGAACCTTCAGCTATATTGGCAATCCGGGGCGAGTCTACCTGGATCCACGCTGGCATCAGGCGGTTTTCAATTTCATCGCACTGGGCTTTGAGCATATCCTGGAAGGCGCCGATCACCTTTTGTTTCTGTTCTGTCTGCTGATTCCATTGCGTCGTGTCGGTGCCCTGATTCCGGTGGTCACCTCGTTTACCATCGCTCACTCCATCACTCTGCTGGCGTCGGCGTTGGGCTGGGTGCCGTCAGCGATCTGGTTTCCATCCCTGATTGAGACATTGATAGCCCTGTCCATTGTCTACATGGCACTGGAAAACATCGTCGGCGTGCAGCAGCGTCATCGTTGGATAGTGACCTTCGGTTTCGGTCTGGTCCATGGTTTCGGTTTCTCCTTCCTGCTGACAGAAAGCATGCAGTTTGCCGGCTCACACCTCGTCGTGTCATTGCTGGCCTTTAATCTGGGCGTGGAATTCGGACAGATTCTGGTGCTGATACTGATGGTGCCGCTTATCCATTTGCTGTTCAGGTATGCGCTGCCCGAGCGTATTGGTGTGATTCTGTTGTCAGCCATCGTCGCGCATTGGGCCTGGCACTGGATGGAGGAGCGATTTGTCGGTTTCATGGCCTATGACCTCAGCCTGCCGGCACTGGATCGCTACTTCTTTGCCGGGCTGCTGCAGTGGGGGGCGTTGCTGTCGCTGTCGCTGGCGGTGTTGTGGTTGATGCAGGGGCTGTTTACCCGGTATTTCGCCACACCCGACGATGCCAGCCAGGCGGGTTAGCCAGTTAGGGCGGTGGCTTGTGACAAAACGTTGCAGGGTGGCCGCTTTTGCGCCTTCTCGTTGTCTTGGTCAGCGCGAACTTGTTATGATGCGGCGCTGCGCGCGGTTCACGACGCCAGTAATACCTGTTGTTGATACCTGTTGTTGATACCTGTTTTTGATAATAATAATGCGGGAGTGTTTGTATGAGCGGAATCATGATTATTCTGTTTGGTCTGGCGGGGCTGTCTTTCGGCTGGTTCGTCTATTCCAGATTTATTGCCGACAAGATTTACCGACTGGATCCTGATTTCAAAACTCCAGCTCATGAATTCAACGATGGTGTGGACTATGTGCCCACCAATAAATATGTCCTCTGGGGACATCACTTTACGTCAGTTGCAGGTGCCGCGCCGATTGTTGGTCCCGCCATCGCCGTCTACTGGGGCTGGGTGCCGGCGCTTCTCTGGGTCACCTTTGGTACCATTTTCTTCGCCGGCGTTCACGACATGGGCGCGCTTTGGGCCAGTACCCGCAACAAGGGTAAATCCATTGGTGCGCTATCTGAGAACGTCATCGGCAAGCGGACGCGCTCGTTGTTCCTGATTGTGATATTCCTGTTGCTGCTGATGGTCAATGCGGTATTTGCTGTGGTGATTGCCGGCGGATTTGTAGGCACGCCCGGCTCGGTTTTCCCGGCTTGGTCGGCAATTGTGGTGGCGCTGATTATCGGCCAGTTGTTGCGCCGCAATTTCAGTCTCGTGTTGCTGACGATTGTCGGTGTTATTGCGCTGTACCTGTCCATCTGGGCGGGTACCTTTATCGAGCTGACACTGCCGGAAACCATGTTTGGCCTGACTGCCAATGCCAACTGGATCATCATTCTGTTCATCTATGCCGCCATTGCGTCCATGTTGCCGGTATGGATGCTGTTGCAGCCGCGGGACTTTATCAACGGCATGCAGCTGATTGTGGGCCTGATTCTGCTGTACGGCGCGGTGCTGCTGACCATGCCGGAGATGACCGCTCCCATGTTCAATACGCAGACAGCGGCTGGCACGCCCAGTATCTTCCCGCTGTTGTTCGTCACCATTGCCTGTGGTGCGATCTCCGGCTTCCACGGTATTGTTGCCTCGGGCACCAGCTCCAAACAGCTGAACAAGGAAACTGATGCGCGATTCGTAGGTTATCTGGGCGCGATCGGCGAAGGCTCGCTGGCCCTGATTACCATCGTGGCGGTGTGCTCGGTAGCGTACGCAGCCAGCCCTGAGCAATGGCACACGCTGTATGCCAACTTCTCTGACGGCGGCGCGCCCGCGTTCATAGCCGGCGGTGCGGTGCTGATATCCTCTTCCTGGGGTTTGTCGGAAGGCTTCTCGCAGGTCTTGTTGGCAACGATGGTTGCGCTGTTTGCCGGCACCACCATGGATTCCGGTGTGCGACTGCAACGCTATATCATCCAGGAGTGGGGTGATATCTACAAAATCAACCTGTTCAACAAAGGTGTGCCGGCAACGCTGATTGCCGTTGGTGCCTGCCTGCTGCTGGCATTCGGCGCGGGCGGTTCGTCCGGTGCAGGCGGCATGATCATCTGGCCGTTGTTTGGGGCCACCAACCAGATTCTGGCCAGCCTGACGCTGCTGGTCATCACCGTCATGTTGATGAAAATGGGGAGGCCCGCCATCTACACGCTGGTGCCCATGATTTTTGTCCTGATTACCTCATTCCTGGCCGGTCTGATTCAGTTGGTGGACTTCTACCAGGCAGGTAACTATCTGCTGGTCACCCTCGACTTCATTGTGCTGGTCGTGAGTGTGCTGGTTATGCTGGAGGCAGCGTCGGTAGTCAGCAAGTTGCGCAAGGACAAGGCGGCTGCGGCATCGGACGCTCAGTAATCGATCCGCTAAAAAAGGCCGGCCGTCTGGCCGGCCTTTTTTAGCGGTGTTTTACCGAGCGAGCGTTACAAATAATTGCAATGTTATTTCCCTGATTTATAGTCTGGGCAAGGTGATTGATTATAATCGCCGTCGTGAGACTTCTTTCAGACACGTCTATCTCGGAATTTAGGTCAGATGATTAGAACCCTGGTCCTGCTTGCAGGCTTGATCTGGTGCGCAGGCGCGGCCGCAACGACAAGCCAGGTGCCGGATTTTGCGCTTATCGACCATGAAGGTCGCTTTCATCAGTTGAGCCGTTACGCGGATCAGCGCGCCGTTGTTGTGTTTGTTCATAGCCCGGACTGTGATGTCAGCGAGGCTGCTCTTCCCGAAATTCTTGCGTTGCGCAACCGGTTTGCCAATTCTCCTGTGCGCTTTCTGGTGTTGGTGCCGGACAGCGGCGAAACAAGGGCGGATCTCGCTGAACTTGCCGACCAGCTCAATACTGATACGCCGTTTCTTCTGGATTCTTCCCAGCTGGTGAGTGATGCGCTGGATTTCACTCGCAGTGGTGAGGTGCTGGTGGTCAACCCGGCCCGTGGCGACATTCTGTATCGCGGCGGGGTGGGTCTGTACAAGGGTGACCCCATGCAGCAGGCGCTAGCTGCCAACCTGCCGGGCATGAGCTCGCACCTGCATTATGTTGTGCACTCAGTGTTGCGCGGCGAGCCATTTATTGACAACCCGTCTGCGTCAGAAGGCAAGCCCCTGGTGCTGGATAAAATCGAGGCCATCCGGTCACAAGCGATCTCTTACGAAAACGATGTTGCCCCCATTCTGGTCGATCGATGTGTCGGCTGTCATCAAAAGCAGGGTGTGGCGCCGTGGGTCATGGACGGTCATCGCATGGTTCAGGGCTGGAGCGGCATGATACGAGAGACGTTGCTGACCCGACGAATGCCCCCCGGGCAGATAGATTATGACTATGCCAGCCGTTATGAGGATGTTCACCACATCAGCGACGAGGAGATGCGCATTCTGATGCACTGGATTGAAACCGGTGCCTCCCGTGACGAGAGTGGCGATGACCCGTTGGCGTTGTTGAGCGCCCAGGATTCTGAATGGGAGCTGGGCGAGCCTGATCTGGTGATAGAGTTTCCCGAGCACCAGGTGCCGGCTACCGGTGTTCTGGATTACGTTTTTGTGCCTCTGGAAATTGGCCTGACCGAAGACAAGTGGGTATCGGCGTATGCGTTCGACGTGGATGAGAAGTCCGCGCTGCATCACGTGATTGTCTACACCCAGGATGCCCGCCAGCAGCGGCAGAATGCCAGCCGGGGCGGCAGTCGGACGAATTTTGGCGGCTACGCACCGGGTCGTGGTCATATCGAACTGGACCCCGATACAGGTATTCTGCTGCAGCGCGACATGCGCTTCATGATCCAGTTCCATTACACGACGATAGGCCGCGAGCTGACTGACCGGACACGACTGGGGTTATACTTTCATGATACGCCGCCGCAACATGTGCTGGAGCGCACGGCAGTGATGAATGGCGAGTTTGTCATTCCTCCGGGGGTTCGCGAGTTTCCGGTGACGGCCAGGACGGTGATTCCGGATGACAGCTATCTGTATAGCTTTGCGCCGCACATGCATTATCGCGGCAAGCATATCCGGTTCCGGGCGGTATACCCCGACGGCGGCGAGGAGAAGCTGTTGTCCATCCCCAACTTCCAGCACAACTGGCAGATGGTTTACCGCCTGCGTGAGCCGGTGTTTCTGCCCGCAGGTACTGAGATCGTTGCCGAAGGCGCGTTTGACAATTCCCGCTTTAATCCGCTCAATCCGGACCCGACCGTTGAGGTGAAGTGGGGAGACCAGGTCTGGGACGAAATGTTTCTGGCCTGGATGCGAATAGGCACAGCCCGCTAATATGTCTCTGCAGCCGCTGATGTCACTGCTTGCCGATGGTGAGGTCCATTCGGGCCAGACCCTGGGCAACGCGCTGGGGCTCAGTCGCGCAGGCATCTGGAAGCAGATTGAAGGGCTCAGGGCCATGGGCGTCGATGTGCAGGCCCTGCCGGGTCGAGGCTACCGGGTTGACGGCGGCATCAGGCTGCTTGACCAGGGCCTGATTACCGCCGGTCTGGAGCCGGCGGTGCGCTGCGTGACGCCTGACCTGGCGTTGCACTTTTCCCTGGATTCAACCAATGCCGAAGCTGCCCGCAGGGCTGCGCAAGGCGAGCAGTCATGCCTGATAATGGCGGAGCATCAGGGGCAGGGGCGTGGCCGCCGTGGCCGGCAATGGGTCAGCCCCTTTGGTCGCAACATATATATGTCATTGCTGTGGCCCTTCCAGACGGGGGTGTCGGCGCTCGAAGGCCTGAGCCTGGTCTGTGCGCTGGTCGTCGTCAAAGCTCTGCGCCGCATGGATTGTGATGGCTTCGAAGTCAAGTGGCCAAACGATATCCTGTACCGGCAACGCAAGCTGGCCGGCATTCTGCTAGAGATCAGTGGGGACGTCAGTGGTCCCTGTCGCGTGGTAATCGGCATCGGTGTGAATGCCAGCATGCCCGCCGGTGCTGGCGCGACCATCGATCAGCCCTACAGTGACCTGGCTGCGGCGACTGACCGGGTGATCGACAGAAACCTGCTGGCGTCGGCTTTGATCAACGAGTTGGTGACGGCACTGACTGAGTTTCAACAGCAGGGCTTCGCACCTTTTCGCGATCAATGGATGCAGCTGGATGCCTATGCCGGGCAGCAGGTCGAGATCAGGGCCGGTAATCATAGCCGCGTCGGCATCGCCGCCGGCGTTGATCGTTCCGGTTGTCTGCTGCTTGATACCGATCAGGGGCGAGAGACCATTTCCGGTGGCGAAATGCTGCCTTCTTTGCGTCCGGTGGCACGCGCGCAGGAGTCGGATTGATGCGCAGGCTGGCGTTGGCGCTGCTGATGCTCAATATATTGTACGCACTGTGGACGGGCTTGCGTCCGGCGCCCGGGTTATCGGGCGATACCAGCGCCCGTCAGTTCCCTGACACGCTGGTGTTGATCGGGGAGCTGGATCGACCGTTGGTCGCCGTTGAGCAGACGCCCGCCTACTGCCTTGCGCTTGGCCCTTTCGGCAGTGAGGGTGAGGTGCAGGCATTTGCCGACGCGTATCTGTCCGGCCAGCAGTGGCGACTGGCTGTTGAGGAGCAGCCGCTGCCGCCCCTGTCGCGCGTGTATGTGTCGTCTTCAGGCTCGGAGTTGGTGGGCAGCGCGCTGCTGACGTCAGTTCGCGACACCATTAATGCGGCCGGGTTGGCGATTGACTCATACCTTGTTGTGGGCGGTGATCTGGATGGTGTGGTGTCGCTTGGCCTGTTCGCTGACCAGGGCAATGCGCTTGGCGTTTACCAGCAAATCGAAGGCCTCGATCTTGCGGTGGAGATGCAGGCAGAGAATCGAACAAGAAACCTCTATTCAATTGTCCTCACTGGCGATGAAAGCGCTGATTTTACAGAGGAATCTGCTGAGGCCTGGGCGTCCATGGACGTTGAGGTCGGTATCACAGAAAAACTCTGCGAAATGATTGCACTGCCGGACTAATTCCCCTAAAATGCCGCCTCTGCTTTAGAGACCCGGGAAAAATGTATCCCGTCGGCTCTTGCGGGAGGGGTTCCCGAGCGGCCAAAGGGATCAGACTGTAAATCTGACGCGAAAGCTTCGGTGGTTCGAATCCACCCCCCTCCACCATGATGAGCTGATTGATATTTAACAAGTTCTGGCGACAGGCGGGTATAGTTCAACGGTAGAACACCAGCCTTCCAAGCTGGTTATGCGGGTTCGATTCCCGCTACCCGCTCCAGGTTTGGTGAATTGAGTGCTCTGGGTGCTGTAAATTTTTGCTCGCATAGCTCAGGCGGTAGAGCACTTCATTGGTAATGAAGAGGTCTCCAGTTCGACTCTGGATGTGAGCACCAGTTTGTTTGGTGTTTGATTTAATGTTTTTGATTTAATGCTAAGAGTGCCGGCGCGACTTCATGTGCCGAGCACTTCCGAATAGCAGCCCTTGTTGATGTTGACGGGTTGTTTTCAAAATTGCTTGGTTAGAATAAAGAGGCGGTCACAATGGCGAAGGGTAAATTTGAACGTAAAAAAACACACGTCAACGTTGGCACAATTGGTCACGTTGACCATGGTAAGACAACGCTGACAGCGGCTCTGACGCGTGTTTGCTTTGATATATGGGGCACCGGTGAGTCGCGTGCGTTCGATCAGATCGATAACGCACCCGAAGAGCGT
>PASF01000011.1 GCA_002711845.1 Gammaproteobacteria bacterium | reverse complement strand
TCTGGAGAATGTACCGCGCGCGCTGGTCAATTTCGACACCAATGGTTTTATAAAGATGGTGGCCGATCGCGACTCAGGAAAGTTGCTGGGTGTGCAGGCGGTAGCGGGAGACGCCGGTGAACTGATTCAAACGGCGGTAATGGCGCTGCGCGCGGGAATGACAGTGCAGGCTATCGGGGATGAGATGTTTCCTTATTTGACCATGGTGGAAGGCCTCAAGCTTTGCGCTCAGACGTTCACCAAGGATGTTAAACAGTTATCTTGTTGCGCTGCGTAGCAGAGTGTCGAGGTTGCATGAAATCATCTTTGAAATCGGTAATAAAGGAAGACAGTATGTTCAATAATTTCTTTAACATGATAGTCCGCATTGGTGACAAAGCTGGCTTTAGCGGGGCCCTGGTTGCAGGAATAGGATGTTCCGCGTGTTTCCCCGCACTGGGCGCTATAGGCGCGGCTTTGGGCTTAGGCTTTCTCAGTCAGTGGGAATCGGTACTCGTGAGCTGGGTCATTCCGCTCATAGCCGTTCTGGTGATGGTCCTCAATGTGCTGGGTTACTTCAGTCACGGGCAGTGGCATCGTGCAGCGCTGGGATTGATTGGCCCGATATTAGTATTGATCGGGGCCATAACGATGAGTGAATGGTATTTCTATCCGGGGCTTGGATTCATGTTAGGTGTCTCGGTCTGGGATATGGTTTCAGCCCGACACAAACGATGTGAACCAGAAAGCGCGATAAAGGCTCGGGAAAACAGTGCCGCGGACAAGTGACATTGAAACTTTTCCGTATCTCAACCTGACCGCAGCCCAAGCTTTTGGGTTGGATTTGTATGCGGGACTTTTGCGGGTTTTGTTGGGCATTGTTGTGCTTTATAGTGCAAAATCACGCAACGGGCGCACTATTAAAGTTAATAAAAACAATTATGTAGCGCTTACAGTAGGGGCTTCGAACCACTTGGTCGGGAGTTCGAATCTCTCCGGGTGCGCCAAACAACAAAAGGTCCGCTTTATGCGGGCCTTTTTTGTTTGTGGTATCGGGTTAGTGAGAACTCCCCAGTTCGACAAAACGCATCGCGTTTTGGACGGCTGCAAGCCGCCCCGCAGGGGTGAGTCATCCGCCAATGCGGATGATGAATCAATCTCTCCGGGTGCGCCAAACAACAAAAGGTCCGCTTTATGCGGGCCTTTTTTGTTTGTGGTTCTATCCTGACTTCAGGCCGTCAATGGTTTTGTCCTTGGCCTGCCAGCGCTCATTGACCCAGGACTGTATGCGCTCGCGATGGACCGCATCGTTCTGGTAGTCACCACCGCGCAGCTCGTCAGGTATGGGCTGGACCCGGACGTCGACCACGATGCGCCGGATCCGGTTGGCAAACAGGTCGCCGAGCTCGCCAGTACCTTCAGGGTAGGCAATGGTGACATCCACCAGGGTGTCCAGCGACTCACTCATGGCATCAAGCACGAGGGCGGTACCACCGGCTTTGGGTTTGAGCAGATGCCGAAACGGCGATTGCTGTTTTGCATGTTTATCGTCACGAAAGCGCGTCCCCTCGGCAAAATTGACGATGGACACCGGTATGCGGCTGAACTTTTCACAGGCCTTTCGCGTCGCGGCCACGTCCCGGCCCGCCAGCTCAGGGCGTTTTTTAATCTGCTGGCGTGAATAACGTTTCATGAACGGAAAGTCGAGTGCCCACCAGGCCAGGCCCAATACCGGTACCCAGATAAGCTGGCTTTTCAGGAAAAAACGCAACATGGGAAGGCGCCGGTTGAACAGTTTCTGCAGGACGGGAATGTCGACCCAGGACTGGTGATTGCAGAGCAGCAGGAAATGCCCTTCGGGCATCGGGTCGGGCAGGCCCTTAACAACGATGTCGGTGTCTGTCAGGTGATCGAACATCCAGCTGTTGACGTCGATCCAGCTGGCAGCAATGGCCATCAGGATCCGGTCACACCGGGCCTGAACAGGCCTTACACGCACGATTGCTTTGACCAGAGCAATCAGCAATAAGGGCGTGACGTGACTGATCGAGTTGACGCTAAGCAGAATCGCGGCCATCACCACGCGAAGGCTGCGTAGCACTTTCATCAGGATCTCCCGGACAATGAAGAACACGAACGGTAGCTCCACACTGGTCGTTTGTCCAGCTTTGTCCGTGATGAACCGGCAAGCCCCTTAGGCACCTGAACGGATTTACAGTCGGATGACATGTCCCTCCTGCGGCTTCACACGACCTGCCAGTAATTGCCCGAACACCTGTCGAGCGTCCTCAAGGCCGTGGCCTTGAACAACCTTAAGCAACTCGCATTGTGGATTATTGACGTGAGCGCCGAAGCGTAACCAGGCGTCGCCCAGCTGCTCGCCAAACTTTTGCGCGCCCCACTCGGCTGTGCGCTTGAGTATCTGGTCAGGGGCAAAGAAGAACGTCGGCGCAGGCCCGGGAAGCGTCTGCTTTTTCGGTAGCGCCACTGTCTGCGCCGAGCCCACGACGCAGCTATATCTGAGCTCAGGGCAATGATGGTGAATGGCGCTGCGCAGTTCGCGATCACCGGAGAAATCGACATACAGCGTGGGCACCCGCGCATCCAGCGTGGCCAGTTCCGGATAGGTCAGGGTGTGCCGGTAACAACCGGAACTGGCCACGAATTCACGGTTGTGGTCGGATGTCAGACCCATGGTTTCCACGGCATCGCCCATACAGAATCCGGTGCCGTAGGCGGTCTTGCTGGAGGCACTGGAGATTAACACCCGCTCGGCGCCAAACCAGTTGTTATCGGCCAGAAAGTCAGCCAGCGTAAAAGAGGTGATGAACAGCGGTCGGTAGATCGCCTGAAATGCTTCGCTGTCAGCGGTGTACAGCGGATCAGCCTGGCACCGCAGGTACTGATTGTAGGCGGCAGGCAAGGCTTGACGGTGAGCCGAGCTGTCACGAAAGCCTCGCTTGCCGACATTTGCGGGTTGCACACGCAATACGCTCGCCGGTGGGAAATAACCGTAGAAGCGTTCGCCTTCATTGACACCGTCGACCGCGGAGGCCACGACAGTGGCGAACCCCCACACTGGCACCTGACCCCAGTCAGCATCATCGGCAGGAAAAAATTCCCAGTAACGCATGGCGTCACCGTAAGCGGCATAGGTCACATTATTGGTGGTCAGCGAAAACAGATCAGGCGCCAGGAGCACCTCGCCCGCGGCGGGGGCTGTCGGCGGCGCCTGCTCTTCGATACGTATGTGCGTCAAGTCTTGCTTTTTTATCAGCATACGGCCGCGAGTTTGTTGTGGCACTGTGTTCTCCTGTTGCAAGTGGTTGATTTCGTCAGGGTCGGCGGGTCAATTCTGAGTCGCCAAGCGGGCAAAATTGCTCGCGCCCGCTGTTTGATGTCAGGTACAGGCAATCTTCGTCTGCTTCAATGTCAGGGACATGAGTAGACGGTTGGTTAAAACACGGGCCCTCAATGCCGAGCAAGAGACGCATACTGGTGCAATCGGGCGGATCAATATTCCTGATCCCGGCTTCTGTCGAAACGCACAGCCGTGCTTCGGGGGCGTACATTTTTACCGCTGGCCAGTAAATGTACTTTAGTAAAGGCAGCGCCGTATAGCAGAATTAGCGATGAATAAAACACCCACATCAGAATCAGCACCACAGCGCCGGCGGCGCCATAAGTGGAATCGGGCGCTTCGTAGGCCAGATAGGTTGCCATGCCGTAACGGCCCAGCGAAAACAGCAGTGCCGTCACCAGTGCACCGATCAACACCTGTTTCCAGCCGAGCACGACATCAGGCAGCACTTTGAAAATTGTCGCGAACAGCAGTGTGATCGCAGAAAAAGAGACTATCGTTTCGGTACTGTTCAACAGCAGCTCGACAGCGGGAATCACCGAGACTGTGAACTCAAGCGTGGCCCGCAACGCAACACTCAGCATCAGGGATACCAGCAGAATAAAACCCAATGCCAACACCAACATCAGGGAGAAAAATCGCTTCCTGATAAAAATCAGCAATGTACTGCGAGATGGTTTGGGTTTTACGTTCCAGATGTCATTGAGCGCATATTGCATTTGCGCAAAAACCGTTGTCGCGCCGACCATCAAAGCCGCTATACCGGCAACAGTCGGCAGGATGCCACTGGATTCGAGCTGGGAATTGGCCACGGCTTCCTCGACCAGGCTGGCTGCGTCATCACCCATGAACGATTGAAACTCCTGCACAACCTGACTCTGCGCGGTGGCCTCACCGAGGAAAAAACTGGCCACCGTCACCGCAATAATGATGGTGGGAGCAAGCGAAAAAAGCGTATAGAACGCCAGTGCGCCGGCATAGCTGAATGCATTGCACTCAAGCCAGAGTACGCCGGCGTCACGAACGATGTGCCACCCGTAGCGCAGTTTATTCATGCTGCCCTCTCAAGGTTAATGTCCAGACCTGGCTTACAGGGTCGGGAGTGACGCAGAATGCCAGGCCTTCATCGACCCGATGAAGACATCGACGTCGGCAAAGCCCTGACGCTGGAGTACTGACGCAGCAATGGTGGCACGGGCGCCACTGCCACACATGACAGTGAGAGGGTGGTCGGGGTCAATGTCTTGTATCGCATCATGTAATTCTCCCACGTAGGCATGGCGGGCGCCCTTGATATGTCCGCTTTCATATTCGTCTATTGCTCTTACATCGAGCAAGGTCCAGCCGTGCGGGGGGCTGTCGAGCCGAGCACGGACTGTTTGGGTGTGGATGAAATCCAGCGTTGCAAGCGGGCCGTTATTGACAGCCAGCGGCATGACGCCACTGAAATAACCGACGATATGGTCAAAGCCTATGCGTTGAAGGGTGGTCGCCGCGTTCAGGGCCTGACGCTCGTCTCTGGCTATTAACAAAATCGGCCTGTCTGCCGGTAGCAGCCAGCCAGCAAAGGCGGCAATCATGTCGTCGGGTATACAAAGGGCGTCTGGTCGATGACCACCCGCATAGTCGAATATGCCCCGCACATCCAGACAAACATGCTCGCCTGGATTGAGCAACAGCGCAGGGGAGCAGGGCAATGGCGCAGGCGGCGCTGCCTCGGCGCCGATCACATTACACTGCTCCATGCGCTCAAAATAAGGGGGGATATAATGATGTTCATTCAGCTTGGCCTCGATGAATGCGTCCCTGTCCGCTATCTGTAAACGCGGGTTGTTCTGTCGCTCGTGGCCGATTGACGAAAATTCCCGGTCAGCCATACCGGAGCCGCAAACCGATCCGGCACCGTGGGCAGGAAAAATAAGGCATTGGTCGCCAAGCGCCATCAATTTCTGAAGACTGTCGTAGAGCAGGCCGGCAACCTCGCTTTTTCTCTCTGGGTAAAAGTCTGTTCGTCCCACGTCGCCAATGAACAGGGCATCACCTGTGAAAACGCCCACTGGACCGTCGTTGAAACGCTTGTCATAAAGGACATATGACAGACTGTCATCGGTGTGGCCAGGGGTCTCAAGAACTGTCAGCATCAGGCCCCCCATCTCGAAAACCGCACCCTCATGCGTCTCCTGCGCATAACGTATCGGCTGGTCGGCGTGTGGTCCATGCCAGACTTCTGCGCCGGTGGCCTGTTTAACAAGCGGTGCGCCGGATATCAGGTCTTCATTCCTATGGGTCTCAAAGACATGCTTGATGATGGCGCCTTCTGCGCGGGCAAGTTCCAGGTAGACCTCAATGTCTCGACGTGGATCAATGACAGCGGCCTCGCCGTCAGCGCTTAGAAAATAAGAAAGGTGTGCAAGGCCAGGGGTTTTGATTTTTTCGAGTCGCATATCGTTCGCTCCTGTTCAGGGAAGAGCCGTGCCGCCGGCTGCCGGGCCCTCAATGGTCGCAGCCGTCGCTGACGCTTCCTTCTGCGCCTCGGAAGGAACCTTCATGCCGCGTTGCACGGCGGGACGCGCGCCCACTCGCTGCAGCCAGTCGCGCAGCGATTCCAGCGCAGCAGTGGCATCGGGCTCCTCATCCTGCATTTGATCTACCGCCGATTTTGCCCATGCGTAATTGGCGATGTCGGCGATGCTGTAATCCGTGCCACCGAGATAGGGGGCAACGCCCAGGCGGCCGTTCAGAACTTCCAGCAGATGCAGGGTTTCTTCCTTGTAGCGAGTGATCGCCAGTTCGCTCTTAGCGGGTGCGGCGTCGTCAAACCAGTGCCATTGGCCCACCATGGGGCCCAGATGGCCAACCTGAAAAAACACCCATGCCAGCACCTCTGTCCTGTCCTGCCATTGCGCTGGCAACAACTGGCCTGACTTTTCTGCCAGGTAGATCAGGATATTGCCGGATTCGAAAATCCTGACGGGCGCACCGGTCGCGTCTTTCAGCCCGGCGTCGGTTATGGCCGGGATCTTGCCATTCGGGCTGATGCGCCGAAATGCCGGGTCGTGTTGTTCGCCTTTGCCGATATTGACGGCGGACACACAATAATCCAGCTGCAGCTCTTCCAGCATGATTGAGGCTTTCTGGCCATTGGGTGTACTCCAGCTATACAGGTTGATCATCCAGTCCTCCACCTGAGTGAATTGTCTGTAGAACAGCCAGCCAGTCCGGGCAAACCCTGAAGTCAGCCGACACGCAATATTGGCATGGGCTGTTCATGTCTGTAGTCTAAAGTTGTTGTAGTGGACAATCAAATTCTGAGACTGAACCCGCACTCGTCCTGGAGCACGTGCCGGTAAGGAGCAGGCCCATGAATGACCCGATTGCCCGGCGCATTGAGAATGCCCTGTGGGGCGCTTTTATCGGCGATGCACTTGCCATGCCGGTGCACTGGTTCTATTCAACCGAGCATATTCGCGAACAGTTTCCCGATGGCGTGTACCGTTATTTTGCGGCGCCGCACCCGCACCCGGATGCCTTCATGCTGGGTATGAGCTATCAACCGGACGTGGAAAAGGCCAAGGCCTGCGGGCGTGGCTACGACATACTTCACCAACACGCCCGCTTTTACCGCACCAGCTACAGTGACTTTGAATTCAGCCTCAACGACCAGGAGGGCGAACACGGCAACGCCAGTGCCGCCCTTGATGAGCGACTGCACTATCACCACGGCCTTGAGGCGGGCGCATCGACCCTGGGGGCAGGGCTGTTGCGGGTGCTGATGCGTTCGATCATCCAGCGCGAGGGTTACAGCCAGGACGGCTTTCTGGAAGATTTTATCGCCTACATGACCCAGCCGCGCGGCAACCCCGATCCTTACACGGAAATTTATCTGCGCCGCTGGTTTGAACATTACAGTCAGGGCATTGCCCCGGAAAACTGTGCCGAACACCAGCGTCGGGTCTGGTCGATTGACAGCCTGGGCGGGCTGATTAGGCCACTGGCACTGTCGCTGCTCAATGCCGATAACCGCTTTGTCGCCACTGGCATGGCATTGGGCCACCAGCAACTGACGCATCGCTCGGAGCTGTTGAGTAGCGGCCTCAGCGAGCTGGTGCCGGTCCTGTTAAATATTGTGAATGGCGAAAACCCGCAGGGCACTTTCAGAAACATGTTATCCCGGCTGCCGGCCCCGGCAGTCTCCGGCCAGGAACTGTTCAAGGTTTACCGCGACCACGACGGCCCGGGCAACATTCCGGACGATGAAACCTGGCGTCTGCACATGCGATTTCTGGAGGGAAACGCGGCCGATAAAAGCATCGATCACTTCGCCACCGCGTGTTATGTCGAGCAGGGATTGCCGCTGATGGCAGCGCTCGGCTGTCAGCATAACTGCGACCTCATCGCCACGCTCAGAGCCAACGCCGAGATCGGCGGCGATAGCGTGCACCGCGGCCTGGTGCTGGGGTTACTGTTGGGAGCGGGCAGTAATGAGGTGCCGGAGAGGTGGAAAACCGGGCTGACCGATCACCACGAACTGACGCAGGAAATTCAGCAGTTCGCAAAAATAGCGGCATCCGGTATGGGGCATCTCCGGCTATAATTCACAGCATTATTCGTGGCAACGAGCGCGCGAAGGTCAAATACAGAGGTTCTATCAATGAAATTCTCAGGATTCTTTTCCGCTTTGGTCCTCGTGCTTGTCTCTGTATGGGCAGTTCTCGCCAGTCCGGTCCCGGCCAGTGCCCAGGATTATCAGGAATGGAGCGCTGAAACCCGCACGTCGTTCAGTTTCCGGGTCGCGGGTGAGGCTGTCCGTGCCTTGCTTCCCGACAACTGGACTGTTGCCGCAGTTGCGGAGGCGCCGGATCAGGTCAACCTGACCGTCACCTTCATGAACCGCCAGGTTATTCTTGACCCACAAGGTCAGCCGGTCGGCACCGGCAGCAGCCGCTACATGGTCATGTCAGTCCAGGCGCGCGATGCCGGTGGTGCCCCGGGTATCCTCATCATCAACGGTATCTCTCCGGAAGGCGGGGGCGCTTACGATGTCTACCAGAGCGCTGAGGTCGCAATGGCTGAGCGGTTTTTGAGCGGACAGTCTGACGATCGCGCCCGCGTGCAGGAGCACTGGGTGATGGTGGCCGAGAGCGGCGACAGAATCAGCGTGATCCTGCATTATCAGCAGGCGGTACCCACGCGGCGACAGTCCTCGATCGTCATCCGCTCTGGCAAGCATACCGACTACACGCGAACCTACAGAATAGATCAGGCCAATGATGCCTTGGGGGTGCCCGGGGAAGCAGGCAGTCGTATCGGGATGTTCAGTTTCATGGCGGCCGGCCCGCTGTTCTCTCGTCTGTTCGATGGCACGGAAGTTCTTCTCGGCATTACCTCGACACCGTGGTATCACCGTGAAATCTTCGTTCCATGACGATACAGCGCCGATTTGGCCGGATGAACCGTTTCAGCAGCTTGTAACACGCCTGTTTGCCGGGGTCTGCGGCTTGCTTAGCATCCATGGATGACTTATTCTTGCGTGTACCCAGATTTGGCCATATCACACCCTGGTCGTGCGCTTGCTGTTGTTGTAACAGCCGTAAAACAAGGGTGGCCGAATGATTCGAAAAAATAAAACAGCCTGAATTCAGGGAGTTAGGAATGATAAGATCTAAACGCGTGTTATCGGCGCTGGCGTTAGGCGTCAGTTCGCTTGTCTGTTCGACTGCGGCCTGGAGCCAGTCTGGCACCGATGTGTCCGCTGGTGACTGGCCTGACTACAACGGCAATATGGCCGCCCAGCGTTACTCGCCGCTGGATCAGATCAATGCAGACAACGTCAACTCTCTGGAGATAGCCTGGCGCCTGCCGACCGGTCTGTTCGGTTCACAGCCCGAGTTCAATGCGACTTTTACGCCGCTGGAAGTTGATGGCGTGCTGTACACCACTATTGGCGCGCAGCGCGATATCGTGGCGCTGGATGCCGTGACCGGCCAGTTGCTCTGGCAGTGGCGCGCTCAGGAAGGCGAGCGCTTCGATGCCGCGCCGCGCAAAGGCTCTGGCCGTGGTGTGGCGTTCTGGAGTGATGGCGACAAGCGCCGCATTATGACCATCACCCCCGGCTTCTTCCTGGTATCCCTGGACGCTGATACTGGCCTGCCGGATCCCGAGTTTGGCAATAATGGCGTGATCGACATGCAGGAAGGCCTGCGTTTGGCGCAGAACCGCGATGATATCGATATCGGTTCCTCCATGCCGCCCTTTGTCATGAATGACGTTATTGTCGTGGGCCCGGCGATGGCCGTTTCCATGCGTCCGCCGTCAATGGCCAACGTGAAAGGTGATGTGCGCGCTTACAGTGCCAGCACTGGCGAGCATCTGTGGACGTTCCACACCATTCCGCGTCCGGGTGAATTTGGTTATGACACCTGGCTGAATAACAGTGCTGACTATACCGGTAACACCGGTGTCTGGGCGCCGATGTCCGGCGACCCGGATCTGGGACTGGTTTACCTGCCGGTTGAAGCGGCTACGGGTGACCGCTATGGCGGTGACCGTCCCGGCGACAACCTGTTCTCCAGCAGCCTGGTGGCTGTGGATGTCGAAACCGGTGAGCGACGCTGGCACCAGCAGATGATCCGCCACGACATCTGGGACTGGGATAACCCCGCTGCGCCGATTCTTGCAGATCTGCCTAATGGCCGCGAAATCGTCATGCAGGTGACCAAGCAGTCATTTGTTTACACCTACGACCGTGCCACCGGCGAACCCATCTGGCCGATCGAAGACCTGCCAGTACCTGCCGGTGATGTGCCGGGCGAGTGGTATGCAGCGACTCAGCCGTTCCCGACCAAGCCGGCCGGCTTTGACCGACAGGGTATCACCGAAGATGATCTGGTGGATTTCACCCCGGAGATCTATGCGGCTGCACTGGAAGCCATCAAGCCCTTCCGCCTGGGCACCAACCTGTATTCCCCGCCGTCGATGAAAGACGCACCTGATGGCACGCAAGGCACACTGAGCCTGCCGTCTGCGACCGGTGGCGCCAACTGGGAAGGGGCGGCCATGGATCCGGAAACCGGCATGTTGTACGTACCGTCAAGGACCGTGGCCACTGTTTTGTCGGTGGACAAGGACCAGAACTCCGACATCGACTTCAGCATGGCGCTGGGCGTGCGAGTGCCGCGGGCCATGGGTCTGCCGATCGCCAAGCCACCGTATGGTCGCATCACGGCTATCGATATGGTCGAAGGTGAGCACGAGTGGATGATAGCGAATGCGGATACGCCCCCGGCGATTGCCAACAACCCTGCGCTCGAAGGCGTGGATATCCCCCGTACCGGCGTTGAAACACGTTCCGGTCTGCTGCTGACCAAAACCCTGCTGTTCTCGGGTGAAGGCACTGGCGGTGGTCCGACACTGCGTGCGCATGACAAGCAGACTGGCGAGATTGTTGCCGAAATTGAAATGCCCGGCACACAGACCGGTCAGCCGTTCACCTATGAACATGACGGCAAACAGTATATCGGCATGGTCGTCAGCCAGCGCGGTAATCCGTCTGAGCTGGTGATTTATACACTGCCGTGACCTGCAGTAATTGATTCCAAGGAGTAGTAGTAATGATTCGACATATATTTTCCAAGGCGGCGCTTGCGCCGCTGCTGTTGGGCGCCACGGTGGCAGCACAGGCCGCCACCTGGGAGATTGATCCCGACGACTCGACAGTGATCTTCAAATATTCGTACTCGGACACCCCGTATCAGGGGGAGTTCAAGAATGTACAGGCGACGTTTGAAATTGATCCGCTGAGCCCGAGCGATTGCAGGATTGACGTGCTCATTCCGATTATTGATCTGGATGTGGGTGACGAAGAGACCGAGAGTTACATGTTTGACATCGAGCTGTTTGATGTCGACCAGTTCCCGAATGCAACCTTTACGGCCGATCAATGCGAGCTGACGTCAGTCAATTCGTTTACCGCCAAAGGCATGCTGACTATCCGTGATCAGACACATCCGGTCGATTTTCCGTTTGAACTCAGCATCGACGGCACACGTTTTAACCTGACCAGTGAGGTGACTGTGCAGCGTCTGGATTACGGCGTGGGGCAGGGCTACTTTGCCAATACCTCAGCCATCCCCAATGAAGTCGTGGTAGAAGTCGATGTCTACGCCGACATAGTGCAGTAACAGGGACTCAAGCCAAGGAAAATTTCATGCTTTCAAGAATGCTTTGCAAATATCGTCATTTCCTGCTGGTCGTGGCCAGTTCGGCGGCGTTGGTATCCTGTGATCGATTGATCACGCCGGATTTTGAAACCAGTGTTGCCGAGCTCAGAGGTGGCCAGTACACGCTCGACAAAGAACACGCGTCGCTGCTGTGGAAAATCGATCACCTGGGTTTTTCCCGTTACATCGGTCGTTTTAACGATTTTGACGCCACGCTGGATTTCGACGCGGAGAATGTTGAGAACTCCAGCCTGGAAGTGATCATTGAAACGGCGTCGCTGGATGTCAACAACGAGACGTTTGCCGAGGACCTGCGCGGGCCTGACTGGTTTGATGTAGCGACCTTCCCGCAAGCGGTATTCAGAACAACGTCTTTTGTTGAGGCCGTCGACGAAGATACTTTTGTTTTCGAAGGCGACCTGACCCTACTGGGCACCACCGGCCCGGTCACCATGACTGTCAACTTCAATGGTGGCGGGCGTAACTTTCTGACCCGTCGTTATACGCTCGGGTTCTCGGCCACGGCTGAGTTCCTGCGCTCTGATTTCGGTCTGGACAACATGGTTTCGTTTGGTGTCGGTGACGACATACAGATTGAGGTCCATGTAGAGTTTCAGGATTCCTCGCTTTAGATCTGACGTCTGAGTCAGCAGATCGGGACGGCCTTCAGGTCTTCCCGATCTGCCTATCCCCCTGACAGCCCCTGTCACATATCTCTCTCCGATCGACTACGCGTTTTGACGTAGCCAGCCCTTGTCTTTACGTTAAAGTACGCGTGCGAGCATGATGCTGCGCACTAATGCGTACTTGCGTATTTTCCTAAGTACTCCGGCGTATTCCTGATATTTGAAATCTGCGCTAAAGTCATGCTATTTGTGACCCTTTATTTTTTACCTAAAGGTATTTTAAGTGTTGCAAGTCATTAAATATATTAGATAAATTCCGTTGGTCGCGTGCACGATAATGTGATCCTGGTTCGATTGTGTGCCCCGAAATGAATCGCTTTTTACCCCCGCTTTTCGATGAAAATTTTTAAACAACTGATTTTTAATGATAAAAATTTAGTGGCATACATATTGCTCATCCCTCCCCGTTAGCCCTGTTTAGTTGCATCCACCGAGCTGGCAGGCACACAAGACACAACAACACTGGAGCCAGATACTGGCTGTCAACTGCTAGAAGTACCGGGGGGTATACAACCTGATGAATACAACACCACTTAAGTCTTTCAACCGTCGTCGTTTGAATGTCGCCATCGCCCTGTTGGCGGGCGTGGCATCAACACCTTTTACCTACGCCCAGGAGGCTGATACACCTGCCATTGAAGAGCTGGTCGTCACCGGCAGCCGTATTCAGCGCATAGACAATGCGACTTCCACACAGCCATTGTCGGTGATCAGCGCTGAAGACCTGTCCAGCTCGGCGACGGTCGATATCGGTGAAATTCTGAATGAAAACCCGGCACTGCTGTCGTCGGTCACCAGTACCAACTCCATCGGCGGTACTGCAGCGAACAGCGGTCGAGCCAGCAACGTGGGCGGAAGTGCCCTCAACCTGCGTGCACTGGGATCCCAGCGCACGCTGACACTGGTTAATGGACGTCGTCACGTGTCGGGTATTGAAGGGACATCGTCAGTCGATGTGTCTACCATTCCGTCGGCCCTGATTGAGCGCGTGGAAGTGCTCACCGGTGGTGCGTCCGCCGTTTATGGTGCCGATGCGGTCACGGGTGTGGTCAATTTTGTACTGCGCAATGATTACGAAGGCGTCGATATCGATTTCCGCACTGGCCTCGCAGAAGAGGGAGATGCGGGTACCGCCAGTCTGCGTGCCCTGATAGGCCAGAATTTTGATGACAACCGCGGCAATTTTACCGTGTCGCTGCAACACGACTCGAGCGACGGTCTGCGAGCAGGGGATCGTGAAGGTCAGCGTAATGGCGGACGATTTGGTAACGACGTCAATCCAGCGCTGCGTTTCCAGAAAGGTGATATCACTGCCTCAAACACGCCAAACCTGGCACAGTACTACAACTTCAACAACACCGGGTTATTCCCGTTCGGGCTGCGTATTCCTAATTCAGATACGTTCGCCGCCAACTATCAGAGCGAATTCGGCACGGCGCCCAGCCTCACCGCTGCTGAACAGGCACTGTTTGATCGCGCCGCCACGGCCACGCCGCGTGCGCTGTTGCCTGGCCGTACCTTCAACATTACCTCGCCCTACGGCGTGATTGCTCTGGGTGACTTTGGCACTGTCGTGCCATTGGGCCAAGAGCCGGATCTTGACGGCAACGGCACCTCTGACTGTCTTGACAGTTTTACCGGTTACAACTCCAGCCTGGATGGCGCCGGCTCTTTTGGTGCGGCAGGTGGCTGCTGGCTGGTTAATGCCGCGGGCCAATTGGTGCCCTACAACGATGGTCTGGTAGCAGGCAACTTTAACCAGTTTGGCGCTGAGGACAGTTACATCGCACCCAACCGTCCTTACATCATTCCCAAAGATGATAAATACTCTATCAACCTGAATGCCCGATACGAACTGACGCCCACCATGGAGCTGTTCGCAGAAAGCAAATACGTCTATCACGAAGTGGTGTTCGGCGGTGGTGGCAACCAGGCGACTGACTATCTGTATGGTGCGCCCGATAACCCCTTCCTGCCAGCTCAATTGGCACCCTTTGCCAATAATCCCGGTGTCGGTTTTGTAGGCCCGGGTGGCCTGTACATTTCGCGTGACTCCGATGACTGGGGTGATAACGAATCAATCAACCGACGTACCACGTACCGGCTGGTTGCCGGTTTGAGCGGCAATCTGGACCAGTGGGGCCTGGACTACGAATTGTCGGCTAACTATGGCAAATTCAATCGTCACTACAAGTCGCCTTTCACGCCGGTGACTGACCGGTTCTTTGCGGCCATCGATGTCGTGACCGATCCGGCGACAGGTCAGCCGGTCTGTCGCTCTGACCTGGATGCCAGTGCTTACCCCAGAACCACGCCATTCAATTTCCCGGCCTATCTGGGTGGTCGCGCGCTGTCACCATTCTTTAGCTTCCAGCCAGGTGATGGTCAGTGTAAGCCAGCCAATATTTGGGGCGGTGAAGGCTCAATCAGTCAGGAAGCCATCGATTTCTTCTCCTACACCCGAACCGTCAAGGAAGAAATAGAGCAGTCCGTGCTCAGCGGTTTTGTCAGTGGCAATAGCTCAGAATTCTTTACCATGCCAGCGGGCCCGATATCTTTCGCGTTCGGTGGTGAGTGGCGAGAAGAGAAAAGCGCCCAGGAATATGACAACTACGACCAGGGTCTGACCTCTGTCAGTGGTGTGACACCTGCCGGTGTTGCGTTCGAGGCGGGCGACTGGGTGGGTGATGTGAGCAGGGCGCGTAGTCTGGGTGGATCACCCGGTAACCGTGCATTGAGCACAGAGGCAAGCTACGATGTTTGGGATGTCTTCGCCGAAGTAGAAGTCCCGCTGTTGAGCAATCTGCCATTGATTGAAACGTTGACGGTGGACGGTGCTTTCCGTCGCGCGGATTACTCTACCTTTGGTGAAAGTGATACGTTCAAGGTTGGTGGTCTGTGGGCACCCATAGAGGATGTGCGTTTCCGCGCCAATTACAGTAAGGCGGTGCGGGTTCCCAACCTGTTTGAACTGTTTTCACCTGAACAGGGGCAGAGCTTCCGCCCCAATGACCCTTGTGATGCATCGCAGATCAGCAGTGGTCCCAATCCTGCCTTGCGTCAGCAGAACTGTGTGACAGATCTGCAGTCATTGAATGTACCCAATGACAAGATCTTTGACGCTGCCGGCAACTACATCTTCGTAGATCCGCTGTCAGCAGGTTTCCCGGGCGCCATTGGTGGTAACCCGAACCTGGAACCAGAAGAAGCGATCACCAAGACGCTGGGTGTGGTAATACAGCCACGCTTTGTCGAAGGTCTGACGGTGAGTCTGGATTACTGGGATATTGTTATCGAAGATGCAATCTCCGAGATTTCCTCTCAGAACATCGTAACCAGCTGTTATGACTCACCGACACTGAACAACCCCTTCTGTGAGTTGTTGCAGCGAAACGCAGAGCCGACATCTGCGCAATCAGGTGGGTTCACCTTCCTGCGACAGGTGCAGCTCAACTTTGGTGAAGCACAAGCGACGGGTGTGGACCTGAACGTAAACTACAGGTTCGATGTGGGTGCATTCCAGATAGGCCTGGGCGGTGCTGTAACCAAGCAGTTGGATCTGGCTTTTATCGAACCTTCTAACCCGGGTGAGGAAGCCGTGGTTGATAATGACCTGATGGAGATGCGACGTCCCGAGTGGTCAGGTCAGCTGAACTTCAATGTGGCAACCGGCCCGTTTAGTCTTTCACTGCGCTCACAGTACCTGAGTGAGATGGCGCTGACGGGGCCGATCGAGACCGCCGTCCAGAACTATGGCCCTGGCATTTTCACGGACGAGTTCTTCTCGCACAATCTGTCAGGCAATTGGGACTACAGCTCCAATGTGCGTCTGTACGGTGGTATCAGCAACGTGACGGACGAGAAGCCCTATGCAACCCAGCGCAGCTATCCGGTAAGCCCGGTGGGTCGGGCCTACTACGTGGGTATCAACGTCGCACTGTGACGCCACAGCGATAGATGAGTAGTCAGTGCGTTGCCGCGGTCATTATCACCCGGAAGTTCCGGGCTGATGATGGCCGCGGCCTCGTCACTTGCTGTTGATCAGACAGTCAATCAAAGGACCCACCATGGAAACAATAAAGAAAGCTAATCTTCGGGGCCTCATGGCGGCACTGATGCTGTTGATGGTCTCTCTGTCCATGCCACTTGCTGCACAGGATGATGAGGAAGAAGAGCGAGAACCCATAGAATTCCCGAGCTCGCTGGACGAAAAGCTGTCCACGCTCACTGAAGAAGAAATGGAATTTCTGCGCACCGGCCCGACGCGTCGGTTTGCCAGTACGCCAGAGGAACTGATCGAGGCATTGGAAAAGCGTTCGGCCGAACAGGTGCGCGCCTATGTTGACGCCATGATCTGGGTTACCGAGCAAGCGAAATTCCAGGAAGGTGAAGACCTCGACCACATTCCACTGAACACTGATAGCCCTGATTTTAATGCTTATGCGGTACGTCGCCCGCGCAGCTTTGACCCTGATCGCGAACCGGGGCCCATTGATCTGTCGCGTTATGGTGGCCGCAGTGGCATCCCCACCTTTGCTGGCGCACCCATTGCGCTGACGCCTGAAGATCTGGTCGCCGGAGAAGTCGATGTTGCCATTGTTGGTGCACCGCTGAATATGGGCTCGGGTTGGCGTGGCGCCCAGCATGGGCCACTGGCATTGCGCCTGATTGGCCGTGTTGGCGGCAATGACCAGTACACACAGATCAGCCCCAGTCGAGAGCTCAACATTGTCGACTACGGCGACATTGCCATTGACCAGGACAGCACTGAGCGCAGCATGCAGCATGTCCGCGAAATCGTGAGAGAGATTGCCGAGACCGGCGCTATCCCCTTTATTGTCGGCGGTGATCACTCACTTGAGTACCCCAACGTCGCAGCACTGGTCGATGTGTACGGTGAAGACAACCTCAGCGTGATTCATTTTGATGCGCACTATGACGTTGGCCGCGATCGGGCGCATCTGATTGATCACGGGCAACCGATCTATCGTCTGCTGGCTGATGGCCATATCAAGGGAGACGACTACATTCAGGTTGGCCTGCGTTCGGGCAGTCCCAGCGAAAGTGGTTACAAATGGATGCGCGAGCAGGGGTTCAAGTATCACTCGATGGCGGAGGTGGAACGTTACGGCTGGGATTATGTGATGACCCGTATTCTCAGCGAAGCCAAACGTGATGGCCGCAAGCTGCACATTTCCTTCGATGTGGATGTGCTTGATCCGTCCTATATTGCCGGTACGGGTACACCCGTTTCGGGTGGTTTGACGCCAAGAGAGGCGATTCCCATCATTCGCAAACTCTGCGCGCAGCAAGAGGTTGTCGGTTTCGACATTGTGGAGATTGCGCCTGAAATCGACCCCACCTATGTCACCAATCTGCACAGTGCGGCCATCGTCCAGGCCTGCCTGATAGGCGTCGCCATGCGCAAGTTGGGTCACGACCCGGACTACCTCAATCCGGTGACCATTGATCACGCTCAGGACAACTACCACGAGGAGAATCCGTTATGAGCCCTAGCACAAAACGTCAATTTTGGTCGGCGCTGGCGCTGGGCTTGGCGGTTGCAGTTCATGCCACTCCTGTGCTGGCGCAAGCCAGATTGCCGGGGGCGGTTGTGGATAAACTGTATCTGCTGACGGAAGAACAGATTAGCTTTTTGCGCACCGATGAACCCCTGCGGGTGATCCCTTCGCGGGAAAAGCTGTATCAGGATATTGAGCGTCGGACACCCGAGCAGGTCGCACAGTATGTCAGCGACATGATTGACGCGGTGGAGGCGCATGCCTACCGGCCCGGTATCGATATGGCTTCCATTCCTCTGAACCCGGAGGCCAGTCGCTTCAACAGCTTCAAGGTGGTGCAGCCCGAGATTCTCAAGGAGCGCCTGCGCGATCCCGGTCCGGTCAATGTGCACCGGTATATCAACCAGTGGGCAGGTATTCCTACGTTTGCCGGTGCGCCGGTGGCGGTAACGCCGGAAGATCTGATTGCGGGCAATGTCGAGGTGGCGTTCGCCGGGATTCCGCAAAGCATGAGCAGCGGCAGTCGTGACGGCCGCAATGCCCCCAATGTGCTGCGTGGCATGCATGTGACCGGCAATCTGGATGTGTATGCCATGGTCGACCCCGGCGCCGTGCTGAACATCGTTGACTACGGAGACATCGCTGTTGACCGGATGAGCCTGGAGCGCGGGCTTGATCATGTCTATGACATGGTGCTGGAAATGGCCAATACCGGTGCCACGCCGTTCCTGATAGGCGGCGACAACTCGCTGATGTACCCCAACGTGAAAGCCGTGCAGGCCTCCGACCCCGATCAGGGACTGACAGTGATTCACCTGGGTGCCAACTACAACGCGGAACCCACCCGTGCGCACACCATCTCTGACCGGGATGCTGTCTATCGCCTGGTCAGCGAAGGCGTGATCGCAGGCAGCGACCTGATTCAGATAGGTTTACGGGGCGCCCAGGCGACGCGCGAGTCCTTTGTCTGGTTACGGGACAATGATGTCAGGTATCACACGATGGCATCAGTGGAGGTCAACGGCTGGTCGGACGTCATGGAAACCGTGCTGGAGGAGGCCGCTGATGCCGGCAACCCGCTGTATATTTCACTGGATGTCAGTGTGCTTGACCCGGTCGAAATGACGGCCGCCGGACGCGCTGTGCCGGGCGGTCTCACCATTCGTGAGGTGACGCCTTTGCTCAGGCGCCTGTGCGCGGAAAATGCCGTTGCGGGTGTGGAGCTGATGGACTTCGCGCCCATGCTCGATCTGAGTTATGTCAGCGCCATGAATGCCAACTACATGCTCAATGCCTGCCTGTCCGGCATCGCCATGCGCAAAGTGGGTATTACTGAAGAAAACTATCTGGACCCAACGGTGGTGGATCATGGTCAGAATTGATAGCCGTGCCATCGGCCGGCAAAAGGACTCAGGTATGAAAATCAAAACAAAAAAAGCCAAGGTGTTGAACCTGTTGGCCACATTGACGTTGAGCGCGATCAGCCAGCTCGCGCTGGCCCAGGAAGAGGCTGAGGACCAGGAGACCGGCGTTGTCGAATTTCCTGCCTCGCTGGACGACAAACTGTCAGGTCTGAGCGCGGAACAACTGGCCTACCTCAAGGACAGCAGCAAGACACGACGCTACGCATCGACCACTGAAGACCTGATCGAAGCGCTGGAGAAGCGCTCGGCAGAGCAGGTCGAGGCTTATGTAGACGCCATGATGTGGGTGGAAGACCAGACCGGTTTCCAGCAGGGACGGGATATGGCGTGGCTGCCGTTGAACACGGAGTCGCCGGACTTTAATGCCTGGATGGTCCGTCGTCCGCGCAGTTTTGACCCTGAACGTGAACCCGGCCCTGTGAGCCTGGCACGTGGTATCCCGACCTTTGCCGGCGCGCCGGTCGCGTTGACGCCGGAAGACCTGATCGCCGGTGACGTCAATGTAGCGATTGTCGGCGCGCCCCTGAACATGGGGTCGGGCTGGCGCGATGCCGGTTACGGGCCTCTGGTCATGCGCATGACCGGTGGCATGGCCGGCAATGATCAGTACACCCAGATCAGCCCGAGTCGTGAACTGAATATTGTCGACTACGGTGACATTGCCATCGATAACGACAGCACTGAGCGCAGCATGCAGCATGTGCGCGAAGTGGTGCGGGAAATTGCCGAAACCGGCGCCATACCGCTGATCATTGGCGGTGACCACTCACTTGAATACCCCAATGTGGCGGCACTGGTCGATGTCTATGGCAAGGGCAACGTCAGCGTCATTCACTTTGATGCCCACCACGATGTCGGCATGGGTGACAGTCCTCATCATATATCCCATGGTCAGCCGATCTATCGTCTGATGCGTGATCGTCATATCACCGGCAGTGACTATATCCAGGTGGGCCTGCGTTCAGGGGGGCCCAGTGAAAGCGGTTATCGTTGGATGCGGGAACAGGGGTTCAAATACCATTCGATGGCAGAAGTTGAGCGCTATGGCTGGGACTACGTCATGGAGCGCGTGCTGGATGAAGCAAAGCGCGATGGGCGCAAGTTGCACATATCCTTTGACGTTGACGTCCTCGACCCTTCCTACATTGTTGGCACCGGTACGCCGGTGTCGGGTGGCTTGACCCCCCGCGAAGCCATTCCGATCATCCGTAAACTCTGCGCGCAGCAGGAGCTGGTTGGTTTTGACATCGTTGAAATCGCACCCGCGCTGGACCCGGGTTACACCACGGCCCTGCACAGTGCTGCCATCGTCAAGGCCTGTCTGGTCGGCGTCGCCATGCGCAAGCTGGGCCACGACATTGACTACCTGAACCCGGTCACCATCGACCATGCCCAGGACAACTATCACGAGGAGAACCCCCAATGACGGTTAACTATCGACGTCACCTGTTTGCGGGTGTGGCACTGTGCTCGGTGCTGGCATGGGCGCCTGCGACCGGTTTAGCGCAACAGGCGGAGGCGGACATTCCACCACAGATCATGGCCAAACTCAATGGCCTGAGTGCTGAGCAGGTGGACTTTCTGCGCGGATTTCAGCCTTTGCGGGTCATCCCGACCCGGGAAAAACTCAATCAGGAACTGGACCGTCGTTCACCAGAACAGATTGAGCAATTTGTCAGCGACATGATGATGGCCATTGAGGCCATGGCATTTCGACCGGGCATCGACATGGCAGAAATACCGCTGAATCCGGAAGCGAGCAGCTTTAATGGCTTCAAGGTCGTCCGACCACAGGCCTTGAACGAATACCTGCGCGAGCCGGGCCCGTTCAGCGTGCACCGCTACATTCATCAGTGGGGCGGCATTCCGACCTTTGCCGGTGCGCTGGTCGCGGTAGACCAGGCCGACCTGATCGCCGGTGATGTGGAGGTTGCCATTGTGGGTATTCCGCAGAGCATGAGCAGTGGTGCGCGCGACGCACGCAATGCCCCGGAAACCATTCGCAGTATGCATATGATGGGGGGGCGCGACGTCTATTCCATGGTCGACCCGCTGGCGGTGCTTAATGTCGTGGATTACGGCGACATTGCCGTGGACCGCATGAGTGTGCATCGGGGAATGGAGCATGCCTACCAGCGCATCGGCGAGATAGCCCAGACCGGCGCGGTGCCGTTTGTTGTCGGTGGTGACCATTCCCTGATGTATCCGACCGTCAAGGCTGTGCAAGATAATGATGCAACAGAGCCGTTAACGGTGATTCATTTTGGTGCGCATTACAACGCCGAGCCCACTCGTGCACACCTTTTGTCCGATCGCGACGCCGTTTACCGTCTGATTACGGAGAACGTGGTTGATGGCAGTAACGTGATCCAAGTGGGTTTACGTGGGTCACAGGCGACGCCGCAAGCCTTCCAATGGCTGCGCGAGCAGGGTGTGAAGTATCACACCATGGCCGAAGTAGAGCGTCACGGCTGGGATAGCGTGGCTGAGCGCATCATTGACGAAGCAAAGTCGGCCACTGACCGCGTGTATATTTCTCTGGATGTCAGTGTCATTGATCCGTCTCAGTTGCCAGCAGCAGGGCGCGCGGCACCCGGTGGCCTGACGATCCGAGAGCTGGCACCTTTATTGCGTAGACTTTGTGCAGAGACGCAAATAGCAGGCTTCGAAATCATGGACCTGGCACCCATGCTGGACTTGAGTTATGTCAGTGCCATGAACGCGAACTACATGATGAATACCTGCCTGAGTGGCGTCGCCATGAGGAAAATGGGTCTGGACGATGAGAACTATCTGGATCCCATCACCGTTGATCATGGACAGAACTGAGTTGCCGGCGATTGCTGTGAGTAACCATAAGACTGAGATAAATGGGGTGGAACATGAGTGAACAGAAAATAGTACCGGGAAGTAAAAAGCTACTGACCGAGCCGTTGTCGATTTTTGTGCTGGTAGCGGTCGCCATCTTTGGCTACAACGCCTGGTCCGGCAGCAGTGATGCCAGTGATGTCATGGCCGCAAATGACGCCGACGTGGTGGTGATCGATGACCCCACGGTCGCGATGTTGCAGGAGAATTTCACCTGGCTGGAAGGCCGTCGGCCCACCGACGCGGAAACCCAGACGCTGATTTCCCAGTGGATTGATGAAGAGGTTCTGTTTCGAGAGGCTCTGGCGCAACGGATGCACCTGAGTGACAGCAAGATGCGCGCCCACTTGATTGAAAAGGTACGCATGTTGTGGGCCGGTTCGCCAGAGCCGGTCGATGAGGCCGACTTACTGGACTTCTATATGGAGAACATGGAGCAGTATTACACCGAGCCAACATTGAGTTTCACCCAGGTATACTTCGAAGAGATGCCAACGGATGCTGCCGGTATTCTGGCAACCCTGCAGGCCGGCGAAGCCGTTGAAGGTGAAGCTTTCTGGCTGGGCAGGAATCTCAACAGCTATTCGGAAAGTATTCTGCGTAGCAGCTTTGGTGGCGAGTTCTATGAAGAGCTTAAAGCCGCACCGGTGGACCAGTGGGTTGGGCCCGTGGAGTCTGCACGGGGATTTCATTTCGCCCGTGTAAGCAACAAGGGTGCACCCGAGTTGATGTCTTATCAGGCAGTACGTGAACGACTGGACCAGGACTGGGCGGATTATCATCGTCGCCAAAATGTCAGTGCCCGCACCGAAACCATCAAAGAGCGCTTCACCATTGTAATGGGTGCCAGTGGTGGCTAAACGCTGGCGATGGCAGCTGGCCGGGGCGCTGTTGTTCATATTGTCGGTCCCGGTAGCCGTCGCACATTATCTGGATCTGGCGCAATTCACGCTGGTTCAGCAGAATGTCGAAGACGAGGGCCTGTGGTTCCGCTTTGATGCCAGTTTACCGATCAATCTCGACCCGGATCTTCCGGTCAGCTGGCCGGCCGGTTGCTCGGTTCTGGAACGTGAAGAACGGATGTCATCGGGCAATGCGGTAACCGTCAGTTTTGACGTTAACTGCGATGAAAGCAGCAATGGTGGAATCCGCACCCGCTGGGGTCGCGATGGCGGGATGCTGGAACTGCACCTTTTGGACGGCACTGTGGTATCAACCATGTTGTCGGGCGGCCAGTTCGGTGCCGAATTCAGCCTGCCGGATTGGGACGACGCTGCCACCCGGCAGCCGGATGGTTTTGCGGCGACTGCCTGGCGATATCTGGTACTGGGCACGGAGCATGTGCTGATCGGGCTGGACCATCTCGCGTTTGTCCTGTGTCTGGCCATGCTGGCACGGGGTATCAACCTGCTCTGGCTGATCTCTGCTTTCACGCTGGGTCACTCGATTTCCCTGGCATTGGCCCACCTAGGCTTGGTGAATGTGCCCATTGTGCCGGTAGAGGCGATCATTGCCCTGTCCGTGGTGTTTATGGCGCGGGAGGCATTACTTGCACATCAGTTCCGCAACAACCCGGGTCATCAGCAGCGCAGTGCCATAGCCTCGCTGCGGTGGCGCATGGGCATTACCGCAGGTTTCGGGTTGATACATGGCCTTGGCTTTGCCAGCGTGCTGGGCGGATTGGGGGTCTCTGCCGCTGACACCGTGGTTGCACTGCTGTTTTTCAATGTCGGTGTTGAAATCGGCCAGTTGTTGTTCGTTTTCACGGTACTGGTGTTACTGATGCTGCTGCGCAGAATCCACCTGGATCAGAAAATGATTCGTGCCAGTGCTTTTGTCGTCGGCGGTATGGGGTTGTTCTGGACCGTTGAACGGGTCATGAGTATTTGAATCAGCCAAAGGATAACTGCGTCAAATGACGTAGTTATCATGGTTAATCGCCGACTTGTTGTTGGCCTGCCTGAATCTCCAGAATGAGATCAGATCTATTAAGGAGTCCGTCATGCGCAACACCTCATTTTTCTCCCGCACACTTCTCACCGCTGCCGCCTGTCTGTTCAGTCTCGGCGCCCAGGCCCAGGAGCCCATCAAGGTCGGCGTATTGCACTCTCTGTCAGGCACCATGGCCATCAGTGAAACGACGTTAAAAGATACAGTGTTGATGATGGTGGAGCAGCAAAACGCCAAAGGTGGTGTTCTGGGTCGCCCGCTGGAGGCAGTGGTGGTGGATCCGGCATCGGATTGGCCGTTGTTCGCAGAACGTACCCGACAGCTGTTGTCTCAGGACAATGTGGATGTCATTTTCGGCGCGTGGACCTCCGTATCACGCAAAGCCATGCTGCCGGTGCTGGAAGAGCTGAATGGTCTGTTGTTTTACCCGGTACAGTATGAAGGCGAGGAGTCTTCCAAGAACATTTTCTACACCGGTGCTGCGCCCAACCAGCAGGCTATCCCTGCCGTCGATTACCTGATGAATGACCTGGGCATTGAACGCTGGGTGCTGGCCGGGACCGACTACGTCTACCCGCGTACTACGAATAGAATTTTGGAAGCCTATCTGAAGGCGCAGGGTGTGGCGGATGAAGATATCATGATCAACTACACGCCTTTCAGTCATTCCGACTGGCAAAGCATTGTCTCTGATATCAGCCGTTTTGGCAGCGCCGGCAAGGCAACTGCGGTGGTCTCAACCATCAACGGGGATGCCAATGTACCGTTCTACCGTGAACTGGGTAACCAGGGTATCTCCTCGCTGGACATTCCGGTGATCGCTTTCTCGGTCGGCGAAGAAGAACTGTCCGGTATTGACGCCCGGCCTTTGGTGGGACACATGGCCGCCTGGAACTATTTTCAGAGTGTGGATACTGACGCCAATGCCGAGTTCATCGCCCAGTGGCATGATTTTATCGGTAGCACGGGTCGGGTGACCAATGACCCGATGGAGGCAACATACATCGGTTTCAATATGTGGGTGAAGGCGGTTGAGAAAGCCGGGACCACCGATGTTGATGCGGTAGAGCAGGCCATGATTGGTATAGAAACGCCCAACCTGTCCGGTGGTATGGCGGTGATGAACAAGAACCACCACCTGTCCAAACCGGTGCTGATAGGCGAAATCCAGTCTGACGGTCAGTTTCAGGTGGTCTGGGAGACCGACGGCCTGGTGCCTGGAGACGCCTGGTCCGATTATCTGGAAGGTTCCAAAGACCTGATCTCCGACTGGACTCCCCCAATCCGCTGCGGTAACTACAACACCGTCACGGAAACCTGTTCCGGACAGACCACGGACTTTTGACCTGCCTTTGAATCACCTCTGTGGGGGGCGCACGGCCTCCCCGGAATCCCGACGGCCTTTTCGTCATGGAGTTAGCGCGTGAGAACCCTCTTGTTGTTGATTTGCTGCTTCGTTCTTCCCATGGCGGCAGCGCAGCAAGCCCCTGAATCCCCTCAAGCCTCGTCGAGCACGAACGACACCGCCCTGCCATCACTGTTACTGGAGCTGACGGAGGCCAATTTCAGGCGTATGCCGTCACTGGTTACTGAAATCGAAGAGGTCGGGGGGCGGACGGTGCTGCCATTGTTGACCGCGCTGCAGGACGGTGAGTTGTACTATCAACCGGGAAACCGGGAATTGGTGGTGCGCCAGGAAAGTGGTGGTGGCCGTATCACTGTCTCCGATGTTTTCACCGGTGATGTCATGGACGGTATCGATACCGAATCACTGGAACGGGTGCCTATCAACAACCGGCTGCGTGCCGTACTGCAGGCAACGATAGCCAGGATTCTGCTGTTCCAGGGCACCGATGCCGAGCGCGAACAGGCCGCCCGCACCATGCTCAGTGATCTTGATGAGGACAACCTGGCCGTCCTCAATGAAGCCATTGCCAACGAGCAGGTTGCCTCAGTCGCCGACATGATCAATGTGGCGCTGGCGATGAATGTACTGGTCACCGATGCGCCGCAGCCAGAGCGCCTTGCCGCTGTGGCGACACTGCACGGCAATCTGCAGGGGCCAGTGCGCAACCTGTTGCGCAGCTTTCTCGATGACCTCGGCCGCAATGAACAGGACCCCGAGGTGCGTGCAGCCATGGTCTCGGCGATGGCCAGCATCGAGCGCAAGGTGCGTTTCTACCAATTGATGGAACAGGCATTCTATGGGCTCAGTCTCGGTTCCGTGCTGTTGCTCGCGGCCATTGGGCTGGCGGTGACCTTTGGCGTCATGGGGGTGATCAACATGGCCCATGGCGAGATGCTGATGTTGGGTGCCTACACCACGTATGTCGTGCAGTTGCTGATGCCTGAATTCATCAACTATTCGCTTTGGGTGGCAATACCGGCAGCGTTTATGGTGTCGGGGCTGGTGGGCATGTTCATCCAGCGCTTTGTCATCCGCTACCTCAACGGACGGCCACTGGAAACGCTGCTGGCCACCTTTGGTATCAGTCTGATCCTGCAGCAGGCCGTGCGCACGATCTTCTCGCCCCTGAACCGGCGTGTGGTGTCGCCGGACTGGATGAGTGGTGCCTGGGACATCAACCCGGTGCTGTCGCTGACCAACAATCGTCTGTTTATTCTGCTGTTTTCGATAATTGTGTTTGTCATCCTGCTGTGGATTCTCAAGAAAACGTCGCTGGGATTGCAGGTACGTGCAGTATCGCAGAACCGGGATATGGCCAAAGCCATGGGTATCCGTACTGACTGGGTTGATGCCATGACCTTCGGTCTGGGATCCGGTATCGCGGGTATCGCCGGTGTCGCGCTCAGTCAGCTGACTAATGTCGGCCCCAATCTGGGGCAGGACTACATCATCGACTCGTTTATGGTCGTTGTATTTGGTGGCGTGGGTAACTTGTGGGGCACGCTGGTGGGAGCATTTTCACTGGGGCTCGCCAACAAGTTCATGGAGCCGATGACGGGTGCGGTGCTGGCCAAGATCATCACGCTGGTGTTTATTATCCTGTTTATTCAGGTTCGGCCCAAAGGGTTGTTCCCGCAAAAAGGGAGGGCTGCCGAATGAGTCAACTGGCAAGCATCTGGGGCGAGCTGCGACGCGGCAGCAATACCATCACCCTGTTTGTTGTGGTGCTGTTTGCGGCGACGGTGCTGGCATCCCTGTCCAATCTGTTATTGCCGGAAAGCTCGGCGCTGCATGTCAGTACCTATACCATTACGCTGCTGGGCAAATACCTGTGTTACGCCATGCTGGCGCTGGCGGTGGATGTCATCTGGGGCTACTGCGGCATATTGAGCCTGGGCCACGGTGCGTTTTTCGCGCTCGGCGGGTATGCCATGGGCATGTACCTGATGCGGCAGATCGGCGACCGTGGCGTTTATGGTAATCCGGACCTGCCCGATTTTATGGTGTTCCTGAACTGGGACAGCCTGCCCTGGTACTGGTTCGGGATGGATCAGTTCTGGTTTGCCATGCTGATGGTCGGGCTTGTGCCAGGGTTGCTGGCACTGGTTTTTGGCTGGCTGGCATTCCGTTCGCGGGTTACCGGAGTTTATCTGTCCATCATCACCCAGGCGCTGACCTACGCCCTGATGCTGGCTTTTTTCCGCAATGAAATGGGGTTTGGTGGCAATAACGGTTTAACCGATTTCAAGGAAATCGCTGGCTTTGATCTCAGTGCCGACAACACCCGGATCGGATTGTTTGTCATCACGGCCATGGTGCTGGGTGTGGTGTTTGTCACCAGTCAGCTGATCATGCGTTCGCGACTGGGCCGGGTGCTGGTTTCGATTCGCGACAGTGAAGCCCGGGCGCGCTTTCTGGGTTACCGAACCGATCATTTCAAGGTCTGGCTGTTTGTCTATTCTGCTCTGATTGCGGCGCTGGCGGGGGCACTGTATGTCCCCCAGGTAGGCATTATCAATCCGGGTGAATTCAGTCCCGTCAACTCAATCGAGATTGTGGTCTGGGTTGCGGTCGGCGGGCGCGGCACACTCTATGGGGCGGTCGTGGGGGCCATTCTGGTCAGTTATGCCAAGACCCGGTTTACCTCACTGGTGCCGGAAAGCTGGATATTCATGCTTGGTGCACTGTTTGTCTTTGTCACCATCTTCCTGCCCAAGGGGCTGGCTGGCCTGCTCAAACGCAGGCTGCAGCGTGACGACAATGGGGACAGTAACGGCAGTACAGAGACCACGACCGGGGAGGCCAGGGCATGAAGTTAAACAAGGTGGCAGCCCCTGATGTTTCACACAAAGTGATTCTCTATATTGAAGCGCTGTCGGTCAGTTTTGACGGTTTCAAGGCGCTGAATGACCTGAGTCTGTATATCAATGACGGCGAGCTGCGGTGCCTGATTGGCGCCAATGGCGCCGGTAAAACCACGCTGATGGACGTCATCACCGGCAAAACCCGGTGCGACAGTGGCCAGGTGTATTTTGGCCAGACGGTGGATCTGCTGAAACATGACGAGGCGGCAATTGCCCGTCTCGGTATCGGGCGCAAGTTCCAGAAACCAACCGTCTTTGAGGCACTCAGTGTGGCAGAAAACCTGGAGCTGTCATTGAAGACTGGCAAAGGGGTCTGGTTCACATTGATGGCCCGGCTCGACTCGGAACAGCGGGATCGCATTGACGCCGTGCTTGCCACCATAGGGCTATCGGCGCTCAGGGGCCGGCCTGCTGGGGTGCTGTCCCATGGTCAGAAACAATGGCTGGAAATTGGCATGTTGCTGGTCTCCGATCCCCGGCTGATGCTGATTGATGAGCCGGTCGCGGGCATGACGGCCCAGGAAACCGAAAAGACGGCCGAGCTGCTGACATCACTGGCAGGCGAACGCACGGTCGTCGTGGTGGAGCATGACATGGAGTTTGTGCGCAGCATTGCACGCACCGTAACGGTGCTTCATCAGGGCAGCGTGCTCGCTGAAGGCACAATGGATCAGGTGCAGAACAATCCGGCCGTGGTGGAAGTGTACCTGGGGGAAGAACCATGATCGAAATCCGGAAACTCAGCCAGCGCTACGGAGGGTCGCAGATTCTCTGGGATGTGGATCTGAGCATTGAACCCGGCTCATGCACCTGCATCATGGGGCGCAACGGCGTCGGCAAGACCACGTTGCTCAAGTGCCTGATGGGGCTGTTGCCGATTGCAGATGGAGATGTGTTGTTTGATGGCAAACCGATACAAAACCTTGCGGCGCACCAGCGAGCACGGATGGGACTGGGATTTGTACCACAAGGGCGGGACATTTTTGCCACATTGACTGTTGAAGAGAATCTGCAGATCGGTCTGCCGTGTCGCCGGGACGGTGTAAAAAAAATACCCGCACGCATTTTCGAATTATTTCCGGTTCTGGCCGAGATGTTGCATCGTCGGGGAGGAGACCTGTCTGGTGGTCAACAGCAACAACTGGCGATAGGTCGCGCATTGGTGACCGACCCCAAGGTTTTGGTGCTGGATGAGCCCAATGAAGGTATTCAACCCAATATTGTCAGTCAAATCGGTGATGTAATCATGAAATTGAATGGTGAAGGCCTGACCGTCGTTCTGGTCGAACAGAAACTGGGGTTTGCCCGTCGCGTTGGTAGCGAATTCCGTCTGATGGAAAAGGGGCGTGTGGTCGCCAGTGATGTCATGGCCAACCTCAGTGACGACCTGATCAAGCGCCACCTGGCTGTATGAGCGCGGTATTGGCCGAACAGGTAGCGCAACCTGCCGCTGCCAGCGCCTGGCACGCCAGTCTGGCCCTGCAGTTTCGGCAACAGGCACGTGGGTGTCGGCTGGTGCGCAGCACCCACCACGGTCCCCTGTATGTGCAAAAGCCCTTTTATCCGGAAGGCGCCGATACGGCTCACGTGTACCTTTTGCATCCTCCCGGGGGCCTGGTGTCGGGTGACCGGCTGACCATAACTATCAATCTGGATGAGGACGCCAGGGTACTGGCAACCACGCCTGGCGCTGGCCGACTTTACCGTGCCCGCAGTGATCGCACCCTGCAGCAACAGAGCCAGATGTTCGAGCTGGCTGACGGGGCCGTCATGGAGTGGCTGCCGCAGGAGATGATCGTTTTCCCCGGCGCCTTTGGACGTACTGATACCACCGTCAATATGCGTGGCAGCAGCACTTATCTGGGTTGGGAGATCTGCTGCCTGGGACTACCTGCCAGTGATCTGCCATTTACCCACGGGGAGCTGCATCAGCGCCTGTTCATTTGTCACGACGGCATGCCTGTGCTGTTGGAAAACCTGCACCTGAATGAGGCCAGTTTTGAGCTGGCGGCGGCAGCGGTGGGCATGAATGCCTGCCCGGTGAGCGGCGTTTTTGTGGCCGGCATGCTGCCGGCGGGTGTCGGGGCTGAGGCCACACAGGCTGTGCTGACCGCATTGCGCGAGACGCTGTCATCATTTGCCGGATCCGCGCAGGCCAATGTGACGCTGGTCAATGGGTTTATTGTCGGTCGTTATCTTGGGTACAGTGCGGAAGAGGCACGTCGGGTGTTCATCGCGTTCTGGCGGATACTGCGCCCGTTGCTGACCGGCAGGAATGCCTGCCTGCCAAGGATCTGGTCAACATGAAGATGATTGCCAGGACAGTGGCAAGAAAAATGCATAACGCATAGTGCATAATGCATAGTGCATATAACATGATGCATGACAGCCAATGCATCACAACAATCGTTAATCAAAGAGACCCGATCAGACCAGCATGGAACTACTACCCAGAGAAAAAGACAAATTGTTGCTTTTCACCGCGGCGCTGCTGGCCGAGCGCAGGCTGGCCAGGGGCCTGAAGCTGAATTACCCAGAAGCCGTAGCGCTTATTTCCATGGAAATCATGGAGGGGGCACGTGACGGTCGTACGGTGGCTGAGCTGATGAGTTATGGAAAACAGATTCTCAGCGCTGAACAGGTGATGGATGGTGTGGCAGCGATGATCACCGAAGTGCAGGTAGAGGCCACGTTTCCGGACGGCACCAAGCTGGTGACCGTGCACGACCCGATCAACTAGTTTCATGAACATTGATAACCAAACAGGCTAAAACCCATGACCGGAAAACGCACAAAACAAGACCCGCTCGTGCCGGGCGAAATCCGCACGGCAGAGGGCGTCATCGAATTGAATGCAGGCCGCGAGACGCTCACGGTGTCGGTGGAGAACACCGGAGATCGACCGGTACAGATTGGTTCGCATTATCATTTTGCCGAGGTCAACCCGGCCCTGCGCCTTGACCGCAATCGGGTGCGTGGTTTTCACCTGAATATTGCCGCGGGTACCGCTGTGCGTTTCGAGCCCGGGCAAAGCCGCGAAGTGGAACTGGTGGCTTATGCTGGCGAACGGCGTGTGTTCGGGTTTCGCGGCGATGTCATGGGGCCTCTGGACTGAGCGCTGGTAGAAGCCCAGACACAAGCCCAGACACAACAAGCAGGAGAACAATAGTGGCAAGTATGGATCGCGCGACCTACGCGCAAATGTTCGGCCCGACCACAGGTGACCGTGTGCGCCTGGCAGACACTGATCTCTGGCTGCAGGTCGAAAAGGATTACACGCGCTACGGTGACGAAGTCAAATTCGGTGGCGGCAAAGTGATCCGTGACGGCATGGGACAAAGCCAGCGTGGTGATGCGCAGAGCATGGATGTGGTCATTACCAACGCTCTGATTCTTGATCACTGGGGCGTGGTTAAAGCCGATGTCGGTATCAAACACGGTCGTATCATGGCCATCGGCAAGGCCGGTAACCCCGATGTCCAGGACGGTGTCACCATTATCATCGGGCCGGGCACCGAGATTATTGCCGGCGAGGGTGAAATCCTGACAGCTGGCGGTATCGATTCACATATCCACTTTATCTGCCCGCAACAAGTGGAAGAGGCGACCATGTCGGGCATCACCACGATGCTCGGTGGTGGCACCGGGCCTGCTACCGGCACCAAGGCCACCACCTGCACACCGGGCATATGGAACATGGGCAAAATGTTGCAGGCCACGGATGCCATGCCCATGAATTTCGGATTTCTGGGCAAGGGCAACGGCAGTCTGCCTGAGCCGCTGATCGAACAGTTGCTGGCCGGTGCCTGCGGTCTCAAGTTGCATGAAGACTGGGGCACAACGCCGGCGTCAATCAACAACTGTCTGAATGTGGCTGACTACTATGACGTACAGGTAGCCATTCATACCGACACCCTCAACGAGTCGGGGTTTGTTGATGACACACTGGCGGCCTTCAAGGGGCGCGCCATTCACACCTACCATACCGAAGGCGCTGGCGGGGGTCATGCGCCGGATATTATCAAGGCCTGCTCAGCGGCCAATGTGCTGCCTTCGTCAACCAACCCGACACGCCCGTACACTGTCAATACAGTCGATGAGCATCTGGATATGCTGATGGTGTGCCATCATCTGGATGCGGCGATTCCGGAGGACGTGGCCTTCGCAGACTCGCGCATTCGCAAGGAAACCATCGCCGCTGAGGACATACTGCATGACCTTGGCGCGTTCAGTATGATCGCGTCGGACTCACAGGCCATGGGCCGGGTTGGTGAGGTGGTCACGCGTACCTGGCAAACCGCACACAAGATGAAAGTGCAGCGGGGGCCGCTGAAGGAAGACACGGCTGAATCAGACAATTTCCGCGCCCGACGTTATATCGCCAAATACACCATCAATCCGGCCATCACGCACGGCATCGCCCACGAAGTCGGTTCCATTGAACCTGGCAAGCTGGCGGATCTGGTGCTCTGGAAGCCAGCCTTTTTTGGTATCAAACCGTCATTGATCATCAAATCGGGGATGATCGCAGCGGCGCCCATGGGCGATCCCAATGCGTCCATCCCGACCCCGCAGCCGTCGCATTATCGACCCATGTTTGGCTCGTTGGGCGGTGCTGCTGCATCGCTGTCGGTGACCTTTACCAGCCAGCTGGCGCTGGAGTCGGGCATGCTGAGCAAACTGGGATTGATGCGAAAACTGGTAGCGTGTCGCAATACCCGATCGATTCGCAAACAGGACATGATTCTCAATGACTGGTTACCGGTGATCGAAGTGGATGCGCAGACCTATGAGGTCAGAGCCAACGGTGAATTGTTGACCTGTGAACCGGCGCGCGTGTTGCCACTGGCGCAGCGCTACAGCCTGTTCTAGCAAAATACACAGAGGAATTTTGACATGTTGGAAGTGCATGAACGGCTGGGAACCCAGTGCAAGGCGCCGGTCGATGTCCGGGTGATACTGACCCATGAGCAACGCGACCGCGGACGCATGCGACTTTTTTCTACCGAAGGCGAGGAGGTCAGGTTGTTTCTGGCTCGCGGCACGCCGCTTCAGGTGGGCGAGTATCTGCGCAGTCAGTGTGGTCGTCTGGTGCTGGTGGAGGGAGCCATAGAGCCCGTTGTCATTGCAACCTGTGATGACTGGGAGCTTTTCAGCCGCGCCTGTTATCACCTGGGCAACCGCCACGTCAAGGTGCAGGTCGGGGCCCGCTCTTTGCGCATTCTGCCCGATCACGTGCTGGAGGAAATGCTGGTGCTGTTGGGGCTGACGCTGCAACACGCGCATCATGTGTTTGTGCCGGAGCAGGGTGCCTACACAGCTCACGCTGGGCACGCCCATGCCCACCAGTCAGCTCTGGCGCCAGTCAACAACAAGGCGGGGCTGATTGACGCGCTGGAAATCGCAGGCAAGCATGAACACCACTGATCATGCGGTGCTGCGACTGCTGCACCTGAGCAGTGCTGGCCTGCCGGTTGGCGCCTACGCTTTTTCACATGGGCTTGAGTACGCCATTGAGGCGGGTTGGCTGAAAAAGGACGCTGATATCGAACGCTGGTTGAGTGCGCAGCTGCGCTTCAGTGTGGCGACGCTGGATCTTCCCATACTGCTTCGGCTAGGCCAGGCGCTGGCGATCAACGATCATACGGCGGTCCGCTACTGGAACGCATTGATACTGGCCAGTCGGGAAACGCATGAGTTGCAGCTGACAGACACCGCCACCGGACTGGCGTTACAGAAGCTGTTACCGGAGTTTGGCGTACCGGTCATCACCATCCAGGGGCCGGTAAGTTTTGTCACGGCATTTGCCCAGGCTGCGCAGCACTGGGCCATTGATGCCCACATGGCCGGATTGGGTTTGTGCTGGTCCTGGATCGAGAACCAGGTGAATGCGGCAACCAAACTGCTGCCAATGGGGCAGACGCAGGCGCAGCGCATGATGCACTCATTGCAGGCACAGGTACCAGCAGCCATCGCGGCAGCGGCGAATGTAGAAGATGACAGCATGGGTGCCAGTCTGCCGGCGCTCAGCCTGGCCAGCATGCATCATGAAACACAGTACTCGCGGCTGTTCCGGTCATGAACAGCCCGCACACATAAATTTGAACGATAGATAGCCAAGAGGAAGCCACTATGACGACTGATAAATCCGGCCAGACCCTGAGGGTTGGTGTGGGCGGTCCCGTTGGATCCGGCAAGACCGCGTTGTTGCGTGCCCTGTGCAGTGTCCTGCGCGATTACTACGATATCGCCGTGGTCACCAACGATATATACACCAAGGAGGATGCCAACTTCCTGACCCGTCACGAAGCGTTGAGCGCAGACCGTATCATTGGCGTTGAAACCGGCGGCTGCCCTCATACCGCGATTCGTGAGGATGCCTCCATGAACCTTGCCGCCATTGATGAGTTGATCGTGCGCCACGGGCAGCTGGAGATCATCTTTGTTGAAAGCGGGGGCGACAACCTCAGTGCCACCTTCAGCCCGGAACTATCCGATTTGACCTTGTACGTCATCGATGTGTCTGCAGGCGACAAGATACCGCGCAAGGGTGGTCCCGGCATTACCCGTTCGGATCTGCTGATCATCAATAAAACTGATCTGGCGCCGTTGGTAGGTGCATCGCTCGAGGTCATGCGGGAAGACGCGACGCGCATGCGCGGCGAGCGGCCATTTGTGTTCAGCAATCTGAAGGCCGGCAGCGGTCTGCCGGAAATCATAGCGTTTATTATCGAGCAGGGTATGTTGCCTGATCGCTTGCCCGATGGTGTGGTGGCCAGTGCATCGGCGATCAGTGGGACCGAGTCATCTGATGTAAAAAGGAGTGTGCAGTGAAAGATACAACAACATTGAGCAATCGATCTGCCCGTTTGGGCGTCCTGGCGGGTGTCGCTGCGACAGCCTTGCCGGGTACCGCCTGGACGCATCCTGGGCACGGTCTGGACGGGTTATGGGTGCATGATGTGCTGCACGGCGTGACAGCGATGCTGGCGATTACGCTGGTCACGTTGTTGACGGTAGGTGTGGTTCGTCATCGCCGGCACAGGAAGCGCGATTGACCGGATAATGCATTGTGGAGCGAGCGGTTGTCAGTCTCGCTCCAGAATGCTCAGTGCAATGCGCGCGGCGGCAGTCCGGTTCTGCACATTCAGTTTTTTGAAAATCTGCTCAAGGTGTTTGTTGACTGTCCGTGGACTCATCTGCAAAATCTGCGCAGTTTCCCAGTTGGTCTTGCCCTGACTTATCCAGGTCAGGACCTCTGACTCCCGCTTGGTCAGGTCGAGCTTCTCCCGCAACAGGTCTTCACCGGAACTCTCATTAGCCTCGGACAGCTTGAGCAGCTTTTCGTCGGCGTTGATGTGCCTGATAAACGCCACTGTCAGACGTTTCTCCTGTGTTAATGGCCCACTTGTACTGCTGACGGTCAGCATCAGCGTCTGGTCCGCCTGGCGCTGTCTGGGGGCGGGTGGCGAGAGCCAGTCGCTCAATGCGGCAGCCAGTTCGGTTTTCTGCCAGCTTTCGCTGGCGCCCGCTCGCGCAAACAGTGCCAGTGTCTGCGGGGTTGCCCACAGTATGTGTCCCTGGGGGTCTACCGAGAACAGGTGCTGACCCGTTGAATCAAGCGCATTGTAGGCACTGCTGGTCAATCGCGCATTGCTCAGGTGCACGGTCATGCGGGCAAGCAGCTCGTCCGGGTTGATGGGTTTGGTCAGGTAATCCACACCACCGGCTTCAAGACCCCGTACAACACTGCCAGAGTCGGTAAGGCCGGTCATGAAGATCACCGGGATGGAAGCCAGCTCAGGAATCGCGCGAAGCTCCCGGCAGGTGTCGAAACCGTCCTTGTGCGGCATGATGGCGTCCATCAGGATCATGTCGGGCCGGATCCGCCGGGCAATCGTTAATGCCTGTTTTCCCTCCAGGGCTACCAGCACATCGTAGCCCGCCTCTTCCAGCGTATCATTGACAAAACTCAGTGATTCCGGTGAATCATCAACCACCAAAATGACATTGGAATACGATTTTTTGCTCATAGGACTCTCATCGTGTCTCTGTGTTTCTGGCATGTATGTGTCACGCTCCGTGGTCGATTGGGGGGCTTGCGGAAATTGTCAGTATCCATGAATCAGCCCGCCCGGAATGCTTTTGCCAACGTTGTGAATTGCATGGCACTGGCGAGCTGCCGGCAATACGCCAGGGTATTGTCGTCCAGCAGTCCGGCCTCCGACATTTCCTCCAGCTTGCTACTGACGCCGCGCTTATAACCCAGATCAGCATAAGTCAGCAGCTCGCGTACCAGGTCATGTTCGGCAATTGCCAGCAGTTTCGGATGATAGATTGCCACCGGATCGATACCGGGCATCTGTGGGCAGTCGCTGTTGCGTACCCAGTTCAGGGACAGCAGGCTGCCGATGCTCTCCAGCAATTGCTGGTTATTGATGGGTTTGACCAGGTAGTCATCGTGCGCGCTGGGTGCTTGAGAATTGCGATGGCGTTCATGCGCGTCAGCCGAAATCATGATGATGGGCTGCTGAAACGCCTTTTTCCGCAGGATGTCGGCCAGCGCCAGTCCGTCAATGCCAGGCATGCTGACGTCCAGCAGGAAAAGATCAGGTGTCACTGTTTTCAGCGCGTCCAGACAGTCATGGGCATCGCGCGCCTCGAATATGGTCAACCCCAGCGGATGCAGCAGATCACTCATCAGGCCACGATGGATGGGGTCATCGTCAACGACCATGATGATCTTGCGTGCACCGCTGTAGCCACTGATCAGACGTTGCGGAGGCGTTTCTATCACCGGCTCGCTGACGCGCGACAGCATCAATGACACCTTGAAGCAGCTGCCTTCGCCCGGCGTACTGTTTATGTCCAGTTCGCCGCCCATGATTTCGGTAAGCAGGCGGACAATGGTGAGGCCAAGCCCGGTACCCGGCACGTTGGGGGCATCCGCATTTCTGACCCGCTCAAAGGGGTCCAGGATACGATGGAGGTCTTTGTCATTGATGCCTACGCCCGTATCAATGACGGCAAATTCAGCGACCTCACTGCGATAGTGGACATGAAACTCGACACTGCCCTGATGCGTGTATTTGATGGCATTGGAGAGCAGATTGATGAGAATCTGGCGCAGGCGTTTTTCGTCGGCGGTAACATAGTCCGGCAAGCGGTTGTGAATGTGGCAGCTGAATTCGATGCCCTTCTCCAGCGCCATGGTGCGGAACATCTGAATCATCTGGTCAATCAGGTCAGGCAGTTTTACCCGGTTGCGGTAGATTTCCAGGCGGCCGGCTTCGATCTTGGAGATATCAAGCAACCCTTCTATCAGGCCGGCCAGATGCTCGCCGCTGCGTTTGATGATTTGTATGCCGTTGCGGTGTTTCTCTGGCATGTCTTCGCGTTGCACCAGCAATTGGGCGTAGCCCAGAATGGCTTGCAGAGGCGTACGAAGTTCGTGACTGATGCCCGACAGGTAGCGGCTTTTGGCGTCGTTGGCACGTTCGGCCAATTCCTTGGCCTTTTGCAGTTCCAGGTCGGTCTGATTATGGGCTTCAATCTCCAGCAACAGCCGGCTGGTCTGCCGCGCGGACTCCTGTTGTGCGACCTCCCGGCTTTCGCTGGCCAGCAGGTGCAGCCAGCACACCACCCCCAGGATAATCAGCAGGATAAAGAACAGTGTCCACAGCGCCTGCTGCAGCAGCATGATTTCGCCGGTGGTGGTCGGCTGCATCTGATAATAGATCAGGGCCAGCAGCGCGCCACTGAAGGCGTTGGCGGTGGTGAACATGACGAAAAACCTGACCATACGCCGATTCACGGCGGTGAATACGGAATCCGGCAGCAGCGGTCTAAGCCACTGTTCGAACTGGTTGCTCAGTCGACCGTCGGGCTTGCAGACGTCCATGCAGCGCGAATCCAGCGAACAGCACAGCGAGCAGATGGCGCCCTGGTATGCAGGGCAGTAGGCGATGTCATCACGCTCGAAACGGTTTTCGCAGATGCAGCATTCCAGCGTGTTGTCTGCATCGTGTATCTGCAGCAGGTCATCAATCTGCGGCGACTGGCGGGCGAGATAGAAACGGCCACGGGTGAGCACTGCCAGCGCAGGCACAGAGACAAAACAGATACCCAGGCTGATAAAGTGTGCCAGGTGCCGGGCAGTGTCACCAAACAGTCCCATGTAGCACAGCACACCGGCAATGGAAGCGATAATGACCGATACTGTACCGACGGGGTTAATGTCGTACAGGTGCGCGCGTTTGAACTCCACATAGGACGGGCTCAGTCCCAGTGGTTTGTTGATCAGCAGGTCTGCCGACAGAGAGCCCAGCCAGCTCAGGGTGACAATGGCAAACAGGCCCAGAATGGCTTCCAGAGCCCGGTACATGCCCAGCTCCATGAGCAGCAGGGCGATCGCGACGTTGAATACCAGCCACACGACGCGGCCCGGATGGCTGTGAGTCAGCCGCGAGAAAAAGTTGGACCAGGCGATGGAGCCGGCATAGGCATTGGTGACGTTGATCTTCATCTGGGATACCACCACCATCAATCCGGCCAGTACCAGGGCCAGGGTGGGTGACTGGACCAGGTAGTTGAACACCATCTGGTACATGTAGGTTGGGTCCGCAGCGCGCTCAGGTGTATCTCCTGCGGTAATGGCAAGATAGGCAAGAAAAGACCCCAGTAACATTTTGATGATGCCGATAAATATCCAGCCGGGGCCTGCCAGCAGCAGCCAGAACCACCAGCGGCGTTTGTTCTCCTGGTTCTTTTCCGGCATAAAACGCAGGTAATCGACCTGCTCTCCAATCTGGGCGACCAGGGAGAACATGATGGCCACCGATGAGCCAAACAGCGCCAGGCTGAACCCGGTACTGCCGGTTGTTGCGCCAACGGTTTCAGGCATGTATGCCGTCCAGTCACTGACGCGGGCGAATTCAAACCAGGCGATGACCGCCAGCGCCGTGCACTGGAGAAAGAGCCAGAAGGTCTGGGTGCCGACCTGGAATTTGCTGATGATGGTTATGCCATGGGTGACGATGGGAATGACCGCCACCGCGCAGATAATGTAGCCGAGCCAAAGAGGGATGCCCAGCAATGCGTTCAGGGCCGCAGCGAGAATGGCGCCTTCAATGGCAAAAAAGATAAAGGTAAACGATGCGTAGATGAGTGACGTGATTGTCGAGCCAAGATAGCCAAAGCCGGCACCGCGGGTGAGCAGATCGATGTCCAGCCCGTACTTGGCGGCGTTATAGGCAATCGGCACGCCGGTCAGCAGGATGACCAGGCCGACCGCAAGCATCGCGGCAATCGCGTTGACGGCGCCATAGCTGAGGGTCACGGCAGCTGCAATGGCTTCCAGTGCCAGGAAGGCGGTAGCGCCCAGCGCTGTTTTGGCGACGTGTTCAATGCTCCAGCGGCGCGCCTTGATGGCGGTAAACCGCAGGGCATAGTCTTCCAGTGTTTCATTTCCGACCCAGACGTTGTACGTGCGTCTGACCCTGAAAATGTGTTGTGTTGCTTTCATCAGCCGTTTATCCCGCAACAGCCATGTTTTGCTGTCCGTGCCTCATGACGGTTCATTCAAGAAGATCGCTGTCCAAAACAGTTCGCTGAGTCTGTTGCTGCCTGATTTTGGCGCGCTGAGATTGTCGTCGCCCTGTTACGGCGCATAAAGCGCCGGGGAAATCCTTTTGTGGTGCGCTAAATGACGGGTTTGGCGCGAAAAAGACTTGGACAGAGGGACTACAGCAAGTTTCGTACCGTTGTCGCGGGCAAAAAAAAGCCCCGCTCAAAAGAGCAGGGCTTTTTTTTGGAGCATCGACTTTCGTTTAGAACTGCTTGCGCAGGCCTATTTCGAAAGTGCGGCCCAGCGGGTTGCCAATACGTGGATCATAACCCAGTTCCTGACGTGATGCCGGTGGCATTTCGTCAAACACGTTCACGATGGATGCCGTCAGCGTGGTTTCCGCTGGCAGGTTGACCGTGTAGTGGAAGTCAGCAACGATCCAGTCTTCTCCGTCAACACCATAAGTGCTCGGACCAAACGGCGTACGTGTACCAGGCTGGAAGCCAGCTGGCGTCAACGCTGCATCACCGACACGAGAACCATCTTCATTAAAGAAACGCTCGTCCTTTACGCCACTGACGTACTGCACAGACAGGCGGAAGTTGTGATCGCCCTGTGAGTAGTTGGTGGTGAAGTTACCGCGCCATTCGGAAATAGCGTTGGCGATGGTTTCGTAGTTCAGGAAGCCCAGGCGATCACGTGATGGTGCGACTTCAAAGCCGTCCAGCAGTGTCGGTGTGAAATCGAATGCCTGCACCTTGGTTGCAGTCAGACGGAATTCCAGGTCGCCGGCAAATGCAGGCATGCCATAGCTGGTCTGAATATCAAAACCTTTGGTCTGCTGGCCAGGGCCGTTACCGAAGTCGGTACGGATCTCCGAGAAATCAGACGCAGTCGTCACGCCCTGTACACAGGTACCGTTAAAGGTGACCCGGTCGATCAGCGGGTGTGCGCAGTCAGCCAGTGCTGTGCCGTCGTTCGGTACAGCGCCCGATCCAGACGGCGGAATGCTGAACACAGAGTTCGCAATCAGGTTAACGTTGGCCAGCAGCCCCAGCTCCTTCTCAACTTCGATATCGAAGTAGTCGACGATGAACTGGAAGTCACTGCCCGGCGTGAAACCTTCGGATTGCCAGATGGAACCGATGCTGGCTACAGTTGCCTCTTCCGGCTCAATGTCAGAGCGGGTAATGGTCTGTGAACCACGCCATGCGCCACCAGCGCGGGTGTAGTTGGTGGTGCCGCTGGTGTTTTCACCGGCAACAATTCCTGCACCCGGCGCCTGATAGTTGGTGCCATAGGAAGCGCGGAAGGCGATGTTTTCAGTGGCATCCCACTTACCGGACAATTTGTACACTGTCGCGTCCAGACCACCGGAAAACTGCTCGTAACGCACGGCAGCTGCCATGTACAAAGAGTCCAGAATCGGCAGGTTGAATTCCGTGAACACGGATTCCTGTGTCTGCTTGGTAGCGTCAGGAATGTTGGTGCCAAAGAACTGGAAGGGACCCGGCTCGTCAGGAGTACAACCATCAAAGTTGGGTGCTTCCGGCGAGTTCGGCTCCTGTTCCGGCCATGCGCATGGCTGGCTGCCATTGAACTCCTGGTTAGGCACAACCTCGCGCTCTTTGGTATTACGCCACTGAGCACCAGCGCCCCATGACACCATACCGCCGGGCAGTTCGATCGGCGTTTCGCCGCTGAATACCAGATCCGCGGTGACGTTCCAGTTTACAGTTTCCTGGTAGCGGTCATTATACAGCCAGCGCACCAGTTCATCGGGGTTCTCTGCACCCGGGACATAACTTGGGTTGGCCAGGCCATAAACGGGCTGTCCCTGGAAGTTGGACGCAAACGGGTTATACCACATGCAACCATTGGTGCCGGCTGCGGCCGGGTTCTGGGTACCGAAGCGGTCTGTGCTCAGGTCAGTGGCATTACAGTTCGGGCCACCAAAACCATTCAATGCTTCCTGTACACGGTACAGGGCGATATCGGGGTTGTCGTCAGTGGTGTGCGACTGGTTATAGGTCAGCGCCGCGTCGTAGAAAATGCCGCTACCAATGTCCAGCTCGCCGTCGAAACCGGCGGTCAGGTGCATGAAGCGGTTGTCGATTTCACGCGGTGTACTGTGACTGCCATTCTCGGCAAACAGGTCCTGGCCGCCGTGAGCGAAGGCGCGGTAAAGAATCGGTGTAAAGCCCTGCGTCACCGCGTACAGCGGGTTGTTGGCGAAACCGGAGCGCTGTGCAAACTCGTCTACATACGGGTTGGTTTTCGGTACATACAGCTGGTAAGCCGCGCCGGACGCACGGGCAGGACCGCGAATCACAGGCTGTGACGGTGAGCCGTACACGTTAGGAGAGGACACCTGCGAGTAGGCAGCGCGTGCTGTGAAGCTATGCTGTGCGCTGATTTCGGTTTTGACTTGACCGAAAAGACGGTAGATGTCGTTTTCAGACACCAGGTCGTAGTACGGGATGTAGTTATAACGACATCCTGAAAAGCCGCGACTGGCGTCAACGATGCCGCCAACTGCATTACAGGATTCGTCTGTAAAGTCATTAGCCAAACCATAGACGGGGCCCCATTCGCTGTTGGCGGTGTTGCCAGGCACTGCGGGCAATGGGCCACGGGCAGCGTATGCGGCCAGGTTGGTCAGGTCTGACCAGGATGCCGGGTTGACACCATATGGCTGGCTGGAGAAATCACGTTCCGTGGTGTCCATCTCTGAGCGGTGTTCCCATTGTGCAGCCCAGATGACATCAGTGCTGTCGCCACTAAAGCCACCCAGAATGCCCACATTGAACTCACCGTCGGAGCCGTCGACGGCCTTGAATGCGCCCTGTACTTCAATGCCTTCGAAGTTGTCACGGCTGATGAAGTTGACCACACCACCGGTAGCATCAGCACCGTAGGTTACCGCTGCGCCGTCTTTCAGGATCTCGATACGTGACAGTGCGATGGATGGAATAACGGATGTGTTCTGAGTCACGCGTCGGCCGTTGAACAGGGACAGTGTCTTGTCCGCGCCGATGCCGCGCAAGTTGTACGCGACGCTGCCGGTGTCTTCAGCGCCGCCGAAATAGTAGGACTCACCGTCGGTTGCGCCGGAGATGCTCAGGCTCTTGGCGAATTCCAGTGCTGACGGTGAGCCTGACAGCTCGAGGTCAGCGGCGGTATAGGTTTCCACCGGCAGGGCGGCGTCAACGGGTGTGCCACGGATCAAGGAACCGGTGACGACAACCTCTTCGATTTCAGGCTGTTGCTGTGCAAAAACCAGCGTGGGTGCGACCAGTGATGCGCAAGCGATGCACCGGTATAGTTCTTTTAATCTCATCGGGTTTCCCCCCCTTAAGTACTTATTATTACAGCGGTTAGATTGTTGCCTGCCAATAGTTCGAAAATCAGACATGCAAACAGCAACCACACAGACTACCCGGGCGTCAGAATAGTAATGCTTGGCTCTATTTCGTCTGCATTCAGGAACCTGTGACGGTTCTCTTCATCAGTTTGATTGTTCTTATTGGGTCAGACGGTACTGCAAATGTAGTTCGACATTAGCTGTCTCACTTTTTAGGTCATACACACTTTCAAAGGCAGGTACTGCTGGAAAGTGTTACCAATCTGCACAGAATGATCAGTTTGTTACTTTTCATAACACTTTGTTTTGTCATCAAATTCTGTGCGATCGATCGCTCGAAGCATAAACCATGGGTTTTTGCCGAGTCAATGCCAATATGAATTAAACTGTCGATTCGCTAGCGCTGACACGGTAACATCCGGCAACCCTACGCTCACCAGATAGTCGGAAACCTAAAGATGAAAAACGCTTCTTCGTCACCCGTCCGCACCGCAGCCATGGCCGGATTGTTCATGCTGGCCGCAGTCAATGTCTTCGCTCAACCGTTTACCCGTGCGGCTCCCGAAACGGTCGGATTGTCTGCGGCGACGCTTGCGCTGGCCACTGCAGACCTGCAGGCGCGGGTGGATGCGGGTGATATTGCCGGCGTGGTAGCGGCCGTGGTGCGTGACGGCCAGCTGGTGTACGCTGAAGCGCTCGGCATGCGTGATATCGCCGCCGGCGCAGAGATGCCCTTCGACGCACTGTTCCGTACCTATTCCATGACCCGGCCGGTGACGGCGCTGGGTATCCTGATGCTTCACGATGAGGGGCTGCTGGATGTCAATGACAGTCTGCAGACCTATCTGCCGCAGTTTGCTGACCAGCAGGTCATGGTTGACGCTGCTGGCACGAACGTTTCTGCCACGCGTGCGCGGCGTGGGGATATAACGTTGGCGCAATTGCTGACGCACACCTCCGGCCTGGGCAGTCGCAACAGTGCGCTGTACAGGGCGCACGATGTCCACAGTTATGATCAGTCGCTTGCCCAGGTGGTCGACAAGGTGGCGGCGCTGCCGTTGTTTGAAGACCCCGGCACTGCCTATCGTTATGGCCTGCATGCCGAGGTGCTGGGTCGGGTCATTGAAGTGGTGTCCGGTCAGGACATAGAGACCTTTTTCGAGCAGCGTATCCTGGGTCCGTTGGGCATGAGCGATACCGTATTTTATGTGGATCCCGCTCGCGCTGAACGGCTGGCAACCGTCTATCGTCCCGACGCCAGCGGTCAGTTGCAGGCGCATGAAATGGAGAGCATCCCCGTTACTGAGCCGCGTGCACTGGCCAGCGCCGGCGTTGGCCTGGTGTCTTCAACCATGGACTTTCTGCGCTTCTCGCAGCTGTTCCTCGACAATGGTCAGATAGCCGGCGAGCAGTTGGTGAGCCCGGCGGTGGTGCGGATGATGGCGGAGAATGCGGTGCCCGAGGCACTGCTGCCCATCGGCAGTGGGGGTTACTGGCGCGGGTCAGGCTGGAGCCTGGGCGGAATGGCCGTGGTCATGGATGCAGACACTTACAGTCATACCGTCAACCAAGGTGAATTCTGGTGGGACGGCTCAGCCGGAACACGTTTCTGGATTGATCCGGAACAAGACATGATCACCATTATCATGGCGCAGGTATCGCCGGCGGGTGGCAATGGCTTTCGTGAAAGCTTCAAAACACTGGTTTACGACGCCATTGAATAGGCCAGAGGACCATGACAGGGGTCACTCGCCGTCAACCTGCGTCCGTCAGATCGGCAAATGCGCCGCCGGTCAGTTTGCACAGGTCGTCAGCACTGAGTTCAATCTCCAGTCCCCGACGTCCTGCGCTGACATAGATGCTGTCATGCTCCCGGGCTGAGGTGTCAATAAAGGTGGGCAGACGTTTCTTCTGCCCCAGCGGGCTGACCCCGCCCAGAACGTATCCGGTGCTGCGCTGCACATCTGCCGCCGCTGCCATGGCCGCTTTCTTGCTGTGAGCGGCCCTGGCCATCTGCTTGAGGTTCAGTTGATGGGTCACGGGCACGATACCGACCGCCAGTTCTTTGCTATCCAGTGCCACGACCAGCGTTTTGAAAACCTGCCCGGCCGGCACGCCCATTTTTTCAGCCGCTTCCAGGCCATAAGATGCATGCGCGACGTCATGGTGGTACTCATGTAGGCGATGCTGCACGCCTGCTTTTTTCGCAGCATTAATACCGGGGGTCATGGCGCTGCCACGACCCGCTGACGAAGTTCGCCCAATCCGTCGATGCCGATGCGAATGGTGTCGCCCACGGTCAGGTATCTGGGTGGCGTGAACCCGTCGCCGACGCCTTCCGGCGTGCCGGTATAGATAAGGTCGCCGGGCATCAGGGTCATGAACTGGCTCAGGTAGCTGACGATCTCGGCGACACCGAATACCATCTGACGGGTATTGCCCTGCTGGCGCATCTCGCCGTTGATCTCCGACCATACGGCGAGGTTCTGCACGTCCGCAATGCTGTCCCGGGTCACCAGCCAGGGGCCAAACGGCGCAAATGAATCGGCGCTTTTGCCTTTGATGAACTGACCCGCGCGTTCGCGCTGAAAGGCGCGCTCGGACACATCATTGCCGACGGTGTAGCCGGCAACGTGGGACAAGGCATCGGCGACGTCAACGTATTGTGCACGTTTACCAATGACCACGACCAATTCGGCCTCGTAGTCGAGTTTGGTGGCCGCGCGCGGCTCGATGACCGGGTCAAAGGGATTGCTGAGCGCAGAAACCGCTTTGCTGAAGACCAGTGGTTCTTCGGGCACCTCAACCGCCATCTCGGCAGCATGGTCGATGTAGTTGAAGCCAATGGCAATGATTTTGCTGACCCCGGTGACGGGTGCTGCCAGCCTGGTGTCAGCGCTGACCACTGGCAGGCTGTCGTGCGCAATGGCAGCAATGCGCGTCAGATTTGCGTCAGACAACTGCTCCGGTGTCAGGTCGCTGAGGTGGTCGGACAGGTCACGGATCTGGCCCTGCGCGTCTATCAGTCCGGGCTTTTCTGCGCCTGCCGGGCCAAACCTGACCAGTGTCAGTTCTGCTGCCTGCAGCGGCGAAGACAACAACAGCGCGCAACCCAGGGCTGCAAGTGAGGCGCGGATCGGGCGAATGGCAAAGAGGTGGTTTAACATGGCTGGCACATCCCTGGTTATCATTATTGTGCACTCAGTATAACGTACAAAATCAAGCGTATACCAACCCCGGTGTTAGCGGTACACTGATTGTTTAATGACATCACTACCCAGAACCGGAAAACTGAATATGTATGCTCTCTTTCGCGCATTGCGCCACTGCCTGAACGTCATTTGCCATCGCCTGCTTGGTGCGTCAGCGCTGATGTTGCTGTCTGTTGCAGCCGCGCCTTCAATGCTGATGGCACAGACCACGCTACTGACCAATGTTAACGGCTATACCATGCTGGACGGCGCCGGCGCCGGCAGTCCGCGAGAGCGGATGCGTTTTACGGCGATCCAGTTTACCGGCGATACCATTGATCGAGTTTTTACTGAAGGCGACGAGCTGCCCGCGGATGACACCATGATCGTGGTTGATGGTGAGGGTAAAACCCTGCTGCCCGGGTTGATTGATGCTCACGGCCATGTGCTTAACTATGGCCTCAGTCTGCTGCGCGTGGACATGACTGGCACTGGCTCCGAACAGGAAGCGGTCGCCAGAGTCCAGGCGTTTCAGGAAAGTAATCCGGATCTGGCATGGATTCAGGGTCGTGGCTGGAATCAGGTGTTGTGGGACAGCAACGAATTCCCCAGTGCCGAGACGCTGGCGCAGGTAGCGCCGGATACGCCGATGTGGTTCAGTCGGGTTGATGGGCATGCGGGCTGGGCCAACCAGGCGGCCATGGAACTGGCCGGTGTTGATGCCAGTACGTCTGATCCCGATGGCGGCATGATCATTCGCGATTCAGAGGGCCGGCCGACCGGAACGTTCGTGGATACGGCCATGCGCTATATCACCCAGCACATTCCGGCGCTGAGCATTGATGACCAGAAAATGGCCTTGCGTCAGGCCATGCTGGCGCTGGCCGGACAGGGCCTGACCAGTGTGCACGATGCCGGGGTGTCCAGCACCACCTTGCAGGCCTATCGAGAACTGTTGCAGGACGGTCCGCTGCCGATCAGGGTCTATGTGATGCTGGCCGGCGGTGACGATCAGCTCGCCGAACGGCTGGCCGAGGGACATTACATCAGTGCCGACAATACGCTGGCGGTGCGCAGCGTCAAGATTTCTGCTGATGGTGCACTGGGCAGTCGTGGCGCCTATCTTAATGAAGACTATTCGGACCAGCCCGGCCATCGGGGTCTGTTGCTGTTGTCGCCGGAGCGCCTGACCCAGCTGATGGCGATGTCGATGCAGGCAGGGTTTCAGGTCAACGTGCATGCCATTGGGGACGGTGCCAACATGATCGTTCTCGACAACTATGAAGCACTCATTCAGCGCACCGGCACAGCACAGCAGCGCCATCGCATCGAGCATGCCCAGGTCTTGCGTTATGACGATATTCTGCGCTTCAGCGAACTCAATGTCATTCCGTCGATGCAGGCGACGCATGCGACCAGTGACAAAAACATGGCTCAGGACCGGCTCGGGGATGTGCGTATCCAGGGCGCATACGCCTGGCGTAAACTGATGGATGCCGGTGCCATTATTGCCAACGGATCGGACTTCCCGGTGGAGTCTGCCAATCCGTTTTATGGTGTGCATGCTGCAGTCACACGGCAGGACCATCAGAACCAGCCGCCGGGTGGCTGGTTCCCCGAAGAGCGCATGACTCTGGGTGAAGCGTTGACCAGTTTCACCCTGGATGCGGCCTATGCGGCTCACCAGGAGGATATTCTGGGATCACTGGAGCCGGGCAAGATGGCTGATTTCATTCTTCTGGAACAGGATGTGTTTGCCATCGAGCCGTCACAGTTGTGGCAGGTTGATGTCGAGCAGACCTGGGTAGGCGGACGCCGCATTGCTGACTAAACGGAGATGACCATGGACGCCAGTAACCTTTCACGTCGCCGCTTTCTGCAGACGTCGGGCGCTCTGCTGCTGGGGGCTGCCAGTCTGCAGTCCAGACTGGCCCAGGCCCAGCAGGACATTGATACTCTGTTTACTGCGCCCGGTGGAAACATTGACTGGCAGCGCGTGCGTCAACAGTTTACTTTCACCGACGATGCGGTGCCCATGAATGCCGCCAATCTGTGTCCGTCGTTTCGGGTTGTGGCTGAGCATGTGTCGGCGATGACGGCTGACATCGATAAAGACTGCTCATTTAACAACCGCGCCAGGTTTGCCGATTTTCTGGAAGACGCGCGGAACCGGGTCGCAGATCAGTTAAATGTCAGTGCTGATGAGGTGGCGCTGGTGCGCAATACCAGCGAAGCCAACAACATCATCAACAACGGTCTGTCGCTTGAACGTGGTGATGAAGTGATTGTCTGGGATGAGAATCATCCAACCAATCATGTTGCCTGGCAGGTCAGGGCGGCCCGGTATGGCTTTACGCTGACGGTGATTCCGACACCGGTGGATGTTACCGCTGAACAGCTGGTGGACGCATTTGTCAGTCAGTTTTCGGATCGCACTCGGGTACTGGCGCTGACACATGTTTCCAACGTCAGCGGGATTAAGCTGCCAGTCGCCGAGCTGGTGGCTGCGGCTCATGCCCGCGGCATATTCGTCCATCTTGATGGCGCCCAGACCTGGGGTGCCATGGACCTAGATCTGCGTGCGCTGGGTGTTGACGCCTACACGGCCAGTGCCCACAAGTGGTTTATGGGACCCAAGGAAGTGGGGCTGTTGTATGTCAGGGAGCCGGTCCAGGCCAGGATCTGGCCGGGCGTGGTGGCGTCGGGCTGGGGCAGCGGGGTGGAGACGCGGCAACGCGGTGCTCGCAAATTCGAGTCGCTCGGGCAGCGAGACGATGCTGCACTGGCCGCACTGGGGCTGACCGCACGCATTCACGACAATATCGGGCTGATGCGAACGGAACAGCGCATTGTCGCGCTGTCGCAACGGCTCAAAAGCGGTGTTCAGGCGCTCGGCATTCCATTGGTGACCCCCTATGAGCCATCGCTGAGTTTCGGTGTGTGTATTGTGGCAGTGGCGGATGGCGGGGCAGGCGGTCTCGCCAACCGGCTTTATGCCGAACATGGTATCGCGGGTGCGGGTACCGGCGGCTTGCGTCTCTGCCCGGGCATATATAACACCGAGGAACACGTTGACCGGGCGATTGCGGGTATAAAGGAGTTGTGGCAGGTCTGACAGTGTTTATTCCGTTTTTAGTGAGACTTCCAGAAGGCCGTCACGTCGCAGCACTCCATGGCTGACAGCGAACCCTTTCAGCATGGCAGCCACCCTGGCCTGTGGGCGCGGATGGCTGGTCCGTTCCGCATGATGGCCAGGCCGCATGACCAGTTGGTCCTGTGACTGAACACCGTATTCACGATTGGTTACCTGCCTGTCTTCTTTCAGCTGGATCAGGCCGTGGCCCAGGGTTTCTTTGCGGATAAACGGATAAAGCACTTCAAAGAAGGCTTTCAGCGCCAGGTCGTCCATATAGTTGAAAGAATCCCAGAACAGACACAGATCAAATTGTGTTCCTTCAGGGAAGTTCAGAACATGGCGGAAACGATCGCGCCAGGCTTCGAGCAGATTTTCCTGGCGAACAGATTCGTCCACAAACTGGCCGGTCTTTTGCACCGGCGCAGGAATCACTGGTGGTGCCGTCAGGGCGTCAGGCAGACCACAGAAATGCAGTTTGCAGCGCCGGTTACCAAAATGGGCCACCGTTTCGTGAACACCGAAGCCGACATCAAGCACCATCAATGGCGATACCTCTGCAAGTCTGTGCAGGATGTCGGGCATTAATCGGCTGGGCAGCGTTTCTGTCTGTGTCACTGTCAATTGCTCGGCCAGGTTCACGGTTCAGCTGGTTTTATCGGTCGGGTTACCGGACTTGAAGGAAGACACCGACGCGCCGCCATTGGCGTGGCTGGGGTCTATATCAATGGTGCCCTTGAAGCGAGCGCCTTCTTCCAGCGTCATTTTCGGGGTGATGATATTACCCTTGATGTTGCTGGTACTTGAGACAAAGACCTTCTCTTTGCCGGTGATATCGCCATGGACTTCGCCGTCTATGCGAATGACCTTGGCGGTGACGTCAGCGTGAACTTTGCCTGATTTGCCGATGGTCAGTTCGTGAGAGGCCAGATTGACCGTGCCCTCGACCTGACCTTCGATCAGCAGGTTTTCGTCACCGCTGATATCACCTTTTACTTTGATGGTGGCACCCAGCGTGGCAGATCTGCCGGCGCTGGCGGCAGCAGCAGGCTTCGGGGCGCTGCTGTAGCTTGACTCTACGGCGGGTGCGGCCGAGGCAGAAGTTTCGGTTTTATCCTGTTGTTTGTCTTTGTTCCGGTCAAACATAAGTATCACCAATGACTTTGTGGTTATCGCTCCGGACTTTAGCAAGTAAGGTCGGGTCTGACAATGGGCCAGGCAGCAAATGGTGGCCCGGACAGGTTATCATGCGCACTGACTGCGGTTATGGCGGTCAACAGACGTTCATCAAGGAGGCCTTTGTGACCCGGACCGCATTGAATCATTCGCAAGCAGTGGCTGTTATCGGTGCAGGGCCGGCCGGGCTGATGGCGGCGGAACAGCTGGCGGCGGCGGGCTACGCCGTGGATATTTACGATGCCATGCCGTCGGTTGGGCGCAAGTTTCTGCGTGCCGGCATCGGTGGTCTGAACCTGACCCATGCCGAAGCGTTTGATACATTTTTTACCCGCTACAGCCACAGTGATATGGTGCTGCCATGGTTGCATGACTTTGGCCCCGACCGGCTCCGGAGCTGGGCAGCTGCTCTCGGCATCGAAACCTTTACCGGTAGCTCGGGAAGGGTATTCCCGGTGCAGAAAAAGGCCTCTCCCATGTTGCGGCTTTGGCTGCAGCGCCTGCGTCAACAGGGCGTGCGTATCCATACCCGGCATCGCTGGACGGCCTGGCGTGCCAGCGCCGGGACGTGCCGGCTGGTGTTTGATGTCAGCGCATCAGGGCAACCGACGCAGTCCCGCGAAGTGACTGCCATGGCAGTGGTGCTGGCGCTCGGCGGTGCCAGCTGGTCCCGTCTTGGATCGGATGGGCGCTGGCAGTCAATGCTGGCACAGGCCGGTGTGGTGGTATCACCCTTTACACCGTCAAACTGCGGTTTTGACTACCCCTGGAGTGAATTCATGCGTCTTCACTTTGCCGGTCAGCCGCTGAAATCCGTGGCATTGTCCGTCGATGCCAATTCACCACAATGGCGGCAGGGGGAGGCCATGATCAGCCGGCATGGCGTGCAGGGGGGGCTGATCTACCATGCCTCGCGCACGCTCCGGCAGCGCATCGAACGGGATGGTTTCACGCAGATCTACTGGGACCTGTTGCCAGACCGCACGCTGGCTGATATAGAGGGCATCCTGGCGCAGCCTCGAGGCAAACAGTCACAAGCCAACTTTCTGCGCAAGCGGCTTGCCTTCAGTGGCGTCAGGGCAGCCCTGTTGCATGAGCTGGCGCCGGAGTCGACCCATGATCCAGGCAACCTGGCACGGTCCATAAAATGTCTGCCGCAGCGCCTGCATTCAGCCCGGCCTATTGATGAAGCCATCAGTACGGGCGGAGGCATTGTTGCTGAGGAGTTGGACAAGGCGTTGATGTTGCGTCGGCTTCCGGGGGTGTTTTGTGCTGGCGAGATGCTGGATTGGGACGCACCCACCGGCGGCTATCTGCTCAATGCCTGTCTGGCCAGCGGGCGTGTAGCCGGTCAGGGCGCTGTTGCCTTCCTGCAGGGTGGTGGCGCGGACCCGTGATGGCCCGCACGAAATTGAGGTTCCGATTCCCTTGATAATTGACCTTTTTCCGGAAACGTGTAGTCTGGAACCGCCGGTTGTTTTACACCGGTCAGGTATCGCACCCCCAGAATCAAAACGACAACGGCGTGTGCTATCGACGATCAGGAACAGGATACAATGCGCCGATCCAGAGCTTTGAAAATCATTATTGCGGTGGCTCTCATCACCGCGATCGGTCCAGTTCTGACCGCAATTTACCTTGCTCAGCAACAAGGCCTGGCCGCGGAGTTTGACCGGGTCACCAGTTATGCCCGGTCGGTTGCAGCACGCTCTGACCGCGCGGTGGAGCAGATGCAGGCAGCCATCGACACGCTGATTGCTGCCAATGCCGAAGACCCATGTTCGGAGGCCATGTTGACGCAGATGCGGCAGCTCGGAATCAGCATGGAGTTCCTGAAAGTGGCCGGCGCCGTCAGCGGTGAGCGCATGCTGTGCTCCACACTAGGCATGCACGAACAGGGGCTGGCACTGGGGCCGCCCGACAGCACGACACCGTTGGGTGCCAGACTGCGTCTGAGTGCGCCTATGCCGTTTTCCTCAGGCACGCCCTACATCTCCATCGAACGGGAAGGTTTCATCGCCATGGCGCATCGCAGTCAGGCGGTAGATCTGGTTGTCGACCAGGACGGCGTCCTGTTCGCGACGTTTGACCCGAGTACTGGCGAGATCAGGACTGCAAGCGGGACGGTGAACTCACAATGGGTGTCTGCCGTTGACAATGCCACCGAGGCCGCCTTTATCGATGATGACTATATCGTGGGTGTTGTGCGCTCGGAGCAGGTCGCCCTGACCGGCGCAATTGCCGCGATTCCGGCACGTTACCTGGCCGAGCAGGTGTGGGCCTTCATCGGTGTCCTGCTGCCGATTGGGCTGGTGACGGCGGTGGTTCTGACCGGCTCTGTGCTTTACTTCGCGCGCATGCAGGTATCGCTGCCCACCCAGATTCGCCAGGGCTTGCGTCGCAATGAGTTCTACCTGGTTTATCAGCCGGTAGTCAATTTACACACGGGGCGCTGGGTGGGCGTAGAGGCGCTGGTACGCTGGCAACGAGCCGATGGTCGCGTCATGCAGCCGGACGAATTCATTCCAGTTGCCGAGCACAGCGGGCTCATTGGTCTGCTGACAGAAAAAGTCATCGAACTTGCCAGCAAGGACATGATGGCGACGTTGCGGGACAATCCGGACTTTTTCCTGTCCCTGAACCTGTCTGCCCGGGACTTGCAATCGGGCACAACCGTGGATCGGTTGATGACCATGGTGCGCGGCAATGGCATCAGTGCCGGGCAGCTTGTGGTGGAACTCACCGAGCGCATGCTGGTCGATGCCAGTGCAGCCAGGGCGGTGCTGTCGGCCATGCGCAGACAGGGTATTCAGGTTGCCATTGATGACTTCGGCACCGGTTATTGCAGTCTGTCTTACCTTGAAACCATGCAGTTCGATTGCCTGAAGATTGACCGCCTGTTCGTTGAGGCCATCGATACAGAGGCAGCCACCAATCGGGTGGTGCTGCACATTATCGAGATGGCGCGCACTCTGAACCTCAAATTGATAGCAGAAGGTGTCGAGACTGAGGCACAGGCCCAGTACCTCCGGGAGCAGGGTGTGGAATACGCACAGGGGTGGCTGTACAGCAGGGCAATCACCCCGTCCGAACTGGCCGCCCAGCTGAGCAGGCGGGCAGTCTGACACATCAATAACACGTTGGAATCCAGGCACCATGACACACGTATCAAAGGGTCTTTATCCGCCCATAGAACCCTTCAATAGCGGGTTGCTGCCGGTCTCGGCCCGCCATACCCTTTATTACGAGCAGGTCGGCAATCCCGAGGGCAAACCCGTGGTGTTTTTGCATGGCGGGCCCGGTGGTGGGGTGATGCCGGATTATCGACGCTATTTCGATCCCGACAAGTGGCATGTCATCCTTTTTGATCAGCGCGGTTGTGGACGCAGCACGCCGTTTGCAGACATTGAAGAAAATACCACCTGGGACCTGGTCGCCGACATCGAGAAGCTGCGCAACCATCTGGGGCTTGAGCGCTGGGCTGTTTTTGGCGGCTCCTGGGGTTCAACACTGGCGTTGTCGTATGCCATCACCCATGCTGAGGTTTGCACCGAGCTGTTTTTGCGGGGCATCTTCCTGCTCAGGAAACAGGAGATCGACTGGTTCTATCAGGAAGGTTGTTCCAGGTTGTTTCCTGATCTCTGGCAATCCTACCTCCAGCCCATCCCTGAGGACGAACGCCATGATCTGGTGGCCGCCTATTACCGGCGGCTGACATCAACGGATGCTGACGTTCGCCAGCGGGCAGCGAGGGCCTGGTCAATCTGGGAAGGATCGACATCCCGGCTTCTGTTTGACCCGGCCTCTGCGGACAAATTTGGTAACAGTGAGTTCGCCGACGCTTTCGCACGTATCGAGTGTCACTATTTTACCAACAAGGGCTTTTTCCCTGAAGACAGTTATCTTCTGAACAATGCCGGGGTGCTTAAGAATATCCGGACAGTGATCGTACATGGACGTTATGATGTAATATGCCCGGTGGAAAATGCCTGGCAGTTGCACCAGGCGCTGCCGAGCGCCGAATTGCATATCATTGCTGATGCCGGCCATGCTCTGTCGGAACCTGGCATTACCAGGAAAATGATTGAATACACAGACAAATGGTCTGACTGATACGGGCACATCCCGCAGGGTTAAGGCGTTGACATGATTCAACTTGATCTTGTTACCCTGGCGATTACACTGGCGCTGGTGTCTGCCACGTCAGTGCTGGTGCTGTTCATCTTCTGGCGTATCAATAACAATTTGCCCGGCGTTATGCACTGGACACTGGGTGGGTTCTTTATCGCTGCGGCATTTTTGTCCATCTTTATCGCGACCGCACTGAATGCGCCATGGAATCTCGGGCCGCTGCTGAGCAACTCCCTGAGTCTGCCTGCCGTCTTGTTTACCATTGAGGGTTCTCTGCGCTTTCGCGGATACCATTCCCGCCGGCGTTGGCGATTGATGTTGATGATCATGCCGGCACTGGTCGCGATGGCGTGGCTGAACAAAGATTACCCACAGGCGCGCTATCTGTTTCATGATGCGTTCTCGGCCGTTGGCATGTTCCTGGTTGGCATTATCATGATCTGGCGCACAGCTGACCGGTATGAGTTGCAGGCCAACAGTCTGGCTGCCTGCTCAGCCATCCTGATCGGCGTGTCTTTTTTTATGCGCTGGCAATATGCCTTGCTGGCGACAGATATAGGGCAGCTGCCGTTACAGATGCCCGCCAATCAGGGGCTGTTCCTGGCCCTGATCCTGTTCAGCATAGGCTGGACTTATGGTCTGGGCGTGGCCTGCTATTTCCGCTCCAATCGCCAGGTCATGCAGATGGCTCGGGAAGATGCCCTGACCGGGCTGCCCAACCGGCGAAGCATAGACGAGCATCTCAGGCAGGCGTTGACGGACAGCCGTCGTTCCGGCGCCTCGTTCGCGGTGCTGCTGATTGATGTCAATGCATTTAAACAGGTTAACGACAGATTCGGGCACAGCGCCGGTGATGCGTTGCTCGCGGGTATCGGCAGGCGCCTCGAGGAGGCCATCCGTGAAGCCGATTTTGCCGGCAGGCTGGGGGGCGATGAGTTTGTTGTGATCGCGCGCGGCGTTAGCAGTGACGGGTGTGGAAAGTCAGCGCCGGAATCTGCAGCGCGGCTTGGGGAATTCGTGCAGCGCATCCGTCAGGTATTGAACGGCCCGATGCAGTTGCGCAGCAATGAGGTTGATGTTGTGGTCAGTGTCGGTGTAGCGTTATGGCCCGATGACGGGGACAGCGCCGATGCGTTGTTGGGTTGCGCCGATGCGTTGATGTATCGTGACAAGGTCAGAACCTCGGCACGCCAGGGTGAAACCCGGCAAGCTGATCAGGTACCCATCTGAAACTCGATATCGTCGCGTATCAAGGTGGGCCGGTCGGGCAGATAGTCCGGATTCAGCCAGACCAGCAGTGAGGCATACCCGCACGACTCGGCGTCTTCCGGGATATAATCAGGCATCACGCCGCAGTAGCTGAACCCCTCTCGTAACTGGAAGCTGAGCACAGGGTCATTAAAGTCACCCCAGATGACTTTTCGGACGTAGTATTCTGCGGACATTTCCGTCGCCTGTGCCTGATAACCGGGCAGGCGGCCGCAGACAATAATGCGTTTCAGGTTCATGGCATGGCACAGTTGCCGACGACCTTCATAGAGCAGGTGGCCCACGCCCTGGCCTTGCGACTCAGGGTCAACAAAAACTTCGACGCCATAAAGCGTGCGACCATCGGGATTGTGATTGTCAAAAGTGCCGGCACTGGTGATCTCGTACCAGTTGTGCTCTTCCGACCAGTCGTCCCACATCACCATGATCGAGCTGGCGCAGCCCAGAATGCCGGTTTCATTTTCTGCCACAATCTGTCCCTGCGGAAACATGTCCAGCTGCGTGAGCAGGTCCAGCTTGTTCCAGGGCGGGATGGTCGGATAAATGCGGGTCTGCAGTGCAATCAGCGCCGGGATGTCCTCGCGGCGTGTTTGTCTGACGCGGATTATGCTCAAGGTCTGTTTCCTGTACCGGGTGGTTGCGGATCTGAGGCGAATACCGGTGGTGGTTCACCGCTGAGTGGGGCGCCTGGCGCGGTGCTCGTGGCAGGCTCGGGAGAGCGGAGTTCGCGCACCTCCTGTTCGGGTGGTGCGGTGTTAACTGTTTCCCGGGTCGGGTCAGCCAGGCCAATAAAAGCCATGCCCAATCCGATCAGCAGGAGTATGCCGATCAGCCCTGCTGCCAGAAATTTCAATGCCGGGTGGCCGCTCACAGCGGCCTGCCACAAACGTTGTCCAGAAGCTGGTTCAGCGGCTGGTCGGTGTGCTGGCGGAGCGCTTGCAAAAGCTGCTGCTGTGAGCCAAAACGTGCATCGTCGTAGTGGTGTTGCAGCGGTGAAGCGGGGCTGTTGCTAGGCTCAGAGCGGTTTTCAGGCTCACGGCTGCTTCCTGGCTCAGGGCTGTTTCGTGGCTCAGGGCTGTTTCGTGGCTCAGGGCTGTTTCCTGGCTCAGGGCTGTTTCCTGGCTCAAGGCTGTTTCGTGGCTCAGGGCTGTTTCGTGGCTCAGGGCTGTTTCGTGGCTCAAGGCTGCCCGGTGTCGGTGCGGCGCCGATGTCCGGATAGAGTCGTCGCACCGCTTTGCCGAGATCGTCGAGCAGCGCGCTCAGCGCCGGTGCCGGAATGTCGCCCTGGGCAATCAGTGTCAGCAGGCGCGTTCGTAACTTGCTCAGCGACTCCTGCCTGATCTGCGGTGCAGCTGCGCTGACCCGTGTTTTTGCCTGTTCTGCCGGGCGTTTGCTGATGCCGGCGGATGTCGCTGATAGGCGGCCGGGCGTCTGTTGCCGGTAGCGGGTATGCCAATACGCGCTGAAGGACGCCTTCGGTGCCAGGGACTCTAACGTGTCTTCAAGTGCGCGACTCAAACGGAAAAAATTCTTGCACGAAGGGTCGGTTTCCGGGAACAGTGCCACCGGGGACTGCATGGCGACCGCTGCACGCAGACTTTCGTCTTGCAGGATAAAACCGAGGTAGTTCAGTTTTACCCCAATGTATTTTTCCACGGCGCCGGAGAATCGATGGAATACCTCGCGCGCCTGCTTGGTGCTGTTGCACATGTTCACAATGACATGGAAGTGGCTTTTTTTGCCGCGCCGGCGCAGCAACTTGATCAGGGAAAATGCATCGGTCAGAGAGGTTGGCTCGGTGGTCACGACAATGATGGTTTGTTGCGCGGCGCGGACAAAGTCCATGGTGTCGTCGCTGATTCCCGCTGCCGTGTCAACCAGCAGATAGTCATATTCACCTTCAACATCCGCCAATTGCCGGGTCAAATGCATATGCTGTCGAGGCTGCAGATTGACGCATTCAACGATACCATTGGCACCGGGAATGACCTTCAGGCCGTGAGGGCCATCCAGCATGACATCCTGAATTGACTTGTTGCCAAACAGCACATGCTCAATGCTGAGCGTCGGTGTCAGGCCAAGCAGTATATTGATGTTAGCCAGGCCGGTATCGGCGTCAAACAGGCAGACTTTGCGGCCCATGCGTGACAGGGCAATGCCAAGGTTGACGGAAATACTGGATTTGCCGACGCCGCCCTTACCGCTGGTGACTGCGATGACGTGGGGGGCAGCGGTGCGGGCCTGGGCCAGGCTCTTGTGGGCAGGATTGTCCAGGGGCAGGTCAACGGTAGCCATCAGCTTCCCGCGGTGATTGGTGCGTTTTTGTTTCGAAACAAATCAAGTCACCAAGGATAATGCGGCAGGGGCCCCTGCGCAACTGGAATTTCCATATCAATGACCGGCTTGCAGTGGTCAGTAGCTGCATCATTGAGTATACTCGGCGCAGGCTTCGTCAGCCGGGTAGTGAAATCCGATTTTCAGGACATTTACAATAACGCTGGATCTGTTGACACGGTTAAGCCCATGACGGTGGAAATAAAACGAGCACCCACCCATCTGACCTTGAACAAGCTCCCCAGTCTGCCACAGGTACTGGTCCGCATTCTTGACGCTGTCAGTCAGGAATCTGCCGATTTTCAGCAACTTTCCAGCATTATTCGCCAGGACAGCGCCATCTCCGCCAGGCTTGTTGCCGTCGCCAACTCCAGTTATTACCGACGCCAGCATAAATGCGATACGGTGGACAGGGCGCTTATGTGTCTGGGGCTGGAAACCGTCAGGACCTTGGTCATCACGGCGTCGGTCAAGCAGTACTTCAGCTTCTTTGATAAAGTCCATCAGCAATTCATGGCGCGCTTTTGGCGCCGCTCGCTGGTGTCCGCGCACTGTGCCCAGACGTTCGCCAGCCTGACCGGGTATCAGAACCAGTCGCAAGCCTATCTGTGTGGTCTGCTGATGGACGTGGGCCAGCTTTGTCTGCTCGCTGAGAATGACAGCGCCTATCTGGCATTGTGGGGCCCGGCAGGCAGCCAAGGTGAGCTGCAGCTGCTCGATGCCGAACGTCATGCGTTTGCCATGACTCACGCAGAGCTGGGTGCGGCGCTGCTGGACAGTTGGCAGATGGACAATTTCATGGCTGATGCCGTGCGTTACCACCATGCCACCGGCGCTGATGTCAACCATGCGCACCACCTGGTCAAAATTGTCAATCTGAGCAGTCTGGTCAGCGCCCAGACTGACCTTGACGACAGGACTCTGTCCGTTGCCAACGACCTGTTCGGTTTTAATGAGGATCTGCTGCGCGAATTGCACACCCGTATTGTCGACGATGTTCGTCGCATTGCCGGCGGCCTGGGTGTCGCGGCGGAAGAGGATGACCCGGCAATGGTGCAACAGGCCAGCCGGGATTTGGGTGAGAAACTGGGCCAATTGACTCAAGTGCAGGCCCTTCGCCAGACGTTACCCGGCGAGGTTACAACAGAGAGCTCGGGCGGGGCGCGCCCGGATGCCATTGGGCGCGCACTGTATCTGAGTTTCGGTTTCGAGAAATACGCGATTTTCTATCTGCGGGAGGACCAGAGTAGCCTTGAGGCCTGGCTGGAAGGCAGCGCTGTCGGATCCGGTACCGCGGATTTTGTGTTGGCGGCCGGTGGCGGAGAAACTCTGGTTCAACGCTGTTTTAATGAACAACGGGTCACGAGCAGCGCTAACCAAGATAGCGCTGCCGGGTTGCTGGACGAGCAGTTGCTACGTTATTGCCGCCAACCTGACCTGATATGCCTGCCGTTCAATGGCAAGACCCAGCGAGGCGTGCTGGTTGCCGGCGCCAGCGCAGAGACGCTGGCACAGCAGCAGGCCAATGCCGGTTTGTGGCAGGCATTGCTGCAGCAAATAACCACGTTGCTGGATAGCGGCGCGGAACCTGAGGCGCCTGCGCAACCGGGCAGGGCCGATAACGAGGCTGTACGGATCCGCGAAGCCGTTCACGAGGTCAGTAATCCGCTGAGTGTCATCAATAATTATCTCGAAATTCTGCGTCTTAAACTGGGCGAGAATAAGGATACTGACCGGGAGTTTGCGATCCTGCGGGAAGAAATGGATCGTGTGGGCAATATTCTGATCAGGCTCAACAGACCTGATGAACAGCCGGAAGCCGAGGTTGTCGATGTCAACTCAGTGGTCGATGACCTGGCCAGAATCTTTCGTGAGTCGATGTGTGCTGCGCGCAACATCGAGGTTAAGCTCGTGCTTGATGCGTCACTGGCGCCTGTGGTGCTGAACAAGGCCGAGTTGAAACAGGTGCTGACCAACCTCATCAAGAACGCAATTGAAGCCATGCCTGCCGGTGGCACCCTGACCTTGCGCTCACGTGGGAAAGTCATGGTTAACGGTCGCGCCCATCTTGCGTTGACTGTGGAAGATACCGGGGCTGGGCTTCCCGAACAGGTTTTGTCCCGGCTCTTTACACCCGGTGTCACCAGCAAAGGTCAGACACACGCCGGTCTGGGGCTGAGCGTGGTGAAAAAACTGATGGACGCCATGAAGGCCCAGATTGTCTGTAGCAGTGGTGACGATGGCACCCAGTTCCGGCTGCTGTTCCCTGCCATCCAGGCAGATCGTGCGCGGGAGAGCTGATTTGAGCGCCGTGCTAAAACCCGAGCATCACCTGCATGACAGCGGCGACAGCGCCGCAGAGGAGCTGCCAGGCCGCGTGCTGGTTGTTGATGACGACCAGAGACTGGCAGAAAGTCTGCAGAAGCTGTTGGTATTGCGTGGTTATGCCGTCGACCTGGTGTTTGGTGGCCAGGCCGCCATTAACCGTCTGAAATCGGCAAGTTATGATGTCGTGTTGCTCGACCTGGCCATGCCGGAAGTTGATGGCCATCAGGTGCTTCAGTTCATGCGGTCGGCGGGCGTCAATGCCCTGGCGATTGTGGTCAGTGGTGAGAGTGCGGTTGATCATGTCAGCCGGGCGCTGCGGCAGGGCGCCCATGACTATATCAAAAAGCCTTATGTCGCTGATGAGTTAATGACAACTGTCAGCAACGCGGTCCGCAAAAAAAGGCTGGAAGACAGCCACGTTGAAATGCAGCGGCGACTGACCCGATCGGAGCGGCTGCACCGGTTTCTGGTCAATAATTCCCCGGACATCATTTTCATTCTCGATCAGCAGGGTTGCTTCAGTTTTATAAATAGTAAAGTGGAAACCCTGCTCGGTTATCGGCGCAGCGATCTGCTGGGCCAGCATGTCACCCGTATCGTCGAGGCAGAAGACCAGGAAAAAGCCCGGTATTTTTTTGAGCATGCCCATACGTCGAATGACAGCGAGCGTGCCATCAATATGGCATTGATCAGCCGCCCAACACCTGCCGGCGAATCGCGGAAACGGCATTTTGAACTGACCATGTCGACTATTGGTGATGACGATGCGCTGGGTGCTGATGCCCGCCAGCGATATGAGATTTATGGGACGGCGCGGGATATCAGTGAACAGATTGAAGCCGAAGAGTTTATCAATTTTCAGGCATACCATGACATTCTGACCCGTTTACCGAATCGTTCGCTGTTCAAAGACCGGTTGAGTGTGGCGATTACCCAGGCACACCGCAATCAGGAAAAGCTGGCAGTGATGTTTATTGACCTGGATCGTTTCAAGGTGATAAACGACTCGCTGGGCCACACCATGGGCGACCGTTTATTGCAGTCCGTCAGTCAGCGCCTGCTGTCATGCGTGAGAAAAGGTGACACGTTGTCCCGATTTGGTGGCGACGAATTCACGCTGCTCTTGCCGGATATTAAAAGCGAATTCACTGCCATGCAGGTGGCCGAAAAAATGCTGGAGTCGATCAAGAGTCCGTTCGACATAGCGGGGCATGAAATTTACATTGGTGCCAGTATTGGTATAGCCGTTTATCCGGATGCCGGTGACGATATAGACGCGTTGATCAAAAACGCCGATATTGCCATGTACCGCATCAAGAGCAGTGGCAAGAATGGCTCCATTCTGTTTAGCGCAGAGATGAATGGCAGCATCACCCGGCGCCACTCGCTGGAGCAGGATCTGCGTAAAGCACTCCAGCACAATGAACTGGAGATCTGTTATCAGCCGTTGGTCGACACAGCAAACACCAATCTCTATGGAGTAGAGGCGCTGATTCGCTGGAACCACCCGCGCTATGGTCGATTGTCACCTGCCGAGTTCATTCCGATCGCCGAGGACAGCCGGCTAATTGTTGAGATTGACCGGCAGACCATGCGGGAAGCGTGCCTGCACGTCGGTGCGCTGCACCGGCAGGGGCATCCCGAGCTCAGCCTGTCCATTAACCTGTCACCGGTGATGGTTGAGCGGGAAGATTTTGTTCAGCATATTTTTGATACCCTGCAGGCAACCGCCTTTCCTGCACAGAGGTTGCAACTGGAAATAACCGAAGGTCTGCTGCTGAACGACAGAAAGGATATTGTAGAAAAATTGTTGCAATTGACCCGTGCCGGTATCAATCTGGCAATTGATGACTTTGGCACCGGCTTTTCATCATTGAGCTATCTGCATAAATTCCCTATCAATACCCTGAAAATTGACCGCAGTTTCGTGCAAAAACTGCACAGCGAATCCGAGGATGCCTGTATTGTCAGCGCCATCGTGTCGATGGCACAGGGGCTGCGGATGAACATCGTGGCCGAAGGCGTGGAGCATATGTTCCAGTTCAACTACCTGCGTTCCCTGGGCTGCAACATCGTGCAGGGCTATCTGTTTGGTGAGGCCACTTCATTGGCTGACGTCGTTATCCGGTATCCCTATGGACAGCGCTTGAACCGCAGTGCGACGTCGGTAATCGACCCCCGAAAAGGCTAAGCTGACCTGCCTGCTCAGTACTTGCCGGCGTCCCGGCTGCCCCGACCTTGGAGCATGCCTTCCAGGCCATTGAGCTTTATCTCGTACATCAGCGCAAGCTGACGCCCCAGTCTGGTGTCCGGAAAGCCCTGTCGGTGAAACCAGACCAGATAGGGTTCCGGCAGATCGATCAGTTTCAGCCCTTTATACCTGCCAAAGGGCATGGTCTGGCTGAGTGTCTCGGCCAGAAGTTGTTGCATGGCATCCACGGTTCTCTCCGGACCGAAAAGTAGGGTTGCAAGACTACCAGATACCCATGCTTTCGGAAATCTGCTGATACATGATAGATTGTCATACACCTGTGATAAAAAAGCATAAACGGGTTGCGCGGAGTCAGAATGAAGAAAGTATTTCTGCTGGCCAATGTGCTGGTAGCACTGGTGTTGGTGATAATTATTTCCCGCAGTGTGATGACGGATCGTGCCCAGGTCATCGAAACAACCTACCGTAGTCTGGAAAACATCACGGAAGCACTGGCCGAGCACACGCAGCAAACTCTGATGGCGCTTGATCTGGGATTGGTCGCTGTGGCCGAGATGGGAAGCGATGCAAGCCCTGACCAGTCTTTGCTGGAACGTGCGGTGACCGGTCGCCAGGCCGCTGCTGTCAACACCTACGCCTTCTATGTGCTCGACCGGCAAGGTCGGTTGCTGGCCACATCGCGCACCCCCGATCCCGAACCTGTTGACCTGTCGCAATACCCGGAATTTACCGCGCACCGTGACGGTATCGTGGGCGGCATGTATGTTGCCGTGCCCAGGCTCGGCACGGTCGGCTTTGCAGAGGGGCAGTGGATAGTCAATGTCAGTCGCCGAATCTCGGCGCCGGACGGCAGCTTTGTCGGTATAGCGGCAGCGTCGATGTCGCTGGCGTATCTGGTCGATTTTTATGACGCGCTGCGCCCGGGTGACCAGAGCGCATTGGGCCTTTTGTCGGCAGAGGGCAGAGTGATCGCACGCAGCCCGTTTGATGCCTCGCTGATGGGCCTGGATCTTTCGCAAACGTCACAGTTTCTTGATGTGCAGGATTCCGGGGTCGGCGGGCGGGTCACTGATCTGGCGATAGCGGACATGCTGCCCAGGCTCTCCGCCTACAGTTACACCTGGGACGATAGCCTGATAGCTTACGCCAATATTACCGAAGGTGAAGCGCTGGCAGAATGGCAGGACCGGCTATTGTCGAAAGTGAGCATAGGTCTGCTGATGATGATGACCTTCGCAGGCAGTTCCGTGGCAACCATCGTCCTGGTTCAACGTCAACAACAGTTCGCGGAACAGACCTTGCGCACCCAACAGCGGGCCCAGGCTTATGTCAGTGCCGCGAAAGCGGAAGTGGACACCGTGTTCTCCGCGATTTCCGATGCTGTTTTTTCGCTGGATCGACAGTGGCGCTTTGCGTTTCTCAATCCCGAAGCAGAGCGCGTCCTGGAGCGTCCGTCCAGTGAACTGCTGGGCAGGAAGGTCTGGGAGGAGTTCCCCGAACTGGCAGAAACCGGTTTCTATGAGCGTTACCGCGATGCCAGGGATAAGGGTGAAGCGGTGACCATGGAGCGATTCTACCGGCCGCTGAATAAGTGGTTTGTGATCAAGGCCTATCCGCATAAAAATGGCATGACGGTATATTTACAGGATTTTACCCGCCAGAAGGAAATGGAAGAACGACTGCGCCAGGCCCAGAAAATGGATGCACTTGGGCAACTGACGGGTGGTATTGCTCATGACTTCAACAACCTGCTGACGGTCATTCTGGGCAATATTGATATGCTGATGACGCATTTGCAGTCGGCGCCTGACGATGTCAGGGGGCACGCCGACGTCATCCGTATTGCCGGCGAGCGCGCGGCCGAACTCACTCATCGCTTGCTGGCCTTCGCCCGGCGCCAGCCGCTCAATCCGCAGCACACTGACGTTAATGCGCTGGTCACCGAGGCCAAACAACTGCTGCTGCGCACGGTGGGTGAGGATATCAATATCGAACTGGACTGTGGGAAGGACTTGTGGCCGGCGATTGTTGATCCTCATGAGCTGCAGAATGCCATTCTTAACCTGGCGCTCAATGCGCGAGATGCCATGCCAGCCGGCGGGAAACTGACCATCGAAACCGGCAATGCCACGCTGCAACAGGACGATGCCGAAGACCAGAACATGACGGCGGGCAACTACATCATGATTGCCGTCTCCGATTCCGGTTGTGGAATGTCGGCAGAGGTTGCGGCGCAGGCATTTGATCCATTTTTCACGACCAAAGAGGAAGGCAAAGGGTCTGGATTGGGACTGGCGATGGTCTATGGCTTTGCCCATCAGTCGGGGGGGCAGGTAAAAATAGACAGCAAGCCCGGCGATGGCACAACAATCAGGCTTTACCTGCCGAGAGCCAACGAAGACGCAAACAGTCAGTATCAGGCGGGTTCAATAGCCTCGCCTGTCACAGGCGGCGATGAGCGTATTCTGCTGGTTGAAGACGATGAGCTGGTACGGCGCTACGCAGTCGCCAGTTTGCGTCGCCTGGGGTACCAGGTCAGCGACTTTGGTGATGGCGAACAGGCCCTTGATGCGCTCCGGGAAGCGCTCAGACAGTCCCGACCGTTCGCCCTGCTGTTAACGGATGTGGTGCTGGCTGGCGGTATATCCGGCAAGGAGGTAGCGACTGAGGCAGCCAGAATCGATCCACAGATGAAGCTGCTGTTCATGTCAGGGTATGCGGAGAATGCCATAGTGCATCACGGCCGGCTGGACCCTGGCGTCAATCTGCTCAGCAAACCGTTTCGCACTGCTGATCTGGCGCGCAAAGTGCGCGACATACTGGATGCCTGACATCATTGAGCAGACCATGGCGGGGGCTCGCCTGAAAATGTCATAATGCGTCGCTATGACAAAGCCGGAAGTAAAGCGTGACCACAGCAGGCAGTCCTGGCGTCGTCGATTGACCTGGGTGCTGGGGCTGGGCGTTGCCATGATGCTTGTCTGGCTGGTCTGGATAGATTATCAGGTGCGCCGCGATTTCCATGCCCTGCAGTGGGCGCTGCCGGCGCGTATCTATGCCCGGCCCGCAGAACTCTACACGGGCGCCCAGCTCGCCATCAGCGACCTGACCGATTACCTGCAACAACTGGGTTATCGACAGGTTGATAACGTATCCGGACCCGGTGAATATCAGGTGCAGGCACAACAGCTGCGCTTGCAGACCCGCGGTTTCCAGTTCTGGGATGGGCGAGAGCCCAGCGTTCATGCGCAGCTGGACTTTGAAGAACAGCAAATCAGGCAAGTCAGTGCGGCGGGCCCGGCACCCGCCGGCGAGTTGCCACTGGTCAGGCTGGAGCCAGTGGAAATCGCCCAGATTAATCCTGACACCGGGGAGGACCGGCTGCCGGTATCGCTGGGGAGTGTGCCCGCGTCGCTGGTGCACGCTATCATCGCGGTTGAGGATCAGCGGTTTTACCAGCACTGGGGTGTGGACCCCAAAGGTATCCTGCGGGCCCTCTGGGTCAATATGCGCCAGGGCGAAGTTGCTCAGGGCGGCAGCACACTGACGCAACAGCTGGTGAAGAACCTTTACCTGACCCAGGATCGGACGCTGCGGCGCAAAATCGAAGAAGCCGCCATGGCTTTGGCACTGGAACTGCATTTTAGCAAGGATGACATCCTGGCCGCCTACCTCAACGAAGTTTTTCTTGGGCAGGATGGCAATCGTGCCATTCATGGTTTTACGCTCGCAGCACAATATTATTTTGCACGCCCGCTGGCAGAGCTTTCGCTGGCGGAACTGGCCTTGCTGGCCGGCTTGCCCCGTGGTGCATCCTATTACAATCCAAGGCGAAACCCCGAGCGCGCTGTCAACCGGCGCAACACCGTGCTGATGAGCATGCACGCACAGGGTTATATCACCGCAGCCGAGTATGAAACTGCCCGCACGGCTGAACTGCATATCAGTCCGCGGCCTACCAGACGCAACCGGGCTTATCCGGCGTTCATGGATCTGGTGCGGGCTGACCTGGCACGGGATTACGATGCCGACGCCCTGCGTTCAGAAGGGTTACGAATTTTCACCACGTTGGACCTGCGCGTGCAGCAGACCATGGATGCCACACTGGCACCAGCTGTGGCTGCTGTGGAAGTCCCTGCGGATGATGGTGCCCCATTACAGGCAGCCATGGTCATCACTGATAGCAATACCGGCGAGGTGCGGGCGCTGGCCGGTTCACGGCGGCCCGGTGCCGTTGGTTTCAATCGCGCCCTGGACGCCGTGCGGCCCATTGGCTCCCTGGTCAAGCCCGCCGTCTATCTGGCGGCGCTTGAGTCGGGCAACCATACGCTGGTGTCAGTGTTGTCCGACCGCCCCGTCGAGCTGACCACAGAGGACGGGCAACGCTGGTCGCCGCGCAACTATGACAATCTGACCTACGGTGATGTCTACCTGCATGATGCGCTGGCCCGCTCCCTGAATCTGGCAACCGTGAACCTGGGCATGGAAACAGGTGTCGACAATGTGGTTGATATGCTCAACCGGCTGGGTCACTCGCGGCAAGTGCCAGCGTACCTGTCCTTGCTGCTTGGTGCGGTAGACATGGCGCCTCTGGAGGTCGCGCGATTCTATCAGACGCTGGCCAGCAATGGTTTTCGCACCCCGCTGCGGTCTGTCGAGGCGGTGACGACAGGCGAGGGTGATCGACTGCAACGGTATGGCGTCGAAACCGAGCAGGTCGTGGACGCTACTTCGGTGTTTCTGCTCGAACAATCGCTGCAAAGGGTGTTCTCCGATGGCACCGCGCGCAGCGTGGCCGGGGCACTGGCTGACAACCTGCCACTGGCGGGCAAGACGGGCACCACCAATGACTTCAGGGACAGCTGGTTCGCCGGTTACGGTGATGATCTGACCGGCGTCGTGTGGCTGGGTTATGATGACAACAGGAGTACGGGCCTGAGCGGCGCCACCGGCGCATTGCAGGTATGGGCAGTGGTCATGCAAGCGTTGGCGATTCAGCCCAGACAGACGCGCGCTCCCGGTGATATTGTATGGGAGGAAGTGCCCGTGCAGGCGACGTTGCATCCGACGTCGGAGGCTTGCCAGGCCACCCGATTGCTGCCGTTCCGTGAAGGACAGTTGCCCGCTGCGGTCACCGAATGTCTGCAGAATGAGTCGTTATTGAACAGAGTATTTGATCGCTTCCGGAGCCCGAATCCATGACCTTGCGCGTGCTGTTGTTGACCACGGTGATCCTGCTGCCTGCCTGCGCCAGTTATGTCCCGGCAAATCGGCAGCCGGCGCCCGTTGAGGTCAGCCAGCCGGACCGCGGTGACACCCATGGGCAGGCTGCCGGGATGGTCGGTCCACCACCGCCGCCCGCGCGTTCAGCGCCCTCGGCGCGGCAACCGGCAACTGCACCAGCGACTGCATCTGCAACACTGCTGACCTCGGTTGATGCCGCCATCGCGGCGGGTGATCTGGAGCGCGCCGCGGCGATCAGTGAACGTGCTTTGAGAATCAGCCCGCGAGATGCCACGATCTGGTATCGGCTGGCACGTATCCGCTACCAGCAACAGCGCTATGCTGACGCCCGGGGGCTGGCGGCCAGGGCACTCAGTCATGCCGGTGACGATTCTTCGCTGCAACGACAGATTGACGATTTGCTGCAGCAATTGAACAATATCTAAAAGTGCCATGTGACCTTTCCAGGTTCGCGATTCCGCACATGTCTACGGCGTGGGTCGCACAGGAGGTGAAATGAGCGGAGATGAGCAACAGGGCAGCCATCACAACAACCCGGAGCCACAATCGCCTGCCAATCTGGAAGCCATGCTCGATCTGTTGTGTGATGTCGCGTCCGGCGATGGCGCGGTGACGGTGGGAGATGTGCTGGATACCATTGGTCGACGGTCGTTCGGTCCGGTGGTGTTGTTGGCAGGCCTGGTCACGCTCGCGCCGATCGTGGGTGATGTGCCGGGCGTACCTACCGTCATGGGCCTTATCGTCCTGCTGACCGTCGGGCAGTTGGCGTTACGCGAAGAACATCTCTGGTTGCCCGGGTGGTTGCTGTCGCGATCGGCCTCCGCCGCCAAAATGCGCAAGGCGGTGAATGCTTTAAGGAAACCATCAGGCTTTGTTGACAGGTTGCTGAAGCCACGTTTGGCCATGCTGGTACGGGGACCGTCACGATACGCCGTGGCGCTGGCCTGTGGTGCTACCGCGTTTCTGACGCCGGCCATGGAATTCGTCCCGTTCAGCGCCAATGGCGCCGGTCTTATCTGGACATTGTTTGGCCTGGCATTGATTACCCGTGACGGCCTGCTCGCGCTCCTGGGCTACTGTCTGGCCGGCGTCCTGATGGCGATTATCGTGACGAACCTGCTTTGAGGAGGTTTGGGGGCGGCACCGGTGTTTCAGCGTTGCCGGGAGGTCGGGTATTTGCCAGTACAGGTGAGTTTCTTTAGTATAAGACAGGCATTGAGTGCAATACTGTTAGACTCACCGCAACAGGAGAATGGATATGGCAACTGCAAAGAAACAGGGATCAGAAGCAGAACTGGAAGCAAGCAGAGAGGCCGCTCGCGAGGCGCTGGACAAGTTGCTTGAGGCAAAAGAGCATTTTCGCCACGCCGCAGAAATAGCCGGTCTCGATGTCAAGGCGGAAGCGCTGGATCAACTGGTCAAGGGCAAAGACAAGGCCGATGACATGACCCGCACGGCCATCGAGTATGCCAAAGAGAAACCCGCGCAGGCGCTGGCAATAGCGTTTATTGGTGGGTATGTTCTGTCGAAGATCTTCTCCAAAAACTGAAGCACGCGAGATGAGCGAAGAACAACGCGAGCCGCCGGTCATGCCTGACACAAACAAGGCGGGCGGCAGTGCGCAGGACGAACTCAGTGCATGGCTGAGCTGGTTGCGACAGCTTGGCGTGCTGGGCGGTGCGCTGTCGACACTGGCAACGGCTGAGATTCGGCTTGCCAGTGGCGACCTGCGCCGTCTGCTGCTGCTTTCGCTGCTGATGCTTCCCATACTTGTTTTTACCTGGTTGGGCCTGTCGGTTTTTGTCTCCTGGTTGGTGTTTAGCCAGAGCGGCATGGCCGGTGCCGGATTGTTCACTTTTTTTGCGATACAGGCAGGTGCAACAATGACGATAGCGCTGCTGTTGAAAAAATACAGTCGTAGCCTGACGTTGCCCATGACCCGGCGGTATCTGGACGAAATTGTCGAGGACATTAAACATGGCCCGTGAAGATCTGGTCCTCAGGGTCATTGCCGCGGCCCGGGCTGTCGAGCGGGAGCAGTTGCGTAGCCAGCAACTTGGCCGGCGTCCGATCAGCACTTTTCGGCGTCATCGGGGCTGGATCATTCCCGTATGCGGTTTTACCGCTGGCTGCATCGCAGGCAGTGCCACGGGCCGGACGACGATATCGGCCCTGTTGTCGACGGTGCTGGCCGCAAGCCGGCTGCAACCGGTCGTCGCGCGGTTTTTGAAGTTCGGATAGTCACGGGTCAACAACATTTGAGCAGGAAAAAAGGTGAGTAGGAAAGGTGAGTAGGACAGGGATGAACCCGCAACAGGATGATCAGGATACCCGTCAGCCAGTATTGCCCGTCAGGTTGGTGACTCGAATACTGCAGGGTCTGCTGGCACTTGCCCTGCTGTATACCCTGTATTTTGCCAAGACCCTGCTGGTACCGATCGTGGTGGCTCTGCTGCTGACGCTGCTGCTTATTCCCGCCGTCAATTTTTTTCGGCGCTATCATGTCCCCCGTGCCGTGTCGGCCATTTTGTTGCTGTGCGCGATAGCGGTACCGTTTACCTTGCTGGGCATGGAATTGGCAGGCCCGATACAAAAATGGGCGCAACGTTTACCCGAGCTGTCGGCAACGTTCACGCAACAGATCGATACCATGACCTCTGCCTGGAGTATGTCGCCGGAAGAGGAACAGGAAGATCCGTCGCGAGCATTTTTTTCCCGCCTGTTTGGAGGCAGCGAGGAGGCTGCGCAAGAGCTGACAGGCGACAATAATGCGGTCACCGAACGTATTACCCAGGGGGGAGTCGAACTCATGGTCTATATGCTTGCCGCGACCCCGATATTTCTGGCACAGCTGGTGACCTGCCTGACACTGACCATCTTCCTGCTGGTTTTCGGTGCGCGGCTGTTTGATTCGGCCATTCGGTATATGCCGCAGGTATCAGACAAAGACAGTGCACACGGCCTGATTGACACCATTGAACGCGAGCTGTCGCGCTACATCCTGACTGTCAGTGTCATCAATGCCTTGCTGGGGCTAAGCACGGCAGCTGCGCTCTGGTTGATTGGCGTCGAGGATGCGCTGCTCTGGGGAGTGCTGGTCGGCCTGCTTAATTTCGCACCCTACGTCGGCATGTTTATTGGTTTGAGTCTGTTGTCGCTGGCAGGGCTGGCACAATATGGTTTCGTGGCGTTCGCAGTAGTGCCGGCGCTGGTGTACTTTGTGATTAATGGCGTCGAAGCGCAGTTTGTAACACCCACCGTGCTGGGCAAGCACATGCGTCTCAATCCGCTGGTGCTGATGATCTGGCTGATTATTTGGGCCTGGCTGTGGGGGGTCGTGGGTGTCTTGCTGGCGGTACCACTGCTGGTGTGCATCAAGCTTGCCGCCAGCCAGCTTGGCGTCCCCGGGCACTGGATCCGGATTATCGAAACCCGCGCATGAGTTGCCTGTGAAGTCAAAAGCCCGAGAATGTCTTTATTGCGGCCTGCTGCACGCGCAGCCAACCGGGGCGATTGCGGATCGTCATCTCGAACCGTTTTGTGCCAAGTGTGACAGTCCGTTGTGGAGTCAGAGTGATGGTTCCACCCGGACAGTTGATATCGCTCACCAACGCGAAACCGTGTCGCAGGCGCTGATGAAATTCCATGACGCACTTGACCGTAGCTGGCGGCAAAGCCACGCAGAAAATGTACGACTTATTGTGGGCGGGGGGCTGATCAGGGATGCTGTCCTGGGTGAGCTTCACTTCATGCACAGCAAGGCCACGATTCTGGACTACCTTGAAGAAAACCGCGGCGCCGTTCTCGTGCGTATCCGAAAGCCTCTGTTATGAACTGTGTGCCTCAACTCAGCGGCGCCGTGCTCTACCGACACGATTGACTGCCGCGCCCATGCCCTGAACAAGCGCCTTCGCTGCAACCCAGAAGGACAGCCGTGCCCGCTGCCCCCAAGACAGTCCGGCACTGGCACGCCAGGATTGCAACTGCTTGCGGAACCACGGGTGGTTATGCGCATAAACAGAGGCGCGACGCGAAACCCGGGTTAACAGCAGTGCGGCCAGAAACAGGAAAAGTACGCCCGGGATGATGGGCAGGACAAGCCCGATAATGCCGATCAGTACAAAGCCGGCAATGACGACAAGGGCAATGACCTTGGCATACAGCGGCAGCGGACTAAAATGGGGTGTGGGTAACTGCACAGTGACGCTCCTGAAGATTCCGGTTAGACAATAAGACCGTCGAATTGACGCTCTCAGTGCAGATAATCAAGCAGTGTTTGTGCCAGTTTTTAAGTTATTGATAAATAAAGTTTAATTGACATGCTTTGGTTGGCGTCTGGTTTCCGAAACCAATAATTGGCGTGATCGCACAACATCTCCACTCTATGTCCGGCATTCATTCAGCTAGTTGACCAGATAGGCTCGGGCCCGCGTCAGTGCCGGGCGGTCTGAATCGGCAGTGGCAGCCACTTGCAGCAGGTTTCGGTAGTAGCCGCGCGCTGCCTCCGTATCGCCAGCGGCATCGGCTGCCTGTGCCGCGCCCTTGAGTGCCAGGAAACGGTTAGGTTCTTTCTGCATGGTGGTCTGGAATTCGACCAGGGCCAGCGCCGGCTGGTCCGCCGCCAGTAACATCATGCCCAGCAGCTCCCGCGCGGGTGCCAAAGGTCCGGGCGAAACCGCGGACTTGTCGGTACCGTCCTCGGCTTGTGCGGCTGCACGCAGTTGCGCGATGGCATGGTCCCGATCCCCCCGGGCAAAGGTTACCCAGGCCTGCGCGACCTGCCGTTGAATGTCTATCTGCTCATGCCAGTAGGCATCACTGTGGGTGTCTGCGCGCTCCATCAGCACCGCCAGCATGTCGAGGTCTGTTTGTGCGGCTTCCGGGTCGCCGTTCCGTGCCGCACCGAGTGCTCGTGCGAAATGGGTCATGGCCTGCGTGTGGGGAGTGGACTCTGCCGGACGGACAGCGAGGCTGGCTGCCATGGCAAAATCCTCGCGCTCCAGCGCGTAGCGTGCCGGAATGGCGGCGATGGCAAATGCGCCGGCCTGGGTTGCGCCAACGGCGGTGATGTTGATCTGCTCGGTCAGCGACAGGGCACGCTCCACAACCGCAGACGCTGCCTGGTCGCGGCCCATCTGCAGATAGGCATAGATTTGATAGTCCAGTGCATGCAGTTCGGAGCCAGCATCATTGTCACTGCGGGCGGCTTGCGCAGCGCGCAGGTTGGTATCCACGGATGCCTGCCACCTGCCTACCCGAGTGAAGGTGTGTGACGGCATATGCAAAGCATGCGGGGCGTCGGGCGCCAGCGATGCATAGACCTCGGCGGCCTGCAGCGCCCGCTCTGCCAGAGGCGGGTGATCATAGGCATGAATGATGTAGTGGGCAAGTCCGGGGTGCGCCGGGTGCGCCTCAAACAAGGGCTCCAGAATGGCGGCAGCCTGCAACTGCCGGGCATAGGTCTTATCACTGGCCTGCGCGTTCTGGTTGATGGCCAGGGCGTAAAATATCTGGCCTTCGCGATCGTCGGGGTAGCGATCAGTCAGCGTTTGCATGGTATTCTCATAGGCTACCGTGCGCTGATACTGGGTGTCGGACTGGCCGTCAGCAAACAGTTGTCCGACCGCAGCAATGTACAGCGCCTCTCGGGCTGTCGGCGAGCCTGTCTGTTGTGCCAGTTGCACCGCGGCCTGGCCGCGCTCAAGCTGACGGGCGTTGCGCTGACCCGCGAAGGGATTGCCCCAGTGGCTGAGCGCGATGCCCCAGTGTGCCATCGCGCAGTTGCTGTCCTCGGTCAGTACTTCATTAAACGCATCAATGGCTTCCGCAAACCAGAAAGAGTGCATCAGCGCCACGGCACGGTTGAAGTCGTCGGCCGTCGATGCTGCGCAGGACGTCCGGAAATCTACGTTGTCACTGCCGACCTGGCTGGCAGGTGGCGAGCTCTGACCTGAATGCTGAGCGCCTGCAAACGGGCTCAGGACCAGCGTTAATAGGGCAACAACAAGCGTTCTGGGCTGACGATTCATGGTGATCCTCCTGTGTATGGCTTACCTTACCACCATCCTGGGCTCAAAGGGCACGGCGTGACCATGATTTTGATCGATGCGCGGGTACCGACGCGAGTCATATCTGTCATGCGGTCTGCTTGCCGTGTGCCGCCGAATTTGCAAAAAATGAAAATATTTGTTAACAAAATCATGTTGGTGCTGGACAAACTCAATAATTAACGTGAGAATGCATCAGCAGTCGAAAAATAATGATGACAACCAGTGGGGCAGACGGTATGCGGAACCTGACACCAGCACTCGTAGCAATACTCCTGATTGCCGCGGTCAATGCCGCGCATGCACAGACCATGCGCGGATCGCGGGAGTCCATTACTCAGCAGAACCAGCATGCCGTCACGCATGGCTATACATTCGTGCAGACGTCCAGTCAGGTCGCCCAACTGGTTGACTCAGGGGAGCTGGTGCGGGTAAACCCCAGCAGAACCATGGTCCTGCACAATGTATCCTATCCCTATGCGCGCCCGGCTGTGCGAACCCTGGTCGAACGACTGAGCGCACAGTACTTCAATGCCTGTGGAGAAAAGCTCACCGTGACCAGCCTGACCCGGCCGATTGCCCGTCAGCCCGCCAATGCGTCCGATGAGTCGGTACACCCGGCCGGCATGGCGGTGGATCTGCGTATACCGTCCAATGGCCGGTGCCGTGCCTGGCTGGAAAGCACGCTGCTGTCGCTGGAGAGAAACTACGTACTGGATGTCACCCGCGAGCGCAGGCCGCCGCACTATCATGTTGCTGTGTTTCCGGAAAACTACACCCAATATCTGGCGGCCATGACCGGCGAGAGCCGGGAATATACGGTGCGGCGTGGCGATACTCTGACAGCGGTCGCAGCCCGCATGAATACCACCGTTGCGCAGCTGCGGGTCGCCAATGGTCTGCGCAGTGATCTGATTCATATCGGCCAGCGGTTGTCGGTGCCGGCCGACTCGGGTCGATCGTCCGCAGCAACTGTTGCCAGTGCCAATGCGGCGCCGGCGATGCGCGAAGTGACTCATAAAGTGCAGCGGGGCGAGACGCTTTGGCGCATCGCCAGTCGGTACGAAACCAGTGTTGATGTTTTGCGCCGCCAGAATGATCTGGCCGGTGACTTCCTGCAAATTGGGCAGACGCTTCGCGTCGTGCTGGATGGTTCTTAGCCACTAGCATCCAGGCCAACTGTCAGGCACCACAAAACAGCGGTCAACTTCCCGCCACAAACCTGCCGCACGATCAAATGCCAATGTTGCCATCAGCCTCGGGGTGTCACTGGTTGCGATTTCCCGAAAGACTGATTGCACGGCATTTACCTCGGGCGCCTGTACCTGCGACCAGGGGCCCAGCCAGTGAGGCTTGCGCAACACCACCCAGTTTGTCGTATCCTGGCGATTGCCCGCATCAGTCAGTGACAACCAGTGTCCGCGCAGATGACTGGCGTCTGCTGTTGCCGGTGCCGGCAACGCGGCGTCAACAGGGTAGAATAGATAGCCGGGCATAAATACGCGGCTCACAGATGGTGCTTCGATGCCTGCAGCAGCCAGCGTATCGAGAGTCTCCGGCAGCCGACAGCGCTGACTTTGCAGGTGCAGCATGCGTTCGGATTTGAGGTCAAGCCGGTCGCGCGCGTTGGGGCCGTACCAGCGAATGCCAGCGGCGTTACGGTGCCGGTATCCCAGATAAAATTTTACTGCAATTTCATGGTGCTCATTGTTACCGGTGTGAGGGTTGCGGACAACAAAGTCGAGCTCCCCCAGGGTTTTACCGTGGGCACGGATGGGCAGGTTTCTGGCGACGACGGTCCAGCCCAGCAGGTCGCGCAACAGGCAATCATAGAGCTGCTCCGTGTACAGACCCAGCCGGTAGTGCGGCGTCTCACATAACACGTCCGGTCCGGTCTCCGGGTGTTCATCCCAATGTTCAAGGGTTTTCAGCAGGTCGTCCGGCAACCAGTGCTCGGGCCGGAAGCTGAGCGGGCTGTTGATGAGCTGAGACGTCTGGCAGAGCCAGGCCAGATGGCGAACGGCTGGCGTCTGAAAGCGTGCTATCACGTCGGCGGGCAGGCGAGGGGCAGTTGGCGTCAAGCGGTCACATCCCGCAATGAGCCAGTCATGACGGCAGACCACATTGCATCGTCAGATTGATCATATCGGCTCCCGCGCCTCACAATCGGGTCAGAGTACTGTGTGACATTGATAACGTCAACTTTCACACAGCCCCGACAATTGCTGTGCCGGTGACGTTGTATGCCGGTGACGTTGTATGCCGATGAAGTTGTATGCCGGTTTGATGTTGCTGCGGGTACACCGGCACGGTATGCTTGCGGCGGTTTCGGACGATGGGCGTCCTTCTCAGGATTTTTGCATGCTGTTGTGGGCCATTCCTTCCTTTCTGGGAACCTGCATTTCACTCTATATGTTGGTGTACGCTGTGCGGCGCATTCCAGCGCCCACCGGTGCCTACGTGGCGGCGTTCTCTGTCGCTGTGGCCTGGTGGTGTGCCATGCAGTGGGCGGGCATGCTGTGGCAGAACCTCGATTATCGTTACCTGTTTGCCCAGTTGCAGTACATCGGTATCGCCACAGTGCCTGTGCTTTGGCTCGCCATTGCCCTGTCCTACAGCGGACGCCACGCGTTCCTGTCTCGATGGTCTGCCTTGTTATGGATCTTCCCGGTGATGACCGTGGTCATGGCGATTACCAATGAATTCCATGGCCTGTTATGGCAGCGTTTTGAGCTCATTCCCAATGCGCCTGGTCTGCTGATTGATTATGGACCCTGGTTTCGTGTCAATCTTGCCTGGTCCTATATGGCAGTATTGGCAGGCACCTTACTCATCTGCATGCGCATCGGTCTGGCTCCCCTGTATCGCATGCAGCTGGTCGCAGCCGTCATGGCGCCACTGATAGTCGTGGCCATCAACTTGCCGTTCGTCACAGGCGGGCGGTACCTGCCGATTGACCCCACGCCGATAGGGTTCGTGCTGGCCGCCGCCCTGATGCTGCTGGCCACCCGCCGACGACTGTTCTCGGCCGCGCCGGTGGCGCGGCGCCTGACCATGGACAATATCAGCGATGGTGTCATTGTCATCGACAATGTTGGCAATATTGTTGATTCCAATCCCGTCGCGCGGGACATGCTGGGCGATAAACGCATTTACATAGGTAAGGCACTGCCAGGCATGCTGGCGGAAAAACTGAAGTGGCCCGGCAGTGCGCAGTCGGATATTACCCTGGCTGACGGACGCTGTCTCAATGTCAGGGTTTCAGACGTCACTACCCAGAGTCATGCCAGAACGGGGCAGGTCATTCTGCTTCGTGATGTCACCCAGGAGCGTGATGGCCAGCGCAAATTGATGGTAGCCGAAGAAGAAATGCGGGCACTGAATGAACAGTTGCGCACGATTGCCAACACCGACGACCTGACCGAATTGGCAAACCGGCGTCGGCTGTATGATGTGTTGAGTCAGGAATGGGCAAGGTCGGAGCGCTACCAGCGGCCCTTATCCATTGTGCTGTTCGATTTCGATTGCTTTAAAGAGGTCAATGATCATTACGGCCATCAAACGGGCGATGAGGTGTTACGGCAGGCATCCCGCAAACTCCGGGAGGTTACCCGGCCCGCGGACCTGCCGGCCCGTCACGGCGGTGAGGAGTTTGCCCTGCTGCTGCCGGAGACGTCGCTGGAACAGGCCATCGACGTCGCCGGCAAAGTGCACAGGGCACTGTCGGAACTTCTTTACACAGATGTCAGTGGCGCGCGTTTTTCGGTGACTGTCAGTCTTGGCGTTGCTGGCAGGGAAGCCCAGGACGCATCGCCGGACGCGATGGTGGTGCGCGCCGATCGGGCGATGTATCTGAGCAAGCATACCGGTCGCAACGGCGTCAGCGTGGCACGAGGTGAAAAACTGGAAAGAATCGGCCCCTGAGTGTTCTGAGTAACCCGGGGAAGTGCGTGACGCCCCCGGGTCACCTGTCATCATGACAGGGGTGTTTTCAGTTGCCGGTAAAAGCTCTCACATTTCTCGCCCTGATTCTCCGGGCTTTGTGTCAGTAGCGATACAACCGGGATGACCACCAGTGGCACGAGCGTCGTGAAGTAGGCGGCGACGTCGTTCTCAAGGTGCAGGAACAGGGTGTTTATCGCCCAGGCCAGCAGGCCCAGACCATACCCCAGCGCTATTCCCCAGAACACCCCTTGCTCGGTCGTTTTGCGCCAGTAGAAGATGAAGCCGATGGCGAGCGCTGGCGGCACCACCATGGCGAAGCCCAACAGTAACAATTGCAGCACGGAGGTTATGGGTAGCAGGCACGCCAGCACGCCAGCAAACAGGCCGTAAATGACGCTGGTGATACGATAGGTCTTCAGTTTGCGTGCCGGCTCGAAGTCTGCCGAACCGGGAATCCAGTCATTGACAAACAGCGTAGCGCTGGACAGCAGGATGGGGCCACCGGAGGAAATCAGGGCCGCCAGTACCGCAGCGATGGCGATGCCGCCGATAATCGGGCCGGTATCGGTGGCAATCTGGGTAATGGTTGCATAACTGCTGATGCCGCTCTCTGTGCCATAACGGGCGACCGCTTCTATGCCGATGATCGAGGCCAGTATCGGCATGATCGCTGCCAGCACGCCGGCAATCAGAAAGGCCGGAATCAACAGGTTTTCTGAACGGGCGGAACTGGAATAGTTGACATAGACGGATGCAGCCGGTGTGTGGATAACCGCTGAGAAAAACATGGCAATAATGGGGAACCAGCCCAGACCGACAAAGCTCCACCAGCTGGCGGGTTCGATGTCAGAACCCAGCAGGGCTACATCCACTTTTTCCCTGATGCCGCTGATGCCACCAAGCTCATTGCCGGCAATGATGGCCACTGCGCCGAGCCCGAACATGACCACCAGCACGTGAATGACATTGGTTGCTGATGCGCCGCGAAGGCCTGAAAACGTGGTCGACATGATGATGATCACGGCGCCCAGCATGATAGCCACTTCGCGGTTGATGCCAAACACGGCACTGATGATGATGCCCACCAGCAGTGGTTCCAGAATATTGATGATCAGGTACTCGGTCTGCACACACAGGCTGGTCAGCCAGCCATTGCGTGAACTGTTGTGACGTTTGACGAACAGCTCACTGATCGTTGTCAGGCGCAAACGACGGTAGGGCACCGCAAACAGCAGGCCCACCAGGGCCAGCGCCAGAAACGAGTTGACGCCGTACCACATATTCCAGACGCCGGTGTTCATGGTGTCGCCTGCGACACCGTAGGTGCCGGCGCCGCCGATCCGGGTGCCGGCAATACCGGCAGCAATCAGCCACAGGCCCATGCCGCCGCCGCCAATGGCCCAGTCAGCCGAATTCTTGTTGCGGTTGGTCAGATAGACACTTACCAGCGCGATAAGTGCCAGATAGACGATGATAGTCACGCCAGCCAGATTCATTGGCATTCCCCCCAGGATTGTCGTGTTGTCTTTGTGTTACAGAATACGGGATGCTTCAGATTTTTCATGGCCAGACTTGACGGAAAGCAGGGCGCACAGCAGGCATCGCGGCACGATTGTATAGACCTGAGCAGTGGTTGTTAACTGTTATTTTTGCTGAATAAAGGCAACCGGGTTTTCCGGGTCGACACTTCGGATAAGCGCCGGACTGTGCATGAAAGCCATGAGTTCGGGTCTGGTCAGCCATTGCTCAAGTGCGGGCACTGTTGCTGAGCGTCTGGCCTTTGCGCGTGCCAGCACAAGATTCGGGTCAAAGTCCTCGTGGTGCTCGGCGACGTCAGATAACTGCGCGCAGTGCCAATCGCACAAACGGGTGTCGCTCCGCAGCGTGGTGATTGGGGAGTCAGGCCGGCCGCCAGTCCGCGGGCAGGCATTGTCAAGGCGTTCTTTGACGACTGCCAGAATCTGCGGCGGGTGGCGCTCTTCCGGCGTCCGTAAAACGCCCAGTGCGCGCAGGAACTGTCCCGGGCCGCGTTTACCGCTGACCCATGACAGCAGCGCTGATAACATCAGCCCGGCGGTGACCGGCAGGGTCCACAGAAACAGATCGTGGTGCAGATACCACGTCAGACCGGATGCCGCAAAACCTGTGATCATGTGCCATCTGTGCTTGCGCATGGCGTCTTTCAGGGTAATCGATCCATCGTCACGCCGTTGTGGTTTCCAGCCACTGTCCCCGCCGGTAAAGATTTCCCAGACCATGCGGCTCTGCGCCAGCATCATGACCGGGGCGACCAGCGCCGACAGGAGTATTTCGATGACCACACTCAGGGTCACCAGGATCGGGCCGCCATAACGGAAACAGCGACGCAGGTTGATCATGGCAGTCAGCCAGCCAAGGACCTTGGGCAGCAATACGATGGCCATGGACAGTATGAACAGTTCAATGGCTCGCGCTGAGTCGAATACCGGCCAGGTCGGGAACAGCGAAGGTTGCCTGAAGTACTCCGGGCGGGTCAGGTCTGCCTGAATGGCCAGCGCCAGGCCGGTGGTCAGCAGCATCAGCCAGAATACCGCGCTGATATAGGCCATGATGCCGGACAGAATATGCAGGCGGTTGGTAAAAGCCAGTCCCTGGGCAAACAGAAACCGCGAGTGCTGCAGATTGCCCTGGCACCAGCGACGATCACGGACCAGGACGTCAGTAATCGAAGGCGGTGGTTCCTCGAAACTTTCGTCCAGGTCGCTGTCCAGTCGCACGCTCCAGCCTGCCCGTCGCAACAGCGCCGCCTCAATGAAGTCGTGACTGATGACATGGCCGCCAAACGGTGCCTTGCCCTTGAGCACGGGCAGATGCGCGGCATCTGCGAATGCTCTGGTGCGGATGATGGCGTTATGGCCCCAGAAGTTACTGCCTTCGCCATGCCAGACGGACAGTCCGTTGCCAAATACCGGCCCGTAAAGGCGATTGGCGAACTGCTGGAGTCTGGCGTAAAGTGTGTTGCCCCAAACGATTGATGGCAATGTCTGCAGTAATCCCAGGCCCGGTTCGGCTTCCAGCCGGCGCGCCATCTCGACCATGGTTGCCGGGCTCATGATACTGTCGGCATCCAGCACCAGCATGGCCTGGTAGCCACCTCCCCAGCGTTGTACCCAGTCGGCAATATTGCCAGCCTTGCGTTCCCTGTTATCCCGGCGGTGCCGGTAGTATACCGGGCAGTGATCGTCTCGCTCGGTCACCAGTCTGCTGAAAACCCGCTCTTCGTTTATCCAGGCGCCCGGATCGTTGCTGTCACTGAGGATGAAAAAATGAAAGTTACCTGGCGCTTGACTGCCCAGCCCTTGCGCCATGGCATCAATAGCTGCAGAAACCCGTACGGGGTCTTCATTGTAAACTGGCACCAGCACCGCCGTGCGAATGCCAGGCAAATTGTCATGAATGCGGCGCCGCCCGATGAGATCACGGCCGAGGATCTTTACAAAGCCCAGCAATGCCTGACAGCCGGCGAAACTGATCCAGGTAAAGTTTATCGCAAACAATACCAGGAAAATCCACTGCAGGACGGTGATGCTTCCAGCCATGACATCGTGCATTTCGCGCACGCCGTATTGCGCAACGGCCAGGGTCAGAGAGAAGAGCGCCAGCCGGACCAGCCAGGTCCAGCCACGCGCCAACGACCAAGGGCTTCGCAGCCTGATTTTTGCCGCATGCATGCTCTGACGGGGCATTGCCAGGGGCTGTTCGGGGGGAAGCGCCAGGCGGGCGCTACCCGTGTGACCAGGAGATTCCCTCTCAGCCGTTGGTCCATCGGTAAAGCCAGGTTTCGCCAATTGCCTCTCCTTGGTAAGTGGGTCGTATACTGAGTTCGCTCAGTTGTGAACCTTGTGGGTCGAACGTCAGCACGACCCGGACGCCATTGAGATGATTGGCCTGTGCCACAGTTTCGATGACGCGGCCTCTGCTGAGGCTGACGTTGAAAACGATGTCATCTACATGGATGCCGGCAGGCATATCGCTGTAATCAATGACCATCTGTGGATAGGGCTCGGCCAGCTTGATGCCATACGCGCTGCGCGCCACCCGGCCAAACTCTGGAGGCAGAGGTCGTTCATCCGGCCAGCTCATGTGGTAGGCGAAGCGAAACGGCTCACCCGGGACCAGCGGTGTTGCCGGTCGCCAGTAGGCGACAATATTGTCATTGAACTCAGACGGTGTCGGGATTTCCGTCAAGACCACGTGACCTTCTCCCCAGTTGCCGACCGGCCTGATCCAGGCTGACGGACGACGGTGATAGCCAGCTTCCAGATCCTGATAATCGCGAAGTTCCCGGTGCCGTTGCATCAGTCCGAACCCCTGCGGGTTGTAGTCCATAAATGCACTGATCTGCAAGGCACGGGGATTGTTCAGTGGCCGCCAGATGTATTCACCCTGTCCGTTGATGATCGCCAGGCCGTTGGAATCGTGCACCGCATCCCGGTAGTCCGGCACATCAGGGGCGTCCATGCTACCGAACGTATACATTGACGTCAGTGTGCCGATGCCGATGTGATTGAGTTGACTGCGCGCAAACAGCGTGGCTTCGACATCCATGCGGGTCGGCGCTCCGGGGTATATGCCGAAGCGGTAAGCACCGGTCACCCGAGGACTGTCGAGCAAGGCATGCACAACGATACTGTCGGCGCGCGAAGAGGGACGCTCAATCCAGAACTCGCGGAAAATGGGGAATTCTTCTCCCGAAGGCTCTGCCACATCGATGGCCAGGCCACGTGCGGACAATCCATAGGACTGGCCTTCGGAGACTGCGCGAAAGTAGCTGGCGCCCTGAAATACCACGAACTCGTCCTGATAGTCCTCGTTGAACGAATAGTGCAGCCGAAAGCCTGCAACCTTGGCGATGGAGGTCAGAATCTCACCGATTTCATCGGACACGCCTTCGAAGGCGTCTTCAGTCAGTGGAATCGGTAGCGCCTGTCCGTTCTCGACGATGGAGATATCGACCCCGGTATCGTACAGATTGCCGGGGGCAAAAAATTCAATGGAAAAACGTGTTGGTGTGCCCCCCCAGATGGCTGCTCCTTTGCGATAGCGAATACTGCGGTACTGATCATAGTTGAGGGACAAAAGCGCATCCGGAACTGCCTCCAGGGGCCGGTACCGGGATTCCGATAAAGTACGGGCGGCGTCAATGACGACGCTGTGGGTGAAGCGTTGATCCTGAGCCTGTGCCCAGGACGCAGTCAGTACCAGCAGGGTGGTCAGTATGGCTGAAGTAGCCCGGGGCAAAAAGGTACAAAAGGGGAAGGCGGTTTGCCTTGATTGCATGATTCACTCCGGTTGAACCGTGTATCCATTTTCGGCAGCGCTAAAGTATCAGAATTTTAAGTTTTGACTACGGGTTTCGAAAAAAAAATCCGTGTGTCTCCACCTGTCGTACAACTCAAGACCACCAGCAATGCGGGTTTTGTTCATTGTGGGTACGTTTGTACCGGGGGAGCGGATGACTGCTGTGGCAGGATTTGTTAAGTTGCTCATACGGTTAGGGGTAATTGACGTGCGCATTGCGCCGGTTTGGAATGCACCTTGAATACAGGATCAAGCGGGGAGAGCCATGAAATTTATGAGCAGGGTTGCGGGACTGCGGGCCAACGCGGCGATGTTACTGGCGCTGGTATCAACGACTGCGCTGGCAACGAACACGCGGCAGGCAGAAACCAGCAGCGATAACGGCAGCCCCGAGCAGTCAGCCATTGAGATGCAACCCAGCGTCGATGTTGATGATGTCGAAGATTCAACAGTGGTATACCCGGCGGTTTTCTTTGAACCCTATAATCCGGTTTCCGCCAACGACATGCTTGATCGTATTCCCGGCGTTTCGATTGGCGGCGGGCGTGGCGGTGGCCGCGGTCTGGGCACCGGCGGTGACCTGCTGATCAATGGTCAGCGCATTGCCGGCAAGGACAACTCCCCCCGTGACCAGCTGAGTCGGATTGCGGCCAGCGAGGTGTTGCGTATTGAAATCATTCGCGGCACGTCCGGTGATCTGGCCGTGCGTGGCGCCGGTCAGGTGGTCAACGTTGTGCTCACTGATGTTGATAGCCGCGCCAGCACCTCGGCGGAGCTGGTTGCCCGGCTCAATCACGATGATGTGTTTGAAACCGGCGCGGAGGTGTCTCACAGTCGGCAGATTGGCAACTTTCAGGCACTGCTCAGCCTGCAGGCCCGCCCTAATTATGAAAACCGGCAAAGCCGGGAAACCCAGTTCAATGCCCGTGGTCAGCCTATCGGTTCACTGTTTGAGTCCAATGTCCGTGATCAGGACGAGCTGGAACTGACCAGCAATATGAGTTATCGCACGGGTTCACATCGCATGCAGTTCAATGCACTCTACGGGGACTCGGGATATCCCCGACGGATTCGCCGTAATTTTCTCGAGTTTCAGGGTGATGGTGCTGTCGCTCGTGCGGAAGAAGAGCGAGTTGAAAACGATCATTTCAACTGGGAAGTCGGTGGCGACTATGAGTACACGTTTAGCAATGATCATCGTCTGCAACTGTTGTTTATAGCCAACGACCAGACGCGCGACGATGTGCGCGAGCGATTTGACGTCGCCACCGGTAACGGCACCGACGCGGTCAATGCCCGGCGAGACAAGACACTTTTCATTGAGTCCAATCAGCGTACCCGGGAGCGCATTGTTCAGGGTAATTACAGTTTCCCCATCGCGGCGAATCAGGACCTGCGGGTAGGCCTGGAAAGCGCAGATACGCAGCTTGATTCAAGCCTTTTTATCGGCAGTTCTGGCGGGACCGGGCCTGTCAGCGAACGTTACGGTGGCTTGTCACCGTTGTTGGGTATTTCCAACCCTGGCACTGAGGTTCAGGAAATCCGCTACGAGGGTTTTGTGTTTCACAATTGGACCCTGAATGACAGGATGACGCTGGAAAGCAGTGTGGTGTATGAAACGTCGGAAATTTCCCAGTCCGGCACAGTGAATAATAGCCGACGCTTTGACTTTGTGCGCCCATCAGTAGACTACCGCTTTAATCTGACTGACTCATTCCAGATTCGCGCGACCATTGAGCGTGGTGTGTCCCAATTGAGTTTCGCCAATTTTGCCGCCACGGCAAACAATTCCGATCGCGAGCAGGATGCTGATGCCGGTAACCCCGGGCTTGAACCAGAGCAGGAGGTTCGCTACGAACTGGGGTTTGAGTACCGGTTGCCGAATGACAACGGTGTTCTGAATACGCGGTTTTTCTATCGCGACATTGAAGATTATATTGGCAGGATCAACGCCACCACGGATCCGGCACAGCCGATCTCGGCCGTTGGTAATGTCGGTGATGCAGAGCGCTGGGGAGTATTTAATGACTTCAGTACGCGCCTGACCTATTTTGATTTGCCCGATGCCATCGTGTCGGGAGAGCTCAATATTTTCGACTCCAGCATTACCGACCCGTTTCTGGGCACCCGGCAGCGCATCAATCGTCGCGGTGAAGCTTCCCTGGAGTTCCGCCACGATGTCACCCGATACGCGCTCAACTACGGTATTGAATATAACTATCCCTTTGCGGGCGGCGAGTATGACATCGATATCACCACCGTGACCCGCAACGACAATCAGCCCTCGCTGGATATGTTTGTATCGAAGGTCATCTTTGACGACATCACTGTGAGGCTGGAGTCAGACAATACACTGGATCAGTCACGCTGCCGTGAGCGTCGCCGTTTTGCTGGCACCACAATTGACGGCAGTATCAATGAGATAGAGGATTCCTGCAGCACGCGCTATCGACGCCTCACGCTGCGCGTTCAAACCACATTTTGAACGCCCCGCGTTGGGGCGTTCAGGTCATCAACGGTGAGCAAGGAGCGTTGCCGATCAGAGTTCGCCAGCGGCTTCCGCTTCGGCACGTCGAGCCCCGGCAAGGATACCCGGCATGGCATAGTTGCCCTCGTGGCAGGCATATTCGTACATCGGGCCGTCAGTGGCGTGATAGCTCAATTCTGCTGTCCAGGGCTGGCTGTACAGGTTGTCATCCTCGACGGTGAACTGGTAAACGATCTCGGTGTCCGAATAACGCATGAAACGCTCGGTGATGACTCCGTCGCGCGTGATGGGCACTGAGCTTTCGGCAATCTGCTGGGGATTAAGATTGATGGTCTCCACGATCAGCCAGCCGTCCTCATACCAGCCGCGTGAGTCACCAAACCACTGATTCAGCTCGGCAGGCCGGGCATTGGCGCGGGCCTCCTGTGCATTGTCGTAAACGGGAATGATCCGGGCGTCGTGATTCATCTCCACCAGAATGGTGAAATAATCGTCGGTTTGCACAAATTGGTAGGTACTGTTGTACAACGTGCCCATCATGCCCGGCCCGGCAGTATTGCCGAACCCGATAAAACATCGTTCAGCCAGCGGCAGTGCTTCCGGGCCGTCAGCATTCCCTTCACCCGTGACATAGCGGGCGCCAAAACTTCTCTGGATCTGCACTTTCGGCGTTTCCAGACGAGGTACGCGGCCGTTCTCCGGATCAATCACGTAAGAGGTTCTGAATTCGCCTTTGACCAGCGCCAGGTTGGAGCCCGGGTCGATCCAGAAATCGTTGTAACCGCGCAGACCAAAGTCAAAACTGCCGGCAGGCGGGGCCTCTCCGGGCGTGCGGGCTTCCGGGGCATCGACTTCGTTGATGGGCAGGCCGGCCACCGAGGTGTTGGCAACGATCATCTGTGCCTCTTCCGGCGTGACCACCAGTTTATCCACGCCCTGCGGACGGTTGAGACTGGTCAGTGATGCGTTGCTCCACAGGCCGCTCAGATCCGGGCGTTCGGCGTCCTGTGCGAAGCTGGGCGATGAGGTCATCGCCATCGCCAGGCCAAGGAGGGTGAGGTTAGCGACGTGCTGACGTGCCTTGATCATGTCCGGGCTCCTGTTGCTGTACTCGGAAAACGAATTTAAATATGAACCTAACGGTATCCCTGTCGTTGACGCTTGTAAAGTGCGATTCGGCCAGTTGTGACAAAAAGCTGAACAAATTCAGAAGCCGTCGCGATCGCGGAAGCCCAGCAGGTAGAGGATACCGTCAAGGCCCAGCGTGGAGATGGCCTGTTTGGCGGACTTTTTGACCAGTGGTTTGGCGCGGAAAGCCACCCCCAGACCGGCAATAGACAGCATGGGCAGGTCATTGGCACCGTCACCGACCGCAATTGTCTGTTCCAGGCTGATGCCTTCGCGCTGTGCCAGTTCGCGCAGCAGGTCAGCTTTGCGCTGTCCGTCAACAATCGGTTCATGCACCTCGCCGGTGACCAGTCCGTCGCGGACCAGCAGGGTATTGGCATATACATAGTCAATGCCCAGGGTTTTTTGCAGGCGTTCGGCAAAATAACTGAACCCGCCTGACAGGATGGCTGTCTTGTACCCGAGGCGGCGCAGCTGGCTGATCAGGGTTTCAGCACCCTCGGTCAGGCGCAGTTGTGCGGCAATGGCTTCCAGGGTGGACTCCGGCAAACCCCGGAGCAGCGCCATCCGTTCCCGGAAACTGGCCTGGAAGTCCAGCTCGCCCCGCATCGCTCGCTCGGTAATGGCGGCAACCTGTTCGCCGACACCGGCAGCCTTGGCAAGCTCGTCAATGACCTCGGCATCGATCAGCGTGGAATCCATATCAAAAACCACCAGGCGTCGATTGCGACGAAAAATATTGTCCTGCTGAAAGGCAATGTCGACATTCAGTTCCTGGGCAATGGTCAGGAACTCGGCGCGCAAGGCCTCGGGGTCTGCCGGTTCGCCACGAACCGAGAACTCGATACAGCCTTTGCCCTGGTCTCCGGCCAGGCCCAGTGCCATGCGGCCGGACAGTCGGTCAATATGATCAATGTTGAGCCCATGCCGGGCGGTAATGGCGCTGACGCGGGCAATGTGGTCAGCGGTGATGCGGCGCGCCAGCAGTGTCACAATGTGCCGTGACTTGCCCTGGCCGGTCACCCATTGCTCGTAGTCCTCCGCGCTTACCGTCGTGAACCGCACCTGCTGATCGAGCTGGACTGCGCGGGAACGCACAGCGTCCAGCACCGGGGAATGCGCTTGTTGCGTCTCAATATCGACCAGGATACCGAAAGACAGCGTGTCATGAATGACCGCCTGGCCGATATCCAGAATGCTCACATCGGATCGCGCCAGTATGCCGGTTATGGCTGCCGTGAGGCCCGGGCGATCAGGGCCGGTAATGTTGATAAGGACGATCTGCTTCAAGGTGAGCCACTCCGGAATCCAAGTGCCGGCAACCTGGCCGGCAACACAAGGCGCGTATTGTACCTGCAAAAGCGCCTGCCTCACAGAGACGCCAGGGTTCAGTCTTGCAGCCATGGCAAAGGCAGGTATACTCCGGAGCTGATCATTAAAACGGAAACCCGCGATGAACAAATTTGCTCTTTTGGCCTGTGGTATCAGCGTGCTGGCTGCGGCCTGCAGTGACTATCCGACGACCCCGGCAGCACAGGTGGCTGCGGGCGATGCGCCTTGCCAGGCTGCCGACCTGGTGCTGCACAACACCACGATCTACACAGCCAATGATGCCCAGTGGACAGCCCAGGCTGTGGCCAGCAAGGATGGCAGAATCGTATTTGTCGGCAGCAACGACGAGGCAGAAGCTTACATGTGTGGCGGTGCCAATGTCCTGGACATGGCCGGCAATACTGTCTACGCCGGTTTTACCGACAGTCACCAGCACCTGGAAGGCGTTGGGCGCCGCACCAAAACGCTGAGCCTGTTTGGTATCCCTACCTTGCAGGAGACCGTGCAAACCATCGAGGACTGGGCACAAACCATCCCTGAAGGTGACTGGATATTGGGGCGTGGCTGGATTGAGCGCGAATGGACCGACGCGCAGCGTTTTCTCAACAAAAGCGACGTGGATGCGTTTACTGCCAGTAAACCCCTGTACATGCCGCGTGCCGATGGTGTGTCGGCGCTGGTCAATTCCCGGGCGCTGGAACTGGCCGGGGTAACCCGTGATACGCCGGATCCGGCTGGGGGGCGTTTCGAGCGTGACCTGGACGGCAACCCGACCGGTTACGTGCTGGCGAACGCCATGAATGTGTTTCGTGACATTCTGCCGCCAGAGACGGACGAATACCTGAAGGACAATCTGCTGCGTGGCCTGCAGGCCAATGCTGCCATGGGCTGGACGCAGACCCAGGATGCCGGAATGTCCTATCGGCTGGTGGAGTTGATGAAGGAGATACATGCCGAAAACGCCATGGCGCACCGCGTGTATGCCGCCATTCCGATTGCCGAAGCCAGCGAAATGCTCGCCCGCGGCCGCGAGACAACGCCCGACGACATGTTTGATGTGCGTGGTATCAAAGTCTTTATCGACGGCACGCTGGGATCGCGTGGCGCCGCCTTGATCGAAAATTATTCGGACGCTGACCACAACGGGTTCATGAATCGCACCAGTCAGGAAGAGTTGGTGCCCGTGCTCCATGCCGCCCTGCGGCAGGGAATTCAGATTGAAACTCACGTGATCGGTGATCGCGCGGTACGCACGTTGCTGGACTGGTACGACGAGGCCTACAACGCGGTGCCCCGGAACGAATGGGCCAGTGAAGATCTGCGCTGGCGCATGGAGCACGCGCAGATTATCCCGCCCAGTGATCAGCAGCGTTTTGTCGAGTTGGGGGTGTTGCCGTCAATGCAGCCCAGCCATGGTATTGGCGACCTGAATTTTGCGCCAGCCCGGCTGGGCGCTGACCGCCTTGGTTACGCCTATCCCTGGCAGCAACTGGTCGATCAGGGATTGATGATTCTGGGGGGATCTGATGCGCCCGTGGAAGCCGGCGATCCCCGTATCGAGTTCTATGCCGCCATCACGCGCAAACGCCTGGACGGCACCGACGATGCTGGTTGGCACCCTGAGCTGGCGGTATCGCGGGACACGGCATTAAAAATGTTCACCATCTGGCCAGCGCACGGCGCTTTTCAGGAGCACCTGCGGGGTTCTGTTGAAGTGGGCAAATATGCTGACCTGACGGTGTTTGACCGCGACTTCATGACCGTCGATCCGCCCGAAATACTGGATGCCAAAACGGTGATGACTGTGGTCGGTGGTCAAATTACTTATCAGGGGCGGTAACCGTCCAAGGACAGTTGCGGCGCCTCAATCATCTTCCGATCGCGCCTCGACTGCCTGCAGTTCTCCGCCCTCGGCCGTCGCCGTGATGATAATGGGACGACAGCAGACACTGCAGTCCTCGGTGTATTCCTGTTCGTCGACCGAGCAGTCCACGACGATTTCGATGCTTTCCCAGCAGTAGGGGCATTGCAGGCTGGCAACGTCAGTCAGCATGTTGATGACCTCCTGATAGTCGGGTGATGTCACCGGACGGTGCATTTTCACACAATAACATTGTTGACCCGCCCTCTGCAGCCACCATCGGGTCAGGCTGTTGGAGACAGAAAGTAAAGGGTGCGATACTCTTCGGCTGTCGCAGAACGCCGGTGACGGCATGCGTTGCTGGTTTTATACTGAACAAACAAGAGAGCCGATTACGATGGACTCCATCTCCCGTGCGTTAGGGCGCCGCCTCGCAGCCTATCTGAGCAAGCCCCGTCCCGGATACGAGCGCCTGAGCCGCTTGCCGTTGCAGGACATCATGGATACCCTGCAACCGGCCGATATCGTGCTGGTGGACGGCAACAGCCACATCAGCACCGCCATCAAGTATCTGACGCAGTCGACCTGGTCGCACGCGTGTCTGTATGTCGGTGCGCAGCAGAGCGACGTGGGACAGCCATGCCTGATTGAAGCCGACCTGACTGAAGGTGTCACAGTTGTCCCGCTGCGCAAATATGAACAGTTCAATATCCGTATCTGCCGACCGGTGGGGCTGAGCGCCGCCGACAAGGAAGCCGTCATGAATTTTGCTCGCGACAGGGTCGGGCATGTTTATGATCTGAAAAACATATTTGATCTGGCCAGATACCTGATTCAGAGCCCCGCGGTGCCTGTCAGGTATCGTCGTGACATGATTGCCTTCGGTAGCGGAGAGCCGACCCAGGCTATCTGTTCAACACTGATTGCCGAGGCCTTCCAGACGGTGGCGTATCCCATTCTGCCAGAATTGATCAAGGTAGAAGACAAAAAGGGCGAGGTGGTATCCGTTGCGCGGCATTTTACCCATTATGTACCGGGCGATTTTGATCTGTCGCCGTACTTCCGGATAGTCAAGCCTACCATTGAGAAGGGATTCGAACTGTCTGCCCGCCGCTGACCAGGCGGTGGGGCAATCAAATCTAGATGGCGAAATCGCGTGCTACCTACTATAACGTCAGTGAGGCGTTTAAATCGACTTATGCTGGTCGCGGTTTAGGGGGGTGATGTGTCATGACTAAAAACCATAAATGCAACAAACCATCTGCAACACATGATTTGTCTTCGACAGCCTGGATGCAGGTTCGCAGAGCCGGTGGCCTGCTCGGCGCCCTGATGATATCTGCTGCGGCTCTGGTCGTCAGTTTGCACGATCCGGAAATGCTGCTAAACGGCGGGCCCGTTACCTGGAGCATTGTCGGTGGCCTTATCCTGGTCGGCGTGTCGCTGTTAATACATCTTCGCGGCTGATAGACCCGGAATGTCCATCTGCCTTGTGCCTCGCAGCAGATGGACATTTGCCATTACGAGTCGCCGTTCATGTAATCGGATGTCATGAATGAGGCATAAGCAATCAAGACACCATTTAGTGCCAGGTCGATGCCAATGATGGCGAGCGGTCCCAGGCCGCCACTGACTTGCGAAATTTCTGCTTGCGTCAACTCTTGCATTGTAAACACTCCTTGTTTTATCGTCTTGGGAATGTCGGGGATTTCATCCCTGACGATAGAAGTGTAGTAGAAGGAAACGGTCGCTGCTTCGATTTATCCAATGACCTGATGCACCAGAAACAGCTTTCGCAGACTGGCCACCGTTAACACAAACGGATAGCTGTCAGGCTGGCCCATACTTCGGGCCAGCACATTGAGTACGCTGCTCAGGCGGACCCAGTCATTGACCATGTTAAGAAAGGTGTCTTCAACGGCAGCCTTGCCAGTGCTGTCATCCGCCTTGGGCGCATCGGCAATCTGCTCCCGGGTAAAGGGGTCCGTGTGCACGGCGATAGCGTTGGCGTTAATGCCAAACTGGGCAGCGGCATTCAGAGTGTCGGTCATGTGCAGGTAATGCGCCCAGGTTTCCGCCCAATCTTCCCAGGGGTGGGAAGCGGCGTAACTGCTGATGTAATTAAGCTGCCAGTTTGCGGGTGGGCCATTCTGGTAGTGCTGCTGCAGCGCGTTGTTGTAGTCTGCGCGGTCATCTCCGAACAGCCGGCGGCAGGCGCTCAGCCAGGGCGTGTCTCGCACCAGCAGGTCCCAATAGTAATGACCAGACTCGTGACGGAAATGGCCGAGCAGGGTGCGATAGGGCTCATGCATCTGCTGGCGCAGTTGCTCGCGGTGCGCCGGGTCGGCCTCCATGATGTCAAGCGTAATGACACCATCTTTGTGGCCGGTCATGACCGGCGGCTCCCCCTGTTGCCAGCGCAACAGTTCAAAACCCAGGCCGCGGTACGGGTCTATCTTGCGATTATTCACTGGCAGGCCGAGCATGATGAGCTGCGCAATGAGCTGGCGTTTGGCGCCTTCACATGCCTGCCAGTAGCTTGCGTTATCAGCCTGACTCAAATCCGGAATGGTAATGTCGAGCGCACAGGCGGTACACAGATCGCCCGTCCGCGTGTCGGTGACCAGCCAGTTGCATTGAGCCGGGGAATGCAGGTTGGCACAGCGCGCGTAGCCGCGCCGGGTACTGGCAGCGTCACCATGGATGTACCATTTGTTTTGCGTGCCGGCCGGTTCCAGGCTTTTGACCTGCCCCAGATTGGGCTGATAGGCAACCGCTGCGCCACAGCGCAAGCAGACTGAATTATCAAAGAACAATAACTGGCCGCACTGGCAATGATGGACATGACCGTAAGATTTTCCTGCCAACGTTTGCACCTATTGGCTCTGCTGCTGCGATATCCCGGCCGGGCCGTTAAAATAGGTTTGCCGGATGGCCTCATGCAGATCGGTAAAATCAACCTGGATTTCATCCACAAAGGCATGCAGGCGATCGGGCTCGGCAGCCAGCACGGCAATTTCCGCATCAGCCAGATGCTGGCGACAGGTTTCGACTTCGTTCAGCGCCGTTTCGTTGCGCGGCAACGTGGTCAGTGCATTGGCCAGTCGCTCCAGGCTGCAGGCCACTGCGCGCGGGAAATGACGGTTCTGTAGCAGGAAGCTGAGTACATCCGGACCGCGAATACGCAGGCGCACGTGCTGTCGATACATCTGGTAACCACTGAGTGATTTGAGAACGCTCATCCATTGCAGGTTTTCAAACGGGGTCAGCTCGCCCGGGCTGCGTGGTAGCAGGTTGGCGGAACGCACATCAATGATGCGGGTGGTCATGTCGGCGCGCTCGAGCTGGCGTCCGAGCATCAAGAACGTCCTTACCTGGGTGTAGCTCAGAGAGCCTTCAATCAGACCGTTGACGGTCTGGCAGCTGCGAATGACACGGCTGAGAAAGGCATCTCGTTTGCGTGGTGTGACGCCGGAGTCGACAAGGTCGCGGACGCCAAGATAAAGTTGATTGATCTCTTCCCATATTTCGCGTGGGATGATGTCGCGCGTCGTACGCAGGTTCTCACGAGCAGCCGACAGAGAGCTGATAATGGAGCCTGAATAACGCTGATCACTGCAGATAAACGACAGCACACTGGCTTCGTCGCGATGGGGGTACAGCTCGTCAAACAGGTCACCATGGCCGGTAATGGCAATGATTTCAGCCCAGCCCAGCTGTGTGGCACGGGGCAGGTCAAGCATCAGGTTGCTGTTGACGCTGAGCAGGCGTGCGGTGTCTTCAGCGCGCTCTATGTAGCGGGCCAGCCAGTAAATGTTTTCTGCAACACGTGAAAGCATCCTAGTTTCCTGCTCTCTGTGAAAGGCCCGGGAGCTCATTGAGACCGTCGGCATCGACGATCCAGGTATCTTTACTGCCGCCGCCCTGGGATGAATTCACCACCAGGGACCCCTTGGTGAGTGCCACCCGGGTGAGTCCGCCGGTGGTGACGAAGGTCGATTCCCCTGACAGTATGAAGGGGCGTAAGTCGACGTGACGTGACTCCATGCCATGGTCTATCAGGGTCGGCGATGTGGACAGCGCCAGCGTCGGTTGCGCCATGTAATTGCGCGGATCCGCCTTGATCAGTTCAGCAAACTTCTTGCGCTCTTTTTTACTGACATGCGGCCCTATCATCATGCCATAACCGCCGGACTCGTTGGCCGGTTTTACCACCAGTTTGTCGAGATTGTCGAGTACGTAGTTACGATCATCTTCAAACATGCACAGGTAACTGGGCACGTTGGGCAGCAGTGCTTCCTGATCCAGGTAGTATTTGATGATTTTGGGGACAAAGGCGTATACCACCTTGTCATCGGCCACACCGGCCCCCGGCGCATTGGCCAGCGCGACATTGCCTTTGCGCCAGGCCCGCATCAGGCCGCGGCAGCCCAGTGCTGACTCAGGGTTAAAAACTTCCGGGTCAAGAAACATGTCATCGACACGGCGGTAGATCACATCAACGCGGGACAGTCCGTCAACCATGCGCATATACACACAGTCATCGTCTCCGACTACCAGGTCCGAGCCTTCCACCAGCTGGACGCCCATCTGCTGGGCGAGATACGCGTGCTCGTAGTACGCGGAGTTGTAGATGCCCGGCGTCAGTATCACAATGGAAGGATCATCACCCGGCCGCGGTGACATGGATGCCAGCATGTCATAGAGCTGCGAGGTGTAATCATCCACCGGCTGGATCTGGCCTGAAGCGAACAGCTCGGGCATGATGCGTTTGGTGACATTGCGATTCTCCAGCATGTAAGACACGCCCGAGGGAACTCGCAAATTGTCCTCCAGTACATAGAGCACGCCATCCTTGTCGCGCACCAGGTCGGAGCCACAGATGTGTGCCCAGACATTGTGGGGGGTCTTGATGCCCACGCACTGTGGACGGAAATTGACCGAATGCGAGAGCAGTTCTTTGGGGAAAATACCGTCCTTGATGATCTTCTGGTCGTGATACAGGTCATCGATAAACATGTTCAATGCCTGCACGCGTTGCTTCAGGCCGGCTTCGGTTTTTTGCCATTCCTGCAGCGGGATGATGCGGGGCACGATATCAAAAGGCCAGGCACGGTCAATCATGGTGCCTTCGGTATAAACGGTAAAGGTAATGCCCATCAGCTGGATGGCAACTTCGGCGGCAGTCTTGTGTTCCTGAAGTTCGCGGGCATCCAGACTGGCCAGATACTGGCATAGCCTGTGTGCTTCGGGTCGCGGTTTGCCGTCGGCAGCAATCAATTCGTCATAGAACCCGCTAGCTTTGTATTCTTCCCAGTTGATGTGGCTCATTCACCCTCGATATGGCTTTGTGTCCTGAACTGTCTGGAACTAGCTGAAGCAATCAGTGTACCAGCTTTGCTGGCCCTCTCCTGTGCCTGTATCTTTTCACGGCTTGCGCGGACTGACAACCGTTAGCGAATAAAATTATGATACCTTGCTTTTGGCACAGGCGTTGCTATCCTCTTGCCATACTCTTCGGAAGCTGAGCCCAATGACCATCCGCGTAGCACTGAAACATTCCACCCGTTATGAATTTGACCGACCCATTGAGGTGGGTGCCCACCAGATACGCCTGAAGCCGGCACCGCATTGCCGTACGCCAATTGATGCCTACAGTCTGAAAATTACCGGCGGCGAGTACTTCATCAATTGGCAGCAGGATCCGTTTGGCAACCATATCGCGCGGCTGGTGTTCCCGGAGAAGATTTCCCGATTGCATATTGATGTCGAGTTGATCGCCCCGATGACCGTGGTCAACCCCTTTGACTTTTTTGTCGAAGAGTACGCTGAGCATTTCCCCTTTGACTACACGCCGGCGCTTCGAAAAGAGCTGGCGCCCTACCTGGAGAGCAGTCAATCATGGCCCTTGCTGGACAAGTGGCTGAGCAGTGTCAAACGTGACCATACTGACATCACCGGCTTCCTGGTCGGACTGAATCAGCGACTGGCGCAGGACATTGAATACCTGATTCGTATGGAGCCTGGGGTGCAGACACCCCAGGAAACACTTGAGCTGGCCCGTGGGTCATGCCGTGACTCAACGTGGCTGCTGGTACATATTCTGCGTCGCCTGGGTTTGGCTGCGCGGTTTGTGTCGGGGTATCTGGTCCAGCTGACGGCTGATGTGAAGGCGCTTGATGGGCCATCCGGCACTGACAAGGACTTTACCGATCTGCACGCCTGGTGTGAGGTTTTCATTCCAGGCGCGGGCTGGATTGGTCTTGATCCTACCTCGGGTCTGTTTGCCGGCGAAGGACATCTGCCACTGGCGGCCACGCCCGATCCCGCCGGTGCAGCGCCGATAACCGGTGCCACAGAGCCTACCGAGGTCACCTTTGGTTTTGAAATGAGTGTCACCCGGGTGCATGAAGATCCACGGGTTACCAAACCCTATACCGAATCACAATGGACCCGCATTGATGCCCTGGGCGATGTGGTGGACAGGCAACTGGAAGCGCTGGATGTGCGGTTAACCATGGGTGGCGAGCCCACCTTTGTGTCAGTGGATGACATGGATGCACCAGAATGGACCATTGCCGCGCAGGGTCCCACCAAACGCAAATTGTCGGAACAGTTGATGCGGCGCCTGCGACCGCATTATGCGCCCAATTCCCTGTTGCAGTATCAACAGGGCAAATGGTATCCGGGGGAAGTGCTGCCGCGTTGGGCACTGGCCTGTTACTGGCGTCGCGATGGCAAGCCAATGTGGCGGGACGATCAATGGCTGGCTGACATCGACACGGATTACGGTTTTGGAGAGAAGGAAGCCAGGGGGTTTGCCAATGCGCTGGTGACAGCACTCAAGGTGCCTGCCCGTTTCCTGATCCCGTGTCACGAAGACGCCTATTATTATCTGTGGCTCGAGCAACAGCAACCGGCGGATCTGGACCTGCACGCGGAAGATCTCAGTGATGACATCAACCGTGCACGGCTGGCCCGTGTGCTGGAACGGGGCCTGGACAAACCGGTCGGGCTGACCTTGCCGCTGACGCGCGAAAACGGTCGCTGGATGACCGGGCACTGGCCATTGAAGCGTGACCACCTGTTCCTGATCCCGGGCGACTCGCCCATGGGACTTCGCCTGCCGCTGTCGTCTTTGCCCATCAAAAAGCGTGAGGAAATTCCACCGCGCTCGCCGTTTGCCGAGTTACCGGAACTGGACGATTTGCTTGGCCAGGCCGGCGAAGTGGCGCGCATGTACAATCATGTGCCTGCCGACACCGAAGGAACACCCGGGCATCATCATCAGGGGGCCGGGCAGAACTGGCAGGAGCAGCTGATCGATATCGCCGACGAGGGCGTTATTGGCACGGCGCTGTGTATTGAAGCGCGCGAAGGCAAACTGTTTATATTTCTGCCGCCGTTGAACCTGCTGGAAGATTACCTGAGTCTGCTGGCAGTTGTTGAACACACGGCCGCTGCATTGCAGATGCCGGTGTGCATAGAAGGATATCCGCCACCATCGGATCCGCGTCTGGAAAAATTCATGATCACCCCGGATCCGGGCGTCATCGAAGTTAACGTCATGCCGGCGTCGTCCTGGCCGGATCTGGTCGACAACACGCGCGTACTCTATGAGGAGGCCCGGCTGACGCGCCTGGGTACGGAAAAATTCATGCTCGACGGTCGCCATACCGGCACCGGCGGCGGCAATCACGTTACGCTGGGCGGACGCACACCGGAGGAGTCGCCATTTCTGCGCCGTCCGGATCTGCTGGGCAGTATGCTGACCTTCTGGCAGCATCACCCCAGTCTGTCGTATCTGTTCTCCGGCATGTTTATCGGGCCGACCAGTCAGGCGCCGCGGGTCGATGAGGCCCGTCACGAAGCCCTGTATGAACTGGAAATTGCGTTGTCGCAAATGCCCAAAGGCGATGTCCGGGAACCCTGGCTGGTAGACCGGCTGGTACGCAATCTGCTCACGGATATCACCGGCAATACCCATCGCGCCGAGTTCTGCGTGGACAAGATGTATTCCCCGGATTCGGCAACCGGGCGCCTTGGCCTGCTCGAGCTACGGGGTTTTGAAATGCCCCCACACGCGGAAATGAGTCTGATGCAGCAGTTGTTGATCCGGGCACTGGTTGCGCGTTTTTACCAGGATCCCTATCGTAAACCGCTGGTGCGCTGGGGCACTGCGCTACACGACAAATGGATGATGCCCCATTTTATCTGGCAGGATCTGGCCGATGTGCTGGTTGATCTGCGCGAGCATGGCTTTGATTTTGACCTGGCCTGGTTCGCGCCGTTCCTGGAGTTCCGCTTCCCGATGATCGGTGAGGTCAGGTACGAAGGCACGCATCTGAGCCTGCGTCAGGCGATTGAACCCTGGCATGTGCTGGGGGAAGAGGCCAGTGGCGGGGGTACTGCGCGTTATGTGGACTCGTCTGTTGAGCGTCTGGAGGTTAAACTCACTGACTTCAATCCCTCGCGGCATGTCCTGACCTGCAATGGCTACAAAGTGCCGCTGCAGGCCACCGGCGTGCCGGGGGAGGCGGTGGCCGCAGTGCGCTACCGGGCCTGGCAGCCACCATCGGCGTTGCATCCGCGCATCAAGGTGCATGCACCGCTGGTGTTTGACCTGGTGGACACCTGGCATCAGCGCTCCATGGGTGGCTGTACCTACCATGTGGTGCATCCTGCCGGTCGCAACTACGAGACGTTCCCGGTCAACGCCAACGAGGCGGAAGCCCGGCGCATGGCCCGCTTCTGGGCGCATGGCCACAGCCACGGCAAAGTTGAGCATATCCCGCAGGCACCTGGACAGGACTATCCGCATACGCTGGATCTAAGACGTGCCGGCGTTGCCAGCACTGGTCTATAATGCAGGCCTGATACTTCAACAGCAAACCACACCGCGGTAAACGATATGCAGCCTTCGGGCACTAAAGATCCTGCCTTGAGAGACCTGCTTGGCGACTATCCGGGCCACAGCGGCCACGATGAACTGCTTAGCCCGAACCAGCAGCCCCGTGCCCACTGGCAGCCATTGCTGGCTGAAATTGTGGCCATGGGGGCAGACACCCTGGTGGCGCGCAGCGAAGAAGCACAAAGCCTGCTGCACGAAAACGGTGTCACCTTCAATCCCTACGAAGATGATCCGGGCCAGTTGCGCTCATGGCGTCTGGATTGCATGCCCTGTGTCATCAGTGATGCAGACTGGTCCTATCTTGAGGCTGGCCTGCGTCAGCGCAGCCGTTTGCTGGCCCTGCTGCTTGACGATCTTTATGGCCAGCGACAGGTGATCGACGAAGGGCTGCTGCCACCGGAGCTGGTCTATACTCATCCCGGATTTCTGTTCTCGGCAGCCGACGTGCCTTCGCTGGTCCATCGGCCATTACTCATTTTTCACGGCACTGATGTCATCCGCGATGAACATGGACAGTGGCAGGTGCTGGCCGACTGGACCCAGTCGCCGGCCGGTGTCGGCTATGCCCTGGAGAACCGGATTACGCTTTCGAGGGCGCTGCCCGGTGTTTATCGTGATGCACCGATCAAACGCCTGGCCGGATTTCTGCAGGCACAGCACCGCTGTCTGGCCAGTCTGGCCGGCAGTCAGCGTCAGGAACCCAATATTGTGCTGTGGACACCCGGTCCGGGCAGTCCCGGTTACTTCGAACATGCCTGGCTTGCCAACTACATGAATTTTCCGCTGGTCGAAGGCGACGATCTGGTCGTGCGCGATGGCCAGGTTGCCGTGCGGACATTGGGCGGTCTGCACCAGGTTGATGTCATCATGCGCCAGATCAATGACCCCTGGTGTGATCCGCTGGAGCTGCGTCCGGACTCGCTGCTGGGTGTGCCGGGTCTGATGCAGGCTGCGCGCAGCGGTCATGTGCATATCGTCAATGCGCTGGGCGCGGGCGTGCTGGAGCATCCGGCACTGGCAGCATTTCTGCCCAATCTGTGTCAGCGTCTGCTGGGTGAAACCCTGATGTTGCGTGGCCGTGATGCGCTTTGGTGCGGTGATCTTCAGGCCCTGGAGCAAATCAGAGGCTCGATGGATGAGTGGGTGTTGCGCGACATCACCCGCCCCGGCAAGACGTTCCGTGTTGACCAGATGGGGCTGGCCGCGGTGCAGTCACTGCGCCTTGATCTGCAGTCGCGGCCGCATCTGTTTACGGCACAAAAGCCCTTGCAGGCGGGCGTAACACCGGGGTTTAACCCGGCCAGCAAGACCGTGGAGCGGCAGACCACAACGTTACGGTTCTTTTCCGCCATCGAGGCAGACGATATCAACAAGCCGGTCAACGAACACTCGTTTCGGATCATGCCCGGCGGGCTGGCATGGGTCGGCGAGCCTGGCGCACCCCTGATGAAAAGCCGCGTGGTCAAGGATATCTGGGTGTTGGCGCAAGCTCCGCAGCCCCATGTCAGCATGCTGCGGCAGGCCCAGGGCCCCATTCTGGTCACCCGTGATGGCAAGGATTTGCCCTGTCGTGTTGCCGAAAGCCTGTTCTGGATGGGACGCTACGGTGAGCGTCTGGATATCCGCGCGCGCTTGCTGCGCGAAGCGCTCGGGCGATTGTTGCAGGAAAGTCCGCAGGAGGCAGTGGTGACGTTGCTGCCTGATCTGCTCACCGCGCTGGGTGTGGCACCCGATGAGGAAGAGCTGGCAGATGAGCTGGCGGCAATCGGCGAGCATCCCCGGTTTTCCCCAGAGTATCTGCTGGCGCGCGATCGCCTGTTAAACCTGCTCACAGATCAGGCCCCGGATGGGTTGCCGATGACATTCAGTCATTTTGTGCGCAACAGCCGCGCGGTGCGCGATCATCTGGGTGACGATGCCTGGCGTTCGGTCAGCAGTATTCGCCAGCGGTGCAATGCCATCTCGCGGACCAAAGGCGTTGTGGCCGGGCAGCGATTGCTGGAGGCCATCGTGATTGACCTGGCGGCATTTTTCGGCTTGTGTAATGAAACCATGCCGCATCATTATGGCTGGCGCTTCCTCGATATCGGCCGGTTTATCGAACGTGTGCTGGGCACACTGCAGCTACTCAAGCTGGCGTTACTGACGGCCAATCAGCCGGGCATCCCATTGTGGGAAGTGGTGCTGGCGACCACCGACAATTTCACCGTTTACCGCCGCCGTTACCGGTCGCAGTTGCACCCTTCTGCTATACTCGATCTGTTGCTGTTCGATGAAAGCAATCCGCGCTCGGTCGGCTACATGCTCAAGCGTCTTGGGCGGCAGGTGGCAAGGCTGCCATCCACCAGTGAAAATACGTCCTATCGCAACCTTGAGAATCGATTGATTATTCAGGCCACCAGTACCCTGCATCTGGTCGACATCGACAGCCTTGCCGATCTGCAGCATTCGGAGGATGCTCGCGACATTCTGATGGCGCTGCTTGACGACCTGATCGAGCCCATGGCCGAATTATCTGATGCGGTGTCGCACAGTCATTTCAGCCATGTCGAAGCTTCCCGACAACTGGTAACCATGGACGTGGCGCACTGATGAAATATAAATTAAGGCACCTGACACATTATCAGTACAGCGGACCGGCCACACTCAGCCACAATGAAGCGCGCATTCTGCCGCGCCAGTTGCCCTGGCAAACCTGCAGTAACACACAGCTGATTATCAGCCCGGATGCCATCGGGCTGTCGGAGCGGCAGGATTTTTTTGGCAATCGGGTCGCGTACTTCGCCATTGAGGCGGTGCACAATAGCCTGGAGGTTGTCGTTTCCAGTGATGTTGAGACGTTTCCACGGCCGGCTCAGGATTTTTTTTCCGGAACCGCCTGGGAAGATGCTGCGGCAGAAATGTCGAGAGCGGTTCGCACTGGCAACCGCGACAGTATCGCGGCCAGACTGTTTGTGCTGGACTCGCCGTTTGTCATGCGGCAACCGGCGCTGCGAGAGTACGCGCTGGCCAGTTTTGCGCCCGGTCGACTGTTGCGGGATGCGCTGCTGGAGCTGAATGTTCGCATTTTCAACGAGTTTACTTATGACGAGGACTCAACCACATTGGCAACCCCGCTGCAGGAGGTGCTGGAGCACAAACGCGGGGTGTGTCAGGATTTTGCCCATTTGCTGATTGGCTGTCTGCGCGCCATGGGACTGGCCGCGCGTTACGTTAGCGGCTACATGGAAACGTCGCCACCACCGGGGCAGGAAAAGTTGCTGGGTGCGGATGCGACACATGCCTGGGTAGCCGCGTTTATTCCGGGCTGGGGATGGCAGGAAGTGGACCCTACTAACGGCTGCGTACCCGATGAACGCTATATCGTGCTTGGCTGGGGGCGTGATTTTGCCGACGTGACGCCGCTCAAGGGCGTCATGACCGGCGGCGGCGAGCACAAGCTTACCGTTGCCGTGGACGTGCTCCCGGTCATTGATGTCGCCAGTGAGCGTTTGCTGATCTAGGCTCTGTGGTCATTGCTCGACGGTGTAGGTCAGATCAATACTCTGGCTTTGCCCTGACGTTGCTTCCAGTTTGATCCGGTCATTGACCGTATAGTCAATTTCCAGGCTGTTCTCGGTCTCGAACAGGCCTACTGCATAACGAATGAATATACGCGGCGTGATGTACTTGCCCAGCATCAGGCTGCTGTCATTGACATCGCCGCGACTGTTGATGGCAAAGGTGTCCAGTCCCAGCTGGCTCTGAATCTGGTCGGTGAGTCCCTGGCCCTGATTGATGCCCAGTGCGGTGATGGCACCCACCAGGGCATTGCCGTCCTGCTCGGTGCCGATTTCGGCGATCGGGCGTCCGGTAATCATCACCGCGAGAATATCACCGTCGGGCAGGGTCGGGGTTGAGAACAGGCTGCTGCGGATGTCGCGAATGGTGCCATTCATCTGCACACCGACACGCATGTTTTCCACTGTCCGCACAGCGCGGATGTCAATGGCCGGGTTGTCGTAGCTACCCATGAACAACAGTTTCCCCTGCTCGATATTGAGCGTACGCCCGTAGAGCTCAAAGCTGCCTTCAGCCACTTCAAGTTCACCGTACGTCAGCGGCGACGCCATGGGCCGCTGGTCGATGTCGAGCTGGCCGCTTAACTGGGCGTTCAGGCCAAATCCGGCGATGTTGACGTCCTCTCCCAGAATCAGCTGGATATTGCCCGAAACAGGGGTGTCGGCAAGGATGCCGCGATTGGTCTGCGCTGCGTTGCGGATGTTACTGCCGTCGTCTGCAGCCACAATCACGGTGTCACTTGAGACATCGACGGCGCTCTCCGGCAATGTGGTAATCCGCGCATCAACATGCGGAATAAGCAACTGGCCATTGATGTCTATGCCAGCCATGCTGGCGGTTCCACGCAGATCCGGGCTGATGGCAACGGACAGATCCGGCATATCGGCGATCACAAAATTACTGCCGGCCAATTGCATGGTCAGGCTGCGTTCTTCACTAAAGGGCCGCAGGATGTCACTGCTGAATTCCAGTGAACCATCGCCGGACTCGGCATAACCGGCCAGGGAGAATGCATTGGCATCATCGCTACTCAGGGTCACGTCGATGGCTCGCATGTCCAGGCCCAGTGACGGCATGACAAAGGCCGCATCGCTGAGTATCAAGTCGCCGCCGATGACGGGTTGTTGCAATGTCCCCTGCAGGTTCAGTTGTCCTTCCAGTTCGCCGGTGACGTTGCTCAGCTGCGGGGCCAGTGCCTCCACCCAGCCCAGGTCATCAAAGTCCAGCTGCACGTTGCCGGCAATCTCGCGAGCCTCAGTCATGCGCAAGTTGGCATCGGCGGAACCCCGCATGGCTGCCACCGCACTGTCCGGGTCTTCCTGCACAAACCTGAGCCGGCTGGTGGCCTGCCATTCACGATTCTGCTGACTCGCGCTCAGCGCGATGTTCGACCAGGAAAAATGCGTGACAACCGGTTCGGGGATATCCATGTCGGTCAAATCATCGACAGGCGGCTCCGAGCGCACATAAAAGTTGCCGTTCTCGCTGCCGGCGTTGACGGTGATGTTCAACCCGTTAATGTCGGAGATGACGCCGCTAGCCGTCGCCTCCAGCGAAACTGTGCCTTGCAGTGCGGTGTCCGGAGGCAGTGTGAAAGGCAGGCGGATGTCGGCGGTGGCGCTGTTGCCATCATGGAAGCTGGCGTCCAGATCCCGGGCAATCAGTTGCTCGGACGGGACATGGTTCAGTGCTGTCAGTGGGTAGTCCTGCAGGGTCAGGCGCGCCTCCAACTGGTCATCACCGGACAAGGCTGCGTTGATGCACAGGTTGGTCGCCACCATTTCCCAACACAGCGTTTCCATGTTCATCTGTTCGGTGGCCAGCGAGATATCTGCTGCCTGGCTCTGTTGCCAACGTCCGTAGTCGGAGTTGATTTCACTGCTTAGCAGGCGTCCGCGCCAGCCGCCATTGGCTAAGCTGCCATCGGCATTCAGACGGATATTGACTAGGGAACTGTCCATGCGCAGCAGCACATTGTGCGCGTCAGGCTGCCCGCGCAAGCGCAGCAACACATCGCTGACAGTTTCGGTGGTTTCGCCTACTGGCACCCGGATGTTGCCGGTGGTCAGTTCAATTTCGTTCATGCCGCCACGGTTCTGTCCTGTCACCACAAGTTCCGGGACACTGATAGCCCCGAACACAACATTGCTGGCAGTCAGGTCGAGATCGATTACCGGCTCATCGAGCCTGCCAGTGACGGTTGCGTCTGCGCGCAGACGTCCCTCCAGGTCTGGATAGATGACGCTTAGCGCAGGTGCATCAATACTGGCATCGGCATTGATACGGTTGCCGTCTCTGAGTGACGCGGTCAATGCCAGGCGATTTTCGCCGGTTTGCAAAGCAAACGAATCGACCGTCCAGGTGTCGCCGTCGTAATCGAAGCCGCCATCGCCGGTGAAGGTGTAGTCGTTGACGCTTGCCTGGAGGTTGTCAATGCTGAACGACAGCACCTGCGCGCCGGGTTCTCCCGCCGGGCCTGTTGCGGCCTGGCTGAACGATAGCTGGCCACTGGAGCGGAGATTTTCGATAATCATGCTATCGGGCAGTCCGGGTATGTAATCGCCCGGCGCCGGTTCGTCGAGGCGATAGTCCAGGTTGGCCGAGACGCCGTCAGCCCAGTCGACGTTGCCAGCAATGGCCAGCAGGCCAGTCGCAGTTCGCATGGCCAGCTCGTCAACCTGCAATCGGCTGCCGCGCAGTGCCGCGCGCAGGTTGAGGTCGGTTTCCAGGACAAAATCGTCGGCCAGGTCTATGTCCAGCCGCGCTGCGGCAAACAGCGCCAGGTCTTCCGGTGAACCCTGGGTACGCAGCGTCAATGCCTGCACTGTAAACATCTCCATACCGGGTCCCGGCAGGGTCTGCGTAGCCAGTGTATGCTGCAGGTCGACGCGCAGATCCAGCGCATCGCCTTGTGCGTTCAGCAGTCGGGCAAGGCCCAGCTGGATTTCACCACGGGATGTCACGTCCGTGAGCCCGCGCAGGTCATGCTCCATTTGCAACCGATCCAGGTTGCCCTGAAGGGACAGCGTGCCACCGGGTGCCTGCGTGCCCTCAAGGAGGCTGTCATCCAGTTGCCAGCTGGCGTCTGCAGTCACCCCATACGGAGATTGCAGTTCCAGCGTCAGCCCTGCGCTCAGTGTCAGGGGCTCTGCATCAAAGGACAGATCCTGAATAGCCAAAGTACGGCCCTGAAGTGACATATCCAGGCCAAGAGAACTGATGGTATAGCTGGCATCATCATAGTTGATGGTGGCGCCGTCCAGGCGCGCATTGGACAGGCGCACCGATATCGGCAACGGCAGGATGGACGCAAGCAGCTCATCCAGCACCAGGGGCGGACCGGCAGGGGCGTCGGGGTCGCTATGCCAGTCAACCTGCACGCCTGCTATCCGCAGGGATTGCAGATGGAATTCACCTTCCAGCAGCGTCATCGGGTTCCAGCGGCTGTGCAGCTGCGCGACGGTGACCTGATTGTCACCGCTACGATAACTGACGCCATACAGGTCGATGCCCCGCAGGAAAGTGCCTTCCGCATGGTCAAAACTGACGCTCATCGTGTTGTTGTTGAGCAGCTCGCTGGCCTGTGCGAGCACCCATTGGCTGCCCCGGTGGGTGCCCAGGGCGGCGCTGATGGCGCTGAGCGTGATCAGCACCAGCAGAAAGACGGCGGCCAGGCCTCGCAGCAGCCAGCGCAGGACGCGCCGCAGTCGCGGTTCAGGTGGTCGTGCAGGTGTTCCGTTATCGGCAGTCACAGATCCGGCCCCATAGTAATGTGCAGGCGGAATTGGCCATCATCAAGATTGCGGGCAACATCCAGGCGAATCGGGCCAATCGGTGAGTGCCAGCGCACACCAATACCCGCGCTGTCACGGAGTTGCATGTTGTCAAAATCCGCGAATGAATTACCGGTATCGTAAAACACGGCGGCATGCCAACCGCCCATGACCGGAATGTCGTATTCGACACTGCCGACCAGCAAATGTTTGCCGCCGACCACTTCGCCATCGGCATTGGTGGCACCCAGTCCGCCAAATTGATACCCCCTGACACTCTGATCGCCACCGGTAAAGAAACGCACCGACAACGGCAGCTCAAGGACTTCATCAGCAATGGTGGTCGCCGCTTCGGCGCGCAGCAGCACCCGGCCGGGTCCGATGCTGTGGATCAGCTTGGCGCTGCCATAGAGCTGCGCAAAGGTGATATCCGACAGCAGATTTTGTTCTGCCCCGCTGATCTGCCCGAACACCCGCCAACCCTGGCTGGGCAGGATGGGGTCGTCGGCGCGGGTGCGCGCCCAGTTGATGCCGGAAATCGTCGAGTTGATCTGCTCTTCGACACGATCGGCGACGGCAAAATCGGTCAACTCCGAGCGTTCGGCCTGATAATTCACAAACACATTCTGTACCCAGCTGTCCCAGACCACAGAACGCCAGGTTGCGCCAGCGCGGTAGGTGTTGGTGATGTAACTGTCGGTTTCCAGCCGCTGAAAGCCGCCGGAAAACCGCAGGCTGTCGTTAACCGGATCGCGCAGCGGAACGACATAGCTGACGCTGGGCTCCTGCTGCAGCGTGGAAAGACCCAGGTCCGCGTTCAGCCGGTGGCCGCGGCGATTGATAAAGCGGTCTTCGTAGGCCAGCCGCAGCCTTGGCCCGATATCCGTGCTGACGCCCGCACCTGCTGAATAAGAGCGGCGTGGTCGGGTCGCCAGCGCGATATTCACCGGCACCGCATTGTTCTGGGCCTGAGACAACTGCGGGGTGACAGCGATCTGGCTGAAATACTGACTGTCATTCAGGTTTTCGCGCAACTCGATAAGCGCGTCTGATGAATAGTCACTGCCCTCTTCGAAGGTCAGGAAACGGGACACAAAAGTATTTGACAGGCCTTCCAGGGGGTTGATGTGAATCTGGCCAAAACTGAAACGCTCACCGGGTTCGAATGCCAGGTTGATATCAGCCCGATTGCGCTGCAGGTCAATGGCCAGTTCGGAGCGCGTGAAGCGGGCAGAGAAGAATCCATGGTCGACGGCCTGTGAACTCAGTCTCGACTTCAATTGCTCATACTGGCTGTGCACCAGGCGATCACCGGGCTGAATGTCTACTGCTTCCATGACCTCGGTGAACAGGTAGGCAGAACGGTCATCGCTGAGCGTGACGTTGATCTCGCCCACCAGAACTGGCTGGCCTGGCGTGACGCTGATGGACAGGGTCCAGCAGCCTTCGGTTTCGGTCGCTTCCGCAGCCGTGCCGGCGGGTGCCGCCGCTGCAATCTGTATGTCATGCGTGGCACGATAGTATCCCAGAGCCTGTGCGGCACGGTCGACATCGCGTCGCACGGCCGGCAATATCCGGTTGAGACGCCGCTGGCCGCTGTCGCAACGTAAATCGGGCGTGCCGACATGGACCCGGATGTTGTTGGCGAGCGCGTCATCAGCTCCCGAGATGTTGACCTGTGGCTCAGTGCCGGTGGGCTGGGCATGGGCCATGCCCGCAAACGGGGCGGTGCAGCACAGCAGGATGGTTGCGGTCACCGTGACGACATTGATGACGACTTTCGTTACTACGTTGCTCAAAACCTTTCCTGAATCACTCTGGCTGTGTGTTTTTGGATCTCAGACAGCAGGTTTCTGCTGCTTGCAAAGGCGCGCCCATGACGCGCTCTGAACTGGACAGCTTAACGTGAATCGGCATGACAAACCAGCCGGCGCCGGTTAGCCTGATCTCAAGCTGTGAGGTATACTTCAGGTAATTTCCCTCGTCCGTGATACGCATGACGGACCGCAATCGGATCTCAAGGAGTTAGTCGCATGACCACAGATCAAGCCATGACAAATACCCGCAGAGAACTCATTGTAGGCGACCGGACATTCGAATATTTCAGCTTGTCGGCACTGGCTGACGCCGGTTATGGCAGTGTGGAGAAACTGCCGGTGACGCTTAAAATTCTGCTGGAAAACCTGCTTCGGCACCAGGACCAGGGCTTCGCCAGCGAGCAGGACATTAAAACCCTGCTCGCCTGGCCGGAGACCCGCACGTCCGATCATGAAGTGGCATTTTTACCGGCGCGTGTCCTGATGCAGGATTTTACCGGAGTACCGGCGGTGGTCGATCTGGCTGCCATGCGTGATGCTGTCGCCAGCAAGGGCGGCGACCCTGATCGCGTCAATCCGGTCAACCCGGTGGACCTGGTCATCGACCACTCGGTGATGGTCGACAAGTTCGCCAGTGACAGTGCCTATGCCGACAATGTGCGCATCGAGATGGAGCGCAACCGTGAACGTTACGAATTTCTGCGCTGGGGCCAGAAGGCATTTAACAATTTTCGTGTGGTACCGCCGGGCACGGGCATCTGCCATCAGGTCAATCTCGAGTTTCTGTCACGCTGTGTGTGGTCGACTGAGCGCGATGGCAAATGGCAGGCATATCCCGACACCCTGGTGGGAACGGACAGCCACACGACCATGGTAAACGGCCTGGCCGTGCTGGGCTGGGGCGTTGGCGGTATCGAGGCCGAAGCGGCGATGCTGGGTCAACCGTTGACCATGCGCATCCCCGAGGTCGTGGGTGTGCGCCTAGATGGCCAGCTTCGGGAAGGTGTGACGGCAACAGACCTGGTGTTGACGGTCGCTGAAATGCTGCGCAAACACGGGGTGGTCGGCAAATTTGTCGAATTCTTTGGCGCCGGCCTGGATGACCTGACCCTGGCCGATCGGGCTACCATCGCCAATATGTCACCCGAATACGGCGCCACTGCGTGCTTCTTTGCCGTCGATGATGAAACCCTGCGCTACCTCGCCTTGACCGGCCGTGACGAGGAAACCATCGCGCTGACAGAGCAATACAGCAAGCAGCAGGGTTTGTGGCGCAGTAACGAGCCTACTGCCGTGTATACCAGTGAGGTGGTGCTTGATCTGGATACCGTGGAACCCTGCCTGGCTGGCCCGCACCGGCCACAGGATCGTGTGGCCCTGCCGAAACTGGGTGATGCCACACGGGCACAGTTCTCCGGCAGCAAAAAGTCAGCCTCAGTGGCCGGTCAGGACTGGTCACTCAGTGACGGCGATGTGGTCATTGCCGCGATTACCTCCTGCACCAACACCTCCAATCCGGCAGTCATGATGGCAGCCGGGTTGCTGGCACAGAAAGCATTGGCGGTCGGGCTCAAGGTAAAGCCCTGGGTCAAAACCTCGTTGGCACCTGGCTCCAAGGTTGTTACCCACTATCTGGAGAAAGCCGGCCTGCAGGATGCGCTTGATGACCTGGGCTTTCATTTGGTTGGATACGGATGTACGACGTGCATAGGCAACTCTGGGCCATTGCCGGCGATAATTGACGAAGCGGTAGAAAAAGGCAAGCTGACGGTATCGTCGGTGCTGTCCGGCAACCGCAATTTTGAAGGTCGGATTCACCCGCGTGTGCGCGCCAACTGGCTGGCATCTCCGCCCCTGGTGGTTGCCTACGCGCTGGCCGGCACCACTGATATTGATCTGAGCACCGAGCCTCTGGGTGCCGACAAGGATGGCAAAGACATCTATCTGCGCGATATCTGGCCGGATACCAGGACCATTGCCGAGGCGGTGGCGACTGTCAGTCGCGACATGTTTGCCAAGGATTACGCGGATGTGTTCAGCGGCAATGAAGAGTGGAACGCCATGCCGACGGCGGAAGGCGCGACCTATCAATGGAACGATGATTCGACGTATATCCAGAATCCCCCGTTTTTCTCACCCGATCTGCTGCCGGAACCCGGCGATATCAAGGATGCGGGCATCCTGGCGCTGCTGGGTGACTCAGTCACCACCGACCACATCTCTCCGGCCGGTGCCATCGGGCGCAATACGCCAGCCGGCAAGTACCTGCTGGACAAGGGTATCAAACAGGAGGATTTCAATTCCTACGGCTCGCGTCGGGGCAACCATGAAGTAATGATGCGTGGCACATTCGCCAATGTCCGTATTCGTAACGAGATGCTGGATGACGTGGAAGGCGGTTTTACCCGCCTCATGCCTGATGGCGAGCAAATGAGTATTTATGATGCAGCGATGGTCTATCAGCAGCGCCAGAAGCCGTTGGTCGTTATTGCCGGTAAGGAGTATGGCACCGGGTCCAGTCGCGACTGGGCGGCCAAAGGCACAAGACTGCTGGGTGTGCGCGCGGTGGTGGCTGAGAGTTTTGAGCGTATCCACCGGTCCAACCTGGCGGGTATGGGCGTGCTGCCATTGCAGTTTCCGGAGGGCGAAGATCGCAAAAGCCTGAAGATCGATGGCAGCGAAACCATCGCTTTGCAGGGGCTGGACAAGATTTCCACCGGCATGACAGTCACCATGGTGGTGACACGCAAGGATGGTAGCGAACAGCGAGTGGATCTGCTGTGCCGGTTGGACACCGCCGAAGAGGTGCACTATTACAACAGCGGCGGCATCATGCCGTTTGTTGCTGATAAATTAATGGCCTGAACCGGAGGTTGCCATGAGAACCGAGCACGACAGCCTGGGCGACGTGGAACTGGCCGATGATGTGCTCTGGGGCGCCCAGACTCAGCGCTCTTTGCATAATTTCAAAATTGGCCGGGATCAGTTTTCAGTCGATTTCATTCACGCGTTTGCACTGGTAAAAAAGGCAGCTGCCCAGGCCAATCAATCGCTTGGCAAGCTGTCTGCAAATCAGGCAGAGCTGATTGCCGCGGTGTGTGACGAAATCGCCAGCGGCCGGCATGACGATCAATTTCCATTGTCGGTCTGGCAAACCGGCAGCGGCACACAAACCAACATGAATCTGAATGAGGTGATTGCCAACCGCGGCAATGAACTGGCCGGGCATGCGCGTGGGTCATATCAGCCGCTGCACCCCAATGATCATGTCAACATGTCGCAGTCCTCCAACGATGTTTTTCCCACAGCCATGCATGTGGTGGCCGCCCAGTCGATACGTGGCTTACTGGAAGTGCTCGATATCCTGATTGCGGGCATTGATGATAAAGTGCAGGCGTTTGGTGACATCCTGAAAAGTGGCCGCACGCATTTGATGGACGCCACGCCGATCACGCTGGGACAGGAGTTCTCGGCGTTCAGTGCGCAACTGACATTCGCGCGCGAACAGCTGCTGGCAAGCTTGCCGTCCATCCAGGCGCTGGCGCTGGGAGGCAGTGCAGTGGGGACCGGGCTGAATACGCATCCAGACTGGGCAGCCACCGTGGTCAAGCGTATCAGTGAGCTGAGCGGGATCGCATTCACGCCGGCAAAAAACAGGTTCATGGCCTTGTCCGGGCACGATGCGCTGGTGGATCTGCACGGACGTCTGAATACCCTGGCTACGTCACTGTTCAAAATGGCCAATGACATTCGTCTGATGAACAGTGGCCCACGTTGCGGGCTGGCAGAGCTGCGCGTGCCGGCAAACGAACCGGGCAGTTCGATCATGCCAGGCAAGGTTAACCCGACGCAGGCCGAAGCGCTGACCATGGTCTGCGTTCGCGTGATGGGGAACCAGACCGCGGTAGGCCTGGCTGGCAGCCAGGGGCACTTCCAGTTGAATGTATTCAAACCCTTGATTATTCATGCGGTTCTGGAGTCAGCAGATTTGCTCAGGGATGCCATGTTCAGTTTCGAACAACACTGTCTGCGGGGTCTTGAGGCCAACCGCGAGCAGCTGGAAGCCAATGTCTCGCGTTCATTGATGCTGGTGACCGCCTTGAGCCCGGCGATCGGTTATGAAAAAGCGGCCAAGGCCGCCCGTTATGCTGATGACAATCAGCTGAGCCTGCGCGAAGCAGTGCTGGCACTGTCCTATTTGGACGGTGATGAATTTGACAGGCAGGTAGACCCGCGCCAGATGCTGGCGCCCAAAGGTTGATCTGCCAGATTTCCAGACAATTTAAGGAGAGGTAAACGTGAGCAAGATCAGCAGTATCAATCCGTATACCGGCAAAACACGGGCAACCCATGAGGCGTTTGACCTGACCCGTCTTGATTCCGTACTGGAGAGTATTGAGCATGCCCAACAGCAGTGGCACAAAACCAGTCTGCAGGAGCGGGCGCAGGCGTTAAGCGATCTGGCGAAACAGCTGCGCAAGCAGCAAGGCAAACTGGCAAAACTCGCGTCCGAGGAAATGGGAAAAACCCTGGCCAGCGCAGAGGCGGAGGTCGAGAAATGTGCATGGGTGTGTGACTACTATGCCGAGCAGGGCCCCGCCATGCTGGTCGACGAGTATCTGCCCGATGACGACAATGACGGCGTACAAAGATTTGTTGCCTACCAGCCTCTGGGTGTGGTTTTGGCCATCATGCCATGGAATTTTCCGTACTGGCAGGTATTCCGCTTTCTGGCGCCGGCCCTGATGGCAGGCAATGCCGCGTTGCTGAAACATGCGTCCAATGTGCCAGATTGTGCGCTGGCCATCGAGCAGGTCCTGCTCGATGCCGGGTTGCCTGAAAATCTGATGCGTACAGTGCTCGTGCCAGGTTCAAAAGCCAAGGCGCTGATCGAACATCCGGTGGTGAAAGCGGTGACATTTACCGGCAGCACCGACGCTGGCCGCAAGATTGCCGCGACTGCCGGCAACGTGCTGAAAAAAACCGTGATGGAGCTGGGCGGCAGCGATGCCTATGTGGTGCTGGAAGATGCCGATGTTCCGCAGGCTGTTGAAAAGTGTGTGACCAGCCGCCTGTTGAATAACGGGCAAAGCTGTATCGCCGCCAAGCGCTTCATCGTGCACAGTAAATTGTATGGCGAGTTTGCAGAACAAATGACCTCGGCCATGAAAAAGAAAGTCATGGGTGACCCGCTGGACAAAGACACCGATGTTGGGCCACAGGCGCGGGAGGATCTGTGCAAGGATCTGGCTGAGCAGGTTTCCGAAAGCATCCGTTTAGGCGCTGTGTTGATGTGCGGCGGTGAACGCGACGGCACTTTCTATTCGCCCACTGTGCTGGGTGACGTGCGTCCCGGGATGCCGGCTTTTGACCAGGAACTGTTCGGGCCGGTGGCGGCACTGATTCGTGCCCGTAACGATGAGGAGGCGATCACTCTGGCGAACCAGAGCCGGTTCGGGCTGGGTGCTGCTGTGTTCACCCGTGACAGCGAACGTGGCACCAGGATTGCCGTGGAGCGTTTGCAGGCTGGCGCCTGCGCCGTTAACGACTTTGTGAAGTCTGATCCCCGCATGCCCTTTGGTGGCATAAAGGATTCCGGCTATGGACGTGAACTGGGCCGTTTCGGCATCCACGAGTTCGTTAACATCAAAGCGGTGGTGGTCAGTGGTGAAGCGGACGGCAACGGATGAGCCTGGCTGATTATCAGCGGCGCGTAAAAACCCTGTCTGACCAGCTGATCGAACTGCAGCGACCCATTCGGATTCTGGATGCCATCAAGTGGCCGGTGTCCGCTCAATCAAAGTTTCTGGCCGACAATGGCAGCAAAATGCCGGACATGGACCAGGCCTACTACGAGCGTATCAAACTGGATTTTGATCCGGCCCTGTTGCGAGACCGGTTTTTGGGGCTGCGTCGTGAGGTGCAGCGCACACTGGGCCGCAAAGACGGTCTGGGTGGCATCCTGTGTGACACCATTGATCAGTATTTGCTGGTGATCGAGCTGTTACGGACTCGCGGAACCGTCGATTTTGGTCGTTACAGCCGCGAGCTGTACGGGTCGGCCCGCGATCATTTGCGTGGGGACCGCAAATCGCTGCGGCAATTGGGTGAGAAACTGTGTGACATTTTTTCCCTGCCAGCGGCCGAGCATCTGACACGCCCCTATCTCAAGCACATCACGGCACCCGCGGCGGTCGACATTCTGCAGCAACGGCTGGGCAGTTATTTCCAGCCCGGTGACATACGTGTCATTCTCAGTGATGGTATTGTGTCGGACGCCGCCGCCGGTGGCGATTACATCAAGATTAACCAGGACGCTGAGTTTACCGAGTTTGACCTGCAGGTACTGGAAGTACACGAGGGCTGGGTCCACGTTGGCACCACCCTCAATGGGCGCAGGCAACCCTGGGCAAGCTGGCTCAGCGTCGGTTCGCCGCGGGTAACCGCATGCCAGGAGGGCCTCGCAGTACTGATGGAAACGCTGACCTTCAGCTCGTATCCGCGACGGGCGCTTAAAGTCAGTGACCGTGTCGTGGCGGTTGATATGGCCGAGCAGGGGGCCGATTTCATCGAAGTTTACCGCTTTTTCGGTGAGCGCGGCATGCCCCGCAAGGACGCCTACAAGATCACCCAGCGGGTTTTTCGGGGCGGCACCCTGCGGGGCGGTTCAGTTTTCACCAAAGACTTGTCTTATCTGCGTGGTTTCGTGGAAAATGTAAACTTTATCCGGAGCGCCATCCATTCGGGGGTGCCGGAAATTCTGCCCATGCTGTTTGTGGGCAAGGTCACGCTGGATGATATTCCGACCCTTTACCAGCATTACCTTGAAGGAACCATTGCCGGTCCCCATTATATCCCTGCGATGTTTCGTGATTTGAACGGTCTTTATGTATGGTTCGGGTTTGCCAGTGGTATTTCTGTGATCAACATGGCGCGGGTGCAAAAACACTTCCACTCCCTGTTCAAGGACATGCCCAAGGTAGCCCCGATCTACGATAAAGTAATTGCTACGGCAGTAGATTGAGGATTTTCCTATGAAGCGAATCGCGCTGTTTCTGTTGACCAACCTGGCCATCGTGCTGGTTCTGAGTATCGTTCTGCGCCTGCTGGGTGTTGAGCGTATTCTGGACGAAAGTGGCAGCGGCCTGGATCTGAACGCGTTGTTGGTGTTTTCTGCAGTGATCGGTTTTGGTGGTTCGTTTATCTCACTGGCCATGTCCAAATGGATTGCCAAGCGCTCCACCGGCGCCCAGGTCATTACTCAACCCGGTAATGCGACAGAACAATGGTTGCTGACCACGGTCGCCGACCAGGCCAAGCGGGCCGGTATCGCCATGCCGGAGGTCGCCATTTTCCCCTCCCCGGACGTCAATGCATTCGCTACCGGGGCGACCAAAAACAGTTCCATGGTCGCCGTAAGTTCCGGTTTGCTAGGCAAAATGACCAAACAGGAGGCCGAAGCAGTGCTGGCCCATGAAATCAGCCACGTCGCCAATGGTGACATGGTAACGCTGGCCCTGATTCAGGGCGTGGTCAATACCTTTGTGATATTTCTGTCCCGGGTGATTGGCCATGTTGTCGATCGGGTGGTATTCAAGACCGAGCAGGGCCACGGCCCGGCGTTCTGGATCACCTCGATTGTGGCGCAGCTGGTGCTGGGTATCCTGGCATCAACCATCGTGATGTGGTTCAGTCGCCAGCGTGAATACCGGGCAGATGCCGGCGGCGCAACGCTGGCCGGCCGCCAGAACATGATTGCGGCACTGGAGCGCCTCAAAGCAGGGCAGCCGAATCATCTGCCGGATGAGCTGGTGGCGTTTGGCATCAACAACAAGGCGCGTGACGCCTTTACCAAACTGTTCATGACGCATCCGCCGCTGGATGAGCGGATCGCGCGCCTGAAACAGGCTCGTTAAACTGGCCAGTGCATCGCCTGCCCGATGACACGGGAGTCGGTCTCGGAACGGTCGCCCTTGGCGCCCTGATTGTTCCTCGACGGACATCCCGCACCACCGGTCAGACGTCCACCGACAACGGACCGTCCTGTTCGAGGTTGGTGGCGTTGCCAATCGATAACCACATATCTTCAGCTGTTCAGCAGGTTGATTTAATCCAGGTCGTCGCTGTTGACCGCGCGACCGGGATTTTTGTCCCAGGCGGCCGCCCAGGCGAAGGGTGGCATCTGCCGGAAGGCTTCCTTCAGGCGCTGATCCCAGCTACGTTTTACTTCACGCAGAAACTCACTGTCCTCATCAAAGCGCAGCGGGGTATCCAGCGTCAGTGTGTCGGTGCGATAGACCAGCATTTCAATGGGTGGTCCCACGCTCAGGTTACTGCGCATGGTCGAGTCCATGGAGACCAGGGCACACAAGGCGCAGGTGTCCAGATTCAGGTCGCGGGTCAGGATGCGGTCGAGGATAGGTTTGCCGTATTTGCTTTCGCCGATCTGCAGATAGGGTGTATCGTGCGAACTGGTGATGTGATTGCCTTCGGGATAGACCATCATGATGCGGTGTTTTTTGCCGGCGATCTGGCCGCCGATAACAAAACTTGCCTCAAAGCCGGTGCCATGTGCGTCGTGCTTTTCCTGCACGGTCCGGCTGATGCTGCCCAGATAGTCTGCTGCTTCACTGATCGTTTCCACAGTGAGCAGGCTCTGGATGGCACGCTCCTTGATGTCACGTTTGACGCGACTGATGGTAGCCTGCGTTGTGCCGAGGTTACCGGAGGACAAAATCACGAATTGCCGTTGGCCGTCGACACCAAAACGGAACATTTTGCTGTACGTACTGACCCGGTCGATACCGGCATTCGTGCGTGAATCAGAGCAGAACACCAGGCCTGCATCTACCGCAATTGCTACGCAATAAGTCATACTTTCCCGGCTTGTAAAAGCGGCGTGTGTAAGGACGTCAGATGACGATCTTCTGTCACCGTGTGTGCCTTCAATCGTCGATCAGATCGTCCGCATCATCAGAGTAATCGGCGCTGAAGCTGTCGCCCGAGAAACGTCGGTCTTCCATTTCATCAAACTGCAGATCGCCATACATGCGCTTCCAGTCCAGGCGCTCTTCAGTCCGACGTCGCAGCTCGGTCAGGCGGCGGCGCTGGCCGTGTTTGTCCTGAGGCTCTTCATCAAACTCGGCCTCTGGCAGGAATGCGCCGGCATCGAAAAAATCCTTGGCACTGTCGTTCAGTTCGTCCCACGAATGACTTTTCATGTGAAACCTCTCTCGTAAACTCCGGTTGCGGAATCCTTATGAGCAGGTGACCGCGTTGGATTACAGCGTCAGTCACCATCCAGCAATCTGGTTATCGGCGGGATAGCAGATTGCATGAAGCAGGTTTTATGCCGTCAAACAGCCCTTGTGGAGCGATTCGACCAGACCAGCCTTCACGATGCGGATTATGGTTATAAACTCGCAGAATGCAATAGCTTTGAAAATTTTTTTTCAAGCCATGTGGCGGGGGTCACATCGAGGTGTAAATTGGGGCTTTACTGGCTTTGCCGTGGCATAGCGGGGCCGTTTTCAGGCCCCGTGCAAGCGTTGAATAGCCTGTTCGCGCAGGATCTTCTTGGCAATTTTGCCTGAGGCGATACGTTCCAGTTGTTCTGTCTCGAACCAGATATGACTGGGTACCTTGTAGTGAGCGATGTGTTCGCGCAGAAAGCCCTGCAGGTCTGCCTCACTCAACTTGGCGCCGGGTTTGACCATCACCGTGGCGCCGACGATCTCGCCCAGGCGCTCATCGGGCAGTCCGTACACAGCCGCCTCGAATACATCCGGGTGTTCCGACAGGGCATATTCCACCTCGGCGCAAGCGACATTTTCGCCTCCCCGGATAACGATGTCCTTGGCGCGATCCTTGATGACCAGAAAGCCGTGTTCATCAAGCAGGCCAATATCACCGGTGTGGAACCAGCCATTCCTGATGGCGTCTGCCGTTTCCCCGGGTCGTTGCCAGTAAGCTTTCATCACTGTCGCGCCCTTGATGCAGATTTCGCCTGTCTGGCCATGTTCCAGGACATTACCGTCGGGGTCTTCAATGCGGATTTGTGTCACGGGTTGTGTCGGGCGACCGGTACTTTCCGGCTTTGCCAGGTAAAAAGCGCCGGTAATGGTGGCGCCAATGGCATTGGTTTCTGTCAGCCCGTAACCCAGTCCCGGCTGGACGATCGCATCGAATTTTTTCTGCATCATGGACAGGTGCCCCGGCGGCCGTGAAGCGCCGCCACTTTGCACGGTCCGCAGACTGCGTAAATCAGTCTTGTCGAACATGGGGGAATGCATGACTTCCCAGGTCATGGTGGGTACCCCATGCAAAACCGATAAACGTTCCGTCTCGATCAGTTCGAGTGCTTTTTCCGCATTCCATTTGTACATCATGACAAACTTGCGCAGGTAGACGAAGCTCACCAGAAACTGTGCGTGGCTGCCGGTGACGTGGAACAGTGGCACATTGGACAGGATGCCCGGATCAAATTCCGGGTCGTTCTCGACCAGTTCGGGACGCAGTGTATCGGTAGCTTCCTTGCCGAAAACCCAACTGTACAGCGCGTTGACGATGTTGCGATGGGTGGACAGAACACCCTTGGGCGTGCCGGTGGAGCCGGAGGTGTACATGATGGAGGCATCGTCTTCCGGTGCCAGGGTAATGCCGTTCAGGTCGACTTGTGGGCCCTTGCCGGCGGTCTGAGCCAGTGCGTGAAATTCTGGGAAGTCGGTGGTGCCAACATCAGGTTTGATGGCAATGATGCTGACGTTGATGTTGTCCTGCACAGGTACCAGCTGGTTGATGCGCTCCTGGTCAGCAAACAGTACCTTGGCACCACTGTCCTTGAGGCCATACACCAGCTCACTGCTTTGCCACCATGAGTTCATGGGCACCACGATGCCACCGATCATGGTGACGGCCATATACGCCATGCACCATTCGGGGTTGTTGCGCGAACAGACAGCAACGCGGTCGCCTTTCTCGATGCCATACTGGCCGATCAGGGCCTGGGCGATGTTTTCGGCAATGGCGAGGGTCTGGGCGAAGGTATAGCGTTCGTTTTCGTATACCAGGAAATCCTTCTCCGCGGCGCTCAGCCCGAGGCGGTAGATGTCACGCAGATTCTGCGGCACGTTGGCGAAAACGGTCTGTTCGATACCGTCGATGGTGACAGTCTTGACGCCGAGTGGTTCGGCGGGATCCCGCATCGTGATGACGATGTCTTTCAGTTTTGCCAGGTCTTGTTCGATTTGTTGGGCTGTGAGCATAGGTTTTTGTCGCCGGAATGCTGAAAACGAAAGAGCAGCATTATACGGAGGCGGGGAGGGGAATCAAGAGCGGTTGTCCTGCCGATCGGTCGGCAGGCCGCATCATTGCTGAGCTAGTGCGCAACCGCTCGGTAACGGAGTGATCATCGTCGCAGTATTTCTCTCGGATCGGGTCGCCCTTCGGATGGTGAATGGCGGCTTTCGTAGACGCCCGTGAACCCATCCATGGGGGGCTCGGATGCGACCGTCCAAGGGTCGCATACGCTACTCAAGCCGCCATCCACCACTCGAAGAGCTCGTGCCAGCCGAATAGCTTCTGTTGGATGCGTGAATGGTTTGGTGCAGCTTGGTTCTGGCACAAGCTGGCTGGAAGTGGGTGACATCTGGAGGAGCGTTGGCAACCCTTGGATGGTTGCCACCGAGCCCCCCATGGATGGGTTCACGGGCGTCTCCGGAAGATGTCACCCACTTCCAGCCTGCGCTCGGATCGAAACCCCCGTGACCAGAGTATTTCAATTGGAAACTATTCCGTGCGGATCTCGAAGGTGACCTTGCCCATGACCTTGCGTTCGCGGAATACGTTGAACGCGGCCACGTAGTCCTCAAAGTCGAACGACTTGGTGACAATGGGTTTGATCTTGCCAGCCGTGTACATATCGAACAGTTCCCGGAAATTCTGCTCATAGGCCTCCGGTTCTTCCTTGCGAAAGCGACCCAGGAAGACCCCCATCATGGCGCTGCCCTTGAGCAATGCCAGGTTGGCTGGGTAAGATGGGATGCGGCCGCTGGTGAAACCCACCACCAGCAGTCGGCCGTTCCAGTTAATGCAACGGGTGGCCTGATCAAACAGATCGCCGCCGACCGGGTCGTAAATAACGTCAGCGCCCTTGCCGTCGGTGAGTGCTTTGACCTTTTCCTTCAACTCGCCGTCACCGTAGTTGAGAAGCTCGTCGGGGCCGGCTTGATTGACAAAGTCCAGTTTGTCATCGCTGCTGGCTGCGGCGATAACGCGTGCACCCATGAGTTTGCCCAGTTCAACGGCGGCCATGCCGACACCCCCGCTGGCGCCCAGAACCAGCAGGGTTTCGCCGGGCTGGATATTGGCTCGCTGTTTCAGTGCGTGATAGGAGGTGGTGTACACCATGGCAAAGCCAGCTGCTGTTTTGAAATCCATGCTGTCAGGAATCTTGCGCAGGCCGGTGGGCTGCACCTTTACCTGCTCGGCCATACCGCCGATAGAGGGCGTGGCCATGACCCGGTCGCCGACCGCAAAACCGTCAACCTCATTACCGACGGCGGAGATGATGCCGCCGACTTCCGAGCCCGGTGAAAACGGCATCGGCGGCTGGAACTGGTATTTGCCCTGAATCTGCAGAGTGTCGGGAAAGTTCAATGATGCCGCATATACATCGACAATGACCTCACCCGGCAGGGGCTCCAGGTCAGCGACCTCTTCCAGCGACAGATTTTCAGGAGGGCCATAGGACTTACATAGCAACGCTTTCATAGGGTCGTACCTTATCCTTAAAACTTCAGATTCAAACATGTTTGCCGTAACCGTACAATTGTTTGTGGGCTGCCCGCAAGATAGCTTTGGTGCATAGGGTCCCCTCTGCTTTATAATGCCGCGAATGAGACGATCGGAATCACTGGACGTAATTGGAGCCTTAGATGGCGACGGAGATACGCAGACAGGCACTACTTAAGGAAATGGGCATTCCGTGCTGGTTTCCGCGAACAACGCTGGCCGGCGCTGGCGCGTCACATCACCTTGATGTCGCGGTGCCGGCGCCATCCCGGCCAACCTTGGTCGAGCCTGCCGATGTCCGGAAAGCCGGGGGCGGGCGGGTACCTAACGCGCTAAGAGCCGCGTTGCCATCCGAGACGCAGCAAAAGGCGTCGTTCAACCCGCCAGTCGCGCCGTCCGTGAGTGTCCCTGTTGTCGAGGACGAGCCCGCCCCGGCGTTCGCCTTCAGCTGGTTCAATGTTGACCCGCGCTTGTCCGTGCTGGCCATGTTGCCAGCCGGCGCGGATTGTCTGACAAGTGCCTGCCGGCAGATGTTGCAGCGCATCCTGGTGGCCCTGAATGCCGAGTTTAAAGAGGCTGTTGGTCATGAGCATACCTTTCACTGGCCGTTTCCGGGAGATCTGGGGTTGCCCACCGGGCACCGGGCGGCCCGTCAGGCAGTGGACGGATTTGTCGCGAGGCGACGGCGTGAGCAACCGTCTGCGCTGCTGTTGATACTGGCCGACGAGACACCACCATTTCTGTATGGCGATAACAGCGCTGACGGCGAGGACCAGCACGGCCACTTGATTGCGCATCGACAGTTTGGGTTTGCCATGCTGCGGACACACTCCCTGCATGCCATGGAGGCCGATGGTGCGCTGAAGCGCTCAGCCTGGCAGGCCATGCAGTCAATACGGGACCGCCTCCAGCGCGGTGCTGGATAATCCATTACCAAGGACAAGAATCCGGATTCAATGTTTCAGACTATCAGCGACCCAAGCCAGGTGATTTGCCGCCGAATGCGGCCCAGCGATCTCGATTTTGTGGTGCATAACGAGGAAGTGTCTTACCCGAACCCCTGGAGTAAACGTATCTTCCTTGATTGCCTGCGAGCGGGCTATGAGTGTTGGGTGCTGGCGACACGTGACCGCATTGTGGCGCATGGCGTGCTCAGCGCTGCCGTAGGTGAAAGTCATGTGCTGACGCTGTGCGTCCATCCCGCATTCCGCCGTCATGCGTACGGGCGTCGATTGCTGCAACATCTTCTGGCTGAGGCGCGCAAGCTCGGCGCTGAAAACTGTTTTCTGGAAGTCCGTCCCTCCAATGAAGCGGCACGGGCGTTGTATTATTCAATGGGGTTTGTGCAGGTTGGCGAACGCAGGCACTATTACCCCAGTGAGACTGGCAGTGCGTTTCGCGAAGATGCGCTGATATTATCCTGTCAGCTTGATTGATCTGTGTGGTCTGAAAAAGGAGCGATGTATGTGCCATTATGCGTGCAGGAGGACCGCTGGTCTGCTGGCATCGCTGATGTTGTTGATTCTGTCGGTCAGCGCAGCTGGCAGTGATCGGCTTCCGGCACTGGATGCGTCGCAGGCGAGCTGGGTTGCCGACCGGATATTTCAGAACGAATGCAACCGCCAGCTGTCCTGCCTGACCAGCTGGAATGTGGGCGAAGATTTTCCGTCGTTGGGCATCGGCCATTTTATCTGGTACCGGCAGGGGCAGCAGGAGCGCTTTGTGGAGAGTTTTCCCGACCTGCTTGGTTATTATGTGGCACGTGGCGTGGATTTGCCGGACTGGATAGCCGGTTTGCCTGAGTGGGCGTCCCCCTGGCCTGATCGCGAAACCTTTCTGGCTGACGTCGACAGTGATCGCATGCAGGGCCTGCGTGAGTTTCTCAGCGACACCCGGGGCATCCAGGCCGACTTTATTGTGCAACGGCTCGAGCGCAGTCTGCCCGACCTGATGGCTGCCAGTGCACAGCCCGACACCGTTGCTGCGACGTTTTACCGGGTTGCGCACAGTGAGGTGCCACATGGCATGTACGCCCTGATTGATTATGTCAATTTCAAGGGTGAAGGCACGGCACTCAGTGAGCGCTACAACGATCAGGGGTGGGGGCTGTTGCAGGTGCTGGAAGCCATGCAGGCGCTGCCTCCGACCGGCACGGTGCTGCAGCAATTTGCGGCGGCGGCGCGGCATGTCCTCGCGCAGCGCATCGAGAACGCGCCGGCAGCACGGGGTGAGGAGCGTTGGCGACAAGGCTGGAACAACCGCACATTGACCTATGTCCCGTGACCCGCGTTCATGGGCCGGCGACACACACAGACACATTGACACAGGTAACACCCGGTATGACTTATGAAAGAGCGAATATCCGTGACATGGCGGGCTACACCTGGGGCGAGCAGCCTGCGCAACAGCAGGTGATCAAGCTCAATACCAATGAAAACCCCTATCCGGCCACAGCATCGGTCGCGAATGCTCTGCAAGGGTTGCGGGTAGATGAGCTGCGACGTTATCCACAGCCATTTGCCAACGCTTTTCGCGATGTCGCGGCCGCCACACATGGTGTGTCACGCGACAATATCATGGCGACCAATGGTGGCGACGAGTTACTGCGCCTGGCGATTACCACGTTTGTGGATGCCGGGCAGACACTGGGCATGGCTGAGCCCAGCTATTCTTTGTATCCGGTTCTGGCGGCGGTTCAGGGTTGCCGGGTGAGCCGGGTCAACCTCGAGGAAGACTGGTCGTTACCACTGGATTTTGCGGCACAGCTGAATGCAGTGGATGCCAGACTGGCCTTTGTGGTGAATCCGCACGCACCGACCGGTCAACTGATGCCGGTCTCGCGTTTGCGCGATATCGCGGCAGAATTCAAGGGCGTGCTGGTGATAGATGAAGCCTACGTCGATTTTATTGATCCGGCCTGTGAATACGACGCCATACCCCTGATCCGGGAATTTGATAATGTCATGTTCCTGCGGACCATGAGCAAAGGCTATTCGCTTGCCGGGCTTCGGTTTGCCTACGGTATTGCGTCGGCTTCGCTGCTCGCGCCGATGCTGTACAAAACCCGGGACAGCTACAATACGGATGCTCTGTCACAACACCTGGCAACGGCGGCTCTGGCGGCCCGGGACGAGGCGGCAGTGAACTGGCAGAAAGTACGGGATGAGCGCGCCCGTCTCAGTCAGGCATTGTCCGGCATGGGATTCAGTGTGCTGCCCAGCGAGAGCAATTTTGTGTTGGCAACCGTACCCGGGGAACCGGCCGTATCGCAGACAGGGCGGGATCGGCTGGCGCTTGCCCTGTATCAGGGCTTGAAGGAAGACGGCATCCTGATCCGCTATTTTGATCAGCCGCGATTACGCGACAAGCTGAGGATTACGGTAGGCACTGCCCAGGAGAATACCCTGTTATTGCAGAGCCTGAAATCAAGACTGGAGCGGGTTCAGCAAGACGTGTGAAGACAAGACCAGGGCCTGATACACTCAGGCTGACATTGAGGCGACAGGCATGTGTGCAGATCTGTTTGACAAACCGGACGAGACTCAGCCGCGCACACACTACTGCCCCAGGTGTCGTAACCCGATGCGTCGCATCATTGGCAAGATGGGGCCGTTCTGGGGCTGTACGAGCTATCCAGCCTGCGATAAAAAGCTGTACGATCTGGACGGCAAGCCGTCTGACACGCCTGATGAGCGGTATCGATGCCCGGTTTGCACCCGGCCGCTGGTGCGCGCAGAGACCAAAACCGGCGAGGACAGGGGCCCGGACAGGGGCCCGGACAGAGCAAAAGGCAATTACTGGTACTGCACGGGATACAATAAGGGCTGTAAAGTGACCCTGCCCGACGATCACGGCAAGCCGGCTGACGCTTGGCGCTGTCCGCGCTGTGGTCATCTGCTTAAGCAGCGTCGCGGCAAGAATGGTGTGTTCTGGGGCTGCAGCCAGTATCCTTTGTGCACAGCAAGTTTCAGCGACATGGGCGGCAAGCCCAAAGGACCCGGTTTTGAGTAAATCCCGATTCAGAATTTCCCGGCGCAATCGGGCCGTGATAGGCGGTCTGATCATTGCGTTGGGGTCAATTTATGCCCTGGCGGTATCCTACAATATTCCGGGCGCGGAACTGTTGTGGTTTTTGGTCGGTAGCGCACTGGTGTTGCTGTCCGCCATGCTGGCCGCGCTGTGCCTGGTACTGGTGATCAAGGGCCTGGGTATGATCTGGCGCAGATTGCTATCGCAGGAGGATCCCGGGCCTGACGTGACCCAGGACGTCAACAGTCGCCGTCAGGGCCCCGATACTGATCCGCATGACCCGGATCGCCCCTGACGCTGTCAGTGTGTCATTTGTCTTCAAAGCCGGTGCCGCACGGGCGCCAGGCTCACGAGGCAATGGCGGGCGGCTGGATGTTGAAGCCAATGATCTGCCACTGGTCCTGTGGCCGGGTCAACTCGACCTGAATCGTTGCCGTCTCGGTTTCGAATCTGGCGCGCATCGTGAAGGTTGCCCGGGCCGTTCTGCCTGATTGCCACCAGCCAGGCATGTCGACATTGTACCGGATATCGTAAATCTCCTGCAGAGCGCCCAGGCGCCGGCTAAGCCGGGTATAAGCCCGCTGTGTGGCCTCTGGTGGTTCAGTGTCACCAGCCAGCCGCGAGTCACTGGCATGCTGACGGACAATGTCCGGGTTCCAGTTGACGAGCATGTCAGTCGTGACGGACATGACCAGTTCGCTGGTGTTCTCAACGGCCAGCTGACGCTGGTAATAGTCGTGCGCAAACAGGCCGGCAACCCCCAGGCTGGTGATAACCGCGATGATGATCAGTACGGGCTTCATGAGCGTCCAGGATGTCCATTTTCGAGGTGCGTGGGCGAGCCGGTATTATAGGCAAAAAAATCCCTGAAAAAACATAGGGAAAACGGCACCAATTGCAGTCGCCTGTGAAAAGCACACGGTTTTATGCACATCGGTGTCAGTACTGTCAATCAATTGTGTCAAAGTTTGCAAAATTTAAAATTAGCGCTTTAAAATATGCTATCTAATTGATATACATAGATAAAATAATTGGTTAAATTTTGATCAAGTTAAGTCAAACTACCATTTTACCAGTGGTTTAGGCTTTTCTTCGCAAGTTATCACCAGACTTATCCACAGATTCTGTGGACAACATCCAGGCCAAAAAAACAGCACACAGGTTGTACGCCGTCAACCACAACTGACGCTTGCGGGTGCACGAGTCGACAGGGGGTTGCGTATCTGCCGTGAAGTGAGAAGAGATGACCCAATTCGGGTCTTGAAATGTTACCCCCGTGCCCACATATAGTGCTTTGACAGCAAAGCAGGCACCGGATTTCCACTGGTGAAATCCAGACGCAAGTGCTATCGTACCAATACCAGCTTTTTCGTGGGTCTTACGCATCATGGTTGAACTCTCCGGCAATATTCCTTTTCTCTGGCGCCTCAGTGCAGAATCAAGCGAAGGTTTCTGTATGGTGTCCATGGTTGTGCCCTTCGAGTCCGAGGACGATCGCAACGACCTGACCATTGAGACCAGCGTTGTCAGCTTTTCGTCGGACAGCACCCGTTCCGAGCGTGAAGAAATGCTGGAATGGAACCAGGATGACATGAATCTGTTCCTGAAACTGGTCACCTGCCAGCAGCAGGGCGAGACCGCGCCGGTCGCCGAGTCGGTGCGCGTCGACCTGACTGACCCGGAAATCATTGAAATTATTCATGTGGTGGCGGCCGCCGGATTCGGTACCGCCTACTCGTCTCACGGCATGCTCAATAATTCGGTAGGACGTTATCCGCCACAAGCCTGTGATATCGGCAGCTTCGCCTCTCTGAATACCGTCGATGGCTTCAAGCGCTGTGTCGTAGTCGACATGGACGGTGAGGATGTGGTCTGTGTTCTGCTCGAAGAAGTCGATGTGGTGTCGGTCGGTGAATACGACAAGTTGGTGCGGCATGATCTGTTGATGGTCAAGCAAACCGATCTGTTACATCCGGATTTTGCCGGCGGTCTGATCCGTCCACCGCACGCGACTTTGCATTGACCGCAGCTGGCGCGCGTTCGCGCTTGTCACCGAAACCATTTTGCTGTTAAGTTTGGTTGCGATAGCCTGCACCAAAACTTAACAAAAAGATGGGGAGCTACGTGTCGAATCCTACACTATCCGCCTGGTGCGCCGTCGTCCTGGCGACGCTGATCGTTGCCTGTTCCCCCGCAAACGAATCGATCGTGGTGGGTGATAACCAGCCGCCGGTCGATCCCGGCCTCCCTGTTCATGGGGGCCAGCTTCGTGTCGCGCTGGAAGGTGAGACCAACAATTGGCTGCCCGGGCGTGGCAATCACGTTGCGCCAGCCGCCCTGACAGTTGCCATGGCGCTGTTTGACCCTCTGGTAAAACTCGATCATGAGGGTCGCTTTCGACCGTTTCTCGCCGAATCCGTGACGCCCAATGCTACGTTCGATCAGTGGACCCTGCGTCTGCGGCCTGGTGTCGTATTTCATGATGGCACGCCATTGGATGCCGCCGCCATCAAGTGGAACTTTGATAACCTGCACAAGCGTCAGGGTTCTGTGACATTTGGCTCTATCCGGGACATTGACAGGGTAGAGGTCATGGATGACCTGACAGTGGTTTATCACCTGGCCAAAGGTATTGTGCCGTTTCCGGACATGCTGACCCGCGCGGTTGGCTGGCCGGTGTCACCAACAGCGGTGGAGAGGCTGGGCGATGAAGCCGGTCTTTACCCGGTTGGCACCGGCCCGTTCAAATTGGTGGAGTGGCGTCGTGACGACCGCATGGAGTTGCAGCGCAACGAAAACTACTGGCAGCAAGGCTTGCCCTATCTCGATGGTATCACCTTCCGGCCTCTACCCGACGAAGATGCCCGGCTGGCCAGTCTGATTTCCGGTGACATGGATGTGATCCAGACGCTCAGGCAGCATATCGTGACGCGGCTGCGAGGCCTGTCTGACATCCATCTGTATGAACAGATTGGCAACAGCAGTGGTAGCGCCATCTTCAATGCCCAGGTACCGCCGGTTGATGACTATCGCGTGCGCCAGGCGCTGGCCTGGGCACTGGACCCGGAAGCGCTGGTCGAGGTCCTGGGCGGGCGCGGCATATCGCCGGTGCAGACGCAGTATTTTAATGAAACCAGCGTCTGGTACTCGCCACGAGTCGCCGCGGCATGGCCTCAGGCCGACCAGGCGCGGGCCCGCCAATTGCTGGAGGAGTACATCAATGACCCGCTCCGCTCCGACGGTCTGGCGCCCGGTGAACCGGTGTCGGTGGAAATGATGTGTCTGCCCGAGCAAAGTCTGATCGACCTGGCGCAGATGTACCAGGCATTCTGGTCAGCAGTTGGCGTTAATGTCAGGCTTCGGCAGATAGAGCAGGCGACACAGATTCAGAGTGTGATCAGCGGTGATTACATGATCAGTTGCTGGCGTACCAGTAATGAACAGGATCCCTATATCATCCTGAGCAACGACTTTGGCCAGCCCGATGTCCAGCCGCTGAACTACACCAATTTTACTCACCCGGTCATTGATGAAAACGTGGAAATCCTGCGCCTGGAGCCGGACTTCGATGCCCGCTATGCGGCAGTTGAAGACATCATGATGCTGCTCACCGAGCAGGTACCCAATACCTGGACCGGCTCCACCCCGGCGGCTGTTGCGGTGCAGCCCAGAGTCCGCAATATCATGGGCTGGACCTTCCCGGATGGCACGCTGGGTGATGGCATGCCGGTGGCCCAGGTCAGCTGGGCCCAGGTGTGGATGTTGGATGATGCGGCCTGGCAGGCCGAACAGGGGGCGGTTGAATAAGCGTGAGGTTACTGACCAGAAAGCTACCGTGGTTACTCGGCACGCTGTTCGCGGTTTCGTTTTTTACCTTCATGCTGGTTTCGTTACTGCCTGGTGATCCGGCGGTCATGATTTTGGGGGCGGGCGGGGTTTCGCCCGAGGCGGTGGCCCAGTTGCGTCTGGAGCTCGGCCTGGATCGACCGTTGCTGGTTCGTTATTTCGACTGGCTGGGCAATGCGCTGGGCGGGGATCTGGGGCGCTCGCCAATGACCGGGCAGTCGGTCACCGATGCCATCCTCAGTCGCCTGCCGGTTACCATCCAGCTTGGTGTCATGGCGATTTTAATCGCCCTGGTGCTGGCCATTCCGCTGGCCATGGTGTCCGCCTATTTTGCCGGCAGCCGCCTGGATCGCAGCATCAGTGGTGTCGGTTTTGCGCTGATGTCCGTGCCCGGGTTCATGATGGCCATTTTCCTGATTCTGATTTTTGCCGTGGGCCTGGGCTGGTTTCCAGCCACCGGCTGGGTGCCACTGTCTGTTTCCCCGACGGCGAACCTGCGCAGTGCCATCCTGCCCGCCATGTCACTGGCAATGATTGAGCTGGCGCTGTACATGCGCCTGCTGCGCACTGACCTGATTGATACCCTGCAACAGGACTACATTACCCTGGCACGTGCCAAAGGCCTGCCCAACTGGCTGATTCTCACGCGTCATGCGTTGCGCCCGTCATCGTTTTCCCTGATGACGGTGGTAGGGTTGCAGTTGGGTGGCGTCATCAGCGGTGCCATTATTGTTGAAGAGATATTTGCCCTGCCCGGTGTGGGCCGGCTTTTGTATCAATCGATTCTGCAGCGCGACCTGTTGATGGTGCAGGGCATTGTGCTGTTTATTGCCACCGCCTACGTGGTCGTCAATTTCCTGGTGGATTTGTGTTACTCGCTGCTGGATCCTCGGGTGCGTTATGCGGAGTAAACTGACGGACACTGGCGTTGTACGCAGTCGGGCACAGGGCTTTTCGGCCGCCGCGAGACAGGTGTTCGGGCGCGGTTTCGGGCCCGGATTCTGGGTTGCCGCCGGCTGGCTTGTGCTGGTAGCGTTGTGCGCAGTGTTTGCCGACTGGCTGCCAGTGAACGATCCGCTGGAACCGGTCATCGCGAATCGCCTGAACGGCCCCCTGACGACCAATCTTCTGGGAGCCGATGGTTTGGGGCGCGATATTCTGGCACGACTGGTACATGGCTCCCGGGTGTCTGTTGTCATCGCCCTGTCAGCGGTATGCATCGGTATGGTGATAGGTGGCACCCTGGGCGTTCTGGCAGGTTACTTCCGCGGGCATTTCGAGCGCGGGCTGATGGCTGTTCTCGACGTCATACTGGCCTTTCCCTGGCTGGTACTGCTGCTGGCGCTGGTGGCGTTTATCGGACAAAGTCTGATGGCGATCTCGGTGGCAATCGGCTTTTTGTGGATACCAGCGTATGCCCGTGTCGCCCGTGCCAACACACTGTCTGTGGTGCAGCGTGAGTATGTTCTGGCGGCACGTGCCATGGGCGCCAGCACGCTGCGTATCCTGTTGCGTGAAGTCTTGCCCAATGTGATTCTGCCGGTTCTCGCGTATGGCCTGGTGGCCATGGGGCTGGTCATTATTGTGGAAAGCGCGCTGGCGTTCCTCGGCCTGAGCGTAGAGGCACCGCAGCCGACCTGGGGAGGCATGATCTCCGAAGGCAAACGCCACCTGGCGACAGCGGTTCATGTGGCGCTGGTGCCGTCTGTGACGATGTTTCTGACCGTACTGTCACTAAACTACGTGGGCGACCGATTGCGTAGCCGCTTCGATGTCCGGGGGTCGAATCTGTGAGTCATGCCCAGACAGACACACAGCCGGTACTGCAGGTTGATGAGCTGACGGTTCGTCTGAACAGCAGTCAGGGCCTGGTGCATGCTGTTGAAGGCGTCAGTTTCGCCCTGTCGCGTGGACAGACGCTGGGCATTGTGGGTGAATCCGGCTCTGGTAAAAGTGTTATGGCACGCTCATTGATGGGTCTGTTGCCCAGGCGAGCTGTCGCCTTCAGTGCCGGTAGCGTGATGTTCCAGGCTGATCAGCCGCCGGCCCGGGATCTGCTGCTGATGCCGGAGAAACAACGTCGGCATCTGCGTGGCCCGGCCATGGCGATGATTTTCCAGGACCCGATGACGGCGCTCAATCCGGTTCTGCGCCTCAGCGTGCAACTGACCGAGTCTGTGCGACAGCATGTCGGTCTGGACCGGCAACAGGCGCGTATTCGTGCCATTGAGTTGCTGGGCGCTGTCGGCATACCCGATGCCAGCAGGCGTATTGATCAGTTCCCGCATCAACTCTCTGGCGGAATGCGGCAACGGGTTGTTATTGCTATCGCACTGGCCTGCAACCCATCACTGCTGATTGCCGATGAGCCCACCACGGCACTCGATGTCACGGTTCAGAAACAGATTCTTGACCTGCTGGCGCGGCTGCAACGCGAGCATGATATGGCGATGATCCTGATTACCCACGACCTGGGGGTGGTCGCCAGCCGGGCCGATCATATTGCCGTGATGTATGCGGGCAGAGTCGTGGAATATGCGCCGGCGAAGACCTTGTTTACTGCCATGAAACATCCCTACACCGAAGCTTTGTTTAATTCCATTCCGCGTATCAACGACCCCAGTCATACGCGCTTGCAGGCGATCCCCGGTCGGCCCCCGCAGCTGGTTGAGCCGGCGCCGGGCTGTGCCTTTGCACCGCGCTGTCAGTATGCCCAGCCACGCTGCTGGCAGCAGACACCCCCGGTCGTTGCCGTGGACGGTGAAGACGATCATCGGCATGCGTGTTTCTACCCGATCTCCGAGACGCCCGCCCGGGAGGATGCCGATGTCTGACCAGACGCCCTGTCATCTCCGGGACCGCGATGATATCGTGCTGCGCGTTTTACAGCTGAGTGTCAACTTCGCTGTCGGCAAACAGACAGTTCAGGCGGTGACGGATGTCAGCTTTGATGTCGCCCGCGGCGAAACGCTGGGTCTGGTCGGCGAGTCCGGTTGCGGCAAATCCACGGTCGGGCGCGCCATCATGCAGCTGCCGCCGCCAACCGCCGGCCGCGTCCTGTTTAACAGCCAGGATATGACGGCCCTGAGTGGTGAGGCCCTGCGACAAACACGGACCGGGCTGCAAATGATCTTTCAGGACCCGATTTCGTCGCTGAATCCGCGGCGCAGGGTGCGTGACATTATTGCTGAAGGCCTGACCATCTGGGGCCGCGACAACGCCAGCGTCCGGGTCGATGAAGTGATGGCGGCCGTCGGGCTGGACGCAGCCAGTGCCGGTGACCGGCGACCTCACCAGTTCTCTGGTGGTCAATGCCAGCGTATCTGTATTGCGCGGTCACTGGCGCTGGATCCGGATGTGCTGATTTGTGATGAGCCGGTATCGGCACTGGATGTGTCAGTGCAGGCACAGATTCTGAACCTGCTGGAGGACATGAAAGCAAGATATCACCTGACCATGGTGTTCATCGCCCACAATCTGGCCGTGGTGAAAAACATCAGTGATCGGGTCGCGGTCATGTATCTGGGCAAGCTTTGCGAAATCGGCAACACCGACGCCATTTACGCGCGACCCGCGCACCCCTATACCCGGGCGCTGCTGGCATCAATTCCCGACGCGGATCCGCTGGCGCGTGAGCAGGCCTCGATAGACAACGAGCCGATCCTGCAGGGTGAACTGCCGTCGCCAGCCGATCCGCCGTCAGGTTGCCGGTTTCGTACCCGTTGTCCCTACGCTCAGGCGCGGTGTGCTGATGAAGTCCCGCAGATGCAGGCGGTAGCTGACGATCATCATGTCGCCTGCCATTTTCCGGTGCTGACGCCCTGAGTCATTGACAGGGTTGGCGAGAGAGCCCGAAGAATGATTCAGTTGCGGGGCGGCGCTGCCCGATAGCTGGACGGATCTACCAGTCGATAGTCAGGCACCATGATGTGCTCTTCGTCCTCCTCGGTAACCAGACTGCTGGGCAGTTGGGCATCGGGTCCGGCTGAAAACAGGAATTGGCCTGACATCAGCTTGCGCTCGGGGTCAATAACCCCCCAGTCAACGACGTAATAATCGGACTCGGGCAGCGCCGGCAGGGGCCAGATAAAGACCCGGTTGGCAGTCGGGTTGTAGCGGAAGTTGATATTGACCACCTTGGCTTCGGCAGTCTTGACGGTCAGTTTGACCAGGGTCACGCCGGCGCTGAAACGCAGAATCAGGTTGTCTGGAAGCTGCGGCAGGATCTCATCATGGTCCGGGATATGATCTATCTCCACGTCGCCAGTGTAGCGATAGGTATGGGAATAGTGTTGTGCAAAGGCTCCCGCGCCCCACACCAGGAAAAGTGTGCCGGCAAGCAGGGCAAGCATGCGGGCGTGTCTTTGACGTGATCTGACTGCTGTTTTCATGACTGCTACTGCCTTGAACCGCGTCCATGAGCAAATGCTGCACGGATGTGAGATGATGTTTTCCAGATGGCAACTTTATAACATGCCCGGCCCGTCTGGCGTAGCGTGTCGCTGATGAAATCCGGACGAAATACACGTAATTTCAGAAATTCGTCAGAGATTGTCAGTAATCAGCAAGACGACCATCGACTTTTCATGCTCCAATCAGCCTGTCAATAGTAACAACAACAAAGGAGGTGTCCCGTGCGGATACTGCAACTCCCCCATCGAAATGCGCCCGTTATGGGCTGGGCCATCAAGCTCGTCGCCGCTGCTGGCTTCGTGTTGCCCCTCAGCGTATCAGCGCAGTCTGCGACTGATGAAGTGACCTTCCATAAAGATATCACGCCGATTTTGCAGCGCAGTTGCCAGAGCTGCCACCGCCCCGAAGGCGTGGCGCCGATGTCACTGGTATCCTACGATGAGGTGGTGCCATACGCGGGCCTGATCGAATACCGAACGCATTTGCGTGATCGCGCGGGCGCCATGCCACCGTGGTATGCAGAAAAGGACGTCGGCATCCAGGATTACAAGCAGGATCCGTCGCTGACGGACGAAGAGCTGGACAAGATCTCGTCCTGGGCCCGCAACGGTGTGCCGGAAGGCAACGTCGCGGATGCGCCGGCGCCACTGGCGTTTGATGACGCCACGCGCTGGACTGCCGGTACACCGGATCTGATTGTCCGCACCCAAGACATCACGGTTGAAGGCGGGGCGCCGGACTGGTGGGGTGATATTCCCAGCATCCCGACAGGCATGGACGAGGACCGCTATGTCAAGTCAGTGGAAATTCGTGAAGTGAACGATCTGGACATGGTCGCCGCAGGCGGCACCGTGGGCGGTCGTAACATCGTCCACCACATGATCTGGAGCACCCAGGTATTCAACGACGACGGCACGGCGGAAGGCATTCAGGTGCCCTGGCCGGTGCACGAGATTGCCCGTAACCCGGACATTTTTGACCAGGACGGAGGCCGTCTGTTGCGCGCCAACTCCCACGTCGTGTCAAACTCGGTCCACCTGCACTCGACGGGCATAGATACAACCGGCCACCTGGAGATCGGGTTCCGCTTCCATCCGGTAGGGTATGAGCCCAAGTACCGCCCGGTCAGCATTGGCCTGGGTAACGGTGTCGACATCAGCATCACCGGCAACCAGGATAACCAGCAGCTGCACGCCTACGCCGTGCTGGATCAGCCAACCAAGATCGTCACCTTCGAGCCGCACCTGCACGCCCCGGGCGAGCGTATGTGCCTGGAGGCAATCTGGGGTTACACCGTGGAAACATTGTCCTGTGTGGGTTATGACCACAACTGGGTCCGTGGTTACACGTTTGGTGAGGATGCGGCACCCCTGCTGCCGGAAGGCACTGTCCTGCACATCACCGGCTACATGAACAACACCGACACCAACTCCAATGTGCCTGATCCGCGCAACTGGCAGGGTTCCGGTAACCGTTCTGTGACCAACATGTTCATTGACCTGGGTATGCGGGTCGCGATGACCGAAGATCAGTTCCTTGAGGAAATGACCAATCGTCGCAAAAACCTGGATCTGGGACCCAATGATCACGTGATCGGTTGCCCGCTGTGTCTGGCGCCTCTGGTCGCGCCGATTGAGCTGACCGACGAAGAAAAAGCCGAAATGTCCGAGGCAATGATCAATTACCTCACCGTGACTGACGATGAAAAAGAAAAAATGCCCCAGGCCATGATCAGCCGGGCGGAGGTACAGTAATGCTGGAACGTTTTGGAAAAACCTGCTCTGTTGCCCTGGCAACTGTATTGAGTGTGGCGATGCTCTGGTCTGTGGCGGCTTCGGCACAGACCTACCGCAAAGGTCAGCACATCGAAGTGGCCTATGAAGGCTGGGAACAGAACGACGATGGCACCTACAGCTTCCTGTTCGGTTATCACAACGAAAACTGGGAAGAGGAACTGGATGTCCCTGTCGGCGAGAACAATTTCTTCTCGCCGGGGGAGGCCGACCGCGGTCAGCCCACGCATTTCCTGCCACGACGCAATCGCTTCACCTTCAAGGTGCAGGTGCCTGCCGACTGGGGTGACAAGGAACTGGCCTGGACAGTAACCTCGAACGGTGTCACCCGCACTGCCTACGCCACGCTGGCCAAGGACTATGTGGTTGACAGCGTGGTGATTGCGTCTGAAACCGGTTCTCTCGGGGCGGGTACCAGTACGCCTGAGTCGCGAGCCAATACCCGCCCGCAAGTCTCGGTGATCGGTGACACCATCCGCAATGTGCGGGTAGGCGAACCCCTGACACTGCGTGCGCAGGTTGAAGATGACGGCCTGCCAACGCCGGGCAATGTCGGTAATTTCCGCTATCCGCTGGATAGTCGCACGGCCACGTCGGAGATGCGTCGTTTCATGAACGCGCCCTCACGTATCACCGTGGGCAAGACCAACGGTCTGTTCCTGTCGTGGAATGTGTATCGTGGTGAAGGCAACGTCATGTTCTCTCCCCAGCAGGTCAAGCCCTGGGAAGATACCCGTGCCAGCGCCAATTCGCCGTGGGGCGCATACTGGACACCGCCACCCATCCCCGAAGATGGTATCTATGAAGTGACGGTAACGTTTGACGAGCCCGGCCAGTACGTGTTGTGGGGCAGGGCCGACGATGGCGGGCTGTACCACGACCAGTACGTCACGGTGAACGTCAACCCGTAAGCGCGATATCCGACAGCTATATGGCCAGGGTTCGACAGCCGGCCATGCGATAATCGACCCTCGGTCAGCTTTTCCACAGGAAAGTTGTCCGGGGGTTTTTTATGCCTGCTATACTTGTCAATCATGACTTTCCAACCATGATTTGCCAACCATCATCGGCTGACAGGCGTCTGCCATAAAGACACGAGTAAGCACTTAATATGCAATGGATTCATTCCGCAAGCAGTTATCTGGCGATCTCACAGCTGATGTTCCTGGCCTGTCTGTATGTGGTGTACTTCTCCGGCAAACTGCTGTCGCGACTGATTGTGTTGTTCAGTGCCTGCATTGTGGCCTACATCCTGTCGCGCTCAATGGCCCCCATGCCGATGGAGCTGCGCATGGTGTTCACCATGCTGGCCACGCTGGCGCCAGCGGTACTGTGGATCATCGCCCGTTATCTGTTCGAGGATCACCGGCGCATCCACCCGGTGATGTGGGGGCTGATTCTGGCCTATATCATCATCCGCGTGGCCGGTCTGTTCATGTATGACGGCTCGGTGCCACGCAACAGTGGTTTCTTTCTGTTCTACTTTTACATACCGCAACTGGTCATGCTGTTTCTGGCCTGCCATGTGGTGTACATGGCCTGCCGTGGACGCGATGGTGATCTGATCGAGTCCAGGCGTCAGGTCCGGGTGCCATTTGCCATTGGCATGGGCAGTATTGTGGGCCTGATCATTGGTACCGGGTTTTTCTGGCTCGGCAGCCCGCAGCTCGACAGTCTGTATTTCCTTATCGTGTTTGTGCTGATCATGTCGGTTAATCTTGCCATGTTCAGGTATCAGAAACAGGCGCCACAATTGATCCAGACCGCCGTTGACGCGCCGGCACCGAAGACGCCGGTGCAGGAAAACGCCGATCCCGTGTCCCGGCAGGACCAGGTCCTGATCGACCGTATTCTCAAAGCCATGCAGGAAGAACGGCTGTATGCCGAATCCGGGCTGACCATCGGTGACCTGGCCGCCAGGGTGTCAGTGCAGGAATATCGCCTGCGGCGGCTGATAAATCAGTCGTTGCATTACCGAAATTTTAATCAGTTTCTCAATCACTATCGTATAGAAGAGGCTGCCAGGCGATTGCTGGACCCGGCGGAAGAACATATCCCGATCTCCAGTATCGCGCTTGATGTCGGATATGCCTCCCTGTCGTCGTTCAACAAGGCCTTCAAGGATACGCATGGCGTCACCCCGTCGGGCTGGCGTACCGGTGAGCAGGGCGCGCCAGCGAGTGCGTGAAAGTTTTGCCTGGCGCGTTGACACAGCGTAAAATTCCGCGCCGACACGCTGGTACTTTCATTCCTAACCATTTCGATAACGGCAGATTATGACTGATTCAAGCCGCACGACTGATGATACCGTTCAACTGCAAACGTTTCGCCGACTCGCGCTGATCACCATCTGCGCAGTGTATTTCCTGATTCTGGTCGGCGCCACGGTCAGGGCCTCCGGTGCCGGCATGGGCTGTCCTGACTGGCCCACCTGCTTTGGTAGCTGGATTCCCCCAATCAGTGAGGCACAATTGCCTGAAAACTACCAGGAAATCTATGCTGACAGGGGTTACGCGGAGACCCGCTTCAATCCGGTTAAAACCTGGACCGAGTATCTGAACCGGCTGGTGGGTGTCACCATCGGCCTGCTTATCCTGATGACAGCCATCAAATCCCTGTCATTGCGACACCATGACCGGTGGATCACCATTGCTTCTGTCGCAGCCCTGCTGATGGTTATCTATCAGGGCTGGCTGGGCTCCCGAGTGGTTGCATCGAATCTGCAGCCAGGCATGATTACCTTGCACATGCTGATGGCGCTGGCCATTGTCGGGACCTTGCTGTTTGCGCTGGCACGGGCGCGACGGGGAGTGCTGGCGGCCCAATCGCTATCGCTGCCCCCGGGTATGCAACGCTGGCTGTACCTGGTCCTGGCGTTGACGGTGTTGCAGGTGGCGATGGGCACGCAGGTGCGCGAAATGGTGGATTTTCTGAACCATACACAAGGTGAGGAGCGTTCGGCCTGGGTGTCGGCTTTGCCCTGGTTCTTCTATGTCCATCGCACGTTCTCGGCCGTGGTTCTGTTTGCCAATGTCTGGCTGGTATGGATGTTTTACCAGGCTCTGGGGCTGGGTCACAGCCTGACCCGGCTGGCGCTGGGCATGCTTGCGGTCGTGGTGCTGGCGATCATCTCCGGTGCGACGCTGGGCCACCTGGGCATGCCTGCCGTGGTGCAGCCCACGCATTTGCTGACCGCATCATTGATTTTTGGGCTGCAGTTTCTGCTGTGGATGGATTACCGTCACGCCCGGGGCGCGTAATGAGGCTAGTGGCAGTGCTGTTGTGTGCGTTTGTCGCAACAGCCTGCGCCTCATATCCTGCAGATATCGCGCGTGACAGCTTGCCGTCTCAGCAATTGGCCGCCCTCAGTGACGAGGCACTGGGCCTGAGCTGGCGGCAACATGACGAACCGGCAGCAGTGGTGGTGCTGGTGCACGGGCTCAACCTTGACCCGGCAGCGATGCGGGACCTGGAACAGTTGCTGGCGGGCGCTGACATGGACGTGCTAAGTCTGTCCCTGACGGGGCATGCCAATACGCTGGACGACAATGCCCGCTTGCTGCAATTTCAGGAAGCCGTGTTTGCCGACTGGCAGGCAGATATCCGGCAGGCCGTGCATCTGGCTTCGCAACGGGCAGCTGCGGTGCGGCGTCCTCTGTATCTGGTCGGTTTTTCCCTGGGTGGGCTGCTCAGTGCTGACTCGCTGTTGTCCCGGCCGGGGAGTGCTGCGGGAGCCGGAGTGACGCTAGATCGGATGGTATTGCTGTCGCCAGCCATCCGTCTGAAGTGGTCGTCCTATCTGTTGTATCCGCTGCAGGTCTTTCCGGATGTGTTTTTGCCCAGCGTGGCGCCCCGCGTGTACCGCGCCAATGACTATGCACCGGTGTCTGCGTATATTGCTTTGTACGAGGGTGTCGACCAGTTTAATGAGCGGGCCCGTCAGGCAGAGAACCGGTTGTTACTCAATATTCCGACGCTGGTATTCATGCATCCAAGTGATGAGCTGGTGTCATTCGCTGGTGTGCGCGATTTTATTGCTGAGCAGCAGTTAAGTCGCTGGCAGTTCGTGGAGGTGGAAAAGAGCGAGGATGCCGGGGACGTGCTGGATCATGTGATCGTTGGGCCGCATTCCTTGGGTGAGGATGCCTGGCGGTCGGTGAGTGAGCAGATGCTGGATTTTCTGCGTGACGATTGATCTGCTCAATTCTTCCAATAATAGATGGGAAAATTTTCAGGTCGCCCTTAGGGGATTGGGTGGCGGCGCCCTAATCGAGATCGCCATACCATATAGCGGAAAAGGGACGGAGGGATTGTCGAATAATCCCTCCGTCCCTTTAAGAAGCGCCCTTTAGACGCGTCAGTTTTTGATGAACTTCATGGTCATGCGGTCGCTTTCGCCGATGGCCTGGTACATCGGGCGCTGTTCCGCCGACAGGCCGCGCAGATTGGGCGGCAACATCCATACGCCACCTTCGTGGTTCTTGGGGTCGTTCGGGTTGGCGTTGATTTCCGAACTGCCGGCATAGGTGAAGCCGTGTGACGTCATCAGATCAATCAGCTGTTGCTCGTGAATGTAACCATTGCCCGGGATGGCCGCCTGGTCAGCATCCCAGCGGTGGTCAACGATGCCGACAGTGCCGCCAGGTTTCAGCGCGTCATGCCAGGCCATAATGACATTCGCAGCGCCCATGCCAATCCAGTTATGGGCATTGCGGAAGTCGAGAATCACGTCGACGCTGCCAGGTTCGGCAATACGCGACTGGGACTGGGTCAGTTGCTCGGCGATAACGACGTCGCCGTAAACGGCCGGGTTGCTGTCCAGCAGACGCTGGAAGGTTGCGTTGCTGCCGCTCATCCAGCCAGCCAGAGGCTCAGGGCTGCGATCATAGGTGGCACCAATCAGCGTGCCATGGTCTTGCAGATAGGGCGCCAGAATTTCCGTATACCAGCCGCCGCCGGGCCAGGCTTCAATAACCGTGTCATCGCGCTCTACACCGAAAAAGGTCAGTGTTTCGTAAGGGTTGCGATAAACGTCGCGGGACCGGTTGAGATCAGAGCGATGCTCGCCATCAATGGCGGCACGCAATGCGCCGTTGCCCTGTGCGACGGCACTGGTGCTGATACTGATGGTGCCCAGCATCAAGGCGAAAAGAGACGTTTTTACCAGGGTTTTCATTATTCTGCACTCCGATCATGGTTGGATTTGGCCCTGAAGATTACCCCAGTTTGTGTTTTGTTAATAGCCTGCACTGATGCTCAGGCTGAAAAACGCGATCAGGGTTCCCAGCAACATGCCAGCCAGCACATCGGATATGAAGTGAACCCGGAGCATGACACGTGACAGGCCGATCAGCGCCGCCCATGTGTAGGCCAGCAGACTGATGGCCGGGAAACAGACACTGGTGATGCCGGCGATCATGAAGGCAGCGGTGGTGTGACCGGAGGGGAAACTGAATTCGTCTGAAGGTTTCAACACGGGTGCCAGCGCCTGCACGACATTGAATGGGCGTCGGCGTTTGAAGCTGTGTTTGAGAATCCAGTAAATGGGTAACTCGATGACAAATGCCAGCAGGCCGGCGAGCAGGAAGGTCATGCCCTGTGCCGGGAACAGCACGGGCAATGTCAGACCCATCAGCAGATAAAGATAGCCGTCGCCGGTAAAGGAGATGCAGCGTGCCAGCTTTTCCAGTTGCATGCGTTGATGCAGGCTGTTGAGACCGAGAAACAGGCGGGCGTCCAGGTCGGCCAGCCATTGCAGGGCGAGTATGCTGCGCTGAATCATGATCGGGATCTCCGATGTCTGAATTGGCGCAAGTTTGGCAGTGCAATGTGACAGCGGTGCGTCCTTGACGTGACGTTTGTGTGACGTTCCGCTGGCGGCAGGCAGTTGCTGTCTCCGTCGCGCTGCTGCTATTGTTGTCGGCATTAACATGCTGGTAATAAATCGGATGTATATCGCTTATGACTGACTCTTCCTTGCTGATATCTGCGCCCCAGGCTGTCGAGCAGCTCGTCGACGCTGATGTGCTGGTGTTTGATGTCCGCTTCAAGCTTGAAGACCCGGGTTATGGCGCCCAGGCCTATACCGAATCTCATGTGCCAGGGGCGATCTATCTGGATCTGGATCGGGATCTGTCATCGCCGGTGATACCCGGTGTCACTGGCCGGCATCCGCTGCCCGACCCCGATGTGTTCGAGGCACGTCTGCGCGAAATGGGCCTGCGCCATAGCGATCGGGTGATGATCTATGATGACGGGCCTGGCTTTTACGCCGCCAGGCTTTGGTGGTTGTTAACCTGGCTGGGCCATGGCAACGTCAGTGTCATTGATGGCGGGCTGAAAGCCTGGCGTGAGGCGGGCCTGCCGCTAACGACGGAGCGCACCGTGCGTGCCTGGCCGGGTGACTTTACCGCCAGACCTGACGATACCCTGCTGGTGAGTGCCGATGACGTGCTCAGCCAGATTACTGAGCAGCGGGAAAAACCAGGGTACGTCCTGCTGGATGCCCGGGCACAGGAGCGATTCCGGGGAGAACAGGAACCCATAGACCCGGTGGCAGGCCATATTCCGGGAGCTGCCTGTCTGCCCTGCAGTGGCAATCTGGATGCCGAAGGCCGGTATTTACCGCCACAGGAATTGCGCGCGCGCTTCCCGGATGTCGACGCAGGGCAGTCGCTGGTTTGTTACTGTGGTTCCGGCGTCACTGCCTGTCACAATATCCTGGCAGCGCTCATCGCCGGCCTGCCCATGCCCAGGCTCTATGCCGGTTCCTGGAGTGAATGGATCACTGTCCCTGAGCGGCCGGTGGCGGTCACTGCACCTGAGGCCGGCTGACCGGTCGACGGAAGCGGGTATTAAGCCAAAGAGACAGCGCGATGATGCCGCCGCCGATGATCAGTGGCAGCAGGGGCTCATCATGGCCCCAGATGGCCAGATTGACCACCAGGCCAGCCGGCACCAGCGCGTTGTTCATCACCGCCAGGGTGCCGGCATCGACCTCGCAGCCACCGCGATTCCACAAGTACAGACCCACACCGGAAGCGACAATGCCAAGCCAGGCCAGGATACCCCAATGCAGGGCATTGTCTGGTAGCATTTCGCGATTACCGAAAATCAGGAATGAAGGCAGGGCGATGATCAGGGCACCGATAAAAAAGTGACCAAAGGTGCGCCATGGCGCAATGGCGACAGGGTAGCGCAGCATCAGGTGTTTGTAACCGACCTGGCCTGCCGCAAAGGTGATGTTGGCAATTTGCAGGATGATAAAGCCCGTCAGGTAATCCTGGCTCAGCCCGTCGTAACGAATAACAGCTGCGCCCAGTGTAGCCACGGCGGCCGCCAGCAGCGCCGTTGGAGAGAACCTGCGGTTCAGGGCATCGTCGATCAGGGTGACGTACAACGGTGTGAAGATGGTGAACAGCAGTACCTCGGGCACAGTCAACATGCCAAAAGAGCGGTACATCAGCGCGTAGGTAATGCCAAACTGCAGCGCCCCGCACAGCATGATGCCACTCACCAGTGGCCGGGGAATACCCCGCCATACGGTAAATGGCAGGAACATCAGCGCCGCCAGCGAGACCCGGGTCAGTACGGCAAAGTCACTGTCCACGTTGCCGGAAAGAAATTCGCCGATCAGGCTGAAGGAAAACGCCCACAGCACCGTGACAATTACGAGCAGGCCCATGACTGGGATCCTTGTGTAAGATTCTGGAAGAACTGCACTGGCGCAGACAATGATGAGTCAGTCAGCGCCCTGAGCACTGACTTTCGAGGCGCGCAAGATTAACACACCTGCATTCTGGCGGCTAATTACCGCTTTAACATTGTTTGTCCGCGTGACATCGGCGAAAATAGCGGTTTCAGCCTCAGTCCGGTCGTTTCCGGCAGCAAATACAAGATCAGTCATCCATGTCTACCCATCTACTTGCGCAGGAAGTTGCGACGCGTCGTACCTTTGCCATCATCTCACACCCGGACGCCGGTAAAACCACCATCACGGAAAAGCTGCTGCTGTTTGGCAAGCTGATCCAGTCGGCCGGTTCGGTCAAAGGCAAGCGCAACGAAAAGCACGCCACCTCGGACTGGATGGCCATGGAGCAGCAGCGCGGCATCTCGGTCACCTCGTCGGTGATGCAGTTCCCGTACAACGACGCCATTGTCAATCTGCTGGATACACCCGGTCACGAAGACTTCTCGGAAGACACTTACCGGGTGTTGACGGCGGTGGACTCCGCGCTGATGGTAGTAGATGGTGCCAAGGGTGTTGAGGATCGCACCATCAAATTGATGGAAGTCTGTCGCTTGCGCGACACGCCAATTTTTACCTTTGTGAACAAACTGGATCGTGATACCCGTGAGCCGATTGAAGTGCTGGACGAGATCGAAACGGTGCTGAATATCCGTTGTGCGCCGATCAACTGGCCGCTGGGCAATGGCAAGGGTTTCAAGGGCGTCTACAATCTCTACACCGACACCATCCATGTCTATCACCACGGTCAGGGCACCCGTATTCCGGATGATGTGCAGATCCAGGGCCTGCGCAGTGCCGAGGCAAAAGCGCTGTTGGGCGCCTATGCGGATGACTTTGCTGATGAGATCGAGCTGGTCCGGGGCGCCAGCAATGAGTTTGATCTGAAAGAGTATCTGGCCGGTCGCATGACGCCGGTGTTTTTTGGTACCGCACTGGGCAACTTTGGTGTCCGTGAGATGCTCAATGACTTTGTGCAATGGGCACCACAGCCGCGTGCGCGCGCGACCGAAAGCCGCACGGTGACGCCCAAGGAAGCACCGTTCTCTGCATTCGTTTTCAAGATACAGGCCAATATGGACCCCAACCATCGTGACCGTATTGCCTTTCTGCGCATATGTTCGGGTGCCTATAGCAAGGGCATGAAACTGCACCATTGCCGCTTGGGCAAGGAGATTCGTATCAGCGATGCGGTGACCTTCATGGCGGGTGAGCGGGAGCAGGCTGAGAATGCGGTATCGGGTGACATCATTGGTTTCCATAACCACGGCACCATCCAGATCGGCGACACCTTCACCGAGGGCGAAGATCTGCAGTTTACCGGTATACCGCACTTCGCCCCGGAACTGTTCCGACGTATCCGTTTGAAAGATCCGCTGAAAACCAAGCAGCTGCAAAAAGGCCTGAAGCAGTTGTCGGAGGAGGGGTCGGTGCAGGTGTTCATGCCGCAGCGCAATAATGACCTGATTGTCGGCGCGGTGGGTGTGTTGCAGTTTGAAGTAGTCGCATACCGACTGAAGGATGAGTACAAGGTGGATTGCATTTACGAGCCGGTGAACATCTACAGTGCGCGCTGGGTTGAATGTGATGATGCGAAGAAGTTTGAGGAGTTCAAGAAGAAGGCGTATGAGAACCTGGCCGTTGATGGCGGCGATCATCTGACCTATCTGCCGCCGACGCGGGTGAACCTGGCGCTGATGGAAGAACGTTGGCCTGATGTGCGTTTCCGCGCGACAAGGGAGCACCGGAAGTCTGATTGAACAGGCTGAATCGCACTGTTCCGAGCCGCGCCAGGCGTATATGTCGCTGTCGGACACGCCCACAAGTACATCCATGTAGGGCTCTTCGTCAGCCATCCCTGGCTTCCGAAGGTCCGTCATCGAATATACGCCTACCGCGTCTCTAACTTAGGTGCATTCCATCGGGCTGAGTTTGCAGCGAGAGACGCGGGGAGTGGGAGGCGAATTCCGGAGCGTATGCGACCCTCGGACGGTCGCATCCGAGCCCCCCAGGGATGGGTTCACGGGCGTCTCCGGAAAGCGCCTCCCACTCCCCGCGGCTCGGGAACAAAGCTGTTTCTGCGCGTCTCCGCAAGCAGACAATCAATAGCGGCGGCTCGGGACGAAATGTTTAACAATCAACACTGGTTTAATTGCACACATACGCAGAGAACACATGAAATTTGAACTGAAGACAACCGATGGCGCCGCCCGGCGTGGCACGATCACCTTCCCCCGCGGCGAAGTGCAGACACCCGCGTTTATGCCCGTGGGCACCTACGGCACCGTCAAAGGCCTGACCCCCGAGCAGATCAAGGCCACCGGCGCCCAGATCATTCTGGGCAACACCTTCCATCTCATGTTGCGCCCCGGTACCGACATCATCAAGAAGCACGGCGATCTGCACGACTTCATGGGCTGGGACAAACCCATACTCACCGACTCTGGCGGCTTCCAGGTGTTCAGCCTGGGCGATATGCGCAAGATCAGCGAAGAGGGTGTCAATTTCCGCTCTCCGGTTGACGGTGCCAAAGTCTTTCTCGGCCCCGAATCGGCCATCAAGGTGCAGCAGGATCTGGGGGCTGACATTATCATGATCTTTGATGAATGCACGCCGTATCCCGCTACCGAAGCGGAGGCGGAGGTGTCAATGCAACTGTCCCTGCGCTGGGCTGTGCGCTGCAAAGAGGCTCATGGTGATCATCGCGCGGCCCTGTTCGGCATCATTCAGGGGGGCATGTACCCGAATCTGCGCCAGGAATCGCTGGACGGCCTGATCGCCCTGGATTTCCCCGGCTACGCCATTGGCGGTCTGTCTGTTGGCGAAAGCAAGGAAGAAATGATCAACGTGCTGGACTACGTTGGCCACCGCATGCCTGCGCACAAGCCCCGCTACCTGATGGGTGTCGGGACGCCGACCGACATCGTTGACGCCGTGGCCCGTGGCATCGACATGTTTGACTGCGTGATGCCCACGCGTAATGCCCGCAATGCCTATCTGTTCACCAGCCAGGGCCTGCTCAAGCTGCGCAATGCGCGCTTCAAGGACGATACCCGGCCGCTGGATCCGGCCTGCACGTGTTATACCTGTCAGCATTTCAGTCGCGCCTACCTGCACCACCTGGACAAATGCAAGGAGATGCTGGGTGCTCAATTGAACACGATTCACAACCTGCACTACTATCAGGACCTGATGCAGGGTTTGCGTCAGGCCCTGGAACAGGGTAGATTTACCGCTTTTACAGAGGCTTTTTATCGCGATCAGCAAGTCCTGGACACAAACCCGGACGCATGACCGGTGATAACGTTGCCGTTTGAATCACAAGAATAACCATTGACCCTCCAGCCGCAGCGGGTGACACCCGCCAGGCTCCATTGTTTGAGAGATTTTTGTTATGGATTTTCTGATCAGTTCCGCTCATGCCCAGCAGGCCGCATCTCCGCAAGGTGGCGCCATGTTCAACCTGTTGTTCATTGGTGGCATGTTCCTGCTGTTTTACCTGATTCTGTGGCGGCCACAGGCCAAACGCGCAAAGGAGCACCGGGAACTGGTCGGTGGCCTCAGCAAAGGTGATGAAGTGTTGACCAGTGGCGGTATTCTGGGTCGTATCACCAAAGTGTCAGACGACTATGTGACCGTCGAAGTTGCGGAAGGCGTGGAAGTCAATCTGCAGAAGTCTGCCATCGGTGCTGCGCTTCCCAAAGGCACCATCAAGTCAATCTGACAGGCTTTACAACACATGCTGAACAAGTTCCCCCTTTGGAAAAACGTACTGGTACTGCTGGTGATCTCACTGGCAGTACTGTTTGCGGTGCCCAATCTGTTTCCGGACGATCCGGCCATTCAGATTTCGCACGAAAACAATACCATTACCGAGGTTGATCTGGGCATGGCGACCGATGCCTTGCGTGCTGCCGATGTTGAATACTTCGGTGAACAGGTGACAGATATCGGGGCGCTAATACGGTTTCCCGGCCTTGAGCAGCAATTGCGCGGCAAAGCGGTTATCGAGCAGACACTGCCCGACGGCTATATCATTGCGTTGAATCTGGCGGCCACCACGCCGCAGTGGCTGCAGGGCCTGGGCGCCACCAAGATGAACCTGGGGCTGGATCTGCAGGGCGGCGTTCACTTTCTGATGGAAGTGGACATGGAGACCGCGCTGCGCCGGCGTATGGAAAATATTCTCAGCACCATCCGTCAGGAATTGCGTTCCGAGCGAATTCGTTCGCGCTCGCTGGAACTGGTGGGGGAGAGTGAGATTGAGCTGCGCTTCACCGATGACGAGTCGCGCAGTCAGGCCCGCAGCATTATCCGGGATGGCTATACCGATCTGCAGGTGCAGGCTCGCGAGTCGGGCGGGGAATACCTGCTACGATTGACCATGTTGCCGGAAAGTATTCAGCAAATGGAAATTGATACTATCCGCGCCAACCAGACCACTATCCGTAATCGGGTGGACTCACTGGGCGTGTCCGAACCCATTGTGCAGCAGCAAGGCCCCAACCGCATTGTCGTAGAGCTGCCCGGTGTGCAGGATACTGCGCAGGCCAAGCGTATTCTGCAGCGTATTGCGACCCTGCAATTTCATCTGGAAGCCAATGCCGGGGCGCCGTCAACCAGTTATGAAGTCTATGACTATCAGGGTCAGTCCATTCGTGTGGACAATGATGTCATCCTGCAGGGCGACCGCATCAGCAATGTGCGTTCGGCGCTTGACCAGTACGGTCAGCCACAGGTGGTCATCAATCTGGATGCGCAGGGCGGTCAGCAGTTCAACCGCATTACGCGTGAGAACATCGGTCGGCCGATGGATATTCTGCTGATCGAGACCCGCACGCGAACCGTGATAGAACAGGACGCCGACGGCAATATGGTTGAGCGTCAGGAGACCTACGAAGAACGTCGCCTGATCAGCCACGCGGTGATCCGCGCGGCACTGGGACGAGAGTTTGTCATTACCGGCCTCAGTGGCCAGGAAGCCAATGACCTGTCGCTGCTGATTCGTTCGGGTGCATTGGCGGCGCCGATGTACTTTATCGAGGAACGCACCGTCGGGCCGAGCCTGGGGGCGGAAAATATCGCCCAGGGCGCGGGCGCGGTATTGCTGGGTTACCTGCTGGTGATGTCCTTCATGCTGTACTACTACCGCGTGTTCGGGCTGGCTGCCAACCTGGCATTGATGATCAATATCGTGTTGCTGGTCGCCATCATGTCGATCATCGGTGCCACGCTGACGCTGCCGGGTATTTTCGGTATCGTGCTGACCATTGGTATGGCGGTGGATGCCAACGTGCTGATCTTCACCCGCATACGGGAAGAGATGGTGGCAGGGCTGTCGCCGCAAAACTCGATTTCGTCGGGCTTTGATCGGGCTTTTTCCACCATTGTGGATGCCAACCTGACTACCTTCCTGGTGGCGATGGTGCTGTTTACTGTAGGGACGGGGCCCGTCAAAGGTTTTGCCGTGACGCTGATGGTGGGCATCATGACCTCGATGTTCTCCGCAATCATGGTGACACGATTTATCGTCAACACAATCTACGGTGGACGGGCTGTCAAGAAGCTGTCAATTGGTCCATTCATCAAGGCCGTTTGAGGCCCAAGATACAGTTCAGGTAAGGGCAGAGTTAGCATGGCATTGTTAAAAAACGACATAGATTTCATGAGCGCGCGCAAGCGGCGTATCACTGGCATCATTTCTGCGGTGATGCTGGTGGTGGCGATCCTGTCACTGGCCATCAACCGGTTCGAGTTTGGCCTGGATTTCACCAGCGGCACGCTGATTGAAGTCGGGTATACCCAGCCTGTCAATCCGGAAACGATCCGACAACAGCTGGTCAGCGAGGGTTATGAAGAAGCCGTGGTTGTTACCTTCGGCTCTGATCGGGACATACTCGTCAGGCTTCCGGTCGAAGAGGGCGAAGATGAGGCCATGAACAACGAGGTGGCTTCGCTGGGTGACGAAGTGCTGGCGCTGCTGCAGTCGACCAGCGATACGCCGGTGGAGATGCGGCGCTCGGAGTTTGTCGGTCCCAAAGTCGGCGCCGAACTGGCCGAGCGCGGGGGCCTGGCCCTGCTGGTGGCGCTGGGCATTGTCATGCTTTACGTCGCAGTGCGCTTCCAGTACAAGTTCGGTATTGCGTCCGTGGCGGCCCTGGCACACGATGTCATTGTAGTGCTGGGTGTCATTTCCCTGTTCCGGCTGACCTTTGATCTGACCGTCCTGGCAGCCTTGCTGGCGGTGATCGGTTACTCGCTGAATGACACCATTGTGGTGTTCGACCGGGCCCGTGAAAATTTCCGTATCATGCGTTCCACGGATCCCGAGCATATTCTCAATACCACGTTGAATCAGGTGATTTCGCGGACTTTTGTGACGTCCTTGACGACCTTGATGGCATTGACGGCCATGCTGGTCATGGGGGGCGAGGCGATCCGCGGCTTTGCCGTGTCACTGATTGTGGGTGTCACCGTGGGGACGTACACATCGCTGCATATCAGCTGTAACTTCCTGATGTACCTGGGTATCACCAAGGAGGATCTGGCGGTGCCAATCAAGGAAGGCGAAGAGCTCGACTCCGTGCCCTGAGGCACGGAGCCTGCGGGGACGTGCGTTTAGCTCAACCCCAGCAACGCCCGCACGTCGGCCAGCTGTCCTTGCATGGCTGGCCTGGCGGCGATTTCGCGCTGCTCTGCCAGCATGTCTTGCAATATTTCTGTGGTGGTCAACGGATTCGCCAGCACCGCCCGGAACACCACAATCGGATCACGCTGATAGCGTACCGGGTTCAGTCGTGTGCGTGACACAAACGAGCGGCCCAGCCCGCGCTGGGTTTTCTGTATGCTTTTGGTCAGCAGGTTCAACCGCTGATTGGCTTCCATACGTGTCTCTTCTGCGCTCGCAAGCAACGCCTGCTGGATATCGTCTGGCAAGTAGCGGTAGGTCAGAATATTGAGCTCCGGCTCGGTGACCAGTTCAAAATCATCCGCTGCCTTGATCATCTCGGCAAAACCGCGGGCTTTTTCGATGCCCTGATCAATCAGTAACTCATAGCCCTGACGGCCGATAATCTGCAGGCCTGAGTGCACCAGAATGGCCATGCCCGGCCGTGAACCTTCGACGGTGTGACTGCCCAGATCTTTTGAGCCTTTGCGGATGATGTATTCGGCGTGATGCTCGACACTGCTCAGGGTTTCCGGGTTGCGGAATACGCAAATACCGGCACCCATGGGCACATACAGCTGCTTGTGGGCATCCAGCGTGACCGAGTCGGCTCGCTCGATGCCTTTGAGCAGGGACCGGTATTTGTCCGAGAACAGCGTCGGGCCACCCCAGGCAGAATCGACATGAAAATGAATCTGTCGTTCGGCAGCAATATCAGCCATCGCATCCAGCGGATCAACATTGCCGGTTTCCGACGTGCCCACGATACCCACGATCGCCATCACCTTGATGTTCTGTTTCTCCAGCTCGTCGCATTTGCGAGCCAGCAGATCCGTGCGAATCTTGTTATTGGCATCGGTTTCGATACCGATCAGCGATCGCCGGCCAATGCCCAGAATATCAGAAGCTTTGCCCAGCGAATAATGGCCGCGTTCGGAGACCAGAATGGCAAGCCCCTGGTAGCCATAATGCTGCATGCCTGCCAGCAGCCCTTCCTGGCCCAGGCCGGCAAAATCACCGCGCGGAGCCAGCACATTGTTTCGCGCTGCCCACAGCGCCGTCAGGTTGGCGATGGTGCCGCCTGAACAGAAGCTGCCCAGGGCGTGGCCGCGATCGTGCATCCAGCGCTGATAAAACGTGTCGGACTGCTGATAGATCAGGTGATGCACCATGCCGATCACCTGGCGCTCCATCGGTGTAAACGCCTTGGAGGTTTCCACTTTAACCAGGTTCTGGTTAAGTGCCATCATGATGCGCGACAGCGGTAGCATGAAGTAAGGCAGTGCCGACGTCATGTGGCCGACAAAGCTGGGCGCGGAGATATGCACGGACTGGGCAACAAGTTTGTCTAATACAAACTGAATCTGATCCGATACAAAGGTGGGCTGCTCGGGGATATGCGGATCGGCGAAATCCCGCTCAATGTCTGCCAGGTCGCGCTCGGCAGCCACAATATGCTGCTGCAGGAACCCGGCGAGGTTCTGGGAGATCGACTGATCGATTTGCCCGAGAGTCGAATCCGGTGCTTCCGGTACCGTGAAAATGCGGTACAGGGACTCCAGGCTGGCTTTGGCCAGTTTCTTGCTTTCGCTCATCAGATGCGCTCATCCAGACACGGGGTGCGCAGTATAGTTTAATTGCGCCAGCGATGGAAACGCTGGCCGGGGTAATCAGTGCATAGTTGACAGCATGCCCCGGCGCGGGCAAGATCGACGAATCATGCAATTGGCTACCCGGCAGGACGCAGCAGTGGACGCTCATTTATTTAGCAACAATTGACCCATTCGTCCCATCTATCGATCGTGTTGAGAGTTTTGCGCATTATGCTGATGATAAAAACCAGCCTGGCTCGTTTCCTGACAGGATGTATTGTGGGTCTGCTGACCCTGGGCGCAGGGTCTCTTCAGGCGCAATCCGGCGCACTGCCCAGGCCAGCAGAGCTTGAACCGGCAATTCGGTTCTGGACGCGTGTATACACGGAAGTCGATACCGACAGCGGCTTTTTGCACGATGCCCGCAATCTGGCCGTGGTGTACCGCAAGGTGGACTACAACCGCCGGGAAATCGAGCAGTATCGGGGCCGAATCATCGAAGACCTGCAGGTGCTGGCGACGGGCAAACGGACAGGGTTGACGCTGACCCAGCAACAGACCCTGGATGCGTGGCCCGACGGTGTGACCAATGCCCAACTGGCTGAAGCCGCCAACAGCGTGCGCTTCCAGCTTGGTCAGTCGGACCGGTTTGTGGAGGGCCTGATCCGGTCGGGCGCCTACCGTGAACACATCACCCGGGTCGCCACCGAGCGTGGCCTGCCTGTTGAGCTGGGGGCACTGCCTCATGTCGAATCATCATTCCATCCTGGCGCCTATTCACACGCCAATGCTGCCGGTATGTGGCAGTTCATTCGCGCTACCGGGCAGCGCTTCATGCGTATCGACAATGTCGTGGATGAACGCATGGATCCTTATGTCGCCACCCACGCGGCGATGAGCCTGCTGGAATACAATTACAACCTGCTCGGCCAGTGGCCGCTGGCCCTGACTGCTTACAACCATGGCGCCGGTGGCCTGTCGCGCGCGGTACGGGAAGTGGGCAGTGACCGGATCGAGGACATCATTGCCAATTACAACGGCCGCGCGTTCGGCTTTGCGTCACGCAATTTTTACCCCCAGTTTCTGGCCGTGCTGGATGTTGAACGCCGCGCGCAGGCGCTGTTCGGCGTCCTGCACCTGGATGCCGCGCCGGAATACGACGAATTCGAGCTCGAGGCCTATGTTGAAGCCGACACGCTGGCCGCGTCGCTGGGCGTCACGCTGGATCAGCTGCGGTTTGATAATCCGGCCTTGCGACCGGTCGTGTGGCAGGGCGGTAAACGCATTCCGCGTGGCTATACGGTAAAGATTCAGCGCAACTCGATTAATGCCCCGCTGGCGACATTGATGGCACGTATCGATGCTGAGCAGCTGTTCGCGTATCAGACCCCCGATGTCAATTATGTGGTGCAGCGGGGCGACAGCCTGTCGGCTATCGCCGGGCGTTTTGATACGTCGGTCAGTCAGCTGGTATCACTGAATCAGCTGGACAATCAGCACCGTATTCAGATCGGGCAGACGCTGTTGCTGCCCCATGATACCAGCATGGCTACGCAGACCCTGGCGTCGGCACCGTCAACACCATCCGAACCGGAGGTGCTGCCGGCGGTGGCAACGGCAGGCGGCACATACAGTGTGCGGGCGGGTGATACGCTGTCGCGGATTGCAGCCCGCCTGGCAGTGTCTGAAACTGATATTCTGCGCCTGAACGGCATCTCCGATCCGCATCGTATCTATGCCGGACAGGCGCTGCGCATACCCACCGGTGATGAGCCCCAGCTGGTATCAGTGGCATACAATTCGGCAGTTGATCAAAGCCGGGTCGATGAGCCGGTGATAATGTCTGACATCGAAGATGCATCAAGTGGCGATGTGGTGGGGCCGCCGGAGTATGACGCACAGATTCATGGCGACCGCCTGGCGCTGCAGATCATGTCAGACGAGGCGGCAGATGATCTGGCCGTCGAACCGGATTTAAGCGTCAGCGCCGGCAATGAACTCGCGATCCGGGCCCTGTCTGCTGATCCCTCGGATTATTCGGTGGGCAGCAATGGCACAGTAGAGATCCAGGCCTCGGAAACCCTGGGGCATTTCGCGGACTGGCTGAATGTTCCGACACAGTCGCTGCGCAACCTGAATCAGCTGAGCTTCAGTCAACCTCTGATCATCGGTGAGCGCTTGCAGCTGGATTTCAGTGTGGTGGATCAGGCCGAGTTTGAGCTGCGCCGTCGGCAGTTCCATGTGGCGCAGCAGGAGAATTTTTTCCGCAACTATCGAATCCAGGATCTGGCACGGCATGAGCTGGCGGCAAATGAGAATATTGCCAGCATTGCGCGACAGCGGTACTCAGTGCCGCTGTGGTTATTGCGGCAGTACAACCCCGGGCTGGATTTCAGTCGCGTGCGCGTGGGCCAGGAAATTGTCTTTCCGGTGGTCTCTCGCGACGACGATGCCTGATCATTGGGCTAAAGGCTAACGGCCAGCGAACCAAGACCTTTTCTGGATGTCCTTCGGGAGGTGGGTGGCGGCTTTCGGAGATTTTTTTAAGGACGCCGGCCGAGTCTGGGTAACGTCTTCCGGAGACGCCCGTGAACCCATCCATGGGGGGCTCGATGACAACCATCCGAGCCCCCATGGATGGGTTCACGGGCGTCTGCGAAAGCCGCCTCCCATCCCCCGGAGGGCGCACACGTTAAGAAGGAAACAAGGCTGGATCAGTCGCGGATATCGTCGATCTCGTCAGCGAGCAGTGATACGGACAGCGCGTAACGGAAGGCCGGGTTGTAGCGCATGATGGAGCAGAAATTGCGGTACACCAGGTAGCCCTTGTCATCTCCCTCATCACCGATCAGCAGCGCTGCCGGCAGATTGCGGGTGGGCAGATCGCTACCATCGGCGCGGCGCACCCCCAACTGCTGCCAGTCAGCCAGCGGTCGCCACGCCCCCATGGTTTCGAATGAACGGCACTGGGCCTCCGGGGTCATGCCCGCACTCTGAGGTGCCGGCAATGAATGCTCACCGCCCGGCGGCAGGCTTACTTCCCGTCCCCAGGTCTGATCATCACGCCAGCCCGTTGAACGCAGGTAATTGGCTACCGAGGCAATAACGTCCGGGCCCATAGTCCACAGATCGATGCGGCCGTCACCATCATGATCCACTGCCCGTCGCAGAAAACTGCTCGGCGTAAATTGCACAATACCCAATGCCCCCGCCCAGGAGCTTTTCATCATGTCCGGTGTTGCATAACCCTTGTCCACGATCTCCAGGGCAGCGTAAAGCTCATTTCGGAACATTTCACCGCGGCGACCATCGAAGGCCAGGGTGGCGATAACGCTGAACAAAGGTTCGGTGATGGGGAAGCTGCCATAGTTGCTCTCCAGCCCCAGGATGGCCACCACGAAACGATGCTGCACGCCGAACGCGGCAGAGACCTCGCGGATCATGTCACCGTGCTCTGCCATCAGGTCTTTGCCGGCCCCGATACGCGACGGGTTGACGCGGCGCAGATAGCGCTCATAGGTGTTGACGAATTCGGCCTGGCTGCGGTCAGCCTGCACAGCCTGGCGTTGCTGTCTTATCTCCGGCAGCACGCGGTCCAGCGTACCGGCGCTGATGCCCCTTGCCAGCGCATCTTCGCGAAACGCTGCTAACCAGTTCTGAAATGCAGCTTCGTTGTCTGCCTCGTTGTTCGGATCGATGGCGGACTGAGGATCCGTGTCCTGCGCTGACAGCGTCAATGGCAGCCATAGCAGGCCAAGCAGAACAACAAGATTTTTAATGGATGACAACTGCATGCGCACTCCCGGGCTGGTTCGGTACAACGTTTCTTGATTTTATCAATCGCCAACTTTAGCGTGAAGGCCGAAGGGCGACAAGCCTTTTCAGGTGGCAGCCAGAGACTCAAGCAACCCTGCCCAGTGCGAGCGCATCGCCGTAGCCCTGAAGCGGTTGACGTCGCTGGCCGGGCGGGTGTGGTCAGGGTCCTGCCATTGCCGGGCCCAGCCGATGATCGTTGCACATGCCGCCGTGGCCTGTTCTGTGGTGGTGAGGCCCGCGACCGGAAACAGGCAGGCGGCATCAATGTATTCGGGGTAAGCCAGGTCATCGGGCGTGAGTGGCACACAGCCTCTGGCCACGGCTTCCAGCACTGACAGACCCTGAAAGTCATGTTGGGCAGTGGATAGCACAATATCCGATGTCGATAACAACAATTCATAATCGTCACGCGAGGCCATCCAGCCATCCACCCCTGGCAACAGGCACTGTTCGCGGTAGTAGGTGGTCAGCAGCGTCCGGATGTGGTCGAACTCCTCTGGCGCCCGACGAAATCGTTGTCCCAGCAGGTGCAGGCGAAAGCGCAGGCCTCTGGAGATCAGTTGCTGAACAATGGCAAGCAGCAGGGCAGGCCCTTTGTCATACTCGTGCCGGTGATTCCAGACAATCTGCAGGGTATCGTCAGGCCTGTTGAGATGCGCTGCGTCACTGGCATTTTGGTGGTTGCCGGCATACAGATGGTCTGGTAGTGGCACGGCAAGCACAGATGAGATGTTCTGTAGCTGTTGCAACAAACCAGTGGGCACCTCATCCGGCAGTTTGCTTAACAGCGCACCCAGCCCTGCGAAAAAACTGCACCGGTTCCAGTCGCTGTTGAAGACAATGCGGTCCGCGCACAGTGCTGTATAGAGACTGGTCAGCTGTGCATTAACCAGGTTGCTCTGGCGCAGCAGCCCGGTTTCCGGGGCCGCGGTGCCGGCATTGCTGGACGACCTGACTGGATAGGCAAACTGATTCTCATGGAAATACACCAGTGTCGGCAGGCGCGCCAGTTCTGGCACAAAGCCACGCAAGCTGCTCAGATCGGTCAGTGACGTCACGATCAGCAAGTCATAGTTGTCAGTCAGCGTCTGCCGGTGGTTAAATGCCCAGCTCAGGCTGTTGCCACGCACGCGCCAGGCAAAGTGACGCGGGGGCAGGCTCAGACAGGTCCATTGGTGCTCGGGGAACATGTCGCACAGGGTGCTGCGCCATTGCCGGTGGCTGTGCGCCTCATAGGCGCTCAGTAGCAGGATACGATGACCTTTAGTAGCGGCCGGTTGTAAATTTTCGGGTGCATGATGGTCGGACATGGAGCTGGCCAATGACAGGGATGAAATCGGAGAACCTATGCAATCTAATGATGATCGGTTGTTGGGTCAATCGCCACAGGCACTGATTGACGCCTTGCCAGCGCGTGTCAGCGATGCCCTGATGCGGCATGCCGAGCGCGATGCCTGTGCACCGGCGGTGCGTGATCACCTGGGCCGGGTGCTTAATTATGGCCAGTTCGCTGAGGCGGTGCGTGCCGCACAGCGGCAATTGCAGGAGGCCGGTGTCAGGGCTGGCGACCGGGTCATGCTGGTCAATGAAAACTGTGTGCCGCTGGTTGTGGCGATATTGGCACTGAGCGAACTGTCTGCATGGCCGGTGGTGGTCAACGCCCGGATGGCGGAGGCAGAGCTTGAACGAATCCGGCAGCATTGTGAGCCCCGTCTGGTGCTGTATTTTCTTGATTCATCCGCGGCCGGTGAACGCTGGCGGGGCTTTTCGGAGCTGGACGACAGCGCTGTGCTGACACTGGGCGAAGGTGATGTCGGTGTCCGTCATCTGTCAGTGGGCGCCAGACCGGACGAACAGCACCTGTGCGAGGCCGGCGTTTTTACCCTGATTTACACCACCGGTACCACTGGCGATCCCAAGGGCGTGATGTTGACGCACCGCAATGTGCTGTACGTCGCCGCTGTCAGCAGCGCGCTGCGGGGTTTGCGCGCCAGTGACCGGGTATACCTGGTGCTCCCGGTCTCCCATGTATTTGGCCTGGCAGCTGTCTTTCTGGCTTCCGTGTATGTGGGGGCGGAGCTCGTCCTGGCTGATCGGTTTGAGCCGGCCACAGCCATGGCGACAATGCGCGAGCATGGCATTACCGGCGTGTTTGGTGTGCCGGCGATGTTTGCCAGGCTGGTGGATCATGCCCGCGGCCAGGGTATCGGATCCGATGACATGCCGCCGCTACGATTCATGTACAGTGGCGGCGCACCACTGGATCCGGCCATCAAGGAAAAAACTGAGGCGCTGTTCAACATGCCGCTATTAAATGCTTACGGCATGACGGAAAGCGGACCGACGATATGCCAGGTCCGCTACAATGAACCCTTGACCTCATGCAGCGTCGGGCGCCTGTTGCCCGGTCTGCAGGCCCGCCTGCTGGGTGTCGATGGCAAGCCGGTGGCGCCTGGCGAGGTTGGCGAGTTGCATATCCGCGGTCCAAACATCATGCTGGGTTATTATCGTAATCCGCAGGCCACTGCCACGGCGCTGGATGCGGAAGGGTATCTGAATACCGGTGATCTGGTGCGGCTGGACGAGGCAGGCAATGTCCATATCGCGGGGCGCAGCAAGGAGCTCATCATTCACTCCGGCTTCAATGTGTACCCGCCGGAAGTGGAGGGCGTTATTTCCCAGCACCCCGGCGTTTTGTTGTGCGCGGTGGTCGGTCAGCAGCGTGATGGCAATGAGGAGGTTGTTGCCTGGGTTCAATGCGCTGCCGGCAGCGATCTGAATGAGGCCGAGCTGCAGGCGTTTATCAGGCCGCTGCTGACTGCCTACAAACGCCCGTCCAGAATTCTGTTCGTGGAGCAATTACCCACAGCGCCTTCTGGCAAGGTGCTGAAACACAAGCTCAAGAGTTTTTCTGACGTTCCTTAAACAACCCTGGCTAGCGGAGAGCATGGTCATGATAAAACTGTACGGATTTCCCATCAGCAATTACTACAACATGGTGAAAATGACGCTGTTGGAAAAAGGCATGACGTTTGAAGAGGTGATCGTGAGACCTTCACAGGAAGCAGACTACCTGTCCCGTAGCCCGATGGGTAAAGTCCCCTGTCTGGAGACAGAGCAGGGTTTTCTGACCGAAACCGGGGTGATCATCGACTACTTGCACGACCTGGATCAAGGTGCGGCATTTTACCCTGACGACCCTTTTGCCAAAGCCAAAACCAGGGAGCTTATCCGTTATCTGGAACTGTACATCGAATTGCCCGCAAGGCGACTGTACGGTGATGTATTCTTTGGCAAGCCTGCCAGTGATACAGAAAAGCAATCCGTACGTAAAGAACTGGAGAAAGGTTTTGCTGCCTTGCGTCGCCTGGGCGACTACTCGCCATATATTGCGGGTAGCAGCGTGACCTACGCGGATTTCTACTTCCTGTTCAGTGTGGGCCTGGTAACCCGGGTCACCAAAAAGGCCCTGGACTGGGATGTTTTCAGCACCGAGCCCGGTGTTCGCGAACTGTTGGCGCTGCTGGAGCAGCGTGACAGCGTGAAAACCATACGTGCAGCCCAGAAAGCGGCCATGTAACAATAAGAAAAACGAGAGGCTCACAGATGATTCCGAGACCCGCAAGCACAGTCGTTCTGGTGCGTGAAGCGGAGAATGATATCGAGACGTTGCTGTTGCTGCGCAACAGCAAACTGACGTTTGAAGGAGGCGCCTGGGTGTTCCCGGGTGGCAAAGTGGACCCTGAGGATTATCCAGCGAAAAACACGGATGATGCGCAACACGGTGGTGATCAACGCAAACTGGACTACCTGGCCGCCATCAACGCAGTGATCCGTGAAACCCATGAGGAGGCCGGGCTCAGGATCTTGCCGTCCGACCTGATTCACATAGCCCATTGGACAACACCCCTGGGTTTGCCGCGGCGCTATGCAACCTGGTTTTTCCTTTGCCCCCTGCACACGCAGGTCGACATTGTCGTGGATGATGATGAAATTCTCGATTATCAGTGGCTGACCCCCAGGATGGCGCTGGCGCTGCACGAAGCCGGTACCATCCGGTTGCCGACGCCGACCTCGCATACGTTGCAAAGCATCGCGCGTTATGACTCCGTGGTCAGCTTGTGCGCTGACATGCGGCGTGCTGATATTCATGTTTTTCCGGAGAATTCCGATTATTATCAGCCCTTTGAAGGAACAGTGAAAATACCATGAGGCTGCGCCCGGGTCGTGTGGAACCACACACAGCGCACCTGCCGAGGGGAATGGCGGCACGGACAGATTTGCTTGCGTTGTCCGGTCGCTTAATGGGATAGTTAGGTCACAGGCGATACCAGATCAACAGCCAGGGAATGCTCACGGAAAGAGCGACTGCATGCGCTATCGTTGACTCACACACGAACAGCAGAGCCGCCTATGTCGTTGTCCAAGCTGGAAAAAACCAAGATCGAAAAACTGCGTGCGACTCTGTCCACGGTACGTCGGCGGCGACGCCTGTTAAGTATGCTGCATCAAACCAGCCTGATGCTGATCGGTGTGGCGGTGCTGGTGTTGACACTCAGCGTCGTCAGTCTATGGCTGCCCCCATCACCTGCGTTACAAACCCTGCTTTTTCTATGCTTTGGCGCAATCGCTGCGGTACTGGTATGGCGATACGTCACAGCACTGCGTCGCCTGCGCGCCGATGACCGGCAACTGGCGCGCTTTGTTGAATCCCGGATGCCCGACCTGGAGCAACGGCTGCTGACCTCCCTGGAGTTTTCCAGCGATGAAAAATCAGCCGCTGATGCGGGCGTGTCGGCCCAGTTTGTGCGTCAACTGTGGAACGATGCAGACCTGCACCTGGAGGCCCAGCAGCAGCAGCTGGCGCAGGTTTCCGATGTCCGCCTGCCCTTGATGTCACTGGCGACGGCCGGCGCTGTGGCGCTGGTCACCCTGATTGCCTTTGTCAGTTCTGAGGCTCTGTTACGTGCCGGCGGCCAGATTCTGTGGCCATTCGGTGGCGGGGATGCCATCGTAGTGCAGCCGATCGAGGAAGCTTTGCAGCCGCCGGCGGAGATGAACATTGTCGTCGTGCCGGGCGATATCCGCATGCAGCGTGGACGCGATGCCACCATCGTGGTGCGTATCGAAAATGCGTCACCTGACGATGTCAGCCTGCGCATGCAGACCGATCAACTGAACTGGTTCGACGTCTCCATGCGCCGCGATGGCAGCGGCAGCGATGGTGCGGCGTTCAGCTATTACATGCCCGCTGTCGAGGAAGACACCGAATATTATGTCAGCGTCGAACATGACGGGGAGCAGCGCAGTCGCCAGTACCGCATCAGTCTGTACGACCTGCCGCGTGCCGAACAGATCGATGTTGCCTATGCGTTCCCGGGTTACACGGGGCTGGAAGACTACAGCGAAGAAGATGCAGGTGACATGGTGGTGCCGGAAGGTACGCAGGTTACCCTCAGCATGGCCTTCAACAAGGCCGTGCAGCAGGCACAGGTCGTGTTCGATGATGACACCTCGCAGCCAGTGAGCATTGACGGTCTTAATGGCACGGCCAGCTTTACTGTGGCAGCCGATTCCACCTACCGGATTGTGGCCACGGATTATGACAGCCTGCAGACCGAAGACCCGGAGGTCTTTTATATTCGTGCGATTGAAGATCAGCCGCCTGAACTGGTCCTGCACAGCCCTGGTCGTGATCAGGATGTGATGCCGCTTGAGGAGGTGATACTGGAAGTGGAAGCCAGTGATGATTATGGGCTGAGTGAGTTTATCCTGCACTACAGTGTTGTGGGCCGCGAGGAAGTGGCAGTGGATTTCCTGCCTGCTGAACAGACCCGCAGCATTGCCGGCAACCAGATGATCTATATGGAAGATTTGTCGGTGTTGCCCGGCGACTTCATCAGCTACTACATGACGCTGGCCGACAATAATGACCTGAGCGGCGCACAATCTGTGGTGTCGGATATCTACTTCCTGCAGGTGGTGCCAACTGATCAGGAGTTCCGCCGCGCCAGTGGTGGTGGCCAGCAAGGCGGTGGCGGCGGTGGTGGTGGTGGCGATAGCAGCGCGCTGGTGACTCTGCAGAAAGACATTATTTCGGCGACCTGGCGCCTTCGTCAAAACCAGATGGACCTTGAGCCTCGCCAGTTTGCTGATGATGTGGCGGTGATTGCCGAGTCGCAACGTGACGCTGTGCAGCGCGCGACCATGTCCATTGATCGCCTGTCCGAACGCATCGATTTTGCCGATGACACCTATGCCAATGCCGTGACATTCCTGCAACGCGCGATAGAACAGATGGAGCTGGCCGCGACTGAGCTGGACGAGGCAGCGTTGACCAGCGCCATGGTGCCCGAACAACAGGCCTTGCAATTGGTGCTGCGTGCTGAAGCGGAGATCAACCGCACAGATGTCAACTTCCAGCGCACCGCGGGAGGCGGTGGTGGGGGGGGCGCCCAGCAGGAGCGCGAAGACCTGCAGGAACTGTTTGATATGGAAATGGGGCAGAACGAAAATCGCTATGAAACGCCCCGGCAGGCCAGCAGCGGGCAGGGCAACAGCGAGGAGGCCAGTCGGCTTGAGGAGCTGGCACAGCGTCAGGAAAGCCTGACCCGGGCCCAACGCAACCTGTCGCGTCGCATGGATGACATGACCGAAGAGCAACGGCGGCGCGAACTTGAACGGCTGCGTCGGGAACAGGAACAACTGAGCAATGAGCTGGCACAGCTTGATCAGCGCATGTCGCGTGGGCAGCAGCAGGCGCAGGGCCAGCCAGGGCAACAAGGGCAACAAGGCCAGGCCGGTGCCCAGCAGGAAAGCCGCATGCAACGGGCCCTGCAGCAGATGCAGGAAGCGGCCCAGGCAGACACGCCGGCGCAGGCGGCGGCCAGAAGCCAGCGCGCGCTGGAGAGCCTGCGGGAACAGCAGCGACAGATGGAACAGCAGCCGGGCAACTCTGCCAATCAACTGGCGCAGAATCTGTCGCAGCGCGGACAACAGTTGATTGAGCAACAGCGCCAGTTGCAACAGGCATTGTCGCAGCTGAGTCGGGAGCAGGGTGTCGGGCAGTCACGCGACGCGCTCGCCGGTAATGAAGACGTGCAGTCGCTGCTGAACCAGCAACAGCAAAACCGACAGGCACTGGAAGAGCTGGAGCGTATGCTGCGCGCGGTCATCGCGCGGGCCGGCAACGATGAGCAGCAGTTGCTCTCGCAGGCTCAGCAGGCCAGCCGCGCGGTGCGCCCGTTGCGTGAACAGATGGATACCAGTAACCGGGTGTTGCGCAATGGCATGGTGAACCTGGCCGTTGATATCGAACAGGAAATTGCCGATGCCCTGGGCGAATTCGGGCAGAATCTCCAGGCCCTGAATCCTGGCAGTCAGCCCAGTGGCGAAACCGGCACCGACGCATTGATGCAGGCTGCTGCTGATGCCAGTGCGTTGCGTGAGCAGCTGGAATCGTTGCAGCAGGAAATTGAGGCTCGCGCAGCCGGCGGTCAGGGTGAAGAGTCAATCTCGCAATTGCGTGAACGACTGTCACGCTCGCAGTCTCTGGCGCAACAATTGACGCAGCAACTCGATAATGCCCGCCAGGACGGTGGGCAGCCCGGTGAGCAGGGTTCAGCGCAGCGCGGACAACAGGCCAGTCAACAGGCGGGTCAAGCTCAGGGCGGGCAGCCCGGGCAGCAACCGGGTAACGGTGGGCAGCGGGCAGGCGGCGGGCAGCTGGCCGCTGATCAAACCGGGCTTGGCGGCGCCATCCCGGCGCCGGGAGAGGCGGCGCTATGGGGTAATGCACGCTCCATCAGCTCGGACATTACCCAGCAGTCGCTGGAAGCATTCATGAGCCAGCCGGCATTGCTGCAGGGTCTGTTGCAGCCGCTGGTGGAACTGGAGAGCGATCTTCGCGCGCGCGCGGAACTGGCGCAGATTACCCGGCGCCTGTACGCTGTCTCCGAAGAAGACATTCCCGATCAGTATCGGCGTCTGGTCGAGGCATATTATCGGGCATTGTCAGAGAACAGGAGCGCAGTTGAACCAGTGGAATAACTGATTCAGCACCATAACAATGAGTTTTTTTCTAGACGCCAGCACCATAGAAGCGATCCGCGACGGACAGTTCTCGTTAGCCTATGCCCCACATCCATTCCTGGCATTGCTGCTGTTTCTGGCACTGCCGGTGCTGGTCTGGGTTCTGTACCGCAGAACCACCCGCTCGCTGACGCCGCGTTGGAAGGCCTTGCTGATCTCGCTGCGCTCGCTGGTAGCGCTGGTCTTGCTGTTCATGCTGTTGCGTCCCGTCATCACCACGTGGCAGGTAAATCCTCAGGAAACCTACCTGGCGGTGCTGGTGGACGATTCACAGAGCATGGAGATCACAGACCTGCCGGGACAACAACGAAGACTGGATGCTGTGACGGATGCCCTGTATGCCGACAACGGTATTCTGGCACCGCTGTCCGAGCGCTATCAGGTACGGACATTTGGCTTCAATACCCAGTTACGCCGTATTGCCGATGCAGACGATCTGTCGGCGGCGGGCAATGCGTCGCGGCTTGACCTGGCGCTGAGGCAGGTCAGGGATCAATTGGGCGGACTGCCCTTGAGTGCCGTGGTGCTGATCAGTGACGGCGCGGACAATGCCGAGGCGGATCCACTGGTCAGTGCCCGCGAATTTGCTGCTGACCAGGTGCCAGTATTCACCGTGGGTGTGGGGCAGGCGCAGATTCCCAGGGATATCGGCATCACCGAGGTCAGTGCCGCCAGCACCATTCTTGATAACACCGTTTTTGATGTGCAGGTCAATCTGGTGCAGCAGGGTTTCGCCGGTCGATCCGTGCGGCTGCGCATCATGGATGGCGAGTCCGAGGTCGCTTCGCGGACGGTTTTACTGGGGCCCGATGGCAGCAGCCGGGTCTATGAACTCGAACTTTCCCCCGAGCGCCGCGAACCCATCCTCTACGAATTGCAGGTAGAGGAGCTGGCTGACGAGATCATCCTGCAGAACAACCGCTATCAGTTTCTGGTGGACAACAGCGAGCGTCCGCCACTGGATATTCTGTATGTCGATGGGCATCCCCGCAATGAATTCAAGTTTATTCGTCGCGCAGCCGAAGGTGACGAAAGCCTGCGGCTGGCGTCGTATCTGCAAACCGGGCCCGGTCGTTTTTACCGGCAGGGCATCAACAGCCCGACGGAGCTGAGCGATGGCTTTCCGGATACGGCCGAGGAGCTGTATCAGTATGACGCGGTGGTGATGGGGGATATAAGCCGTGAATTTTTCAGTGATGAGCAATTGACCCTGTTGCAGGATTTTGTCGCCGAGCGTGGCGGCGGCCTGCTGGTCGCGGGCATGCTTGATGACGCGTTCGTCGATACGGTGCTGGGCGATCTTTTACCGTTGACACCGGTGCGCAGTGAGGTTTTGCCATCCTTCCTGCAGGGTGGTATCCGGCGTGGTAATCATGCCACCGGGGAATTGTTTGCGCCGCGCCTGACCTCGGCCGGAGAGTTCTCACCATTACTGCGTCTGGACAGTGATGATGCCGTCAATCGACGCCTGTGGGGCGAGATGCCATCGTTGCAGGGCGTCTACGTCACGGGCCGGCCCAAGCCCGGTGCCAGTGTCCTGCTTGAGCACCCCAGCCTGCAGTACCAGAATCAGGCCGTGCCGTTGCTGGCGACGCAACGCTATGGCAGTGGCCGCAGCATGGCGTTGACCACTGCCAGTACCTGGCGCTGGCAAATGCTGATGCCCTCCGATGATGAGTCGCATCAGCGCATCTGGCGTCAGAGCCTGCGCTGGCTTGCCCAGGATGCCCTGGAGCGGGTCACCATCAATTTCGACAGACCATTTTATAATCAGGGTGATCCGGTGAATGTCAGCGCGACAGTGCTGGATGCCCGATATGAACCCGACAGTAATGCATCATTGTTTATCCAGCGAACTGACCCCCTTGGTGACGTCAGCGACACAGCCATGGCCTGGGATATTGATGAGGATGGCGTTTACCGCAGCCAGTTCACTGCCGATGCCGAAGGCATCTATCGGGTTCTGGTGGATGTGGCCAGCGCCGCCGGTACCGGCATCGAGACCGAAAAACAGGCGGCATTCGTGGTAACCCCCTCTTTGCGTGAATACAACAACGCCGGGTTGGACAGCGGTATGTTGGGCCGTATAGCGGAGACCAGTGGCGGCCGCTATTACAACTTACCGCAAATCGGGCAGCTGGTGAATGATATCCAGCATGCCCCGGGCGCCTTCTCCCGGGAAGTTCAGGAGGATCTGTGGGACAGGCCTTTCCTGCTGGGGTTGCTGATTGCGTTGATGAGCCTGGACTGGATGGCACGACGATACCGGGGGTTGTCATGAATACGACAGCCAACAGGATCGCGTGCTGGCTGCTGGCATCGGCTCTGTGGCAAGTGGCGCCGGCGATGCAGGCACAATCGGCAGATGATGAGAGTATGCCGTGGTTTCAACAAGACGCCGGCACCAACAAATACGCGGTCATTGTCACCGGTGCGGCGGCCTCTGCAGACATTGCTGAGCGCTTCCGCCGCTGGACACGTGATCTGCATAGTACCCTGCGCGATGATTATGGTTATGACGGCGACAATATCCGCATTCTGATTGACGAGGGTCAGCCACTGGATGGCCTGACGGTCAGTGCCAGCTCGCGTGTTGACGATATCGCAGACACGTTGTCGACATTGCAGACCGAGGTGGATGCAGGAGACCAGCTGAGCCTTTTCATGATCGGACATGGGTCAGGTACGTTCGGTGATGCCAAGTTCAATAATGTGGGACCGGACATGACCGGTGCGGATCTGGCGTCGATGCTTGCAGGATTCACCGAACAGGACATCGTGATCATCAACACCACCAGTGCCAGCTTTGAGTTCTCCCGGGAGCTGTCGGCGCTGGGACGCGTTGTGGTGTCGGCAACACGCTCGCCATCAGAGCGCTACGACCCGATATTTGCCGGCTATATGATCGCCGGATTGCAGGACCACACTGCGGATCTGGATCGGAATGGCCGGGTGTCGATTCTGGAGCTGTTCAATTACGCCAGCGGCCGGGTGGCCGGCTGGTACGACGAGCAGGGACGGCTCGCGACCGAAAATGCGGTACTCGATGATACCGGTGATGGTCTGTTTTCGCGGGAACCGGGAGCGACACAGGCCGACGGTCTGCTGGCGGAAATTGCCTATGTTGATGTCATCGTGCCCGAGGCCGAAAAAACCTCACCGCAGGCACGTGCGCTGCGAGTCGACATGCAGGGCCTGGAACGTGAAATTTTCATTTTGCGCAATCAGAAACAGAATTATCTGGAGGACGACTATTGGCGCCGGCTGGAAGCCTTGTTAATTGATCTGGCAACCCGGACGAGGACATATAATGCATTGCCTTAAACTGATACCCCTGAACTGGCTGCGGGCTGCTGCCGTGCTGGCCGCGCTGACTGCAGCGGTGGCCCCTTCCACCCTGTTAGCCCAGGAACCGGCGACCGGCCTCAATCCATCGTCTCAGGAATTGCTCGACCGCGGCGATGAATTGCTGCTGAGAGGATCCTATCTGGCTGCTATCGAGGTACTCAGCCGGGTAAACGATGAGTTCTTTCAGGACCAGGCCGATCTGGGCCTGAGCCGCGCGCACATGGAAACCGGGCAGTACGCCCAGGCAGAAGCGGTATTGCAGCGAGCGCTTGACGAGCCTGCTGATCATCCCGAACTGGCGACCCGACTGGCCGAACTGTACGTGATGACCGGCCGCTCCCGGCAGGCGGAAGTGGTGCTCGCCGAGGTTATCGACGGTCAACTGAACCCGCCGGTGCGGACATTGGTGCAAACCGGCCTGGTGCTGGCCCTGCGTGGCGATCGGGATGCTGCCGACGTGCATTTCAACGCGGCACTGGCGCGCTATGATGGCGGCATGGTCTTTGAGTCGGCGGATGTCGCCATGGTGGCAGTGGCTGCTCGTCAGCTCGATGAATTCCATGATGCCAATGCACTGTTCAGCGAGGCTGTGCGGCTGGATGGCAACAACATCGAGGCGCTGGTGTTGTGGGGCAACCTGTTTCAGGAAAAGTTCAATGATCAGGATGCCCAGACCAATTACAACGAAGCCTTGGAAATCAACCGGCGGTATGCGCCGGCCCTCGTTGGCCTGGCCAGAATCGGCAGTCCCGAGCGTAATTTGAGTCGTGCGCTGGAGGCCAATTCCCGCAACGTGGCGGCGTTGCAGACGTTTGGTGAATTGATGATCCGCAACGGACGCGAGGAGGAGGGCCTGGGGTTCCTGAGGCAGGCACTGGACATCAATCCCGAGTCGATCCCGGCGTTGGCGACGCTGGCAGCCAGAGCCGCGATGAATGATGACATGGATGAATTTGAAGATCTGCGGGCACGTGTCAACGCCTTCAGTCCGGAAAGCGCCAGTTTTTATGCATCAATCGCTGAATTCCTTGGGAACAACTACCGTTTCACCGAAGCAGTGGAATATGCCCGTCGCGCCATTGACCGGGATCCGCGCAACTGGCACGCGCACACGGTGCTGGGTGGCAACCTGGTGCGGCTGGGCGAAGAAAGCGAAGGCAAGCGCCATCTTGAGCAGGCATTTGACAATGACCCGTTTAATGTCCTGACCTCCAACATGTTGCAGGTGTTTGACGTACTGGAAGAGTACGCAACACTGGAGAGTGAGCACTTTCGGGTCAACATGAGCCAGCGCGATGCGCAGGTACTGTGGCCCTACATGGAACCATTGCTGGAAGAAAGCTGGGATCGCCTGGTCGCTAAATACCGGTTTGAGCCCGAGGTGCCGGTTGTCATTCAGGTATTCGAGCGTACCGAAGACTTTGCTGTGCGGTCGGTAGGCCTGCCCGATATTGGGCCATTGGTGGGAATCTGTTTTGGCAAAGTGGTGACGCTGATTTCACCGGACACACTCAGCGCGAACTGGCAGGAAATTGTCTGGCACGAACTGGTGCATGTGTTCACTCTGCAAATGACGCAGAACCGCATGCCGCGCTGGCTGTCCGAGGGCATCTCCACCTGGGAGGAACGCCAGGGGCGTCCGGAGTGGGGGCGTCGTCAGGGTCTGGATCTGATCCGCGCGGTGCAACAGGACCGTCTGCTACCGGTCGGCAATCTCAATGACGGATTTACCGGTGCCAACAGTAACGCTGATCTGAGTTTTGCCTATTTCCAGTCCTACCTGGTTGTGGAATACATCGCCGAGCAATACGGGTTTGAAGACCTGCTGGCACTGATCCACGAATATGCCGAGATCAAAGACGAGAGTGACATGTTTGCCAATGTATTTGGTGTGGACATGGACACTTTCGATGCCGGGTTCCGCGCCTGGATAGAACAGCGTGTGGCCGATATCAATGTCTACGTGCACGCCGAGGACAGTCCCGATGAAGGCGAAGGGCATGGGCACGGTGTTCGCGAAAACAGCAGCGCCATTCTGGCAGAGCTCTACAACAATGAATCCCTGAAACAGTATATGCAGGGACGTGTGCAGCGTGAACCGCGTGATTTCCAGGCACATCTGCAACTGGGCATTGTGCTGTTCCGGGAGGAAGCCTACAACGACGCGATCAGTCACCTGCGCACGGCGCATGAACTGCTGCCTGACTATACCGGTTACCCCAGTCCGTCACTGGTGCTGGCGCAGGTGTATGAGGCGATGGGTAATGAAGCGGCGAAACGTGAACAGCTGGCAATCATGCTGGAAAACCAGCAGCATGATTTCGCCGCACCCGTGGAGCTGGCAGAACATGCACTGCAGGTGGGAGACCTGGATCAGGCTGATTATTATGTTGACCGCGCGTTGGCGGTGAACCCCTATCGTCCAGAAATACATCGGCTCGGCGCAGAGCTGGCTTCGCGTCAGGGTGACACCGGGCGTACGGTGCAGGCGTATGAGGTGTTATTGACGCTGGATCAGAGTGACCCGGTGGCCGCCAGAACCGATCTGGCCCGCGCCTATCTGGAAAACAGTCAGCGCGATGAAGCGCGCATGACAGTCTTGCGGGCACTGGAAACGGCGCCAACCTATGAACGTGCCCAACAGATTCTGTTGCAGGCCGTTGAGTCACCGGAGGGAGACTGAGGCATGAACCGCTTCCGGCTGCCGCATTCATTGTTGATACTGCCGCTACTGGGCGCGCTGACGTTATGGTCGGCAATGCCTGTCCAGGCACAGTCAACTGATTCGCAACCTGTGCCTCGCCCCGGGGTCGCGTTGCCACCGGATTTTGATTTCAGCCGTTTTCGGCGCGAGAACCAGACGTTACCCGAATTGCCAACCGGCGCATCACAGTCGTCGGCAGACGGGGGCAATGCACCGGAATTTACCTGGCTGCGCGGGCGCTATGAAAACTACCCGGGGGGCCGTGGCCGCCGCGGCGGCTGGTGGGATACCGACTTTCCAGATGCCGAACAGAACTTCATGCGCGGTGTGCAACGTTATACCTTCATCGACGCACAAACCTACAGCACGCGCTGGATAGACCTGACCGACCCGGCGCTGTTTGAACATATTTTCCTGTACATGACCATGAAGCGTGTACCCATCGGGGGGATGAGCAGCGGCCCCAACTTTGCGCCTGATGAAGTGGCGGCGTTGCGTGAATTTGCCCTGCGCGGTGGATTCGTCATGCTTGATGACTTCTGGGGTGAGGCGCATTATCAGGATTTCCTGATAGAAATTGCCAAAATATTCCCGGATCGCGAACTGGTCCGGCTGGATCTCGACCATGAAATCTTTGGCATATTCTACGATATCGAGCAGGTCGCCCAGGTGCCGGGGCGCGCCGTTACCTGGGATTACGGCAGTGTGACGCTGGATGACCCCCGCTACCCGCCTTCTGTGCATGCCATCCTTGATGACAATGGCCGGGTGATGGTGGTGGCCAATTTCAACTCGGACATGGGTGACGGCTGGGAACACACTTTTCATGAATACTACCCCACCAGTATGAGCAACGAAGCGTACCGGCTGGGTATCAATTATCTGATTTATGCATACACACATTAGAGGCAGGATTTAACGATGACTGACACTGATATCATTACCGAGCATCCGACCGCCGGACTGGAGGATCAGGATGACCTGGCGCTGGTGAAGAAAATGCAGCAGGGCCGTGACCAGATGGTGCACGAGATCCGCAAAGTCATTGTCGGGCAGGACGCCGTTATCGAAGAGTTGCTGATTGCCCTGTTTGCCGGCGGCCACTGTCTTGTTACCGGTGTGCCGGGCCTGGCCAAAACGCTGTTGATCAAGACCGTGGCAGACATCCTGCAACTGAATTTCAGTCGTATCCAGTTTACCCCCGACCTGATGCCGGCGGACGTGGTAGGTGCCGAAATCGTTGAAGAGAATGACGGTCGTCGCAAGCTGGTGTTTGTCAAAGGACCCATTTTTACCAATATTCTGCTGGCTGATGAGATCAACCGCACGCCGCCCAAGACCCAGTCATCACTGCTTGAAGCCATGGAGGAACGTCAGGTCACGGCAGCGGGTGTCACACACAAGATGGCGCAGCCCTTCTTTGTTCTTGCCACGCAGAACCCGATAGAACTGGAAGGCACTTACCCACTGCCGGAAGCTCAACTGGACCGCTTCATGTTCAAGATCGAGCTGGGTTATCTGACCGAGGAAGAAGAGGTGATGGTGGTCAGTAATACCACCCGCAATTTCGACAGGTCGGTGTCTCATCCGTTGAGCGGTGAGGATATCCTGGCGTTTCAACGGATCGCCAGGCAGGTGCCGGCGGCGCAATCAGTGATTCAGTACGCGGTGCGCCTGGTCCATGCAACGCGACCTCAAAATGAGAACTCGCCCGCCTTTGTCAAAGACTGGGTCACCTGGGGTGCGGGCATTCGCGCCTCACAGAATCTGGTACTGGCTGGCAAGGTCCGCGCCTTGCTGCACGGGCGATACAATGTGTCGTTCAACGACATTCGCACGCTGGCGCCATCGGTACTGCGTCATCGTCTGCAGCTCAATTTTCACGCCGAGGCAGAACGGATCAGTGCTGATGAGCTGATACGCCGGGTGCTGGAAGCCGTTAAGGAGCCGGGGCTGTGATGTCGGCCTGCCTGCGCCATAACGCCATCGCGACGGTCCGTCCTGCTGCAGGACTGTCAGCATGACACAGAGCAACACCTTTATTGACCCAGGCGTGCTCGCCACACTCGATAATCTCGAGATGCGCGCGCGCGTGGTGGTTGAAGGATTCATTGCCGGTTTGCACAAAAGTCCCAAGCGCGGTTTCAGCGTCGAGTTTACCGACTACCGACACTACTACGCGGGTGATGACATGCGCCACGTGGACTGGAAGCTTTACGGCCGCAGTGACAAGCTGTACATCAAGCAGTACGAAGATGAAACCAATGTCCGTGCCTATATTCTGCTGGATAGCAGCGCATCGATGTCTTATGCCTCGGACGGTATGAGCAAACTGGAATATGGCCGCACGCTGGCGTCAGCGCTGGCCTATTTCATCATGCGACAGCGTGATGCTGTGGGCCTGATCACCTTTGATGACAAGATTCGGGATTACATTCCGGCAAAAGCGCGGCAATTGCATCTGATCAGGATTCTGCGCAGCCTGCATGAACTGACCGCCGGCACAAAAACCGATATCGTGCGACCGTTGACCGAGTTGGCGATGACCCTGAAACGCAAAAGCCTGGTGATACTGATCAGTGACATGCTGGAGGATGAGCAAACCACCATACGCACGCTGCAGCAATTGCGGGCCATGGGCAATGAAGTCATCGTGTTCCATGTGCTGGATGAGCAGGAATTGCACTTCAATTTTAACGAATCATCGGAATTCATCGATATGGAAACCGCCGAGACGCATATCACCTCGCCGGCAGCGATTCGCAATGCCTACCTGGAAAACCTGAACACCTATCTGGATGACTGTCGCAAACGCTGCCAGACCAGTGGCGTTGACTACTGCCTGCTCAATACCTCGCAACCACTGGACAAGGCGCTTGCCTCGTACCTGGCGCGGCGAACCCGGAGCGCATAGATGAGTTTCCTGAGCCCTTTGTTTCTGTTTGGCCTATTGGCCGCGGCGATACCGGTCGCCATCCATCTTATTCGTCGCGAGAACCCGCCAAAGATCATGTTTGGTTCGTTGCGCTTTCTCAAGCAGACAACCAAAAAGCTGATCCTGTTTCAGCAAATTCAGCAGTGGCTGTTGTTGCTGTTGCGCGCGGCATTGATCTGCCTGCTGGTATTCGCGTTCGCCCGGCCGCTGTTCTATCAGGGGTCCATTGCTCAGCTTCTGGATGCCGAGCCACAGTCCACCATGCTGTTGATCGACAGTTCGCTGAGCATGCAGGTGGGTGGCCGGTTTGCCCAGGCGCGGCAACAGGCCCTGCAAACATTGGACGGTCTGTCGGCCGGGGACGAAGCCGGCGTGATAAGTTTTGCCGAAGGTACGCTGGCGGCGCGTGAGTTGACCACGGATCTGGAGAGTCTGCGGGCGTTCATCAACAATCTGCCAACGCCTGGCTACGAACGTGTGCGCTTTTTCCCGGCGCTGCGGCTGGCAAATGACATGTTGATGCAGTCGCGTCATGAACAGCGCAATATTGTCATGATTTCGGATTTCCAGGCCAGTGGCATGACTGGGTCTGATGAGCAGGGCAATGACGCTGGCTGGATGCTGGCGCCGGGTGTCGCGTTTGCCGGCATCAGCGTCGGAGAAGAGCGCAGCAGCAACCTGAGTCTGGTTGATGTGCGCTCACCGCAACAGTTGATGGCTGATGCGGTCAGCCCGGACGACAATGGCGCCGTCGCAGCTGCTCAAAATTCTGACAGTGATGCCGCGGCAGCTGGCGGGCAGCAGGTGCTGGCGCGCGTACGCAGCACCGGTAGTGTTTTGCAGGAACGCGGCGAGATTTCCCTGCTGGTTAACGGCGAAACCACCGAGCGGCGGCCGTTTGAGCTGGGCGACCGCTCTGAAACGGTGCTGGATCTGCCCCTGGTGCTGGATAATAGCGGTCGCTATACCGGTGAACTGGTGCTGGCGGGTGACGCGTTTGACCTGGACAATCGCTGGTACTTTACGGTTGATGTGATGCCCATCATGCGCATCCTGGTGGTCAATGGAGACCCGGCGACTGACTGGTATGACGACGAAGCGCACTGGTTTGTGCTGGCGCTGGAAGGCATGGAGAATTCGCCGTTTTCGGTGACGCAGGTCACGTTGGCGGAATTCACGCCGACGGATCTTGATCGGCATGATGCCGTGGTGTTGCTGAATGCCGGCTCGCTGTCGGGCACACAGCAACAGGCCTTGCAGGCGTTTGTGACCGCGGGTGGCAGTCTGCTGCTGGCGCCCGGCAACCGCGTGAACGCGACGGATTTCAACCAGCAACTGTCCGAGCTCAGCCCCGCACGGCTGGCAAGCCCGCAGGTATTGGCCGCCAATGAGTATGTGCTGATCGCTGATGTTGATCGTCGGCACCCGGCGCTGCGCCCGCTGGATGTCGGCTGGAGTGCGCGCTTTCAGGGATACTGGCGCAGTGAACCGATGAACGAGGGGGCGGTGCTGATGCGCTACGATTCCGGTGACCCACTGCTGCTGGAGCGAACGGTAGGCGAGGGCCGGACCATGCTGGTGACCTCATCACTGGACCTTGGCTGGAGTAATTTCCCGCTACAGGGCCTGTACCTGCCATTTGTGCACGAGACCCTGACTTATATGATCCAGCCTCCGTTGCAGCAACGCGCCTGGCAGGTGGGCGACATGGTTGACCTGTCGCCGGCGTTCGACGACGGAATGACACAGCTGTCGGTGACCGAGCCTGATGGCCGTGAGCTATTGGTCAGCGCTGATAATCCGTTCTACCGGGCCCGCATGCCCGGATTTCTCCGCACTGAGTCCGGCGTTAACTTTGCCATCAACATCGAAGCAGCCGCCGCAGAGCTGGCGCAAGTGGATGTCACTGTCCTCTATGATCGTATTCTTAATCCGGATACCACACCTGCGGTAGCTGAAGGCGTGCGCACAGCGCAACTTATTGCCGAACTGGAACAGCCACAACGAATCTGGTGGTGGATTCTACTGACAGTGCTGCTATTGTTTTTGCTGGAAGCCTGGATAGCCAATCGGACGTATCGCTGAAGGAAGGGGTACAAGACCGGTAACAGAAAATTATCCCATGCTAGATAGGGGGGAACAGAGAATGACGTTCCGCCACCGGCCTTGAGTGTTCATGAATTGACCGCCAGATGTCCGTCAACGAGCGGTCTCATAAACTGGGTTTGATACTATCACAGGCGCTTTTGCCAGAAAGTGCCCGCAACAAATTGTTGCAAAGCGTTTGGAACACTGTCACGAACCATTACATTTAGGGCCCGATTCCGAACAAGTGTTCCATTTTTGCAGCTATGCTTCTGACGTCACAGCCTGCCGTCTGTTGAACAGGCGCTTGATTCTGCCCAGTCGTTGACGCAGGTGGTCTGGCAACGCCAGCATTGCTGGTGTCACGATCAGTGTCAGGATGGTGGCGAACGACAGACCGAATACGATGGCATTGGCCAGCTTCACCCACTGTGAGGTGATCGGGCCTCCGACTTCAATCTCCGAACCAATCAAATCGATGGACACATGCATGGCCAGCGGCAACAGGCCACAGCCTGTGGTAAACGTGGTCAGAAACACCGGGCGCAAACGCTGCACACCCGTCTGCACAATCACATCCCGGATATCCCAGTCGATATGCTTGGCTCGCAGATGATTGAACGTATCAATGAGCACAATATTGTTGTTCACGATGATACCGGCCAGTGCCACGATACCAACGCCCGTCAGAATGACACTGAACGTCTGTCCGGTGGTCAGCAGGCCCAGCAGCACGCCAGCGGTGGACAATAACACCGAAGACAGGATCAGCAGTGCCTGATAGTAGCTGTTGAACTGGGTAACCAGCAGAATGGCCATCAGTGCCAGCGCCAGACCAAAGGCGCTAAGCAGGAAGGCAAATGATTCTGCCTGTTCCTCGTTGGCGCCGCGGAAGCGATACTCAATGCCTGGCGCCAGCGGGGTGGCGTTCATCCATTGTTCCACCTCCTGAACGATATTACTGGTGACATAGCCGGGAGCCGGATTGGCGCGCACATAGACCACGCGGTTGCCGTCGACTCGCTGGATGGAACTCACCCCAGGCAGCGAATCACGAGATATAAAGCTGCTGATGGGCACCAGGCCGTTGGCGGTGTTGATCCGGATATTGTCGATTTGCTCCACGCCCCGAAACGCTTCCGGGTAGCGGACACGAATTTCGACTTCTTCCTCGCTGTCATCAGGACGGAAATCGCCCATGCGCACACCGTTGGTCAACAGTTGAATGGCCGTACCGATTTCGCTCATGTTGGCGCCTGACATGGCCGCACGGGCGCGGTCGACAGTGATCTGCCACTCAATGCCCGGTACCGGGGTGGTGTCATCAATATCGATCAGGCCTTCGATATTGTTTTCCAGATGTGATCGCACACGCCTGGCTTCCGCGATCAGCGTACGCAGGTCTTCCCCGTAAAACTCCATCTGCAGTTCCTTGCCAACCGGCGGACCCTGCTCGGGTGTCGAGATCTCGGCGCGCACGCCGGGAATGTCCTGGATTGCTGCGCGATACAGTTCTTCCACTTCAAAGCCGTTTACGTCGCGGTCGCGCCGATCGGTGAATTCAAGAAAGATCGTACCGACGAGGTCAGGCGCAGCACCCATGCCGCCCCCCATGCTGCGCCCCGCCCCGGACTGTGTGACGATACTTTTGTAATAGCCCACGTCTTCGATGCGCGATTCAACATCAAGCACAATATCGCGAATTTCCTGCGGCGAGTAATTACCACGGGCAAATATCTGTACCTGGGTCTGGGCAGGCTCGACGCTGGTGAAAAACTCAACCCCGCGGCCAAAGGTGAGGTAGGCCCAGATGATGGTGACCAGCGTGATCAGGCTGCCTGTCGCCACGATACCCGGCATGCGCACTGCGACGCTCAGAACTCGCGCATAAACGCCGACAATTCCGCCCAGTTTCTCCGGTGGTGTCTCTTCGAGTTTGCCAATCTGATTGCCGCCGCTGCCCGCGAGAACGCCTGTTTTGCCACCGATCAAAGAACCAATGGTGGGTGCAAACACCAGCGCATACAGCAGCGATCCGATCAGCACCGCGAATACCGTCACGGGCAGGTAACCCATGAATTCACCGGCTACGCCGGGCCAGAACATCATCGGCAGGAAGGCCGCCAGCGTGGTGCCGGTGGATGCCAGGATTGGCCAGAACATACGACTGGTGGCTTCCTGGAATGCGTCTTTGCGGTTGTAACCCTCTGCCAGCTTGCGGTCGGCATACTCGACCATCACGATGGCGCCGTCGATCAGCATCCCCAGGCCCAGCAGCAGGCCAAAGATGACCATGAAGTTGTAGGTGAATCCCAGCATGGAAATGATGATGAAGGCGAAGAAAAACGAGAACGGCACGGCCAGTGCGACCAGTATGCCCGAGCGCACACCGACCGCGGCGATCACCACCACCAGCACCAGCACCATCGCGGTAGCCATGTTGCCCTGCAGTCCCGAATTCTGCTCAATCACCAGCGGAATGGTATTGTTCAGATAGGTTATCTCGACCGCCGGCGGTATGCGGGTCCGCATGTCCTGAACGATCACGTCAATTTTATCCATGGCCTGGATCAGGTTGGCACCCTTGCGTTTCTGTACATCCAGGGAAATGGAGCGATCACCATTGGCATAGGCGTAACGTTCGGCGTCCTTGAACGTGCGACGGACCTCGGCCAGGTCGCTGAGCACCACAACGCCATCGGCATTGGCTGCAATGGGCAGCTGATAGACGTCATCGGCAGTTTCGATCAGACCTGGCACCTTGACGGAAAAAGAGCCGCTGCCGGTATTCAACGTGCCGGCGGGGATCAGTCGGTTGTTGGTGGTGACGGCCTGCACCAACTGCTGGTTGGTGATACCGTAGGTTTCCAGTTTGGACGGATCGACAATGATTTCCAGCAGCTCTTCACGCGCACCGATGGTATCGGCGGTCAGAATCTCCGGCAGATTTTCAATCTGCCGCTGCAGGGTCTGGGCAATGCGCAATAGCACCCGCTCGGACACGCCTTCGCCACCCAGTGCAATCTGGACCACCGGGACCGTGGCCGCCGAGACTTCCTGAATCAATGGCTCCTCGGTATCCTGGGGGAACCGGGCCTTGGCGCGGTCCAGCGCGGAGCGTATATCGTTCAGAGCCAGATCCGGGTCGAAGCTGACGTCAAACTCGGTGATGATGGTGGCCGAGCCTTCGCTGGAGAAAGAACGCAGTTGAGTGATGCCGTCGATATTGTTCAGCTCGATTTCGCTGGGTCGGGCCAGCAGGCGCTCTGCATCTTCCGGCGATATACCTGGCAGTACGATGGTGGTGATAATCACCGGCACGGTCACATCCGGGTTCAGTTCAACCGGGATCGAGCGATATGCTGCCAGGCCCGCCAGAATGATGACGACAAAAATGCTGAGCGTGGTCCTGGCGTGCGAAACGGCGGCTTTGATGTATGTCATAATTGTGACCAGTCAAAATTGGCGTTTACGATTTGTCCTTCGAATACCAGCTCCTGACCGACCGTGATCAGGACGACTTCATCCGGCAGCCCGGTTACCCAGAAACCGGACTCGTCGATCCGGGTGCTTTCACCCACAATCCGCACACGATGGAATTCCACCTCGTTGTCGCTGTTCAGCGTCTTCACACCCATCAGCCCGGCATCGTCCAGCGTCACTGATGAGGGAGGCACCAGATGTGCACGAATCTGCGAGGCATCCAGCAGGATCTCAGTGCTGATGCCCTGGCGTATCGGTGTCTGCTGGGGTTCGAGGCGAACCTCAATGCGATAGCTGCGCGATATCGGGTCGGCTGCTCTGGCCAGATAGGTCAACTCACCGTTGATCCGCTCGCCGGTTACCATGATGCCGGTGACGCGAGCGCCAAGCGCCAGTTTGTTGACATCCTGTTCGGGTACCTGTCCGACCAGCAGCATGGGATCGTCATCGAACAGCGACGCGCACTGGCCACCCATGTCCATATAATCCCCGACTTCGACGGCCCGGGTTTCCACAATGCCCGCGAAGGGCGCCCGGATGCGGGTGCGTTCCAGGGCCAGTTCGGCGCGGCGGACAGCGGCAATGGCTGCATCGTAGGTGGTTCTCAACTGGGCCAGTGCAGATCGGGAAATCAGCTCACGGGTAAACAGATCTTCGCCGCCCTGGTATTCCAGTCTGGCCTGTTCTTCGCGGCTACGGGCTTCTTGAAGGTCCGTTTCGCGGGTATCGACGGCGATTTCGCACAAAATGTCGCCTTTGTCGACACGGGCACCGCGCGCGACCGGCGTGGCTACCACGCGGCCGGCGGTTTCAGCGCGGATGTCAACCAGGCGGAAAGCCTGGGTACGACCGCGAACGCTGACGGTCTGTGTGTAGGTATCAACACGCGACCGGGTTGCCCGCACGGTGAAATCTGCTGCTGATGAGGCTGCCGATGAGCCGTCATCAGTAACTGCCGAGACAGTTCTGTCAATATCGGCGCTGGCGTATCGTTCATCGCGATCGCTGTCATTTCTGGGGACCAACATCCATGCCGCGATCAGAATGACCAGGCCTATAGCTACCAAATATTGTTTTTTCACGACAGGCTCCGCTTGCTGCTGACTGCATTAGTTTGCGTGATGCGTAGTGTATCCAGTGTTTTTTTCAATGCAATGCACCACGCGGCGACCTGGCGCGCTTTTTGGTATGCTGGCCGATAGTTGTTGTTATACGAGTGCGGCGTGCTCGGCGATCACTTTGTGACCCGAATCTTGTGGAGAGCATTGCGGCAAACGTTATACCATGTTGAATCGTGTGCGCTGAGTGCCAAAAGTCATCAATTGGGTTATCCTGCGCGATCAATACCCTGAATTTGAAGGAATTGTAGATGAACGTACTGGCTCGCTTGTTTCCCCCCGTGCTGCTGGCACTCAATGGCCTGATCTACCTGGGCGTCGGATGGTTGTTCATCTCTGACGTGGCAGGCTGGTTTGCCGTGGTGGGTGTCGATTTGCGCTCGGACATGGGTTATACCGAGCTCAGGTCGGTATATGGCGGTTTCATGCTCGCCTTCGGGGCGTTCCTGCTGGTATGTGCGTTGCGTAAACCCTATGCCTCGGGCGGGGTGTTGCTGCTGGTCTTTACCTACGCCGGCCTGGTGGCTGCACGCAGCTGGGGCGTATTGGTGGAACAGGCCTACAATGCCACGGTGTTGCAGATATACATCAGCGAGTGGCTGGCACTGGTATTGAGCATCGCTGCCTGGTTCTGCCTGAAACGCAGTCACTGAACGCGGCAGGCACCTAGCCGGCCACCGGTTTTTTCTGCAGTTTGCGCTGCAATGTGCGCCGGTGCATGTTCAGCTGCCGGGCCGTTTCGGAGATATTACCGTCATTCTCCTTGAGTACTTTCTGGATATGTTCCCACTCCAGCCGGCGCACCGACATGGGCTGCTGAATCGACAGGGAAGCCTGATCTTTGGTGGCCGTGGCCGTCAGTGCGCTGAGGATGTCATTGGCATCGGCCGGTTTGGCCAGGTAGTTGTCGGCCCCCAGTTTGATGGCTTCGACAGCGGTGGCAATGCTGGCATAGCCGGTCAGCATGAGGATGGGACTGGCCGGTCGCTTTTCCTTGAGCAGCGGGATCAATTCCAGCGAGGAGTGTCCGGCCAGATTGAGGTCAACAATGGCATAATCATGGTCATGGCTGGCGATAGCCAGCCGCGCAGCATCCAGGTCGCCCGCATGGATGACAGTATAGTCACGACGCTCCAGCGCCCGGCTCATGACCTGGGCGAACACGGGGTCATCTTCAATCAGCAGGATCAGTTGTTTTTCCATATCACAGACTCACCGGAAGTCGGATAACGGTTCGGGCCCCGGCATCCTTGACGTTGAACATCTCAATACTGCCGCCGTGGCGCTGGATGGACGCATTGGCCAGAAAAATACCCAGGCCCATGCTGTCACTTCGCGTTGAGATAAATGGCTCCCCCATGCTCTCCATGATCTCCGGGGGTATGCCGGGTCCGTCGTCCTGGACCGACATCAGCACGTGGCGCTGCTGCGGCGCTGCGCAGGAATAGGTGACCGTGACTCGGGATGTGGCTGCCTTGAGAGCATTCTCAATGATATTGATCAGGGCATGGCGGATGGTGATGTCGGCAGAGATCAGCAATTGCTGGCATGCCGGCTCGATGTCGAAATCAATGCGGGCGCCCGGGTGTATATTGGTGATGTAGTCTCTTACGGCTTCGTCAAAACTGCTCAGTCTGAGCTGGCCGGGCTGGCTGTGATCGTTCTTGTTGTAGAAATGTGTCAATTGGTCCAGTGAATGTTTGCAGCGCACGACCTGCTCACGTAACACATGGATATCCGCCTTGACTGACTGATCCCGCAGTTGTTCCTCGGATTGCTCGTCGAGCTCGGACAGCAGCACAGCCATGGTTGACAGGGGCGTGCCCAGTGCATGTGCCGTCCCCGCTGCCAGTGTCCCGATGGCGACCAGTTGCTCGTTGCGCATCTCATTCTCCCGGGCTTTGGCCAGCGTTACTTCACGGCTGCGGATGGCCTGTGCCATGCGACTGACAAACGCGGTGATCAGCAGCGCACTGACCACGAAGGTCACCCACATGCCCACCAGGTGCACCTGGAAGTCGGGCCCCATGTGCTCGGCATGCTGATCGGTAGCAATGCCGACCAGCAGAAGCACGGTGTAGACCCCGATGGCCAGCACGGCAAAGACATTGGCCCAGAACAGGTTCAGCAGTGTCGCACCCACTGCCAACAGCACCAGCAGGTAGGAAATCAGGGGGTTGGTGGCACCGCCGGTGTAGATCAGCAGCACGGTCACAAAGGCAAAATCCAGCGCCAGATGAGCCGCCAGTTCGCGCGTGTTGATCAGTGTGGCGTTGCGAACCCGCCAGACACCCAGTGCCAGGGAGGCCATGATGCCAGCCAGCAATGCCAGGATTGGGGCAACCGGCAGATTCAGGGGCGAGAAGAAATCAAAGACGATGGTGCCCAGAATGCCTGTGATCATCACCAGAGATCGTAACACCAGCAATCGCTGCAAACTGATACGCGGGGCGCTGCGCAGCTCTCCGGTCGTGCCGCGCAGCAGGGTAGTCAGCCATGTAGTGCCAGTTTTACTCATGTCAGTTCCGGTTTTACTTATCGTATGTATTGTACCGTATAATGCGCGGCATGAAGACGACGCCACAGTCACTGATTTATCCATTGAACGTATACGCCGAGCTATTGGACCTGGCATTTGGTCAGGTCGACTTTCTCTGTTACGGATTCCAGGCGCAGCCTGAATTGTCCATTGCCGAAGCACAGCAGGCCATGGCGGCTAAACTGATGGCCATGATTGACGCTGAACCCGGTGCTCGCGTGCTTGACGCTGGCTGCGGCACCGGCGCGCTGGCCCGGCACCTGGCCGGGTCAGGCTATCAGGTGACGGCGCTCGACATCACTGACCAGCTCATCGACAGGACACAGGAAACGAAGTCTGTCACTGCTGGCCCTGACACACCAGAGTTTGTCAGGGCCGATTTGCAATCCTTTGTCACGGATCAACGATACGACGTGGTGGTGCTGCAAAACAGCGCCCGCTACCTGTCACCCCTGACGGTATTTGCGCAAGCGCGCCGGTTGCTGAAAACCGGTGGACAGTTATTGGTGCTGGAAGAATTTACCGATAGTGACGAGGAACAGTCCCGCGAACCGTTGCCGGTTCTCGGGCATGTCTTACAGTTGGCCGACAGGGCCGGGTTTACCTTGTTGCAGCAGCTGGATCTCAGCATCGGTGTCGCGGACTGGCTGCAGCAGTGCCTGTCGGTGATGGATGAATACATGCCGGCGTTGACACAGCGTACCGGCCTGCCTGGGCAGCAGTTGCAGGACTTGCGCGGTGCCATGGCCGACGACCTGTGCAAATGTCAGCGTGGGCGCTACATTCATGCCTTGCTGAGTTTCCGGATGGAGGCGTCCGACGTCAGCCTGGTAGTCGCTGACAGTTTGCCGGCCGACGATTTTCGGGAACTGTTTGAGCGCAGCTTTGAAACCGGCTTCAATGCCGCTCTCTGGCAATGGAAATACGGTGATGGGCGGGGACACTCGGTGGCGGCCTGCAAAAATGGCAAGGCTGTCGCCCACTACGGCGGCATCAGTCGCGATATCCTGTATTTTGGCCAGCCTGAACGGGCATTACAGATCTGCGATGTCATGGTGTTGCCTGAGCATCGAAGTTTCTACAGTCGGCGAAGTCTGTTTTTTATGACGGCGGCGTCCATGCTCGAGCTGCACACCGGCAATACGGCCAGTCACCTGCTCGGTTTCGGTTTTCCCAACATCAAGGCCATGCATGTCGCCCAGCGTCTGGGCCTGTACGCCCGGACCGACGAGCTGCTGGCATTGTCATACCCTGCTGATGGGGTGTCGGCTGCCGGGGCCTGGACGGTCAGCGACATTGCGCTGGACAATGACAGCATGGGCTTGCTTGACAGTTTGTGGCAACACATGGCGAGTGCCCTGACCGATGGCATCATCGGTTCAAGAAGTGCAGCTTACCTGGCCTATCGTTATGCCCAACGGCCGAACCTGGATTACCGTTTTCTGATTCTCGGCCATCCGGCGGGCAGTCATGCATTCGCGATCGTCCGTGATCACGGCGAGCAAACGTTGATCATGGATATTGTTGCCGCTGCGGAGGATTTACCGCTGGCACTGATGGCTCTGTGTCGACACGGCCATGACACAGGCCGAGGGATGGTGTTCTGGCTGAGTGCAGGCCAACTGCCTCGCGTTCAGTCAGCAATGCTGCATGCAGATGTCACCGGTATCCACATTCCCTGCAATGCCTGGACCCGTGGGCCGACTGCAGATCATCTGCAGGGAAAATGGTGGCTGACAGCGGGTGATATGGATTTTATGTGATGCAGCCCGGCGCTGAGCCGCAAGTGCCGGGCTGCGGCTTGCATCAGAAACGCGCCTGCAGAGTCACTCGGACGCTGCGCGGCTCCACTGGATGGAAGTGAATGTCTTCCACCGGTGCGGTTTCACCGGGCAATTGTGATTCATAGAAGTAGGTGATGTCGCGGTCGTCACTGTCCAGCACGTTCAGCAACTCCACGGAGACTGACAGGTTGGGTGACAAGCGATACGATGTTTGTGCATTCATCAGGAAGGTTGCTTCCGAGCGCGGCAGGCGTGCTTCAGTCAACGGCGCTTCTCCCAGATAACGCAGTCGGATCCCGCCACTCCAGTTGTTCAGGTCATCAATGCTCATGCCCAGAGAGGCCGTGCGTTCGACGGCGTTGGCGATGCGGTTGTCGACACCGACGCCACGCAGTCGCGCCCTGGTGTAGCTGACATCGGCGTCAAACAGCAACCACTCGGTGGGTGAATACAGGCCATTAAGCTCAACACCATGCCGCTTGCTGGGATCGACAGCCTCGGTATTGCCGGCATCCCCGACATAAATCAGCTCCGAGGACAGGCGCATGGAAAAAGCCGTCAGTGCAATCTGGGTTTTGGGGATCAGTGAGGTCCGGAAGCCGGCTTCGTAACTGCGCGCGGTGGCCAGTGGGTCAACCGCGTCAATGTCATCGCCGGTGACCGGGTCGACGGTGATCACCGTGCCACGGGCATCGTTGCTGTGGAAACCCTGACCCGCGCTGAGGAAGGTCTCCAGGCCAGCCATGGGGCGGTAGATCAGGTTCAGCTTGGGGCTGAACAGGGTGTCACTGCCCGAACCGCTGTTGGACGCGATGCCGGCAGCAACGTCGAATGCATAGTGGTCCGCCCTGACCGATGCCACGGAGCGAAAACGATCGGTCCACTGGTGTTGCACGGACGCGTAAAGACTGTTGAGTGACTGCTCGACGTTGTCGGCCCGCACGGTTTCGTATATGGCACGCTGTTCGGTCAGGTAAAGACCGACATCGATATCATCATAGCGGTTCTGGAAACCCACGGTCACCTCGGTGGGTATGGCGGTTTGCAGGTTGCGCCGGTACTCGGTCTCAAAACCGGCAACACGGCGGTCATCGGCTTGCTGAAACTGGTCACCACGCACCGGATCGGTGGCGAAATAGGTGAAATTGGAATACAGGTCAAGCGTATAGTCCATCAGGTAGGCGCTGAAGTTCCATTGGTCATCAGCACCCAGATTCTCCTGCCAGGCAAACGACAGGCTGTTGCGGCGGCTATCACCCCCGACAGTCGGGTCAATAGTGCCCCAGCGGCTCAGGCTGCCACTTTCGACTGCCCGCAGCGGGATCTGGTCGGTGGCGTCCCAGTCATTGAGGTAACTCATGCCGGTCAGACTCCATTCGCGTTCGGGCGACGCTTCGTGATATTTGATCACCGCTTTGCGCTTGTCCAGATTCTGGTCGCGTTGCCATGGTCCTGCGTATTGCGTGATCGCGCCAGCCAGGGTCAACTGGCCGGCAAACAGATCGAATGATTCGCCCAGAAACAGGCGCTGGTAGTCATTTTCACCCAATGTCATATTGGCCGTGCCCTGATCCAGGCTGTCGGCGTAGTTGAAGTCGGCTGCACCCGCGGTGGCAAAGTCACCGCCATCGGCGTAGTAGGGGCCTTTGCGGTAAGTCAGGCGATTGACCAGTTCGGGGATGATGAAATTGATGTCGGCGTAGCCCTGTCCGTGACCATGCGTCGGCATGTTGATGGGCATGTCATCGAGTCGTAATGCGAAATCAGTACCATGGTCCAGGTTGAAACCACGAACAAAATACTGGTTGGCTTTACCCTCGCCGCTGTGCTGAGTGGCAATCAGTCCGGGGACAAATTCCAGCAATTCGGCGGTGCGTGACACGGGACGCAACGCCAGTTGCGTGTCATAAACGATGCCTTCGGCCGCAGTGACCGGCGTGCCGGACAGGTTGAAGTCGCTGCCAAACACCAGTATTTCCTGCGGCGCATTGTCGTCGGTGTTGGCGGCCATACTGTTGTTGCCGAGAATCAGGGTGATGGCGGTCGCCAGTGATATTCCGGTTTTTGTCACGTTGAATTTCCTCTGATCTGAATGCATGAGGACTGCAAAACCTTGCATGTCGTGGATGATGATAAAGCGGGAAAACCAGATAAAATTCCATCTATCTGATAAATAAGGTATTTAAATAATATTTCGCACCGATTGGCGATCGGTTTTTGCATTTTTACGGAATCGGGGCTACATTGGGCGATCATGCAGTCAGTGCACAACCCGACCGCACCCCGGTCATCCCCGCCGATGATGAGAACGCCATACGGACGCCCGATGCTGAAAACACGGTCTTCATCCAACATACTTTCCCACAATCTGGGTGAGCTGGAACTGCGTGTACTTGAGGCGCTGTGGCAGCGTCCGCATCTCGACGCCCGGCAGGTACGTGAATCGCTTGATGCAGACAGCCCGGCGCGTCGCGCGCCGAGCCTCAGTACCGTGCAGTCCACGCTGGAGCGGCTGTATCGCAAAACCTATGTTGACCGCATCAAGCAGGGGCATGCGTTTACCTACCACGCCTCCGTGTCGCGCGGCAAGTTGCTCGGACGTATGCTCGGAGACGTCATTCAGCTTCTTCATGACGGCCGGATGGAAACCATACTGAGCAGCTTTGTACAGGTCGCTGCCGACATGGATGATACGTCACTGGATGATCTTGAGACTTTGATCCGACGCCGAAGGGCACTGCTGCTTGAAGCGGAACAGAACGGTGAGGGGCAGGGAGAGTCCGGACATGATTAATACCATCGGTACCCTGTGTCTGATCTGGCTGGTGCTGTGGCTGTTGCTGACCCTGATATTGCGCGTGTTTTATCCATTGTTGCGGCCGGCCCTGTTCCGTCTGCATCCCGCGCAGGGCAGTCAGGTGTTGCTGCTGCTCTGGTCTGCCCCCTTGGTGTTGAGTCTGATTACCACGCTGCTGCTACTGCTGCCGGCACTGGATGGCTTTCTGATTGGTCCGCATTGTCACGGTGATTGCGCGCCACATGTGCCGACCACCAGCGCCGGCGTGCTGGCCTGGGGCGGGTTTGGACTGGCAGTGCTGGTGGTCGTGGGTCTGACCGTGCATTTCGCTAACGGGCTCTGGCGTGGCGTACGTATGCGCCGGCAATTTGATGCCTTGTCCAGTCGCCGGTCGGGCTATCGTCTGCTCAATGCCAGTGAGCCCGTGGTGTTTACCCTGGGCTGGTGGCGGCCTCGTGTTTACGTCAGTCAAGGACTGCTCGCCGATTGTTCCAAATCCGAGTTGGCAGTTATTCTGACTCATGAGCAGGCTCACCGCCAACGTCGCGATAATCTGCGCCTGCTGTTGGGGCACATTTTCAATCTGGTGCTGCCACGCGCGTGGCGACGCGCGGCTGTGCACGACCTGCACCTGCTATGTGAACAATCCTGCGATTTTGTCGCAGCAAAGAGATACGGGGCAGTGGCGGTTGCCGAGACGCTGGTGCAGGTTGGGCGAGTTTTGCGCCGATCGGCGACACCGCGGCAGGGACTCCCGTTTGATGGCAGCGACTTGCAACTTCGCGTGCATGCCCTGCTGGGCGCTGACAGCAGGCACTGGCTGGGGGGTTGGCAGCTTGTCAGCCTCGCGGTTGCCGCGTGTCTGGCGGTACTGCTCGCCGTCGAACCTCTGCACCATGGCGCAGAGTGGATCATAGATCTGCTGGAACACAGCATGGTTATGACGCACAGATAGCTTTGCCTGCGATGTCACCCCGCGCAAACCCTCCAATGATGGACAAAAAATGGCGAATAAGGGCAATGCCGGGAATTCTTGGTCTGGCGCTGGTTGCCCGGCGTCGAGTGCATTACACTGCTCGGCAGGACTCAGATTCTTAGTGTGATGTCGGCACAATCAGCCCATCAACTGGGCGCAAGGGATTGGTTTCGGGAGAGCAGTCGTGCGAGAACCAGCGGCAGTAACAAAACGATCATCAGTGACTCTGGTCAGCATGTCCCTTTTCCGCCCCCACGGAGTGCCCGGCTTGCTGATACTGTTGCTTGCAGCGTGGGTCATGACGAGCGGGCCGGCAATGGCCCAGCCCGACGCCGGGTTTGATGAGATCAGCAGTAACGTGGGCGGCGCTGGCGCGGATGAGTCCGTGCCTGATGCGGACAGTCGCAGTCCGAACCGGGAAAACAACATCCTTACCCGTACCATGGCTGAGCTGGAACACAGCAACGCCTGGCGCTGGCTGGAAGCGCAACGTGACGGGGTATCAAAGAATGTGTCCGTCGTGGGCCGCAATCTTGATGACTGGCTGGCCGGCGAGGGCATCGGTGAGCGCAGCAACGAAAGTTATATGCGTATAAGGCTCAACCAGCGCGTTGGCCGTTTTAATGCCTATCACTCAAATGCCCGCATCGGCGGCAGCATTGACCTGCCCCGGGCGACCGAGCGCTGGAAGCTGATCTTCGAGTCGGAAAATACCGAGCGTGACTCCTTGCGCGACCAGCGGCTGAACAACGTGTCGACATCCTCGTTTACTGGCGGCTTCAGATATGAGCATCCCGAGCGCAACGGCTGGCGCTTTAACCATGATGTCGGGATGCGCGCGGACATTCCCCTGGATCCTTTCTACCGCTTCCGCGTGCGTTATGGCGTTGACCTCAGTGATGACTGGTATGCCGGGTTCAGCACGCGCATTTTTTATTACAACATCGATGGCTGGGGTCAGGACACCCGTGTGTTTTTTACCCGCACAGTCACCGAGGCACTGAACTTCCGCGTCGAATCGGAGGTCAACTATGAGCACAATAAACGCCTGACTGAGTTCAGCCAGTCTGTGGCCCTGTATCAGGCGCTCGGTGAGCGTGAAACCATGACCTATGAAATGGGCTTGATTGGTCAGAACCGGCCAGTGGCCACTGTTGACCACTATTTCATGCAGATGGTGTACCGTAAGGCGATCTATGAAGACTGGCTGGTTCTGGAAGTCGTCCCGCAGCTGCTGGCTGAGCACGAATATGACTGGGAGCCGAATCCGAGAGTGCAGCTGAACCTGGAAATCTATTTCTTCGACTTTTAACAAAAGGCCATTATGAGTTCGCAACACCAACAACCCATTTTCATGCGCCCCGGCCACTGCGCCGGCGATCTGCTGGAGGCGCCTGACTGGCACGTTATCCGCGAAGCAGAAGGGCTGGTGGAAATCGACGCGCACCTGCCGACGCAGGTTCTCAATCCGCGACAGCAGCTGTTTGGCGGATTTACCGGTACCTATGTGGACATGGTGGCGCTGTATACCATCCGCACCCTGTTTCCCGCCCGCGATGATTACTGGATCACGACAATCAATATGCGTATTGATTATCTGGACCCGGTACTCGGTCCAAGAATGACGTTGCAGGGAGAGTTGATCAACAAGGGGCGATCTACGTCGTTGGTGTCAGTCACCTTCCTGGATGAAGCCGGCAACAAACTGGTCTACGCGCTGGTCACGCTGAGGATCATCGACAAACGGCAGGCGTGAACCTGCCGTCTGCAGTCAGGCAGTTTTTACAGGGCGTCGTTGCCGGTTTCACCGGTCCGTATACGGATGCTCTGTTCTAACGCGGTGACAAAGATTTTGCCGTCGCCAATATGGCCGGTATTTGCTGCTTTGCAAATGGCGTCGATGACGGCATCTACCAGTTCATCGGCGACCGCTACTTCAATCTTCGCTTTTGGCAAAAAATCAACGACATATTCCGCGCCACGGTACAGTTCCGTATGGCCTTTCTGTCTACCGAAACCTTTGACTTCCGTCATGGTCATGCCGTTGACGCCAAGCTCTGACAGCGCTTCACGGACATCGTCGGATTTAAAGGGTTTGATGATAGCGGTAATCAATTTCATCCAGCTTCTCCAGCGAGGCATTGAGTGACTGCGAGGCTGCGAACTTTAGCACGGCGCACAAAAAAGCACCACTGGAGGGCAGGTCGGCAGGATGCCTGTCAATCGTTCGCGGGGGGCACCTGTCCTGCAGCAGGCAGTGCTTCCAGCCAGGGGTGCAGGTTGTCCCAGTCCAATTGGAAGACATGCCTGGCATCAGGCACCAGCGCAGCGTCGACGCGGGCGCCGCCGGCTCGCAAGGCGTCGGCAAGTGCCGGCATGTTCTGATTCCAGCGAAACAGGTCATCTTCTGCGACACGCAGGTAGATTGGCAGCTGTTTCATGTCGCCAATCAGTGACAGGTCTTTCATCATGCCTGGCACTGCCACGACACCGTAATATTGCTCCGGGTGCTGAGCGGCGAGTTCCAGTGCCGAACTGCCCCCTGTCGAAACGCCCACCAACAGGGCCTTGCCCGGACGAATATCGGGCGACTGCTGCAGGTAGCTGATCACTTTTGGTATTTTTTGCCCGTTTGTCCCGGTGAAGGGCGTGTTGGTTGATGATACCGGTACCGCAATCATCCATCCACGGGTCGCCAGCTCTTTGCCCAGCCAGAATTGTGCGCGTGCGACATACTCATTGCCATCGCCGCCCGGCATCAGCACACACAGCGGCCAGGGGCCGTCGCCGTGTTCATTGCTAGGCTCAAAGAGAAACACTTTTACTGTGCTGCCGTCTTCCAGCTCTACTATCGTGTCGCGCGCAGCAGCCAGGGCTGGCAACAGCAATAGACAAAAGGCGATGTAGCGGCAAAAGGGCATGAAAAGCGTCCGTTGATTCGGGTTTATGTGTCTGAATGCGCTCAGCTTAACAGAACTCAGGCGAGTGGCGATGGCATAAGCGATAAAGCGCGCTCGCACGGCGATGACCGGTCGGTACGGACAGGGCGTCAAAGGCCGACAATTTCCATGCGTTCATTGGCTGACACGGTCACCTGAATGCCATCTTCGGTGATAAAGCTGCCATCTCCGATGTTTCGCTTGGAAACCCGGTAAATAACAGGGCTCTGGTCGGCGTCGCGATACAGCAGGACAGTGACCAGGCGTTGTTGATCCTGCCAGTGCAGAAAGCTGACCATGCTGCCAATCACAACAATGCCCGCCAGCACCAGCCACAGGACTGATTTCATGGGTTGGGCCATGGGCGTCTGGGTGTTGGTGGGCCGGGGCGCTGCGGCATTCTGCCGGTTGTGCCCTTGCCAGGGGTCAGCAGGTTTGCCAGATTGGGGCTTGGGCGCGGCAGCCCGTTGCGCAGCACGCTGTCGGCGAACAACGATGACGGCAGCAACGATGACCAGCAGGGTTATCAACAATTGGCCCAGCATAAGGCTCCATTTTTCCCGGTTTGCGTAAACCCTGATGATACCGCCCTGTGCGATGTTGATCCAGTTGTCGGTGGCCGCTGACGCTGCCATAATCGAAACCAAAGATTCTATAGCGTTCGCGGGAGCCAACAATGCAAAAAATAGCTGGCTTTGTCCTTCTAGCACTGTCTCTATTCTGTGTGGTTTTAGCGTTGCTCACGGCAGTCAATCTCGGTTTTATCATGACGCGTCCGGATTCCATTTCGGTGGCGAACGTGTTTGTGGGGCAGTTTGTTGTGATCGTCGGGGCGCTGGTGCTGGGGCGGTGGTTGTACCGGAGCGGACGCGCCAGGCTGGCAGATGCTGCTGCCGATAGCGAGTCCTGAGGGTCTGGGGATCGGGCCGCAGAACCCGGCGTGATCGGCTCTCGCGGCATGCGCTTCGAGGCGATACACGCCGTGTTCTGCGACCCGCTGCCTGGCCCGTGCGGCGGGCGATGGTATTCGGCGGTGGGAAGCTGGGCCTTGACGCGTTATAATCCGCGTTTTTCGGCAGCTTCCGGCGATGAAAGTCATCCACAGTACTGAAGGGTTCCTGCGCCAGCATGATGGCTGTGTAGCGACGATTGGCAAATTTGATGGGGTCCATCTTGGGCATCAGCGCATTGTGGCGCAGTTGCTGGAGAAAGCGGCTGCCTATGGCGTGCCGTCTGTGGTGATTGTCATTGAGCCGCATCCGGAGGAGTTTTTCGCCAGTGATCCCCGGGATTGTCCGCCGCGTCTGAGCGAAGCGGGCGAGAAGGTGGCGTTGCTGCGGGCGTTGGGCGTTGACTACGTATACCTGCTGGAATTCAATCGGGAACTCAGCCGGCTGAGTCCCGAATCCTATATTGACGATGTGTTGGTAGCGGGTCTCAAGGTTCGCTGTCTGATCGTAGGAAACGATTTCCGCTTTGGCTATCAGCGTGCCGGCGACTTTCAACTGCTGCGTCGCGTTGGTCAGAGTGCCGGCTTTGATGTCGAGGAAACCGCCAGTTGCGAGTCCGAAGGTGTTCGTGTCAGCAGTACATATGTGCGTGAATGTCTGGCCAAAGCGGATTTCGGCCGGGTGGCAGACATTCTTGGCCGACCGTATGCCATCTCCGGCACGGTGGTACGCGGACAACAGCTGGGTCGCGATCTCGGGTTTCCAACCTGTAATCTGGCGCTGAATCGGCGCAATATCCCTTTGCATGGCGTGTATGCCTGCACCGTGGAAATTATCCTGGGCGAGGATGAGAAAATTGATGCAGTGGGTGCGGCCAACATTGGTTATCGCCCGACGGTCAAAGAGGCTGGCAAGGCCTTGCTTGAGGTGCACCTGTTGGACTTTGATCAGGAAATATATGGCGCCAGAGTGTCAGTGACATTTCGGCACCGGGTGCGACCGGAGCAGAAGTTTGATTCGCTGGAAGCGCTCAAGACCCGGATTGCCCTGGATGTGGAGGAGGTCCGACAATACTTCTCGCGCTTCAGGCAATAGCAGCGTCGGGCCACTGCAATAACGACTAGAGATACGTTCTGACGTAAGCGTTCTGACTGATGTGTTCCGACAACAGCGACATGAACGAGCCAGATGAGCGCCAAAATTGATGAACCACAGGCACAACCTGTTCGATGAGTGAGACAAGATGACTGACTACAAACAGACCCTGAATTTGCCCTTTACCGACTTCCCCATGAAAGCCAGCCTGGCGCAGCGGGAGCCGGGTATGCTGGCCCGTTGGCAAGACATGGATCTGTATCGCCGGATTCGTGAGAGCAGTGCTGGTCGTCCGTCTTTCATTCTTCATGATGGCCCCCCTTACGCCAACGGCGATCTGCATTTGGGTCACTCAGTCAATAAAACGCTGAAAGACATCATCGTCAAGTCACGCACACTGGCGGGTTTTGATGCGCCCTATGTGCCGGGATGGGACTGCCACGGGTTGCCGATCGAACACAATGTGGAAAAGAAAAAAGGCAAGGCCGGGCAGAAGATCAGTCATGCGGCATTCCGCCAGGCCTGTCGTGATTACGCCGCCAGGCAGGTGGAGAATCAGAAGAAGGATTTTGTGCGTCTGGGCGTGTTTGGCGACTGGGATAATCCCTACCTGACCATGAATTTTGATACCGAGGCCAATATCGTGCGCGCGCTCGGGCGTATCGCCGCCAACGGCCATCTGGTGAAAGGTTTCAAGCCAGTTTACTGGAGTGTAGTGGGAGCGTCAGCCCTGGCTGAAGCAGAAGTCGAATATCAGGATAAAACGTCCTTCGCCATCGATGTCCGGTTTGCGGTGTTGGAGCGGGCATCGTGGTTGACGGCGTTTGCAGTCACCGAGGCGGTGGCGGGTGACAGAAACATGTCTCTGGTCATCTGGACCACAACACCCTGGACATTGCCTTCAAACCAGGCAGTCTGCCTGAACGAAAACCTGGAATATGCGCTGCTGCGTTGCACGGTTGATGAGGCAATGGGTGAAGAGCTGCTGATCGTTGCCGCCGACATGCAGGACGAAGTCATGGCGCGTTACGGTTGTGACAGGGTCGAGCGTCTCGGACTGGCGAAAGGCGCGGTGCTGGAAGGCCAGCGTTTGCAGCATCCTTTTGTCAACCGTCAGGTGCCCGTGCTGCTGGGCGATCATGTCACCACAGACGCCGGTACCGGCGCGGTGCACACGGCGCCCGATCATGGCATGGAAGACTTTATCGCCGGTCAGACTTATGGCCTGGGGACACTGAATCTGGTCGATGAAAACGGCGTGTTTGTCGAGGCAGCTGGTGAGCTGGCCGGGGTGCATGTGTACAAGGCGGATGAGCAGGTATTGGACATACTGCGTCGCGAGCAGGCACTGGTGATGATGGAGAAAATCCGCCACAGCTATCCGCATTGCTGGCGCACCAAAACGCCGTTGATCTACCGGGCCACGCCGCAATGGTTTATCAGCATGACTGAGAAAGGGTTGCTGGATGACTCGCTTGCCGCCGTCAAGGGTGTGAAGTGGGTGCCCGAGTGGGGACAGGCACGAATCGAGTTGATGCTCAAGGGCAGCCCGGACTGGTGTGTGTCGCGACAGCGTACCTGGGGTGTGCCCATCACGCTGTTTGTCCATAAACAGACCGGGACGTTACACCCGGATACGGCAGATCTGATCGAGCAGGTTGCGACACGCATTGAAGCAAAAGGTATTGAGGCCTGGTTTGAAGCCAGTGCAGAAGACCTGCTGGGTGCTGATGCCCGTGACTACAATAAAGTGACTGACACCCTCGACGTCTGGTTCGATTCCGGTGTCACGCATTTTTCTGTCCTGCAACAACGTGAAGGGTTGGGTTATCCGGCTGACCTGTATCTGGAAGGATCCGACCAGCATCGCGGATGGTTTCAGTCGTCATTAAAAACCGCCATCGCCATGAATGGGACAGCACCTTACAAGCAGGTGCTGACACATGGCTTTACTGTGGATGCCGATGGCCGCAAGATGTCAAAATCCATCGGTAATACCATTTCTCCGCAGGAAGTATTCAATGACTACGGTGCCGACATTCTGCGTTTGTGGGTTGCGGCCACGGATTACCGCGGCGAGATGGCGGTGTCGCCGGAAATCCTCAAGCGGGTTGCCGATGCCTACCGACGCATTCGCAATACCGCGCGTTTTCTATTGTCTAACCTGAACGGGTTTGACCCGGTCACGGACGCAGTCGCACCGGAAAACATGCTGGCGCTGGACTACTGGATCACTCGCCAGGCACAGCAGTTGCGTGATCAGGTCAAGCAGGACTATGAAAACTATCAGTTCCTGAATTTGTATCAAAAGGTTCATAATTTCTGTGTCATAGAGCTGGGCAGTTTTTATCTGGATATTATCAAGGACCGGCAATACACCGCCAAGCCAGAGGGTCTGGCGCGTCGCTCAACACAAACTGCGATGTATCACATCACCGAAGTGCTGGTACGCCTGATTGCGCCGATCCTGAGCTTTACAGCGGATGAAATATGGCAGTTTGTGCCCGGTGAGCGGTCCGAGTCGGTATTCCTGGCACAATTTGATGAGGGCCTGCCGGCATTGCCGGTTCGGGATGATTTCAGCGATGCCTTCTGGCGCGAACTCATCGAGGTGAAGACCGCCGTCAACAAGGAGCTGGAAAAACAGCGCGCCGAGAAAAAAGTAGGTGCGGCCTTGTCTGCGGAAGTGACCCTGTATTGCGACGAGGTATTGCTGAAGCGGCTGTCGACACTCAAAGATGAGCTGCGTTTTGTGCTGATTGTGTCAGCCGCCACCTTGCAGCCCATGGCATCGGGCGACGCTGCGGACACCGTTGCCACCGAGCTGCCAGGATTGCGGCTGCGGGTCACGCCGTCTGCACAGGAAAAATGTGTACGCTGCTGGCATCATCGTCCGGACGTCGGATCCCATGCATCGCACCCCGAACTGTGTGGCCGTTGTGTGGACAATATCAGCGGCGACGGCGAGCAACGTTATTATGCATGATCCCGAGAAAGACGATCAGCAGGCGCCGGCAGTTGCCAGCCCCGTGGTCTGTGAAGGCGCCCGTGTGACCTTGCATTTTTCACTATCACTGCCTGATGGGACGGAAATCGACAGTAATTATGGCAAAGCACCGGCGACCTTCAGGGTGGGCGATGGCAATTTACTGCCGGGTTTCGAAGCGGCGCTGTTGGGCGCCGGGCAGGGCGCTTCAGTGTCGGTAACGCTTCCGCCGGAACAGGCGTTCGGCGCGATCAATCCGGACAACGTGCAGTCCTTCCCGAGGCAGCGTTTTGCCGGGTTGCTGGCCAATACCACCGATCCGGTGGAGGAAGGCACTGTGGTGTCGTTCGCCGATGCCGGTGGCAATGAAATACCCGGTGTGCTGCGCCAGATCGGTGAATTGCATGTGCTAATTGACTTCAATCACCCACTGGCAGGACGCGATATCCTGTTCACAGCCGATATACTGTCAGTGATTGCGCCAGGTACCGAGGCTGTCAGGATTCAGTTGTAATTCCGGTCATTGAGCCTGTGGTTTCGCAAGGCAGGCATCAGGAGATGTAAATGAGTGCAGTGCAGATGTTCGACGTGGAGGTCCCGCCGGGTGCGCAGATAAGACTCGCCAATCCGCGAGGTTTCTGCGCCGGTGTTGACCGTGCCATCGATATAGTCAATCGTGCGCTGGATGTGTACGGTGCGCCCATCTACGTGCGGCACGAAGTCGTGCATAACAAGTTTGTGGTGGATACTTTGCGTCAGCGCGGCGCGATATTCGTTGACGAACTTGGCGACGTGCCGCTTGCTGATAGCCTGGGGCGGCAGCCCATTGTCATTTTCAGCGCTCACGGCGTTTCGCAGCAGGTACAGGAGGAAGCCGTTGCTCGCGGGTTCCAGGTGTTTGATGCTACCTGTCCATTGGTGACCAAAGTACACCTCGAAGTCATGCGTTTTAGTGCGGAAGGTCGCGAATGCGTGCTGATCGGTCATGCACGCCACCCTGAAGTCGAAGGCACCATGGGGCAGTACGACTGCAGCAAAGGCGGCAGTATATACCTGGTCGAGTCAGTTGAGGATGCGTACAGCCTGGCAGTAAGAGATCCGTCCCGTCTGGCGTATGTTACCCAGACAACCCTGTCCATGGATGATACTGCCAAGGTCATCGATGCTCTGCGCGAGCGCTTTCCGCTCATCGAAGGGCCCCGCAAGAAGGATATCTGTTATGCCACACAGAATCGCCAGGATGCGGTTAAGCAACTGGCGCTGGAGTCGGACCTGCTGTTGGTTGTAGGCTCTCCGAACAGTTCCAACTCCAATCGCTTGCGTGAACTGGCTGAACGTATGGGCTGTGAAGCGTATCTGATTGACCGTGTGGATGACCTGAAGCCTGAATGGTTTGCAGGCAAAAAGCGCTTTGGGGTGACCGCGGGTGCATCGGCGCCGGAGATTCTTGTGCAACAGGTGGTTGACCGGCTGCGGGAAATCTCGGGGCAGGCGCCGCTGGAGGTGCCTGGGGTTGAGGAGAATATCGTGTTTAGGATGCCGCGGGAGCTGGCTCGTTAGTTGTTTGCGGTCGGCTCTCGGTTAGTGGATCGGGCACCAGCGCAAAGGGCGATCGGCTCTCGCGGCATGCGCTTCGAGGCGATGCGCCCTGCACACTGACGCTCTCTGCCAGTGTGGTAGTAATTTATCTGTTGGTTTCTAGTTGTTCTGTGCGTCGCGTTCTGCGGCTCTGGCACCCGATAAGATACCCATCAGGGCGTAGTTGCCTTCGTGACAGGCGTATTCGTAGATCGGGTCTTCGCTGGCGGTGTAGTTGATGACAGCGGTCCACGGTCGTTCCCAGGTGCTGGGATCTTCGACGGTGAACTGGTATTCGAGGATGTCGTTGGCGATGCGGGTGTAGCGTTCGGTGAACAGGCGGTTGGCGCCGGCGCCGCGGAATTGGCTCTGATCGGAGAAGTTTTTGGTCTGCACCACCAGCGTGTCTCCCTCCCACCAGCCGCGCGAGTCGCCATGCCACAATTCGATGCGTTCGTCGGCGTGGGGTTTGTCACTCAGGGGGACTATTCTGACGTCGTGGATCATTTCCTGAATGATGGCAACGGTGTCCTCGCTCTGCACGATCTGGTAGTAACTGTTATACCCCGCCATGATGTAAGGCATTCCCCAGGTGATACAGCGCTCCTGCAATGGACGGCCCAGGTACGAGTCGGTGGCGCCGGGGCGATTGGCAGCACGTGCCTGCAGTCGGGCACGACCCTCTTCGGTCATGGCAGGGATACGGCCGTTGGGCGGGTCCACAATCAGCGAGGTGCGATTCTCCAGGTTGCGGTCAACCATCCAGGCCGCATCGTAGTTGCCGGTGGCCGGGTCATAGGATTGAACTTCGCCGGTGATGACAGCATTGAGGAACCCGTCACCAAACAGTGCATCACCGCCGCTGGCTTCAATTTCTGCCGCCTGCGCGCGCAGTTCGGCGAATTCTTCGGCGGTCAGCTCCGGCCGGTCGCCAAAAAATGCCGGGCGCTCCAGTGGGGTGCTGCTGTTGTTGGCCCACACGCCCTGCAGGTCGGGGTCGCCATTGATGGTGCGAGGGACCTGCCAGTCGGCGTCCTGGGCAAAGGTGTAAAGGCTGCTGGTGCACAGCAGTGCCAGTAAAGCGGGTTTGTGAAACGTTGTCTTCATGAGGGGGCTCCACGAGTCCGGATTAAGGGGTGACCGGTTCCTGAATGGTGAAGGGCATGCCGCGTGGCGGCTCGCGGTCCGGCGGTGCGTCCTTGTTAAGATAACCGTAGATCAGTTCCTCGGCGAATTCCACGCATTTGAATTCAAGCAACTGCGCGTTCTCTTCCATGCGTCGGTATAATGGTAAACGCAAGGTCCAGGGGCGGGTGAAGGTCTGCGGGTCGCGGATTTCCGCTTCGTAACTGATCAGATTGGGGCTTTCCAGTGTGTAGCGTTCAATAACCTCAAGCTGGTCGCTGTGATGATTGCCGGCGTGGTCAAACCAGGTATAGGGCATAAAGTCGGTGACCCGGATGACCAGCGTGTCGCCTTCCCAGTGGCCACGTGAATGCCCCATCCAGGCCGGTACCGGCCCGTCAAAGTCGGGTTGATCCATATAAACAATTCGCATGGCGCTGGCGAATTCATAGGCCATGACCATGTGTTCCGGCGACTGCACAATCTGGAACGGGAAGGGCATGTAGTTGGCGCGCGGCACGCCCGGCATATAGCATTTACCCACCGGATCCAGCGCGGCCCAGTCTTCAGCATTTTCGTTGCGGGTTTGCAGGGCCGCAGGCGTGTAGGGAATCGGACCCTCCTGAACCACACCCAGCGTGGCAGGAATGGCGCCATTGGCACCCATTCGGTAATCGGGGCCGGCTTTGGCAGCACTGGGCTCCAGGTTCCAGTGGGTGCTGCCCAGCGCCTGCCACAGCCCGTTCATGTCCGGTTTGCCGTCCGCTGTGCGGGGAATGTCCCCGGGCTGGGCATTGACCGTTGTGCTGATGCCGGTCAGGCTTACCGCCACCACGGCGGCAAGGACCGACGCCGTTATGAAGTCTTTCGACATACTTGTTCTCCCGCGTGTTCTTCTTTATTGTGTCGGGGTGCTTATGTTGCCCAACTATCCCACAGAGAAGTAAACATGTCTACGCTGGTTGCTGTGTACGGAACCCTCAAACGGGGGTTGAGCAATGACCATTATTTACAGGCCGCAACGTATCTGGGCAACGATACCCTGACATCCATTTCGCTGTATGATCTGGGTGCCTATCCCGGTGCCAAGGCGGAGCCTTCCGCTGGCATTGATGTCGAGATTTTCTCCGTCACGGCACAACAGTTGCAGGCACTTGATGGCCTGGAAGAATATGAGCCCGCTGCACGTGCCCGTGGCTTGTACGATCGCCGCCAGTTCACTACCCGATACGGCACGGCCTGGGTCTATCTGTACAATCCGTCGGTGTCGGGGCTGATGCCGATGCGGGCAGGTGGCTGGCAGCCAACGACATGATCGACAACGTTTTCCTGTTTCATTTTTCGGAGGTAGTGCTTGTGGTTGACAACAACATGAAAGAATCTGACCGGGCAACCGGTGACATAATCAGCCTGCTGGCTGTTTCACCTTCGCGTCTGGCTGTGGCAGCCGTGTTTGCCACGTCACTGATACTGGCGGCTTGCGGACCGGCAGAAACGCCGTCAGGCGCCGCACCCGAGCCTGCCATGGCGGCGCCGGTCACCCGTGCGTCATCAGCCGAAAGCGAGGCCGAATTGATTGAGCGTGCCCGCGGTATTCACGAGCGGGTCATCGTCATGGATACCCATGTCGATATCAACACAGCCAATTTTGCGCCCGATACCAACTACGTGCAGGATCTCGATACGCAGGTCAATCTGCCTAAAATGGCAGCCGGTGGTATGGATGTCGCCTGGTTCGTCGTCTACACCGGCCAGGGGCCGCTAACAGACGAAGGGTTTGCCGCAGCTGAGGCCAACGCCATGGACAAATTCAGTGCAATTCAGCGATTGGTGAGCGAAATTGCACCCGATCAGATCGAACTGGCCTACACCGCCGACGACGTGCGTCGCATTGTCGACAGCGGCAAGAAAGTCGCCATGATCGGCGTCGAGAATGCTTACCCTATGGGCATGGACATCAATAATGTGCGCCGCTACTACGAGCTCGGTGCCCGCTATGTATCGCTGTCGCATAACGGCCACAGCCAGTTTGCCGACTCCAATACCGGTGAGCGTGACGATGTCTGGCTGCACAATGGGCTCAGCGACCTGGGTCGGCAGGCTGTTGCCGAGATGAACAAATGGGGCATCATTATTGATGTGTCTCATCCATCGTATGCGTCCAACATGGAGACCATCGCCTTGTCACGGGCGCCGGTGATGGCATCGCATTCGTCGGCGCGGGCACTGGACCCCAACGTCAGCCGCAACCTGTATGACGATGAGCTGCTGGCCATCCGTGACAACGGTGGCGTCGTGCAGGCGGTTGCCTTCCGCGGCTATGTGGACTCCGAGAAACACCAGGCCTACACCCAGGCTATGCGCGCTTTACAGGCTGATGTTGCAGAAGATCTCGGTTTTACGCTGCTGGCATCTGCTGACGTACGAGCTTTGGAGCCGGATGCCCTTAACACCTACCAACAGCAGTTGGCGAATATCAATGCACTCGTTGCGCCCCGTATTGCCACCGAGGTCGATGCGATTGCGCCGCCTGTGGACGTCAGCGATTTTGTTGATCACATTGATTATATGGTGGAGCTGATCGGTGTTGAACATGTCGGTATCAGCGGTGATTTTGACGGCGGTGGCGGCGTCACCGGCTGGGCCGATGCATCCGAAACGTTCAACGTGACACTGGAAATGGTGCGCCGCGGATACAGCGAAGAAGACATTGCCAGGATCTGGGGCGGGAATGTGCTGCGAATACTGGATGAAGTTCAGCGTATCGCCGAAGAGATTCAGGCCTCGGAAGGCGTCTGACCATCATTCAGCCGGGCAGGTGGTGTGTTGTGGCGGTTCTGCTGTTGATGGCGTGCAGCAGGCCGCTGGCCCGGAACACGCTGCTGGCCACAGCCTGAGGCAGCACGGTCGGATTGTCGTCAATCAGTGTGAAGCGTTTGGCGGCGCGGGTGATACCGGTGTAGATCAACTCACGGGTGAGTACCGGGTTGTCATGCTGCGGCAGTATCAGCGCCGTATGGGTGAACTCCGAGCCCTGCGATTTATGCACGGTCATGGCAAACACTGTCTCCACTGACTGCAAACGGCTGGGCAGTATCCAGCGCACCGGTCGTTGTGGATCAGCGGTCGGGAAGGCCACGCGCAGATCAGAGTGACCGCCGCCAGGCACTGCACCCGGGTACGGCAGCGCTATGCCGATATCGCCGTTCATCAGATCCAGGTTGTAGTCATTACGTGTCACCATCACCGGCCGGCCAGCGTACCACCGGGTGCCGGAAAGGTGAGCAGCATCCGCCATACTGGCATTGTCGGCAGCGGTGCTCAATAAACCGTCTGTGCGCAGGATCGCTTCGATGCGTGCATTCAGCCCTTCAACACCAAATTCCCCCATGCGCAGCGCTGCCAGCAACTGGAACTGACCCTGGGCCTGCAACACCCTTTGTGCCCAGGTGTCCCAGACATGGCTGCTGGCATCGGGCGCTGGCAACTCTCCGGCTAACGTCAGGTAAACACCGTAACCGGATTGACGGTCACAGATCAGACGCTCAAACGCTGCGTCGCGGGTACTGTGAATTCTGAGTCGTTGCAATTCGCTAAAGCGACCGTCAAAAAATGTGTTGAGCGTGTCACCGCTGGCGCTGGCATTGACCGCTGCTGCGAGCTGGCCAATGCCCGGTACCTGCCCAAAGCGATGACTGTAGCGCAGCATGGTGATGGACTGGTCCAGAGCGCTGCCATCGTCGTGAATCAATGCTGCGGGGATGTGCTGGCCGGTCACTGATGTTATCCAGTGTGCGGTGTTTTGCTGGTAACGGGCTTGCCCGGCATGCTGGCACAGACTACCCAGCACCGCGCCAGCCTCAACTGAGGCCAACTGGTCTTTGTCTCCGAGCAGGATCAATCGGGCCTGCGCAGGCAAAGCGTCCAGCAGTAAAGCCATCAGTTCCAGGTCTACCATGGAGGCTTCGTCGATAACCACCACATCGGCAGGCAATGGGTTGCCGGCATGATGCCGAAAGAACCGGCTATTGCGAATCGGGCCCAGCAACCGGTGTACAGTACTGACGTCCCCGGGAATACCCTGCAGGTCGTGCCGGATCAGCTGCGAAGTGATGGAGGCGCTCAGGCGTGCAGCGGCTTTGCCCGTAGGTGCGGCCAGACGGATCCGCAAAGGCTGCTCCGCGTTTTGATGCAGGTCCTGCAACACCGCCAGCAGTTTGACCACGGTGGTGGTCTTGCCGGTACCCGGCCCGCCGGTGATGATGGCAAAGCGATTCCGTATGGCCAGTGCACAGGCAATTCGTTGCCAGTCCTGTTGCATCGCGGGATCGACGGTCGAGCCGGGGTCTGGTTGATGGTGAGACAATCGATCAAATACAGAGTCGAGGGTGGTCGCGAGCTGCAGGTCATCTACCGGTGGTGGTGCCAACAGGCGTTGCTGAATGTTATCAGCCAGCGTCTGTTCATAGTGCCAGAAACGACGCAGATAAAGCAGCGGTCGGCCGCTACGGGTGTCCAGCACCAGTGGTTGATTGTCATTGCCGACCAGTGCCGGAAGTTGCAGTGTGTGTAGCCACTGTTCGCGGCTGAGCAACGCCAGCAGTTGCTGAGGCGTCACCGCAGGCTGGTGTACCGGTGACTCGGGCGGCAGTGACAGCGCCCGCCCGGGCGCGTGCAGGCAGTCGTCCAGATCCAGGCAAACGTGGCCATGGCCGTTCTGGTGACTGATCAGCGCTGCTGCCAATAGCAGTGCCGTCGGCGCGTCCGGCACCTGATGCTGCAGAAAAACCACGAATTCGGTATCCAGCCAGCGCAACCAGCCGGCATTTGCCCAGTCGTCCAGGGTCAGCAAGAATTGCCGATTATCAGCCAGTACCGCCTGACTGTCGGTCGGTAGCTGTGGCGTTTTGGTATTGACGTCAGTCATCAGAACAGGACCTCCTGGCGACTGGTTGACGCTGTCAACTGGCCGGTAAGAAACAGCGTGTCGAGTTCGGAAATAAATGCCAGTGACGGTTTGTCGGCCAGCAGCCCTTGAGTCTCGGCCGCATGGCCGCGCAGGAAGAAATACAGTGCGCCGCCGACGTGCTTGTCATAATCATAGCCGGGCAACCGGTTGCGCAACAGGCGGTGTAGCGCCAGCAGATAGATGGCGTACTGTACGTCATAACGGCTGTGCAGTATCTCGTCCTGTAAGGCCGGCTGGGTGTAATGGCTGTCGCGTGGGCCAAGATAGTTGGACTTCCAGTCAGCCACGTAATATTGTCCCTGATGCTCAAATACCAGGTCGATAAACCCTTTTATCATACCGTTTAACTGCGCCGGTAACAGTGCCGGTCGTTCGGCATCCGGCTGTATATGGCGCTGACACAACGTGTCCAGTTTGTGTGCATCAACCTGATGGCTGGCGAACAGAAACTCCATTTCTGCCTGCCGCCAGTGCAGTTGCGTCAGCTGTAACCGGCGGCCGTCGGGCAAAGCGAAGCGGGTACTCAGGAAGGTCTTCAGCCAGGTGTCCAGACGCGCCTCATCGTCCTGCCAGCCACGTTGAAGGCAGCGCTGGCTGATCATCTGTCGGCGTGATTCATCGTCATCCTCTGCTTTGTCGAATCCCTGAGCTTCTGCCCATTCCAGCAAACTGTGCAGGAAAGTACCTGGTTTGGGGCCACGATGAAAGCCGTGCAGTCCAGGCGCCTGCCGACTGAAGTCACGCCGCGCCTGCGTGCCATGCTCAGCGCCGTGCTCACGGACGGTCATGTGCTCCTCCTGCGCCTGGTCATCCTGTGGTGCCTCGGGTTCCGGCGCCACCGGGGTGTTCAGTCGGGCATCTGCTGAACGTCCGGTTTTTAATGCCGAATAACTGGCTATCCACCAGTTCTCTGCCGGACTGTGCGTGGATACCCGTGCCGGTTTGATCCTGGTGGCAGAGACCGCGGCAGTATCCGGTGCCAGTGCGCTGGGGTCATGAACCTCAGGTGCTGCTCTGAGCTTGATATGTTCGCATTCTTCAGCCCATGTCTGCAGCGCATCTGCAATGCCAATGGCATCCAGAGGTTCACCGCCGCCCATCAGATAACCCAGCGCACCTTTATGATTGACGGCTGCCGAGCCGTTGCCGGCGGTCAGGGCTGCAGCACCAAGCCACAGGCCATGACGCGCGCGTGTCAACGCGACATAGAGCAGTCGCATGTCTTCCGACAAACGCTCGTGGTCAGCCTGCGACCAGGCCTCGGCATCCCGTTTGTGGCCGGCAATCTCCAGGCGCCGATTGTCACCATGATCGGGGCTGACAATGGTCACCTGCTTGATCCGATGATTGACTTCCTTCATATCCGGCGCAAATGGCAAACATACCAACGGGTATTCCAGACCTTTGGCCTTGTGAATGGTCACCACCCGGATCAGGTCGCTGTCACTTTCCAGTCGTAGCACTTCTTCGTCGCCCGGGTTCTGCATCTGTTCGGCCAGGTGACGGATCAGGGCCTGTTCACCTTCATATTGCTGGCTGGCTTTTTGCAGATACTCGGCCAGATGGAGCAGATTGGTGAGACGGCGTTCACCGCCAGACGAATTGATCAGGCGCTGTGGCAATTGATGAAACTGCATCAGGTGCCGCAGCATGGGAAGTACGCCCTGGGTTTGCCACAGACCATGCAGGCGACGGAACAGTTCAGTTTCAGCTTCCCAGGCCAGTTCATCACGGTTCAATAGCGCCAGTCGGGCGAGCGACAAGTCCAGTGCGGGGGTTGCCAGGGCGGCGCGTAGTTTGCGTTCATCCGCCGGTTCAGCGCAGGCACGCAGCCACCGCAACACATCATGTGCCTCGTTGCAGGCAAATACGGATTCGCGGTCGGACAGGTAAACGCTGGCCAGGTCATAGGCCTGCAAAGCGTCGCGGACCGCATTGGCCTCAGTGCGGTTGCGCACCAGAATGGCAATGTCCCTGGGGCGCAGCCGGACGAACCCGGCGTCAGAGCGGAACCCGGTTTTGTCACCGTGCAACCAGCCAGCGATTTCGCTGGCGCAGCGCTTTGCCATGTCGCGGCGATAGGCAGTTATGGCGATCGTCTCAAGCCGGTCCTGAAGGTCATGGAGGTCACCGTCAGCGTCGTCAATACAGCCCAGGTGCCAGAATGTGATAGCTGGCGCTGGTTTATCATTGATGAACAGGGCTTCGCGACGCCCGCTGGCCTGCACTGACAGGAATGGCAGGGGGTTGTATGCATCCTGTCGAAAACGAAAGGCGCCGCCCGCGAACGCTTCTGCCTGCCGGAACAGATAGTTGATGCCTTCGACTACGCCGGTCGTGGAGCGATAGTTGGTGCCCAGGCTGTAGTGACGCCCGGTGGTGGCAAGGCGGGCTGCAAGGTAAGTGTGGATGTCGGCATTTCGGAATGAATAAATCGCCTGCTTGGGATCACCGATCATGATCAGGGCGCAGTCATTGCGATTGCTGTTGAGCTGATAAATGCGGTCGAAAATCCGGTATTGCAGCGGGTCGGTATCCTGGAATTCATCAATCATGGCCACCGGGTAATCCTGGCGAATCTGTGCCGCCAATTTGTCACCCAGTGGTCCCTGCAAGGCCCGATCCAGCTGTAAAAGCAGATCGTCATAACCCAGTTCGGCTTTGTCTTGCAGGCGTTTCTGTAACGCCGACTCCAGCCATCGTCGGGCGTGACTGAGGACGATGGCGCGGACGTCCGGGCCAGTGCTGTCAGCGATGACCTGTTCAGCGGTCAGCCATTCGGCAATGGCCAGCAGCGCCGGATGGTGCGGCTGAGCCGGTGCCTTTTTGCCGCCGCTGAGTTTCCACTGGTCCTGGGCAAAACGCACCATGCGATCCGGTGCTTCACCGCCGCTGGCCCAGTCGGCGAGGCGCTGCTTGAGCTCAGTAAATGCGGCCGGCTGTTTTGCTTCCGCATAGGCGTTTTTGTTGAGCGCCAGCTGCAGGCTATCCAGCACATCCTCCAGTTCGGCTCTGCCCGCCATCCAGGCCTGGCGTGCGAGGTTCTGCAGATCTTCGACCTCCCGGGCCTGCTCGGTAAATCCCGCCAGCGCCTGGTGCAGATCGTCGACATCGGGCAGCGTCTCACCGGCGAACGTGAGCGTGGTACTGGTTTTGTTGATTAGCGGTCGTACCGCCTGCAACAGTGATTCAGGATCAGTAAATTCACGATGAATGGTCTGCACTGTGGCCGCCGGCAAGGCATAAAAATGCTGACGCCAGTAGTCACGAATCAACTCGGCGAAGATGTCCTGCTGATTGGTGATCAGCGTCTGCTGAAACAGACTGCCACTGTCAAAGGCATGTTCGCGCAACATGCGGTAGCACCAGCCGTGAATAGTGGACACAGCCGCCTGATCCATGCTTTGGGCCGCCAGGCTGAGCAGCCGTGCACAGTGCGCCCACTGTGTGCGGTCGTAATCATTGCGCAATGCGCGCAAGACGTCGTCGCAGTCATCCTGCGGGTTCATGAAACAGCGTGCGGCATCTGACAGTCTCGCACGAATACGGTCTTTCAATTCCTGGGTTGCCGCATCGGTAAAGGTGACGACCAGGATGTCCTCCGGCATCAACGCTTTCACAAAGGCTGCTTCACCGCCATGCTGCAGTATCAGCCGGGCATAGAGCAGGGCGATGGTGAAGGTTTTGCCGGTGCCGGCACTGGCTTCGATCAGACGGCTGCCATGTAACGGGAAGCTGCGGATATCCAGAGGCGTGGTCATACACGGTCCCTCTGGTCTGCTGTCGGGTGTTGCCGATGCAGATGCCAATGTTCGATCAGGTCCTGATACAGCTGTGTACTGTGTTGTACAAAAGCACTGGTGGTGGATGATTGCTGAGCCGGATCGCTAGCATGCCCGTCACCCGGTAAACGTCCGAGTACCAGGGAGTCGAAGTCAGGCCACAGACGGGCCAGTGCCTCACTTTGCTGCACCTGGCCAGCTCTGTCGTACCCGCCCAGGTACTCTCTTTCTGCATCCAGCAGTGGTGCCTTCTCCGGATCGGCTGTCAGGTAAGCACAACTGGTTTTAACGTCGGCGGCCAGCGGGTGCTGCAGGTTTTGCTGATAAAGTTCCATCAACTTCTGCAGGATGTCGCGTGCGGACGCCGCTGTCATGGGTGCCAGCACTTCGTCGGTGTCCGGGCCGAGGATATGAGTTCTGACCGGGCCCTGCAGTTGCGCGGCCAGGTGAGCGGGCCAGTGCCTTGCCAGGTAGTGCCATTTGACCTTGGCCTGCGCCTTACCACCAGCTCTGGATTTGCCAGCCCAGATCTGACTGCTCAACATGACGCAGCGCAGGCGTTCGCCGTTGTCAGTTTCGAGAATGTCATTGACGGAGTCTTCCAGCAGCAAAGTCCCGTCCTCCAGCGTGAGTTGCACGGGCAGGGGCTGGGTCGCGTTGCCCTGGTTCATCAGGGTATGACAGCGATCAAGCGGCTTTATCAGCGGTCGGATCAGAGGCTGTCGATAAAGATCGGCAAACGGCGGCATGGGCAGAGCCCCCTGGCGCTGTTGCCTGCTGATCAATGCTGTCAGCAATTGCTCGGTATCGACGCTGTCCGCGTCCATCTGTGTACGCAGGGCATATTGCGCATCGCGTATCAATTGATCCTGAATCTGCCACTGATCAAGGCCATTGATGGTAAAGGATTCATGGTCTTCGCCAGTCAGCTCGTCGCGACTGAACACCACCCCCAGGCGCCGGTCAAAGAACACGGCAGCCGGGTTGCGCAGCAGGGCGCCGAGATCGCCCAGTGTGATGGTCGCAGGTTGTGACGGATCTGTAGCCGGCAGTTTTGTGGCGGTCTCGTTTTGCGCGGGTATGCCCGGCGCCCATTCGCTGGCATACGTGCCCAGTGATGATTCGGTACTAAAATAGGTAGCACTGAAGGGCTGCAATGGGTATTCGTGAGTGATGCGTTGAAGTATGTTTGAATCGTGAGCCGGTTCTTCGACGGTGCTTTCGACAGAGCTTTCGACAGAACTTTCAAAAGTGCTATCAAAAGTATCTTCAATGTAGTCACGCAGTTGTGCCACCAGCACTGAGGGTGGTCGTTCACTGTTATCGCGGATACTGCGACCGGCCCAGCTCAGGTACAGCGATTCGCGCGCAGACAACAGCGCTTCAAGAAACAGATAACGATCGTCCTCGCGGCGCGAACGGTCACCAGGCCGATAGTCCTGGCGCATCAGATCGAAATCAACAGAGGTAAGCTGGCGCGGATAGTCGCCGTCATTCATGCCCAGCAGACAAATGTGACGGAAGGGGATGGCGCGCATCGGCATCAGCGTGGCAAAGTTGACGGCGCCGGCCAGAAAGCGCTGACTCAGTTCCAGTTCATCCAGTGACGCCAGAAAATAGTCACTGACCACTTCAATCGGCAATGGATCATGAAAGCCGGCCTGGCTGCAGGCGTCTGTCCAGCTCTGCAGGTGCTGTTCGGCGCGGCTGATCAGCATGGCATCCCGATCGTCAGTGGCCACGAAACACTGGTTGAGCAGGGCGCTGATGCGGGCGCTCCAGGTCATCACATCAGCGGGCTGTCGGAACAGCTGCCAGTAATGTTCCAGCACGCGTAGCAGGTGCGCGAGCTTTCCGGTCACGGCGGCGCCCAGGCCGCCTACCTCTGCGTAGGGCTCGATATCCTGCCAGGCGCTGCCATTGCCCACCGCGTAGCCCAGCAACATGCGGCGCAGGCCAAAGTGCCAGGTGTTCTGCTCCAGTGCCGCTTTGTTCAGTGTCGCAGGCATGCCCTGAGCGACGCGCTGTTCGGCATTGAGCCCCCAACGGATACCGGCGTCCTCAGCCCAGCGATGTAACAGTCCCTTGTCGGCAGCATCAAGGTCAAAGGCATTCTGTACCGCGGGTACATCCATCAGGTCCAGTAACTCACTGACGCCAAAGCGGGAAGAGGACAGGTTCAGTAGCAGGGTAAGGGCCAGGTACAACGGTGTTTGGTGACGTTTGCCCTGATCGGAGATGGTAAACGGTATGTACCGCGTATCGTCGCGGCTGATACGGCCAAAAACAGCCTGAATATGCGGCGCAAACTGATTGATGTCAGGCACCATGACCAGAATGTCGCGAGGCCGCAAGGTCGGGTCACTGGCAAACAGGCTCAGCAGATGATCCTGCAGAATCTCCACCTCGCGTTGGGTGCTGTGCGCGATGTGAAAGCTCAGGCCGCCAGAGGTCTCAACATGGGCGTTTGCCGCGCGCGCTTCGTCGATGCTGCGCAGATGAAAGATGTCCGCCTGAAGACGGCCCAGCAGATTGTGTTCATCGGGCTGCTCGAACAGATCGATAGCGAGTTTGTTGTCCTGGAATATCTGTTCATAGTCGGCGCGATTGTCATGCTCATCAAGCAGGCGGATGTAATCCCGGCCCTGCTTGCCCCAGGCCGCTAACAGAGGGTTGCCGCGCAGGAATAGTTCATCAACGGCACCGGAATCTGCCGCATTGGGCAAGTCGGCGCGTGGCAGCTGGCGTTTGTAGGGACGGGCGAAAAGTCGTTGGGCAATATGGGGCTCGATGATGTCGCCCCAGTAGTGTGAACAGGGGTTGTGCACACACAGGAGTACCTGCGTGCAGCGGGCTATGGCTGACAGCACTTCGAGGCTCTGGCGAGGCAGCGAGGAAATGCCGAAAACCACCACGCGGCGGGGCAGCGCAGCCGGCCGACTGTCGGTGGTCAGTCCCTGGCAGGCGTCCAGAAACTGCTGGTGGACCTGGGCCCGGCCGCTGTTGCGGGCCTCCGGTGCGATGTCGCGTAACAGGCGCCGCCACAGTTCCGCCTGCCAGCTCTGTTCATCGGGCAAGGCAAACTGCTGGTTTTGGCGGGTGATCTGGTTGACACCCTGTGCCCAGTTCTGCAGCCAGTCTGCGCGGTAAATCTGGTATTGGTCGAGCAGGTCAGCCAGGCGCTGGGCCAGCTGGAACTGTTTGCGCTGGCCGCTGTCCTCGCTGAGGAAATGCCGCAGCGCAGCAAATTCGGGTTCGGCCAGCAATGTGGGAAGCAGGCGCAACAGGCGCCAGCTCAGCAGCGTCTTATCGTACGGTGAGGTTTCCGGCAGGTCGCCCAGGACCGCACGGTAGGCTTGCCAGTGGAATCGTCCGGGGAGACTGATATTCATCGCGGCGGCGATGCCACAACCCGGTTCAGGGGCATCGGTATCGGCCGCCAGCGCCAGTTTCAGCCACTGTGCGATGCCATTGCTTTGCACCAGCAGGGTTTCGTTTTCCAACGGCGTTAGCGGGTGGCGGCTAAGCCAGGTCACGGTAACCTGGCGCAGCTGTTCCAGCCGGTTGCTCTGCAACACCATGAAACCCGGCTGTATCGGCACGTCAGCCAGCGGCGGAGTGGTCTTTTGGGATCCTGCTGGACTCATTGACTGGCCTGTAATCGTCCCTGACTTGGTCTGTGCATCATGATCGTGAGTATAAGGCTTTTGGCGGCAATTGGTATGGTGCGTTATGGTCGGGTCTGGTGTAATCTGCGCGGGTTTTGCACATCGCGATTGCCATGAGTCTGCCAGTATGTCGGATACCGTTAAACACCGAGCCGGACATCCCGGGGTTGAGCCAGTTGGCCGGGGCGCCCTGTACGCCGATCTTGCGCGTTACTATGACCAGTTCTGCGCCGAGGTGGACTATGCGGGTCAGTGCGCATTTGCAGCCCGCGTATTTGATGCCTTTGCCAGCGCCGGGGGACGCGATTACCTGGATCTGGCCTGCGGGACCGGTCAGCATCTGCAGGCGATGACCAGGCTCGGTTTCACGCCTGTGGGACTCGATAACAGCCCGGCGATGCTGGCGCAGGCGCAGCGTCGTTGCCCCGAGGCGCGGTTGATGCTGTGTGACCTGGCCGGGTTCGAACAAGAGGCCGGGTTCGATCTGATCAGCTGTTTTCTGTATTCAATTCATTACAGTCATCCGCGTCAGCAGTTCGTCGAAACACTCCGGCGCACCTGGCGCGCACTGAAACCCGGCGGTGTGTTCGTCTTCAATACAGTCGATGCTGCTGGCGCGCGCCAGCAGCACGATGTGGTCACGCACGTGCAGACAACTGACGCGCGTCTTACGTTTACCTCGGGTTGGTATTATGCCGGCGAAGGCGAGGATCTGGATCTGCATCTGTCGATTCGCCGCACATCAGCTGAACGCACACAAATCTGGCACGATCAGCATACCATGATGGCCATGACCCTGGCCGACCTGAAACAACTGCTTCTGAGCATCGGCTTCGAGGTCACCCTGCTGGAACACGACTATGACCGGCTTGTGCCCTGGGATGGCCGCAGTTTTAATGCCATCGTGGTAGCGTCCAGGGTCTGATCCCGGCAGCGCTGACACAGCATCACAGGCACCAGAAACACCAGAACTCCGGCGGACGATAAAAGGTGATCAGACGACCGAAACTGATCACGGCAATCCAGCACAACAGTGATACCAGTGCTGCCAGCCTCGCTGCGCTGGGCACCGTCACGGCGTGGGGCAGTGCCCTGACCTGCGGCGCCAATAGACTGTAAAATACCATCAGGTTCAGACCGGCGATCAGCATCGCCAGCATCTTGAGCTGAAACGCCGGGTTGTAGACATACTGGCCGGGGTCACTGACCAGAAACATGAAACCGGTGATCACATTTAGAATAAAGCCGGCAATACCCCAGAGTACCAGTGAATGCAGTGCAGCGATATTGATGCCACGCCCGACTCCGAGCAGGCGCAGGTCAAACAGGCCCACCGTTCCCAGTAGCAAGGTCAGACCCATAAAGTGCAGCGACTCAATGGCTGGCCAGCCCCACTGAGTATTCATGAAAGCAAAAATGCCCGTGTTGTGGCCCAGCGCGCTCAGAAAATCCACCATGGCTAGCCGCCCACCACCAGCCAGGAGGCCAGCAGGACAGTGTGGGTGTAGGCCAGGAAGCGCCCGGATGCGATGACGCCCAACCACAGGCCGATGGTCAGTAGAGCCGGCAGCCGGGCCGGCGACGGGCTCTGCGACGACAGACGAGGTGCTGTTGAAGTCATTCGTACGGTCAGCCAGATGGCGCCAGCCAGCATGAGCATCTTTATAAAAAACAGCGGGTTGGTTAGTGCCTTGGCCGGGTAGCCGGCAAGCAGTAAAAGCCCGGACGCGCCGGCGATCCCCAGGCCCACCCACAGTAGTGGCTGGAATTTGCTGAACATGGCTATCGGGATTTGCCGGGCAAAGCCCAGGGCCCGCAAGGCGCAGACGATGCCGATACCCGCCATCAGCCCCATGCTCAGGGAATGGAACACCAGAATGGTGGGAAATACCCACCACAGTTCACGCACTGCAGTGCTAAAACCGGTCAGTTCAAAACTGGCGTACAACTCCAGCACTGTCAATGGCCCGCCTTACTGGTTCGCAGCCTCGGCTTCCGCCCGTCGGGCGCCAGCCAGCACACCAGGCAGCGCATAGTTACCTTCGTGGCAGGCGTATTCATACATCGGTTCATCCGCCGATTTGGCATTGAACACCAGCTCACCGGTCCAGGGCTGACTGAACACGGTGGGGTCCTCAACAGTAAATGAGTAGAGAATCTCCGATGTGGAGACGCGCTCAAAGCGCTCGGTCACGGTCAGGTTTTCCGAGGCGCCAAATACGGTATGTTGCGGATGATAGCCGGTCGTGGTGACGACCAGCGTGTCATCGTCCCAGTGTCCGACAGAATCCCCCATCCACTTCTGCATGTGGGGCATCGGCTCATCATCTATGCGAACGATGCGGGCATCGTGAATCATTTCGGCGAGAATCATGACGTAGTCTTCGGTTTGTACAATCTGGTAATTATTGTTGTACATCACCGGTAGCATGGGGGGGCCGGAGTGCGTGCCAAAGGAAATCAGGCAGCGCTCGGACAGTGGACGTCCTTCCGGGCCATCATTGGCAGCAGGTGCACCGGGGGCGCGGGCGAATCGGGCGCGGGGATCACCGGCGAAGGGAATCTGGCCATTGGGCGGGTCGACGATGATCGATGAGCGGGGCTCGCCGTTGATGATCTGAATGCGATCACCGACTTCTTTCCAGAATTCGTTATAACCGTCGTTGGTGTCACCGTCGTCGCCACCCTGGGCGCCGGCGCCGGGTTCGCGATCGGGATCGCTGTCGGCATACTCGGCTTCCAGAAATGCCTGATGCCCCCCCTCCATGGCACGCACCTGCTCAACACTGAGCACCCGTGTCTCACCCAGGTCCCGGTCACGGGTCAATGGCGTGAGTGTGGCATTGCTCCACACGCCCTGCAGATCAGGTTTGCCGTAGTGGGTCCGGGGCAGATCGTCCTGGGCCAAGGCGGTAGTACCAGCGCCCAGTAAGATGCCCAAGGTCAGGGTCGCAAACGTTGTTTTCTGTCGAGTCGTCATTGTTATTCTCCCGCTAAAAACAGTGTTTTCCCCGATTATTGATCAATAATGGCCCCCATACAAGCGGGCCTCTCAGCCAGGGCCTGCTGTCGGGTGCTTACAATCTGTCAAACTTTACTGCAAATCATTGATGCCATCCCTATTTGTTGCCGTTATACTCCCGCGGTTACGTTTTTGTCACCCATTAAAATAATAGGTATCCTGTTTTGAACTCCTTGCTCCGACTCTCGCTTGTGGGACTGTCGTCCTTATGTCTTTCCGCCGTCGCCCAGGCTCAGCCCGGCGTTGCTGGCCTCAATCCCGCCCCGCTGGGTGTGCAGGCCCGCTTTGGCAGTGAGATGGTGATTCCATTGCAGCGCTTGCCGGATAATGTAGCGCTTGAACTGGACGGTCAGCTGACCGATGCGGTGTGGTCCCAGATACCTGCGCAGAGCGGCATGTGGATTGTGGAGCCGGAAACCCTGGCCCAGGCACCTTACGACACGGAAATGAAGGTGTTCTATACCGATGATGGTATTTATATCGGCGTCGTCATGGAGCAGCCGGCCGATACGCTGGTGCGCCGTATTACTGCGCGCGACAACCGGGAAGTGAACCGCGACCGGGTGTCCATTACGCTGGATACCTCGGGCGAGGGGCAATACGGTTACTGGGTGAGTCTGGCTCTGGGCGACAATCAGCTTGACGGCACTATTCTGCCTGAGCGCCAATACAACAGTCAGTGGGATGGCGCCTGGTACGGCGCCACCAGCGACAATGCCAATGGCTGGAGCGCCGAGTTCTACATCCCCTGGGGGCAGCTGGCAATGCCGGGCCGCGAAGGCCGTCGGCAGATCGGGTTCTATGCCGAGCGTGTGGTAGCGCACCTCAACCAGAACTGGGCATGGCCTCCGATTGCCAAGTCCGACCCGATTTTCCTGAGTAATTTCCCGCTGCTGGAGATGGAGGGCGTCAATCCGCAGCAGCAATGGAGTCTGTTCCCGTCCTTTGCCTCCACCTACGACGAAATTGATGCCGACTGGGAACACCGGGCTGGCGTGGACGTGTTCTGGCGTCCCTCAAGTAACTTCCAGATGACGGCAACGCTGAATCCGGACTTTGGTTCTGCCGAAGCCGATGATGTCGTGGTTAATCTGACTGCCACCGAAGTATTCTTTCCGGAAAAACGCCTGTTCTTCCAGGAAGGTCAGGAGATATTCAACACCACATCTCGCTCCAACGGCAGCATTGGCAAGCGCTTTTCCATTCTGAATACCCGCCGTATCGGTGGGCGGCCGCGCTCGCCGGATCTGCCTGACGGGGTGTTGCTGCCAGCGCGAGAGCGCATTCAGACGGCAGACCTGCTGGGCGCAGCCAAGGCCACCGGTCAGCTGGGGAATTTCCGTTACGGCGTGCTCGCCGCGTCCGAGGACGACACCCAGTTTCAACTGCCGGGACAGCGAATTGAGCAACAGGGACGGGATTTCACTGCCTTCCGCGTTTTATATGAGGATCAGGGAGGCAGCACCGGTGCGGCCTATCGGGGCATCGGTTACATAGGCACCCTGGTGGCACACCCGGAGTCGGATGCCCAGGTCCATGCGATCGATTTCAGGTATCTGACCCGCGGTGGTATCTGGAGCTTTGACGGACAGGTGGTGACGTCAGATGTAGACGATGGCGATCAGGGTTTCGGTGCCTTTACTGATATCGTGTACTCGCCGCGGCAGGGCTTCAAGCACACCCTGCATTTGACCTATTTTGATGAAGACCTTGATGTCAATGATTTCGGTTATCAGGATCGCAACAATGCCAAGGAAGCCTGGTATCGTTTTGAATGGATCAAGACCGGATTGACGCGGGTGCGCGATGTGCGAGTGTCCTCGTTCCTGCGCTATGAGGAAAACCTGCAGGGCGATCGCACCAACAATGCAATTCCGGTCATCAGCACTGCCATCACACTGAACAATCTGGATCGGCTGAATATCAACCTGCAGCATTTCCCTAAGCGTTATGATGATCTGAACAGCTTCGGCAACGGTACGTTCTCCACCCGCGAACGTACCAACTACAGCGCCAGTTATACCACTAACACGGCCAGGGAGCTCAGTCTGAACGGCCAGATTGGTCGCTCTACCGAGTTTGCCGGTGGTTACAGTGAGTCTTATGAAGTGGGCGCGACCTGGCGGCCAGCGGCAAATATCAATGTAACGGGTGAAGTGGAGTATCAGGATCGCGATGGCTGGTTGTTGCACCAGGGTGGTCAAAATTTCACTGCCTTCAAAACCAGTCAATGGGAAACCGGCTTTCGGCTGGAGTATTTCCTGACCGCCAAGCAGCAGCTCAGCGCCGGTCTGCAATGGGTTGGCATCAAAGCGGCGGGTGACCGCTACTTCAACCTGCCCGCCGATGCACCGACCCGTAACCGCGATCTGGTGGAAGTAGATCAGCATGCCCGCACGCCAGGTGATTTCTCGATTTCGCAGATGAACTTCCAGCTGCGCTACCGTCTTGAGCTGGCACCACTGTCAGACCTGTTCATTGTCTATAACCGCAATGGTAACAAGCGCGACAACCTGATCAATTTCAACGAGCAGTTCGACAACGCCTGGAATGACCCTCTGGCCAGTCAGCTGGTTGTCAAACTGCGTTATCGTCTGGGTACATAGACGAGGAAAGCGATATGCCCCTGGAACAGCTACTGGCTCTGGTCGGATTTGTGGTTGTGATGACCGGTACACCGGGCCCCAACAATATGATGTTGCTGGCATCGGGGGCCAACTTCGGGTTTCGTCGGTCGTTACCGCATATTTTTGGCATAACCGTGGGGTGCCAGATTTTGCTGCTGGCGGTGGCGCTGGGCATCGGACAGTTGCTGATCCGTTATCCGTTGTTCGACTCGGCGCTGAAGATTCTGTGTGGCATGGCGCTGATCTATCTGGCCTGGACGTTGGTGCGGCCAACCCGGGTATTGCCAGCATCAGGTGAGATCAGGGTTGCCAGACCGCTGACATTCTGGCAGGCAGCGATGTTCCAGTGGGTCAACCCGAAAGCCTGGCTGATGATGATCACGGCCATCGCGACCTACGCACAACCGGCAGCCATGATGACCAGTCTGCTCATTATTGCTCTGCTTTTTGTGCTGGTCGGTATTCCCTGCATCAGTACCTGGAACCTGTTTGGTTCATCGTTGCGGCGCCTGTTGCAGGATGCCCGGCGGGCAAGGGTGTTCAATATCGTCATGGCCGTCCTGTTGCTGGGATCGATGTATCCGCTGTTTCAGTAGCGTTGCTGGTTCTCAAGTAACAGCGCTGCAACCCGGCCCGCTTAGGGTACTGCGTCCACCTGCCAGAGGTGACACATTGATTTGCGTGGCGATACGTTCTTTCAGCGCCGTCACATGCGAAATGACACCGATCAGCTTGCCTTCCTGCTGCAGGCTACTCAGGGTTTCCAGCGCTGTGTCCAGCGCGTCCTCATCCAGTGTGCCAAAACCTTCATCGAGAAACAGTGAGTCTACGCGGACATTGCGACTGGCCATGCGCGACAGGCCCAATGCCAGGGCCAGAGACACAATAAAGCTCTCGCCACCAGACAGGTTTTTGGTGGATCGCACTTCGCCTGCCTGGTAATCGTCAATCACATTGAGATCCAGCGGCTGTTCCAGGTCGCGCTGCAGCAGGTAGCGATCGGTCATTTTTTGCAGCTGAGCGTTTGCGTGTTGAATCATCAACTCAAACGTCAGGCCCTGGGCGAAGTTGCGATACTTCTTGCCGTCACTGGCGCCGATCAACAGATGTAATCGCCGCCAGCGCTCCGTTTCGGTTTTCTGCCGATCAATCCTGGTAGCTAATGTCTGCTGCTGAGCGCGGGTATCGTCGTTGTCCTTCAGGCGTTGCCGGATCGCGCCCAGCTTTTCGCGCAAGCCACTGACCACGGTTTCCTGAGACTGGCATTGTTGCTCCAGCATGTCCGGAGAAAGGTCCGTCAGCGACCTTGCCAGTTCGCTGTCCAGCTCCTGTCGGTTGCGCGCCAGTGCGCTGCGCAGCTCAATGCCGTGTTGCAACAACGTCTGTGATCTGGCCTCGAGCGCTTTGCGATCGGCTTCGGGAAGCTGTGCGTCAATAAAAGATCTTTCATCCGGAAACTGTTTCTCTTGAAGTTGTTCGGCGAATGCCTGTTCCGCCTGTGTCAGCTTGTCTGTGCGACCGGCGATACTGTGTTCGTACGACTGAATCTGCTGTTGCAGTTGCTGGCGACTGTTGACGGACTGCTGGTATTGTTGCTGCGCGGATGACAGCGTCTGTTGTGCGTTGTGCGTCATTGTCCGCAGGCGAACCTCTTCCCGGTCCGGGTCTTTGTCCTCAAGCAGGGCGTAGCGATCGGCCTGCAGGGTGTCCAGCTTGTGCTGAAGGTCCTGCAGGCGCTTGCGTTCGGCAATGACTTCCCTGATCAATTTTGCCTGGTTCTGGTTGCGCTCACAGATTTTAAGCGCAGCCTCCAGATCATCAATATCCTGCAGTGTGCGGGTGATTTCCTGCTTGCGCTGTTGCAGACCCTGTTGACGTTCGAGCACTGCGTCGGTGCTGTCATTGACGGCCATGGTCTGACACAGGTGCTGAATGTCGTCCATCAGTGTCTGATGGGTCTGCTTAAGCTGCCGGCGCTGGGAATCGAGATTTTTGCTGGTCGCATTTTGCTGAATCTGCGTGGTTTGCACCGCATTGCGTTGCTGCTCACTGACGTTAACCCGCTCTTCCTGCGACCGGATCTGTTGCGACAGACTGTTGATGTTCAGTGACGGCGCGTGTTCGGAAAACGGGTGCTCGCTGGCACCACACAATGGGCAGGGTTGACCCGTTTCCAGCTCGGCGCGCAGGGCTTCCAGATCGATAATGCGTTGCTGCAGGGCTCGCTGATCCTGCAGCGATTTGAGTGTGCCTTTGTGAGCGGACAACAGCGCGTCGGCGTGTGCCAGTTTCTCTGAGCTGGCAGCCAGGTCGCTTTGCTGGCGCTGCATGTCTGTCTCCAGCTGAGCCAGTAATTGCTGCTGCTGAGCGCGTTCCTGCAGGTGCTGTTGTAACGTTTCGGTGCGGGCAATATGCTCGCTCAGCGTGTTGTGCTGCTCGCGCCACTGCGCTGGCCTGGCGCCCTGAGAAATGTTTGCCAGGTGCTGCTGCGCCTGCTCAGTGGCTTGCTGTGCCTGCCTGTAGTGTTGCTCGGCGTGCTGGACATCGGCATACGCCGTCAGGTCGATATCGACCTGGTACTGACGCAGCGCATCCTGCTTGTCCTTCAGCACCGCGTGCTGGACCTGCAGTTGTTGTCGGGTGTCAGTAAGACGACTGTCCAGCACATGTACCTGTTTCAGTACCGGGCGGGCGGCATCAAGTTGCTGCTCTGCCGCCAGCAGTGCTTTGCCGAGACGTTCTATCTGGCGCTGCTGCCTGTCGATGGTTTCCGTCAGTGTTGGCAGCTGTGCCTGACTCTCGCTTAACAGGTGTTGTTCATGCTGCTGTTCCTGACGCAGGTTGACCAGCGTTGCATAAACCGCACTCAGCTCAAGTGCGCGAGTGGCCTCAGCCAGCTGTGCGCGCTGATCCTTGAATGCATCGTCATGCTGTTGCCAGGATGCCAGATCCCGCGTCAGTATGGCTTGTTGCTGTTCCAGTTGCTGACAGTGTTGTTGCCATTGCCGTTGACCGCGCAGCGCGCTGGCCTTGTCAACATCAATACTCAGCTGTGCTTTAAGCGCTGACTTTTCGGCACGCAGTTCGGCCTCGGCCTCGGACGATAGCAGTCGCATACCTGCCTGTTCGGCCAGCAGCATCTGCAATGTCTGCTCTTCCACGCCGCGCCGTTCATGCACAGTGATGGAAATGGCGCTATAAATGTCTGTGCCGGTAATTTTTTCCAGAATCGGCGCGCGTTCGTCGGCACTGGCGCGCAGGAAAGCGGCGAAACCACCCTGGGCCAGCAGCATGGACTGGGTGAAGCGACCAAAGTCCATGCCGGTGATCTCAACAATGCGCTTGTCGACGGTGGCGAATTTGCTGTCGATGATCTTGTTGCCATCGGCCTCGGCGATTTCATGCCGGGCAGCCTGCAGCTTGCCATCCGGTCGTTTGCGGGCCCGGTGCTGTGACCAGTGGGCGCGAAAGTTGCCGTTCTGGGTACTGAAGAGGACTTCGGCAAAACACTCGCCGGTCTGCCGCGTCATGATTTCGTTGCTGGTCGCGGTGATATCGCCCAGGCGCGGCGTTTGTCGGTAAAGTGCCAGGCACATGGCATCCAGCAATGTGGTTTTGCCGGCCCCGGTGGGACCGGTAATGGCGAATATGCCATCGCTGGTATAGGCCGGGTCGGTGAAGTCTACCTCCCACTCGCCTGCCAGGGAATTCAGGTTCTTGAACCGGACTGCCAGGATCCGCATTGTTTGTTGTGCCTCGTGCTATTGTGCCCAGGCCGGTGTCAGCAAGACCTCCGGCCACAGGTGACTATACAGGATTCCGGCCTGGCAGGACGAACGCTATCGCGGCAACGTGGGGTTTGATGCATGTCAATTGCCGGGCAGCTTTCTGCATGTTGTGACAGATTGTCAAACCTGAAGCGGCTCAACCTGGTTACAATCAGTCATCGTTTCGCCGCCCGATCAAGGACTCATGTATGCCCAGCGAAAAATCATTCAGTTCATGGCTGTTTAAGACAGCACTGCTCATCGGTGGCGCTCTGGCCGGCAGTGCTTTGACGTATGCCGATATCCCGCGCACCGCTGAAGGTCGCCCGGATTTTCAGGGATTATGGACCAATGAGACAGAAACGCCGGTTGAGCGCCCGGCGCAATTCGCCGACCGCCAAACCATGACAGCGGAGGAGGCTGCCGCGTGGCGCCCTGGGTCTGCTGCCGGTCTCACCGATCTGACAGTCGAGGAACGACTTGACCCCGATCGCGGGCCACCGCCCAAAGGTGCGCCGATCCGGCTGGAGGCGGACTGGTTCTTTGCCAGCGGCTATGTGGCACAGGTAGATGGGGAATATCGTACGTCACTGGTGATTGATCCGGCCGATGGCAAGATCCCCTATGCGGAGAATGGCCGCGGGCGGGACTGGGTTTCACAGCAGCTGGCCCGGCCCGGTGTCGATGTCTTCGATGGGCCGGAGGTGCGACCCACCGGTGAACGTTGCCTGTTGTCGGTGTTATCCACAGCCGGGCCGCCCATGCTGCCAATGTCATACAACAGCAACTATCGCATCGTGCAGACGCCCGACTACCTGATGATCATGGCGGAGATGGTCAACGATGTGAGGATTGTCCGAATTGATGATGAGCATCAGCCAGCCGCCATGCAGCGCTGGATGGGGGACTCTGTAGGCCACTGGCAGGGCGATACGTTAGTGGTGAGCACCCGCAACCTCCATCCCCAGCAGTCATTTCGGGGGTCGACTGGTAGCCTCACCACAACGGAAAGTTTTCGCTTTGATAGCGACGGCCAGATCATCTATCAGGTCACCATGAACGATGACACGGTCTTTGGTCGACCCTGGACGGCAGAGGTGCCTATGCGCCGTCTGCCGCCCGGCAGTCATATCTATGAGTATGCCTGCCACGAGGGTAACTATTCCATTGTCGGGGCCCTGGCTGGTCGTCGCTGGCAGGAGCACTATGAGCAGCAGGAGGTAGAGAACTAACAGCGCTGCAGTTGATACCGCTCAAGTTTGTACGCATTGACACAGGGTATTCTATTGCAGTCCCGATTGCACATTATTCAAGGAGTCACTATGCGCCAGATTGTCCGATACCCTCTGCTTATGCTGGTTGCCGCGCTGTTAATGGCTGCCTGTGCGTCCGGTGGTCCGCAGGTAGGTCACACAGTGACCTTGTGCTGCCCGGGTAACTACCAGGCTTATCGTGCCTACAGTATTGAGCTGCAGGAGATGCCCGGATTCCTCAGTGACTACATGGTAGCTGAGTTCGATGCTGTGATGCAGGACAAAGGACTGGTGCGCAATGACCGGCTCCATGATCTGGTGGTGACGCTGTCCTATCGCCACGTAAACCTGAACCCCGAGCAGGAAGAGATTGATCCGTTTGAGCGTCGTATTGAGGAAGAACAGATGCTGCGCTACATCGCCAACATTGTGGTGGAGATGCGCGAAACGGAGACCGGTCGAGAGGTGTGGGCAGGTCGCATCAACCGTATCCACACGGTATTGCCAGGTGAGTATATGCATGAAGACGGAGCACGTCCCGAGATCCGGGATGCCTTCACACAAATGCTGGAGAGTTATCCGGCATTGTAGTCGGGTGCTTACTGGGCTTTTGTGTCCTTCTCCTGCACCTCTGTCAGGACATCCTGATAGAGATGCAGCAGCTCGCGGCGCTGCTCGTCGGGCACTGCATGCGCATCCAGGCAGCGTTGGAAGACTTCCTGCGGGCTGAGATCATCCAGGGTCTGCTCTGCCTCTTGCGGCTGCAGGGTGCGCGCGGTGATGCGCTGGTTTTTCACGCGTAGCAGAGTGATCAATCCCTCGGAATCTTCAGCCAGTGCTTCCATCAAATGCTCGCGCAAATCAGGCACAATGTCGGCGCCGGTATAAATAATTTCCACCCAGGTTGATTCACCCTCGGTCAGCAGCGCCTGCAACTCAGACTGGAGGCTGGCGAGGCTGCCGCTGAGCTGGCGTAACCGCTGAAAGCCGGGAATATCAAGCAGGGTGAGTCGGGGTCGATGGCCATCAAATTCGATCACACAGACCGATTTTTGCTGCCTGGCTTCGCCAAAACCCATCGGCAGGGGCGAGCCGCTGTAGCGGATATGGGTGTGACCGCCAACCTTCTGTGGTACATGCAGGTGACCCAGTGCCACATAGTCCAGCGCCGCCGGAAAAATATCGGTGCCCACATGGGCCAGCGAGCCGACATAGAGGTCACGCACCCCGTCACCGTCGACGGTCCGCGCACCCGCTGTCCACAGATGGCCCATGCCGATGAGCGGGATGTCAGTTTTGTACTGTTGCTGCAATGCCTGACGTTGCTGCTCGCCGGCCGTCGTGACGGCCTGGTAATGGGCCCTGATGCCTGCCAGCAGCTTCTGTTCCTTGTCGTCGATGGTCTCACCGGCTTCTGCCGTGCGGATGTCGCGGTCGCGCAGATAGGGGACGGCGCATACCAGCAGCAGCGGTCTGCCTTCGCGGTCATCCAGACGCAACACCTCCTCGGCCGGGTCATCTGTTTTGGCACCCACCACATGCACGTTCAGCATTTTCAGGATGTCACGCGGGGCATTAAGAAACGATGGCGAGTCGTGGTTGCCGCCTATGATGACCACATGCTGGCAGCCGGTGTCGGCGGCCTGTCTCAGAAAGTGGTAATACTGCTGCATGGCGCGGTTACTGGGGGCCGTGGTGTCAAAAACATCACCGGCGATTAGCAGCACATCTGTCTGCTGCGTGCTTAGGGTGTCCAGCATCCAGGCCAGAAACGCATCAAATTCTGCATAGCGGCGCTGTCCATAGAGACTGCGGCCCAGGTGCCAGTCGGACGTGTGCAGAACCTTCACAGTCATGGTGGGGGTAACTCTGTGCGTGTCATTCGATGTTTATTTGCCAATGTTGTCACAGTGAATGTCATTTCGGCCATGCTGTTTCGCTTTGTACATGGCGATATCAGCGGCCCTTAGCACGTCCTCGTGACTGAATGCATTGCCGCTGAAGATCTCCACGCCCATGCTGGCGGTCACATTATAGGTAATGTGTTTGAGTTCGCCTGTTTTATCATCCGTTGTCAGCAATTGATAGGGTTGGCGAATGTGTTCGAGCAGGCGCCTGGCTATGTGCAGCGCATTGTCGCGGGCAATGGCCGGATCAGGGTCGAGTCTTTCCAGCAGTATGACGAACTCATCCCCACCCAGCCGAATGACAACATCGGTGTTGCTGACCGTATTTTTCAGTCTGTCTGCCACCAGGACCAGTAGCTGGTCACCGAGTGTGTGACCACAGGTATCATTGAGGTCCTTGAAGTGGTCCAGATCCATCAGGATCAGCCCATGGTAACTTGCTGTTGCCGCCTGTTGAGTGGTCAGTGCTATCAGCCGCTGTTGCAAAACCCGACGATTGCCAACTGTGGTCAAGGGGTCATGGTGAGCCTGCTGCCAGGCCATGGCTTCTGCTCGTTCCTTGTAGTTGACCAGCAGTCCGATGGCGAACATGACAACCGCGACGGTGGCAATTGAAAAATAGATGGACTGCCCGGTGCCGGGCGACAGGAAACTGGCACCGCTACTGATCCCCAATACGACCAGGGCCGATCGAACCAGGAACATCAGTGCGTAGCCGGCAACCGCAGCAAATATGATCCACTTGCCACGACCCTCCGCCAGCAGCAGACTGCGGGTTACCAGATAGAGAACCAGCAGACTGTGGTATGTGGTCATGGCCACGCCTAGCGTAATGCGGCCTTCCAGGTTTTCGGTAAGCAAGGCAAAGCCCAGAATCGCCAGCACCGGCGTTGTCCAGATATACCAGCGTGAGATTTTGATGCCGTAGAGTCTGCAGATGCCTTCTGTAAACAGGGCGAACATCAAGGCCATGGCGGTATTCCCGCCAATGATGGATGTGGCACTGGCAATGGTATCGCGCAGTCCAAACAGAGCGAATGACAGCGCGTAGAGCGCGAACCCGGACGCCCAGAACAACAGGTCGCGGTCTGCCCGGGTGGCAACGAATGCCACACACAATGCCAGCGCTATGCCGACGGCAATATTAACCAGATACAGAGGTTGAATCGCATCAATCAGTGTTAACACTTAAGTGGCGGCCCCGGCAGGTTTTCCCGCACACTGTGGCGGGATTGCGTATGAGTATAGCATTGGCTTGTGGCGGATGGGCAATCCGTCCCGGCCGCCTCACCGGCCGGGGGTCGGGCGGCCAATCAACTCAGCCGCAGCGGCAATCGGGTCAGGGTATTGCCGGTGGCATCGGCCAGGGCATTGGCCACCGCCGCGGCGATGGGCGGAGTGCCCGGCTCACCAACGCCACTGGGCGCATTGGTCGAGGCCAGGATATGCGTCTCCACGACCGGCATCGCATTCATACGCAATACCTGGTAGTTGTGGAAATTGCTTTGATCAACGACCCCTTCGCTCAGCGTCAGCTCATCCTGCAGGGCTGCAGACAGACCGTACGCAATGGCACCTTCAACCTGGGCGCGAATGATGCTGGGATTGACCGCAATGCCGCAGTCGATTGCCGCCACGACGCGCTCCACCTTGAAGTTGTTGCCCTGTACCGATACTTCGGCTATCTCCGCAACGGTGGATCCGAACGAGGTATGCACCGCGACACCACGCCCCCAGCCCGCGGGCAATTCCCGGCTGCCCCAACCGGCTTTTTCTGCCGCCAGCTTCAGCACAGCTGTCTCGCGCGGGTTATGGGTGAGCAGTGACAGCCGGTACGCCACCGGGTCCATGCCGGCCTTGCGGGCCAATGCGTTGATGAACACTTCCTTGCTGAAGGCGGTATGGGTATGACCCACAGATCGCCACCACTGGACAGGTACGCCGACGTCGGTAGTATGAAGTTCGACCTGGCGCTCTGGCACTTCGTAGCTGAACTCGGTCAGTCCTTCGACAGAGGTGTTGTCGATACCATTGTTGACCATCATGGCGGCCATGGACGTGCCGGCCATGATGGATTGGCCGGCAATGCGTGCCTGAAAGGCGAGGGGCTTGCCCTGATCGTCCAGTGCCGCACTGAGTTTGTGGGCATAGGCCGGCCGGTAGAAGCCACCCTGCATATCATCTTCACGCGACCACACCAGCTTCACCGGTGTGTCCGGTAACTGCCGGGCAATATTCACGGCTTCCAGAACATAGTCAGCCTTGGGGTTGGCGCGCCGGCCAAAGCCACCGCCGGCAAACACGGTATGGATTTTTACATCCTGCGGGCGGGTGCCCAGTAACTGCGCGATCGCCGCCTGATCCCCGGTCGCGCTCTGACAGCCATACCACAGTTCGGCGCTGTTGCCGCTGATCCGGGCGACGCAGTTGACCGGCTCCATTTGTGCGTGCGCCAGGTAGGGAAACTCGAATACCAGCTCCACTTTGTCGTTGGCGCTGGCCAGGGTGTCGACGGCGTTGCCATGCTGCTCGGCAATCGCGCCTTCGGTTTCCACCAGGTTGCGGTATTGTTGCAGCAGCGTGTCGCTGCTTCGGGTTTCGGCGCTGGATTCATCCCACTCAATCTGCAGCAGCTCTCGGCCCTTGGTCGCGGACCAATAGTCGTCGGCGACCACAGCGATGCCGGTGTCGATCTCGAACACCTGCCGGACGCCCCTGCGAGCCAGCGCCGCTGAGGCGTCAAACGACCTGACCCGGGCGCCAAAGCGGGGTGCGTGTGCCACGACGGCGGTGAGCATGCCGGGCACTTGTACGTCCTGCGTGTAAATGGCGGTGCCGTCCTGTTTGCCGGTGTCCTTGCGCAGTGTGTTTTCGCTTCCAATCAGGCGGAACTGGGCGGGCGTCTTCAATACCAGGGCGTCCGTGGCAGGCGGGGTCTGCCGGGACGCCTCCACGGCCAGTTCACCGAAGGTGGCGCGATGTGAGCCATGGGATACAACGCCTTCATTGACGCGTATTTCATCAATCGGCACCTGCCAACGTTGTGCCGCAGCACTGACCAGCATGGCTTTGGCTGCCGCGCCGGCCCGGCGAAGCTGCATGAAGCTGTTGGCCATGGCCGTGCTGCCGCCGGTGCCTTGTTGACCCATCAGCAGGTTGGCATATTTGGCGGTATCAACGGGGGCGTGTTCACAGACGATCTGCTGCCAGTCTGCGTCCAGTTCTTCGGCCACGCACGTTGCCAGGCCCGTGTAGACGCCCTGGCCCATTTCCAGGTGCTTGATATAGATTCGTACCACATTTTCCGGCGTGATGCTGACAAAAGCATTGTATTCCAGTGCGTTAACGGCGCCTGACGCGGTCGTCGCCTGTGCCTGTGCCTGTGCGCCAGCGCTGAGGCTGATGCCCAGCGTGAACCCGGCTGAACCGGTGGCAGCGACCTTGAGAAAGTTTCTGCGTCCAGTGTCCACACCGGGCTGTTGCTTGTTGCGCGCAAAGCGATTGATATTCATCAGGCGGCTCCTCCGGCGTTGCGGATCTGGCTGGCAGCCATTTTGATACCGGCCTTGATGCGTGGATAGGTGCCGCAGCGGCAGATGTTGCCGGACATGGCAGCGTCGATGTCCGCGTCAGTCGGTGTATCATTCTGTTCGAGCAAGGCCGTCGCCGACATGACCTGGCCGGACTGGCAGTAGCCGCACTGGGGTACCTGCAGCTCAACCCAGGCGCTTTGAACGGCCTGTGCTGCAGGCGAACCCAGGCCCTCGATGGTGGTGATGGCTTTGCCCACGGCATCTGCCACCGGCAACACGCAGCTGCGCGTGGCGACACCGTCGATGTGCAGCGTGCAGGCGCCGCACTGCGCCATGCCGCAGCCGAATTTGGTGCCGGTGAAGTGCAGATGATCGCGCACGGCCCAGAGCAGCGGCATGTCACCGTCCACGTCCAGTTCGTGCTGTTGTCCGTTGATCGAGAGAGTGTAGGGCATGGAGCCTCCTGCGGTTGACGCACGGTCGCTGTGAAATGAATTGACGGAATGATACCGTGAAAGGGCACGCTGTCGCCAGCAAGGTGGCAGGGCAAACTGTCTGTGGAGGGGTGTGTGTGAGTCACGAAGATCGCGAAAAATGGCAGCACAAATACCGGCAAGGCGCTTATGCAACAAGGCGTCATCCGTCCGTGTACCTGCAGCAACACCTACCCGTGTTGGAACCGCCGTGTCGTCGGGCGCTGGATCTCGCCTGTGGTGCCGGCCGCAATGCCCTGTACCTGGCGCAGCACGGCTATCAGGTCGATGCCGTGGACATCTCCGCAGAGGGGCTGGCGCGAGGCAAGACGTCTGCCGCCGAGCAGGGTCTGGCGGGAATCCGCTGGCACGAGCATGATCTGGATGACGGGCTGCCTGTGGGCCTTGATCAATACGGGCTGATCATCATGATCCGTTACCTGGATGTGGCCCTGCTGCGAGCGGCCGCTCAACGTCTGGTTCAGGGTGGATTTGTGCTGGCGGAGGTGCACTTGCAGACCGATGTGCCGGTGACCGGCCCCGCCAGCCAGCGTTTCCGGGTCGCGCCGGACATGTTGGCGAGCGTCGCGGAAGGCCTGGATTTGATCGATTACTCTGAAGGCGTGACTCATGATCCTGACGGCAGCGTGGTCGCCCTGGCGCGATTACTGGCCCGGGATAATCGCGGTCGCACTGGCGCGAAATGACAATGCCCGGTCGGCTCGGACCGACTTGTTATATCCCCGGTAAAGCTGAATAATGGAGACATAAATTCTAAAATCACAATGAATCAAAGGTGAGCCCATGGAAAACTGGAATCGTCCAATGATGACTGCGGTGGTGCTGGCGGCAACGCTGAGCGCCTGTGATGAGCAACACTCGGCGGCCCCGGAACAACCGGCGCCTGACCGGTAGTCATGTCCGGAATAGGGGCAGCGGCCAGGGCGTGGCTGGGAACTGTCATGGATTTGCCATACTTTCCCGATTGATAATTGGTGATAATGCCGCTTTGCTGCTGATTGGGCTGAAAAATCTGTGCCGGAAAAAACAACTGCACCTGCTGCCATCATTGCGATTGCCGGCGCCTCAGCGTCAGGCAAGAGCTGGTTGGCGGCAGAGATAAGTCAGCAGCTGGCTGGCGAAAGCGGTAGCAATCAGCTGGCAGTGTTGGCTGAGGACTCTTACTATCGTGACCAGTCGCATTTGCCGATGGCTCAGCGTGTGCAGACTGACTATGACCGCCCTGATGCGTTTGATCATGAGCTTTTGGCCCATCATCTGCTTGAGCTGCGGGCCGGCCGAGCCATTCAGATGCCACAATACGATTTCTGTTTGCATACACGGGCGCCCGGCACAGTCGCTGTGCCCTCCGCCAGGGTGATTCTGGTTGAGGGTATTCTGTTGCTGAGCAGCGCCGCCCTGCGTCAGATTTTTGATGTCAGTATATTTGTTGATACGCCGCTGGACATTTGTCTCTTGCGCCGGATTCGTCGTGACATGAGCGAGCGCGGGCGGTCTCTGGATTCCGTGATTGATCAGTATGAGCGCACGGTGAGGCCCGCCTATTTTGCCCATGTTAATCCGTCGCGGGAATATGCCGACATGGTGCTCGCACACGACGGCCAAAACCATACTGCATTGGAAACGATCAGGATGAAAATTCATCGCTTGACTGACACGTGACCTGACGGGCAGTTGTTTTCCTAATGCTCTAACAGCACGACTTGAAAGGTAGGCATCATGACCGGACTGTTGGGCATCGTATTTCTGCTGCTGATTGCGTTTGGCCTGTCTTCAAACAGACGCAAAATCAACTGGCGTACGATCGGATTTGCATTTGCGATCCAGGTTACGCTGGGTGCCTTTGTTATTTATCTGCCTTTTGGCCAGCAGGTTCTGTACGAGATTACGCAAGTCGTGGCTGCCATTATCGGGTACGCCAATGCGGGTATTGTGTTTGTCTTCGGTGAAATTGGCAATTTTTCACAGGGTTTCATATTCGCCATACACGTCTTGAGCGTCATCGTGTTTTTCTCATCGTTGATTGCCGTTCTTTACCACATGGGTGTGATGTTATGGATGATTCGCCTGATTGGTGGCGCCTTACAAAAGGTGCTGGGTACCAGTCGCCCCGAGTCCATGTCTGCAGCTGCCAATATCTTTGTTGGCCAGACAGAGGCGCCTTTGGTGGTTAAACCTTTCATCAGCACCATGAGCCGCTCGGAACTGTTTGCCGTGATGGTCGGCGGCCTGGCATCGGTTGCCGGTTCTGTGCTTGCCGGATACGCTGGCCTGGGTGTGGAACTGAAATACCTTATTGCCGCCAGTTTCATGGCAGCGCCAGGCGGGTTCCTGATGGCCAAGATGATCTTGCCGGAAACTGAAACGACCAAAAACGACTTGACCGAAGTCGTCTCCGGGCCCGCGCATGCCAATGTGATCGATGCGGCAGCAGCGGGCGCCGCCAACGGCATGAAACTGGCCCTGAATGTCGGCGCCATGGTGCTGGCTTTTGTGGGCCTGATAGCCTTGCTGAACGGTGTGCTGGGATGGGCGGCCGGCCTGTTGGGCATCGAGGGTCTGACCTTGCAGTTGCTCATTGGCTATCTGTTCCAGCCACTGGCATGGTTGATTGGCGTCAGTTGGGGCGAAGCACAGCTGGCTGGCAGCTTTATCGGGCAAAAGCTGGTTATCAATGAGTTCGTCGCCTACCTGGATTTTGTCCGCTACCAGGATGAACTGACTGAAAAGACACAGATTATCGTCACCATCGCGCTGTGCGGGTTCGCCAATTTTGCGTCTATTGCCGTCTTGCTCGGCGGGCTTGGTAGCATGGCACCCGACCGCCGCGGTGACATCGCCGAGCTTGGGTTGAAGGCGCTGATGGCGGCTACGCTGGCCAACCTCATGAGCGCGGCCATTGCTGGTCTGTTCTTCTCACTGATCTGAGGCCGAGAAGGCAACGCCGCCTGTGTATTACCGTGTCGACTTTCTTGGCGCCCGCAACAACACCACACCGTTGCAGATGTTTGACGACTACCCCCGAATGGACCGGCCAGGGGGTCGCTCCGTTGTACCGGCACGGGCAGCAACAGGGCGGCACTTGATTGTTCCGGGACCGGGTCTCCGGGCTGTTATGCAGGCAGGCAGTCATGGTATTGCGGGGCTGATCCGTTATAAACTCCGGTCAACCACGGAGCGATTCAGCATATGCAAGACAGGATTCAGGCGGCCCTGGCCCAGATAAACGACGTTGTGCTGGGTAAACAGGCGCAAATACGATTGGCATTGTGCTGTTTGCTGAGTGGTGGACATCTGCTGCTGGAAGATTTGCCCGGGATGGGCAAGACGACGCTGGCGCATGCGCTGGCCGGTGTGATGGGCCTGTCATTTCGGCGCATCCAGTTTACCAGCGACCTGTTGCCGGCGGACATTCTGGGTGGCTCGGTGTTTGACCCGTCAACCGGGCAGTTCCGTTTTCACGAAGGGCCGGTATTCTGTCAGGTGTTGATGGCTGACGAAATAAACCGTGCCACGCCTCGCACCCAAAGTGCGCTGCTGGAAGCCATGGAGGAAGGGCAGGTATCAATGGACGGTGAAACCCGGCAGCTGCCCGTGCCGTTCTTTGTCATTGCCACTCAAAACCCTTCAGAACTGGCGGGTACATTCCCGTTGCCCGAATCACAGACTGACCGTTTCCTGATGCGACTGTCGCTTGGCTACCCCGACCGGGCCGCGGAGCGTCAACTGCTGTTGCAGCCTGATCTGCGCTTGACACCCCAGTCAGCCAACACCTGTCTTGACGCTGATGACCTTAAGCATTGGCAGCGCATGTTAATGCAGGTGCACCTGAGTGATGCCGTACTGGATTATATCCAGCGACTGATTGACTTCAGCCGCCAGTCTTCGCGAATAGATCTCGGACTGTCTCCGCGCGGTGGGCTGGCCATTGTCCGCGCCGCGCGCTGTCACGCACTGATGGCCGGGCGTGACCATGTGACACCTGACGATGTGCAGGCGGTGTTCGTCGCGGTGGCAGACCATCGCCTGGGGGGCATGGATAACCTGCGTCCGCTCACGGAACAAACAGATAAAAAAATCGACACTGACAGGACGCTGGCTGAATGGATACTGGACTCCGTCAACGTGCTGCCGGGCTAAAGCAGTACTGGCACGCACACTGGTCTGCACGGCAGGCCCGCTGGTTGGCGCGCCGAGTGCCACCTGTCACGCAGCTGCAACTCAGCCAGAAAACGATTTTTATTCTGCCGACGCTGCAGGGCGTTATTGTCGGATTCGGTGCCAGCATTGTCATGGTGATTGCCATCGCTGAGCGCAATCCGGTTGCTCTGATGCTGTCCGCCCTGATGCTGGGCGTTTTTCTGCTGGGACTGATACTGTGCTATCGCAACCTTAGCGGCCTGCGACTGGCCGCGCACGATGCCGATGATCCGTTACCCAGGCGCCGTTGTTTTGTCGGAGACACCGCGCGATATACGGTGTCGTTGTCAGCGCCGGCGCGCAGTCGTTCGTACCAGAATCTCTGGCTGGGTTTTACCGCCAATACCCTGCAGCCTGTGTCGCTGGCCCCTGGCGGCGACGTCGAGGTCAACCTGAATGTGACCGCTGACCGGCGAGGCTTGCTGACCGCCCCGCGCTTGATTGTGCGTACACGATATCCGGCTGGTTTGTGGCAGGCATGGAGTCGCCCTGATCTGCTGATGCGCTGTCTTGTCTACCCGAGGCCACAGGCCTGCTTGCTGCCACCGCTTATCAGCACCGCCCCGGCGGGTGATCATGGCCGGCAGCGGCTAGTCAACCAGGCGGGCATGGATGATTTTATCGGATTGCGAGATTACCAGCCGGGTGACTCGATCCGCCGGGTGGCCTGGCAGGCGCTGGCCCGTGGCCAGGGGCTTAAAACCAAACAGTTTGTGCGGGATGCCGAACCGCAGATTTTACTGACGTTTGAAGATTTCCCAGGCCGCGACGCTGAAACCATTCTGGCCTGTCTGTGTTTTCAGGTACTAAAATTCAATAGAAGCGGGCAAGCCATCGGCCTGCGGCTGCCCGGCGAAGGGGTCATCAGGCCCGGGTATGGCGAAGCCCACAAACATCGACTGCTGCAGGCGCTGGCGCTATGGACTTGAGATTGATGCCTGCGGGGCAGGACCTGGTCATACCGGCGGCCCTGTGTGCGGCCATCCTGTTGATTCTGCCGGCTCTGCAGACTCAGCCGTGGTGGCTGGTTCTGCCGTGCCTGATCTGCCTGATATTGCGTTGGCGTACACTGGCGTTTGTGTTTCTGTGCGCTGCCATCAGTTATGCCGACACCTGGGCGACCGGGTCTTATTATGCCGGCCTGTTGCTGTTGCTGCTGATGCGAATGCACAGCGACCCGCTGGCAGGCAGTGCTGCTCAACTGGCAAGCGCGTTACGGCAGTTGTTCTGGTCACTACCGCTACTGGTCATCATCGCTCTCCTGGCTGTGGGTGCAGGCTGGTCAGACCCGCGTACGCCATCGCAATCCATGACCGGGGTCAGCGATACCATGACACCGGGATCTGTCAGTGAGCTGGTGAATGATGGCGATCTGGCGATGCGTGTCATGTTTGCAGAGAGCACACCTGTTCTTCAGCCTGAGGACCTGTACTGGCGTGGCCTTGTGCTGGAAAACTTCGATGGCCACACCTGGTCACGGCATGATCGGCTGCAGTTCGATCTGGCGCCGGCGCCGGCGTTGGCTGCGCAGCGTCTGCAGTACAGGGTGACGCTGGAGCCCAGACGTCAGTTCTGGCTTTATGGTTTACATCAGGCCTATACATCGCGGCCACAAACCTATCGTGATGAAAGAGGTATGTTGATTACTTCTGATATGGTGCGTCAACGCGTCCGTTACCCGGTCACGTCAATCGAGCCGCCGGTCGACATGGCGCTGGATGGCGACATCCGGCAGCGCAACCTGGCAGTGCCTGCCAGAGCCAACCCAAGGACACGTGACTGGATCGGTAGCCTGCGGTCTCAGTATGTGGACGACCAGGCACTCGCCTCTGCCATTCTGCGTCACTTCAGCGAAGAAGCGTTTTACTATACGTTGACGCCAACCCCATCGCCAACCCCATCGCCAACACCAGGACAGGTAGACCAGATTGATGATTTCCTGTTTGATAGCCGTGAAGGTTATTGCGAACACTATGCAGGTGCGCTGACATTCATGTTACGCGCTGCCGGCATCCCTGCCCGCGTCGTGGTCGGGTATCAGGGTGGGGACTTTAACCCCATTACCGGGCACTGGACGGTGTATCAGTACAATGCCCATGCCTGGGTTGAGGCGTGGTACCCGGGTACCGGCTGGAAGCGGCTGGACCCCACTGCCTGGGTCGCACCGGATCGCATCTTATTGGGCATGGATGCCTGGCTTGCCGCCGTGGCTGACCGCAACGACAGCACACTGGATCGCGCCACCCGCCAGCGCCTGTGGCTGGCCGCCGTGCCTGGCTACCAGCGTGTGCGGGATTCGCTGGATGCCGCGCATTACAGCTGGCATCTGGGTATTTATGACAGTGAGGGTAATCTGCGCACCGAAGACCTCAATGACTGGCTGACCGAACAGGGGCTGGATGATCTGCCCGTCTGGTTGCTGGCAGCTTTGTTGCTGTTTGTTGGGCTGCGTGCCATGTGGAGCAGCAGGACACGGCAGTCGCCCGTGATGCAGCTATATCTGCGCCTGGATGGTCGTCTGCGGCGCCGGCAACTGGGACGCCGGCAGCACGAAACGATCCTCGCGCACATGGCACGTGTTGGCAGTCACTGTCCGGCACATGCGGCGCAGTGGCGTAGCCTTGGAGAGATGTTATCGCTGGCTGCCTACGGCCCCGGCGTGGCGGATCCATCGGTTATCCGTGGCAAGGTCAGAGGGTTGTTGAAAACATTGTGACAGGCGTTGAAAAAGCGCTGCCGGTAAGGTTTTATCGGTTACTCCACAGGCCTGTCCACATCCAGCAAGTCACGCTTGTCCTGTTGTGCGCGCTCTTCATTGACCATCGCTTCGATCGCCCTGTCTGCCCGTGTATCGAGTATCTCGCCGGCATCATGACTGGCGACTGCGTCTGTTGGAGTCTTCACATCGGGCACGTCTCCCGGCAGCTGATCAATCAGGTGATCTGCGTGGCGATGGGCATCGAACCTCAGCCGGTAAATGGGCTCGGGCATGGAGAAACCTTTTTCATCCAGCACCCGGGTGACGGCGCGGATAGCCAGACTGCGGGCCCGCAGAAAATCGGTTTCGCGCTGGTCAATCCAGCCCGTAAATGACAGAACGATGTTGGAGTCGCCAATTGAGCGGATCGAGCCACCGGGTGCCGGGTCAGTCAGCATAAAGGGTAAGGTCTTCATGATTGCTACACCGGCCTGTGTTGCGGCGATGGGGTCGTCAGCGGCATCCACACCCAGTTCAAACGCAAACCGGCGCTGTGGGTTACGTGTGTAATTGAGAATGACCGCTTTGAATACGGTGGCGTTGGGTATCCGCAGCTGGTTACCTTCCAGCGTCATCAATACCGTGGCTCGGGAGGTCAGGCGTACCACTTTGCCTTCATGTGAGTTGATCACAACATGATCATTCGCCCTGAACGGCTGACGCACACTCATTAATATACTGCAGATAAAGTTTTCCATGGTGTCGCGCACGGCAAAACCAATGGCCAGACCCAGCACGCCGGCGCCGCCCAGAATGGTTGCCATCAGTGCCGTTGCACCCAGCAGATTCAGGGTGACGACCAGCGCCGTCACCACCGAGATGATCCGTACACCCTGGCCGAGCAGCTCGACCAGAAACGGGTTTGTGGTCAGTCGTTGCCATAATGACGTCCAACGTGCCAGCGCGTAACCCAGATAAACGATCAGACCAAAAATACCGGCCGCCAGCGCGACCAGCGGCAATGCCCGCACCCATTGACTCATCCTGCTACGGATAGTCTCCAGCATGGGGGACACATTACCCTGGACATCAAGGCGGCGCTCGATGCTGTCATCGACGGCAACCACACCGGGAATCTGAACTGTCAGCGTCAATGCACGTTCCGCCTGGACTTCATTGGACACTGCACCTGACAGCAGGGCGACGCCGTTCGTGACCTGCACGTCGATGCGACTCAGCGGCTCCAGTACGGCAAAAACGGACGCCAGGCGCTCCTGTATTGCCGCATCTTCCGGATTCGGGGGAAGCCTCTGTTCAGCCGTGACCGGTGCCTCATCTGGGTCGGGCTGGGCCAGCACAGCCGGTGCGCGGAAACTTGCCAGCACTATCAGAATCAATAATATGTATGCAGTGTGAGCTATGTGCATTGGGTTTTATATGACCGGTTGGTTACATGAAGGACGCATTCTCAATCTTACTTGGCTCCAGAGTATACATGAGCGGAAAGTTTTTTCTCGAGGGTGCCAGGCTTGATCGCATGTCGGCGCATATGCCGCCAGGGATCTGACTTGTTAGCCAGCCGTTTGGCTATATTGCGCAGGGTGTAGTGACGCGGACCGATCGCTTTGTTGTCCAGCTCATTCCAGTCAAGAGGCGTCGCCACCGGTGCGCCAGTCTTGGCTCTGACCGCATAGGGCGCGACTGTGGTCTGCCCGAAGGCATTACGCATAATATCCAGATAGAGCCGACCCTGGCGCTTGTCCTTGCGCTGTTCGCTCGTCAATTCGTCGGGATACCTGTCCGCCAGCTGGCTTGCCATCTTTTCCGTCAGCGCCCGAATGTCATCAAAGTCAGCTTCCGGGCGCAGCGGTGCTACCACGTGAAGGCCTTTGGATCCGGTGGTCATGACATAAGGTGTCATGCCCAGGGCGCGCATGGCGTTGGCCACCCAAAACGCGCCCTGACGAACGGGTTCGAAATTGTTGCCTGGCGGATCCAGGTCGAAGACCAGCGTATCGGGCCGTCGCAACTGCTCGCCGCGGCTGAGCCAGCGGTGCAGGGTAACAGTGCCCTGGTCGGCCAGATAGATCAGAGAGGCCCGGTTATCCGCAATCATATGCGCCACATGGCCGGTATCACCGCCATGATTGACATCCAAACCCGTGAACCAGTCCGGGAAATGATCGGGACGGGATTGCTGGATGAACCCCGATTTTTTTATGCCATCGGGGAAGCGCTGCAGGGTCAGTGGCCGGCCACGAATATGAGGCAGTATCAGCTTCGCGACACTGGCGTAGTAGTCGATCAGGTCACCCTTGGTCAGATCGTCATCCGGAAAGAAGGGTTTTTCAAGGTTGGAAAGCGCTATGGTGTGATTGCCATATCTGCGCTCAGTCATTATCGCCCCCCCGACTCTGCTTTGGTGATGGTCTTCAGGTCACGGCCGGTTTTTACCGAGTTGTTCTCGGTGGACGTGGGGTTGCGGCGGCCATCGGCCTCTTCGTCGTCCATCTTGATCAGCAACCACTGTGGCTTCTTGCCGTTGCGAAAACGCTTCAAAACGTATCCGCCTTGAAGCTTGCTGCCTTTCAGCCAGACTTCAATCTGACCCTCCGCATGGGACTCCTTCATCGTTAGCGCTTCGTCGCCTTTGCGGCGCAAATTGCGATAACTGCCGCGGTCCCAGGCCATGACAGTGCCTGCGCCATATTCGCCGGCCGGGATGACGCCTTCAAAATCAGCATAGTCCAGCGGATGATCCTCTACCTCAATGGCGAGTCGCTTCTCCGATGTGTCGGTAGAGGGACCCTTGGGCACGGCCCATGATTTGAGTGTGCCGTCGATTTCGAGGCGGAAATCGTAGTGCAGCTGACTGGCGTCGTGCTTTTGAATAACAAAGCGGTTGTTACCTTTCCCGCCGCCTGACTGCTTTCCCGACGGCTCTCCGCTGTTGTCAGTATCGCGTTTCTTGCGGTATTCGCTGTGTTTTTTGTCCATGACAGATGTTGCCTGCTCAGGAATAACAGCCACCAGCGTAACAAAAATTTCCGGGGTGACTCCAGGTGCCCTGTCTAACCCTTAGCCGCCATGAACGAAGGACACTGAATATTGACGCACTGGGAGCCAGTCAGCGAGGGTCGCGCGCATCGTCCAGCAACACCCGCAATTTTCTCAATAGCGGCAACATGGTATTCGCGTCGTCAGCCCCAAACTGGGGAATCAGCGCAAGGACATCCGGCACAATAGCGGTGACAGCATGTTCGCGAAGTTTGCGACCCTCGTCGTTCAGGTATATCAGTTTGCCGCGGCCATCAGCAGGGTTTGGCAGCATGCGAATCAATCCGCGTTTCTCCAGACCGGCCAATGTGTGTGACATGCTGGTTTTGGGTACCTGAAAGGCCCGTGCGACCTCCAGCGGTGCCCGGCCATCGCCCAGTCGTACCAGGTGGTTCAGCACACCGAAATGCTGCTGCGTGAGCCCGCCCTCGAGCCGGGATTCCAGCAGCGTCCGGCTGAGCTGGGCAATGATGCCAACTTCATTCAATACATCAAACATCAGCTGCGCGTTGCCGACATCGGGTGTATCAGGTGAATCTGATTTTTTCATCAAGACTCCAGCGGGGTGTGGGAGGAACGGCAGCAGCATAACCCAAACGGCCGAGCATCTGCACCGTTTCGCCGTCATTGGCCAGCAGTTGATGGACGCGCTGGTAGTGCGCGCGCATTTGCGGATACTCCTGCAGACACTGGCTGACCGGGTGCAGGGCAATGTCTTGCCGGGTGGTCTGCAAGTTCAGGCGTAACCAGGCGTGGCCGGCAGCGATCTGGCTTTCGCGGCTATTGTCGGCCGTGGATAGCCAGACAAATGCCGGTGTGGCCGCAAACATGTTCTGGTACATATCCAGCCCGGTCTGGTAGGCGAATGTTCCCGGTGTGGCCAGATCCTGTTGTGAGAGAAGGCCCAGACGGTACAGTGCTTCCAGTGGCATGCCGCCGATATCAATGCCATCGGGTGAGGCGTTGATGGCTGACTTGCCCAGGCGCATCAGGTCTATGCTCTCCTGGAGAGTGGCGGGGGTTTCGTACTCGACCTTGAAGGCCTCCCAGATCAGCTCGCGCAGTGTGGCTACCTGCGTGGCGTCAACGGTGCCGGCAAACCTGACACCGTCTATCCAGGGGTTCAGCGCGGAAAGGGTGGTGTTATCGACTGAACGAGCCATATCAAAGGGCTCTTTGGTTGAACGCCGCGCCAGTATGCTGCTGAACAAGGTGTCGGCCTCGATGGGGCTGCCACGAAACTGTACACGGGCAACCGCCCGTGCGCCCAGCAGACGGGTATCTGATCCGTCAGGAAACAGCTGTATTTCTGTCTCGTATCCCTGTGTTGATGCCGCAATCTGCATCAGTGCCAGAAAGCAACCCAGCCCGATGGTCAGCTGGCGGTCAAAAGGATCGGTCTCCGGCAGTCTTCGTCCCGGGTCGACGAGCAGCGTCACGACACCGGGCTCATGCAAATCAACCATCCAGGGCTGCAGGTTGTGCGGGTTGGGTGCCAGAATCGCATACGACAGGGCGTGGCGGCGAGGATCGGCAAAATGTCCTGCTTCCTGCCAGGGTGCCAGCGCGGCCCTGGGTGTCCGGCTGACAGCGAAGCCGGCAAGCCCTGTGCCCGCGGCAATGATGATGCCGCCACCGACAGTGGCAATAAAACGTCGGCGAGACAGTTTGTCGCGTGCACCCAAGTGTTCGTCCTGTCTGATCATGATGTCGGTCTCCGGAACTGGAAGTCGGAAACTTAGTATATAGTACGATGTCGAACCAAACAAGTGCGATGTCGAACTAAATGGCGGTTGCGCAAAATACCTGCCCGGTGCTTGCATTTATACTGTGTGGCGCCTAGTATTATGCTGTGTGACACACAGTATTTTCTTTACCGCACAGGAAATGACCCCATGACAACCGCCCAGCTGGACAAAATGCGACTGGAACTGCGCCGTGGCGTGCTGGTGCTGGCCGTACTTGCCTCGCTCAAACAGCCACACTACGGCTACTCACTGCGCAAGCAGTTGCAGGGACGTGGCATTGATATTGATGAAGGCACGTTGTATCCGCTGATACGTCGACTGGCGGATCAGGGGCTGCTGGACAGCGAGTGGCGCCAGGGCGAGGGTCGGGAACGGCGCTATTACCAATTGTCCGATCTTGGGGCAACGCTGCTGGAACAGCTGACCGACGAGTGGCGAGTATTGAATGCCGCTCTGGACAGTTTACTGGATATCGCGACAGAGGAGAGCAACTGATGGATCTGGTGACACGGTACGTCGCTGCTGTGCAGCGTGAACTTCCCGAGAACAAGCGTGATGAAATTGGTCGTGAGCTGAGTGCCAATATCATGGATCAACTGGATAGCCTGGCGGACCAGCAGGGCCGGTTGACAGAGGCAGACATTGCCGCGGTCCTGAAACAGATGGGGCGACCGCGCACGGTGGCGCAGCAGTTTGTGCCGCCGCAGCCGCTGATTCGCTTGAGCTACATGCCACTCTACCAATACACACTGTATATGGTGCTGGGCATCCTGTTTCCCTTGCAGGTGCTGGAGACCACCATGACCTGGTTATCCAGCACCGATATGGGGCTGGTGCGCTATCTGTTTGGTCTGGCAGGTGGTTTTCTGAATGACGCCATTTTCGGTTTTGCCAGCATCACCGCTGCGTTCTGGTTGATGTCGCGCCAGCCTGCTGACCACAGCGCTGCCTGCAACACCGATTGGCAGCCCATGCAACTCCCTGACGCTGGACCGGGTTGGCAGCATATATCCTTGCAGGACATATTCACTGACCTGGCGACCTACGCCTTTCTGCTGGTGGTGATCTGGTACCCGGTGTGGATGCCAGCCGAACAGTTGGCAAGCCTGCGCTTTATTGTCAGTGACCAGGCGCACCAGTTTCTCAAGTGGGCGAGTCTTCTCGCTGTGCTGGGCATCGCTGCCAGCCTGTGGCAACTACGCCAGCGTTTCTGGAGCCGGCAGATGTTGTTGGGCAATATTGCTTTGAACCTCGCGCTGGTGATTGCCACGCTGACGCTGGCCGCCAGCAGCCCGCTAATCAATACCGAGGCGGCGCAGTGGCAGGCGGTCTTCAACCTGGAGCAGCTTGAGCGCAGCGCGATGTTCACGCTGATCGTGATTGCCATGTTCCCGCTGTGGGAAGTCGGACGGGATGTCATCAGGCTGCGCAACATGTAGTGGACGCTGCGGCTGATTGTCGCACAGGCTGCCTGAAGTACGGTCTTTGTGTCCGGTTCGCGTTATACTCAGTGCCCGTTGCAGAATCAAAACAAAAACGGAGTACCTTATGAAGCAGATACTGGCTGTTTTTGCCCTTTTGTCGGGGCTGTTGTCATCCACTCAAGGGCTGGCGCAGGATGAGCCGCTGGCGGTGTTGGTGCCCGGCGGCGGAACCTACAGCAGACCGACGTCAATAAACAACGCGGAAGCGCAGGCGTTTTTCGATCAGGGCCTGCGGATGGCGTGGAGCTTCTATTTCCCCGAATCCATTGCCTCTTATCAGGAAGCCGCCCGTTTGGCGCCTGACAACCCAATGCCGTACTGGGGGCTGGCGCATGCGGCGGGTCCCAATCCCAACAGTCGGTATGCCAATCTCCCGGATGATCCACAGGGCGCCGGTCTGGCCGCGATACGCCGGGCGCTGGCGCTTTCCAACAACGCAACCGCCAAAGAGCAGGACATGATCAATGCCCTGTTTGTTCTGTACAACAAAGATGCCATTGCCAATGATCGGGAACGTGATGCCGCCTATCTGAATGCCATGCGAGGCCTGCACCAGCAATACCCGGATGACCCGGATATCGCAACGGTGTTTGCCGAAGCCTATATGAACACGACGCGCTGGGACTACTGGAATATGGACGGGTCGGCCAAACCCGGCACAGCGGAAGCACAGACGGCGCTGGAAACCGCGATGACCGTGGAACATGATCACCCTGGTGCCAATCATCTGTACATTCACCTGATGGAAGCCTCGTCCCAGCCGGAGCTGGCCCTGCCGGCGGCGCAGAAGCTGGAATCAATCGTGCCTATTTCCGGGCACATGGTGCACATGCCCGGGCACATATACCTGCGTGTGGGTGAATACGAGAAAGCGGTCAGCACCAATGAGCGCTCACAGGTGGTTGACCAGCAGTTTGCAGAACTTTGGGGTGACACCAATTTCCCCACCATTGGTACCTACTCGCTGTCGCACCGCTCGCATTCGGCGCACGCACTGGATTTTGTGCGTTATGCCAACATGCTGCAGGGCAACTATGCGCAGGCATCCGAAGCGGCGGCCCGCAATGCCGCCAACGCCTCTGCGGTCAGCGGCCGGGGCCAGAAGAACATCGCGCATGAATGGATTATCGACAAGGTGTTTGGTCAATGGGACCGGATTCATGCAGCGCATGACACGCGCCTGGAAAATGCCAGCACACCGTATCTCAAGGGCATGCTGAGTTACACCCTGGGCAGCGCTCATGTCGCCAAAGGTCAACCCGGACCGGCGCAGCAGGCGCTCGACAACATCCGGGCTCAGATAGCCGCTGATGACGTCAATCAGGGTGTTGGCCCGACACCTGCTGCGCATGTCCTGACGCTGGCCATGCATGCGTTGATGGGCGAGATGGAAGAAGCGCAGGGTAATCTGGATGCTGCGATTTTGCATTATCAGGAGGCAGTGCGATACCAGGATAACCTCAATTACACCGAGCCGCCGGACTGGTCGCAGTCAATGCGCCTGTATCTGGGCGCCGTATTGCTGGACGCCGGTCGTGCAGAAGAAGCTGAAGCTGTTTATCGCAAGGACCTGGAATGGAACCAGCAAAACGGCTGGGCCAACTTTGGTCTGTTTCAGGCACTGGCAGCGCAGGACAAAACGGCAGAGGCACAACTGGTGCAGCGACAGTTTCAGGATCAGTGGCGTAACGCCGATGTGGTACTGACCCGCTCACGCATTTAGCACCCGTTCAGCTTATTGGCCAGTCGGCAGCATCGACCGAGTCCAGCGCCAGTTCCGGCGCGTCGGGAGCCCAGCGATTGATATAGGCACGGTCAGGGTCATGAAGCGCGGTCTGTTTTTCGATATCGAAATGCCTGCCGCCGCGCGGATCGACACCCACACCGGCGATGTATTGCCAGTTGCCCCAGTTGACGGCGACGTCGTAATCGATCAACTGGTGTTCAAACCAGGCGGCGCCATATCGCCAGTCCATCCCCAGCTCATTGATAAAGCAGCTGGCGGCAATCTGGCGACCACGATTTGACAGATAGCCAGTCTCTTTCAACTGGCGCATGCAGGCGTTCACCAGTGGCCAAGGCGTATTGCCGTGGCACCATTTCTGGTAGCGTTCCGGGTGCAGGCAGCCGTGCTGCGGTTTGTCTGCGATGCCCTTGAGCGCGTATAACCTGTCGCCCTGGGCCTGCGCCAGCCACTGAAAGTACTCGCGCCACAATAATTCAAAGTAAAGCCATCCAGTTGATTCATTCTGACCGTGCCTTTGCTCATACTGCCGTAGAACCTGCGTGACCCGTCGCGGTGACAGGCAGCCCTGATTCAGCCAGGGTGACAATTTGGTTGAGTTTTCCCAGCCGTCCAGCTTATTGCGCACTTGTTTGTAACTGGATGGCAATTGGCTGCTGAAGTAATCATGCAATTGTTGTTTGCCGGCTGGCTCACCGCCACCGATGGCGGCAATGCTGAGACTGGTCTGCGAGGCAGCAGGTCGACGGTAACTGCCGGGAATCCATTCCGGCAGGGCCATGGCTGGCACAGCCCTGAGCACCGGGCGAGGCAGCGACATCGGGGTCTGGGCGGGCGGAGGCACTTGCAACTGCTCGGCCTGTTGGCGAAATGGGGTAAAGCCTTTCAGAAGTTCGGGGGGGGCCATCGGCAGCTGCTGCTGGTCAAACAACGTGGTGCTGTCGACCTCTTCGATCTCGAGTCCCGGGAAGCGTTCTGCGAGCAACCTGAGCACTTTGCGCTCATCGCTGCCAAATTGCCGGCTGCACACCAGGCGTGTGATCCTGTGTCGGGCGATCAGGCCGATAAGTTGCTGTTCAGGGTAACCGTGTTCGATATACAGATGCTGGTTCAGGCCTGCGAGGGCGGCAGAAAGCGCGTCCAGTGACTGCTGCAGGAAGTGCCAGCGGTGCGTGCCCATGGCACTGATGTGATAGCGGTGCGGATTAAACCACCGTCGATTGACACAATAGACGCAGAGCAGGGCATCACTTTGCGCGGCGCGGGTCAGGGCGGGGTTGTCATCCAGTCGAAGGTCCTGTGTGAACCAGTACAGCGTTGTCAGCATTACGTTATCCTGCGGTCTCGGTTGACCTGTTGGTTCTTGGGAGTATGCTTAACCGGGCCAGGCATTACAACAAAAGGCAATACCACAATCAGGAGCCCGAAAGCCCCATGACTGATACGATGATTTCCGTTAAACAGTTTTTCGCTGCCAGTGCGCTGGTCACGACCCTGCTGACCGGCTGCGTGAGCAGTTCCGACAGCAACGGCAACACCATTACTGGCGAAGGGTTGCCCAACCCCAATCCTCTGGTCACCCGGAACTGGGGCGAACTGCCGGAAGGCCGGGAGTGGGGGTCAACGGCAGGCGTTGACATAGACCCGTTTGACGGTCACATCTGGGCCTATGAGCGTTGCGGGGCCGGCAGTTTCGGCGCCGGTGTGCCGATCAATTGCCATACCAATCCGGTGGCGCCCATCTTCAAATTTGACCGCAATACCGGTGCAGTGCTGGCCAACTTTGGTGCGGGTATCATGGTGACGCCTCACGGTATTCATGTTGATGACGAGGGCAATGTCTGGGTAACCGACTTTGCCACCAATGAGGAAAGAACCAAGGGCCAGCAGGTACACAAGTTCAGTGCCGAGGGTGAGTTGCTGATGAGCCTGGGCACACCCGGTCGGACCGGCAATGACAGCCGGCACTTTAATCAGCCCAATGATGTGGTGGTGGGTCCTGATGGCAGCATCTACGTGTCAGATGGCCACAGTGGCCAGGGTATGACGACGAACCAGGCCATGGCCGAAGGCCGTGCTAATGGTCTCACCGCGCGGATCATGAAATTCGCGCCGGATGGCACGTTTATCAGACAATGGGGGCAGATTGGCGTGCGTCACGGTGAATTCCGCACGCCCCATGCCGTGGATTTTGATTCTCAGGGCCGGCTATGGGTCGCAGACCGGGGCAATCACCGCCTGGAAATTTTCGATCAGGACGGCAATTACCTGGCATCGCGCTACATGTTCAGCCGTGTCAGTGGCATTTTTATCACTGACGACGATATGATTTATGCAATCGATTCGGAGTCAAGTCCGACCAACCACGTGGGATGGCGCAATGGGGTCCGTATCGGCCACATAGATCATGATCATGTGACCGGTTTCATTCCACCGTTCGAGCGCGAGGACCGCGTTTACCAGGGCACTGCTGGCGAGGGTGTCGCGGTAGATGCTGACGGTAATGTTTACGCGGCGGAAGGGCCGAACTCGCTGAATCAGGCGGGTGGTGCTTTTACCCGGTACTCGGTGGACTGACGGCTGTCACTATGCTTAAACGGTTGGGTTCGATCTGTGTTATTACGTTGGCAGGCATGTTGTATATGACGTCGGCGACGTCTGCTGACAACACCTTTGTGACGATTGCCTTGTGTCCGGATGAAGACGTTACCGGCGGTGACGCCGGTCAACGCTATTACGCTGCTGATGGCAGTCGCCAGTTTCTGACAGTCAGTGCCGACGCCGATTTGCCTGCTTCCTGCACGACAGCATTGCTGCAGACCGGTGGCACGGTGCTGTGGTCTGCACCGGCGGCGCCAATGCCAGCTGAAGACAGCATCGAACAAGTGGGATTGCTTGGCGATTTTACCGGTGAAACAATGTCCGTCAGCGACGTCCTGGTCATCCCGGCGGCTGCGCCAGCCGTCGAAACCGAATTCGACGTCGACGTCGACATTAGAATGCCCCGCGTCGCGGATCAGCCGCCGTTGCCATTGAATGAATCTGTTCTGCCGCAGTTTGTCTCCAGGACCTTTGGTGTGGACGAGCGCGTCACCGCAAGTGGCCCTGGCCAACTGCGATGTTCACCTGGCGACAATATCGCCGGGGCCTTGTTGGCCTCGGAACGTTCCTGGGCTGTCGGGACCGGTTTGCAGCTGGAAGTTCGGGCGCGCGGCGAGGGACGCTTTCAGGTTGCCATCGGGGACATGCAACGCGACCGCCTGCAGGCACCCTTGCCGGTGGGTGAGTTGTTGTTGCCGGCGTCCGGCGCAGACAATTATCGTTTCAGCTTACCTGACAACAGACTTCCCTGGACATCGGTGACCATTATTTGTCCGGAGGAGCAGGGCGAACTGGAGTTGCTGTCGCTCACCATCAGCACGGCGCCGGGTCGTCAGCAGCGCGAGCAGCTTGATATGCCGGCGCTGCTGCCACCGCGACGGGGTGCCTGGCTGTGGTCGCCGCAGCTATGGCAGGAATCACCGGAGATTGTCTGGCAGGCGCAATGGCAGCAGCAACTGACCGAGGTGTATATCTCCATTCCTGTGAACGAGGCTGGTCAGGTGGCTGATCGTGATAGCCTAACCCGGTTTTTGGCTGAAGCGCATGATCGTGATCTGCAGGTCCGGGTTGTGATCGGGGATCCACGGGATGTTCTGCCCGCCAGTCTGCCCGCGCTGGAGGCACGCATCCTCGCGTTCCTGCGCTACAACAGGGAGGCAGCCCAGTCAGCACAACTGAGCGGCGTGCAGCTCGATATTGAGCCCTACCTGCTGCGTGGCTTCGGCAGAGCACAGCCATACTGGCGTGAGCGCTATCTGTCGGTCATCCGGCATATACACAGCATGCTTGATGGCCAGCTGTCGCTGGACCTTGTCGTGCCTGCCTGGTGGGGTGCGCATCCAGCCTGGGGAGAACAGCTCCTCTCACAGTTGCCGGTCGACAATCTGCGGCTGAGCATCATGAATTATCACACCGCTGCCGAACGACTGCGCGCCAATGCGGCGCCCTTTCTGGCGTGGGGCAAGCGGGTATCGGTCCCGGTGGTGATTGGACTCGAATCAGGCTTCCTGCCGGACGAAACTCACCGTCGTTACCGGCATCACCCCCAGCAAGGCGAACTGTGGTTGGTGCCGGTAGGCGCTGAATCTGTCTTTGTCCTGTTCGATACACCGCAGTCCGGCTTGCCAGGTCGGGCATTTACGTTTGCATTTGACTACCTGGTGCCGGCCGAGGACTATACGTTTGCGGGCGATGTGGCGCGGCTGAATACAGTCGCTGAAGCACTGTCGCGCGAATGGCAAAGCTCGCCGGCCTTTGCCGGGATCGCAATCCACGGCCTGGATGACACCCGGGTAAAAACGGGTAATCAATGAACAAGTGTTTTCTGATCGTTGATCTTTAATGCGGCATTTGCACCAGTTCCCGCTTCAGCACTTCCAGCAGTAACCGATGCAGGCATTGTTTGCCGTGACTGTCCACGCTGTGCATATCTTCCAGGCTGACAATACGCGCCTGGAGTAATCGTCTTACCGTGGTCAGATCCATTTCCAGCAGGATACTGTTGTCGCTGCGCATGCGCTGAGTCCTCCTCAATTACCGATGACAGATGTCGTCATGGTAATGCGAAAGATTATCATTTGCAACAAAAGCCTGTGCATCCACACTCAAAATCTATGTGTGGCTTAGTCCTGGTCTGGTGCACCTGCTCTGGTTTACCTGGCTAGAGTGCCCGGATGGCCGCCAGCTTCTCTTGCAAAGCGACTATGGCCGCCTGCGTTGTGCGCTGGCGTTCGCGTTCAACATTGACCAGCTCGGCCGGCGCATTCTGTACGAACTTCTCATTGTTGAGTTTGCCGCTGATGCCCTGCAGGTTTTTCTCCAGCTTGCCGATTTCTTTTTCCAGGCGCGTAATCTCTGCATCCTTGTCAATCAGGTCAGACAACGGCACCAGTATTTCCATGTCCTGGTACAGCTGCGTGGCGCTGACCGGGGCCTCTTCGTCATCAGCCAGGCATCTGATCTCTGACAGCTTGGCCAGCTTCAGCAGGTTTTGCAGATTCTCATCGAGTCGCCGGTTATCGTCGGCATCGGTTTTACGTAGCAGGGCCGGGAAGGTTTTACCCGGCGGAATGTTCATTTCACCACGAATGTTGCGTACGCCGATGATGACACCCTTGACCCAGTCAATATCACGTTCAGCGCTGGTATTGATCAGTGTCTCGTCCGCGCGCGGATATGCCTGCAGCATAATGCTGGTGGCGGCGGTATCAACACCGGTAAGCGTGGCGATTTTCTGCCAGATCTCTTCAGTGATAAAGGGCATCAACGGATGCAGCATGCGCAGACTGGCTTCCAGCACGGTCAGCAACGTCAGCCGGGCCGTGCGTGCTTTTCCGGGCTGATTATCGGCATCCCACAGCACGGGCTTGGACAGCTCTACGTACCAGTCGCAATACTCGTTCCAGAAAAAGTCATAAATGACCTGCGACATCAGATCAAAACGGTAGCTGGTCATGTGTTCATGCACCTGCGTCACGGTCTGCTGCAAGCGCGACAGAATCCAGCGGTCAGCCAGACTCAGGTCCGGCTCATTGCGCAATGCGGCAACGTCATCGGCGCTGAACTGTATGCCTTTTTCTTCCGTGTTCATGATCACATAACGGGACGCGTTCCAGATTTTGTTGCAGAAGTTCCGGAATCCCTCCATACGCCCCAGATCAAACTTGATGTCTCGGCCGGTGGAGGCCAGTGAATAATAGGTATAACGCAGCGCATCGGTACCATAGCCGGTGATGCCGTCAGGAAACTCGGCCCGGGTGTTCTTTTCAATCTTTTGCTGCAATTGCGGCTGCATCAGTCCTTCGGTGCGTTTGGCGACCAGGTCTTCCAGGGAGATACCATCGATCAGGTCGATAGGGTCAAGCACATTGCCCTTGGATTTGGACATCTTCTGCCCCTGTCCATCGCGGATCAGACCATGGATATATACTTTCCGGAACGGAATCTCACCGGTGAACTTCATGGTCATCATGATCATCCGGGCCACCCAGAAGAAAATAATGTCAAAGCCTGTCACCAGAACATTGGTTGGGTGAAAGGTTTTGAGTGTCTCCAGGTCATCCGGCCAGCCCAAGGTGGAGAAGGTCCACAGCGCTGAGGAGAACCAGGTGTCCAGCACATCCTCGTCCTGGCGCAGGTTCAGCGATGCGTCGAGCCGGTATTTTTCACGGACCTGGGCCTCGCTGCGGCCAACATAGATATTGCCATCAGCGTCGTACCAGGCCGGAATGCGGTGGCCCCACCACAGCTGACGGGAGATACACCAGTCCTGCAGGTCGCGCATCCAGGAAAAATAGGTGTTTTCCCAGTTTTTGGGCACAAATTCGATGTCACCGTCTTCGACGGCCTTGATGGCAGGCTCGGCCAGGGACTTGACTGCCACATACCACTGGTTGGTCAGGTAGGGTTCGATCACCACACCGGTCCGGTCGCCGCGAGGCACCTTGAGTTTATGTGGCTCGACTTTTGCCAGCAGGCCCAGAGCATCCATGTCGGCAACCAGCTTCTTGCGTGCTTCAAAGCGGTCCAGGCCGCGGTATTCGTCGGGGGCATTGTCATTGATGGCGGCATCAATGGTGAAGATATTGATCATCTCCAGGTCATGACGTTTACCTACTTCGTAGTCATTGAAGTCATGTGCCGGCGTGATCTTGACGCAGCCGGTACCAAACTCAGGATCGACATAGTCGTCGGCAATGATCTGGATGCGTCGGTTGCACAGCGGCAGGTCGACCCACTTGCCGATCAACGATTTGAAGCGCGGGTCTTCGGCGTTGACAGCCACCGCGGTATCCCCGAGCAGGGTTTCCGGTCGTGTGGTGGCAATGCTGATGAAGTTGTCACCGTCAGCGGTGGTAGCACCGTCAGCCAGCGGGTATCTGAAATACCAGAAAAAGCCGTCTTCTTCTTCGGACAGTACTTCCAGATCCGACACAGCGGTATGCAGTTTGGGGTCCCAGTTGACCAGGCGGTTGCCACGGTAGATCAGGCCTTCATCATACAGGCGGACAAACACTTCCTCGACCGCGGCAGACAGGCCTTCGTCCATGGTGAAGCGCTCGCGCGACCAGTCGATGGAGCCGCCCAGGCGTCGTATCTGCTGGGTAATAATGCCACCGGACTCTTCTTTCCATTTCCACACTTCGTCGGTGAATTTGTCGCGGCCCAGGTCGGTGCGTTTGAGGCCGTCGCGTTCCAGCCGCCGTTCTACCACCATCTGGGTGGCAATGCCGGCATGGTCGGTGCCAACCTGCCACAATGTGTTTTTTCCCATCATGCGCTGATAACGAATCAGCGCATCCATGATGGCGTTCTGGAAACCATGACCCATGTGCAGGCGGCCGGTGACATTGGGAGGCGGTATGACGATGCTGTAGGACTCGCCTTCGCCGCTGGGCGCAAAATAGTTGCGTGCTTCCCAGGTGCTGTACCACTGTTGCTCGATGTCTTTGGGCTGGTAAGTCTTGTCCATGTCTGTGCTCGGTCTGCGTTGGCTCTTTGGTAAGCCGGCAAGTATACCCGATACACAGATGACTGTCAGACAGCACGTGGCTAAAAGGCAGGCTGGCGGTCATGGCGACACCGGGGCTGGCAGAGCCATGACTCGCTGGGTGTTGATAAGCCCGGTGCTCAGGCCTTTTGCTGGCGCAGATATTCCACCAACAAGGGTACCGGTCGCCCCGTGGCACCTTTTTGCCCGCCCCCCAGCCATGCTGTGCCAGCGATATCCAGATGCGCCCAGTGGAATTTTTCAGCAAACCGGGACAGGAAACAGGCCGCGGTTATAGTGCCGGCTTTCGGGCCGCCGATATTGGCGATATCGGCAAAATTGCTGTCCAGCAGTGACTGGTACTCGTCATCCAGTGGCAGCTGCCATACAGTGTCCAGGGTTTCCTGGCCCAGCGCGAACAGCTCCTGCGCCAATGCGTCGTTGTTGCTGAGCATGGCTGTGTTGACGTCGCCGAAGGTGGCTACCGCGGCGCCGGTCAGGGTGGCAATATCAATGACGGTTTTGGGTTTGAAGCGCTCGGCGTAGGTCAAGGCATCGCACAATACCAGGCGCCCCTCTGCATCAGTATTGAGGATTTCAATGGTTTTGCCGGACATGCTGGTCACAATGTCGCCGGGTTTGGTGGCGGTGCTGCTGGGCATGTTTTCAGCGGCCGCGATCACCGCGGTAACATTGATCGGCAGGCCCAGCTTGGCTATGGCGGTCATGGTGCCCATGACGCTGGCAGCGCCGCACATGTCAAACTTCATCTCATCCATGCCGGCACCGGACTTCAGACTGATGCCGCCGGTGTCAAAGGTTATGCCTTTGCCGACCAGGCAGTAGGGCGCAGAGCCGGCTTTGCGGCTGCCCTTGTATTCCATCACGATCAGGCGTGACTCCTCCCTGGAACCATAGCCGACAGAAAGCAGTGAACCCATTTTCAGGTTCTCCATCTGTTTTTCGGTCAATATTCTGGTCTTGACGCTCTTGTTGCGTGCGCCCAGTTCGACGGCACGGTCGGCCAGATAGGAGGGCGTGCAGATATTCCCCGGCAGGTTGCCCAGTTCCCGGGCCACACTCATGCCCAGACTGATTGCCTCGCCAGCGTTGATGGCGTCATTGAGTGCTTTGCGGCTGGCATCGGGCGCGGCGGTGATGACAGCCGAGGTCAGGGCAGGTTTGTCGGCCTTTTTACTTTTGGTCTGGTCATAGCGATATTGCGCATTGCCCAGTTCCATGACCAGCTGCGTCGTGGCCCATGCCGCATCGCGATTGGTCACCGGAAGTTGTGCCAGGCTCACCAGTGCGGTTTTTGCCGGCGTCCTGTTCAGGGCCTGCGCGGTGGCGCGCACAGCCTTGCGGTAGGCTTTGCCGTCAAATTTGTTTTTGTCACCCAGCCCCACCAGCAAAATACGATTGGCCGCGGCTTTTGCCGGCGCATGAACCAGCAGGGTTTCGCCGGGTTTACCCTTGATGTCGCCGGCTTTGATAATGGCAGAACACTGCTCATGAACGGCGGGGGCAAGCATGTCCGACGGCGCATCAAGTCCGGTCCGGTCCCAGACGCCCAGCACCAGGCAGTCCGTCTTCTTATCCAGCGTTTTACCGGCGAGCAGTTGGTATTTCATAGCGGTTCCTTATAGCGAGTCCGTGGTGTTGATACATAAGCGAAGGCGTTTCATCCTGGAGAGTATGTCAAAACCAGGCAGCGCGCGCCAATAAGCACTATAACACGCTAAGCACGGGCGTTTTCGGGCGTCGCGTGATTTGCACAGGCTTAAGTGTACTTTAGCGGCGCGGGCGATTAAAATTGGCGGCCGATTTATCATGACCAAACTCGAAGCACTGTAAGACGGAGTTGATATGCCCCGCGTCAAAATCACCATGCCGGAAGAATTTCTGTTCACCATGGAGCACCCAGTGCGATTCAGCGACCTGGACTACGCCAAGCACTTGAATAGTGTTGCCATGGTGCATATCCTGCATGAAGCCAGATTGCAGTTTCTGGCCAGCCTGGGGCTGACTGAAGCCAATATTTTTGGCCTCGGCATGGTAGTAACTGACATGGCGGTGGACTACCGTTCGCAGTCGTTTGCCAAGGATGTGCTGGTGATCGAGGTCGGCGTCAGCCGGTTCAACAAGTACGGATGCGATATCTGTTTCCAGATTACCAATTCGGCGCTTGACCGCGTGGTGTGCAACGCCAAACAGGGTGTCGTCTTTTTCGATTTCGACAAACACAAGATCGCGGCGGTGCCTCCGGCTTTCATCAGCCTGGTAGGCGAGTCGGACGAATAAGCGGGCTGCTATCCATTGATTCTGTTTCGGTACTTTACCCAGCAACTTCTACAGGTCACCATGGCAGTGTCTGTGATTCTGCTGGTGGTATCGTTCACCTCCAGATTTCTGCAATACCTCGCTGATGCCGTGGCCGGCAAGATGACAACCGACATCCTGTTGATGTTGATGTTATACCGTTTGCCCGAGTTTCTGCTGATCATTGTCCCGTTTGCGTTTTTTCTGGCGGTGCTGCTGGCCTATGGCCGGATGTACGCCGAAAATGAAATGGTGGTCCTGCACGCCTGTGGCTTCAGCCGCGCAAAGCTGCTGAACATGACCATGGGGGTGGGCCTGTTGCTTGCCTGTGCCATGGCAGTGCTGAGCCTGTATGCCGCCCCGGCGGGGTTGCAGCAGACCGAAACGTTGCGGCAATCGCAGGATGAACTGACCGAGATCGACCTTATCGTCTCGGGGCAGTTCCAGTCCTTCAATCGTGGCCAGCGTGTGACCTATGCCGAGTCCCTGTCGGAGACAGCGGTGGGGCGTCAGTTGAACAATGCCTTTGTGGTGCTGCGCGATCCCAATCCGCCGCAGGGCGAATCAGGATTGCGGATCATGGTGGCTGAATCGGCGCGTCCCATCGTTGATGAGGCCAGTGGGCGCCGATTCATGTTGCTGGAGAATGGGCATTTTTACGATGGGACCCCGGGTGCGGCAGATTACAGTGTCACCGAGTTTCAGGAACAGGGCATTCTGCTGCCGGAACAAAGCACCATTGCCCCGGTACTGAGAGGCACCGAGCTACCCACAACCGCGTTACTCGGTTCATCTGACCCGGGACTGGTCGCGGAGCTGCAGTGGCGCATTTCCGTGATCCTGCTGATACCGGTGCTGACCTTGTTGGCTGTGCCATTGAGCAAAGTGGATCCGCGCCAGGGTCGCTTTGCCCGCTTGGTGCCCGCGGCGTTGCTGTATGGCCTGTATTTCATGTTGCTACAGGTGTCGCGGGATGCAGTGGAAGACGGCAGCCTGTCACCGGTCATTGGCCTGTGGTGGGTACACACCATTTTTATCGGCGCCGGTTTTGCCCTGATGTGGCGTGACCGTCCCCGAAAACCAGCGCTGGCGAGGATTGCCTGATATGCCAATGCTTGCCCGTTACCTGGCCAAAACCGTACTGCTCTCCATGTTGGTGGTGCTGGGGTTGATCACCATGATCGACCTGGTGTTTACCATTGCCGAAGAGTTGGCAGATACCAATCGTTACTACACCGCCTGGGATGCGATTGTGTATGTGCTGCGAACGCTGCCGACCAGTGTGTATGAGCTGTTGCCGTTTGTAGCGCTGGGCGGCGCGCTGATCGGCCTGGGCATACTGGCTTCAAGCCAGGAATTGCTGGTGATGCAGTCCTCCGGTGTTAAAACCTCCGTGCTGGTGGGCTGGGTCATGATACCGGTGCTGGGGGTCATGGTGTTCAGTCTGGTGCTGGGCGAATGGGTGGCGCCGACTTTGCAGCAGACTGCCCAGAGTCAGCGGGCGCTGATACAAAGCGGTGGCCAGGCCATCAGCAGTTCGCAGGGTGACTGGCGCAAAATCGGCAACGAGTATATCCATATCAATGCCATCGCACCGGGCGGCCGTGAGCTGTTCGGCATCACTGTTTACGAACTGAGTAACCGGCGCGAATTGCTGCGCAGCAGTTTTGCCGAGCAGGGCCATTATGTGGATGACGTGGGTGAACCCTATTGGCGTCTGACGGGGGTGCGCGAAACGCGCTTTGGCGGAGACGCATTGCAGGCACAGTACCATGATGAAATGCGCTGGTCCGTGGACATGTCACCGTCGCTGTTGAGTGTGCTATTGGTACGTCCGGATCGTCAGTCCATCAGCGGGCTGTACCAGTTTGCCCGCTATTTCGACAGTGAAGGCCTGGATAGCAGCAACTATTATCTGGCGTTCTGGAAAAAATTGTTGCAACCACTGGCGACGCTGAGCCTGGTGCTGCTGGCGGTATCGTTTGTGTTTGGCCCACTGCGCGAAGCGACCATGGGCTTCAGGGTGTTTGTCGCCATTGCCATCGGTCTGGGCTTCACCATCATCCAGCGCACGCTGGGGCCGGCAACCATTCTATATGGCATCAGTCCATTTGTGGCTGTCCTGGCCCCTATTGTCCTGTGTGCACTGTTTGGCCTGTTCCTGCTGCGGCGCGTGTAAGCCTCCGCGTCAGGGGATCAGGCTGTGCATGCGCATATTGATCATGCGCAGTGTTGCCTTGACGGCAGCCAGCACCTGGTTGGCATCAACACCTCGGGTTTTCAGTTCCCGATCCTCTATTTTCCAGGTGATGATACATTCAGTCAGGGCATTGGTGTTGCCGCCGCGAGGAATGTGCACCTCGTAATCCAGCAGCGCCGGCATGACAAAATCACGTTTCTTGAGAATCTTGCTGATGGCGTCGATGAATGCGGCGAACCCGCCATTGCCCGAGCCGGAGGCGTTATAGGCTTTGTTCTGAATGCTGATGCGGATACTGGCAGTGCTGTCAACATCCAGGCCGCTGCTGATATAGCAGTTAAGCAACTCAACATATCGAAACTCGCGGCGCTCCAGCACATCGGCAATGATGAAGGGCAGGTCGTCGGCCGTGATCAGTGCTTTGGAATCGCCCAGTTTGACGATTTCCTGCAAAACCTTGCGCTGATCTTCATCGCTCAACTCCAGGCCCATTTCTTCCAGGTTGTTGGCCAGCGATGCTTTGCCACTCATTTTGCCCAGTGCATAAGTGCGCTTGCGTGCGAAACGTTCAGGGCGCAGCGCGGTGATGTAGAGGCCGCCTTTCTGATCGCCGTCGGCGTGGATGCCGGCGGTCTGCGTGAATACATCGGCGCCGACGATGGGCGTATTGGCCGCAATCCATTTGCCGGAGAAGTTCTCCACCATGCGGCTGAGCATGGCAATGCGGGTCTCGTCGATGGACAGGCGGATGCCCAGCTTGTCTTTCAATACCACGGCCACTTCCGCCAGCGACGCATTGCCGGCGCGTTCGCCCAGGCAATTGACGGTGCAGTGGATGGTATCGATGCCGGCCTTGACCGCCGCCATGACATTGGCCGTGGCCAGTCCGTAATCGTTGTGGGGGTGAAAATCAAACCGTAAATCGGGAAAGTGGCCGGTCATGTCGGTCAGTGCTGTGTAGACTTCGTCCGGCGTCATGACACCGAGGGTGTCAGGCAGCATAAAATTACCGATACCGCAGTCCTGCACACCTGCCACCAGGTCAAACACATACTGGCGACTGTCCTTGTAACCATTGGACCAGTCTTCCAGGTACATGTTGACGTGCAGGCCGTTTTCCTGGGCGTAGGCGACAGTGCGCCTGATATCACTGACATGCTCATCCAGCGTGCGGCCGAGTTGTTCCCGGCAGTGTTTCTCACTGCCCTTGGCAAGCAGATTGATGACCTTGCCGCCGGTATCACGCACCCAGTTGACACTGAGTGTGTGATCAACAAAACCCAGTACTTCGACTTTCTCCAGCAAGCCTTCCTGGGCCGCCCAGGCATTGATGTCGGCGACAGCCTTTTTTTCGCCCTCGGACACCCGTGCTGAGGCCACTTCGATGCGGTCAACTTTTAGTGACTGCAGCAGGGCACGGGCGATCTGCAGCTTTTCCTTGGCTGCGAATGAAACGCCCTGGGTCTGTTCACCATCTCGCAGGGTGGTATCCAGTAGCTGGACCTGTCTGCCACTTGCTTGTGCACTCATGCCGGGAGGTATCCTGAAGCGATTGAATCAAGGGCTGGATTCTACCAGATCCTTTCAGGCATCATAAGACTGCCGGCTGATTCAAGTTTGGCGGCCAATTGTCGATAGGTTGTATATGAATCATTTGAGCGTTTTTTTTGCTGCAGGACTGTTGCTGTCATCCATGATCGGCGGCCCGGCGCTTGCAGCCGAAGCACAATCCAGCACCGGGACAGTTCAGCGGCATCGGCTGTGGCTGCCTTCCAGCCAGGAGAGCATGCGCGGTCTGCTGCTCGCCGCCGCGCACAAGGCGCTTGAGGATCCCGATTGTGCCGAGGTGCTCTATGGGCGGTTGAATGAGTATCGCAGTGAAAACGATGAAACGGCATTCACCATCCTGTGCATGCGGGATCCACGTTACACGTTTAATCTGGTGTTCAGCGCCAGCATGCTGGAACCGGCAGAGGCTGAAGAAGAAGTTGTCTCTAATACCGAAGACCTGGAGCGCCTGCGGGCACTGTTGGGCGATATCCCGGCGTCGGTACGCTCGGGTGCCGATCAGAGTGAGGCCCAGCAGACACCCGATGAGCCGCAGGACACTTCGCCCCCGGTGGTTTTCTGAGCGGCAACAGCCTGGCAAATACGTTATACTGACGGCTTCACTGTCTACTAGCCGTGCCAATCCCCGATGAGTTCCAGAAACAAAATCCAGCGACGTTTGCTCTCCGATGCAGAAATTGCTCTGCTGCCCCGAGCCGGCCTGTTGCGCCGGCTGGCTGCACTGCTTTACGACATGTTCCTGGTGTTTGCGATGTGGATGTGTCTGGGATTCATCCTGCTGTTCATTTTCGGTCTGTTTGCCGACAACACCAGTGAGCTGGTTGACGGTCAGGTCCGCACGCACCCCGTGTTGCTGGGGCTGAATTTTATCATGATGGTGACGTCAGCTGCGTATTTCTATCTGTGGTTCTGGCGCCGAACCGGACAAACGCTGGGCATGATCGCGTGGCGAATCAAGGCGTTGCGCACTGATAACAACGCCATTGCCTGGCAGCAGGGGCTGATTCGCTTTATGGCTGCCTGGCCTGCCTTCTGGCTTGGCGGTCTCGGATACCTGTGGCTGTACGTGGACAGCAATCACGACGCGATCCATGAAAAGCTGTCCGGCACCAAGACCGTGTTGCTCCCCAAGGACGCGCGTCCGTTCTGATGAAAGCGCGGGCGCCGGTCAGGCTGGCACGGGCATCTTGCGCAGGGCGTCAACGACGCGGTCGCCGAAGGCCCGGGTATCGATCATTTTGACACCACTGCCTGGCTTGGACAGGTCGGGTGTTGAGTAGCCATCGGCAAACACGCTCTGCATGGCATGCCAGACATTCTTCGATTCCTGATCCATGCCAAAACTCATCTCCAGCATCATCGCGACCGAACCAATCATGGAGTAGGGATTGGCGATATTTTTGCCAGCGATATCCGGCGCCGAACCGTGTGATGGTTCGTAATAGGCTTTGTCGTCACCCAGACAAGCCGATGGCATCAGGCCCAGTGAGCCCAGAATCCCGCCGCCCTGATCGCTGAGAATGTCGCCAAACATGTTTTCCATGACCATGACATCAAAGCGGCCGGGGTTCAGGCACAAATAGGTGGCGGCAGCGTCGACCAGAATATTTTCCACGGTCACTTCGGGGTAATCCCTGCCAACCTCGGCCATTACCTCATTCCACAGCACGCTGGACTTCAGCACGTTGCTTTTGTGGATGTTGTGCAGCACCTTTTTGCGTTTCATGGCAGTGTCAAACGCGACGATGGCAATACGGCGAATCTGGTTCTCGTCATATTCCAGGGTTTCCTTGACATAACGGACACCCTCAGCGGTAGTGCCTGCCTCCTTTTCACCAAAGTACAGGCCGCCGACGAGCTCACGAATGATCATGATATCGATACCGTCGCCGATGATTTCTTTTTTCAGTGGTGAGAAGTGCGCGAGCCCCTGAGGCAGAAACACCGGGCGGAAATTGGCGTAGGTGTTGTAGCGGCGACGCAGCGGCAACAGTGCGCCGCGCTCGGGTTGCATATCCACCGGGATCTTCTGTGACTCCTCATGGTTCAGGCCGATCGGGCCCTTGAGGATGGCGTCGGCTTCATCACACACTTTCTTGGTGGCGTCAGGAAACGGATGGCCGCATTCAAAATACGCACTGGCGCCAAACGGCGTATGAATCAGGTCGAAGGTCACATTGTTGCGCTCGGCAACCAGGTTCAGCACTTTGACTGCTTCTTCCATGATTTCCGGGCCGATGCCGTCACCGTCCAGCAAAGCGATTTTGTATTGGCTCATATGAATTCCTGTCAATGATGTTGCCTGAGGCGGGTTTGCGTCTGGATTGAATGATCACGCTTCGCTACCGGCGCGGGTGTGCCAGCGTACGCGGTCGATTAAAAGGGGACGTAATTTAGCATAGCCGGGGAGGATGGAACAACAGATCCGGCATGCCAGCGCCAGCGCCGCGTGCACAGGAGGGTTATGCAGTCACGCTGAGAGCAACCTGCTGGCGTCAGAACAGCGCCATGACCTGGCGCACGAAAATGATGGCCAGCACCGCGACGACGACATAACTGATGGTATCGCTAACTTCAAAACCAAAGAATTTTTTGGGTTTGTCTTCCTTGTTTCCAGCCATAGATATAATCGCTCCAATGTTTAAAATCAGCAGCTTAGCGAGTGCATTCTGGCACAGCAGATAAACGCTTGCCAGCCCAAAACAGGGGGTTTGTGCACTTTATTCCCTATTTTAACCTGATTTTGCATACTTGACCGATTTCGTGTTGCCCGGGGTTGGTCATTTGACTTATACCCCCGAGTAATCAGTGGCATCCGCGAGCCAACCGTTGTAATCTTTGGGTCATTCCAACCGAAATACTGTAACGCCGGAGACAATCCAATGACGAAACCATCCGCTCACCTGTTCCGTGTGGCGTCGCGTGTGTCGCTCGCCACCGCGATTGCCCTGTTCATGGCTGCTGAAAGTTATGCGCAGGTTCCTATTGTACAACCAGGCGCTCCCGGACAGGGTAGCCGGCAGATCACGGCAGAAGAGGCATCGGATCTGGCCGGTATGCGCTACAGCGATGCGGACGTCAAATTCATGCAGGACATGATTGCGCATCATGCCCAGGCCGTGGAAATGAGCGCGCTGCTCGAAGAGCGCACCCGGAGCGACGAGATGGAGCAGCTGGGGCAGCGCATATCGCTGTCACAGGAAGATGAAATCAGTTTCATGCAGGGCTGGTTGCGCGATCGCGGGCAGCCCACCACCAGTTCCATGGCTGATCATGTGATGCGAGGTGGCTCCCATGGTTCGCACACTGACATGATGCCCGGCATGATCACGGACGAGGAGATGGCCGAGCTGGCCGGTGCCGAGGGGGTCGAGTTTGACGCGCAGTATCTGGAATTGATGATCAAGCACCATCAGGGCGCCATTACCATGGTCGAAACGCTGCTGGAGCAGGGCGGCTCCGCCCAGGACCCGGTATTGTTCGAGTTTACCTCGGAAGTCACCACTGAACAGGCCAGCGAGATCGAGCGCATGACATTGATGCTGGCGACATTGTCGCCTGATCCACGCGTCAATCTCAGTGCCGGCTACGACAGTGCCGGCCAGGCGTCGCTGAATATGCAGTTGCTGGCAGCCATGCCCAAACCGGAAGGCTTCTACGACCCGGCCAATCCGCAGGGCCTGCCGATGAGCCGCATCAATGATGCCGGTGAAGAGTCAGATGAGGAAGATGCAGAACCACGTCCCAGCCTGCTGGACTTCGCCAACACCGATATTGCGTTTGCCGAAGATGTCCTGATCGCGGGCAACTACCATGGCTTCAATGCCTACGACATCAGCAACCCCACCAGCCCGCAACTGATGAGTTCGGTGGTGTGCCCGGGTGGGCAGGGTGATGTCTCGGTCATCGGAAATTTGCTGATCATGTCTGTGGAGCAGAACCGGGGGCGTCTCGACTGCGGGCTGACCGGTGTGGCCGAGCGCGTCAGTGACGAGCGCTTCCGGGGTATCCGCATATTCGATGTCAGTGATTTCACGATGCCGGTTCAGGTAGCTGCCGTGCAGACGTGCCGTGGCTCCCACACACACACTGTGGTGTCCGATCCGGACGATGACAATAACATTCTGGTATACATTTCCGGCACCAGCTATGTGCGCCCGGGTGAAGAGCTGGAAGGCTGTGTCAATGAGTCGCCGTTTGAAGACGCTGAATCGGCGCGTTTCCGTATTGAAGTCGTGCAGATTCCGCTGGATAACCCGGAAGATGCTCGCATTGTCAGTCGCCCACAGGTGTTTGCTGACCCGAGCAGCGGTGTCATTGCCGGGCTTTGGGAAGGTGGTGACCATGGTACCGGCACGCAGGACACCAATGAAACCAACCATTGCCACGACATTACCGCATTCCCGGCGCTGGGTATCGCCGCCGGTGCGTGCTCGGGGAACGGCATCCTGTTTGATATCAGCGATCCGATGAACCCGACGCGTCTGGACGAGGTTGTTGATACCGGGTTCGCCTACTGGCATTCGGCCACGTTTAACAACGATGGCACCAAGGTGCTGTTTACCGATGAGTGGGGTGGTGGTTCGCGCGCGCGCTGCCGCGCCTTTGATCCTCAGAACTGGGGCGCCAACGCGATTTACGATATCGTTGATGGCCAGCTGGAATTCCGCAGTCACTACAAAATGCCGGCACCGCAATCTGATCAGGAAAACTGCGTAGCTCACAATGGTTCGCTGGTACCGGTGCCGGGCCGCGACATTTTTGTCCAGTCCTGGTATCAGGGCGGCATCTCGGTCATGGACTTCACGGATTCCGACAATCCGGTGGAGATCGCCTTTTTTGACCGAGGTCCGGTTGACTCGGAAGAGCTGGTGATGGGCGGCTACTGGTCGGCCTACTGGTACAACGGCGTCATTTATGGCACCGAGATTGCGCGTGGTCTGGATGTATTGCAACTGACACCCAGCGACTACCTGAGTGAAAACGAGCTGGCTGCTGCCGCCCTGACGGCATCAGAGAACCTGCATAACCCGCAGCAGCAGCGGCAGCTGGACTGGCCTGCTGATCCGGTCGTCGCGAAAGCCTACATGGATCAGCTGCGAAGGATGGGAGCGCTGGATGCGGTGCAGGATCAGTCTCTGACCGCAGCCCTGGACGATGCTGCGTTGGCGTTGGCCAGCGGCGGCAGCAGTGCCGCAGTGGCTACCCGGCTGACAGCTCTGGCGAGCGGTCTGGAAGGCGAAGTCATGGGCAGGACGGGCGCAACACAGTCACGCTACCAGGATCTGCTGACGACAGTCGAAGGCGTTGCTGATCGTCTTCGCTAATACCGGCAGGCTGCGGAAAAACACGTTCTCATGCGGTTTTTCTGCGGCCTGCATTCAGGCCCGGAGACTGCGCCATGGCATCTGGCAAGCTACTGTTAGTGATTGCATTGGCGCTTACTTTCCAATCCTGCGCCGGTTCCGTTAGCCACTCGGGTGATGTCCCGGTACCCGGTGTTGCAAGAACACTGGCGGAACAGCGCGCGACAGTGGTCAGCAACGTTGTTTACGACCTGCATTTCAGCATTCCGGGTGATCGCAATGCCCCGGTTACCGGTAAGCTCGTGGCGCATTTTGAGCTTAATGATGCCGCGCAGCCCTTGGTCATGGATTTTCGCGTGCCTGCCGACCACGTTCTGTCCGTGACGTTTAATGACCAGCCCGTCACCCATCAGGTAATAAACGATCATATTGTGCTGCCGGCGGCGGTGCTTGCGACCGGGTCTCACACGCTGGGCGTCGACTTTGTCAGTGCAGATACCGCGCTGAATCGCCGTGACGATTTCATGTATACGCTGTTTGTACCCGATCGCGCCTCGACAGCCTTCCCGGTTTTCGAACAACCTGATATCAAGGCTCGTTACCGGCTGCGTCTAAGCATACCCGCGCAATGGCGTGCTTTGGCCAATGGCGAAGAGCAATCGCGACAGCCCGATCCTGCAGCCTCGGGCATGAGTCTGCTGCAGTTCGCAGAAACCCTGCCCATCAGCTCGTATTTGTTTGCGTTTGCGGCGGGTGATATGCAGGTAGAGACTGCAGAGCGCGGGGGCAGAACTTACAACCTGTATCACCGGGAAACCGATCCTGATCGATTGGCGCGTAATCGTGATGCGATCTTCGATCTGCACGTAACCGCCATGGACTGGCTGGAAGACTACACTGCCATTGATTATCCGTTTGGCAAATTTGATTTTTTTGCCATACCCGCCTTTCAGTTCGGAGGCATGGAGCATCCTGGTGCCATCTGGTACCGCGCCGAATCCCTGTTTCTTGATCCCAGTGCTTCGCGGACTCAGGCGCTGAGCCGTGCCAGTCTGATTGCGCATGAAACGGCACACATGTGGTTTGGTGATCTGGTTACCATGCGCTGGTTTGATGATGTGTGGATGAAAGAGGTGTTTGCCAATTTCATGGCCGCCAAAATTGCCGGGCCGGCATTCCCGGAGTTGGATCTGGATCTGCGTTTTTTCCAGGCTCATCATCCGGCCGCGTATGCGGTTGACCGAACGGCCGGTACCAATCCTGTGCGCCAGCAGCTGGATAATCTGCGCGACGCGGGCTCTTTGTATGGTGCCATCATTTACCAAAAGGCGCCGGTGGTCATGCAGCAACTGGAGACGCTGGTAGGCGCGGATGTATTGCGGCAAGGCCTGCGCCGGTATCTGTCGCGGTACGCGTTGGCCAATGCCAGTTGGCCCGACCTGATCGAGCTGCTTGATGATTTGAGTCAGGAGGATCTGCGCGCCTGGAGTCAGGCCTGGGTGGAGGAGGCGGGCCGGCCGCGTATTCAGGCGCGCTGGCACGACAACGGAATCACGGTGTCCCAGGTTGATGATGTAGCGGCCCGTGATCTTCACTGGCAGCAACCGGTGCTGCTGGCAGTAGGCCGCGATGGTGAGGTGCAGACCTTTGTTGCGGAACTGCGCGAGCGCAGCGCACGGGTTGAATTGCCTGCCGCCGGACGGCCGGACTTTATCCTGGCCGGTGCCGATGGTGTGGGGTATGGCCGGTTCGAGCTGGATGATGCCAGTAGACACTATTTGCTGATCCATGTTCATGGCCTGGCATCCGGTCTGCACCGGGCAATTGTCTGGCAGCACCTGTGGGAAGAGTTACTCGAAGACCGCCTCGCGGCTGTTGATCTTTATGAGGCATTGCTGGTCGCAGTGCACCGGGAGCAGGACGCGTTGATTGCGCAGCAGGTGCTGGGACTGATGCGCAACATCTGGTGGCGCTACCTGTCTGACGAACAGCGCGAGCTGCGCGCCGAAACGCTGGAAGTAACGTTGTGGCAAGCGTTGACAGGTGCCGACAGCGCGGGTCAAAAAGGAGCCTATTTTAATACGCTGGTTGAGGTGACTGCCACCGAGTCGGGTTTGCAATTACTGGCTGACATCTGGCGCAGGCATCGGGATATCCCCGGACTGCCGTTACAGGAACAACAATTTATTAACCTCGCCGAAACACTGGCGCTCAAGGGCGTGCCTGATGCGGAAGCAATCCTGGATGCGCAGCAGCAACGTATCAGCAATCCGGATCGGCTGGATCGTTTTCGGTTTGTGCGTCCGGCGCTGGCGCAGTCCGCCGAGCAGCGTGCCGATTATTTCCGGTCCTTTGCTGATGCCGCCAATCGGCGACAGGAATCCTGGGTGTTGGATGCCACCCGGCTTGTTCACCATCCGCTACGCGCTGAAGCCGCGATACCCTTGATAATGCCGGCACTCATGTTACTGGAAGAAATACAGCAAACAGGTGATATATTTTTTCCGCTGCGCTGGTTGAATGCGACCCTTGACGGGCACAGTTCGACACAGGCAGCTGAGACAGTTCAGCAGTTTCTGCACCTGCATGCTGACATGGAACCCAAGCTCAGGGCCAAGTTGCTGCAGGCTGCAGACGGGTTGCAGCGCGCCGCCCGCCAAACCGGGGGATTATGAAAGGGTATCTGTGGTTCAGAGACTGGCCGCGACCAGTATCATGGCCCGCAATCCCAGTGCCACCGTGACCACCAGAATGAGGCCGCCGAGCACATTATGCCATGTTGTGTTGACGTGTTTTCCCAGTACTGCCCGACTGTTCATGATCCACAACAGCATGGCCGCGACCACCGGCAATGTCAGTCCATTGGCAACCTGAGCGAAGCGTATGATGTCGATCGGGTTAATACCCAGTGACGAGAATGTGATGCCGATGGCCAGAATCGACATCCAGACCAGGCGGAAGCCCTTGTGTTTGAGGTCTGCCGGCCAGCCCATGCACCCACGCACCACGTAGGCAGCTGCCAGCGGCGCGGTGATGGCAGAGGTAATACCGGCTGCAAACAGACCCAGGCTTAGAAACGTGCGGGCAAAGCTGCCAAACAGCGGCTCCAGACCCAGTGCCAGGTCAGCCGCATTATTGATGCCGGCAGTATTGATGGCAGCCGCACAAACGATGATGGCCATGGAGACCAGGCCGCCAACGCTGACTGCAACCAGGGTATCGCGCCTGGCGTAATGCAGGTCATCGGTGGAGTGCCATTTTTCGCTGACCAGTGATGCGTGCAGGAACAGGTTGTAAGGGACCACGGTGGTACCAATCAGGCCGACAATGGTCAGCAGGTTAGCGTCACTCAGGGAAGGCACCAGCAGGCCCCGGGCGATCGCCCCGACGTCAGGCCGTGTCAACAGCGCCGCCAGCACAAAAGCCAGGCTCATCAGCACCACCATGCTGATCAATGCGCGCTCCAGTATTCGGTAGCTGCCAACAAACAGCAGGACAAACGCAATGACACCAATCAGCAGGCTTAGCCAGCGCGATCCGCCGGTCGAGGTAATGCCTAGCAGTGTTTCCAGCCCCAGGCGGCCACCACTGATGTTGCCGGCCTCGTAGGCGGCATTGCCGACCACAATGGCAGACAGTATCAGCATCAGCACGACAAACTTTACCAGCGGCTGGGCATGCAGTTGTTCGCGGATGACCTGGCTGAGGCCGCGCCCGGTCACAATGCCAATGCGCGCAGACATCTCCTGCAGCACCAGCGTGGCAAACACCGACAGCAACATGACCCACAGCAGATCATAACCAAATTCGACGCCGGCAAGCGTGCAGACTGTGACCGTGCCCGGCCCTATAAAGGCGGCTGCCACCAGCGCACCGGGGCCGCTGTTGTGGTACCAGGCGCCAGAGCGGGCGGTGTCAGTCATGGTGACTGTTGCGCTGCTCTGCTGAACCGGCTTTTTGCAGAATGACACTCAGGTTGTTGGCAGGCATGGCAACCACATCCAGCAACCTGAGGTTGTGTCTTGCCGCCAGCTCACAGACATCCTCAAGATGACGTACACCCCATTGCGGGTCGCGCGCCCGCAAGTCTTCATCAAAGCGGGCATTGCTCTCTGCCGTATGCCGGCCATTGCGCTGATAGGGACCGTACAGATACAGCAGCCCGCTATCGTCCAGAAGCGCTCCGGCTGCTCGCATCAAGCCTTCTGTTGCCTGCCAGGGGCTGATATGAACCATGTTGATGCACACGATAGCGTCAAACCGGACCGGTGAGCCTTCTGCGTTGCCTAGACGCTGCTGGATCTGTGCAATCGGATGGCTGACATCGAGCTGCAGAGGCGGATGCAGAACTGTGGTATCGGCAGCCTCGCGCCAGGCGTTGATGCTGTCCATGGCATCGGCATTGAGATCACTCGGCCACCAGTTGCTGGCAGCCAGCTGCGCGCTAAGATAGACCGCATGCTCACCAGTACCTGCTGCGATTTCCAGTACCCGGCTGTCTGCAGGCAGGTAACGTTGCAGAACCTGCGCGATGGGTTCACGGTTGCGCAGCGCGCTGGGGCTGCTGCGACGGGCATCCGCCCCGGCTGAAGCGTTCATCGTTGACACCCGCTCAGCGCAGACTCAGGGCTGCACCAATCAGTGCGCCCAGCGCCATCGTCAGCAGCATGGTCAATGCAAACCCCGGTCCACGGGTCTTTGGGTCTTTCACATAGGCGCGCAGGTAAAGATAGCGTCCGATGATGAAAACCACGCCCAGACCGGCTGCGACCTCGGCATTGACGTACATGGCGAACAGAAAAATTGAAGGCAGGAACAACACCAGACTTTCCAGCGTGTTCATATGCACCCGATAGTAGCGTTCAAAAATCGGGTCGCCGGTGACGGCCGGCGCGTCAACTTTGTACGTGCCGCGGGCCTTGCCGACCAGAATGCCAAATACCATGTATTGCAATAATGCCAGTACCACTACAATCGTAACCAGTTCCATGTTGAGTCCCTTTCAGGTGAAGTGTCGGTTTTTTCAGTCGCTACCGCCTCAGGACTGACAGCGGTTACAGATTAAAACGCTCTCGCAGGTAATGTGCAATACCATCGTCATTGTGGTGGCCGATGACACCGGTGGCTTCTGCTTTGACAAAATCCTTGGCATTGTCAGGCGCGTAGCTCTCATCTGCGATACGGAACATGCTCAGGTCGTTGTCGCTGTCACCAAAGCAGATCAGATTGCTGATGCTCAGTTGCTGTCGGAGCGCATTGAGGGCATCACCTTTGCTGGCGCTGCTATGATGGTAATCCACCCATTTCAGGTCCTTGCTCTCCATGGCCACACCCGCGTAGGAGATCAGGTGATCTTCGTTGGCCAGGCTGGCTCTGATGGTATCGATACTGTCGGCGTTGCCCAGCATGCTGATGTTGGTAATGCGGGCATCAGCTGGCAACTCGGTCAGCGGCCGGATCTGCGCGCCACCACGACTGCGGATCATCTCCAGCAGTTTCTTTTCCACTGCATTCAGCGATGCCGGGTGGAAGACAAAGTGCTGCTTGTCCTCTGTCACAGTATTCACCCAGGGGCTGATGTTTTCCTTCAGGGCAGCGCGCAAAACGTGTGTTGCCTCGCTGACCGTCAGGTAACTGCTCAGCGACAGGGACTCCACGCGCGGATCCCAGATGATGGCGCCGTTGGTATAGACATGCGGCAGCACAAACCCGTGGTCAGCAATAATCTGCTGTCCTGAATGCAGGGTACGGCCGGTGGCCACCGTGTAGGCGATGCCGCTGCGGGTCAACCGGCTGAGCGTCTCACGGGTAAACGTGGAAATCTGTGAGGCATCATTGAGCAGGGTGCCGTCGAGATCAAAAACTACAAGTTCCATGGCAGAGAAGGCATCTCCCGGTTGTCGGCCAGTGATTGATTTGAAAGTGACGTCATTTAACCACAAAATGGCAGGTGAAAGGTCGAATTCGTGTCGATCGGTACGATTCGGCCCTGGTGTTGGATTCGAATCACGGAAGAGGATGCGATTATGACGTTACTGGGTGATTGGCGCATGCAGCTGAGTATCGTGGGCAGTGTGGTGTTCGCCATGCTGCTGGGCGGCCTGATTGGTTACGAGCGGGAAGCCCGGAACCGGCCAGCGGGCTTGCGGACACACATGATGGTCGCTGGTGCTGCCGCGTTGCTGTTGGGTATCGCAGATCTGATGGCTGAGCATTTCAGTGACGAAAGTTATCAGGATCTGCTAAGAATCGACCCGATTCGTATTATTGAGGCTCTGGTGACGGCTGTCGCATTCATAGGCGCCGGAACCATCATCCAGCACGCACGCGAGGATGCTGTGCTGGGACTGACGACGGCGGCGTCGCTGTTATTCACAGCCGCCATTGGCGTGGGTGTCGGTTTGCAGCAATATGTGATGGCGCTGGGTGTGACTCTGGTCGCGCTGATGGTTTTGCATGTATTAACCGGACCGGCCGGCAAGGAAGATCACTGATTTTACGATACCGCCCGGGCCAGGCTGCCCGCGCGCTGACTCAGTTGCTGTGTTGCATCATGTCGATAATGGCAGGCACCGGTGCATTGCCGTAGCCGAGAAAACGGTTATGGAATGTCTTGAGATCAAATGCGTCGCCCATGTCTGCCTTCAGGCGTTCACGGAAGTCATAAATTTCAGCATAGCCGGTAAAATATGAGGTCAGTTGTACCTGTGACAATGTGATACGCCGCCATTTGTTCTCGGCTTCCGTTTGCTCCTGAAAGGCCTCGCGCAACATCATGTTCATGGCGTCGTGTTCGGTCATGTTCAGCACATGAACGGCGTAATCCATGATGGCATTGGTGACCACTCGCAGGTTCCACTTGCCGTACATCAGCCACATCTCCGGGGCCTGCTCACCCCAGCCTTCTTCAAGCATCATGCGCTCGGAATAGACCGCCCAGCCTTCGATCATGGCGCCATTGCGCAGCAGGCTTTTGATAAGGCCTGCTGATTTGTTGCCGTGCACCAGCTGGGTGTAGTGGCCGGGAATGGCTTCATGGATATTGAGGATCTGCAGAACCCATTGGTTGTACTCGCGCAGGTAACTGGCGGCCTGCTCCTCGCTGTATTCGTCCAGCGGCGTGACGTTGTAGTAGGTGTCAGCCGTCGGGTTGAACGGGCCGGGAGCACTGACCGATGCGCCGGCGCCACCGCCACGCATGTACTGCGGTGTTTCGCGAACCACGAGCGGCCGCGTTGCATCCTGGTCAAGCAGGTCATGCTCAGTGACAAAGGCGGTCAGCAGGGGGATCTGGCGTTCAATTTCGCTGATGAAATTTTCGCGGGCGACATGCTGGTCTGACAGATGATCGATGAGTTGTCCAATCCGCGCAAGTCTGTCCTCCGGCATCTGCCGGTCGGGGAAATACTCATCCCACAGCTGCACGGCAATACTGTCCATGTCGTTGTGCAACCGGTTTTTTTCGGCAACCGCACGCTGGTAAAGCTCTCTGGCGGTAAAGCCTGATTGAATGTCATAGGCAAACTTGGCTTCATACAGCTCAGCACCGATACGGAAGGGTCGGGCGTTGTCATGGGTGGCCAGATCGTTGCTGATGGTCTGCAACTCGGCAATGAACCCGGTTATCGCCTCAACGGCCAGTTGTCGACGTTGTTCAAAGCGCTCTTTTTCGGCGGTTTCCAGCCCTGACGCCACAACCCGTTCGCGCAGGCTGTCGCCCAGCAGGTTCAGTGTGCCTTGATTTTGCACCATGGCCAGTGTGGTGTGCTCCCGTGTCGGGTTGCTGATGTTGTTGCGCGCCGCCTGATAATAGGCAGGCACTTGCGCCAGCCGTGCCATGACCGTCCGAAGCCGGTCCGCCTCAGGTGCATAGGGCGTGTTAAGAATCAGCCCGATAGGTCCGGCGACGTTGTAGCTGGCCGGATTCCATTGCCAGTCCCGGAAGTCGGTGAGATACCACCGCATGGCTTGCAGCCGGTTGGTCAGCAGGGCGTGGTCGATGCGCAGTTCCGGTGGCAGAATCTGCGGGTCGATGCGATTCAGCCATGCCAGCTCGTTTTCGGAAAATGCCAGGTCATCGGCGCGGCGGGCCGCATCCGGTATGGTGACCTGGTCGGCGTCATCATAACGACCGGCATAAATGGACCAGGCCGGGTCGCGTGCCAGCATCCGCTGCATGAGCGCTTCACTGTCAGCGGCAAAGTTGGCGGCAACCTGCTCGTTGGTGGGGCTGGTGACATCGCGCTGGTCGCTGGTAGGCGTGGGCGCAGTGTTGTCTGCAAGCGGTGTGTTGCCATTCGGAGAACATGCTGCGAGCATGGATATCGCCAGTAGCGGGATCAGTAGCAGCGTGGGAGTAGGACGTCCAATGGGCAGTGATCGCATTATGTTTTCTCCTGATGGCACTAATTGTACTCCCTGACCGTACTTTCCGATACTATCGGGCTACTGATCAGTGTTCCGATGAGGTTTTATGCCGCCCAACCCGCATGAGGGAGCCCGTAAGACGTTGCTGAATGGCAAACGTCTGGGCCTGACCGAGCTCAATCTGGCGCCAGACCGCAAGACCTTTGGTTCGCAAGGCCGCTGGGGCCGGTTTGTGCGGGCGCTGGAGGCTTTTCTGGCGGGAATGTACACCGGCGAAAGTTGCGCCGGTACGCCTCGCGATGAGCACGGTGACGGGCCTGACCGGCGGAACGACAACCGCAACGACGGACAGGTGCCAGACAGGGTAAAACAACCACAGTGAGTTGAATCAACGCCGAGGAAAACAGTTATGCGCTTTTTTACAGGTTGGTTGGCCGCCATCATATTGGTGTCGCCCGTACTGGCTCAGGAAACGGCAACACCAAACGGCATCGCGGACATCCGGCGTGATGCGCTCGCCCTGACCGGGGCCACCGTCTATGTGCCCGGTGAAGGGTATCAGGACGATGCCACGGTGCTGGTCCGCGAGGGACGCGTCGTCGATGTTGTCACCGGCAGCGAGCCCGCCGGGGATTATTTTGTCCTGGACATGACTGGCAAAACCATCTACCCGGGCCTCATCGACATGGTGTCCGGCTACGGGGTACCTGAACCGGCTCGGCCAGCTCAGGGCGGCGGCGCGGAGGTACTCCAGTCCAGCGCCGGTGTCTACAATGCCAATGATGCCATTCGCTCACATTACCGTGCGGTGGAACGCTTTGCACCGGATGCTGATGGCAGCGACGCGTTGCGTAAACGAGGCTTCAGCTCTGTGCTCAGTCATCATGCCGACGGCATTGCCCGCGGCACCTCGGCACTGGTGACATTGGGCAACCATAACGCCAATGAGGCGGTTGTGATGGCGGATGCGGCGGCCCACTATTCATTGGACAAGGGCAGTTCCCGGCAAACCGTACCGGTATCCCTAATGGGTGCGGTCGCCCTGCTGCGGCAGACCTACCTTGATGCTCTGTGGTTTGCCGCCCATGAACAGCCCCCGTTTGTTGATGAGTCACTGTCCGGATGGATACGCGCCCAAAGCCTGCCGCAGGTGATGACCGTTGACAATTGGCATCAGGCCTTGACCATGCAGGGTGTTGCACAGGAGTTTGCGACCCGTTATGTCATCCATGTGGGCACCGATGCGTATCAGCAGTCGGAAAAACTTGCTGAGACGGGTGCGCAGTTGATTGTGCCGGTCAATTACCCGGATGCACCGGACGTGGCCGATCCATTTGTTGCCGATGACGTGTCGTTCGCAGAACTGAAGCACTGGGAGCTGGCGCCGTTCAACCTGCGCCTGCTCGCTGAAGCGGGTATCGAGTTTGCCATTACCAGCGACGGTGCCGGAGATGACTTCTGGAACAATCTGCGCATGGCGGTGGGCAATGGCTTGCCGGAGGCCACTGCCATCGCCGCAATGACGACGGTACCGGCGCGAATACTGGGAGTGGACGATCAGCTGGGGCATCTGCGAGAGGGGGCGTTGGCGAACATGCTGATTACCTCGGGCCCGCTGTTCGAGGAAGATACGCAGCTGCTGGAGAACTGGGTACGTGGAGAGCGCTTTGTGCTCAACACCGGTATGGATGACCGGCGAGGACAGTACACGCTGACAGCGGGTAATCAGGCGCTTTCGGTGGCTCTGGACTTTGACCGTGATCGCGCCAGTTTGACAGTGCTGGACGGCAATGGTGACCTCGTGGAAGGCGCATCCGTTGACGCCAATATCAGCGCTGAACTGATCAACCTGACGGTTCGGGCTGATGCGGATGCCGGCCCCATGCGTTTGAGCGGCTGGCCAGCAGATGATGGCTGGCGGGGGAGCGGACAGAACGCATCAGGTGGCAGGGTCGACTGGCAATTACAACGCACCGGGCCACTTGCAACTGACGCTGCAACCGCGCAAACCGACGCGACATCCGAACCGGTGGCGCTGCCATCGCCGGTGCTGTATCCGTTTGCCGCCTATGGTGCCGAAGCACTTCCCGGACAGCAGGATATGGTGATTCGTCATGCAACGGTCTGGACCAATGAAGACATGGGCACGCTGGTGACCGATGTACTGGTTCGTGACGGCCGCATTGCCGCAGTAGGCAACAATTTGTCTGCCGGCAACGCCATTGAGGTTGACGGGACGGGTAAACACCTGACACCCGGTATTATCGACGAGCACACCCACATCGCGCTGTTCAATATCAATGAGATCGCCACCAACTCCAGTATGGTGCGAATGCAGGATGTGGTGAACTCTGAAGATGTGAACATCTATCGTAACCTGGCTGGCGGCGTGGTGGCGGCGCAGCAATTGCACGGTTCAGCCAATCCGATTGGCGGGCAGTCGTCCATCATCAAGTTGCGCTGGGGCATGGCGCCCGACGGTCTGCAGATCGCAGATGCGCCCAGGTTCATCAAGTTTGCGCTGGGTGAAAACGTCAAGCGCAGCACCAATCCTGCCTCAATTCGCTACCCGCAAACCCGTATGGGTGTAGAACAGGTCTACGTCAACGCCTTCACGCAGGCGCAGGCGTACGAGCAACGCTGGAATGCCTATAACGCCCTGTCCAATGCACAGCGACGCAATGCGGTGATGCCGCGCCGCGACCTGGTACATGAGACCATGCTGGAGATCCTCAAGGGTGAGCGATATGTCACCAATCATTCCTATGTGCAGTCTGAAATCAACATGATGATGCAGATGGCGGAAAGCTTTGGTTTCAACATCAATACCTTCACCCACATCCTGGAAGGCTACAAGGTTGCCGACAAAATGGCAGCACATGGTGCCGGGGGTTCCACATTCTCCGACTGGTGGGCCTTCAAATGGGAGGTGCGCTACGCCATACCCTACAATGCTGCGCTGATGCAGCAGGCCGGTGTCGTGGTCGCCCTTAATTCGGACGATGCTGAAATGTCACGGCGGCTGAATCAGGAGGCCGGCAAAATGGTCAAGTATGGCAACGTCAGTGAGTCCGACGCGCTGAAAATGATCACACTGAACCCTGCCAAATTGTTGCATCTGGATGATCGCATGGGCAGTATTCGCGAAGGCAAGGATGCGGATCTCGTGCTGTGGGATGAACATCCGCTATCGGTTTACGCGCAGGCACAAACTACCTGGGTAGATGGCGTACCTTATTTCGACCGGGCGCGTGATCAGCAATTGCGGCAGACAATTGCCGATGAACGGGCACGTATCATCGCCGCCATTATCAGTGCAGGGGAGTAAACACATGAAAAACAGTATCAGCATCATGTTGTGCGCCGCGCTGTGCCTGGCGCTTCCGCTGTCGCAGGCAATTGTCCCGACGCCGGCAGAAGAACAGAGTGAACCGATCGTGATCACCGGCGCGGTTATCCATGTCGGTGACGGCACGGTGATCAATGACGGTGTACTGGCCTTCGATGAGGGTGTGATTACCTATGTCGGTACGGATGCCAGTCGGCCTGACTTTTTCAGTCATCAGTTGATTGATGTACAGGGGGCACATATTTATCCCGGATTCGTATTGCCCAATTCGACGTTGGGTCTGTCCGAAATTGCCAATCTGCGTGCGACCAATGATGTCGTTGAAGAAGGCGATATCAATGCCAGTGTGCGCTCGGCGATCGCCTACAACACGGATTCGGAACTGATTCCGACGTTCCGCTTCAATGGTATTCTGACCGCCCAGATAGCCCCCCAGGGTGGGCTCATTTCAGGCCGCTCCAGTGTCATGAACCTGGATGGCTGGAATTGGGAGGATGCGCTGCTGGCGGAAGATGGCGCCATGCACATGCATTGGCCATCGCGAACCCGCCGCCAGCGCAATGAGATAACCGGCCAATTCGAAACGGTGGACAATGAAGACTATGCGCACCAGGTTCAGTTGCTGCATACATTGTTCCAGAACGCGATCAGCTATACCGGTGAGCCGCTCAATCTCAATCTGCAGGCGATGGCGCCGCTGTTCACCGGTGATGCCAAGCTTTTTCTACATGCCAATGATGCGCGTACCATCGTCAGCAGTGTCCAGTTCGCCAGCGGTTATGGCGTACAGGACCTGGTTCTGGTCGGTGGGCGCGATGCCATGAAGGTCAGGGATCTGTTGTTGAGTGAATCTGTGGCAGTGGTGTATGAGTCCGTGCATTCCCTGCCAGGCAGAGACTGGTACGACGTCGATGAACCCTACAAAGTACCATTCCAGTTGCATGAGGCCGGTATTCTGGTGGGTATCGGCGGTGGAGAAACAGCGTTGGATTCCCAGCGCAATCTGCCGTTTTTTGCAGGGACCGCTGCCGCTTACGGATTGGACAGGGAGACAGCGCTGTCCATGGTCACCAAGCACAATGCCGAAATTCTTGGCGTCGATGATCGGGTGGGCACGCTGGAGGTGGGCAAAAATGCAACCTTCTTTGTCTCGTTGGGTGACGCGCTTGACATGCGTACCAGCCAGGTTCAGGAGGCTTTTGTACAGGGCCGGCTTATCGATCTGTTTGGTACCCAGCAGGAACTGTATCAGCGCTACTACGAGCGTTACTCCAGTCAGCCTCTGGAGCAATAGGGAAAGGCGCTGACAGGGTGAGTCAGGGGAGGTGGTTGTGCTGACATGGGACAGACCTGCGCCACACACGCTGAGTATTGTCGTGGGCCCGGAAGATATAGATGAACTTGGGCATACCAACAACGCGGTGTATGTACGCTGGCTGGAACGCTGCGCCTGGCAGCATTCGGCGGCTCTGGGCCTGGATCTGATGGCGTATCGTCAACTTGACAGGGCAATGGTGGTGTTGCGTCACGAGATCGATTACCTGGCAGCCGCTTACCTCAATGATCAGCTGGAAGTTGGCACCTGGATCGTACAATCGGACAACAGACTGCGCCTGACACGTGAGTTTCAGATCTGCCGCGTCGCAGACCGACAAACACTGTTGCGGGCGCAAAGCACGTTTGTCTGTATTGCCTTGACAACCGGCAGGCCCAAGCGCATGCCGGCGGCGTTTATCGAGCGATATGGCTGTGCCATTGACCTGGGCCATAAACCTGGGCCACAAGCCTGAGCCACAAACCTGAGCCGGATTTATGATTGATGCTACATTTTTGAAATGCGTTTAAATACTCGAGGATTTGTTATGCGTACGATGCTTTTGTTGCTTTTTTTGTGTTCGCCTTTTGCCATTGCCCAGCACACTACCCAGATAGATGCCGGGCGAGGTGACATTCCGCTGCTGGTGCCCGATGACTATCAGGCCAATGCCCCGGCACCACTGATCGTACTGCTGCATGGTTATGGGTCGAACGGCGTCCAGCAGAATGACTATATGCGGATAGGCGAACTGGTCAATCGTTATGGCTTTATTCTGGCCACCCCCGATGGCACCCAGGAGACGCAGGGTCGCAATGCCCGGTTCTGGAACGCATCCGATGCCTGCTGCAATTTCTATGCGAGTGATCTTGATGATGCGGCGTATGTGCTGAATATCATCAATACTGTCAAGGCAGGGTATCAGATCGATGAGCGCCGGGTGTATCTGATTGGTCACTCCAACGGCGGCTTTATGTCATACCGGACAGCGCATGCATACTCAAATGTGATTGCCGGTATCGCCAGTCTGGCAGGCGCAGAGGCCACGGTAGCCCAAGGGGCGCCCGCCAACCCGGTTCACATTCTGCAGATCCACGGCACGGCCGATGGCACCATCGCTTACGACGGCGGTGACATACAGGGCAATGTGTACCCCAGTGCAGAAGAAACCGTGACACGTTGGGCCGGTTACAATGGCTGCTCGGTCGACGGCGTGGTCACGGCCACCCTGGATCTGGATAGCAGCCTGGACGGTCTGGAAACCACGGTGACCCGTTTCAACGACGGTTGTCAGCCGGGTGGATCAGCGGAATTGTGGACAATTGCTGACGGCGCGCACATACCCCAGATCTCGTCGGTGTTCCCGGAAAAAGTCGTGGAGTGGTTATTGGCGCGGCCCAAGATGCTTGACACAGACAACGTCTCGATCACTCAGCACTGTGATTGACTGGACACGGCGGCGCGCTGGACGTCAGCGCGCCGTGGCGACATTGTCGGCAAGCTGCTGAACAATCGTGCTGATGCTTGACCGCGCCATGGCAGTCATCATCTCACGTGCGTTTTGCCGGTAGTCTTTGAGGCGCTGCGCCGGTTCGCCGGGGCCTGACAGGGTACTGTTGGATGCCGGCTCATCAATATGGGACTGCATGACCATCGCCATCGCGTGCGCTCGCAGAAAATCCGAAATTACCCATTCAAGATCATTGGTTTGCGTCAGCAGGTGTTGGGCCGTGCTGGTCAATTGCGCGCGGGTGGCATCATCCAGCGCCGCCGGTGGGTGGTGCAGTGCGCGTGCGTGGCGCAGCAATTCCAGGTGTTCGAATTGCAGGAAGTCGTAGTGCGCGACGTCGCCGACATCAATACGGGCCATTTCAGCCAGCAGTTTTTCTTGCGCTGATGCCGCGGCGGCAATGGCGGTGTCGTAGTCGTCAGCGTGCGACCCGGGCCTGCTATGGTTTGCCGCGGTGACGGGCGCCGGTGTGTCAATTGCAGTGCTGGCGCCATTATTGGTTCCCTGTTGCATGCTCGGGCCGCGTCGCATACCCGGACCCTGTCCCATGCCTTGTCCCATGCCCCGACCCATGCCCCGACCCATGCCCTGGCTCATGTTTTGATCATGACGCATTCCCTGGCCGCGTTGCATGCCCTGGCCGCGGCCCATGCCCATATTACCCATCATCATGCCCATGCCACGTCCACTCAGGGACTGCAGAAACGCCGCGATGTCATCTATGTCCTGTTGGCTCAACACGCGGCCCAGCTGGTGTTCACCCATCTCTTCGATGGCTGCTTCCAGTGTCTCGATACTGCCATCATGGAAGTACGGTGCTGTCTCGGCAATACCATGCAAGGTCGGCACCTTGAAGACATGCCTGTCCTGGTCACGCAGACTGCGATTAAACAAACCATTATCATTGATGCCGGCCACCCGATGTTCGACAAAGTAGGAGCTGGCCGAGCCCAGTTGCTGGTAGGAGTTACCGCCCAGATTGATACCGTTGTGGCAACTGGCGCAGCCCAGATCATCGAAACGCTGCCAGCCCCGCTGGGCCTGGTCGCTGAGCTGACCGTCTTCGCCGGCCAGGTGACGAAGGAAAGGCGTGTTTGTTCGGGTGAAGTTCATGGTCTGGAAGTAGGCCAGCGCGTCGCCGACATTATGCGCGGTGACCCCGTCGGGATAGCTGATGGCAAATTCGGCCGCGTAGTCACTATCGTCTTGTAGCCATTGCACGACCGCGTCGAGATCATGCGCCATTTCAATCGGGCTCTCGATCGGACCCAGTGCCTGCTCTGTCAGGGTAACGGCGCGGCCGTCCCAGAACTGGCGAAAATTCATCGCGGCATTGAAGGTTGTCGGTGCATTGAGGTGTCCGCTGACACCGAACGCGCCCGTCGACACCTTGCGGCCATCGGTACCCCCGAACATGCCGGAGTGGCAACTGTTGCACCCAATCGAGTTATCCGCCGACAGCCGGCGTTCGTGAAAGAGGTCAAACCCCAGCCGTAATTTATCGGCGTCGACATGGCTGGCACTGAATCCGGCAACAGGGCGATAGCCTGTGAGTGCCAGGTCATGGTCGGCATTGGCGCCGATCAGGGCCGGTTGCCCCAGCGCGTTACTGAATGCCAGCCATGCCTCGTCAACAGGCTCGGCGGCATGCAAGCCTTGACCGCACAGCAACAGTGCCAAGAGTGCGGTGGCTGGCGTTTGAGTTTTCATCGTTGACGGCCTCGTGCAGGCGGAGCATCAGCTCAGGAAAAAGCCGACCAGGCAGCCCTTGGAATCGGGAATTTCGTTCATGTTGATGGCTTCCCCCGCCATCACCGCGTCCAGCGCATCGCGCAGGTAGTTATGATTGGTATTGATGCGCTGGGTTTCATAACCCAGTGAATCATCGATAGGGCCGCGAAACACGATGTCGCCGGTGCGCGGATTGACAATGAACACTTCAGCAGTTCTTTCCACCCCCATGGAGCGAGCAACGGACTGATCGGCGTCTTTCAGAATGGGAAAGTCGATCTTGAAATCTGCCGCTTCCTTGCGAATCCGCGGGATGTCATCCTGTATGAAGGAGTTCAACATCAGAAAGCTGATGTTCTGGTCTTGATAGTCATCCCGGATGGACAGGAACGTTGGCACTGACAGACGTGCAATAGGGCATCCGGAGCCATGAATGTACACGACAATAAAATCGTTGTCGGCGTATTCCGTCATGGTGTGGCTGACGCCCATGTGATCGGTCAGCTCAAAGTCCTTCATGGTTTTTAACCAGTCATCAGCCATGGCGCTCGTGGTAAACAGCAACAGGACGCTGATCAATGTCAATCTCAGTGTGTTTTTCATGGTTGCTTCCTTCCGGTTTTGACTCGCGAATAATGACCTGATTATCCGGCAACGTAATGCCATCCGCTATGTGGCATATTGACGCGGCAGTCTGCCTGCAGAGCGTTTTGCACGGACTCAGTTCAGGTTACACCCGGTTAACGGACGCAATTATGCGCTAAATCAAGACTTGGGGCATTTGTGCCTGGATTTGCAGGATGCATGACAGGCGCAGTGACTCGGCGTTGCTGCGTGTCACGCGGTGTGTAATGTCGAACTTAATGGTACCGGAGGCCGGACTTGAACCGGCACGCTATCACTAGCACCGGATTTTGAATCCGGCGTGTCTACCAATTTCACCACTCCGGCAGGAAGTGCGCTATTGCAGAAGGGCGCCATTATAACAACATTGCGACGGCTGGCAACGGGGACAATCTGATAATCCTGCGGATTGCTGGCATTCAGGGTGCGCTCCACGCTATCCTCGGACTCATAGCCAGATCGCCCCGGCAAACGATTGCCCCCAAACAAGGAGCCATGCCATGAAAAACATGTTTTTAGTCGGTGCCGTGACGGTGTTGATGTCGCAAGTTGCCATGGCCCAGGCCCCGCAGCCGGCGTTGCCGGAAACCGTGCAGCAGCAAGTGGACGGCGTGATGCCGCAGGTGGTGGCGTGGCGCCGCGATTTCCATCAACATCCAGAGCTGGGCAATCGTGAGTTTCGCACATCGGCCATTATCGCCGAGCACCTGGAAGCCCTGGGCATGGAGGTAGAGACCGGCATCGCCCACACTGGTGTGGTCGGCATTCTGCGTGGCGGCAGGCCTGGCCCGACCGTGGCGCTGCGTGCCGACATGGATGCCTTGCCGGTTGAAGAGCGAGTCGACCTGCCGTTTGCCTCTCAGGTGCGCACCGAGTACAACGGGCAGGATGTCGGGGTCATGCATGCATGCGGACACGACAACCACATGGCCATATTGATGGGGTCAGCCAGCGTGCTGGCGGGCATGCGGGACGAGCTGGCCGGCACTGTCATGTTTATTTTTCAGCCAGCCGAGGAAGGTGCGCCCGAAGGCGAGGAGGGTGGTGCCGAACTGATGCTGGCAGAAGGCATCTTTGCCGACCTGCGACCGGATGCCGTGTTTGGTCTGCATGTCTGGCCCATACCGGCGGGTGTCATTGCTGTCCGCGAGGGTGGCACCATGGCCTCCAGTGACTCCTTTACCATCAAGGTGCAGGGGCAACAGACCCATGGCGCTGCACCCTGGGCCGGTATCGATCCGATTGTGGTGGCGTCGCAGATTGTCATGGGCCTGCAAACCATTCCCAGTCGGCAGCTCAACGCGACAACGACCCCGTCAATTGTCACCGTAGGGGCCATCAACGGCGGGCTGCGCAGCAATATCATCCCCGACTCCGTGGAAATGATCGGCACCTTGCGAACCTTTGATGCTGACACCAGAACACAGATCCACGAACGGGTAACTCGCACTGCGCAGCAGATCGCCGCCAGTGCCGGCGCTACCGCAGAGGTGACGATCAATCTGGGGTATCCGGTGACCGCCAATGACCCGGCGTTGACACGGGCCATGCAACCGACGCTTCAGCGTGTGGTCGGAGACCGGCTGATGGAGTCTCCGCTGATTACCGGTGCCGAAGATTTTTCCTATTATGCCAACGAAGTGCCGGGCATGTTTTTCTTTCTGGGCATCGCGGCAGATGACCCTGACATGGTTTTTCCCAATCATTCGCCTTACTTTTACGCCGATGAGAGGGCCTTGCCAGTGGGGGTGCAGGCCATGACGGCCCTGGCGCTGGATTTCCTGCAGGCGCAGTAATGGCTGACGTAGCGGTAGACCAATTGCCCGCTTTCGGGCAAACTTGCCCGCCTTATGAAATTATCCGACTTTGACTACCAGCTGCCCGAACAGCTGATCGCCCATTATCCGCTGGCCAGTCGCAGCAGCAGCCGTTTGCTGTGCCTGGATCGCAGCACCGGTGCGGTCTCGCATCATGTTTTCAGTGATCTCGCGCAGATGATCACTGCCCGTGACTTGCTGGTGTTTAATGATACCCGGGTCCTGCCTGCCAGGTTGCTGGGTAAACGCAGCGATACCGGTGGCCTGGTGGAAGTACTGATCGAGCGCCTGATGTCTGCCAACGAGGCCATTGCGCATGTCAAGGCCAGCAATGCACGACGAGTCGGTTTACACCTGTCGCTGAGTTCTCCGTGCGGTGAATATGTTCTGGAAGCCGAGATCCTGGGTCGCAAGGACAGTTTCTTCCACTTGCGCTTCTTCTGCGAAGAGCCGTTGCTTGATGCGCTCACCAGGGTGGGCCACATGCCGCTGCCCACCTATATCGATCGACAGGATGAATCCCTGGATCAGAGCCGCTATCAGACCGTGTATGCCCGGAATCCCGGCGCGGTGGCGGCGCCCACCGCTGGCCTGCACTTTGATGAAACCCTGCTCAATGAGCTGCGCGAGAAATCGGTTGAAATGGCATTTGTGACTCTGCATGTCGGTTCTGGCACCTTTCAGCCGGTGCGCGTTGATGACGTGCAGGACCACAAAATGCACAGCGAATGGATACAGGTGTCGGCGCCGGTGTGCGCCCAGGTGGAAGCCTGCCGTCAGCGCGGAGGACGCGTGATCGCGGTGGGGACAACGTCGGTCCGAAGTCTGGAGTCTGCGGCCATGAAGGTCGGCGATACCGCGGAGGCTGCGATTCAGCCCTATGAAGGTGAAACCGATATATTCATCTATCCGGGCTATCAGTTCCAGGTGGTGGATGCCATGATTACCAACTTCCACCTGCCGCGTTCAACGCTGATGATGCTGATCAGCGCGTTTGCCGGACGTGAGCATGTCATGGCCGCGTATCAGCAGGCCATAGATCAGCGCTACCGCTTCTTCAGCTATGGCGATGCCATGTTTATCCGGTAGTGGTATACTCTGGCCCCTAAATTATCCACGCATAACCACCAACTTAGACTTTATAAGGGTTTTATCATGGCAAAATCACCCGTTCGCGTCGCTGTCACCGGGGCAGCAGGGCAAATCAGTTATTCATTGTTGTTCAGAATCGCATCAGGTGAAATGCTGGGCAAAGACCAGCCCGTTATCCTGCAGCTGCTGGAAATCACGCCCGCCCTGGAGGCATTGAAAGGCGTGGTCATGGAACTGGAAGATTGCGCGTTCCCGCTGGTGCAGGGCATCGTCCAGAGCGACGACCCCAATGTAGCCTTCAAAGACGCCGATTACTGCCTGCTGGTGGGTGCACGTCCCCGCGGTCCGGGCATGGAGCGTAAGGATCTGCTGGCCGCCAATGCCGCCATTTTCTCAGTACAGGGCAAAGCCATCAACGATCACGCCAGCCGGGATGTAAAAGTGCTGGTCGTCGGCAACCCGGCCAACACCAATGCGCTGATTGCCTATCGCAATGCACCGGACCTGAAACCCGGCCAGTTTACTGCGATGACCCGTCTGGATCACAACCGCGCCATCGCGCAGTTGGCCGATAAAACCGGTAAGCACAGCACCGATGTTGACGGCATGATCATCTGGGGTAACCATTCGGCGACACAATACCCGGATGTACATCACGCAACCGTTGCCGGCCAGAAAGCCACCGACCTGGTTGATCAGGACTGGCTGACCAGCACATTCATCCCCAACGTGCAGCAACGTGGTGCCGCCATCATCAAGGCGCGTGGTTTGTCCAGCGCTGCCTCGGCTGCCAATGCCGCCATCGAACACATGCGTGACTGGGCATTGGGCACCCACGGCAAGATCGTCAGCATGGGTATTCACAGTGACGGCAGCTACGGTATCGCCGAAGGGCTGATCTATTCGTTCCCGGTAACCTGTGAAAATGGCCAGTACACCATTGTGCAGGGACTCGACATCAACGACTTCAGCCGCGACCTGATGAGCAAAACCGAGAAAGAACTGGGCGAAGAGCGCGACGGTGTCGCGCACCTGCTGCCGTAAGGGACGTATAAATGTAGCAAGCCATGAGCAGCCGCACACAGACCATACACAGGGAAGTGCAATTCTGGTTGTTCCAGCTTCTGGGCTGGGGCACCTGGGTGGTCTTGCTGGTGCTGCGCGACCTGACGTTTGTTCCGGCCGAATACATGCTGGAGCGCATCAGCGTATTCATGCTTGATGCTGTCATAGGCATGATCCTGACCACCGGGCTGCGCTATCTGTATCGCGCCGTGTGGGAACAGATGGTATTCCTGCGGATTGTTGCGGTGGTGCTGGGATGCTGGATCGCCTCCCAGACCTGGCGCCCGTTAAAAGTACTGATTACCGATTCTGAATTTGGTGCCAGTGTCGATCTGACGGGGTATGGCTGGGTGAGCTTTACCAGCATGGTGCCTATCTCGATGTCCATTCTGCTGATATGGAGCGTGCTGTATTTCTGTATCAAGTACTATCAGTTATTTCAGCATGAAAAGGAAAAAAGTCTTCGCTCTGAAGCATTGGCGCACGAAGCGCAATTGCGCATGCTGCGGTATCAGTTGAATCCGCACTTTCTTTTCAATACCCTGAACGCCATCTCCACTCTGATTCTGGTTCAGTCAACCGATCAGGCCAATAATATGGTCACCCGGCTTAGCAAGTTTCTGCGTTATTCGCTGGAACATGATCCTCTGGACAAGGTAGACCTGGATCATGAGCTGGGCTCACTGAATCTCTATCTGGATATTGAGAAGGTCCGGTTCGAGGAGCGCCTGGGTATCAACGTTGACCTGGCACCCGATACTGAAAGGGCGCTGGTGCCCAGTATGATTCTGCAACCGCTTGTGGAGAATTCGATAAAACACGCAATTGCTCGCAGCGAAGAGGGCGGTACCATCTGGATCAGCGCCCGCAAGTGCGATAATAACCAGCTTTGTATTACAGTGGCCGATGACGGCCCAGGTTCTGTCAGTCACCCGACCTCGATTGGTGTGGGGTTGAAGAATATCCGGGACCGACTGCAGGAAATTTACGGAGATGCCCACAGTCTCGTGCTGTCAGAGCGCGAGCCCAGGGGTTTTCAGGTCATGGTAATGATTCCTTATGAAACAAGATGATTCAAAGCAGACAATTCGAGCCATTGTTGTTGATGATGAGGCACTGGCCCGCCAGGGGTTGGCGCTGCGCTTGCAGGGACTGGAGAATGTCGAGGTGTTGCGGGATTGCCAGAACGGCCGTGAAGCACTGCAGGCCATTGCCGAACTGACGCCGGATCTGGTGTTCCTGGATATACAGATGCCCGGCATGACAGGTTTTGAGGTGGTTGAAAGACTGCAGCAGGACAACATGCCGCTGATTATCTTTGTCACGGCCTACGATGAATACGCGGTCAATGCCTTTGAGATCCACGCGGTGGACTATCTGCTCAAACCCATTGAGCTGGAACGCCTCGAGCTGGCGGTGGCCAAAGCGCGCCAGCGTATGCAGAGCGACCGTGGCCAAGATGAGAAGAAGCTGTTGCTGGATATCGTTATCAGCCTGACCGGCAAGTCCGAGCAGGCTGTGGCGGAGTTACTGCGCAGCGGTCAAAACCCGGTCGAAACCTGTGAGAAACTGGCCATCAAGGATGGAGCCGCCACGACGTTTGTGCCCATACGCGATATCGACTGGATTGATGCAGCGGGTGACTATATGTGTGTGCACGTCAAAGGTGACACGCATATCATGCGCACTACCATGAAAGAGCTGGAGTCCCAGCTTGATTCATCGCTGTTTCAGCGTGTGCACAGATCAACCATTGTCAATCTGGACAGGGTAGAGAAAGTGTCGTCGCACATTAACGGAGAGTTTCATCTGACGCTAAGTTGTGGCACCTCGCTGAAAATGAGCCGCTCCTACAAAGACAAGGTGAAACACTTTTTTTAACCGTTCAAGTATCCTTTACGGCAGGTGGTGGAGCGGCAGTGCCGTGGTGTCCAGCACTTTGCGCAGGATAAAACTTGAATGCACGTCGGCCACGCCTTCGATCCGGGTCAGCGTGTTCAGCAGGAATTCCTGATAGTCATCCATATCCGGCACAATCACCTTGAGCTGATAGTCGGCGGACTGGCCGGTGATCAGCAGGCATTCGGTCACTTCAGGATGTTTGCGGATCTCGGCTTCAAAACGCTCAAAGCGATCCGGTGTATGCCGGTCCATGCTCACCTGCACCAGGGCGCTGAGTTTGAGACCCAGGTGTGAAGGGTTGAGAACAATCACCTGGCCCTGGATAAGACCTTCTTCCTGCATACGTTTGACACGTCGGGCGCACGGTGTCGCTGACAGGCCCACGCGCTCGGCCAGCTCGGCGTTGGTGATACTGCCATCCAGCTGTAATTCGCGCAAAATGCGGCGGTCGAGCTTGTCCAGATCCATGTAATATCTCGGTAAAATGCTTTGTTGTGGTTAAATACACTATTTAATATACATGTAATGGTTAAAAGCGTCAAAAATAAACAATATATTCGCAATTTATGAGTGGAATCACTACGCTGCTTTCCCTATTCTATGCATCAACCTGATGGCCCGGGCCGATCTGCTCTCCGATCAATGCAGCAGGTCACCGCCGGGAAGCACCAGGCCATGACCAAACGTCATCGCAAGACATTGCAAACTTGAGCAATCTGGACACGGTTACCACCACTTGGCCAGACTTCAGGCGACCGCTTACCCAGCGGACTTGACCGAAGCTGCCACCCTGACGCCAAAAACGATAGGGAATCCAGAGGGCTCACGCAATCATCGCCGATGAGTGAGATGGCCATAAGGTTGATCAAGTCGAAATGACAGCCAGTGTTGGCAAGGAAAACCGGTTCCAGACAGAGGGTAACAGCATGTCCGAGCATCATCGTTTCAACCATCAAAAATACGTACCGTTTGCGCCCGTGGCGCTGACTGACCGTACCTGGCCGGATCAGGTGATCCGTGTTGCTCCCCGGTGGTGCAGTGTGGATCTGCGTGATGGTAACCAGGCACTGATCGAGCCCATGTCGGTCAGCCAGAAGAAGCAGATGTTCGACCTCTTGCTTGAAGTGGGTTTCAAGGAAATCGAGGTGGGTTTTCCGGCCGCGTCGCAGCCCGATTTCGATTTTGTGCGTTACCTGATCGAGGAAGATCGGATCCCCGATGACGTGACGATCCAGGTATTGACGCAGGCGCGACCCGAACTGATAGCCCGCACCTATGAATCACTCAAGGGTGCCAAACGTGCCATTGTTCACGTCTACAACTCCACCTCGGTCGTGCAGCGTGAAAAAGTGTTCAAGACCGGCAAACAGGGCATTATTGATATTGCCGTGGCCGGTGCAAAAGTCGTCAAACAGCATGCCGAGCAGGCCCCGGAAACGGAATGGCATTTCCAGTATTCACCCGAAAGTTTCACCGGCACGGAAGTCGATTTTGCCGTCGAGGTGTGTAATGCCGTGATTGACGTCTGGCAGCCGACGGCTGACAGAAAGGTCATCATCAACCTGCCGGCGACCGTGGAAATGTCCACGCCCAATGTGTTTGCCGATCAGGTCGAATATTTCTGTCGTCACGTCAATCGACGCGATGCCGTCGTCGTCAGTCTGCACACCCACAACGATCGCGGTTGCGCGGTCGCGGCGGCCGAGCTGGCAGTCATGGCGGGCGCTGACCGGGTTGAAGGCACCTTGCTGGGCAACGGCGAGCGCACGGGCAACATGGATATCGTGGTCATGGCGATGAACATGTACAGCCAGGGTATTGATCCGACACTGGATTTCAGTGATATGGACAAGATTGTCACGGTAGTGAAGGCCTGCACCCAGATTGATGTCCATCCCCGGCAACCGTATTCGGGTGACCTGGTGTTCACAGCATTTTCCGGCAGTCATCAGGATGCTATCAAGAAATGTCTTGATATGTATCAGGAAGGCAGTACCTGGGAAATAGCTTACCTGCCTATCGACCCGCGTGACCTGGGCCGTACCTATCAGGATGTGATCCGGGTCAACAGTCAGTCCGGCAAAGGCGGTGTTGCCTACGTGCTGCAGAGCAAGTTTGGTTTCAATCTGCCTCGCTGGCTGCAGATTGATTTCAGCCGTGTGATTCAGAAGGAAGCGGAAACCACCGGGCAGGAAATTGCGGCAGACAAGATCTGGACGCTGTTCAAAGCCACTTACCTGCATGATCAGCAGTCGGTGACACTGGACAGCTTCAATTTCGCCAAGTCCGGGGAGCGCGAAACATTCACCGCCAGCCTGCAGGTTTTTGAACAGTCACTGGACATCAAAGGCGAAGGTGACGGTGTCATGGACGCTTTTGTCGAGGCCATCAAAGAGGCCACTGACATTGATTTTGAAATCATGGAGTATGGCGAGCACGCACTGGGGCAGGGTGCTGATGCGGAAGCGGTCACCTATATTCAATTGAAGAATGGTCTGCAACGACATACTGGCGTTGCGATCAGCCGTGACATCGTCAGTTCATCGCTGAATGCGTTGTTGCGTGCGGCCAGCCAGCTGATCGAGGAGTCCAGGCAGCGCAACGCCGCCTGATCTGGCGCCTGCGCTGCGGGCAGGATGACCCCGAGCGGGGTGCCTGTCTGCAGCGGTCGGCTGCGTCACGTCTTCAACTTTCCGCCTCTTCGCCTCTCCGCCTGTCTCCGTTTATCAACCCTTGTCGAGCCGATTCCCTTTCCGGGTGATCGCAGGCAAACTCTGCTGACAAACTTTTTTGCCCGCTGCTGCGACAAAGATAGCAACATCATGGAAAACGACAACGAGTTGATCGCGAGTGCCCTGGACGGATCTCTGCAAGCCTGGGAGACGCTTGTGCGCCGTTATGAAGGACGAATATACAACTTCTGCCTGCGCCTGACCGGTAATCGGGACGATGCACTGGATCTGATGCAGGATGTTTTCCTGGGCGTATACCGGAATCTGTCGCGGTTTCGCGGCGAATCCCAGTTCATCAGCTGGCTGTTCCGGATTGCCCATAACAAGGCTGTGGACCTTGCCCGCCGGCGCCGCGCCAATCCGGTCAAGGACCAGGGCCTGCCGGATGACCCGGCAGATTGGCCCGACGATCATGGCGTCAGTATCGGGCCCCAGGCTCTGGCACAGGCCGATGAAAGCAATGCCAGTGTGCATCGGCTGCTGCAGGCATTGAGCGCGGAGCAGCGTCTGATACTGGAGTTAAAGGTGTTCCAGTCCATGACCTTTGATGAAATTGCCATGATGCAGGACATCTCCGCGAACACGGCAAAAACCCGCTTTTATTCAGCTCTGAAAAAACTCAGAGCGCTGATGGAGGGACACCATGAGTTGTCACCAGACCCCTGATATAGTTGCTGAGCATTTTGACACCCGGCTGTCACCCTCAGCCCGCCAGAGGGTGCAGCAGCACCTGGCCGCATGCGCGGATTGCCGCGCCGAGCTGGCCTTGCTGGCACCCGCGCAGGAGATGCTGCTGAGCTGGCAACATGAACCCGCGCCGGACTGGGAGCGAAGTCATGCCCAATCCCAGCCCCTGGCAGCACCCGCGCACCGCCCGCCGCTGCCCGGGCGCCATGCTCGTCTGTCCTGGAAGGATGCCGGCCGCTGGGTGCCGTTGGCGGCGTCGCTGGTGCTGTCGGTGGCAGTTCTGACGCAGACCCGGCTGGATGTGTCGGAACAGGGGTGGCAGCTCAGTTTTGGTGGTGACGCGAGCAACGTGTCATGGCCGCAGCTGGATGCCTACATGGCAGCGCAGGCCAGCCTGCAACAGCAACAGAATCAGCAAATGCTGGAATCTGCTCTGCAGCAGTTCGGTGACAATACGGCGGACACCCTGGTGCAGCTGGTGGACTGGTTTGAGCAACAGCGTGAACTGGACATCCAGCGCATGGAAGCCGGTTTTCAGCAGTTGCTGGACAGGGATTACCAAACCGTCAATTCGGTACAGCAGCTTGCCAGCTATGTGCAGTTTCAGGGTGATCTGCCCTGAATCCGGCATGGCTGCCAGCCGCTGAGCGCTATCAACATGATTGAGGAAACCTTATGAGCATGCACCGCAGAAACAGATGGTCTGCCACAATGGTATTGGCTGCCGCCCTGAGCGCACAGGCGCTGCCGGCCGTGGCGCAAAATCCGGATGCCGGTCAACTTGAGGAGATGCGCCGCAGTATCGAGGTTTTCAGTGGGGTCATGCGGGAGAGCCTGGGCTTCAACGAGCGCCGCGGGGTATTCAGCCCTCGTGCCGGCGATGTGCAGGGACACTACCTGGCCGGGCAGGGCATCGTACTGGAGTTGATTACCCCGTTACAGGGTTTTCACAATGGCGCCAGTATGCAAACACTGAACAGTGCGCTTGAGGAATTGTCGTCACAATTGGGCAGCCTAATGAGCAGTGGTGTGGTGTCCCGGCCTGACTTTGATGCGCTGCGTGACAGCATGGCAATGTCACTGCGTAGCGATGAAATCGCTGCGTTCTATCGCGAGCAGATGCAGCAGTTGTCATCGTTGCTGGATATGCCGGCCATAGAGCAGGCGCTGGCATCGGCGGCCGCATCGGTGCAAAACCTCAGTAATCTGGGAGAGCTGGACCCCGACACGACGGCGCGCATGAATCAGCAGATGCAGACCTTGCGTACCCAGCTCACGCAACGCCTGGCCGAGGCCGAGGCCCTGAGGCGGGATATCCGGGACCGGGCGATGCAGAGCGATGCCATTCCCAGTGACGAGATACAGGCAGGCTGGGCCCGGGCGCGCGAGCAGCTGGCGGTGGAGGTGGCGGCTCTGCGCGCGCAGATCGCCGAACAGGCGCAGATACTGCAGGCACAAAACGCCGCCCTGGAAGCGGAGAGACTGGCACAATGGCAGCAGAGTGTGGCGCAGCTCGAGGCGCGGGTGTTCAGGGTGGTGTGTGACTATGCGTCGGGTTTGCGCGCGCTTCCGGATGATGAGCACCTGAGTCTGATGATGATCGGCCTGGGCTGGGAGTCTGGCGAGGGTCGACGACCGGACCGGGTACATGTCTTCGATAAGTCCGACCTGGTCGCCTGTCAGCGGGGCGACCTGGACGCTGAGGATTTGCGCAGTCTCGCGGTCAGTTACGATTTTTGATTTTCAGTCGAGGTCTGTTACGGCACACATTTATCTTATAGAATAAACAGCAGTGAAGGCATGCAATATCATCAGGTGGCGGACCGCGTGCGTCACTTTCGCAGCAATGCCGCGGCGCCGATAAGGAGAACAAGATGGAGTGCCCAAAATGTAACGCCAAAATGCTAGAGCGGTCAGTTGAAACGCTGCACGGCTCTGTGGTGATTGATCAATGCAGCAGCTGTCATGGGTTGTGGTTCGACAATGGCGAGGCAGAACAGCTCAAGTCATCGTGGATGTCGGATTTTCTGGACAGCGGTGACCCTCGTATTGGCAAAACCTATAATCGTGTGCGCGACATACAGTGTCCACGTTGTCACAATGCCATGCTGAAAGTGAACGATTCACGTCAGCCCCACCTTGAATATGAAGCCTGCCCTGATCACGGCATGTTCATGGACGCCGGTGAATTCACGGACTACAAGCACGAAACGCTGATGGATATTTTCAAGGGTCTGGTCGCGACCATCAAGCGGCGCTGATCAGGCGGCGGGGGCCGGCCAGCGTGGGTGCAGCCAGAGCGCCCGGTCCTCGCAGTGGGCAGGCAGTTTCCGAACCCTGCCCAGGTCCATCCATGTCGTATGCGGCGTATGGAAGTCAGATCCCACTGAGGCCCACAACGCCAGATCGCAGCACAGGTCGGCCAGGTTCTTCATCTTGTCGGGATGCAGATTGGAGTAACTGACTTCCAATGCATCACCACCTGCCTCGCTAAACTCCGCCAGTAATCGACGCAGCTTTACCCGGTTCAGCTTGTAACGATCGGGGTGCGCAACCACCGCAATGCCGCTGGCTGCCCTGATGGCCGTCACTGCGTCACTGATGCTGCACCAGTCGGCTGAGCTGTGAAAACGACCGCGTTTGCCAAGATGCTTGCTGAACGCCTGTTGTTTGCCGGTGGCATGACCGCCCGCGATCAGGAAATCAGCGATGTGATTGCGGCTGATAGCCTCGCAGGGCAGTGCCGTCAGATAGGGTTCCAGCCCGGTGATGCCGGCTTTCTCCAGTTTAATGCCAATGTCCATTGCCCGTTGCCGGCGTTTTGCCTGCTGGCGCCGCAGCAAGTCGTTCAATCCTGGGTGGTCGATATCGATGAACAGGCCGACAATATGGATTTCCCGATTATCCCAAAGCGTCGAGATCTCGACACCGGTGATCAAGCGCAGGCCGGCAGGAATATCCCCGGCCGCCACGCTCCGGTGCGCGGCGACACTGTCATGGTCGGTGATGGCCAATTGCCTGATGCCAAGTGCATCGGCCCGTTGCAGCAGGGCCTGAGGGCTTAGCAGGCCATCGGAGAACCAGGTATGTGAGTGCAGATCTATCATATGCGACAGTCTAACATGGCGGGCGCCGCGAGATCGTGTCAGACCGGGCTAATAGTTGATTAAAATACTGTGGTATTCCATAATCGTGGCTACTTAGTTAATGCTGGCAGACATTTCATGCGTTTGACAACCAAAGGTCGCTATGCTGTCACTGCCATGCTGGATCTGGCCATACATGGGGATCCGGAGCCGGTGACACTGTCTGATATCTCCATGCGTCAGGATATTTCCCTGTCCTATCTGGAGCAGTTGTTCGCGCGGCTGCGCCGCCACGGTCTGGTGCACAGTGTCCGAGGCCCCGGCGGTGGCTACCGACTGGGCCGGGACACTGTGGCCATCGCCATCGTCGATATTATTGATGCGGTTGACGAATCCGTGGATGCGACCAAGTGTCAGGGGCAGGGCAACTGCCAGCAGGGCGAAATCTGCCTGACCCACCACCTGTGGGAAGATCTGAGTGCTCAAATCAATGATTTTTTGCGGGGCATCTCACTTGCCGACCTGATGCAGCGCCATGAGGTCAAGTCTGTGGCGCACAGTCAGGATGAACGGCGTGAACTGGTGATCCGCGGAGGGTAGTATGCAGTTGCCGGTTTATCTCGATTACGCCGCCACCACGCCGGTCGATCCGTCAGTGGCTGAGGCCATGGCGCAATGCCTGACGCTGTCAGGCAAGTTTGGCAATCCGGCGTCACGCTCACATCTGTATGGCTGGCAGGCCGAAGAACTGGTGGAGAACGCCCGTCGTGATGTTGCGGAGCTGATCAACTGTGATCCGCGTGAAATTGTCTGGACCTCCGGAGCCACTGAGGCGGATAACCTCGCCATCAAGGGGGTAGCCGAGTTCCATGCCAATAAGGGTCGCCACATCATCAGCTCCCGGGTTGAACACAAGGCCGTGCTGGACAGCTGTCATTATCTGGAGCAAAAGGGCTTCGAGGTCACTTACCTGGCGCCTGACGCTGACGGCAGTATTGCGCCGGCGCGGGTCGCCGAGGCCATCCGGGCGGACACCATTCTGGTCAGCCTGATGCATGTTAACAATGAAACCGGCAGTGTGAATGATCTGGCAGCCATCGGCGCCATCACCCGCCAGCATAATGTGCTGCTGCATGTGGATGCCGCCCAGGCGGCCGGCAAGCTGCCCATTGACCTGGCAGCATTGCCGGTTGACCTGATGTCCCTGTCAGCCCATAAAGTTTATGGGCCCAAGGGCGTTGGCGCGCTGTTTGTGCGGCGCGATCCCCGCGCGCAACTGGCGGCACAGATACATGGTGGCGGTCATGAGCGAGGCCTGCGCTCCGGCACACTGCCCACGCATCAACTGGTGGGTATGGGGCAGGCATTTCGACTGGCCAAAACACAGTTGCCGGAAGAATCGGGGCGTCTGCGCGGTCTGCGTGATCAGTTAATGGCGGGTCTGGCCCAGGTGCCGGGCTGGCAGCTGCATGGTCAGGCCACGGGTGGGGTGCCGGGCATCGTCAATCTCGGGTTTGCCGGTGTGGATGGCGAATCCCTGCTGCTGGCGCTGCGCCAGATCGCCGTGTCGTCCGGGTCAGCCTGTATGTCTGCGACGCTGGAGCCCTCCTATGTACTGAAGGCCATGGGGGTGGATGATGATATGGCACAAAGTGCACTGCGTATCTCTTTTGGGCGTTTCAGCACCCGTGAGGACATCAAGACCGCGCTGGAAAGCCTGGTCCGCACGCTGGCGCATCTGCGGCAACCCGCCCGGGCGCAGGCCTGAAAAGCCCCTAACGTGCCCGATATCGAGGGTTAATTACGGCAACTGTGCTGCAATCACGCATTGTGACGGTGCACTGCTGTAGAATTACCTGCCCATAAGCCAGTATAATGCGCGCCTTTTACACCAGTAACAGGCTGTGGAGCGACACAATGGCTAAAGAACGTACATTATCAATTATCAAACCCGATGCAGTTGGCAAGAACGTGATCGGCGAGATCTACTCCCGCTTCGAAAAAGCCGGCCTGAGCATTGTTGCTGCCAAAATGGTCCAGCTGACTGATGAGACCGCGGGCGGTTTCTACGCAGAACACAAAGAACGCGGTTTTTTCAAGGATCTGATTGCGTTCATGACCTCAGGCCCGGTCATGATCCAGGTTCTGGAAGGCGAGGGTGCGGTTGCCAAGAACCGTGAGCTGATGGGTGCCACCAACCCCGCTGAAGCCGCCGCCGGCACCATTCGTGCGGATTTTGCCGTATCCATCGACGCCAATGCCGTCCATGGTTCCGACTCTGCGCAGTCTGCTGCACGCGAAATCGACTACTTCTTCAACGCTGAAGAAATCTGTCCGCGCGGCTGAACGCAGCCGCCAGGACCGGGCCGGGATCAATCTGATTCAGGTCGATCAGGAGTGACGAAATGAGCCACGGCGCAAGCCATGACATGAACGAGCCGGTAGAGAAAGTCAACTTACTGGGAATGAGCCTGCCCAGATTGCAGGCCTACTTTCAGTCTATGGACGAAAAACCGTTTCGCGCCGTGCAGGTGATGAAGTGGATTCACCAGCGCGGTGTCACTGATTTTGCCGCCATGACCGACGTCAGCAAGAGCCTGCGCGAAAAGCTGCAGGCCGGGGCCGAGATCAGGTTGCCAACGATCGTGGAAGAACACCTGGCCAGCGACGGCTGCTATAAATGGATAGTGGAAGTCGCCAGTGGCAGCCGGGTTGAAACGGTGTTTATCCCGGAGGCGACGCGCGGCACGCTGTGTATTTCCTCGCAGGCCGGTTGCACGCTGGATTGCAGTTTCTGCGCAACCGGCAAGCAGGGTTTTAACAGCAACCTGACCACCGCCGAAATCATCGGCCAGTTATGGTGGGCCAATCATCGCCTGGGTGGTTTCGCGACCGCCAAGCGCGGTGAAGGCAAGATGAACCGGATGGTCAGTAATATTGTCATGATGGGCATGGGTGAGCCTCTGCTGAATTTTGACAATGTCATGGATGGCCTGAGCCTGATGATGGAGGATAACGCGTATGGTCTGTCCAAGCGCCGGGTCACCATCAGTACGGCCGGTGTGGTGCCAGCGATCAATCGCCTGAAAGATTACACCGATGCCTCGCTGGCGATCTCGTTGCATGCGCCCAACGATGAGTTGCGCAATCAGATAGTGCCGGTGAATCGCAAATACCCGATTAGGATGCTGCTCGACAGCGTGTCTGATTACATGGCCAGCCTGCCCGACAAGCGGGTACCGATCATCGAATACACACTGATTGCCGGTGTCAATGACCATCGTCAGCATGCCCGCGAGCTGGCGGCATTGCTGCAGGACTTTCCGTGCAAGATCAACCTGATTCCATTTAATCCGTTTGCGCAATCTGATTACCGGCGCCCCAGCAATTCATCGGTGTCCAACTTCCGTCAGATTCTGCTGGACGCCGGTTACACAGTGACCGTTCGCACCACGCGCGGTGATGACATTGGTGCCGCCTGTGGCCAGTTGGTCGGCGAAGTTGCCGATCAGACGCGTCGCAGTGAACGTTATCGCAGGGCAGCAGTCGAAAGCAGTGACATTATCGCCCGCCAAACCGGATCCTAGAGAACGATATGACCGATGAGAACAATAGCGCCGGAGATGACCAGGTAGCCGGGCAGCCGGTGGACGGCGCTGAGGCGGCTGCCGAGCATGTGCGGACAACACCCGGCAGTCTGTTGCTGGCGCAGCGGGAGACGCTTGAGCTGTCTTTGCAGCATGTGGCCGATGAACTGAACCTCACCATGCATTATGTGCGGGCGCTGGAATCAGACAGCTACGACAAACTGCCAGGTGATGTTTTCGCCAAGGGGTATATTCGCTCCTACGCGAGACTACTGGGTCTGGATCCGGATCAGATGCTGGAGATCTACCGCGAGTTCACCACCCATAAACTGGCGCGCAAGGAAGAGGCCATCAAGCGTCATGCCCGCCGCCGGATGGACAAGAACCGTCCATGGATCATTTTCTCCGGTGTCGCTTTTGTGGTGGTCGCCATTGTGCTGTGGCTGCTCAGCACCGGTAATGAGGCAGAAACGGCCAGTGCAGACATGACGCGCGAGGCGGTCAGTGTCACCGGCAATATTGAGGGTGGTGATATCGATGCCATGCCTGTCTTTGACTCAGCGCCGACCGCTGACCTGGCGCCAGCGACGGACACCGGTGTGGGAGCGGTCGCTGAGGACGGCGCCGACCTGACCTCGTTAAGCTGGCCTGGCGACGATCGTGTGCAACTGGTTTTTAGCCAGGACAGTTTGGTGGAAATCGAGCATCGCGGCGGTGATGAAACACACCGTGAGATGCATTTAACCGGCGAACAATTGGCTGTTCAGGGCACTGCGCCGTTTTCCATTGTGATGGATAATGCGCCGGGCGTGACATTAAGCTTTAACGGTCGTCAGGTAGATTTCAGCAGTACCATCAAGGCAGACAATTCGGTACGACTGAATATCGGTCTGTAGCAAGACCGCCATTGAAAACCGTGACCAAAACCCGTGTTGTGAGTTCACTATGTTGACATCATCTCCGATCAAACGCCGCCAGTCCCGCCGTATCATGGTTGGTAATGTGCCCGTGGGCGGCGGCGCACCTATTTCGGTACAAAGCATGACCAATACCGAAACCTGTGATGTTGAGGCAACCGTTGCGCAGATTCAGCGCCTGGCGGATGTCGGCGCTGACATCGTCCGGGTGTCAGTGCCCTCCATGGAGGCGGCGGAAGCGTTCCGAGCCATTCGTCAGCGTGTCAACCTGCCGCTGGTGGCCGACATCCATTTCGACTACAAGATTGCACTCAAGGTCGCTGAATACGGCGTTGACTGTTTGCGCATCAACCCCGGTAATATTGGTAGCGAGAAACGTGTCCGGGCCGTCATTGATGCTGCGCGCGACAAAGGTATCCCTCTGCGTATCGGCGTCAACGCAGGTTCGCTGGGCAAGGTGCTGCTGCGCAAGTATCCGGAGCCCTGTGCTGAAGCGATGGTTGAATCCGCGCTGACGCAAATCGATATTCTGGACAGGCTCGACTTTCAGGACTTCAAGGTCAGCCTGAAGGCCTCTGAAATTTTCATGACGCTGAAAGCCTATCGCCAGTTGGCCGGCCAGATCGATCAACCACTGCATCTGGGTATTACCGAGGCCGGTGGTCTGCGTTCGGGCACGGTGAAGTCGGCGGTCGGGCTGGGTGCTTTGTTGATGGATGGCATCGGTGACACCATTCGCATCTCTCTGGCGGCCGATCCGGTGGAGGAGATCCGTGTCGGTTTTGATATTCTGAAGAGCCTGGGTCTGCGCAGTAAAGGTGTCAACCTGGTGGCATGCCCAAGCTGCTCGCGCCAGAACTTTGATGTGATCTCTGTGGTCAACGAACTGGAGTCGCGTCTGGAAGATGTCATTACGCCGGTTGATGTCGCTGTTATCGGTTGCATCGTCAATGGCCCCGGCGAAGCCAAGGTGGCCGAGATTGGCCTGACCGGTGCCAGTCCTCACAACCTGGCCTATGTGCATGGCAAGCCGCATCACAAAATTGACAATGCCCGTCTGGTTGACGAACTGGAAGCCATGGTGCGGGCGCGGGTGGCCGAAAAACTCAAGGCTGAAGCCGAACAGGCGCCCGGCGGCATCATTGCGCGCGGTTAGTGCCTTAAAAGACTAGTGATGAGTACAATACGGATATGAGTAAAATACAGGCAATTCGCGGGATGAACGATATTCTCCCGACGGAAACTCCCACCTGGCAATATATTGAACAGGTCACGCAGACATTGGTGCAGTCATACGGTTATCGCGAAATTCGCTTTCCGGTGCTGGAGCAGTCTCAGCTTTTCAAACGCTCCATCGGCGAAGTCACCGATATCGTTGAAAAGGAAATGTACAGTTTTGCCGATCGCAACGGTGATGAACTCAGCCTGCGCCCTGAAGGCACTGCGGGTTGCGTGCGCGCGGCAGAGCAGCACGGTCTGCTGTATAACCAGCAACAACGCCTGTGGTATCGCGGCCCCATGTTCCGTCATGAACGTCCCCAGAAAGGCCGATACCGCCAGTTTCATCAGGTGGGTATAGAGAGTTTTGGCATGAGCGGCCCGGATATTGATGCCGAGATCATAATGATTTCGGCTGCGCTGTGGCGCGAACTGGGGCTGACGCAAAGTGTGCGGCTGGAGATCAACAATATCGGCACCGCCGCAGACCGCCAAGCATTCGGAGCTGCGCTGACGGCGTTTCTGCAACAGCATGAGGCCGACCTGGATGACGACAGCCGACGCCGCCTGCTCAGCAATCCATTGCGTGTGCTGGACAGCAAAGTGCCGTCAACACAGGCCCTGCTGAGCGACGCACCGACTCTGGTGGAGTTTGTCAGCGCCGAGACAGCCGCGCATTACGACGCATTAAAGCAGTTGCTAAGGGCCAATCAGGTGGCATTTGTCGAGAATCCACGCCTGGTTCGGGGCCTGGATTATTACAACAATATGGTGTTTGAGTGGATCACCGATGACCTGGGGGCGCAGGGCACTGTTTGTGCCGGTGGTCGCTACGATTCACTGGTCGCACAACTGGGCGGGCGTGGCACCCCGGCAGTCGGCCTGGCATTTGGCATGGAGCGCCTGGTGTTGTTGCTGGAGTCAGTGGGAACATTGCCGGCCTCGGTCCAACAGGTGCTCGATGTGACCGTGCTGGCATCAGACGGCGTTGATTCGGCACAGGTACTGACGCTGGCCGAACACTTGCGGGTGAGCCTGCCGGGCATCCGCGTACTGAGCCACTGCGGTGGTGGCAAGTTCAACAGTCAGCTCAAGAAAGCGTATAATAGTGGCGCCCGGGTTGCGGTGATTGTGGACCCGGCACCGGCGTCGGGCGAACCGACCGTGCGCTTGCGGCGTCTGGATGATGAGGGCCGCAGTGAGAGCGTTCCGCTGTCAGCCCTCGCGGGTGCGCTGACGGGTGTGTTGAGTGAATCGCCGGTAACGGCCTGACTTGACACGGATCGGGCAGTGCGACACGATGCCTGCCTGCTATGAATCAGACATAATGGCACGTTCTGCGCCGGGCGCAGAACCCATAACGATCAGTTAATTGAGACAGGAGCTGTTTGTGGCTTTAAGTACCGAAGAAGAAGAAAGTTTAGAGTCACTCAAACGTTGGTGGCGCGAAAGTGGCCGCTCAATCGCGATTGGCATTGCCGTCGTCGCGCTGGTCTATTTCGGTTGGCAGGCCTGGCAGGGCGGTCAGACCCGTTCGGCAGCCGCTGCGTCGGCAGTGTATGATCAGTTGTCACAACTGATGGTGACCCAGCCCGGCGAGACAGTGCCCGAAGCCAGTCGTGAACCGGCCCTTGCACTGGTGGCAACGCTGAAGGATGAGCATGCCGGTAGTGTCTACGCTCTGTACGGGGCGCTTTACGGCGCCCGGCTGGCGGTCGAGGTGAATGATCTGGCCAGCGCCGAACAGGAGCTGCAATGGTTGCTGGATAATACCCGCAGTGGTCTGTTTGGCAGCACCGATGACACCCTGGTGCAGTTGGGCCGCCTGCGACTGGGGCGTGTACTTCTGGCAAGTGGCGAACCAGCCCGTGCCCTGACTGTTATCAGTGGTGTTGAAGCGTCGGCGCTGAGCGCCGAGTTTGACGAATTACGTGGTGATATTTACCTGGCTCAGGGGCAAAGAGAGCAGGCGCTGGCAGCGTATGAATCAGCGCTCGCGGCTGCTACCGGCAATCCGATTCTGCAAATGAAACTCACTGAGCTGCAAGACAGCCTCTGAAGGCGCCAGTCGCCGAGCATGTGAATATGAAATATGTTGTCAAAACGCTAGTGTCTGTCGTCGTCGCCGCGGTATTGGGTGGCTGCGGTATTTTCTCCAGTGACGAGACCGAGCAACCGGCAGAACTGGTCGATTTTGCCGAACAGTTTTCCCTGCGCCGGGACTGGACCGTCAATGTGGGCGATGGACAGGGCGGGCGTTATAACCGTTTACAGCCGGTTGTGGTTGGCGACACGATATTTGCAGCCTCGGAAAATGGCGAGGTTTACGCGATCGACAAAGCCTCGGGTGACGTGTTGTGGCGCGAGCGAACCGGCGAGACCATCACCGGTGGCGTCGGTGCCGGCGGAGACATGGTGCTGCTGGGTACGCGTGATGCAAAGGTTTTTGCGCTGGAACAAAGTACCGGTGAGCTGATGTGGGAAGTTGCGGTCAGCAGTGAAGTGCTGGCCCCGCCGGCCAGCGATGGCCGGGTCGTCGCCGTGCAGACCATTGATGGTCGTCTGATTGCCCTGGAACCTGCCGACGGCCGGCAACGCTGGGTCTATGAAACAACGGTACCGGCTCTGTCATTGCGTGGTAACAGCAAGCCGGTGATTGCCGGCAACGTGGTGATTGCCGGTTTCAGCAGTGGCATCGCCGCCGGTGTTGACGTGAACAATGGTTTCCTGATGTGGGAAGAGCGCATTGCCGTGCCTCAGGGTCGCTACGATATCGAACGCATCATCGACATCGACGGTGATCCGGTGGTCGTCGGCAACGTCGTGTACATGGGCAGTTACCAAGGCAATCTGATGGGCCTGGATGTGCAGACCGGTCGTATCGTCTGGGGCTTGCCGGGATCAACCTATCATGGCCTGGCGCTGGGCCTGGGCAACATCTACTGGGTCAACAGTTTCAGTCACATCTTTGCCGTACAGAACAATACCGAACGCACAGTCTGGGAAAATGATTCCCTGAGGCTGCGTCGCATCACCGCGCCGACAACATTCAATAATTTTGTCGCGGTGGCAGACGCTGAAGGGTATCTGCACATTTTGTCGCAGATTGACGGCAGTTTTGTTGCCCGTACCCGCGTCGACCGTGACGGTGTGCGAGCACCCATTGTGGCTGATGGTCGTACCATCTACGTCTTCGGCAACAGCGGCCGGCTGTCAGCGTACAGCCTGCCCTGAGCACATCTGCTTGACACTGCGCGGCGTGGTCGCCGCGTGCACTATCTGGATATTCTATGAAACCCGTACTGGCCCTCGTGGGGCGACCAAACGTGGGCAAATCCACCCTGTTTAACCGGCTGACCCGCAGTCGCGATGCGATCGTGGCGGACTTTTCCGGCCTGACCCGGGATCGCCAGTATGGCGAGGGCAAAGGGGGGGACAAACCCTATATCGTTATTGATACCGGGGGCCTGGAAGGCGGCGAGAAGGGCATCGATTTCGAAATGGCGTCGCAGTCGTTGCTGGCCATTGAAGAAGCCGACGTTGTATTGCTGCTGGTTGACGGTCGCGCCGGCCTGAATCCCGGTGATACGCAGATCGTTGAACATTTGCGCAAACTCGGCAAGCCGGCCCATCTGGTGGTCAACAAAGTGGACGGCATCGACGAGAATGTCGCCATGGGCGATTTTTTCGGCCTCGGCATAGAGCAGGTATTTGCGATTACCGCATCGCAGGGTCGGGGTGTGAAGAAGCTACTGGACTCGGTGCTGGAAGGGTTTGCGGAACCGGTTCCGGAAGATGACCGGGCCGAGGAAGGTATCCGTATCGCCATCGCCGGCCGCCCCAACGTGGGCAAATCCACGCTGGTCAACCGGATGCTGGGTGAGGAGCGTGTGGTGGTTTTTGATGAGGCCGGTACCACCCGCGACAGCGTGTATATCCCATTTGAGCGACATGGTAATCGTTACACGCTGATTGACACGGCGGGTATACGCCGCCGGGGCAAAACCACTGAAACAGTGGAAAAATTCTCGGTGGTGAAGTCACTGACTGCGATTCAGGATGCCAACGTGGTTATTCTGGTGGTGGATGCCCGCACCGGCATTGTCGAGCAGGACCTGCATTTGCTGGGATACGTCATTGATGCCGGGCGCGCCCTGGTCATTGCCCTGAACAAATGGGATGGCATGGACACGGAACAGAAGGAGCGCATCAAGAGCGATATTCGCCGGCGCTTCGCTTTCGTTGATTTTGCGGCCATTCATTTCATCTCGGCCTTACACGGCACCGGTGTGGGCGACCTGTACAAGTCCATCCATATTGCCTACGATTCCGCAAAGCGTGACCTGGGCACCAACATGCTGACCAAAACGTTGCAGGATGCGGTGCTGGATCATTCGCCGCCAATGATCAATGGCCGGCGCATCAAGCTGCGCTATGCTCACGCCGGTGGGCAGAATCCGCCGATCATCGTCATACATGGCAAGCAGACGGACAAATTGCCCGACTCCTACAAGCGTTATCTGGAGAAAACCTTCAGGAAAGTGCTGAAACTGGAAGGAACCCCGGTGCGCATCGAGCTGCGCAGTGATGACAACCCTTATGTGCAACATGAAAAAGGGCTGTCAGGGCGGCAGGTGGCTCAGAAGCGGCGCATCAGCAAAAACCGCAAGATTGCCAAATCGCGCGACAGCAATTAGACGAAAGTCGTTACCCGAAACCGGCTACCGTTGGCATGCGCCATGCTGGCAACGGTAGCCAGTCAGCGATCGGGGTGGTGTTCAGTCAGCCGCGTCCGCGAATCATGCTGTCCAGGCTGATCTTGCCAGGTCCGATGGAAAACAGGGCGAAGTAGACCAGGAAATACATCGTCGCCAGCTCGCCATTGTTCAGCGTCGGAAACCACGCCGGGTGCGCTGTCAGATAGGCCATCACCATCAGGACGGCAGCCAGCAGGGCGATGTAGCGGGTAAACAGACCTAGTACCAGCAGGGCACCGCCAAACAGCTCGATAGCGCCCGCGACCCATAACATGTTCACGTACAGGTCGATGCCGAAGAAACCCATGCCGCCGAGAAAGGGCTGCGCCTGTTCGCCGAACATCTTGGGCCAGCCGTGGGTCATGAACATGGCGCTGCCGAGAACGCGTAACAATGTCCATGACAGGGTTTGCGTATTGTTGCCAATACTGTCTACACACCGGTTTACTGCGCCGAGTAACGACATGATTGCTCCTTTTTTCTGAATTGTCGGGGTTTAACGGCAAGCGTGTCTGAGCATAGACTTAAATCGACGCTTGCGCTACCCTTCGGCTTTATCCCCTGACCCTGGCGCCAGGACGGGTCGAACCATGTTTTTTAGTCCAAGGGTTTTTAGTCCAAGGGTTCTATGTCCGAGCTGACGCGACGAGCAATACATCCCCGTTTTGAGCTGGGCACGCAGGAACGCACACTTGCCTGGCGCCTGCATATTGATGTTCCCTTGCTGATCAGTGCGATCACCGTCTGCTGTCTGGGGCTGTTCGTGCTCTACAGTGCCAGCGGGGAGCATCTGGATACTGTCATTCGTCAGATCATCCGTCTGGGTATCGGTTTTGTGGCCATGCTGGTTATTGCCCAGATCCCGCCACGAACATTCCGTTACTGGGCTCTGCCCGCGTTTTTCGCAGCCACGGTGTTGCTGATACTGGTGCTGTTCTTCGGCACCGTGGTCAATGGCGCTCAGCGCTGGCTGGCCATCCCGGGTGTGGGTGTGTTCCAGCCCTCGGAACTGATGAAACTTTCTCTGCCGGTGATGGTGGCCTGGTATTTCAGCAAAGTCACGTTGCCACCGCGCTGGCAAAATATCCTCATCAGTCTGATCATCGTGGCTGTGCCCAGTTTCCTGATTGCCAACCAGCCGGATCTGGGCACCTCGATTCTGGTGGGCATGTCGGGCCTGATCGTCCTGTTTTTTGCCGGTCTGTCCTGGCGGATTCTGTCTGCCGCTGGGGTGCTCACGGTGATTGCCATTCCGCTGATGTATCTGTTTGTGCTGGAGCCTTACCAGCGCCGGCGCGTCGACACCCTGTTCAATCCTGAAGCCGACCCCCTGGGCGCTGGCTGGAACATTATCCAATCAACCATCGCCATGGGCTCCGGCGGCCTGATGGGTAAAGGTTGGCTCAATGGCACGCAGTCACGCCTGGACTTTCTGCCGGAATCGTCTACTGATTTCATTCTGGCCGTGATTGGCGAGGAATTCGGACTGCTGGGCATCATCGTGCTGTTGTCGCTGTACGTCTTTATTGTTGGCCGAGGGCTGTTTATCAGCTGGCAGGCCAAGGAAACGTTCAGTCGTCTGTTGGGCGTCAGTCTGTCTCTGACGTTCTGTATCTATGTGGTGGTCAACATGGGCATGGTGTCGGGCATTCTGCCGGTCGTCGGCGTGCCCTTGCCATTGGTCAGCTACGGCGGCACCTCGGCAATCACCCTGCTGACCGGTTTTGGCATTCTGATGTCTATTCATACCCACCGCCGTCTGTTGCCACACTGACCGGCGTAGCACAATCTACCCTCAAGTTTGTCTGTCTGGCTGCCGTTAAAACGGTAATAGCGTTGCCAGAAAGGCGCCCGTAAAGCTTGATATGCCGTCGTGACCGGCTTGCGAACGGCTCAGGGAGATTGAAATCGTGATGCAGAGCCAGTCGACGCCAGTTGAATCCACGTTGTCGCGCAGCCGGTCACCTGCGCTGTTACACGTCGTGACGCCAGCGCTGATACCCGCGATACTGGCATTATTGCTGGTCATGGCTGCCGCGCTGTTCACCATCAGTACCGGTGGCCTGCGGGTGTTGTCGGCCCTGGCTGCATTGCTGGGCATCGTTCTGTTTCTGCTATGGCGACAGACAACCGCCTACACTGAAACCAACCCGGTCGTGCGGATACTGCGCAGTGCCAACGAGGCTCAGGGTGATTTGTCTGCCGTCATGCCCGAGGTGGGTGACGACGTCTCCCGCGAGACGGCTCGCCTGTTCAATCAGTTCATGGAGCGCTTGCGCGCTGCGCTGGATGACCTGCGACATCACACCATTCACGTTAGCCTGAGCTCTGCACAGGGCCGCAAAATCGCCGAAGAAGCCAGCCGCGATGCCGGCAAGCAGGAAGACTATTCCGAAATCATCTACCGCTCCAGCGAGGAAACCGCGACAGCGATTGATGAGCTGTCACGCTGGACCAACAACATTGCAGATGTGAATTCGAGGAACCTGTCGACAGCCCGCGAGGCGGTCAATGATATGCTGCATGCCAACGATCAGATCGCCAATGTCGGGGGCATGATGCAACAGTTTCACGGGACGGTGGAGCAGCTGGAGTCAACCTCGGAGAATATCCGTGCAATCCTGGGAACCGTGCAGGGGTTTGCCGCGCAGACCAATATGCTGGCGCTGAATGCTGCCATCGAAGCTGCCCGTGCTGGTGAACAGGGGCGAGGATTTGCCGTGGTAGCCGATGAGGTCAGAGATCTGGCGGTAAAAGTCAGGGGGTCGGCTGACGAAATCGGCGCGCTACTGGAAGAGATGATTAGCGTGGTATCCAGGACCTCCAGTGGTACCGAACGCATGATCAGTGAAACCGGCCAGGCGCGCGACGCCATCGACAAATCCGCGGGCGAGTTCAGGCAGATGGTGAGCGGATTTGAATCCACGCACTCTGATCTGCTGCAGGTCAGCGCGGCGGCCGAACAACTCTCTGTCAACAATCAGGACATCCGCAGCCGCAGCCATGAGATTCGTGAGTTGGGAAACCGTATTCGGGTCGACATGGATAAAAACAACGAACAGACGTATGCGCTGCTGGAATCAACCGACCAGGCTCTGCACAAACTTTGTCAGTTCCGTATTGGTCGCGGGCCGCTGGAGCAGGTGCTGGAGGTTCTTGAGCAACGCCGCGATCTGCTGGAGCCGGCGCTGGCGCAATTGCAGGCATCCGGGGTGAACATGTTCGACCGCAATCATCACGTGATAGAGGGCACCAAGCCGATCAAGTTTGATGTCAGTTATGCGCGTCCTTTCCAGCAGGCCTGTCAGCATCTGATCGACGCCTGGGCGAAAGAGCAGGATGGCGCCCTGTATTGTCTGCCCCTGGACAGCAAGGGTTATGTCGCTGTCCATCGCAGTGAGCTGTCGCAGGAGCCGACCGGTGATCCTGCGGTTGATCTGGCCAAAAGCCGTCATATGCGCTTTTTTCAGAGTCGTGACATTCCCTATATGGGCAGGTTCCGTCTGCAAAGTTACCTGCGGGATACCGGCGAGGTCATGTTCAACCTGTCGGTTCCCATCCACATTGACGGTCAGTACTGGGGCGGTCTGTTCCTCGGGCTGCCGGCCTCGCGCCTGGGTATTGATGTTTGAGGCGTGTCCTGTCTAACGTCAGTTGGCCGCTTCGTCGCGGGTACGGTTAACCAGAGCGATCATGTCGATCGGGTTTTGCGGCACCGGTGTCAGCCGCCCGTTAACAAACAGAGCCGGGGTAGAGCGCACACCGGCACTGGTCCCGCCGCGCTGGTCATTGCGTACCTTCTGCAGCAATGCGTCGTCCTGCATGTCCCTGTGTGCCTGGGCAACATCCACATCCAGTTGTTCGAGGTAGCCGTCAAATTCGTCCTCGACATCACTCAGGGCTGACCAGTAGGCCTGGTTCAGGAACAATTGATCATGCATTTCCCAGAATTTGCCCTGACGCCCGGCCGCCTCGGCGTAAAGTGCCGCTTCCCAGGCAAAACGGTGGGTTGACGTGAGCGGGTAGTGCCGGAACACCAGCTGGGCATCAGGCGCGATACGGGGCCAGGCCTGGCTCATGACGCGATGTTCAGTGGCACAGGCTGGGCACTGAAAATCAGCGTACACCACCAGCGTCACGCCGTCCGGGTTACCTTTGACGTGATCCAGTTCACTGACCTGGTCCGGCGGGTAGACCTCGCCTTGCCCCATCAGCCCGTAAATAACACTGATAATGACCAGGGGAATCACGATGACCATGGCGAGCCGACGGATGTTCTTGCGCAACGCTGCCTGTTTTTCGGCCTGTTGCTGTTTCTGTTCGCGAATCAGACGTTGTTGCTCGCGTTTGTTCATGCCTTGATCTCCTTGACGATACTGATAATCTGACCGCTGGCCAGTGAGCTGATAATATCATCGCCAGCGTTAACCTGGGATGCGGTGTTGATGACCTTGCCATCAGGTGTCCGGGTGATGCTGTAACCGCGCTGCAGGGTTTGCAGCGGGCTGATGTTTTCCAGATTGCGCGCCAGCATCTGCAAGCTGGCACGGCGTTGCTGCAAAAAGCGCAACATGGCTCTTTGCAGACGGGAGTCGAGCTGAATCAGTGCCTGTGACTGTTCCTGCAGTCGGCGCCCGGGATGTTGCAGGCGCTTGCGTAACCAGTCCAGTTGCTGGCTGCGCTGATTGAGCAGAGCCTGCATCAGGCGCACCAGCTTATCCTGCTGGGCCTGTAACGTCATGTGCAGCTGGGCCTGGTCAGGGCTGAGCAGCTCGGCGGCGGCAGACGGTGTCGGTGCGCGCAGGTCGGCCACAAAGTCGGCGATGGTAATGTCAGTTTCATGGCCGACAGCACTGACCACGGGCAGGGCGCAGGCATGGATGGCGCGTGCCACTGATTCATCATTAAAAGACTGCATATCCTCCAGTGAACCCCCGCCACGTGCCAGCAGGACCACATCGATGCCCAGCGCCTGCTGGCGTCGTTCAACGTTGTGCAGGGCCTGAATGATGGCCGGGGCGGATGCCTGTCCCTGCACGGGCACGGGGAAAACAGTGACCCGCATCGCGGGGTATCGTCGCCGAAACACGCTGATGATGTCCCGGATGACGGCGCCGGTGGGCGAGGTAATGACGGCGACGTGACGGACTCGCGCGGGCAGTGACTGTTTCAGGTCGGCATCGAACAGGCCTTCGCGACTCAGTTGCTGCTTCAATTCGTCAAAGGCGCGCTGCAGGGCACCGGCGCCGGCGTCCTGCATGCTGTCCAGAATCAGCTGGTAGTCACCCCGGCCTTCATAAATGCTGAGCTTGCCGCGCACCACCACCTGCATGCCATTGGCGGGCCGGAAGCGCACTGCGGTATTGCGGTTGCGAAACATGGCGCAGCGGATCTGGGCGCCATCATCTTTCAGGGTGAGATACCAGTGGCCCGAGCCGGGTAGCGCCAGGTTGGAGATTTCTCCCTCCACGGTGACCGCCGGAAAGCAGTCCTCCAGCAATCCGCGAGCCAGGCGATTGAGGCTACTGACGCTGAGAACGCGATTGCCAGCGTTCTGGTCGGTGTGAAATGCTGGGATGTCCGGATTCATGCACGCATCTTAACCCAGCCCGGGAACGTATCATAGACGCTGGTTTACCTTGCCCCGTCACATCTGTATAATCCGCTTTTTGTGGATAGGTGAAAACTTATGTTACGCATTGCTGAAGAAGCGCTGACATTCGACGATGTTCTGCTTCTGCCCGCCCACTCTTCTGTACTCCCCAAAGCCGTCAGCCTGAAAACGCGTTTGACTGCGAGTATAGCCCTGAATATTCCCCTGATGTCTTCTGCCATGGATACCGTGACTGAAGCGCGTCTTGCTATTGCCATGGCGCAGGAAGGGGGGATCGGTGTCATTCATAAAAACATGACCATCGAGCAGCAGGCGCGCGAAGTACGTCAGGTGAAAAAGTACGAAAGCGGTGTGGTGAAAGACCCGATAACCATATCGCCCGATGCCCGTATCAGTGATCTGGTTGCCCTGATGCGGGAAAACGACATCTCCGGCATGCCCGTGGTGGTCGGTCGTCAGCTGGTGGGTATTGTGACCAGCCGAGACGTGCGTTTCGAGAGCAATCTCAACGCCAAGGTCGAAACCATCATGACGCCAAAACAGAGCCTGGTAACGGTAAAAGAAGATGCCAGTCATGACCAGATCAAGGAATTGCTGCACCAGCACCGGATTGAAAAAATCCTCGTGGTCAACGATGAGTTCGAACTGCGTGGTCTGATCACGCTGAAAGATATCCGTAAATCGGAAGATTTCCCCAACGCATCCAAGGATCAGCAGGGTCGATTGCGCGTCGCCGCAGCAGTGGGTACCAGCGCTGATACCGAAGATCGGGTCGCGGCACTGGTCGAGGCCGGCGTCGACGTCATTGTGGTGGATACCGCCCACGGGCACTCCGAAGGTGTCCTGAGCATGGTGCGTCGCATCAAGGGCCGGTACCCGGAGCTGGGCGTCGTCGGCGGCAATATCGCCACCGCACAGGCGGCACGGGATCTGGCCGACGCCGGTGCCGATGCGGTCAAAGTAGGTATCGGCCCGGGATCCATCTGCACGACCCGTATTGTCACGGGTGTCGGGGTGCCGCAGATTTCTGCCGTGTCGAATGTGGTTGATGCACTGAAAGACACCGACGTCTGTGTGATCTCTGACGGCGGCATCCGTTTCTCCGGTGACATTGCCAAGGTGGTGGCCGCAGGTGCCCATGTGGTGATGATAGGCAGCCTGCTGGCAGGCACTGAAGAGGCACCGGGCGAGGTAGAGCTGTTCCAGGGGCGCAGCTACAAGGCGTATCGTGGCATGGGGTCTCTGGGCGCGATGTCGCAGAGCCAGGGTTCCAGCGATCGCTACTTTCAGGATGCTGCATCCGGTGTGGAAAAACTGGTGCCTGAAGGCATTGAGGGCCGGGTGCCTTACAAAGGCACCATGTCCAGCATCGTGCATCAGTTGATGGGTGGCCTGCGCTCCAGCATGGGTTACACCGGCTGTGCCACGGTGGACGAGATGCGTACCAAACCCGAGTTTGTCAAAATCACCGCGTCCGGTATGCAGGAAAGTCATGTTCATGATGTGAGCATTACCAAGGAAGCACCCAACTATCGTATGAGTTGAGACCCAACTCCATCATGAGCAAGGCCAGCCACGCATGAGTCAGAATATTCACAGCCAGAAGATATTGATTCTGGATTTTGGATCGCAATACACTCAACTGATAGCCCGCCGTGTTCGCGAACTGGGCGTGTACTGTGAAATCTGGGACTATCAGTGTACGCAGGCAGAGGTAGAGGCTTTTGCGGCGCAGGGCATCATCCTCAGTGGTGGCCCCGAGACTGCGACGCTGGCCGACTCGCCGCAAGCGGCTGACTATCTGTTCACCCAGAAGGTGCCCTTGCTGGGTATCTGCTACGGCATGCAGACCATGGCTGAGCGTCTGGGCGGCAAGGTGGAGGCCTCGGACAAGTCCGAATTTGGTTATGCCGAGGTCAATCTGCCAGCCCCCGGCGCGCTGTTTGAAGGCATCGAAGACCGTATGATTGAAGGCGGCGTGCCACAGCTGGATGTCTGGATGAGTCATGGCGACAAGGTAGTCAAGCTGCCGCCAGGCTTCGTTGTCAGCGCCGAAACCAGTAGCGCACCCATCGCCGCCATGGCCGATGAGTCGCGGCAGTTCTACGGGGTCCAGTTCCACCCGGAAGTGACACACACCCTGCAGGGGCAGCGCATACTGGAACGTTTTGTGCGTAAAATCTGTGGTTGCGATGCGTTGTGGACGTCCGCCAACATTATAGATGATGCGATCCGTGTCGTGCGTGAGCAGGTTGGCAATGATCATGTGCTGCTGGGCCTCTCCGGTGGTGTTGATTCATCTGTCGTGGCTGCGCTGCTGCACAAGGCCATTGGTGATCAGTTAACGTGTGTATTTGTCGATAACGGTCTGCTGCGCCTGCACGAAGGCGACCAGGTGATGGCGACCTTTGCCCAGAACATGGGCGTGAAAGTTATCCGCGTAGACGCCGAAGACATGTTCCTCAGTCGTCTGGCCGGTGTCAGTGACCCCGAGCAGAAGCGCAAGGTCATTGGCAATACCTTTATCGAGGTATTCGATCAGGAGGCGTCCAAAATTGACAATGTGCGCTGGCTGGCTCAGGGCACCATCTACCCCGATGTTATCGAGTCCGCAGGTTCACGGACCGGGAAAGCACATGTCATCAAATCGCACCACAACGTCGGTGGATTGCCGGAGAACATGGCGCTGAAACTGGTCGAGCCCTTGCGTGAACTGTTCAAGGATGAGGTGCGTCGTATCGGCCTGGAACTGGGTCTGCCTTACGACATGGTCTACCGTCACCCGTTCCCCGGCCCGGGGCTGGGTGTGCGTATCCTCGGCGAAGTGAAGAGGGAGTACTGCGAGGTGCTGCGCCGCGCTGACGCCATCTTCATCGAGGAGCTGCACAAGGCTGACTACTACCACAAGACAAGCCAGGCCTTTGCCGTGTTTCTGCCGGTGAAGTCGGTCGGTGTGGTCGGTGATGGCCGACGTTACTCCTGGGTTATCACCATCCGTGCGGTGGAAACCATCGACTTCATGACTGCGCGTTGGGCGCATCTGCCCTACGAATTACTGGAAACTGTCAGCAACCGCATCATCAATGAGATCACCGATGTGTCGCGGGTTACCTATGATATTTCCAGCAAGCCGCCGGCGACAATTGAGTGGGAGTGAGCGGCACTGGCAGGCAGTGGCCCGTGAGGAAGCAACCTTGACCTACGAAACACTTGAGTACCAAATTCAGGATCGGGTTTTGACGGTGACTCTCAACCGTCCCGACAAACTGAACGCCTTTACGGTGACCATGGCCAATGAGCTGGTGGATGCCTTCCAGCGCGCCAGTGAGGATGATGCGGTTGGTGCTGTGATCGTGACCGGCGCCGGCAAGGCGTTTTGTGCAGGGATGGATTTGTCCGTACCAGGCAATGTGTTTGGCCTTGATGAAAGCATGGCCCCAACGCCGCAGGAACTGGAACAACGCTTCGAGGATCCTGACATGGTGTCAGGTGTCCGTGATACCGGCGGTCGTGTGTCGCTGGCGATCTATCACTGCAACAAACCGGTCATTGGGGCCATCAACGGTGTTGCTGTTGGCATCGGCGCCACCATGACGCTGGCCATGGACGTCCGGCTGATGGCAGACTCGGCGCGCATGGGATTCGTGTTTGGCAAGATAGGCATCGTACCAGAGGCCTGTTCGACCTGGTTTCTGCCACGCCTGGTCGGTATGTCCCAGGCGCTGGACTGGGTATATACCGGTGAACTGATCGATAGCGGTTCGGCTTTAAAGGCTGGATTGATCAAGGCGGTTGTCCCAGCTGACGAGTTGCTGCGCACGGCTGAAGAACTGGCCCGACGCTACATTACCAACCGTTCGCCCGCCGCCGTGGCATTGACGCGGCAGATGATGCTGCGCAATGCCGCTGCCCCGCATCCGGTCGAGGCGCACAAGGTGGAATCCCTGGCGGTTTTCTACACCAGCCAGGGCGATGGCAGAGAGGGTGTCAATGCCTTTCTTGACAAGCGCGAGCCGGTATTTTCGGCCAGGGTATCCACTGACATGCCGGATGTCTTCAAGCCCTGACACGCCAGTTTTATTGCCATAAATGCCATCTACCACTGTGATACATTTCTGCGCGCTGATCCTCGATGCGCAAAATGTAGAGCCATTTATTGTCCACCAGCTGGCGCACCGTATCATGTTTGTTGACGACCGCAGCGATTGCTGCGCGTGACGCATGAATGACCACGGTCAGGCGCAGCGGCGTGTGTTGCCAGGTCTCACCATTGTGCACCGACTGGAAGGGCAGGCCAATGCGCAGATCACCGGCATTTCCCTCGAACACGCCAATGCGTCCGCCGACAACATTGTGCAGGGTTTTGTTGCCGCTGCCGAAGCGCTGATTATCCACGGTTGACGCGTAGTACTGCATATTGATCCAGTGCGCGACGATCATGGGCGCGGTCATGATCTGTTCCAGTAGCGTCCCTGTTGGATCCTGATCAGCATCATAGTCGTGCAGGAAACAGCGACCCTCCAGATCCATGCCACGTGTGGCACTCCTGGGGCCAATGACAAAGGCCGCGTTGTTGGCCAGGCCCCATTCGGGACGGGTCTGTGCCCAGTCATTGGCCCGTTGCCGTAATGCTCGCGACAAGTCCTGGGGCTTATCCTGCAGGCTTTGCAGGCGCAGAGCAGGCGCTCTTTCGCAGGCAGCAGCGCCTTGAGCAGAGGCCAGTTGTCCCTTGATGGTTGCCAGGTCACTGGCATGAGAGTCCGGGAGATCTTCTGTATCAAACAGGTCAATCTGGTCGATGGTGGTGTTGTGCAGCCCGGCAATAAACCAGGTGCTGTCAGGAATATCCAGGCCCTTGTTAAGCAGTTGCCTGCGCACCGCTCTGTCGTTAAGCAGCGCTGCCAGCGCACGGGCGTTGATATCGCCTTTCTGACCACAACAGGCACCACATTCCAGGCCGGCACGGTGAGGATTGTTCTGAGTCTGGCTGCCATGACCGATGAGCAGCACCAGGCGGGCAAAGTGTCGGGTCAGGCCCATGGCTGTCAGAACCTGCGCAGCGATGTCTGCCTGACCCTCAGGCCCGCCGGCCACGGTGGCATCAAGCGACGGACGTAGCGACTTTGCGTCTTTGCGGGTCAGGCCCATGTTGTTGTCTGACGGTGCCGCGGCGCGGCCCGGCAGAGTGCGACGTACAAGCTGTGCCAGGTAACTCAGCCCCATGGATTCGACGATGACAAAGGCCGACAGCGGCAAAGCATGGAAACCTTGCCAGCTGCGACTGGCGCGCAGCCGGTCGTCACGTCGATGAGCAATGGACGCGTCTACCGAACTGCTGCCGGCGCTGTCAGTGATCGTCATCGCGGGCGCGAGCAGGCCGGGCAATTGTGGCCGGCAGGCATTGGAGCCCAGAGGCTCGTAACTGATGGGCAGACCAAAAAAACCAGCGAAACCCAGGGTCTGTATGTCTGCGGACTGGGCCTCAAGATGACGTCGAATCACCTCAGAGCGAACGTCGATGCAGAAAGCAGCCTGCACCCGGACTGCCGGGTCTGTGCGGAACACCGGCGCCGAGCATAAACGGGTCAGCAGCGCATCCTGGTAGCTGATTTCCTGTGCCCGTTGCCAGATGCCGAGGGCGTGATTGTGGGTGTTGTCTGGCTGCTGGAAATGCGTCTGCCAGGCGGTCTGCCAACCGGCCCAGGTGGAGTCGCTGTCACGCAGGCCATCGTCGAGCAGGCATTCCCAGCTCAGACGAATGGCAAGCAGGTGGATGAGTGTGTCATCCTCCGCGCCGGCCAGTTGCGCCTGCCAGCGAAGATAGGCACACCATGCCGCCCAGCCGCCAATACGCATCAGCACTGCCTGCAGAAAACGCGAGGTGTCGCGTGCAGGCAGGCTCAGTTGCAGCAGTGCCTGCTCTATCTGCTGGCGAGGATCCCCGGCCAGCATAGCCACCTTGCCGGCAATGTCTGGCGACCGCATCAGCAGGGCGACGCTATGGTCAGCTGCCAGCGTGGCACGCCAGTGTTGGTAAAGGCCCAACGTCTGGTCGGGTCGCCAGTCTGACTGGTCCTGGTCAAAGAAGGCAGCGCAAAGTTGTGATACCTGATACGTAATAGTGTCGCACCAGGCCGGCTCATGGTGCAGGTCGCGCTGCTCATCAAGTTTGTCAGACAGCAGCGGCGCAGGCGACGACCCGCCGCCAGCGGTATCCAGCGCAGTGATCAATTGTCCCATGGTCAGTGATGACTGCATCTCGTCACGGGCCCGGGTTAGTGCATACAGGTTGATGGTACCGCTGTGCCAGGCCTCACGATACCAGCCGGCATCCAGTGTCATCGGAGAGCCGCAGACCTTTGCCAGTGCGACTGTTGCGGCGCAGAAGGGCTGGTTGATGTATCCCCAGTACGGATTCACGGCAATCATTCGATCCAGTGGCCAGGTCGGTGCGATACACTCGATGGCCGCGTTGATGGCGGAGTCAAAACATACAGCATTGGCCAGCGGTCGTGCGGTGCTCGCGGTCATGACGGCTCTCCTTGTGGTGTGGGACATCGGTTCACCTGGGTTTGCGCCTGGGCCGGGCTCAGGCGTGCCGGCCAAATCCTGAACGTCAGGCGGGTAAAACTCTCATCCAGGTAGAAGCCTGAATAAGCCCAGGGGTAAAGGGTTCGCGCCAGCAGCCCTTGAGGATGGCAGCGCAGCCAGAACTGGATGCTGTACAGGATGATAAAACTCAGCAGCACCCAGATCGTCACGGCCGCAGTGGTCGCGCTGGCGGCGGGTGCAACCGTGGCGAAAACCAGATGCCAGATCAGGTAAAACTGGGTCAGTGCCAGCACCAGACCTGCACCGCGCAGTATTGACCACGGTGTGCGGCCTTCCTCCAGCCACAGCAGCGGTGCCAGGCCCAGTGCCACAATGACCAGCGTGATCAGCGGGAGTTCGAGTTCTGGCAGTATGGCGCGCCAGGGGAGGATGGCGGCAACCACCAGCAGGCCACTCAGGACGGCAGTGATGCCGTACCAGTAGGGTGCCTGCGCTGATCCGCGGTGGGCAAAAAAAGCCCGGCTGCGGGCAGTCTCCGCGCTGCCGCCGGCGCCCAGGAAAGCATGCGCCTTGTACAGGGAGTGTGCGACCAGGTGCAGCAGGGCGAGTTCATAGAGGCCGAGGCCGATTTCGAGCAACATGAACCCCATCTGCGCGCAGGTCGACCAGGCCAGGCGAACCTTGATGCTGATGCGGGTCATCATGACCAGGCTCGCCAGGACTGCCGTGGTGCTGCCCGCGATGACCAGCATAAGCTGGGCGGCTGGTGCCAGCGATATCAGTTCAGCCAGCCGTATCAGCACAAACCCGCCCATGTTGACGACGCCGGCGTGCAGTAGCGCTGACACGGGTGTCGGCGCTTCCATGACCTGAATCAGCCAGCCATGCAAGGGCAGTTGTGCGGTCTTGAGTATCGCTGCCAGGGCAATCAGTGCCGCTGCCCAGTGCAGCGTCGACGGCAGTGATTCGCGGCCTGCGAGGTAGGCGCTGAGCTCATCCAGCCACAGGGTGCCGGTGCTTTGGTAGATCAGCAGCAGAGCGACAATCAGGCAGACTTCGGCCAGGCGACTGACCAGGAATTTTTTGTGGGCGACAATCTGTGCCGCTTTGCGGTTCGGGTAATGCGTGAGCAGGTAATGCAGACCGATACTGGTGCCGGTCCAGGCCAGCGCGATGGTCAGCAGGTCCTGGCTCAGCAGCAGCAGACTGACCGACAGTAGCGTGAACAGCATGGCCCGGACAAACCGACCCTGTTGCCGATCACCTGCCAGATAGCGCGATGAGTAGTTGATGATGACCCAGCCCAGCAGCGCCACCAGCAGCGCGGCGACCAGTCCCAGCCGGTCTGGGCTGAAGCCGGTCAGTAACGCCGCAGCCACAGCCGCAGCAACTGAGGCGACTACCCCGACAAGCCCTGCCAGGGCAGTGCCACGTGCGATCGTCCAGTGAGCGCGGGGCTGGCTAACGACAAGAAGCCAGCCGGCGGCATAAACAAGTACCAGTATCCAGCCGTTGACAAGTAACTGCACGGTTATTCTCCTTGTACAATAAATCCGGGTGTCTGTCGGAGCATCATAATCCGTGCAATTAAACCTTTTGTAAAATATATGATTAATATAGAATCGTTCACATTAAGAGAACAATAACCATGAGACACCTCAATTTTCATCATCTTTACTACTTTTGGGTGGTCGCCAAGGAAGGTCATCTGACCCGGGCCGCCGGACTGCTGCACGTGTCGCAATCGTCGATTTCGGCCCAGATCCGACTGTTGCAGGACCAGCTTGGCCACGAGCTGTTTGAGCGCGAGGGTCGCACCCTGCGGTTGACTGAATACGGGCATGTGGTGCTGGAGTATGCCGAGAGTATTTTCAGTCTGGGCAGTGAACTGCTGGCACTCACGGAAAGTGGTGAACTTCAGTACCTGCAGCGTTTGCGGGTCGGCTCGGTTGCCACGTTGTCGCGTAATTTTCAGGAGAATTTCCTGCGGCCGGTGATCGGTGAATCGGAGGTTAAACTGGTCATCCGTTCTGCCAGCCTGGAAGAGTTGCTTGACCAGCTCAAAGTCCACAAACTGGATCTGATACTGTCGAATCGTGCTGTGGCAGCAGACTCTTCCACGGCGTGGCGCTGTCAGCAAATTGCAGAGCAAAGTGTCTGTATCGTCGGGCCGCCGCGGCATGGGGCCGCGGCGTTCCGCTTTCCCGAAGATCTGCAGGGTGCGCGGCTGTTGTTGCCGGGTTCCAGCAGTGATATTCGTACCCAGTTTGACTTGATTGTCGAGCGTCTGGGCGTTGAGATTACGCCCTACGCAGAAGTCGACGACATGGCTATGCTGAGACTGCTGGCGCGAGACTCAGGTGGCCTGGCGATGGTGCCGGAAGTTGTTGTCCAGGATGAACTGGAAAGTGGGCGCCTGGAAAAATACTGGGTACTGGATGGCGTTGTTGAGCGTTTCTATGCCATCACCGCCAAGCGCCATTTTGAGTTGGTGCCGCTCAAAACCCTGCTGGAGAAAGCTCAGGCGAATTTTGTTGACGAGTCCGGAAAGTGACACTGGTGTGTCGTGGTCGCTACCCTTAAAATACCTGTCGGATCATCGAGCCGCCAATGCACATGCCTCGGGAGACAGACCGTGACCGAAAACAGCACCGCCGGAAGCCAGAGCGTCACTGATCAGCTGACCGCCGGTGAAGATATTGCCTTCATGCGCGAGGCATTGACAATGGCCCAGCGCGCCGCTGCCCAGGGCGAGGTACCGGTGGGTGCCATCATCGTCAAAAACGGGCAGGTGGTAGGTCAGGGTTTTAACCAGCCAGTTGGCAGCCATGATCCTTCCGCCCATGCGGAGATCTGCGCACTGCGTGATGCCGGTCAGACTCTGCAAAACTATCGACTGCCCGGCTGTACCCTGTATGTCACCATTGAGCCGTGCACCATGTGCCTGGGTGCCATCATCCATGCCCGCGTTGCTCGCCTGGTGTTCGGCGCTGTTGAACCCCGGTATGGTGCGGTCAGCAGCGGTCAGCGCTTGCTGGAAAATGGTGTCTACAATCACGAGCTGGCAGTGAGCAGTGGTATTCTGGCAGAGGAGGCAGCCGGGTTGATGAAACAGTTTTTCCGGCAGCGGCGCGCGTCGCCAAACGATCAGGGACCTGCGCCGGGGGCCGGTGCGGAGCTGCAATAATTGCCTGATTTTTGCTGGTAAATGGCGTATCATACTGCCCCGAATTCCGCAGGTTTCTTCTTCCGGCTCGACTGACTTTAAGGCTATCAGACACAATGCTTGTTCTCACTGGCAGCACCGCTCATTCCGATTTCCGTCTTCGCAAGCTGTTGCGCACCGTGCAGCAGTCATTGCCCGCTGTGCGTGCCCTGAGTTCGCATTTTGTTCACCTGGCCGAATGCTCACGCGAACTGACTGCGGGAGAAACCGGTATTGTGCAGCAACTGCTGGCCTACGGTCAGGGACTGCGTGAAGATAATGCCGAACTGGGTAACGAAGGCGTGACACGTCTGGTGGTGCCGCGTCCCGGCACCATTTCACCGTGGTCGAGCAAGGCGACCGACATCGTGCATAACTGTGGATTGCAGGCTGTCATTCGTCTGGAACGGGGCGTCATCTGGGATATTGCCCTGAGCCAACCGTTATCCGATGCCGATTTGCTGGTCCTGGACGATTTCCTGCATGACAAGATGACGCAGTCAGTGCTTGCCGATATTGATGATGCTGAGTGTCTGTTTTCGCACGCCGAGCCGGGCACATTAACCACGGTTGATGTGCTGGGCGCAGGCAAGCCGGCACTGGTCAGTGCCAACCAGAACATGGGCCTGGCGTTGGCCGATGACGAGATGGATTATCTGGTCGAGTCATTCAGGCGTCTGGGACGCAACCCCAACGATATTGAGCTGATGATGTTCGCGCAGGCCAACTCTGAACACTGTCGTCACAAGATTTTTAACGCCAGCTGGACACTCGATGGCATCGACCAGGACCTGTCGCTGTTCGCGATGATCCGCAATACCCACAAGAAATCTCCGGACAAGGTGCTGTCGGCGTACAAGGACAATGCTGCGGTGATGTGTGGCAGTGAGGGCGGGCGGTTTTTCCCGCAACCACACAGCTATGAATATGCCTACACCCACGAGCCCATTCATATCCTGATGAAGGTGGAAACCCATAACCACCCGACAGCCATTGCACCTTTTCCGGGTGCGGCGACAGGCAACGGCGGCGAGATTCGCGACGAAGGTGCCACCGGCACCGGTGCCAAGCCCAAGGCCGGGCTGTGTGGTTTCAGCGTATCCAATTTGCGTATTCCGGCATTGCCGCAACCCTGGGAGGAAGATTTCGGTCGTCCCGCGCATATCGTGTCAGCCCTGGATATCATGCTGGAGGGCCCGATAGGTGCGGCGGCTTTCAATAACGAATTTGGCCGCCCGAACCTGTGTGGTTATTTCCGTACCTATGAAGAATCGGTGCCATCGGTCAATGGCTACGAAGTACGCGGGTACCACAAACCCATCATGATTGCCGGTGGTCTGGGCAATATTCGGGAACAACACGTCCAGAAACATGCTTTCCAGCCTGGTGCCAGACTGATTGTGCTGGGCGGGCCGGCGATGCTGATCGGCCTGGGTGGGGGCGCCGCGTCGTCGATGGCCGCCGGTGCCAGTGCCGCGGAACTCGATTTTGCGTCGGTGCAACGGGAAAACCCGGAAATGCAGCGCCGCTGTCAGGAAGTCATTGACCAGTGCTGGCAGATGGGTGATGACAACCCAATCGCGTTTATTCATGACGTGGGCGCTGGGGGGTTGTCCAACGCGTTGCCGGAGCTGGTGAAAGACGGCGAGAGTGGCGGCATCTTCCGCCTGCGCGATATCCCCAATGCCGAATCGGGCATGTCGCCACTGGAGATCTGGTGCAACGAAGCCCAGGAGCGATATGTGCTGGCGGTGATGCCGGACAAGCTGGCGCAGTTTGAAGCCATCTGTCGGCGCGAACGGTGCCCGCACGCGGTGGTCGGTGAAGCTACCGATGAGGACGTTATCCGGTTACAGGATTCACATTTCGACAACCTGCCGATTGATCTGCCGATGTCAGTTCTGTTTGGCAAACCGCCCCGCATGCATCGTGATGTGCGCAGCGAAACCATCGAACCGGTCGCGCTCGATACCGCGCAGATCGAACTTGGCGAGGCACTGGAGCGGGTGCTGAGTCTGCCCGCGGTCGCCAGCAAAAGCTTCCTGATTACCATCGGTGATCGAACGGTGACCGGTCTGGTCAGTCGCGACCAGATGGTCGGCCCATGGCAGGTGCCAGTAGCCGATGCCGCCGTCACGGCCACTGCGTTTGACAGCTATTGCGGGGAAGCCATGGCCATGGGCGAGCGGACGCCGGTGGCGCTGCTGGACGCGCCGGCATCGGGCCGCATGGCGGTCGCTGAAGCCATTACCAATATCGCCAGCGCCCGCATCAATGATATTCGGGATATCAAACTGTCAGCCAACTGGATGGTCGCCGCCGGGCATCCGGGCGAAGATGCGCGCCTGTACGAAACGGTGCGCGCGGTCGGGTTGGAGTTATGTCCGGACCTGGGCATCTGCATCCCGGTTGGCAAGGACTCCATGTCGATGCGCACGGTATGGCAGGACCAGGGTGAGCAAAAGAGCAATACGTCGCCGCTGTCGCTGGTCATTTCGGCGTTTGCACCGGTGCTGGATATCCGCCGTACGGTGACACCGCAGTTGCGCACCGACAAAGGCGCCAGTGATCTGTTATTGATCGATCTGGGGCGTGGGCGCAATCGCATGGGCGGTTCCGCGCTGGCGCAGGTGTACCGTGAACTGGGTGACGTACCGGCGGATCTGGACAGCGCCCAGGACCTGAAAAACTTCTTCAGCCTGGTGCAGCAACTGAATGCCCGTGATTTACTGCTGGCCTATCATGATCGCTCCGATGGTGGCGTCATGGTGACACTGGCGGAGATGGCCTTTGCCGGTCGTTGCGGACTGGATATTCAACTGGCGGAAGTCTTGCACGCGGATACCCATGTCATTGATGTGCTGTTCAATGAAGAACCCGGTGCGGTGTTGCAGGTGCCCCGTGCGCAGCTGAATGACGTGCTGAGCCTTATTGAAGAACATGGTCTGTCCGATTGCACCAGCGTCATTGGCGAACCGGCAAGTCATCAGACTATCCGTGTGTTCAATGCCGGCCGCCTGTTGCTGGACCGCAGCCGGGTAGCGTGCCAGCAGCTATGGGCGCTGACCAGCTATGAGCTGCAGGCCATGCGTGATAACCCGGAAACCGCGGAGCAGGAATATGAGCGCTTGCAGGACAAGCAGGATCCGGGCTTGCAGGCGCGCCTGAGCTATGACATCAATCAGGATATCGCAGCCCCCTTTATCAATACCGGTGTGCGCCCGGCAGTGGCCGTCCTGCGCGAACAGGGTGTCAACGGTCATGTAGAGATGGCGGCGGCCTTTGACCGTGCCGGCTTCCGCGCTGTGGATGTGCACATGAGCGATATCCTCAGCGGCAATGTCGATCTGGCGACCTTTGACGTCATGGCGGCCTGTGGTGGTTTCTCCTATGGGGATGTGCTGGGTGCCGGGGGTGGCTGGGCCAAGTCGGTCCTGTTCAATGAGCCTTTGCGGCAGCAGTTTGCGACGTTCTTCGAGCGTAAAAATACGCTGACACTGGGTGTGTGCAACGGTTGCCAGATGCTGTCACTGTTGCATGAGCTGATCCCGGGTGCTGACCATTGGCCGCGTTTCGAGCGCAACCGGTCGGAGCAGTTTGAGGCCAGGGTCAGTCTGTTGACCGTGCCGGAATCGCCGTCCGCGTTTCTGCAGGGCATGAAAGGCTCATTGTTCCCGGTTGCCGTGGCTCATGGCGAGGGCCGGGCGCGGTTTGTGGGCGGCAGCAATCAGTTGCAGCTGAAGGTGGCAGCCGGTATTGCCCTGCAGTATGCTGACAATCAGGGCGCCGTTACCGAACACTATCCGGAAAACCCCAATGGCTCGCCCGCCGGTATTGCCGGTGTGTGCAGCAGGGATGGCCGCGCCACCATCATGATGCCGCATCCGGAGCGGGTATTCCGGGCAGTGCAGAATTCCTGGCGGCCTGATGACTGGCAGGAAGATGCACCGACGCTGCGACTGTTCCGTAATGCACGGGCCTGGCTCAAATAGTCATTCAACGTTACTGACGGGAGGCGATGGTGTACAAGCTCTGCTTTTATGTGCCCGAGGACCATCTGGAAGCGGTCAAGACAGCTGTATTTGCTGCCGGCGGCGGCCGTATCGGAGATTATGACAGTTGTTGTTGGCAGACCGCCGGGGAAGGTCAGTTCCGTCCACTGGCGGGCGCCAACCCCTTCGTGGGTCAGCCTGGCACAGTGGAACGGCTGCCGGAAACCAAAGTGGAGCTGGTGTGTGATGAGGCATATATCAGGCCGGTCATCGCTGCGCTAAAACTCGCGCATCCATACGAAGAGCCTGCCTACGATGTGATCCAGCTTGCAGATGTCTGAGGCCGAATGCCGCGTCCACTGTCTGACCGGAGTCCCGGGCAGGCCAGGATGCTCAATGGCGGGTCAGCGACTCTCGCTGATCAGGGTAATCTCCGCTTTTCTCTCGGGAGAATAACGCACATCGTACATGCGTACCGGGAAGCGCTGTTTTCTGCGGTCATCAAAATACTGCTGTAACGTGGACTTCACCACAGCAAAGGCAATCTCGTCCCACGGCACTTCCTCTTCAGTAAACAGTTTTACCTCCAGGCTCTCGATACCCGCACTGAATTCCCGACTGGCCAACTCGCCTTTAAAGAACAGATAAACCTGATTGATATTGGGCAGATTAAAGAGCGAATACAGGCTGTCGCCGGCCAGGTTGATCTCCGCGCCGGCTTCTTCGCGGGTTTCGCGCAGGGCACCTTCCAGCGCGGTCTCACCGTTCTCCATGAAGCCGGCGGGCAGGGTCCACAGACCTTTGCGTGGCTCAATGGCACGACGGCAAAGCAGGACCTGATCACCGGTCACCGGCAGGGTGCCAACAATGTTGTTCGGGTTCTGGTAGAAAACTACATCACAGCTTAGGCAGCAATAGCGCAATTTGTCGTCGCCGGGCGGTATATGGTGGGTCACCGGGCCGGCGCAATAGTGGCAGAATTTCATGCGATCTCTGTTAGTGGGATTTTGACGGTCTGGCGCGACGCGCTTTCATCGGCAGGATATCAGCCTTGGGCCGGTTGTGTCGCGCATTAACTTCGTCGAGGGGATGCTGGAGACAGTGATTAAGGCGGGCAAATGAATCGTGCATCATATCGGACATACGGATACAGCGGGCAGTGGGGTTGGTTGCGCGCTGCAGTTCCATTTCGATGCGGAACTGCAGCCCCTCCAATCGCTGGCGGTTGCTGTCCGGGGCCGAGCGCAGGAGTTTGCGGGTCAATCGGCGCCGCAATTTTTCCAGCGACTCGGGGTTCTCCCGGTGCATGGCGAGCAGGGTATCGAAGTCAGGTAAATCATCGCCCATAAGCGGTTAGATCCTGTTGATTTCACAATGCAACCTGAACTGCTTGGATGTCATGAACGCTTCAACGTCCTGCAATCGTTTCTCAGCGGCCCGCAAGGAATTGTGGCACTGATCGATGTCAGGACAGCTATCGGTCGTCTGGTCCTCGTCCGCGTTCCTGGCCTGAGCGTCCTGATGGCGACCGTCGCGTCTTCCTGACACTTTACGAGCTTTGGGTTCCTTGTCAAGCACGATCCAGAAAATCACGTACGCCCACAGGGTCACACCACCCAGGATAAACAGCGACAGAAATGTCACCAGGCGGACGATGAACGTGCTGATCCCCAGATAATCCGCGACACCGGCGCACACACCTGCGATGCGGACGTTGCCCCGACTGCGGTACAGGGGCTTTTTCAGATCAAAGCGCAGCCCCGTTGCCTCGGTGTCATGGGTCGCTTCCTGTGCGTGTGCGGCTTCTGCCTCGGCGGCGGCGTCTGCCCGCTGCTTTCTGCCTTTGTCCGAAAAGCCTCCCATGGCTGCCTTGATGCGAGCCGGGCGCTCGTCATCATCCAGCAACCAGTACATGACGAAGTACACGATGATCAGAAAGGGCGAGGCAAAGCAGGCTACGCAGTAGATCACCCGCACCAGTGCCGAGGGTACTTCCAGGTAGCGGGCGAACCCGCCACAGACCCCCAGCACCTTGCGATTTTCGCGATCCAGCGTCAGCGGGGCACGGGTTCTGCGATAAACAGTGTCGTCATCAGCGTTGCTGTTCATGTTGCTCCCTCCAGCCGGGCACTTCGGCGTCCAGAATCGACTCCAGGGTATCAATCCGTTGATTCATGCTATCGGCCAGCGCACTGAGTTGGCTCAGATTGTAGGCCTGTTCCGCCGCAGGCAGCTTCTTCTCTTTGCGACGGTACAGCAGCGCTACCCAGATCGTCACGAAGGTGCCGCCGACGGCGACCAGCGCGATGACAAATTCGAAGAATTCCATGGGCCTTGTCCTTGTTTATTTATTGAGTTTGGCTTTGATGCTTTCCAGTTCCTGGTCGATCTTTTCCTGATTGGCCAGTTCCTCGAACTCATCCTGAAGACCGCGCTGCTTGATGTTCAGGCTGTCGACCTGACCTTCCATCTGGTCAATCTTGCGCTCGTAATACTCAAATTTGTTCATGGCGTTGTCAATACTGTAGTTGTGCAGCTTCTGATTGACGTTGACACGCGACTGCGCAGCGGTGGTCCGCATCAGCAGGGTTTTCTGACGGGCGCGGGCGTCGGTCAGTTTGGCTTGCAATTGCTCGATCTCATGGCTGAGCTTGTTCAGCGTTTCGTCGAGCTTGGTCAGTTCGTCTTCCAGCATCTGAATCGTGGTCAGCACACTGGATTTTTCAATCAGTGCCGCTCTGGCCAGGTCTTCACGTTCCTTTTTTAACGCCAGCTCAGCTTTTTCTTCCCAGTCGGCAGCCTGTCGGCCCAGCTGTTCGATACGGCGATTGACGGTTTTCTTCTCGGCAATCACCTTGGCGGTGCTGCTGCGAACTTCAACCAGCGTCTCCTCCATTTCCTGTATCATCATACGAATCATTTTTTCCGGATCTTCAGCCTTGTCCAGGATGGCACTGATATTGGAGTTAATGATGTCGCTTATGCGTGAGAAGATACCCATGTTTGTTACCTCAAAAATTGGCGTTGGTGGATCGGGTCCAAACAGATTGAGCAGGAACTGTGCCAATACCATTTGGGTAATTCAAGCCATTGATAAACCGTATTAAAATAAAGAATGTGAATTTTTATGACTTTTGGCGCTTGGTTGCTGGAGCCAATAAGTGGTATTTTCCGCGACATATTGGTTTGAGCCTCTGCCGAGAGTATAAATATGCCGTCTGATGTGTCATTGCCTCGCATGATCGGGGAATCTGCCTGTTTTCTGGAAATGCAGGAACACGTATCCCGGGTGGCGCCCCTTAACAAGCCAGTGCTGATTGTCGGCGAGCGTGGCACCGGCAAGGAGCTGATTGCTTCCCGTCTGCATTACCTGTCAGCGCGCTGGCAGGACAGTTTCCTGAAGATCAACTGCGCGGCGCTCAGTGATGCTCTGTTGGAAGCCCAGCTGTTCGGACACGAAGCCGGCGCGTTTACCGGCGCTACCGGGCAGCGCAAGGGGCTGTTTGAGCGCGCCGACGGCGGCACGCTGTTTCTGGATGAACTGGCCAATACCGCCATGCCCGTGCAGGAAAAAATATTGCGCGTCATCGAGTACGGTGAATTCGAGCGTCTGGGGGGCAACCAGACTCTGAAAGTGGACGTGCGTCTGGTAGCCGCGACCAATGAGGATCTGCCGGCGCTGGGCCGGGCAGGCAAGTTCCGCGAAGACCTGATCGACCGGCTGGCCTTCGATGTGGTGACATTGCCACCGCTCAGGGTGCGTAAGGAGGATATACTGGTACTGGCTGAACACTTTGCCATCAGTATGGTTAAAGAGATGGGCGAGGATTTTTTTGCCGGCTTCTCTGAATCGGTGCAGAACCAGCTGCTCAACTACAGCTGGCCGGGCAATATCCGTGAGCTGAAAAATGTCATCGAGCGGGCCGTTTATCAACACCCCAATAAAACCGTGACCCGGCTGGTATTCAACCCGTTTGAATCGCCCTTTCGGCCAGCCGTCTCGCCGGTACGCGATATAGACGGGACAGCAACGCCTTCAGTTCCGGCCGGGCAGCCCGCTGCCGATGGCACTGCCGTCATGCCTGACAGGGCCGCCGTGCAATGGCAGGGCCAATCGCTGGATTTTCGCCAACACATACAGGATTATGAAACCGAACTGTTGCGCAAGGCACTGGAACATTGCCAGTTCAACCAGCGCAAGACAGCGACCCATCTGAATCTGAGTTATCACCAGTTACGCGGTTATTTGCGCAAGTATGACCTGTTGTCCTGATCTGTTTCCTTGCCCGATCGCTTGAGTACCGTCACCATGGATTTTCAGTTTCCGCCCATCAATTATCTGTATCTCGTCGCCTGCCTGATGGCCGGTGCCCTGGTGGTGTTTAGCCTGGGGCAGGCGCATACCCGCAGTGGCAAGCTGTGGGTGGCGGTAATGGCGAGTTTTGTCATCTGGACAGGCGGCGAACTGATCGCCAATATCGGCACCACGGTAGCCTGGCAGGTTGGCTTCCAGCGCGTGGTCTACCTGGGTGTCATCGGTGCTACGGCCTCATGGTTGTTGTTTGCCATCTGCTTTTCCGGTTTTGATCGCTGGCTGGGCAAGCGGCTGATTGCTGTGCTGCTGGTGATACCCCTGAGTTCAATTGCCCTGGTCATGACACTGGACCAGCACCCGCTGCTGTACACCAGTGCGGTGCTGATCGAACGCGATGGTTACAAGGTTCTGGAGCTTGGTTATGGTATCGGGTTCTGGCTGCATCTGCTGTGTGCACATCTGTTTACCATCACCGGTTCGTTGTTGCTGCTCAAGACCAGCATGCGGCAGCCCCAAATGTATCGTGGTCAGTCGCTGCTGATTGGCATTGCTGCGTTGATGCCCGTGGTACCTAACATGATGTATGTGGCCGGCCTTGATCTGGCCGGTGGTTTTGATCCGACTTCCCTATTTTTTGTAATCAGTGCGATTCTGGTGACAATTGCCACACATCAGTATCACTTCCTGTCACTGACGCCGCTGGCACGTGATCGTGTGTTTGATCAAATCAATATTGCGGTTGTGGTGGCAAACGAGAGACACCAGATCTCTGATGCGAACCCGGCCTTTGTCAACATGACGGGCGAGGCGCTGGCGGATATCCAGGGGCTGAAAGTGTCTGAGGTACTGCTGCAGTATTTCAGTGGTGTTGACGTGTCGGTTATCGACACCGGCTGGCAGGGTCGCCTGAATGCACGTCATGACGACCGCCACTACGATGTGGCCAGTATGCCCATACGCAGCGCCGGCAATAAAGTCATTGGTTATCTGGTTTTGCTCAATGATGTGACCCAGGTGCAAAAAGCACTGGATGAAATCAGCCGGCTGGTCAGTGATGCTGACAGTGACCGGGATGATGTCTGATGGTGTTATCACCGGGCCGGGCACATCTGCCTGATGCATTTCAGTCGCATGCTCTGTCCACGTTGACGCTGCCCGATGCACACGTCGATGTCTGGCTGGTACCGGCCGTGCCTGACACTGCCAGTGTGGCGCAGCTTGCCGGCAGCTGGCTTAGCGACGAGGAGCAGGCGCGGCTGGAGAGCCGAAGACTGCCCAAAGGGCGTGCGATGTTCCTGCTCACCCGGGCCGTGCTCAGGCGCTTATTGTCGGCCTATCGCCCGGATATTGCGCCGCAGGACTGGCAACTGGGGCGCAGCGCTGAAGGCCGGCCCTGCGTGCTGGGACCGGTGCCAGCCCCGTCATTCAATCTGTCTCATACCGATGATACGCTGATGCTGGCGTTCACAGGCCTGGGCCAGCCTGGCATTGATATTGAACAGCTGGACCGGCAGGTAGACGCTGACGCGCTCGCGCAGAGATACTTTTCCGCTGCCGAGCATCAGGCCTTGTTGTCCTTGCCGCTGGCGCTGCAAGGAGATCGGTTTCTGCGTCTGTGGACACTGAAGGAAGCCTGCGTCAAAGCTAACGGGCAGGGACTGGCGCAGGCCCTGCGCCATTTTGAATTTGCTTTTGATGACAAAGCCAGCTTAACGTTTCACCCGGCACCTCATGAGTCACCGCCGCACCAGTACTGGCGCTTGTGGTCGATGACCCAGGACAGGCTGCGTATCGCATTGGCGGTGCGGTGCCAGGTTGACCCCGGTGACTGCCCGTATCGCCTGAGACGGTTGCAGTGGCCCGACCAGGTCTGCACCGTTGTCAGCAAAGCGGAGTATCACGGCGCCAACTGATCAGCCGTCAATGTCTTCGTCGTCGACCCGTTCCTGTGCTCGCCACATTCGCACCGTCTTGATCAGATTGTCCTTCACCTGAATGATTTCCACATAGTACTTGCCGACCTGAATCCCGGTGGCAGACTCGGGTATCGATTCCAGTGCTTCGACCAGCAGGCCATTCAGGGTTTTGGCGTTTTCCGAGTCCAGGTCCCAGTCCAGCGTCCGGTTGATGTCGCGCAAGGTGGCGGTGCCGTCGATCAGAAAGCTGCCATCAGGTTGCGGATGAATGTCGCGGCTGTTGTCTGCCATGTCGGTGGTAAACTCACCGACAATTTCTTCCAGGATGTCTTCCAGTGTCACGATACCCTTGATCACACCGTACTCATCGACCACAAACGCCAGGCGTCTTCGGCCCGACTGGAAATTGAACAGCTGGGTATGCAGTGGTGTGCTTTCCGGGATGAAATATGGTTCGTCCGCTTCCCTTAGAAAGTCCTCGCGTTCGATGTCACTGCTGCGCAGAAACTTGCCCAGGCTGCGCATGTGCAATACGCCCACAACATTATCGATTTCTTTCTGATAAATCGGGATCCGTGTGTGCTGGCTATTGCTGATGGCCTCCAGAATGTCGGTAACGTCATTGTCGATATCAATGCCAATGATTTCGCTGCGAGGCACCAGAATATCGTTTACCGTCACTTTTTCCAGGTCCAGTATATTCAGCAACATGCCCTGGCCCTGTTTGGGAATCAATTGTGCGGATTCATGTACCACGGTGCGCAGTTCTTCCGGGCTCAGCTGATGGTCGGCCGATGCTTCGGGTTTGATGCCCAGCGTACGGATCAGCACATTTGACACGCGGTTGGCCATCCACACCAGCGGGTAGAGCAGCTTCAGCAATACCATCAGCAGCAGGCTGGACGGGTAGGCGATGCGCTCAGGGTGCAGGGCGGCAATGGTCTTCGGCGTGATCTCGGCAAAGATCAGGATGACCAGCGTCAGGACAATGGTGGTCAGCACCGTCTCGGGATTGCCGAAGACCTGGATGGCAATGGTGGTGGCAATGGAGGCGGATAACAGGTTGACAAAATTGTTGCCAATGAGGATCACGCCCAACAGCTTGTCCGGGGCTTCCAGCAGCTTGCTCACACGCAGGGCGCCGGCATGCTTCTGACGCACCCGGTGTTTGAGCCGGTAACGGTTCAGGCTCATCATGCTCGTTTCCGAGCTGGAGAAGTAGGCCGATGCGATGACCAGAAAGATCAGCAGACCGGTGAGAAATGGAACAGGTGACGATTCAGCGTCCATCAGGACGGTGACCTCCTTGAGTTGTTATTGGGTCATGGTTGCCGGGACCGGCAGTGGCCGTGGTTACAGGATGAATTCCAGCACAAATTTCGAGCCATAGAAACCCAGCAGCAGGCAGATGAAGCCAGTCAGGGTGACACGAATGGCGGTCGTGCCGCGCCAGCCCAGTTGATGCCGGCCCCATAGCAGAACAGCAAACACAATCCAGGCCAGCACTGAAAAAAACATTTTGTGCGGCAGCCCCTGTAAACCAAGTTCATCCACGAACATGAACCCGGCGATGATACCCAGGCTCAGCAGCACCTGGGCAACCCAGATCAGCTCGAACAGCAAACGCTCCATATCCTGCAGTGGCGGAAAACGCCTGATGACGCTGGCGGCGTGTTGGTGGCGCAGCTGATAGTTCTGGAAGGCCAGAAAGGCTGCCTGCACGGCGGCCAGGGTAAACAGGCTGTAAGCCACAATGGACAACAGAATGTGGCTGGCAATGCCGGCCGTGACAGGTTGGGCGGGATAATTGCTGTCGATCACCAGGGACAGCACAATAACCACTGATGCCAGTGGAAATACCCCGACAATCAGGTTCCCCAGTGGCCGTCGGGCACTGCTGGCGATGGTCAACAAGGCGATAACAGCGAAAATCAGCGTGCTGATTTCAATGACGCCAAAATGATAGCCGTCGGTACGCGCGATCAGGGTCCAGGCACTGATGCTGTGCGCAATGACAGCTGCCAGACCGGTTATCAGTGCGCTGCCCCGGGTTTTGGTGCGCGCTGCCCTGGCTTTGATCGCCTGGCCCTGCAAGGTGAGGCTGACAAGGTACAGCGCGACGGCAACAAGTCCTGACAGCGTCGTTATTGGCATGAGTTCTCTGTATGGCTCCCGGTTGGTGTGAGCACTGGTGTGCGTTAACGCGCAAAGTGTCGCACAACTGCCGGATGCGTTGAAGTGTTTTTTCCGGACCGGCCCACGCGCGCAGCGGTGTGCTGGCTATTGTAGGTGTTCGCCATCAGGGTGATAATAGGCAGCTTTCCAGTTGCCAACCGGTTTGCCGTTTTTGCAAACCGTGACCAAGCAGAGGCATGACAACGATGTTTGACAGCTTAACCGAACGGCTATCCGGGGCGCTCCGCAAGATCAGCGGAAAGGCCACCCTGACCGAAAACAATATTGAGGAAGCCCTGCGCGAGGTGCGTCGCGCCTTGCTGGAGGCTGATGTTGCGTTGCCTGTGGTCAAGGACTTTATTGACCGGGTCAAGCTGCGCGCGGTGGGGCAGGAAGTGTCGCAGAGCCTGAGCCCGGGGCAGGCATTCATCAAGATTGTGCAGGCCGAGCTGGAAGCGGTCATGGGATCGGCCAACGAAGAGCTGAATCTGAATGCCCAGCCGCCTGCCATCGTGCTGATGGCGGGTCTGCAGGGTGCGGGTAAGACCACCACGGTCGCCAAGCTGGCGCGCTGGCTCAAGGACTCCAAAAAGAAATCGGTGATGGTGGTCAGTGCCGACGTTTACCGTCCGGCGGCGATCAAGCAGCTGGAAACACTGGCCAGTGAGGTCGGGGTCAGGTTCTTTGCCTCGGATGTCTCCCAGAAGCCACGGGACATTGTGCAGGCGGCAGTCAAGGAAGCCCGCAAGGCATTTGTGGACGTGCTGCTGGTGGACACCGCCGGTCGTCTGGCAGTGGATGCCGAGATGATGGCGGAGATTGGTGATCTGCACCGGTTGCTGAACCCGATCGAAACCCTGTTTGTGGTTGATGCCATGACCGGCCAGGATGCGGCCAATACCGCGCGCGCCTTTAACGAAGCATTGCCGTTGACCGGTGTGGTGCTGACCAAGGCGGATGGTGATGCCCGTGGCGGTGCGGCACTGTCGGTACGACAGATCACCGGCAAGCCCATCAAGTTCATGGGCATGGGCGAAAAGACCGATGCCCTGGAGCCGTTTTACCCGGACCGGGTTGCCTCGCGCATTCTGGGCATGGGCGACCTGCTGTCGCTGATCGAAGAAGCCGAGCGCAAGGTTGACAAGGACAAGGCCGCCAGACTGGCGGGCAAGTTTCAGAAGGGCAAGGGCTTTGATCTGGAAGATTTCCGCGAACAATTGCAGCAGATGAAGAGTATGGGCGGTATGGCCAGCATCATGGACAAGATGCCGGGCATGGGTGCTTTGCCACCGGGCGCTGCAGCCAAGGTAAATGACGGCCAGTTCGGGCGGATGGAAGCCATTATCAATTCCATGACGCCGCGCGAACGTCGCAATCCGGACTTGCTCAATGGCTCGCGTAAACGGCGTATCTGCCAGGGTTCGGGCACCCAGATCCAGGATCTGAACCGCTTGATGAAGCAGCACAAACAGATGCAGAAGATGATGAAGAAGATGAAAGGCGGTGGCATGGCCAACATGATGCGTGGCCTGGGCGGTATGCGGGGGCAGGGTGGCTTTCCCGGGGCCGGCGGCCCGCCACGCTTCTGATCTCGATCAGCAGGGGGAGGCAAGGGCCGGTCAGGGCGGAAAATCCGTAAAAACCTGTAAACATTCCTTCCCACAAGCGACCATTTCGCTTAGAATACCGCACTTTTTCCGGCACTGTGTCGGGAATACTCTGTTTTCGTACGAAGCTAACATTAGGAAAGTAGTCTATGGTCACAATCCGACTGGCTCGCGGCGGCGCCAAGAAAAAGCCTTTTTACCACATCACGGTAACCGATTCACGCAACGCACGTGACGGCCGTTTCATTGAGCGCGTCGGGTTTTTCAACCCGCTGGCGCGTGGGGCTGAAGAGCGTCTGCGTATCGATCTGGATCGCATCGGTTACTGGTCTGGCCAGGGCGCACAGCCCAGCGAGCGCGTTGCCAAGCTGATCAGCGAAGCAGCCCAGGCTGCCAGCACCCAGGCCTGAACGACGGCGGCGATCAGGGTCGAGAGGCGATGTCCTTGAATAAGTCAGGCATCCGGCTGGGTCGCGTGGCATCGCCCTACGGCGTCAAAGGTTGGGTGAAGCTGGTTTCGTTTACCCAGCCCAGAGACAATATTTTCAGCTACAGGCATTTTTTTGCGAGTCGCGATGGCGCGCAGGTGGCGCTGGAAATGGACGCTGGCAAGCCACAGGGCAAAGGGCTGATCGCGCATTTTGTCGGGTTTGATACACCCGAGGCGGTGCGCGAACTGACCGGCCTGGAGCTGAGTGTGTCAGCAGAGGCACTCCCGGAACTGGGCGCTGATGACTATTACTGGCATCAGCTGATCGGTTTGCAGGTACTCAACCGCGCCGGGCTCAACTTCGGACGCGTTGAGAGTCTGTTTGAGACCGGTGCCAACGACGTCATGGTTGTTGAGCCTGATAAAGACAGTATTGATGATAACCAGCGACTGATACCCTGGCTTCGGGATCGGGTGGTGATCGAGGTGGATCTGACAATTGGCCGCGTGGTGGTCGACTGGGAGCCGGATTACCTTGTTGATTAGGGACCTGGTTTGACGATTTTGCACGGAGACGCGCACATGCAGGTTGGCATTGTTACGCTGTTTCCGGAGATGTTTGCCGCTGTAACGCAGCATGGCGTCACCGGTCGGGCCTGTCGCAAGGGTCTGATGCAGGTGTCCTGTCACAACCCGCGTGACTTTGCCACCGACAGGCATCGGACAGTGGATGACAAGCCCTTTGGTGGCGGCGCGGGTATGTTGATGAAGACTGGCCCGTTGTGTGCGGCGATTGGTCAGGCAAAGGCCTGGCAGTCAGCAGCACCCACGGTGATCTACCTGTCCCCGCAGGGGCGCCGGCTGGATCAGGCCGGTGTGACAATGCTGGCAGAGCGCAGCAACCTGGTGTTGGTGTGCGGGCGTTACCAGGGCATCGATGAGCGTGTGCTGCAAAGTGAGATTGATGAGGAATGGTCGGTAGGTGACTATGTTCTCAGTGGCGGCGAGTTACCCGCCATGGTGATGCTGGATGCCATCATCCGGTATCAGCCCGGCGCGCTGGGGCATGAGGATTCGGCAGGGCTGGATTCATTTGCACCACTGGACGGTGACGGGCCGGACGTAAACGGCATTAGTTTGCTGGATTGCCCACGGTTTACCCGGCCGCAGGAATTTGCGGGCCTGCCGGTACCGGATGTGCTGGTAGGGGGCAACCACGAACAGATCAGGCGCTGGCAGTTGAAGCAGCGACTGGGCAGGACATGGCTTAAGCGGCCTGACATGATTGAGCAACAGCAGCTCACTCGGGAACAGCAGGCTTTGTTAAACGAATTTATGAGTGAATACGGTACCTCAGCTGACTGACAGACCCGCCCAGGGCGGAGCAGACGGAAGCTTGAGGGGTATCAATAACCGGGAGTACAGCAATGAGCAACAGCAAAATTATCGAGATGATTGAAAAAGAGCAGATGAGCAAGGAGATTCCGGCGTTTTCACCGGGGGATACCGTTGTTGTTCAGGTGAAAATCAAGGAAGGTGATCGTGAGCGTCTGCAGGCCTATGAAGGTGTTGTCATTGGCGTTCGTAACCGCGGTCTGAATTCTGCTTTCACCGTGCGCAAGATTTCTCACGGTGTTGGTGTTGAGCGTACTTTCCAGACCTACAGCCCGCTGATCGACAGCGTGACGCTGAAGCGTCGTGGTGATGTGCGTCAGGCCAAACTGTACTACCTGCGCGAGCGTTCAGGTCGTTCTGCCCGTATCGCCGAAAAGCTGGACAAAAAAGTCAGCTGATTCTGTGGCCGTGGCAGCCAGGATCAGGCAGCCAGGTCGGCGTTATCAGAGCAGGTTAAAAAAAGGGGAGCTTAGCGCCCCTTTTTTTTTGCTTCAATCGCCTCATCAATCGGCAATGGACGGCAAATTCGGCTGCGTGTCGCCGGATTTGCAGCCCGGAAGTTTCTTGTCCATGACCGGTCATGGTAAAGTCTTGCACGCATGGCCAATGTCTACAGATAGCGGAGTGATCAAGGTATGAACATGAATTCGGCCCGGCGACTTTTGTCGCAACTCGCTGTTGTTTTGTGTATGGCCGTGACGGCCGTGGCACAGGCGCAAACCGATGACTGGGAGACCAGTCTGCGCGAGACCATCAACACCAGCCTGGGCGCTGCCTCGCAGGGCCAGCTGCGTGTGGAAAGCCTGCGCGAAACGCCGATGGCCAATGTCGTTGAGGTGATCCTCAGCTCCGGCGAGATACTGTTTAGCGATAAAAGTGGCCGTTTCATGATTGCCGGTGAAATGTACATGACCCGGCCAGACGGGCTGGTCAATCTGACCGCTGAAACCCGCAAAGGCCAGGTACGGGACCTGCTTGCCGGTGTGCCCGAAGAGCAGATGGTGATTTTTGAGCCCGAGGGCGACGTCAAGGCCACCATCAGCGTGTTCACGGATGTGGACTGCACCTACTGCCGCCGCCTGCATCATGATGTCGAGGCGATCAATGCCAACGGCATTCGCGTGCGCTACCTGGCGTATCCGCGCGGCGGCGTCGATTCGGCGGCCTATCCGAAGATGATTTCGGTATGGTGCGCAAGCGATCGCAACCGGGCGATCACTCAGGCCAAGAATGGCCAGAATCTGCCTGAACGGGATTGTCAGAATCCGGTATTGAATCACCACAGTCTGGGTAATCGCATTGGCATCACGGGCACACCGGCCATCGTATTGCCCGACGGCACGTTGATACCCGGCTACATGGATGCAGATCGCCTTACTGCCACGGTACTGGGCCAGTAACATCCGGCAATTGCAATCAACATAAATCACCGTACAAGTCAGTGTGCGGGGTACAGCTAGTGTGAGGGAAATGTGAGTCAGGATCGTAAAAAGCAGTCATTGCGTATAGGGATTTGTGGTTTGGGTACTGTCGGTGGCGGTACCTACAATTTGCTGAACGACAAGAAAGCGGAAATTACCCGCCGGGTGGGCATGAACCTGGATATCGTCCATGTGGCGACCCGTCACCCCGCGCCTGACCTTGCCAAAACCGGTATCCGCGTCAGTACCAATGTATTTGATGTCGCCAACGACCCTGAGGTCGACATCCTGGTTGAATTGATCGGCGGTTATGAGCCGGCGCTGGAGCTGGTGCTGCTGGCTATCGAGAATGGCAAGAACGTGGTTACCGCCAACAAGGCGTTGATTGCCGTGCACGGTAATGCCATTTTTGAGGCAGCCCGTAAAAAAGGTGTTGTGGTTTCCTACGAAAGTGCGGTGGCCGGTGGCATCCCCATTATCAAGGCGCTGCGGGAAGGTCTGGCCGCCAATTCCATCCAGTGGCTGGCCGGTATCATCAACGGCACCAGCAATTACATACTGACGGAAATGGGTGAGCACAGCCGTGACTTTCCGGACGTACTCAAGGAAGCGCAGCAACTGGGGTACGCGGAAGCCGATCCGACATTCGATGTTGAAGGCATAGACGCCGCACACAAACTTGCCATCCTGGCGTCCAACGCATTTGGTATTGCCCTCCAGTTTGAACACGTCTACACCGAAGGTATCAGCCATATTACCACCGCTGATATTGCCTACGCTGAAGAGCTGGGCTACCGCATCAAGCACCTGGGGATCACGCGGGTTACCGAGCTAGGTATTGAGCTGCGTGTACATCCGACCCTGATTTCCGAGCAGGTGCTGATTGCCAATGTTAATGGCGTAATGAACGCGGTCGTGGTGAAAGGTGACTCGGCCGGCAGTACACTGTATTACGGTGCCGGCGCCGGTGCAGAAGCCACAGCATCGTCCGTGGTTGCCGATATCATTGATATTGCCCGTGCCGGTCGCGATGAAATCCAGGGTGGCAGCATACCGCCACTGGCCTTTACCGCCTTGCGCAATGACCTCAAGATTCTGGATATCACTGAAATCGAATCCGAGTACTACCTGCGCATTTCCGCACGAGACCGGGTCGGGGTATTTGCCAAGATCTCGCAGGTGTTGACCAACTACGGTATCAATATTGAGGCGGTCATTCAAAAAGAACCGCATGGCAGCGATTTCGAAAAAGGCATTGTGCCAGTGGTTCTGCTGACCAGTCGTATCAATGAGGCGACCATGGATGTGGCAATTGCCGTGCTCGAAGAGCTGGACGAGATCGACGGAAAGATCATGCGGATTCGCGTGGAGCAGTTTGATGGCGAGAACGGTTGAGGTCGGGCGATGAGATACATCAGTACACGCGGTAAATCACCTGCCTGCAATTTTGAGCAGGTTTTGTTGACCGGGCTGGCACCGGACGGCGGTCTTTACGTCCCCGAATCATTGCCGCAGTTTTCTGCTGACGAAATTGCGTCCTGGGCAGGACTGCCCTATGACCAGTTGGCTTTCAAGGTTATTCAACCGTTCATCGACGGCGAAATTCCTGACGACGTTTTGCAGCGCATTATCAGCGAGAGTTACCAGACATTTACCCACAAGGCGGTCGCGCCGCTGCGGCAACTGGATGCCAATGAATGGGTGCTGGAACTTTACTGTGGCCCGACCCTGGCGTTCAAGGATTTCGCCCTGCAGTTGCTGGGGCGCCTGCTGGATTACGTCCTGACCCGTGACAACAAAAAAGTTGCGGTGCTGGGCGCCACCTCAGGTGACACCGGTTCTGCGGCACTTGAAGGCTGCCGGCATTGCGAAAATATCGACCTGTTTATTCTACACCCGTATAAGCGGGTGTCGGACGTACAGCGTCGTCAGATGACCACCATTCCCGGCGACAATGTGCACAACATCGCCGTGCGTGGCAATTTTGATGACTGCCAGCGTATCGTCAAGGCAGCATTTGGGGATCAGTCCTTCCTGCCCGCCGACCGACAACTGGTGGCCGTCAATTCCATCAACTGGGCCAGAATCATGGCGCAGATTGTCTATTATTTTTACGCGTCCCTGAATCTGGGTGGACCCTTGCGCCCGGTCTCGTTTTCAGTGCCAACCGGTAACTTCGGAGACATTTATGCGGGATACCTGGCGCGCTCCATGGGTCTGCCGGTCAGGCAGCTGGTGATCGCCACCAATCGCAATGATATCCTGCATCGACTGCTCAGCGATAACGAGTATTCGCTGGGCAACCTGGAGCACACACTGTCACCGAGCATGGATATCATGGTGTCGAGCAATTTCGAACGCTACCTGTTTGATCTGTTTGATCGCGATGCGGAGGCGGTCACCGCGTTTGTCACGGGTCTGGGCAATACGCCGCAGCACCTGGAGCCGACGCAATGGCAACGTGCCCGGGATCTGTTCAGCAGTCAGGGTGTGGATGACGACACCACCTGCCAGGTAATCGCACAGGTCTACGCCGATACCCAGTTTCTGATCGATCCGCACACCGCGATTGGCGTTCATGCCGCCCGTGTCTGCAATACGGATCGCAGCGTGCCAATGATTACTCTGGCCACCGCGCATCCGGTCAAGTTTGCCGATGCCGTGGAAAAAGCCGGCCTGGAATATCCGGCGCTACCCGAACACCTGCACGACCTGATGGAACGCGAAGAGCACTATGATGTGCTCGATAACGATATAAAGGCCATCACCGGTTTCATGCAGTCGCAACTGTGATGCTGATACAGCGCCGCCCGACGCCGTCTGAAGCAGCTGTGACGGCGCTGATGGTGCCGGGTGCGGCTGTTTCTCCGTTGCTGGCCCGGATTTATGCCAGTCGTCATGTCTGTCACCCCGACGATCTGAAGCTGGAGCCCGCCGGCCTGTTGCCGCCCGCCAGCCTGAAAGGGATGAATGACGCCACACAACTGTTGTGGCAGACGCTGCAGCAGCAGGGACGCATTCTGGTGGTGTCGGATTTTGACGCGGATGGCGCCACCAGTTGTGCCGTGGTACTACGCGCACTCCGGCAGATGGGGTTCGCCCACCTGGACTACATTGTGCCTGACCGGTTTACCTACGGTTACGGGCTCAGCCCCGAGATTGTCCCGCTGGCCATTGCCCGCAAACCTGACCTGCTCATCACAGTGGACAATGGCATATCCAGTCACGAAGGGGTGGCCATGGCCCGGGCCGCCGGCATCGCGGTACTGGTCACGGATCATCATCTGCCCGGCCAGACGCTGCCCGATGCCAATGCCATCCTGAACCCCAATCAGCCCGGTTGTGCGTTTGCCAGCAAGGCCCTGGCGGGCGTGGGTGTGGTGTTTTACCTGATGCTGGGTCTCAGGGCCCTGTTGCGGGATCAGGGCTGGTTCGCCGCGCAGGGCCTGTCCGAGCCCCGCCTGGCAGATCTGCTGGATCTGGTGGCGCTGGGAACTGTGGCGGATCTGGTGCCGCTGGACCGGAATAACCGCATTCTGGTCAGCGAAGGCCTGCGACGAATCCGCCAAGGCCGGGCATGCGAAGGCATTCTGGCACTGCTGAATCAGGGCCGTCGCCCTTACCCGTCGCTGGTGGCCTCCGATCTTGGGTTTGCTGTCGGCCCGCGTCTGAACGCGGCCGGCCGTCTGCAGGATATGTCACTGGGTATTGCCTGCCTGCTCAGTGACGACCCCGGTTCAGCGCGGCAGCTGGCAGCGCAGCTGGATCGAATCAACGATGAGCGTAAACGCATTGAAGGAGATATGCGTGAACAGGCGATGGCGGCGCTGGGCCTGATGCAGGACAAGTTGGCCGGTTCCCGGGAGATGCCCGCCGCGCTGTGTCTGTATGACCCGCAGTGGCACCAGGGCGTGGTGGGCATACTGGCCTCCCGGGTGAAAGAACAGTTTCACCGCCCGGTCATAGTGTTTGCCGATGCTGATCCCGGCACGCCTGGCAACACGGAAGTCAAGGGTTCCGCGCGCTCGGTGCCAGGTCTGCACATCCGTGATCTGCTGGACCAGATCGCCGCGCAACACCCCGGGCTGATCAGCCGGTTTGGTGGACACGCGATGGCGGCCGGGTTGAGTCTGGACAAGTCCCGTCTGGGAGACTTTGAAACGGCCTTTGTCAGTGCCGCTGAGCGGCTGCTGGATGCAGATGCGCTGCAGAAGCGCCTGCTCACCGATGGCACGATAGATGCGCCCGATATGCGCCTGGAAACCGCTGAGTTGCTCCGCTACGCGGGGCCGTGGGGGCAGGGGTTTCCGGAACCACTGTTTGATGGGGAATTTGAACTGGTGAGTCAGCGTCTGGTGGGGGAGCGGCATCTGAAGATGACCCTGTTGCCGGCGGGTAGCGATAATCTGCTGGATGCCATTGCGTTCAACATTGATCCCCTGGTCTGGCCGGATCCGGGGGTTGCGCAGGTCAGAGCGGTGTACCGACTGGACGTCAATGAATTCAGAGGGCAGCGACAGTTACAGCTGCTGGTAGAGCATTTGCAGCCTTTGCCTTGAGGGGATTGACAGTCTGTTACTTTTTATCACAATCAGGGCTGCCATCGGCGTCCATCAGGCGCTACAATCGGGCAACAACAAATTGATAATGTTATAAAAACATCACCCGTTCGGAGAGTTCACATGGTGCGTTCGTTTCAGTGGCTGGTCAATCTGTCAGGTTTACAGGCTCGACGGGTACTGCCCCCGCTCATGATGCTCTGGCTGCTGCTGGCGGCCGCCTGGTCAGCCTTGCCCGGCATGTCGGTGCTGGCGCAGGAAAGCGGTCTGGACGACAGCAACGCGCCAACATATATCGACGGTGTCTATCAGGGTGACGAAATTGATGTCGAACTGATTGCCGAGTCGCTGAACGCGGTGCCCGGCGAAACCCTGTGGACAGCCATCAGGCTGGATCCGACGGAAGGCTGGCATACCTACTCTAAATGGCCAGGCGACAGTGGCGACGCAACGTTCATTCACAGCTGGTCCTTGCCTGACGGTGCGCAGGCAGGGGAAATCCAGTGGCCGATTCCAACCTGGCTGCCGTTCCCGGGCAGCGACCTGATTACCTTCTCCTACAAAAGTGAAGTGCTGCTGATGGTGCCGGTGCAGGTGCCCGCCGACTTCCGTGGCGATGAGTTTGCGATGACCGCCCACGTTGAATGGCAGGTGTGTGACCTGATCTGCCTGATCGAGGATGCCGAGGTCAGCCTGACGCTGCCGGTGTCCGGCGAGGGGTTGCGCCCTGACCCCCAGTGGGCTGATGAGTTTGCTGCCACCCGGGACAATCTGCCAACCGATGATCATGCCATTGAAGGGCTGTTTGCTATTGCCGGCGACCGGGTGAGTTTTTCTTTCAATGCCAATACCCAGGCATTTGCCGACGCCGATGATGTCTGGTTTTTCCCGGAGCAGCGCCGAATTCTCAAGCCCGGCCCGTTGCGTGATGTCACCCTGATGCCCGGCGTGGTGCAGATCACCCATGCCCAGCCGCGGCGGATGCTTACCGATCTCGAGCAGGTCAATGGTTTGCTGGCAGTGCAGCAGAACAATGGCGAGATGCGTGGTTACCAGATCACGGCAGAGCCGGCCAGTGCCGATGGCCTGGCCGCGATCGCGGCGGTTGCCCGCGAACAGGCAGGGCCGGGGAGCCTGGCTGGCGGTGAGCAAAGTTTGCTGACCATTGTGATTTTCGCCATACTCGGCGGGCTGATCCTGAACCTGATGCCGTGTGTGTTCCCGGTGTTATCACTGAAGGTGCTCAACCTGACCGCCAAGGGCGGCGCCAGCAGCGGCCAGAAAAAGATGCACGGGCTGGCATACACGGCCGGTATTGTGCTCACCTTCATGGCACTGGCCAGCGTGCTGCTGGCATTGCGTGCCGGCGGTGAGGCTGTGGGCTGGGCTTTCCAGCTGCAATCGCCCTGGTTTGTTGCCATGCTGGTGTTCCTGTTCTTTGTCATGGGCCTGAGCCTGTCCGGCGTTTACGAATTCGGTACCCGTCTGATGGGGGTGGGTGACAGCCTGACCACCTCCAAAGGCTACAAGTCCTCCTTCTTTACCGGTGTTTTGGCAACGGTGGTTGCCAGTCCCTGTACAGCACCGTTCATGGGCGCGGCACTGGGGTTTGCATTGGCCCAGTCCTGGCTGGTGGCGATGCTGGTGTTTGCGTTTTTGGGGCTGGGCATGGCCTTGCCGTTCCTGGCGTTGGCTTTCAGCCCGGCATTGATGAAACACATGCCCAAACCAGGGCCATGGATGGTGACCTTCAAGGAATTTATGGCCTTCCCGATGTACGCCGCCGCGCTTTGGCTGTTGTGGGTACTGGGTGTGCAGGTCGGCGTTAATGGCATGGTGGCGGTTGCGTCCGCGGCCCTGCTGCTGGCGCTGGCACTGTGGCTGCTGCAAAAGAGCAGCAGCGCTGCGACTGGCTGGCGGCGCGCCAATACCGTGGTGAGCCTGGTGCTGATTGCAGTGGCGCTGTCGGTGCTGCGCATGCCGCTGCTGGAGCCGCGCCTTGGTAACCCGGATTCAGGTGTCGACATGAGTGGCGCTGACTATGAGGCTGACTTCGAGCCCTTCGCGTCGGCGCGTGTTGCCGAGTTGCGTGAAGGTGGTAACCCGGTGCTGGTCAATATGACCGCGGCCTGGTGTATTACCTGCCTGGCCAATGAGCAGACCACTCTCAGCACTCAGCGGGTGCAACAGGCCATGCGTGACAACGGTATCACCTACATGAAGGGCGACTGGACCAACCAGGATCCAGAGATCAGCCGGGTGCTGGATGAGTTTGACCGCCCCAGTGTGCCGCTTTATATTCTCTATCCTGGCGATCCGTCGGCGGAACCGGTGATTTTGCCGCAGTTGTTGACGCCGGCTATCGTACTGGATGCCTTCGCCAGCTTATGATGTTGCGGCCAGTATCAGTCTGATACTTGTTAGTGTGCCAGGGAGCGCCAAATGGAGGTCAAGCCGCCACAAAGAACGTTGATGAACGTGACCCTCAGCGCGGCGCTGGTGGCACTGACCATTTACCTGCTGGTGGTTGGGCAGAACCTGTTTTTGCCGCTGGTGATTGCGATTGTATTCTGGTTCCTGATCAACGTACTGGCGGCCAGTTTCAGTCGTATCCGGATTGGCCCGTTCTCCATTCCGCGCCCGCTGCGCTTCATCGCCGCCATCCTGATGTTTCTGTTTGCCGTCTCAATGATTGTGCAGTTCATCAGTGGCAGCCTCAACGACCTGGGCAGTGTGGCCCGGGTCTACGAGGCGAACCTTCGCGCCTATTGGGCGGCATTTCCTTTTGCCAACAGCCTGCCAGCCGGCGGCATGGCGCAAATGGTCACCGAATGGCTTGACATATCCGCGCTGATCACGGCGACCGCGCTGACCTTTACCGGTCTCGCTGCTGACGGTGTCTTGATTATCATCTACGTCGGCTTTCTGTTGTTCGAACAGGGTAATTTCGACGCCAAGCTGTCCGCGCTGGTGGGCAATGACGTTCGTGAACGCAGCGTCCGCCGAATCATCAACCGGGTGCGCAAGGATGTGCAGAAGTACATCAGTATCAAGATGTTTACCAGCCTGTTGACCGGCACCCTCAGTTATCTGGTGCTGCGGGCGCTGGGTGTGGACTTCCCGGAGGTCTGGGGGGTGCTGATCTTCCTGCTGAATTTTATCCCCACGGTGGGTTCCATCATCGCCACAATATTCCCGGCCACCATCGCCCTGGCCCAGTCCAATGAAGGCATCGCCCTGTCAGTGATTGTCCTGCTGTCCATTGGTGCGCTGCAGGTGTGCATCGGCAATATTCTGGAGCCCCGGCTGATGGGTACGTCGCTGAACCTCAGCCCGATTGTCATCCTGTTCAATCTTGCCCTGTGGGGCTACATCTGGGGTGTGGCAGGGATGTTTCTGTGTGTACCGTTTCTGATTATCACCACCATAGTTTTATCGCATTTCCCCAGGACGCGACCTATTGCTATCCTGTTGTCCAGTAACGGTAAAATTGACATCGCCGACTGATAACGCGGTTCTGTCATTAAGTCACCATAAGAGTATAATCTGCCGCCATATTTGGCTGTCCGGCAGCAAAAACGGGCGGCCACGTTGATCAATGAATTTGCTAACGGAAGCACCGATGAAAAGTAATGAAATACGTCAGACATTCCTTGACTACTTCAGGTCCAAAGGCCACGAAGTCGTCCCCAGCAGCTCCCTGGTGCCGGGTAATGACCCCACGCTGCTGTTTACCAATGCGGGCATGGTGCAGTTCAAGGATTGTTTTCTCGGGGCCGACAAACGTGCCTACTCACGCGCTGTCAGCTCCCAGCGCTGTGTGCGTGCCGGTGGCAAGCACAACGATCTGGAAAATGTCGGTTATACCGCACGTCATCACACGTTTTTCGAGATGCTGGGCAATTTCAGTTTTGGTGATTATTTCAAGAATGATGCCATCGCCTATGCCTGGGAATTTCTCACCGGAGAACTGAAGCTGCCAAAAGACAAGCTGTGGGTGACTGTGTACAAGGACGATGACGAGGCCGCAGCCATCTGGATCAACGATATCGGGGTTGACGCATCGCGGGTCGTGCGCCTGGGTGATGACTCAAACTTCTGGGCCATGGGTGATACCGGCCCGTGTGGCCCTTGCAGTGAGATTTTTTACGATCATGGCCCTGATGTGGCGGGTGGGCCGCCCGGTAGCCCGGACGAGGACGGTGATCGATATATCGAGATCTGGAACCTGGTTTTCATGCAGTTTGACCGTCAGCCCAGTGGCGAACTGATCCCATTGCCCGAGCCATCAGTCGATACCGGCATGGGGCTGGAGCGTCTGGCCGCGGTGCTGCAGCACGTGCACAGCAATTACGAAATAGACCTGTTCCAGAACCTTCTGCATGCCGCTGGCGACGTCACTGGCGTCAAGGACACCGGCAACACCTCGCTGCGCGTGATTGCCGACCATATTCGCTCCTGTGCATTCCTGGTGCTCGACGGTGTCACGCCATCCAACGAAGGCCGGGGTTATGTGTTACGGCGCATCGTGCGTCGCGCCGTGCGCCATGGCTACCAGCTTGGCGTCAAAGAGGTGTTTTTCCACCGCTTGGTGTCTGCCCTGGTCAAGGAGATGGGCGATGCCTATCCGGCGCTGAAGAAAGACCAGGCGCGAGTAGAAAAAGTCCTGAAAGAAGAGGAACAGCAATTCGCCCGCACGCTGGAAAACGGGATGCAGATTCTCAACCAGGCCATTGGCCAGCTGGCCGGCAAGGAACTGCCCGGTGATACCGTCTTCCGTTTGTACGACACGTACGGATTTCCCGTTGACCTCACTGCTGATGTGGCCCGCGAGCACGACCTGACCCTCGATATGGCCGGGTTCGAGCGCGCCATGGAAGGACAGCGACAGCAGGCAAGGGCTGCCAGTCAGTTCAATGCGGTAGAGAAGCTCAGTATCGACCACGCGGAGGGAACAGAGTTCGTGGGTTACGACAGGCTGCACGCCGATGCGGACGTGTTGTCCATCTATCAAAATGGCAAGTCGGTTAATGCGCTGATCGGTAACGCGGAGGCTGTTGTGCTATTGAGCAGCAGTCCTTTCTACGGCGAGTCCGGGGGTCAGGTGGGGGACCGTGGGGTGCTGGAAATACGGCAGGGTGACAAGGTGTCCGCGCTGTTTACCGTGTCGGATACGCAGAAGCAGGGTGAACACGTGTTGCACAAGGGTACCCTGACGCAAGGCAGCATCCAGGTCGGTGATCGTCTGTCCGCCAGTGTCGAGGCCGAAAACCGCCACGCCATCATGCTTAATCATTCGGCAACGCATTTGCTGCATGCCGCCCTGCGCACCGTACTGGGGGATCATGTCACCCAGAAAGGCTCTCTGGTCAATGCCGAACGCCTGCGTTTTGATTTTTCCCACAGTGCACCCATGAGTGAAGAGGAAGTTCGCCGTATCGAGATGCTGGTCAATGCTCAGGTGCTGCAGAATCATGCTGTCGAAAAGGAAACCATGTCCATCGATCAGGCCATGGACAAAGGTGCCATGGCCCTGTTCGGTGAAAAATACGGTGATCAGGTCCGGGTGGTGACCATGGGTGAGTTTTCCACCGAACTTTGTGGTGGCACACACGTCCAGCGCACCGGTGATATCGGGCTGTTCAAACTGGTCGCGGAGACCGGCATCGCGGCTGGCGTGCGCCGGGTTGAAGCAGTGACCGGCATGGGTGCACTGAATTATGTGGCGCGCGAGGAAACTGTGTTGCGGCAGATCTGTGAACTGCTGAAAACCGGCGCTGATGGCGCCCTGGACCGGGTGCAACAATTGGTCGCCAACGGGCGGGCGCTGGAGAAAGAGCTGGAGCAACTCAAGGGCAAGCTTGCCAGCGCTGCCGGCAGTGACATGGCCGACGAGGCCATTGAGATCAACGGCATCAAGCTGCTGGTCAAACAACTGGACGGTTTCAACAGCAAAACCCTGCGCGATACCGTGGATCAGCTGAAGAACAAACTGGGCAGTGCGGTGGTTGTCCTGGCCAGCATTGAGGGGGACAAGGTCAGCCTGGTAGCGGGTGTTACCCAGGATCTCACCGGCAGGATCAAGGCGGGTGATGTGGTCAACAGGGTGGCACAGCAGGTAGGCGGCAAAGGCGGTGGGCGTCCGGATATGGCCATGGCAGGCGGCAGTGATCCATCGGCGCTGCCAGCAGCCCTGGCGTCGGTCTCCGAATTTGTGACGCAGCTCTCTTGACAAAGGTCAATTTACTGCCAGGCCAGCTATTGCATTCGTCTGGGCAATTATGTTTAATCAGCCACTTTTCCGATAAATAGTCTCTATGGCGTTCTTTGTACAGAAGTTTGGTGGTACCTCGGTTGGCACAGTCGAGCGTATTGAAGCGGTGGCCGACAGGATCGTTGCCAGCCGTGCTGCCGGCGATGATATTGTCGTGGTGGTGTCTGCCATGAGCGGCGAAACCAACCGCCTTATCGGGCTGGCAGAGCAGATCCAGGCGCAACCCACACCACGCGAGCTTGACGTGCTGGTATCCACCGGCGAACAGGTGACGATTGCCCTGCTGAGCATGGCTCTGCACAAACGCGGCTGCGCAGCACGCTCGTTTACGGGGGGGCAGGTCAGAATACTGACCGATGAGTCCCACACCCGCGCACGCATCCGGGAGATCGACTCTGAGCGGATCAAAGGGGAGCTGGCCAGCGGTTCGGTGGTTGTCGTGGCGGGGTTCCAGGGTGTTGATGAGCATGGCAACATCACCACGCTGGGCCGCGGTGGTTCAGATACCTCGGCAGTCGCCCTGGCGGCGGCGCTGGGCGCTGATGAGTGTCAGATCTATACCGACGTCAAAGGCGTATACACCACAGATCCGAGGGTGGTAGAGGATGCCCGGCTGTTGCGCAGCATTACCTTCGAGGAAATGCTGGAGCTCGCCAGTCTGGGTGCCAAGGTCCTGCAGATTCGTTCGGTCGAGTTTGCCGGCAAGTACAAGGTCCCGCTCAGGGTACTGTCCAGTTTTGAGGATGATCCGGGCACACTGATCACTCTGGAGGATGATAAAGAAATGGAAGCACCGATTATCTCCGGTATCGCGTTTACCCGCGATGAAGCCAAAGTCACCGTAACCGGCGTGCCTGATGTGCCCGGTGTGGCCTATCAGGTGTTGGGGCCGGTCAGTGACGCCGGTATCGAAGTCGATGTGATCGTACAAAATGTGGCGGCCGATGGATCCACTGATATTACATTTACCGTAAAACGGCAGGACAGTGAAAAAACGCGTGCGCTGGTGGCGGGCATCGCCGAACGAATCGGTGCCAAAGACGTGTCATTTGACAAGAAGATTGCCAAAGTGTCGCTGGTGGGCGTGGGGATGCGCTCACATGCCGGCATAGCCAGCAAAATGTTCAAAACACTGGCTGATGAATCGATCAACATTCAGATTATTACAACATCCGAGATCAAGATTTCCGTGGTGATCGAGGAAAAATACCTGGAGCTGGCTGTGCGTTCGTTGCACGCAGCATTCGGGCTTGGGGGAGAGCCTGGGGCCGGTTAGAGCGTGTGCCAGCTTGAAGAAGCGTGTGAAAGTCCGGTAGTGATTTGTTTTGGGGCAAATGACTGCAAATGGTTCGTTATCCGGTCTCTGTTATGAGAGTGGGAAACGGTGTTTACAGTGCAGTGAAATAAAGCATTTCCGTGAATACTTTTCAGGCAGCGAGAAAGCAGAGAGCTGAATCAGCTGAAAGGGATGTTACATGGATATCATGAATGGAAAAGGAGATACATCATGTTGATCTTGACTCGCCGAATTGGTGAAACCCTGATGGTGGGTGACGACGTCACCGTGACCGTGCTCGGTGTGAAGGGCAATCAGGTTAGAATCGGTGTCAATGCGCCCAAAGATGTCGCTGTTCACCGCGAAGAAATCTATCAACGCATCCAGAAAGAAAAAGGCTTAACCAGTGATGACAGCGGTTCGGACAGCGAATAAGTCCTGAACCAGGCGTAAAAGCCATGGCATCACCCGTAGTTGGAAATTCAAGACTGAAAAATCCTTTTCAGCCCTGCCATTTCTCCCGAGTTGTGCTATGATTGCGCCCGATTTTGGAGAGATGGCCGAGTGGCTGAAGGCGCGCCCCTGCTAAGGGCGTATAGGTTAATCCCCTATCGAGGGTTCGAATCCCTCTCTCTCCGCCAAATTTAATATCCCTGCCACGGTTCGTGGCGCGGTCCTCAAAAAAGTCTCCACCTCCGAACACGGAGAGGGAGTCGAAACCGATCAGAGGGTCGATCAGCTTGCGTCAGCAAGCTAAAACGAGCGCGTCAGCGCGAAGCCCGTCAGGGGCAAAACCGCCCAAAGCGGTTTTGATTCATCCCTCTCTCTCCGCCATATTAAATATCCCCCCCCGATGTTCGTGCGCAGGCTGTGGAAACATATCCGCTGTGATGTTCGCGCCGCAGGGTACGGAAACTATTCGCCGGCATCTGTTGTCTTGTGCTGACAAAGCATCCAGCCAGGGTGTTGAAGGTTTTCTTGCAGAAGAGTCGGGTAGTGCAGAGGTGTGCGGAAGGAAATGAAAATGAGCCGGTACTGATCCTTCAGTTTACCGGCTCATTCAGTGACGCTTTTTACTATTGTTTTCATAAATATCCCGTATTGTCATTGTTGTTATTTAACTGTTTTATGGCTTGTGGCCAATACGCACTGTCGGTTACGGGTTTTAATCGACAGCCGTGTGTTTAGCGCTGATCAGAATCGGGTAGGATTACTGACCAACAAAGCTGAAGCGCATGACAGAACGTACTGGAATGGCTTCGCCGGCTTCGGCAACCACTGGCTCGAACTTCCAGCCTTCAATGGCTTCCATGGTGGCGCGGGTAAATTCACGGTAGCTGGAATCACGTACAGCGGGTTCAGCAACGCTGCCATCGGGCATCACAGTGAACTCAACAACGGTGTAACCTTCAATACCAGAGATTTCCGCACGACGGGGATACTCGGGGACTGACTGGGCAACGGCACGCAGGTTTTTGCTGCTGTACATGGCGGGTTCCTGTGCCTGTGCAGCACCGGCAATCAAAGAACTACCAGCGACGGCGGCGATCAAAGCGGCTTTAGATATCAATTTCATGTTTTCACCTCGGTTCAGTTTGGGTCAATTTAGGAGCTTTTGGGTATCACTCACTTGCACTCAGGATAAAGCAAAAGCGATGCCAACTTTACATATCCATGTAAAACATACACTTAAGGCATTTGCCTGGTTTTGCTGACTCAGTGCCGTGCGCCACAACGATGCGTGTTGCACAACAATGACTCATCAGTGACAGCATATTACCAATCTATCTTGACAATGGCGTGTCGTTATCTTGTCGTTTTAATGAATGCACAGGGGCCCGCATCTGCACGTTCCAAAAATGAATACATTCATGGTAGTGTATAGGCGATTCACGTCTTCAAAACAACGACAAAAAACTCTGGAGAACTGTCATGAGGTCGCGCCGCTTGCCTCTGGCTGCATGTATTGCAGCTTTCACTGCCCTGGTTGCCTGTTCCGACACCGAGCAATCCCCAGCGCCGTTGATCACCACGGACAGCGCGTCGCAGCCGCTTGGGATCGCCCTGGTGTCCAGCGCCCCTGATCAGGTCAGTGGCGGTAATGTGCTGCTCAGATTGACAGCACCGGCGGACCGTGATCTGTCATATTTTGCCAATGGCCAGCAGTTGGCCGTGCAGCGTCAGGTGAGCGCAGAGGGTGATGTTCTGGTGCTGCTGGACGGCCTGCAGGTCGGTGCCAACCAGGTCGCGGTGATGAACGCAGCCGGTGACGAGCTTGGCGCGGTGAATCTGGTCAATCACCCCATTACCGGCCCCATGTTCTCCGGGCCCCAGCAATATCCGTTTGTGTGCAGCAGTGTGCTGGAGTGGGGCGTTCAGCCGCTGGTCGACCATGATGAGGCCTGGGGGTTTCCGGTGTATGACGAGGCCGGCAATGTTTCCGGCTACAGCAAGGACTGCTCGATTGAGCCGATTGTTGAATACCACTACATGAGCACCGACGGCAGCTATTACCCGATGCCCGCGGATGGCTCACGCCCGGCAGACCTGGCGCGCACCGTGCTGACGGATGGGCGGGATGTGGAGTTCATCGTGCGCTGGGAGCGCGGCACCATCAATCGCTTCCTGTACAGCTACGCCATCCTGGCAGAAACCGATGGCAGTCTGGTCGATGTCAATGACACCGGCACCACCTACTGGAATGATCGCCTGCTTTATCACTTCGAGGGCGGAGTCGGCGTGGGGCATTTCCAGGGCCGGGTCAGCCGCGAGCGCGCGCGCCTGGCCTCAGCGCTGGCACAAGGTTACGCAGTGGCCTATTCGTCGGGTAACCGTACCGGCGAGCATTACAATCTACAGGTGGGTGGCGAGACCGCACTGATGGTGAAAGAGCATTTCATCAAACGCTTTGGAGAGCCTGACTACACGGTCGCCATTGGTGGCTCGGGTGGCGCCATTCAGCAATATGTCTATCAGCAGAATCATCCTGGGCTGATTGATGCCGGCGTGCCGCAATACGCCTATCCAGACATGGTGACGCAGACCATCCATGTCGGTGACTGCGAGCTGCTTGAGCATTACATGGATGTCACTGATCGCGATAATCCCAAATGGCAGGTGACTGCCAACCGCAGCCTGTTACTCGGCTTCAACTCCACCAATGCCGTCCCGGACCCGCTGGCCGCCGCCAAGCGTGAACTGGGCTACAGTTCGGCGCCCGGCTCCAATGAGTGTATTCCGGCCTGGCGCGGCCTTACGCCGCTGAGTATGAATCCGCATTACGGGCAGGTACGCGAACAGGACAAGATGCATCCGCCCGGTATCATGGATGAGGTAAGGTGGACGCACTACGACGACTTGCGCAACATCTACGGTGTTGACGAAAACGGCTGGGCACGGGTGCCCTGGGATAACGTCGGTGTCCAGTACGGATTGCGTGCGCTCAACGAAGGCGCCATAACCCCCGAAGAGTTTCTGGACCTGAATGCCAAAGTCGGCGGGTGGAAACACCCCTCGGACATGGTTCAGGAAGGCTTTCCATTTTTGGGAGAGCCCACCCCGGACAATTTCGATCCGTGGAGCCGGCGCAACATGAACCTGGCCAATGGCGACGCCCCGGCACCCAGGACGCAAGGTGACTTGCAGGCAATCCGGGCGCTTTATGACAGTGGTATGGTGTTTGACGGCCAGCTCAATATTCCCATTATCGATTGGCGTCATTATCTTGAGGAGGAACTGGATATGCACAACAGCCACCAGTCCTTCTCGGCCCGGCAACGTATCGAAAGCCGCATGGGCAACAGTGACAATCAGGTGATCTGGTTTACCGACGCGCGCCCTGCGCGAGTATTTGATCAAACCGGCCAGGCACTGGACGTGCTGCATGAGTGGGTTACCAATATCCAGGCTAATCCCGAGGCCGGTGTCGCTGGCAACCGGCCGGCGTCTGCGCAGGATGCCTGTTTTGCCACCGACGGCAGTCTCATTGCGCGCGGTGCTGATGTCTGGGACGGGGTGCTGGATGATCGCGCCGCAGGCACCTGTACTGACGTCTTTCCGTTATACACGACATCGCGAATCGAAGCGGGCGGTCCAATCGAAGGCAGCATCTTCAAGTGTCAGCTAAAACCGCTGGATGTGGCTTTGAGCGATGGTACTTATGGCAGCTGGGCGCCTGACGACAATCAGATCAGGACGCTGAACGGCATATTCCCCGACGGGGTCTGCGATTATGCGCAGGCTGATCAGGGACGGCCGGAGCGCTGATAGCTGGGGCGCTGATAGCCTGGCCGCAAATAGCCTGGCCGCAGATAGCCTGGCCGCAGATAGCCGGGGTGAAAACCGCCGGGGTTAACGCAGGGCCCGGCGCAGCTGCTCGCGATGGAACACCGAAGTTTCGTCTATGTCTACCGCCAGGCGGCATTTGCGCACCGGAATATTGCTGCCAATGGGGATCTCGGTGCGGCAAACGATGCGCTCCTCAGGTTGCACCATGGCATTGTATTGTTCGACTTCAGCGGGTGTCGGTGGTCGGATGAAGTTGCCTTCACCGGGCGCGACGCATCCGGTCAGTGCAACCGCTGCCAGCCATGCCAGGCTGCGCCACGGGCGAGCGCCGGCAAGGTGGCGACCTTGCTTAACGTGAAACCTGATCAAACTCATGCTGATGATCCTCCGTAAAAAAATCATCCGTGAGTTGTGGCCTGAGCTGCCTTCCTGTGGTGTTCATGGACGCCAGCACGGCGGCGACACTGTCCCCACTGCCGTCCCCGCCCGCATACCCGTCCGGCAGGGGTGTTGTCGCCGATCGCGCAGCATAGGGTGCGGGCAGGGTAACGCGGGTGGCAAAAAGCTGCTCGATAACAGGCGCTGCCCCCGGCTCTGCCCGCAGCGCCTGGTAAGCCCTGCGGTAGTAGTCACGTGCCAATTCTTCTCTGCCGAACAACAGCTGCCAGTCGCCCAGTAGTGTATCAATCTGGGCCAGGGTACTGACATTATCAGGTTCGCTGGCGTGCATGTCATGGATGCGTTGCAGCAGCTCCTGTCCGACGGCATAGCTGCGCCTTGTTGCCTCGTTGCCGGACATGGACCAGCCACTGACCCGAGCCGCTTGGTCCGTACGCACCTCCAGGCTGGTCAGGCCACGAATGCTGGCTTCGGTGGTGAGGTAGTAGTGCAGGATGGCGATCCGGTACAGCAACGGCGCCAGCCGGGGCTGTCCGTCAGGTGTCTGCTCCAGGGCACTGACTGCCTGCCAGATCAGATTCCGGGACCGGATCAGGTGCCAGGTGCGAAGTTCATCGTTCAGAATCAGGGCGGCGCGTTGATGCCAGTCGGCTGCGGTTTCCAGCGCCAGTGCATGGCGTACCGGCTGCCCCTGATACATGCGCTGGGCGAGGGCGCCGTGATAGTCCAGGTAGTGATTGAACTGCTGCCAGTCCCGGCGCGCCAGATTGGTTGCCAGCAGCCGGTCGAGCACCGGTAGCTGGGCCTCATGAAAAAGTCCCTGGTCCGCTCTGACGCTTTCGAAGGCCTGGCGAAAGGCAATCTCGGCTGCGTCCAGTTCGCCCGCCTGCACATGCTGTTCAGCCGATTCCAGAACCCGGGTCTGGTTGCTCAGCGTGTAGTGATTATCTGAGAGCACGGTGGGCACCTGGGCTGACGCCACAGCAGCCAGCAGTGCGCTGGCAGTCGCAATACAGACGAGCAGTAGACAGGACGGTCTACAGGGATGGTGCATGGTGGAAAGCTCCGCGCATGGTTATCGGTTATGCTGACCGTGTTTTGAGGCTAATCTATTCCTGATGCGTTGTCTATTACCTGTCAGGTAACACAGCCTCAGCGCTGCCAGCGTTAAAATACATGGCATTAATAGGACGTATCAGTAAAATAAAGACTGACTATAATCTTGGGTTTTTATTAACATAACGTTTTGCGATCATTCATGATTCGCCCGTAACCAGCAACAGGAACAACTTATGAAACTGGAAGATATCAAGAATATTTGTGTGGTAGGCGCCGGCAACATGGGGCATCAGATTGCGCTGCAGGCGGCGATTTGTGGCTACAAGGTGAAATGCTCCGATGTGAATGCCGAGACCCTGAAAAAAGCGGACGCCTTTGTTGACTCCTACCTGCCGGGCCGTGTTGAAAAAGGCCGTCTGACGGCAGAGCAGGCCAGGCAGGCGCGCGCCAATATCGAGTTTGTCGACAGTCTCAAAAAAGCCGTGCATGACGCTGACTTTGTGATTGAGGCGGCGACCGAGGTATTGTCACTGAAACGAAAGATCTTTGCTGATCTGGACCATCTTGCGCCCAAACACGCGATTCTGGCCACCAACAGTTCCGCCATCGTCAGCTCAAAGATTGCCGATGCGACGCAACGTCCGGATAAAGTGGTCAACATGCATTTCTTCAACCCGGCATTGGTGATGAAACTGGTTGAAGTCGTCAAAGGCGAGCATGTGTCGGACGAAACCGCCGATGTCACCATGGCGCTGAGCAAGGATATGCAGAAAGTGCCGGTGTTGTTGAAAAAAGAAGTCGATGGTTTCCTGCTCAACCGTATTTTTGCCGCGATTTCCAAAGAGGCCATGTGGCTGCTGGAGATGGGTGTTGCGGAAGTGGAAGACATCGATAACGCGTGTGTGTATGGCGCCGGCCACCCGATGGGACCGTTCCGTCTGAACGATCTGACCGGTCTGGACCTGAGCTACATCATGCGAATGGAAAAGTTTCGCGAGACCGGCAACCCGGCCGATCTGCCTAACCCGCGTCTGGTAGAGCATTACATGAAGGGCGAGTTTGGTGAAAAGACCGGGCAGGGCTGGTACAGCTATCCCGGCAAGTAAGAGCTGCCATCGTTGCTGGCGCTGCCAACGGTTTAATCGTTGGACAGCGCAGCAGCCATGTCAGCCGGTTCCAGTTCCAGGCCGCTCATGTCGGTATCCCAGTTGGGGCCGACCATAGCGTTATCTTCGTGGATGCCGGGTAACCATTCAGTGGCGAAATCCTCCAGCGAGATGACCTTGGGCTTGTAACTGCTCCACTCATCGGTGCACAGTGCGGCGGCATAACGCTCGTCTGACCAGAACGGAAATACCTCGGTCTCTTCAAATTCCACTGACGGACACAGGGCCCAGCCGTCTTCGCCGTGCAGGCCCCAGACTTCCCCGGTATGCTGCACCTGCGCCAGAAAAAGTTGATAATTCGCATCTTCGTCTTCGCCAAGCACGGCGGGGGGGTTGATGGCTGTTGTCATTGCGCTGTCTCCTGCTGGACGTGTCGGTCTCCGGTAACATCCGGGCCTGCACAGGTCACGTAGTCTTTCGGGGGCGCGTATAGTAGCTGAAACAGCCTCAGGATACAGCATTTTAAACTCAAGGAAGCAATTATGTCGTACGACCCGCAAACATCACCGTGTCAGGCCGACACGCTGGATACCTCTGTCAGCCCCACCGGCAGCCTCGAGCTGCTATCGCAGGCGGAGGTAGAGCGACTGCGGGGCATCGCCCGCGGTGCCCTGTACGAGCTGTTCCGGCGCTGTGCGCTGGCGGTGCTGAACTGTGACGATACTTCCGACAGTGCCGAGGAGGTCTACAAACGCTACCCCGATTTCGAGATCGAGATTGTCCAGCGTACCCGCGGTATCAAGCTGCAACTGCGCAATGCGCCGGCCTGTGCCTTTGTCGACGGGGTGATCATCAGCGGTATTCGCGACCATCTGTTTGCGGTGTTGCGGGACATCGTGTTTGTGTCCAGCGAGTTGTACCGACCGCTGGAGAACGGTGCTGGCGAGGATCAGGATGACGCGACCTTGCATAATTTCGAAGCCATTCGTTTCGATCAGTCGCATGCCGACAGTGCCGAGGCGGTAAAAAGCCTGGTGTTCCATGTGCTGCGTAACGCCGGCCTGCTGCAGCCCAAGGTGTTGCCGCGCTTGGTCGTGTGCTGGGGCGGTCATGCCATCAGCCGGGAAGAATATGACTACAGCAAAGCAGTAGGCTATCAGCTGGGTCTGCGCGGACTGGATATCTGCACCGGCTGCGGCCCCGGTGCCATGAAGGGGCCAATGAAGGGTGCCACCATTGGTCATGCCAAACAGCGTATTCAGGGTGGTCGCTACATTGGTATCAGTGAACCGGGCATTATTGCTGCCGAATCGCCCAATCCGATTGTCAATCACCTGGCGGTGATGCCGGACATTGAAAAGCGGCTGGAAGCGTTTGTGCGCCTGGGCCACGGCATTATCGTCTTTCCCGGTGGTGTGGGTACCCTGGAGGAAATCCTGTTTTTACTGGGGACATTGATGGACCCGGCCAATGCCGGGGTCCATGTACCAGTGATATTCACGGAGCCGGCCAGCAGCCGCGGGTATTTCAGCAAGGTCGATGCGTTTCTGGTGGATACGCTGGGCGAGGGCGTGCGGGCGTTCTATCAGATCATCGAAGATGACCCGGTCGCGGTTGCCCGGGCCATGAAGAGCGGTATAGACCGGGTCGCCCGTAACCGCCGCAAGTCACGTGATGCCTACTACTACAACTGGCTGCTCAATATCCCGCAGGGCATGAAAGACCCGTTTGAGGTCACCCACGCCAGCATGGCGGCGCTGACACTGACCCGGGATCTGCCGGCAGAGACCCTGGCCGTCAATCTGCGGCGCGCTTTTTCCGGCATCGTGGCCGGTAATGTCAAGGATAAGGGCGTGCGTCTGGTCCGGCAGTTCGGGCCTTTCGAACTGCGCGGTGAGCGCGCCATCATGGATGCCATGGACAGTCTGTTGCGGGACTTCGTTGCCGATGGGCGCATGAAGATACTCAGAGAGCAGTACAATCCTTGTTATACTGTCCATCCTCTCTAGGGGATGTCGGTCGTCGGCCGGCCCGGCGTAATACTTGACTAAATTAGTCGGATAATGAATAATTCAGGGCCTGAGACAGTGATGCCGGGTGCCTTCGCAGGCGGCCCGTGCCTGGTTCAAGTGCCGGTTTTAGTATCAGGTCTTAGTATCAGGTTTTAGTGCCTGGTTTTAGTATTGGGTTTAAGCAAAGAGGTTTTTCATGAGTGAACAGGTGAGTGGTAACGCACAGGTAGAAGACCTGATGCGCAAGGATTACGCAGCCGGGTTTCACTCGGCGATTGAATCCGACACCCTGCCACCCGGGCTCGATGAAGACACGGTGCGTTTCATTTCCGCGCAGAAAGAAGAGCCGGAATGGATGCTGGCGTGGCGCCTGAAAGCCTATCGCGCCTGGCGCGAGATGGCTGAACCGACCTGGGCACATGTGCATTATCCGGAAATCGACTTCAGCTCGATCTCCTATTACAGTTCACCAAAAAGCATGAAAGACCGGCCCAAAAGCCTAGATGAGGTGGACCCGGAACTGATTGCGACCTACGAAAAACTGGGCATTCCGCTGCACGAACAGGAAGCCCTGGCCGGGGTGGCTGTTGATGCGGTGTTCGACTCGGTATCGGTAGTGACGACCTTCCGTGAGAAGCTTTACGAAGCCGGCGTGATTTTCTGCCCCATCTCTGAAGCCGTGCACAAGCACCCGGAGCTGGTTAAAAAATACCTGGGCTCAGTGGTGCCGCAAAAAGACAATTTCTATGCGGCGCTGAATTCCGCGGTTTTCTCTGACGGTTCCTTTGTGTATATCCCCAAGGGTGTGCGCTGCCCCATGGAGCTGTCCACCTATTTCCGCATCAACGAGCTCAATACCGGGCAGTTTGAGCGCACCCTGATCATTGCCGAGGAAGGCTCGCACGTCAGCTACCTGGAAGGCTGCACCGCGCCCATGCGCGACGAGAACCAGCTGCACGCGGCAGTGGTCGAGCTGGTGGCGCTGGATGATGCCACGATCAAGTACTCGACCGTGCAGAACTGGTATCCCGGCGACAAAAACGGCAAGGGTGGCATCTACAACTTTGTTACCAAGCGCGGCATCGCACACAAAAACGCACGTATTTCCTGGACCCAGGTAGAGACCGGTTCGGCGGTCACCTGGAAGTATCCCAGCTGCATCCTGAAGGGTGATAACAGCGTCGGTGAATTTTACTCGGTGGCGCTGACCAACAATTTCCAGCAGGCCGATACCGGCACCAAAATGATTCACCTGGGCAAGAACACCCGCTCCACCATCATCGCCAAAGGTATCTCGGCCGGGCGCAGCAACAGCGCTTACCGCGGCCTGGTGCGGATGAATCCGGGCGCCGAGGGCGCTCGTAACTTTACCCAGTGCGATTCGCTGCTGATCGGTGATCAGTGTGGTGCGCACACCTTCCCGTACATTGAGAACCGCAATGCGTCGGCCGTCATCGAACACGAGGCCACCACCTCCAAGGTCAGTGATGACCAGATGTTCCTGTGCCAGCAGCGCGGGCTGGATGCGGAAAAAGCGGTGTCGATGATCGTCAACGGCTTTTGCCGGGAAGTGTTCAAAGAACTACCCATGGAGTTTGCGGTGGAAGCCGGCAAGCTGCTCGAAGTCAGCCTTGAAGGCTCGGTCGGATAATACGGAAAACGAATTATGCTCCAGATAAACAAGCTCAACGCCCAGGTCGAAGACAAGCAGATTCTGCATGACCTGAGTCTGAATATTAAAGCTGGTGAAGTGCATGCCATCATGGGGCCCAATGGGTCCGGAAAAAGCACGCTCGGCAACGTACTGACAGGGCGCGACGGCTACGACGTGCTGTCCGGTGATATCACTTTTAATGGCAAAAACCTGCTGGAGATGGGGATCGAAGAGCGTGCGCGCGAGGGCATGTTCCTGGCGTTTCAGTACCCGGTGGAGATCCCGGGTGTCAGCAACATGGAATTCCTCAAGGCAGCGGTGGATGCGCGACGCAAACACCAGGGCCTGGAAGAATTGTCATCGTTTGACTTCATGAAGCTTGCGCGCGACACCAGTAAGCAGGTGAGTCTTGACCCCTCTTTTCTCAAACGGGGTGTCAATGAGGGTTTCTCCGGCGGCGAAAAGAAGCGCAATGAAATCATGCAGATGATGTTGCTGGAGCCCAGTCTGTGTATTCTCGATGAGACCGATTCCGGTCTGGATATCGACGCCCTGCAGGTGGTTGCCAGTGGTGTTAACGCCATGCGAAGCAGCGACCGCAGCTTTATTGTGGTGACCCATTACCAGCGTTTGCTGGATTTCATCGTGCCGGATTATGTGCACGTGCTGGCGGGCGGCAAGATCGTCAAAAGCGGTGACAAGGAGCTGGCCAAGGAACTGGAAGCCAAAGGTTACGGCTGGCTGGAAAGCGAGGTCGCCTGATATGTCCACCTCTGTGACCCCCGCGGCTGAGTTTCATCAGCACGCTCTGGCGCTTGCTGCTGCACAATCGGCAGCCCTGGCCCAGCAAGACAACAGCCCCGCATGGATGACAACCCTGCGAGAACAGGGCGCTGCTGATTTTGCCCGCACCGCATGGCCCGGTCGCAAGACCGAACAATGGAAATATACCAGCCTGCAGGCATTTCAGGATTTTGTGGCAGCCGACTGGGGCGCAGCACCGGAAGTCGGCTCAGAGGTCGTGACAGACGCTCCGAGCGGGGCCGACACCGACACTGACGCGGTTGGCAACACGGTGCTGTCACTGGATGCCACACGCCTGGTGTTTGTGGATGGCGTGCTGGATATGCTCGCTTCTGATGCATTGCCGGCCGGTGTGACACTGTTCAGTCAGGCTGACGCCGATGCAGACAAAATCATCGCCGATCACCTGGGCAAGATCGCCGGCGGCGTCGATGCATCGCGTCGCAACCTGTTTGCCATGCTGAACAATGCCTGGACCTGCGATGGCCTGCTGCTGCATGTGCCGCGCGGCGTGACGCTGGAAAGACCGCTGTATATTGCCCATGTCTCTTCCGCTGGGGCCGGTCAACCGGCCGCCCTCGCCACGGTGGCCAATCATCGTGTGCTGATTGTCATGGAAGAGGGTAGCGGTGCCCAGGTTATTGAACACTTTGTCGGTAGCGGTGCTGGCCAGCCTGCATTCGTTAATGCGCTGACCGAGATACAGCTCGGTAACAACGCCCAGCTGCATCACACGCGTCTGAACATGGAAGACGAAGCCTTGTCTCATGTCGGGGCAGTGCACCTGAACCTGCACCGTGATTCGCGCTTTCACGGTTTCACCATCGCAGAAGGCAGTCGCCTGAAACGCATCGACTATCAGATGAATCATTGTGGCCGGGGTGCCGACCTGAAGCTGGACGGCGTGTATCTGGCCCGCCACCGGCAACTGGTGGATTATCACACCACCATCGAACACCGCGTGCCACACTGCACCAGTCAGGAAGTCTTCCGCGGCATTATCGGCGATCGCGCCAAGGCCGTGTTCAATGGGCGTATCCACATCCACAAGGATGCGCAGAAAACCCTGGCGGAACTGAACAACCGCAACCTGCTGACCTCCAATGCCGCCGAGGTAGACACCAAACCGGAATTGGAAATTTACGCCGACGATGTGCGCTGTGCACACGGTGCCACCATCAGCCAGCTGGACGAGACGGCGCTGTATTATCTGCAGAGTCGAGGTATCAGCCCATCGCAGGCCCGGGTCATGCTCAGCTTCGGTTTTATCAATGAACTGTTGCAGGGGCTGCCCCACGAAGCGATCAGGACCGCTCTGGGCACGCATCTGGCGGCGCTGTTTGCCGCCGACCGGGCGCTGGTCAGTGATGTTGGTTACAGCGATCAGCAAGCGATCGACAGTGAGAGTGTCTAACGTGAGCGAAGCCAGCGTGTCAAACAGGCCAGACGCGGCAGCGGCGATCAGCACGGGTTTTGATGCCGAGCGCATCCGTGCGGATTTCCCGATCCTGCAACAACAGGTTAACGGTCAGCCATTGGTGTACCTGGATAACGCTGCCACCACGCAAAAACCGCGGGCGGTGATTGACGCCATAAGCGATTATTACTGCCATGACAACAGTAATGTGCATCGTGGTGCTCACGCGTTGAGCGACCGTGCGACGGCCAAATTTGAGGCGGCTCGTCAGAAAGTGGCGGACTTTGTCCACGCCCAGGCCCCCGCGCAGATCATCTGGACACGCGGCACCACCGAAGCCATCAACCTGGTGGCGGCCAGCTGGGGTGGCGCCAATCTGCAGGCCGGCGACCGTGTGCTGGTGTCGGCCATGGAACATCATTCCAATATTGTGCCGTGGCAGATTGTGGCCGAGAAAACCGGCGCCCGGGTGGACGTGATTCCGGTAGACGAGACCGGTACCCTGGATCTGCAGGCCTTTGCCGCGATGCTTGATGAGCATGTGCGTATGGTGTCGGTCAATCATGTCTCCAATGCGCTGGGCACGGTCAACCCGGTGGCCGAGATGATCACGCTGGCGCACAAGGTTGGCGCGCGGGTGCTCGTCGACGGCGCCCAGGCCATCTCGCACTGGCCGATTGATGTGCAGGCGCTGGATTGCGACTTTTATACCTTTTCCGGCCACAAGCTGTTTGGTCCCACGGGCATCGGTGTGTTGTATGGTCGCCGGGAACTCCTGGATGCCATGCCACCCTATCAGGGCGGCGGGGAAATGATAGAGACCGTCAGTTTTGCCGGCACAACCTACAATCAGCTGCCCTACAAGTTTGAAGCAGGCACGCCCGATATCGCCGGCGCCATCGGTCTGGGGGCCGCCATAGATTATGTCAACGGGCTGGACCGTGTTGCTGCGGCCGCGCACGAAGATGCCTTGCTGGCGTACGCACGCGACAAAGCGCTGCAGGTGCCCGGTTTGCGGTTGATCGGTACCGCGGCCAACAAGGTGGCGGTGTTGAGTTTTGTACTCGACGGCGCACATCCGTCGGATATCGGTATGCTGATGGATCAGCAGGGAATTGCCGTGCGTACCGGTCACCACTGTGCACAGCCGTTGATGGAGCAGTATCAGTTGCCCGGCACGGTCCGGGCCAGTTTCAGTATTTACAATACATTCGAGGATGTTGATCGGCTGTTCGCGGCCCTGGACAAAGCCCGGGGCATGTTGCTGTAGTGCACGTGGTGCGGCAGGTGATCAAGATCATAAAGAGGGTAGAACCATGGCTGTAGAAACGTTTGATCCGCGTGCTGCTGCCACCGCGCGGGCGACAGCAAGCCCGGTGACAGTAAGCCCGGCGGCAGTAGAACATTTTCGCCGGCAGCTGCAAAAAGACCAGCACGCCCAGGCCGTTCGCCTGAGCGTCAAGGAAAGCGGCTGCACCGGTTTCATGTATGTGGTTGACCTGGTGCCTGAGTTGAGCGCTGACGACATCCGCCAGACCCTGGATGAGGGTGTGGAGCTGATGATCGATCGCGGGAGCCTGGGTGTCGTCAGTGGCACACAAATAGACATAGTCACCGAAGGGGTTAACCGCCAGCTTCGTTTCCAGAACCCCAACGCCAAAGATCATTGTGGTTGCGGTGAAAGTTTCAGTGTTGGCTAGTTAAGAGCCCCCGGACCAAGAGAACACAACATGCAACGACAGATGGTTGTAGCGCAAGCCGATTGCCCGGCGCGACGCGTACCGGACGGCACGCCAATCACCATTCCCAAGGACAGTTTTGTCAGCATCACGCAGGCACTGGGTGGCAACTATACCGTGGTACACAACGGGCAGATGCTACGTGTGGATGGCACCGACGCCGGTATCCTGGGGTTAAAACCCGAGACCCTGAGTTTTCCGCCGGCTACCGACGATCGCATCCACGAAGAACAGGTCTGGCAAGCCCTGGGTACGGTATTTGATCCGGAGATCCCGGTTGATCTGGTTAATCTGGGACTGATTTATCGGGTCGACGTCGACCAGGACAGCAAAACCGTCAACATCGACATGACCCTGACCGCCCCCGGCTGTGGTATGGGTCCGGTGCTGGTGGGGGATGTTGAATACCGCGTACGCAAGGTGCCCAACGTCGACAGCGTGAACGTGGATCTGATATTCGACCCGCCCTGGAGCCGCGACATGATGAGTGAAGAGGCTCAGCTGGAAACGGGCATGTTTTTTTAAAGGCCATTGGAAAACTATCTGCGTTGTCATTGCGTCGTTAACGTTTTTCAATGGCCTTTTAAGTAAAATGAGGACGTCATGAAAGAGTTTGGCACCGACATTACCACGGACGACATCGTAGATACGCTGGCATTTTTTGACAGCTGGGATGACCGCTACAAATACATCATTGACCTGGGCAAGGAACTGCCACCACTGGCCGAGAGTGAGCACGTCGACGAAAATATCATTCGTGGCTGTCAAAGCAAGGTGTGGCTGGCCAGCGAACGTCGCGATGGCCACCTGTACTTTCAGGTGGACAGTGATGCATTTATTGTCAAAGGGCTGCTGGGTGTCGTGCTGGCGGCCTACAATGGCAAAAGCCCGCAGCAGATTCTGGACTTTGACATCGAAGCCTACTTCGGTGAACTGGATCTGATGCGGCACCTGAGCCCGACCCGGGGCAGTGGTCTGCAGGCCATGGTGGCCCGGATCAAGACCATCGCAGCGGAAACGCTGTAACGCCCATCCCTGGGTTCATTCTTTGTCCCATTCCCTGACTGGCGCCCGCACCGCTCAGCCGCGGAAACTGAGCACCCATTGCGCGTAATCACGCTGGGCCTGATCCCGCTGCGCCGGCGTCATGGCCGACTGGATGCGGTTGACCAGTGCGGCAGCACCATTGGCCTCATTGTCACGCGCCAGGCGCGCCCACACATAGGCCCGCACCAGATCCTGCTCCACGCCTTCTCCGGCCTCATACATGGTGGCCAGATTGTACTGTGCACCGGCATGCTCGTATTCAGCAGCTTCCTGATACCAGTTGGCGGCCTCCTGCAGATTCTGCCGGCGACTGATCAGTGACAATGGCCATAACTGCATCAGCGCCGAATTCACGCCCTGGCCGTTGTAATACATGGTCGCCAGATTGAACATCGAGTTCAGGTGGCCCTGATCCGCTGCCTGTGACATCCAGTAGAATGCGGTGTCATAACTCTGCTGCACGCCCTGACCGGTGTAATACATCACCCCCAGGTTGTACTGCGCCAGGTGCAGACCTTCCTCGGCCGAGCGCCTGAACTCCGCCAGCGCGGTATCATAATCGCCGGCCTCCATGGCCTCAACGGCCGCGTAATAGTCGGTATAGTCCGGCAGCTCGGTGTCATCGTCGGCAATCGTGATCTGCGCCTGAGCGGGCAGGGTGATGGTCCACAGCAGCGCCAGCATCAGGCCAGCAGCACGCAGTTTGTCAGTCAATCCGGAATAGGTCATGGGGTCTCTGGTGAAGGGGAGTCAGTTCGGCTTTGTCTGAAGGTGTCGATCCACTGCTGCGCCTCGGCCTGCATGGCAACCACCTCGTTGGCGGGCAGCAGTTCCTGCACCAGCACCGCGTTGGCCGCCGCAGTCTGGTGACCGGCGGCGCCCGCCAAGGTGAACCACTTGTAGGCCTGTGGCACATTCTGCGGTACCCCCAGCTGACCATTGAACAGCAGCACGGCCAACGTATATTGCGAGGGCGCGTCACCGTTTTCCGCCGCGCGCACAAACCAGGTCACCGCCTGCGCCGGGTCCTTGACCACGCCGATGCCATTCAGATACATCACCGCGATATTGTACTGGGCATTGGGATTGCCACTCTCTGCAGCCAGGGTAAACCAGCGCAGCGCCTCGAAATTGTCCTGCCCGACACCCTCACCCTCTAGGTAGCGGTTGCCCAGCGAGAACTGGGCCGCAGGGTCACCGCCCTCGGCCTGCAGGGTCAGCGCTGTCAGCGCCGCCTGCGGCGATTCAGACGCCACCGCGGGCCCCGCCAGGCACAAGGCCGCGATCAGGGCCAGGCTGGCACCGAGCGCAAACCTGCGGTCAGCGGACATTCAGAATCCCTGAGCGTCGTACAAGGCGTCAGTATCATCATCGGCAAACACAATCCGATTGGCATCTTCCAGCCAGCTCAGTGCCAGTTGCTCGCCTTCCACCAACTGGGCCTCGGTAATGCTCTCACGCAGGGTTTCCAGCACCGGCAGGGTAGAGCGCAGACCATTGGTATACGCCAGTGTCAGCCACTTGATGGCCAGCACCGGATCAGGCCGTGTGCCCTGGCCCGTGCGATACATATTACCCAGGCGCTCCTGAGCACGCGCATGCCCGTTGCTGGCATCCACTTCAAACGCCAGCAGCGCCTGCTCATAGTTGCCCGCATCATAGGCGGCAATGCCTGTGGCGTAATCGGCAAATGCCGGTGTTGCCACCGACAGCAGGCCACCAAGGGCCAGGGCACTGATAGATTTAATAATTTTCATGGGTGTATTCCTGACTCGACCACGATGTAGTTGGCCGTCAATCTTAACATGGCCGCCGCACAACAGGAAAACTGTCAAAAAATAGTGCACAGAGGGTAAAAAGGACTTTGAAAATTCTGCGATTTATATATAATACGCACCTCTTTCGCACCCGTAGCTCAGCTGGATAGAGTACCTGACTACGAATCAGGGGGTCGCATGTTCGAATCATGCCGGGTGCACCATACAGCAAAGAAAAAGGGGACGGAGTGGAAACTCCGTCCCCTTTTTCTTTGCCTGTCTGTTGTACACTGGCTACGAGAGAACTGCCCATGTTCGATAAAAAGCATCGCTTTTTAGACGCCCGCCAGGGCGCCCCCGCAGGGGTGAGCAATCCGCCCATGCGAATCGCGAATCCATCATGCCGGGTTCACAGTAATTTTGCTTATCTGGCTTAGGTTCTCTAACGCTGTCGCTATTGACCAAGGGGGGCGATCACGTAAGACAGCCTGATTATCCCACAATCCTGAACGATGCCAGCCGACGGTTCACGACAACAACTGCGGCGCCGACAAGTGCCAGCAAAAACAGCAAAGGTAGCAGGTGCTTATTCAGGTAGCCGGTAAGCGCCTGATCCTGGAAACTGAACCCGCCTATGCTCTCGAACTCAGCCATGCTCAATGGTTGCCCGGCCACGATGCCGGGGCCAACGCGCTCGCTATAGTCGGCCTTGAATGCCCGAACCTGCTGCACATAACGTTGATGACGTGCCGCGGATGTGCCCGCCAGGTCATTGAATAATCCATGAACAATGATGGCAGGGGACAGGTAGCGAATAACGCCAACGCTCGCCTCGCGACGTTGAGCAGCAGCTTCGAACTCATCAAGTATGGGCCTTGTTGCCTGATCAACGGTGTTGGTGACCAGAAACGATGAGCGCAGGAAGGCCGGTATTTCTGCCTCGTCGTTCACCAGCATTTCCGGGTGATCCAGAATGAAGCGATTGGCAATTTCCGATTCCTGCAGTCGCGTTTCATTTTCGGTCTCACGGGCCTCGGCGAGGTAGGCAAGCCGAGTCGGCGTCGGGTACACCGTCTCCAGGATGGCGCTAGCGCCAGATGGCACAATAAATACAAAGGCTAACCACAGGCTGAGCAGTGCCATGATATTGAACTCGCTGCGCCGGTTGAAACTTGTTACCAGCGCGATGAGACTCACCCAGAATGCTGTATAAACCAGCGTGGCAGCTGACCAGAACAGGAATGGCGGCAGGCGAGACGAAATACCTGCGGCACTGTTATTGGTCAGCAGCACCATAAGCATGATGGCAAACAGAACAATCAGGATGGAACCCGATCGCAGCAACAGTCGAAACCAGAACAGGCTGGTAATGCTGACGCCCTGTGAGAGTGTCAGCCCCAGGCGATTGGCGTCGCGGTCAGCCGAGATCAGATCAAAACATAGCACAATCAACAGCAGTGGCAGCAACACAACAATGGCTGTACTGAGGTCGAATGAACCGAGCATCAGGGATACCGGGTCATCAAACTCGTAACGGGAAAACATGCGTATATCGGGATCTGACAGGGCGATAGTGCCCAAATAGGGCAATATATCGGACTGACCAATGGCGAAATCGGCCAGCGGGGCCTGCGGCAGGTGAGAGGAGAAACGCACATCCATGGCAGATCCCGTGCGTGCGGACACATCTGCGGCTGAGCCTTGGGTTTCCCGGCGTTGAACATTGGCAAGCCAGGCAGACATTGTTTGCTCAACTTCGCTCTGGTGCCTGTCGATGGCATGCACGCGGTTTTCCAGCTGGGCACCACCGTTGAATGCGGCGTACAACAATAAACCGGTAAACAGGGCAAAAAGCAGCAGCGTCGGTTTTCGTCCAATGGTGAGTTGCCACTCGGTTTTAATCCAGTCACGTACAGTCATGTCGGTATCCTCAATCGGCCAGGCGCTTGCGCGTCACGGACCAGGCCAGCCAGCTTGCCAACGCACCCCACAACAGCAGCATCAGCACATCCATGAAGGATGACCGCCATGCCATTGTGACTGCTGGAAAGTCGTAGCGGAAATCAGGCACACTTTCCCAGAATGCCGGATCCGACAGGTAGGTGCTCATGCCCGCGCCGTTCAGCAACATGTCTTCGTTCATACTGCGGACGATTTCGTTACGCTGTTGCTCGGCGACATTGGCAAAATGCTGGTGAGCGACAAAGTCAGTGCCGGCAAATGCACTTGACGCGTGCTGTAGCGCAATGGCCGGCGACAACAGCGAGAGCCAGCGGCGGGTGGTACGCTGACCGTAGTATTTGGCATACACGTCGTCGTAGAACGCATTCAATGCGGCATAGTCCAGCACTTCGGTGACTTCCAGTCGCAAGCCAGTGGCGTTGAGATCCATCGTGGCGAGTTCCTCCAGGCTGATGTCGCGCCCCAGCGCCCGGCTGACAACAAACTGCTCGGCCGCCCGGTACTCATCACTGTCCGCAGCAACGCGGTTTTCGGCAACTGAGCTGCGCAATTCACTCCACACTTGTGCGCCATCGGGAATGGGGTATGCCTGGGCGGCAATGCCGGCGCCCACCCTTGGCATTACCAGTATGGACAAGGCCCAGATACCCAGCAGCATCAGCAACGCGGTCTTGGCCTGATTGAACAACGCAGATACCAGCAGGGCGAACCCGGTTAGTGCGACCACGTAAATGGCATAGACCACAATCAACCAGAATGCTCTGGTGAGCGTGTCGGTTGCTGACAGGGCGACCGGTGACAGCAAGGCCATGGCCGCCGAGGCAATGATGGACACGGTCGCCAGCGCGATCCCGGCGCCAGCGATGACAATAAATTTTGCACCAAACAGTTTGTGGATCGAGGCGCCAGAGGCCAGCGTCTGTCGCAGCGTACCGCTCTCACGCTCGCCTGCGAACGCGCCGTAACCCAGCAAAAATACCAGCAATGGCAGCAGCATGGTGAGAATGCCGGCGACACTGAAGTTGCTCAGGCGGCTCAATTCAAGCGAGTCAGCAGCGGGCCGAAACATGGCAGGGTTACGCTGATGTGCTTCCAGCCAGATGACCTGCCCCATGAACTGCGCCGCGCCGGGATCAAAGGACGCCAGAGGCGGGGCAGGCTTGTATGCCATACGGCCAAAGTGGGCGGCAGAGTGCGGGTTTTTTTCACCCTGATCCAGAAACACCTGTTGGTCACTTTGCTGGGCGAACATGGCATTGCGCTGCTGATCACTATAATTTGCCCAGCCCGCGAGCAGTCCGGTTATTCCCAGTAGCAGCACAATGACAGCCAGCAAACGGGTTCTGCCATCGCGACTGATCTCCATCGCTTCTTTTCTGATGATGTGGGTGATCATGAGCCGCTCTCCACTGATGATTCGGGGTCATGCATGTGTTGGAGGTAGATCTTTTCCAGGCTGGCGTTGTCCAGCGAGTCGGTTGCCAGCGCGTCTACCATGTTGCCGCTCTTCATGATGACGATCTTGTCACTGAGCTCCCGAGCGCGGAATAGATCATGAGTGGCCATCAGGACCGCTTTACCTTCGGAGGCCAGTACCCGCAGCAGGCTGCAGAATTCATTGGCTGCTTTGGGATCCAGTCCTGACAGAGGTTCGTCCAGCAGCAGGGCCTCCGCGTCTTTGCCCAGCGCAATGGCCAGGCCGACCTTCTGTCGCATGCCTTTGGAATAGTTCTGAACCGGCTGACTGGCGGCGCCCGGTGCCAGGCCGACTTTGTCCAGCAGGCTGCGCAGCTTTTGTTCGTCGGAGGCATCGCCACCACTCAGTCGCATAAAGTAGGCCAGATTTTCCAGACCACTGAGAGAGGGGTAAAGCGCAACCTGTTCGGGTACATAACCGAGCCGACGACGTGCTGCGGTCTTGTCGGATTTCACGTCCTGGCCATTGACCAGGGCCCGACCGGAGTCAGCGTCCAGAAAGCCGAGGAACAGATTGATGGTGGTGGTTTTACCGGCGCCGTTGGCGCCCAGCATGCAGACTATTTCCCCACCAGCCACACCCAGATTCAGGTTGTTGAGCGCGTTATTGCTACCAAACGTTTTGCTGAGTGATTCAGCTCTTAACACATCTGCCATGGTCTTGTGCCTTTTAGAGTATTTGGTTGCTGATCGAATTTACGAGCTGTGATGTTATGGTGCATCATAACATCAATTATGAACTTGCCCAGTCAGTCAAATGCCCCGGGGGGGTTAACTGCTTACATCCCACAAACTCAGGGTGCCGTAGCGGGACGTTGAGGCCAGCAGTCGGGTATTTTTGTGGGGTGACCAGCTGAGCTGCTCGACGCGACTGTCCAGTGGGACAGCGCGCGTTGGTGTCACATCACCGATCTGATTCCACAGTGCAACAATGCCGGCGCGACAACCGGTTGCCAGTCGCTGTCCGCTGCCAGCAATGCTGATGGCACAAATGGCTTCCGGATGATACGGGAGTGATAAAGGTTTGCGGCCTTCCGGTCCCTTTTTGTCAAACGGCCACAGGATCAATTCGGTGCTGCCGCCGGTTAGCAGCCAACGGTTGTTATTACTCCAACTAAGCTGAACCGGCTTGTAGCTGAACCCGGACATCATCGCATCACGCAGTTCGGGCATCCGCCAGAAGTGGACGGTGTTGTCCTGGCAGCCGGCAGCAATCACCCGTCCATCCGGGCTCCACTTCACGCTTAGCAGGGAACCCTTCCACTCAAGATCCTGTGGTTTGCTGCGCGAGTCCAACACGTTATAGATTCTGATGCCGCCGTACCCTGCGGCTGCCAGCTGGGCGCCTTTGGGGCGCCAGCACAATGCGCCGACGGTGCCACCGGGGAACGTATAGGTTTGTTGCACAGAGCCGTCTGGAGTCAACAGGATAATCTTTTTGCCGCAGCTTGCAGCCAACTGCGCACCGTCCGGGCGCCAATCCAGATGTTCGATCCAGTTGTTGCCGGCGTCTTCACTCAGGGTAATATCGGCCAACAAAGCGCCTGGCTCTTTGTGGCTTACCTGCCATAACTTTACGTGGCCGTCCTGGCCGCTACTGGCAAATAACGGCAGGCGAGGGTGCCAGCGTACCGCCAATGCACCGTTGTCGTGAGCTTTCCATGTCGTCAGCTCGGCGCCGGTTTCCGCGGCAACCAGATGCACAACACCACTTGTTGTGGCTGCCGCCAGCCAGCTTCCGCAGGCAGACCAACTGATGTCAGATGGTGAATCATCCAGTACGATACGTGCCATTAACGCGGGTTCGGGTAACGTGGTTGTGTTCAACTCAAACATTGTTTGAGTGCTCCTTCCAGATACTCACGATTCAGATTTCTGCCGATGAAGACCAGTCGGTTATAGGGTGTTTCGTTGTCCCAGGGGGCGCCGGGCTGGTTATCAAAAAGCATGTGTACACCCTGGAACACGGTGCGTCTGTCATCACCGGTGATCGCCAGAATACCTTTCATGCGATACAGGTTTTCACCCTCGGTACGCAGTAATAACGAAAGCCACGTGTTAAACAGCTCCGGGTCCAGCGTGCCGGTAAATTCGAAGGCCACCGAGCCGACTTCGTCGTCATGGGTATGGCCCGCGTTAAAATAATGTTCGGCTACCGGTTCGCATAGTTCGTCATCGTCCGTGTATAGCCGGATGGAGAACTCCTCTGGCGTATGCTGGGTGAACAGGGCGTACCGGCCTTCCAGGGGTACGTCAAGACTCAGTGTTACGGCGGACGGCAGCTGCAATTTCCAATGGGTTGTACCGGGAGTCATCAGGTCAGCATCGCCTACATTCTGCGCAGGCTGAGAAAAGTGCCGGAAGACCTGCTCCGCCACTGTGGTCAGGTCGGTGGCGGAATCGTCCAGCTGGATCCAGAGTGCTGACATGTCGGGGTCCGGGCCGGTGTCCAACGCCAGGGCATGGTCTCCGGCGTTCAGTTCAAAGACGCCGCCCCATTCGAAGGGGTATTCCGGCTCCAGGAAGGCAGGGTTGGTCTCCAGGGCGCGAGTCAGATCAAAGCCGCCCACATCCAGCACCTTGTCCAACGGCGCGTTGGCCATATTGGTGGTAATAATCTGTGCCATCTTGTTCATGTCCTGCAGTCTTGCCTGCAAAGACGTTAAGGTGGCTGTATCCACCAGATCTGATTTGTTCAGGACGATCATGTCGGCGAACGCAATCTGGGCCATGACTTCGGTACTGTTTCCCAAATGCTGTTCGACGTGGCCGGCGTCTACGAGAGTGATAATACCGTCCAGGCGGAATTCGTCCTTGATATCATCGTCAACAAAAAAAGTCTGGGCGACGGGTCCGGGGTCAGCCATGCCAGTTGTCTCGAGAACGATACGGTCGAATTTGTCCCGCCGACGTGCCAGGTTTCCCAGAATTCTGATCAGATCGCCACGCACTGTGCAGCATATGCAGCCGTTGTTCATCTCGAAAATTTCTTCGTCGGCGTTGATGACCAGGTCCTGATCAATGCCGACCTCGCCAAACTCATTTTCGATCACGGCAATGCGTTGTCCGTGCTTCTCCGTCAGTATGCGGTTTAAAAGCGTGGTTTTACCGCTGCCCAGAAATCCGGTCAGAACCGTTACGGGAATACGTTTGTCAGTCATAGCTTGATCTCTGAGTTAGCAATATCGTTGGATGGTCTACTTGACGAGCATTTCCAGCCACAGGATGCTTTGCATGCTGGCAATACCGGCGATAGTAGCCATCGCCTGGACTCTTAGTGGCAACCGTAGCTCGATGTTGCGTAGCAGGGGTATCAGGTCTGAGGTGGCAATATAAATAAACCCGCCAGCGGTCAGCGCCAGCAAAGCCGACAGGCTGATCGTCATGAACTGCGCCACTAGCAGTGTCAGGCCAGCCCCGGCAAGACAGGCACAGGCGCAAAGGAAGTTGGCCAGCACAGCGCGCTTTTTTTCGTAGCCGCCGTGTATCAGCACCGCGATATCAGAGATTTCCTGGGGTATCTCGTGGATGACAATAGCCACCGTGGTCGCCAGACCCAGCATTGGATCAGCGAGGAAACTGCCTGCGATCAGGATGCCATCAACAAAGTTGTGCGCGCCATCGCCCAGCAAATTCATGTTGGCGTAGCTTTTGGGTGCCTGTGCTATTTTATCGGACGTAATCGCGTGGTCGTGACGCCAGTGCAGCGTTTGCTCGATGAAATAAAACAGAACAATGCCGACCAGAGTCCACAGGAACACGCTTCCGGCGTCAGGCGCGCGCTCCAGTGCATCGGGCAACAGATGAAGAAAGACGTCGCCGAGCAGGACACCAACTGCCAGCGCGATCAGGCGGGGCATCCAGCGTGTCAGCGTGGTGTCTTTCAGGTACAGCACAAAAGCCGAACACAAGGCGACTGCGGAGACCAGCGAAGCGGCCGAAAGGGTCATTAATACTGTTAACAAGTCCATTTAAAATTCCAACGTATGGGTAATAGTGTGCTTGTTGTGTCAGGTCTTTTTAGCGCAGCGATGACAGGTGCCATGAATCTCCAGCTGCTCCTGCTGCATGGTAAAGCCACTTTTTCTCAGTTCCTGATTTAGCTGCAAAAGTATGTCATTGCGGATACCGCTTTCATCTACTCGCTTGCATTGATCACAAATCAGGAACTGTAGCGTGCCGTGCTCGCTGCCCTGATGTTCAGTGTTTTGCATATGCGCGCAGGCGATATACTGATTGGTTGTTTCCAGTCGGTGCGCCAGATGCTGACTTATCAGAAAATTCAGCATGCGATACACCGACATGATGGATAATTGATGCTCATATTTCTCACGATACGCATCTGATATTTGATAGGCTGATAACGGCGTTCCGGAGTCCAGCAACAGAAACAGAATGCGTTTGCGCTTGTTTGTCAGGCGAGCTCCCTGGTTTAGACAGTGTGCTTCTGCGTTGCTCAGACATTGCTGCTGTTGGTCCGGCGTCATGGCTATATCCTCAGTCGCGTTATTCCTGCAGGCAAGCGCTGTGCGCCCTGCGTTTGCGCCAGGGACCACTGTGTTTCAATTGTCTCCAGAAGCGGAAACGTGTCGAAGGCATGGATGATGAACTCGGTTGGCAGTTGTTCCGACTCACAGTCCAGTCTGATGACAAGAGAGAATGCAGAGTGCTCTGTTTCCTGGTGCGCGTGATCATCGTGGCCATGGTCATGGCTGTCGCCGTCGATTGCTATTGGCCCTGTCATGGAAGCCTGAACGTCGCCGATCAGACACCCCAGTGAAGTCAGTGACAGGATGCTGTCGGGGTCTTTGAGTGTGGTCAAAGCGTCGTCGACGGCGTCGCGTTCGTCGGTGGTGCGCGGTTCCTGTTCGAAACCCACAATATTGATTGACGGTGACACAAACTCCAGTTGCAGCGTGCCCGCATCCTGCAACAACATCAGCTGTGCTACCCCGTGAGTATGTCCCGGCTGCGCATGCGCCGGCATCAACAGGAACGCAGACAGTAACCACCCCATGCCTGCCATCAATTTCATCAACAAGCTCCTGTCAGGCTACCGGGTCCAGCGTCATCACCAGGCGCGGCTGGGAATCTGACGCCGCCGGTGACCGGTGCACGATGCCGCGACCGGTATTGCCCGGCCAACTTTCGCCTTTTAGCAGTGCCACATGACCCTCATTTACGTGCTGGATGTCAGCGGCTTTTTGCAGATCAGGCCCTTCGCGATTGACTGAGCTCTCAGGCAGCCACTCGGTCCCTGTGCCTACATAGGTGCAGATCAGGCGGCAGACTACGTGGTCGACATGGAATTTTGGGCACATGGCCCGGTTGAGGACGGTCATTCTAAGCCCGATCTGCTGCAACTCGAACAGGCAGGCGTACATATCACACAACAGTCTGATGTCTTGCAGGAAGGCAATTCGCGCGTGTTGCAGCGTCTTGTCGGCTTCAGGTATCAAAGAGGCGAGGGCGTTCTCATCATCATCAACAGGCAGTACCTGGCGCAGCGAAAAGTTCGGATTGTGCCTGACCAGTTCAGAGGCAAAACCGCGCACCGCGGCAGAGCCAGGTCGATGCCATTCCGCGAGATTGATGCCTTCGCTGTAAATCGCTGACAGGCCTGCAGGTGTGGTAGTACGACGCAGCATGGTTACGCTTCCTGGGCAACAAACGGGTTTTCCAGCGTAAGCCAGTGCGGCGTGCCCGCATACAATTCGTCATCGTTGAGCAGGCAGGCATCAAGTTCCGCGCAAAGCTGGCTCTGGTCCAGCGATTGTCCGATGAAAACCAGTTCCTGGCGCATATCACCGAAAGGCTCTTCCCAGTTTTCCTCAATGTAGTCCAGTGCCTCCGCATCGGCGGGCCACTGCTCCCGTGGAGTAGCGCTCCAGAAGGTGCCAGCGAAACCATGACGCGCGATCCCGCCGGCCTGATTCCATTGTCCGATCAGCGTTGGATGGCTGGCGAGCCAGAAGTAGCCTTTGGAGCGGATCAGACGACCTGCCGGCCAGTCCTGGTGCAGAAAAGCGTGAAAGCGGGCGGGGTGGAAGGGGCGCCGTGCCCGGTAGGTAAAACTGCTGATACCGTATTCTTCAGTTTCAGGTGTGTGCTCACCGCGCAATTCACGCAGCCAGCCGGGTGCCAGCTGCGCTTTTTCAAAATCGAACAGGCCCGTGCCAACGACTTTATTCAGCGCCACCTGGCCGCCGCTGATGGGTATGATTTCAACCTCGGGGTTCAGGCTGCGGATAACCGCCATCACTTTCTGTACCTGAGCCTCATCGACCAGGTCGGTTTTGCTGAGCAGAACAATGTTGCTGAACTCGATCTGGTCAACCAGCAGATCGGACACGCTGCGATCATCGTCCTCACCGAGGCTTTCGCCGGTTTCCTGAAGCGAGAAGGCCTCCTCATAGTCATTCAGGAAATTGGCGGCATCCACGACGGTAACCATGGTATCAAGACGGGCTACCTGAGACAGGCTCTTGCCGTTCTCGTCAGCAAAGGTGAACGTCTCCGCGATCGGCAGCGGCTCGGAAATGCCCGTGGCTTCGATCAGCAGATAGTCAAACCGATTCTGGCCAGCCAGGTCGGTAATGGACTCAAGCAGATCTTCGCGCAGGGTGCAGCAGATGCAGCCATTGCTCATCTCGACCAGTTTTTCTTCAGTGCGATTGAGGGTCATGTCCTGTGAAACCGTGCGGGCATCGATATTGATATCGCTCATGTCATTCACAATGACCGCTACCTTGAGGCCGGCCCGGTTGTGCAGGATCTGATTGAGTACAGTGGTCTTTCCGGCTCCCAGAAAACCGGACAGGACCGTGACCGGCAGTGGGTTTAAAGTGGCAGGGGTGTGGTCTGTGTTCATGAGTCATTACCGGTTGATTATGTACGATATGATATAACGTAACATTAAATAATGATGCAGGTAAAGTGGCAATATCAGTCAGTCGTTCAACTTCATCGCCGAAGATTGTCGATAGGCGCGCGCAGCGGGGATGGTTGCGAGCACGACAGTCAGCAGCAGTATGGCGGCCAGGTACGGCAGGGTGCCTGTCTGCAGCACCTGCGCGGAAACAAAAATGCCAAATTGCTGACTGATCATGTCTGCTGTCAGCGTCAGCCCCGCCATCAGTGCGGCGATGCCTGCCAGCATGCCGGTTGCGGTCATGACCAGCGCTTCCGCCTGTATCAGAAGGAAGATAAACAGGGGGCGTGCACCCAGCGCGCGCAGCACAGCGATTTCGCGCTGACGCTGCTGTAACGTGGATAACAGCATGGTGGCTATGCCGAGCAGGGCCGAGACCATGACCAGGCCGCTGATCAGAGACAGTGTCAGCTCAGCAACGCTCATCAACTGCCAGAGCTCGGATAGGGCGACACCAGGCAGGATCGCCAGCAACGGCTCCTGGGAATAGTTGTTGATTTCGCGCTGCAGGTTAAAGGTCTGCAATCTGGACTCCAACCCAAGCAAAAACGCGGTGACAGAAGCTGGCATGGGGCCGGCCTGATGCAAAGCTTCCAGGCTTTCCAGACTGATGTGTATGGTCTGATCAACGGGCGTTCCGGTAGGGGCCAGTATGCCCGTGACCGTGAACGGATGCTGATCATGGACGCTGAAACTGGTGGCACCCAGGCCGTGGGCGACGGTAAATTCGTGACCGTGCGGGTAACCCAGGCGTGCAGCAACTTCGGCGCCGAGCACAGCGGCAAAGTCTGGCAACGGCTGCGTATCAGGGGCCGAGCGAAAGTCCGTGAAGGCATCGCCGTTTAATTCAAGTGGCTGATTATTGCCGTAGCGGAAATGGCGGAAATAGTCGCTGGTGCTGCCCATTACCCGGTAGCCGCGATGGGAGTCGCCAAGGGCCATTGGTATGCTCCAGGCAATGCCGGGACGTTTGCTGATGTCCTGGTAGCTTTGCCAGGAGATATTGTTGGTGGCGTTTCCTATGCGAAATACGCTGTACAGCAGCAGATTGATCTGGCCAGTGCGGGCACCCACAATCAGGTCAACGCCAGAGACTGTTTTGCTGAAACTGTTGCGCGCTTCCAGACGAATGTGTTCCACGCCCAGGACCACCAGCGTGCTGACCAAAACCGATAGCACCGTCAGAAAGATGGTCAAGCGACGGGCCGCCAGGCTGCCTAGAGTGAGCTTAAGGAACATCGTCAGTCACCCTGCCTCTGGACACGAGAACCCGGTTTAACGCCCTGAGATCGACGGTGTTGTCGAAGTGGGTGGCCAGACTGTGATCGTGGCTCACGACCAGAACCGTACTGCCCGCCTGGGCCGAGCAATCCAGTAGCGTGCTTATGAAAGCATCCCGGGCCGCTGCATCGAGCGCCGAGGTTGGTTCGTCAGCAATAATAAGCGGTGGTGAATTCAACAGGGCGCGGGCAATCGCAACGCGCTGCTGTTGGCCAACGCTAAGGTGGCAAGCCTTGGTGTGGCGGGCGCTGTTGAGCCCGAGTTGTTCGATGAGCCCGGCAGCACGCTGGTCAGTCCCGCCTGGCAAGCCAGTGAACGTCGCTGCCAGTCGCACATTGTCCAATACTGATAAATACGGAATCAGGTTGAACTGCTGGAAAATCACGCCAATGGATCTTGCGCGAAAGCGGTCGCGTTGACTGCCGCTCAGACCCCCTAACTCGGTGCCAGCGATAGTGACAGAGCCTTTGTCTGGAGTGGCGATACCACAGATCAGGTTGAGCAGGGTGCTTTTGCCGGAACCGGAGGGGCCGTGCAGAAACACGCGTTCTCCCGCTCTGATCTGCCACTGCGATATCTGCAGAAGATCTGCATCGCCAGTGCGCCAGGCAAAGTGCAGATCCCGGATACTGATTGCATGAGTGCTCGAACTGGATGTCATGGCCGCCTGTGGATCTGGTGTTGTCAAATAATGACTTAATGCTATGCTATAACATATTGTATTGCGAGCAGGTAAAAAAATGAAGATCAAAATCGGTGCCGGACTGATCGTCGCGGGTTTGTTGGCTGTTATCTGGTCAATGGGGCCGCGGGAACCGGCGCCTGCTGTCAGCGTGATTGAAGAGGAGCCTTACCGGGAAGTCGACTGGATTGAACTCATGCCGGAGGATGACCTCCAGGCGCTGATGTCACCACCGGACTGGATGACGGATATCGTTGATGGCTCAGACGAAGACGATCTGAGGCTACTGTCATCGCCGCGTGCTGACGATTCAGGTGAGGCCCGCTTCTTCGAGGCTCTGGAATCGGCAGAGATCGTTACGGCAATGGACAATACTCGAATTCGCATTCCGGGTTTTATTGTGCCATTGGCCTATGACAATCGCCAACGTACCATCGAGTTTTTTCTGGTGCCTTATTTCGGCGCCTGCCTGCACCTGCCTCCGCCACCACCCAATCAGATAATTTATGTGAATTACGAGCTGGGCATCGACCAGCATTCAATGTACGAACCGGTCTGGGTTGAAGGGGTGCTGAGGGCACAGCCAGTCAGTAATGCTGTTGCCAATGCCGCCTATCGACTTAATGCCAGCGTCATCACTCCCTATCACGATACTTCCGGGTACTGAGCGGGGTGACCGACCCCGGTACAACCAGATCGGCTTGCAGGTACGCAAGCAAGCTTCCCACTCATCAACTTTTTCGATGACGGTGTCGCGAATCGGAAATAAGTCTAGGTCAAACACGTGCCTAATATAAAAAACGCAAGACCTCTAAATGGTTGATTTAATTAATTTTAAAATCTTGCCTAAATTAGGAAGAAGCAACCTAAATATTTTTAAGGTATAAGAAATATACCTGGTTACGAATCAGGGGGTCGCATGTTCGATAAAAAGCATCGCTTTTTAGACGCCCGCCAGGGCGCCTCGCAGGGCTGAGCAATCCGCCCGTGCGGATCGCGAATCCATCATGCCGGGTTACCGATCAAAACCGTCCTCATATTAGCCGAATAGCTACTTGAACCTTCTATGCAAATCTGCGCATATTGAGCGTCAGCTTTCACCTTAACCGACGTTAAAACCCAGGTGGCGCACCCATACGGATGCACCCGTAGGGCGGTAGCGTGCCAGACAGTCAATGCTGTAGTTCGCTTAACGGGCTGCGAACCCCTTTTGCACCCCGTTTCAGTACATGGGTATAGATTTCCGTAGTTTTGACATCCTGGTGGCCAAGTTGCTCTTGTACTGTCCGAATATCTGCACCTGATTCCAGCAAATGTGTGGCAAATGAATGACGTAAGGTATGGCAGCTGACATCTTTGTCAATGCCCGCCTCAGTAGCAGCCTTGCGGATCAGTTTATTCAGGCTTGATTCGTCCAGATGATGCCTGCGAAGAGAGGCGGTCGACGGGTCCAGGCTGAGGACACTGGAAGGAAACAGGTATTGCCAGTTTAGCGCGCGCAATGCGTTCGGGTATTTGCGCGCCAACGCATCCGGCATTGATACACCTCGGAATACAGGGTTGGCAAGGTCACCATCAAGAATCAGCGCAACTTTCCGGATTTGGCGGTGCAGTGCCGGGACAAGCTCTGGCGCCAGTGTCGTGATTCGATGCTTGAAGCCCTTGCCAAACCAGACACGTAGCTGGAGATGGTTAAAATCAACGTCTCTGACTCTTAGGCGAACAAGCTCGATGCGCCGCAAACCGGAACCGTATAGCAGTGATGCTATTAATAAGTGCGTGCCACCAAGTTGTGATAGCAGCGCGGAAACCTCTGCCCTGGATAAAACAACCGGCAATTTACGCTGGCGTGAAGCTGGACGATAGCCACGGACGTTGCCCATTGGTTTATCCAAAAATTTATTATAAAGAAAAGCAAGGGCATTGAGCGCGAGCCCTTGTGTTGTAAATGCGACTTTCCGATCTGCAGCGAGAAAGGTCAAAAATTGTTCGATCTCGCAATCGCCCAGATCAAGTGGATGTCGTTTTTCATGAAACCTGATGAAGTACCTGATCCAATAGATATAGGTAGAAATCGTCCGCTTGCTGTAACCACGTGTGATCATGTAGCGGTAGATGGATTCAAGAAACGGGGAATTGTATTCGGGCATGCGGGCGACTCCATTCGCAACGTCATAATTTGTTCTGGTATTAGGAATTATTTAGTACACAATGCCGGAGCATGCAAAATATAAGATTCATCGAGCCGGCAGCCTCATTGTTTCGACATAAAAGCGGGAATTAACCATTTATTAGATGATATCAGTCAGTTAGATAAAGTCCGCGAAGAGGCTGTAGAATTATATGGTCGCCTGCTAAGAATTGTTATGAGGCCGAAGGCCTCAAAAATTGGCTGTTATGTCTTTTTACGTATTTATAAATCAACGCACGAATAGTAAGTAAGGCTTATCCTATGAAAGTAAACCTAGAAGATCCTGATAGTTTTACGCTAGAGAATGTAAGAAAGCTGATTGCTTCTAAGGATGACTCAGAACATCGTCAGATTCGCGTGACTAAAACAGGAGTTGCGTTTTTATCAGATGAAGTGGGAAACATTAATACTGATGGCTTAGCTTTTAGATTGGAAACCTTCAGCGCAGGAAACGGATATACCGGCGAAGAAGCATCTAAGGATGAGGATTGGGTGAAGAGAGTTTATAAAGCCTTGTCTGACAACTGGCCGGAGTCAAGGTTTGGTTCTTACGTAGATGTCTTTTAGTGATTGAACTAATCGGCGACACCAGACCAGACATAACAATGGATTGCACACGACCAGCTACGCTGGCGCGTGAATAAGGGCGTTATGCATTAATACCAAACCGGAGGGTACGATGCCTCGAAAGATGACTCCTTCGCAGTTTCGCAGCGCAATCCGCCAGGCTCAGAATAAGCAGAAGCAGGCTATCGACAAGTATAATCGTCAAGTTCGTCAGCATAATCAGAAAGTGAAGCAGGCAGTTAGTAACTACAACAATGAAGTAAGAAGGCATAACGCGAGAGTGCGGGCGAATCGCCAGAGAATAGCCACCGAACTGAGACGGCTCCAGTCTTCCAACACGGTCCGATATCAGGTCGTTCAAACATCCGCGATAACCTTAAACAACTACTATGAACGTCTAGACGCAGGCGGTAGCAGTCTAGAAAGCGAAAGTTATGGTAGCGAGTTCCTAGACCTATCTGAGCGAGAGAACGCGAACAGCTTAGCCCTTTCGAATGCTCTCGATTCTGAAGCAGATGAATCGAGCATTGATCCCTCGGATCTTTTGCACACTGAAATCGAAGGGATGCTTCAACAACTATCGCCAGACCTCAGCAACCGATGGAAGGGCGCACTATTCTCACTGAACCCACATGAACTAGCCCCCAATTAAACCGGACACTTCGTTTGTTGATAAGACCTAGGCATAGCACTAGGCTTAAGGAGTGTCCAAGAATGGATAGAATCGAAGT
>PASF01000010.1 GCA_002711845.1 Gammaproteobacteria bacterium | reverse complement strand
TATTTGGCTTTCGTTAAATCTTTTGCTCTTCATTGTAGAATTTCCTCTGTAGTGGAAAATTCTACTCTCAACCGCGATTATTTTCAGGGGGTATTACATTCTGAGCTAATTAGTTTTGGATTATTCTATTAGTTTTTAAATCTCTGCCTGAGCACCCTATTTATAAATATTGGCGCCGATATAAACGTTCGCTTCCACAAACGACGTGGTTGTTGCAACAATCTAGGTAACCACTCAAGCCCCAGCCGTTGAAATACCGGATGAGAGCGTTTAACGTTGCCCGCGTAGAAATCGAAAACAGCTCCTATCCCCGCAGCAAATTTGAAATTCAATTCATTAAAATTTTGATAAATCCATTTTTCTTGTTTAGGTGCTGTCATACCAACCCACAAGATATCGGGGCTCGCAACGTTAACGGCATTGATCATATCATTCAACTCTTCACGTGTGTAGCTAGCTTTAAATGGAGGTGAATACGAGCCGGCAACCTGAATGTTGGGGTAATCATTCGCCATGCGAGCACGTATCGTTGTTAGAGTCTCCTCAGTAGCTCCTAGAAAGAAGACTTTGAATCCACCAGCAACATTCATTCGATAGCTTAAACCATGGAAAATATGTGACCCAGTAACTCTGTCCGCAATTTGTCCCTTTAGAATCCTCGATGCAATAACAACTCCAATGCCATCCGGAACCAAAAAGTTTGCATGATGCAATGCTTCAGAGAAAGTTCGATCAGATATGCTCACTACATAAGAATGTGGATTGAAACAAGCCAGCCAGCTCTTCGATCCTTTCGAAACATAATCAATAATCTCGTCACAACACGTAAATGAATCTCCTACTGTCAAACTGAAGCCCAGAATATCCTCTTTATGTGACGGACTCAAAATAAAAGGTAAATCATTCGACATTTATTTATTCCAATAACCTCAGAGACATAGCGACTAATAAAACATTAACTACCTGACGAACCTTGACAACAATTCGTAATATAGCCTTTCCGGCAACATTCTTGAGCCATAATATTTAAATAGAGTCTTAAACAATCTGAGTAATACTATTTTAAGATTCAAGTAGCCATATTCTCGATCAATTACAAAGTCCTCATAAAATTTGCGAAACTCCTTTCCACCATTCTGACTGATTCCGCCCACTGACATATCACAAATGACTTTTTTAAATGTGACGATACACTTTGCACTAGGTAGCATGCGATAATACAATTCTTTATCTCCTGACATTAAAAAACGGAAATCAAATCCAAGTTTAAACAATCCTCTATCCACGATCAAAGCCTGATGGCTAAAAAACCGGAAATCACAAATTTTTGAATCTGAGGGAGCTACCCACTCTTGGCCAATCCCTGAGTACTTCGATTGTCCCCGCAAAATACAAGGTGAAGAATTCAAGATACTTAGTATTTCAGCAGAAGTTCCAGGCACACAGTTATCTCCTGCGTTAATGAACCAGACATAACCAAAATCTAGTCTATCCAGAGCAGCATTCATCGCCCCGTAGACGCCTGAAGGGGGAGTATAGTAAATCTCTGGAGTAAAGCCTGTATCGCTATCCAGCTGCAATTCACCAGAATTCAAGTCAGAGTGAATTATAAAAAAGCGAATATTCCATAAAGAAACTTCAACCAAATTCGCCTCACCTATCCAACTCAGAACACTGGAAATCGTCCGTTTTAGAGCATCATCTAGATGCAAAGAAACTGTTACTATTGTTAGTTGCTGCATTATAATTTACCAACATGCAAGAAAAGAAGACCGCCACCATATTATCAATATAGCCGCCACTGAAGAGCGTAGGAATAAACAGTATTAGGAAAAGAACTTTAGCGAAATGACTATTAATTCGAAAGAAACAGAAGACTAGGTAAGTGAAAAAAAACACCCCAAAAATCCCGTAAGCCCAAATCAATTCAATTATTGAGTTGTGTGGGTAAACGATAAACCCATACTGTGACTCTCTCAATGAATCTGTCATACCGAAAATCAGTACTTGCGAATCTAGTAGTGAAGCGGCGACACTTTGTCGGTCTAGGATACTCGTGGAGCCACCATAGTCATATAAAGACAAATATCGCGGCAACTGGACACCATCTACTAGTGTTGCAGTCAAAAAACTCAGCAAAAAAAGTAATACTATTGAAAATATCAGGATAAAAATCGCATTCTTACGCTGGAAATATTGCAAAAATACAATAAATGAAGTTACGAAAGCCCCTCTTGATAGAGTTGCAACTGGAACTAGTAGCGTACCTAGGAAATATACAAATCTCAATCCACTGCAGAAACTTAGGAATAAAATCACTCGATAAAGTACATTAGGCCCGAAAATGAATCCCCGGCCATCACTAATTAAGGCGCCTACCAGCAAGAAAGCAGCGATCGGAACGTACCACCGAGTCCTCCAATCCACCGAAAATAGAAACTTCAGAAAAGGGAAAGCTAGAAGGAGCGAAATGTTTACCACAGCCCTATCACTAAAATAGGAGTCTCGAAAAAGTATTAGAGTTAAATCTAAGCAAGTAAACAGGGTTATAAACCCAAACAAGATTAGATCGTTTTTGGTGAATATTATTAATGTGGCGGGAAAGTATAGAACAAATAATGTCGAAAATAACGCGACAACAGGCAGCAGGTATATACCACCAATCGAGAAATCACCTAAATACAGAATCAGAAATAGAAGTAAACCCGAAAAAGAACCAATCTTAATCATTGATAATTAATTCAATAACACTATTAGACACTTGTTTATAGTCTATTAAAAAGTCTCTCTTACATGCAGCGTTAGGCAACAGATAAGAATCTAGTGAGGTATTAAAAAAATTCATGTGTAGCTCACCCACGAGCATTCGCGCTAGATCTTCATGATTGGTAATTATATCTAGCCCACCCAACAAATAATCGTACAACTTATTGGGTAACGTCGCTTGCCCTGATATTGGCAACAACCCATATTTAGCCTTAATAACAATTTCTACTACTCTGGATTTCGAAATCAGACCAGTAAATTCGGCAAAAGGGAACTTTTCTGCATAAACAGTTCTAAGCTCGCCGTCCCCGACAAACGTAGTAGGCCCGAGAAGTTGATTGATACGCGCAATATTCAATACACGCAAGTCAAATTGCCTGTTGAAGTTTCCTACGTATACACAACCTAGTCTCAATTCATTAGAGACTACAGCATCATTCCATCGCCGCAGATCAGCGCCGAGAGGTATAAAATATTGATTATCTATCCTATGTGTGTATCGACTCAGAAACTGCTCGAAGTCTCTATTAGTATAGAAAATGCCAGCCGCGAATGGAACCGAACGTCTGTTAAAAAAATTGCAGTAACTGTAAAAAAAGGACCTTTTTACGCCCGTCATAGGTAGTGCATCCGGCCATGTATCACGAACATCTAGATAGTAGCGCACTCTAGGTTTGATTTTCGACACAAGATAAACGGCAAAAGAAATCTCGCACGGTATAGAGGAAACTATTATCTTGTCTCCCTTACTAACCTTGAGTATTAATAATGGCAACAACTTAATCGCAAAGCAAATATGCGCCAAGAATCGCACTGGACTTAAATTACTTCTATAACTTGGTATCGAGATAACGATTTCATTATTTCGGAATTTTGCCCTTTCCAAACGAATCTTCGCCCCGTGTTCGAAATTAGAAGTAAAGTAGCTACCAGCTAACCGGCGCCTGCATAACTCCTCGTAAATATCCACATGCCGCTTAGCACGATGGGTGGCACTGCTTTCAGCTATATTAATTACGTGTACTTTCATGTTCGAGCCTTGAAAACAATTAGTCGACTATAAGCTCTTTAAAAACCATTCATATGTGTTCGCTAATCCGTCTCGTAAATTAAATTTTTTGCTCCAACCAAGTTCATTCAATTTTCGAGAACACATCAATTTCCTAGGGGATCCATCAAGTTTTGTATCATCATAAGCTATCTCACCCTCGTATCCGACAACGGTTGCGAGAATTTCAGCCAATTCTCGGATTGTACAATCAGCACCCGAACCGACATTCAAGTGAGACCGCATAGGCTCTACAGCCTCTTGATAAATGGCCTTATTTAGACTCATTACATAGAGACAAGCTGTCGCCATATCATCCACATGAAGAAACTCTCGCATTGGCTTTCCACTACCCCAAACAACAACTTTATCGGCACGAGAACTCTTAGCTTCATGAAAGCGTCGCATCAATGCGGGAATAACATGGCTGTTTTCAGGATGAAAATTGTCATTCGGACCATAAAGGTTTGTTGGCATCACACTTCTATAATCCCGCCCATATTGACGATTGTAACTTTCACACAACTTTATTCCCGCTATTTTGGCAATCGCATATGGCTCGTTCGTGGGCTCTAGTGAGCCTCTTAGAAGTGCACTCTCTTTCATCGGCTGTTCAGCAAATTTCGGATATATACACGACGAGCCAAGAAACAACAGTTTTTGTACATCGTTTATATGCGCAGCATGTATGATATTAGCCTCTATCATCAAATTCTGATAAATGAATTCTGCAGGATAAGTATTATTTGCATGAATACCGCCAACTTTTGCAGCCGCCAAATAGACTTCATCTATATTGTTGCCTTTAAAAAAGTCGTTAACTGCAGCCTGGTTGGTTAGATCAAGTTCTGTCCTTGATGCAGTTACAAGCTCAATGTTTTCTTGAGTTGCCAGTAATCGCACCAAGGCGGACCCAACCATGCCTTGATGCCCTGCAATATAGACTCTTTTTAATTTACGCATCACACTAATTCTCTATTGACATTGGGAGTTCGAAACCATGCTTTTTTAATAGCGCATGTCGCTGCGCCACTTTCAAATCCTCCGTGACCATCTCGTGGCACATCTGCTGTACCGTTATTTCTGGTATCCAGCCGAGTTTCTCTTTTGCCTTACTAGGATCACCCAATAAAGTTTCGACCTCAGCGGGCCTGAAATAACGCGGATCAACTTTTACTACTACATCACCAACTTTTACTGACGGTGCCATACTCCCTTGCACTGACTCCACAATAGCAACTTCATTTTCGCTTGAACCCTCGAACGTCAAGGCAATACCAATTTCTTTTGCACTCCATAAAATAAACTCGCGAACGGAATACTGTACACCCGTGGCGATCACATAATCCTCCGGGACATCCTGTTGAAGCATCATCCACTGCATACGAACATAGTCTTTGGCATGCCCCCAATCACGCAAGGAATCCAAGTTACCCATATACAGGCAACTCTCCAATCCCTGAGCTATGTTGGCTAGTCCGCGCGTAATCTTCCGAGTTACAAAAGTCTCGCCACGCCTGGGTGACTCATGATTAAACAAAATGCCATTGCAGGCATACATGCCATACGCCTCACGATAGTTAACGGTAATCCAATATGCGTAAAGCTTAGCAGCCGCATAAGGTGAACGTGGGTAAAACGGAGTAGTTTCCTTTTGCGGGACCTCCTGAACCAACCCATAAAGTTCAGATGTTGATGCCTGATAAAATCGTGTTTTCTTCTCCAGCCCAAGTAATCGAATAGCCTCTAACAACCGAAGAGTGCCAATTGCATCAACATCAGCAGTGTACTCAGGGGATTCGAATGATACAGCAACGTGAGATTGCGCACCCAAGTTGTATACCTCATCTGGCTGTACTTCCTGCAGGATTCTTGTCAGGTTTGAAGTGTCAGTCAGATCGCCATAATGGAGTACAAAGTTCTGATTTGGCACATGAGGATCTTGGTATATGTGATCAACACGTTGAGTATTAAAAGATGATGCACGACGTTTGATTCCGTGTACTTGATAGCCTTTTTCGAGTAAGAATTCAGCCAAATACGAACCGTCTTGGCCAGTTATGCCTGTTACTAGGGCTTTTTTCATGATAAATCACACCATACGTAAATCAAAATAATATACCTCCAAAAATTCATTAAAGTCACAGTTGAAATTCCGGGGTGCGCCGCCCGTTTTTGGGCGATGGCAATGCCAGATAACGGCGCATAGTACGATTACTGCAACCGACTTTGAGAGCAATCTCTAGCAAATGTGCGCCTTGCTCTTTCATTTCTTTTATCATGTAAAAGTCCTCTCGGTTCAATATGGACGTCTCCTTCTGGTTTGGTCACCGTATAGGAAACTCCCATTGGATTGGGAGGACAATCTAAATTGATGATTTACGGTCTTATAGCATTGAAGTCGACAGCGCGTTTGACCGTAAAAATCATCGCCCGAGTCAACATCGTCAGCACCGCCCTTCAGACGAAACCACTTCATCAATGCGCACGCTACCAGCAATGTGCCATCAACACTGAAGTGCTCACGCGACATCAGCTTCTTGGCATATGCCTGTTTCTTGATGGCATCAAAAAACAGCGTGTCAATCTCATGCACCATCAACCTGTCCCGGTTTTTGGAAAGGTCCAATGGTTCCAGACCATATCATCCATGCCCAAGCCAACGAACCAGCGCAACATAAGGTCATAGTTCAGTCGCCCAACCAGCTGACGCTCGGAGCGGACTGTGAACAGAACCTGCAACAGCTTCGTTCTAGTCAGCTGTTCCGGTGGTATCGACGGGCGACCCACACTGGAATACATATCATCGAACGTGTGCACTAACTCTGTCAGAGCCTGATCGACAACTTTACGCACTTTTCTGATCGGATGATCGGCTGGAATTCGAGGTTCCAGTGTGCGATAACTGAACAAACCTATTGGGGAGAAATTTCACCGCGCATCGGATTGACCCTGTTAACTCGATGGCGCTATTTTTTCATAATTCGGTTTTTTCAACAGCCTGCTAGTTCAACTTACAGGCCTTGATATATATGATCGATTCGCTGTGTATTAAGAATGTATGCGGACGTTTGATGCCACGCTCTTGAAATCCTTTTTAAAAAAATATTTTCTAAGAGGTAAGAGTCATCTTGACCCATAATTCAGGTAATTAGCATTTTTAAAAGATCATACTCCACCAATTATTCTACGAAATTTACGAATTACCCTTTTGGGCAAGCCCGCGATACGTGAATACATAAGTAAGAGAAGATATCTAAACCGAACACTCACACGACAGTGGAAGAAGTCATCCACACTATATACATTAAAAGATCTTGATTCAGGATACCGTTTTAACAACAACCAAACAAACGCAACCATTCTATCGAGCTCTGACTGATAATGGTTTTCACAAAAGAATGCCCGTACAATGGAGTAATGCACAGCGAGACGTGCTTCCGACGACGATACCGTTATGGATCCTGTGTGATGTCTGAACAAAGCAAGTGGTTCGGATATAATGCCATAGTTTCGGTAATCTTTGGCTGTCATCAAAAATAACAAAAGATCGTTACCAATTGCATGCATCGAGAAATCGCTGCCTACTTTGTTGGGTATATCCACAAACAAATAGCTCCGCAAATCTTCCATTCTAAACAAAGCACAACCCGGTGAAACAGGAACGCCTGCACCAAAAAGTGCGTTTCTTATGTAGTGCCCTGATTTTTTATGGCCTGTTTCATCGCAAGCGTACAAAGTAACACCAGAATTACTATTATCCTTAAATACCCGCACAGTTGAATAAACAAACGCAGTATCGGGATCCAAAAGTGCCAAGCATTTCTCAACAAAATTTGGGGCGATAAGATCGTCAGACCACAAAATCTTACCGAAAAAACCGGTTGCTTCATCAACACATCGACGCCAATTTCTTACTGGCCCGATATTTATTTCATTCTGAAAGGGCTTTATTCTTGAATCTAACTTAGCTATTCTTTGAATCTCTGACCAGGAACTATCAGTACTGGCGTTATCTACAACAATAATCTCAATGTTGCTATATGTTTGATTCAAAGCAGACTGAATAGTCTGAATTATGAAGTCTTCACGATTGAAGACTGGTATTAAAATTGATACCACGCCTTTCATAATTTTTCCAATTCATTGTTTCTGCTGATAGACTCAGCAGACCTTTTTAGTTTATCTTGCTTAATCTTCGATCTGATATGAGTTCAAACTGTAGACTAGAAGCGTCGGACAGACCGTTATTAGTATACTTTTAGACCAGAATTGTCTAGTAAGCTGGAATCAGTCGATGACTGCAAAAGATGCGCCTAGTTTAATTGGAGACTAGTTCATTCACTGTCACACAAATTTTTTGCTATCTCTAGGCTACTTTTCGTCCGAATGCGTACTCCTCAAAACCATTCATCATAATAACTTTGGCATGCCAAAGGTACAAAACTGAAACACCTATCATTTGCGACAAGATGAAACCCAAAGCGCCCAGCCAAGGCACTAAAATAAAATAGAACATACAAGATATCGGCGCGCTTATCATAAGATTCTTCACAAGGACTTTAGGATTAGCAGTAGCATTAAAAAAATAATACATGACTATTTCAGGTGACCGAACGCACAAGAACAATGCAAAAAAGGGAATGAAATAATAGCTAGCATGCGCAAACTCTGGATCGATATAGATTGAGATCACTGGTTGCCATAGAAGAAGCAGCCCGGCCCCCGCAAGGAGCGACACCGCTCCAATCCACATCAACAACTTAAAAAACCAACTTTTAAGTGACAAAACATTCAACTGGGCATGTAATCTAGACAGCTTTGGATAGAAAACTTTAAATGAATTAGATACAAAACCATAAACATAAGCGAACGCATTCACACAGAAGCTGTAAACACCCAAAACTTCCAGTCCGAAAAATCTACCTATAATAAATTTATCTAAATGCCCCATGAGAAGCGACAAAAGATATTGGAGAGACGAAAACTTGAGAAACGATAGAATTCTGGTTCTTATACCACGGCTCGGCAATACCAAGTAATACTCAAAAGACTTACGGTAAATGTTTACTATCAAAGAAATTAATTTAATTACACTTAAAACAAAAATCATAGAAAATATAAGTATGAACTTTTCTTGGTTGTCCGAATCGTGAAAAGCGACAACATATATTAGAGCCGCAGCATTCAAAATCTTAAATATGATATTTATCCCTGCAATAGCCACCCACTGTTCTAGTGCCACCAGTATATTAATCGGAACAGAACTTATCAGGTTAAAAAAAAATATCAGCGCAACTAGCTTAATAACAACCACGCCTGTCTCATAGTACATTGACTCAAAACGTAAGAAACCTATAATCTCGGCAGAAAAACTGTAAACAATGCTGACAATGAGAAAAGAAAAGACAGCATAGAAAATCAAAGCAACATTAATGATTTCACTCGACCTTACATAGTCTTTTTGCAGCGCACTCTCACTTAGATATTTCGATACAGCCATACCCATCCCCAGGTCGACCATAGCAAATAAACCAACAAGGGAGGTAAAAAAGACGTAAAATCCATATCCGTCAGTTCCAAATTGTGTAATGATTAGCTTTGTTGTAATTACGAATATACCTAGGGTGCTTATGTAGTCTATTGCATTCCACAGCGTATCCTTTGCCAATTTCTTATTCTTCATTTGTAATTTCTGCAAGAATTTTTCTCATATTTTTTTTGAATTTCCGCAAAGTGTGGTTTCTGTTCACGTATCTGGCACTCTTTTCGCTTTTTACAGTAAGCACTTCATCGGATTCACCTTCTATCACTGATACTGTAGCCGCGATTGATTCCACAGTCAGTGCTTCAATGAGGTAACCATACTTCGTAACATCAATACCCGTAAAACGAGTCGCTACAGGGATGAGACCAGTTCCCATCGCTGTTAATAGTGCAGTGGCCTGTCCTTCACTACAGCTAGGCAATATTGCAAATACACACTTTGTTGAGATATCAAGAAACACAGATGAGTTCACGCTAACAAACCCATGGAATACAATATTGGGTAGACGAAAATAGTCCTCGAAAACACGAAAAAAATCTTCTTCCTTCGGACCACATATGTGCAACGTTAGTTCAGGATGCTCTGAGAAAAAGATCAGACATAAATCCAGCCCTTTGTGTACTAAGCCAGAGCTGCCAAACCACAGGAAATTCATTCGATTCTTGCTAATATTACGATTCTTAGGATTTGAAAGATTGTTTAGCAGCGCCGTTGCGTTCATCATACTAATTTTTGAATTCGTATATTCTTTATATGTCGACTCAGTCCAAGAGTTACCTAGAATGATTAAGTGATCACAAAAATTAGTAGACAATGTCCAACACCAAGAGACTAATCTTCTAGGCAAGAGATTGGTGTTGTATCGTGTATTTACGGCCGTTACACGCTGCGCCTCCGCAGCATTCTGGTGAAAAACATGGGCCCCGGTGGCATAATAGATTCGTATAAGTGGCGAGTTGCTAGCTCTGAAAGAATTTTCGAAAGGCTGCCCAAACCCAAAAATAATCTTGTAGTCGGAGTAGTTAATTCTTTTTTCACAAGTATAATTGACTACATCGACTCTGAATCCAAGCTCATGAAGTATCTCTGCAATTGCATGTATCTCCTGACTATTTGTGTGTCTATTGGTCCGCGTATAGAAAGGTAGAGTCGTATACGAAACAAGCACCTTAGATTTGTCTTTGGACTGATTTGTTACATTAGACAAAATTCGATTATTTGAAATAACTCTAAAAACGAAAGATATAATTTTTTTAACCAAAAGATTTTCCTGTTTTAGTTTTTGTCTTTATCATATAAATCAAGTTAAATTTACGGAATAGTAAAAGACAGGAACAAAAAGTTGTGATCATTAATTTGAGTGATCTGCTAGTCTTCGCTTGTATGAGCAGGTGCCTAGCTAATGCGTTGTTTACTTTAGCTGTCTCCAAGGCCTCTTTAGTTTCCGGATATAGATAAATTGAAGCAGTATAAATTGCAATTATCTGGCGTATTCGAATATCTTTTCGCTTTTTCCAATCCACAATTCGCCCGTCTTCTAATGCCGTCCTGTAGTGTTCGGCCTCTCTCAATGCAACCGTCTTATCGATTAAAAAGCCAATCTTTTGTTTAGAAGCAGCAAGGTGATAACAGAAGAACTCTTCAGACTCGAAAAACCAACTCTTAATAAAAATGTCGAGTAGAGGGCCTACCCTCATAACAGGTGTAAGAATATTCAGAAAGTAAGCTGAGTTACCTCCAGGCAACAACTCAGCAGAATCAAGAACATGTATGCAACTGTTATCTGCTAGATCATAGACTGAACCGAACGGTTCAAGAATATTCCCATCGTAATCTATCGACTCAGCATTAGAATAAATGATATCAATTTCTCTATTTTGCTGAAGAAAAGCAACTTGAGACTCTAGCTTAGATTGAGTTATCCAGAGGTCGTCATCAGGTGTAAACGTAAAAAATTCACCTTTTATAAGGCTCAAGGCTTTTTGAGTATTACCCCCCATGCCTAAATTAGTCGTGTTTTTAAAATAACTTATCCTAGGATCTGTAAAATGATTTTGGATCAATAGTTGCGTATCAAAATTATCAGAATTATCAGTTACAATGATTTCAAAATTTTGATAGGTTTGGGCCAAAATAGACGACAGTAACTTTCCTATTAAGGCTGGTCGATTATAGGTAGGAATACATATGGAAACTAACCCGTGACTCATAGGCGGTTCTTGGTTTTTCTTTTCGTAAATTCCCATTTAGGTGCCACACCGTAAAAAAAGATTCTTTGTCGCTTTAAATACAACCTGAACATTCCAGTCTAAAAAATGGGTGTCGCAGCTATTACCACACTGGATACTTGTTCTACATTAATCAATATAATCCGCTAAGCTAGCCAAGCCCAGCTTCTTTGTAATAATTACAAAGACTTCTTTCTATAATCTAGCAGTCAAGAATCAACATATTCTTCTTCATAAATACAGCACGATTGTACGTAGGAATCTGTATATCGATCATTTTGATAAAACCCAACCTATCATTTTCCTTATCCCTTCCGCTTTGGGAACATTAGGTTCCCAACCAATCAGCTTTCTCGCTTTTTCGATATCGGCCACAAAAACAAGCTGATCACTTGCACGCGGAGGTAGTTTTTGGTGATGCATCGTAATATTGAGTTCTTTTTCAAGAAACGAAAAAAGCTCTAGAAGCGAAGATGAGTTATCAATGCCACCGCCAATATTGAACGCATGACCTTTAATACATTCAATTTTTTCAGCTGCTTGAAGATAAAGAGCTACGCAGTCGCTGGCGTACAGCAAATCACGAACTTGCTTTCCGTTGCCTGAAATGGTGAAAGATTCTTTAGCAATACCTTTTTCTATCTCAATGGCTTTCTGAGTAAACCAACCTAACCAGCCTTGATCGAATGTCGCAAACTGACGGCCACCAAACATGGAGGAATGGCGAAAAACGGCTGTTTTCAATCCATAAATACGTGCGAAGTCCAGCATATACTGATCGGCGCTACCTTTTGATGTGCCGTAGGGTGAATGAAAGTCGAGATTTACGTTCTCATCGAAGCCATTGGGTTTATCTATACATTCGTAACGAGTTTCAGTCTCTTGATAATGAAATTGCTCCAAGTCGCCATAAACTTTATTGGTTGATGAATATACGACTGTACTTTCCGGCGAATAGAGCCTCACAGCATTCAAAAGATTAAAGCTACCACCTACGTTTACTTCAAAATCCATGCGTGGATCAGCAATGGAGGTGGTCATTGCAACCTGGCCAGCGAGATGATAAATCACGTCCGGTTTATGGGTGCGAACGGTACGTTCTACATCATTGGCATTGCGAATATCGCCATGTATAAACTCAAAGTCACCTTGATCCTTCAACCATTCCAGATTCTGATAACTACCAAAACGATAAAGACTATCAAATACAACTAACTCATGACCTCTTCGCAGTATTTCACTCGCAATGTTTGAGCCTAAAAAACCACAGCCGCCAGTAACCAGATATTTCATTGAACCACCTTGAATAAATTTTTTAGTCCAACTGTCTTTTGTGTTCTCACACACCACCCCAAGCCTTTCAGTGCGCTATTATCAACTTCAACTGCCATCATTTCGCCGTCACGAATGGGAACATCTCCAAAACCAAGCTGGGTTGCGGTTCCGGGGTTCAGGCTTTCATAGACTCTAAAAATAGCGGACACAAAATCACGGACACTGGTTAGCTCGCCTGTACCCACATCCAACTCCGTATATTCAGGTAGCTGGTCGGCTTTATGCAGCGCCACTAAATAGGCGGATACAACATCATCTATATAGATAAAGTCGCGCTTTTGAGCCCCTTCCGTAAGCGGAATACGGCTTACACCTTGCTCTAGCTGCTTAATTAACCAAGGAACTAACTTTGTTTGATCATCCTTAGGACCATACATGTGTTCCAACTTCAAATTAACCACTTTAATTGTCTGGCTGCGCTGTTTGAGCCATTCAGCAAAGTGCTTTTTTGAAAGCGAGTATGCATTCAGATATTTGGGCAATAAGGAGTCTGTGTTAAAGAAGGTGTCTGTGTTAAAGAAGGTGGCCGCATCAAGTACTTTCAATGCAAAAAGCAAATTCGTCTCAACAACTTCATGTGCGTGTTGTCCGTGACGGCCGTAATTACACGCTGTATGGATAACCACATCGACTTTTTCAGCCTTGAACGCTTCTTCAATCTCCACCAGATCAACATCACAGGCGCTGACCCGTTCCAACAGGTGATCGATCCGCCAAGTATCCGACGTTGACCGTTTGGTAATGGTCACCTTGTAGCCCTGCGTGAGCAGGGCTTCCAACAGGTGGCTACCCAAGAACCCGGTCGCACCGGTCAACAGTATATGCTTCATTAGAAATTCAGCCCGAAGAACTCTTCCAGCTTCTCGGCCACAAACTCGAAGTGTTCGTGTCCGAGTGATGGTTGCACGCCAAGCCAGAAGGTCTGGTTCATAGTGCGGTCGGTGTTGGTGAGTTCGCCCACTACACGATATTCCACGTTCTGGAAGTAGGGCTGACGAGTAAGATTACCAGCAAACAACAGTCGGGTACCGATCTTGTGCTGATCGAGGTATTTCAGCAGGTCAACTCGTTGCACACCACTGCTTTCTTTCAGCGTTAGCGGGAAGCCAAACCATGAAGGGTCGCTATTGGGTGTTGCTTCTGCAACTTCAAGGTAGTCAGCAAGGCTGGCCAAACGTTCTTTCAGCAGAAGGTAGTTACGCTTGCGGGTGGCAATGAATTCGGGCGCGCGTTCTAGCTGTGCCAAGCCACAGGCAGCCTGCATATCGGTAATTTTCAGGTTGTAGCCCAAGTGCGCATAAACATATTTGTGGTCGTACCCTTGCGGCAGCGTACCGAATTGCTGGCCAAAGCGGTTGCCACAGGTGTCATCACAACCCGGTGCGCAGTAACAGTCACGGCCCCAGTCACGAAAGGATTCGGCAATCACTTTAAGGGTCGGGTTATTGGTGAATACCGCTCCGCCTTCGCCCATGGTTATGTGATGTGCTGGGTAGAAACTCAGAGTAGCGATATCACCCCATGTGCCGACCATTTTGCCATCGTAGGTTGCGCCCAACGCATCACAGCAGTCTTCGACCAGCCAAAGATTGTGTTTTTCACACAGGCCTTTGACTTTGGCCAGATTGAAAGGGTTGCCCAATGTGTGCGCCAGCATGATCGCTTTGGTTTTGGACGAAATCGCTGCTTCAATCAAGTCGGCATCGATGTTGTGGGTTTGCATGTCCACATCGACAAACACGGGTACGGCACCAAACTGCACGATAGGGTTAACGGTGGTTGGAAAGCCAGCTGCCACGCCAATCACTTCATCGCCCTTTTTAATGGCGCGATTACCCAACTTGGGCGACGTCAGGGTACTGAAGGCCACCAGATTGGCTGAGGAACCCGAGTTGACAGTAATCAGGTGTTTTACGCCGATAAACTCCGCCAGTTTTTTCTCGAACTCGGCGTTAAAGCGGCCTGTGGTCAGCCAGCCATCCAGTGAGGCTTCTACCATCAGTTGCAGTTCACGGGCACCGATAACTTTGCCTGAGGGCGGGATCACTGTTTCGCCAGGGGTGAATGCTTTGGGTGCCAAAGCTTCATTGGCGTACTGTTCTACGAGTTTGCTGATTTCCTGACGGAGTGTTTCGGGGGTCATTGATGATTGCCTGTACTGTAATCGGTATACGAATGTTTGAATCAACCAGCCTGGTATAGGCTGATCTGATTGAGTGTTGCCTCGCGGATATCCTTCTTTGCGAGGCAGAATTGATGCCATTCAACAATGCTATCCAAGGCTTGCTCCAGCGACCAGCGCGGCTGCCATTTAAGTTGCGCTGTCGCTTTGCTGATATCCAGCTTGAGTAACTGGGCTTCGTGGGGCTGAGGATTGACATCCAGTTGCCAGCTGGCGCCGGCACCCCACTGCTGTACCATGTGATTGAGTATCCACTCTACGGGTTTTACGTCTTCATCGCGCGGGCCAAAGTTCCAGCCTTCTGCGTATGCAGTGCCTTGTGTAAATAGCCTTTCAGCTAATATCAGATAGCCGCTGAGGGGTTCAAGCACATGCTGCCAGGGGCGTGTTGCCAGTGGATTGCGGATGATAACGGGCCGTTGTTGTTCAAATGCACGCAAGATGTCGGGAATCAACCGATCTTCAGCCCAATCGCCACCGCCAATCACGTTACCTGCACGAACTGATGCCAAGGCTGCAGTATTGGGTGTGTTAAAGAACGAATTACGGTAGGCAGCGGTCACCAATTCGGAACAACCTTTGCTGTTGCTGTAAGGGTCATGCCCCCCCATGGGTTCGTTTTCACGATAGCCCCAAACCCACTCCCGATTCTCATAGCATTTGTCGGTAGTAACGTTAACAATGGCTTTCAGGTTGCCGCACTTGCGTGCAGCCTCGAGCACATGCACGGTGCCCATGACGTTGGTGGCGTAGGTTTCCACCGGATCGCGATAAGACAGGCGCACCAGCGGCTGTGCAGCCATGTGAATCAGAATATCGGGGTTGAAGGAAGTCATGCTGGCTGTAATCGCTGCCAGTTCACGAATGTCCCCGATTTCTGACTTCATACCTGCAGCAACACCGGCCTGCTCAAACAATGAGGGTATTGTAGGCGGTTCCAGAGCAAAACCTTTCACGTCAGCGCCCATGCTTTGTAGCCAAAGGGAAAGCCAACTGCCCTTAAAACCGGTATGCCCGGTAAGGAATACTTTCTTGCCCTGCCAAAAGGCTGTGTTCACAATCGCAGTCATCCGTTACTCCCAGGTTTTCCAAGGGGCCTTACCTGCTTCCCACAGTTCTTCCAGCAGGTTTTTATCACGCAGAGTATCCATTGGCTGCCAAAAGCCCTGGTGCTCATAAGCCATCAATTCGCCCTCTTCAGCCAAGCCCCTCAGTGGCTCCTGTTCCCAGATGGTGCTGTCATCGGTCAGGTAGTCCAATACCTTGGGAGTCAGTACGAAGAAACCACCATTGATCATGGCTCCATCACCCTTGGGCTTTTCCTTGAAGTTCATTACCTGCTTGTGCTGGATATCCAGCGCACCGAAACGGCCGGGCGGATATGTTGCTGTCAGCGTGGCAGCTTTGCCGTGTTCCTTGTGAAAGCGGATGCTGCCGGCAATGTCAATATCGCCCACACCATCGCCATAAGTGAAGCAGAAGGACTCTTCATCTTTGACATATTCCGCCACACGGCGCAAACGACCGCCGGTCATGGAGTGCTCGCCTGTGTCAACCAACGTTACATTCCATGGTTCCGCACGCTTGTTGTGCACCTCCATACTGTTGTCACGCATATTGAATGTAACATCGGACATGTGCAGGAAGTAGTTGGCGAAGTATTCCTTGATGACGTAGCCCTTATAGCCGCAGCAAATAACAAAATCATTGATACCGTGCGACGAATACATCTTCATGATGTGCCACAGGATCGGTTTACCTCCAATATCGACCATCGGCTTGGGACGTGTGCTGGTTTCTTCACTCAGGCGCGTGCCCAGGCCTCCTGCCAAAATGACTGCTTTCATCCTTCCTCCAGATTCCCTATCAATTCGAGCTTACAAAAGCGTCGGAATAAAAGTGTTTGTTGTTGAGGCCAGCTACGACTAATTGTTTATGTGCGCTGTGAATCATCGCTTCCGAACCGCAGGCGTAAACCACTGCGTCACTCAGGTTATGGCCATCATCGATAACCGCTTGCTGTACGTATCCTTTGCGGCCTTGCCAGTCTGGTGTTCGTGAAAGTACCGGGGTAAACGTCAACGGAAGTGACTCAAAACACGGTCGCCAATAAATATCCTTTTCAGTGCGGCCACCCCAGTAAAGATGAATATGACTGTATGCGTTGGCTTCTGGTGTCGTTGCAAGCTGCTCAAGCATGGCTTTGATTGGGGCAATACCGGTACCGGTGGCCAACAAGATCAGTTGGGATGCGTTGTTCTTGCGCATGCAGAAGGTGCCCAATGGTCCTTCCATTCGCAAAAGATCATTGGCTTTGGCCTCTTCAAACCAGTATTGGCTCATTTTACCCTGTTCAACCTTTCGAATTTGCAAGGTAATTTTGCCATCTTCACGTGGCGCATTGGCAATGGAGTAGCTTCTGCGCAAGCCATCATTGCCGATCATGTCTACATATTGGCCTGGCAGGTATTCAAGTCGATTTGCAGGAGGCGTCCGCAGTACGATTTCAACGACATCGTCTGACAGGAACTGCTGGCTGTCGATACGGCATGGCAGTGTTTTGGTCTGAATATCGCCCAATTCGCCCAAATCTTCTATATCAAGCTGAATATCAGTTTTGGCGGCGCGACAACAGGTGAGGATAAAGCCATCCGATTCCTCTTCTGCAGTCAGAGATTCTTCTGCCTGAAGAACATCTGTTTCTCCATTGATCACTTTGGCCTTACATACACCGCAACGGCCAGTCCGACAGCTGTGTTCAATCGATATTCCCTGTTGGCGGGCTGACTCCAATATCGATTTGCCATCTTGGCTCTTGAATTTTGTTGCGTTTGATAATGTTACTGTAGACATTGTTTCAAGCATTCTCGACATTAATTACAGTAAAAAAGCGCGCGGGCATACAACGAGGAAGCACCTAGGCTGGACTACCAGATCCAGCCCGGGCTGTCGGGCGTTGAGCAATTGCATGTCGCCTGGATTGTTAACTGCCCAATTACTCATCATTACTTGGTTTTAATCACCTGCTTATCGTCATCGTCACAACTTCCCTAATTCCCCCATCAACGCCTTCTTCGTTCCCTCTACCCCATGCACCAGCCGAATAGCCGTCGGCCTTTTCGTGATGCACTTCACCAAACTGCACCAGCACCTACTCGTCGGCATGCGCAGAGTAGCCACCAATGCTGTTTACAGCAGCGCGGATCTCATGAAGCTAGCCGTCTAGCCACACGCTGCCCTGTTGGGTGCTTCGCGCTGAATGGTATGCGCCATTGTACCTTCGGCCTGATAACCCACAAACAGCACATCGTGGCGGGGGTCGCTCAGACACGCTACCGCCCTGCCCGTGCATTGATGCAGCATCTGGGTGGTTCCTGCATTTTTACATTGCACTGTGCCAAGTATTTTGATATCAGTGGAATACGTTATGGACGGGGTTTTCACCCTATGGGTGCTGCCCCGCCCCTTTTCCTTAAAATGGCTACTCCCCCACCCCCAGCTCTCTCCGGATTTCCTCGATTTCCGCGCGCAAAGCCTCGTACTCTGCCTGCTTGCGCTGCAGGAAGCGTCGGGTGAGTCGGGCTTTGTTGTCGATGCCTTTGGGGGTGAGTATGTACAGGTAGCGGCCCTTGTAAGGGCTTTTACTGAAATTTTTGGCTTTGATCAGGCCCTTTTCGATCAGAGCCTGCAGGCAGTAGTTCACCTTGCCCAGGCTGATACCCAGTGTGCTGGCGAGCTGACGCTGGCTGATATCCGGGTTGGCCTCCAGTGTCTTGAGTATCTTGTAGCGGGCGTCGTCGGTGAGCATATCTTGTTCTTGTCAGGACTGGCGGTCGGGGAACTGAAACCACACTCCTAATTGTTACGATTAGTAGAGTGTTCAATTGTTGAACGGATACTAACCCTGAAGACGGGCGGCAGGCAATAGCCTGAATGGGTGATGGGGTGGGTTTGAGCCAGGTTCGAGTTCTACTGCAGATACACACTACAAGTTGGCAGAGGAAGCCAGGTGTTTCTTGATATTTGCCCCAACAACCTCTCGATAGAAGGCTCAGTGAACATCTATGTTTTAGTTGCTTCCTGTTTGCCATACGTTCACAAAACTTTTACTCAGCTTAATGATATCTCGTGATACGTTTAAACAGCGCTAATAACACCTGTTTCAATGGCTAGGTCGCAAGCGTTTCAATACCCATTAGGGTTCATTTGCTGCCAGCGCCAATGATCAATACATATATCCTCTAGGCCCCTTCGCGGTAACCAGTTAATCATCGCTTTTGCATGTGTCGGATCGGTGTAAGATTCAGCGATATCCCCAAGACGACGCTCAACAATGCGATATGGGAGCTGTTTGCCGCACGCGACCTCAAATGCCCTAACCATATCCAGCACACTATAGCCCCTACCGGTACCGAGGTTGCAAGTAATCAATTTGTGGTGATCCAAAGCGATAAGAGCTGCCAGGTGCCCCTCGGCCAAATCCATAACGTGAATGTAGTCGCGCACCCCTGTGCCGTCGCGGGTGTCGAAGTCGTTTCCGAATATGCTCAATTCTTTCAGGTTGCCTACAGCTACTTGGGCAATAAATGGCATCAAGTTATTTGGCATTCCATTTGGGTCTTCACCAATCAGACCGCTTTCGTGGGCACCGGCAGGATTAAAGTAACGCAGGATAGCTATTCGCCAGTTCGGATCGGCACGACACAGATCTTGCAGCATGACTTCGATATGCAGTTTACTGGCTCCGTAGGGATTGGTGGCACTGAGTGGGAAGTCTTCGCTGATCGGAACACTTTGTGGATCTCCATAGACGGTGGCCGACGAGCTGAACACTATATTGGTGACATTGGCGTGGGCCATCGCCTGCAACAAGGTCAGACTGCCAAGCACATTGTTGTCATAGTAGTCGAGCGGCTTGATGACGGACTCACCTACAGCCTTTAGGCCAGCGAAGTGAATCACAGAGTCAATGGAGTAATCGCTAAATAATTGATTGAGAAGATCGTAGTTACGGATATCCCCTTCGATGATATGAGGTGACCTGCCAGCCAGCCTGCTAACCCGATTCAATGCTTCGGGTTTGCTGTTGCAGAAGTTGTCTAGTACCAGTACATCAAAGCCAGCTTGAAGCAACAGCAATGTGGTATGCGAGCCAATATATCCAGCACCGCCGGTAACAAGTATTTTCTTCATCATAAGTTTTTTATGATTAATAATTTAAAACAGCATTGAGGCTTCATATTTTAAACGCCCAATAGACATTCGATTCTCCTCATCAATGCCCTTTTCGCCCATTCAACACCATGCACCAGCCAAATATCTGTCAGTTTTTTTCCCTGATGCCCTTCACGAATTGTACCAGCCCATGCTGGTCGGCGTGAGCCGAGTAGCCGCCAATGCTGTTGTACGGCTGGGCGGATCTCACAACGCTCGCCATCCAGTCACGCGCTGCGCTGTTTGGGGCCTTCGCGCTTAGTGTTGTGTCGCGAGTGTGCCTTCGGCCTCATAACCCACAATCATCATATCGTGACGGGGGCGCCCAGACACGCTACCGCCCTACCCGTGCATTGCTGCAGCATCTGAAGATTCAAGCGTGGTGGATGGATGTGTCGGCATGCCGACCCTTCTATCCTTATCATTATCCTGCCGTGCAGCTCCCTAACCAGCCCGTGCCAGCTGCGTAACCGGGAAGGTCACCGCCTGTTCGCTGTGCAGGATGCTCAGTAGCACCACAATACGCTGGTCGGGTGTCACTGCCTTGACAATCGCTTCGATATCCTTGAAGCAACCATCAGTAATCTGTACTTTGTCGCCCGCCTTGAACAGCGCCACTGGCGCTTCCTGTGCATCAAACTGCTGCTTCAGCCCCACAATCAGTTCATCAGACACGGCCTTTGGGCAACCGTTAAAGCTGACCACCTTGCCCACACCGCGGGTGCCATGCAGGGCACGCCAGTTGCTGCAGGGGTCAAGCTGGATAAACAGATAACCGGGAAACACGGCCTCATCGCGGATGATGCGCTGCCTGCGCACGATGCGTTCGGCCTTGATGTGGGGGGTGTAAATTTCGAAGCCCTGGTTCCGCAGATTGGCTTCCGCACGCGACTGCTGGTTGGACTTGCACTGGATCAGGTACCAGCTCATCGGCTGGCCTCCATATCAGTCGACAGATGTTCCAGGGGGACCGTCAGCGTTATGCGATAAGTGTCGTCTATAAGCATGTGCAGCACTTGTTGTTATTTGAATAACTTAACTGTGTTCAGATGTTGAACATGCTAGACCGTGCTAAAAACTTTTACAATAGTCCGAATGGGTAAGTTTAGGGGTAATTTAAGGGGACGGAGGGATTTGCGCAGCAAATCTAACCTCCGTCCCCTTAAATTACCCTAAACAGCAACTATTCCTCAGTTTTATAAGCGTAATTGTAATAACCGTAGGTGTACCCGTAGTAAGCCGACGCACTGCGCTCAATCGCATTGAGGATGCTGCCCTTGACCGGCACACCAGCGCTTTCCAGTTGCTGGATGGCGCGTTCAATTTCCTTGGGCGCATTCTCGCGGAAGCGGGTGATCATCAGTGTGGTGCCGGTCTGTTTGCCCACAATCGCGGCATCCGTCACCGCCAGTGCCGGCGGCGTGTCGATGATGACCAGATCATAACGCTCGCTGACGGTGTCCAGGAAGTCGCGGAAACGCTGCGTCATCAGCAATTCGGACGGGTTCGGCGGTGCCGTGCCGCGGGACACATATTCCAGCCCGTCCTGCTCAGTCTGGCGCAACACGGTCTCCAGCGTGGCATCGCCCACCAGGTAATCGGACAGCCCGCCCTGATTGTCGTCGGCAAAGGATTTGTGCAAATGACCTTTGCGCAGATCGGCGTCGATCAACAGCACGCGCTGGCCTCCCTGCGCGCAGATCGCCGCCAGGTTGGTGGAGATGAAGCTCTTGCCCACCGCAGGGCTGGGGCCGGTCAGCATCAGGCGGTTGTTGCCCGCCTCCAGCATGGCAAAGTGCAGGCTGGTGCGCAGGGCGCGCAGGGCTTCAATGGCCAGATCAGTGGGGTCTAGCAGCGCCAGCACGCCGCTCTCCTGCGCGCCGCGGCGCTTGCGCTTACCGCCCAGGCCCTCGCCAAGCTTGATGCCCAGCGCCTTGGCCAGTTTGTTACCGATCCGGTGACGGTGTCGGCTGTCCTTTAAACGATCAAACAGTTTCAGCTGCCGCTCGGACAGTGGAATGGTGGCATACACCTGCAGCCCCAGTGCCTGCAGCTGATCCACTGACGTGACGCCCTGGTGCAGCATGTGCCGCACCAGCACCACCATCAGGCCCAGCATCAGGCCGGCCAACAGTGAGATCACCAGAATCAGGTTGGTGCGCGGTGCAATCGGCTCATTGCCAACCAGCGCGCGGTCCAGAATGCGCACATTGCCGACGGTACCGGCACGGGCGATGCGCAGCTCCTGGGTGGCGTTGAGCATCTGCATATAGATCTGCTGGCTGACCTCCACATCCCGATTCAGTCGCAGCACCTGACGCTGGGTTTCTGGCAGGGTATCCACTTGGCGTTCCAGGCGGTTGCGTTCCGCCTGCAGCTGTTCGCGCTTTTCCAGCAGCGAGCGGTACGTAGGATGGCTGGGGGTGAAGCGCTGCGCCAGTTCGGTTTCCTGAAACTGCAGCTGATTGAGCTCGGCCTCCAATTCCACCATGCGCTCCAGCATACTCTGGGTTTCGAAACTCAGGTCGACACTGTCCTGGGTGGCGCGATAGTCGTTGAGCAGGTTTTCGGCGGCGTTCAGGTCCTGCTGCACCACCGGCGTCTGGGCTTCCAGGAACTCCAGCCGGCTTTCGGCTTCGGCCGCCTGCCGGTTGATGTTCTGCACCAGGTAGACATCGGCAATGGCGTCCAGCGAGGCCCGGATCTCGGCCGGCTCAGTACCGGTCAGCGTCAGTTCCAGGATGCCGGTGTCGCGGCCGCGCTGACTGACCTGGAAACGGCCCTGCAGATTGCGGATCATGCTGGTGTCGCTGCGTTTGGTGAGGTGGAATTCGACATTGGCGGGGGCATCGATGTTGGCCACCATCAGCTCGACATAAGGCGTTTCGCTCTGCAGCCACTCGCCAGCGCGGCCATCGCCGATCACCCGGCCCTCAACGTCGCTGAGCTGGTAACGGCTGTTGCCGGTGACGGTCAGGGTAAACGGCCGGTTTAAATACTGTTCACCCACGCGGAAGGTATCCACAGCAATGCTGTCGCCGGCCCAGGCGTCAGCGCTGCCGTCGGCAAACCCGGGCCGCTCTGTGCCGCGCCGCACCAGCGCGGCGCCGACAACCGGGAAATACCGTGGCTGCACCACCAGGTCCAGCCCGGCCTGCTGCGCGGCCTGACCCATGATCATGCGTGAGCGCAGGATTTCACTCTGAGTCGACGAGGCGGTCTGTTCCTGGCCGAGCATGGCCATCTCCAGGCTGCCCAGGTTCTGCTGTTGCTGTTCCACCTGCAGCAGCGAGTCGGCGCGGTATTCGGGGGTGGCGAGCCAGGCATAGGCAAAGCCGAGGCAGGTGACCAGGACGGTGACGGTGATGATCAGCCATTTGTTGTCCAGGCAGATGGCCAGCAGGTAACCCAGGTCGATTTCGTCGTCACTGGCCTGGCTGGCTGCCGGCTTGATGCGTGTGTGCTGGTTGGTGCCGCTAACATCGGTCATAAACGGGGGACTACCTTATATTTTTTGCGCCCACAGGCTGACGCCCTGATGCATCAATTTATGTACGTGTTCAAACACATCCCGGCTCTTTTTGTAGGGGTCGGGAATATCCAGCCCGTTGTTGGCGCGGGTGCCGGCGGCGTGTATCCAGTGCCCCAGCAGCATGGTCTTGCCGATGGCTTCCGGTGCGGTGTTGCCCAGCTGACCGCGCTGGCCCTGACTCATCACCAGAATCAGGTCGGCCCACTGTATCATTTCCGGCGTCAGTTGCCGCGCGCTGTGCGCGCTGGTGTCCAGCCCCTCAGCGCTAGCCAGTTCGGCGGCAGTGACATCGCAGCCCTGCCCGACCATGGCGGTAAGCCCGGCCGACTGCACCTGTTTGTCGGGCATGGCCTGCTTGAGCAACGCCTCGGCGACCGGGCTGCGGCAGATGTTGCCCTGGCAGATGACCAGTATGTTGTTGTATGGGCTCATGGCATTCCTTTAGCCGGGGAAGTATGGGGACGAGAAGTATGGGGACGGAGGCAATACTTTTGTCCCAAAAAGTATTGCCTCCGTCCCCATACTTCTTGCCTCAGTCCCCATACTTCCCCAAATCATAACGTCCCTACCCTGTCCGCTGTAATCAAAGCATTCAAGCTGGGAATAATCTGACTGATCACGCGGTTCCAGCGTGTCACCGGCGCGGTGGTGACGTACACAATATCGGCCGGCTGCAGCATGAACTGGGCACCGACGGCAAAGGCAATGGCGTTCTTGACGTTGAGCTGGTACACCGTGGCCAGTTTCTCGTCTTCGGCCGCATTGGGGCGGATAACAAAGATGCCTTCGGCGTTGGAGGTGACCTGGTTGAGGCCGCCGGATCGGGTCAGCGCTTCGGTCAGCGACATGGTGATGTTGCCCATGGGCAGTGTGTTGACGCGGTTGAGCTCGCCCAGCACGAACACCTGGCGCTGGCCGACGACGGGCACGTGCAGGACATCGCCGTGTTGCAGCAGCATGTTCTGGCCCAGGCGGCCGTTGTTGAGCATTTCGTACACCGACAGGCGAATGTCTTCGCCGTTGCGCGACAGCAGCACTTCGTGCCAGTTGGCGTTCTCTGCCAGGCCACCGGCGTTGGCGATGGCATCGAGCACGGTCAGCGGCACGTTGGTGATGGACTGGGGGCCGGGCTGGTTGACCTGGCCGGTGAGGTAGGCGCGTTTGGCGTTGTAGCGCACCACGCGCACGGAGACTTGGGGCGTGGCGATGAATTCGGCCAAGGGCTGGGCAATGGCCTGGCGGATCTGGTTGACGGTGCGGCCGGCGACGGGGACTTTGCCGATGTAGGGGTAATAAATGGTGCCGTCGTTCTCGACAGTGATGCCGGAGTTTTCGACGTTGTTGTTGTTGCTGCCGCTGGGGTTGGTCAGTTCGGGGTGGTCGTAGACGGTGATCTGCAGGATGTCGCCTCGGTCGACGTAGTATTCGTAGTCGGCAATCTCTTGCATCAGCGAGGCGGGCATGGCCGCGGGCACGGTGTTGTTGTCGATGAGCTGACGCTGCTGCTCGACCACCAGGCCGGAGGTGATCTGTACGACGTCGACCTGATCTTCGACGGCTTGCACGTCTTCTGCTGTGTCGGCCGGACCGAGGTTGCGGAGCCCTCCCCGAAACGAGGGGAACCACACGCCCTCATTGGCTTCGAACCAGTTGCTGCCCTGGGTCTCGTAGGCGTCGGGGTCGATATTGCTGCCCGGGACCATGACGCAGCCTCCCAGAAGCATGATTAAAGCGGCTACAACAAAGGTGCGTGTAATAAGTGTCATCCGGTGGCTCATCTTACTTCTTATGGCTATGTTGGCGATCGGCTTGGCAACCGGCTGCATTGTATATGATTTTTTTGGGCAAAGCTGCCCCCTGTGGCTAGTACAGATGGGTAAGTATGGGTGAAGTATGGGGACGGAGGGAATACTTTTTAACCATTCCCGCTGTTCAAATGATTGCTATACTGCCAGGCATGAGGCTACTTCTGACGTCAACGCTTTTACTTGTCCTGACCGCCTGCGTGAGCACGCGGCCGGCCAACCCCGGCAATGTCTGCGACATGTTCGAGGAGCGCCGCTCGTGGTATCGCGCCGCCGAGCAGACCGAGCAGCGCTGGGGTGTGCCGGTGCCGGTGACCATGGCGTTTATCAATCAGGAGTCCGGCTTTCGCGCCCGCGCCCGGCCTGAGCGCACGCGTTTACTGGGTTTTATCCCGTGGACCCGGCCGTCCACGGCGCGCGGTTACGCGCAGGCGCTGAACACCACCTGGGATGAGTACCGGCAGGAGACCGGCAACCGCCTGGCGCGGCGCAGCAATTTTGGTGACGCGGTGGATTTTGTCGGCTGGTACAACCAGCACAGCTACCGGCGCAACCAGATTGATCGCAATGACGCGCGCAATCTGTACCTGGCCTATCATGAGGGGCACGCCGGCTTTAACCGGGGCAGCTACCGTGACAAGGCCTGGCTGATGCCGGTCGCCGACCGTGTGCAGCAATACGCCAACCGTTATCAGCAGCAGTATGCCAGCTGCCGCGAGGAACTGGACAGAAGCTGGTTCCGCCGGGTTATCGGCTTCTAGGATTTATGGATTTATGGTGGATTTATGGGGACGGAGGCGATACTTATCGCCTCCGTCCCCATTCCTGCAGTGTTCAATTTCGCAGATGAGCTTTCAGGAATTCAGGGGCCAGATCGGCGCCATTTGGCCACACAACAGTTTCCAGCTCTGGGTCAACGGTGAATTGTCGGAAATAATGAGGATCCTTTAATGGATCAAACACCGGCCCTTTCAAAAGGCCATCCAGATCAACTTCGCCCGCACTGCCGTCGTCAAAAGAAACCCAGATTTTATAGTCTCTTAGGTACTTGGCTGATTTAACAAACAGCATCGTTATTACTCCAGAGGTGCGATAGGATCAAGTGGCACGCCGGATTGTGCGCGCCGCCAATTTTCTTGCAGCTGTTGTTCATGCTGCGCAACCCAGTCCAGGGTAAGCTTTCGGGCCCTGACCGGCAGTGTGCCCTCCAGAACTTGTCCGTCCAAACTTATCATGGCTTTGTAGCCCGCATAGCTTGCATGAAAATGTGGCGGGTTATGGTCTTTGAAGTACATTGTAATCAAAATTCCGTAGAAACGGCTAATCACCGGCATCTGACTGTCCTTGTCTGATAGGGGAAACCCGTATTCTAGCTGTCCGGCTGACATTTTGTATGGGTTTATGGGTTTATGGGTTTATGGGTTTATGGGTTTATGGGTTTATGGGGACGGAGGCAATACTTATCGCCTCCGTCCCCATTCCTGATTGTCTATACTCTTGGAAGAAACCCACTTAGCAAAAGGAGTTTGCTATGCCCAGGCGTGCGCGTCACTATCTGGCAGGAATGCCTTATCACATTGTTCAGCGCGGCAATAATCGCCAGCGCTGCTTCATGAAATATGCCGATTACGAGTTCTACCTGAAGTTGTGGCGTGTCCACGCCAGTGCCTTTGATGTTCATGTGCATGCGTACTGCCTGATGACCAATCATGTGCATTTTCTGCTAACACCACAGCACAAAGACAGTATTTCCCGTGTGACTCGCATAGTGGGCAGCAATTACGCGAGCTACATCAACAAGAAGTATGAGCGCACCGGCACACTGTGGGAGGGGCGTCACCGGGCCAGCCTGGTGCAGACGCGGCGCTATTTCCTGACCTGTCAGCGCTACATTGAACTTAATCCGGTGCGCGCCTACATGGTGAACACCCCGGAAGAGTACCTGTGGTCGAGCTACCGTGAAAACGCCCTCGGCGCCAGGGGCTGGATGCAGCCGCATGCGGAGTTTCTGGCGCTGGGTGAATCGGTCGCGGCGCGGCGTGAGGCTTACATGCAGCTGTTTGACAAACCTGTCAACCGGCATCAGCTGACGCTGATACGTAGCGCCACGCATAGCTGCCAGCCGGTGGCCGACAACCGCTACAAGAAAGAGCTGAAGGAGAAATACGGCCTGCGGATCGGTCGGTTACGCCCCGGACAGCCACGAAAGAATGGGGACGGAGTAAGAATGGGGACGGAGGCAATACTTTAGGAAAGAGTATTGCCTCCGTCCCCATTCTTATTGTCCCCATTCTTATTCAACCACCATAAACGGCAGGAGCTAGGAGTGTTTATGCCGACAATATCAATGTTCTACGGGCTTATTGTGCGCATGTATTATGCTCCGGGTGAACATCCACCTCCTCATTTTCATGTATATTATGCTGAGTACAAAGCATCTGTCCGAATCGACACGATGGATGTTTTGCGCTGCAATCTGCCACCAAAGCAACTCAAGTTGGTTCTGGCTTGGGCAGAATTGCATCGTGACGAGCTAATGGCAAACTGGAGCCTGGTCATGAATGGTGAGGAGCCATTCAGAATTCCACCTCTGCAATAGGATTTAACCATGTACCCAGTGGTAACTCAGATAACAGTGGCCGACGACTATAAGTTGCAGCTTTGCTTCGACAACGGCGAATATGGCGAGCTGGACATGTCTCCCTATCTCGATTTCGGTGTGTTTAGCCGGTTAAAGAATAAAGCGAATTTCCAGGAAGCCAGAGTTTCCTTCGACACCATTGAATGGCCTTGCGGGGTGGATCTTGATCCGGAGTTTGTGTACCTGAAGGCAGTCAAAGTGCATTCCTGAAGTGTAGCGACGGATAAGAACGGGCGGTAAGAATGGGGACGGAGGTGTAATACCCCCATTTTTAATTGCGCCTGAGAGTAGACATCAAGCGGCCAATGCCAGCTTCTGGTTTGGGGTTATGCCTCCAAGGGCCATATTAGGTC
>PASF01000009.1 GCA_002711845.1 Gammaproteobacteria bacterium | reverse complement strand
GACTGCTTCCAGTACTGCACGACGAGAAACCACAACGTTGTTGCGCTTCTGGTCGAGTTTGATCAGTTTGAATTCAAGCAGCTGACCTTCCAGGTGTGTGGTGTCGCGAATCGGACGAATGTCGACCAGGGAACCTGGCAGGAATGCACGGATATTGTTGAGGTCGACCGTAAAGCCGCCCTTGACCTTGCCGTTGATGATACCTTTGACCACTTCGTTCTTTTCGAAAGCCGCTTCCAGCTCCATCCAGGATTCAGCGCGTTTGGCTTTCTCTCTGGACAACCGGGTTTCACCGAAACCGTCTTCAACAGCTTCCAGTGCAACTTTGACGATGTCGCCAACAGACAGAGAAAAACTGCCGTTCTCATCCAGGAACTGGCTTTTGGGAATGACGCCCTCGGACTTGAGTCCGGCGTGGACGGTAACCCAGTCGGAATCGATGTCGATAACGGTGCCGTTGACAATAGCACCAGGTGTCATATCTACATCATTCAGACTTTGTTCAAATAATTCAGCGAAACTTTCACTCATGTTTAATCCTGTAAATTAAATTAGCTGTTCGAAGGTGCCGTGAGACACATCCTGCAGCTTCAGTTCAACCGCACACCAGCATGCACGGGCCAATGACAAAAAGCCCGCTGATGGACAATGCTGGCTCCATCATCAGGCCGGGTACTCATCTTGCGTATTTCAGTTTTCACCAGTTACCAGTGCCAGCACCTGACTGACGACCTGAGCAATACTCAGGCGGGTCGTATCGATCACTGTTGCATCGTCGGCAGGCCGCAACGGGGCGACTGCCCGGTTGCTGTCCCGCGCATCACGCGCATTGATATCCGCTAAAAGGTCGCCGATATTAACATCAATACCCTTAGCAATCAACTGCTTATATCTTCGATCTGCGCGCTCCTCCGCAGAGGCTGTCAAAAACACTTTTTGCGCCGCATCGGTGAACACCACGGTCCCCATGTCACGGCCGTCTGCGACCAGCCCGGGGGGCTGACGAAAGGCTCTCTGACGCCACAGCAATGCCTGCCGGACAGCCGGTAATGCGGCGACCACAGACGCCATGGTACCGGCATCCTCATGCCTGATATGCGCCGATACTTCCTCGCCGTCGAGCCAGACACTGTCGTCATGACCGGTGCCAAACCGGATATTCAGATCGGGCGCCAGCGCAGCAACGCGCACCTCATCTTCAAGCTCAATGTCCCTGCGACTGGCCGCCAGCGCCAGAATGCGATAAAGCGCACCGCTATCAAGATAGTGCCAGCCCAGTGCCGCCGCCAGCAATCGACTGACGGTACCTTTACCGGCACCGCCGGGCCCATCTATGGCAAGCACTGGCACATCATCACGCTTCAGACTACTCATTGCGCCACCTTGTTCAAGCCAAACCCCATGCGTTGTAACTGCTCGGCCAGTCCCGGGTACCTGGCGAAAAAACCACCGACACCCATCAGCTCGACATGGCCCGACGCCCGCTGGGCGAGCACTATCGACAGCAAGGCAAACTCGGGATCATCCCGGCACGCTATCGCACCCGGCAACAGAGTCGACGTTTTAACCGTGATGAGATCACCCTGCCAGTGAATGTCAGCGCCAAGCGCTTGCCAGGACCGGCAGGCATGCAGGATGCGGGCGTTGTCGACCAATGCATCTATTCGTAATCGGGTCTCCCCCTGAGCCAGTGTCCCTGCCGCCATGTAGGCCAGCACCTGCCCGGTGGCCGCACTCTGCGTCACGGCATCGTTCTGGGCCACTGACGCTGCGCCACGGAAATCGAGCTCACAACCCTGCAACGACGCCGTGCTGACGACAACCTCCGCCAACGGGCTGCCGACAAGCTGCAGTTTTGCGCCCATCTGCTGCAGGACCTGCAGAGGATGCTCGGTGCCGCCAGTGCCCGCATAAACCTGCGACAGGAGCAGCCTGGACCCGGACACTGCGCTGGCTGCCAGCGCCAGTGCCAGCACTGTCAGATCATCTGCCGGTAACGCCGTGGCCGGGGATATCTGCACCTGCGCACCCAGGTCATCAGCAGCCGGTTCGTTCGCACCACCATAGACAGTGACCACGCCCTGCTCGGGGCCAATCACGGGCACGCCTGCGTTGCGCATGGACTGAATAGATGCCAGTGTCTGCAGGTCTTCGGGAACACCCTGCAATATCGAAACGGCGTCGCGGCCCTCGGCGTCGGCAAGGTACTGCCGCGCCGTGTCCGGTGAGGCCGGGCTGCGAAACTCACCTTGCAGAGAAAGGCCTGCCCTGCCTGTCAGAACACAGGCATCATCGCCAGCGCTGAAGGCCGACAGCTCGCCGCCGGCACCCTGGAAGCGATGAAAAAACGCGTCCCTGACCCGTTTGGCCCGGGTAAACTCCTGGGTCAGCGAGGCGCCATCGCCGCGCAACAGTCTGGTACGCATGTGCTGCAGCGCCTCTACATAGGCATCCAGAATATCGACAGTGGCATCTTTATTGGCGAGGAAAATATCCCGCCACATGACCGGATCACTGGATGCTATCCGGCTGAAGTCAGCAAACCCGCCAGCTGCATAATCAAACACCTGCTGCACGCGATCAGACTCGCTGACACTGTCGACCAGGGTGTTTACCAACGTGTAGGCCAGCAGGTGCGGCAAATGACTGGTCCCGGCAAGTACCTGGTCATGTCGCTCTACACTCATGGCATGCATCTCGGCGCCCAATTGTTGCCACAACGCCATGACCGTGCGGACCGCTAAACTGTCGTTGCCGGGCAACGGCGTGAGAATGACCTTGCGATTATCAAACAGATCGGCCCGGGAAGCCGCGTAGCCGCTGCGCTCGGACCCGGCTATCGGGTGTCCCGGGACAAATCGGCGGACACCGGCGCCAAGGGCCTGTCTGGCATCGGCCACCACGTTACCTTTGACACTGGCCGCATCGGTGATGATCACATGCTCGTCGACGAGCCCGTCAAGCTGCTCGAGAATGTGACGAACTGACAGGGTGGGCACGGTAATCATGATCAGGTCTGCTTCCGGCGCCAGCGTGGCCAGATCCGTGGCATACGCATGGATATTGCCGTCGAGCTTTGCAGCCTGCAACGCCGCCTCATCGCGGCCAACAGCGACCACGCGATGGCATGCCCGCGCGGCAATCAATCCACGCGCAATGGAACCGCCAATGAGACCCAGGCCCACGATCAATACCGTTTTATCTTTAAGCAGGCTCATGAATCAGCCCCGGGCTCTTGGATAGGAACCTAGGTTTTTGATTTTGACTGCGCGCCCCGCCAATTGCCGGAAAACACTCTTGACGGCATCGTCTTCGATATGGCCTTCAAAATCAATAAAAAACACGTAAGACCACATATCGTCGCGGGCCGGTCGGGTTTCAATCCGGGTCAGGCTGACCTGACAGGTGTCAAACGGTTCCAGTACCCGGAACAGGGCGCCCGGTTTGTTTTCGGTATAAACCAGAATCGAGGTTTTATCGTGCCCGGTCGCCAAGCCAGCGGGCTCGCGCCGCTGCTTCAGCGCCGCCTGATCGCGCGCCAGCACCAGAAACCGGGTGGTGTTGTTCTTGCGGTCCTGAATTCGCGCAAAGACCACCTGCAAGCCGAAATACTCAGCCGCCACTTCGCCGGCAATCGCTGCAGTGGCAGGGTCTTCAGCCGCCAGCCTGGCCGCTTCGGCATTGCTGCTGACGTCGCACAGTTCGATATCGGGATACTGGGCACGCAACCATATCCGGCACTGACCCAGCGATTGCTTGTGCGAGACAATGCGTCGTATATCAGCCAGCCTTGACGGATCGCGCACTAACAGGTTGTGCTCTATCGGCAGATAAATTTCGCCAACGATAGTCAGGGAGGTATCAATCAGACAATCCTGGGTGCTGTTGACCGCCCCTTCGGTGGAGTTTTCCACAGGCACCACACCGAACCGGGCATTGCCGGCCTCCACCGCCAGAAAGACATCATCAATGTTGCTGACGCTGAGGCGCTCCGGCGCAGCACCAGCACCAAAGAAACGATCTACCGCCGCGTGTGAAAACGTACCGGGCGGGCCGAGAAAAGCAACACGCTCAGGCGCATCACTCATCGTCAGCCTCATCAGCCGGCGTCACTGGTGGCTCATCAATGACCACCTCGCCGTCGGCGTCGACATCAACGGCATCGTCAGGCAGCTCGTCATCGGCGTCGGCAACCGGCTCGACACCGACCAGCAGCTCGTCTTTCTTCAGCTTGATCAGGCGTACACCCTGCGTGTTGCGACTCAATACGGAGACTTCATCCACCCGGATACGCACCAGCGTGCCCTTGTTGGAGATCAGCATGATCTGGCCGCCATCTGCCACCTGCACAGCCCCGACCAGTTCGCCATTACGCTCACTGGTCTGCATGCCGATGACACCCTGGCCACCGCGCCCGTATACCGGGAACTCGGCAACGTCGGTGCGCTTGCCGTAGCCATTCTCGCTGACGGTAAGCACCTGGCAACCGTCCTCGGGAATGATCAGGGCAATCATTTCCTGGCCCGGCGCCAGACGGATGCCGCGCACGCCGCGCGCGGTCCTGCCCATGGTGCGCACGCCCGCTTCATTAAAGCGCAGCACTTTGCCGCCACTGCCGAACAGCATGATGTCGCGCTGGCCATCGGTCAGGGCTGTTCCTACCAGACGATCACCTTCATCCAGCTCAATAGCCCGCAGGCCGACACTGCGCGGACGTGAGAAACTGGTGAGCGAGGTTTTCTTGACAGTGCCCATGGCCGTTGCCATAAAGATGAAATAACCTTCAGTGTACTCGCGTATCGGCAGCATACTGGTGATACGCTCGCCTTCCTCCAGCGGCAGGATATTGACCAGTGGGCGCCCTCTCGACGTGCGACTGGCCAGAGGGATATTGAACACGCGCAACCAGTAAACCTTGCCGGCACTGCTGAAGCACAGCAAGGTATCGTGGCTGCTGGCAATCAACAGATGCTCAACCACATCCTCATCCTTGACGGCTGCAGCGGCCTTACCCATGCCACCGCGGCGCTGGGCATGATAATCGGTCAGAGGTTGGGATTTGGCATACCCACTGCGGGATATGGTGACCACGCGATCTTCCTCGGTGATCAGGTCTTCCATGCTGAGGTCCAGCTGCGAACCGACAATTTCAGTGCGACGCTTGTCGCCATAGTTGCTGCGCACCAGATTCAGTTCTTCACGCATGACTTCGAACAGCCTGACGTCACTGCCCAGAATCTCAAGAAAGTCTGCAACTTGTTGCAGCAGGTCTTTGTAATCATTGATAAGTTTTTCATGTTCAAGTCCGGTCAGACGATGCAGGCGCAGGTCCAGGATGGCTTGCGCCTGCGCCGGTGACAGGAAGTATTCATCACCTTTAAGCCCGTACTCGGCAGGCAGATCTTCCGGTCGGCATGAATCGGCGCCGGCCTCGCCCAGCATGGCCAGCACACTGGTGGATACCCAGGACCGGGCCAGCAGCTTTTCCCTGGCTTCTGCTGAACTGGGCGATTCCTTGATCAGCTGAATGACAGCGTCGATATTGGCCAGCGCAACAGCGAGGCCCTCCAGGATGTGGCCTTTCTCACGCGCCTTGCGCAGCAGGTAAACCGTACGACGGGTCACCACTTCGCGGCGATGTCGAATAAAGGACTGCAGGATCTCTTTCAGATTAAGCAGCTTGGGCTGACCATCAACCAGCGCCACCATGTTGATGCCGAACACCGACTGCATCTGGGTCTGCGCATACAGATTGTTAAGGACCACCTCGCCGACTTCGCCACGGCGCAGTTCGATCACCACCCGTAAGCCGTCCTTGTCAGACTCGTCACGCAGTTCGGTGATGCCCTCTATCTTCTTCTCCTTGACCAGCTCGGCGATTTTTTCGACCAGCCGCGCCTTATTAAGCTGATAAGGGATCTCGGTGATGATGATGGTTGATTTATTGGATTTTTCGTCTTCAATAATTTCCGCGCGTGCACGCATGTAGATGCGACCACGACCGGTTTTGTAGGCTTCCACAATACCGGCACGGCCATTAATAATGGCTGCCGTCGGGAAATCAGGCCCCTTGATGTGCTCCATCAGGTCATCGATGGAGATATCCTCGTCATCCATCAATGCCAGGCAAGCATCGACAACCTCGGTGAGGTTATGCGGTGGTATGTTGGTCGCCATACCCACCGCAATTCCGGACGAGCCATTGACCAGCAGGTTGGGCACCTGCGTCGGGAACACATCAGGAATGCGCTCGGTACCATCATAGTTGTCGGAGAAATCGACAGTTTCCTTGTCCAGGTCGGCCATCAGATCATGGGCTATCTTGGCCATGCGAATTTCGGTGTAACGCATCGCAGCAGCCGAATCGCCATCAATCGAACCAAAATTGCCCTGACCGTCCACCAGCGGATAACGCAGTGAGAAGTCCTGCGCCATGCGCACGATGGTGTCGTACACCGCCGAGTCACCATGGGGGTGGTATTTACCGATCACATCACCAACCACTCGCGCCGATTTCTTGTAAGGCTTGTTCCAGTCGTTGGAGAGCACGTTCATGGCAAACAGCACACGCCTGTGCACAGGTTTCAGTCCGTCGCGAACATCGGGCAACGCGCGACCGACAATCACGCTCATCGCGTAGGCAAGATAGGATTCGCGCATCTCGCTTTCGAGAGAAACAGGCGATATCTGATTTGTAGATTCCGTCATATTTTACAGGCTCTCATGCGGACTGAAAGCGGCTCATCCAAGCTCGCCCGTAGCAGTCCTTTCGGGTAGTACTTTCAAGTCGCTCTTTCAGGCACTTTACATACGTCGATTTTACAGCAATCGTCGTTCGAAAAAATTGATCAATACTACCACAATTGACCCGCTGCCGGACATATAAATACGGTTTGATATCAAGCTCCTGCTTTCGGGCAATATTCGTTATAATCGCCCACCCGATCACCTGAACCGGAGCCGTCATGAGCCCCCGTGAGAACCTGCCAGATGTCGATCTCGTGATCCATGCGCACTGGATAATCCCAGCCACCGATGATCATGCCATCCTGGAAAATCACAGCATCGCCGTGCGCAATGGCGTCATTACCGACCTGTGTCCGACCACCGAAAGCCGGCACCGGTTCCGGGCAGCGCGAGAACTCAATCTCGATCAGCAAGCGCTGATCCCGGGCCTGGTCAACACCCATGGCCACGCGGGCATGACCTTGCTGCGCGGCATTGCCGACGACCTGCCGCTGCACACCTGGCTCAATGATCATATCTGGCCATTGGAGGGCAAGTGGATCAGTGAGGAATTCGTCTATCACGGAACGCAATTGGCGATCGCCGAGATGATCCGGGGCGGCACCAGCTGTTTTGCTGACATGTATTTCTTTCCCGAAGTCAGCGCCAAGGCTGCCAGCGATGCCGGCATGCGCGTGCAGCTGGCAGCACCGGTCATCGATTTCCCCACGCCCTGGGCGGCGGATGCGGATGAGTGCATACGCAAAACCACGGAACTCCACGACGCCTGGCGCAACAGCGAACTGGTGAGCACGGCATTCGGGCCGCACGCACCGTACACAGTATCGGATGAGTCATTGCGCAAGGTACTGACGTTTGCCGAAGAACTGGACCTGCCCATTCACATGCACGTTCATGAAACCGAGTTCGAAGTGCAGGACGCCGTCACCAAACATGGCCAACGCCCGCTGCGCCGGCTTTATGATCTGGGCTTGCTGGGACCACGTATGCTGTGCGTGCATGCTACTCAGATAAATGATGAAGATCTGGCTTTGCTGCAGGAAACGGCCGCTCAGGTCATTCATTGCCCCGAGTCCAACCTGAAGCTCGCCAGCGGCTTCTGTCCGGTTCACAGACTGCAGCAAGGCGGCATCAATGTGGCGCTGGGCACTGATGGTGCCGCCAGTAACAATGATCTGGACATGTTTTCCGAAATGCGCACCGCAGCCTTGCTGGCCAAGGCCTGTGCCGGTGATGCCAGCGCCCTGCCCGCCTACCAGGCCTTACAGATGGCGACCATCAACGGTGCCAGAGCCATGGGGCTGGACAAGCAGATCGGCAGCCTGGAAATCGGCAAACGCGCGGACATCGTGGCGGTCGGCATGGACAGTCTCAACACAATGCCGGTCTATAACCCGGTATCGCACCTGGTCTATTCGACACAGGCCAGCCAGGTCAGCCACGTCTGGGTGAACGGCAGACTGTTGCTGAACGACGGCGAGTTGACCACCATCAACCGGCGTCAGGTACAGGAGCACACACAGGCATGGCAACAGCAGTTACAGGCAACCAATAACCCCGGAGATACCGCATGAGTGCGCAGCAGAGTAATCGCGATGATGCCGAAATCAGAAAATTCGAAGCTCTGGCTGCGCGCTGGTGGGATCCGAACAGCGAATTCCGGCCACTGCATGAAATCAATCCGCTACGCATGGGATTTATCAGCCGCAAAATCAACCCGGCAGGCCAGCACTGCATCGACATCGGCTGTGGCGGTGGCATCCTCAGTGAGGCGCTGGCGCACCAGGGAGCCACCGTGACTGCCATCGACCTGGCAGAGGCCTCTCTGGCCGTGGCGCGCCTGCACAAGCTGGAAAGCGGCCTGGATATCCGCTACGAGAATATTGCCGCCGAAGCCATGGCAGCGCGTGAGCCGGCTCAGTTTGATATCGTGACCTGTCTGGAGATGCTGGAACATGTGCCGGACCCGGAAGCCATCGTGGCCGCCTGCGTCAAACTGGCCAAACCCGGCGGTCATATCTTTTTTTCCACCCTCAATCGTAATCCGAAGTCCTGGCTGTTTGCCATTGTTGGCGCCGAATACGTCCTCAACCTGCTGCCCAAGGGCACTCACGATTACGCCAAGTTCATCAAGCCTTCAGAGCTGGCGTCGTGGTGCCGACATTACGGCCTGGAACAGGGTGAGCTGACGGGCATGGGCTACAATCCGCTGACCAAGCGTTATCGCCTGCAGAAAAACATTGATGTGAATTATCTTGTGCACTACCGGAAGCCGGCATGACCGGTAGCGATAGCAGGCAGATATTGGCCGTGCTGTTTGATCTGGATGGCACACTGGTCGATACGGCGCCGGATTTTACCGCAGTGCTGCATCAGCTGTGTGCGGACCAGGGCATAGCGCCGCCGTCTGACAGTGCAATACTGGCGACAGTTTCCAGTGGCGCCCGCGCGCTGGTGGAACTGGCTTTCCGGCTTGCGCCCGGCGCTGACGGCTTTGATACGCTGCTACAGACGCTGCTCAACGCCTACGCCATACAATTGCAGGATACCCACTCTGCCCTGTTTCCTGACATGGATGATTTTCTGGTCAACCTGGAGCAAAGCAACATTCCCTGGGGTGTGGTGACCAACAAACCCGAGCAATACAGCGTCCCGCTCCTGGATAAACTGTCCCTGACGCAACGCTGCACCGTGCTGATATGTCCTGACCACGTCAGTCAGACCAAACCGCACCCGGAGCCATTGCTGCTGGCCTGCGAGCGCCTGAGCTGTCCTCCCGGGCGGGCAGTTTATGTCGGCGATCACCCACGTGACATTGAGGCCGGCAATGCCGCAGACATGCACACAATCGCGGCTGCCTATGGTTATCTGCCTCCGCACCCGCCCATTGCAGAGTGGGGCGCGGACTATGTCGCCGGGACGGTGGCGGACATCCGTCAATACCTGGACCGCAGCCATCCGGGGCAGCCGTGAGGTCATCACTCGCAACCCCCTTTCAACCGCAAGGAATATCGCATGAAAATAGAACCAGCCCACGCCACTGAAGCTCCCGAGTTGACCGTACCCGTCAATGACACACTGCAGGATAAAACCATCCTGGTAACCGGCGCTGGGGATGGCATTGGCAAGGCCGCGGCTCTGACTTATGCCCGTAGCGGGGCCACCGTGATCCTGTTGGGACGCACACAGCAAAAACTGGAAGCCGTGTATGACCTTATTGCCAGCGAAAACCTGCCTGAGGCGGTCATCCATCCTCTGGACCTGGCAATTGCCGGTACAGACGATTATGACCTGCTCGGACGCTCCATTCAGGAACAGTTTCCGGCGCTGGACGGGCTGCTCCATAACGCCAGTGAGCTCGGCGCGCTGGGCCCCATCCAGTATTATGCGCCGGAGGCCTGGATGAAACTCATGCAGATTAATGTCAACGCCGCATTTCTGCTGACCCGGGCGCTGCTGCCGGCGATGCTGCAATCGCCTGACGCCCGCATTCTGTTCACCTCGTCCAGCGTCGGACGCCAGGGTCGCGCTTACTGGGGTGCCTATGCCGTGAGCAAATTCGCGACAGAAGGCCTGATGCAGGTACTTGCCGACGAGCTGGCAGATACCAGCAACATTCGGGTCAACAGTATCAACCCGGGTGCCACTCGCACAGAAATGCGTCGTGCTGCCTATCCAGCGGAAAACCCCATGACATTGCCTACAGCGGGCTCATTGATGCCTGCCTACCTGCATCTGATGCAGCCTGTCAGTCAGCCGATTCACGGTCAGGCAATCGATATCCGCAGCCTGCTGGCCGAACTCTAGAACCGACAGCATCAACTATGGCGCAAGATGCCGGCAATCTGACACCCGCCTGGCGGCAAGTGTCAGTAAACCGGCAATTTCTTGCCGCTGTCAGTTGCCAGCACTTGTCCGGGCGCGCAAAATTACCTCCAAAATCCCCTCCGCCGAGCCTTAAATCCTTATTTCTAAAGGATTTACACATATCATTCTGATTATTGGCACAATTATCGCTTAGTCCCGGTAGACGCTTACACCGGAGACTTACATGGCTATGCCACTCAGCTCGGCCACAGCATTAGACGACACCAAACACGGCCGCTCACAGCTCGCGCTGATCCCTGCCGCCAATGACTACCTGCCCGACAGCAGCAAACCGCTGTCGCAGGCACGTTATCGTCTGCTCACCGGGTTGCAGACAACGCTGGATCTGAACCGGATACTGGAACTGTTCCATGAGGAGAGCAGTGAGCTGGTCGCCCATTGCGGTCTGGTTTACGTCAATGAATCACAGAACCTGCAGATAACCGTGGGCAGCGTCGAGTTGCATAGTTGCAGTTATCGGCTCATCACCCAGCGAGATAACCTGGGGGAGCTGGTGCTTTACCATAACACCCGGTTCAGCGATGCAGACCTGGACTCACTGGAAACGCTGTTGAGCACCCTGCTTTGCCCTTTGCGCAACGCCCTGCAATACCGTGCCGCCATCGATGCGTCGATGACCGACCCATTGACGGGCGCAGGCAATCGCCTGGCCATGATGACCAACCTCGAGCGCGAACTGAACCTGGCCAGACGCTATCACCACGAGCTGTCGGTACTGGTCATAGACATCGACAAGTTCAAGAAGATCAACGATACCGAAGGCCATTCGGCGGGCGACAACGTGCTGCAGGAGATGGTGCGCCTGATCAACAAGGTCAATCGCAATACCGACCTGTGTTATCGCTATGGTGGCGAAGAGTTTGTTGTGGTTCTTAGTAAAACCGACAAATACGGTGCCATGGTAATCGCGGAAAGACTGCGCGAGGCCGTTGCCGATCTGAGAATCTGTGCTGAATCAGGGCCACTCCAGATTACGGTCAGCGTGGGTGCCTCGTCATACCTTGACAACGATTGCACCGAAGATCTCCTGAACCGGGCGGACAAGGCCATGTACAAGATCAAAAACCAGGGTGGCAACGGGTCTGCCTTTACCGAGCGAAACCAGAGGGATGATAGATGACAGCCTACATGCAAAACCTGCTACCGGAAACCGGGTCACAACCTGCCAAGCAGGACGTTCAGTCATCTGTCAGGCGCAAACAGCGCGAGCAGGAACTCAGGCAGCTGCTGACCGAAAACCTGGGTGGCACACTTGAGTTGTCGGCTTTGCAGCAGCGCCTGCTGCAAAGCATGGCCCGCGGCGTAGCGCTGGACGGGCTGCATTATCACCATGAAGACCTTGATGTCGATATTCGTATCGGCAAACAGTCAACGCATAGCTGTGGTTACCGGCTGCTGTGTACAGATGAGTACCTGGGAGAAATCGTTTTCAAGCGCAACAAAAAGTTCACCGAACGGGAACTCCAGCTGATTGAAGCGCTTATACCGGCTCTGGTCAATCCATTGCGCAACAGTTTGCGCACCAGACAATCTGCCGGCATCGACGTCTGACGGCACCGGTTGCAGATCATGATATCCGGGGCGGCTTAGCCCCGGCCCGGGCGATTGTCCTTGCGGCGACGGGGCAAAGAACGCTTCTTGCTGCTGACGGGCGGCGTCATCCCTACGGTCTCATACAAGCCGGCAATCTCGGCTGCTTTCATCTCGTAGAACTGCCCTTTCTTGACGCGACTGGGAATAAACACCGGGCCATACCGCACGCGTTTCAGTCGGCTCACCTTGACCCCCTGGGACTCCCAGAGTTTACGCACTTCACGGTTGCGACCTTCCATGATCACCACGTGATACCAGCGGTTGCGCCCTTCCCCGGCAAAAAATTGCACATCGGTAAAACGGCACAGGTGATCCTCAATCATCACGCCTTTCTGCAAATTGGCAATCATCTCGTCACTGACGTCGCCCATGACGCGAACCGCATACTCACGATCAATATTGGCAGACGGGTGCATCAACCGGTTGGCCAGCTCACCATCCGTGGTGAACAGCAACAGGCCACTGGTATTAAAATCCAGTCGACCGACAGCCACCCAGCGACCATGTTTGATCATGGGCAAATGTTCGTAAACAGACTTTCGGCCCTCGGGATCGCGGCGTGAACAGATTTCATTCTCTGGCTTGTTGTAAACAAGGACACGTGGCTCTGTATTGTCCGGCGACGTGTTTGAGACCTTTTTCCCATCGACAACGATCTTGTCCTCAGGGCCGGCACGGTCACCCAGTGTTGCGACATTGCCATTTAAACGCACACGGCCCTGACTGATCCAGCTCTCCATCTGTCGACGCGATCCAAACCCGGCTCTCGCCAGCACTTTTTGCAGCTTTTCATCTTGCACAGCATCAACCATTGTTTTCTTCCTGAGAGCCTGACACCTCGGTGTCCTCTGTCGCATCGTCTTTCTTTCGTCCGTATCCCAAAATATCGTCCAGCGGTCGCCGGGCCAACGCCATCGCTTCTTCCTCGTCCAGCAGGTCCGCTTCGTTGGAGTGTTCGTCTTCCCTCTCGTTCTGGTCCGGCTCCTCCGGCAACACCAGTACCCGCCCCTCTTCGTCGTTCAGATCCAGTTCCGGATGCAATTGGTCAAGATCGCGGATTTCCGCAAGGGGTGGCAATTCCTGCAGGTTTTTCAGATTGAAGTAGTCCAGAAAGTGCCGTGTGGTGGCAAACATGGCCGGGCGCCCCGGTACATCACGATGCCCAACAACTCGAACCCACTCGCGATCCAGCAATGTCCTGATGATGGTGGAACTGACCGCAACACCCCGAATCTCCTCGATGTCGCCACGGGTGATTGGCTGGCGATAGGCGATCAGCCCCAGTGTTTCCAGTAACGCCCGCGTATAGCGTTGCGGTTTTTCCTCGGACAACCGCGAAATCCAAGGGCTCAGTTTCTGTGGCACCTGAAACCTGAACCCGGATGCTACTTCCTTCAGTTCGAATCCCCGGTCCTCGCAATCCAGTGCAATGGCGCTGAGTGCATCGCGAATCTGCTCATGGGTCGGCCGTTCTGCGTCCAGAAACAGTTCCGCCAGCGCAGTCACCGACAAGGGCCTGCCGGCGCTGAGCAACAAACCTTCAATGATCTGCTGCAGCGTCCGCGCATCTATTTCCTGCACCGCATACGAGGCTTCCTCGAATGCATCATCGGCGTCATTGCCTGTGCTCATGTCTTCGCTCTTTATATCATTCATAGATCAATCATAGGTCAGTCGTAGGTCAGTTATAGAGAGTTTGATCCGTCAGCTGCGTGCCTTGATATGGATAGGGGCAAAAGGTTCACTCTGCACAATGTCTACCAGCGAATCCTTGATCAGCTCCATCACCGCCAGAAACGTCACCACCACACCCAGGCGCCCCTCTTCCCGCATCAACAGTGACACCAGCGGCACAAAGCGCTCGGACGACAGGCGTACCAGAATTTCCGCCATCTTTTCCCGGGTAGACAGCGTCTCACGCTGAATCTGATGGTGCTCAAACATGTCGGCCCGGCGGAGTGCACCCGACAGCGCCATCAGGATTTCCTGCAATTCAACCACCGGATCCGGCGCGTTACGCTCCAGTTGCGGGCCCTGAGCGCCCGCCAAAAACACGTCGCGATCCAGCCTCGGCAACTGATCAATATCCTCAGCGGCCTTCTTGTAACGCTCATACTCCTGCAAGCGCCGAATCAACTGGGCTCGTGGATCCTCTTCCTCGTCATCATCCTGGGTGCTGCGCGGCAACAGCATGCGTGACTTGATCTCGGCGAGCATGGCGGCCATGACCAGGTACTCCGCCGCCAGTTCAAACTGATGCGCCTCCATCAGATCAACATAGGCCATATACTGTTCCGTGATCATCGCCACGTCGATATCAAGAATGTCGATATTCTGACGTTTGATCAGATACAGCAGCAAGTCCAGCGGCCCCTCAAAGGCCTCCAGGAACACCTCCAGCGCATCGGGTGGAATATAGAGATCCTGGGGCAGCTGGGTAATCGCCTTGCCCGCCACGTACGCAAATGGCATCTCGTGCTGCGGCGGCGCCGCGACGATCTGCATGCCGCTGCTATCGGAAGTCTTTGCCTGCTCGCTCATTACACGTTTTCCAGTTACGTCCGCGCTAACGGTACGACAGTCCCATGGCTTCCCTGACATCCTGCAGGGTTTCGCGCGCTGACTCGCGTGCCTGCTCGCAACCATCGGCAATGATGGTGCGCACGATGTCCGGATCCTTTTCATATTGGCGGGCGCGCTGCTGGATCGGTTCCAGTTCGGCAGCGACCGCATCGATGACCGGCTTCTTGCACGCCAGACAACCGATACCGGCGCTGCGGCAACCCTGCTGCACCCAGGCCTTGGTGTCTTCGTCAGAATACACTTCATGCAACTGCCAGACCGGACATTTGTCCGGATCACCGGGGTCCTTGAGTCGCACCCGCGCCGGGTCAGTGGGCATGGTATTGATTTTCCTGGCGACATCATCGATAGGCTCACGCAGGGCAATGGTATTGCCGTAGGATTTGGACATTTTCTGACCGTCCAGGCCGGGCATCTTTGCCGCTGGGGTTAACAGCGCCTGGGGTTCAGCAAGAATCATTTTGCCACTGCCCTCCAGATAACCCAGCAGGCGTTCGCGATCCCCAAGCGAGATATTCTGCTGCTCTTTGATCAGTGCCTGGGCGCGTTCGAGGGCATCATGATCACCCTGTTCCTGATAGGCAGTGCGCAGATTGTCATAAAGCCGGGCAGCCTTCTTGCCCATCTTTTTCACCGCCGCTTCGGCATTGTCCTCAAAACCCGGCTCGCGTCCGTACAGGTGATTAAAACGGCGCGCCACTTCGCGGGTCAGTTCCACATGCGCAACCTGGTCGGCGCCCACCGGTACCTGGCCGGCGCGATAAATCAGGATATCGGCACTTTGCAGCAACGGATAGCCCAGAAACCCGTAGGTCTCCAGATCTCTATCACGCAGTTTTTCCTGCTGATCCTTGTAACTGGGGACACGCTCCAGCCAGCCCAGCGGGGTCATCATGGACAGCAACAGATGCAACTCGGCATGTTCCGGGACCCGCGACTGGATAAAGATCGAGGCGGAGCCGGGATTGACACCGGCCGCAAGCCAGTCAATGACCATACTGAGGGTGTTGTCTCCGATGACCTGCGGCGTGGCGTAATGCGTTGTTAATGCGTGCCAATCGGCAACAAAAAAGAAGCATTCGTACTCATGTTGCAGTTTTACCCAGTTCTTCAACACGCCATGGTAATGACCCAAATGCAGCTGTCCTGTCGGGCGCATGCCAGACAATACCCGTTTCTGCGATTCCACTGTAGACAAACCCCTTCCCTCTGCTCGCTGATGAACAGCGACTCAATGATTATGCATGACCATTATGGCACGAAACGCGCCTGACACAGCAGCACTGTGCCGCCATCCGCGGCTCAATCAGGCAAACGGATCCGGATCGCCCTTGCCCACCCGGACCACAACCGGCGCACCCTCCACCAGATCAACCACCGTTGACGGCTCAATACCACAGGCGCCGCTTTCAATAATCAGGTCAACCAGTTTGCCCAGTTTTTCCTCGATATCGTAAATCTCTGACAGCGGCCGATCATCATCCGGCAGGATCAGACTGGTACTGAGGATGGGTTCTCCCACCGCCGCCAGTAACGCCTGCGCGACCGGATGCTCGGGGATACGCAAACCGATGGTTTTGCGCTTGGGATGCATCAGCCGACGTGGTACCTCGGCTGTGGCTGCCAGAATGAAGGTGTAAGGCCCTGGTGTATACGCTTTCAGCAACCGATAGGCGCTGTTGCTCACCTTGGCGTAGGTCGCAATGGCCGACAGGTCCGCACACATCAAGGTCATGTTATGTTTTTCACCCAGCTGGCGTATCCGTCGCACCCGCTCCAGAGCGGCCTTGTCACCCATATGACAGGCCAGCGCATACGTCGAGTCTGTCGGGTAAACGATGACGCCGCCCTGCTGCAGAAAATCAGCCGCCTGCCGGATCAGCCGGGGCTCTGGGTTAACCGGGTGGATTTCCAATAATTGTGCCATGCCAAACCGCGTGCTCTTGCCTGTCCTGAGTGGTTTAATGCCTTGACCACCGGCTGCCGGCAATGATCATGACGTGCCGGAATTGCCATTGTGGCGGTGTTTTTCTATTATGCCAGTGGCTGCAAACCGGCAACAATAACAGGCCGCTTTGCCAAAGTCGATGACTGGATTTCAACCACAACACAAGCAGCCGGACACCCGGTCCGACACCTGCAAAGAGGAGCTTTATGTATTACGCGATTATCAGTGAAGACGTCGACAATAGCCTGCCACTGCGGATGCAGGCACGGCCCGCGCATCTGCTGAGGGTGGAGGCGCTGAAAGCCGACGGCCGCCTGGTTATTGCCGGACCACACCCGGCCATTGATGACGAAAACCCTGGCGATGCCGGGTTCTCCGGCAGCCTGATTATTGCCCGCTTTGAATCACTGGCCGACGCTGAAGCGTGGGCAGCCGACGACCCTTACGTGGCCGCGGGTGTCTACCGGAAAGTCACCGTTAAACCCTTCAAGCAGGTGCTGCCCTGATCAGGGCACCGGCGCAGGCCGCAGATCCGGATAATTCTCGTCAAGCGTGGCATTCCAGCTCGCCAGCGCGTCCGCTTTCTGTCCCCACAGCGCGCTGATATCACCGGTTATGGTGATCTGCTCAATCACATCGCCTGGACGGATGCGATTGACCACATCCATGCCCTGCGTGACGCCGCCAAACGCGGAGTGCAGACCATCCAGATGCGGTGTGCGCACATGGGTAATAAAAAACTGACTGCCTTCCGTGCCGGGCCCCGAATTAGCCATGGATATGATCCCGGGGCGATTGTGGCGCAGATGCGTCTCGCCACTGAAGCGGTAGCCCGGGTTACCGGTACCGGTGCCCAGCGGGTCGCCCCCCTGAATCATGAACAGTGGTTCTACCCGGTGAAAGGTCAGGCCATCATAAAAGCCCCGCTTGGCCAGATTGATGAAATTGGCGACCGTCGTGGGTGCCGCGCGCGCATTCAGCTCCAGCTCGACGACGCCCTTGCTGGTGGTCATCACCGCCGTCAGGTCCTGCGCGTGCGCGCTGTTCAGCGGCGCGCCCAGCGCCGCAATCAACAGCATGCCTTTCATAACCACGTTTACTTTCATATTGCAGCCTCTAGCTGTCATGACGCTAACGGACCAGCTCCAGGGTCACCGGCGCGTGATCCGAAAAATAATCGTCAGTATATATGGATGCAGACTTTACTGCAGGCACCAGCGCGGGTGTGATCACATGATAATCCAGTCGCCAGCCGACATTGTTGGCTCGCGCCTGACCTCGATTTGACCACCAACTGTACTGACCAGACTGTTTGTTCACCAGCCGGAATGCATCCACGAAACCGATATCATCATACAGACGGTCCAGCCAGGCCCGCTCCTCCGGCAGAAATCCGGGGTTTTTGCGGTTCGCTCGCCAGTTTTTCAGGTCGATTTCTTTGTGGCACATGTTCCAGTCGCCACAGATGATGTACTCCCTGCCGTCAACCCGCATCTGCTGCAGATGCGCCATGAACACCTCAAGAAAACGGAATTTGATGGTCTGTCGGACGTCACCGCTGGAACCTGATGGCATGTACAGGGAAATCACGCTGAGATTGCCGAAGTCCGCCTGCAGGTAACGACCTTCCCTGTCAGCAATATCCCAACCCAGGCCGCGGATGATGCGGTCCGGCTGTTGCCGGCTGTAAATCGCGACCCCGGCGTAGCCCTTCTTCTCTGCATCACAGTAGTGGCAATGATAGCCCTCTGGAAAGTAAGGCCCTTCCTGTAATTGATGCACTTGAGCTTTGGTTTCCTGTAGACAGACCACGTCAGGTGCCTGACTCTCCAGCCAGTTAAAGAAGCCTTTACGCGCCGCCGAGCGCACGCCGTTGCAATTAAATGTGGTGATTGTAAACCGTTTACCGGTTTTCATCGTCTAAACGTTACCTTTTATCGGAAATGTGAATTTCACACCATAAAAGTGTTACTTATTTACGCATATATGTTACTATGCGCGCAGTTACTGAGGTGCACAACGCCAAAGGTAACGAAACAACCAAAACGTGATCGTATAACCCACAAGGAGAAGACTTCATGAGCGAACTTATCATCAGCGCACGAGCAGCATTAGTCACTGCCGCTATCGTAACCGCGTCTGTTGCTGTACCTGTTCTGACCATTCTGGCAGCACAGTAAAATAAGCACCTGGCGACAGGCCTGATATTCGTCAGCGCGACATCTCCAGGGGGCCACACAGACAGCCCACCCGAACAGGGAGCTTATTATGATAGATCAGATGTACCGCGAGTCCACAGGCGTATTGAGCTTTAACGCGCTGGCCGTGACTCTGTTTTTAGCATTACCCGCCTGGACGGTTTTTACTGCATCAGCCCTGTGATCCTGTCAACTTACTGAACGGATCAGTTGTCGGGCTGGTGCACCTGTTTTAACTTGTCCACAAAATGACAGGGCTTGTGACGACTGTCGAGTTGCTGGGCTATCAGCCCCTCCCACGCTGTACGACACGCGCCGGTTGAACCTGGCATGCAGAACACAATCGTGCCATTGCTCATACCCGCGAACGCCCTGGACTGAATGGTCGAACTGCCAATTTCAGCGTGCGAAAGATAGCGAAAGACTTCACCAAACCCGTCAATCTGCATGTCCAACAACGGTGTTACCGCTCTGACGGTATTGTCGCGGGCTGTAAATCCTGTGCCGCCGGTCAACAACACCGCCTGCACCTGCTCGTCGGCAATCAGCGTGGCAACCAGGGCGCGCAACTTGTAGGTATCATCCTTGATGATCACTTTTTTGAGCAGTTGATGACCGGCGGCCTGCATCTGCTCGGCCAGGTATCGGCCGGAGCTGTCAGTGTCTTCGGTGCGGGTATCGGATACGGTAACCACAACAGCGTTTACCGGAATGGAAATACTGGTCATTGATGGGCTGTCAGCCTCCTGTCATGTTCATCAGACGCACCGGCTGTGCATAGTCCTGTTCGTAGAAGTGATGGCGCTCGGGCTTCAGGTCCATAGCCGCAATAATGGCCTGCTTGAGCGCGTCGCTGATCGGCGTATCACTGGCTCGCTCCAGGCTGGCCAATTCGTCCTGAACCGCAGCATCCTGACCCTGCCGCAGCACCGCGCGCAGATCGGCAGAATGTTCATTGCCCAGACACAACAGCAGACGTCCCTCTACGGTCACCCGCACCCGGTTACAGTCGGCGCAAAAATTATGCGACATGGGCGAGATGAAGCCGATACGGCTTTTCCGGCCGGGAATCTGAAAATACTTGGATGGCCCTGCCGTTGTCGCGGCACTGTTGACCAGCGAGTAACGCGATTCAATCTGCTGCCTAACCCAGTCATTGCTGCATACTGTCTCTTCACGGCTATGGTCAGATGCCTGGCCCAGCGGCATTTCTTCAATAAAGGCGATGTCGATATCATGGGTGACAGCATAGTCTGTCAGTGCCAGCACTTCATCGTCGTTATAACCTTTCATGACCACTGCATTCAGGCGGATCCGGTCAAAGCCAGCACGACGCGCCGCGTCGATGCCGGCCAGCACCTTGTCCAGCCGGCCGACCCGGGTAATACGCCGAAAACGCTCGGCATCAAGGCTGTCTATGCTGATATTGATGCGGTTAACACCAGCCTCACGCAACGGCCCGGCAAGTTTATCGAGTTGGGCGCCGTTCGTGGTCAGTAACAACTCCTGCAGGCCAGGTAGCCGGCCCAGAGCCTGAATCAGCGACATCACGTTACTGCGTACCAGCGGTTCGCCTCCGGTCAGTCTGAGCTTGCTGACACCCAGCTCAGTGAAGGCTCTGCCGACCCGGTAGATTTCCTCCAGCGACAGCACCTGCTGGCGGGGCAGAAACGTCATGTCCTCGGTCATGCAGTACACACAGCGGAAATCACAGCGATCGGTGACCGACAGACGCACATAATCCACACGTCGGCCAAAACGGTCGATCAGCGCAGTCGCTGGCTTGTTGTCGATAGCATCGGATCGGGACATAGTAACTCGATTTGGATTAAGGCACGGGATCTGTAATCTGCATTTGCAAACGCACAGGTTCCTCGTCGTTCAACGGCAATGTCGGTGAGCGCACCTGGAAGTCCCCTGATTGTACATCGGCGGAGCCACTGAGTGAAACCGTGGCCACAATGATGACTTCCTCGGCGGAGGAGAGATTAAAGGGTCCGACAGCGTCGCCATCAGTCAGCGTCACAATGGCCGGCAGATCTGCCACCGTCATGACTTTGGCAGCCAGCGGCGGTCCAGCCTGCTGAAGGCTGCGCGCTGACACAAATACGCGCACATCCGGCGCAAACTGCAAATCCGGCCCCAAAGACAGGCTGACTTCCAGCCGGGGACCCGGCGTATCGCCTGCAACCTCACCACTGACGCTCATACGCTGTTGTGCTTCGGCAACCATTTGCTGCAGAAATTGACGGTCATCCGCCCGCAACTGCATTCCCAGCAATTGCTGCCAGTAGGTCACGGCGCTTTGGTAATTCTCGTTGACAAAAGCATCGGCACCCAGCAGTTGCAACACTGACTGTTCTGCCGGATCAAGGCGCTGGGCCTGATCGATGATGGTCTGAACGTCGGCAGTAATCTGTTGCCCGGCCGCAATATAGGCGGCCTGCGCATACTGGCCGAGGATGATCGCACGGTCCTGCGCGTTCTCGACAAACGCGGCGGCACGTTCAAACGCGCGCGCGGCTTCGTTGATCTGGCCCAGACTGACCAGATGGCGTGCCAGGTAGTACCAGGCCCAGCCGTTTTCCCCATCTTCTTCAATAATCGCACCCAGCTCGAAAATCAGGTCACGCAGCTCTTCCGGATTACCCTGGTTGTCACGACTACGCTCGAACACATCGGCTATCTGCAGGTCTTCCGAAAACCCCCAAAGTCCGTAAAGATAAAAAGACAGTGGCAACATCAACACGACCAGGCCAATGGGCACGATACGCGAGGGCAGTAACAGCGACGCGGATGTTTTCGCCGGCTGGGCACTGGGCGGGTCGTCAGCCCTGACATCAGCCAGCAACGAGCGCTGTAACTCGGCCTGCAATGCCTGATGTTGTTCAGCATCCAGAATCCCCTCTGCCAGCTCGCTGTCAAGCTCAGCCTGCCGCTCTTCAAAGATCATCAGGTTGGCAGAGTCACGATGAAACTGGCCGCCGCCTGCATTCTGTTGCCGCCGCGCGAAGAGAACCACCGGCACTGCAACAAAAAGCACAGCAAGCATCATGAGCAGTAGACTGACTATCCAGAACAAAGTATCACCTTTTCAATGATTGGAGAGAGTGTGGCTTGCAAGGTCAGGCCTTGTCTGACGCGCCGTTCTTTTTTTGTGCGAGCAACGCTTTCAGTCGCGCTTCCTCATCACCACTGAGCGAGGAAGTGGCTTCCGGCGACTCGCGCCCGCTGCGCCGCATGATGGAATATGCCACCCAGATGCCGATCACCAGAAACAGCAAGGGCCCGAACCACAGCAGCACCGTTTGCATCGTCAGCCGGGGGCGATACAGAATGAAGTCACCATACCGTGCCAGCATGAACTCTTCGATCTGCTGATCGGTTTGTCCTTCCATGATCATGCGATAGATCTCCCGGCGCAGATCAGCTGCGACCCCACCTGGCGAACTGCTGAGGTTGGCGTTTTGACACATCGGACAGCGGAATTCGTTCGACAGTTCGCGAAAACGCTGTTCCTGCTCTGCCGTTTCGAAATCAAAGACATCGACGGCTGCGTGGACCTCGGCGGTAAACCCAGGGATACCCGCTGTCAGCACCCAAGCCAACACAAAAGCCAAACCAAAAGCACTGTAAAAACGCGTCGCCCTCATGACCTTGCCTCCGCCTGCACGGCAGCTACAACGGGCATGATCTCATCATCCCAGACCTGGTAATCGATGACGCCGATATGCTTGTAACGAATAACGCCCTGCGCATCCACGATGAAGGTTTCCGGCGCGCCATAAACACCCAGATCAATACCATACCGCCCGGTGTCATCCACGATGCTCATGGTAAACGGATTGCCATTGTCATCCAGCCATTCACGCGCGGCGTCGTCGGTGTCCTTATAATTCACACCGATGATGGGAATGACATTTGCCTCCCTGGCCGCCATGAAGATGGGATTCTCCTGCAGGCAGGGCAGGCAGTAACTGCCCCAGATATTGAGGATAAAGGGTTCATCCGGCAAATCCTCGCGGGTCACCAGTCGATCACCGGCCTCAAGCGTACGCAGTTCAAACTCGGGCAGCGGACGATCCAGTAATACCGATGGCAAGGTCCGGGAATCAAGATACAGACCTCGCCACATGAATATTGCCAGCACTGCAAATCCGGCAACCGGCAGGTACAGCTTCAGACGTTTCATGAGGTCACCCCCGCTCTGGTCACGGGTGCTGCAGAGGCAACAGAGTCGGACTCCGGATTAACACTGACAGCCTCCCCGCGCCTGACTTTGTAGCGACGGTAACGTTTATCGGTCACTGCCAGAATGCCACCCAGCGCAATGAACAGGGTGCCGATCCAGATCCAGCGCACAAACGGCTTTACGTACAGTGTCATGGTCCAGGCACCGTTGGCGCGCGGGTCACCCAGCGACACAAACAGGTCCCGGAAGAAGCGGCCGTCAATGCCCATTTTCGTGGCCGGTGTGCCACTGGCGGTATAGAGTTGCTTCTGAGGGTAAAGATCCAGCATATGGGTATCACCACGAATCACTCTGACGGTCGCTTCATCAGCGATATAATTGGGCCCCTGAACCGGCACCGTGCCATTAAAGACAAAGGTGTAGTTACCCAACTCGGCACTCTGACCGGGCTGCAACAGAACACTGCGCTCAATGCTGTAAATGCTGGTCAGGCAGGCCCCCGCCATGGTCATCACGAAGCCGAAATGTGCCAGCTGCATACCCCAGTAGCTCAGCGACAGCCCCTTCAGCCCCGCCAGCCGGCTTGCCTTGTTGCCAGACTTGGTCCACAGGTCACGGGTCATGGCAAAGATCACCCATAACGCCAGCACTGCAGTGCCTATTGTGGCCAGCGGCACCTCCAGCGTCAGCAGCACCGGGATCGCAACACCCAGCACCAGTGCGGCGATTGCCAAACGGGTCAGCTGCTGCCGTAAATAGGTTGCGGACGTCTTTTTCCAGCGACTGATCGGACCAATGGCCATCAAAACCGCCAGTATGCCCATCAGTGGCACAAAAATGGTGTTGAAGTATGGCGGTCCCACAGAAATCAGATCACCACCGGACATCGCCTGATAAACCATGGGATACAGCGTCCCCAGCAAAATCGCGGCACTGGCAACCACCAGTATCATGTTGTTGGCCAGCAGGAACACTTCGCGTGACCAGGCCCCGAAGCCGAATTCGCTTTTCAGCGCCGGCGCCCTGATGGCATACAGCAGTAATGAACCGCCAATGATCAGGCCCAGGAAGCCGAGGATATAGACCCCGCGGGTCGGGTCGGTGGCAAATGCATGCACGGATGTCAGCAGACCGGACCGGGTGATAAAGGTCCCCAGCAGACTGGACGCAAACGCCATGATCGCCAGCAACACGGTCCAGCTTTTGAACACGCCCCGCTTTTCCGTGGCGGCCAGGGAATGAATCATGGCCGCGCCCAGCAGCCAGGTAATCAGTGGCGGGTTTTCTACCGGATCCCAGGCCCACCAGCCACCCCAGCCGAGTTCATAATAGGCCCACCAGGACCCCAGCGACAGCCCCAGGGTCAGGATAGCCCAGGCAGCATTGGCCCAGGGGCGACACCAGCGCGCCCACGCGGAATCCAGGCGACCACTGATCAGGGCGGCAATGGCGAACGCGAAGACCACGGAAAAACCGACATAGCCCATGTACAGCGATGGCGGGTGGATGATAAAGGCAAAATCCTGCAACGCCGCGTTCAGGTCAGCGCCATCGGCTGGCGGCAATGGCAGCACCCGGTCAAACGGATTCGAAGTCGCCAGCATGAACAAGGTGTAACCGACGCAGATCATCCCCATGATCGCCAGGACGCGAGCAACAAAGTCATCTGGCATGGCCTTGCTGAACACCGTCACCGCCAGCATCCAGGCGGACAACATCCACGTCCAGAACAGGAAGGAACCTTCATGTCCGCCCCACACGGCGGTAACTTTGTATTGAATCGGCAGCGCTGTGTTGGAGTGATTGGCGACAAACGCCACCGAGAAGTCATCGGTGACAAAGCTGTAGCCGAGAATCAGCAGGCTGATGCTCAGAAATACAAAAATGCCGGCTGTCAGCGGCCGCGCCAGCTTCATCCACAGGAGGTTGTCGCGGGCGGCACCTGCCATGGGTATCACACTCAGCAGGATGCTCAGGCAGAATGCCAGGATCAGCGAAAAGTTGCCCAGTTCAGGAATCATTGAAAACCTTCCTGCATCTGGGCCTGCGACTGTTCCATCACGCGCTGACGCTCGGCTGCATCCATGGCCGCTTTGACTTCCACCGACATATAGTTTTCATCGTGTTTGGCCAATACACGCGAGGCCACAAACTGCCCTTCCGGGGTGACGCTGCCTTCGGCAACGATGCCTTGCCCCTCCCGAAACAGATCCGGGAGGATGCCGTTGTACTGAACATCGACTTCATGGGCATAATCGGTGGTGATGAAATTTACCTGCAACTGCTGTTCGTTGTGCCGGATCGAACCTTCCTTGACCATACCGCCTACGCGTATGCGCTGACCGGGTTGCACTTCGCCGGCCGCAATCTGCGTCGGGGTGAAGAACAGGTCAATATTCGAGCTCAGTGCATACAGCGACAGGCCGATGGCCAGGCTCAGACCCGCTGTGATAAAAAGAATAATACCCAAGGTTTTTCTGCGATGCGGTTTCATTGTGCACTCCTGTCACTTTGGCCATGACGGCCGGCAGCCCGGGCGGCAAGTTCTGCATCGCGCGCTGCGCGACGTTTTTGCAGGCGTATGAACTGTTTGCGCTGCAGTCCGGGCAGTATCAGATGGTAACCAAGAAACACAGCAAACAGCAGATAAACCACCCACACGTGAAAGCTGTAGGTACCCATCTGCACAAATTCACTGACGCTGGAAAACTGTAGTGTCGGCATCGTAGTGGTGACTCCCCGGAAACAGCGTTAGCTCTGACTTCGAGCGATCAAATCGGTCACCCATTGCGACCGGCGTTCACGGACCAGAATTTCATTGCGGGTCCGCAAAAGTAACGAAATGACAAACAGCAGGTACACCGCTGAAATCATGATCAGCAGCGGCACCCAGATTTCCGGCGGATTGGGCGACATGGCATCCATGGAAATCCGGCTGGCAGGCTGATGCAGTGTATTCCACCATTCTACCGAATACTTGATGATGGGCACGTTGATGGCACCCACTATTGCCAATACCGCGCAGGCCCTGGCTGCAGCGTCCGGGCTTTCAATGGCCGACCGCAGAGCGATGACGCCGACAAACAGGAAAAACTGAATCAACATGGATGTCAGCCGTGCATCCCAGGCCCACCAGGTGCCCCAGATCGGTTCTCCCCAGATGGCGCCCGTGGCCAGCGCCAGGCCAGTAAACCACAAGCCAATGGGCGCCACACATTTGGCCACCATGTCCGCCAGTTTCATCTTCCACACCAGCGTGATCGCGCCAGCAATCGCCATCAGCGGAAAGCAGGCCAGGGAAATACTGGCCACCGGCACATGAATGTACATGATACGAATGGTGTGTCCCTGCTGATAGTCCTCGGGCACAAACAGCAGCGCCCAGGTCAGTCCCACCAGCAGCAGCAACGCCATGGCGCCGTAAAGCCACGGCAACCATCGGCCCGACAGTTCATAGAACCAGCGTGGCGAGCCCAGTTTTGAAAACCATAACCACATAGTTGTCAGTTTCTCTTATCGTTACGTTTAGGGACTGAAGACAGGCCGCGGGCCAACGCTAAGCGTCTGATTGGCCGACTATAACATGCAGCTTACAGCGCGCCTGTTACGCTTTGTAACACCATTGTCGCATGACTGACACCCCGGCTGCTGCATTAATTGACACTGATTCGCAGGGCCGCAGCCGACGCCAGCGGCGCAATGCTAAGCGCCACCGCCAGCATGGCGCCCAGCAATGCAAAATGGCTGCCTACCGGCAGCCCAAACATGACATCAGTAACCGCTTTAGCGCCGATTATAAGCACCGGCATGGTCAACGGCAAAACAATCACCGCCAGAATCAATCCACGACTGCCCAGACCTACCGTCAGGGCGACCCCGATCGAACCAAACAGGCTCAGTACCGGTGTGCCGATCAGCAACGTCAGTACCAGCGTCCAGTAGGCTCCTTCGGGCAGATACAGCATGTAGGCCAGCAGTGGCGATAACACGACCACTGGCAGTCCACTGATCAGCCAGTGCGCGATGTTCTTGGCCAGCACCAGGAAAAACAGCGGTTGCGGGGACAACAGCAACTGCTCAAGCGAACCATCTTCGTAATCAGCCCGATACAGATTGTCCAGTGACAGCATGGAGGCCAGCAAGGCGGATACCCAGACCACGCCGGCTGAAATACCGGCCAGTTCCAGTGGGTCCGGGCTGACGCCGAGCGGGAACAGCGTCACGACAATCAGGAAAAACATGATGGGATTGAGCAGGTCATTGCGGCGCTTGAACGCCACCAGCAGATCCCGGCGCAAGGTCGCAACAAAGGCACCCCAGGTGCTGACTTCAGGCACGGTGCCGGCGCTCATAGTGGTTGCTCCACGCCGTCCAGATTCAGGCGTTCGACGGCACAAGGCACATTCAGACGATGATGCGTGGTCACCAGCGCCGAACCACCGTTGTCGATATGTTCAGCCAGCAACCGCTCCAGTTCGCGAACGCCGTAGACATCCAGGGTGGTAAACGGCTCATCGAGAATCCACAGGGTCGCCGGACTGATCAGCAGCCGGGCCAGTGACACCCGTTGATTCTGACCGGCGGACAGGTTGCGGCACGGCACATCCTCAAACGCTTTCAGCCCTACCCGCGCCAACGCATCGGCGATACGAAGGTCATCAACCGGTGTGTGCAGGGAAGCACTCCAGCGCAGGTTCTCCCGGGGCGTCAGAATCCGGTTTACGCCGACACGGTGGCCGATATACAAAAGCGATGCCAGGAAGGTTTCGCGCTGATCCGTGACCGGCATACCACGCCACAGAATAGTGCCTTCGTAGCTGTCATTGAGTCCGCAGATGATGCGCAAAAGCGTTGTCTTGCCACTGCCGTTACTGCCCAGCACCTGCATTAGCTGCCCGCTTCCGACTGAAAAGCTCAGATCGGAAAACAGGACGCGCTCGTCGCGCTCACAGAACAGCGACTGCACCTTCAGCAAGGGTTCAGCGTGCGCCGCAGGCGGTGTGTCCGGCAGCAGTGGGTCGGTATCAGGCATCATAAGGCTGGTTACAGGGCGACAAGGCGCAGCATGCAAAAATGAGCGCCGATTATAACCACATTTTGACAGGAAATCCTCTTGCCCGGGACGGTATCAGGCAGGTTTGCCGACACCGCGTGCGGCCATCAGGGACACCAGTTTGGCTTCAGCCTGGGACAGGCCGCAGGTTTTCACGAGATCCTCAGGGGCAGCACCCATCTGAATCAGCTTGCTGGCCTGGTCATAGGTCAGGCTGCCGGCATCCTTGTTCTCCAGTTCCTGCTGCCGGCGAGCAGTCAGCGTCACGCGCTGCTCGAGCGCCTGCAGACTGCCACCCAACTTGATGATGGCGCCACTGTTTGCGTGCAACAGGGACTCCTGGCGGCTGGAAACATCGGTCAAGGCCTGATGCAACTGACTGATTTTGCGCATACTGGCGATCTGCATGACGCCCAGCCCCAGACTGAGACCGGCGAGAAGTACCAGTACCAGCGTCAAGCTCATTGTCGTCAACATGTCATCAGTCTCCCGTCAGGATATACAATCAATGGTCAAGCTCGGACAATTCTTCCTCGCTCAGCAATTTGTCGAGTTCTACCAGAATCAGCAATTGATCATCGCGGTGACAGACGCCCTGAATGAAACGGGCCGAATCGTCCTTGTTCACCTGCGGCGGGGTTTCGATTTCCGAGCGCTTCAGGTACACCACTTCAGCCACGCTGTCGACCACGATGCCGATGATGTGCTGGCCAATTTCTATGATGACAATGCGGGTATTGTCGTCCGGCTCGCGATCCGGCAGACCAAACCGGCAGCGTGTATTGATCACCGAGATTACCGTGCCACGGATATTGATAATGCCCATGACATAACCGGGCGCACCGGGAACGGGAGCAATGTCCTGAAACTTCAGGACTTCCTTGACCACCATCACGTCAACACCGTAGGTTTCATTTTCCAGCTGGAATGTTACCCATTGCAGAACCTGGTCATTTTCCTGTTTTTTTACGTCAGCCATGGGCTTCCTCGTCTATTCCTGTCAATTTTATCAGCGTCAATTTTCCAGCGCTTAAACGGACCCAGCAGACACCTGCACGAACCTGCACGAAATAGATGCAGGTTCTGTGCCATCACACCAGATGGCAGATTCAGCGGTTCTTGGCCAGGTCTGCCTTGACCTGTTTAGCGGTATCGCTGGCATCCAGCATGGCAACCAGCACATCCACATCCAGCAGCGCACATAATCGCTCCAGAACGGTCCCCGCCAGCCATGGGCGTTTGCCCAGCGTCTCCCGCCAGCGAATATCGGATGGCTGCAGATGCACCGACTGATCGGCATTGTTCACGGCCAGCGCCCAATGACTGTCGCCGAGCACGACCACGCTCTGGTACTCAAGCGCCTGCTCCGACGTGACCCTTTCCGGCATGACAAAACGTGCCGTGTCCACGACACGAAGGGTCCGGCCATTCCAGCGAATCAGCCCCATAAACCAGTCCGCCTGCGCCGCCATCGGCTGCACCTTGTCCGCCAATGGCATGATGCCGCCCAGCTCGTGCAGCGGTGCTGCCAGCTTCAACCCCATGACATCGAATAACAGGCTGGCAAACGGTTTGTCGGCCCACGGCCTGGCAGCGCGACCGGGTAGTTGTGGTGTCAGTTCACCGGCACGGGTCACTGCATCGACAGTTATCGGCGAACTTGCCGCAACCTGTGTGGCAGGCGTCTCAGCAAGCAGCGCCGGCGGCCAATCTTCCTGAACTGCTGACGCCTGCTCCAGCTCTGGCGCCGGTATGTCTTCCGGCAACACAGTGCGCAACAGAGCATCCAGATAATCCTGAACAATTCCCGGTGCGGCAGTCGTCCGGGTTGTCTGTGTTGACGTGTATCCGCTAGCCATGCGCCACTGCTCCTGTCGCCGGGGCGACCTCTGGTGTCGTTTTCAACAGCGTCTTCAATAATGACGCATAGGCCTGAATACCGCGGCTGGTGGGGTCCAGCGCCAGAGGGGTGACGCCGCGTGAACTGGCATCCCGCAAACGGGTATCCACCGGAATCGCCGAGTTCCAGACATGATCGGGCCAGGTTTTGCGCAAGTACCTGAAACTGCTGACACTGGCCTGCGTGCGCCGGTCAAACAAGGTAGGCACCAGCAGATATGGCAACGGCTGGCGCCTGGAACGGTTGATCATCTGCAGGGTATTGAGCATCCGCTCTACCCCTTTTATCGCCAGAAACTCGGTTTGCACGGGCACAACAACCTGCTCCGATGCTGCCAGCGCGTTGACCAGCAGCACCCCCAGGGTCGGCGGGCTATCAATGATGACATAATCGAAACGATCCCACAGACGCGCCAGAGCCCGGGACACCGCCAGCCCCATGCCGTCCTGCGACACGGCACTGCGCTCCAACGTCGCCAGTGCAGTTGTGCCAGGCACAAGATACAGCTGTGCGGTATCGGTGTCGTGGATACTGGCATCCAGCTGCGAGTCATCCAGCTTGCCTGACGGCGCAAACCAGTCGAAGCTTCTGCGCGTCGTCACTTCCGGTGAATGGCCGAAATAGCTTCCCAATGATCCCTGCGGATCCAGGTCGAGCATCAATACCCGTTTGCCCTGAGCGGCCAACAGACAGCCAAGGGCAACTGTTGTTGTGGTTTTACCAACACCCCCTTTTTGATTGGCTACTGACCAGACTCTCATGTCACCAGGCCTCGCTGCTTGCGCAAGCTCGCTATCAGTTGATTTCTTCGCACAGGCGCGGCGCCACTCGCCGCAAATCCAGCACCTCATCGACCAGGCCTGCCTTGGCGACTGCCATCGGCATGCCGTAAATAACACAACTGGCCTCGTCCTGTGCCCAGATCGTGGCACCCTCGGCTTTCAGTAGACGTGCGCCGTCGCGTCCATCGGCGCCCATACCGGTCAGTACTATACCCAGGACTTTACCGCCCAGATCCCGGGCCACCGAGCCAAAGGTGACGTCCAGTGACGGCTTGTAGTTCAGACGCTCATCACCCTCGATAACCCGGATGCGCAGCGGCATGCGGCCATCGAGCAGCATCTGTCTGCCACCGGGCGCCAGGTAGGCATGGCCAGGCCGCAAGACATCGCCGTCCCTCGCCTCGCTGACGTTGATCTGGCATATCCGGTCCAGTCTCTCGGCGAACGCTTTGGTGAACGTTCCCGGCATATGTTGCACCAGCAAAATGGGCAACCTGAAATTGGCGGGCAAGTGCGTAAGGACCTCCTGCAGCGCCATCGGCCCCCCGGTTGAGGCCCCGATCACAATCAACTGGGTTGCGCGATAATTGGGCCGCCGTACTGGCGTTGCCACGTCTGCTGCCTTTGTCGATGCGGTCGCAGCAGACGACTGCCGCAAACCGCTGCGGCTGCTCGACACCATGACAATGCGGTCGCACAGTACCTTCTGTATTTCATCCGAGTGCCGTGAAATCTCCTCAAAATTCTTCGGCAAGTAGTCAACCGCACCTGCCTCCAGCGCATCTAGCGTGACCCTGGCTCCCTCGTAGGTCAATGATGAGAACATCAACACCGGAATGCCCAGCTTGCGATGGATCTCCCGCAACGAGGTGATGCCATCCATCACTGGCATTTCGTAATCCATGGTGATGACATCCGGCCGCAGGCGTGTCGCCTCATCAATCGCTTCCTGGCCATTGCTGGCAGTGCCTACCACCTGCAGCCGGGCATCCGCGTTAATCAACTCTGTCAGCCGCCGTCGGAAAAACCCGGAGTCATCAACCACCAATACCTTGATTGTCATTATCTAACGTACCTGTCTGCGCCACGGGCGCTTGTAAAGCCGGACTGAGTTTTCAATGGTTGGCATGACTGCACTCAGGCAGCGTACCGTTTAAGCAAGCCCGGCACATCCAGGATGACAGCAATACGACCATCGCCCGTTATTGTTGCGCCCGCCATGCCGGGTGTGCCGTGTAACATCCGGCCCAGCGGTTTGATCACCACCTCCTCCTGGCCGATCAGGGTATCCACCACGAAACCAACCCGCTGCGCACCGACACTGACAATCACAACATTGGCCTCCGTCCCCTGTTCGCTGCTGCCATGGGGTGCATTGTTGGTCAGCCAGCGTCGCAAATGGAACAGCGGCAGGGCCTTGTCTCTGACGGTGACGACCTGTTGACCGTCGACGACATGTGTTCCGTTAAGATCCAGGTTGAATATTTCACTGACGCTGGCCAAAGGCAAGGCAAACGCCTGATCCCCGACCAGAATCATCAGCGTGGGCATAATGGCAAGCGTCAGGGGTACCTTGATTTCAATGCGAGTGCCTTCGCCGGGTTTGGAATCAATAAACACCGAGCCATTTAGCTGGGTAATCTTGGTTTTCACCACATCCATGCCCACGCCTCGACCTGACACATCCGAAACTTCGGTCTTGGTGGAAAAGCCAGGCGCAAAAATCAGGTCAAAACATTCACTGTTGCTGAGCCGGTCAGCGGCATCCCGGTCCATCAGCCCTTTCTCGACGGCCTTGCCGCGCAGCATGTCCGGATCCATGCCATTGCCATCATCGCTGATGGTCAATAATATGTGATCACCTTCCTGTTCCGCAGCGAGCAGAATAGTACCCTGCCGCGGTTTGCCACCGGCTTCGCGCTTGTCCGGCGTCTCAATACCATGATCCACCGCATTTCTGACCAGGTGAACAAGCGGGTCCGCCAGGGCCTCCACAAGATTCTTGTCAAGGTCAGTGTCTTCGCCATGCAGCTCCAGTACAACATCCTTCTTCAGGCTGCGCGCCAGGTCTCTTACGACCCTGGGGAAACGCCCGAATACTTTCTTGATAGGCTGCATCCGGGTTTTCATAACCGATGTCTGCAGGTCGGCGGTGACCACGTCCAGGTTTGCCACGGCCTTGGACAGCATTTCGTCTGCTGCTGTCGAACCAATTCTGACCAGCCGATTTCTGACCAGAACCAGCTCACCAACCATGTTCATGATGTCATCGAGCCGGCGTGTGTCCACCCGAACAGTCGTCTCAGCCACCGGCGCCTGGTCGATGGCAGCGGGCCCGGGTGCTGCATTGGGTGTAGAGCTGGACGCTGCATTGGGGGCCTGGGTGGCACCTGGGTCAGACTCTGCTTTCAGTACCGGCTTAGGCGTGTCCGGGGGAGCATCGGCGCTTTCAGGAGACGTTTTTGAACCACTTTGTAGTTGGTCGAGCAGAGCCTCGAACTCGTCCTCGGTAATGTCGTCACTGGATTTTGCTGCGGGCTCTTTATCCGCTGAAGGCTCTTTGCCCGCTGAGGGCTCTTTATTCGCTGAGGGCTCTTTGCCCGCTGAGGGCTCTTGATCCGCTGAGGGCTCTTGATCCGCTGACGCGCCCTGCAGCTGATCGAGCAGTGCCTCGAACTCATCGTCGGTGATTTCGTCATCAGCGCCGGCAGCGGACTCAACCGGTGCGCTGGCGCGATTCTCGGCTTCAGATTCAAAATCCGCCGAATCCAGCGCTGCCAACAGCTGATCGAATTCCTCATCAGTCATGTCGTCGCTGCCGCTGTCTGCTTCAGCAGCAACAGCGTCATTGGCAGTCGCGCGCGAGGCCACCGACAAATCGTGCGCCTGTGTGCCTTTGCCTGCCAGGTCATCACCATTGGCCAGAACCTGCAATGCCTGCAGCAGTTCATCGCTGGCCGGCTCCGGCGGCATGCGCTCCTTGATCTGGGCAAACATGTTGTTCACCGCGTCCAGTGCCTGCAGGACGATATCCATCAATTCCGGCGTTACCTGGCGCTTTCCGTTGCGCAGGTTGTCAAACAGGTTTTCGGTGACATGGCAGCAATCCACCATCGGCGTCAGCTGCAAAAATCCGGCACCACCCTTTACGGTGTGGAAACCACGAAAAATTGCATTCAAAAGATTCTTGTCTTCCGGCTGTTTCTCCAGCTGCACAAGTTGTTCAGAGAGCTGTTCGAGAATCTCCCCGGCCTCAACCAGGAAGTCTTCCAGAATCTCTTCGTCATCAAAAAAACTCATGTTGCTGTTCCTCTGCGATTCAACGTCATCAGCCTCGTGCTGTTGCGTGAGTCAAAACCCAAGGCTGGACAATAAGTCATCGACATCGTCCTGGCCTGACATCACATCCTGATTTTTCTGCTGATTAATTTGTGGACCTTCAGCCTGAATACGTTGCTTTTCATCACGCTCTGCCCTGGTGTCATTGGCCGGCCGTTTGATACCGGCAACCTCTTCTACATTGCTGGCCAGTTTGACCAGGCGCACCAGACTTTGTTCGACATCGCTGACCAGTTCTATGACACGTTTGATCACCTGGCCACTGAGATCCTGATACCCCTGAGCCATCAGTATGTCAGTGAGCCGGCTGTGGATACCCTGCCCGTCACTGCTGATGCGCTGCAGAAACTGCTGTACGCGCTCCATCAGTGCCTTTGATTGCGCACCCGAATCGCTGCTCTGTGCCTGGAACACCTGCCAGTCTTTGCGGATTGCCTCACTTTCGTCGACCAGCTTCTGCAGCATGGGTGCAGCTTCATCCACACGGTCCATGGTCTGGTTGGCTGCATCTTCCGTCATGGCAATAACGTAACTGAGCCGGCTTCGTGCATCCGCCATTTCCGACAGCTCATGTTTCACTTCGGCATTGCTGTGCAGGCCAATTTCCAGATGAAAGTCGCGCAGGGCATTGTGCAGCGCACGCGTCAAACGGCCGACTTCGAAGTACAGTGTTTCATCGCGGGCGTGGTTGATCTGATGGATATGATCGGCAACTGCCCCCATGTCGCCTCGTTGCAGGGCTTCCAGCAAAACCTGCTTGCGTGCCAGCAAGGCATCGGTAAAACTTTTCGCACCCGCCGCAGCCAGTTCCGCTGTCTCTGCGTCCCGCGCGGCATTGCCTGCTTTTGCCAGTGCATTGTCGTTTTTATCTGACATTTGCGCTTTCCTTCACTGATTGGCGTCGATGCGCTCAAAGATCTTCTCGATCTTCTCCTGCAGAGCCGCTGCCGTAAACGGCTTGACGACATACCCATTCACACCGGCCTGGGCCGCCGCGATAATCTGATCGCGTTTGGCCTCAGCCGTTACCATCAGAATGGGCAGCGTCTTCAGCTTTTCGCTGGCGCGGCACGCCTTCAACAGATCAATACCGGTCATCCCCGGCATGTTCCAGTCTGTTATCAGAAAGTCGAACTGGCCATTTTCCAGCATCGGCAAGGCGGAACTGCCGTCATCTGCCTCGGCGGTATTGGTAAATCCCAGATCTCGCAACAGGTTCTTGATAATGCGACGCATTGTTGAGAAATCATCAACAATGAGTATTTTCATGTTCTTGTCCAAAACCGCCTCCACGTCATGAGCTCAACCTGGGGATAGGCGCCACCCGGCACGGTATCTCCCTAGAGGGTTATCGCTTGAAAGGTAAAAAAATTTAGCGTTATCAGGAAATAAATTCAGAAGATGGGCATTATAGCCCAGAGACGATGTCTTCGGGGAACCCGGCAGCAACCGGATTCAACGCCACTCCTGCAGGCGGGCGCGCAGCCGCAGAGCGGCCTGACTGTGTATCTGACTGATGCGGGACTCGCTGACGCCGAGCACCTCCCCGATCTCTTTCAGGTTGAGTTCTTCATCGTAGTAGAGTGCCAGAACCAGTTTTTCACGTTCCGGCAGCCCCTCAATCGCCTCCGCCAGATGTAAACGGAAGTCCTCTTCCTGAAGCTCATCGGCCGGTCCGGAGATCTCTCCTGAAGCTGCTTCCAATGCAGAGTCATCACCGCCCTCGGTCAGATCATCGAAACTGAACAGGCGGCTGCCCGAGGCATCCTGCAAAATGGTGTAGTAGGTTTCCAGATCGATACCGAGCTCTTCGGCTACCTCGTGATCCTTGGCATCGCTGCCGGTGCGCATCTCCACCGATTTTACCGCCGCGGCAACTTCACGGGATTTGCGATGCACTGACCGTGGCGCCCAGTCCCCCCGACGAATCTCGTCGAGCATGGCACCGCGTATGCGGATGCCGGCATAGGTTTCAAAGCTGGCGCCTTTGGACACATCGTATTTACTGGCCGCTTCAAGCAGACCGATCATGCCGGACTGTATCAGATCATCAAGTTGCACGCTGGATGGCATACGCATCAACAGGTGATGCGCAATCCGCTTGACCAGTGGCGCATGCTGCACAACCAGCTCATTCATGCTGGTGGCTTGCACGTCCTGATAGACTGAGGCACCTGTTGCTGATGTCATAAACAATCCCGTTGAGTCCTGTTCAGGACATGCCCTGCACGAGTCTTTCTACAAAAAACTCCATCTGTCCACTGGCCTGGGTCCTCACTGGCCACTGACTGACTTCTTTTGCCAGCCTGCGGTACGCACCGGCCGCCTTGCTGCCGGGATAGGCGTCCAGCGTAGGTCTTTGCCGTTGGACTGCTTTGCGCAGCGTTTCATCGTAGGGAATATCGCCAGCATAACGCAGGTTGACATCCAGAAAGCGACCGGCGACACCCGCAAAGCGATTAAACATACTCCGCCCTTCATCAGCGGATCTTGTCATATTGGCGACGATCCGGAAGTCCTGCAAATGACAGTCCCGATTCAGCAGTTTGATCAGCGCATAGGCATCTGTCATTGACGAAGGTTCATCGCAGACCACGACCAGCACTTCCTGGGCAGCGCGCACAAAACTGACAACCGAGTCCGAAATACCGGCAGCGGTATCAATGACCAGCACATCCAGTTCATCAGCAAGGTCGCTGAAGGCATGAACGATGCCGGCATGCTGATTGGGCCCCATGGTAACCAGGGATTGCACCCCGGAAGACGCGGGAATGACCTGAATACCATGCGATGACACCATGATATCACGCAGGCCGCACTCCCCGGACAGCACGTCAGCAATCGTCCGCTGCGCCTTGATACCCAACAGAATATCAACATTGGCCAGCCCAAGGTCAGCATCCATCAGCACGACCCGTTTGTCCAGCTGCGCGAGGGCCAGGCTGAGATTAACCGAAATACTGGTTTTACCTACGCCGCCTTTACCACCGGTCACCGCAAGTACTTGAATGGGATGCATTCCCTGTGTTCTCCCCAACTGTTAATGCCGGCCGCCTGTGCCAGCCTGCTAATTCAGGCCCGCGACACGCAGTTCCATCGGCGACTGACTGCCGTATTCTGTCATCAGTCGTTCTTTTTCCACAGGCACGGCCGCTTGTCGGCGACCCAGTGCCACGGCGCGCTTGACCAGCGCCTGTGCCTGCGCCAGGGCGATGTCATCCGGAATCGACTGCCCGAATGTTTCATACACCACCGGCAAATCGTATTCTATTGTTAACGCCAGCGCATCCCCCAGCACACACGCCTCGTCCAGGTGTGTGAGAATACACGCAGAAACATCTGCCGTCGAACAGGTTTTCCACGCTGCCCGCAAGACCTGCGCCTGGCTTGTGGCCGGCAACACAAGCCATTTGCGAACATACGGCTGTTCGCGGAGCAGGGTCAATTGACGCTGCTGCTCTGGATGGTGGGATGGCAGGCCCGCGGTATCAACGAGCACCAGCTTCTTGTGACCGAGACTGTCCAGCGTGTCGTCCAGTGAATGCTGATTATCCACAATTCTGACGCTGACGCCCAATATCCGGCCAAGTGTGCGCAGCTGTTCGTGTGCCGCCAGGCGGAAGCTGTCGGTGGTCACCAGCGCAACATCCTGCGGACCATGCTGCAACACATAGCGCGTGGCAAGCTTGGCGATGGTGGTGGTTTTCCCGGCACCGGTTGGGCCCAGGAACGCGAAGACACCGCCCTTCTCTACCGGATCATGACCCATGACCGGCAGTGCCCTGACCATGCCACTCAATACCTGTTTCCAGACCTGATCCAGCGTTTTGCCGGGTTTGACTGACCCCAGCAATTGGCGGCTCAGGAACCCTGGCACACCCATGGCAGACAAGCGTTCCCAGATCACCGCCTGCAAGGGTGACTGGCTACTGAACTGTTCCCAGGCCAGGCCATTGAGGCGCTGCTGGAGCAACGTGCGGATGCTGTGCAACTCATTACGCATGGCGCCGATTTCCGCTTTGCTGGCAGAGGGCTGCGCAACCATCGCGTCAACGGCTTCCTTCTTGGCCGCCGGCGCCGGACTCAGGGTTGCAATAACTTCAACGCCGCCTGTCGCGAGGCTGCGCGTCGATAAAATGGCAGCGTCGTCGCCGAGTTCCTCGCGCACCTGTAACAATGCGTGGCGCATATCTTTGGCCAGGATCTTCTTAAGCTGCATTTTTGCTCCTCATTTATCGTTGTTGCTGTTGTTCCGACCAACGACCGTTACTGTCCGATCGTTGCCACAATCGTAATCTGTTTGTTGTCCGGTATTTCCTGGTAGGACAGCACCTTGACACCTGACAGGGTGAATCTGACAAAGCGGCTCAGCAGGGGCCTTAGTGGCGCACCCACCAACAGCACTGCCGGATTGCCGGCAATTTCCTGCCGCTGTGCCGCCTGCACCAGAGATTGCTGCAGCCTTTCGGCGATACCCGGCTCAATCACCACGCTATCGTCAACGAAACCGTCCTTCTGATGCTGTGCGCTTTGCTGTACAGCTTTAAGCAATATCTGTTCCAGTGTTGGGTCGAGCGTGATAACCGGCAACTCAGCCTTGTTACCATAGATCCCCTGGACGATGACGCGTGCCAGGGCGACACGTACCGCTGCGGTCAACGCGACGGGATCTTGACTCCTGCCAGCCGCAGACGCCAATGCTTCGCCGATACTGCGCATATCTTTGACGGGGATACCTTCATGCAGGAGGTTCTGCAGGACTTTGCGCAAAATATTGCCATTAAGCTGCGCGGGCAGTTCCTCAGCCAGCTTTTTCGACGACTTGCCCAGAATCCGCAGCAGTTCATGCACTTCGTCATGTCCCAGCAATTCATGGGCGTGCTTGTGCAACAGCGTATTCATATGTGTCGCAACCACCGTGCTGGCATCTACCACGGTATAACCCAGCGACTGCACCTGATCGCGCTGAGACGGTTCAATCCAGAGTGCATCAAGGCCAAACGCAGGATCCTTGGTCGCGATGCCCTGCGCTTTGCCATAGACCTGGCCCGGGTTGATGGCCATTTCGCGTTCGGGGTATATCTCCGCGCCTCCGATATTGACCCCCATCAGATTGATCCGGTACTCATTGGGCTGCAGATCGAGGTTGTCGCGAATATGCACAGAGGGCACCAGAAAGCCGAGTTCCTGCGACAGTTTTTTGCGGATCCCCTTGATGCGCGCAAGTAACTGCCCCCCCTGGTTTTTGTCTACCAGTGGAATCAGTCGGTAACCGACCTCAAGCCCAACGACATCCACCGGCGTCACATCGCCCCAGCCCAGCTCCTGTTGCTCGGTGGCGGTCTTTTCCTCCTGGGCGGTTTTGTCAGCGGTCGCGGCATCGTCAACCGCGGTGGCGTCGCGTTGCTGACGCAGATAAATGGCCATGGAGCCGGCAGCGGCAGCCAGCGCCAGTGACAGAAATGCCAGGTGTGGCATGCCGGGCACAATGCCCATGACGAACAGCACCATGGCGGCAATGCCCAGCGACCGGGGCGTGGCAAACATCTGGCTGATCACCTGCGAGCCCATCATTTCAGCGTTATTGTTACGGGTGACCATGATGGCGGCCGCCGTGGACAATACCAGCGCGGGAATCTGGGCGACCAGACCGTCACCAATGGTCAGCAGGGCATAGCGCTCAGTCGCTGTCGCAAAATCCAGACTGTGCTGCATCATGCCGATTGCCAGACCGCCCACCATGTTGATGACCAGGATCAGAATGCCGGCAATGGCATCCCCTTTAACAAATTTACTGGCACCATCCATGGCCCCATAGAAGTCGGCTTCCTGGGTAATATCCTGACGCCGCACACGCGCCTGTTCCTGATCGATAATGCCGGCATTCAGGTCGGCATCAACCGCCATCTGTTTTCCGGGCATCGCATCCAGGGTGAACCGGGCACTGACCTCGGCAATTCGACCGGCACCTTTGGTCACCACAACGAAGTTGATGATGATCAGGATCAGGAACACAATCAGGCCCACGGCGTAGTTGCCACCGATCACCACTTCACCAAATGACTCAATAACCTTGCCCGCAGCCGCGCCGCCCTCATGGCCATTCAGCAGCACGACCCGCGTGGAGGCAACGTTAAGCGCCAGGCGCAGCAGGGTTGAGACCAGCAATATAGTGGGGAACACCGCAAAATCCAGCGGCCGCATGGCATAGACAGCCACGCATAACACCACCAGAGCGATGGTGATATTGAAGGTAAAAAAGACATCGAGAAGAATCGGCGGGATGGGCAATGTCATCATTGCCAGAATCACCAGCAGCAAAATCGGAATCCCGAGATTACCTTCTGTCAGATTACGGGCATTGGTCGCCAGCGTAGCTCTGTTCAGATTGCCGCTTAAATTCAACATAGATCGCTTACCAATCCGGTGTGGTAGTCAAAATTCAGTGAGGACATCATCGCTGACAACGGTATGCCGTCAGCGAACAGACGCTTTGTCCAAAATCCTGACGCTTTATTGACGCATCAAGTCGTGTCTGGGTCTTTTTTGTCCTGCCGGGAAGGTATTGCAAGAGTCGTGCACATTCTGCAGAAATTGCCGGATTATTTGTCTGACCGCACATCAATCGTGCTGCAGGTCCTCGGGGATCGGCAGATCATCGGCCAGCACGGGCGGCCGGCCGCCCCGGTGACGGTATTGACGTAACTGGAAGACATACGCCAAAACCTGAGCAACAGCTTTGTACAGTCCTTCCGGGATTTCCTGGTCGAGGTCGGTGTTGTAATAGATGGCACGAGCCAGGACTGGCGATTCAACGATGGGGATATCGTGTTCCCTGGCTACTTCCCGAATGCGCAGTGCCATAAAGTCGATACCTTTACCGATCATCACCGGCGCAGAGCTGGCGCCCTGCTGGTATTTCAGCGCCACCGCGTAATGTTGCGGGTTGGTGACAATGACGTCGGCCTCGGGCAGACCGGACAGCATCTTGTTTTGCGCCATCTGATACTGCAGCTGCCGGATCTTCTGTTTGACCTCCGGCTTGCCCTCCGTATCCTTCATCTCGTCCTTGACCTCCTGAAAGGTCATGCGCAACTTCTGGGTATGGGAATGAATCTGAAACGGAATATCAACAATAGTGATCAGGATCATCGCGCAGGACATGGCCAGCACTGACCAGCCGATAATAATCAACGCATCTGCCATGGCAGGCAACACCGGTTCCGCCATCATTCTTAATATACGCTGCCAGCTGACCGCCAGGATAATCAGAGCGATGGCGGCAACGACCAACACTTTGGCGGCTGCCTTCGCCAGCTCCATCAGCGCCTTCGGACCGAACATGCGTCCCAGGCCTGACATGGGATTCATGCGGTTGGCCTTGGGCATCACGGCTTTCATGCTCATGTTCCAGCCACCCAGGCCGATGGGCCCCAGTATGGCGGCGACCAGCAGCACGCCAAAGACAGGCATCAGGGAGCGCAGCCCCTGCATGGCCGATGCGTAAAGGTGGCTCAACATGGCGCTGGTATCAAAAACCTGTTCTCGCTCAAGCACAAAATTGAGGTTCATCAGGCCTACAAGCGCCTGGATCATGTACCCGCCGAACATTAACAGTGAGGCCGAGCCCGCCATCAGAATAGCCATGGTATTCAGCTCTTTCGAACGGACGGTATCACCATCCTCACGGGCTTTTTCAAGCCGTTTGGGGGTGGGTTCCTGGGTTTTTTCCGCCGAAGAATCCTGTTCTGCCATGACGCTCTCTGCCCACTGGTGAGCTGAAGTTTAAGATGGGGCGTGTCAGTTCAGCAGGTCACGTAACCGGATGAACATCTCATTAAAAATACTGGCGGCTGCATCAAGGAAGAATCCCATGCTCAGCCAGATCACAAACAAACCAAACATCAATGCGATGGGAAAACCCAAGGCAAATATATTCATCTCCGGCGCCGCCCGGGTCATGATGCCAAAGGCGAAATTGGTGATCAGCAGGGCTGTCAGCGCCGGCAGCGCCAATAGCACGGCACTGGAAAATACCCAACTGATAGTGCTGATCAATTGGTAATAGACATCCACATCCAGGCCTGTGGTCGCGATCGGCACCTGCTCAAAACTGTCCGCGATCACTTCGATCATGACCAGGTGCCCATCAAAGGTGATGAACAAAACAGTCACGAACATCAGATAAAACGTACTGACGATGGCAACATTGACACCATTGGCCGGGTCGACCATCGACGCAAAGCCCAGGCCCATTTGCATGGCAATCATCTGGCCCAGCAGCACAAATATCTGAAACAGCATTTGCAGGAAGAACCCCAGCGCAACACCAATCAGGAGCTGCTGCATGACAATGATCATCACGGTCAGCGACAGGCCCTCGAAGGCGGGCACTGGCGGCAATGTTGGCGCCACCAGAATGGACACCGCCACCGCCAGAATCAGACGCACACGAATGGGGACAAAATTGGACCCCAGGACCGGTGCCGCCAGAAAAAAACCCATGATACGAAACAATGGCCACAGGAAGCTGCCGACCAGCCCGCCTATCTGCGCATCGGTGAACTCCAGCACGGCCCCTACCCGACCAACATGGGTATGCTGAGTACCAGTTGTTCGGTGAACTCCATGATGCGCCGGAGCAACCACGGGCCGGTAGTAATGATGACAACCAGTGTGATCAGCAGCCTGGGCAAAAAGCTCAGTGTCTGCTCATTGATCTGCGTCGCTGCCTGAAAAGTACTGATCACCAGGCCGACCAACAAACTGGGCATGACGATAACCGCCACCAGCAACACAATCAGCCACATGGCTTCGCGCCAGATATTGACAGCAACATCAGGTGTCATCGACTCATACTCCGAAACTCATGGCGAGTGTGCCAATAATCATGGCCCAACCATCCACCAGAACAAACAACATGATCTTGAATGGCAACGAAATGATGATGGGGGACAGCATCATCATACCCATGGCCATCAAGACACTGGCCACCACCAGGTCGATGACCAGAAACGGAATAAACAACAGAAAGCCTATCTGAAATGCTGTTTTCAACTCACTGGTTACAAATGCCGGTATCAGCACCGTCATCGGTACCTCGTCGATGCCATTGACAGGACCGGCGTCGGCCAGATCCAGGAACAGCTGAAGATCTGTTTCGCGGGTTTGCGCAGCCATGAACTGACGGAACGGCCCTTCAGCCTGATCGAGAGCCTCCTGCACACTGATCTCTTCATTGATGTAGGGCTGTAATGCGTTTTCATTAACCTGCTGAAACACCGGCGTCATGATGAAGATCGACAGAAACAGTGCCAGCCCCAGCAGAATCTGATTCGAGGGTGTCTGTTGCAACCCCAGCGCCTGTCGCAGAATCGCAAACACAACAATAATCCGCGTGAACGATGTCATCATCATGGCCAGTGCCGGCAATAACGTCAGCGCCGTCATGATCGCCAAAATCTGCAGAGTCACCGAGTAACGCTGGTTGCCGTCTGCGTCAGTGGTGACCGACAACGCCGGAATGCCACTGCTCAGGTTGTCACCCCCCAGCAGACTTTCCTGCAGCGTGGTGGTTTGCGTGGTGTCTGGCTGGGCGGTCACCGGCGCGACCAGTCCGAGTTGAAGCAACAGCACCAGCAGGACAAAAAAGCGTGAGCGTTGCATCAGTGTGATTCCCTGCCATCAGGACTGCCGGTTGACCGCAGCGTGTTTCGGAGCACCTGGCCGAAACCACGAGCCGGTGTTTCACCGGGCCGAGCATACGGCGCGGCGGTGGCCTGGACCGCCACATTGTCTTCGAAAACATGCAGGGTACTGACGTGACCGGGCGCCACACCAATCAATAATTGTTTGTCACCTACCTGCACCAGGGCAATGCGTTCCCGATTGCCTACCGGCAGCGCACTCAGGACGCGCATCGCACCCGCGCTTTTGGGGCCGATATTGGTGAAGCGTCGCACCCCCCACGCCAGTAGCAGAATGAGCCCGACGATGACCAGCAACCAGATTGCTGTCTGCACGATGGCATCCGAGCCACCGGCGAACATCGCGCCCTGTGTGGCACCTTCTTCCGCACCCTGCCGGGCTGCGTTAACCAATGAAGCTGATTCTGCCATGAGTAATGTCCGGGCGTTTCACGGGTGCTGGGTGCCGTGGCAGGCATCCCAGCGGGAATGACTGAATGCTGAGCAAGGAATCAGCGGAGTTTTTTGATACGTTCTGACGGGCTGATGACGTCGGTCATGCGGATACCGAATTTATCGTTGACGACAACGACTTCGCCGTGCGCGATGAGCGTGCCGTTGACCAGCACGTCCAGGGGCTCACCTGCCAGCCGGTCCAGTTCGATGACGGATCCCTGATTGAGTTGCAACAGATTGCGGATGGTGATGGCGGTACTGCCCACCTCCATGGAAATCCTCACGGGTATATCCAGAATAACGTCAAGGTCCGGTGATCCGGCTTTGCCTTCGGATTTGCCACTGTCCGCAACGTCCTTGCCCGGCTGTTTGTCTTCTTCCATTGCGGCTGCCCATTCATCAGCCATGGCCTGATCGTCTTTACTCACCTTGTTCCCCTCCGCACGCTTTGTTCGTGTGTTAACTTCATTTACGCTTCGCGTTCGCGATGCACACCTTCGATGCGCAACGCCAGATTTCCGTTCGATGTACCCAGCCGCGTTTCGAACATGGGAATACCGTTTGCCTTGAGCACGACCGTTTCCGGCATTTCAACCGGGATGACATCGCCTGCCTCGAGATCGACGACGTCGCGCAGGGTTATTTTTCTGTCAAACAGATTACAGCTGAACTCGACAGTTGCATCCTTGATCTGCTCCTTGAGTGCTTTGCCCCAACGTTCGTCGTGTTCATCCACATCGCTTTGCATGCCAGCATCCAGCAGATCGCGGATTGGCTCGATCATCGAGTATGGCTGGGTGATGTGTATATCACCGCCGCCACCGTCCAGCTCAATATGAAAGCTGCTGACCACCACGACTTCGCTGGGACTGACGATATTCGCCATTGACGGATTCACTTCTGAGCGCAGATGATCAAACTCCAATTTGTAGACGTTTCGCCACGCCTCTCCCAGGTCCGTGAATATCTGGTTCAGTACCATCTGCACGACACGTAACTCGGTCGGCGTAAACTCCCGGCCTTCAATTTTTGCATGACGTCCATCACCGCCAAAATAGTTGTCAACCAGTTTAAAAACCAGTTTGGCGTCAAGCACGATCAGTGCCGTGCCACGCAGCGGACGAAACTTGACCAGATTAAGGCTGGTAGGGACATAGAGTGTATGCAGGTATTCACCGAACTTGGTAATCTGCACGCCGCCCAATGACACATCGGCGGTTCGGCGCAGCAAATTGAACAGGCTGATGCGGGTGTAACGCGCAAAACGTTCGTTGATCATCTCCAGGGTCGGCATGCGACCACGGACAATACGGTCCTGACTGGTCAGGTCGTAGGAGCGAACTGACGACGGATCATCATCCATGTCAGTGTCAACAGCGCCGTCATCAACGCCATGCAAAAGCGCATCAATTTCGTCTTGTGATAACAAATCCTGCATCAGTATGTCCCCGATTGACTACTGCATGACAAAGTTGGTGAACAACAGTTGTTCGATACCATCACGGCCTATTTCGCGCCGCAGAACCTGGTTGACTTCATCGGTTGCCATCTGTCGCAGTTGCTCGATACCGGCGGGATTTTCAAACACCAGGATCAACTGTGCGCTCATCAGGTTGATCAGATTGTGACGGATTACCGGCATGTGCTGGGTAAGCGCCTGCAGTGCTTCCGCATCACGGCTCATGACCGTGACTGTCGCCTGCATGAAGCGTTGCCGCCCCTGATGCGGAAAGTTGACGATAAACGCTGGCGTCAACTCCAGGTATTGCACCGGCGCGGCCGGGGGCGCCGCCGCCACTGCCTCCGGATCGACAGCCGCTTCCTCATCGCTGCCCATCAGGAAGTACCAGGCAGCACCACCCACAGCCGCCAGCACCACCACGGCGATAATGCCGATGAGCAACCCTTTTTTACCGCTCGCAACCGGTACGCCTTCTTCATCAGCCATATCAATCTTTCCCGCCACCAACCACGCTGGTTGTTTCTTAAGTCACTATGGCAGAAGCAAAGCTTGTGCCACTCTCAAAATAAGTTTATAACTTATTAGGAATCAATTATATACAGAACAGTGACCCAGGGCATTCGCCAATTTAGTGACGCTGCCAAGCACTCGGCGCTGCCCGGTGAGACGGCTGATTGACGCTTCCCCAGAGACAAAGGTCAGCGTCACGGACAGCCCGCGCCTTGATCACGCGTAGAAATCGATCAGCGACTCGGAGCGCATCAACACCGGTTCTGCAGCTGTCGGGTCCTGCTCACCAGCGCCGGCGTCCCGACCCCTGCCCTGTTGCCCCTGCTCCTGCCCCTCGCGCTGCTGCGGTGACTGGTCTGAGACAGACACGTCCTGAAGATTCAGCCCCTGATCCCTGAACAGGTCCTGGAGCCGATTGAGCTGCTGTTCCAGAGCGTCACGGACCAACGCGTGCTGGCTGACAAAACTGACACTGGCCTGCTGATCGGCGGATATCTGAACCTTGACCGTCAGGCTTCCCAGCTCCGGCGGGTCAAGCCGGATCTGCGCAGAAGAGATACCCTGACTGCTCATCACCAGCAACTGTCGCCCCAGACTGTCTGGCCAGCCCTGTTGACCAAAACCGGTGTCCATGGCGAACCTGGGCAAGCCCTCGGTGGTGCGTGTTGCCGTTTGCTGGGCGGCCTGTGACTGCGCCTGCTGCGCGGCTTCGGTCGCAAACATGCGCTGATCGGCACGATTCACCGCAGTACTGCCATCTGTCGAATTAAACAGCTGGGCTGAACTTGACGACGCCGCGGTGTCACTGCTGGCGCCGGCCACTGCTGCCGCCCATTGACCACTGAGTCCCTGCGTCCGCTCCTGCAATGTCCCCGCTCTGCCTGGCTCTGGCTGACTGCCCAGGCCGTCGCTGGCCATACCGGTCAGTTCGCCGGCAGCCTGTGCACTGACCTGAATGGATCTGAACGCACTGACATTGGCGGCATCAGCGCTGGCTTTGTGAGGGCCAGGATTAAGCTGCCCGGCTTCGGCGGCCTGGCGATTGGCATCATCCATCAGGGCCGAGCGCAACGCCATGTCCTGATCAGAGCCCGGATTACTGCTGACGGCTATCCGGGGTGGCAGCTCAGCTGTCAGCGGGTCAGCGTCGCTGCCAGTCTGTGCCGGCACGTTTGCAAGGGTGGTCGCATCAACTGCAGCCAGGGCGGCCCCACTCACGCCGTCCTTGGCTGTGCTGCCCGACGCGACAGGCACGGACTGCAGCTCACCGTCAGCCACTGCCAGGGTCACTGCCCCGGCCACCACGTTACTGGAGGGCGGCTTGGTGGCAGCGCTGATAGCGTCAGCGAGCAGATTCGCAGCCAGGGTCGTGCTTGCACCCGGGTTCATCGTACTTGTGTCAGCATCCGCCGGCGTAGCCGGAGCAGAGCTCGTCAATGCGGCCAGCCAGTTGCTCAACACAACCGGCAAAGTTTGGTCGCCCAGTGGCAAACTGTTTCCGCCTGCGACGGTGTTCATCGACATTTGTAACAGTTCATCGACACTCCATGCCGCCCCTGCGGATTCAACACCGTCCGGCCCTGTGGCCAGGGTGATTGTTTCCGGCGTCAGCGAACTGTCAGTCGTCAGCGAACTGGCTCCCGTCAGCGAGACGCCATGGGTATGCAGCAACGCCTGCAGATCCGCCGCGAAGCGCGCGACCGGGTTGGCCTCACCATCATTGTTATAGGATCGAAATATTTGGTTTATCAGCTCCTTACCTGATTCCGACGAGCTGTCCATATCGGCTGTCAGCAGCCATGATGATCCCGGACTGTCAGCGCCATTATTTCCCTCCCGGGTATTGCCTGATGATGAACCGACCCCGGTACCGGCACCCACACCAACACCAGTACCAGCACCGACAAGAGACATCAAATCGACGGGGAGCAACATTTTCTGAATCCTCTGTATGATCGCCTTTGCCCAAGACCGCCGCGGCCCTGGATATTGACTCTGCAGAAGACTCAGCAAGAAACCTGCCAGTTAGGAAGGAACCCGTGTAAATGCTGTCAGGACCAGTTTGATCCCTCGGGACGACGGCGCGCAAACTCATCGTGATTACGCTGCTCGTTGCGGGCCTGTTGTACGTCAGCTTCCCGCTGCAGCCGCTCGATCATTTTTTCCAGGCTTTTGTGGCGTATATCAAGTTGGCGCCAATGGTCACGCACCCGTTCCTGATCCTTTTGCATATGCACAATAAGATCACGCTGATGATTGATGGCCCGATCGAGTTGCTGATGAAAACCATCAAAAAGACGTAACCGTTCAACCGTCATGCCCGCCTGACCCGACACCTGCATCTGTTGCCGGTAATCCTGCTGATATGATTGAAGCTGGGAGAGTTTGTTATCCTCGACCTGAATACGCTGCTGGATCATTGCCAGCGCCTGACCGGCCTTGTTCGCCTCCAGCTCTGCCAGTCGCAGTACCGGGAGCATGCGTTTTACCCGGTTCAAGAAGCACTACCTGATTGCCTGTCCGGCTGGCCACCCCGTTCACTGCCGCCCAGCGTGGTCCTGGGCTGCAGTTGCGTGACATTGCCAGGGTTGCTGGCGCTGCCGGCAGCACCCGGCATGGGGCGCCCGGATACCGGCGAAATCGCTTTGCCCAGGCGCTGCGCGGCATCTGCCAGGCTGACTTTTTCAGTGAGGCCCTGCTGCAGGAACTGGCGAAGATGCGGCATCCTTTCAATGGCAAAATCGATATCCTTGTCAGAGCCCATGGTATAGGCGCCGACACTGATCAGATCCCGGCTCTGCTGATAACGCGAATATACCCGCTTGAACAACTGGGCCTTGGCAAGGTGATCGGCGCCAACAACAGCCGGCATAACCCGGCTGATGGACGCCTCAATGTCGATCGCCGGATAGTGGCCCTGTTCGGCCAGCATCCGCGACAACACAACGTGACCATCGAGAATGGCCCGCGCAGAATCGGCGACCGGGTCCTGCTGGTCATCACCTTCGGTGAGCACGGTATAAAATGCCGTGATCGTGCCCTCGCCGCTGTCTGCATTGCCGGCGCGTTCCACCAGTTGCGGAATACGGGCAAACACTGAAGGCGGATACCCCTTGGTAGCCGGCGGTTCGCCGATGGCCAGCGCTATTTCCCGCTGCGCCATGGCATAGCGTGTCAGTGAGTCCATCAGCATCAGCACATCTTTACCCTGATCACGAAAACCTTCGGCGATACGGGTGGTAATCATGGCGGCGCGCAATCGCATCAGTGGCGAATCATCCGCCGGTGAGGCGACCACCACGGATCTGGCCAGACCTTCCTCAGCCAGAATTTCATCAATGAACTCCTTCACCTCCCGGCCTCGTTCGCCGATCAGCCCGACGACAATGACGTCGGCTTCGGTAAACCGGGTCATCATGCCCAGCAGCACACTCTTACCCACACCACTGCCGGCAAACAGACCAATACGCTGGCCGCGCCCTACCGTCAGCAGACCATTGATGGCAGCGATGCCGACATCCAGGGTCTCACGGATAGGCTGACGTTTAAGCGGGTTGATCGATCGCACCGGCTGCGCTTCACGGCAATGCTGGACTGCGATCGGACCTTTGCCGTCAATCGGTTCGCCAAACCCGTCAAGTACCCTGCCCAGCAGTCCGTCGCCGACCCACAACGGACGGGCTGCAGGTGCCGGCACCACACGGGCGCCCGGCTGCAGGCCTTCAATGCTATACAGCGGCATCAGAAAGATACGCGGCCCGTCAAAGCCGACAACCTCAGCTTCAATTTCCTTGCCATGACTGTGACTGACCAGACACCGGCTGCCCAGTGACACGTTACAACCGACAGCTTCCAGGGTCAGCCCGACCACACGGGTCAGTTTACCGACAATGACCGGCCTGACCGTCAGGTCAGTGGCTGGCTGATAGCGCCGTAGCCGTTGTGCCAGGCTCTGTCTGGGTTTCATGGTTGCTCCTGCTGCGCATCTGTCGAAGCCGGCAGCACCTCAGCGCCGGCGCTGCCGGCTTTATCTGCATCGTCCTCTGCCAGGGCGGCGGCCTGGTCGGCCAGGCCCGGCTTGCTGGCCACTGCCTGTGCATGGCGAGACTTTTTCACCAACGGTTCCGGTGCTGCCTCAAAGGCTTCTTCGGCGTCATCGCCGTCAGCTGACGTCTGTTCTGCAAACTGCCGCTGAACGATCTGTTCAATGACCTGGGAAAATCGCTCGCTGGTGGTAAAGTCAACGGCGCTTTGATCTGTCTCCACCCGGCAACCACCCGGCGCCACATGCTGATTGGCCACCACACGCCAATTCTCACCGCCTTCTTCGGCAGCCTGCTGCACCAGCGGCTGGTCAGCCGGGTTGACCAGAATACGGACGTTGTCCCGGCTTGGCGGCAAAGTTGCCAGCGCCTGCCGGACAATCGCCATGATATGACTGCTGTCGATCATCAACTCGCGCTGCACTACCTGGCGGGCAATCTCGCGGCTGAGATCCAGCAGCGCTTTCTCGAGCTGATAATCCTGCTCGTTAATGGCATGACTGAGTTGTGTCATCACGCTGTTAAGGGTCTTCAGGGTTTGCCTGAGTTCGGTATCGGCCTGTTGCAGGCCTTCCTTGTAACCCTGCTCAAGACCCTGTGTTCTGCCTTCTTCCAGCCCCTGCTGCAGGCCCCTTTCATGGCCTTGACGGCGCCCTTCCTCGAGACCTTTTTCCAGTCCTTCCTGACGCCCTGACAACAGGCCTTCTTCCCGCGCCTGATCATATGACTGCATGCTATCGGCCGCCGGGACGGGGGCAGATCTGGGCTGAAACTGACCACCGGCGTCATCCTGACGGCCGCTATTCTGTTCAACAGCCTGGCGCAGTGTCGATTCGGCACGGGGCTCAGCCTGAATCAGTTTGCCGCCGGCACCAATGGTCGGCGGCATCCAGCGCATGACCGGAAGCTCTTCCAGAGTTCTCTGACTGACACGCGTGGTGCCATCAAACACATGCCGCTGCATCATATTATCCCCATCAGATCATCGCCTCACCGCCGCCACCGAGCTGGATTTCGCCAGCGTCAGCCATTCGCCGGGCGACGACCAGAATCTCTTTCTGCGCTGCTTCAACTTCAACGATACGAACCGGACCTTTGGCCTCAAGATCATCACGCAACAGTTCCGCCGCACGCTTCGACATATTGGCGAAAAATTTCTCTTTCAGGAAATCGTCGGCGCCCTTCAATGCCAGGATAAGCACTTCCGAGGAGACTTCGCGTAACAACGCCTGTATACCCCGATCTTCCACTTCACGGAGATTGTCAAAGACAAACATCAGATCCTGGATCTGGTTGCCCAGGTCTTCATCGACATCCTTGATGGACTGCATCAACTCCTGCTCAACGGCGCCATCGAGGTTGTTCATGATTTCGGCAGCGGTTTTTCTGCCGCCGATTGACGTCGATGGATTTGATCCCTTGCCGGAAAACTGCTTCTCGAGAATCAGGTTGAGTTCTTTCAGCGCTTCCGGTTGCACACTTTCCAGTGAGGCGATACGCATCATGATTTCAAGCCGCACTTTTTCCGGGAAATTACCGAGAATACTGGCGGACTGGTCCGGCTCCAGATAACTCAGCACAACTGCCTGAATCTGCGGATGCTCCTGGCGGATGACATCTGCCACCGAGCGCGGGTCCATCCATTTCAGACTGTTGATGCCGGAGCTGGAGCCGCCCAACAAAATGCGGTCAAGAAAACCGCGTGCACGTTCCTCGCCCAGCGCTTCAGTGAGCATATTGCGGATATAGTTCTCCGAGCCAACCCCAAGGCCGCTCTGCGCGCCGCATTCGCCCAGAAAGGAATTCAGCACCGACGATACAGTGTCCTGGGACACCGACTTCAAAGCTGACATGGCCGCACCGACCTTTTGCACTTCCTTGGGTCCCATCTGCTTGAGAATTTCGGCAGCATCCTTTTCACCCATGCTCATTAGCAGGATGGCTGCGCGCTCAAGTGAGCTGATGTTGCGAGCCGTGTTCTCCATCGATTTGTTCTCAGCCATCGTTAGAAATCCAGTTTTTCACGACCTGCGCCGCACGCGCCGGGTCTTCTGCAACCAGGCCTTTGATCGCACCCAATTGCCGTTCATAACTCTCAGCAGGGCCCGCCAGCAGAATATCATCGCCTCCGCTAAGGGTCACCGAGTCTTCCTGCATTTTCTGCTCTGCCTTGATGTCGGCGTAGCCGACTTCTGTTGACGCATCACCGGCACCGGCGCCGGCACGACCCGCACTGCCGGCTGCCGTCAAGCGTTTTAACGACGGCATCAGCACACCAAACACCAGAATCAGCACAAACAGGGCTGCTGCCGCCTGTCGCAGCGCAGGCGCGAACCAGGAGGCCTGCCAGAAAGGCAGGGCGTCGGACGCCATATCTTCAACCTGGGCGAAAGCCTTGTTGATGACGGTCACACTATCGCCGCGCTCGGCGTTGTAGCCGACTGCATCCCGGACCAGCGCACTGATACGCTCCATATCTTCCGCGCTCCAGCCCTGCACGCCTTCGCCGACAGGCTCATCGATCACCACGGCGACAGAAAGTCGTCGAACCGAGACCGGGTCGTAGTTGGTGTAGCTGATGGTCCGGTCGAGCTCATAGTTACGCGTCTCCTGAGTCCGAACATTGGCCTGCTCCGCTGCGGCCGCCGGGTTATTGGCACCCTCAAGTGTTTCCGGCGCGGTGGCGGCACTCGGGGGCTGGTTGGACAGGGCACCTGGAATACCTGCGATCACATCCCCCGCAGAGCGCCTTTCGTTCATTGACTGCTCGCTGCGTACCGAGCTGCCGTCCGGGTTATAGACCTCCGCAGCCTGTTCAGTGCGGGTGAAATCCACATCCGCCGCCACTTCCGCAGTGAATTTCCCCGCCCCCAGCAGTGGATGCAGAATCCGGTTGACGCGGCCAACCAGCGTTTCCTCATAACGTCGAACATAGGCAAACTGCTCTGACGCCATCATCATCTCGGTATTTTCGCCGGTTCGGGACAGCAGATTACCCTGCTGATCCACAACCGTGACATCCTCAGGAAGCATCTCCGGCACACTGGAAGCGACCAGGTTGGCGATTGCCTGAACCTGATTGTCGGTCAGCTGCCGGCCGGAATGCAGGGCCAGGAATACCGATGCGGTTGGCTTGCGACTATTGCGGACGAACACCGAACGTTCAGGCGTAGCCAGGTGAACGCGCGCCGACTGAACGTGGCGAAAACTGGTAATGGTACGCTGCAGCTCACCTTCCATGCTGCGCTTGTAACGATTGGCCTCCATGAACTGACTGGTGCCCAGGCTTTGCTCCTGATCCAGGAACTCATAGCCGTACCCGTTGTCCCGGGTAACACCGGCGCTGGCTACCTGCAGGCGCACGGCATCAACAGCATCTGAGGGCACCAGCAGCACACCCGAGGCCGGGTCAATCCGGTAAGGTATGTTGGCGGTATCCATAACCTGCACCAGTTCGGCGGTATCAAAACCCTGCATGCTGGGATACAACGGTTGATAACTTTCATTTTGTGACCACAGCACCACCGAGAAACCCAGCGCGATACTGGCTGCCAGCGCAATCATCAGGCCTGCCTGGCGCACCAGATTCAGCCGATTAAAGCCCTTCATGAAATTACTGTTATACGCGGAACCTTCACCGCCCGCGGCGGGGACCAGTGCGTTCTGCGTTTGTGCCGTCTCTGCTGTTGCCATGTTGTTACCCTGCTAGTGAAATCTGTCCGCTGATGAAGGTCAGATCGGCATGTTCATGATGTCCTGGTATGCACTGACCAGGCGGTTGCGAACCTGTGTCATGGCTTCAAACGACACGCTTGCTTTCTGCATCTGTATCATCACCTGGGTGATATCCACTTCCGGGTCACCCATCTCAAACGCGCGCTGCAGTGCGCTGGACTGCATCTGCGTATCATTGACAGAATTCACTGCGTTCTTGAGCATGTCAGCAAATCCGACGCGCTCGGATGACTGGGTGCCATCGACACCACGGCCCTCGCCGACCGCGCCTGCAAGATCTGGCGCCTGTATACTGGGCGCCTGCATCTGCCCGCGGATATCCCGCATCTGAGTCAGCAACTGATTGATATCTACCCGATCTGTTACACCATTCATCCGCTATTCTCCGTGTTTATGCGCTTACCAGCGAATCAATATTAATACCCAGGTCTCGCATGCGAGCCAGCTTGTAACGTAACGTTCTCGCACTGACACCCAATGCTTCTGCGGTTTCCTTGCGGCGACCGCGCTGTTTCTTCAAGGTCTGCAGAATGATTTCAAATTCGCGCTGCTTGAGGTCATTGCCCAGCACCTGGGTATCAGCGTCGCTGCTGTTCTGGCTCGCGGCGCTTGCCGGTGCCTGCCAGGTATCGGCCGCTGTGGTGTCGACCAGCACGGGCGCATCATGATGTGTGTCTGACACCAGCGCCAGGCTCGCCGCAGAGATCACATTGCCATCCTGAATAATCAGCGCCCGTTGCAGCACATTGTCCAACTCGCGAACATTGCCGGGCCAGTCATGACTGATCAGTTCCTGCCGGGCGCGTGCATCAAGTGTGGTCACGCCCCGCCCCATTCGCGCTGCATGCTGCTGCAGCAGTCGCTCGGCCAGCGGCACAATATCCTGTCGCCGGTGGCGCAAAGGCTGCCACGCCAGTGGAAACACGCTGAGGCGGTAGAACAGGTCTTCACGAAAACGCCCCTCGCGAACACAGGCACGTAAATCCCGGTTGGTGGTGGCAATCACACGGACATCAAGCTGCAACGTCTTGCGGCTACCCAGGCGCTCAACTTCCCGCTCCTGCAATACACGCAGAATTTTGGCCTGCAGGCCGATATCCATTTCCGAAATTTCGTCCAGCAAAATCGTGCCACCCTCGGCCTGCTCGAACTTGCCCGGGCTGCTCTGATAGGCGCCGGTAAACGAGCCTTTCTCGTGACCAAACAGTGTGGCCTCCAGCATGTTCTCCGGAATCGCGGCACAATTGATTGCCACGAAAGGTCCATTGGCGCGTTTGGACTGCTGGTGTATGTATTGCGCCAATACTTCCTTGCCGGTGCCGCTCTCACCTGAGATCAGTACCGTGGCATCTGACTGTGCCACTTTCTGCGCCAGCCCCAGCAGTTGTTGACTGGATGGTTCGATTGCCACCGGCTGTGAGGAGCCCGTGACTTTCTGGGTCAGATATTTTTCCACGGTGGCCAGCAATTGCTCGGGCTTGAATGGTTTCAGCAGGTAATCGACAGCCCCTTCGCGCATGGCACGAACCGAACTGCCGATACTGCCAAACGCGGTGATCAGCACCACTGGCATCACCGGAAACCGGGCCCGCAGCTGCTGCAACAACTCATGACCGTCCATGCCATCCATATTGATGTCCGATATCACCATGTCAACACGCGACTGTGTCAGCAATTGCAAGGCGGCTTCTCCGGACTCGGTGGCCTGCACCTGATAACCGGCATACTCCAGTGTATCGCACAGCGCTTCGCGCAATTCCCAGTTATCTTCAACGACCAGAATACTCGCCTTGCTCATTTGCTGCTCCCTGTTGCTGTGGTGTGGGGACGTTGGTGAACACAGGGCAGGATGAACCCCGCCCGCACGCCAGACGGGTTGGTACCGGCCTGGTTGTCCGCGATGTTCTCTATGAAAAAGCGGCCGCCATGGGCACGCGCCACGACCTGGGCGACGGCGAGACCCAATCCGGTGCCTTGCGCCCGCGTGGTATAAAAAGCCTCTGTCACCTGGTCAATCACGGCGGGATCGATGCCCGGGCCGTTGTCTTGCACATAAAGCCGGATCAGCCCCTCGTCCGTGGCTCTGTCTGCACGCACCTGCAACTCGACCGATGATCCGGCATTCTGGATGGCATTCTCCAGCAGGTTCAGCAACGCGCCGATCAGCGATTCCTTGTTACATGACAGCTGGCAGTCGATGAGGGTATTGATCCACTCGCAGCTCAATGCGTCCTGACGGGAATTCGGACATAACATGACATCTGCCGCGACCCGGGCTTCGTCCAGGATCTGATGCACCGGCAGCGTTTCATCCAGCACGGCTTCGCCGCGGGCGAAAATCAGCATGTCGCGCACCTGGCGCTCCATGTTGTGCAGTCGGGACATCAGACGCTCGTGGGTACGGATGTTGCGGCTCTGGTCGCCTTCCAGAGACGTTGACAGATTACCGGCGTATAACATGGCGGCTGACAGCGGTGTACGAATCTGATGAGCCAGTGAGGACACCATCTTGCCCATTTCCAGCAGGCGCTGGTGGCGACTGAGATGCTGTTGCAGACGACGGGTTTCGGTCTGGTCAGTGATCAGAATGATCTGGCCGGGCTCTTCTTCAAGCGACCGCGACAGCAGGCTGACACGCTTGCCGTTACTCAGGGAGATTTCATGGCCATCGTCACTGCGCGGCGCAAAACGATCACGAATGATATTGACCCAAGGCAGACCGGTGAGCGGCTCACCCAGCAGCATAATGGCAGCCTCGTTACATTCGGAGACCACGCCTTTGCCATTCAGAACCAGCACACCACCGGGCAATAACTGCAAAAGCTTCTGCAGACGGCGGGCAATGCGCTCTTTTTCCGACAGTTCACGCAAACGCTGGACATTCGCGGCTTCCAGCTCACGGGTCAAGTCGTGGACCCGGTCTTCCAGCACCTGGTAGCTGTGCGACAATTCACCGGAGATCTCATTGAATGCCTTGAAGGCAAGCTCCAGCGCCTTGGCTCCGTCCTTCTCGCGGCGGGCACCAGAGATCTGCTGAACGGATTGTAATTGAGAGAGCGCCATGGCTGCCTGATCCTGTTGATTATGATTAATCGGGTATCAGGCTGAGGAAAGCAATGTCTATGCCACTTATTTATTTATTTCAATTACAACAACTTACGAATTCAGAGAGGCATCAAGGTCAATTATTTGACCGCGCTCCCGCAGGGCTGGACGGTTCGTTGACGCCCGTCGGCAGATCAGACCCGGGGTGTGGTGACACCGGTCTGTCCCATGTACTTGCCCCCACGCTGTTTGTAAGTCATTTCGCACTGCTCATCGGACTGGTAAAACAGCATCTGCGCAACACCTTCGTGGGCATAGATCTTCGCTGGCAGTGTCGTGGTATTGGAAAACTCCAAAGTGACATGGCCTTCCCATTCCGGCTCCAGCGGCGTGACATTGACGATGATGCCACAGCGGGCGTAAGTAGATTTGCCCAGGCAGACCGTCAGCACATCGCTGGGAATACGGAAATACTCAACCGTGCGCGCCAGCGCGAACGAGTTTGGCGGGATAATGCAGTAGGGTTCATCAATACTGACAAAACTGCTTTCATCGAAGTTCTTGGGGTCGACCACACTGGTGGTATGCACATTGGTGAAGATCTTGAATTCTGATGCACAGCGGACATCGTAGCCGTAGCTTGACGTGCCATAGGAGATCACCTTGCTGCCATCCACGTAGCGTACCTGTCCTGGCTCAAACGGCTCGATCATGCCGTGCTTTTGTGCCATTTCACGAATCCATCTGTCAGACTTGATACTCATCTTATGTGCTGTCTCCACCTGCCTGCGCCCTGCCCGCCAGCCGGAACTCCGTCAGACGTCGCAGGACGTTATGAAAAACCATAAAAAAACTGAAGCGCGCATCATACGATGGATTGCGCTTCAGTTCACTAGTCGCGGCCGATCGCTCGCTATTGTGCGACCAGCCGGGGCTGCTCGAAAAGACCGTCCGAATAACCCGCCGGAATCCGGTATTGTTGCAGTATCTCAGCTTCACTGGCCAACGCTTCATGGTGATCAACCACCAGCTGGAAGCCAGAGTCACTGCGGAACACGACAAATTCATCATTGTTGTCGCGCAGCTGCCGGACGAAATCGTAAAAATCGCGCACCGGTTCATCGTTGACCGTTTCCACAATCAGATTGCGAATATCGTGATAGCCCAGATTGACGTCGGCCGCCAGCACCTGCAAGGCCACCACCATTTCACGGCGTTCGGGCGAACTCCACTGGCTGCGGGCGTGCAACAGGTTGACAGGGGCGCTGCGGCCCCAGTCATTGCCCCAGCGTTTGATGAGGTTCATGTTAAGCGGCACAAACAGAATGCCCCCGTAAATATAGTATTCCGGGATGGCATCAAACTCTTCGCCGCGCACCAGGCTATAGTTTTCCTGGCGACGCTGAGCCGTCAGCGTCACTGTGCGCACCTCGCCGTGGCGGGACAACACCAGATCCACAGCGTCGCCGATCTGCTTCAGATCAATCGCGTGTTTGTAGTTGGTCTGCAGCGTGCGGCTGAGGCTGATGGTGCTGTCTCCGGCAATGGGTACGCCATCAATACTCAGCACGACATCGTTTTCCTGCACGATACCGTCAGCCGGCGAATTATCGAACACCTTGATCACCAGCACACCACTCTGGTCTTCCTGCAATCCGTAAGCCGCCTTGGCGGCAGGACTTTCCAGGTCCTGACTGCGGAACCCCAGGTCCGGAAAGCCATCGTAGCTGCCATCGCTGGCATCCGTCAGCATGTGACGCAGGATATCCGGGGGCACAAAATAACCCAGGGCTTCGGTGCGACCGCCTGCGGCCGACTGCATGACAACGCCGGCAATCTTGCCATCCACGATCACGGGGCCGCCGCTGTTGCCCGGATTGATGGCTGCATCGATCTGGCCGGCAAGCAGATATTCGCCCGAATGGGCATAGACCTGCTGCTCTACGCGCGACAAAATGCCTTTGGTGACGCTCAATGTCCTGCCGCCGACTGGATATCCGAAGACAAACACCTCGGTATTCGGTTCGGGCAGATCGCCAATGGTCAGCGCCGGGGTATCGTCGAAAAACGCCGGATCCTCGACTGCCAGCAGCGCCAGGTCAGAGGCATGGGAAACGAAGTGCACGCGTGCCAGATAACGCTCCGGGTCATTGTGTTTCTGCACCTGGATATAACTGGCATTGGCCACAACATGGGCATTGGTGAGGATACGGTTTCCGTCAATGACGGCACCGGAGCCGCTGCTTTGACCAGGCGTCATCAATCGCCAGGGCGTGAAATAGTCGGGCGCAGCGGATGTCGTGTATATTTTGACAATAGAGCTTTCGATTTCCCGGATTTCTTCAGTCATCTGTGCACTGGCAGCCGTGCTGAACATCAGCAATGCCGAAAATACCAGCGCAGCAGCCAATAAGTACCGTCGCACAACAACGGCAGAGCCTGCTGCAACCATCAAGTGTCCCCTTGTCTACTTCGTGTTATTGATTGGACAGAAGACCGAGTAAACCTGAAAAATCGCTCCTTCGTCAAATGCTTTTACAAAATACGCATACCCGGTTCGGCACCCTGGTCGGGGCTGAGTAACCAGATCTCCGAGCCGCCCGGCCCCGCCGCCAGCACCATGCCTTCCGACAGACCAAACTTCATCTTGCGCGGTTTCAGGTTGGCTGCCAGCACGGTGAGCCGTCCCTGCAGATCTTCCGGACGATAGGCGGAACGGATACCGGAAAAGACGTTGCGTCGTATTGGCTGACCATCAGCGCCCAGGCCCAGATCCAGAGACAATTGCAGAAGTTTATCGGCACCATCGACGTAGGATGCTGACACGATACGGGCAATGCGCAGGTCGACTTTGACGAAGTCGTTAAAGTCAATCTCTTCGGCGATGGGGTCCTTGGCAACCGGGCTGCTGGTGCGCTCAGGGCTGTTGATGGGCTCAGGGCTGTTAGCACTGTCACTGACCTCGGCACGGCTGGCAGCCAGCAGCGCGTCGATGCTGGCCGGATCGACGCGGGTGATCAACGGCGTAAACGCATTGATGCGGTGAGCTATCAACAGACTGCCTGCATCTGCCCAGGTCAGCGGCGTCACATTGAGGAACGCCTCTGCCTTTGCCGCCATTGCTGGTAATACCGGCTTGAGGTACACCATCAACAACCGGAACACATTGATGCCGGTTGTACATACTGACTGAACCAGCGGGTCCTGGGGGTTCTGTTTAGCCAATACCCAGGGTTGCTGTTCGGCGATGTACTGATTACCTTTGTCTGCCAGCGCCATAATCTGACGAATGGCTTTATGGTATTCGCGTTGCTCAAATGCCCTGGCGATCTCGGCCTCAGCTTCCTGGCAATCCGCAAGTAACGCCGGGTTGGATGGCTGTGCAGCCAGTTGTCCGTCGAAGCCGCGCGCAATAAACCCGGCACACCGACTGGCGATATTGACCACCTTGCCAACCAGGTCGGCATTCACCTTGTGGCTGAACTCATCAAAACTAAGATCCAGGTCATCAACACCCGCGCCCAGACGGGACGCCAGGAAATAGCGCAGATACTCGGGGTCCAGATGCGCCAGATAGGTGCCGGCATTGATAAAGGTGCCACGCGATTTGGACATCTTCTTGCCATTGACGGTCATGAAACCATGCGCGTATACGGCGGTTGGCGTGCGATACCCCGCATCACTGAGCATGGCAGGCCAGAACAGCGCGTGGAAATTGATAATGTCTTTGCCGATAAAATGATAAAGCTCGGTATCACTGCCCGGCTTCCAGTAGTCATCAAACCGGTAATCACTGCGATCACACAGATTCTGAAAACTGGCCATGTAGCCTATGGGTGCATCCAGCCAGACGTAAAAGTATTTGCCCGGTGCATCGGGTATTTCAAAGCCGAAATACGGTGCATCGCGGCTGATATCCCACTCCTGCAGACCGGCATCAAGCCACTCACTGAGCTTGTTGGCAACCTGTGCCTGCAAAGTACCGCTTCGGGTCCAGGTTTTCAGCATATCCGTGAATTCCGGCAACCGGAAAAAATAGTGCTCGGACTCACGCTCCACTGGCGTCGCACCGGACAGCGTGGAACGCGGATCAATCAGGTCTGCAGGACTGTAGGTGGCACCACAGGCTTCGCAGTTGTCTCCGTACTGGTCCGGCGTTCGGCACTTGGGGCAGCTGCCCTTGACAAAACGGTCGGCCAGAAACAGCTGTTTCTCCGGGTCGAACAGTTGCTTGATGGTGCGCACATTGATCCTGTTGTTGTCGCGCAGGGCTTTGTAGATGCTTTCCGAATAGTGACGATTCTCCGGCGAGTGCGTCGAATGGTAGTTATCGAAACCAATCAGAAAGCCATCATAGTCAGCCTTGTGCTCAGAACGTACCCGGTCGATCAACTGTTCCGGTGTAATACCTTCGCCTTCGGCCCGCAGCATGATCGCCGTACCATGTGCGTCGTCGGCACAGACGTAGACGCAATCTGCACCGCGCAGGCGCTGAAAACGCACCCAGATGTCAGTCTGCACGGCTTCCAGTACATGGCCAAGGTGAATGGGGCCGTTGGCATAGGGCAAGGCGCTGGTGACCAGAATTTTACGTTTTGACACTGAGTTGTTTCCTTTTATCAAAGCCAGGGCTGTTTAGCATCACGCCAGTTCAACCATCTCGAAGTCTTCTTTTCCTACACCGCATTCGGGACACATCCAGTCATCAGGCACATCCGCCCAGACCGTGCCGGGCGCAATGCCGTCATCCGGCCAGCCCTCGGCCTCGTCGTAAATCAAGCCACACACAATACACTGCCACTTCTTCATGTTGCCAAACCATTTCTGCTAGTCGGGCCGAAAACGGCCACGATGGGATATCGGGCTGCAGATGATACTTGATCAGAGCCGTTATGGGCAAAAGCGCTGTCCATGCTAAACTTCGTCTCTCCTCGGTAACACGACTCAAAGCGATCTGCGCGTGAAAGCATTTTATGTAGTACTGGTGATCGTAGCCCTGCTCAATTGCCTCATCCTCGGCCGCCTTACCGGGCCCGGTGCCAGCTCGGCCCGCCCGGGTACCGGCATGCTGTTTGCCGTCGGCACCGCGCTGCTGCTGACAGTCAATTCCCTGCTGACAATCACCATGCTGATTGTCACCGAGCAGGTCTCGGGCCGCGTACCGGCTATGTGGCTGGCCGGGTTGCTTAGCACCGTGACCGCCGGCCTGCTGCTGTTGCCGTTGTCAGCCTGGCTTGAGCAAGGCATCACGCTGCCCCGCGCCCACCGCCGCTGTCTGCTGGCCATGGCCGGCACTGATGTGGCCATTCTTACCAGCTTGCTGTGTCTGGCACATGCCGGTCTGCAGCCCTGGACGATGCTCTTGTGGGCCGTGTTCTGGGCAATCTGTGCCGGATGCGCACTGCTGGTTACGATTGTGATTTTTGCCGACCTGCGCCTGCGCCTGCGTGTCAGCGAGTGTCCCGACGCCTGGCGCGATCTGCCTCTGGAGCTGGCGACCGCCGGTATTCTGGCACTGGCATTGTTGAGCCCGACCGGAGGCCTGTCATGACCTGGGCAGCCGCATTGCTGGTGTGGGGGTATGTATCGGTGCTGGCAACGATCTGTCTTGTCGTGCGCAGGCAGCTGAGGTCATCACCACGCCGCGCGGCTGCTGACCGCCACCGCGAGCACCTGCTGGTCGACCGCATCAATGCCATGTTGCCACAAACCCAGTGCGGTCAGTGTGGTTATCCCGGCTGCCGCCCCTACGCCGAAGCGATTCAGTCGGGGGTCGCCATCAACCGCTGCCCACCCGGGGGGGCTGCTACCATTACCCGCCTCGCCGGGCTGCTGGACCGCCCCGAGCTGCCGCTGGATCCGCGGCACGGCGTTGAATCCGTGCGCAAGGTGGCATTCATACGTGAAGCCGAATGTATTGGCTGTACCAAATGCATTCAGGCCTGCCCGGTCGATGCCATCGCCGGTGCGCCCAAACGTATGCACACGGTCATCGCACGCGATTGCACGGGCTGCGACCTGTGCGTATCACCCTGCCCTGTCGACTGCATTGACATGTTGCCGGTCCGGCCTGCGGCAGGCACTGCTGGCACCGGGACGCCGACAGGGAGGTCATCGTGAGCGACAACGGTCAGCCCTGCATCCGCTGTGATTTCTGTGTACCGGTATGCCCTGAAGCACTGCAGCCGCAGCAGCTCTACGCATTCAGCCGTTTTCAGCAACATGACCAGGCACGGCGCTTTGACCTGGCACAGTGCACGGAGTGCGGCGCCTGTGAAGCGGCCTGTCCCAGCAGATTACCGCTGGTCGCCATCTTTCACGACGAGAAACTGGCACTGCAGGCGCAACAACAGGCCGACGCTGAAGCGGCGCACTGGCAACAGCGGTTTGAGCGCCATCAGGCGCGCCAAACTCACGATGCACTGGCACAGCAGGAACGCAAACTGAGAAAGCTGCAAGCCAAGACCCAAGCGCTGGCCGAGGGCAAACCCGTCTCCCGACCAGTCAGCGCGAACACAGAAACCCCAATTGCCGCCAAGAGTCCGGCCCAGATCCAGGCGGAAATTGCCGCCGCGGTTGAGCGAACCCGGGCCCGCAAAGCTGCCCTGCAGAACGACAAGTCGGGAACGCAAAAATCATGAACAACGATGCCCTGTCAGGACCCCCGTTGACCACTCCGGGCATTATGCTGACCGTGCTACTCGCCCTGCTACCGGCGATTGCGGTGACCACCTGGTTTGCCGGGACGGACTGGGCGCTGCGATTGCTGGCGATGGGCTCGCTGGCGCTGGTGCTTGAAGCACTGGCGCTGCGACTCCGCGGCCGCGGTGTGGCGCTAAAACACCAGGATGGCAGTGTGCTGGTGACCGCCATGTTGCTGTTGCTGATGTTGCCGACAGCATTGCCCTGGTGGCAGTCGGCTGCGGGCGTCGCGATCGCCGTGATTGTCGGCAAACACATTTTTGGTGGCCTGGGCCAGAATCTGTTCAATCCGGTGGCAGTCGGCTACCTGGGACTCATGACCCTGGTGCCTGGCTCACTGACAGCACCCACCAGTGTCCTGACGGCCGATACCCAGCCCTGGGTAGCCAGCGTGATGATTCTGGCAACGCTTTCCGGCGGCTTGATATTGCTGCACAGGCGCATCATTGGCTGGCACGTCCCATTGTCCATGCTGCTGACAACAACGCTATTGTTTACCGGCTTCGACCTGGCCCTCAACGCCAGCATCATGGTTCTGGTGGCGCTGTTCATAGCCACTGACCCGGTCACCTCCCCGGGGACCCGGACCGGCAGGCTCGTCTATGGTTGCCTGATCGCTGCGGTGAGCGCGGTCATGGCACACTGGCTGTCCTATCCAGCGTCGGCTGCCGCTGCGATTGTGTGCGGCAATGCCATCACCCCTGCGCTCGACCAGCTGATACGGCACGACCGCAGCATGCGGTTGCCCCGGGAGGATCGGCAATGAGCACCTGGCTAATCGATGTGCTGAGTAGCTGGGCACCCTTGGTGTTTTTGTTGTCCGGCCTGCTGCTCGCAGGTTACCGTGCCTGCCGGCGACCCGCACCTGGCACAGGCACAGGCAGGCAAATTGATGTTGATCCCGACATACGCGTTCGGGTAACAGGGAAAATTTCATGAACAAGGACAAACGTCGGCAAATCTTTCAGCGTCTGCACGCTGAAAACCCGAACCCGACCACAGAGCTGGAGTATCACTCAACGTTTGAACTGCTGATCGCGGTCATCCTGTCTGCACAGGCCACTGACGTCGGCGTCAATAAGGCGACACGCAAGCTTTATCCGGTTGCCAACACGCCGGACGCGATTTTGGCGCTGGGCGTGGACGGACTCAAGTCGTATATCAAAACCATTGGCCTGTTTAACACCAAGGCCGAGAATGTGATCAAGACCTGCGCCGCGCTGGTGGAACGGCATGGGTCGGTGGTGCCGGATACCCGGGAGGCACTGGAGGCCTTGCCTGGCGTCGGCCGCAAGACGGCCAATGTGGTGCTCAATACCGCATTCGGGCAGGCGGCCATGGCTGTTGATACACATATTTTCAGGGTATCGAACCGCACCGGTATTGCGCCCGGCAAAAATGTACTGGAAGTCGAGAAACGACTGATGAGGCTGGTGCCCGCAGAATACCTGCTGGATGCGCATCATTGGCTGATTCTTCACGGCAGGTATATCTGTATTGCACGCAAGCCGCGTTGCGCGGCTTGCGTGATCTACGATTTATGCGAGTATCGACACAAGACACCTGTCGATTAAGCCAGCCACCGACCATCAGGGATTGCGGGGCCCGGAGGGTGCATGAGCAGGCAAGGCCGGCAAGGAACCGACCATACCATCAGGCCTCGCTTTGGCCAGCATGCGCTGATATGCCGGTCGCGCCTGAACCTTCTCCATCCAGGCAGCCACCTGCGGAAACAGATCAGCATCCACAATATTGAGCTGCAATGCAAAATTCAGCGGGAACAACATCATGATGTCAGCCGCGGAAAACTCAGCGCCGCCAAACCAGGGATTCTCCATCAGAAAATTCTCGGCGTACTGAACCACCTGCTGTGAATCCACTAACGGTGATCGCTGCGTCGGAGGCTGTATCTGCCAGACCCGGTAATCAGCGATCGCGCGTGACGCCAGAGACCCTTCAGAGTAATGTATCCACAACAGGTGAGTGGCAAAGTCGGGAGAATCCAGCGGCGGCACCAGCCGGCCCTCGCCATGGCGAGCCAGAATCATCTCGATGATGGCACCAGACTCAACCAGTACCTGGTCTCCATACGTTACGGTGGGCGCCACCGGCATGGTGGGGTTGATGGCACGAATCGCGGCCATCGACGCGCCCAGGTTGCCGCGTTCAAAAGCGAGGTTATACGGCAGCCCAAGTTCTTCCATCAACCAGACCAGGCGCTCTGAGCGGCGACCTTCCAGATGGTAGATAGTAAATTCAGGCATCGGCATGGCGCCAGCGCTGCCGGCACTCTGTGCCACAGCCGGGCTGCCGGGTGTCAGCGCGGCAATTCCGGCCACGCCAAGGCCCAGCAGGCCTGCCAGTAATAATGACTTCATGGGTCTGCGTTTGTTATCCATCTGTTTACTCCGTCAGTACCGTATCCATTGGAAAATGCGAACCGACATCGTAGCTCAGTCACCAGCCAGTTACCATCATGCAGGCTGCTGCTGCGCCAGCGCATCAAGCGCGTCGCCGGTCAGGCGCTGCACTGTCCAGTCGTCCATGGGTACTGCACCGATCGAGCGATAGAACTGAATGGCCGGCTCATTCCAGTCCAGCACCGACCACTCCAACCGGCCACAATTGCGCTCTCGGGTGATGGCCGCCAGGTGCGTCAGCAGTGCCTTGCCGATACCTTTGCCGCGCATGTCGGTCAGGACAAACAGGTCTTCCAGATAAATGCCAGGCACACCCAGAAATGTGGAAAAATTATGGAAAAACAGGGCAAAACCGACAGGCTTGTGCTCCCATTCGGCAATGATCACCTCTGCAACCGGACGTTCGCCAAACAGATGCTCAGCAAACAGCGCTTCTGTGGCAACCACTTCATGCAACAGCTTTTCGTAAATGGCCAGTTCCCGGACAAACGCCAAAATCACCGGTACATCGTTGATGGCCGCAGGCCGGATCACAAGCTTCTCATTCATTGTCTTCACGTCAGTCATGTCTCTTTCAGGGGCTCAGGTGGGTTGGTGGCATCCGACAGGCGGATGACCCGGTCGGCAATCTCCAGAGGCGCCTGCCGGTGAGTGACAAATACAATCGTCGCGTCCAGGCGTCGAAGCTGGCTGAGTATCCTGGCTTCCGAGTCAGGATCCAGATTCGCAGTGGCCTCGTCAAGAAAAAGAAAACGCGGCTGCTTGTAGAACGCTCTGGCAAGCAGAATACGCTGGCCCTGCCCGGCCGACATAATGGCACCCATGTCGCCAATCAGGCTGTTATATCCCATGGGCAATTGCCGGACCAGATCAGCGATATCGGCCATCGCCGCAACCCGGTCCAGCCGTTCGTAATCAACGTCACTGTCAAACAGGGTTATATTGTCGATAATGGTGCCGGACAGCAACTGATCTCCCTGCAGAACACCGGCACAGCTGTCCCGGAACAGACGCAATCCCAGGCGACGGATATCAGTGCCCTCGACACTCACGCAGCCCCGGGTGACTGGCAAGAGGCCAGCCATCAGCTTCATCAGCGTCGATTTGCCGCATCCGGACGGCCCGGCAATGGCGACCAGCTCGCCTGGCAGAATATCAACGCTGATGTCACACAGAACGTCGCGATCGGCTCCTGGATAGGCATAACTGACGCGACTCAGACATAAATCACCACCCAGAGGCTTGCGCACCACCGGCAATTGCAACGTGTCAAATTCACGTTCCGCACAGGTGATATCGGACACTCTTTCCAACTGCAGCCTGACCAGACGTATCTGCACCAGTTTCTCGACAAACGAACGGATCGAGCCGGAAAAATTGCCTTTGAGGGCGATAAACGCGGTCAGAAAGCCCAGGGAAATGTCACCGCGCAGCACCAGCAACGCCGCCAGATAAATGACCAGGATATTCTCCATGGCAAACAGTAGCGAATAGGCGGCGTCAAGATTGATGGTAAAGCGGCTGAGTGATACCTGGGTATTAATCTGCTCTGCATAGGCATTGCGCCACATGGTCAGGCGCTGAAGCTCACGACAGTAGAATTTTATGACCTCTATGGCACGCATGTTTTCCATCAGGCTGGTGCTGGTCTTTGCCTCGGCAACAATAATCTGCTCCTGCAGGGTCTGGATTCTGGGAATCAAAACCACTTTAAGTATCGTCACCAGGCAAACAAAAACGAGCACAACCAGCGCCAGTGTCACACTGAAGTAAAACATCACTGCCAGGGTAATCATCGCAAAAATGCCATCGAGTACGACGGTTACCAGATCTTCGGTAATAATACGGCGAATCTCTCGTATCGACCCAAAGCGTGACACCAGATCCCCAACATGCCGTTTGCCAAAATAGTCCACCGGCAGACTGAGCAGGTGCTGAAAGACATTGCCAGCCATCTGAAAGCCAAGCTGATTGGAAAAGTACAACTGCACCGTAGAGCGCGCATACGTCATGGCAACACTGCAGAGTGCCACCATAAAAAACCCGATGGCCAGGACGCTGATGATGTCGCGATCCTGTTTCGCGAGGCCTTCATCAATGACCAGCTGCATGTAAAACGCACTGCCGATTGACGCCAGTTGCAGGAACAGCGACAGCGCGAATAACTGACCGATCGCCAGATAGAACCCCGGTGCCTTGCGAAACAGGTCCGTGAGCCTGGATCTGAGCGTCAGCGTTTGTGTGCTGAACTCAAGCCCCGGTGTCATTTCCAGCGCCACACCGGTAAAATGCCCGCTGGTTTCTGCCAGAGTATACCGGCGCATGCCAACGGCCGGATCATGGATAACAATGCCCGAGCGGTTGACACGTTTGAGCACCACAAAATGCGTCAGATCCCAATGCAGCACTGCCGGCAGTTGCAGTTTGCCCAGGTCATCCAGTTCGAGTTTTACCGGTCGCGGGTTAAGCTGCAGGCTCTGCGCCGTTTGCATGATATCTGCCAGGCTGGCACCTCGATCCGACACCGGCGTATCCCGCCGCAGATAATTCAGATCCGTTTTGTGGCCAAAGTAAGAAGCGACCATGGCGATGCACGCCAGACCGCACTCGGTTCGCTCAGCCTGCAGGATGACAGGTAATTTGTTATGTCTCGCAAACAGATCGCTGATCACAACCTTCTCCGCAATCCACTCAGCGGTGAGGTGAGCGTGTCCAGAATCGTGTGCTCGCCGGTTACGATGTCGGCGGTAAACTGCATGCCGGGCCTGAAACGGTTCGCTGAGCTCTTACCCAGACCCTCACCCAGACCCTCACCCAGCCCCTGATCGTCAATATGCGCTCTGACCAGATACACTGGCTCCCTGATGTCCACGGGAAACAGGAACTCTCGCGGATCCATTGCAGAATCCGCAACACTGTACACCCGTGCCGGGAAACTACCGTAAGTCTGATGGGGATAGGCATCATAGGAAATCATGACCTGGGAGCCAGCTTCGATATCTGCAAGGGCTCGCGATGGCAGATACAGCCACGCTTCCAGTTCGCTGTCGGCCTCAAGGAGAGTCAGTAGCGGCTGGCGGGTATCCATAATATCGCCCCTGTGCGTGACCATGTTGCTGACGATACCGTCACGAGGAGCGGTGATCGTGAACCCGAGCTGACTTCGTAGTTCGTGCCGGCGTGCCCGCAGTTGCGACAGGGTCGAATCAAGCTGCAGCTTCTCCTCTTTTGCATGCAACGGCAGCACCTTGAGCTGCTGCCTGGCGTCTGCCATGGCCTGCAGATGCGCTGCGATGGCCAGTTCTCCGGCTTTGGCCTGCTGCTGCAGTAAAAACAACGAAGAGGCTACCTGACGATATTCGTGCTCGGAAATCGCTCTGGATGTACGCAACCGGCGGGTGGCATCCAGGTCATGCCCGGACAGCGCCACGCGTTGATGGCGGATCTGCTGCTCGTCTTTAAGCAATTGCAGGGTAATTTGCATACCCTGTATTTGCTGCCGAAGTTGCCCGGCCTGCGCATCAAAGCGCGATGATACAACTGCCTGCCGACGCGCCAGCTGTTGCAGCTGACCATCAATCTGTTGCAAGACAAGCCCCGCCTTTGCACGCCCTTCATGGTCATACTGCGGATCTGCCAATGACACGAGAATATCCCCCGCTTTAACGACATCGCCATCATCGACAAAAACCTCTGTCACCACACCCGATTTGCCACCATATACTTTCACCTCCCCGCCTGTGGGGGTCAGGTAACCGCGCACCCTGACTGTCTGTTTTAGCGCCGCGTTGGCTGCAAAGATCAGGAAACTGACAAAGACCACGATCAGAAAAAACACCATCCACCGGACGGTTGGCGGCTGGAAGAACACTGCCTGACCGAATCTCGACTCATGCCGTGCAGACAGCACCTCCTGGCGAAACAAAGCACTAAACATATCAGCGCGCTGCCTCAAAATAAGCGGGTAACACCGGCAGATATTTCCACTGTGCCGGCCAGCGCCGGATCCAGCTTTCTGCCAAAGACACCAAAGCCTGGGTAATTCTTACAGTACCCTGATGCAGCGATTCGTCCTGTTGCAGTCGGGTGTCTATCACCGGCGCCATTTCGATGCAGTGTCGTCCCTGCTGGTCGAAGCAGACAAAGGGGAAAATCTGGCACCTCCCCAGAATGGCAAGTTGCGCGGGTCCTTTGACAAACCGGGCTCGGTGACCAAAAAAATTGACGACAACAGTGCTGCCAAAGTCTTCTTTCAGGTCAAACAGTGTCGCCAGAGTGTGATGCCCGCGTCGCAAGGCGCCAACGATTGCGGCGGGTCTCTGGTATCCATGATAAAAAACCTGGTGAGCAATACGTTCTGCGTTGAAATGCTGCATGCCATGATTGCCCGCTTTATCCCTGCGCAGCGAAATAACCTGACGTCCGGACTCGGACAACATCGCCAATGCCCTGAAACCGCCAAAAAAGTCCCCCATATGAATGCTGAGTAGCACTCTGGATGCGCTGCTTTTTTCTATCGCTCGCTGATACCCGGTTTTTTCGCGCCAAAAAAATGCTTTCAGATAACTGGCACTTTGCGGTCGGTTTTCCAGGTGGATCAGACGCCTGGCGTAATTAAAGTGAAACCACACCAAATGCTCGTGCCATATTGATCGTATATTGCTCTGCGGTTCATGAAGCAGGCAGGACAATAGCGCTTGTTGCTGCCGCAACCTGGCGGCCGGTAGTGCCTGCCGCTGCATGAACCACAACATCAGCGACGCCAGTATACTGAGCTTTCTGCGCTTGACCGGCAGCGGCATGGTAGCCGACATGCAGCCTTGCATAGAGCACCGGAGAATAACCTCAAGACGTTCTGGCAGCGACGGGGCTGGCAGGCTGTCCTCAAGAATGTTGATGTAATCGAAGAGCCATTTGCATTGCTCACGACTGACATCAATCCTGCTGAGACGCAACGTCACACCGAACTCCGAGCGCACAATCCCCAGGCCCTTGACCGGTATCGGCAATGCCCTCAAGGCTTCGCTGATAACCGCCTCACTACGCGAGGCAATTACCTTTTGAAATCTTGAGCATAGCGAGTGCAAATCAGCATCAATGCTGTCGCGGGCACCCGCGCGCTCGGACTGGCACTGACTGTTAGTGGCCAATGTGTCAAAGATGTGTGCCATGCGTGCCTCCGGCGGGTGACGGATCATCGGTTACAGCCAGGGCAGTGACAATGAGATCTATCAGATCCCCAACCCTGTTGAGTTCTGCCAGGCGCTCCTCGTCGACGTCAAGCTGGTAGAACGTCTCCAGCTCGTACACAATCTCTATCAGTTTGAGCGAGTCCAGCCCGAGCGCTGACAACGGTGTGTGCTCCGGCTGCAAAGCCTCCGCAGCAGCGTAGCCCTGGGCCCTTGCTATTTCCTGTGATACCTGTCGCCATACCTGGTCATGACTGCCTTGCATTGCCAATCCTCGTCTCTTGAATGATCTGTTGCTGATACAAATCAGGGCATGCATCACGGCGAATCTTGCCACTGCTGGTCAGCGGCAGGGAGTTGGCGGGCATGATGCGGACATCATCAACGACCAGCCCGAACTCATCACTCACCAGTGCCCCGGCCCTTTCAATCAGATGCCCGTCCGCGGCGATCATCACCTTCCTGTGGTCGCGGTCGCGCTCAAGCAACACGACCAGTTTGTCGGCGCTCGGGTCACCCGTCGTGAAAGCGGCGCAGCGACTTATGTTCTGCGCGCCCAGGCCCCGCTTCAATGTGGCCTCCAGGTCTTCGGCATGAAAGCTGCAGCCATACCGTTTGATAACATTTTTGAAACGCCCCAGCAGATACAGACGCTGCTCGCGGAGAAACCCCCGATCGCCGGTACGGCAATAGTGCCGTCTGTCCTCAACGAGCGGCCCAAAGACATTGTTGCTGGCCACCAGGTTACGGTAATAGCCGCTGGCAACGGAAGGCGACGAAATACAGACTTCACCACTTCCACCCTCGGTAACCTGGCAACCGGTATCGGGATTGATAATCCGTACTGTCGTGTCCGCTGCAGGCCTGCCAAGACATACCGCGGGCATGGCTCTCCCGGGTTCGACTGGCACATGCGTTGCGACGCCGTGCTGGCCGCTGACAAACAGCGTGGCCTCTGCGAGACCATAGCAGGGGAACACGGATGACTTGCGAAATCCGCAAGGCGAGAAACGATCAACAAAACTGGACAGGGTCTGCGGCCTGATTTTCTCAGCGCCGCAATAGGCGAGGCGCCAGGTGTCCAGTGACAGCTCGCGCTGCTGCGTGTCGGGTGTTTTTTGTGTCACCAGCGCAAATGCGAAATCCGGACCGCCACTCAGGGTACCACCCACTTTCGCTATCGCCTGTAGCCAACGCACCGGCCTCGCTACAAAATCTACCGGGTTCAGGAAGTAGTTATGCAGGCCTGCATACAATGGTTCGATGACGTGCCCGATCAGCCCCATGTCATGATGAAACGGCAACCATGACACGCCAATATCATCGCGGCGGCAGGAGAACGCGCGGGCAATGGCTCTGGCATTGTGCAAGACATTGCCATGACTGATCACCACGCCTTTGGGCGATGACGTAGACCCGGACGTATACTGGATAAACGCTGTGTCCTCGGCTGCCAGTGCAGGGCGCTGGTAGGCGCGGCCGTGTTCATCCGGTGTATCCACAGACAACACACGCAATCCTGTTTGCAGCAGTGACGGTGGCAGATGAGTGCGCCGCGAGTCAGAGGTAACGACCGTTGCCGCACCGCTTGCCTGCAGCAACGAAGACAGGCTGGCGACAGATTGCACCCGCTGTCGGGTGACCGGCACTGGCCATGCCCCTGCCATGACACAGGCAAAAAACGCAACCAGAAATCCCGGACCATGCGGACAATAAAGCAGCACCGGTTGACCATAACAGTGCTCATGCTGCAATACCCCGGCAAACCTCCGGCTACGCAGATAAAGTGATTCATAGCTGAGCGACTGGCTGACGGACAGGCGCCGGTCAAGAAATGAATATAGCGCTTGGTCGCCATACTCTGCCGCTTTCCGTTCCAGTAGATCAAGTAACGTACCGTCCATGGCATTACCCGTATATTTGATGATGCTTTTTTGACAAGACTCAACATCACTTTAGCTGTTGCGGATTGGTTCGGCTGGCCGGATAACTCATTCCCGGGCCAAACTGTGACCCACCGCACAGCGTGGCAAACAGGTCGACAAAGAACGATAAAAGGGACACGTATTGTTGCTGCATCTGGTCTATACACTCCGGGTAAACCGGACACGCTCGAGGCAACAGCCCGCCCGGAACGACAGCACCACAAACCTCATCAAGGAACGATGACATGCCAGATAATAACAAGGCTTCAGCAACTATCACGCCCATCGATACACGATTGCGTGGTCATATCCGCTGGCAGTATACGGAAGAGAAATCGCGTATCCACAGCCTCTATGAATTGGCGAAAAACAAGGTCTGGAAAACCAGTGAGGCGCCCTGGGAAACCCTGGTTGACAAAAGCCTGCCACCCAGCCGGCTGCAGTTTGAACCGCTGGCAGGATTTGCGCCGTTCGAGTCACTGTCCGCCTCCCGAAAGATCGCCTGCAGCTGGTATCGTCACGCGCTGGAGATCAGCGACATCCTCCACGGTGAGCAAGGCGCCCTGCTGGTGTCGTCACAATTGGTGTCATGCATGCCGGATGTCGAAGCGAAACTGTTTGCCAGCTCTCAGGTTGCTGATGAAGCACAGCACGTTGAGTTTTTCTCGCGCTACCTGCTCGAGAGCATTGGTACCGTGTATCCGCCAAGTGATGCCGTCGCGGATTTGATAAAGGCCATGGTCAATGATGCACGCTGGGACTATAAATTCATCGCCTGCCAGATTCTGATTGAAAGCCTTGCCCTGGCACGTCTGCAGGATATCCGCAGAGCCACACTGGTTCCGGTGCTGGCCTATGCCATTGATTTCATCAGTGCCGATGAGGCGCGGCATGTCAAATTCGGTACCGATGTGTTGCGCCGGCATCTCGCCACACTCAGTGCCAGCGAGTTGCAGGCACGCAGCAGTTTTGTGGTTGAAAACGTGGTGCGACTGAGCAGCGCCATGAATATCTACACCCGGGTGGCGGAAGAATTCGGCTGGTGCACACGGGCACTGAGAATGCACCTTCGGCAAAACCGGATCAGGCAACCGCAGCCACGCCACGACCTGTTTCGTCAATTGACACTGAACATGAAGAGTGTGGGTTTATTAACGCCGGAAACCAGGGAGCGTCTTGGCAAACTTGCCCGCTGACCAGTCTGGCCGGTGCGCATGATGCCGCAATGCGTTTACACCAAGCGGATGTTCAGCTGGTTGGAGAACTCTTCGCGGCCCAGTTCACCTGAAAAGAAAGTATTGAACGACAGACTGACACGGTCAATATTTTCGGTGACTTCGCCGACGCCATGACGGATGTGGGAGGGGAACAGGATGATGTCTCCGATACTGGTCTGCACAAAATACCGGGTCGCATTGTAGTAGCTGTCCTGCTCCCGGATCAGCTCATACCAGAGATTGTCTTCATTACGGTAGAAATTGATACCGTCCCGGGGCGCCAGGTTGATGTATAAAACGCCACTGACCACGCTGTTGGGATGCGTATGCGTATGATGGGAGTCACCTTGCTGCGACCGGGTCAGCCAGGACTGGGTTATCTGCAGGCTGACCTTATTGGTCGTATTAAAGGTGATCCTGAAAAACTCGTCAAGATGGGCCTGTAATGCCGTCCGGATGGCTTGCATCGGGCCGGCATCAAGCACCTTCTTGCTGGGTGAGGCATAGTTGGCAATGGCCGCGACCGGATTGCTGAGCTCGGCCTTGAAAAACTGCATCTCCTCGTCCGTAAATGCCCGGCCCAGCGACGCGCGATACAGGGGCACCGCGAACATGTTCATCATCTGATGTTCCATCAGCACCCCCCCCCCGGCCCAGGACCATTTAATCAGCCCGGGCTCAGACCTTGCGACCCTTGTTGGCCGCAATCCGCAAACGCAGGGCATTCAGCTTGATGAAGCCACCGGCATCAGCCTGATCATAAGCGCCGGCATCGTCCTCAAAGGTCGCGATGGAGGCATCGAACAGAGAGTCTGCGGACTCGCGACCGACGACGGCAACACCACCTTTGTAGAGTTTAAGGCGCACAGTGCCATTGACATACACCTGCGAATAATCGATCAGGGCCTGCAGGGCCTTGCGCTCAGGCGAGAACCAGTAACCGTTGTACACCAGAGAGGCATAACGCGGCATCAGTTCATCCTTCAGGTGCGCCAACTCACGATCCAGCGTCACCGACTCGATGGCCCGATGGCCTTTGAGCATGATGGTACCGCCGGGCGTTTCATAGCAGCCGCGCGACTTCATGCCGACATAACGATTCTCAACGATGTCAGCACGCCCGATGCCGTTGGCACCACCCACCTTGTTGAGATGGGCCAGGACCGTTGCCGGTGACATCTTTTCGCCGTCGATGGCAACAATGTCACCCTTCTCGTAGGTCAATTCGATATAGGTGGGTTTGTCCGGGGCCGCTTCAGGCGACACGGACCACAACCACATGTCTTCCTCCGGCTCGGCACCCGGATTTTCCAGAATGTCACCTTCGTAGGAAATGTGCAGCAGGTTGGCATCCATGGAGTACGGTGATTTGGTGCCACGCTTCTTCTCTACCTGGATATCGTGTTGCTCACAATATGCCAGCAGTTTGTCACGCGAGTTCAGATCCCACTCGCGCCAGGGGGCAATCACGCGGATGCCGGGTTTCAGCGCATAGGCACCGAGTTCAAAACGCACCTGGTCATTACCCTTGCCGGTGGCACCATGGGAAATGGCATCGGCGCCGGTCTCGTTGGCGATCTCGACCAGACGTTTGGCAATCAGCGGCCGCGCAATGGAGGTGCCCAGCAGGTATTCGCCTTCGTACAGAGCATTGGCCCGGAACATCGGGTTGACGAAGTCGCGGACGAATTCTTCGCGCAGATCTTCGATGTAGATTTCCTTGATGCCCATGGCCCTGGCTTTGGCGCGGGCCGGTTCCAGCTCTTCTCCCTGTCCCAGGTCAGCGGTAAAGGTCACCACCTCACACTGGTAAGTCTCCATCAGCCATTTGGCAATCACTGATGTATCGAGGCCACCGGAGTAGGCCAGCACGACTTTATTGATGCCCGACATGTTTGCTCCTGTCTGCAAGTCTGTAAAAAGGCAGCTATTGTACTCGTTCCGCCTTGCAAATTCGACAGGCAGCCGTCAGTCGCGTAACAGTCTTACAGTGACCCGGCGGTTTCGGTCGCGGTCGGCAGCGGACCGCTCATTCTCAACGATACGGAACTGCGGTGCAGAACCGAAGAAACGGGTATTGAGCATGTCTTCGTTGATGCCCTGATCGACCAGGTACTGATGCACCGCAAACGCTCTGATTCTGGACAATTCAAAGTTTTCCCGCGGATTCCCGGCACCATCAGTAAACCCGTTGATCTCAAAGCCGGTGACACCGGGGTCAGCGTTGGTGTAGGTGACGATATCATCCAGTTGTGCCTTCATGGCCTCGGTCAGCTCCCTCTCATTGGGGCGCCAGAATACGGTGCTGCGCTCGACCTGACTGAAATTGACCGGCAACAATGAGGCGGTGCATTCATGATAATCGGCATAGGCGCCACCAAAGTGGACAGGAGACAGGCCAACGTGGACGGATTCCTGATCACTGAACCAGGCCCGTCGCATGATGGTCGGTACCATGCCCCGCTCAAGTTCAGCCAGCAGCAGCCGGCTGAGCGGGGCGTCCAGCGCCACCGGGCGTTTGCTGACAGTGACATCGACATAGCCCAGGTCACGCACACCCAACTCCTGACGCCAGACCGGCGGCTGTGAGGTCAGCAAGGCCCTGCCGGCCTGCATGGGCGTGGCCGGCGTCTGCAGATAGAAGCGCAAAGACTCGCCTGCCTGATGGTAAAATACCGCCTGGCCCAGGCCGGGTACCTGCTGCGTCAGCAGACACTCAAAGACGGTGGAATCCGTGTGCCAGCCAGCCTCATCAATATCGGCATAGTAAGACGACACGCTGCCGGCCGGCGCCAGCGGCGACGCCAGCGTCACAGAGAGCATCAGGAGCCAAGATAAGGTAAACTTGTATCGCGTTTTCATTCTCAGACTGTGAATTCCGTCATTAACTGAGTGAGTGTTGGACGCCCATTGACTGTCGTATCCTATAATCGGCCACTTGCCAGCAAACTTTACCAGGCCGTTGCGGGCTCGCACGATGTCCTCAGACACACAGGACTGCGAGCCGGCAGCCGCACTGACCAAAACAGGTAAACCCGCCCCATGACCGTACAAACATTGACCCTGACCCGGCCCGATGACTGGCATTTGCACCTGCGCGACGGCAAGGTACTGAGCCAGCTGGTGGCACACACGGCCAGCACATTTCGCCGCGCCATCGTCATGCCCAATCTGAAGCCGCCGGTGACAACCACCCAGGCCGCACTTGCCTATCGACAGCGCATTGTTGATGCCCTGCCCGCGGGACTGGATTTCGAGCCATTAATGACCCTGTATCTGACCGACACACTGTCGCCGGCTGAAATTCGCCAGGCCCGTCAGTCGGGTTATATTCAGGCGGTAAAGTATTACCCGGCCGGCGCCACGACCAACTCCGACAGCGGCGTCACCGCCATCGAAAACGTCTATCCGGCACTGGAGACCATGGCAGAATTGGGCATGCCCTTGCTGATGCATGGCGAAGTCACGGACAGCCATGTTGATATTTTCGATCGCGAAAAAGCCTTTATTGACGAGACTCTGTTGCCCCTGTGTGCGCGATTCCCGACACTCAAGATCGTACTGGAACACATTACGACGGCCGACGCTGCCACATTTGTCGGCGAAGCCAGCGACAACATTGCCGCCACCATTACGCCGCAACACTTGCTCTACAACCGCAACCATCTGCTGGTGGGCGGTATCAGGCCGCATCTTTACTGCCTGCCAGTGCTGAAACGCAACACTCACCAGAGCGCTCTCATTGCCGCCGCCACCAGTGGCAGCAGCAAGTTTTTCCTGGGCACCGACTCAGCACCGCACGCACGACCGGACAAGGAAACCGCCTGTGGCTGCGCCGGCTGTTTCAGCGCCCACGCGGCCCTGGAACTGTATGCCGAAGCGTTCGACGACGCCGGTGCTCTCGACAAGCTTGAAGCATTTGCCTCGTTTTACGGACCGGATTTCTATGGCTTGCCACGCAATACCGACACCGTCACACTGCATCGCGAAAGCTGGAGCGTCCCGGCTCATTATCCACTGGACGACAGCACACTGGTGCCATTACGCGCAGGTGAACAAATTCACTGGCGGATCAAAGGGGTGACTGCCTGATGTACGATTATGATGAAGACGACATGGCCGAAAGTTTGCTGGCATCACGCTTTCGCGGCTATCTGCCGGTCGTGGTAGACATTGAATGCGGGGGGTTTAACGCCAAAACCGATGCCATCCTGGAAATCGCCGCCGTCATTCTGGGCATGGATGAAAAATCAATTCTGGACGTGGAGCAGACCTACTTCCATCGCGTCATCCCGTTTGAAGGCTCAAACATCGAGGATGCCGCGCTGAAATTTACCGGCATCGATCCCTGGCATCCTCTGCGCGTAGCGCGCGGCGAACGGGATGTCTTTCAGGACCTGTTCAAGGTCATTCGCTCGGCGATGAAGGCCAATGGCTGCAAACGTGCCATCCTGGTCGCGCACAATGCCCACTTTGACCACGGTTTTATCAATGCGGCCGTCATGCGACATGACCTGAAGCGCAACCCGTTCCATCCCTTCTCCAGTTTTGATACGGCCACGCTGAGCGGTCTGGCTTACGGGCAGACAGTGCTGGCCCGGGCCTGCGAGGTGGCAGGCATTGCCTTTGATGGCAACGAGGCACATTCGGCAAAGTATGACGCGGAAAAAACCGCCCAGCTGTTCTGCGGCATCGTCAACAAATGGCAGAAACTCGGCGGCTGGCCCTTGCGTTGATGCCCGGACTGACTGCCCGAAAATCCGGCAATTACTCTGCCGGGGCTTCTCCGGCGTCCTCAACCAGAGTTTTGAGCTCGCCCTTCTGATGCAGGTCGGTGATGATGTCACAGCCACCGACCAGCTCGCCGTCTATCCATAGCTGCGGGAATGTCGGCCAGTTGGCAATCATCGGCAACGTCGAGCGTATTTCCGGATTGGCCAGAATGTCCACATAGGCAAAGCGCTTGCCGCAACCCATCAGGCACTGAACCGCCTGGGCGGAAAAACCACACTGAGGCTGATCCGGCGAACCTTTCATGTATAAAAGGATGCTGTTAGCGCTGATCTGATCACGAATGGTCTGTTCGATGCTCGACTGCTCATTACTCATAATGCGGTTACCTGTGTTGTGCGAAATGATGGCATATTCTACACGATTAATGTCTGTTATCCGATAATTGCCCGCATCCGGTAAAGTAATATAAGATAGGACGCTTGGTCAGAGGGTAGCGGACGCTGCCCTTTTTTAATTTCCGCTGAGCTGAATGCAGACTCGGCCCATCGCCGGGAAACCCGTACCGATATGGCAACACGACATTTTTTAACCTTGCTGGATCTCAGCCCGGTTGAACTTCGCGATATTATTCACCGCGCCATTGCCCTCAAGAAGAGTCCCGCACTGCGCGAAGAAACACTCAAGAACAAAACCCTGGCGATGATTTTTGAGAAATCATCAACCCGCACACGGGTATCATTTGAAGTGGCCATGAATCAGCTCGGCGGCAGTGCGTTGTTCCTGTCTCCCGCCGATACCCAGCTGGGACGCGGTGAGAGCATTGAAGACAGTGCTAAAGTTCTGTCACGCATGGTCGATGTCATCACGATACGGACGTTTGAACATGAAAAACTCGAACTGTTCGCCCGCCACAGCAGCGTACCGGTGATCAATTCGTTAACAGACGACTTTCACCCCTGCCAGTTACTGGCTGATATGCAAACGTTTTTTGAGCATCGGGGCGATATTGCAGGGCACACGGTCGCGTGGGTAGGCGATGGGCACAACATGTGCCAGTCCTACATCAACGCGGCACGGCAATTCGATTTCGAACTGGTCATTGCCTGCCCGGAAGGTTTTGATCCTGACGATCACATGTTACAGGCCAACCGGGATCGGGTTCGCGTCGTTCGGGATCCGGCCACGGCAGTGACCGGCGCCAGCCTGGTCGCGACTGATGTCTGGGCCTCCATGGGTCAGGAAGAGGAACGCCGGCTGCGCATTCAGAAGTTCACCGGTTACGAAGTGACCGGTGAACTGATGTCACGCGCCCGCCCGGACGCTCTGTTCATGCACTGCCTGCCGGCCCACCGGGGCGAGGAAGTCAGCGCAGCGGTGCTCGATGCGGAAGACAGTGTGGTGTGGGACGAGGCTGAAAACCGCCTGCATGCACAGAAAGCGTTACTTGAATTTTTGTGCGCAACACGTTGAACAGAATTAATTTTCCGGTCGACGTGTGGCGCTGAACTCACGGCCGACCGGAAGACTCAGACACAATGGGCATACTCACTCAGGGATATCTGTTGCAGGGACTGCTGATCTTTGCCTTGTCGGCCGTGGTGATCGCGCCCCTGTTACTGTGGCTGGCGCGCTGGCGTCCGGCGATCCTGGAAAGCCAGCGTCGCCGGGAACGCCTGAATGACCAGTCCATGCGCATCCTGTCCAGCGCCGTCGAACAAAGCCAGAGCGGCATTATCATTGCCGACTGTGCCGGCGTCATCGACTACGTCAATCCCCGCTACACCCAGATCACCGGCTACAGCAAGGAAGATGCCGTCGGCCGGGTTGCCGAGCTGCTGAATAATGAGGAGCTGACCGATGTCAATAACATCAGTCTGCAGGAAGCCCTGCAACTGGGCGCCAGCTGGAATACCTTCATGGTCTCCAAGCGTCGTAATGGGGAACACTTCTGGCAACAGGTCACTGTCTCTCCGATTAACGATGACCTGGGCGCGTTGAGCCATATCGTACTCAATATCGAGGACATCAGCGATCGCGTGGAAACCCAGGCGCAGATGGAAAAACTGGCTTTTTATGACCCGCTTACCGGCCTGGAGAATCGCCGCCTGTTCCGTGACCGGCTGGAACAGGGACTCAAGCATCTGCGTCGCAGCAAAAAATCCATGGCCCTGCTGTTTCTCGACCTTGATCAATTCAAGCGTATCAACGACACCCTGGGTCATGACGCGGGCGATGAGCTGTTATGCACCGTTGCCCAGCGCCTGCGTGACTGCGTCCGAGAGGAAGACATTGTCGCGCGCCTGGGGGGTGACGAATTCACCATTTTACTGGCCGATATCACCAGTGCGGATGATGCTGGCCTGGTGGCGCGCAAGATTCTCCGGTCGCTGCTCGAGCCAGTGACACTGAGTACACAGGAGGTTACTGTCAGCGGCAGCATCGGCATTACCGTGGCACCGGAGGACAGCATGAACGCCAGTGTGTTGATGCGTAATGCAGACCTGGCCATGTACCGGGCCAAAGACCAGGGACGTAACAACTTCCAGTATTTTACTGACGACATGAATATCGAATCCCTGGCCCGTATGTCACTGGAGAACGAGCTGCGTATCGCTGTCGCCAATCAGGACTTTGTTGTGCACTTCCAGCCGCAGGTAGATATGGCCAGAGGCCGCATCTGCGGGTACGAGGCGCTGGTGCGCTGGCGTCATGAGCAGGTCGATGTCATCTCCCCTGACCGCTTTATCCCGGTTGCCGAAGAAACCGGCCTGATCATCAAGGTTGGCGAAATTGTCCTGCGTCAGGCCTGCCTGCAACTCAAGGCCCTGCAGGCAACAGGCATCAGTGATCAGACTGTTGCCGTTAATCTGTCGGCACGTCAGTTTCGTGATCACAAACTGGTGCAGATGGTTCGTCGGGTGCTTGCCGAGACCGGCCTGGCGCCGCAATGGCTGGAGCTGGAAATCACCGAAAGCATGCTGATGGACAATATCGATCAGGCCATCAGCATCCTGAGCGACCTCAAGGCGCTGGGCGTCGCCATTGCCATTGATGATTTCGGCACTGGATACTCCTCGCTGAGTTACCTGACCCAGTTGCCGGTAGACAAACTCAAGGTGGACCGCTCGTTTGTCAGCAACCTGCCGGACAGCCCGCGTCATACCGCCATCACCACGGCGATCATCGCCATGGCCCAGCGCCTCAATCTGCAGGTGGTCGCTGAAGGTGTCGAAACCGAGCCCCAGGCCAGCTTTCTGACCGGTCACCAGTGCCACATACTGCAGGGCTTTCTGTTCTGCCGGCCGGTCAGCGCTGCCGACCTGCCAGAGCACATGCTGCGCATGGAAAGACGCTTTTCTCCGGGCCGGGATGCCGGTGCGGCCGTTCTGACACACTGACGCTGAGGGGCCGGCATTTTCCGCATCAATGCCTCAGAGCATTGACTGCGACCACCATATATAGTGGTCGCAGTACCCCGATACACACATCTTATCCACAAGCTATCCACACAAAAAGGGCTTGCAATCCGCTTCATAGCGCTCTATCTTGTGCCTTGACCGCAAAAACCACCTATATATTGTATTTCCACGGCGCTCGCACGGGATTAATGACAACATCATGGAGAATCCGATGCAAACCAGTACCCCCAGTTATGGCAGCAGCTCTGCCAATCCCCGCTCAGGCACTCGCGCGAATGAGGATTTGCCCGCTACCGCTCCGGGTCAGCTTCGCGTCATCAAGCGCAATGGCGCTGTTGTCACCTATGATGAATCCAAGATCATTGTGGCCATTACCAAGGCCTATCTGGCCGTAGAAGGCGGCACTGCCGCCGCGTCTTCGCGCGTGCATGAAACCGTTGGCAAAATGGCCAGTCAGATCAGCACCATTTTCAAGCGCCGCATGCCCTCCGGCGGCTCCATTCACATTGAAGAGATCCAGGACCAGGTGGAACTGGCGCTGATGCGCACCGGTGAACACAAGGTAGCCCGCTCCTATGTGCTTTATCGTGCCGAGCACGCGCGCGTGCGGGACCAGCAGCGTGCCCGTGAAAGCACGGAAGAGTCCACCATTCAGGTCACCTTTGCCGACGGCACGCAGGGACCGCTGGACAATGCCCGTCTGCGCACCGTCATCGACGAAGCCTGCGCGGGTCTTGAGGGCGTCTCCAGTGACGACATTTACCAGGAAACCCTGAAGAACCTCTACCCCGGCGTGAAAATGGATGACGTGCGGACATCTGCCGTGATGACCGCCCGCACCATGGTTGAAAAGGATCCCAACTATTCCTATGTCACGGCCCGCCTGCTGCTCGATACGCTGCGCTCTGAAGCGTTGGGTTTCCTGGGCGTTGCCGACGCCGCCACGCAAAGCGAAATGAATTACCGCTACCCTAGCGTGCTGCGTCCTTATATCGAAAAAGGCGTCGACCTGGGCCTGCTGTCCCCACACCTGCTGGAATATAACCTGGATGTTCTGGGCGAAGCCCTCAAGTCCGAGCGTGACACCCAATTTACTTACCTGGGCCTGCAGACCCTGTACGACCGTTACTTCATCCACAGCAACGGTGTACGGTTTGAGTTGCCACAGATATTCTACATGCGCGTTGCCATGGGACTGGCGAGCAATGAAACAGACCGCGAGGCACGGGCGATCGAGTTTTACAATCTGATCTCCAGTTTCGACTACATGGTGTCAACGCCACAACTGTTCAATTCCGGCACCTTGCGCCCGCAGCTGTCATCCTGCTTCCTGACGACCGTGCCCGACGACCTCCATGGCATCTATGGTGCCATCAAGGACAATGCCATGCTGTCCAAATGGGCCGGTGGCCTGGGCAATGACTGGACGCCGGTGCGGGCACTGGGCGCTCACATCAAAGGCACCAATGGCTCCTCACAGGGTATCGTCCCCTTCCTGAAGGTAGTCAACGATACCGCGGTAGCGGTCAACCAGGGCGGCAAACGCAAGGGCGCGGTGTGCGCCTACCTGGAAACCTGGCACCTGGACATCGAGGAGTTCCTGGAGTTACGCAAGAACACCGGAGATGACCGTCGCCGTACCCACGACATGAACACCGCCAACTGGATCCCGGATCTGTTCATGAAGCGCGTATTTGAAGACGGCGACTGGACCCTGTTCTCACCCAACAATGTACCGGATCTGCATGATCTGCACGGCATGGCATTCGAACAGGCTTACGAAGAATACGAGCGCAAGGCCGCTGCCGGCCAGGTGGAAATCTACAAGACCGTGCGCGCCAAGGATCTGTGGCGCAAGATGCTGTCCATGCTGTTTGAAACCGGTCATCCATGGATCACTTTCAAGGATGCCTGTAATGTGCGCTCGCCGCAGCAACATGTGGGCACCATCCACTCCTCCAACCTGTGCACCGAGATCACGCTGAACACCAGCGAGGATGAGATCGCCGTGTGCAACCTGGGCTCGGTCAATCTGGTCAACCACGTCACCGAGTCCGGTCTGGATACCGAGAAACTGCAGCGCACCATCAAGACCGCAGTGCGCATGCTGGATAACGTGATCGATATCAATTACTACTCGGTACCCCAGGCGGAGAACTCGAACCTGAAGCACCGGCCTGTGGGCATGGGCATCATGGGTTTCCAGGATGCCCTGTACGCTCAGCGCATACCGTATGCATCCGACGATGCAGTGACGTTTGCCGATCGTTCGATGGAAGTCATCAGCTATTATGCCATCCAGGCCTCCACAGACCTGGCGGAAGAGCGCGGCACTTACCAGACCTACCAGGGCTCGCTGTGGGATCAGGGTATCCTGCCAATCGACTCATTAAAATTGCTGCAGGACGTGCGTGGCGAGAAGTATCTGGAAGTCGACCTGGCACAAACCCAGGACTGGGAAAGCCTGCGTCAGCGCATCGCCGCTGTGGGCATGCGCAACTCCAATGTGCTGGCCATTGCTCCGACCGCCACCATCGCCAATATTTCCGGTGTGTCGCAGTCCATTGAACCGACTTACCAGAACCTGTATGTGAAATCGAACCTGTCAGGTGAATTTACCGTGGTCAACCCGTACCTGGTGCGTGACCTGAAAGCGCTGGACCTGTGGGACAACGTCATGGTCAATGACCTGAAATATTATGATGGCAGCCTGCAGCAGATCGATCGGATACCGCAGCACATCAAGGACCTGTATGCCACGGCCTTTGAAATCGAACCACGCTGGCTGGTGGATGCTGCCAGTCGCCGGCAGAAGTGGATTGACCAGGCACAATCACTGAACCTGTATATCTCCGGTGCCAATGGCAAGAAACTCGATGTTACTTACCGCATGGCCTGGCTGCGCGGCCTGAAAACAACCTACTACCTGCGCTCACTGGCCGCTACCAGTACCGAGAAATCGACGGTATCGGGCAGCAAACTGAATGCCGTGTCCAGTGGGCCGGCACCGGTTCCACAAGCGTGCTCCATTGACGATCCTGACTGCGAAGCATGTCAGTAAAATCACATATTATCAGGGGATTACAATGATATCTTGGGACGAATTCCACGACGATCCGACCTCACTGGACACGGGCTCAAACCCGTCCGCCGACGCTGCACATGCAGCGACGGCGAGCGCTGCCAAGCCAGCATCAGCCTCGCTGCGAGGACCGGATTCTGCCACCAACGGTGCCACACTGGGCTCAGCCGGTTCAGCACGCCGGGCTACGGTGGACCCGTCTGCTGCAGCGGCGCAAGCCGCGAAGGCGGAAAGAAGCTACAACGATGCCGTCGCAGCAGCCAGGCCCGCCTACGTTGCCGAACCCTCTACCAGTCGCAATGCCTCTGAAGCAGCGGCAGAAGTGGTCAACAACCAGATCATGCAGCAGGTTGCCAGCCAGCTGGAAGACCTGGATGTCGAGGTAGCGCAGCAGGAAATCGGCGAATGGACGGAACGGGTAACCGTTGACGACAAACGCATGATCAACTGCCGTGCTGACCTTAACCAGTTAGTGCCCTTTAAATACGACTGGGCATGGCAGAAGTATCTGGATGGTTGTGCCAATCACTGGATGCCGCAGGAAATCAACATGAATGCGGACATTGCCCTGTGGAAAAGCGCCAACGGCCTGACACCGGACGAGCGGCTTGTCGTCAAACGCAATCTGGGTTTCTTTTCCACGGCCGACTCGCTGGTCGCCAATAACCTGGTGCTGGCGCTGTATCGACTGATTACCAACCCGGAGTGCCGTCAGTACATTCTGCGACAGGCGTTCGAAGAAGCCATTCATACCCATGCCTATCAGTATTGCATTGAGTCGCTGGGCATGGATGAAGGCGAGATCTTCAACATGTACCACGAGATCCCGTCAGTCGCGAAAAAAGCGTCCTGGGGCCTTAAATATACCAAGGAACTGAACGATCCCAACTTCACCACCGGCACCCCGGAAACCGATAAGGCCCTGCTGAAGAATCTGATCGCGTTCTATTGCTGCCTGGAAGGTATCTTCTTTTACTGTGGTTTCACGCAGATTCTGTCTATGGGCCGCCGCAACAAGATGACCGGCACGTCAGAGCAATTCCAGTACATCCTGCGTGATGAATCCATGCACCTGAACTTTGGTATCGACATGATCAACCAGATCAAGATCGAAAACCCGCATTTGTGGGACGATGCCATGAAACGTGAAGCCACGCAGATGATTCTGCAGGCCACGCAGCTGGAGATCGAATACGCCCGCGACACGATGCCGCGTGGGGTGCTTGGCATGAACGCGGTAATGATGGAAGAATATCTGCAGTTCATTGCCAACCGACGCCTGGTTCAGATCGGTTTGCCGGAGCAGTTCAAAGGTGTCAAAAACCCCTTCCCATGGATGTCAGAGATCATGGACCTGCGCAAAGAGAAGAACTTCTTTGAAACGCGGGTAATTGAGTATCAGACTGGCGGTGCGCTGAGCTGGGACTGATGTCCGGAGCCATAACCTATGACCACCGGAGCCATTTTGCTGGCGGCTGGATTCAGCCGCCGCTTTGGCAGTATCAAGTTGAATGCGGTGCTGTCAGATGGCTGCACCGTGTTTCAACACACGAGCCGCCTGCTGTCAGCAACCGTCAACGAATGGGTGGTGGTAACCCGCCCGGCCTTGCTGGATGCAGGGGTCCTGCAACGTTCAGGCATCAGTCAATCTCAAGTCGTGCTCTGTCACGATGCCGATATGGGCATGGGCCACAGCCTCGCCTGCGGCATACGGGCGCTCCCTGATCACTGGGATGCCTGCCTGGTTTGCCTGGCCGACATGCCTTTCATCAAATCCGCAACATTACAGCAATTACAGGCGATGGCGACACCGCACCGGATCATCATCCCCGTGTTTAATCAACACCGGGGTCATCCGATCTGCTTCGGTCGCGACTTTTTTGCTGAGCTGGCCCACAGCCAGGGTGATACCGGTGGTCGCGAGCTCATCAAACGTCATGCCGACAAGGTCGAGCTCGTCGCCGTCAATGATGCCGGCATCCTGCAGGATATCGACACGCCTGAGGATTTGACTGCTTGCTAGCAGCATCAGCCTTACCTAAAATGATCCGGATAAAAGCTTGAGCAAATGCCCACCATACAGGATCTGATGGCGTGACCCAGGATATTGGCAGACTTCTTTCCGGCTTCAGGCGCCTGGTGACAGTGGCGGTCAGCAGTCTCATGCTGTTTGCCGGCGCGACCACCATGGCCCAGAGTACAGCCGACACCCCACCCTCCTCACGCCCGGCAGCACCCGGTCTCGAAGCCCTGATGGAGAATCCGCGCAATCCACTGGTGGCCATTCAGACCAGTCTGGGAGAGTTACAATTGGAATTGTTCCCGGATGCAGCGCCGCAAAACGTGCAGTTTTTCCTCGACCTGACATCAGGCAACCTGCCCTTGCCGACCCCGGACAGCGACTCGCCCACAGCGCCGCCGTATTATGATGGCCTCACCTTTCACCGCGTCCTGCGCGACACGCTGATCCAGGCAGGGGACCCTGAGCGGGCGGGACGCCAGCGGCCAGCACAAACCGTCATTGATGAGATCAATGCGCGAGGGCTGGGCCTGGAACAGCAACGGCTGCTTGATGCCAGCGGCAAACCCCATCCATGGCTTAACATTGCCAGTCACGACGATTTCAGACACAGTGTGCTGGTACCGCTTTACCGGGACATGGGCATTGACAGTGAACGAGGCCTGCAGACTCAACTGGATCGCGCCCTGCAGCGGCTGCAGTCGATGAACCTGTTTCAGTTCCACGAGATGCAGGGTTATCGCTACGATGGCAGTTTGCCCTCTCGTCGCCCGGTTCGTGGCAGCGTCGTCATGGTCAACCGGGGGCCCGGTACCAACGATGGCGAATTTTTTATCGCTCTGACCGATATGCCCTGGCTGATCGGCAGCAGCACCGTGATCGGTCGGGTCGTGACAGGCATGCAGATCGCGGAGCGCATCAGTCAAAGCCCAGCCGCCAGCACCCGCATTTATCAGATCAGACAGACCAATGGCAGTATTGACACAGGAGAATGACAGCGTGGCCAGAACCGCAAGAAAAAAACCCGCAAAAACCAGCCGTAAAGTAAAGCCGGTCAGTGTCATTGCCCTCTGTGCAACGGCCGGATTTTTCCTTGGTTTCGGCCTTGGCGCCTTGATGAACAATGTCCTGTTAATCACCGTGCTCGGCCTGCTGGCCGGCAGCGCCACGGGTTACTATTTCGACAGGAAAAACAACATTCCCTACACCCGCCGCAAGCCCTGAGCCCTGTCAGCCGCCGGTGGCTGCGGGCAATGACAGATGTGCCGGGTAAATCTCGCGCGTAAACGGCGGCAACGAAGCCAAAATCGACTTGCCATAGAATTTGCTGATCACACGTTCATCAAACAGTGTGATGCGCCCGGTATCGGACTCGCTACGTAACAGCCGCCCGCTGGCCTGGACCAGGCGAAACGCAGCCTCTGGCACCGACAGGGTCATGAATGGGTTTTTGCCCTGTTGCTCCAGCCATTGCGCCAGTGTTGCTTCAATCGGGTCATTGGGCACGGCAAACGGTATTTTTGCGATCAACACATGCTCGCAATACTTGCCCGGCAAATCCACACCCTCAGCAAAACTGGCCAGACCAAAAATGACACTTGGCTCTCCTTTGTCGATTCGCTGACGATGAAAATTCAGCAGCTGGGCTTTCTGATAGTCATCCTGACACAGGATAATATGGCGCCATTCATCACTCATGCCTTCCAGCACGTCCAGCATCTGGCGACGGGAGCTGAACAGCATCAATGACGCCTCTTGCCTGTCCAGCAACTGCGGCAGCAACGCTATGATCGCCGCTGTATGGGCACGCGTATCAGAGGGATCACAATTCAGGCGGGGAATGATCAAACGTGCCGCACGGGCATAATCGAACGGACTGCTGATTCGATGGTAGACGGTATGGGCAGGCAAACCGGCACGCATGGCCAGCACATCAAATTTTTCCAGCGCCGACAGTGTGGCGGATGTCAATACCGCGCCGGCGCAACGTTGCCAGAGGTGTTCAGTCAGTGTGTGCGCCGCCAGCACCGGGCTGCAGCTCAACACAAGTTCACGGGTATCTCCCTGCTCCACCTGGCTTAACCAGCGTGCAGAAGGAGCCTGACCGGCGGCATCCGGATTGGCAAATGCCTGCCACAGTTTTTCCCCGGCCTCCGCCCGGTTGGCCATACTGCCAAGCAACGGAAACCACTGCTCTGCATGCTGACGCCCCTGCGCGGAGCCGGCCTCCTCCATCTGGCGCCGCAACACGGTGCAGATCTCCTTCAGACCCCGGGTCAGTCGATAAAACCGGGACGCCAACTGCACAGCCTGCTCGCGCAGTTCCGCCGGTACCACCCCCAATTCGAACGTTATGGATTCCTCTGCGCCATCAGCAGCCTGCAATAAGGGTTCAAGCAGTAACAACGTGCTGCCCAACGTCTCGGACAGCTGTCTGAACAGCGGCTTGATATCTGCCTGTTCCCGGGAGATGACACCGTTATCTTCGATGACCGTATCGCCGGCCAGTTTAGCCAGGGTTTTGGCACTGGCATCAAGCCATTGCAGCGTTGCGCGCACCCGGGTAGACGAGGAGAAATGCTGATTGGTTTTTGCCGGCAGATGATGGGCTTCGTCAAAAATATAAATAGTGTCTTCCGGGGCCGGCAGGATGGCCCCGCCGCCAAGCGCCAGATCGACCAGCACCAGGTCATGATTGGCCACCACACAATCGACTTTCTCAACCTGCTCGCGTGCCTGATAAAAGAAACAACGGCTGTAATTGCTGCATTTAGGGCCGGCGCACTGACCCGCCTCGACGGTCACCGGCGACCACTCGGTATCCCGCAGCACGCCGTCCCAGTCATCGCGATCACCGTGCCACTCACCACGGCTGATCTTGTCCAGCATGGATTCATACAGGGCCTTGTCGTCGGGCGTTGCGAGACCCGGATCACTGACATCGTCGCCGAACAGGGCCAGCATGGCGTTTTCACTGTCATTGCCCTGCAGAATCTGATCCAGACGTGACAGACAAAGATACCGCCCTCGCCCCTTGGCCAGGGTATAGGTGAAACTCAAGCCGCTGTGTTTGGCTATATCGGGCAGATCGCGCAGTGTTACCTGCTCCTGCAAGGCTACCGTCGCAGTGGCCAGCACAACTTTTTTGCCCAGGTGTCTGGCCAGCGGCAATGCGCCCAGAACATAGGCCAGCGTCTTGCCAGTCCCGGTGCCGGCTTCAATCACACAGACGGGACCACCATCAGTATCTCCCGCCGCTTCGCTGTCGTCGCTGCCTGGCTGGGCATCGATCTGCGCCAATGCGCGGGCGATCTCGGCAATCATCAAACGCTGACCATAGCGCGGCCGCAATGATTTGCTGGCCAGTATCTGCTTGTAAGCCTGCTGGATTTCTTCTTTAATCTGATCGGGGAGCATAAAACCGGCCTGATGCGTGCGCGACGGGTGCAATGAAAGACTCTGCTGTGATTATAGCACCTGTCTGTTATTATACGTGGCCGAGTAGGGAGAGCAGTGATTTATGACATCGTCGACAACACCGGATACGACCCCAGCAATGCCGGACCAGCCAGAAGAAACCGGGCAACCCGCTGCAGCTGTAGACGACGGGGCTCAGACCGCCGCCACACAGGCAGGTGACCCGCCTCACGCCACTGCCACGCCCGACGTTGCGCCTGCCGAGACCAGCAACACGGCTGCCCTCAAGCCGGACAGTGACACTGCCGCGCCGCCGGCCCCGGCAGTGAAACCCTCTGAGAAAGAGAAATTGCAGAAAGCTGCCGCCGCAACGTCCTTTAAGGACCTGCCGACATTGCTGTCGCTGCAAAAACGCCTGGAACGGCTGATGGCCGAGGGTAGCGCATCCGACGAAACAGCAACCGTGCCGCCAACACCCGCGCAGGCTGACGACGACCTGGTCAAAATCGCGACACAGTTGCAGGCGCTGATCGCGGAACACCAGCGCTGGCAACAAAAGCTGAGCAAGGACGTTGAGCAGTCGGTGATTACCATGACCGCCCATATCAATGATGGTCGGGTCAGCGAAGCACAAAGTCTGTGGGATCGCAGCCAGAACGCCATTAAACGTCTGGCCAGTGATGAACAGGACAGGCTGCAGGCGCAATTGACACCGTTAAAACTGGAGCTGAACAAGCTGCTTGACTGGAAAAAATTTGCCTCCTCGGAAAAGAAAAAAGAGCTGATAGACCAGATGGAGGTGCTGACCACCGATGAGTCATCACCGCCACAAAAAGCCAAATTGATCCGCGCCCTGCAGGATGAATGGAAACTGCTCGGCCACTCGGATGACAATGATGATCTGTGGACCCGTTTTAGCGAATTGGCCAAAGTAGCGTTTGAACCATGCAAGGTCTATTTCCGCGAACGCAAGGAAAAGCAGGCAGCCAACCTGATTGCCCGCAATAACATCTGTGAGCAACTGGAAGCCTATGCGGCTACCATGGATCCTGACGCCGTCAACCTGGCAGAAGTGTCGAAACTGGAAAATCAGGCCCGTGACGACTGGAAAAAATACGCCCCTGTCGCACAGGCAAAAATCAAGAATCTGCAAAAACGATTCAATACTGTGCTTGCCGATTTGCGTCAGAAAAAGCGTCAGGCCCTGCAAGCGCACAATGCACAAAAGCAGGCGCTGATTGAACAGGCACAGGCCCTGCTCACGCAGGACGATCTGCAAGGCGCCATCCAGCAGGCAAAAACCCTGCAGCAGAACTGGAAAGCACTGGGCGCCGGGTCTTTCAAGGATGACCGCAAACTGTGGACAGAGTTCCGTGCCGCCTGTGACGCACTGTTCGAGCGCCGGGACACCGTCACCAAAGAGCAAAAGCAACAGCAGCGCCAGGTATCTTCAGCCGCACGTGACACCCTGCGCAAAATCGCGGCACTGCTCAGTCTCACCGATGAGGAATTCAGCCAGTCACGCAGCCAGTTCAACAGCCTGGCCCAGGAGTTCCGGGCAGCCCTGACGCCGGACATGAAAGCGGAACGCAAGGCACTGCAGGATCAGTTCAATCAGTTGAGTCGCAAGTATGAGGCGCGGCTGCGCACCACGCCGGACAAAAAAGTACTGCAGCTGATGCAGCAGGTTCAGGCCAAAGCGGCACTGTGCCAGCAGTATGAGGAAATGCTGTTGGACGGAAAAACACCGGACATCTCCAGCGAGTCACTGGATGAGGCATGGGGCGAGTTGGACAGCATTGCTGATGCCGATATCGAGAAAGCCATGAAAAAGCGTCTTCGCCAGCTACAGCAACATTTGCAAGACCCTGCAGCCTGGTCGGCCATGGCCGCAAAACAGGAAACCCGCGGACGTGAGTTGTGTGTGGCAGCCGAAATCATGAGTGGTGTCGATACGCCGGCTGCAGACAAGGCCATTCGCATGCAACAACAACTCAATCAGCTTCAGCGCGGATTGGGTCGCATGCCGCTGACACAGAAAGACAAATTGCAGCAGATGCAACAGACTGACATGGCGTTTCTGTGTCTCGGCCCACTGCTGCCGCTCACCCGCAGCACGCTGCAGAACCGCCTGCAGCATATCCGACAGAAAATCTGACCCGCTAGTCCGGTTCCTCAACAGCGAAACGGCTGATCACCGGATTGGCGTACATCAAGCGCACGTGGCGCTGTACCCCTGCGGGCATGGCAGCCAGTCGCGCATTGAAATTCGACTCGGTTACCGGATCCGCCTGCAGCGCCGACAGCATCTGCCTGCCCTCTTCGGACAATGCCGGTACCGACGCCGGCGACTCCTTCTGCAGCTGCTGCAGGGCCAGCAGGTTGGTTTGTTGCAACAGGTAATTACTGATCACCTGGGTATCAACTGACGCGGCAATAGCTTCGTCATCCATGGTGGCGTCTAGCGCCAGTTCGTCGCCGAAAGCCACATGGACATGACCCTTGAATCCGATCATGCCGGTGACGATACTGTTGATGTCGCTCTGTTCATCTTTCTGGTAGGCACCGGTTTCCTGTTTCTGATACAGCTCGTCACCCTTTAGCGCATCACAGGGATCGAATTCGTAGGAAATCGATACCGGCACGATATGCAACGCCTGCAAAGCCTCGCCCAGCGTTTCAGGGCGGCGCGCCATACCCAGCATTTTCAGCAGCGCGGTATCGGTTCTGTCCACGCCATCTTTGGCACGCCCTTCCCGCTGTGCAATCCATACGTTGCGCTTGATGTCGATACAGTGATGAATGTATTCGGACAGCTGTTTCGACGACTTCAACAAATCACGGCCTTTCAGCGAACGCTTGACGATAAAGCTTTTGTTGAGCCGCATCAGGTCAGTGACGAAAGGACGCTTCAGCAGATTGTCACCGATGGCGATATACAGTGTGTCAAAACCGGCGTGGTACAACATGTAATTGACAAACGCCGGGTCCATGGCGATATCACGGTGATTGCTGATAAACAGATAGGATTTGTCGTGTGAAAGCTTTTCCAGGCCACTGTTGGTCAATCGCGAGGTCGTGCGCTCAATCATCTGGTCCATGTAGCCGGCGATAACATCCTGCATGGATTTGACGCTGTCGACATCTTTCAGCTGGGCGCTCAGTCGCTGCCGGGTGACCATGGTCAACAGTGATGGCAACCAGCGGAACAGCCTCGGGTGACTGAAGCTGGCGATACTGCGGATAAAATCGCGGTCCTTCAGCAACGTATCCAGTACCGGACGAATCTCTTCGTCATGGTAGGGCCTGATATCCTTGTATGGATCCATGATCGGGTAACCTGCTGATGGCGTTGGTGTCGCGGCAGTGTTGGCACGGCACTCAGAGTGCGCGCGATTCTAACCATTTTCAGCAGGCCTGGCAAACCTCGTCACGCCAGTGTTGAAGTTCCGCCAGCAAACGTTGCTGGTCGTCGTCCACCGTGCTTTGTTGCATCGCCAACAACATGTCATTAAAGCTCGTCAGATCAGGTCCCGCACCCGGTATGTCAGCACCTCGGGTCAGTTGCTGGCAGCAGTACGTCTGCCACAACCGGCGCTCAGGTGCGGTCAGCGACTGCGGGAAATTGCGTGCCCGATAACGAAACAGCATATCCGGCAGGCGAACATCCGCAAACGCAGCTATCAATTGCGCTGACTCGGTGGCCAACTGGTCCGGGCCCATATCGCGCACCCGGGCCATCAGACGTTTATCTGCAGCGCTGAAAAAACCTCCCGCGTATAACATGAAATCCGGGTCCGTCACGGGGGCAAATTCCGGTCGCGCCGCAAAAGCCTCACTGACCCTGGCCATAAAGTCCGGCCTGTCAATAATCGCCTGCCAGTGGGCCCGCGCCCGATTCATGTCGATCTGCAATTGCTCGGCCCGCGCATCAGTCAGTGCTGCCGGTGACGCCAGCATCGGGCAGCGGTTGGCGTGCAGTACCTTGATGGGCAGGCGGGCTTCATCTGTCGTCAGCGCTTCCCGGGGCTTGAACAGACTCTGCCTGAGTTGTTCCGGCGTCATGTCCAGCCAGGGCGCAGGATCGATCCTGAGATCGTAAAGCAGAATCCCGTTGTTATCGACAGGGTGCGCCGCCAACGGCATGGTCAGCGCAAGACATCCCAGCTGCGCCGGGTACATGGACGACACATGCAGCACCGGGGTATGTGCAGCGACGTCGACAAGCTCATTGACGCGATGCTTGCTGCGCAGCGCGAACGCATAATCATACAACCTGGGCTGGCGGCTTTTTATCAGTCCGGCCAACGCAATGGTTGCCCGGACATCGGCAAGCGCATCGTGTGCATCCTGATGACTGATGCCGTTGGCTGCAGTGAGCGCCTCCAGGCGAAACGATACGGTACCGTCGTCTTTTTTGGGCCAGACAATACCCTCTGGACGCAGCGCATGGCACAATCGCACAACATCGATAATGTCCCAGCGTGAATTGCCGTTCTTCCACTCCCGCTCATAGGCGTCGTAGAAGTTCCGGTACAACAATTGTCGGGTCAACTCGTCATCAAAGCGTATGCTGTTATAGCCCGCCACACAGGTCTGCGGCTGCGACAATTGTTGATGGATCTGGCGGATGAATTCAGCTTCGGGCAGGCCCCGTTGGCGGGCCAGTTGCGGGCTGATGCCGGTGATCAGGCAAGCCTGCGGATGCGGCAACATGTCAACCGCCGGCTGGCAGTAGATGACCAGTGGCGCATCAATCTCATTGAGCTCCAGGTCGGTGCGGATGCCGGCAAACTGCGAGGCTCTGTCACGCCGTGCGTCTGCACCAAATGCCTCGTAGTCGTGCCAGTAAATACTTGCGGCGCGGTGATTGTCTGCCATTCCCTACTCCCTGCCAATGCCAAGCGTCGACTATAACACAGAGAATTTTTGCCACAGCGTTCGGCGGCCACAAGCCAGATAGTGTACTATCTGCACCATCAGTCACTGCGATACCAAAGGACTTTGTATTATGCGTTTCCCCGGAGCCCACATCCTCAGCGTCACCCAGTTTGAACGAGCCGACGTGGAACGGATTTTCGAGGTCGCTGACAGCATGAGACCCTACGCGCATCGTGAGCGTATGACCAAGGTGCTGGATGGCGCCATCCTCGGCAACATGTTCTTTGAGCCCAGCACCCGGACGCGGGTCAGCTTTGGCTGTGCTTTCAATCTACTGGGCGGCGAAGTCCGCGAGACCACCGACATCAAGGCCAGCTCCCTCACCAAAGGTGAATCCCTGTATGATACCGGCCGTGTCATGAGTGGCTACAGCGACATCATCGTCATGCGGCATCCGCAGGCCGGGTCGGTGGCTGAGTTCGCCAAAGCCAGCCGGGTGCCGGTGCTGAACGCCGGTGATGGCCCCAACGAACATCCCAGTCAGGCACTGCTGGATCTGTACACGATCAAAAAAGAGCTCAAGTCCCGGCAGCAGCAGATTGATGGCATGCACATCGCCATGATCGGTGACCTGAAGCACGGACGCACTGTCCACTCTCTGTCGAAACTCGTGAGTCTCTACAGCAAGGTCAAATTCACGCTGATTTCACCGAAGGAACTGGCCATGCCGGCCGGCATCGTTGAGGATCTGCGACAGCAGGGTCACGAGGTGGTGGAAACCGAGGACATGGAAACCGGCCTGATCAGCAACGATATTGTCTATCTGACACGGATCCAGGAAGAACGCTTTGCCAGCAAACCCGAGGCAGATCTTTACCGCGGCCGGTTCCGGCTGAACCAGTCGATATACACCCAGTATTGCCAGCCTAACACCGTCATCATGCACCCCCTGCCCCGCGACTCCCGCGACGATGCCAATGAACTGGACAATGATCTTAACCAGCACCCGAGCCTGGCGATTTTCCGTCAAACCGACAACGGTGTCCTGGTTCGCATGGCGCTGTTCGCGCTAACGCTGGATGTCTGCGAACAGATCGACAAGTCCTCACGTGAGGTCAACTGGTACACTGAACGACGTTTCTGAACCGTACCTTCCTGAACCGCACAATATGCCGGAGCAAGGACATGCAAATCGACAATCTGTTAAAGGCCATGGTAGCACAGGAAGCATCGGATCTTTTCCTGACCGCACACGCGGCACCCATGATCAAGGTATTCGGGCACATGCAGGCTCTTGCCGACCAGCCTTTGACCGTAGATCAGGTGGCGGCAGCTGCGTTTGCGGTCATGAGCAGCGAACAGCGGGAACAGTTTGAACACGAACCGGAACTGAATCTGGCTATCGACGAGCCGCAAATCGGACGCTTTCGCGCCAACATCTTTCGCCAGCGAGGCCAGATCGCCCTGGTCGTCCGGCACGTCAAAACCGACATTCCGCAGCCGGAGTCCCTCGGTTTGCCCGACACGCTGAAACAGTTGATCATGGAGAAACGCGGTCTTCTGCTGTTTGTCGGTGCCACCGGCTCAGGCAAGTCCACATCGCTGGCGGCGCTGATTGACTATCGCAACCGGCATGCTGACGGGCATATCATTACCGTTGAAGATCCGATCGAGTTTATTCATCCGCATAAAAAATCGATCGTCAGTCAACGCGAGGTCGGGCTGGATACGGTCAGTTACGAAACGGCCCTGAAAAACACGCTACGCCAATCGCCCGATGTCATTCTGATTGGAGAGATCCGCAGTCGCGAAACCATGGAACATGCATTGGCATTCGCTGAAACAGGACACCTGTGCGTATCCACCCTGCATGCCAACAACGCCAATCAGGCCCTGGACAGAATTATCAATTTCTTTCCGGAAGAGCGACACAAACAATTATTTCTGGACATGTCACTGAACCTGCGCGGCCTGATTTCCCAGCGACTGGTCCCCTCGTCGGATGGCCGCCGCGCCGCCGCGTTTGAAATCCTGCTGGGCACACCCCGGGTTTGTGACCTGATAAAGTCAGGCAAGATTGATGACATTCGTGAAACCATGGAGCGCTCGGCAGAGCTGGGCATGATGACCTTTGATGCCGCGCTGCTGTCCCTGTATCAGGCCGGGCGCATCAGTATGGATGAAGCACTGAAAAATGCCGATTCAAAAAACAACCTGCGCCTGAAAATCCAGCTGGCTGAGGGGACACCAGCCGCCCAGGCAGATGAATTCGGGTTGTCCCTGCGGCCGAAAGACTGAACAATCGGCCTTGCTGTTGCATGGCAGGCAACCATTGACATGTCAGCGCTCCGGGAATCCGCTATACTCCCGACAATGTTCGATACCAATAACCACAACCACACAATCTCTCGCTGGAACGCCGAGTTTACCAACGCGGAGACGGAGCGAGCCTATCATCAGCACGTCGAAGCCGATGTTGCCGCATTTCTTGCGCTGGCGCTCAAGCTCTGGGCATTCCTGCTGACCATTTTTGCCTGGCCGGACTGGCTCGCATTGGGCAATAGCCCCGCGTTCTACACCCTGCTGGGCCTGCGAATGAGTCATGTTGCCCTGCTCCTGGGCCTGGCATTCATGCTGCCTCACAAACCTCACTGGGCGACCCGGGGCTGGCCAGTGACCTGGGTGGCGATTGCAGGCTACCCGCTGTTTTTTGCTTACCCCTATGTATTGCCTGACAATGGCGTTTTCGGCCTGGCCATCATGATGATGATGCTGTTGAGCGTCTACGTTTTTGTACCTAACCGGCTTAACCTGACCAACCTCATCGCGCTGACGGGTTTTGCCATGGTAGTCCTGAACGTCATCATCGCGGGCGGCAACGCCGTTGAGATCATTCTGGTCGCCATGGTACTCGCCTGGCCGATCGCCATCGGGTTCGCCGCCGCCCAACGCATCAATATCGGCAACCGCAAGGCGTTTGCGGCATTGCTGGCGGCCGAAGATGCCAATCGCGCGCTGGCGGATGAAATAGCCCACAGAAAAACCCTGGAGGCAGAGCTGCAGCACCAGGCGCTGACCGACCCGCTGACCGGCCTTAGCAACCGCCGTCAGTACGAAATGCTGTTCTCTCATGAACTGGATCGTTACCGGCGCCACAAAACACCGCTCGCGCTGGGCATGATAGACCTGGATCACTTTAAGCACATCAATGACGAACATGGTCACGAGTTCGGCGACCAGGTACTCAGAACTGTCGGCGAAGCGCTGCAGGCGCCCCTGCGCAACTGCGATATACTGGGCCGGTTCGGCGGTGAGGAGTTCATACTGATATTACCGGAAACCAGCCTGGATCAGGCGGTGATCATCGCTGAACGCATGCGCCAGGCACTGCGCTCCACAGCCATTATCAAGGATGGCCACACTATACAGATAACGGCCACGTTTGCCATGACCGAAGTCTGTGAACACGATAAAAATATCGGCGACATCATCCGGCGCGCTGATGACGCCCTGTATCAGGGCAAGCACGCCGGGCGCGACCGTGTCATGAAAACAGCCGCCGCATGACCTGACAGGGGGTCGCTCAGATCTCCCGGGCGATCAGCAGCTTCATGATCTCGTTGCTGCCACCGTAGATCTTCTGAATACGGGCATCGATATACATTTTGGCTATCGGGTACTCCATCATATACCCGTACCCGCCAAAGAACTGCAGACATTCGTCGACAATTTCACATTGCTTCTGTGTCGTCCACCATTTGGCCATCGCGGCTGTGGCAGCATCAAGCTTGCCCTCCAGCAATTTCATGGCACAGTCATCGACAAATACCCGAGCGATACGAGCCTCGGTCAGGCGCTCGGCTAATTTAAACTGGGTATTCTGGAAATCTGCAATACGCTTGCCGAATGCTTTGCGCTGCTTGACATAGTCACAGGTAAAGTCCAATGCTCTTTCCATGGCGACACAGGCACTGACTGCAATAATCAGGCGTTCTTGCGGCAGCTGTTCCATCAACTGCCCAAACCCCAGGCCTTCGGATTGACCCAGCAGGTTCTGCGCAGGTACAAACACATCGTCAAAAAAAACCTCCGATGTGTCCTGCGCTTTAAGGCCGATTTTTTCCAGGTTTCGCCCCCGCTTGAAACCTGACTGCGCTTCTGGCGAGTCGGTTTCCAGCATCAACAGGGAAACGCCTTTGCTGCCGGCACCCGGATCGGTTTTCACCACCACACATATCAGGTTGGCGAGCTGACCATTGGTCAGAAAGGTTTTCTGGCCATTGATGCGGTACCCTCCCTCAGTTTTCACGGCGGTTGTCGCCACGGCCTGCAGGTCCGAACCCGTACCCGGCTCGGTCATGGCGATTGCGCCGACCAGCTCACCACTTGCCATTTGTGGTAACCAGCGTTGTTTTTGATCTTCCGAACCATAATTCAGTATATAATGCGCGACAATGCCTGAATGTACAGAATTGCCGATGCCGGTGACACCCGCACGCGCCATTTCTTCCTCAATCACCATTTCGTGGCGGAAGTCACCGCCACCACCGCCATATTCAACAGGCACGGAGGCACACAGGATGCCCGCCTGACCTGCCTTGAGCCAGGCATCGCGGTCAACAACGCCCTGTTCATCCCAGCGTTTGACGTGCGGCACAAACTCGCGCTCAAAAAATCGTGCGATATGCGAGCGCATGATATTGAGCTCTTCATTCATCCACGGGGGTGTATGGGTATTGCTTGCCATCTATGACTCTCCTAGCGCGCTGCCATGCGAATTGCCGCATCCAGCCGAATGACTTCACCGTTCAGGTAGGAACTATTAACGATATGTACTGCCACATCAGCAAACTCTTCAGGCTGGCCCATACGCTTGGGGAACTGAATCATGTCCACCAGCGCGTCCTTGACCGGCTGTGGCGATGCCTGCATCAACGGCGTTAAAAAAATACCCGGCGCCACTGTCATCACCCGAATCCCGTCACGCGCCAGATCCCGGGCAATGGGCAAGGTCATCGATACAATACCGCCCTTGGACGCGCTATAGGCCGCCTGCCCCATCTGGCCGTCATAGGCGGCCACTGAAGCGACATTAATGATCACACCGCGCTCATCATCCGAGGTTTGCGGGGCATTTTTTTGCATCGCCGCAGCACATAACCGCAGCACATTAAACGTACCCAGCAGGTTGACGCGAATCACGCGCTCGAACTGCGCCAGCGGCATCGGCCCATCACGGCCCACCGTTTTCGCGGCGGCGCCAATCCCGGCACTGTTAACATTGACATGCAACGCACCAAAGGTGGCAAGCGTCTTTTGTACGGCGGCTTCTACCTGTGCCTCGTCACTGACATCCCCGGACGCCCAGCTGGCCTGACTGCCCAGATCAGCCGCAACCCCCTGCACCTTGTCGGCATCCAGGTCAAACAGCATGACATTGGCACCTTCTGCGATGAAGCGTTGCGCGGCTGCCAGCCCCAGTCCCGACGCTGCGCCGGTGATAAAGGCTGTTTTTTCTTGTAATTGCATGGTAAAACCTCGTGCTTACAGCTCAACATGTATTGACCAGGCAACAAGAATGGAAGATCACAGTCCTAAAATCAATAACAAAATGAACGAATTCAGAAAACATGAACGGACCCCTTCACGGCATTAAAATTATCGAGATGGCCGCCATCGGCCCGGTTCCCTTTTGCGGCATGATGCTCGCCGACATGGGTGCGGACATCGTCCGTATCGATCGTCTTGGCAGTCCGGTGGCGCACCAGGACAATCCGGTCAACCGCGGGCGTCGTTCGATTGCACTGGATCTTAAACAGCCGGCAGATCTGGCCATCGCGCGGTCACTGATCGCGCGCGCCGATGCCTTGCTGGAAGGCTTCCGGCCCGGTGTCATGGAACGCCTGGGGCTGGGCCCTGAACAGTGTCAGGCAGAAAATCCCAAGCTTGTCTACGGTCGCATGACCGGCTGGGGACAAACAGGACCACTGGCACCCGCAGCCGGCCACGATATCAACTATATCGCCCTGTCCGGCGCCCTGCACGCCATGTCACGCGACGGCCAGCCGCCGTCTCCGCCTCTCAACCTGATTGGTGATTACGGTGGCGGTGCAATGCTGCTGGCAACCGGTATCCTGGCGGCTTTGCTGGAAAGCAGTCGCTCTGGCCGCGGTCAGATTGTTGACGCCGCCATGACCGACGGTTCAGCCGCGCTGATGAGCCTGTTTCATGGTTTGCAGGCGGCCGGCAACTGGCGCGCTGAACCGGGGACCAACATGCTTGATGGCGGCGCGCATTTCTACAACAGCTATGCCTGTGCCGATGGCAAATTCATCAGTATCGGGCCGATTGAACCACAGTTCTATGCCACCCTGTTGCAACTCTGCCAGATCGATGACCCGGCATTTACTGCGCAAATGAACGCCAGCCAGTGGCCGGCATTAAAGCAGAAATTAGCCAACATTTTCAGCACCCGCAGCCGCGATGAGTGGTGCGCGTTGCTGGAAGGCAGCGACGCCTGCTTCGCCCCGGTGCTTGATACCCGGGAAGCCGCTGCGCACCCGCACAACGTGGCCCGACAGACCTTTATCGAACTGAACGGCATCACCCAGGCAGCACCGGCCCCCCGCTTCAGTCGCACCCCGTCTGGCACCCCCGGCCAGCCTGCGGCCGCCGACGAACACCGGGATGCCATCCTGCGTGAATGGATCAAGGAGTCAAACGCATGTTAACGACGGAAGAATACACCCGGCTGGATGCTATCGCCATGGCCGACCTGCGCCGGCGCGGCCAGGTGAGTGCCAGCGAACTGCTGGAATGTGCCTTTGCCCAATCCGACAGGTTGAATCCGCAGCTGAATGCCATTGTGCACCAGGACCGCGACAATGCTCGCCAGCAAGCCCGGCAGATCGATCAGCGTGCCGGGGTGCAACCTGACTCGGCGAAGCATGGCCCGCTGTCCGGCGTGCCCTTCCTGATCAAAGAGGTAAACGCCGTGGCCGGGTGGCCACATACGCGCAGTACCAGACTTTACAGGCACCAGGTCGCGAGCAGCGACAGTGCCATCATGCGACGTTATCGCCAGGCCGGCCTGATTGCCTTTGGCAGCACCAACACGCCAGAACTGTGCCTGACCATCAGCACCGAGTTCTCCCTGTTCGGCAGCAGTCGCAACCCCCACAATCTGAACCACAGCAGCGGCGGGTCCAGCGGCGGCTCAGCAGCTGCCGTGGCCGCCGGCATCGTTCCGGCGGCCGATGGCAGCGACGGAGGCGGCTCGATTCGAATACCGGCTGCCTGTTGCGGCCTGGTAGGGCTAAAACCCAGTCGCGGTCTGACGGTCACCGAACCCGATTGGGGCAGCGCCTGGAGCGGCATGAGTGTAGGTCATGTCTTGAGTCGTTCAGTCCGTGACAGCGCGGCGTTCCTGGATCTGCTGCGTTTGCAGCGACCGGGGCTGTTTCCTGTTCCAGACTTCCGTGACCTTTACCTTGACAGCTATGGGCGCGAGCCCGGCAAATTGCGTATTGCCGTGCAACGCCAGCACCCGGCGGGCCTGCCGGTCCACGACGACTGTCTGGCGGCACTGAACCGTGCAGTGGCCCAGTGCGAAAGTGCCGGCCATCACATCGAAGACCTGGCGCCGCCGGTTGACTACGTACTGATCGGTCGAGCGATGTCGACCCTGATAAACGTCCATACCGGCCAGATTCTCAGCCCGGGCCTGGAAGCCAGCGGCCAGACCCTGGAACAGGCGGGCCTGGCCGAATCAACAAGGCGCATGGCAGCCAATGGCATGAAAACATCCGCCGCGCAGTATCTGGCCGCGCTGGATACCCTGAAACAGGCGGAACGTCAGATGGCCGGCTTCCACGAGCACTACGATCTGATATTGTCTCCGGTACTGGCACTGCCGCCGGCAGAGCTGGGTTGGCTGGACATGAACGCTGATGATATTCGTGAATATGCCCGGCGCTACGCCACCTACAGCCCCTTTACAGCACTTTACAATGGCACCGGGCAACCCAGTATCGCACTGCCGATGCACCGCAACGATACCGGCTTGCCCATCGGCGTCATGTTCAGCGCTGCCTGGGGACACGATCACCTGCTGCTGCAACTGGCAAACCAGCTGATGCCTGACCGGGTGCCGGTAGCCGGGTAATGGCGTCCGTGGCAGACAGGCGCCTACACATCGCCGGAGGCTGTTGTTATAATGCGCGCCGTTTACCGAGCTCCACTTTTCACCAACCCGATTCGTCACAAGGATCCTCTTGCACATGAAACAGTCTCCCTCGCACTCTCGCTGGCGCCCGCATCCCTGGCATGGCCTGGAAGTCGGCCCCGATCTGCCCCGTGTGGTCAATGCCTATATCGAAATCACACCGTTTGACCAGATGAAGTACGAGATCGACAAGGACACCGGCTACCTGTGTATCGACCGGCCACAACGCACGTCCGCACAACAGCCAACGCTGTATGGCTTTGTCCCGCGCACCTACTGTGGCAACCGTGTCCGTGACCTGATGCCGGGTGCCGAATGTGGTGACGGCGACCCGCTCGACATCTGCGTGATCAGCGAGCGCCCTATCGATCGCAGTGAAATACTGATCAAGGCCAAAGTCGTGGGAGGCCTGCCGATGAATGATGGCGGGGAAGCCGATGACAAGATCATTGCCATCGTGCAGGATGATCCGGCCTATGGCCACATGAATGATATTTCAGAACTGCCACCGATTCTGGTTGAACGCATTGCCCATTACTTTAATACCTACAAAATGGTACCGGGCAAGGACAACAAGGTCTCGATCGGACCAGCCTACGGTTTCGACCACGCCACGACGGTGTTGCAGGCGGCAATGGCTGATTACGACGAAGACTACGGTGATTTACCGCAGGACTGAGCAGGATTGCCTGTCCGCATGCAAGCGGCGCAGTTTCCCGCCGGGACTCTGCGCCGCTTTTTTTTGCCGGTCATCACATCTGCGTGTGACGCACCGACGTCACTTGCGCCATGATGGCAATGGCGATCTCGGCCGGTGTTTTGCTGCCGATCGCGAAGCCGATCGGCGCATGCAGGCGGGCAATTTCCTCATCAGTCAGGCCCAGCTCCGGCAGCCGCAGACGGCGATTGGCCGAGGTGCGCTCGGAGCCCATGGCGCCGATATAAAAAGCATCTGTTTTCAGAGCCTCCATCAGCGCCATGTCATCAACCCGTGGATCGTGCGCCAGGGCGATGATACCGCTGTACGGATTGCTGAACTGGTCACGCACGACGTCATCCGGTAAATCCGCTGACAGATGCACGCCAGCCACCTGCCAATTGTCCAGGTACGACGGTCGTGGATCACACAGTGTTACCTCGTAGTCCATGATCAGTGCCAGCTCTGCCACATAGCGGGCGACATCGCCGGCACCCAGCAGCAACAGACGATAGCGCGGGCTGAGGCTGTGCAACATATACTGATCATCAAGCGTGATCGCATCATCTGAGGCGACCTGGCGTATGCCGATCTGGCCTGACTGCAGGTCAACGTGACGACTGATGCGCTGGTGGTCGTTCAATGCGGCCGCCAGCGCTGAGAACACGTTGATCATCTCGGGCACCGGCGTGATGAATTCAACCAGCACATGCAACTGTCCGCCACAAGGCAGGCGCAATCGCGCCTGTTCTTCCGCCGAGACACCGTACTGCACAATAAAGGGCTGACCCTGGTCCTCATAGCGTTGTTTCAGACTGCCGGTTCGCAACTGCTCGAGAAAGTCTTCCTCGATACAGCCACCGGAAATTGAACCCACCATCTCGCCCTGTAACGTGCAGGCCATCATGGCGCCGACCGGCCTTGGCGATGAACCCCAGGTTTTAAGGATCGTACACAACCAGACCGGCTTGTCCTGTGCCAGCCAGGCCGAGACGCTGGTTATTATGTGATGCTGACTGCTTTGCATTGTTTACCTTTCTGACTGTGAACAGGGGTCATACCGATCGCTTTTTCCAGCTGCCGCGCATGAACAACCAGGTGCCGATGATGCCCATGGTCAAATCGCCGACAAAGATTGACCAGTATACACCTTCCGCGCCCCATCCGGCTGCCATGGCCAATGTCCAGGCCAACGGAATCTGCACCAGCCAGAAGCTGAAACCATTGATCCAGGTCGGCGTCATGGTGTCACCGGCGCCATTAAACGCCTGCGTCACAACGGATCCGAGTGCCAGAAATACGAAACCGTAGCTCAGTATTCGCAGGCTCTGGATGCCGTTGGCAACCACATCAGGATCGGTGCTGAAGAACGCCATCACCCACACCGGGAACAGGATCAGCACCAGGCCAACCAGTAACATGTACGTCACATTGTAACCGACCACTTGCCAGACCGTGCGCTCGGCACGATCGGGCTTGCCGGCACCGAGATTCTGGCCGACCAGTGTTGCCACGGCGTTACTTAATCCCCACGATGGCAGGATCACAAAAATGATGACACGAATGGCAATGGTATACCCTGCCACGGCCTCATTACCGAAATTCGACACCAGCCGCATCAGGAACACCCAGCTGGCAGTGGCAATCAGGAACTGTGCTATACCCCCCACAGAAATCCGCAACAACTGCATCACGATAGGCAGTTGTAATGCAAGATCAGTCAACATCAGTCGTATCCGGCGATTGTGTGCACACAGGTAGTAAACCTGGTACGCAACACCCACACCCCGACCGATATTGGTTGCCACGGCGGCCCCGGTGAGACCCAGTTCGGGGAATGGCCCCCAACCATAGATCAGCACCGGGTCAAGCACGATATTAATGCCGTTAGCCAGAATCAATGCTCGCATGGCAATGCTGGCATCACCGGCGCCCCGGAAAATGGCATTGTTCAAAAACAGAAAAACAATGGTGAAGGAACCACTGAACATGATGCGGGTGTAGGTTTCTCCGGTCGCCAGTACCGCATCGTCCGCACCCATCAGGGTCAGGATACGCCCGGCATAGAAGAACCCGACAACCCCGACCAGCACGGAAACTGCCATACCGACCCAGATGGCCTGCCCGGCCACCACAGTAGCGGCGGCGGGATTATTCTCGCCGATGCGCCGCGCCACCAACGCTGTCGCGGCCATACTCAGACCAATGGCCAATGCATACAGCAGGGAGATCACCGCCTCCGTCAAGCCTACGGTGGCAACAGCCTCGGCCCCCAGACCGGCAACAAAAAAGATGTCGACAATGGCGAACACCGACTCCATTGCCATTTCCAGGATCATGGGCACCGACAACAGAAAAGTGGCCCGCGCGATCGAACCTTCGGTGTAATTGATCGTGGCATTGCCAACCAATGCCTGTCTGAACAGGCTCAGGCCCGCACGAATTTTTGTAAACATGACACAAACCCTGAATACGCACTGAAAACGAGATTGCCACTGTCATGTGACAATGGCGGCTCAAACGGCCTTGGGAAAGCCTGTGGTCAGTAGCTTCATGGGTCTGCACTCCTGCAGTTGGGGGGGCGTATCAACGTCACATAACGGGCGGAAAGTATAATCCGCAAGTGACGATTTGTCTGCACGCCTGATTGTCACAATGTGTTACGATGGGAGTGCAACTGTTTCACCGGACTCGAGTAAACGCATGTGACATTAGCGGTTTTGATTTGTGATGATTCTGGTCTGGCTCGCCGCCAGATGGCCCGCGCCCTGCCGCCGGAATGGGATATCAGCGTCAGTTTCGCCGAAAACGGCAGCCAGGCGATAGCGGCCATTCAGCAAGGCAAGGCAGACCTGGTGTTTCTTGACCTGAATATGCCTGTGATGAACGGTTATGAGGTGCTGGACCAGATTCGTACCGACGATCTGCCAACACTGGTGCTGGTGGTCTCTGGTGACATCCAGGCCGAGGCGCGCTCACGGGTGATGGCCAAAGGCGCTCTGGATTTTATCCGCAAACCCGTCTCCCCCGAGCAGATCAGTGCGGTGCTCAAGCGTTACGGCATCCTGTCACTGGCCGATAGCACCCGCCCCGCTTACGCAGCAGCCACAATGGAACTGCCCAGCGCTGATTTTTTACCTGCACTTCGAGAAGTCGTGAACATTGCCATGGGACAGGCAGGCAGTCGACTCAGTGAATTGCTCGGCACGTTCATCCAGTTGCCCGTGCCCGACGTGTTCACCACGCCCTACAACCGTCTGGCCCAACATCTGCCTTACGCGGATGGCGCGACAATGAGTGCCGTGTCTCATGGCTTCAGCGGCAATGGCGTTGCCGGCGAAGGCATATTCCTGATGAGCGCCACGGGCTTCTCTGACCTGGAGTCGCTGGTCGCCCTGGACATGCCCGAAGGCAGTAATTCCCATACCGGCATTCTTACAGACCTGTCGGAATTACTGGTGGGGTCATGCCTCAAAGGCATCAGTCAGCAACTGGATATCGAGTTCAATCACAGTTACCCAGTGGTGCTGGGTCATGAACAGGCATGCACCCTGTTACTGGATTGTGAATCGAGCCCGGCCAATGTGCTGGTTATCAATATTTCCTACCATCTGTCGACTCCCGATATGGATTGTCATCTGCTACTGCTGTTAACGGAAGACTCGATGCCGGCACTGCGTGCCAGAGTGGAAATACTGATGCAGGATGCGGGAGAGTAAACGCCATGCTGAGTTCATCCTCCAACAGCACAGACCTCGACAGCCTGCACCTGACCATGCAGCTGTTGCAGACACTGGACAATGGTCTGGTGCTGCTTGATGCCGACTACAAAGTACAAATGTGGAACAGCTTCATGGAAAACCACAGTGGTATTGCGATCAGTCATGCGCGCGGCCAGAGTCTGTTCGACCTGTTTCCGGATTTGCCAAAAACCTGGCTGAAACGCAAAATTGACTCGGTTTTCAGCCTGCACAGCCGGGCCTTCTGCACCTGGGAAGAACATCCCAGACTCTTCAATTTCAAAAGCACACGTCCATTGACCGGGCATTCGGCGTTGATGTACCAGAACATCACCCTGATTCCCCTGAGCGGTCTTAATGGGGAGATCAGCAGCGTCTGCCTGCTGGTTTACGATGTCACGGAAATTGCCACGCGCAAGAAAGAACTTGAATCCGCCAACAGCATACTGAAGCAACTCAGCCGCACCGACAAATTGACGACCCTGCACAACAGGGGCTACTGGGAAGAGTGTCTGGAACAGGAGTTCAAACGCTGTCACCGCAGCAAACGCCCGGCGTCACTGATTCTTTTTGATATTGACCACTTTAAGGCATTGAATGATAGCCAGGGTCATGCCGCCGGTGATGAGGTGTTGCGCGCTGTTACCAGGACAGTCCGGCAGACTCAACGCGCCACCGACATTGCCGGCCGTTACGGCGGCGAAGAATTTGGCCTGGTGTTGCCTGAAACGACGCAGGCGCAAGCCTTGCTGGTCGCCGAACGGTTGCGCGCAGCGATAGCCGACACGGTGGTGAACTGGGAAGAGACGCCCCTTCAGGTCACGGTCAGCCTGGGCATCGCCGAATTTTCGGATGTACTTGATGGTCACCAGGCATGGCTGGAACTCAGTGACAAGGCGTTATATCAGGCCAAGGAAGACGGCCGCAATTGCAGCAAAGTCGCCAGTCGTTGAGCTGACAGCGTTATTGCAGGCTGAACGGCGTGTGAGCCTGTTCCAGCGCCAGTAAATGCTTTTTGCAGGTCAGTCCGCCACCGAATCCGGTCAACTCCCCATTGCTGCCTATCACCCGGTGACAGGGGATGACAATGGGCAAGGGGTTTTGACCATTGGCCGCGCCTACCGCCCGGCTCGCGTCAGGCTTGCCGACCATCGCGGCAATCTCGCCATAACTGCGTGTTTCCGCGTAAGGAATGTCGCGCAGTGCCTGCCATACCTGACGCTGAAACACAGTGCCTGCCGGGCGAAGTGCCAGCTCAAAATCCGTCAGCTCACCAGCAAAATAGGCAGCCAATTGCTGTTTGGCAGCGGTAAACAACTCATTGCGACGCAACCAGTCCGGTGCCGGCTGCCGGGCAGCTTTGCCACCCGGAAAGCTGATCAGTGTCAGCGCACTTTCATCACCCGCCAGCAACAGGTTGCCGACGGGTGAGTCATAGTAGCTGTAAAACGTTTCACTCACTGCGAATCCAGCAAGGCATTGGCACGCGAGATGACGTATTGCAGCACCGCTTCGGAATCGGACGCTTCCAGCTGCCCGGCGAAAGACACCATGCCGCCAGACGCCAGTTCACCACCTAGTACCACAGCGTTCCAGTCTTCGATGTCATGCAGGCGCTCGGTGTAACGCAGGTCCGGGAACACACCGGCGCCGTCGCTGGCGGCGTTATTGCCATGACACACGCTGCAATACTGGCCATAAACCTGCTCACCGTGAGCCAGCATTTCATTGTTGGCCAGCAATGGCGGCGGATTCAGCTCACGATCCTCGGCGACGGCCACCTCGGTTGGCAGTGCATGCCCGCCACCCAGCGTGTAAACCAGTAGCCGGGAATTATTGCTGGACTCGCGGGTTGTCGAGCCAATAGCCCCGGGGCCGACCTGCGGCAACGCACGTGAACCGGTCAGGACCGCCACGTACTGGGTACCGTCTATACTGTAGCTGACCGGTGCAGCAACGGTATGGGACTGGGTAATGGCGCTCCACAGGCGCTCACCGTCGGTATCACGGTAGGCAACAAACTCACCACCGGCGTTCCCCTGGAAAACCAGGCCACCCGCCGTTGACATGACGCCTGCGGCGGCCGTGGGTGACGGTTGCGGCTGGCGCCAGACTTCCTGCTGTGCGACAGGATCCCAGGCCAGCAGGTAGGCTTTGCGTTCGGGCGCGGCATCTCCGGCAGCGGCGACCAGACGGGCACCTTCAGCCAGGTCGGTACCGGTGTTCCAGCCACGATCCGAGCGCTCAAACTCTTCCTGCGCGTGATATCCCATGAAGTTCTCCGTGGCCGGCAAATACACCAGGTTGGTATTCTGGCTGAAGGACATCGGATACCAGTTGTGGCCACCCAGCGCCCCTGGCTGCACAATGATGGGCTGTTTGGTGACATCATAGCGGGCCTCGGGTATTTCCACCGGCCGGCCGGTCTCCAGGTCAATGTGCGTCGCCCAGCTTACCGGCACAAAGTTCTCCGCCGACAACAGCCGGCCGGTCAATGCGTCCAGGACGTAGAAGAAGCCATTCTTGGGGGCCTGCATGACCACACGACGGTCTTCACCACCAATGTTCAGGTCGGCCACAATGATCTGCTGAGTGGCCGTGTAATCCCAGGTTTCACCCGGGGTGGTCTGGTAGTGCCAGACATAACTGCCATCATCCGGGTTGATGGCAACAATCGACGTCAGAAACAGGTTGTCGCCACCGCCCGGGCTGCGCAGTGTCTGGTTCCATGGAGAACCGTTACCAACACCGATATACATCAGGTTGGATTCCGGATCATAGGCCATCGAGTCCCAGACCGTGCCGCCACCGCCCATGACCCACCATTCTCCGGTCCAGGTTTCCGCGGCCATTTCCAGTTCCGGCTGTTCAAAACCGTTCTCGGGATTGCCAGGAACCGTGTAAAAACGCCAATGCGCCTCACCGGTATCCGCGTCGTAAGCGGTGATGTAACCGCGAACGCCATATTCGCCACCACCGTTGCCGATAATAACCTTGCCGTCCACGATGCGGGGTGCACCGGTAATGGTATAAGGTTGCGACTGGTCCGTGGTAACCACACTCCAGATCTGCTCACCGGTCGCCGCGTCCAGTGCGATCAGACGGCCATCCAGGGCGCCAAAAAAGATCTTGCCATCCCAGGCGGCAACACCACGGTTGACGACATCGCAGCAGGCATCAACACCACGCGCGCGATCCACTTCGGGATCAAACTCCCACAACAGACTGCCGTCCTCGGCGTCGAAAGCCTTTACCATGCTCCAGGCCGTCGTGATATAGATGGCACCGTCGACCACAATGGGTGTGGCTTCCTGGCCACGGCTGGTATCCATGTCGGCCGACCACGCCAGGCCCAACTGGTCTACGTTTTCGGTATTGATCTGATCCAGCGGGCTGAAACGCTGCTCCCAGTAATTGCGGCCCGTCGACATCCACTGCCCGGGCTCACTGTCAGCCGCCACCAGTCGCTCGGTTGTCACCGAGGCGCCGTACCTGGGCATGCTGGTCGGTGCCTGTGCCTGCGGCGCACTGGCCGTGGTGCCTGGTTGTTCGGCCGGCCCACAGGCCGCCAGCAACAAAGCCGCGCCGGCCAGTATCGGGAGGTGTTTGGTCATGTTCATGTTGAATCCCCTGAATCTGCGTCAGATTTTAATTATTGAGCTTGAAAACCAGCACGGCGTTGCCGGGCATCTGGCCGAATGTCGCATAACCGGTATTGACGATCATGTAGTCGCCCGATATCACCGGACCGGTGGCATCCAGTGAGCCGCCGCTGGCCTGAACACCATTGATAGTGTCATAGTCCCGCACGGTATTGTACTCCCACAACAGGGCGCCGGTCTCGGGGTCATGGGCAAACAGGTAACCACTGAGCGAGCCGGCCAGCACCAGGTCATCGGTCAGCGTGATCGGCGCTGAATAGGCATCCATGCAGCCCCGCTCGCCGGCGCAGCGCTCAGGCACCGGCGCATACCAAAGCACCTCGCCGGTTTTCATGTCAATGGCATGCAGACCGGGCTGACGGGGCTCACCTTCGTCAGTGATGCCGCTGCGGTCAGAAACAGGCACGTATACCACATCGCCGTGGAAAGACATGCCCCAGTGCACACCGCCCAGCGCGCCGCCGCGCCCTACCCGGGTCCGCCACAACACTTCACCATCGCGAGTGGGGTCCAGTCCGAAAATTTCTGCACCCTTGGTACCGGCGACCACGATTTCCTGGCCATTGGACAGCGTGGTTGTGACAATCGGCGCACCGATGTCGAGGTCAGGGCCCGGATCCGGGCAGTTGGGGTGGGCGCCATCGGGCCGGCAGCCCATCACGAACTGGTCTTCACTGGTGGTCTGATACACCCACTTCATCTCCCCGGTGTCCATATCAAAGGCAATCACCGAATCACTGGTGTCGCTCGCCGGGCGGCTGTAGTTCTGTCCGGAGCCGGCATATACCAGGTTTCGTGTTGGGTCGATGCTCGGGGCTTGCCAGATGGGCGCGCCGGAAGGTGCGTAAACGGGGTTACCGGCACTGTTCTGGCCGACCAGCTCGGGCTCGTCCATGATGTAGGTATGCCAGAGTTTGGCGCCTGAATTCAGGTCATACGCCGCCATATTGCCACGGAATGTGCAGCAGTGGTGATCGGGTCGTCCGGCGGCACCCACTTCAATCGATGACACCGGCACAAAGATCCGGTCGTCGTAGACCACCGGCGAACCCGTGCTGCGGGCGTAAGGGTTATCGTCGACTTCGGTGTCCCACAGCGACTCGCCTGTGTTCGCATCAACCACAAAGATGTGATTGGAGTTCTCAGCGATCACTGCCAGATACCTATCCAGTGACTGTGAAAAGGCTACCGTGATCGCCGCGCGCACCTCGCCCGGCACGTCAATACTCCAATAGGCGCAACCGCTGGCAACATCCATGGCATAGACACTGCCCGACGGGGTACCCATGAACATTGTATTGTTGACCACGGTGGGTTGCGCACGGGCAACCGTGGAGTTGTCCAGCCCCATCACCCACGCCAGCTCAAGCTGATCGATGTTGGTCGCACTGATCGCCGTGCCCTGCGATGACTGATAACGCTCATTGCTCAGACCGTTGCCCCAGCCATTCCAGTTACTGTCCAGGGACAGCTCCAGGTGTGGCATCGGCTGTTCACAGCGGGACAGCCCTGCCACCGAATCTGCCTGCATACGGCTGCCGGTGAGATGCTCAGACAGCGCAATCTTCTGGGCATTGGTCAAAGCGGCCGCCTGCGCCTGCATGATACCGTCGGTCAGTGCGCTATACAGACTGTTGGCGGTATACGATGCCAGCGCCTCACGGTTCGGGGTGCGGACATCCTGCGGATCGGCATGACAGGTAGCACAGTACTGATCGTACAGACTGGCGCCATCAAGGTTTTCCGCCGCCAGTGCCAGGCCGCTCGCGCCACTGACTGCCAACCCGATCAGCATGCTTGTGAACTTTCTCATCGTGTCAAACACCTCTACTTCGTTGCAATGAATGGCCCGTTTGTTCAGGCCGAAATACAAGACGACCGATGTTAACCGAATCGTCACTCAAAACGAACCGCTCATGCGTCAGAACGCCACCAGCGGAGACAAGTGGCCAGCACGAGCTGGCCGCGACATGCCCATCTGGTGTATAGTTCGCGGAAATATCGCACCCGCCCGACGGCGGACAATGGACATTGCCATGAGTGACAAGAATACCCGCAAATACTCAAGTCAGGTTGTCGACGGTGTCGAGCACGCCGCCAGTCGCGCCATGTTGCATGCTGTCGGATTTTCAGACGCCGACTTCAAAAAACCCCAGGTTGGTATCGCCTCCACCTGGAGCATGGTCACCCCCTGCAACATGCACATCAACAAACTCGCGGACGATGTCAACCGGGGTGTCGATGCCGCCCAGGGCAAGGGCGTCATCTACAATACGATCACGATCTCCGACGGGATCTCCATGGGCACCGAGGGCATGAAGTACTCGCTGGTGTCACGGGAAATCATTGCCGACTCGATTGAAGCCGTATCGGGCTGCATGGGCCATGACGGCATCATTGCCATTGGCGGCTGTGATAAAAACATGCCCGGTTGCGTCATGGGCCTGGCGCGTCTGAACCGCCCCGCCATTTTCATCTACGGTGGCACTATCCAGCCCGGCAAGAATCACACAGATATTGTGTCGGTCTTTGAGGCCGTGGGTGGCCACGCGGCCGGCACCGTATCGGATATTGAACTGAAGAATATTGAAGAAACCGCCATTCCGGGCCCCGGCTCCTGTGGCGGTATGTACACCGCGAACACCATGGCGTCGGCCATCGAAGCACTGGGCATGAGCCTGCCCAACAGCTCGGCACAGGACGCTATTTCCCAGGAAAAGGAAGACGACTGTGTGCGCGCCGGTGAGGCGATCCTGCATCTGATCCGCCATGACATTAAGCCGTCGGATATCATGACCAAAGCAGCCTTTGAGAATGCCATCAGGGTCGTCATTGCACTCGGCGGATCAACCAATGCCGTGCTGCACCTGATTGCCATGGCTCACACCATTAACGTCAGGATTACCCTTGATGATTTTACCCGCCTGGGCAAGGTGACGCCGATGCTGGCCGATCTGCGCCCCAGCGGACGCTTCCTGATGTCAGAGCTGATCAAGATTGGTGGTATTCAGCCCCTGATGAAAATGCTGCTGGATGCCGGCATGCTTGACGGTTCCTGCCTGACAGTGACCGGCAAGACCCTGGCCGAGAACCTGGCCGACGTGGAGCCCTATCCCGAAGGACAGGAAATCATTCGTGGCTTTGACAATCCAATCAAGGCAGACAGTCACCTGGTGATCATGCGCGGCAACGTGGCACCCCAGGGCGCCGTTGCCAAGATCACCGGCAAGGAAGGTCTGCGCTTCACCGGCAAAGCCCGCGTTTTCCATTCAGAAGAAGAGTCCATGAAAGGCATTCTCGACGGCACTGTCGTGGCCGGCGATGTCATCGTCATTCGCTACGAAGGCCCGAAAGGCGGTCCCGGGATGCGTGAAATGCTCAGTCCTACCTCCGCGATCATGGGCCGCGGACTGGGCCAGGACGTCGCGCTGATCACCGATGGCCGCTTCTCCGGCGGCAGCCACGGTTTTGTGGTCGGGCATGTGACACCTGAAGCCTATGATGGTGGCCCGATAGCCATTATCGAAAATGGCGACGAGATCACCATTGATGCGGAGCGAGAGGAAGTGATGTTGCACCTTGACGATGCCGATATCGCCGCCCGACTGGCAAGATGGGAAAAACCAGCGCCACGCTACACACGCGGTGTGCTCGCCAAATTTGCCAGAACCACCGCCTCGGCCTCAGACGGTGCCGTAACCGACCGCGACGTGTAAACGTTGTTTGAGTGTCAGAACAAACTCTAACAGGCAGGAAATGGTATGCTGATTCGTTATCAACTTAATGATCAAAAATACCTGGTTTCAACCCAGGGCGAGATCACGCGAGAAGCGCTGGCCTCTGCCATGTGGCTTGACCTGCTCAACCCGGATGATGACGAACGCCAGTTGGTGGAAAGCCTGCACAGCCAACCATTACCTGACACGGAAGATGTTGAGGAAATCGAGGCCAGCGCACGTTCGTATCAGGATGAAGCCGGCCTGCATGTACACTCTCTGTTTCTGCACAAAGTGGATGAACGTCACCGCAATACCAGTGTTGCATTCACCCTGACGGACACCCAGCTGATTACCCTGCGCGAGCGGGAAATTCCCGCCTTTCGCCTGATGCGCATGCGCGCGCGACGCCTGCACGGCCTGGTGGAGGATCCGGTCAGTATCGTATTGTCATTGTTCGAAATCAAGATAGACGACCTGGCTGACACACTGGAGGAGGTTTACACGCAGCTGGAAAATACCAGCAACCTGGTACTTGAGGACAACGACAGCCCGATCGAGGATGCGCTGGACGAACTGGCACGCCAGGAAGACACCAACGGCAAGGTACGCCTGTGTCTGATGGACACCCAACGCGCACTCAGCTTTCTGCTGCGTCGTGGCAAAATGTCTGCCGACCATGCGGAAACGGCCCGCGAACTGCTGAGAGACATCGATTCCCTGCTGCCCCACAACAGTTTTGTTTTCGACAAGATCAACTTTCTGATGGATGCAGCCCAGGGTTTTATCAGCATACAGCAGAGCAAGATCATCAAGATCTTTTCCATTGCCGCCGTGGTATTCCTGCCCCCTACCGTGATCGCCAGCATCTACGGCATGAACTTTGATTCGATGCCCGAACTGGGCTGGCAGCTGGGTTATCCGTGGGCTCTGGGTTTGATGGTATTGTCGGGCGTCGCACCCTATGTACTTTTTAGGGTTAAAGGCTGGCTCTGACGCCCCACCGTCTGGGCATCAAAAATCCACCACCGCTATCAGTGACAGGTTATTGCGCGAGCGGGTGTCCTGCGTATGCTGATAACGCTGAAACTCCAACTGCACACGTTTACCCCGGGCCAGCTGTCTGACAAGGCCCGACCCCAGTGTGACTGCCGTGCGATCATCAATCGGGTGATTCATGCTGGTCTCCAGTTCGTAGTCCAGCGTCACATCCCCGTAGATGCTCCAACGGCCATTATCGCCCAGCGGGTAGGACAGGTTCAGCCCCGTGCTGACCAGGCTCAACCTTTCGCGGTAACCAAACGGCTCCGCAACCAGCTGCCCCAGACTGTTGCGCGTCGGCTCAATTGTGGTGTGTAAATGCCGGAAGCTGTTGGACCAGCTCAGCACTGAACCAGCTGGCAACCAGGGTAATGTGGACTGGCTGAATCGCGCCATCGCATCGATCTGCAGATAACGACGCCGGGTTTCCACATCCCGTGTGATCGTCAGCGGGCCACGTCCGGTAGGCACCGTCACCGCATTGTCACCGTCAAACTGCAGGTAGTCCGCACGCATGCCGACTGCCCAGACCGGACCCAGCACCAGACCGGCATCAAACCGGGGACCCCAGGCCTTGCCTCGCGTGTGACCCGTGACGTAATAAATATCAGCATCGGTAATTTCACCGGCGATCCCGACGCTGACAAAGGAATCCGCGCTCGGCGCATACAGCAGCCCCAGGTCCAGCCGGTCATTGCGGCTGTCGACACGGCCCTCTTCGTCGCGCCCTGCCAGACGCACCAGCGTGCGCAGAAACACAGGCCGCGCGACTGAATCAGCAACCGGAATCAGTGAATCGGATTGCATCACCCAGGTATCAGAGCGTGACCGCATGTCTTGTGCCGACGGCGCCGTCTCCGGGTTTGCCTGCTGCTGATTGAACACCCGTTGTGCAGTCTGATAGCTGACCGCCCGGTTTACCATCTCACCAAGATCACTGCCCGATGCATAGAAGCGTCGCAGTCCCGAAGCCCCCATGCTTGCCATCCATTGTCCGCGCTCCGCAGGGGTCGCTGCCTGCAACCCGGCGGGCCAGCTGAGCAGCACCGCCAACGTTGCTGCCAGCGCTGGCAAAACGCTGTTAATTATCTGCGGGGTAATTGACTTCATGCAACTGCTCCATGATCAAACGCCGAACTGGCAACTCACAGTTTTTTCAACAACAGGCTGCCGATGGAATAACCTGCGCCGAAAGAACACAGCACGCCAATGTCTCCCGGCTTCAGGTCCTTGTGATACAGTGACAACGCAATCACGGAGCCCGCAGACGCCGTATTGGCGTAGCGATCCAGCACAATCGGCGCCTCATCTTCGTTTGGCAGCCGACCCAGCAGTTTTTTCGAAATCAGCTGATTCATGTTGATATTGGCCTGATGCAACCACCAGCGCCGGACATCGGCCGGCTGCAGGCCATGCAGAGCCAGGTGTTCAGACAGGTGTTCAGCCGCCATCGGGCAGACTTCCTTGAACACCGAACGCCCTTCCTGATGAAACAACTTGTCAGCGGCAAACGGGTCACTGCCAAAAGCTCGCGACATGTAGCCAAAATTGGAACGGATATTGTTGGAATAAAGTGTCTTGGCCTGGGTGCCAAGAATCTCAAAACAGTGTTCGCTGACGGCTGTTTCCGCCCGCTCGATAACAACCGCCGTGGCGACGTCGCCAAAAATAAAGTGGCTGTCACGGTCACAATAATTGACCTGCGGCGAAACCAGTTCGGGATTTATCACCAGCACCGCCCGCGCAGAGCCCGACTTCACCATCTCCCAGGCACGGTGCAAGGCAAAGGTCGCCGCCGAACACGCCACCAGCATGTCAAAACCGAAGCCATCAATTCCCAGTGCGTCCTGAACCTCAATGGCAATGGCCGGATAGGCGCGCTGTGTGTAGGCGCAGCTGACGATAACGGCATCAATGTCCTCTGCTTGCTTGTTGGCAGAAGCCAATGCGCTGCGGGCAGCATGCAGTGCTATTTCGGCCTGGTGACTGAGCTCGTCGTCGCCCCGCTCCGGTATCCGCGGACGCATGTGATCAGTATCGAGTATCCCGTCTTTGACGTACACGTGACGCTGTTTGATGCCACTGGCTTTTTCGATGAACTCGGGATCGGATTTCATCACCGGCTTGACATGACCCGCTTCAATAGCTGCCTGATGCATGTCATTGTATTTGTCGGCGTAGGCATTCAAGGCCTGCACCAGTTCGGTATTCGTTACAACGTGATCCGGTGTCCAGAGGCCAACGCCACTGATAACGACACGATCACCTGCCTGATGCAAGCGCATGACTGATTCCTTCTCTCCCCAATATTATTTTACTGCCGACAGCATCTTTTGGCGTCAGCCGGCTAATCGACAATGGCACCGTAGGCCAGTGCCTTGAATGTCGCGCGCAACGGCACCTGCACATTCATATGCTGGATCATCACGACACCAATGAGTTCCTCCACCGGATCTATCCAGAAAATCGTCCCTGCGGCTCCGCCCCAGTAGTATTCCCCTTCGGAGCCGATACCACCGGCGGCTGTCGGGTCTTCAATAACAGCAAAGCCCAGACCGAATCCGGTGCCGTCCACAAAACCTGGCAGGGTATCCGGCGCATGCACGCCATGGTCAGCAAAAATGCCGGGCAGATGGTTTTGAGTCATATATTCCAGCGTTTTGCTGCCGATGATACGCACGCCATCAAGCTCGCCGCCGTTCAGCACCATCTGGCTGAACTTCATGTAATCCTCTGCGGTCGACAACAGCCCGCCGCCGCCAGACTCAAAGGTCTGCCGGTTAACAAAATTACTGGTACTGGGCGCATCACTGACCACCAGCTCACCAGCCTGCGGATCAAAAGTATGGTTGGTGCCAAACCTGTTCAGTTTATCCGCCGGCACCTGAAAGAACGTGTCCTCCATCTCCAGCGGTGCGAAAATGCGCTGCTCAAAAAATTCACCCAACGTCTGCCCGGACACAGCCTCTACCAGCGCCCCCAGCACATCCGTGGCAACACTGTAGTGGAAACGGGTACCGGGCTGGTACTGTAGCGGGATCTGTCCCAAACGCTCAATAAATGTATCAAGATCGGGACTGGTCATGACGTTGGCGTCACGGTACTGACGATCGATCATGGTATCGCCGAACACACCGTAGGTCAGCCCCGCACTGTGGGTCATCAGCATCTGCACGGTCATCGGCCGCTGCGGAGACACCAGGGCGCCACCAGCGCCGGCTACCCGGACGTCGGAGAATGCCGGCAGATAAAGGGCCACCGGATCATTGAGCTGCAGTTTGCCTTCCTCGTAGAGCATCATCACTGCCATCGTGGTGATGGGCTTGGTCATGGAGTAGATTCGAAAAAGACTGTCCGTCTCAAGGTCCTGGCCGGTGTTCTTGTTCAGGTCACCAAACTCCTCAAAATGCACAACTTCGCCCCGGCGGGCCAGCATACTTACAACGCCAACCAGCTCCCCGCTGTCCACATATTGCTGGAGCACCGGCGCAATGCGTTCCAGTCGCTCCGAGGACATGCCCACTGATTCGGGCGTCGCGTAGGAAAGGTCCTGCGCAGAACCCTGTGCTGTCAGTACCAGCGAGGCTGTCGCGAGCACCAGCGTTGATCGCAATTGTTTGAAACGCATCCGTTTACTCCCCATTGATTGTCTCTATTTGACGCGAATGATAACCCAGCATCTGTGATAATGTAATAGTCACTAAATCTCCGGCGAGCCGGGCGGACACTCTGGCTGAAAGCACAATTTACCCTGTAGAGTGGTCTGCTGCTTGCTCAGCCGTCGATAAATAGTCATTGACTTGCCCCGACGTTACTGTAGACTGCGGGGCAAGCCAGAATACCGGCTATATTTATATCTGCAATACGAAGTGCCGCAAGTAGACCCTCGTCCTGTAAATGTATTTGTAATCGTATTTTTCTGCTTACCGCTTGTCGGTACGTAGGTTTGCTGTATCAGAATTTCTGTAGAGCATGTCCTCTTCCGCCATCGGTGCATATTTAATTTTAGTAATTTCAAGGAATATTTTATGTCTACAGTGACAGGTCAGGTTAAATTCTTCAACGAATCCAAGGGCTTCGGCTTCATTCAGCAAGACGGCGGCGCCGATGTATTTGTACATTACAGCGCCATCAAATCTGCTGGATTCAAAACTCTGGCTGAAGGCCAGCGTGTTGAGTTTACCGTGACTAAAGGCGCCAAAGGCCTTCAGGCAGAAAACGTTATCGGTCTGTAAGACGACAGCGTTTGAATCGCCGAGCTGTGAAGTAACGCGAATTCAACAAAAAAGGGCTGACACTTGCGTGTCAGCCCTTTTTTTATGCCTTGATTCCAGGCAACAGACTTAGAACCCCGGACGCCAGTCCGCGGAAATCCAGAACTGCCGGCCCCACGGGCTATGCAGGCGGCTTTCAAAACCACCCAGTATAGGCAGCCGCTGTGGCAGCTCGTCAAACAGATTACTGACGCCAATGCTCAGGGTCACTTCACTGTCGAAGTACTGATCCATCAGGTAGGTATATTGCGCGTTGACAATACCCTGTGCCCGGATCTTGCCATCGGGCGGCGGCGGTGTGCCAGTCAACGCGTTGTTGACGTTGTCATCGAACTCAACATAATGCTGGTAATTCCAGCTTGCCGAGGCATTGTGCTTGTCACGAATCCAGCTCAAACGAGCCTGGCCTTTTACCTGAGGCAAAGGCGGCACGATCCCGGTGCGGCCATTTTGTTTGCCCAGTGCATCCACCACGTCACCACCATCGTCATATTCATACTTGGTATTATAGGTGGCGTTTATGGACGCGGTAAATGAACCCAGGTTATTGGTATCCATCGTATAGCTCGCTCGGGCATCCACCAGATCGACCCAGACTGTGCTGACATTCTGTGCCTGTCTGACAACACGCGAAACCCGCTGATTATCGTTCAAAGACCGCGTTACCGTTGGTAAACCACCCCCCGCGATCCAGGCATTGGCCGCCTGCCGCGTCGCCGAACCGGGGGTCGGGTCATAGGCTGCCGGAGTCGAACCAATCGCCGCCAGCATTTCTTCGAACTCGATGGCGACGATATCCAGCGTCCCCAATGTCCGAATACGATCTGTGTACTCGATAGATTGATAATCCATACTGAGAGTCAGATCATCCAGCGGTTCCCAGGTGAAGCCTACGTTCCAGATATCCGATGTTTCCGGATCCAGACGAGGGTTGCCCGATGAACAGGTTGCGCCACCATTCAGCACGCCACCCGTAATCGGGTCGCTGCCGAAGAAAATCTCACCACAGTTTTCATTGGGATCAAACGGACGGGCATCAGCAGGTGTCGGTGCCAGGAAGCTCTCACCGATTGACGCACGAACCGCCAATTCAGGTAATGCTTCCCAGCGCAATGCCACCTTCGGCGTTGTGGTTTGCAGATCATAAGTAGTGAAATTTTCATGACGCACGGCTATCTGGGCATCAAGGGTATCCAGCAACGGCACTTCGAATTCCAGATAGGCTGCCTGCACACGGCTACCGTAGTTACGCGTTGTCGGTGGCGTATCGATGACACTGGTGTTGTAGTCTCTGCCGGCAGCAGACAGTGGATTGGCATAATTCCACTCATCAATGTCGCGCATCTGGTAGCCAATTGCCATTTGGGCCATACCGGCAGGCAATTCGTACAGATCACCGGTGGCATTGACTTCAAACACCATTAATTCTTGCTGAGATGTTCTAAAGGGCACCGTGGGTGCGATCCAGTCGACCAATGCCTGGCTGTTGGCCGTAGTATTGGCATCGTAGAATGGTGATCGTGTGTCAGCAGATCCAAACGGGTTAAACCATTCATTGCCATTAGGGCCACCTTGTCCGATCAGTGCCGAAGCCAGGTTGGGCATATTGATCATGCGCGCCGTGTAATCGCGATGCACGCGCTGCCAGGAATAAGACGTGTTCGCCGTCCAAGAGCTATTCAGGTCGAATCGGGCGCCCACTTTATAACGCTGGATCGTGTCATCGTAGGTTTGTTTACGCGCGCCCGTTTTGGGGTCAGCGTAACTTGGCAAGGTTCCCGCAGCAGCAAACGGTCGCCACAACTGGGGGCCAACATCCATCCCGAACGGATTCGCCGGGTGTGCCGCTGGCACTACCAGTGCCTCCCGATTGTTGGCATTCAACTGATAGCTCAGGGTGTTGTGGTTTTCGCTTTCACGATTCGCCAGGGTCATCTGCGCGTCAAGCTGAACTCGATCATTGAGGTCATATGTCATGTTCTGGTAGATGTTGTACTCGGTTCTACCTTCCGCCAATGGCCATTGCGCATTGTAGTTAAAGAAGCAGTTGTTACCCGGACGCGGAATACCCGACGGGTTGTTGTTGGCAGCGCCAAAGTCGGTTACTTCATTAAACGTACCGCAGCTTGGATCGACCATGTTGCCGCCAACGAGACGGCCCCCGTGTACTTGTCCCGGATTGGCTGTTGCACCGTCCAGCTCGCGCCAAACGCCTGGGTTACCGGAGTTTGCCCAGCCGTAGGCCGCCCGCAGCGTACGTGGGCGCTCGTACATCATGAGCGGTGTCGTGCGTGCATAGTCGGCAGCAAAAACATAGTTTATGCCGTTATTGAAGTTACGACCGAACATCACACCGATTTTGTTGTCTTCAAAATCCTGAGGCTCATCAAACTGGTGGTACAAACGCACCCGAAAGCCATCAAATTCTTTAACCGGAATCAGGTTGACAACACCCGCGACCGCATCGGACCCGTAAAGTGCGGAACCGCCGTCGAGCACCACTTCCAGACGATCAATGGCGATTTCCGGCAACAGGGTATTGATGCCGGGATCAACCGAACGGGTGCCATCCAGCAACGTCAGGGTGCTGTTTTCCCCCAGCCCGCGCAGGTTGAAGGTGGTGCCAATACTGGACTGAGGACCGCTATTACCCGCATTGACGTTGGCAACTGTGTTGGTGTTCTGGGTATACGGCAGATCACGGATGTAATTGCCCATGCTCGACGCCCCTGATTCCAGGATGTCGCTCTGGGTCACGGTGTCGACGGGGTTGTTTTGCGCGAAGGCACTGTTCCGGATAAAGGAACCGGTTACCACCACCTCTTCCACTTCAGGGGTATCGCTCTGCTGAGCAAGTACCGCCGCTGGCAGGAGCAACGATCCACTCATGCAGGCGTGAATCATCGCTCTGAGATAATTTTTTGAGTTTTTGACAGGCATATGCAGTCTCTCTCCTATTATTGTGCTTATCGGGACCATACATGACGTGTCCCGGTTCCATTTCTCCCGACGGAACCCGAACACATCCCGCTCAGTGTACTGCCAGGCCGCATGAACACTGTCGTCAAAACGACAAACTATTATGATAAGTCACAAATCCGTAAACATTCGGGGAGGAAAATAGGAGGTTTACAGGTAGGTAACAGGAAGGCAGCCACACGTGGTATTCGGCAAATCAGGCACCATTCTTTGACCCAACCCGGCGCTGGCACCCCGATCGGCGCCAGCGCGGTGACACAACTTGTTACAACTGGACAATGACGATCAGAACCAATTATCACGCATGGTCAGACAGGTGTCATCGAGGCTTGCCAGCAGATCCAGCCATTGTTCGGTCTTGGGCAACTCCCAGGCAAAAAACCATTGACCCGCCTGCTGTTTACCCGCATAGAAATCCCCTGCTTTTCCGGCTGCGGCCAGCATCTGTTCGAGCCATATCCAGGCCACCACGGTATGACCAAAGGCTTCCAGGTAGACGGCGGCATTGGCCAGCGCCAGCGCTGGCTGACCGCTGCCATGAAGCTTGCGGGTGACGTCGGCCAGCCGGTACACCACGGCATCCAGTTGCGCGCCTGCTTCAGCCAGTTCGGGCAGTTCCGCCGCCTGTGCGGTCGACGCCTGAATCAGGTTCAGCAACACATCCAGTCCCAGCCCGTCCTGCATGACCACCTTGCGTCCAAGCAGGTCAAGCGCCTGAATGCCGTGTGTACCCTCGTGGATCGGGTTCAGCCGGTTATCCCGGTAAAACTGCTCCACATTGTAGTCACGAGTATAGCCGTAACCCCCGTGTACCTGAATGGCCAGGTTGTTGGCCTCCAGACACCATTGCGATGGCCAGCTCTTGGCCACTGGCGTCAACATATCCAGCAACAGCGTGGCCCGGGCTTTATCGTCGCCGGTGCTGGTCCGTTCCTCATCGACCAGCCGGGCACAATACAGATTGAGCCCGAGGCCGCCTTCCACATAGGCCTTCTGGGCCAGCAACATACGTTTCACATCGGTGTGCTCGATAATGGCAATTGCCGGCAGTGACGGTTCCTTGGCACCGGGCGCCCTGCCCTGTTTGCGCTGCCTGGCGTAGTCCAGGGCATGCAGGTAACCGGTGTATCCCAGCGCGGCGGCGCCCAGGCCGACACCGATGCGGGCCTCGTTCATCATGTGGAACATGCAGGACAGGCCTTTGTGCGGCTCGCCCACCAGATAACCGACTGCACCCGGTTTGCCATCGGGCAGGAACTTGCCCTCCCCGAAATTGAGCAGGGTATTGGTGGTCCCGCGATAGCCCATCTTGTGGTTCAAGCCTGCCAGTACCACATCGTTGTGCTCGCCCACTGAGCCATCGTCGTTAAGCAGATGCCGGGGAACGATAAACAGGGAAATGCCCTTCACCCCGGGCGGCGCATCCGGTAACCGGGCCAGCACCAGATGGACAATATTGTCCGACAGGCCGTGTTCACCACCGGAAATCCACATCTTGTTGCCAAACAAGCGGTAACGCTCCTGACCGTCCGGTTCTGCTCGCGTGCTGATATCAGCCAGCGACGACCCGGCCTGAGGCTCGGACAGGCACATGGTGCCGAAAAAGCGACCGTCCATCATGGGCTGTACCCAAGTCTTTTGCTGCTCTGTGGTGCCGTAACTCAACAGCAGATTGGCATTACCAATGGTCAGGAAGGGATACGCCGCCGTGCCCACATTGGCCGCCAGAAACCAGGCAAAACAGGCTTTTTCGACCAACGTTGGTAATTGCATGCCACCCAGGTCGTAATCCTGGCCTGCGGCAATCAATCCGGCTTCGGCGAATATATCCAGCGCGGCTTTGACCTCAGGAATCATGTGCACCGTTTCGCCATCGAACCAGGGTTCATTGGCATCATTTTTCTTGTTGTGACTGGCGAAATGCTCGGTTGCCATCTGCGCACTCAGGTCCAGCACGGCATCAAAGGTTTCGCGGGAGTGATCAGCGTATCGGGGCAGGGTCACCAGCGACTCGGCGTTCAGCCACTCATACAGCATAAAATCGATATCACGACGGCTCAGAATAAGCGAAGACATAACACGGTCCTGTCAATAATCAGAATGGATAGTTCCCAGCCAGCGTCCGGTTCAGGGCTGGATGGAATTGGTCAGCATGGCAATGGTGTACCGGATGAGTTCGCCGGCTTCCGGATAGTCGGTCTGTGATGATTTGCCCCCCCGGGTCTGCATGATCACACCGTGCAGGGCGCCCTGCAGATAAAAGGCCGTCTGCAACGGGTTCTTGATATAAGTTTCACTCAAACTGCCATCGTCAATACCATTACGTAACGCCTTCACCATCAGCTCATTGACAGATTCCCGGCAATGATCGAGTGCCAGCAGTTGTGCATCGCTTTCCTCAGGGCCGGGAAATGTCGCCATGCTGGTCAACACGTCAAAATAGTCTGCCTGATCTACCGAAAAGGCGTGATAGGCGTGGCCGATACCTTCGATTTGCGCCACGCCACTGTCACCCGCAGCCAGTGCTGCTTCAAAGCGATGCTGCAAGGACTGGGCAGCGCGCAGCATCACGCCGCGCATGATGGCTGCCTTGTCCCTGAAATAGACATAGAGCAGCGCCCGGCTCAGTTGCGCCGCGCGCGCAATATCATCCATTGAGGTCTGCTCGTAACCCTTGTCAAAAAACGTCAGCTCGGCAGCATCCAGTATTTCGTCATGCCGTTCCTGCTTCTCTTTTGCTCGTCGTCTGCGCACTGTCATTCCCTTGGAAACCTCTGTATCGATTCTGTCACGAATTCTCCAGCATAGTTGTCCGCAATACCAGTCTCTGTTTAATGTCAGCGAATTTTATTGACATAGTGTCATTTGCTGACATTATGTCAATAAATCCTTTTGACGGAGCTCACTGATGCGCGCCTGTTTTCCCTCGCTACGCCCTCCCCGTCCCCTGACGACCCTGCTTGCGGGCCTTTTTGTCGGTATCGGTCTGACAGCGTGCGGACAACCTGACGACGGTACCGACGCAGCGCCGGGCAGCGCCAATGCGCAACCCATCCCGGTCCGCGTTGCCGCAGTGCAGCAGATCCACAGTGATGACACTTTGCGCTTTGCCGGCATCAGTCGCGCCCGGCAGCGCGCGACGCTGACCTTTCAGGTCGGCGGTGTACTGCGCAACCGTGATGCCGACATAGGTCAACAGGTGGTCGCGGGCCAGCCCCTGGCGCAACTCTATAACCCGCAACTGGCACCCGCTCGCGATGCTGCGCAGTCGAGACTGGAGCAATTGCGTGCGGACATCGCGCAGGCCCGACGCGACCTGGACCGGACCGAGCAACTGTATGAACGTGGCGTGTCCCCGCTGTCCGATCTGGAACAGCAACGTGCCCGGGTGGAAGGTCTGCTGGCTGCCGTCAACAACGCAGAGGCCACCCTGCAGCAAACCCAGGGACTGCTGGCCGAAAACACCCTGAAAGCGCCGTTCGCCGGCGTCATCGAAGCCGTGTTCCTGGAGCCGGGAGAATTTGTCCAGGCCGGTCAGGCTGTTGTTCGACTGGCCGCGCGCGAAGGCATGGAAATCGAAATACGGGCCCCGGCGCACCTGCTGCGCGACGTGCAGGCAGGACAGACGCTGCCGGTGTGGTCAAGCCTGAGCGGCGCACGCAGCAGCGGTCAGGTACTGGAGATCGGTTCATCCAGCTCCGGTACCAACACCCTGTTTCCTCTGGTCGTGGCCCTGGACGGTGATGACATTCTGTCTGGCGAGGCATATGAAGTCGGCATTCCCCGCCGCACCGAACCGGCCCTGGTCATCCCCATTGGCGCCGTCATGCGTTCGGCCGACGGCCTGACAGTCTTCAGGTTCACCGCCGACGCCAGTGGCGAAGCCGGGTCGGTCAGGCGGGTCCCGGTACTCATCAGTGAACTGCTTGGAGACCAGGCGGTTCTGCAAGACAACACACTGAATCTGCAGGACGCAGTGATCTATGCTGGCCTGACCCGTCTCGCTGACGGCGACCGTGTCCAGGTGCTGCCATGATCATCAACGCCCTGCTCCGACCCCGCCTGATCCTCATGATCGTCATCATGCTGACGCTGGCCGGTCTGGCATCCTTTGGCAATATGGCCCGCCAGGAAGACCCGGTATTCCCTGCGCGTAATGGTCTCATTACCGTACTTTATCCAGGCGCTACTGCCGAGGCACTGGAGCGCCTGATTCTGGAGCCCCTGCAGGATGAAATCTCGCAGGTCGAAGAAGTGCTGGAGTATTCTGCCGTTGCTCGCAGCGGTGTTGCACTGGTCAGCATTGGTCTGCAGGACAGCCTTTATGACACGGAACCGGCCTGGGAACGCGTGCGCCAGGCCATGGACCGAGCCCGACTGGAATTTCCCGAGGGGGTCAGGCAAATGGAACTGGATGACCGCATGACCGCCAATCCGGCCGTCGTGCTGGCCATCTCTGGCGATCCCTCGGTGGTGTCGTTATCGCTGGCCGCTGAGCGTCTAAAACGCCAGCTGGCCGATCTGCCAGGCCTGTCACGCATCGAAATTGAAGGGGATGCTGATGAGCAGATCACCATCGCCGTCAAGGACGCAGAGCTCAACCGACTGGGCATCAGCCCCGGCTACCTGGCGAATCTGATCGGCCAGCGCAACCAGGTATCTCCGGGCGGCTTCATCGTCGTGGACAATAAGCGCATCAGTCTGTTGAGCAACAATGAATTCGAAGATCTGGCGTCAATTCGACGTACGCAGATTGCTCTGCCGGAAGGCGGTTATGTGCCACTGGCAAGTATCGCCGATGTTAACCGCACGTCGCTGCAACCCGAGCAACCGGCCACCTGGATGAACGGCGAACGGGTCGTGACCGTGAACATCTATATCCAGGACAATCAGGTCGATGCCATCGGCTTTGGTGAAACGCTGCGGCAGCGCGTCAGTGACCTTGCTCCCGCGTTCACACCGCTGGAAATCAAAGAGCTGTTTTTCCAGCCCGACCAGGTTGAATCCCGGTTGAGTGACCTGCAGGGCAGCCTGCTACTGAGCATGCTGATCATCACTCTGGTGGTGTTTCTGGGCATGGGATGGCGCATGGGCATTCTGGTAGCGGCCATGCTGCCGTTGGTGACGCTGATCAGTCTTGGCATCTATGATCTGGGTGGTGGGGTGCTGCATCAGATCGCTGTGATCGGCCTGGTGATATCACTGGGTATCCTGATCGACAATGCTATCGTGATGATCGAAAGCATCCAGAATCACCTGAGCGAGGGCAACAATCGCCAGCGCGCCATGTTGCTGGGCGTCAGGGAACTGGCAGGGCCGCTGGGTGCCTCAACCGGCACCACGCTTGCCGCCTTCACGCCGTTGTTGCTTTCCAGTGGCGGTACCGCCGATTTCACGCGTGGCATTCCGGTCATGATCATGCTGACGCTCAGCATCAGCTATTTACTGGCGATCAGCGTGGCGCCGTTGCTGGCTGCCTGGTTTCTGCCCGCCCAACAGGCCCGACGCAGTATCTGGTTTGACAGGCTGGGTGCATGGCTGGCGTCCCTCAGTGCGACCTGGCCCCGCCTGATCATTGCCACCGGCCTGCTCCTGGTGACTGCCAGCATGCTGCTCAGCAGCCTTCTAAACGTCCAGTTTTTCCCGAATGCCGATCGCCCGCAGGTGGTCATCGAGATCTTTCTGCCAGAGGGCACCGACCAGGCCTACACCGACCAGGTATCGGCAGACTTTGAGCGTCTGACCCGGGCGCAGGATCATGTCGTGTCGGTGCATCGCTTTGTCGGTTTTACCGGCCCGGGTTTTTACTACAACCTGCCTAACGCCACCCGGGCGCCCAACCGCGCACGACTGGTCGTTAACATGGAGGCCCTGGATGACACAGACGCCTTTATCCGTTGGGCACGCGAGCATGCCGCAACCACCTTGCCGGAAATCGACATCGTTGCCGGTACACTGGCCCAGGGCCCGCCCCGGGTCGCACCGGTTGAAGTCCGTCTCTATCACGCAGACAACAATACCCGACTGGCGGCTGCCGAACACATATTCCGCCTGTTAAAAACGATACCTGGCGCGGTTGACGTCAGGCACGACATAGACCTGGGGACCCCCGTACTGCGGACAATCGTTGATGATGCCAGTGCCCAGCGCCACGGTGTCAGTCGCGCTGACGTCGCACAAACCCTGTTTGCCCGCAGCTTTGGATTCAATACCGAGCAATACCGGCAGGAACTGGACCCTATCCCGATTGTCTTGCGCTCGCCGGAAGGACCTGCGCTGGATATATCTCAACTGTTGTCCAGCTATGTCTACAACGATAACGGTGAGGCAATCCCGCTTAGCCTGGTGGCCAGCGTGTCAGCGGACTGGCAGGAGGCCGGTATACAGAACAGAAATGGCGTGCGTGTGTATTCCATCACCGCAGGCCTGGCGCCGGGTTACAACTTCAGTCAGATTCTGGAGGTGCTGAATGCCCGGCTTGAAACTGAACCACTTCCCCCGGGCACACGCATGGAGCTGGGTGGTGACCTGGAAGGGTCTGGCGAAGCCAACCAGGCTATTCTCAATACCGCGCCCATTGGACTGTTGTTGCTGCTGTTCTTTCTGATCCTGCAGTTCAACTCCTTTGCCCGCGTCGGCATCATATTACTGACCGTGCCGTTGGCGGCCGCCGGGATCGTTCCCGGTCTGGTTCTCAGTGGCTCACCGTTCGGCTTTCAGCCTTTGCTGGGGATCATCGCGCTGGTCGGCATCGTGGTCAACAACGCCATCGTATTGCTGGATCGGGTTGATCAGCGGTTGCGGGACGGGGTTTCCATTAATGAGGCAGTCAGTGATGCGGTAAGCCGGCGCACTCGCCCAATTCTGTTGACCACCGCAACCACTGTGGCGGGCTTGCTACCACTGGCATTTTCGGCGTCGACGTTATGGCCGCCGATGGCGTGGGCGATCATATCGGGGTTGTTGGCGTCGACGGTGCAGACGCTGCTGGTGGTGCCGGCAGTGTGCCGGCTAACGCTAAAGCCGATGGGTACTGCGAACAATTCCGTCAGGTCAGCTGGAGACACGGGGTCGGCGGATTTTAGTTCCTGACAAAATCTGCATTTCCGCCATCCCTGGCGGTCAGTCTCGGAACGGTCGCCGTTGGCGCCCTGATTGTTCCTCGACGGACTCCCGTATCACCATCTGCCCTGACTAAACACTTCCGTCCGGATCAGCGTTGGTCGGGCAGTTGGTAGCCGTCGGCTTCGAGCTGGGCACGGACTACTTTCTTGTCCATTTTGCCGGTTGCTGTCAGCGGAATCGAATCCACAAACAGAACATCATCGGGCAGCTGCCACTTGGCAAACTTGCTCTCGCAATGCGCGATCACCTGCTCTGGGGTCAACTCGACATCCGCCTTTTTGATAATCAACGCCACCGGCCGCTCGTCCCAGCGTGGGTGCGGGTGCGCCACCACGCAGGCCTGGGCCACGGCGGCCATACCGGCGATGTGGTTTTCCAGGTCCACGGAGGATATCCACTCCCCACCTGATTTGATCAGGTCTTTGGAGCGGTCGGTAATGATGATGTAACCTTCCGGGTCGATCTTGGCGACGTCGCCCGTGATCAGCCAGCCATCGTGAAACTTGTCCGGCTGCGGATTATTGAAATACTCGGAGCAGATCCAGGGACCACGGATCAACAGTTCACCAAACGCTTTGCCGTCGTGCGGCAGCACATTCCACTGATCGTCAAAAATTTCAATTTCCAGTCCTGGAATGGGCAGGCCGGCTTTCGCTTGGTTGGCCGCGCGCTCAGCATCGCCCATATCCAGGTGCTTGCGCTTGCCGGTACGGCGACTGATGGTGGCCAGCGGACTGGTTTCGGTCATGCCCCAGCCCTGCACCATTTCCACGCCCAACGCATCCCAGAACCATTCGATCAGTGACGGGGGTGGCGCGGAACCGCCACAGGTCAGTCGTGTCAGGGCACTGAACTTGTATTTGTCCGGATTGGCCTCGATCAGGCCTTTAACACCTTGCCAGATCGTCGGGACGCCCGCCGAAATGGTCACATCGTAATCCATAAGCATGCGCGCCAGGTGATCCGGCACCATAAAGCGGTGCGGATACACCTGTTTCATACCCAGCATGCAGGCAACCCAGGGCAGCCCCCAGGCGTTGGCGTGAAACATGGGTACAATACCCAGCAGGGTATCGGTCGCCGACAGACCCATGACGTCGGTCATGGCAATGGCAACCGTGTGCAGATAGTTGGCGCGGTGGGTATACATGACGCCTTTGGGCTTGCCGGTCGTGCCACTGGTGTAGCACAGACCCATGGCAGAGTTCTCGTCGATCTCCGGCCACTGGTACCTGGTGGGCTTGCCCTTGATGAATTCTTCGTAGTCAATGGCATTGGGCAGGCTGGTTTCCCAGTTCTCAAAGCCGGGTTCTGCCGCGACCACGATTTTTTCCACACTGGGCATTTTGCCAGCCAGCTTTTCAAGTGCTGGCAGGATGTCGGCATCAACAATGATGATCTTGTCCTGTGCGTGGTTGATGATGTATTCAAGATCAACGGGCGACAGGCGAATATTGAGTGTGTGAATCACGGCGCCCATGCAGGCGACCGCATGGTAGGCCTCCAGATGCCGGGCCCCGTTCCACATGAAGGTTCCGACACGGTCGCCGATCTCAATACCGGCATCGTTCAATGCGTGGGCCAGCTGGTGGGCACGGTTGCGGGTTTCCAGCATGGTCTGGCTGCGGGCACCATCGGCGGTGGCCGTCAGGACTTCAACGTCGGGTTGCAGCATGGCACCCCGATCCATCAGCCGGTGCATTAAGAGGGGAGTCTGTTGCATTGTCATTTATTTTTTGCTCCTGACACGGTTGTTCGGCGAAACAGGAAGACTAAACCAGCTTGTGTCGCAGTTCAACAGATAGTGAATGCATTCAACTTGTCGGGAGGGCAATTCAGAGCAAGCGCGCAGGACTGCTTGTCCGCAGCCCCCGCGCTCATGTGCAGGACCAATGATCGGCGCCTGCTTACTGCCTGGTAAATGTTCCGGTCAGCACATGTTCACCGGCAGCATTGCGCTGCTCGATTTCGATTTTGGGGCTGGTGGGGCCAAATAGCCACCTGGCATTAATGCTGACACGGTTATGCACCGGCGGCAGGGTCACATAACCACCCGTCAGGTTGGTCGAGATTGAGATACCCACACCGTCCCACATGCAGGCTGCCACGCCGCGTGATTCAATGCGGTAATAGGCATCGCCAAATTTGGGCGCAGGAATATTGATTTCGGAAATGGTGAGGATGCAATCGTCGCCACTATCGGATTTGTATACGCCTTCAATCTGCGCCAGTGCTGTCTGGCTGCCAAACAGCAGGCTGGTGATCAGCAAGGTCTTTTGCACAGTTGATTTCTTTATCATGGTATCTCCCGCCTGTCAGTCATCGGTGATTAAACAAAACCACGTCATACTAAATTCAGCGGGAGTACCCTATTTTGATGCAGATCAAACTGCCAATAGATCAAACGCCGGCTTCCGCTCGCACGCGCTGATCCATGTTCGCCATCGCCCAGTGCGCTGACTGAATGGCACTTTCCATCCAGGCGGCATGGATGCTGACCTGATCACCGATAAAATAGTGTCGCCCGCTGGGCTGTTGCAGCAGACGGTAGAACTGTGTTTTTTCCGGTGTCATCTGGCCCCAGCGCGCAGAGCAGCCCAACATGTGATTCATGCGGTGCCAGGCGATGGTGATGCCATGCTCTGCCATATCGCGATACTGCGGATGCACTTTTTCACCCTGTGCCAACATGGCTTCGATACGTTCCTCATGCGTCAGCCGCATGAACCCGGAACCGCCACCGTAATCGTACGCCGCCAGCATGACGCCCTTCTGCTTGAGCAAACCATGGAACGGATACCATAACTGACGAATGGGCTGGTTGGTCCAGGTGATGCCGCCATAAATGTTCTCGTTCTCCCAGAACCGCTCTTTCATCTGGAAAGCGCCTTTATACGCTTCGCCTCGACCAATCTGGCGCATCGCGGTGATATAGGCATCGGGCAGGTTGTTGTCGATGCCCACCATCAAATGCGAAGGAATACAGTTGAACACGTAATCTGCCTCGACCCGGCGGCGTTCACCATGCTGATCATAGACAATTTCGACCTTTTCGCCGCGGTCGTAAACGCCCATGACCATTGCGTGATATTCGATTTTGCCCTCAAGCTGACGGGTAAACCCTTTGATGATGTTATCCATACCGTGCACCGGCTGCATCAGCATCGGCGCCGTTTCGCCCTCGTTTTCCAGCAAAGTTGAACGCAGCAGGCCAACATTGGCCTTGAGAATGTCACGGATATTGATCATTTCGTGATGAACGCCCTCATCAATATACCCGCCAGAGACGTAGCCTGCCCGTCCGCTGCCGTGATATTCGCCGTTGGGGTCCAGGTCACCAAACTGCCGAATCAGGGTAACGATCTTCTCCGCCTCGTCATCACTAAATGGCTGGTCCAGCTCAACATTGCTATACCCTTTCCACATCAACTCAGCCATAAACCCTTTCAGGTTCGTGCTGATATCGATATTGCGCATGGGTTTGCCGCCGTTCAGGTCCGGATCATGCACCAGGGCCTGCTTGTTCTCATTGATGAACATCTCCAGGTCAACACCCAGCTCCTTGCAGTAGGCGAGCACGTTGGCATGCGTACTGGGAATCCGTGCGGCACCGCAGTTGAAATACAAATGCGGTTCGTCATCGAACTGGCAGATCTGCGGATTGCCTATTTCATCGATGAGATCGCCGTGACGCACGGTCATGACCCGTCCGCCGCAGCGATGCGATGCTTCCAGGACGGTGCAGTCATAACCGGCTTTGCCCAACTCGTAAGCGGTGGTCAGACCGGAGATGCCGCCACCCAGAATCACCACACGCTTGCGCTGACCGTTCAGCGCCATCAGATTGGGCGCACTGGCAGAGGTGGTACCGGGAATAAGACCCAGCGCGCCGCCAATACCCAGCACGGTGGCAACGCCGCCAGTGGCGGCAATCAGATTCAAAAATTCTCGACGGGAAACGGGTTTTGACACGGATGTAATCCTCTGCGATCTCTAATTCTTGTAAATCGGAGCGGTTGACAACAATACCGCCCCGGACTGCTTGTACTCTGGCATTATCTCTCAATTAAAAGAACAAAGTCCTGCCTGAAAGATTCCCAAAACCTACTAAAATGCGATCAAAGCTCCGTCAGCCGGCACTGATGTGGTGCGCAGCGACCTGGACAGCACCGGCGTGGCGCACACTGCAACGGGCGAGACGCCGTATCGTGCGCGCCATTCGCCCAAGCCGAGCTGGCCTCGTATTTGCATCAACTAGACTGAGGGCCGTAAGACACAGCCAACCAACCGCCCGATCAGACCAGTCTTGCCTGGCAGAGGGTCACTTGATGACACTAGAGTAACAGCTTTCTGAGGGTATTGAGCCAGATTAAACAGAAGTCAAATCATTGACGTAAAATCTTGACCTTTGACGTAGTATTTGTTTGCATACTGATACAAAAAGAAAGCATGCCCATGGCCGAAAAAACGACAGCTTACGCGCACGACTACAAAGACCTTAGAATTGGTGACTGGCAAGTGTCGCCGGGGGCCTGCACGATTGCGAGAAACGGCGAAGAAACCAAAATCACGCCGCGCAGTATGGATGTGCTCAAGCTGCTCATTGAACGCGCTGGCAACGTCGTCAGCCCGGGCGAATTTCTGGAAACGATCTGGCGCTCGCCGATTGCCACCGATCACGCGGTCCACAAGGCCATTGCTGAGTTGCGCAGTGCCCTGCAGGACGACGCCCACAACCCCAGCTATATCAAAACCATCCCCAAACGTGGTTATACCCTGATCGCCCCCATTGCCACCGTGGCAGTCATACCCTCCCCGGCAGCTGACAAAACTGACCGGCGAGCCCCGCCGGCCAAGGCGACACTGACACCAGAGACGCCGGCAGACACCGGACGGTCTGGGACTGCTGGTCATGGCAAGTTGACACTGTGGCGCAAAATCGCCGTCGCCGCCATGCTCAGCGCGCTGGTGATCAGTGCACCTCTTTTTCTGCGCAGCCCGGAAACCACACCGGAGGCCGATGGCGTCGTCAAGCTGGCAGTGCTGCCCTTTGCGTCACGGGATTTCAGTGACGAAAACCAGATTCTGGCTGAAGGCATACGGGAGTCCCTGATCCACGGGCTGTCCAAGCTACGCCAGTTGCAGGTGCTATCGCCCGCGCGCAATGCCGAATTGCTGGCGACCAGTCAACGCGATGCCGACAGCTATCTGCAACAGGCTGACCATGTGCTGCAAGGCAGTGTCATGACCTCGGAGGGACGTCTGCGCGTTATTGTGCAACTGGTTCGTGCCAGCGACGGTTTGCGCCAATACTCTGACCAGTTTGACCTGCCGATGAACGATATTTTTGCTGTTCAGGATCAGATTGTCTCCAACGTCACCAGCGCATTGCGGGTTTACCTGAACGAAAGCGAACGCACCCAGATGCGCGATTGGGGCACCACCAACGCACTGGCGTATGAGCACTTTCTGCGCGGGGAGTTCTATAACAACCAGTTCAGCCCTGCAGACTGGGAGCGTGCCATCGAGTCACACCAGGCTGCCATTGCGCTGGATCCCGGTTTCCTCAATGCTCACCACGGCATCGCCACGGCCGCCAACAACCTGGCCGTCTACAGCGGCGCAGACAAGATCGACGACATGTATCAGCTGGTGCTCAATACCCACCGGCAGATTTCGCAAATCAATCCGGACAGCGATATTCTCGATTCGATTCATGCCATCAAGCTGCGGATGCGCGGTTCCAGCTATATTCAGCAGGAGATGCAGCTACGCGAGCAGATCCTGTCCGGTAACCCGCCCCATTTCGCACTCAGCCACTACGCCCTGCTGCTGATCGGTGCGCGCATGTATGACGAGGCCGAACGCTTCCTGGCGCAGGCGACCGAGGCCGGCCCGTTTGAAATATCGCCTGATGAAGCCTGGAGCTATCGCACCAACATTCTGACACCTGCCGATTCCGTGCTGGCGCGCAAAAATCAACTGCAACAGCGCCCCTACCACGTAGCGTTCCTGGGGTCAGTGGCCGTCAATCTGGCGACGCTGGGTGATTTCCGGCAAGCTCAGATCTATCTGAATCAGCAACGCGAAGTAGACCTGGAGGGTATACTGGCGCACTACTCGGAGACCATCATGGGCGTGCTTGCCGGCGACATTCTGGCGGACACACCCAGCTATTTTGCGGCTCTGCGCGAGCATCCCGACTTTTTTTACAACAACGGCGTGCTGGCGTTCATGGTCGGCGACATCGAGCGCGGCGTGCACTACTGGCAAAACCTGCAACCCGTGCACCTGCGACGCCTGTTTAATGTGACTCACGCCGCCGAGAAATACTTCCCCGACGAGGTGCTTTACTCACCGCAGTATCTGGCGCTGCTGGACGCCCTGGGTGCCGGCCTGGAATGGCAGCGGCGCTTGATGGAAGGGGTCATGGCCATGGAGTCAGTGACCGGCGTTGGCCTCAGCAGGCGATCCCGGGAAGCCTACGACAGTCAGCGCATGATGATCAAAAACAACCTGTGGTCCGAACAGGACTGGAGCGAGCACCAGCACTACCTTTCACAGCGGCTGGCGCAAGCCTCCACACTGAACGCGGCACGCGTTCACTGAACCGCTTAAAATACCGATATCCTTATGTTTTTTCCTACAGATTTGTGTTTATATACAGAAATCCGGTTTTTGGCGGCAGCGCGTTGACAAATTGTCAATGGCAAGCCTGCTAAAACCTCTGATATCCCCGTATTCTCGGGCTCCGAGAGCGTTTTAGGAGGTATTAAGAAGGTTTTTAGGAGGACTTTGTCGGCTGTATGTCACCATAATCGGACTGCCGTATTGCGCAACCTAATAATAATTTTATATCGGCAGGCTCTTAATCGGTTCAAGAAAAAGACGCACTTACTACAGAAGAAGGAAAATTAAATGAACAAGTCTCTAAAACTCTGCACACTCTCCTCCACGTTGGTGTTGCTAGGTTCCCTGACTGCCGTTGGCGCTCCGTCAGCGTTCGCTCAGGAAGCTGCACCAGAGCTAGAAGAAGTGGTAGTAACCGGCTCCCGGGGCGCCCCACGAACTGCCCTCGAATCTGCTGCTCCCATTGACGTATTCTCGGCCCAGGATTTCCAGGACCAGGGTACATCGGACATGAACGACCTGCTGCGTAACCTGATCCCGACGTTCAACGTTGACGTTCAGGACATCAACGACTCCAACTCACTGGTTCGCCCCGCTACCCTGCGTGGCCTGCCTGCAGACGATACACTGGTACTGATCAACGGCAAGCGGCGCCACCGCTCGGCGGCTATCCAGTTCGGTCGTCAGGGTACTCACTTCCCCGACGTCGCCCAGATCCCTCCGATCGCCCTGCGTCAGGTGGAAGTCCTGCGTGACGGCGCATCAGCGCAGTACGGTTCTGACGCCATCGCTGGCGTTATCAACTTCATCCTGAAAGAAAACCGTGAAGGCGCTACCTTTGAAGCCAAGCACGGCCGCTTGTCAGAAACCGATGACGGTATGCTGAACTACTTCGCCGGTAACGTCGGCTTCCCGCTGGGTAACAACGGTTTTGCCAGCATCAGCTTCGACAAGACTGACCAGCGCCGCAGCGACCGCGGCATTCAGCGTGGCGATGCCCAGGCGATCATTGATGCAGGCAACAACGCCGTGCGTGTCAACGTCATGCGCCAGGGCCTGCCTGACACCGAGATGATGAACTTCTTTGTTAATGCCGGCATTGACCTGGGCAATGATCAGGAAGTGTACACATTCAGCGGTTACTCTGAGAAAGACGTTGAACTGGGCTTCTTCTGGCGCAACCCGGAAAATCGCGGCGGCGTCTTTACCACTGGCAGCCCGCGCCGCCAGCTGTTCGCTGACCTGACGCCGAATGACGGCATGGGCTGCCCGATCATCCTCACGGGTGTCAATCCGCAGACACAAGCGACAAGCTCACTGGCTGCCCGCGATGCCAGTCTCGCCAACCCGAACTGCTTCTCGTTCACCGAACGCTACCCGGGCGGCTACACACCCGACTTTGGTGGTGAGAACGTTGACATGTCCAACGTCACCGGTATCCGCGGTGAGTTTGACGACGGTACCCGCTACGATGTCAGCATCGGTAACGGGTTCAACGAGATGAACTACTTCCTGAACAACACCACCAACCCGTCCATGGGGCCGGATTCACCGTCCAATTTCAGACCGGGCATTTACACCACCATTGAGAACAACTTTAACGTCGACCTGGTTAAAGGGTTTGACGTAGGCATGTACTCAGACCTGAACGTGGCCTACGGTGTTGAATGGCGCCGTGAGATCTTCAAGGTACGCTCTGAAGATCAGGACTCCTATCGCATCGGGCCATATGCTGACCAGGGTTTTGGCGTTGGTTCTGACGGCTTCCAGGGTTTCGGTCCTGACCAGCAGGGCAGCTGGGACCGCAAGAACTGGGGCTTCTACGTCGACCTGGAAGTCGATGTCACCGAGCGACTGTTGCTGGGTGCCGCACTGCGTTACGAGGACTTTTACAACACCTTTGGTGACACCACCAATGGCAAGTTAAGCGCCCGCTATCGCCTGACCGACACCATGAACCTGCGTAGCACCGTCAGCACCGGTTTCCGTGCGCCGTCACCAGGCCAGGCCAATATCTCCAACATCTCCACCGGTGTTGTCGATTCCATCCCGGTCACGCAAGGCCAGATTCCACCAACCAACCCGATTTCACAGCGCTTCGGCGGTGAGGAACTGGGGCCGGAAGAAGCAGATAACTTCAGCATCGGCTGGACCGCTGAAATCGGCGGCCTGGATCTGTCCATCGACTATTACAAGATCGATATTGACGAACGTATCCTGAACTCGGCCACGTTTGACATTACCCCTGCCATTGCTCAGGAACTGGAAGACTCCGGTGTCTCTGGCGCGCGCAGCATCGTGTCATTCAACTACTATACCAACGACATGAGCACCACCAACGAAGGTGTGGAAATCGTCGGTTCATGGTCTATGGACTGGCAGGAAATGGGCACCACCGATTTCTCTGCGTCATACGCCTACACCACGCAGGAGCTGAAAGACTTCACGCCTGGTCTGCTGACACGTGCCAATATCGCGGATCTGGAAGACGGTATCCCGTCTGATCGAGCCAACTTCCGTGCTAACCACAACATCGCTGACTGGCGCTTCACACTGCAGGCCAATTACTACGGTGAGTATTTGTCAGTACCAAGCAGCTCGGACCCGAGTCGTGACTACACAGTTGGTGCCAAGACAATATTCGGTGCGGAAATCGCCTACAACTATGGCGATCGCTACACCTTTATCCTGGGTGCTGACAACGTGTTCAACACTTTGCCGGAGCGCGTCCGTCCTGAGGACTTCTTCAGCTTTACCAGTAACGAGTACATCACCAGTGGCGCTTTCAGCCCGAATGGTCGCTTCGTGTACTCACGTGTGCGGGTAAACTTCTAACACCCGTTAGATGGTTGACAATCAAAGGGACGGGGTTCGCCCCGTCCCTTTTTTAACGAGAGATAAAACACTATGAACAAGCATAAAGCAGGATTCTGGTTTAGTCTGACGCTGGGCACCGCGCTGAGCCTGAGTGCTCAGGCTGCGACCGTGGACGGCGTAGAAGTCAGTGACCGATTCTGTCTGACCTGTCACGGCACTGACGGACAGGGCAATCAGGGTATTGATGCACCCCGGATCGCGGGCATGGAACCCTGGTACCTCAAGCGACAACTTGAATTATTCCGTGACGGACTCCGAGGCACGCATCCTGACGATCTTCCCGGTCAGGAAATGCAGCCGATGGCCGCGATCCTGAGCGATGACAGCATTACCGATATTATCGACTGGGCAGGCACCTGGGAATACCAGCCTGCCGAGATCACCATGACTGACGGCGATGCTGCGCGTGGTGAACAGCTTTACCAGACCTGTGCGGCGTGCCACGGTACCGAAGGCCAAGGCAATGAAGCCATGAATGCGCCGGCACTGGCTGGCCAGAACGACTGGTACCTGATGACCCAGCTGGTCAACTTCAAAGAAGGCTACCGCGGCTACGACACACAGGACCGCTACGGTAACCAGATGCGCATGATGGCTCAGGGTATCCCTGACCGCACGGCCATGAGAGATCTAGTCAGCTATATTAATACGCTCGGCCGATAACGCTCCCCCCCGCCGGCGCAAGGGCGCAGTGCCCTTGCGCCGGCACTCTTTAAGCCGTCACATTGATTGATTTTCCGCACGCTTTTAGTGCACATCTGTGCCCGTTCTTGAGCACGAACAGTCGCTCTATCAAAAGTCACGCCGCGATATTGCAGCCACCTGATTTCTAACCCATAATCCATCCATCTTGTCTTTTTATGACAGGTTGTCACTGACATGTGACTTGCATCACATGATGCAGTTTCGTTTTTTATCAATAACAATTAGATGAACCCGACTATGTCGCAACATGATTTTCTGCAGGATCTGCGCAACTATCTGAACGATTCGGCAACTATCACGCCCGAATCGCAGTTACGTAATTATGTAACGACTACCTGCCTGACCCAGGACGATAAAACCCTGCCACTGCGCGTGAGCCTGGAAACAGCGCAACTTTATCTCGGCAAGGAAGTGGGTGTGACCAAATGGTTCCCGGTCACACAGGAACGGGTTAACCGGTTTGCCGGCGCGACCGGCGATTTTCAGTTCATTCATATTGACAAGGAACGTTCAGCGCGGGAAACCTGTTACGATGGCACGATCGCGCACGGCATGTTGACCATGGCGCTGGTACCAACATTCGCCACTCAGGGATCGCTCAAAATTCTGGGGACCAAACAGTCAATTATTTATGGTCTCGATCGTGTCCGTTTCCTGAGTCCGGTGCGCATCGGCAAACGCATTCGCGGCCGCTTCACACTGCTCAGCGCGCAGGAAAGATCCGGTCAGGAAGTGCTGATGCGACATGCTGTCAACATCGAGATTGAAGGTGAAGACAAGCCGGCACTGATAGCCGACTGGATTGTCATGTACGTGCTTTAAAGCACACTAAAACCGCTCTGCGCTTGCCTTGTGCCAATCATCTTCATACGCCTCAGGCACCCTGCCGACAATCAGCTGCTCATGTGCCAGCGGCGTATAGACCTGATCAAAATGCCGCAACCCCTTGTCAGTACGCTGATGGAGGTCTGACGGCTTGAGTTGTCCCGGGTGTTCATAGCCCAGCGCGCCGCAGAGCTCCAGAAAGGCAGACACGGTACCCGCCTGATAGTTTTTGACCCGCACCGCACGCAGGTCAACATTGACTGCTTTTGCGCGCGAGGCATCCTGTGTGGCGACACCGGTGGGGCATTTGTTGGTATTGCAGGTCTTGGACTGAATGCAGCCCAGCGCCAGCATCATCGCGCGACCTGCATTGACGACGTCCGCACCCAGCGCAATCTTGGTCAGTATGTCAAAACCACTGGCAGTCTTGCCTGCCGCAATCAACCTGATATGCTGACGCAGCCCGGCGCCCTTGAGTACCTGTTCAACAAAATAGGTGGCTTCCAGTACTGGCATCCCCAGGCGATTGGAAAACTCCATGGGGGCGGCGCCAGTCCCCCCTTCGGCGCCATCAATATTGATAAAATCCGGGAGAATGCCTGTCTCCACCATGGCTTTGACGATCGCCATGAATTCCGCCTTTTTGCCAATACACAACTTGAATCCGATAGGTTTGCCATCACTGAGGTCGCGCAGCCGTTGCACAAACGCCAGCAATCCACGCGGCGTATCAAATTCGGGATGCGATGCGGGCGAATAAACCGTTTCACCGACCTCAACCAGGCGAATGGCGGCTATCTCCGGACTGACCTTGGCGCCGGGCAATACTCCGCCATGGGAGGGCTTGGCCCCCTGTGACAGCTTGATTTCGATCATTTTGACAACATCACTGGCTGCCGCCCTGCGAAACGCATCGTCGCTGAAGCGACCGTCCGGGGTGCGACAGCCAAAGTAGCCCGTGCCGATCTGCCAAACCAGGTCGCCACCGTATTTCAGGTGATAGGGACTGATGCCCCCTTCCCCGGTATTGTGCGAAAAACCGCCCAGTTTTGCGCCCTTGTTGAGTGCACTGATGGCATTGTTGCTGAGTGCTCCGAAACTCATGCCGGACACATTCAGCAAAGCCGAACTGTAGGGCTGACGGCAGGCGGGCCCGCCAATCGTGACACGGGCATGCTCGGGATTGATGTGCCTGGCATTGATGGAGTGGAATATGCACAGGTAACCCTCGGCCAGAATATCACGCTCGGTGCCAAACGGCAGCGTATCATCCAGCTGCTTGGCACGGCGGTAGACAATATCGCGCGTTTCGCGGTTGAACGGCGCCTCCTCCAGATTGTCAGCAATAAAATACTGACGAATTTCCGGTCGGATGCCTTCCAGCATGAAGCGGATATTGGCGAACACAGGATAGTTCTTGCGCAAATTGCTGTCGGCAAAAAACAGGTCGTGCAGTCCAGTGGCGGTAAACAATACCACCCCCAGAAACAGCATCAGCAGCCATGGATGCTGGAACAATGCCACCGGCGCTATTGCCCCCTGGGTTGCATCAACCAGCACGAAAACGCTCAGCGGCAGCATCACCACTACAAAGAGCCAGTAGAATCGTACCGCTGCTGTCATCAGGCTACTCCGACTCAAGGCCTATTGGCACAGGCTGCTCTTGGCGTCGGCGTACTCGCGCCGCAGTCGCGCGACCAGGGTGGCGGTAGGCACGATTTCACGGATTGCCCCGATGCCCTGGCCACAACCCCAGATGTCGCGCCAGGCCCGTTTCTCGCCGCCACCGCCAAAATTCATCTTGCTGGGATCGGACTCAGGCAGGTTGTCCGGGTCCATGCCGGCATTGACAATACTGCCCTTCAGGTAGTTGCCGTGAACACCGGTATAGAAATTGCTGTACACAATATCATCCGAGTTACTTGCCACAATCATCTTCTTGTAGTCATCGACAGCACGGGCCTCGTCAGTCGCGATAAAAGGTGACCCGATATAGGCCAGATCGGCCCCCATTGCCTGCGCCGCCAGAACCGCACGCCCGGTGGCAATCGAGCCGGCCAGCAACAGCGGACCGTCAAACCATTCGCGGATCTCCTGCACCATGGCAAACGGGCTTTTGACACTGGCATGGCCCCCGGCGCCGGCGGCCACGCAAATCAGCCCGTCGGCGCCCTTGTCGATGGCCTTGTGGGCAAACACGTTGTTAATCACATCATGCAGCACAATACCGCCCCAACCCTGCACCGCCTTGTTGACATCCTCACGCGCACCCAGGCTGGTAATGATGATGGGCACCTTGTACTTCTCACACAGCGCCATGTCGTGATCCAGACGGTCATTGCTGCGATGCACAATCTGATTAATGGCAAACGGTGCCGCCGGATTGTCCGGATTGGCTTTGTTGTAGGCCGCCAGGGTTTCGGTAATCTCCGCCAGCCAGTCCTCCAGCTGTTCCGCCGGTCGTGCGTTCAGCGCCGGCATGGAGCCGACAACACCGGCGATACACTGGGCAATGACCAGTTTGGGGTTGCTGATGATAAACAGGGGTGAGCCCACGACAGGGAAAGGCAGGTTTTTTAACACGGGTGGTAATCGAGACATGTAAGCTCCGCAATAATGAATGGATTCGCTAGGCAGGCAGCTGTCAGGTGTCAAATCCTTCAAGCACAACCTTGCCGATGGTGTGTTCGGTTTTCATGGCCTCATGGGCACGCTCCAGGTTGGCGGCATTAATGATCCCCAAGTGGGCTCCCAGTGTGGTCTGCAACGCGCCTTTGTCGATCAACTGCGCCACCTGTGACAACAGACTGTGCTGGGCATTCATATCCGCGGTTTCGAACAACGCGCGCGTGAACATGAACTCCCAGTGCAACGACAGGCTTTTCTGCTTCATCAGCTTGATGTCCAGCGGCTCGGCCGGGTCATCGATCAGGCAAAGCCTGCCTTGTGGCCGCAGCATGGCGACGATGTCGGCATAGTGCTCGCCGGTGCGGTTAACACAGGCCGCATCGGTGATATCTGGCAGGCCTGTGCCGGCAAGCTGTGGCTGCAGGGGCTGACTGTGATCAAGTACGTGATGGGCACCCAGACGTTCGACCCAGGCTTTGCTCTCGGGCCGCGAGGCAGTCGCGACAACCGTGGCACGGGTCAATTGCCTGGCGAGCTGAACCAGCATGGAACCGACGCCGCCACCGGCACCCACAATCAGCACCACACGACCGGCACCGTCATCGCCACCCGGGATCTGCAGACGATCAAACAGCATTTCCCAGGCAGTGATGGTCGTCAGCGGCAATGCCGCCGCTTCAGCATCACTCAGGGATTCAGGCGCGAGGGCGGCAATGCGTTCATCCACACACTGATACTGAACATTGCAGCCGCTGCGGCTGACATCGCCGGCATACCAGACGCGGTCGCCCGTACGGAAGTTTTTGACGTCGGCGCCCACGGCAGCCACACGCCCTACCGCATCCCAGCCCAATACCTTGGGCTCACCCACGTCGGCTTTGATACGGCCACGTATCTTGGTATCAACCGGATTGACGGCGATGGCACTGACTTCAATCAGCAGGTCACGGGGGCCGGGGGCGGGTTTTTCGGTGTCGAAATCGAACAATGGCCCGTCTGTGTATCCAACAGCTTTCATAAGACATTCCTGTGTGCACTTCGTATCAGGCACTGATTAAAGTACAAACAGACAGGCTACGTCAAAGAGTCTTTTGTCATCCGCTGCATGGCAGTCGTTATCGGGTCGCCTGCAGCCCCAGCCAGCCTCTGAGCTGGGCTTCGGTCATGATGCCGCTATGGGACTCAAACTGATGCTCAGCATCGAAATGGTAACTGCGTGGCAGTTCTCCGAACCACTGCGGGTCGATACTGTAGCGCAGGGGCGCCGCGTAATCATCGGCAAACATCCATGACGTCATGTCATCCAGCCCATAGTCTTTAAGAAAGTCCTCGGCATCGGCCTGCAGGGCGATGTCATCGGTCGACACCAGCACCAGCGGCAGGTCCGGGTGCTGATCACGCAGCCTGCCCAGCAAATCAAGCTCGACCATACACGGCGGGCAATCCACTGACCACAGCGCCAGTACGAACGGCTGCCCTGCCCGTTCGGCCTTGATCTGCGCAAAACTTTGCGCGGTAAACGGCCTGATATCCAGGCTGGGTTCGGGCACATCAGGCAGTGCCATAACCTGATACCCCTCATTGCGACTGTGCCAGCTCAACATCAGACCGTCCTGCCCGGCTATCAACAACGGATGATCAGAGGCACTCGTCGTTCGGGCCAGTGTTTGTGGCTCACTCCAGCTGACACCGTCGTCCTGAGAATATATCCACAGAAGACGGGTATCGGCTCCGTCGAACCGTTTCCAGACCAGATGCTGCACACCCTGCCATTCGGCCACCTGCGGATGACTCGCCCCCGCACTGCCATCAATCTGGCGCACCAGGCTGGTGTCGCCCGACTCGAGAGCATGGCGACCATAGTAGATGCCCTTGTGCAGATCACCGGCGCTGAACCAGGTCATATGGTAGACATCGCTCTCCTGCGCCGGTCGGCCCTGCGCCATGGAAGGCCCGTGGTGAGGACAGGCGTCTATTTTCCACTCATCCACAGTTGCCCGACTGAATCCGGTGCGGACCCCGTCCGGACCGACGCCGGCGATGGCGTGATCACGGGTCGTGCCATCGAAGACATGACGCCACATCAAGGCCATGCCGTCCTGACCATAGGGTGCCACAGCAATACGGCAACATTCACAACTGTGATCCGCTATTTTCCGATTTGCGGCAAACGTCTCGCCCTGGTCGGCGGATACGGTGTAGAACACCCCGCTACCGGTATAGTGTTCGCCACGCTGCGCGGCATACTCCAGCTCACGTTTGTCCAGCCAGGTCAGATACAGATGACCCGATGCCGCCAGAAACAGACTGTCAAAACGATGACTGGTCAGCAGCCCGTCGTCATTGATGGTCCGCACCGGTGCAAATTGCTGACCACCATCGATGGAACGGGAAAAGCGGATATCGCCGGTGTGCTGACCTTCCGTTTTCTCGGTCCAGGACACATAGATTGTCTGACCGCCATTGTCGGTCAGGATTTTCGGGCGGTTCTCGCCATTGGTCTCGATGTTCTCGGCGCGCTCATTGACGCGCACAGGTGGTGAAAATGTCTTGCCCTGGTCGTCTGAATTGACCACATAGGCATGCTGATCCTGTGCAAAAACCACCCACAGACGTCCGTCACTGTCGACGTGCGCGCTGGGAGTCTGGCCGCAATGCACCGAGATGACGTCGGCATCAAGGCAGCCGGTCTCAGCACTGACCGTGCCGATACGACCCACAAACAGCAGCAATAGCGCTGTCAAAAGCAGGCCACGGGATGGCGGGAAAGGTGAAATGGATGGCATCATGACACTCGCTGTTTGTAACCGGGTTCAGGACTTGCAAGTTTACCTGAAGGCCGCAGTCAATGGAGGCTGAAGCACTGCGACCGATTGTCGCAGTGCCTTTCCTGCAGGCAAACCCGCAGGCAAAAACGAACCGGGCAAATATCAGACAAAAAAATGGGCAGCCCGCGGGCTGCCCTGGAATTAACCTTCTTACACGGAGTATCGATCAGGCGAAGATCATTTGCCTTCGAGCAGCGTGTCTGCTGACAGGCCAATGGGAATCTGTCTTGGCTTCATGGTCTCAGGCACTTCCCGACGCAGCTCGATATGCAACAGACCGTTTTCCAGATTGGCATTGACCACTTTCACATGCTCTGCCAGCTGGAAGACCCGTTCAAAATTGCGTGCTGCAATGCCTTGATGCAGATACTGACGCTCGGTGCTGTCTGCCGCTTTATCACCACGCACCTTGAGAGTCTGCTGCTCGGACTGGATGCTCAGCTCATCCTGATTAAAGCCGGCAACCGCCATGGTAATTCGATATTCATCTTTATCCAGCCGCTCAATATTATAGGGCGGATAGCTGGGCTGATTCTGATCGCGCTGCGCGATGGAATCCAGTAACTGGCTCAGGTGTTCGAAACCCACTGTAGAACGGTACAACGGGGCAAAATCAAAATTTCTCATCATCATATCCTCATCAAGCAATATAAATTAATCGGTTTAATGTCATACCCATCCATAGGGATCGGGTATCGTCGGCCGGCCTCAACATGAGCACCCGCCTCACTCACAGATATAGGGACGACGACGCTTTTTTCAAGCACCTACCCCAAAAAAAATGGCAGAGATCGAACAGGTGATCTATAAACACTGTGGGCGCACGGACGCCGCCCGAAGCCTGTCAGGGAAGGCGGGCGGCCGGGCCTGCACTGCTTCCTGCTGGTCCGGTTTCCGGGGGCATCAGAATTTTGCGTGATTTTGATGTCCCCGGTTTTTGTTTACCCTGCAGCACTTGCACTACACCGGGACATAGACGATAGTCTGGTTTTGAGAGGGAAAATCATGACCCGAACCGTTTTGATTACCGGTGCTTCATCCGGCTTTGGCGAAGCCTGTGCCCGCAAGTTTGCTGCGTCCGGTGACCACCTGGTACTGCTGGCCCGTCGCGCAGAACGCCTGCAGTTACTCGCCGATGAACTGGCCAGTGCAGGCCGTGTTCATACCGTCAGCATTGATATCACCGATGCCGCGGCACTGACGCAAGCACTGGCGGCATTGCCGGACTGGTGCCAGGCGCCTGACATCCTGATCAACAATGCCGGTCTGGCCCTCGGGCTGGAAGCTGCGCACGAGGCAGACATGCAGGACTGGGTCACCATGATCAATACCAACATCACCGCCCTGGTGCACATGACCCGTCTGCTGTTGCCGGGCATGGTGGCAAGAAACCGCGGCCACATCATCAACATCGGCTCCACGGCCGGCAACTGGCCCTATCCCGGGGGCAATGTCTACGGCGCCACCAAAGCCTTTGTGCAGCACTTTAGCCGCGAGTTACGTGCGGACCTGCTGGGCAGGAATATCAGGGTCAGCAATATCGAGCCGGGCATGGCAGAAACCGAGTTCTCACTGGTACGTTTCAAGCAGGACCAGGGCCGGGCTGGCACTGTCTACGATGGCACTCAGCCGCTGACCGCGACAGACATCGCCGAAATCATTCACTGGGTTTGCAGTGTGCCGCCCCATGTCAATATCAACGCCCTGGAAGTCATGCCTGTATGCCAGGCCTGGGGTCCCCTGAAAGTTGACCGCAGCATGGCCTGATGCGGTCTAGCGTGGCCGCAAAAACCGCACATAGTGATTGAACATTTCATCCTGATCGCTCACACCCCATTCCACCCTCACCTCAGGGTCGGCATTCAATGGATTGGCCAGTGAATTGTCATACACAGTTTCCGCTTCCAGGCGGGTACCGGCTGGCAGCAGCAGTGGCTGCTGCAGTCGATAGGTCAGCTGCCAATTGAAATTGTAGTTGGCCACATTGGCGATCAGCTGCCGTTCTCCGTCCGGATAAATGGCTGTCAATTGCATACTTTGCGCGCGGCCGTGGGCATGCGGGGACAGGCTGCTGAGGTAAACAGCCGACGCCAGGGGTTCACTGCGGGCGATCTCCCGATGTTCGGCAGCACCGGCGGGTATACTGATCGTTTCATTGGCAATGACCAGGGTTTCAACGACGTTGACGGGTGCCTGATCCTGAAAATACAGGCCGATACGGGTGCGGTCCACGGTTTCCCGGCCCGAGGTGAGATAGCGGATCTTGAAGGCCAGATCACGATTGGCCGCCAGACGAAAGGCAGCCCCCTCCGGAAACGCGTCCACCTGCTCCCCGGGTACAAAGATACTGACATACTCCGACACCGCCGGATCAATCAGGTCAGTCTCTGACGACACAGGTGCACTGGCTTCCCGGGCATAGATCATCAGGCTGTGCAGGACACTCTTATCACCGACGTCGTAAGCCACCGCCCGCAGCCATTTGTCTTCCGGCAATGACAATTCGGCGCTTTCCAGCAGAAAGTCCACGATACCGGTGGCAGGCAGTTGCTGGGCAGGGACTTCCACAATCAGGTCAGGCTCGCCCAGAGGCCAGGCCTCTGCGTCCGGTGCCGTTTCCGCCAACGGATCAACGTCACCGTCCTGAGCAGCGCCCTGATCTATCCAGTGGATCAGCATGGCGAGTTCTTCCGGCGGTAGTTCATGGGTCTGCTGCCAGTTGCCCACATAGCCGTCAATCTGCCCCGGGGGCATGCGGCGGGTCATCACCACCTCACGGATCATCGGACTCCAGCCCAGTATCATCAGGTGCCGGTTCATTGCCCAGGGCGCCAGCCCTTCTTCTACGTGGCAGTGCGCACAGCGGCGTTGCAGCATGGGGGCAATGTCCTGCTGATAGGACACTGGCCGAGTCTGCCACTGGCGCTGATAGGGAAAGTCAATGGCGGGGCCGGTTGCCGCACTCGCGGCCACGGTGACAGCGTTATCGGCAAGTACCTCGGCCAGGGCCTGTTGCAAAGCCTCTGCCTGCGCGGCGCCCGCATCACCCTCGGCGCCCAGGGCGCTGCGGAACAGCACATCCTGGGACGCGGGGTCCAGTACGTAAACATCGCCCAGGTGCCCGGCCTGCAGGGTAGCGAGCACAATCTGCGCCGCATCCAGTAAAACCGGCAGATCTGTCCCCATGGCTTCTGCCATGGCCTGAACCCGGGCGCGTTCCGGATTGGCGCCCGCATACAGCAACAGGTAGGCGATGTCGGCGTCGGGATTCTGTTGGTGCAGAGACTGCTGCACCTGCTGCAGGGCCGTCAACGCGCGCAGGGATGTCGGGTCGTCATCCGCCACAACCATGGTCACGACGGTGTCATGCCCGGCGTAGCGGCTCAATTGGTGAAACCGGCCATGCTGATCCAGGAGGGCAAAGTCGCCGCTGGCCAGGACGCTGTCGGTCAGCATGGTGCTGACGAACGCCAGCACAAAGATGAGTGGCATGCGGGTGATGCGGTCAATCATGGTCATTGCTCTCTTGCTGCAGTTTACCGGCGATTTAAACACGCCAACCCCGCGAAGGCTGCCGGATACTGATAATTTGTTTACGGATTATGAAATTTTGACGAAAAAATGGTCCAGCACCAGCAGGATACTTATCCACACCAAAACAGGGTTCAGCAGCCACACTAGCCCATTCTGCCCGGTCAGCGCCACCCCGGGCCGGTAATCAGCTCGCATTTACTGCCGGCACAATGTCGGGTCAGACCTGCGCCAGGTCTCGCATGATGACTGCCAGGAATCTTGCCGCCTCACCACCACTGGCAGCACGATGGTCAAAGGTGAGCGACAATGGCAGCATACGATGCACCGCCGGGTTACCATCAACAGCAACCACCTCATCGCGCAGACGTCCGGCACCCAGAATGGCAACCGTCGGTGGCACAATCACCGGATTGGCGTAACGTCCGGCGATCGTGCCGAAATTGGACAAGGAAATGGTGGCCCCGGTCATTTCCTGCGGCGGAATCTTGCGCGACTTGACCGCAGCCCGCAGGTTGTCCAGGCCCCGGCGCAGGTCATCAGCAGTGCGCCCGGCAATATCCCGCAACACGGGCACAAACAGCCCATCTGGCGTATCCACGGCGATACCCAGATCAACCCGGTCGATCAGGCGCAAGGACAGCTTGCCACCATCAAACCATGCATTCAGCTGCGGCGCCTCCCGGCAGGCCACGCCGATTGCCCGTACCAGCCGCATGGTTGGGTCTTCGCCCTGCTTCCAGGCGTGAATATCAACGTCATCATAAAGCGTGACACCGACCACCTCGGCATGCGCCCTGGCCATGTTCCTGGCCATCACCCGACGCACGCCTTTCAGCGTGTGCGCGCTGCCAAAGTCATCACGGACCCGGGCTGCCTTTTCCACATCTTCACTGGTGATCAAACCGTGAGCGCCTGATCCCGCGACCTGCGCCAGATCCACATCCAGGCGCTCTGCCAACGCTCTGATCAATGGCGTTGCCAGGACCCGGCCAGGGTCTCGCCGGCTGTGCTGCTCAGTCTCACTGGCCTCGGGGCTGCCAACGATGAATTCATCGCGTTCCACATCCCGGCTGCCGGTTTTCACCGTCCCCACCACAGTGCCACTGTCATCATCCTGCGCGTCGGCGTATTCCAGCAGGGGTTCTCCCACATGCACCTGGTCGCCGGCACCCCCGAACAGCGCCAGCACCTTGCCCGCGCAGGGGGATGGCACATCGACAATCGCTTTGGCCGTTTCCACAGACAAAATGATCTGGTCTTCTTCAACCGAATCACCCGCCTTGATGTGCCATTCAACAATTTCCGCTTCCTGCAAGCCCTCACCAAGATCGGGCAATTTGAAATATCTCATGGCCGCTCCTTATGCTGTCTCCAGTGTCGCTCTGGCCGCCTCGACAATATCTGCTGTGGACGGCATGTACAGACTTTCGTTGCTGGGATAGGGCATGGGTGTGTCATAACCGGTCACGCGCTGGACCGGCGAGCGCAGATACAGCAAGGCTTCTTCACCAATACGGGCGCTGATCTCCGAGCCGACACCAAAACTCCTGGCCGCCTCCTGAATGACCACACAACGACCCGTTTTCTCCACCGAGCGCAAAATGGTCGCCATATCCAGAGGACTGATGGTGGCGACATCAATGACCTCGGCATCGACACCCTGCTGGGCCAGCTCCCTGGCCGCGAGCAGGGTTTCATGAATCATGGCGCCCCAGGCCACCAGGGTCAGATCCTTGCCTTGCCGCAAGGTGAAACAGGTATCCAGCGGCAATCCCTGTCCATCATCTTCGATCTGCTGTCGCACCAGTCGGTAGATGCGCTTGGGCTCCAGAAACACCACCGGATCCGGATCCCTGATGGATGACAGCAGCAGTCCGTACGCACGGGTCGGCGATGACGGGATGACCACACGCAGCCCCGGCATGTGGGCAAACATCGCTTCGGTGCTTTCCGAGTGATGTTCGGGTGCGTGGATACCGCCACCAAAGGGCGCACGCAGCACCATCGGACAACTCAACCGGCCACGGGTACGATTACGCAAACGTCCGGCATGACACAGCATCTGCTCCACGGCCGAGTTGATAAACCCCATGAACTGGATTTCCGCCACCGGTCGCAGGCCCTGACTGGCCATGCCAACCGAGATGCCAGCTATCAGGGCTTCGGCCAGAGGTGTGTCAATCACCCGTTTGTAGCCAAACGCCTCGCGCAAACCCAGGGTGGCACGAAATACGCCCCCATTGGTGCCTACATCTTCACCCAGCACGACCACGTCAGGATCATCGATCAGCGCACGCCTCAGAGCCAGGTTGACGGCCTCCACCAGCGTGACGTCGTGAGTTTGCAGGTCCTTGCATGTTGCACGCCTGTTACTGGCCATGGGAGTCACCTCCCTGCGCAGCGGCGTCACGTGCCAGCCTGATCAGCAGCCGGTCGCGCTGGGCCAGCAACGGCGGCGTCATCTCAGCGAACACATAGGCAATAAAATCATCCGGGGCCTGGGGAGGCTCGTTCAGGTAGGCTGACACAGCCTCGTCCACCTCCTTTTTTACCGTCGCCAGCAAGGCCTGCTCCTGAGCCGGCGTCCAGTGCCCGGACGCATGCAGCCAGGTCTGCAGCCGTTTGACCGGGTCATAGTCCCAGGCTCGACTCACCTCCGCCGCATCGCGGTAGCGGGTTGCATCATCGGCCGTGGTATGGTCACTCAGCCGATAGCTCACCGCTTCGATCAAGGTGCCACCTTTACCACGACGGGCTCTGGCCAATGCCGTGCGCACCGCGTGAAACACGGCAACAACATCATTGCCGTCCACCTGCAACCCCTCAATACCCACCGCCAGGGCTTTTTCGGCCAGGGTCCGGGTACCGGTTTGCAGGCTTCTCGGCACGGATATCGCCCATTGATTGTTGTTGACCACTGCCACCATCGGCAACTGCCAGACACCCACCAGATTCAGTGCCTCATAGACGTCACCGCGAGACGTGGCACCATCACCGCAATTGGCAACCACAGCCTGCCGTACACCCCGGCTTTTCATAGCCGCGGCAATGCCGGCAGCGTGACTCATTTGTGTGCCAATTGGCACGCTGTTGGGGAAGTCCCTGGCGGCTACACCGGTAAACAGATTGCCCCGTTCATCGCCTCCCCAGACCTGCAGCACCTGCTGCATGGTCACGCCCCGCAAGACCTGGGTGGCCTGATCGCGGTAATAAGGCACCAGTATGTCGTCATCCTGCATCGCCAGACCGATGCCAGTACCGATGGCCTCCTGCCCCAGACATGGCGGATAGGTATGCATCTGGCCGGTACGTTGCAGTGCCACCGCTTTCTTATCCAGTTGCCGGATACGAACCATGTGCTGGTAGCTGGCCTGCAACCAGGCTACATCAACGCCTGCCGGCAGTGGCTGGCGGGTATTGCCCTGGGCATCAATAAATCCGAGCTTGCCGGGGACCTGATCAAGACTGTCGAACATGCCTTCCTCCCTGCGTCACCAGATCGCAAAAAAACTAGTCGAACAACAATGATTCGGCTACCCGGTTGGCTATCTGTTCGGGCGGCATGTTATCCGCGCGACTGCGTTCAAACAGATCGGTCAGGGTGCTGCCCAGGGCCAGTGTGCGCCGTTTAATTTCGCTGTCAGCCTGCTTCAGATAACCCAGCGACACCTGAATCAGACCGCCGGCATTGATGACATAGTCAGGGGCGTAAAGAATGCCGCGTTGGTGAAGCACATCGCCCTGGGTATCCGTACTGAGCTGATTATTGGCAGCACCGGCGACAATCGTGCAACGCAATTGCGGGATGGTCCTCTCATTGAGGATGCCGCCCAGTCCGCACGGCGCGAACACATCACACTCAACGTTGAAGATGGCGTCTGCTGCCACTGCTGTGGCGGCAAAATCGGTGACACAGCGTTGCACGCGTTTGGGGTCGGTATCACTGACAATCAAACGGGCGCCGTCTCTGTGCAGCAACGCCGCCAATGCGTAACCAACGTTTCCCACGCCCTGGACGGCGACCGTCAGACCACGGACTGTATCCCGTTTCAGCTGGTGCCTGACAGCGGCGCAGATGCCCGCGTAGACCCCCAGCGCCGTGACCGGTGAGGGATCATGACCATCACGGCTGGTACCTGACACATAGGCCGTTTTTCTGGCCACTTCATCCATGTCGGAAATCAGACTGCCACTATCGACAGCCGTGATGTAACGGCCACCGAGATCCTCAATGAATCCGCCAAAGGCCTGAAACAGCTCCTGACGATCGAACGGCTCCATGGGTTTCAGCAATACCGCCTTGCCACCGCCCTGGGGCACATTGGCAATCGCAGCCTTGTAGCTCATGCCGCGGGCAAGACGGATAACATCGTCAAGGGCATCATCGTCGCTGCTGTACGACATAAATCGGCAACCACCCAGGGCCGGGCCCAGCCGGGTGTTATGAATGGCAATGATGGCGCGCAGGCCGGATGCTTTATCGTGGCGAAAGTGCAGTTCGTTCAGGTCGGCACGTTCGATCTTGTCGAACACACCGTCGTACGCAGGTGCGTACACGGGTTGACGCTTGTTCATGTCTGACTCCTGGGTGCCGGCGGACCTTGTAGGTCGTAAGCACACGTCAGGGTATCGGGGGTGGTGATACCGTGACCGGATGATTGAAGTAAAGAGCATATATCGCCCGGCTATCACTGTCTACCGTCAGCGAGCTTGACAGGGTATGCCGGCCTCGCTAAAAAGGTTGCAACTTGACCGGCGGGGCGACAGCAATATGCAGAGCGGCACAATATCTCCACAAACATCGACGTCATTGGCGTCGGGCGACACTTGCGTGCTGGTGGCGGACATCGGCGGCACCAATGCCCGCCTGGCACTGACCCATGGTGACGGTGTGCTGGCCAACAGCATCACCTTGCCCTGTCGCGAATACGCCCAGATCGACGCAGCCATCGACGCCTACCTGCAGACCTGCGCGGCATACCAGACACCACAGCAGATGGTGCTGGCGGTCGCGGCGGCAACCGATCAGGATGAGGTGATATTGACCAATAACCATTGGCAATTCAGTCAACGGGCACTGGCCCACAAATATGCCATGCCGGTCATGGCCATCAATGACTTTACCGCCCAGGCATGGTGCTTGCCTGGGCTGCGTGAGGCGGATGTGCGCTGGCTACAGCAGGTCACTGGCAACAACCTTGACTGGTCACAGGGCAATCGCAGCATCGCCGGGCCTGGCACCGGCTTTGGTGCCGCCACCATGACGCTGACGCGGGAAATCATTGAATCCGAACCCGGGCAATGTGCCTTTGCTCCGTTGACACCTCGACAACTGGCGATACTGGTACATCTGTGGGACAGTCATCCGCGTGTCACCGCAGACCACCTGTTGTCGGGGCCAGGGTTAAGCAATATCCATTCAGCAATATACGTGCTGCAAACCGGCAAAACATCGCCGGCAGTCACACCCGCTGCGCTGGTCGAGGCGGCGCGCAATGGCGACCAGCTCGCCAGACAAAGCATGGAGGAGTTCAGTCGGATTCTTGGTGCCGTCTGCGGAGATCTTGCGCTAAGCATGGGCAGCCTCGGCGGCTTTTTCCTCTCCGGCAACATACTGCAGAAGCTGGATGAGCTGTTTGATCATGACCTGTTCATGACCGCTTTTACAGACAAGGGCCGCTTCAGCAACTGGTGCCAACGTGTGCCGGTTGGGCTGCTCAACATCACTGATCCCGGCCTGCAGGGCTGCGCCGCCTTCAGTCAGCGTCAGGCGGGCCAGGCCCGATAAGGTCCCTCGTCAGACATCGCAGATTGCCACGGCCTGTGCCAGTGATGCCACCCGAGCCTCGTCACTGCGCACACCCTCTGGGCCGGCGCGACGAGGTATAAATTCCTGGGCGACATATCCATCAAAACCGGTGGCCAGGATCGCTTTCATGATGGCCGGATAGTACAGTTCCTGGGTATCATCTATTTCATTGCGCCCCGGAACACCGGCAGTATGATAGTGACCAAACCACTGGTGATGATCACGAATGGTGCGCATGACATCGCCTTCCTGGACCTGCATATGATAGATATCATACAGCAGCCTGAAATTGGGTGACCCGATCCGTTCACACAACTCAATCCCCCATTGCGAGCTGTCACACATGTAATCGGGGTGATCGATCTTGCTGTTAAAAAGTTCCATGTGCACAACAACACCGTGGCGCTCTGCCAGCGACATGATCTGCTTTATGCCATCTGCGCAATTCTGCAGCCCGCTGTCGTCATCCATGCCGTCACGATTGCCACTGAAACAGATCAGGTTTTTGTAGCCGGCCTGCGCCATCAGTTCTATATGCGAGGTATAGCTCTGAATCAATCTGCCATGATACGCCGGGCGATTCCACCCTTCGGTCAAACTGATCTCGGCACCGTTGCACATTGAGCAGTCAATATCATGGGCCTTCAATATGCCCCATTGTTCGGGGCCAATAAGATCAATCGCCGAGAACCCGATCTCATTGACCACCTGGCACAATTCCTCCAGGGTCAGAAAACCATAGGTCCACTGCGCCACAGAGTGCCTGATATTGCCTTTGCCCACAAATTCGTGGCTGCCCGGCAGCGACTGTGCGGCCAATGCCCCTCCGGGCAGTCCGGACAAGGCCAGCGAACTGAGCGCTGCGCGTTTTAACAGTTCACGCCGGTTGAGTGACTGGCCCATGATGTTTCTCACTTTGGAATGTAAAGATGAAAAATAGCAAAATCGCCAGTGCCAGCGCGGCAGGCATGATCCAGAACGTGAACGCACTTTGCTGCCAGCCGGCCATTGATGAACCGTCCAGCGCAATACTGTCCCCCCACCAGCCCAACAGGTAGTTGCCCATCAGCATGCCAGCGCCATAGGTCAACAACGCAAACAGGCCCTGAGCGCTGGCACGAATCGGCGCCGGCGCTTTACGATCCACATAAAGTTGACCCGTTACAAAAAAGAAGTCGTAACAGATGCCGTGCAGAGCGATACCAAAAATCAGCAATGCCGCCGACTCCGGGAAGCTGGCGAAAACCAGATAGCGCAAGGCCCAGGCCCCCATGGCCACGACCAGCATCCATTTGACGCCGAAGCGGATCAGGAAGAACGGCACCAGCAGCATGAACAGGACCTCACTCATCTGTCCGATGGCCATAAACGAAGCTGACTGCTCACCAAATGCCATCGCCGCAACAAAGTCATTGGTGCGCGCGTAATAGAATGCCAGCGGAATGCTGATGAGAAAGCTGCTTAACGCAAAAATGAAAAAATTCCGCTCGGCCATCAGCTTGATCGCATCAAGACCAAAGGTCTTGCTGAGGCTGAAACGCTCCCCTTTTGCCTGTGGCGGCGTCGCCGGCAGGGTCAGGCTGTACAGGCCATACAGGAACGACACAATCGCCGCCATTTTGAGCGGCACGTTGGAAGCCTGGGTATTGTCCACACCGGTGATCATTTGCAAGAGCGGAATCTGCACCCAGCCCAGTATTGTCTGAGCCACCACAAACCCTGACACGATCCAGCCAATGGTTCCCCACACACGAATCGCAGGAAATTGCCGTTCCGGGCTGTCAATGTTGGAAAACGCAATCGCATTGGTCAATGCCAGCGTTGGCATGTAGAGCATGAAGTAAACAAACATCACCCAGATGAACACGGCCGGATCGCTGACTGACGCCGCATACCATAACAGCGCGGCACCGGCGAGTTGGCAAAACGCATTCAGCCGTTCAGCGTTGAAGTAACGATCCGCCAATAATCCCACAAACAGTGGCGCCAGTAATGCAGCCCAGTTATGGGTGGCATAAGCCTGACCTATAATACTGTTGATGCCGGATTCGCCCTGAAACACGGATAGCAGATAACTGCCCATGGTGACAAAAAAAGCACCCCAGACAAAAAACTGCAAAAACATCATGATGCTGAGGCGGGTGATAATGTATCGATCTGAATCCATAAACTGGCTTCCCGGTTTTCTTGTTATTGTTTGCCGACTGGTTTCGTTCTAGACTCTGACGCTGACCACAAAATAGTAGCAGGAATCTGGAATTTTTATTACACGTTGTGGCAAATAGCAATATCGCCTGGTCAAACAATATGAAAAAAATCAAACTCGGCATGGTGGGTGGCGGCCAGGGCTCCTTTATTGGCGCCGTACATCGCAAAGCTGCGGCCCTGGACGGCCACTATGAACTGGTTTGCGGGGCGTTCAGCAGCCAGCCGCTGAACGCCCGCGAAACCGGGGCTGCGCTGGGACTTGCAGCAGGCCGTGCCTATCCATCGTTCGCAGACATGTTCCGGCAGGAGTCCGCGCGACCGGCGGCGGACCGTATGCAGGTCGTCGCCATTGTCACACCCAATCACCTGCATGCTGCACCGGCAATGGCCGCGATGGAACATGGCTTTCATGTCATCGTCGATAAGCCGCTGGCCCTGACACTGGACGAGGCAAAGCAGATCCGCCAGGTGATGCAGGCAACCGGTTGCCGGCTCGCCTTGACGCACACCTACGCCGGCTACCCGATGATCAAGGAAGCCCGGCACCTGGTTAACGCAGGCAAACTGGGGCGGATCCGCAAAATACTGGTCGAGTATCCACAAGGCTGGCTAAGTTTTCCGGTCGAGGACGATGGTCACCGGCAGGCGTCTTGGCGCACTGATCCGGCGCGGGCGGGTGCCGGTGCCACCGGCGACATCGGCACCCACGCGGCGCATCTGGCAGAATATGTCAGCGGCCAGTTGATTACCGATGTCTGTGCTGACCTGAACAGCGTCATCAGCGGACGTCAGGTGGATGATGACGCTGCCGCTCTGCTGCGCTTTGATGGCGGCGCCAGCGGTGCACTCATTGCAACACAGGTTGCCACCGGTGAGGAAAACAATCTGCGACTCCGGGTTTACGGCGAACTGGGCGGGCTGTCATGGTGTCACCGCGAGGCTGAGTCCCTGCACCTGAGCATGCATGATCAGCCAACACAACTGTATCGGCGCGGCGCCCCCTATCTGTCACCGGCAGCACTCAACAACTGTCGCTTGCCACCGGGACACCCCGAAGGCTTTATCGAAGCTTTCGGTAATATATACGCCAGTTTTGCCCGCGCCCTGCAGGTGTCTGAACCCCCGCCGGCGGCGGATCTGGCGGCATCGGGCTTTGACTACCCCTCCATCACTGAGGGTCTGCGAGGCATGGCATTCATCGACGCCATGCAGGCCTCAGCAACTTCCACGCAAAAATGGACGGCCATTACTCTATGAGTGTTATGAAAACCATCAAAGGGCCAGGCATTTTCCTGGCCCAGTTTGCAGACGACAGCGCCCCGTTCAACACGATCGACGGCATTTGCGAGTGGGCTGCCTCTCTGGGTTACAAAGGCGTACAGATTCCGACCTGGGACACACGTCTGATTGACCTGGAAAAACTGGCCAGCAGCAAAACCTATGCAGAAGAGTATCAGGGCCGGATTGCCGAACATGGCCTGGAGATTACGGAGCTCAGTACGCACCTGCAGGGGCAGCTGGTGGCTGTGCACCCGGCCTACGATGACATGTTTGACGGGTTTGCGCCCGACCATCTGCGCGGCAATCCGACAGCACGCACCGCGTGGGCGATCAACCAGCTGAACATGGCAGCAAAAGCCAGCCGCCACCTGGGTATCAATGTGCATGCCTCTTTCCCCGGCGCGCTGATGTGGCATACGGTTTACCCCTGGCCTCAGCGGCCGGCCGGCCTGGTTGAGCAGGGTTTTGCTGAACTGGCGCGGCGCTGGCTGCCGATCCTGAATGGTTTTGATGAGCAGGGTGTGGATGTCTGTTATGAAATTCATGCCGGCGAGGACTTGCATGACGGTATCACCTATGAACGCTTCCTGGAGGCCAGTGGCCATCATCCGCGCGCCCGCATCCTGTTTGATCCCAGCCACTTTGTATTGCAGCAAATGGATTATCTGCAGTTCATTGATATCTACCACGACAAAATCGGTATGTTTCATGTCAAGGATGCCGAGTTTAACCCCAACGGCCGCAGCGGCATCTATGGCGGTTACCAGGACTGGATAGACCGGCCGGGACGCTTCCGGTCTCTGGGTGATGGCCAGGTCGACTTTGCTGGCATTTTCAGCAAACTCAGTCAATATGGCTTTGACGGCTGGGCCGTGCTTGAGTGGGAGTGTTGCATCAAACATCCGAAACAAGGTGCGCAGGAAGGTGCACCATTTATCCGCGATCACCTGATCACGGTCACCGACAAGGCTTTTGACGACTTCGCCGGCCAGGCACCCGATGCGACATTAAATCGAAAAATTCTGGGACTCTCGTCCTGAAACCACATCACCGTCATGAGGACCGAACCATGAAACAGGCTACCACGCTCACCCTCGCTACCACCGTGCTGGGAATGACTCTGTTCATGTCCCTGGGCCAGAATGCTGTTGCCGACAACCAGGGGGATGGCGCATGGATCACCCTGTTTGACGGCAGCTCCACCGATGAATGGCGGCTCTACAATGAAGCACATTTCCCAGCCGAAGGCTGGGTGATCGAGGACAATGCCCTTGTTCTGCGACCTCGTGCTGATGGCCGGGCCACCGGCGATATCATGAGCAAGCGCATATTCCGTGATTTTGAACTTCAGCTCGAATGGATGGTCGAGGAAGGCGGCAACAGTGGTATTTTCTATCACATACTGGAGCAGCCCAGCAAAGCCATCTATTGGTCAGGGCTGGAAATGCAGGTGCTGGATGACGAGAATCACCCGGACAGCTTTCAGGGCGTCAATGGCAACCGACAGGCAGGCTCCCTGTATGACCTGCTGCCAATCGAGCCCAAGACTGCGCGACCATTCGGACAATGGAATGAAGTCCGCATCATCTCCCAGGGGCCGACTGTCGAACACTGGCTAAATGGCGAGCGCGTGTTGCATTACGAGCGCTGGACCGTTGAGTGGTTTGCCATGCTACGCGACAGCAAGTTTCGGGAGCACAACGAGTTCGGCGCCATGCAACAAGGCCATATCGGCCTGCAGGATCACGGCGACGTCGTTCGATTCCGCAACATCAGAATCCGCGAACTTTAACAATCCGCCAGCGCCGTCCCCTCGACGCCTAAAAAGAAAACTGCCGCATATACGCGGCATTGTCCCGGGCACTGTCCAACGGCGTGGTGCCCGCATACGACTCCTGCTCAACCATGAAGTAACGCATGCCATGTTCGTAGGCCACCGGCAGAATCGTCGGATAGTCGATGATGCCCTGCCCCAATGTCGTCGATGCGCTGAAGGAGTCGGCCGGCATATCGGGCAACCGGTCCTTGACATGTGAGAACGCAAAACGTCCCGGGTATTTGCGAATCCAGGTCAATGGATCCTGGCCGGCAGCCACCAACCAGAAAATATCCAGCTCAAAATCGACCAGCTCTGCGTCTGTATTCTGCATCAGCACATCATGCGGAATGACACCTTCCTGCTCGAAGAACGTGTAATGGTGATTGTGGTAGGCAAATCGCAGACCGACATCCCGGCAGATTTCGCCACAGCGGTTGAAACGTTCAGCATAGCGTCGATACGCATCAATCGTTGACTGAGGACCGATCAACGGACAGATCAGGTACTGCATGCCGGCTTCCGCTGCGTCATTGGCTTTCCGTTCGAAATTCTCTTCAATACTGCAGTGGCTCGCCACAACATCCATGCCCAGTTCGCGCACAAACCGGCTGAAGTCTGCCGGAGACCGTCCCCAGAACATGCCTGTGGGGCCTTCGTAACTTTGTATTTGTCGATAGCCGAATTGTGCCAGCTGTTGTAGCACTGCGTCAGGGTCGGTCGGCATATCATCGCGCAGCGTATAAAGCTGAATACCAAACGGATAGCTGCTCTGCGCTGCATCTGAAGAGCAACCGAGCAACGACAGTTGACCAAGCCCGGCGAGCGCGGCACTGACTTGAAGGAACTTTCTTCTATGCATGTGCAGGGTTTCCGTTGGTCAATGGACTTACAGGGTTCAGATGGCCCACGCGGTTTCCCCTTCCTGATAAGGATAACAGCCATCATAGCGACCCGGCACAGGCACCAGCCTCAATACCTGGGTCTGCACAATTTCGGAGGTGAAATAGGCAAACAGGGTCAGTTGTTTGATCATCACAAAATAATGCGCCGGGCTGCCGGGGCTGCGTGGATACGCCCTTGCCGCCTGATCCTGTTCGTTCACAAAGCCGGTGCGCTGTGCTTCCGTCAGCTCGGCGTAGTCCAGGCCAAACCGCGCGCGGCACTGTTCGCGAAATGCTGCCAGCCCCTGGTGAAAAACCGTCTGCTCGGCATCCGAGTAGCAGTCATCAACAATTTTGCTCATGAAAGGTGCCACGTCGGCATCTTTCGCGCCAGGCGTGGTTGTGCGCGGAATGATGGTTTCGGCAATATCGGACAGCAACGCCTGATCGCTGTCCGAAAACGCAGCGCTGCGGTAACCCGTGCTCCCCGCACAGGCCGACAGCAGGACCGGACTGCCGATCATGGCATAGCCGGTTGCCGACATGATCATCTGTAAAAGTTCGCGTCTGTTCATGTCACAGATTTCCTCTTTTCAGTTCATCCACCGCAAACTGTGCGGCCCGGGCCGTCAGCGCCATATAAGTCAGTGACGGGTTCACGCAGGACGCCGACGTCATGCAGGCGCCATCGGTCACAAACACATTCAGGGCATCCCAAACCTGATTGTGCGCATTCAGCACCGACGTAGCCGGATCACGCCCCATGCGGGCCGTGCCCATCTCATGGATACCCATACCCGGCGCGTAGCCGGCATCCCGGCCCTGAACATTCTTGACACCTGCGGCCTCCAGCATCTCCACAGCATCAGCAATCATGTCTTCGCGCATGGCGAATTCGTTGTCCTTGATGCTGACATCGAATGCCAGAATCGGCAGACCCCACTTGTCAGTTTGATCACGATTGAGAAACATGCGGTTTTCATGATACGGCAGCATTTCTCCGAAGGCGGTCATGCCAATGGTCCAGTCCCCCGGCTGAGTCAGCGCCTGCTTGAAATCTGCACCCACATTGAGCTCACTGATATTGCGACTCCAGCCAGTGCGGCTGGCAGAGCCCTGATAGCCGAAACCTCGCAGGTATGACCGTTGGTCGCGCCCGATGTTACGGAACCGGGGCACATAAAACCCATTGGGGCGGCGCCCATAATGGTATTTGTCTTCGAAGCCATCGACGCGGCCAGACGCACCCAGACGGAAATGATGGTCCATGACATTGTGACCCAGTTCGCCACTGCTGCTGCCCAGGCCATCCGGCCAGACATCCGTGGCCGAGTTCATCAGAATCCAGGTTGAGTTGAACGTCGAGGCGTTGAGGAACACCACCTTTGCCCTGTACTCGATGACTTCGCTGGTTTCAGCATCCACTACCTCAACGCCTGTGGCGCGACGCGTGTCCCTGTCATACAAAACTCGGGTCACAATGGAGAACGGTCGCAGTGTGAGATTGCCAGTCGCCATTGCAGCGGGCAACGTCGTGGACTGGGTACTGAAATAGGCACCAAACGAACAGCCGCGCCAGCACCGGTTGCGATACTGACATTGCACGCGGTTCTGCTCGGGACGCGATTCAGTAATGTTTGCCACGCGACCGATGAACATGTGCCGTTCACCATTAAAATGCGCCTTGATCCGCGCCGCGACATCCTGTTCCACACAATTGAGATCCATCGGCGGCAGGAAATTGCCATCCGGCAGCACCTCCAGGCCCTCCCGGGAGCCGCTGATACCGGCGAAGCCTTCCACGTAATCGTACCAGGGTGCAAGATCCTCGTACCGTATCGGCCAGTCAACGGCAATGCCTTCGCGCAGATTGGCTTCAAAATCCATCTTGTTCCAGCGGTAGCTCTGTCGGCCCCACAACAGCGAGCGTCCGCCTACCTGGTAAGAGCGATACCAGTCAAAGCGCTGGATTTCCTGGTAGGGTGAATCCTGCTCATTAGTCCAGCTACCCAGCGTCTGCTCATTCAGGGGGTAGTCGCGGCGCAGCACCGGATAGTTTTCAACCATCTCCCGGGTGCGCATGTCACGATGGGGAAACTCCCAGATTTCCTTGTTCTCGTTGACGTAATCCTTGACGTGCTCAAGACTGCGGCCGCGCTCCAGCATGATCACCTTGAGACCTTTTTCGGTCAGCTCCTTGGCAGCCCAGCCGCCACTGATGCCGGAGCCAACCACGATGGCGTCGTATTCATTGTGATTCATAAAATTCCTGTCACTTATTGTTATTATCAGTCTGATTCATAATGGTCACCGCTGTTTCTTGATCGACCGTTGTACCTGAGCATAAACTGCTGATCCCTGTACGTCCATCATAAGTTGGTGACTTTCGCGCGTATGAATATGTTATCGTTTGTCGACAATAATCTCAGTGGGAAACACCTGAAATGGCGACTATTCGACTTTGTCTGCTGCTTGCCTGCATGGCCGTTGTCAGCGCCTGCAGCGATGCTGTCGGGGGCCTCAGGCCCAACATCATTGTCATCATGGCTGACGACCTGGGTTATGGTGATATCGGTGTCTATGGCGCGTCGCTGATCAGCACGCCCCATCTGGACCGGATGAGCACCGAAGGTATCCGCCTGGATAGTTTTTATGCCAGCGCCAATGTCTGTACACCATCACGCGGCGGACTGCTGACTGGCCGCTATCCGGTCCGCCTGGGGCTCACTGCCGATGTTGCGCGACCCAGCAACGATATCGGTCTGGCACGGGAGGAAGTCACTATTGCCGACGCCCTGCAGGCAACCGGATACCGCACGGCGCTGATCGGCAAATGGCATCTGGGCAGTCAGCCACAGCATGCGCCACTGCACTACGGCTTCGATACTTTTTATGGTTTGTTGCACAGCAATGACATGCATCCGTTGCAACTCTATCAGGGTAGCCAGGTGATTGAGGATCCGGTAAATCAGAGCACACTGACCGAGCGTTACACGGATCAGGCCGTGGCTTTTATCGAGAACAATCGCAGCAACCCGTTCTTTCTGTACCTGGCGCATACTTTCCCGCATACCCCGCTGCATACCGCCGCACCATTCGAAGGTCAGTCAGCTGCAGGCCTTTATGGCGATACCGTGGAAACCCTGGACTGGAGCACCGGTCGGATTCTGGACACTCTTCAGAGCCTGGGTCTGGACGACAACACGCTGGTGATTTTCACCTCGGACAATGGGCCCTGGTTTGAAGGCAGTGCCAGTCACCTGCGCGACCGCAAAGGCGCCTCCTGGGAAGGTGGCATGCGCGTGCCTTTCATAGCCCGCTGGCCGGGCACCATCCCGGCTGCACAGGTCAGCAATGAACCTGCCATGAATATCGATCTGTTTCCGACGCTGGTGGCGATGGCTGGCGGAGAGATGCCCGACGACCGCCCCATAGATGGTAAGGATATCCTGCCCATGCTCACCCGCGGAGCTCCCAGCCCGCATGAAGCGCTGTACCTGTTCCAGAACGATCGCATCGCCGGTGTTCGCAGTGGCCAATGGAAACTGGTGGTGGAATCCTCATATCGCAATGTCATCACCAGCTTTGACAATTCACAATCGTATTACGGGCCATCAGGGCTGTTGTTTGACCTGCATCTTGACCCCGGTGAGACCTACAGCTTCGCCCGTGAAAACCCTGATGTGGTCACGCGGCTGCGCGGCTACCTGGAACAGGCACAGCGGGATCTCGACACCACGGTACCGGAAACCATGTGGTTCCGGCCCTGACCTCGACCGGCCACAGTGTTAGACTTTGTTATCGAAATTGAAGCAAGGGGGCATTATGTCGAGATGGATACCCGTAAACGAAACCCTGCACAACTACATTAGCCAGCATCTGCCGCCTGAGCAGCCCGTTCTCAAAGCCTTGCATGAAAAAACCGCGACACTGGAAGATGCCCAGATGCAGATTTCTCACGAGCAGGCATGCTTCATGAGTGTTGTATTGCGCAGCATGCAGGTGCGCCGCGCTATCGAAATTGGTGTGTATACCGGTTACAGTACGCTGGTCACCGCACAGGCCATGCTGTCGGGCGGCCAGTTGATAGCCTGTGATCTCAGCAAGGAGTGGACAGATATCGCCCAGCATTACTGGCAGCAGGCCGGGGTCGAAGACCGTATCGAGTTATGCCTGGGACCGGCAGCGAATACCCTGCAAAAGCTGCTGAATGCAGACGGTGCCGGACAATATGATTTTGTGTTCATAGACGCCGACAAAACCGGTTATGACCATTATTACGAACAGTCACTGAAACTGCTGCGCCCGGGCGGGCTGATCATGCTTGATAACTGTTTGTGGTATGGCCAGGTTGCAGAACCTGGCGGCGATGACGACACACTGGCGCTCAAGGCACTGAACAGCAAGATTGCCAGTGATCGCCGCGTCAGTGCCAGTCTGGTGCCGATCGGTGACGGCATCCAGATGGTGTACAAACATTAACGCCGGCGCTCACAGCATCACGTTGATACTCTGCGCGGCGCGTAATGCTTTCTGAACCGCATCGGCGATGTTTTCGTCGCGGGCCAGGGTCACACCCAGGCGCCGCTCGCCGCGCACTTCCGGCTTGCCGAACAGACGCAGGTCAGTATCGGATTCTGTCAGCGCCTGCTCGACGTTGCCATAACGCATGTTGTCTGAGTCGCCCGCGACCAGCAATACCGCAGATGCCGACGGCCCCAATTGCCTGATCACCGGTATTGGCAAGCCCAGGATGGCCCGGGCATGCAGCGCAAACTCGGACAGGTTCTGGGAGATCAGGGTCACCAGCCCGGTATCATGCGGACGCGGTGACACCTCACTGAAATAGACAGTGTCAGCTTTGACAAAAAGCTCAACACCAAACAGACCAAAACCACCCAGCGAGGCCGTCACCGCTGCGGCGATACGCTGCGCCTCTGCCAGGGCCACCGCACTCATGGGCTGCGGTTGCCAGGATTCACGGTAATCTCCTTTTTCCTGACGGTGTCCGATCGGCGCGCAGAAGCTGGTGCCGCCCCGATGGCAGACGGTCAACAGGGTAATCTCATAGTCGAAGTCGACGAAGCCCTCCACAATCACCTTGCCCTTGCCCGAGCGCCCACCGGATTGCGCATACTCCCAGGCCCCATCAACATCCTCAGGATGTTTGACTGTGGTCTGGCCCTTGCCGGACGATGACATGATGGGTTTGACCACGCAGGGCAAGCCGACGTCATCGATGGCCTGCAGATATTGCTCGCGGGTCTCGGCAAACTGATACGGGGATGTCGACAGCCCCAGTTCTTCCGCGGCAAGACGACGGATGCCTTCACGATTCATGGTCAGTTGCGCGGCGCGCGCCGACGGGACTACCTGCCAGCCCTCTGTTTCCAGGCGCACCAGCTCATCCGTGGCGATGGCCTCAATCTCCGGCACAATCAACTGGGGTTTTTCCTGCTCGACCAGCGCGCGCAAAGCCACCCCGTCCAGCATGTTGATAACATGGCTGCGATGGGCGACCTGCATGGCCGGCGCATTGGCATAACGATCAACTGCAATCACTTCACAGCCAAAACGCATCAATTCAATGACCACTTCCTTGCCCAGTTCGCCGCTACCCAGAAACATCACGCGCGTGGCACTGGGCGTCAGGGGGGTGCCGATGGTGACAGCGTCGGCAGGCGATGCAGAAACAGCTTGTTGCGACATTATTTTTCCAGAGTTGTCAGTTTAATGAATTGGCCAGAGACGTTGTGGCGTGATCAACGGTAATCGCCTGATAACAGCACCCGCCCAGGCCGTGCGCCGGTCATCTCGCCATCCAGCAACACCGGTTGGCCATTGACAAACACATGCTGTACGCCGTGTGCATAGCGATGCGGCGCCTCAAAGGTTGAACGGTCGATGACCGTGTTCAGATCAATCACTGCGATATCCGCCACCGCGCCGATCGCCACGCGACCACGATCGTGCATATTGATCCGGTCGGCTGGTTTCATGCTCATTTTATGGATCGCCGTGTATTGCGGCAGCACGCCTTCGTCCCGCGCATAGTGGCCCAGCACGCGCGCAAAGGTGCCATAGTTGCGTGGGTGCGGCACCCGTTCTGAGGGGCCTTCAATACCCCCATCGGATGCGATCATGGTACGGTCGTGCTGCATGATGCGACGCACATCATCTTCATCGATTGCGTGAAACACGGCGCTGCAGTTGCCGGCATACACCAGCTCCATTAACAGCTCGGCAGCGTTCTGATGGCTGACACCGCGCTCCTGAAGCCGCAGAATGTCACTGAGATTCAGGCCATTGAGGGTGTTGTCGTGCGGGCAATTGGCAATCACTACATTGGCCGGGTCATCGCCGCCGCGATCCATTTCGATATTGTAAACGATGTCGCTCTTCAGCCGCTGGCGTTGTTCGGAATCATCCAGTCGCGCCAGCAACGCCGCGCGGCCACCGTCCAGACTCCAGCCCGGGAACAGGATGGTCAGACTGGTGGAAGATGCCGTGTAGGGATACTGATCAATGGAAACGTCCACACCCCGGGCAACTGCTTCATCCACCAGCCGCAGGGTTTCCGTTGATTGACCCCACATTGGCGCGCCCACGATCTTGTGGTGGGTGATCTGCGTCGGCAGACCGCCTTCTTCCCCGATACGGATGGTCTCCGCCACGCTGTCGAGCACGGCCAGACCTTCCTCGCGCATATGACTGATATAGATGCCGCCGAACTCGCCGGCCACCCTGGCCAGCTCGATCACTTCATCCGTCTCTGCAAAGCGTCCAGGCGCATAAATAAGCCCTGAAGACAGGCCAAAGGCACCTGACTCCATGGCGAACCTGACCTGTTCACGCATCTGCTCCAGTTCGACGTCGCTCGCCGGCCGGTCATCCTCACCCACCACCAGACTGCGGATGGAGCCATGACCGACAAATGTTGCAAAGTTGACGGCAGCAGGATCCGCTGCCAGCGCTGCGAACGTGTCAGTGACAGGCAATGGCGAACTGCCGTCGGGCCCACCAACGACGGTGGTGACACCCTGGCGAATCAGGTTTTCGGCATCGGGCCAACGGAAGATGCCATCATTCAGCTCGTCGCGGACAGCGTGGCTGTGAATATCAACAAAACCGGGTAGCACGGCGAGCCCGGAGACATCCAGAGTCAGTGCTGCCGACCGACCCTCCAGCTCGCCAATGGCGACGATACGGTCATCCATGATACCGACATCGGCGGCCAGTGGCGGTTCGTCAGCGCCCGAATAGAGCATGCCACCGACCAACAGGATATCCAGTGGCGCGGCCGGCATGTCTTCACGCTCCGCCGAGCAGGCCACCAGCAGGGCAACAGCGGCAAACAGCATAATCTTGTTCATGTTTCGTCTCTACTCCGGGTTATCACCACGCGCTACCGCATCACTGCCAGCTTTGCACCAGCTCATCATAATCCACAGTCATGGGTTGCGGCTTTTCGTTGGCCAATGGTGGTTTGGGTGCCCCGGGCTGGGCAAACCAGTACTCACGGCTTTGCGGCTCATTCAGACGTGGTCCGCATTCACCGAGCACGTTAGCGCGTTCCAGCCGCTGCATCAGGCGATCCTGGTCGGCTGCCAGCGATGTCATGGCTTCCTGAGGCGTCTTGGCGCCGGAGGCTGCATCACCAATATTCTGCCACCACAACTGTGCCAGACGCGGATAATCTGGCACATTGGTGCCGGTAGGCGTCCATTGCAGGCGGGCCGGAGATCGATAGAATTCAACCAGGCCGCCCAGCTCATCCGCGCGTTCGGTGAAACTTTCATGACGGATGTCCGAATCCCGGATAATCGTCAGTCCCACATGGCTCTTTTTCAGAGACACCGTTTTGGAGGTGACGAACTGCGCGTATAACCAGGCAGCGCTGGCACGATCCACTGGCGTCGATTTCATCAGTGTCCAGGCACCGGCATCCTGATAGCCCAGCTTCTGACCCTCCTCCCAATACGCACCACGCGGTGATGGTGCCATGCGCCACTTGGGGGTGCCATCTTCATTCATCACCGGCAGGCCCGGCCTGACCATGTCCGCCGTAAAGGTCGTGTACCAGAAAATCTGCTGGGCGATATTGCCCTGTGCCGGCACCGGTCCGGCTTCACTGAAGACCATGCCCGCCGCTTCCGGCGGTGCGTATTTCTGCAGCCATTCGACATACTTGGTGACCGAGTAGACCGCTGCCGGCCCATCCGTTGCGCCGCCACGCTCAACACTGGAGCCAACCGGCCGGCAACCATCAACCCGGATACCCCACTCGTCTACCGGCAGACCATTGGGAATACCCACATCACCGGCACCGGCCATGGACAACCAGGCATCGGTAAAACGCCAGCCCAGTGACGGATCTTTTTTGCCGTAATCCATGTGCCCGTAAACACGACGTCCGTCAAGGGTGCCAATATCATTGGTGAAGAATTCGGCAATATCTTCATACGCCGACCAGTTCACCGGCACACCCAGTTCGTAGCCGTATTTATCCTGAAACTGCGCCTTGATGTCAGGGTCCGTGAACCAGTCATAACGGAACCAGTACAAATTGGCAAACTGCTGATCGGGCAACTGGTAGACTTTGCCGTCCGGAGCCGTGGTGAATGACAGGCCAATAAAATCGTCCAGATCCAGTGTCGGCGAGGTTACCGCACTGCCCTCGCCAGCCATCCAGTCGGTGAGATTGCGTACCTGTTGATAACGAAAATGTGTACCAATCAGATCAGAGTCGTTGACGTAGGCATCGTAGATGTTTTCACCCGACTGCATCTGGGTCTGCAACTTTTCCACCACATCGCCTTCACCAATCAGGTCATGTGTCACTTCAATACCGGTAATGTCGGTAAATGCCCGCGCCAGCGTCTGCGCTTCATACTCATGTGTCGTCAGCGTTTCTGACACGACCTTGATTTCCATCCCCTGGTAGGGGCGGGCCGCGTCGATAAACCACTGCAGTTCAGTCATCTGCTCGTCACGGCTCAGGGTCGAGGGCTGAAATTCGTCCAGCCAGCGCTGCGCCGCTTCCGTATCAGCCAACAACGGAGACGCCGACAGAAGGAACAGTGGGCCGGCAGCCCCCATCAGGGCCACAATCGCAGTTTTTTTAGGTAACATGAGACATCTCCGGTTATTGTTATCAGACAAACAGAAATACGAGCACAGCAAATAGCACACAGACGCCCAGTGCCCCCCACAGCGGCGGGCCCGCCCACGCCAGCCAGGCCAGATTGATAAAGGCGCTGCCCAGCAGGCTCACAAACAGCCGGTCACCACGAGTGGTTTCGAATTGCAGTATACCCTTGCGCGGCTGACCGCCGGGGCTGACCGCTTCCCAGACACACATCAGGGCGATCAGGCTGCCAATGACGGCAAAAAATATAGCGGTCGGCGTCGTCCAGGCCATCCAGGATAAATCCATGGTCAATGCCTCCCCCGTTAAACACGCCCCAGGGCGAAGCCCCGCGCGATATGGTTGCGTACAAAATAGATCACCAGCGCACCGGGTATCACCGTCAACACCCCGGCAGCCGCCAGCACCCCCCAGTCCAGACCCGATGCCGAGACGGTTCGCGTCATGATCGCGGAAATGGGCTTGGCATCGGTCACCGTCAGGGTGCGCGCAATCAACAGTTCCACCCAGGAAAACATGAAGCAGAAAAAGGCTGCCACACCGATTCCCGAGGCTATCAGAGGCATGAAAATTTTGCCAAAGAAGCGCGGAAACGAATAGCCATCAATATAGGCAGTTTCGTCGATCTCTTTGGGCACACTGGACATAAAACCTTCCAGAATCCAGACCGCCAGTGGCACATTGAACAGACAATGGGCCAGCGCTACCGCAATATGGGTATCGATCAGGCCAAAGGCAGAGTACAACTGAAAAAACGGCAACACAAACACGGCCGGCGGTGCCATACGATTGGTCAGTAACCAGAAGAAAAGGTGCTTGTCGCCCAGAAAACGATAGCGAGAAAACGCATAGGCGGCTGGCAGCGCCACTGCCAGCGAGATGACAGTGTTCATCACCACGTAAATCATCGAGTTGATATAGCCGCTGTACCAACTGGCATCGGTCAGAATGGTGCGATAGTTCTGCAGCGTGAAATCCTGCGGCCACAGCGAAAATGTGGACAGGATTTCCTGATTGGTCTTGAAACTCATCATCAGCAGCCAGTACAGGGGCAGCATCAGAAAAAGAATGTAAACGGTGGGCACCAGCCAGGCCTGACTGGACCGTGAATGACGGGCCGACAGACTCATTGCCCACCTCCCGCTCTGCCGTCTGTGACTGACTCGTTATCCTGTTGGGTCATGACCGTATAAAACACCCAGCTGATCACCAGAATGATCAGGAAGTAAACCAATGACATGGCGGCAGCCGGCCCCAGATCAAACTGGCCAATGGCCATCTGCACCAGATCAATGGACAGGAACGTGGTGGCATTGCCCGGCCCGCCGCCGGTCACCACAAACGGCTCCGTGTAAATCATGAACGAATCCATGAAGCGCAACAGCACCGCAATCACCAGTACACGGCGCATCTTGGGCAGTTGAATATAACGGAACACCGCCCAGCGCGACGCACCGTCAATACGGGCCGCCTGATAATAGGCATCGGGAATCGACACCAGCCCGGAGTAACACAATAACACCACCAGGCTGGTCCAGTGCCACACATCCATGACAATCAAAGTTATCCAGGCATCCAATGTGTCCTGGGTATAGTTGTAGTCAACACCCATCGCCGCCAGCGTATGCCCCAGCAAACCGATATCAACCCGGGCAAATACCTGCCAGATGGTGCCTACCACATTCCACGGAATCAACAACGGCAAGGCCATCAGCACCAGACACACGGAGACACCCCAGCCGCGTCGCGGCATGGCCAGCGCCACGGCGATACCCAACGGAATTTCGATCAGCAGGATGATGCCGGAGAACAGCAGGTTGCGCATCAGCGAGTTGTGAAAACGTTCTGATGCCAGCACCTCCTGGAACCACTCCAGCCCGACCCAGTAGAATTCGTTGTTGCCAAAGGAATCCTGTACCGAATAGTTCACCACGGTCATCAGCGGGATGATGGCGCTGAATGCCACCAGCACCAGCACCGGCAGCACAAACAGCCAGGCTTTGTTGTTCCAGGGTTTCACGATAAGCTCCAGGGTTTCACGATAAGCTCCAGGGTTTCACGAAAATCTCCAACGTGTCATAAGTCCCACCCAACCAACTGTGAATTCTGGTAAATATTGATTCTGTCGCTGTCAAACAGCACGCAAGGCATACTGGGCAGCGGCTGATGCTCTGGCACAATAATATCCAGCCGGTGACTGTTCAGCTGTGCCCGGGCAATCCGGTGTCGCCCGACATCCTCAACGCTGATGATCTGTACCGGGATGCCCTGCCCCTGACCCACCAGCCGCACAAACTCCGGTCGTATCCCCAGCTCCATCACGCCCGTCAGCACCGGGTATTCCCGGACCAGCGCAATGTGATGACCGTCCACAACCGCTTCATTGCCGGCCAGTTCACAGGGCAGTACATTCATGCCGGGCGAGCCAATGAATTTGCCGACAAAGGTATGTTGGGGCGTATCAAACAGTTGCTGTGGTGTGCCGACCTGCACCACTTCGCCTGCGAGCATCACCACCACTTTATCGGCGAAGGTCAGCGCCTCAGTCTGGTCGTGTGTCACATATATCATGGTATGCCCGAACTGACGGTGGATCTGCTTCAGTTGGGTGCGCAACTGCCACTTCAGATGCGGATCGATCACCGTCAGGGGTTCATCGAACAGGATGGCATTGACATCGGTACGCACCAGGCCCCGGCCCAGGGAAATTTTCTGTTTATCGTCAGCACTCAGGCCGCGCGCCTTGCGCCCGGCCAATGCTTCCAGCCCGAGCATGGCGATGGCCTGCTGCACACGACTGGCAATTTCCGCAGCTGACAGCTTGTCTGCTCCCCGTCTGTTACGCAACGGAAACGCCAGGTTTTCTGCCACTGTCATGGTGTCGTACAGTACCGGAAACTGGAATACCTGAGCGATGTTGCGTTGCTCGGTGGGTAGCTGGCTGACGTCGACACCATCGAATAACAACTGCCCCTCACTGGGCTGCAGCAGTCCCGAGATTATGTTGAGCAAGGTGGTTTTACCGCAGCCTGACGGCCCCAGTAACGCATAGGCGCCACCATCAAGCCATTCATGAGACATGGCCTTCAGCGCGTAACTGTCGCCACCGTCGTAAGAATGCGCAATATTTTTGAGCGTTATTCTGGCCATGCTGGCTCCGTCGGCAGATCAGGGGCCAGTACCAATCGCTCTGCCTCATCAAACAAATACATATTCTCCGGCAAAAAATACAGTGACTGCAATGTGTCAACTTCAGGTTGCCGGATACCATGGGTCAGGCTCACCCAGGGATGCCCGGCAACCTGAAGATGACTGTAGGTTTCAGAGCCGGTGATTTCGGTCACCGTTACCTGCCCCTCAACGCTGCAGCCGCTGCTGCCCTGCAGGCTCAGATGCCAGGGACGCAGCCCCAGGGTGTAACTGGCGTCGGGTAATGCCGCCTGGCTGCCCGACAGCGGAATGACAAACCGCTCCAGCTGCAACTCGGCGCCGCGCTTGCAGACCGGCGCTGTATTGAGTGGCGGGTCGGAGAAAATTCTGGCGGTCACCAGGTCCACCGGGCGCTGAAAGACATCAATGGTGCGACCAAACTGGGTCACACGACCCTGATGCAGGGTGGCCGTATTGCCTCCCAGGAGCAGGGCTTCGGACGGTTCGGTACTGGCGTACACCAGAATCGCGCCCAGCTCGGCAAAAATGCGCGGCAATTCCTGGCGAAGCTCTTCGCGCAGCTTGTAATCCAGGTTTGCCAGTGGTTCATCAAGCAGCACCAGTTGCGACTCTTTGACCAGTGCCCGGGCAATGGCGGTGCGCTGCTGCTGCCCACCCGAGAGTTCTGCAGGTCGTTTGTCCAGGTACTCCGTCAGCCGTAACAGATCAGCCGCATGACGCACCTTGCGATCAATGTCTGTCCGGGGCACTCTGGCCACACGCAGTGGCGAGGCGATGTTTTCATAGATGGTCAGGGTGGGATAATTGATGAACTGCTGATAGACCATGGCGACCCGACGCTTTTGCACGGGCACACCCAGCACGCTGACACCGTCAAGCAGAATATCGCCATGCGTCGGCCGGTCCAGCCCCGCCATCAGCCGCATCAGGCTGGTCTTGCCTGACAGAGTTGGCCCCAGCAGCACATTCATTGATCCGCGTTCCAGCTGCAGACTGACATCGCGGATGTGATCCTCGTTGCCCAGCCGTTTGCTCACGCCTGCCAGTTCCAGCATTCCCTACCCTGTTTCTTGTCGTTATTGTGGACGGTTGTATCTTGTCGTTGTTTTACTCATGCATTATTACCATATTAGACTGACGTTTTGCAGTACCTGTGTCGTATTACCTGTCTGTGCATGTCATTACCAGCAATGCCAAAGGACTCTCGCATGAAAGCCGTGATACTGGATGCCGCCAGCCTGGGCGATGATGTCGACCTCGCGCCGATAGCAGCCGTGGTCGACACGCTTGTTGTTCACCCGCACAGTGACATCGATCAAATCCGCACCCGATTGACAGGCGCGCAGGCGGCCATCACCAACAAGGCCATGCTGAATGCCGACACGCTGGCAGCGCTTCCCGAGCTCAGACTGATCTGTGTGATGGCAACCGGCACCAACAACATTGACATGGACGCAGCGACCAGACTGGGTATTGCCGTGCGCAATATTACCGCCTATGGCACCGCCAGCGTTGCCCAGCACACAATGATGCTGATGCTGGCCCTGGCCAATCGCCTGCCACGTTATCAACAGGACGTCGGCGCCGGGCACTGGCAGCAAAACACCGCCTTTTGCCTGATGACACACCGCACCCTGCAACTGGCCGGCAAGCACCTGGTGATCGTTGGTCAGGGAGAACTGGGGCAGCGGGTGGCCCAACTGGCGGCCGCGTTTGGCATGCAGGTCAGTTTTAGCGCCCGTCCGGGCAACGAGGACAACGATGCACGCACGGCACTGGCCCGGCTGGCACCGACCGCCGACGTCATCAGTCTGCATTGCCCGCTCACCGAACACACCCGGCAACTGATCAACCAGTCGATTCTGGATACACTGAAGCCAGGGACGCTGCTGATCAACTGTGCCCGGGGCGGCATGATCGATGACGCGGCGGCGCTATCAGCACTGCGTCAGAGCCAACTGGGTGGTCTGGGCGTGGATGTGCTGCCGCAGGAACCCCCCACACGCGGGCACGTGCTGCTGGACGCATTGCAGGACGGACTTAACCTGATCGTGACGCCACACAACGCCTGGATTACCCCGGAGGCCAGGCAAACGGTGGTCGACATGACGGCCGCCAACCTGCGTCAGGCTCAGGACGCCTGAGTGGCAGTTTCTTGCGGCAACACAAACCAGCGAATCGCTTCGTGTTCAGGGCACAATGTCAGGGTACAGGGCGAAGACTGAGTGTCATCGCTGCGCAGCGCCCGTTCGGCAATAACCAGCTCATCCTGCAGGCTGCCCGCATGACGCGGTGTCAGCTTGATACCTGACATCTGCGCCCAGTCCAGGCCAGCGAGCGGGTCCTGGCGCTCGGCACCGGCGTTTTGATGCCGCCAGACGCCGTGCGTCGCATCATAGCGATAACACGTCAGCAGACGCCAGCCATGCGCAGCGACCAGCTCCAGTGCGCGCAACAGGTACTCAAGCTCGTCTTCAGCAATGAAATAATTAAAGTTCAGTCGGACCCAGCCCGGCCGCATCAAGCCGGCGCCCGACGTCACAGCTGCCTCCACTCGCTTGCTGTAGGCCATGTCCATGCCCAGCAGACTGTGCGCATAGGGGCCGGCGCAGGAACAGCCACCACGAGCCTGTATGCCAAACAGGTCATTGAGCAACGACACGACAAACCCGTAGTGCAATTCACGCTCACCGTGCCAGAAGCGCAGGGAAAAAATCGGCAACCGGTGAGCATCCGGGCTACCCAACACTTCGATATTGGCGCAGGCCTGCAGGCGTCTCATCACCGTGTCCGCCATCGCCTGCTCACGAGCCTGAATCACATCAATGCCCACCTGTTGCTGCAGGGAAAACACCAGCCCGGCGCGGATGGACTCGACGATGGCCGGGGTGCCCCCTTCTTCGCGTCGCTCGATATCGGCGACATAGACATGGTCTTGCGGGGTGACATAGGACACCGTGCCGCCACCGACCACCGCGGGTACGCGGTTGCGAAACAGGCCGCGCTTGGCAACCAGAATGCCGGGGGTTCCCGGGCCACCCACAAATTTGTGTGGCGACAGAAACACCGCGTCCAGCGGCTGCGCCGCGTTCATGTCGATGCGCACGTAGGGACCGGCCGCTGCATAGTCCCAGCACGCGAGCGCGCCGTAACGCTTGAGCAGCGCCGTCACGGCGGGCACATCAGATTTGATGCCGGTCACATTGGATGCCGCCGAAAAGCTGCCAATCAGCAGGCGACGCTGCCGGTGCCTGATCAGCGCCTGCTCCAGTGCCGTCAGGTCAATACCACCGGCGGCATCCAGCGGAATCAGTTCGATGCGGGCAATGCTCTCGCGCCAGGGCAGCTCATTGGAATGATGTTCATAAGGACCGATAAAAACCACCGGCCGCTCGTCTTCAGGCAAGGCCGCGGCCAGGCAGCAACGCTGGTCAAGGTCTGCCGGCAGACGCAGGTTAAGCACATCAATCAGCTTGTTGATAGCCGCCGTGGCACCGGCGCCACAAAAAATCACCTTGTCATCAGCGGTGCCGTTGACTGCACGCCGGATCAGTTGCCGCGCCGATTCGCGCAACGCCGACGTGCGGGCACCGGTGAAGGTGGTTTCCGTGTGCGTATTGGCATAACAGGGCAACACATGCTCGCGTATGTAGTCTTCAATAAACCCGAGGCTGCGGCCCGATGCCGTGTAGTCGGCATAAATCAGCGGCTTGTCTCCAAATGGCGTGGTCATCGCCCGGCGCTGACCGATAACGTCATCACGGATTTTCTGGATCAGCTCGCTCATGGTCACCCCGAATTGCAAAGAGTTGGTTTCAGGAGGCCATCTTAACCAGTTTGCGCCGGAACATTGTTCCCATTTGTGTCATTCTTAAGCTTTTTTTCGGAACATCTATTCGATATAATGACTATTATAGGAACATCGATTCGCAAACGCGACACCCATTCTCAATCAAAGATGACCAGGACAAATCATGGATACACAGGATCGCAAACTGCTGCGGCTGCTGCAGCAGGACGCCTCGCTGTCAGTAGCAGATCTCGCAGACTCGGTGGGTATTTCCAAATCGGCCTGTTGGCGACGCATCCAGAAACTGGAAGACGCCGGGGTCATCAAACAACGCGTGACCCTGTTGGACCCGGCCAAACTGGGCCTGGGTTTGACGGTATTTGTGACAGTGCGCACCAATCAGCACAATGCCGACTGGGCAGACAATTTCAACAAGGTGGTGCAGAACGTGGAAGGTGTCCTTGAGGTGTACCGGCTGGGCGGGCAGATCGACTACCTGCTGAAAGCGGTAGTTGCCGACATGCCCGGGTATGACCGGCTGTATCAACAGCTGATCGCCGCCGACCTGTTTGATGTCACTGCCAGTTTTGTCATGGAAGAGATCAAGACCACCACCATGCTGCCCATCTAGCAACCCGGCCGCTGGCGACCCATGCCGGCGTTAACGGCGGGGCCTGAAGGCCAACAGTACATTGCCCGCCTGTTGCCGAAAGCGGTCATAACCTGAACCGACAAACAGCATGCCGGCGCCGGCCGCAATGGCGTGTGAATCAATGGAACCGCCGCGTGCTTCGACACCATTGACCGTGACAAAGCCCTGGGAGGTGTCAAACTCAAACAGGATGTCGCCGTCCTCACCATCAAATATGAACAGACGCCCGTCAATATTACCGGCCACCAGCGCGCCATCAATGACCAGCGGCAAGGCTGAGAATCCATAGCGCTCCTGACAGGTGGCCACACGCAGGTCACGGCCATTGGCACAGTCGGGACGGGCACGGAATTCCCACACCGGCTCGCCACTGCCAACAGCGAAGGCATGGACACCCGCATCGATCATATCGTCAGTCATGCTGGCGTAATGCGGGTCATTGATCGGTAAAAATACCCGTTCGCCATCCACGGCGATACCCCAATGATTACCGCCCAGCGCCCCGCCATCGCCAACCCGCTGCTGCCAGACTACTGTGCCGTCATCGGGGTCGAGCGCCCACAAATGACCGGACTTCTGGCCGGCCAGCAGACGCTCGCTACCGTCCGCCAGTGTCACCAGGATTGCCGCACCCCCAAAGTCCCAGTCCTTGATAATACTGTCCTGTGGCGACGGGCAGTTTGGCCCGTATTCACGGCCGGTACAGGCCATGTTCCAGACATCATTGGCGATCGCCTGGAATTGCCAGCGCACCGCGCCTGAGTCCAGATCCAGGGCGATAATGGCGTTACTGGTATCGGTGGCAGGCAGAGAGGTGTTTTCGCCGGTGGTGACATACAGCAGGCGCCGTTTTTCGTCCAGGCTGGGGCTGGACCAGATCGGCGCCCCTGACGGTCCGCGCAAAGGCGTGCCCACCGAACTGACACCGCCGGTGTATTCAGCCGGCGGCATGGTGTAATAGGTCCACACGCGTTCGCCACTCTGCCCGTCCAGGGCGATCACGGCGCCGCGACCATCACAACACTCATGGCTGGCTTCGGCGCCGCGCTGCACGCCGGAGGCCGATACCGGCAAATAAAGTCGCTGTTCGTGGAACAGCGGCGCACCGGTCAGGCGCGTGTGGACATTGTCGTCAACGGCACCATCAATGACCCAGGCCGCCTCGCCGGTATAGGGGTCAATGGCATGCAGGCGCGCTCGCTCATCGCTGACATACAGCAGGCGCTGGCCGTCGGCGAACTCATCACTCAGGGTCGCCGAACTGCGCAAGCTGGCGCCCGCATCATAGGCCCATTTGATGCAGCCAGTGCCCACATCAAGCGCCAATACCTGCTCGGTCGCTGCAGCCGGATAAAATACCGTATCGCCGGCAATCACGGGTGTTGAACGCAGCCCGCCAATGCCGGGCAGACCCAGCGCCCAGGCGACTTCCAGTATCGGCATGTCGGCCTTGCTGAGTCCGCTCTGCCCGGCACTGAGGTTGCGGGAAAAACGCAGATCTGCGCCGGCGCTGGCCAGCGACACGGTGGTCAGCTCAATCACGCGGTCACTGTCCGCGCACCGATTGTCTGTCAGCCATTCACCGGACACCGGCGGTACCGCCAGATAATCAATCACGGCCTCGCGCTGTCTCATCGACAGGCCCTGCCCCTGAGCCTGCATCAGGCCGGCGGTCAGAGCAAAACGCAGGCTGTCAGCAGTCATTGCCTGCAGCGCCTCAGTGGATGCAGCCCGCGGGTCGCCACCTTCATGGCAGCCCGCGCAGTAATTGGCGAAAACCGCCGCGCCCGGGTGGGCATCAGTGTCCTGGGCCATCAGTTGCCCGGACAAGGTCAGCACGACAGCCATCATCAGTCCGGAGACTGCGGCCCGGGTGGGCCGTGTTAACGGGGATAAACAGGTCATAGGCTCGCTCGTTATTGTTATCGATCAGCGTCTGGGAAACCTCAGGATCCGAGCCGGTAACGCAGCTTGATCACCAGCGTATCCACCACTGGCTCGGTCCATGCATCCTGCAAAAGTCCAGTGTAATCATCAAAGGTGTTGCCCGGCAAGTTACCACCTCGGGTATACACGATAAACAGGTCCGACAGCGGCGCAATCTCCCAGCGGTATCGTGCCTGGAATATCATGCGACTGATGCTGAAATTGTCACTGGTGGCATTCGGCTTGGGCACTTCACGCAGCTCCTCAATACGGTTGGGATTGACCTGCAGAAATTTGTTTTCAAACGCTTTCAGCCCGGTCCACTGCATGCCCAGCCGGATCTGTTGCCGGGCGTTGATGAAATAGTTCAACGTCAGTTTCGGTGACCACTGCGTTGCTTCAAAACTGGTATACCGCCCGTTACCGCGATACACCAACAGCCCCTCCCGGTCCGTGTATGCCGCTTCGGCCTGCAGCGAAAAATTGTCTACCGGCCGGTAGGTGACACCTGCCCTGGTGGTGGTATTGCGCTCCCCAAGATCTTCAGAGTTAGCATCCAGATTAACGTTGTACACCAGTTTCTGGGACGGGTCGGTGTCCCAGCCGAACACAAACTGCCAGCGGCCCGGGACATAATAATCACCGCTACCGCGGCCAAGTCTGTCGTCAACACGCCGATGATAGTAACGGGCACTGGCCATCATCGAATGGTTGTTCAGGAAGGTATAATTTCGGGTGGCAAAGATGCCCTGCCGCACAAAATCGCCGTTGCTGTTCCACTGGTTAAAGCTGAAAATGCTGGTGCTGCGTGAGCGCAAACCTTCAATATTGGATTCGTTGCGTGTGTAATTGTAATCCAGGTGCATCAGGTCATTGCGCGTGAGAAAGCCCAGCGTATTGAGATTCAGCTTGTCGTCATGATACCCGGCTGCGACCCGGTGCTGGCGACCGCGCACTGGCTGGAAAATAATGTCGGCGAAGGCGCCCTGCCCGCTGACGCCGTCTACGTCGCTATTGACGGCCTGAGCGTCAAACACCCAGCGCGCATCGGCTGAAAAATAGTGCATATCGACACCATTCACCACGGCATCCACTTTCGAGTGTGACACCGATGTCCCCATCCAGCCGATGGAACGACGACCACCCCCGACAGTGTCTTCGTAGAGCAGGCGGCCGACTCCAAAATCGCGGCCCTCCGCTTCAATTCTAACCCGTGTTCCGTCAAGGGCCTGACCACGGATTTCACTGTCATCTTCCGAGGCCAGCAGCGTACCATACCGCCAGTTGCCATTCTGCCCGGTAAACTTGCCCGCGCCCAGCAGGTCGGTTGGCGCACTGAGATCCGTGGCAATGGTGCTGACACCACTGGGCACATCAAATAACGCAGCACTGCCAATACGACGGGTATTCAACAGCGTGGTCGGTCCCCCGGGGCCACGGGCACTCTGGTTGCGCGGCGACGTGTTGAACACATCCTGACCCTCGAGAAAAAATGCGCGCTTTTCCGGGAAGAACGTTTCAAACGCGGTCAGATTGACGTCAATATCGTCTGATTCCACATTGCCGAAGTCAGGGTTGATGCTCGCCGACAACTGGGTGTTGGTGGTCGGCCGCCAGAAAACCTCAAGACCGGTCCGCAACTCTGATTCGTCACGAATGCCATCATAGCTTCCTGACAGGTAGGGATACCAGGTCAGCTGCGCGCTGGGCTCAATCGCATCAATCTCCAGCTTGTGATAGGCAGACAGAAACTCATTAACCGTGGTCGGCAATGGCGGGAACGACCAGGTCTCGTTCAGGTAACCAACCTGCCGCTCAGTATAGATACCGATTCGACGCGCATCGCCGGACACATTGGGCAGCGCCATCATGGTCCAGGGAATAAAAAACTCGGCCACCCAGCCACCATCAACCGCACTGGTTTCCGCGTCCCACGAGCCATCCCACTGCAGATTCAGCTGTCGTTCCGGCAGAATGGTGGCATCGGTTTTTGAGCCACCCAGGTTTACGCGCATCATGTAGCCATACAGGCCCTGGCCGGAAGGATCGATATTGATAACAAAACCGTCACGCTCAAGTCGGGTATCGCGGGAAGTCATGCGAGCTACCAGGGTATCGGGATCCTGGTGATTCATGACGCCGACATAAATGCCACGTTCGGTGTAGAAAATGTGCGTATCAGTGCGCAACGCCGCATCCGCCAGCGTATCAGGCTGAATAACCCGCATGCCGTCTATGGCGGGCACACGTTGCCAGACATCCTCATCAAGACGGCCATCAAGGACAATACTGGCATCACTTCCAGTGACGCGAACCAGGCGTGGCGCCGGTTCCTGTGCCTGAATCACGGCGCCGGCAAAAAGCATGGGAACGACGAACAGTGTCGCGAGAAGCGGTTTGCGCCCGAGCGGGCGCCGCCTGAAAATCTGCATCTTTGTTATTCTCTTTTTTTTCCCCAGGCTCGTTGTGGGCGGTAGGGGTTAAGCGAATATAACCGGCAGGCAATGCTGCACCCATAGTTGGCTACAATTCGTTGCAAAATAGGCGGCCACCAAAGAACTCCCCTTCGCTGCGTTTTCGTGCCACACTCGTCGCATAACAATAAACGGGAGCACGTCATGCAACTGAACAATGATCTGATCGACGAAATGGAGTTACTGCTTAAATTCGACCTGAGCAGCGCGCGCGTTGGCCTGAAAATACACAGTAACGCCGATGCATCGGTGATTGCCGCAGCCAGGCGCCTGTACCACAAAGAGCTGGTGGAGCATGAGGATGGAGGATTTCTGACCACGCTGGGACATGAGGCAGCCGAACATCTGCAGTCAGTGCAACAGATACTGACATCGTCGGACTAGCACGCCCCAACTGCTAGCGGAACAACAGGGCTGTTACTCAAATACCGGGCACTCTTACCCAGCCTTCCATGAGAACGCGGGCGCTGCGGCTCATAATGGCTTTTTTGACGATCCATTCACCATTGATTCTTGTCGCCTCGGCGCCGACACGCAATGTACCCGAGGGGTGACCGAAAACAACCTGCGTTCGGTCCCCACCGCCTGCCGCCAGGTTGACCAATGTGCCAGGCACTGCCGCTGCCGCACCAATGGCCACCGCCGCCGTGCCCATCATGGCGTGATGCAGCTTGCCCATGGACATGGCACGCACCAGCAAATCCACCTCGCCGGCTGCGACAGTCTTGCCACTGGAGGCAAGGTAATCCTGGGGAGGCGCCACGAATGCGATCTTTGGCGTGTGCTGACGCGCCACGGCTTCACTGATATCACCGATCAGCCCCATTTTGACGGCGCCGTGGCGACGGATAGACTCAAACATGGCCAGGGCACTGCTGCTGTCGTTAATCGCTTGCTGCAACTCCGTGCCCTGGTAGCCAATGTCGCTGGCATTAACAAAAATGGTCGGAATACCGGCATTGATAAAAGTGGCATTGATGGTGCCCAACTCAGGCACGTCCAGCCTGTCCACCAGGTTGCCGGTCGGGAACATGGCGCCCCCGTCTTCGCCGTCGTCGGCCGGATCCATGAATTCAAGCTGCACTTCAGCTGCCGGAAACGTCACACCGTCGAGCTCGAAATCGCCAGTTTCCTGCACCTCGCCCCGGGTCACCGGAACATGTGCAACAATGGTCTTGCCGATATTGGCCTGCCAGATCCGGACGGTACACAGACCATTGTGCGGAACCCTGTTCGCAGCGAGTAGCCCTTTGCTGATGGCAAAACCGCCCACCGCAGACGACAGATTGCCGCAATTGCCGCTCCAGTCGACAAACGCTTTGTCGATCGCCACCTGACCAAACAGGTAATCAACATCATGACCCGGGCGAGTGCTTTTACTGACAATGACCGTCTTGCTGGTACTCGACGTCGCGCCTCCCATGCCATCGGTATGCTTGGCATAAGGGTCGGGACTGCCGATCACGCGTAACAGCAATTCGTCACGCGCAGCCCCAGGCTGTTGCGCATTCGCCGGCAAGTCATCGAGCAGGAAGAACACACCTTTACTGGTGCCACCTCGGATATAGGTCGCCGGCACTCTGATTTGTGGCGCGAAGACCCGTGGCGCAGAGCTCATGCTGTTGCTCCTGTCACTTTTACTGATTCCAGGAAGTCCTGGGCAAAGCGTTGCAGCACCCCGCCGGCCTCATAGATGGACACTTCCTCGTTGCTGTCCAGCCGACACTTCACCGGGACCTCAACGCGTTGTCCCTCCCGACGCTGAATGACCAGCGTCAGCTGCGCCCCCGGCGTCCGCTCTCCGACAACATCGAACAGCTCAGTGCCGTCGATCTCCAGAGTCTTGCGGGTGGTACCCGGTGCAAACTCCAGTGGCAGAACACCCATACCGATAAGATTGGTACGGTGAATTCTTTCAAAACCTTCTGCCGCAATGGCTTCCACACCGGCCAGACGCACGCCCTTGGCAGCCCAGTCGCGTGAGGATCCCTGGCCGTAGTCGGCACCGGCAATGATGATCAGCGGCTGTTTGCGCACCATGTAGGTTTCGATGGCCTCCCACATACGGGTGATTTCGCCCTCAGGTTCGATACGCGCCAGCGATCCCTGCTTAACCTTGCCATCGACGCCCACCATTTCATTGATCAGTTTGGGATTGGCGAACGTGGCACGCTGCGCGGTCAGGTGGTCGCCGCGATGCGTGGCATAGGAGTTAAAATCTTCTTCCGGCACACCCATCTTGTGCAAATATTCGCCGGCCGCACTGTCCATCATGATGGCATTGGAGGGTGACAGGTGATCGGTGGTGATATTGTCACCCAGCACTGCCAGAGGCCGCATACCCCGCAATGGTCGTTCACCTGCCAGCGCGCCTTCCCAGTAAGGTGGGCGGCGAATATAGGTGCTTTGCGCCCGCCAGTCATACAGCGGTTCGGTGCGGTTTTCAGCGTCACGCGTGATATCAAACATGGGAATATACACATCACGGTATTGCTGCGGCTTGACACTTTGCCTGACGATGGCATCAATCTCTTCATCACCGGGCCAGATGTCTTTCAGGGTCACCGGATGACCATCAGCGTCAGTACCAAGGACATCCTTTTCGATGTCAAAGCGAATACTGCCGGCAATGGCGTAGGCGACCACCAGCGGCGGTGATGCCAAAAACGCCTGTTTGGCATACGGGTGAATGCGACCGTCAAAATTACGGTTGCCCGACAGCACAGCAGTGGCGTACAAATCGCGGTCGATCACCTCCTTTTGAATAACGGGATCCAGAGCACCGCTCATGCCGTTGCAGGTGGTGCAGGCGAAGCCGACCACCCCGAAACCCTGTTGCTCCAGCTCCGTCAGCAACCCGGCCTCTTGCAGATACATCTTGACCGTCTTGGAGCCCGGTGCCAGTGAGGTTTTTACCCAGGGCTTGCGCTGCAGACCCAGCCTGTTGGCATTGCGGGCGATCAATCCGGCGGCAATCATGTTGCGCGGGTTGCTGGTGTTGGTGCAACTGGTGATGGCGGCGATGATCACCGCACCATCCGGCATCAGCCCCGGCTCACTGTCCACCTTGCCACTGATGCCGCGCGCTGCCAGTTGCGAGGTCGGCAACAGTGCATGCGGGTTTGACGGCCCCGCCAGGGTGCGCGCGACCGTGGACAGGTCAAATGTCAGCGTGCGCTGGTATTGCGCCGTTTTTAAACTCTCTGCCCACAACCCGGTATGTCTGGCGAATTTTTCCACCAGGGCCACCTGCTCATCATCGCGCCCGGTCAGGGTCAGGTAATCAATGGTTTGCTGGTCAATAAAAAACATCGCCGCTGTGGCGCCGTATTCCGGCGTCATATTGGAAATGGTGGCACGATCGCCCACACTCAGACGCGCAGCGCCTTCGCCGTGGAACTCGAGATAGGCACCCACCACTTTCTCGCGACGCAGAAACTCGGTCAACGCCAGTACCATGTCGGTACTGGTAATACCCGGCTGTAATTTTCCGCGCAGTTCCACGCCGACCACATCCGGCAGGCGCATCCAGGAGGCTCGTCCAAGCATCACGCTTTCGGCCTCCAGACCGCCCACTCCGATCGAGATGACGCCCAGTGCATCGACCATGGGAGTGTGACTGTCAGTGCCGACGCAGGTATCAACAAACGCAACACCGTCACGTACCTGTACCACCGGCGACATTTTTTCCAGATTGATCTGGTGCATGATGCCATTGCCGGGCGGGATCACATCGACGTTTTCGAACGCGGTCTTGGTCCAGTTGATAAAATGAAACCGGTCATCATTGCGCCGGTCCTCAATGGCACGGTTTTTTTCGAACGCCTCTTTGTCGAACCCGGCATGCTCCACTGCCAGTGAATGATCGACAATCAATTGCGTTGGCACCACCGGGTTGACCTTGGCTGGATCACCGCCCTGCTCAGCGATGGCATCACGCAAACCGGCCAGATCCACAAGCGCCGTTTGCCCCAGAATATCGTGGCACACCACCCGAGCCGGAAACCACGGAAAATCCAGATCACTTTTCAGCTCGATCAGTTGCTTTAAAGAGTCGGTCAACATAGCAGGGTCACAGCGTCGCACCAGGTTTTCTGCCAGCACGCGCAAGGTGTACGGCATCCGGTCATAGGCACCTGCCTGTATGGCATCGACAGCCTCGCGCGCACCAAAATAATCCAGCGACGATCCAGGCAGCGACTTGCGATAACGGGTATTCATGATGAGGCAGACCTTGTTAGCGTTGATCGATGGGTTTGACTTTACGCGGTTCGGGGCCGGTGTACTCGGCACTGGGACGAATGATGCGATTGTCGGCACGCTGTTCCATCACATGCGCTGCCCAGCCGGTCAACCGGCTCATCACGAAGATGGGCGTGAACAGTTTGGTCGGGATGTCCATGAAATGATAGGCCGACGCGTGAAAGAAGTCGGCATTACAGAACAGTTTCTTCTCGCGCCACATGACTTCCTCGCAGCGCACTGATACCGGATAAAGTGTGCTATCGCCGACATCGTCTGCCAGCTTTTCCGACCAGGTTTTGATGATTGCATTACGCGGATCGGACTCGCTGTAGATCGCGTGGCCAAAACCCATGATCTTTTCCTTGCGCTGCAGCATGCCCAGCATTTCCTGCTCGGCATGGTCAGGGTCACGGAATTTCTCAATCATGTCCATGGCGGCTTCGTTGGCGCCACCGTGCAACGGGCCACGCAGTGTGCCGATAGCCCCGGTAACACAACTGTGCATGTCAGACAGCGTCGAGGCACAGACCCGTGCGCTAAACGTGGATGCATTGAACTCATGCTCCGCATACAGAATCAACGACACATTCATGGTCTGGGCATGCAGCTGTTTGGGTTTTTCGCCACGCAGCATATGCAGAAAATGCGCACCGACGGACTCATCGTCGGTGTTTTCATTGATGCGCACGCCATCATGGCTGTAGCGGTACCAGTAGCAAATGATGGACGGGAAAATTGCCAGCAACCGGTCAGCAGCGGCGCCCTGCTGCTTGAAATTCTCTTCGGTTTCCAGGTTGCCCAGCACAGAGCAGCCCGTGCGCATGACATCCATCGGGTGCGCGGTTTTGGGAATCCGCTCGAGTACCTCTTTCAGTGCGTTGGGCAGCCCCCGCAGGCTTTTCAGCCGGGACTTGTATTCAAGCAGTTCTGCGCGGTTTGGCAAATGGCCTTTCAGGATCAGGTGCGCGACTTCTTCAAACTCACACGTGTCCGCCAGGTCCTGAATATCATAACCACGATAGGTCAGCCCGGAGCCCGATACACCCACCGTCGATAACGCGGTTTTACCGGCGATCTGTCCGCGCAGTCCTGCGCCACCCAATACTTTTGCTTCAGCCATTGCTGCTCTCCTCGTTTTATCCGTTTTTGGTCGTCAATAATGATACGGCAGTGGTATCAGGACTTTTTCTGTTTTGCAAACAGCGCGTCCAGCCTCTCCTCGAATACATGGTAATCAATACGGTCGTAAAGCTCTGCGCGCGTCTGCATCAGATCGGTGACATTCTGCTGCGTACCGTCACGGCGAATGGCAGTGTACACAGCCTCGGCTGCCTTGTTCATGGCACGAAACGCTGACAGCGGATACAGCACCAGCGACACATCCACCGAGGCCAGCTGCTCGGTGGTATACAGCGGCGTCGCGCCGAATTCGGTAATGTTTGCCAGCACCGGTACTGGCAGCCGCTCAGTGAACTGCTTGTACATGGACAATTCGGTAATGGCTTCCGGGAAGATCATATCGGCACCGGCTTCAATGCAGGCCTCGGCTCGATCCAGCGCCGCGTTCAGTCCCTCGACCGCCAGTGCGTCGGTTCGGGCCATCACCACAAAGCTGTCATCGGTTCTGGCATCCACCGCAGCCTTGATGCGATCAACCATTTCCTGCTGCGTGACAATTTCCTTATTGGGCCGGTGACCACAACGTTTCGCCCCCACCTGATCCTCAATATGCATGGCAGCGGCACCAAACTTGATCATGGACTTGACGGTACGCGCTACATTAAAGGCACTGGCACCAAATCCGGTATCGACATCGACCAGCAGTGGCAGGTCACAGACATCGGTAATACGGCGCACATCAGTCAGCACGTCGTCCAGCCCGGTGATGCCCAGATCAGGCAAGCCCAGCGAGCCGGCCGCAACACCGCCACCTGACAGATAGATCGCCCTGAAACCGGCACGTTTGGCCAGCAGGGCATGGTTGGCATTGATGGCGCCGATCACCTGCAGCGGATGTTCTTCAGCAACGGCATCACGAAAGCGCTGACCGGGTGTTGTGTTCATACAGTGTTTCCTCCTGAGGACGGATCGTTGTCTGCCTGTGCCAGCATCAGACGTTCAATATTGCGACGCGACGCACTGATATGCCGGCGCATGAGCAGTTCTGCCAGCTCACCATCGCGATCAGCAATGGCTTCTATGATTCGATGGTGTTCGGCGAACGCCTGCCGGGGACGTTTGGGCGTCGTCGAGTAGCGATAGCGATACATACGCAACAAATGGTAGAGGTCGCCGCATAACAGTTCACTGAGCGTGCTGTTCTTGCTGCCCTGAATGATCAGGTAATGAATATCCAGATCACCTTCCTGCTGATAATACGACTCGTTGTGCTGCAAGCCACTGTGATTCTCGTGCATGGCCAGTACCTTGCGCATACTGACGATGTCGTCATCTGTCATATGCTGTGCAGCCAGCCGGCAGGCCATACCTTCCAGCGCTTCACGCACAAAATACAGTTCGATCAGCTCCTCGTAACTGAGTGACGCGACGCGGATGCCGGCATGCGGAACACGCACCACCAGTCGGCGTCCTTCCAGGCGCCGGATCGCCTCGCGCAGCGGCCCCCGACCGATGCCAAAAGTGGTGCTGAGATACTGCTCGCTGAGTCGTGTACCCGGTGCAATATCCCCTTTGACAATCGCATTCTGGATACGTTCAAAGGCGCCATCGGCGAGTGTCTGCCCGCTGCTGCGAAACTCGGAAACGGTCAATTGTAGATAATCCTGAGAATAAAGACGAATTGTGTGCAATATTTGCAGCGATACTGGATGATAAAGCCAATATTGTCAACAATCGCTTTTGTGCCACAATGGCTCGACGGGCACATATATAGCGTGGCACGATTCACACCTGGATGATAAAACAGGTCGGGCATGCACCACACCCGGACACCAACGCTTAAAGGATCTCAGATATGCAATTCGGCGACATCAGCGTCACCCTGGAGAACCACGTCGCAATCGTGGAAATACAACGTCCCCCTTATAACTTCTTTGATGTGGCACTGATTGAGGACCTGGCCGACGCCTTTGACGCCATGGACGCAGACGATGACTGTCGAGCGCTGGTGCTGACGGCGCAGGGCAAGGCCTTTTGCGCAGGCGCCAACTTCTCATCCGGCCCGTCGGTGTTGGAGCAGTCCGACGGTCAGGGCCGCAACCCCTTGTATGTGGCCGCGGTCAGGCTGTTCAGCAATAAAAAGCCGGTGGTGGGCGCCATCGAAGGTGCTGCCATTGGTGGCGGGCTGGGTCTGGCCCTGGTGCCTGACTTTCGGGTCACCTGCCCGGAGGCCAGCTTTGCCGCCAACTTCAGTAAACTGGGCTTCCACCCCGGCTTTGGCTTGACCCATACCCTGCCGGCGATTATCGGGCAGCAAAAAGCCGCGCTCATGTTTTATACAGGGCGGCGCATCAAGGGCGATCAGGCCCATGAATGGGGACTGGCTGATGTGCTGGTCAGCGCCGACCAGGTGCGCAGCGAAGCCATGGCCCTGGCGCAGGAAATAGCCGGCAATGCGCCCCTCGCCGTCATGTCAGTGCGTGCCACTGTGCGGCAGGGCCTGACCGAGATGCTGCAGGCAGTCACCGACCACGAAGCCCGGGAGCAGGACTGGCAACGGTTGACCGAAGACTTCCAGGAAGGCGTGACGTCCGTCGCTGAGCGCCGGGCTGGCGTATTCAAGGGCAAATAACATTCTCCAAAGGAAGACCGCATGTCTGATCTGTTTCGCAAGTTGCTGGCCGAGCGGCAAGCAGCACCCACCTCGATAACGCCAACGGTCGGTGTGCTGACCTTGCAGTTCCAGCTTTACGGGGTCGACGACCTGAAAGCCAAACGAAAAGTGTTTAATGCTTTGCGCGCCTTGTGGGGCAAGGAGGCTGACCTGGCGGTTGCCGAAACCGGGGATTTCGAGGCACTGGACAGTGCTACGTGGAGCATCGTTGCCCTGGGCGGCAGCAGTCAGCAACTGACCGCGCGACTGGATCAGGTGGAGAAAGCAATCGCACAAAAAATCGATGCCCCCATCGTTGAGGTCCATCGCGAGATCCTTTAGACCGACATCGATAAACTGCTTAAGTGCTTGATTATATCCGCACAATTAGCGAGACTTAGGGCGCTTATAACATCTCAACACAGCACAGGAAAACTAAAATGAAATCATTGAAGAAGTGTATTTTTGCGCCCGCTGCTCTGGTTGTCGGCAGCATGCTCGCCGTGACTGCGCCGCTTGCCAGCGCCCAGGAAATCGAGCGCAAAGGCGAAGGTCGTCATTTTTACACCACCATTCGTGTGCCCGCCAATGCTGAATTCATGTATCTCAGCGGCGCCGGCGCCGGCCGCCTGGAAGATGGTACCTGGGGTGACATGGCACAGCAGACCCGCGATACCTTTAATGGTTTCAAGGAAAAACTGGAAGCCGAAGGCTGGTCAATGTCCGACATCATTCAGGTTCGCGCCTTTGGCGTGGCTGACGACAATGACTTCCTGGACTTTGACGGCTTTAACGAAGCCTACCGGGAGTTTTTCGGCACGGAAGAAAACCCGATGAAACCGGTACGCTCGTTTGTCGAAATCGAAGACCTGGTTGTTGACGGCTGGCTGATCGAAATCGAAGTGCGCGCCGCCCGCGTTCCCTGATCGCAAACCTGATCGCTGCCGGCATGGATCGATAACAGTGCCGGCAGCCAATTCACGGCAGCAAGCTGATTGCGGGAGTTGTTTTGAACAAATTGAGATACGGATGGCAACTCATCCGTGACTCGGGAAAACTCTGGATTGAATGCAACGCGTTCAATCACGCCGGCGCCCTAGCGTTTTACACACTGTTCTCACTGGCGCCGACCGTCATTATTGCCGTCGCTGTTATCGGCCTGGTGCTGGGCGAACAGGCCGCGCAAGGTCAGATCGTGGCCCAGTTCCAGGATGTCATGGGTGCCGAAGCGGCATCTGTGGTCGAAGAAGCCGTCTCCAACTCACGCGTGGACAACAGCGGTATTTTGCCAGCGCTGGCAGGCGTTGCAGCCTTGATGATCGGGGCAACAACCGTCTTCGCGCAAATGCAGTATTCCCTGAATGCGCTCTGGGGTGTCCGACCCAAACCCAGTCGCAACAGCATGGTTCTGTTTATCCGAAAACGGTTCTTCTCGCTGATGGTCGTTCTTGCCATCGGTTTTGTGCTGCTGGTATCGCTGGTACTGGGCGTGGCCCTGCGCGCGACGCTGGATTTTACCGCTCGCTTTGTGCCGGGCGTGGAGATGCTGATCAGCGGTGCCGAATTGTTGCTGTCATTTGCCGTTGTCACCCTGCTGTTTGCCACCATTTTCAAGGTACTGCCCGATGTTGTGCTTAAGTGGCGACAGGTCATTGTCGGTGGCATGTTAACCGCCCTGCTGTTCTCGCTGGGTCGGTATGCCATCGCCGCGTACCTGGCGTACACCGCGCCGGCATCAGCCTATGGTGCCGCCGGTGCGGTCGTACTGATCCTTATGTGGGTCTACTACTCCTCCCTCATTCTCCTGTTCGGCGCGGCCTTTACCAAGGTGCAGTTGCAGGCGCAGGGTAAGGACATTGTGCCTCGCAATACTGCGGTACTGGTACAAAGCAGATTACTGATTTAAATCCCTGATGCCACGCAGGCATTTATCAGCAGTCTCGATCAATACACGGCGGCTTCGTCATAATTGACAATTTCTCTGCCATTTACGGCAAAATATTCGCTGCGAGACAACAATCAGAACCCTCGGGAATACTTAAGAAGGATATATTATTTATTATATTCAGCATGTTGCTAATTATTTGCAGCGTTAAAAACAGCTATGGCACGCCCCCTGCAATGGATACCCGTGACTATCCTATTAATCCATCAGGAGGCAGGAAACATGAACGAGAACGGTTTACCCAGACTTAATGAAGCCGCTCCGGCATTCAACGCACCCACAACACACGGGCCACGCGCACTGAACGACTATCGTGGCAAGTGGCTGGTCCTGTTCTCACATCCGGCAGACTTCACGCCGGTATGCACCACGGAATTTATCGCCTTTGCCGAGGCGGCGCCAGCCTTCGCCAAACTGGGCGCCGAGTTACTGGGCCTGTCCATTGACAGCACGCATTCCCATATTGCCTGGATGCGAAACATCAAAGAAAAGTTTGATGTCGAAATACCCTTCCCGATCATTGACGACCTGAAAATGGATGTTGCCAAGGCATATGGCATGATTCATGAAGGTGCCTCAGATACTTCTGCCGTGCGCGCCACTTTTCTGATTGATCCGGAAGGAAAACTGCGTGCCATGGTGTATTACCCAATGTCCAACGGTCGCTCTATTGCCGAGTTTCTGCGCCTACTCACGGCGCTGCAAACCAGCGATGCTCATGGTGTCGCGACACCGGAAGGCTGGCAGCCCGGCGACAAGGTTATTGTGCCGCCAGCCAAGACCTTTGATGAAGCCAATCGGCGTGTGGCATCGGGCGAATACGAATGCACCGATTTTTATTTCTGCAAGAAGTCACTGTAAAGATAATTGGCAGGGGCTTGATCACGCCCTGCCCCCCTTCTTTTTTAACACAGAACAGGTAGGCAGTATGATTGACTTGGATCCGTTCGTGCTCTCCCGAATACAGTTCGCTGCCAATATCAGCTTCCATATTCTGTTCCCGGCCATCACCATGGGTCTGGCATGGATACTGCTGTTTTTCCGCGTGCGCTACACCAGCACCGGCGACAAACACTGGGAAAACGCTTACCACTTCTGGGTCAAGATTTTCGCCCTGTCCTTCGCCATCGGCGTGGTCTCCGGCATTACCATGAGCTTTCAGTTCGGCACCAACTGGCCAGGATTCATGGAGAGAACCGGCAATATATCCGGGCCTTTGCTGGGTTACGAAGTGCTGACCGCTTTCTTTCTGGAAGCAACCTTCCTCGGCGTCATGCTGTTTGGCAAAAACCGCGTATCCAACAAAGTGCACCTGCTGTCCTGCGCACTGGTGGCCGTTGGCACATCACTGTCTGCGTTCTGGATTCTGAGCCTGAACTCCTGGATGCAGACGCCCGCCGGTTACATTATTGAAGACGGCGTTTTCCACGTCGACAGCTGGACTGCTGTCATTTTCAACCCATCCTTTCCGTACCGGCTGGCGCACATGATGGCTGCCACCATGTTGACCGCCGCGTTTCTGGTCATGGGTGTCAGCGCCTGGCGTATGAAACAGAAAGTGGACGGTCCGGGCACCGCCAAAATTTTCAAAGCCATGGTGGTGATTACCATGCTGTTCGCGCCGCTGCAGGTTGTCATCGGTGACCTTCACGGCCTGAACACACTGAAACATCAGCCTGCCAAGATTGCCGCCATAGAAGGCGTCTGGGAAACACATCGGGGCGTGCCCTTTACCGTCTTCGGATTCCCGGACGAAGCCACCCGCACCACTCGCTTTGCGCTGGAAATCCCCTACGCCGCCAGCTGGATACTGACCCACGACATCAATGGTGAGGTCAGAGGTTTGAACGAATTCGAAGGAGAGCACCCGCCCGTCGCGGCTGTGTTCTGGTCTTTCCGTGTCATGGTAGGGGTTGGCATGATGATGATCCTGGTGTCGTGGTGGGCCGGCTGGGAGCTGTTCAGGCGCAAACAGAAGCCCAGCGCTGCTCTGCTGACCGCGGCGTCCTGGATGACCTTCTCCGGCTGGGTGGCTGTGCTGGCGGGCTGGTATGTCACCGAGATCGGCCGGCAGCCCTGGATCGTACAGGGCCTGCTGACCAGCGCCGACGTGGTCGCTGATCATGCCAGCGGCGTCATGCTGACGACCCTCTCTGGCTATATGGCGCTGTACGTGTTCATCCTGGTGTCCTATATCGCCACACTGCGATACATGGCGAGCAAACCGGCAGCCTCTCTGTTAGCCATGCAGCAGGTCCCGGGCCAGGCCACCCACCCGCAATCGAACGCAGGAGCATAAGCATATGGACCTGGAATTCTGGCTACCCTTGTTCTTTGCCGGTGCCATGGGCCTGGCACTCCTGGTGTATGTCGTGCTGGACGGATATGACCTGGGTATCGGCCTGCTCCTGCCCTTTGCTGATGACAGTGAAAAGGACATCATGATTGCGGCCATCGGGCCGTTCTGGGACGCCAATGAGACCTGGATTGTGCTGGGCATTGGCATCCTGCTGATCGCCTTCCCGCAGGCGCACGGGCAGATCCTGACCGCCATGTATATCCCCGTCACGCTGATGCTGATGGGCCTGATCTTGCGTGGTATCGCATTCGACTTCCGTGCCAAGGCGATCGCACATAAAAAAGACATGTGGAACGCCATCTTTGCCTTCGGATCGCTGGTAACCGCGTTGTCGCAAGGCTGGATGCTGGGCACCTACATAACCGGTCTGGGGCAGACCGGTATCAACTACCTGTTCTCGGTGCTGATCGCAGTGACGTTGCCAGCGCTCTATATCGTGCTGGGCGCCGCCTGGTTACTGATAAAAACCGAAGACGCACTTTTTGACAAAGCGATGCACTGGGCACAAAAATCCATCCTGCCCATGGGTGTCGCGTTTTTACTGGTGTCCATTGCCACTCCGCTGATCAGCGACACCATCGCTGACAAATGGTTCAGCTTCCCTGACGGGCTGAAGCTGCTGCCGATTCCGCTGCTGAGCACAGCCGTTTTTGCCGGCCTGTTATGGCTGCTGTTTGATCAGAAAGCACTGCGCGCGGGCCGGGAATGGCTGCTTTACGGCGGGCTGATCGTGCTTTGCATACTTGCTGCACTGGGCCTGGCCTACAGCATACTGCCGGACATCATTATCGGGCAGATGACCATCTGGGAGTCTGCGTCCAGCACCAAGTCCTTGCTGTTCACTTTCTGGGGAACGGCGATCGTGTTACCAGCGATCATTGTCTACACATTTTTTGTATACCGGATTTTTTCCGGAAAAACGACAGCACTTACTTACGAATGACCAGAAGAGGATTGACTGATGAGCCAGCAACTAAAACCAGACGTATTCCCGTTCTTCGACAAACAGACATCGACGTTCTCCTATATCGTCAAGGACCCGACGTCACCCGCCTGCGCGGTGATCGATTCAGTCCTGAACCTGGACTACAACTCGGGCCGCACCAGCCATACATCTGCCGATGAGATCATCGATCACATTCGCAAGCACAAACTGGAGCTGGTGTGGCTGATCGAGACGCATGTGCACGCAGATCACTTATCCGCCGCACCCTATATCCAGGAAAAGCTTGGTGGCCGACTGGGCATCGGCTCGCACATCACGACCGTTCAGGACGTGTTTGGCAACGTCTTTAATGCAGGGACAGAGTTCGCCCGCGACGGGTCCCAGTTCGACCACCTGTTCGAAGATGGCGACAGTTATCACATTGGCGCTCTGACCGCCACGGCAATCCACACGCCCGGTCACACACCGGCCTGCATGACCCACCTGATCGGCGATGCGGCTTTTGTCGGCGACACCCTGTTCATGCCTGACGGCGGCACCGCCCGTGCCGACTTCCCGGGTGGCGATGCCCGCACCCTGTACCGCTCCATCAAAAAACTGCTTAGCCTGCCGGGCGACACACGCCTGTTCATGTGCCATGACTATCAACCTGATGGACGGGAAGTGGAATACGTCACCACCGTCGCAGATGAGCGCGCCAGCAATATCCATGTACATGACGGTATCAGCGAAGACGAATTCGTGGCCATGCGCGAAGCGCGTGACGTGACACTGGACATGCCGGTTCTGATATTGCCGTCACTTCAGGTCAATATGCGAGCCGGTCACTTTCCACCCGCTGACGACAACAACGTCGTGTATCTCAAGGTGCCGGTAAACGCCCTTTGACAAACGCCAGCAAATTAATCAAATGAGGTCATACCCCATGAACTATCAGGAAACACAGTACGATATCGTGATTGTTGGTGCCGGCGCTGCCGGCATATCGGTGGCGGCCAGCCTGCTGGCTCGCAAGAACGGCCTGCGCATGGCCCTGATTGACCCCGCTGACACGCATTACTACCAGCCCGGCTTCACCATGATCGGCGGCGGCATATTCACCAGCGACGAAGTCAAACGTCCCATGCAATCGCTGATACCTAAAGGGGTGACCTGGATCCAGGCAGGCGTCGCCGGATTCCAGCCGGACGACAATACGGTCACGCTTGAAGATGGCACCCTTATCGCGTACCAGCGACTGATTGTGTGCCCGGGCATCAAGCTGAACTGGGATGGCATTGAAGGCCTGACTGAGACATTGGGCAAAAATGGTGTCACCTCCAACTACCGCGCAGACCTGGCGCCCTACACCTGGGAGCTGGTCAAGGGGCTGACGCACGGCAAAGCGGTATTCACGCAGCCTCCCATGCCCATCAAGTGCGCCGGCGCACCACAAAAAGCGCTGTATCTGTCGGGCGACCACTGGTACTCCAATGGCATGATTGACGACGTCAACATTGAGTTCTACAACGCGGGTGCCGTGCTGTTTGGTGTCAAAGAGTATGTGCCGGCACTGCAGACCTATATCGATCGATACAAGGCCAAGGTCCACTATGCTCATAAACTGGTCAAGGTGGATGGCGAACGCAAGCTGGCCTGGTTTGAAAGCACCGCGGCCGACGGGACCACACACACAGTAGAAACCGCCTTTGACATGCTGCATGTGTGCCCGCCGCAGACTGCGCCTGACTTTATCCGCAGCAGCCCGCTGGCCGATGCGGCGGGCTGGGTCGATGTAGACGCTGGCACGATGCAGCACACCCGCTACCCGAATATCTGGGGCCTGGGCGACGCCACCAACACCGCCAATGCCAAAACCGCAGCGGCGGTGCGTAAACAGGCACCGGTGGTAGCCGCCAATATCGTCGCTGACATCAATGGTCAGGCCCAGGGATGCAAATATGACGGGTATGGCTCATGTCCACTGACGGTCGAACGCGGCAAGATTGTATTGGCTGAGTTTGTCTACGGCGGTAAATTGAGTCCGACACTGCCCGTATGGATGCTTGATGGCACCAAACCTACAGCCTTGGCCTGGCATATGAAAAAAAGCATGCTGCCACCGCTGTATTGGCATGGCATGCTGAAAGGCCATGAGTTGCTGGTCAAGCCTGTCGTAGGATGATGCTGCGCTGACACGCAGCGTGCCCGCTCCGGGTCGGCGATTGGTCGCCGGCCTGGGTGCGTCCGGCAAGATATTGACTGATCGCCATCGAATGGCCAAGGATCAGCACCTCCTTCATTGGCACCGTGCCGGCTTGGATATGGCGCCAAAATGTCCGTGTTTTCAGAACAACGTTGTATTGGTCATATCTCTCTTTTCCAGATTGGCGAACTAATTGATCGCCAAAGATCATCGATTCATTTCAATCCACCGCCGTCCGCACACTGATGGCTCCGCGGATCTGGCCAGCCAGATACCCGGTCGCCATGTCCTGTGGATAATGCTGGTTCAGTGCTGACTGTACCTCGGCACTGATGTCCGTGCCGTGGCAGGTGAGACACAAGGCACCGGCTGCCTGGGCCTGCATGTATCGGAACTCGCCACTGACCCATTCTGCGGCGTTCAGCTGGCTAACCGGCTCGCCGGCAAGCTGTCGCCGATCAAAATCGGCCAACACCGTGGCTTCCCAACTGTCGGGGATGGCGCTTTGCTGATTGCGGGCACGAAGACTCACCCGGCTCACGTCCCAACCTGACGCTGCCGACAGGTCTGCAGCAATGCGTAGCGCCTCCACGGCACACACCTCAATGGCGTTGACAGGCCCGCCTGCCTGCATGGCCGACTGCAATGTCGGCTGCAAGGTGGCAACAAACTGGGCACTTAGCGCCTGTCCTTGTGCCACAAGTTCTGGTGCCGGGTCACTGGCTCGGGGCTGGCATGCACCCAGTAGCAGCAATCCAGCTGCAAACGTTATGGGTCCAACAGTCTTTGCCAACAGCGTCTTTTGCATGAGTTTCTCCTACCTCTATGAATTAAACCTTGCCAGTTGCCTGGCGCCTGACATGAAGTAAAGCATGCAACGTGCCATCATTACGAAAAAATCCAACAGGCTGATATTCTGATACTTTTATTGAAAACAAGAATCTCCTGTGGGCACTTACCGTGATCTCGAACCCATTTTGGCAAATCGTCTGCCAGGTATGACAAGCCCGCCGGGCTCGGGGTACGGGGTTACTCAAGACTTGACGTGCCCTGGCGCATGGATTCTGTTAGGATGCGCGCCTTCATTTTCATTCCTTCAGTACAGAGTCCATTTTGATTTCCACCGCCAACCTCACCATGCAGTTCGGCTCCAGGCCGCTGTTCGAAAACGTGTCCGTCAAATTCGCTCAGGGCAAACGCTACGGCCTGATCGGCGCCAATGGCTGTGGCAAGTCTACCTTCATGAAAATACTGGGCGGCGATCTGGTGCCGACCAGCGGTCAGGTCATGCTGGAACCGGATGTGCGTCTGGGCAAATTGCGTCAGGATCAGTTCGCCTATGAGAAATACTCGGTGATCGACACCGTCATCATGGGCCATGAGGCGTTATGGAAGGTCAAGTCCGAGCGCGATCGCATCTATGGCCTGGAAGAGATGAGCGAAGCTGAGGGCATGGCCGTGGCGGAGCTGGAAGAACCCTTTGCCGAAATGGACGGATATACCGCAGAGTCACGCGCCAGTGAGCTGTTGCTGGGCCTCGACATCCCGCTGGAGCAGCATGAGGGGCCGATGAGTGCCATTGCGCCTGGCTGGAAACTGCGTGTGCTGCTGGCCCAGGCGCTGTTTTCGGATCCGGACGTGCTGCTGCTGGACGAGCCCACCAACAACCTGGACATCAATACCATCCGGTGGCTGGAGAACGTACTCAATCAGCGCAACAGCACCATCATTATCATCTCCCACGACCGTCACTTCCTCAACGCGGTCTGCACCAACATTGCGGATATGGACTACGGTGAGCTGCGTCTGTACCCGGGTAACTATGATGACTTCATGATCGCCTCGACGCAGGCGCGCGAACGACTGCTGAACGAAAATGCCAAGAAAAAATCGCAGATCAACGAGCTGCAGGCCTTTGTCAGCCGTTTTTCGGCCAATGCGTCCAAAGCCAAACAGGCGACCTCGCGTGCGCGCCAGATCGAAAAAATTCAACTGGAAGATGTCAAACCTTCCAGCCGGGTCAGTCCCTATATCCGTTTTGTCGAGAATAAAAAGCTGCACCGTCAGGCCCTGATCATGGAAAACGCCAACAAGGCCTACGACACCCAGTTGTTTTCAAAGCTGAGCCTGCAGATTGAGGCCGGGGAACGCGTCGCCATCATTGGCCCCAACGGCGCCGGTAAAACCACGCTGCTTCGCTGTCTGATGAACGAAGTGAGCCTCGACGACGGCAAACTGAAGTGGGCAGAGCAGGCCGACATCGGTTATTTTGCCCAGGACCACAGCGCCGAATTCGTCGAGGAAATCACCCTGTTTGACTGGATGAAACAGTGGACCAAGGGCGACCAGCAACTGGTCCGCTCGGCACTGGGACGCATGCTGTTTTCCAATGACGACGTCAACAAGACCTTGCCGGTGCTCTCCGGTGGCGAGAAGGCACGCATGATGTTTGGCAAATTCAGCCTGATCAACCCGAATGTGTTGCTGATGGACGAACCCACCAACCACCTGGACATGGAATCCATCGAAGCGCTCAACCTGGCACTGGAGAATTACCCCGGCACGCTGATTTTCGTCAGTCATGACCGTGAATTCGTGACCTCACTGGCCACCCGTATCATTGACATGCAGCCCAGCGGCCTGGTCGACTTCAAAGGCAACTATGAGGACTATCTGCGCAGCCTTGGCGTCTACTGACGTCAGCCCGGTCAACGAATCGACCGGGCAGCGGCGCCTGAAAGACATGCCAGAATATGTTACGGTGACCCTTCACTCTCAGCAGTAAGGAGGCGTAATGTCTGATCATCACACCTACAAGAAAATCGAGATTGTCGGTTCATCGAAGCAGAGTATTGATGATGCCATTCGCAATGCCATCAAACAGGCCAATAAAACCACCCGGAATCTGGAATGGTTTGAGGTCACGGAAACGCGCGGCCACATTGTCGACGGTGATGTTGCACACTTCCAGGTTTCCCTGAAAATAGGTTTCCGCATCGAGAACAGCTAATCAAGCGCCTCGTGACCAATATCCGGACAACGAGACAGGTCAGACTGTCCTTTGTCCGGCATCTTTTTCGCCAGATCACGCAACGCACTGCGTAGCCCCTCCTCCACCACCGGGTGATAGAAAGGCATGGCCAGCATCTGTTGCACTGTCATCGATTGCTCGATGGCCAGTGCCAGCAAATGCGACAGGTGCTCAGCATCCGGAATACACATGTCTGCTGCCAGCAGTTTGCCGGTGCGCACATCCGCATGAACCTTGAGGATACCCGCCGTTTTGCCGGTGATACGCACCCGGCCCTGACTGGAGAAGTCCGCAGACCCCGTCACCCGGTTCTGATCAGGGACCGTCGACAGGTCCTGACCGACATGGGCCACCTGTGGTGAACAGAACACCACAGACAGCGGGGTGCGCCGGCAGAAGCCCTGCGGATCAGCGCCAGGCGCTGCAAACTGACTGGCGATATAACCTTCGTCGGCGGCCTCGTGCAACAGGGGGCGCTGTGCGTTGGCGTCACCCACCAGAAAGACCGGCAGTTGGCCAACGCGTAATGTTGTCGGGTCGATCTCAGGCATGCCTTTGTCGTTCAACGGCACGCCCAGTGTCTCCAACCCCAATCCGTCGATATTGGGCTGACGGCCCATGGCCGCCAGCACAGCATCGGCTTCAAATTCACCGCCAGCGCCGGACACACGGATGCTGCGCCCCGCTTCCTGTAACTCGGCAGGTCCACCCAGATGTAACCGCATCTCCTTTTCCAGCAGCGGCCGAAAAGCCGCCAGCACGTCATCATCGGCAATGCCTGCCAACCGGTTGCTGTTGTCAAAGGCAGCGACCGTCAGACCCAGGCGGGCCAGCGCCTGGGCTATTTCCACGCCGATCGCGCCCATACCGACCACAGCGATGCGTTGCGGCAGGTGCTGCTGTTCAAAGAGAGAATCGGTTGTCAGTATCCGGTCGCCGTAGGCGCGCCAGGCGTCGGGCATGACTGGCCGGCTGCCCGGCGCCAGAATGATCGCGCGAGCCTTGATACGTCTGCCATTAACGTCGATGCAGTCGGGCCCCAGCAATCGGGCACGGCCGTTGATGGCGCGCTCACCCAGTTCCTCCGGTACCGATTCAGGTCCTTTGACAAAACCATCACGCAGCCTGCGTACATGTGCCAGCACGGCAGGGACATCAGCGTGCAGCGCATCCGCCCCACGCAATCCGAAACGGTCAAACAATGTGCGGTGATGATAGGCATTGGCCACTTCAATCAGGGCCTTGGAGGGCATGCAGCCAACTGCCGCACAGGTCGTCCCCCAGTGTCCGTCATTGATCAGCAGAAAATCATCCGTGTAGCGCCTGACCTCACGCAGCGCTGCCAATCCGGCAGTGCCTGCGCCCACGATCACGGTATCCACATTCATACGCTACTCCCCTTTGTCGCACATTGCATCGTGGCAACGCATTGGTACACAGTGTACTTGTGTTGCGGTTCACTTGTAACCGGGTTGTACGCAGCACAAAACGGCTATATGCTCCCACGTATCCTGAATCATACACTTTACCGGAAAACCACCTGTCATGAGATTCCCCGCTGCCATCCTCAGTCTGGCGATACTCGCCGCCTGTTCAGATCCTGCCGACCCAACTGCTCCCCTCACATCTGTGCCCGACGACACAGCAGACACCCCGGCACCTGCGCAAAGCAACGCGTGGTCACTGGGGTACATGGCTGCCGTAGCCAACCCTGACGCCACCGATGCCGCTGTGCAAATGCTGGCGCAGGGCGGACATGCCGTTGATGCCGCCATCGCCGCGCATGCGGTACTGGGCCTGGTTGAACCGGAAAGTTCCGGGCTCGGTGGTGGCGGTTTCATGGTGGTCTACGAGCAGACAACACAGGGTGTGCGCTTTCTGGACGGCCGGGAAACAGCGCCAGGCGGCGCCACGCCGGACATGTTCATGCGCGACGGGCAGCCGGGGGGATTTCTTGATGCCTGGCAAAGCGGCAACGCCATCGGTGTGCCGGGGGCCGTTGCATTGTATAAACTGGCACATGACAACTACGGCAAATTGCCCTGGGCAACCCTGTTTGAACCAGCCATCCGCCTGGCCAGCGACGGCTTTGTGGTGACGGAAAAAATGGCCGGTTATTTGCCGCAAATGGCGCAAATATCACAATTGGACGAAAACCCCGGTGCGGCCGGGTACTTCTATCCAGACGGTGAACCGCTGCAGGCTGGTACTCTGCTGCGCAATCCCGAGTATGCCCGTACGCTGCAGCGCGTCGCTGATGAAGGCCCCAGTGCCTTTTATGAAGGAGAGATAGCCCAGGCCATGGCCGCCGCCGCACAGGCTGGCGACAATGGCGGCACCATGACAGTCAACGACATCTCAGAGTACCGGGCCGTTGAGCGCGCCGCAATCTGCGGCACCTGGCGCTTGCTAAACATCTGCTCCGCGACACCACCCTCTTCCGGTGCCATGCAGATCATGATTACCAATCTCTACGACCAGCTGGTACCGGAGAACCCTACTCAGGAACAGCAGATCAAGGCGTTTGTGGACGCACAGCGCCTGGCGTATGCTGACAGGGACTACTATTTTGGCGACCCCGACCACGTCACCGTGCCGGTACAACAATTGCTGGATCCCGAATATCTGCAATACCGCAGTGAAAACCCGGCAGCGCCCGATGCCACACCCCAACACGGAAACCCGGCTGACATCCTGGGCATCGGCACTGCCCAGGTCTGGGCCCCCGACAGCACGCTGGAGCCGGCAGGCACCACACACCTGTCCATCATCGACAGTGAAGGTAATGCGGTATCCGCCACCATGACCGTGGAATCAGCATTCGGTTCCGGGCGCTGGGCAGCGGGATTCCTGCTCAACAATGAGATGACCGATTTCGCACGTGACTATTATGCCGACCAGCCCGAAGCGGCCAACATGATCAGGCCCGGCGCCCGCCCCCGATCATCAATGTCACCGACCATTATTCTGGATGACAATAATGAGCTGTTTATGGTCACCGGTTCACCCGGTGGCAACTCGATTCCGGCGTATACCGCCAAATCCATTCTGGGCATTGTCGACTGGGGCATGTCTGTCGACGACGCGGTCGGCTTCCCCAACATCATCGCCCGCGGGGATACCGTGCGGGTAGAAATCAACCGCGAGCCCGGGCAGGCACAGGCCGACTATCTGCGCAATGAAGGGTATGACGTACAGGAAAGTGATGGCGAAAACTCGGGGCTGCACGTCATACTGGTGACCGATGAGGGTCTGGTGGGCGCGGCAGACCCGCGCCGCGAAGGCACGGTATCTGCCGGTTTTGTGGTTCAGTAAAGGTTAGCAGTCTTCGCCGAAGACACCACCACCACCGCAGTAGGTGTGATGCTGCAGCTGTATGTGCAGACCATCAGGGTCGGAAAAATAGACTTCCGGTGTGCCACCTGGCGCGCCACCACGCTCGGGCATGCGCCGGCTGACCCAGTGCTGCAGCGGTCTGGCTTGCTCACCTTCGGGTCTGGGCGTCAGGCCGTATTCGGTCAGGCGCGCCAGCACCGATTCTTCAGTGAAGTTCTCCATATTGAGACTGGCATGGTCAATACGCCCGGCCTGCGCAGGCTCACCCGGCTGTGTGCCGCCCACAAACATCAGAAACTGGCGACCATCACCCAGGCCCAGTAACGGAAAAGTGCCCTGAAATGCCTGATTCTCCAGGCCAAACAGGTTGCGGTAGAAGTCATTGGTTAACTGGTAATTGGCAACATACGTCGTGAAGTGATTGATCTCCCGCAACTCAATGAGACCTGCCTCGGGCGCCGGCTCCAGATTGCAGGTCGCTTCCGGACCTTCACCGGAACCACAGGCATCCGGGCTGGAAAGCTGCACACGGATGCCATCACGGTCGGCAAAATACAGATGATGGTTGTCCGTGGTCATTTCTTCGCTGTCATCAGGCAGGCGCTCAGTCCAGGTCAGGTTGGCCAGTTCCAGCGCCGAGCGGCCGTCAAACAGTGTCTCGACAGTGCGGGTGAATCCGTGATCGGCGAGGTCACTCTGCAACCCAAACAGGCTGAAGCGGGGTACACTCAGGGCAAAGTGACTGATGTGTGGCTGCTCGCCTCGGCGGGTGGGCGACAGCGTGAAGTATTGCGGGCCATCACCGATCTGCAGGGACACCGTGTCGCCCAGCCTGTTCAGCACCGGGGCGCCAAACAGGCCCTGATAAAACTCAAGGGAACGCTCAACGTCGCTGACTCGCAGCTCGAAGCTGTGCAGTCCGCCGATGCTGATGGGTTCAGCATCAGTCTGGGCATTACTTTGGGCTGCCAGCGGCAATAACGCTGCCGTAGACAACAGACCCAGGGTCAGTTTGCGCAGGAGCAGCTGAAATGGACTGCGGCGTGGCTCATGGACTGTCAATGCATGCATAATGATTCTCCGTCTTGTCTGCCTCGATCATGACGCTGAGTCGGGATCGTGACCAGCGCCTTGATGGGCTGTGTAAGACGTCAGAATAATGCGTGCAGGCGCCCGAGTCCAGCGTCGACTGAGGACCGCCGGCACGCAGCAGCAGGATCAATCGGGCTCATCAAAGTCCTGGCCTTCCTGGGCATTGGTGTTTGCCCGCCTGTCTTTCAGACCCGGGGCCGATCCGCCGTTGTGCTCCGCCCGGCCGGATTGAATGACCACGGGCGCAGGCGGCGCCTTGCCTTCCTTGTCTTCACCAAAATACAGCGTCATGTGCGGGAACGGAATCTCGATACCGGCAGCGTCCAGGTGGTATTTCACCAACCGGTTGTAGGCGCGACCGACCCCCCACTGTGCGCCCGGAACCGTCTTGATGCGCACACGGATATTGACCGAGCTGTCGGCCAATGCGGTAACACCGTGCACTTCCAGTTCAGCCAGTATGTTGGCCTTGTGCGCAGGGTCAGCGATCAGTTCATTAAATGCGTCACCCAACCGGGCTATGACTTCATCAATATCCTCGCGATAGGCAACACCATACTCGCCCACATGGTAGGCGAACTCACGCATATAGTTGGCAACCGTATCAACTGACGAAAACGGTATCAGGTGGTAGGTACCAGACAGGTCACGGATACCCAGCGAACGGATAGTGAGCTTTTCCGCGACGCCGGTCACACCGGCGGCGGTCACCACATCACCGGCATTGATGGCGTTTTCCAGCTGGATAAAGACACCGGTGATGATGTCCTGCACCAGCTTTTGTGCCCCGAAACCGATGGCCAAACCCAGCACACCTGCGCCGGCAATCAACGGCCCGATATTGATACCGATTTCGGACAGAACAATCATGGCGGTCATCACAATGATGGTAATGGCAATTGCATTGCGGAAGATGGTGAGCAGTGTTCGTTCTCGGGCACTGGCTTCGTGGACGCCATCGGCCGGATTGAGGCGCTGCTCGATCCAGCTTGCCAGCCCGATCCAGATCATCATCGCCAGGATGATGATGATGGCTACCGACACCACAGTCCCCAGCGTTCGCGCACCGGACTCTGAGCCCAGCCAGGCCATCAGGTCAAACAGGCCCCAGGCATCAGCTACAAATCCGACAATGACAACCAGTATCGCCAACCGAACCGCTTTCATGATGGTAGGCAGGAAACTGTTCAAACGCGCCTCCAGCAGGGGAAAGCGGGTCTGGGTTTCTTCCGGCAAATGAAAACCACGACTGATCAGTTGGCTGAGTACCACCGATACAAACAGCCCAATGCCGATTGCGGCCAGCGTCTGCAATGAAGCCGCCAGCATGAACGGCAGTGCATCTTCAGGACGCGCCACAGTCACCAAGGCGAGTGCTGCGAAATAGACAATGGCCACCGCGTACCAGCTTTTCGCCAGCATGGTCAGCAATACCCGATTGAAGGCCAGGTCAGCAACGCCGGCGCGCAGCAACAGCCCCTGTGTCACAGACGTTTTGTTTTGCAGAATGATCGCCAGCGCATAGAGAAACGCCAGCAACATGACAATAAAGGCGACCAGGCGCCCTACTGCCGGCGACAGAATGCCACTGACCAGTGGCACCAGGAACAGGATGCCGTAGCCAATGAAACCGCTCAGCCGGGCCAGCCACGCATTCCAGTAGGCTGCCTGCTCCGCCGACAGCGGTAACATGCGCAGCCCATCGTCCCGGGACGCAAACAGGGCCCGGATAACGGCCTTGAATATTTCAATCAGCAGGAAGGCGTTGAGAAACAGCGATTGATGGATGTCCATTTCACCCGCGCTGCCCAGCACAAACAGGGCGATGATGTAACCCGCCACAAATGCCAGAGCAATGACCAGCACATCGAGCAGGGCCGAGCCCGTCACGGCAACGGATTTGCGCAACATGGCGCTGCGCCCTGCATCTGTCAGCGCCCAGCGATTGATGGCTGCGAAGATTGGTCGGGCAGCCAGTCGCAGGACAAGAAACAGGCCGATGGTTGCAGCCATGACAATCAGCAGGTTGCTGATCGTGCCGACCAACTCATTCACATCCAGACTGGTGTCGCCGCTGACCATGGCACCCACGGCATCGACTGCCGCAAGGAACTGACCGACAAACTCTTCCGCCAGCTCCCGGGTACTGTCAGCGATCTGCCGCGCCGGGGAAACCCTTTCAACGCTGCTGACTGCACTCTGTTCGGGCGCTGCCGGCGTTTCTCCCGCAGCCAGGGCACGCAAATCGAGAATCAGTTGTTCCCGGGCCTGCTCATCCTGAAGGATATCGGCGAGACTGGCATACGTGTCACTATCAGCGGAACTGCCCGTTTCCGGCGCTTCAGCTGCCGTGGCCAGTGAGAGGGTAAAGAGGGAAAACAGCGTCAGAAAGAAGAAGGCAATGACAGCCCGCAGCATTTGAGGTTTGGTCACGAATCGGCTCCATGCGCGCGTATTTTGGGTTCAGTGCAAGCCCGGGAAACACTGCCGGACTATTGACCCTACGATCATACACACACTGTGGATCATCCGCGAACGCCAGCCGCATCAGACAAAAAAAACCCGGCTTGATCGGCCGGGTTTTTGCTTGCCATCACACAGACAGCGGAACTCACACTCAGAAATCAGAATCCGTAACGGAAACCCACTTCAACCGAGCGTTCCGGGCCGACATAAATACCCTGACGCAGGCCGGCAATGTACTGCTTGTCAGCAAGGTTCTTGACGGCAGCAAAGACATCAAAACCTGCCGCAACGCTGTATTGCGCCGTCAGATCCACAACCGTATAGGCGGGCAACAGACCACCCCAGATGCCGCCAGCGGCGCCGGTAGGCAAATCCACCTGATTGCTCGGGTCACCGTACTGTTCACCGCGGTGGTGAGCAGTCAGCGATGCCTGCAGCCGGTCGAGCGTATAATTCACACCGATATTGGCCAGTATCTTTGGTGCGTAGGGCAGCCGATTGCCGGCAAATGCACCGGTCTTGAACTCTGAAGTCGGGATCCAGGTGGCGTTGGAGTCCACGCTGAAGCCGGCGCCAAAGTCGTAACCCAGCGCGAACTCCATACCGTAATGTTCAGTTTCACCAGCGTTGGACTGCGACAGATTGGGGTCACTGTTACCGGTCACGACCTGATTGCTGAAATCCATGGCGAACGCTGCCACCTCATAACTCAGCGGGCCTTCGGCGCCACGAATACCGAGTTCATAGTTGATGGAGCGTTCCCCGTCCAGATTCTGATCCGTCAGGCCATCCAGCGCCACCCCATTGGAAGCCGGGGAAAATGCACGATACACCCCACCGTAGATCTGTGCCGCTGGCGTCACGTCGAACGTGGCGCCTATACCCGGCAGGAATTCGGTGTTACTGGTTGAGGCCGATGCGTTGTTCTGGGTCAGGATCAGCTGCTTTTGTTCATAATCCTCCACGCGCAGGCCCGGCGTTACTGCCAGTCGATCCGTCAGCTCGATGCGGCTTTGCACATAGGCAGCCACACTGTCAGCTGAATCGATGCGGTGGCGGTCATTGACGCCGGTGCGATCCTGCTGCCGGGTGGCGCGTATGCGGGTATCGTTGGACTCCTCAGTCATGACGCGGAACCCGAATTCGGTATCTGCCGACAAGCCACCGAACTCGTGTGCCATCGACAGACGCGTCTCCGCGCCGAGTCTCTCGAATGACCGGTTATTACCCGTCAGGGCGTCGGTATAGACCCAACGGCCCGCGGCATTGGAAGCAGACGTGTTAACGTTATAGCGCCAGTAATCACGGCTGACATCGCTCCAGTAAAACAGAGTTTTCAGGGTGGTGGAATCGCTGATCAGCCACTCATGATTGAGGTCAGCCGCGGTGCGTTCCTGCAGGTACCAGTCATCCGGTGCCGGGTTGTAATCCGCACCGGCACGGTAGGCATCCAGAAACACGCCGCGATAGGAAATATTGGCATCGTTCTCATGGAAAGAGACCTTCAGGCCGACGCGCTGATTGTTGCCGATTGCCGTACCCGCCTTGAGCATGACATCGGACATCTCGTAGCCCTTGTCCATGAACCCGTCGCTGTCCGCATAGGTCGCTACGACGCCGGCATAGGCGTCACCGGACGCATTCTGGCCACCGGCCTCGATATTCATTTCGCGCAGATTGAAGGAACCCACCCGGCCAGACACTTTGACGCCATCATCGGGCGTCTTGGTGATGTAATTGACAACACCGCCAATGGTTGACGGCCCGTAACGCAATGAGGACGAGCCCTTCAGAATTTCAACCTGCTCCACACGCTGGATGCGGGTATTGAAGTAACGATCGTTGCCAATAAACAGGCCCGGCGCGACCGGCACACCATCTTCCAGCAACAGGGACTTGGATTCGCTGGCGGACAGACCACGCAGACCAAAGTTGGCAACAATGGACGTCTCTTCTTCGCCTTTGATGTTGATGCCCGGAATACGGCGCAGCACATCTTCCGTGGACAGTGGCTGAATCGCCTGAATTTGCTCCAGATTGATCAAATTCACAGTGCCCGTTTCCACGTAAGCGTGCCCCTGCTGATTGCCGGTCACCCGGATGACCTCGATGCCCGGGCTCGGTGAACGACGATCATCAGCAGACTGATCTGGCTGCGCGGTGGCAGTCAGCGGCAGCGCCAGTGGCAACGCTGTGACGGCCAGCGCCAGGGCCAGTTTGGATTTGGTAAAGGTTGGAAACGCAGACATTGGATACCCCTGAAAATGTTGTATGTGTTGCTGACCTGAGTCGTCCGGCAAGCCTGTGGGCGGACGCAGTTGGTGTATGGTCAAGCGGGATGAGATACTAAATGCAAATGATAACAATTGTCAATTGTATTGTTATTAATAAGGGCCGATGGTCCACGATAGCGCGGCAACCTGTTCAATCTGATCTGAGCAATCTGCCTGCCAGCGGCCACAAGCTGCCGGGACAGCGATGAAAAAGAGCAGATAAGTTGATGGCGCAAGCGGTTTTAGTTATCTCCCTTAATGATATATATCAATGACATGGCTGAAGCGACCAATTCGCCGACCCTATTGCGGTTGAGCCATCCTGTATGCCAGTTCTCCGGGCATCAGCAGCGACGGCAAAATCACCCTGAAAATCATGCACGCCTATGTCGGGTACGTGTTTGCATTCAACTTGATCTGGCGCCTGATTTGGGGTTTTGTCGAAAGGTGATAAGAAAACCAAACGGGGATTAACCCAGATTTGACAGATCCCACTGTTGGGTGAGGCCGCGCTAGAAGCAAAACGCTTGACAGATTAATGTTATGGTATAGCATATCTTTTAATCATTGACCGATTAAGGGATTCATTATGCCTGCTCAACCACGCCTCAGATTTTCAACGTTTTTTACCTCTGGCACAGTCGCCTTACTCTCCGTTACAAGCTTGCTGGGCACCGCCAACGCGCAGGAAGCACCCAACAATGCCAGCATTGAAGAGATCATCGTCACAAATCAGGCTCGCGCCTATCGCGGCGACTTCACGGACCTGGAAACGCCTCAGGCCATTCAGGTGCTTGATAACGAACTGATGACTCAGGCGGGTGTAACGGACCTGACGGATGCACTATCGCTGTCCGCCGCAGTAAGCCGACAAAATAATTTTGGCGGCTTATGGAACAGTTTCGCCGTGCGTGGCTTTGCCGGCGATGGCAACCTGCCCAGTAATTTCATGGTCAATGGCTTCAATGCAGGCCGGGGATTTGGCGGCTCGCGCGACATCGCCGGCATTGAAGCGGTTGAAGTGCTGAAGGGCCCCTCGGCCGCGCTTTTCGGCCGCGGTGAACCTGGAGGCACTGTCAACCTGCTCACCAAACGTCCCACCGGCATTGCTGCTGCTCAGGTTGGCATCAGCGCCGATGACTTCGGCACTGTGCGCACAGAAGCTGACTACAGTTCCGGACTCATCGCCGAGCGAGGCGCCGTGCGGGCAGTCGGCTTCTACGAGGACGGTGACAGTTTCCGGGACACCGTGAGCTATAAAAAATACGGTTTTTTCCCGTCCGCTCTATTCCGGATTGCCGACGGCACAACCCTGACTTATGAACTGGAAGCGTCTCGGCAAACGGTTCCTTTTGATCGCGGCATCGTTGCCGTTGACGGCGACCCCGGTCGCCTGCCCCCTTCGCGCTTCCTTGGAGAACCGGGCGATGGCCCGATGGACGCCCGGGTTGTCGGTCATCAACTTGAACTCAACCATGAAATCAACCAGAGCTGGGGGCTGCTGCTTGGCGCCAATCTCCGCGACACATCCCTGACCGGCTTTTCTTCAGATCCGGAATTTTTCGGCTCACGCCAGCAGCTGAGCGTTGATGGACGCAATCTGACCCGTCAACGCCGCCACCGCGCCTACGATGCAGAGTATTCTGTGTTTCGCGCAGAACTCAACGGCGACATCATGACCGGGCCGCTGACACATCGTATCATCGCGGGAGTCGATAGTGACCGCTTTGAAAATGATCAGGTATTCAGGCGATACCGGGCTCCCGCAATCGGCCCCGGCACGACGTTGCAGGACTCCTATGCCATCGACATTTATGCGCCGGTGTACGGCCAATTTCCGCTGCCGGCAACGTCGCCACTGACCGACCGTCTGGAAGTACTCAAAGCCACCGGTATCTACATTCAGGATCAAATTAACCTGACTGAACATCTTCAGGTCAGAGTCGGGCTTCGACATGATGACTTCAGCCAGCGTACCACCAACCGTTTTAACAACCGCACGGTCACCCAATCCGACACCCGGGTAAGCCCACAGTTGGGTATCGTCTATACGTTAACCGGAAACACCAGCCTCTACAGCACGTATGGCGAAGGCTTTCGCGCCAATTCCGGTGCCGATTTCGCCGGGCGGACATTCGATCCCAATCAGAGCAGCTCACTGGAAGCTGGCATCAAGTTTGAATTGATGAATCGCCAGCTGCAGGGCAATCTTGCCATCTTTGAGCAAAAACAGAAGAACATGCTCACCGCCGACGCGCAGAACCCCGGTTTTTCGGTAGCCATCGGCGAGGCGCGCAGCCGCGGGCTGGAATTCGATGTGCTGGGTCGACTGGACGACTATAACCTGCATCTGTCTTATGCCTACGTGGATGCAGAGGCCTCGCGTGGGGCACTGGATGTGGACTTTGGCAGACAGATAGCCAGCGGCGACAGGCTGATCAACGTGCCTCGTCATACACTCAGCACACAAGTCAGTCGTGACCTGGTATTGGCGGGCCGGCCGGTCACGGTTGGCGGCGGTATGCTGTATGTGGGCGAGCGTCTGGGCGAAACCGCCACCGACTTCATGTTGCCGGCCTACACCCTGGTGCGCCTGCATGCCGGCTACGAGCTCAACAGTAGCATCAAGTTGCGCGCTGAAATCGACAATGCATTCGACGAGGAATATTTCCCCAATTCCTATGCCCAGGTCTGGATCCAGCCTGGCACGCCCAGACGCGTCAGGGTTTCTGCAGAGGTAACTTTCTGATGACAACGCCGAGCATTGTAGTCAAAGGCCTGCACGTAACAAGGCAGGGGCAGGAAGTTTTGTCCGATCTCAATTTCCAGGTGGCCGCCGGTGAGGTCTTCGCCCTGCTGGGAGGCAACGGCGCGGGCAAATCAACGACGCTGCTGACCTGCATTGGCATGCTCAAACCCAGCGCTGGCAGTGTCACGATCTGCGGGCATTCTGCAGCGGATGAACCCGAAGCGGTCCGCCGCTCTCTGGCTTACCTGTCAGAAACAGCCAGCCTGTATGAGCACCTGAGTGCGCGCGAGAACCTGCGCTACTTTCTGGAACTGGCAGGCACCAAACCCGATCCGGTCGCCATCGAACAGGCGCTGGACACCGTTTCTCTGCAAGCCGACGCACGCGACCGGCGCAGCGCCGGTTTTTCCAAAGGCATGCGCCAGAAAGTTGCTATTGCCCTGGCGCTGCTGCGCAAGACACCCGTGCTGTTGCTGGACGAACCGACCTCGGGTCTGGACCCGGTTGCCGTGGAAGAGTTCAACCGTCTGCTGATAACGCTGTGTCAACGCGATGTCGCCATCCTGATGGTGACCCATGATCTGTTTGGTGCCTGCGAGGTGTCCTCCCGCATTGGCCTGTTGCGTGACGGCCACCTGGTCAATCAGTTCGAAGCATCCCGTGATGTCAACGGCAAGCTTATCCATGTTGACGTCAACGAAGTGAAGCGCAGCTTCGCCGGTAGGGAGGCAGCATGACCGCGATCCTGCATATCGCCCGTGGCGAATGGCAGCATATGCTGCGCACACGTCTGGCGGTGACCATTATCGTCATGCTGCTGGCACTGATCGCTGTTGCCGCCGCCAGCTCGGCGCAGCAACTGGTCTCGGAAAGCCAGACCCGCGAGGCCTATCAGCGTGAGGCCGAGGCAACGTTTCGCAGTCAGCCCGCCCGGCACCCACACCGGATGGTGCACTACGGTCACTACGTGTTCCGCACGCCGGCACCATTGGCGGTCATCGATCCCGGTGTCGATCCGTTCACCGGCCGATCCATTTTTCTGGAAGGCCACCGGCGGAATACCGCCGCCTTTGCCGAGGCGCGCGAAACCTCCGTGCTGACACGCCTGGGCGTGGTGTCACCTGCTTTTGCGTTGCAGGTGGTGGCACCGCTGCTGTTGATCCTGCTGGGGTTTACCAGCGTCGTGCGTGAGCGCGAGCGCGGCACCCTGTTGCAGCTGATCGCGCAAGGTGTTCCTGCCCGCGCACTGGTGCTTGGCAAAGCCGCTGCCATCGGCAGTGTTGCTGCGCTTGCCAGCCTGCCTTTGCTGATCGGAGTTATGTGGCTAAGCATTCGCCATCCCACCGAAGCGTTGCCGGCCCTGTTGGTATTTGCAGGCCATGCGACCTATCTTGGTTTCTGGGTGCTACTGATCACAGTGGTTTCCGCACTCGCCAGTAAAGCCCGCTCTGCGCTGATCACGCTGATCATTGTGTGGGCCGCAACCACCATTTTGATGCCGCGCATTGCTGCGGATGTGGCGGCCACTGCCGTCACCTCCCAGACTCAGACTGAAATGGACATCCTCGTGCAGCGCGATATGCGCGTCGTGGGTGACAGCCACAACATCAACGACCCCGGCTTTCGCTCATTCCAGGATCAGGTTCTGGAAGAATATGGCGTCGACCGGATTGAGGACTTACCGGTTAATTATCGGGGTCTGGTGTCACTCCAGGGTGAGGCCGAAGGCAGTGCGGTCATGAATCAATATGCCGCCGAGCTGCATGCCACCCAGCGCCGACAGGCCACAATCATCAATCTGTTCGCGATCGCCAGTCCATACCTTGCCGTGCGCAACCTGTCCATGCGCAGCGCAGGCACTGACCTGATCAACCACCAGCGCTTTCTCGACGCCGCTGAGGCACAGCGCTTCGAACTGATACAGCAGATCAATACGGTGCATGCCAACGAAGTGCTTTTTGCCGACGATTCCGCGCGCAGCGTTGACCATGAATCTGAACAACGCACCCGTGTCAGTGGTGATTTCTGGCACCGCCTGCAGGATTTCAATTTTACCCCGCAGCCCGCCAGCGACCGCCTGTTGGCCGCATTGCCTCTTGGCGTGGTGTTGGCGCTATGGTTGCTGGCGGCAACGGTATTGATACGCCGTGTGGCACGCAAGGCAGGTGAAGCATGAGTCTGATTCGGAATATCCAGCGTGAAGCGCGTTTTGTAGGTGCCAATCGCACCACATTGGCAGCCTGCCTGGCCCTGGCGATCATGTGCCTGCTCGCCATTGTGCTGGGGCAGGCGGAAATCAGCCGACAGAACGACACCCTTGAACGTACCCTGAGCCAGTCGCGGGTGGAGCTGGGAGAAGTTTTTGATGCTGCCACCGACTATGGCGGCGCAGCCTACTCCGGCTTTTCGCTGACCTACAATGCGCCCGCCGAGGCCGCATTCCTGGCAATCGGTCAGCGCGACCTGTCACCCTGGATGTTAAGAATCCGTGCACTTGCGCTTGAGGGCCAGATACACGAATCTGACAATTTCAACCCGGAACTGAGCCTGGCGGGTCGATTCGACTACGCATTTGTCATCGCCTTTGTACTGCCGCTCTTTATTATTGTGCTGTTGTACGACGTCTATGCTGCCGAGCGCGATGCCGGCCGCGTGGCCATGCTCACCGCCACGGCCGCGCGGCCGGGACGGGTCTGGCTGGCGCGCGTGCTGGTGCTGGCATCCGGCGCGGCACTGGCCTGCCTGCTACCACTCTGGCTACTGGGGCTGGTGTTCGGTGCCGGCGCCGGCAATCTGCTGTCGGTGACAGCGGTTGTGTTGGCCAATGTGGTGTTCTGGACGCTGGTGACCTGTGCGCTGGCCTTCGGACGCTGGGCGGCCTCGGTCAATGCGGCAGTGCTGACCGGCATCTGGCTGGTGCTGGCCCTGCTGGTGCCGTTGGCAGGCAAAATCATGATTGATCGCACCGTGCCGGGGGTCGATGGTGCCCGGATCAGTCTGCTGCAGCGGGAAACGGTCAATGGCGCCTGGGATCTGCCCAAAGCGGCCACCATGGAGCCATTTTACGCCAGCCATCCCGAGTGGGCACATTCGGCGCCAATCGATGAGCCCTTCCACTGGAAGTGGTATTACGCCTTTCAGCAGATGGGCGATGAAGCCGCAGAGCCTCTGTCTCGCGCTTACCGGGAAGCCATCAGGGAACGCGATGCGTTAACCGGACAGGTTGCCTGGCTGTCACCACCGGTAGCCGTGCTGCGTGCCATACAGAACATCGCTGAAACTGACATGGCATCGGCGCTTGAGTACGAGATGCGGATCCGTGACTACCACGCACAGATTCGGCATTTTTTTTATCCGTTGCTGTTTGAAGAGGTTCCATTCGAGCGCAAAAATCTGGAGGGATTTCCCGTGTTCAGCGCACGCTGATTTGTGTGCGCTTGCCTTTGGTTGTAGCATAGCGAGCGATTATGAACACGAAACCAGGCATCAGTTTTTTTGAGCGCTACCTGTCATTGTGGGTAGCCTTGTGCATCGCCTCCGGAATTGCACTGGGGTCACTGTTGCCCGATCTGTTTCAGGCAATGGCCGCTATCGAGTATGGCTCAGTTAATTTTCTGGTCGCCATACTGATCTGGCTGATGGTGTATCCGATGATGGTGGCCGTCGACTTTGCCAGCCTGCGCCGGGTGCACGAACGTCCTAAAGGGCTGCTGATCACGCTGGTCGTTAACTGGCTGATAAAACCCTTTACCATGGCCGCGCTGGGTGTACTGTTTTTTCATACGCTTTATGTAGGCCTTATCGACCCGGCCAACGCCAATCAGTACATTGCTGGCCTGATCCTGCTGGGGGCAGCCCCCTGCACCGCCATGGTCTTTGTCTGGGCGCAACTGGTCCGCGGCGACCCCAATTACACGTTGGCGCAGGTCGCGCTGAATGATGTCATTATGGTGTTTGCCTTTGCGCCACTGGTGGCCCTGTTGCTGGGCATCACCGATATAGATGTGCCCTGGTCAACATTGCTGTTATCGGTTGGACTTTACGTCGTCCTCCCCTTGCTGGCCGGTGTCATCACACGCGCCCGTTTAACCCGGGGCAAAACTGACCCCTCAACCGGTGACGCCGCCGTAGCAGCGTTCACGGCACGCGTAAAACCCCTGTCAGTGCTGGGACTGCTGGCAACCGTTGTGCTGTTGTTTGGTTTTCAGGGACAGGTGATCCTGCAACAACCCTTGTTGATCGCACTGATTGCCGTGCCCTTGCTGATTCAGTCCTATGGCATGTTTGCCATTGCTTACGCCGCTGCCAGACTCTGGAAAGTACCAGCCAACGTTGCTGCCCCGTGCGCATTGATAGGCACATCGAATTTCTTTGAACTGGCAGTCGCGGTCGCCATTGGCCTGTTTGGCCTTAATTCCGGTGCTGCGCTGGTGACAGTGGTGGGTGTCCTGGTGGAAGTGCCGGTGATGTTGTCGCTGGTGGCTTTTGCCAACAAAACACGGCATTGGTTTCCGGCGTCTCGCTAAAAGCCAACCCATGGCGATCTAGGCCTCATGCGGGTCAAAACGCTGCAGACGCCGCAGCAAAGCTTCGTTTTCGGCCATAAGGCGCTCACGCTGCTCCAGCAATTCAATAACCAGCGCGATGCCCTGCCAGTTAAGCTCCAGATCCCGCTGCAGGCGTCGGGCGCGCTGCACCAGGCAAAGGCACTGATCATCGAATAACCATTGTTCCGGTTGTTCGCCCTGAGGTTCAACAATGCCGTGCTCAACAATCTCCACCACGGCCTCCCGGCTCAGTCCGGTGCTGCTGCACACTTCCTGCAGGGTGATATGAATGTTCATGTCATTCAGCTCCAGTCACTAGGGGGTCCTTGACGGCCATTTTAGTCAGTGGTTCAGGTCTGTTGCCGTGGGTCAAAATCGGCATGTTGCGCTGCCAGTTGCTGCCAGAGTTTTTGGCTTGCTTCGTCGACTGCGGGCGGCATCATCACTTTTAGCACGGCGAACAGATCCCCGTTGCCGGACTTCAAGGGCAGGCCCCTGCCCTTGATGCGCAATCGCTGCCCGGACTGACTGTTGGGCGGTATGGTCAACTGAATTCTGCCCTGTAAGGTCGGCACCGTAACCTTGGCGCCCAATGCTGCTTCCCAGGGGGCCAGCGCCACTGTGGTAAGCAGGTTATGGGCTTCGACATCAAACTGCGGGTGCGGCACCAGTCTTACCCGCAGGTACAGGTCACCGGCAGGCCCGTCACCGACGCCCGGTGCGCCCTGGCCTTTCAGGCGAATGCGCTCGCTGTCGGCGACGCCCTTGGGGATCTTGATGTTCAGGGTTTTGCTGAGGTCTTCCAGACGCTGGCCATGGCGGTCATATCGCGGCAGGCTGTATTTAATCTGCTTGGATTCCTCTGACACAGTGTCTTCCAGAAAAATCGGCATTTCCACGTCAATATCCCGGCCCCGGCTGCGAAAACCGGACGGGTCACCAAAACCGGCAGCGCCCTGGCTGCGTTGACCAAACATGGACGAGAAGAAGTCCGAAAAATCCTGTTCGTGGAAGCTGCCATCCTGCGCCCCGCCGAAGCCACTGGCATCACCAAAACCACCAGCGCCCGGGCCCTGTTGCCGCCCGCCATATTTGCGAATTTCATCATACTCAGCGCGCTTTTTGTCATCACCCAGCACTTCATAGGCTTCCGCCACTTCCTTGAAGCGCTCGGCTGCGTCACTTTCGGTGCTGACATCCGGGTGGTATTTACGCGCCAGTTTGCGATAGGCAGTCTTGATTGCCTTCAGGTCGGCGTCAGCTGCAACGCCCAGAATCCTGTAGTAGTCCTTATAATCCATGTAGCAACACCGACCTGCTATTACTGAACAGACACGGGGGGCAGCTCCGGCAATTCACCAAACATATCCATGGTCGGCAAATCCGGTTTAAATGCCATGTGACAGGCTTCGCAACTTGCCACCAGCTCATCACCGGCGCGTCGAATCAGGGTCTGATCCCTGGCGCGCGCAGAGTTGACTGCGTGGCGGCCAGCTTCACTCATTTGCTGCGCATACTGATTCCAGGCCGGGTCCGCGACCCATGCATCATCCATGGGGCCGGTGCCGGGAAATTTCAGCAGCGCGCCGCCAACCTGTATCTGATAAGCCTGACGTTCGACTTCACGCCATTCGGCATCGCTCTGAGGTTCATCCCAGTCAGCCCGCCAGATTGGATTGGCGGCGTCATTCACGAGCGCGACCATGACTTCATTCAGGCTGATTGGCAGACGAACCTGCCCATCGTTTGGCCCGTCGTTTGGCCCGTCGTTTGGCCCGTCGTTTGCTGCCGGGTCGCCGGAGCAACCCGCCAACGCCACACCAGCGGCCATTGCAAAGACAACGTTCTTGATTGAGCGCATGTAAAATCCTTCCCGGTTACCGGGGTTTGATGATACTACCCAATCTTTATGATACTGCTCCGCCACCCCCGCAACATGATCCTGATCAATGTTCAGCCTGTTGCCGGGTCGGCGCAAATCGTCAGTCGCCTGATGGCTCATTGACCATCGGCCGGTCAGGATCCATCGCCCACTCGGTAATACTCTCGGCGTAGAGCCGGGTATTGTCATAACCACCCAGCTCGCTGATCGCAAACCAGTCGATGGAGCCCAGATGACCGGTGTTGCAGAAAGTCACCGTCAGGTCTGCGTCCGCGGACATGACATTGTCCAGCATGGCAGTCAGCTCGCTGCCTGATTTCATGCGATTGCCATCAAACATTTCGGCAAAACTCAGGTTGGAGGCACCCGGCAGGGTCCCGGCACGCGCAGCAGACGACTGTTCGCCGATAAAGTAGGCTTCAGGGCGGGCATCAATGATCTGTGCCACACCACTTTCCACAATGTCTTCCATTTGCGCCGTGGTGACACGGTAGGCATCGTTCCACGCCGGCTGAAACTCCGAGGCGCTGACGGACACTGCTTCCGTACTGACCGGCAGCGCGGCCGCCTGCCAGGCAGCAAAGCCGCCGTTGAGAATGGCCAGGGTATCAACGCCCAGCGATTTCATCGTCCAGTAAACACGTGTGGAGGCCCCCATGTCGACGGCACCGCTGCCACCATGCACCAAGACGACCGGCGTATCCGCCGCAATACCCAGATTCTGAACAATGCGAGTAAGCTCGGGCAGCGCTGGCAGTTGACCGGCATTTTCCTGAGGCCCCCGGAATTGTGCATAGGGCGCAGACACGGCCCCGGGGATATGACCGTCCTCATAGCTGCCGGTCAGATGCACAACGCGAATGGCAGGTTCCCTGGCCAGCAGCTCTGACAACTGGGCAGGTTCCAGCAGGGGCGCCCAGCCTTGCGGCGCGGCAATGCCGGCGACGGGGAACAGTATCAGCAATAACAATAATAAGGGTCGCTTCATAATCGGTCACTCCGAGTTGGATACCCAGTAAACAGCAGGGCGTACACAATAATCCGAGTCTACCCGACTGTGCAATGCCTGCTCATGATCCAGATCATCAATCGCTTTCCTGTCGCGCTACCTCCTTGCGGGCGCCAACACCTGCCGCCCAAAGCGCCAGTGCAACGATGATGGCAACCGAAACCCCGTAGATCCAGCTACTCATCACCAGTCCGAAGCCCAGCCCGGTGCTCAGGCCTACGCCGATCGCAAGACTGATATTGCCACGTCGGCGACGTTGTCTTTTCTCTGCTTTCGATTCCATACACATCTCCTTGTCGTCTGCCTGGGTTGTTGTAACAACCTGCAGCGACGAATACAAGGGTGCATAGAAGGACGATGCGGGTCCGGCCCGCCGCCTGGTGAAAATACAAGACCCGGTTACTGAGACCGGAACAGCGGCGCAACCCGGTCCGGGCTGCCGTCATTGGCGGCAGGCGCAATGCCCAACGTTCGGGTAAGAATGCTGTAGATATCCACCACATGCAGGGGCTCGACAGTAATGCCCTGGCGAAACGCCGGACCGTAGGCGATGAGAGCTGCATGCATATCGCGGTGCTGCGGTGAGAAGCCGTGTGACGCCATGGGCCCACGGAATGCGATACCGCGCTTGGACAGCAGCCAGCCATTATCGGGCACAATCACCAGATCCGGTCCCCGTTGTTGATGTGATAGCCGAAACCACGCCGGGAACTGCGCCTTTCGGTACACCTGCATCCTGGGGTGGGCCAGTGCCAGTGCCTGGTACAGGTTATCAATGGCGTCGTCATCGCCATGAAATGCCGCAAAAACCGCGTTGCCCTGCCGCTCGCCGCTAAGCTGCGGACTGTGCGCGACCGACAGGTCGGCATAGTCATCAAGGTAGATGATGCGATCAGCGGACAGATCGGTCATGCCGTGATCACCCACCACCAGGATGTTGATCTGTGCCAGCAGTCCACGCGCCTGCAACCCCTGCAGCAGGTGCGCGATGATCGCATCCACGTCCGCCACTGCCTGTCGCTCTTCAGCGCTGTCAACCCCCGCGGCGTGGCTGGCCGAATCAATGGCTTCGAAATACAGGCTGATAAAGCCCGGTCGCTGCGTTGCCGGCAGGTCCAGCCAGTCGAATACCTGCTGCACGCGCGCCTCATTGGCGACACTGCCATCAAACGGTCGCCAGTAGCTGGGCCGCGTATCGGCAATCTCTGCCGCCGAGCCGACCCAGAACATGGTTGCTGCACGCACGCCCTGCTGTTCCGCGGTCACCCAGATGGGTTCACCCTGGAACCAGCCCGTGTCATCCTGGTCACTCATGCGGAAAGTGGTGTCCAGATCGGGTGCGTAGGTGGTGTTGTCCATGACACCGTTGTTCTCCGGATACAGCCCGGTGGCAATGGCATAGAAATTGGGAAAGGTTTTTGACGGCAGCACAGGAATCAGACCCTGTGCGCGGACACCCTGCTCTGCCAGCTGACGTAAGGTCGGTGCCGGGTGTCGATCAATGATGTCCCAGCGCAGCCCATCGAGGCCGATCAGCAGCGTTATGGGCATGTCGGTGTGAGAGTCGGTAGGCGTATCGGCGGCCTGGGCCGTTGCGGGCGCCGCCGACAAAGCGGCACCCAGCAGCAGCACAAACACAGACACCCGGACCTGCGTCCGGGTGTTGCAGAACAAGTGCCAAATGGTCATCAGCTTAGAATTCAAACTGAATACCCAGACGTACCTGCCACAGCGACTGAGTTTCCTGCAGATCGCTGACGCTTCTTGGATTAAACCGTTCAAAAACATACTGCCCCTGATCGTTGAGTGACTGCGTCACCACATCGGGCGAGAAGAACTGGGCATCGTACTGATGACCCCACTCGTCATTGATCATGTTCAGCAGATTATACACTTTGACATAAACACGTGCATTGGCGCCACTGAAGAACACCGGCAGTTCCTGGTCCAGACGCAGATCCATGCGCGAGGTCCAGCGTGAATAGAAGTCATTACGCGTCTGGAAACCCTGGCTCAGGCCATTGGCATCCACAAAGTCTGAGAACGCGGCGACGTCAAAGTTCGGGCCGACTACCACGTTGGCGTCATTCGGGCCCGGCACGTACAACAGGTGGCGACGGTTGCCACTGTTGCTGCCTTCCAGGCCACGGCTGCTCATGACATAGCTTTGCGGCTGGCCTTTGGCGCGGAACCACTGCACCGTGGCGCGGGTTTCGTAGCCCGGCAGGAATTCACGGCCATAACTGACCCTGGCCGTGAACCGGTGCGGGGTTTCGTAGTTGGACGTGCCTGCTGACGGGTTGTTGATGTCTGACAAGGCCAGATTGGTGAAGTTTGAACCCGCAACCGACGAGGTCATCGGGCTGAGATCTTCTGCCTGGGTATAGGCATATCCAAAGGTCCAGTCCAGGCCCCAGTCGTAGGTCTGCCGCGCCAACAACGACAGCGAATGGCTCTTCGGAGATTCACTGGAGTTGGTCAGCATGTAGTTGCTCTGGCCACGCACATTGGCGTAGGTCGGCTGACCCGCTGCTGTGGTGCCCACCACATCCTGGGCTACGTCAACATAGTAAGCCGGATCATTCGCGACGGAATACAGGTAGTCACCTTCCACCGTGGTGCCGGTGGGCAGCAGATAGGTCGCACCCAAGGCGAATTTCCACTCCGATGGCTGCTCGTAGTTCGGGTCGATCAGCACCAGGAAGCTATTGGAAGCGCTGGCAGCGGTCGTGGCAGCCACCTGATCTCTCATGGCCTGCGGCACATCGTAACCGGGACGCTGACTGCCACTGAGCACATAGTCACCCAACACCGACAGGCTGCCATTGTTGCGATCACGTACCTGCACATTGGACAGGCCATCATTACTCCAGGCATTGGACAGCCAGACATTCGGGTTACCGCCGGAATACAGACCCAGACCACCACGTACTGTCAGGTCATCAGCCGCTTCCCAGGTCAGGCCCAGGCGTGGCATCAGCAGGTCGAGGCCATCAATGTTGGCATCGTTACGCAGACCGCCATTGAGGCTGGTAAACGCCTGATTGAAACTGGGGCGGTCATCGCTGGTAAACCAGTCGTAACGCAGGCCCGCAACCAGTGTCAGCGCATAATCATCCAGACGGAATTCGTCCTGCACATACACCGTATTCAGGACGTTGCTGAAGCTCGCCGCCGCATCGTCAGGGTTATTGGTACCACCGCCGCTGCCGTAGAAGATATCGGTAGGAATACCCAGTTCAAAATGATCAATGCCGGTCAGGCCGCAGGCCGGATCAGCCTGACGTCCAAGCGCCGTCAGTGACTCACACGACGCCGGGTTGTTGGCGGAGAGGTCTTCAAACCGGTATTCACCGCCGCGTGCGTGCTGCAGGAACTGGTTAAACACAAACAGGTCATCACGCTCGTAGCCAACCGTCACCACATGGTCGTTCCACAGGTATTCGGCAGTGAACTTCATGAAATCAGACTCGGTGGCCAGGCTATTGGCCTGGCGCGAGTCGTCGGCGCCCAGGTAAACGGTGTTGCTGCCCATACGGATCTGCATCTCGGCAAAATCCTTGGGGCCCACGGTGATCTGCGAGTCGTCCATGGTGTTGCGGCTGATGAACACATCCGTCGACAACGCGCTGTTCCATTGTGATGATAATTTGAAGGTGGTCGTTTCGGACACGGAACCCTTGCGGTAGAAGTGGTTGGCGAACTCGAACTCATTGCTGTCAGAGTCTGACGCCCGATCCTCGATGCCATCGTAGTAGTTGTAAATAACAGTGGCATCATGCTGCTCGCTGATGTTCCAGTCCAGGCGCAACATGTATTTTTCTTCGGTCTGCGCGCCGTCTGAGGGCATGCCACCGGCATCGTAGTCATAGGTATTGGCGGCGATGTTGCTGATCCGGTTAAAGTCCGACTGACTTAGCCAGGGTCGCTCCACGCCACTACCGGACCCGGCAAACCCCTGGGCAATAAACTCGGGAGTTTCGGTTTCCTCGTAGGCGCCAAACACAAACAGTCGATCGCGTATTAACGGCCCGCCCAGGCTGACGCCGCGCTTCTCTTCTTTGAAGTCCGGACTGCTGAACGTGGACTCGTTGCCGTCCACTGTCAATGTATCGCCGCGCATATCCTGATTGTTGTACTCATAAAACGCCGTGCCAGTAAAATCATTGCTACCGGACTTGGTCACCGCATTGATGTTACAGGCTGTGAAGCCACCGTAGGTGACGTCGAATGGTGCCAGTTCTACGGCAACCTGGGAGACCGCCTCGAATGGAAAAGGCATACCGGTTGCAGTGGAATAACCGTTGCTGTTCAGGCCGAAGCGGTCATTCTGGCTGACACCGTCAAGGCTGACGCTGTTGTAACGCGGGTGTTTGCCCACGCAGTTGATGGCTGAATCACTGTCCAGATTCAGGCGCGGATCGTAGATGAACACGTCCTTGATGTCGCGGTCAAAAGCGACTGAGGTCTGCAGATCAAACGTTGAATACGTCGCTGCCGGCCCCGAAGCGACATCAACAATGTTGCCAGAACGGCCAAACACCATGATTTCCTCGACCGGGGCCGAGCTCATGTCGATGGACACATTGTAGATATCGCCCAGCGCAATCGAATCGATGACCACAGTGCGACCGTTGGCGGTGACCCGGTAAGGACCGCCGACCGACAGGTTGGTGGCGTAGAAGGCACCAGAGTCATTGGTCTGCAAGGTACGGGTAGCCCCAGTGCGGGTGTCTTCGATGACAATGGTGGTGTTGGCTTGTGGGGAGCCATCCGTGCCATTGATACGGCCGCGAATGGCCGACGTCATGTCCTGTGCGAATGCAGGTGCCGACAGGCCAATGCTCAGGCCCCCTATGCTCAGGCCCAAGGCAAGCAGAATCGAACTGGCCAGCACTTTTTTCTTTAACTTTTTAGTAGATGAATACATACCCGCTCCCTAGTAGCGTGATGACTGAGGGAGTCACTTTAGGGCATGTATTTGACAGGGGCGTGAAGCATTTGTGGCAGTGTTGTGACGAACAAAAGTCGACCCCTGCCGCCAGGCAGGGGTGCTTTGTACTCACCGATCAATTAAGGGTTTCAACCTCGACGCGCAGGAAAGTATTGGGCTCAAGCATCTCGGCGGGCTCCAGGAACACTTGCATGGCTTCAATCCGCATGCAGTCACCCGGCGCCAGCATAGCCATGTTGTCATCAAACTCGATGCTGATGGGGGTCACCAGCGGACTCTCGGCGGCACACACCCTGACGATGCGATCACGGTTATAGGACACGACCTGCTTCCTGTCGTTGTCGAAAAAAAGATACTCATCGGGGTCCGATTGCATCTGGGCGCGATACTCGAGGTAAGAACCGGTGCCCGGCTGCGCAAATGCAGGGACGGCGAATACTGCGGCCAAAAACGCCGCCAGAATTGATTTTTTTGGAATGGACATGCACATAGTCTGCCTCCTTTCCGTGCTGTTGATTTATGCTTTTGGCATAAATGAATTGACATGACCGACGTGTAAACCAGCCATAGATTTCAGGGTAATAGCCTGAATCCTGATTTTCAAGGGTGTATATAAAACCAGTAGGCATTCACATAACCTGCACGGTACTGTCATATATTGGCTGTACCGTCTTAAGCCAGTCAGAAAACTCCATGTCAACGGGGATCAGGATATGACAGTCAACCAAAAACTCTACACCTTCCTGTTTTATCTGCTGTGCCAGGGGGTTCCACTGGCAGGGGCAGCCGAGCATGGTGAGACGGTGCTGGTCCTGTCCGGGCAATTGACCGGAGCAGACCATGAGACCTATCGAGAGGTACCCTTCCAGGTGCCAGACGGCGTCAAACGCATCACCGTCAGTGTCACCTATGAGCGTGACAATCGTACCGTTGTCGATCTGGGCATCTTTGACCCGGACCGATTCCGTGGCTGGAGCGGCGGCAACAAGGCACGCTTCAGTCTGGCCGAGACCCACGCGACCCCGTCATACCTGCCAGGCCCTTTGCCAGCCGGCGAGTGGACCCTGATTCTTGGTGTACCCAACATCCGTTCTGACAGCGTTGCCAGCTTTCGCGCAGAAGTCCTGCTCGAATCGAATCTGTCAGCTGACTGGCAGGGCTTCGCATCAGCTCCTCTGAAGCCGGAAGCCGGATGGTACCGCGGCGAGCTGCATACGCACACCGCACACAGCGATGGCAGCTGCATGCTGCAAAGTGGTGATCGAGGGCCCTGCCCGGTATACCGAACGGTGGAAGCGGCTGCGGCTCAGGATCTGGATTTTGTGGCTGTCACCGAGCATAACACCGTATCGCATCATCAGAGCCTGCATGAACTGCAACTGGCATTTGATGAGACGGTATTGATGAGTGGTCGAGAGATTACCACGTTCTACGGGCATGCCAATATTTACGGCATCACGGACTTTATCGATTTTCGCGCGCGGGACAATCAGATCAATCCGATTCTGGAAGAAGCATCAAACAAGGGCGCGTTCATTTCCATCAACCATCCAGGACTCCCTTCCGGTGAGATCTGCATGGGTTGTGGCTGGACCGCCGACACTGATTTCTCGCTCGTTGATGCCGTTGAAGTGGTGAATGGCAGTGTCATCGACAGTGGGGGTGGGGTTCTGAAAAGTGCACTGTCAGGCATCCCCTTCTGGGAAACGTTACTGAACGACGGGTATCGTATGACAGCCATTGCCGGCTCTGACAACCATGATGCAGAACAGAGCGCCGACAGTGGCCGGCAAACGCGAATTGGCGCGATCACCACGGTGGTTTTCGCGCAGACCCTGTCGCAGATCGATCTGCTGGCAGGACTGCGTCAAGGCAGAGCATTCATTGATCTGGAAGGCACGAGCGATCGCCTGCTTGACCTGCAGGCGGCATCCGGCGCCAACGTGGCCATGATGGGCGACACAGTGCCGGCGGGCCGTGGCGAGAATGTTACCGTCGCCGTGACCGCCAGCCAGATCCCAGGCGCCAGTATTGCCTTGTATCATAACGGGACACCCATTGCGACGAGCGATCAGGTGATCAGCAGCGACCACCAAATGACCGCTACCGTCACCGTTGCGGCAACCGGTGAACCTGAATGGTTCCGTGCAGAAGTAATCTCTGCTGAAGGCAGGGTGCTGCTGCTGTCCAACCCGGTGTACGTCAATAATCCGCGCTAGTGCAGCACCCGTCAGATAATGTCCAGGTCAGTCAATTTCCACCAGTACATCGCCCGGCGTCACCCGATCACCTTTCTTGATATGGACGGCTGTCACTTTGCCTGAAGTGGGCGCCTTTATTTCGGTCTCCATCTTCATGGCCTCAATCACCAACACCGGGTCACCGGCTGCCACATCAGCACCTTCCTGGACCAGGACATCCACAATGTTGCCCGGCATGGTGGTGGTCACCTGACCTTCCTTGGTGACCTTGTCGCGTTTGCCCGGGCCGCTGCCCTTCTGGAACTCACCCAACGATTCCAGCGAAATCTCCTCAGGCACACCGTCAATGGTCATATAGAAGCGACGCTTGGTCTCACTGGTCGGGCTCGCGCCGGTCACGTGCACGTCGTAGCTCTCGCCATGTACGGTAATCTTGAATTCTGTAGAGATATTGCCTGACTGGCCGGCACTGGGCAGCGGTTCCAGCGGCTCGGGTTGCAGGGTGCCGGCCTGGCGCTGCTCAAGATAACTGCGCGCCTGGTCCGGGAACATGGCGTAGGTCAAGACATCTTCTTCGCTTTCGGCCAGGTCGCCGATCTGCGCCTTGAGCTTGTGGAATTCATTGGGCAACAGGTTGGCCGGCCGCTCATCTATCAATTCTTCATTACCGACAGCACGTCGCTGCAATTCCCGGTTGATCTCGCCGGGCGCCTGCCCGTACCAGCCCTGCAGGTATTTCTTCACCTCATTGGTGATCGTCTCATAGCGATTTCCGGTCAGCACGTTGGCCACGGCCTGGGCGCCGACCAGTTGTGAGGTCGGCGTCACCAGCGGTGGATACCCCAGATCTGCACGTACCTTGGGGATCTCGATAAACACATCGCGGATCTTGTCCAGGGCGCCCTGCTCCTTGAGCTGGTTCGCCAGATTCGACATCATGCCACCGGGCACCTGTGACATCAGCACCGCCGTATCAACGCCATTGTACTCACTTTCAAACTGGTGATATTTCTTGCGTACGTTACGGAAATGATTGTTGGCCTGCTCCAGCAACGCCAGGTCCAGCCCGGTTTCATAACCGGCATCATGCAACGCGGCCACGACCGATTCGGTGGGCGGATGACTGGTGCCACCGGCAAATGCCGACAGTGCCGTATCCAGATGATCAACACCGGCGTCCAGTGCCGCCCAGTGGCACATGGTCGCCATGCCGGAGGTGTAGTGACTGTGCAGGAATACCGGCAAGTCCAGGTTCTTTTTCAGTGCCGACACCAGGTCGAACGTTGCATCCGGGGTCAGCAGTCCGGCCATGTCCTTGATGGCAATGCTGTCCACGCCCATGTCCGCCATGGTCTGCGCCTGATCCAGGAAGCTCTGCGTGCCATGCACCGGGCTGATGGTGTAACACAGCGTACCCTGCGCATGTTTGCCGGCTTTTTTCACTGCCTTGATGCTGGTTTCCAGATTGCGCACGTCATTCATGGCATCAAAGATACGGAATACGTCAATACCGTTGTCAGCGGCCTTCTGGCAGAACGCCTCGACCACATCATCGGCATAGTGGCGGTAGCCAAGCAGATTCTGTCCGCGCAGCAGCATCTGCAGACGGGTATTGGGCAGCGCCTTCTTCAGTTGCCGCAGGCGCGCCCACGGATCTTCCTTGAGGAAGCGCACGCAGGCGTCGAAGGTCGCCCCGCCCCAGCATTCCAGAGACCAGTATCCGGCCTGGTCCAGCCATTCACAGGCGGGCAGCATGTCCTCGGTGCGCATCCGGGTGGCAATCAGGGATTGATGGGCATCCCGAAGGATGACGTCGGTAATGTGAATTTTACGTTTACTCATGAAGTTCTCCCGATTCCCTGATTACAGACCAGCCTGGGCGGCGATCGCGGTGGCGATGGCGGCGGCGATGGTTTCCGGTCTGGATTTTTTACTGTACTTAAGCAGCTCCGGGTGACTTTCCACAAAGCTGGTATCAAAACTGGCAGCGCGGAAGTCCGGGTGCTGCAGAATCTGCTGATAATACGGTATGGTGGTCGTCACCCCGTAGATCCCCATGTCATTCAACGCCCGTCGGCTGCGGTCAAGCAATTCTTCCCAGTCCATGGCCCAGACGATCAGCTTGGCACACATGGAGTCGTAATGCGGCGGTATTTCGTAGCCGGTATACATGGCTGCATCCGTGCGGACACCAGGGCCACCCGGTGAATAATATCGGGTGACGCGGCCAAAACTGGGCAGGAATCCGTTCTGCGGATCCTCGGCATTGACCCGGAACTGGGCGGCAAACCCGCGATAGCTGATCTGATCCTGCCGGAAGCGCAAGGTCTCACCGGCCGCCACCCGAATCTGTTCCTTGACGATATCGACGCCGGTAATGGCCTCGGTAATGGTGTGCTCCACCTGAATCCGGGTATTCATCTCCATGAAATGGAAATCGCCGTCGGAATCCAGCAAAAACTCCACGGTGCCCGCATTTTCATACCCACAGCCTTTGGCCACCCGCACCGCCAGATCACCAATGTATTCACGCTGCTCATCACTGAGCTGCGGTGAAGGCGCCAGCTCGATCAATTTCTGGTTGCGCCGCTGTATGGAACAGTCGCGCTCGTACAGATGAATGGCATTGCCATGACTGTCTGCCAACACCTGGACTTCGATATGGCGCGGGTTGACGACGCATTTCTCCAGAAAAACTTCGGCACTGCCAAATGCTTTGCTGGCCTCAGAAATCACCCGGGGGAAATTCTGGCGCAGCTCTTTCTCGCTGTCGCAGCGGCGGATACCGCGCCCCCCGCCGCCGGAGGTGGCCTTGAGCATGACCGGATAACCGATGTCGCCTGCCTGCGATACCGCATCCTCAACATCCTCCAGATTGCCCTGGCTGCCGGGCGTCACCGGCACATTAGCCTTGATAGCAGTTGCCCGTGCTTCAGTCTTGTCTCCCATCATGCGGATCACATCTGCCGAAGGACCGATAAAACGTATGCCCCGCTCTTTGCAGATAGCCGCCAGGCTGGCATTTTCGGACAGGAAGCCATAACCGGGATGCAGGGCATCGCAGCCGGTCTCCACCGCAAGATTGACGATGTGGTGAGGGTTGAGATAACCCGACAAGGGGTCTTTGCTGATGCAATAGGCCTCGTCAGCTTTTTTCACGTGAAGCGAATACTGGTCCGCTTCGGAGTAGATCGCCACGGCCTTGATGCCCATTTCCTGGCAGGCGCGAGCGATACGAACAGCGATCTCGCCACGGTTGGCGATCAGCACTTTTCTGATATTCATGCCAGAGGTCTCCAGCTTTTGCGGTAAACCCACAGTTTAGCAAAAGAATGAGGAAGAGGTGATATAGTTAAGGGATGACAACTCCGACAACAGACGAATCCGTCCTCTGGGATGCACTTTTTGAGCACTCCGGCGACGCCATGGTGGCGCTTCGGCAGGACGGCAGCGTGTATCGCGCCAACCGGCGTTATGCCGTGATGCTGGGCTATACCCCTGAACAGATGCAGTCGCTGTTCGTCTGGGACTGGGATATCCAGTTCAGCAAAGAGGTTCTGCTGGAAATGCTGCGAACCGTCAACGACTCTGACGCGCACTTTGATTCCCGGCAGCGCTGCCGGGACGGCTCGGTCATTGATGTTGAATTAAGCAACAATGGCGCGCGTTACCGGGGCGAGGCACTGATTTTCTGCATCATCAGGGACGTCACCGCTCGCAAGGCTACCGAAACCAGGCTGCGGCAGAGCGAAGAACGACTGCAGCGTATCGCATCACAGGTGCCCGGCGCTCTTTACCAGTACCGGATGGCGCCCGACGGCACACGCAGCTTTCCGTTTTTCAGCGAAGGGGTCTGGGCCCTCGGCGGGCTGGCCCGGGGGGCGCTGTCCGGGACCAATGCTGATCCCTTCATGGCCCGTGTCCTGCCTGAAGATGAGGCCATCATTGAAGCCAATACCCAGGCATCGGCCAGCAACCTGTCACACGCACACACGGAATTCAGAATCCGCCACGGTGACGGGTCGATCCGCTGGATAGAAAGTCGCGCCGCGCCGCAACAGGAAGAGGATGGTGGCATATTGTGGACCGGGATTCTGCTGGACATCACCCAGCGCGTAGAAGCTGAAGAAAAAATACGCTCAATGGCGATCACTGACGGGCTGACCGGGCTCTCTAATCGCCAGGAATTCAACCGACTGCTTGATCATGAGGTTGAGCGGGCCACCCGTTACCACACGCCGCTGGCCATGATCATGTATGACCTGGATCATTTCAAGGCGGTGAATGACAGCTTTGGGCATGATGCGGGCGATGAGGTTCTGCGAATGGTTGCCGCGCTCACCAACAAGCAATTGCGCAACACCGATTTGCACGGCCGCTGGGGCGGTGAGGAGTTCATGGTGATATTGCCCCAGAGTGGCCTGGCGGCAGCGCGTGACGTTGCCGAAAAACTGCGCACAACCATTGCCAACCATGACTTCAACCGGGTCGGCCGGGTCACTGCCAGCTATGGCGTAGCGGACCTGGCCCCGTCAGAGAACGCCAAGTCCCTGGCCCAGCGTGTCGATGAGGCGCTGTACCGCGCCAAGGACCGAGGCAGGAACCGCGTCGAGTGCTAGCCGCTTCATGCACACCAGACCATGATGGCTCAATCTGGCTTGTTCCAGTTCCGCTGCATTTCAATGAACGCAAACGACGCGGACCAGGTAATCAGCACAAAGCCCACCAGTGCCTGGGTGCCATACAAAAAGCGGACCGGGCCCAACGGCACCATATCGCCATAACCAACGGTGGTGTAGGTGACCGCTGACATAAAAATGTAGTCCAGAAAAGCAAACGCCTGATAACCTGACAGCGATCCGATGCCACTGACCTCCACCAGCCACCAGGCACCGATACCAAAGCCCCAGATCGCGATGATATGCACGATCAGCAGCCCGAACACCAACGCCAGCATGCGCCGTCGATGTGGAATCCAGGCACGTTTCACCAAGCGTTCCAGGATGATAAATGACTCATAGTGCAGCATGACGGCGCCCACAGACACCAGCAGGGTCATCAGAAACGCGACGATGTGATCGTGATCAAGCAAGCAGAAATACCCTTGTTAACGTCTCAATGATCTATCCGTGGCAGGCGCCCAGCGTCAGGTCAGCCAGCATGCCCGTTATTAGCCCGGTTACAGCCGGGGCGTGGATGGAGCATATATTGACGGATGACTGACCTCAAGTGTGTACGTTGTACTGCCTTACTCACTGCCTTGCTCACTGTCTCACTCACGTTCTTTGCGCCTGCCATGACCCTGACTCTCCCGGACCAGCGTCATCAGTTGCGCCCGGTTCTTCACAAACGTCTTCTGATAGATGCGCGATGAGTGATCTTTTACCGTCTGCAATGAAATAAACAGCTGGCTGGCAATCTCCTGATTGGTCTTGCCCGCATAGATACCACGCAGGATGTCGGCTTCACGCTTGCTGATGCCGTGCTTGCTGAAAAAGTCATCCAGCGTCAGTTGCGGCTGCATCAGCTCGTCAGTGGCCTGATAGGTGTAAACCACAACCAGGGCCGTGTTAAAAAGATAAAAACAGAACACAAATACACTGTCGAAATGCGGATACTGGTTCAGTGGCGTAAAGGTTGCCAGATGGATCAATCCGGCAGCCACCGTTAATACCACCAGCACTGCGCGCCCCTGCTCCCTGACAATCTGCTGTTTACCGGTTACCAGCAAAGCGGCGACCACCAGCGTGCTGACCAGAGCGACGCCTGACAGCGCCACCTGGACGCTGTCTCGCGGTATCTCGCCCGACAGGACAACACCAGCGGTGAGCAGCGCGCTGAGGCCAAACGTGGTGAACAGCACGGGCACGGCTGGCCGCTTCTGCACACGCGCGGCCCACAACAGCAGCATGGTCAGGCTGACCAGGAAAAACGGCGCTCCCATGCGGGCGACCAGGGTGGCAACCCGCTCGACATTGTCGATGTCCATAAAACCGGACAGCGACATGCCGCTCCACAGGCTGTAGTAGCCATACACGTAAAGCAGGATCAGAAAATATTGCAGATAATGAAAACTGCGGCTGGTCCGCGCCTGCCGAAAACGAAACAGCACAAGAACACCGCCTGCAGTGATGGACAGACACAGGATGAAACTGATCCACAGAGGCAGGCTGGCGGCATCAAGGTTGCTGATCATGCGAATATCACGGCGTTAATCCATCCGGTGGTTATTGTTGCTGGAAATATACCATCCGCCTGTGCCACAGGCCCCCTACCAAAGTAGGAAATAGCGCAAATGCGCAAATCAATACCTTGGTAGGTTTGCAAAACTGTCCACCGACCCTAGATTTGTCATCACGGGAGCATCAACGCCCCCAGGCAGCCAAACTTGCGAGCAACCGGAGGCAGACATGAGTAATGAAGCACAGGACAGGAGCGACAAAGACGACTTTGAACTGGGTGTGGGCAACGCGTTATCGCGCGGCTGGGTGGAGATGAAAGGCAATTTTCTGGTTTTCCTGCTGGCGGTGCTCGTGCTGAGCGTGTTCATGACACCGATGAACATGAGTGGTGATGGTCACAGCGACAGTTCAGCGCTGATAGGGCTGCTGGAAACTGCCTACCTGTTTTTACTGTACCCGATCATCAACTACGGCGCCGATCTGATCTTCCTGCGCGGTGTGCGAGGCGACCAGGTGGAAGTGAAGAGCATTTTTGACGGCTTCCAGAATTACGTCAATATCATTCTGGCCTCACTGCTGACCATCGGCCTGATCAGCATCGGCCTGATCGTATTTATCTTCCCAGGCATCTATGTGGCATGCCGCCTGGCATTTGTGTCCTACCTGGTCATGGACGAAGGGCTGGACCCGATTGCTGCGGTAGAGGCCAGCTGGCGAATCACGCGGGGGCATGCCTGGAGAATCTTTGTACTGGGCCTTTCATCCGTTTTTATCTTCATTCTCGGCCTGATCATACTGGTCGTTGGCGTTTTCCCGGCACTGATCTGGATAAAATCCGCGTTTGCCGCGCTGTATCTGGCGGTGACTCAGGAAGGCACGATTACAGACTGATGTACCACTCAGAACTTTAATGAGCGCCAGACATCATGTTTGTTGAAATACCACAACATCAGGGGTGTTTCGATCACCAGGTATGAGAGCAACGCAAACCAGAACCAGTTGGTGGAAAAAAACAGGAAGTTGAATGCCACGCCGGTACCGGCGTACAGGACACCAGACACAATCACGACGGTGGCGGTCGCCAGCAGATCATTGGCGGCGATTCGCCAGCCGTTTGCACCACAGAACTTCGGGTACACAAAAAAATAGGCCAGGGCTGCAACCGCCGCATTCAGGCCCAGAATCACCATCTCCGGACTCATCATCCACGTCCTCCACAACAAAAAACCCGGCAACGGTCATCACCGGTTATCTGTGCATGACAACCACCATGGCGGCAAGGCCGGGACCGTCTGATACCGGAGCGACCCTTGATGTCTGTGACAGCCTGCGTATAGTGAAAGGTAGCTGCCTCATTTATTCGCAATTCAAAGGCATCCTTCATGCGTGTGTATTTCCTGCCAGCCAATTTTTTCCTGTCCGCCCTGATATCGCTGCCGGCCCTGGCTGAAGAGCAACAAACACTTCAACAACAACTGGATCTGCTTAAAGCCGAGATGTCACGTCTTGAGGCGCGCATCGCAGAGCAGGAACAGCAACAGGCCTCAGCGGCGGACGCTGACACGGCCGTACCCGAACAACGCGACGGCGTTCGGGTCGGTGGTGCCGTGCGAACCAACTTCAGTCACACCTCCTATGGCGAAGGCAATAAAGACCGCGGTGGCGATCTGCAGTTTGACATATTCCGTCTCAACCTGCACGGCGCCATCGGCGAGGTGTCTCTGGATGCAGAGATTCGTTTTTTCGATTACATGACCGCTGTGAAATATGCCTATGTGGGTTACCAGTTCCACGAAGACTGGCAAGTGCAGGCGGGCATCACACCGGTTCCGTTTGGCAACAAGCCCTACAACTCGCACAACTATTTTTTCAGCACCAACTATTACATCGGGCTGGAAGATGATCATGATCTGGGCCTTGTTTTTAAAAGACAGCTCAGAGATAACTGGCGGCTGGATCTGGGCTTCCTGAAAAACGATGAGCTGGGTGGCGTCGACGGTTATGTCAGCGACCGCTCGGACCGTTACTCCTATGACGTTGTCGGTTATCGCCCGCCGGGAGAAGGACTGTACGACGCCCCGTCCCGCGCCCTGGGTGAATACAACACCCTGGCTGGCCGTTTCGCCTATCACATACAGCACCGCGACGGCGTGTCCACCGAGCTGGGTCTGTCCGTGCTTGATGGCGGTCTGCATGATGGCCAGAACCGCGCGGGCAACTACAACGCATGGGCGATGCATGTGGACAGCCAGATGGGACGATGGCATGCCCAGTTGCAGCACGGCGAATATCAGTACCGTGTTGACAATGCGGAACAGCTCGCTGTGGGCGCCTATGCGTTTTATGACACGATTGCCGCCGATGCCAAAACCAGCACATTCAACCTTGCTTACAGCGTACCGGTAACCTGGGGGCCGGTCACCGGGCTACAGTTTTACAATAATTACGGGCTGATACACGACAAGGTCGATGGCACAGCCAATACCATGATGAATGTGACCGGCGTGTCCGTTGCCGCTGGCGGTCTGTTCACCTATTTCGATCTGGTTCATGCACGCAACCAGCCTTTCATCGGCGGCAGTATTGCCGGCGACAGTTCAGACACCGAGCGCCGGTTCAACATCAATATCGGTTATTATTTCTAACGAGTGGAGTGTAACGTTGAGCAAAAATACAGACCCCATGATACCTGATGGCCACGTCAATGCCATTGATACTGACTACCAGGTTGGCCAGGACAATATAGTTGTCAGACTCGGCCCCTTCGGCCTTGATATCCATAACCGGGTGTTTCTGATCTCCGGACTGACCATTATTGCCTTTGTGTTTTTTACGCTGCTGTTTCAGAATCAGGCGGGGCCGGCCTTCACGTCCCTGCGTGATACGCTGACCAGCAATCTTGACTGGTTTTTTCTGACCGCCGGCAATGTGTTTGTCACACTCTGCGTAATACTGATCTTCACGCCGCTGGGCAAAGTGCGCCTGGGCGGCACAGAAGCGACGCCCGACTTCAGTTACCTGGGCTGGTTCTCCATGCTGTTTGCTGCCGGCATGGGCATCGGGTTGATGTTCTATGGCGTCTCGGAGCCACTCAGCCATTTTACCGCCGCCCTGGATGGCACCCTGGTGGCCGACGGGGTGCGCGCTGATGTGGCGCCTCTCGGTGGTGCCGACGGCGCAGAGGCGGCGTCGGAACTGGCCATGGCGGCGACCATCTTTCACTGGGCGCTTCACCCATGGGCCATCTACGCCATTCTGGCGCTGGGGCTGGCACTGTTCAGTTTCAACAAAGGCTTGCCACTGACCATCAGGTCGGTTTTTTATCCGATACTGGGCGAACGTGTATGGGGATGGCCGGGGCATATCATTGATATTCTGGCGGTATTTGCCACCCTGTTTGGCCTGGCAACCTCGTTGGGCATTGGCGCCTCACAGGCCAGTGCGGGCCTCAACCATCTGTTTGGTTTTCCTACCGGCACCACCACAGAAGTCTTCCTGATCGTCGGTATTACCGGCATTGCGCTGGTGTCGGTGGTGGCCGGGCTGGAAGCCGGTGTCAAGCGCTTGTCCGAGATCAACATGGTCCTCGCGGCCCTGCTGATGCTGTTTGTCATTATCGTTGGACCAACGCTGTTTATTCTGACGGGCTTTGTCGACAACCTCGTTAACTATATGAAGCATTTGCCCGCGCTCTCCAATCCAGTTGGACGTGAAGACACGGGGTTCCTGCACGGCTGGACGACATTTTACTGGTCGTGGTGGATCAGCTGGTCGCCGTTCGTCGGTATGTTTATTGCCCGCGTTTCGCGCGGCAGGACGGTGCGCGAATTCCTGATCTCGGTTCTGCTGATTCCCTCACTTGCCTGTACATTCTGGATGACGGTTTTTGGCAACACCGCCATCAGCCAGGTGGTCAACGCGGGCTATACGGTTGCGTCGGAGGCGGCGCTGCCACTGCAGCTGTTTGCCATGCTTGACGGGTTGCCACTGGTGCAGATCAGCTCATTTATCGCCATTGTGCTGGTTATTGTGTTTTTTATAACATCATCGGATTCCGGTTCGCTGGTGATTGACACCATCGCAGCGGGCGGCAAAGTCAATGCACCCACAATCCAGCGGATATTCTGGTGTACATTCGAAGGGCTGGTCGCCATCGCCCTGCTGCTCGGCGGCGGTCTGGCCGCGTTGCAGGCCATGGCCGTGTCCACCGGTTTTCCATTTACCCTGGTCCTGCTGGCGGCCTGTTACGCGATTGTCAGAGGCCTGATGTCAGAGCCCAGAACCGGATAATTGTCGAGTACCCTCATGGCAGAGCCATCTCTGGAAATAGAACAGATCGAAATCCTGAGCTTTCTGCAGCGCCACTCCCCGTTCAAGGAGTTGTCGCTGCAGGAGCAAACTCTGTTGGCAACAAATATTGATGTCAGTTATTTCAAGGCTGACAGCAGTATTCTTGAGTACAACGCACCGCTGGATGCGTTTTACCTGATCCGCTCCGGGCTGGTGGAAACCTTTCGACGCAGTGGCGCTCTCTACAACCGTCTTTCGGAGGGCGGTATTTTTGGCGAACAGGGTTTGCTGCGCGGCAGAAAGGTACGCTTCCCGGCTAGGGCAGTGGAGGATACACTCATTTACCTGATTCCCGCCGATGTTTTTGAATCGGTTTTTGAATCAAATGAAAATTTTGCCGACTACGTCGAGGTCGGCGACATTGAGCGCCGCAAGGGTAATGCGCCTGACAAGTCCCCGCCTGCCACAGCCATGACAACTCGTGTGCGAGAGCTCGTCAGTCAGCCACCTGTTCTGCTTGCCGCCGATGCCACCATCCATGAAGCAGCCACCCTGATGCGGGACCAGTCGGTGTCCTGCCTGCTGATCACGGCGCCGGACAATAGCACACAGGTTATCGGACTGGTCACCGATCGCGATCTCAGAAACCGGGTGCTTGCCGAACGTGTTGACCTGGATACCCGCATCGAAAACGTCACCAGTTCGGAGCTGGTGACCGTGCCAGCCGCCAAATACGTGTTTGAGGCGATGCTGATCATGCTGCGCAACAATGTCCATCACCTGCCGGTTCTGGATGAAGGCAGGCCCGTGGGAGTCATAGGCATTGAGGACATCATTCGGCATGAGTCTAACAACAGCCTGTATATTGTCAGCAGTATTTTTCGCCAGCAGAGCGTCAACGAACTGGCCCAGCTCAGGACCTCTGTGCAATCCTGCTTTGTGCGCATGGTTCACGAAGACGCCAATTCGCAAATGATCGGCAGTGCCATGGCCACCATTGGCAGGTCATTCAAACAGCGCCTGCTGGAACTGGCCGAGCAGGAACTGGGACCTCCGCCGGTACCCTACTGTTTTATCGCGCTCGGCTCCATGGCACGTGACGAGCAGATGATCGTCACCGACCAGGACAATGCCCTGATTCTGGATGACAGTTACTCGCCGAAACAGCATGATGCCTATTTCAAGGCGTTAGCAAAATTCGTTTGTGATGGTCTTGACGCTTGTGGGTACCCGTACTGCACGGGCAATATCATGGCAACCAACCCCAAATGGCGACAGCCGCTGGCGGTGTGGAAGCGATATTTTACCGACTGGGTCACCAATCCCACTGCCGAAAAGTTACTCCACTGCAATATTTTCTTCGACATTGATGCCGTGCGCGGGGAGACACGATTTGTCGACAGTCTGACTGCCGACATTCTCCAGATGACGCCAAAGCACAGGCTGTTTCTTGCCTCCATGACCCGGAACGCCCTGCAGCGCTCTCCCCCGCTGGGCTTCTTCCAGGACTTTGTCATGGAAGAGGACGGCCAGCACAAACAGTCACTCAACCTGAAGCGTCGGGGAACAGCGCCGTTTACCGATCTGGTTCGCGTCCTGGCGCTGTCAAAAGGCATTGCTGACAGAAACACCTACCGCCGGCTCAATGCGATCTCCAGGGCCAACATATTGCCGCTGGGCAGGGCTGCAGATTTTCAGGATGCCTTTGAATTGATCGCCATGACCCGGATCAAGCACCAGGCTGCCAATCTTCAGCAGAACCTTGAACCCGATAACAATGTTCTGCCGGAAAGACTGTCGGAGTTTGAACGCAAAAGACTGAAGGCCGCCTTCCAGGTGCTGGCCAATGCCCAGAAGTTTCTGAAATTCCATTTCCAGGCCTGACCCATGCTGTATCTTGGCCCGGATAAAAAAACCATCGCGACACCGGACTGGCAACAGCGCTTCCAGCAGCTGGCAGCTGACTGCCCGTCAGCGCTGCTGCAAGCCTACTATCAGGCAGGTGTCGTTGCCCCTGACACCCGTATTGCCCAGACACCATTGATGGCACTGGACCTGGAAACCACAGGCCTGAACCCGGCACAGCACGATATTATCAGCATTGGCCTGGTGCCGGTGACAGGCAATACCCTTTACACATCTCAGGCACGGCACTGGCTGGTGAAGTCGCGCTCGGGCTTGCCGGCCGATTCGGTACAGTATCACCGCATTACCGACGATGCGTTGGCAAACGCGCCGGACTTGCTGGAGCTACTGCCTGAGTTTCTCGACCAGATTGCCGGCAAGATCCTGTTGGTGCATTGTGCGGACATTGAGCGCCGATTCCTTGCCAGCGCCCTGATCGCCCGCCTCGGCGTTGGCCTGGAGATCCCCGTGATTGACACCATGGCGCTGGAGGCGCGGCTTCATCGCGCCCGACCCCAGAGTTTGTGGCAACGCTGGCGAAAGCAACCTCAAACCTCGATACGACTGGCGGCCAGCCGGTCCCGATACGGGTTGCCGGATTACCTGCCACATCATGCAGTGACCGATGCGCTCGCCTGCGCCGAGTTGTTTCAGGCGCAGCTCGCCGATCGCTTCGATGGGCAAACACCCGTTGCAGAACTGTGGAGTTAATTTAAACCCACTACCAGGGAAAACCGACATGGCCAACAAAAAACCGACGACTGCCTGCACCATTCGTGATGCCACCGCGGCAGACCTGCCGGTGCTGGTGGATTTTCTTACAAAACTTGCGCTTCATGTTAACGGTGGGCCTGAACTGGCGCTCAAGGAGTCCGAGTACCAGCGGTTGCACGAACTGCTGGCAGCGGCACTGTCCTCGCCCGACAAGCGCATCGTGGTTGCCGAGCAGCCCGGTGTAGGCCTGGTCGGGATGGGAGATGTGACGGTCTGGTCCAGTCAAAGTATCTGGGAGCAGGCAACGGTCACAGAATACCGGTCCGCCATTCTTGACGATATCTGGGTTGAGCCAGCGTATCGCAACGCTGGTATCTTCAAGGCACTGTTGCGAAGTCTCGTTGAGTTTGCCGACGAAAGAGGCGCACACGATCTGGTGCTGGAATACTCGTCATCCAACAAAGAAGCCAAATCTGCCTGGACACGGCTTGGTTTTGTCACGACGGGTATTCGCGCGGCGGCATTTACCCAAAACGTGAAGAACGCGCTAACATGACGACTCTAGCGCACAACGGGCAATAGGCAAAGAACAAAGAACAAAGAAAAAAGAACAGCAAGCAGACAATCCGCACAGGGGAACAATCAGATGGCCAAGCGCACGGTTAATGTTTTTTATGACGAGGTCATGCTTGGCCATAACCCGGAAGTCGATGTACCCTATCTGCCCAGTCGGGTTGAAAAACGTGTCAGGAATATCCTGAACGGGCTGGATTTCAAATGGAGTTACCCTGAACATCCCGGCCGCATCTCTGCGATCAAAACCTACCTGGATGAGCACCCGGTGCCCGGCGTCCAGTTCCGTACTGGCGCCAAGGCCAGCTACAAACAACTGGCGCGGGTGCACACCAGTGCCTATCTGGATTACCTGTTTTCACTGACCGGCAAACGCGCCTGGCTGGATTCAGACACGACGGCTGTTTCGCCTGACAGCATTGACGCGGCCGTGATGGCCGCCGGTCTCGCCATTGCTGCCGTGGAATCTGTCGTCAATGGCAAGGCCGACAGTGCTTTCGCGCTGGTCAGACCACCGGGGCACCATGCTGAACCGGTCCGTGCTCGTGGTTTTTGCCTGATCAACAATGTCGCTGTGGCGGCGGCTCATGCTCACGCCAAACTTGGCTGCGAACGCATTCTCATCATTGACTGGGATGCCCACCACGGTAACGGCACGCAGGACATTTTCTGGGCCGACCCCAGTGTGCTGTTCTTTGATACGCACTGTGCCGCGCCCTTTTATCCCGGCTCAGGCCATCTGGAAGAAGTGGGCGCCGGCCTTGGTGAAGGCTACACCATCAATGTACCGCTGCCCGAATCAGCAGGCGACGTGGCTTTCGAGAAAGCATTCCGGGACATTCTGGTGCCGGCCGCCGATCGCTTCGAACCCGACCTGATCCTGGTCTCCGCAGGATTCGATCCACACCGCAACGATATGGCACTGAACCTGACCTACGATGGCTTTAAGGTAATCACCGACATCGTGCAGGGCATCGCCGACAAGCACTGCAAAGGAAAGCTGGCCTTGGTGCTGGAAGGCGGCTACAACCTGACCTCGCTGTCGCGCGGCGTTCATGCCGTTCTGGAGGTATTGGCGGGCGGTGACGTGCCGCAGATCTGTGAGACTGGCGTGAAGGAGGTGGAGGACGCGGCCGCCTATCACCTGTCGGCATTCGCTGACGACGAATAGACGCTCAACCAGGTCACCGTGACCAGGATCAGCGCCATGCCAAGGATCTGCAGGCCCACCAGATTTTCACTCAACACCATGACGCCGAATAATGCGGCGGTGACCGGTTCGACCATGGCCACAACTGCGGCCACCGCCGGCGCGATGTATTTAAGGCCCACCACGTAAACAATGAACGATAACCCGGCGCCAAGCACACCAATTGCGGCAAACAGGGGCCAACTGGACGTCGTCAGGGCTGCGGCCGTCTGATCCGTATCGGCAGGCCAGATGAGGATGCTCGTCAGTACAGCAAATGCGATGACAAGAATCGCCTGAGGGCTGCCATGCGGCGCAGCGTACTTGAATCCGAAGATGAACAGCGCGTAACACATCCCTGCCAGTAACCCGGCACCAAGGCCTGCGGGAGTCACGCCAGCCGCGTCAATGTTGTAGATGCGCGTGAGTAACGCGATGCCGATCATCGCCGCTGCAATGGCGCACCACTTAAACGGAGTGGCTCGCTCCAGCCCGAGCGCAAATGACACAAAAAAGACAAACACCGGCGCGCAGTACATCAGCATCGCCGCTACCACCACGCTACCTTCACGGATACTGAGAAAATAGAATGCGAAATTGCCGGCCACACCCAGCCCTGCAATCGTTGCCCAGCACCATAACCGGTGATTTGCCAGCCCATGACCCTGCGGGCGCAGCATCAGCCAGATCAGAACGAAGAACAGTCCTATCGCGCCCCGGTAGAAGGCAATCACGAACGCGTCCCACCCTTCGGCCAGGAGCAACCCGCCGAGCCCACCTGAGAGTCCCCAGCAGAATGCTGCCAATGCCACCCATGCTGTGCTCACGCTAGGCATTCAGGCTCCTTCTCAGCGCGTTGTGGTCACTCAGAACAACCAGTAAATCGCGCAACTGGTGACCACCATCAATATCAGGTTCAGCGGCGCACCGACGCGCGCAAAATCAGTGAACTTCAGTGCGCCCGTGCCATAGATCATGGTATTGGTCTGATAGCCAATCGGCGACAGAAAACTGGTCGAAGCCGCGAGCATCACGGCCAGCACCAATGCCAAGGGCTCCAGCTCCAGTTGACCGGACAGCGACACGGCAATGGGGACCAGAATCACCGCAGAGGCGTTATTGCTGACCATCTCGGTCAGGACGGTGGTAATCGCGTACAGCGCCATCAGCACAAATATGGGATGCCAGTCCGCCGCATTGACAGCGATCAGCGAACCCACCCAGTCAGCCGCCCCGGATTTTGTCATCGCGATCCCCAGCGGGATCACGCCGGCGAGCAGAAAGATCACGCTCCAGGACACATCCTGGTACATCTCCTGATAGGGAATGCAGCGCGTGGCCACCATGGCAACGACACCGGCGATCGCGGTCAGCACAATGGGCAGTGGTGTCGCGGCAGCCAGGAAGATGACAGCGGCCACAATGCCGCCGGCAATGACCATGCGGCCACGGCTGAAATAATCCTTGTATTCATCAAGCACGACCATATCGTAGCTGCGGTGCAACCGGGTCAATGCCGTCTGGGAAATATTCAGCAGCACGATCTCGCCGACATACAGCTCCTCATCGGCCAGGCGTCGCGAGCGCAGCTTCTTGGTATCCAGACCAATCAGGCGCGCATTATACAGCTTCCAGAAATCCACCTCGTCGGCCTTGCGTCCATCAAACAAGCGGCGATTACGCAGCAACACCGGTACCACCTGTGTATCGGGGCGCGCCTTGCGCACACCGGTGAACTCGGACAACACGTCAACCCAGTCTTCCGAGATCAGATCCAGCACCTGGCGCACCGTGGCGCAGATGACAATGACGTCATCGGCCTTGATCGTGGCGTCCGTCGCCTTGTTCTTCCAGATCTTGCTGCCGCGAATCAGTTTCATGACCTTGGTGCCGCTTTTAGCCTGGAATTGAGCCTCCTCCAGCGTCTGGTCAACCAGCTTGCTGCCATGGGTGACGGCCAACTCGATGACAAACTCTTCTTCCTTTTCATCAGTAACGGGGTTGGCATCCGTTTTGGGTAGCAGCAGCCGTCCGATGGTCAGAAAGTAGACAATCCCGGTCAGCAGGATCAGCATGCCGATGTGTGTGAACTCGAACATCATCAGCGAGCGACCGAATGCGGGCGTATCTGCCAGTATGGACGATGTCAGGATATTGGTGGAGGTGCCGACCAGCGTCAGCGTGCCCCCCATCATGCCGAAGAAGCTGAGCGGCAGCAGGACACGTGAGGCCCTGGTATTACTGCTTTTGGCCAGGTTCAGCATCAGCGGTATGGCGATTGCCACGGCGGCGGTATTGTTGATAAAGCCTGACACCACGCCGATCATGACACCGACGATAATGATCTGGCGGGTTTCGGAGTTGCCAACCAAGGGTATCAGTTTCTTGGCCAGCAGGTTGATCATGCCGGAGCGTTGAATACCGCCCGACAGAATGAACATGCACAGCACCGTCACTGTCGCTTCACTGGAAAAACCCGACAGACTCTCGGGAATCGTCGGAAACGCGGCCTTCAGATCGACACCGCGCTCCATCAGCCATTGGGAGTGGAACAGCTGGGGGATCGCCATGACAGTGGCCAGTATGGCCAGTGCCGAGACGTCGATCGGCAGCTTCTGCGAGGCGAAGAGATACAGTCCGCAGCCGATAATGAAAAAAACGAGCGCGATTTCTACCGTCATGCGCGCCAGTATAGCGCGTGAGGACGGATCCCTGAACCCGGGCGGGATGATATCGTGGAAGCGACTGCGGGCATGACGCATTGAGCCGCACTTATTTGGAGCTGCGACACATTGAATTGAAGCGACATTTACACGTGCGACGGGTGCTACGTATCCATAATTGAATTGTCAGATTCAAACGCTTCAAGTATCGGACACGGACCCTGCTTGCCACTATCGCAAGCAGTGACCAGTTTTGTCAGCGCATTGCGCGCGGTTATCAGCGTTTGCATTTGGTAATCGATCTGCACCAGGCGTTGCTTGGCCAGCATGCGCGCCTGACGGCGACCTGCCCGGGCATCAAAGTCCAAAAGCTGATAAATTTCGCTGAGCGTGAAACCGGCCAGTTTCGCGTTTTTAATAAACGTCAGCCGACGAAGGTGATCATGGGTATAAAAACGTACTTTTCCTTCAGTTTCCGGCACTTCAAGCAGTCCCCGGCGCTGATAAAAACGAAGGGTTTCCACTCCGATGTTGGCGAGGTTTGCTAGTTGACCTATCGTAATGTCGTCGTCTAGATTTTTCATTTTTTGATTTTACCTCCGCGCACCAACTTGACACCGTACCATGGTACGGCATCTATCATGGAAGTTCACCAATCGAATCCGGGAGCTCTGATGAGTAATCAAAAGAAAGCCGTGGTGTACCGCATGCTGACCGATGATCATACCTGCCCTTTCGGCCTGAAAACGGTTGACCTGTTGCATCGCGAAGGATACGAGATCGAAGATCATCATTTAACCACGCAGCAGCAGATTGATGACTTTAAGGCCGAGCATGACGTCAAAACGACACCCCAGACATTCATCGGCGGTGAACGCATAGGCGGGTATGAGGCGGTTCGCAAACACCTAGGAAAACCGGTCAAAAACCCTGATGCCACCAGCTACCGGCCAGTGGCAGTATTGTTTTCACTGACGGCCTTGACTGCAGCTATATTGAGTTTCAACGTTTATGGCAGTCCGTTGACGATTCAGGCTGGCGAGTGGTTCATCGCTTTGTCAATGATTGTACTGGCGTTGTTAAAATTACAGGACGTTGAAAGCTTTCAGACCATGTTCTTGAACTACGATCTTCTGGCTAAGCGGTGGGTGCCTTACGGTTACGTATACCCTTATGCGGAGGGACTTGCGGGGCTGCTGATGGTGGGTAGTATCCTTAACTGGATATCAATTCCAGTGGCGCTGTTCATCGGTACTGTTGGTGCGGTGTCGGTTTTTAAAGCGGTCTATATCGAAAAGCGCGAAATCAAGTGTGCCTGTGTCGGCGGTAACAGCAATGTGCCACTTGGATTCATTTCATTGACTGAAAACCTGATGATGGTTGCGATGGCGATATGGATGTTTTTTGCGCACGGGCTTGTTTGACAGGTCGTTGAATCGGCATGAGGAGGAAGCTTTGATCACTCTCATGGCTCCGGGTTAGTTTGATCGATAAGCGCGACCCGTGATCGCGGCTCAATGTCAGTCATTCATGGCCTGTGTCGCCAGTTTGTATCCCAGCTCTATCATTTCCTCGGCACGATGAAAATCCAGCACATCACAGGCGCTGACCGGTATTTCGATGAGCGTGTCGGGACGATAGGCCGCCATCTGGTAACGTGCTATGCGATCCTGCATGGCCTCCAGTGATTTGCTCATGAAATCAATGGCCGAATCACTGTCCTCTTCTGTAGATGTCAGTCCGACTCGTTTTTTGAAACCCAGTAACCAGCTTTGAAGACCTTTTTTTTGCTCCGGTTGGTGTTCCTGATCGTGCTCGTCTTCTTCATCCGCCTGGTTCAATGCTTGGTTTTCTCCGCCATTCAGAGAGACCACCACCATATGTGAGGCAGCTATTCTTTTAACCGGCGCAACGGGTAGCGGACTCAGTAATCCACCATCGACCAGGGCGCAGCCGTCGCGTAACACGGGTGTGAAAAAACCGGGTATAGCAATAGATGCCCGGATGGCATCAAACAACGGCCCGCTATCCAGCCATATTTCCCTGCGGTGCTCTATATCCGAAGCGACGGCGGTAAAGTCAATGTCCAAATCCTCAATGTTCTGATCACCCACCAGGTCACCCAGTTTTTCCATCAGGCGATCGCCTTTGAACAAGCCTTTATTGGTGAATGAAAAATCCAGCAAACCCCAGACATCCGTTGCGCTCAGGCCCTTGACCCATTGCTCGTACACGTCCAGCTTGCCGGCGGCATAAAGCCCGCCTATCAGCGCGCCGATCGACGAACCGCTCACCGACTTTATATCGTATTTACCACTGTCGTTTAACGACCGGATAACCCCTATGTGAGCCAGCCCCCGGGCCCCGCCGCTGCCCAACACCAACGATACAGGCATTTTTTTATCACTCATCAGCTCCCCCTGAGCGGTCATTGGTCAGTCAAGATATCATAAATTCAGCGGCGTCTGCCGGTACATGCCTTGCCCAATGTCAGTGGGTAACGAATCTGGTCGAATGTCATCATTTCGATCCCTTAAACTAGAAGTGTCCCCGACTTTTGTACACCGGCACCTAAATCTGTTGGTCTAGAGACCATACCCACAGGATCCGGCGATGTCACCGCTACCATTACCCGTAGCCAGAACATTTCCCAAACCTGAGATGCTGTGTACACCGGTACAGACCAGACCAAACTGTGCATTGTTGTTAAGGCTTACTTGTCCACCAAAATTTGCTGTGGATAGTGGCTGCACAATAATCCCGTGTCCACCATTGTTTTGAACTACCAGACCACCGCTGGCATAGCCTTCCGTAAACAGTGTGCCACCGCCCCATATGTTAATTCCGTTAGACTGGTTATTCTCTACAATTACATCAAGTGGCCGCAAACTGCCATTAGCAAAAATGATCAAGCCAAATCTATTGTTACTAACCAGGGACGTTCCTGCCGAGGATGCGCCAAGGGTAAGACTGCCACCTGTATAGACATTTGCTGCAACTCCGCTGCTGTCTTGCAGGATCACACCTTTGGCGTCAACCGAACCGTTGGTACCAATAGTCATGCCCTCATTATTATTCTGTATAATGGAATCTGTGATGTCACAGGTGCCGCCGTATTGCGCCAACACCCCACTACTAGAATTCTCCAGTATCAGGTTAGAGGCACGCACGGAAGCATTATCGAGACAGGTCAGCGCGGCACGTCCCCCATTCAGGGTCAGTGAATCAGCTGTGATATTTGACGCTCCGTCTAGTGCAATTAGCGCATAATTTCCGGTTATCCCGGCATCGGAAGAAACTCCTTGAAGATGGACGTTGCTTCTGCGCAAAGCTACCTGCTCCACACAATTACCGATTATCTCAATATTGAGCTGATTGACAGCGCCCCCCACTGACGCTATTGCGCCATTGATTGTTTCACCATTATTGCAATCAACTTCCAGATCTATGGGCGCATTGCTGCTTCCCGGCTGTATTGCGTTAATCTGCGCTTGCAAACTATCGATCTGTTCTTGCAGGTTCTGAAATGGCTGGCCGTTACTTGACCCCTGGTTCCCCTGGCCTTGGGAGAAAGCCGGTGAAACGATAAACAGGCAAATAAATGCAATCATTATGTTTAGTTTTCGAATAGTCATATCTCACTCCACATTGGGTTGACTCGCGGTTATAGAGGCATTCCGCCTCATTTGATTTGACGAGGATGGGAGGAAATACTGCGATAGCCATCCTGATCCTTATGAGAATAAGTCATTTCAGGTCCTTTTGGTCGGTTCTGATAACCGGAGAATCTGAGCTTAACCTATTCTTCTAAGTCTGAGAGACACATAACGCTAACATTCAGCGGCCAGCGTGAGCTGGCGGGGCTTTTGCGTCAGCAAAAGGCATGACGGCTCATCTTGGTCCGTCTGGAGCGGATTGTATTGTATTTTCCGCCATCACATTTATATTGAATCCTTCGTCTGCTCTGGGCGCTACGAAGTGCTTTGTAACTTGCTTAAACACCGCTTCCGTATCAGTCGCCGCCCTCTCAGGTTGTTCGATTCGCCGCTTTCCGATCTGCTCTAAACAAACACTATTTGGCAGGTCGATGTAAACCAATTCGTGAGGAGCCTGGATTTCTGAAAAAATGCTTCTAAACCAATTTCTTTGCGCAATAGTATTCGCCGGGAAATCCATCACCACGTCTGTTCCCGCGCTCAATATGGCTTGAACCAATTTCTTCATTTGGGGCTTAAGCCGCGTAGAATATTTAATATAATCTTCTAGAGACTCAATACTGTTCGGATATATTGCCCCAAGCCACTCGTCTTCTGAAATCAAAACGGCATTCCGTTTCTGAGCAATGTCACGTGATTTCGTAGTTTTCCCCGCACCCATTTTCCCACTGAAGAATGTCAGTGTTCCTTTCTTCATTCATTACCTCTGATTGCATAATGCCCCTGTGCAGCGGCGAACGTAGCGAGTCCGGCGCTGATCGGCGCGAACTGCCACGGTTTGTTATGTGATAACTGCTCACTCTGGCAGCCCCTCGAATTCTGGCACGTCCCCTAACCCTTCGTCCCAATCAGCTTTGCTGGATGAAAAGATATGCGCTGTTGGCGCCATAGATATTTCAGTATCCAAGCATCCTGCCGGAACGACAAGCAACCGTGGGATCTGAGTACTTGGCAATGCCGAGCCACACAACTTACAAAAGCTCTTGTTATGACGAGTGCCTGGAAGCGTAAAGGTCATCACCGCATCTGCACCCGACCGCCAGACCATTTTAGCTGACTGTGAGAATAGATTTGCTGCATGAGCCGATCCCGTATCTTTTTGGCAATGTTTACAATGACACAGATAAAAACTGTCGAAGTCCCCATGGACCTCAAATTTCACTATGCCACAAAGGCAAGAACCAGCATGCTTAGTCATTGGATTCCTTCTATGGCCTGCAAATGAGGTACACATAACGCCCCGCGCAAGGGCGGCCAAATAAGCGCATCGTTTTGGCTGTCCCAGCGACCAACGGGAGCGATTGATGCGGATTGTTATGCTGCATTACGCAGATCCTTTATCATTATCTTTGTTTTCAGTGCTGATCCTTCTCGCAGATCCTCAACCTGTCCGGACGAAAGGAAACCTGAGGAATCATATAGGCCTACCGCTGCAGCATTGGTCGTGGTAACAGACAGCTCTATCAAATGACAATTTCTGCCAATGGCCCAATCTGTGATGCGATTAAGCAATGCCTTCGCGATCCCTCTCCCGCGTGCGTCTGGCGATACCCACATTTGAAATACATGGGCTACTTTTAAATCAGTGTCTTGCACCAAGCCCCAAGCAACTCCGACAGGATCTACGCCACATTCTGCAACTAAAGGTAGCGCAGTTTTTGCACGCCCCACTGGATCTAAACGAGATTCCCACTCAGGCTGCATGAACACCGATTCACGCTCATACGTTGAACCAAATGAATCGGGCGCATCTCTCAACGAGGCCAGCCGAATTGACTTGTACGTGAGCCAATCTGCGGGCGTCAGGACTCTGATATTGAATTCACTCATGTAGGTAGTCTTGCTGCATAACGTTTGTATAGTGTTCCTGCGCACCTATCTGAATAAACGTGCCAGCACAAATCCCCGCCTCAACTCACGGAAAATCAGGCGGCGCAATCCGCCCACGCGTAGCCTGCTCAAAACCAAAAGCCAGCTCAATCAGTCGTGCTTCGCTGCACGCCGTACCGCTGAAGCTTACGCCAAAAGGACGTGGTTCTGCATCAAAGCCTGCTGGCAGTGGCGGATTTAATTCATTCTCCATACGACTAAACGGAACGATGACGGTGGGGTAGCCAGCCCTTGCCGCTATGCCGGCGCCGGAGGAAGCGGGAAATAGCAGTGCATCCAGCGCCAGTTCGGCCATGACCTCATCGATACCGTGTTCGGCGCTCAGGAAAAGATCCCGCGCCCGGTCGCTCTGGTAAGCGGCAAGCGATTCACGCAAATCCAGTGCATCAGCCTCATCAATGCGTGCCTGCCCATAGGGAATCGCCCCCCGGGATTCATCGGCCAGATTCCATTCCCGCAGTTGCGTCAGGGTACTCACCGGCGCCGTGTCGCCCAGTGAAGCCAGCCAGCTATTAAAGTCGCGTTTCATGCCATACGACAGCACACTGCTGGGCGGGCTGGCCAGCAGGTTGCGCGCCGGGTCCTGGTCGATGACGCTGGGTATATTGGCGGCGTCCACAATGATCGCGCCCTGTTGTCGCAGCACGTCTATCGCGGCGGCCATGACGACGCGGGCCTCTTCATTCAGGCCGCCCCGGGTGTCGTCACTGCCGGGTACTTGTGCTGGTTCGTAGTAAAAAGCGCGTGGTATACCAATGCGTGCTCCGCGTAAACCCTCTGCCTGCAGATGGGCCGTGTAATCGTTGTTGGCCGGCGCCTCACAACGTCGGGTGGCCGCATCACGAGGATCAGGTTCCCTGCTCTCCAGCACGCCAAGCATGATGGCGGCATCCGTCACCGAACGCGCCATCGGTCCCGCGGTGTCTTGATCGGCGGTGATGGGAATGATTCCCCAGCGGCTTATCCTGCCAACCGTTGGCTTGATGGCCGCCAGCATATTGGCGTTGGCTGGCGAGAGGATTGAGCCGGAGGTTTCTGTGCCCACATTGGCCGCCCAGAAACTCATGGCCGTGCCGATGCCCGAACTCGAACCACCCACCCCCATCACGGGCCTGCCATCATCAAAACCTTCGCGCGGGTCACGACGCGGATCGTAAGGGTTCAGCCCATAACCGCCAATCGCACTGTAGTTGCCCGGCATGCCAGAGCCGAGAAAATTTGCCAGTTCAGTCATCACCGTCTTGGCAATAATGATGGCACCCGCGTTACGCAGATTAGTGGTCAGCGTGGCCTCGTAGGGCGGCACAAAATCCCGGAACACCAGCGCGCCACCGGTGGTCGGCATGTCGGAGGTGTGGATATTGTCTTTCAGCGCAACCGGAATGCCATGAAGCGGCCCACGTATGTGTCCCGCCGCTCTTTCGGCGTCGAGCCGGTCGGCGTCTGCCAACGCGATCGGATTGATCGCGATTACCGCGTTAACCCGTTCCTCGTAGAGCGCGATACGAACGAGATACTGTTCCACCAGGTCACGGGATGTCATCTGGCCGGATTCCAGGGCCTGTTGCATCTCGGGAATGCTTGCTTCCAGCACGGTAAATGGCTGGTCGGCACTGGCGGCGCTGGCTGGCTGAGTGGGTGTAAACATGAGCAGAAGTGCGGCGGAGAAAAGCACGGGGGTAATGCGTTGAGAAGGGCCCAGCAGATGTGTAAATAAACGGATCATGGCAGTGCTCGTAATATTAGTGTGAAGGTGCTGCGGCTTGTTCAAGTTTCGCTGCAGGTAGAATGCCGGTGTTGATTCAAGATCTTGCTGTTCTGTCCGATTGCTTGTGATTGTCAGGGCGGCCAGAGTATACTTGTACGGCATTCCCGTACATATATTGGTGGCAGTGATGGAAACAGTCAGTGTAAATCAGTTCAGGGATAACCTGAAAAAGCTTGTAGAACAAAGTGTTAGTAGACATGAACCGCTTAGGGTCTCCCGGCGATCGGGGCAAGACTTTGTGGTGATCAGTGCTGAAGACTGGGAGCGCGAACAGGAAACGCTGTATGTTCTGCAAAACAGTAGCCTGATGCGGCAACTGGCCGAGTCGGCCAAAACCCACACAGAGCGTAAAGGATACACGCCTACCAAAGAGCAAATGGATGAGATCACTGGTATTTGAGGGCAAGACCTGGGAGGCGTATGAAACCATGCGCCAAAAGGACAAAAAACTGCACGATGCAGCTCGCAAACTAATCAAAGAGCTCATTCGCTGCGAGGACCCCGCTGTTGGGACAGGCAAACCTGAACCTCTGAAGCATAACCTATCCGGTTTTTGGTCAAGGCGCATATCCCAGAAGGACCGGATTGTGTATAGGTTCGATGAATCATCAATCTATATCTTTGCTCTGGGTGGGCACTATGACGAGTCCTAACGCCGCCAACATGGGCAGCTTTGTAGTGTAGGCGAAGCCGCAACGGAAAAGCTGTCCCCGTGCTTGGCCTGGTTAACTGGCGCTGCCACTATAGTAAGACCTTAGCACCTGATGACGGTGCTTGAAGATGAACCCATAGACAGGTGCCAGAACGTATTCCAGCCCAGGCAGCCTACACTGGAACTCGACGGTATCGGTGACCCGCCATGATGCCCCGGTTCTCCTGATATCCCGCCGATGGTGCCAGAGCTTATTGGTTAAAGAGCTCGACGCCTCCGCAAAACCCCGTTGACGATCAATGGATTGAAAGAAGAACGTGTGTCGATCGATGGGGAAGATACCGAAAAGGAGTATCCAGCTAGAAAAGAGCACCTTACCCGTAGGCCATTCAAAGACCGGCTTGCTTAACCATTCTGAAGGTGCCGTCATACGGATGAGAGGGCTCAATTCCGTATTCACGCCCTTCATGGTGAGCAGCCCATCGACATCTTCGGGACTGATTTTAAGATTACTCGATACTTCAAATTTCACTGAGGCCTTCCGTGACAGTTAACGCCGCAGATCAGCGGCAAGATCGAGCTGGCGCAGCTTTTGCGATGGCAAAAGGTGTCGCAGTTTGAGCTTGTCCGCCTGAATCGCTTTGTTATGCGTCATTCTATCTTCCAAAGACATATCTGAGGCCCCGTGAACTTAACACAGGGGGGGCTGACATATGGTTTTCGTCCGGCATTATCCTATGAGCTACAGACAGGCTGGGGTAGTTACGCGACATCAATTTCGCAGCAAGGATTGGCACCAGTTTAGCTACCTCAGGCCAACCATGCTCGTCATTCCACGTGATCATCGCATCGATCTGATCCTTGAGCATGGGATTCTTGTCAGCAATAGAGACAGCGTCGGCTCGTAAATTTTCAGTGACCTCCAAAGCGCCTGCACCTATGAAAACAGTGGCATTAAGATCTTCATGTCGGCTGCTATAACATTCCTCCCATTCCCAAACCTGCTGATTTCGCCACCAGATCGCAGGGCTTGCAAGGATGTATCTGTTAAACGTGTCCGGTGCTGTCAGTAGCGCCCAAACGCCAAATAAACCGCCCAATGATACGCCTAATAAAGTAGAGTCGTTTGTTTCGAGCGGATATCTATCAGCTAGAAGCGGTTTGAGTTCTTCTCGTATAAAACGTAAAAAATCTTCTGCGCCAGGCTTCGCGACAGGTCCTAGTGCTCGAGTTTCAGACTCTCCAGGCATGCTTGGTACGTAGTCTTTGTTGCGTTTGGCCATTGCCGCCAACAGGTTTTCTCCGGGATAGCCAATCCCTATGACTATCGCCGCAGGCACTTCTCCACCCATCACAAGCATCCGCTGAGTGCCCAACAAAGAAGCAAAAGACGCATTGCCGTCTAAACTAAAAATAGCTGGATATCTCAAATCATCCCGCATGCCGCTAGGCTTACCGACGAATATCCTGTATGTATCATTCACAATGTTTGATCGAACATCAAAGTATTCTGCATCAAAAATTCCGTTCATGGGAGTCACTTGGATACTCATAAGCTCAGTCCTCAACAATTGGGGCGACGATTATAGAGGGCCAACCTAAAAAATTGCAGTCTTATACTTTTGTGTATCGCTTGTTATAATTAACCTAAGTAGCCAGATTGAAGCTATCTCCCAGCGTAAAAAGAATCACACTCCAACGGCGACCCACCCTAAAAAATCAAAAGTGATCGGTCAGCATAACGCCCGCAACAGCGGCCGAGCGTAGCGAGGTCCGGGCCTGAAGGGCCGAACTGCTTGTGATTGTTATGAAGCAACATACAGCTCCCTGAATTTGTCAGTAATCTTCGCTCTAATGTCCTTGGCCCTGCTGTTAACACTTATACCTCGGCCTACGACGTTATTTGAATAGCCGCGGAATTTGTCGCAAACCCTGCTCAGCAAATCAATGCCGTGCCCCTTTTTATCTTCATTAATTGCGTGATGCACTAACTCTCTAGTAGCGCCCAGGACTAAATCAGCAAATTGCAGCAATGTATTGTGAGGCATTCGAGCATAAAAAGGTGAGTCAGCAAAGTTATGTGTGCTTAGTGGGCCAGAATGATACTCTACGCCATCCGTGGTTTTTCCCAAGTTGAATGCTGCAGCATACTCAACATCAAATGGCTTTGATAATCCGCTATCAGGCCAATCAAGTACAACTTCTGGCTTGGCAGCGGCGGATTCCTGAGCATGTAGTGCAAAACGCATAAGGCTGTTTGTAAAGACATATCTTGCGAGGTCAGCCTTTGCATCCATTAAGGCTTTTTTATCTGAGCTATACCCTTCTACCTAGGGAAAAAATAATGCAGATGTCAAATTGGGCAGCAGCGCAGAATATTTCTCGGCGAACGTCGTGCATGTTTTTGAGAAATACGTCATAGGTCTTTTTCTGGCCCTGCTGCTCATATCGGCTCTTGAGATCTTTGAAATTCCATTTTACTGGAGCTCTACGATGGCCAAATTTTGCCTTTGCTTCCTCAATGGCGCTTCTTAACGCACACTCCTGTTCGTAAGGCACAGCGAATCCCCCAAACAACACAATGTTCGGAAAGTTCAAATCCTTTATGACTCTTAAATCCGAATCATCGGCATACCAACGCACATGGTTCTCCTTGATTCATAACGCTCTTCATCAGTGGCGCAACCGCAGGTTGCGTCCAGCGCCGAAGGCGCGAACTGAATGATATTGTTAGAGCTTCTACAAAATATAGATGCCCTCAATGAGCGCTGGGCAACCGAATATAGTTTATGTCCCATTCCGTTTCGTCCTGGTACTTAAATCCGTGACTTTTATAGAAGCTATTTGAGTCACTGTCTCGTAAAGCTGTTACTGCAATCGGTAGGCCATGCTGGTCAGCTGTGCTGAATATAGTTTTAAGTACTTTCCCGCCAATTCCACGGCCTTGATAATCTGGTTCAATATACAAGTGGTCTAGCTTCAGGCCATCTGCCTCTGGCTTTACTACTACGAAGCCAACTCTTAGCCCGCCATAGTTTATAAACCTGGTGTATTCTGGATTAAACCCTGACTCGAATCTTTCTCTCGCTCGATCCGGATCAAATCTCCCTACTCTAGTGAGACTATCGCGCATCGCGGCTATACGTATTCTTACAAGTTTATCCAAATGCTCCGGGAAAGCAGTTTCGTACTCTAAAATCATAAATGAACCCATTCATCCATAATTGGAAAGCCTCTGTCTCTGCCCGCCATGAGCTCTAACGCCGCCATAAACGGCGCGAGCTTGCGAGCGTCCGGCGACCGTAGGGAGCGAATTTCATGGCTTTGTTATGCATGTTGGCTAATTGAGAATAGGTATGTGATGCCGTCCTCAACCCTTGTTTTTATTGACATTAGCTGGTTCAAACCAAACTTTCCTGACGACCCGTGGGTGCCGTCATTGAACACTCTGAAAAGGGCAAGAACGTTTTTAACATCCTCGTCAACGAAATCAACTGCTTCCTGGGTCAGCAGTCCGCAGCGGTTTAACAAGTATCGAATTTTCTCTTTTCTTGTGGGCTGCCCGCCTGGCGTCATATCACAGCCGGGGTTTAGCGCTAATACTTTCTCATCGGGTGCATTCATATCAAGAATTTGGACGAACACCTCCCTAGCGCTTGTACAAAAGTGACGCGCAGCATCAGGGTTCTGTGGTGTAGTTGCCCCTGCTAAACCGGACACCACCCATTAACCAGCGGACATCATTAATGCTCGATATTCGCGTGGCGATTTCATTTTAAGACCCTTATGTG
>PASF01000008.1 GCA_002711845.1 Gammaproteobacteria bacterium | reverse complement strand
TTTGGCTTTCGTTAAATCTTTTGCTCTTCATTGTAGAATTTCCTCTGTAGTGGAAAATTCTACTCTCAACCGCGATTATTTTCAGGGGGTATTACAGAAGTCCTGATGTTTCCTGGCTCAAAAACCTCCGCTGTTGCTGTTACCGATTCCTCTCTTCACGATTCCCTGGCCGGAAGCTGGGTGCTGGAATATCAGCAGGGCGCCGTGGAAAGTGTGTCGCTGAGTGGGGCCAATTTTATGTATGCGCTGGCCACGCCCCCTGACGGTCTGACGACCTTTGCCGGCGCCACCAATAACAACGATGGCACCTTTACCACAGCAGACAGTTTTTTTAAGTTGTCAGCAATGGATGGCTTCGCACCGACCTCGCCATTGGCGGCAGACCAGTATGGGGCCTACATCAACGACAGTGATGGTGCGTCTTTTGGCACCTCCTACATTGACGTGTCCGTGGCCGAGGGTGGCAGCTTCCAGGTGACAGATGCGGTGATCGGCGATTATCACGCCAGCTCACTGGCAACCGGCAACGACTTCTACAGTATTCGGGCTGTCGGTCTGGTCAACGGCAGTCAGGTTGCGACAACGACAAACTATGATACCAACGGTGTGTACAATGCCGACGTCAATATGGACTTCGCCGCCTTCTCGGGTGTGCTGATTGATACGTTCAGGGTTTATTACTCCTGGAGTACCGGTACCAAGCAAACCGGCTTTAATCTGGAAAGCATCACCATCGCGTCGGCGTCGACCACGCCGCCACCGGCCGCGCTCGCTGCGCCGACCCTGACCGCGTCTGGCACTAACCCGACCTTTACCGAAAACGGCAACGCGGTGGATCTGTTCAGCACCGTGACGGCAGCGACCAACGACGACGGCCAGACCTTTACCGGCATGACCCTGACAGTGTCCAACGTCAGCAACGGCGCGGCAGAGAGTCTGTCGATAGGCGGCACTGGCGTCAGTCTGAGTCACGGCAACAGTGGTGCGATTGATGGCGGAGGCAACTACAGCGTCAGTGTCAGCGGCAGCACCGCGGCCATCACGCTGACCAGCCTGGCGCGCAGCGATGCCGGGATGAACACGTTGATCGATGGCATCAGTTACAGCAACACCAGTGATGCCCCGGGCACGGCCAGTCGCAGCGTCAGCATTACCCAGGTGAGCGATAGCGGTGACAGCAACAACACCGCAGCACTGAGCCTGTCGTCGACCGTGGCGGTGACTGCGGTCAATGATGCGCCGAGTGCCACCCACCTGACCCAGACCGCCAGCTACAATGATGATGCCAGCGCCGTGGCGCTGGCCGATATTGTGGTCACCGACCCGGATGGCACGGACACCCTGACTGCCACGTTGACGCTGTCCAACACCGCGGCCGGACAACTGACAACTGGCACTTATGGCAAGGCAACATCGACATACGACGCCAACTCCGGCGTGTGGACAGTCACCGGTTCGGTGGCCGATACCAATGCGGCGCTGGCCGCGGTCGCGTTTGCGCCGGTCAGCGGCTTTACCCAGGACACCAGCATCACCACCCGCATCCGCGATGCGGCCGATACCGGCCCGGCCGATGGCACCATCACGCTGGATGTGACCGACGTGACCGCGCCGACCGTGACTTCTATCGCACGACAGTCACCCGGTGCATCCGTCACCAACGCCGATACCCTGACCTGGCGGGTCACCTTTAACGAAAGCGTGAGCAATGTTGATACAGCGGACTTTGCGGTTGCCGGCACCACAGGCACGGTCAGCAGCGTGAAGAGCGCTGGCGGCAATGCCTGGGATGTGACGGTGTCCGGTGGTGACCTGGCCACGCTGGATGGCACCGCCACGCTCAGCTTTGCCGGCGGCCACAGTGTCACCGATGCTGAGGGTAACGCCTTGGCGGTGACCACGCCGACGGGCACCAACAACAATGCCTATACGCTTGATAACAGCGCGCCGGTGTTTAGTGGCGCTGCATCAACGCCGGTCGACGATGGTTTGGTGACTGATCTGGGCGCCAATATTGTGCTGGTGTTCTCGGAAGATATCACCGCGGGCGAGGGCGGTATTTTTCTAAGAGACTTGAGCCAGTCCAACAATGTTAACAATGTCACCCTTACCAGTGATCAGGTATCCATTGCGGGTAACACGCTGACGTTCAATCCCGGTACCAACCTGCAGGCGGGCACAGAATACGCGGTTCAGCTTTACGCGGCCGATAACCAGCATGTGCTGACTGACGCCGTGGGCAATGCATTTGCCGGCATCAGTGGAAGCACCGCCTACAACTTTACCACCGCGCCGCTGGTCGAGTTGAGCGTTGACAACAACAGTGTGGCCGAAGCCGGGGGCGTCGCCACCTTCACCGTGCAGCTGAAAGATATCAACGGTGCGGCGGTGGTTGCGCGCGAAGCAGTAGACGTCACCATCAGCCTGGCGGGCACGGCCACTGGCGCGGATGACTACACGCTGGGCGGCAGTGTCACCAAAAATAGCGTCACCATCGGTGTCGGTAGCTCAAGCCAGACCTTCACCGTCACCGGACTTGATGATGGCGCGGGCGACAACAACGAAACCGTCACCGTCAGCATCGACACGGTGAACCATGGGTTTGAAAGTGGTGCCCAGCAGCAGAGCGTGACGCTGGTCGAAAATGCCGCGCCGGTGGCTGACCTGAATGGCGGTGCGGCCGGCACCGGTTCCACGGCGGTGTTTACCGAAGAGGGCGGTGCCATTGTTATCGCCAGCGCCGCGGCGCTCAGTGATGCAGATAACGCCGATCTGCAAGCGATGACGGTGACACTGACCAGTCGGCCCGACGGTGATGCCACCGAGTCCTTGAGCCTGAACAGCGCCGCCAGCCAGGCTGCTGCCGAACTGGCGGTCAGCTACAGTGCGGGCACGGGTGTGCTGAGTATCACCGGGGCCGCCACCACGGCGGTGTATCAGTCTGTTTTGCAGGGTGTGTCCTACCACAACACCAGCCAGTCGCCCACGACGCAGATCCGGTCGATCAACGTGGTGGTCAATGATGGCAAGGCCAGCAGCACGGTGGCCACATCAATGGTCAGTGTCAGTGGCCGCAATGACGCCCCGGTGCTGGATGCGGCGCAGGCGCCCGTGCTGGCCACCATCAATGAAGATCTGGCGGCACCGGCCAATGGCAGCATTGGCAACAGCACGCTGGTGTCGGCGTTGACCGGGGGTGTCAGTGATGTCGATACCGGGGATGCCAAAGGCGTGGCCATTACCGCGACCAACAGCGCGGCAGGCACGCTTTATTACTCCGTCGATAGCGGCTTTTCCTGGGCGCAGGTGACCGGTGTCAGTGACAGCAGCGCGCTGTTGCTGGACGCTGATGACCGCCTGTACTGGCAGCCGGTGGCCGATGCCAATGGCACGGTCAGTGATGCGCTGACTTTTCGTGCGTGGGACGTCACCGTCGCCGAGGGCGGTAACCTGCGTGATGTCAGCATTAACGGCAATGACACGGCGTATTCCACCGCGACCGATACCGTGGCGGTGACGGTCAACAATATCAATGATGCGCCGGTGCTGGACACCACGCCGGTACTGGCGCTGACCGGCATTGCTGAAGATGCGGGGGTGCCGGTGAACGGGACAACGACCGGCAGCACGCTGATCTCCACCCTGACCGGTGGTATCAGCGACATTGATGCGGGTGCTTTGAAGGGTATCGCCATCACGGCGGCCCGCGCTGATGCCGGCACCCTGTATTTTTCCGTTGACGATGGCGCCAGCTGGACGCAGGCCGCTGCGGTGTCCGAGACCCACGCCCTGTTGCTGGGCGCCGATGATCGGGTGGCCTGGGTGCCCACTGCTGACAGCCATGGCATGGTGGCAGAGGTGGTGACGTTTCGTGCCTGGGATGTCACCACCGGGGAAGGTGCGGGGGAGTATACGCAGATTGCCGGCAGGTCTTTTTCCAGTGCCGCTGACACGGTCGACCTGGCAATCACGGCGGTGAATGACGCGCCGACCGTCACCGCCGGTGACACGCACCTGCTGACCGGCACCGATGAGGACACGACCTCGGTGGCGACGCTGGTATCAGCCATCCTGACCGGCATCGAGCAGGCCGATGTGGATGCCGGTGCCCAGTCGGGCATGGCCGTGACCGCCTTGTCCGGCCATGGCAGCTGGCAGTTCTCCACCGACGGTGCCAGCTGGACCGCATTCCCGGTGGTCAGCGATGCGGCGGCCTTGTTGCTGGGCAGCACCACGCAGCTGCGTTATGTGCCTGAGGGTGACAATGGCGAGACCGCCACCCTGACGGTCAGGGCCTGGGATCAGACCTCGGGCACGGCCTCGAGCAATGGCAGTGTGCAGACCGCAGACACCACCACCCACGGTGGCAGCGCGGCGTTTTCGGGACAAAGCGCCACGGTTAGCCAGTCGGTGAGCAGCCGCAATGATGCGCCGGTGCTGGACGGGTCGGCGACGCCGGTGTTGACGGCCATTGATGAAGACCTGGCAGGCCCCGTGAATGGCAGCATTGGCCACAGCACGCTGGTGTCGGCATTGACCGGCGGGGTCAGTGATGTGGACACGGGTTCTGATCAGGGTATCGCCATCACGGCGACCAACAGCGCCGATGGCGCACTGTACTATTCTGTGAACAATGGCACGTCCTGGTCACCGGTGACAGGTGTCAGCGATAACACGGCGCTGGTGCTGGGCGCCACGGATCGCCTGTACTGGCAGCCGTCGGCCAACGCCAACGGCACGGTCAGTGATGTGTTGACCTTTCGGGCCTGGGATGTCACCGCGCCGGAAGGATCAGGTGTCACCACTGATGCCAGCACCCAGGGCGGCGCGACGGCGTTTTCGACGGCGACCGATACTGTGGCGATCACCGTCAATGCGGTCAATGATGCGCCCACAATCAATGCGGGACCTGTGACCCTGATCGGTATCGATGAGAATACCGTCGGTGCCGCGCGCAGCGTCAGTGAGCTGCTGACGACGCTGGGGTACGCTGATCTGGAAGCAGACGTTGGCGGTGTTGCCGTCACCGCTGCGCAGGGCAATGGCCACTGGCAGTATTCCACGGATAACAGTGCGACATGGCACAATATGGGCGCCGTGAGTGCCGGCGCTGCGTTGCTGCTGGACAGCAGTGCCCAGCTTCGTTATGCCCCGGATAACGCCAATGGCGAGAGCCATGTGGCGCTGACCCTGCGGGCCTGGGATGGCAGCACTGGCACGGCCAGCAGCGGGGCGACCCGGGGCACGGTCGATATCACGGTAAATAGCACGGTGGATGGCACGGGGACAGGCGGCAGCACTGCGTTTTCCACGCAGCAGGCAGATCTGCTGATCGCCATCAGTGCGGTCAATGATGCGCCGACACTGGTCACCGGCACCACCTACACGATGGCAGGGGCCAACGAGGATGCTGCCAGTACAGCGCCGGTGGCGGTGGCCACGATACTGGCCAATGCGGGCCGGGCGGACGTGGATACCGGTGCGGCGTCCGGGCTGGTGATCACCGATCTGGCGGGGCGTGGTGACTGGCAGTATTCGCTGGATACCGGCAAGACCTGGACCGCGATTGCCGGTGTCAGCACCGATCAGGCGCTGGCGTTGGGGGCGACGGCGCAGGTGCGCTATCAGCCGGACGCGGAGCGCGGTGAGACGGCGACCTTCAGCTTCCGTGCCTGGGACACGACCAGTGGCAGTGAGGGCAATACGCTGGATGCGGGTACGACGGGGGGTGCGACCGCGCTGTCAACGCAAACCGGCGCCGTGAGTGTGACGATAACCGATGTGAACGATGCGCCCAAGGGTGATGTTGACCTGAGCGGGACGATTCAGGTGGGCGAGACGCTGACGCTGACCCAGGATCTGGCTGATGTGGATGGCCTGGGCGCGCTCAGTTATGAGTGGCGGGCCGATGGCAAGGTGATTGCCGATGCGGACACGTCGACGTTGCTGCTGACGCAGGAGACGCTGGGCACGAAGATCACTGCCACGGTGCGTTATATCGACCTGGGCGGGACGGTGGAGGCGGTGACCAGTGACGAAACGATTGCGGTGCAGTCGCCGCCACCGCCGGGCGAAACCAGTACCGTGGATGGCGCGCAGGTCAACAAGAGTGATGGCAATGCGCCTGACGGCACGCCGGTGCAGGTAACAGACATTGCCGTGGTGTCGGAGAGCCGGCAGGAGCAGACCGGGGAACCGAGTCTGGCCAATATACCGCTGGTGAGCAGTGGTGGCGCGACGTTGTTGGAAGTGGGGTTGCCCAGCGGTGTGGGGATGCGGGTGGAGACTCAGACCGGTGCTGGCGGGCTGATCGCGGCGATCCGGGCGCGCACCAATGCGCCGCAGCAGCAGGCCGACCGGGAGGAGCTGACCGGCGCGGGCAGTGGTTTCCTGGGGGATCTGCCGGATCCGGACAATCTGATTGTGCGCACGGTGGTGCCGACGGTGGCCACCGGTGGCAGCAGCGGTCCGGCCAAGACGCTGACCATCAGTGCGCCGGCGCCGCAGCCGGGCATGGCGCCGGTGGCGCTGGTCATCGATACCCGCAGTCTGCCGTCGGGCACGGTGATCAATCTGGACAATGTGCAGTTTGCGGCGGTGATCGGCAACGTGCGGGTCAGTGGTGGCAGTGGTACGCAGATTGTCAGTGGTGACGGGGGCAATCAGATCATGGTGCTGGGCGCGGACGATGACATTCTGCGCGGCGGTGCCGGTGATGATCTGGTCGGCTCGCGTGGCGGTGATGACCGGCTGTTTGGTGATGCCGGCAATGACTGGCTGGTGGGCGGCGCGGGCAATGACATCCTGGAAGGCGGCACGGGCAATGATGTGCTGCAGGGCGGCGCCAGTGATGCGGGCAGCTGGCAGTACCGGTTGCAGGACGGTGAGCTGGTCAGTCAGTTTACTGCCACGGAAGCGGTGGCGGCGGATGCGGCGCAGGTGACCGTGCGCGGGCCGTGGTGGACGCAGGGCGACAGCGGCATCGACAGTGATGATCGGGCGGCGTTTACCTATGCCGACCCGGCGCGGCTGGAGCTGGTGGCCAGTCTGTACAAGGCGGCGATGGGCGAGCGTGCGGAACTGATGGAATTTAATGCGTATGTGACCAGTGGTTTGAGCGCGGAGCAGCTGGCGGATGAGGCGGTTAACGTGTTCTTTGCCCGTCAGGGGCCGTTGCCGCAGGCGCTGGAGCTGCAGGTCGAACTGCTGATTGAGGCGGTGTGGGGTGAGGGCAGTGCCACTGACGCGCTGATCAGTGAGGGCGTCAATCACCTGAACGCGGGCGGGAGCTGGGGCGCGGCGATGCTGTTCCTGGCGCGGGCGCAGGAAGCGGCGCAGTTGCTGCGGGGTGACACGGGCGACCTGATCCTGGTGCAGGATTACCAGACCAGTGAAACCGGCTGGTCGCCGAACAGTGGTGATGACATCCTGCGCGGTGGGGCGGGCAACGACCGCCTGGTGGGCGGTGATGGCAATGACCTGCTGGACGGCGGTGAGGGCACGGATGTGGCGGTGTTTACCGGTGGCCTGGAGGACTTCCTGCTGCGTCTGCAATTGAGGGAGGATGGCCAGCAGGAGATTCTGCTGACCCGCAAACTCAGCGGTGAAGTGGATACGCTGATCAGCATTGAACTGCTGCAGGTGGGTGGCTTCTACTACGGCCCGTCCGACGCCATGGCAGACGCCACGCTGGACACCGATTACGCACTGGACGACGTCGTCGTGCAGCTGACGGCCCAGCAGGTGCAGTCCATGGACCTGCCCGGCATCTACTGATGTAAGTATGGGGACGGAGGCAATAAGTATGGGGACGGAGGCAATACTTTCCCGAAAGTATTGCCTCCGTCCCCATACTTATTTCGTCCCCATTCTTTTCCGCGTCAGCGGCCGAACCAGCCTTTGATTTTGTCCAGCCGACCTTGCTCGGAGCTGAACCGGTCGGCAAGCCCGATGCTGATAAACACGCCGACTTCGCCGCCGCTGCGCCAGCTCAACCCGGTGGACAGGTTATTGTTCCAGTGCAGCGCCAGGCCATGGCCCACATTCTTGCTGCCGTCGCGGTCAGAGAAAGTCGTGATCAGTGACACGCCCAGCGGGCGAACCATGCGCACATCTGTGCCACTGCCCTGGTAGGACCAGCGGTTGAAGCCGATCCATTCCATGACCACGGCGGGTTCAAACCGGCTGCCGTCGCTGGCCTCATCCACGTATTCCATGCCGATGGCCGGGTGCAGCAGAATGATCTGGTGGTCAGGTGGAATGCGGTCAGCCAGTGACATCTGCTGACCGGTGTCGTGCTCAAGCTGCCTGAGGTTACGCTGATACCGGTGGCCGTTTAACAGCATCTCCCACGGGTACTGGACGCGCGCATCATTGGTATACAGATCCCACATGATGTCGTTGCGCTGGAAAACCAGCAGGTTGACGCCCAGTGTGCGGTCGGCGCGTTGATTCACCTCCTGCATCAGGTTCGCAACGCGCAGCAGTTGTTCCAGGCTTTCTGTGGCTTGCCGGCAACCGTCCGAGGCGGCTTGCGCCTGGCAGTTGGGTTCCAGCAATACCTCGAGTGGGCGCATCAGCGGGACGTTATTGACGCGGGGGCCGTAGCTGTCCTCATCGAGCATGATCACCCAGCCGCCATCACTGCCGCGTGCCGTCCGTAATGCGTCGGTGGTATTGGAAGGTGCTTCGTGGCTCACCCGCTCGGCAACAGCGCGCACGGCGGGGGCGCCCGCCAGATTGGCATTCTCAAGGACAATGGCCTCACTGGTGACAGCATTGACCAGGCGCTGGATGATTGCTTCCATGGCCTGCAGGTGACTTTCCGCCAGTTCGCCACCTGCCGGAACCTCTGCGTCGTTCAGTTGTTGTCTGACCCACAAGGTCAGCTCGCTACTGTCATTGTCTTCGCCGTAACAACCCCGCAGATTGAGCATGATCCCATCGACTAGAGTGTCAACGTCATCCCCGGTAGGCGTCTCGCAGGCAAGGGCCGCAGGGGATAATATCAGACTCAGGCTGATGATGACGCTGCTGGCGCCGATCCTTAGCCAATTCAGGTATTTTTCGCCGTGTGATGTTTTCATGACAATGTCTCCAGCATGTTATGGAATGAGTAACCCATACTCAGCAGATCTTCCAGTTCACCGCCGTGTCGCTCGATCAGCTGTCGCAGTTCTTCCGCCTCACCGTCCAGATGCGCCGCGATCACCGCTTTCCTGTAGGCCTGCTGTGCCTTGGTTTCTTCGCCCTTGCTGATGATGCTGAGGTTGTCGCAGGTGGCACGGAAGAAGGGAATGTGTACGGCAGGATTTTCCAGGTAGTGCTCCAGCGCGTGAACGTTTGTCTGCCGGATCTCGGTGGTTTTGATGTCCTGAAAGCGGGCATGCCGTGCAGCCTGGGTCGCGCTGTCCAGCCAGTCATGCGCCGGTTCAAAGCGTGATGGCCGGGTGAATGGGTCGAACATGTTCCAGGCGTTCAAAAAGTAGCGCATCACCGCGTCGCGTGAGGGGGTCATTGCGGGCCGCACGCGTGATGTGTACACGGGGATTTCATTGCCTTTGCTGAGCACGCGCGATACGTTGGCGCAGGCCAGGTATGTGTGCAGCGAAAAATCGCGGACGCTGAGCGGTGGGATGTCGGCGGTTGCCGACTTGGCGAACATCAGGTGCAGCGTGTCGTGTGTCACCGCCGTGCCCAGGGAGTGGCCGATGATGGACCATTTGATGGGGCCGGTGCTGGTGCTGCGGTGTTTGTTGAGTGAGTCAGCGATGGATTTGGCGACATGCATGCGAACCGGATCACGGACCGTCGGGAAGAACCGGTAGAAAATGACATCCAGCACGTGCGTGCGGAAAAAGCCGCCACCGGTGCCGGATTGCGCGAGGCGAGTGAGGGTCTGAATCAACCCACTGCTTACGCCCATCGCAATCAGGCGTTCCTTGATACCATTGGACTCACTGTCCCAGGCATCGCGAATGCGTTCGAACTTGTCGTCGTAAGTGATTTCCTGAAAACTGTAGGCCTCGTTGAACTTGACCTTTGCCAGCGTTGGGTAGGCATCATAGGCTTTTTTCAGGGTCGCCTGGGCGTCTGTCGACCAGTCTTTTTTGTAGGCGCCCATGCCGTGGATCAAAAATACCAAGTGCTTGCTCATGACCTTGTTCCTCGTTAGGAGAAATGGAACGATGAGCTACAAAGGCTACGCCTGTGTGATGAGCGTGACTATTAGACTGATGGCTAATGAAAGTATTGCCTCCGTCCCCATACTTACCAACTTATGCCAGCCATTGCCGCAATTGGTTGGCATGCCGTCGGGACAGCGCGACGATTTGATGGAGCATGGGGTGGCTTTGCGGCCAGCACACCTGTTCAACCGCCGTCGCTTCGAGCTCAATGGCCTTCAGCGCTGATGAGATGAAACGCTGAAGCACCTTTGCTTGCCGGCGCAGGTTGATGCCGGTTGATTGCTGGAATTCATGCAGTGCATCACTGTCCAGATCGTTTATCGTCCAGGCATGGCCAATGGGCATGGCGAATCGTTGTTGCAGCTCCTCGTAAATCAGTGTGCTGACCAGGTCGTAGGCAGGCGCCAGTGTCGGGCCGCCGCGGGTATGCAACAGTGAAAAGTTCTTGGCGTGAGCATCCTGGTTGCCGATCATCAGGTTGAACAGCATACGGCGAACCAGCTCTTGTTGGTGGACTGCCGGGGGGCGAGCGTGCTGCCGTATTACCTGAAACAGTTCACCAAACCCGGGCCCGCCATCCTGTGTGTATTTTTGTGCGGACACCGTGCTGGTGATTTGACAGACATCTTCCTGGTGTAATCGCGATGTGGTGTTGCCATCGGTGGTGCGGTCATAGCGCTGGACAACGTAGCAGTCATGATGTTGCCCATCGGCGGTGACAAAGTTTCTTAACGCTACCTGTGGCGTGATGAGACCGGCGCGGGCAGCAGCGCGCATGCACAGGTATTCATTTTCCACCAGCGCCGGAAAACGCGGGGAAGGTGGCTTGATGATGTGAGTCGAGGCAAATTGGCCCGTGAGGTGAAGCTCTCCGTTCTGATCAATGACAACTGGCAGTTTGCTCTGGGCACCGGCCAGGCTCAGGCGCATGCCCTGGGTGTTGTTGGTCAGAAAGGGCTGTGTCTTGATTTGTTCGAGTATTTGCCCTAGCTCGTGATCGGTGAGTGCAGGGGGCAATGCCGCTTGGTGTGGTGTCTCGCGTTGTCCGGGTGGGTGGATGGAAATAGCACCTGCCACATCGCCGCCGGTACTTTCCAGCAGTCGGCTGAAGTTGTTTTCCGATGTGCCCAGCCGGCTGGCCAGTATTTGCCGGATACTGCCTTCGGGTAGCAGATTCTCAAAGAACGGGAAGACGATGGCATCCGCCCAGTTGTGCTGATCGGTGGGCATGACAACTGAAATGGGAGGGCCTCCGGCGGATGAGTACGCCGGCAGGTAGGAAAAGCTCATGCGCTCTCTGTCGATATGCAATACACCGCAAGGCCTGTCATGGAAGTAGAGGTTGAGTTCCATTATGCATCCCTGACTTCGCGAACGGCCACGCCATGCGGCGGGCTGAGAGTGATCGTAATACCCAGCGCATTCAGCGTATTCAGCACAAGTCCAAGGTGTGCTGTGTTTTTGCCATTTTCAATATTGCTTAATGAGCGAATGCTCAACCCGGCGACACTGGCCAGCTCATCCTGCCGTAGTCCCAGTGCCTGGCGAGTGTCCTTGATCATTTTTCCGATGATGATGCTGTTCACATCTGAGCCCTGTTCGTATGCATGATCGTGCATTATTTGCTTTTTTTTGATAGCTATCAAGACAAAATGCACGATAGTGCATATTCATATGAAGTATGGGGACGGAGGCAATACTTTCGGGAAAGTATTGCCTCCGTCCCCATACTTCACCGCCATACTTATCGCCTTCGTCCCCATTCTTTTCCTTACAACAGCAGCCACAGGGGAATAACCGCAAAGGCCAGCAGGGTCTGGGCACTGATGATGTTGGCCATCATCACGGCATTGCCGCCGAGCTGGCGGGAAAGGATGTAGGCTGACGTGGCCGTTGGCAGGCAGGCCAGCAACAGCAGGACCTGCTGGCTCAGCTGATCCAGCTGCCACCAGGATGCCAGGCCCAGCACCAGGCCCGGGAATACCACGAACTTGAGCAAACTTGCCGTCATGATGACGGGCCAGTCCTGCCTGACGGTGCCCAGGCTGAGGGCCACGCCCACCGCCAGCAGGCCCAGTGGCAGGGCGGCACTGCCCAGCCTTGCCAGCAAATCTTCGATCCAGGCGCCACCCAGACCCACGCCGCTGATGTTGAGCGCAACACCCAACAGACAGGCGATGATCAGCGGGTTGGTGAACAGTCCTTTCAGCACATGGGCCGGCGACCGGCCATTGCCCTCGATGGCCAGGGTAAAACAGAGCACACTGAGCATGTTGACCAGCGGAATCATGATACTGACGGCTATGGCGGCAATGACCAGCCCGGGATCGCCAAACAGGGCGCTGGCCACGGCCAGGCCGATATATGTATTGAAACGGATGGCGCCCTGGAACAGCGACGTGAAATCGGCGGCATTGCGACCGGCCCAGGGTTTGAGCAGCCAGGTGAGCGCGCTGGTCAGCAGCAGGGCCGCACAGATAACCAGCGCGAAGCGCCCGACATCGGCATTGCTGAAGTCGGCCAGGGCGAGCCGGTGCACCAGCAGCGCCGGAAAAGCAATGTAGTAGGTCAGCCGCTCGATGCCCGGCCAGAACTCCGCGCCGGGGAAGTTGATCCGGCGCAGCAGCACGCCGAACAGGATGAGCAGAAAGACCGGCCCCAGGGCATTAGCTATCATGGGTGCATCATTCAGCCAGGGCCTCGAGGATTTTTGCGTTGAAGTCGGGGATGTCTTTGGGGCTGCGGCTGGTGATCAGCGCGTCGTCGACCACCACGGGTTTGTCCACCCAGTTGGCGCCGGCGTTTTCCAGATCCACCTTGACGGTTTTGAAGGACGTCATGGTTCTGCCCTTGACCACGCCCGCGGTGATCAACACCTGCGGTCCGTGGCAGATGGCGAAGGTGGGTTTGCCGGCCTCGACAAAATCGCGTGCGAACGCAACGGCGGCGTCGTTGCCGCGCAGGGCGTCGGGGTTGGTGACGCCGCCGGGGATCAGCAGCGCGTCAAAATCGTCGCACGTGACCTGATCCACGGTTTTGTCGACCTCGAAGTGATCACCCAGTGTGCCGTGATGCACGCCATGAATGGGCCCCTCCGTCAGGGAGACTACGGTGGTGTGGGCGCCGGCATCTTGCAGGGCCTGACGCGGTTCCGAAAATTCGCTCTGTTCGAAGCCGTTGGCCACCAATATCGCCACTTTTTTGCCTGTTAGCGTCTGATTATCCATCATAACCTCCTTCCTCTGATTGCCAGGCCCGGCTGACCGGGCCGTTCTCTCAGGAACACCACAGCCCTGACGTTGACTAACTAATATGTTAAGGACTGACTAATATGTTAAGGACTACTAATATGTTAGGTAATCAGAACCCAACTGTTAAGACAACTGATCAGGTTGCGTGTTCAAACACGTTACCAGCCAGGATGGCCTGGTTGCAAAGGAGGACGTCAGATGAAGATGCATGCTCGAATCGTCGCCCTGACAGGCACGGTGTTGCTCACTGCCTGTGGCCACGAAGCGCAGTTACCGATTGAGGCCACCATGGGCGAGGATCCGCAGCTACCGGAACCGGCGGGTACGCTGATACCCACCGTCAATATCGCCGAGGCCCGCGGATGGCCCGAAGGTCGCATGCCCGTTGCGGCTGCCGGCACCCAGGTGTCGCTGTTCGCTGATGATCTGCAGAACCCGCGCTGGCTGTACGAGCTGCCCAATGGCGATATTCTGGTGGCCGAGAGCAAGGCACCGGCAGGTTCCAGCCCGGGTGGTTTCAAGAGCTGGGTGGCGGGCATGTTGCAGAGTGATGCGACATCGGATGTGCCCAACGCCAACCGCATCACCTTGCTGCGTGATCGTGATAGTGATGGTCGGGCCGATGAGCGGCACAGCTTTCTGACGGACCTGAATTCGCCGTTTGGCATGGCGCTGGTAGGTGACTATTTCTATGTGGCCAACGCCGACGCGCTGGTGCGGTTCCCGTATCAGGCCGGCCAGGACACGATTACCGAGCCTGCTGAGCAGGTGCGCGACCTGACGCTGGGCACGATCAACCACCACTGGACCAAGAGCCTGCTGGCCAGTCCCGACGGGGAGCACCTGTATATCGGCATCGGCTCCAACAGCAATGTCGGCGAAAATGGCATGGACGAGGAAAATGGTCGTGCCGCCATCTGGGAAGTCGATGTCGCGACCGGTGATGCGCGCGTCTATGCCCGCGGGCTGCGTAACCCGGTGGGGATGGCCTGGCACCCGCAAACCGGTGAGCTGTGGGTCGCCGTCAACGAGCGCGATGAGCTGGGCAGTGATCTGGTGCCTGACTATATGACGCGCGTGGTGGAGGGCGGCTTTTACGGGTGGCCGTGGCGCTATTACGGCAGCCACGTGGATGAGCGCGCTGACACGCCCATGCCTTATGCTGAGGAGGAGGTGCTGACGCCTGACTATGCGCTGGGCGCCCATACCGCGTCGCTGGGGTTGGCGTGGATCGGTCAGGCGGCGGATCTGCCGGCGCCCTTTGGCGGGGGCATGCTGGTCGGGCAGCACGGGTCCTGGAACCGTGATCCGCTGAGTGGTTACCGGGTCATATTTGTGCCTTTCGCGGAGGATGCCGCAAACGCTGCAGAAAGTGGCTCGCCAGCGGGTGCGCCGGTCGATCTGCTCACCGGCTTTGTGAGCGATGATGAAACGGTGGCTTACGGTCGACCTGTGGGTGTGCTGGTTGACGACAGCGGCGGGGTGCTGGTTGCCGATGATGTCGGTGGCCGCGTCTGGCGGGTGGCTGGCAATTGATACGGTGGGGGCGAGTGACATTCGCTTTAGCTATACCCCGTGCCGCGGTAGGATAGCTGTTTTTGCCACAGCCACCGCAGGAGAAACCGGATGACACAGGGGTTGTTGTCAGACCGCGCCGAACTATTGCACATCCTCACCCAGGTGGCACGTGACGCCGGCCGGGTGATCATGGCCATTTATGCCACCGACTTTGCGGTGCGCGGCAAGCAGGACGAGTCGCCGGTCACCGAAGCGGATGAGCAGGCGGAGCAGGTGATAGTCACCGCCCTGCGCAAACTGACGCCGGGGGTGCCGGTAATCGCTGAAGAGGCGGTTGCAGCTGGGCATCTGGAGCGCGCCGGTGCGTTGTTCTGGCTGGTGGACCCGCTGGATGGCACCCGGGAGTTTGTGAATCGCAACGGGGAGTTCACCGTCAACATAGCCTTGATTGAAGACGGCGCGCCGGTGCTGGGCGTGGTGTATGCCCCGGCCATTGACCGGCTGTTTGCCGGTGCCGCGGGGGAAGGCGCGTTTGTCGTGGATGACGCAGGCCGCCGGGCCATCCAAACACGTGAGGTGCCGGCGGCGGGGTTGACCGTGGTGGCCAGTCGCTCCCATGGCGATCCGCAGCGCATTGAGGATTTTCTGGCTGGCCGCAAGGTTGCGGAACGACGCAATGCCGGCTCGTCGCTGAAGATCTGCCTGGTCGCGGCCGGTGAAGCCGACCTGTACCCGCGTTTCAGCCGCACCATGGAGTGGGACATCGCCGCCGGTGATGCGGTGCTGCGCGCGGCCGGTGGGCGCCTGACCGACGCTGATGGCCAGCTCATGCGCTACGGCAAGCCCGGACTGGAGAATGCCGACTTCCTGGTCTGGGGCCGGTAAAGAATGGGGACGGAGGCAAAAAGAATGGGGACGGAGGCAATACTTTTGGGACAAAAGTATTGCCTCCGTCCCCATTCTTTTTCCCATTCTTAAGTCCCCAGAAACAGGTCTGCCAGCTTCTTCACCCGCCCCCAGACCCAGATGGACAGGCGGTGGCGCATGGGCAGTTGTGTCCATTGCTGGCGCGTCATCTCGTCGCTGTCTTTGAAGTCCTGTTCAAAGCTGCTCTTTACCGTGCGGGCCAGGTCCGGATCCAGGGCGTTCTGGTTGGCTTCCAGGTTCCAGTGCAGTGTCCAGTGGTCAAAATTGCATGAGCCCAGGGAGACCCAGTCGTCGATCAGCACGGTTTTAAGGTGCAGAAAGCGTGGCTGGTATTCAAAAATCCGGACACCGGCGCTGAGCAGCTGGGCGTAATAAATCTGGCCGGCGTAACGCACCTGATAGGGAATGGTATAGCGCCCGCTGACCTGAATGCGTACGTCAATACCGCGCCGGGCCGCGTCGATCAGCGCGCGACGCAATGAGCGCGGTGGCACAAAGTAGGGCGTGGCCAGCCAGACCCGGGTCTGCGCCTGACGGATACGGCTGACCAGTGACAACAGCAGGTCACGATTGTTACGCGATGCGCTGAAGGCCACCCGTCCCAGCCCCGGCCTGGCGTCTGGCAGCGGCACAGGCGCGTGTTTTTGCGGAGGGCTGTCGAGTATTTTGCGCTGCGGTCTGGTGGCCTGTTGCCAGGACTGCTCAAACAGGCGCTGCCAGTCCTGGACGATGGTGCCTTCGATAATCAGCATCTGGTCATGCCAGGGGGTTCCTGCCGAGGCCCGCTCAGCCTCCGGCTGATGCTCTTCACAGAACAGGTCACTGATACCCAGGCCCCCGGTAAAAGCGATCTGTCGATCAAACAGCAGCAGTTTGCGGTGGTCGCGGTGCAGATTGCCGAGGCCGTTGCGCCACGAGACGGGGTTGTAAAAGCGCAGATCGACATTGGCCTCACGCAGGGACTCGCGCTCCTGCGCCGAAAACTCGACACTGCCGATAGCATCAAACAGGCAGCGCACGCTGACACCGCGTTTGGCAGCCGCGGTCAGTGCCGCGACCAGGCGCTGGGTGGCCTGGCCGGACTCCACCAGATACAACTCGATATCGATGCAGTGTCTGGCCTGCTCGATGGTCTGCAGAATACGCGGGAAAAACTCGGTGCCATCGATCAGCAGCTCGAATCGGCAGTCGCCGCGCCATTGGAAGGGTGCTTGCGGGTCTGCCGGTGTGTCCTTGGGGCGTTCGCTCATGGTTGCATGATATCGCGTTTGCCGGCGCCCAGGAACGGCATCACGCGCGAGCTGCCATCGGGTAGCCGGACACGTCGACGGACTCTGCCACGCAGGGCGGCAATGACCGGCCAGGTAAGGCCGCAGGCGCAGGGAGGACCCCACTCGGCCAGGTCGCCCAGTTCATACCGGATGATGGGCATGGCAAAGCTGTGCAGGCTGGTGACCACCACGCGACCGGGGACGCCGGGTGGGCAGGGCTGATGGTGGTCGTCCAGGATTTCCACAATTACCGTGCCGGATGTCACATGAAGATGCTGTTGCGAGGCGCACTGAATCGCCAGCCAGCCGACTTCTTCGCAGGAGTACCGGTCGGCGATGGAGGCAATACTTTTTGCTTTCTATCAAAAAGTATTGCCTCCGTCCCCATTCTTTACCCATTATTTAACAGCAGCGTCATGACCCGGGCGACGCTCTGTTCGGGTGTCTCGTGCTCGGTCTGGATCCGCAAAGCCGGGGCCAGCGGCGCTTCGTAGGGCGAGTCGATGCCGGTGACCTGGCTGAGCTGGCCGTTGCGGGCCTTCTGGTACAGGCCCTTGACGTCGCGGCGCTCGACGACGGCCAGTGGCGCGTCGATGTGGATCTCCAGGAAACGGTCGGCGCCGATGCTGGCGCGCGCGGCCTCGCGGCCGTCCTGGAACGGGGAGATCAGCGCCACGATCACGGTCAGGCCCGCGTCCGCCATCAGTGCCGCCACCGTTGCGGTGCGGCGCATGTTCTCGGCGCGGTCGGTGTCGCTGAACCCCAGGTCTTTGCATAGATCCTGCCGCAGCCGGTCACCGTCCAGGATACAGCAGGGCCGGCCCGCCGCACGCAATTGCTCGGCGACTTTAACAGCGATGGTGGTTTTGCCGGCGCCGGACAGGCCCGTCAGCCAAAGGGTTATTCCCTCCGTCCCCATACTTATTGCCTCCGTCCCCATACTTGTTTAGGGCAGCAGGTGTTCGTAGCGTTGGTCGGTGAGCATGCGCAGGAAGGCGGTGAGGGCGGCGAGCTGGCGGTCGCTGAGGGGGAAGCCGCCGCTGAGTTTGTCGGTGGCGACGCCGTCGGGGTGGTTGGACGCGGCCCAGGGCTGGCCGGTTTCCGGATTGATCTGGCCGCTGCTGCCAGATTCGTTGTAGTGGTTGTAGAAACGCATCACGGTGTCCAGGTCGGCAAAGGCGCCGTTGTGCATGTAGGGGCCGCTGACCGCGACATTGCGCAGGCTGGGCACTTTGAAGCGGCCATTGACGTCGGCCGGTTCGAACGCTTCAGTCAGTGCCGGGTTATGCCCCAGGCCGGCGTCGCGAAACTGCTCGCCCAGGTCGGTGTTGGCGAGCAGGGCCCGGTTGACCGGCGTGCCGATATTCTCGTAACGATGATTGGTGAAGGGCTCACCGGGCGCGTAACCGGTTGGCGTTGCCTGGTGACAGGACGCACAGTTGGTGAAGCCGGGTGAAAAGAACAGGCCCATGCCCACGGCTTCCTGCGTGGTCGGCGTCAGCTCGCCGCGAACGAAGCGGTCGTAGCGTGAATCGTAGGTGTTGAAGGTGTCGCTGCGCAGGTAAGCAGCGAGGCTGTCGGCGATACTGCCGAGCACATACGGTTCGGGCAGGTGTGTCGCCTGCTTGCCGAAGATGTCCTGATAGCGTGCGGTGTCGCTGACGCGTGCGGCGAGCTCGGACAGATCCTGCAAACCCATTTCACCGGGATTGATGAAGGGCGTGAGTACCTGTTGTGCCAATGTTGGCTCACGGCCATCCCAGAAAAAACCACCGCGAATCCGGTCGGCCGGCGACGCCACGATCGCGGCATTGGCCTGGCGCCGAGTGGGCTGGACAGTCTGGGTGGTGTCATGCAGCGAGAAGGCAGGCGTGGTGGCGATGTAGGTCAGGGCCGGGGCGTTGCGATGGCCGATGGAGGTGCCATCGGAGCCGATCGACCCGCCGGCGCTGCTGGTCAGCGACCGGGGGTCGGCAAACGCCCGCCCCGGATCGTGACAGCTGGCACAGGCCTGGTTGCCAAAACGCGACAGCGACGTATCAAAAAACAGCGCTTCGCCCAGGGCAAGCTGCTGCGCGTCGGACAAGGGCATTGGCATTGGCATGGACACTGGCATTGGCAGGGGCCGGGGTTGCGGCGCAGCAGACGACACCGGATCGGCAGCCGCCTGCGGCATCGGCATGTTGTCGTGTGACGCTTTGCCGTGCGACTCGTTGCCGTATGAGACTGATGACGTTTCCGCGTCAGGACGCGCCTTCAGGTCCAGCAGCTGCCGGCGCACCGCCTGCGCATCGTTCATGCGGACATGGCGATGGGCGGTGACTTCGGCTTCGCTGTAAGGTTCCGGCGCATCCGCGGCGGCAAAGGTGCGCAACATCCAGTTCATCACCTCCGCCAGGTCGGCGTCGCTCAGCGGCGAGTGTGACGCACCGGGCACCCGCACCAGATAGGCCCGGCCTTCCGGGAAATTGGCGAAGTACCCCAGGTCTTCATTCAGGTCGGGCACCACGTTGGCCATGCCCGAGCCGTCTTCGATGTGGCAGCCGCCGCAGTGCAGCAGGTAGTTGAACTGCGGCGTGGCCGCGCCTGCCATCGCCGGGGCGAAGAACAGGCACAGCGAAGCCAATAGAGCCCTCAGCGGGTGAGGAGCCCTCAGCCGGTGAGGAGCCGCCAACGGGCGATCAGGGCAGGTCGTTGCTGTCGCCATGACCGATCACCAGTGCCAGCGTGCAGTGGTAGGCGTGGCTGGTAGAGCCAAAACACCACAGAACGTTGTTGGATTTAGACGCGAAGTAGACCGGACGATCGCCTTCCGAGCGCGAGCAGCCGCAGCCGCCGCAGCTGCCTTTACCACAACAGTCATTGTAGGAGATCAGGTAGTTTCGGCCGTCAGTCGGGTTGTGACAGGAGCCGACCCAGGCGACTGTGGCGGTCTGTGATCCGGGCGGACAGGTGGTCAGCGAGCCACCACAGCAGCTGCAGATGGAGCCGCTGAACGCACAGTAGCGCCAGTAGTCACAACTCTCGGTATCACCCATTTCCTTGATATCGGCGACGCCATTGACGGGTCCGGTGTTGCCGACCGGCGGAAACGGTGTGGGCGACGAGGCGCCCGATGGCACGGGCTGGGCTGAGGCACGCGACATCGGCAGCACGGGCAGGGCACCCATGCCGGCCATCAGTACCCCGAAGCGGCCCAGGAACGAGCGCCGGGACGTGCGCGCCGCCAGGACCCGAATGGCCCCCGTGGTGACCGAGTCCAGGTCTTTGATCATTTGTGAAATCAGTTCTTGACGGGTACTCATGATGCACTCCCTTCCAGATGACCTTTTTTAACCAGATAGTCCTGAATTGACTCGTAGCCGCTCTGCATGGCGGTGACCAGTGACTCCAGGTGTTCGCGGCTGTTGACCAGACCCTTGGAGCGCAGCGCGCCGGTCTCGTCGATCAGTACTGCGTAGGGCAGTTTGCCCACTTCAAAACGCATGCCCAGTTCCAGCGACACGATGTAGGGGTAATCCTGCAGTTTCATCTTCTCGATGTACTGCAGGTGGCTCTCGGCCTGCCCGCCATCACTGCCGAAGATCAGGTCAACGTTGTCGCTCACGGCCATGCTTTTGGCAGTGGGCACCAGTTCCTTGCAGATCGGGCAGGTCGGCGACACAAACAGCAGCAACTGGGCCCGGGCGGCGTTGATGCCGTTGGCAGAGGCGCCGATGGCGACCGGTTTGCCGTGAATGTCAGGAATCGACATGTTGGTGATTTTTTCGCCCAGCTTGGGGCCGGCTGTGGTCATCAGCGCCCCGGCGGGTGCCAGTCGGGTATGCAGAATACCAATCTGTCGGGCCAGTGCGATAACGGCAAATATCAAAGCCAGTACCACGAGCGTTAGTAGAATCAATGTAGCGGCCAAAGCGTTGCTCATGGCTTACTCCTTATCTGTCAGTAGGGTGTGATTTCGGGATAGCTGTTCGAACATCGTGTAGCTGAGTGAGCAGGCGGCCACAAACAGCACCGCAAACAGCATATCCACCATGTTCAGAGGGCGTGTGGCGACCGGTGCCAGCAACAGCAGGGCGCCAATGGCCAGTACGCAGTTGCGCAGCAGCAGCAGGCCCGACAGTGGCTGGGGTGTGTCACCGCAACCGCAGTCGATCTGTGAGCGTCCGCGGCTCAGGTTAATGCCCATGGCCAGTGCATAGGTCGCCAGCAACGTGGCGGCCAGCAGGGCACCGACCGGACGGGTGATGGCAAACAGCAGGCTGATGGCCACCGCAATCTCCAGCCACGGCAACACGCGTGCCGCCGGGGATATCAGCGAGTCGGGCAGCAGCCGGTAGGCGGCCAGTTGTGCCTCGAAGCGGCGGTGAGCACTGAGTTTGTGCCGGGCCGCCAGCAGGAACAGCAACGCCAGCGAGGTGGCGATAACGATGGTCAGCAATGGATCAAGCATTATTGCAGTCCTTCATACAGTGCCTGTATGGTGCCGGAGATGTTTTCGACGGTGCGCAGCAGGCGGCCGGTACGCGGGTCGCGCACTTGCAGGCCATCACTGGTGGCCAGCACCATCAGCGGGTCGGCGCCCGGGGTCAGCAGTACGCCGCGCGCGGTGATGTCATCACCCAGCTCGATACGGATGCCGCGGTTGCCCGTCTCCATGTTGTACACCCAGACTTCGGTGCCGGCTTTCTCGAAGGTTTCCTGACCACCGCCTTCATGCATCAACGTGACCAGCAGCGCTTCGCCGTCGTGATAGGCGAACGGCTGATAGCTGCCGATGCGCCAGTTGTCATCAGGACGGGGCATGACACCGTTAACGTCAGGGATGCCATCAGATTCCGGGTTGATGTCAAACGTATCGGAGACCTGGAGCCGGTCGCCGACCAGGGAAACCTTGCGCAGCAGGCCCTCAAAGGACATGAACATCCAGCCATCAGCGGCCGGTACCGAATAGTCGTAGACCGGATCGGTGAACACGTCGAAGAACGAATCGCTCTGAACGCGACGGGTTTCCTGACCGGCGTTATTCAGTTCAATGTACTGGGCGGTGCCGTCACCGCAGACTGATATCCAGCCGCGGGCCTGGGGATAGACACCTGAGCAGCTCGGCAGCGATATTTCACCGACAAAGGTTTCCGATTCGATGTCTACCAGGCTGACAAAGGTGGCAGGTGTGATATTCCAGACCACGGCAAAGCGGTCGTTGACCAGCCCCATCATGCCGGGGTGGCCGATGCCCGCCGGTAGCGACGGGATTTCCACTTCACTGATGGCGGACGCGGTAGCGGCATCGTAGACCGTGACCACGTTGGTCAGGTCGCCCGTGTTGCCGCGGGAGTAGTAACTGCCGTAGCCGTAAATGAGGCCGGCTTCCATGCGCGGTGCCAGTGCCGGCGAGAAGCTGGACACGCTGAGCGTCCCGGCGATGACACCTTCGTCAACATCCACCAGAAACACCGTGTCGCCGCGGCGCACGGTAACCCAGTGCTGGTCAAAACCTTCGATAACACCGACGTCACCAACGACGGTGTCCCATTGTGCATTGGCGACGCCAGTGGCCGCCAACGATGCGGCCAGCGCAAGCATACGTATTTTCATTTTCCACCCCTTTGTTGCCGATTTTTGTTGCCGAATTCTGTTGTCGTGTTGGATTGGAAGTCCGGGTCTGCGCCAGCGTCAGTCTGTTTCATTGTTGTCTCGCTCTGTTGGGACGTCAGATTTTTGCACTACATCAAGTCGCTCTTGGGTCATCTGGCACTACATTAAAGCGCCGGATGCCGCCAAACGCCGCATTTGCCGGGTTTGGCGTCGTTTCCTGTAATGTTATTGCAACATCAATGCCGGTTCTGTGGCTGTGCCACGCATGACGTAACCGGCTCAGTCATTTGACGTAGCCGATCAGGCCGTTACCAGCCGGCGGCCTGGCCGTCCTTGCGGTGATCGGAGCCGGCGCGGTAGATGCCGTTGACCGGGGTATCGTGGTCGTCGGGCCGGGGCATCGGCAGGTTTGGGTCGCGGGAAAACAGAATGGCGTTGTAGCCGCCCACGGCGCTGCCATCCACCGATCGCACCTCGTGGCCCTTGCTGCTCAGGGCCTGCCCGACCAGATCATAAAGGGCGCGCTCCAGCGACAGCACATTGCGGTTCTGGTGATGGGTGAAGCGGGCCACATCCGTGCTCATCTGCACGTTCATGCCCAGGTCGATCATGTTGACCATGTGCTGGGCGTGGGTCTCGGGCTGGACGCTGCCGCCCATGTTGCCAAAGGCCATCAGCGGATTGCCCTGTTGGGTGACGAAACCGGCCATGATGGTATGAAACGGGCGTTTGCGCGGCGCCACCTGGTTGGGATGATCATCCTCCAGGGTAAACCCGACACCGCGGTTGTGCAGAATGAAACCGTAATCGGGCACCGTGACACCGCTGCCGTAGACGGAGAACACACTGTGCACCAGCGATACCATGTTACCCCAGCGGTCCGCCGTGCTCAGGTAGATGGTGCCCCGGTCAATGCCGCCGGTGGTGGCTGGCAGGGTCGCGCGATCCATGTCGATGCGCCCGCACTGGGTGCTGGCGTAGTCCTTGGACAGCAGCCGGTCCAACGGGATGTCGACGAAGTCCGGGTCGCCGTTGTAGGCGAGCAGGTCGGAATAGGCCAGTTTCTTGGCTTCCACCATGAAGTGCCAGTAATCGGGATTGGCCGGGCCCAGGTCCGCCAGCCGCAGATCATGCACCGGTGCGCATGTTTCCAGCAGGTTGAGCATGCTCAGCGCGGCAAAGCCCTGGCCGGGCGGTGGCAACTGATGAACATCGTAGCCATGATAATTGACCGAGATCGGTTCCACCCATTCGGGCTGGAAATCCGCCAGATCGTCCAGGGTCATGGCGCCACCGGCGGCGCTGATCTTGGCCACGATGGCCCGGGCGATATCACCGCGGTAGAAGGCATCGGCGCCCTGTTGCTGAATCAGACGCAGGGCCGAGGCCAGCGCGGGATTGCGGATAACAGCGTACAGCGCCGGCGGCTGGTCATCGACCAGGAAGGTGGCGCGGCTATCGGGGTCGCTGCGGATGCGCTCGAGCGAGCTGAGCAGATCGGCGTGACGCCGCTCGGAAAGGGGCCATCCCTGTTCGGCGGTCACTGCGGCGCGCTCCAGCGTTTCGGCAAAGCCCAGCGTGCCAAAGCGCGACAGCATGGCCTGATACCCGGCCACGGCGCCCGGCACGGTGGTGCCGTTGACGCCGGTTGAGGGAATGCTGTCCAGGCCCAGCGTGTCGCGGAAGTAGGCCGGCGTCCAGGCCGCGGGCGCCCAGCCGGCGGCGCTGAGGCCATACAGTTTCTGTTCGCTGGCCACCCAGATCAGGGCAAACAGATCGCCCGCCAGGCTGGTGTCGTTGGGCGAGGTGACATCGAGCATGGCACTGGCGGCCACCGCCGCGTCAATGGCGTTGCCGCCGTTGCGCAGTATCTCCAGCCCGGCCTCGGAGGCCAGTGGGTCACTGGTGGCGACCATGCCGTTGCGGGCCAGCACTTCGGAGCGGCCCTGCGCCAGCCAGCCCTGGGCACGGGACCCGGGGGCGGCGGTAGACAGTGCCGAGGGCTGCGGGACTGTTTGACTGGGCGTGCCAAAAGCGTTGGGAGACTGTGCGTGGGCCGTGGCTGAATAGCCCAGCAGTAACCACAGTGCAACATTAGTCAGTGAAACGGTAAACAGGCTGGATCGGGTCACGTCGGTCAGAGATATCATTATTATTCTCCGCGATTTGAAAGGGGCGGCGCGGCTCGTTCAACTAATCCTCGCCACCTCCTTTAAACCCCAAGATATCCTGTAATGGAATAAGTTGTCTAACGTATTTTTGTGCACGGCCGGCGAAGCTGCCGGAGATCGGCTGTTGCACCTGCACGGCGCTGAAGGTCGCCACTGAGCGACGGGTTTTGTGCGGCGCCAGGCAGGCGGGCTGAAAATCCAGTCCGGCCGCGGCAAGCAGTGCCCGGATCCGGCGTTCGGGGTCGCTGACCAGCTCGGCGTGATCGGCGACGTGGATGGCGTCGGCATGGCGGGCCTGCCACATCGCCATGATGCGGGCGTGAACCGTGTAGTAGTGTCCGATATCAGCGAGTCGGTGCGCGCACGGCCAGTCTTTGGCAAATTTGTGGCGATAGATGGAGAAACCGACATCCAGCGGGTCGCGCTGGGTGTACACGATGGGGGCGTCGGGGAACAGCAGGCGGATCAGGCCGATGGACCTGAAGTTCAGCGGCTGTTTGTCGACGATGTGGGTTTTGCCGGGGCACGAGGGCAACGCGGCCAGGTAACGTGCCCGCCAATGGCGGGCCTGGGTACGCACCCTGTCTCGCGCAGCGTCCGGGCCGTGCTGGCGGGCGACGGCCAGCAGCGTTTCGTGAATGTCATAGAGTGTGGGCAGCTCCCCGGCGCCGTGCACCTGTTGATGCGAGGCCAGGATCGACTCGACCAGGGTGGTGCCTGAGCGTGGCATGCCCAGCACAAAGATCGGGCAGGGCGGTGGCGGGGCATGATCGTCGAGCAATGGTTCGTCGAGATCGACCGTCAGGTCATCGAATATCGCGGGTAACAGCGCCAGTTCACTTTCAATAAGCGCGGGCTGGTAAATCAGGCCTTCCTGTTCGGAGATGCGGCGGTTGATGGCATTACCCTGGTCCCAGGCGGCGAAAGCCTGCTGGTATTGCTGGCGGCGATCCAGCGCGTCGCCCAGGGTAAAGCCCAGCATGACCCGGTACTCCGGATGCACCGCCGGGTCCTCGAACAGCTGTTTGATGGTGTTGATTTCCGCGTCGCTGAGTCGGCCCTCGCGCAGGGCGCCCAGTTCTACGTAGGCAGTTGCGTAGCCGGGCCGGGCGGCGATGGCGCGGCGACAGTAAGCTTCGGCGGCGTCCAGTTCGCCAGTGAGGTGGTGCAGGCGGCCCAGGGTGTACAGCAGCTCGGGCGCGTCAGGTGTGATGGCCTGGGCAGCGCTGAGATACTGTTGAGCGTCCGCGTAGCCCTGCGCGGCAATGGCAAGGCGGGCGGCGCCGATCAAATGCGCAGGATTATCGGGGGCCAGGTCTAACACGGGTGCATAGGCGCGGATGGCATCACTGAAGCACGACGCTTCAAAGTGGGCGCGTGACAGCGCCTGCCAGGCGTCAACGGCGGTGGGATGTGTCTGCGTCCAGCCTTGGGCGATGTGCAGCAGTTGTTGCCAGTCGCGGCGCTCGACGGCCAGCGCCGCCGACACCTGCCAGACCTGCGCATTGCCGGCGTCCACCTGCTGCGCCCGGGCCAGTACCTGCAGCGCATCGGCCTTCTGGCCGGCACGGGCCAGAGTGCGGGCCAGCAACAACAGTGCCCGCGGATGGTCGGGCTGCCGGGCCAGCAGGGCCTGGAAAGCGTCTGCCGATTCGGCAAACAGGCCCGCCTGATACAGGGCAGACCCCAGCATCAGGCGGGCGTTAAGGTCACCCGGGGCGCGGGCGACCTGTTCATGCAGCCGGGTTATCACAGGGTTGCTTGTCATCACGTGGTTGTTCGTTATCACCGAGTTCTTCGCAATCACATGGTCCTTAAAAGCCCTGTCATTTTACACGTCCGGCGGCTGGCGTCTATCGGAACGGGTTGAGGTTGCTCAGGCTCTGGAAATCAGCCGACACGCCCAGATAGGCAACACGCCCTCGAGGCCCGACCGGCAGATTCAGGTAGCTGGGGTCGGGCTCCTGTTTGGTGATGTTATTGACCCCACCGTACACTTCAAAGCCATTGCTGAAGTTGTAGCTGCCCTGAATATCGTGCACCGAGACTTCGCTGGTCTGCAGGAAATCGGACAGATCCGGCTGGCGCTGAAGTTGCTCTTCCTGAAAGATGTTCAGCGCGCTCTGGTAGCGGAAGCGGTAGGTCACCGACAACGGCCCGCGCAGCCAGTTGGCACTCAGGTTGGCGACCCATTCGGGGGCCTGTTCGCCGAGCAGCGTATCCACCAGGCCGGCTTCTTCGATCTGCCTGGGTTCAACCGTGGGCTGGGTGCGCAGCGAGTCGAGATAGGTCCCGTTAAACGACAGTGACAGTGTGCCCAGGTTGTTCAGGTCCACGGGATAGCTGAGACTGAAATCGACACCCGAGGTGTACAGGTTGCTGACGTTGACCGGACGTTGCTCCAGGTCGACGATGACCCCGACCAGCGCGCCGGTGGTTGAGCGGCTAAACAGTTCGCAGAAGGCGTTGTCGGTGGTTGGCTGGTCGTAGCAGCGCTCGACAATTTCATCGTCGCTGGGGTAGAGCACGCCCTGTGACATGTCAATTTCCCACCAGTCCACGGCCGCGACCAGGCCCGGCATCCACTGGGGTGTGTAGACCACACCGAGGGTCTGGGTATTGCTGGTTTCTTCCATCAGCCCGGGGTTGCCACCGCGCACACCTGGACGGCCCACCGGTGAGGCAGACACAAAGGCATTGGGGTCGAGGCCCAGCGCGGTCAGTTCAGCGCGGCAGTTGGCGACGGTGTTGGCGGTCTGTGAATTCAGGTTGGCGGCCTCACAGGGGTCGTCGGGGCGGAACGAGGACTGGTTGTCGGGTTCGAACAGTTCGGCCAGATTGGGTGCGCGCACGGATTCACCCAGCGAGCCACGTACGATGACGCTGTCGTTCAGTGCCCAGTTCAGACCAAAACTGTAGGCGGTGGTTTCACCGATGGTGGACCAGTCGGAATAACGGAACGCACCGTCCACGCGCAGGCTCTGCATGAAGGGGCCCAGGTCCTGAAAGACCGGCACTGAGACTTCGGTGAACGCTTCGGCGACGTCATAGGAGGAACTGGTGGGCCGGGTGAAATCCAGCGGCGTCAGGCCGTTGGGGTTGCTGCGCACACGGTCGGGTGTATTGGCTATTTTTTCCTCGCGGTACTCGCCGCCGAACACAAAATCAATGGCGCCGGCGGGCAATGTGAGGCCCAGGCCGGAGCTGTCACCTGACAGGAATGCGTTGACAACCGTCTGTTCGGCTTCACCCTTGCTGACGATGGGCACGCCGGCGTTGGTGATGAAGGCCTGCGCCGCTCCATTGGGGTCGTTCGGATTGATCTGGCCGGGTGTGAAGTAATATTGCGTCCCGTCAAGGAACGGGTTGAAGGGCTGGCAACCGCTGTTGGGCCCGGGGGTAAAGGTCATGTTGGCCGCGTCGCCCCAGACCCCGGGGTTCCAGGGTGATACGACTGAGTCGTGCGCTGGCACGGCTGACGGGTCAAGGTTGGAGCGGCAGGTGGGCTGGCCGGTGGCCGGGTCGGTGACGGCGTCCAGGGCGGCAAAGTAGCGGTCTTCCAGGCGCTGATTGCTGAGCCGGGCGGTGACGTCGGTAATGCCGTAGTTGGCGGAGGCTTCGTAACGCAGCCAGTCGGTGAGCTCACCTCGGAAGCCGGCGACCAGGCGCGTGGTGTCCCGGGTATTGTCGTTCAGCGAGCGCATCTCCAGGTCGTCGCGCGCCAGGTTGATGCTGGGGTCATCAATGGTGGCCAGCACGTCGTTGAACGCATCTGGAATGAACGGGTTGTCAAGGCTGAGCTCAAGTACGGTGGTAAATGAGGAGCTGCGCGGATTGACGGCGTCGGTGCGCACAAACTTGAACTCGGTGAATGCGGTATGGTTTTCGGTCAGGTCATAACGGCCGTTGACGTTGAAGGAATGTGTTTCCAGTTCGGGAATCAGTGAGGATGAAAAGTAGGCGGTTGGCGTACCGTCGCCGCCCAGGTGTGCAAAACCGGAGGTCTGTCGCCCAACTTCAAACGGCGTGCCGTCGGCGGACAGGGCGATGGACGACGGGTAGGTGAGCACTTCGCCGGTGGCCCGGTTGGTGCCCAGAATGTCATAGCGACCGTCCGGGGCGGTGTAGGTAAAGTTGCGCGCCCCGGGTGGGGTCAGTGTGCGATCCGGTACGTTGGGGTCGTCGGCCTGGCCGTATTCGTCGGGATTGTTTCTCAGATACTGACGGCCAAAAATGCCGTACTCGCGATCTTTGGTCTCCAGCCTTTCCTGCTTGCGGAATTCATAGCTGGAGGTGATGTTGCCGCGGCCGCCGTCAAAGTTGGTGCCGAACACAAAGGAGGCAAAAAAGTCTTCGGCGTCGCCTTCGTCAGACATGCCGCCCTGGGTGCGCACGGCGACACCCTCGAAGTCGTCTTTTAATACAAAGTTGACGGCGCCAGATACGGCATCGGCACCGTAGACCGCGGACGCACCCCCGGTCAGTACGTCGACCCGTTCGATCAGCGCGATGGGGATGGTGTTGGTGTCGACCAGTGGCTCGCCGGTGGCCAGGGCGCTGACGTGGCGCCGGCCATTGACCAGGGTGAGGGTACGGTTGTTGCCGAGGTTACGCAGGTTCAGTGCGTTAACCCCGACCTGCGAGCCGCCGTCGGTGCCCTGGGTTTCGTACGAACCTGAGGAGCCCACCAGCGCGCCTACTTCACTGATGAAGTCTTCGATATTGGTGGCACCGGACTGCTCCAGCTGTTCGGCGCCGAGCGACAGAACGGGGGCTGAGTAGTCACCTTCAAAGCGTGTGATACGTGACCCTGTGACAACAACCTCTTCCAGGGTCGGCTGGTCCGCGCCGTCCTGCGCGTACAATGACGACGTCATCGGAAACAAGGCCATGGAGATAGCGGCGGAGAGTAGATTGGCTTTGTGCGGAAGTCTTTTTCTGCTGTCGTGGGCTGGCATGGTATGTCCTCATCAGTGCGATATTGTTTTAGTGCAATGCGTATCTGGAATGAAGCATTGGTAAACCTTCGCAGTGATATCCGCATTTTCCGTGCCAACGTTGAGGGCTGGATTGATGCGCAAAATCAGGGCATGAAAACACAGGTCACGATGAGGTAGGGTGATGTTGTCACTTATTCGTCAATATTTTATTAACTAACGAAAAAGTGTGTGTGCCACCCATCGCCGCTAAGACCGCTGTCAGCAGATAAGCACTTTTATGTTGCACTTGCGTCTTTTTGGCCATGGCACACGCACACATTCAGTGCCGGCGGTTTTGCCCCCTGGCCCGCCCCCGGCTGGTGCGCACGGGCCACAACAGTGCCAAAAAGAATGGGGACGGAGGCAATACTTTTTCAAAGTATTGCCTCCGTCCCCATTCTTTCCCCTCCGTCCCCATTCTTTCGCTTTCCTCACAAAAATGGTCTACAACAGGAGAAAAGGGAGCTTTTGTTGTGCGCAACATCGTGATCGGTGCCGATGGCACCTGGAACAAACCCGATCAGGTCGATCGGCAGCGGCAGGTGCCGAGCAATGTGGTCAAAGCGGTGCGGGCGGTGCTGAACAAGGCGCCGCAGGTTGAGCAGTTGCGGTACTACGATACCGGCGTGGGTACCGACGGCCTGGTCGACAAGTTGTGGGGAGGCATGGCCGGCAACGGGCTGTTTGGCAATATGCGCAAGGCCTATGCCTGGCTGCTGACCGAGTACCGGCCGGATGATCGATTGTTTCTGTTCGGGTTCAGTCGCGGCGCGTTTACCGTGCGCAGCCTGGCGGGCATGCTGTCGGTGTGCGGGATCCCGCCTTGCCGTGAACAGGGCGCGAGCGCTGGAGATCGGCAGTCACGGCAACAGCAGGCCATGGCCATCGCTGATGAGGCCGCGCAGGTGTATCGCATCCATGATGCTGACAAACGTCACCGGGCGGGACAGGCGTTCCGGGCGAAATACCAGTCGTTACCCGGCGATGTCCATTTTCTCGGGGTCTGGGACACGGTGGGCGCCATGGGGCTGCCCACCAAGGGGCCGCTGGGCTGGCTGACCCGCTCAAGGCACAGTTTTCATGATGTCTGCCTGGGTGACAATGTGCGGCATGCCTATCATGCGCTGGCCATCAATGAACAGCGCGCGCCCTTTGAGCCGTCGCTGTGGCAGCCGCCGTGCCCACCACAATGCGAAACCGTCGAGCAGGTCTGGTTCGCCGGGGTACACTCCAATGTCGGCGGCGGGTATGCCGATGCCGGGCTGTCCGATCAGGCGTTGTTGTGGATGCTGGAGGCGGCTGGCCGACACGGTCTGGTGCTTGACCCGCATTATCTGAAGCAGCGCATTGATGCGAATGTGTTTGGTGAGCTGCGCGACTCCCTGTCTGCGATGTACAAAACCCCGCTCACCGGCATGCCGCGGTTACGCAAGATTGGTACCGGGGCGTTAGGGGAGGCCATTCACCCGAGTGTATTCCGGCGCTGGCGGGCACCGAGCCGGCCGGAGGAGGCGCCGGGGAACGTGGCAGGCTGATGGATTAAACCGGTTTGGTTTAAAGTGGTGTTTTAAACCGATCCGGATTATTCGATGAATTATGTGGCGGCTGTAAATCAGTGCTGTACTGGTTTGTCGGTTTTGTTCCCGGCTTCCGGTTCGCGGTTGATCCTGATCTCCGGTGCCGTTTTGCCGTTATCCTGATCGCGCTGCTTCTTGATCTCGGCCATTTTTTCTTTGACTATTTCGGCGAATTTATCTGACATGTGAAACGCTCCTCTGGAATCTTCATGGCCTGATTTGATGGCTTGTGCGCTATTTTAGCGGTGGCGGCGGCCAATGCAAGGTGATTTGGATATAAGTAGCCTATAAATGCTACTATTTGTATATGTAGCCTATATAAGATACTAATTTACTTTGTTTATTAATTAGGCTACATTAATGCTATGTTTTTGTTGAATTACATTGTATGCCTTTGTTAGCAGTGATTACCGGAGACCTCGTGAATTCGACTGGCGTAGCGCAGCCGGACGCATTTCGTCACCGATTGGATGAGAGTCTGGCGGCAATGAGAGGAAGCTATGGAGCCCATACCAGCGTTTACCGCGGTGACGGGTTCCAGTTAACGATACCCAATGCTACTGACGCATATGAGGCGGTACTTCAGATACGTGCAAGGCTGATCGCAGCGAGCCCTGGCAGCACTGAGCGCTGGGATGCACGCATCGCCATCGCATTGGGCGTGAACAGCGGTGTCAAGGTGGGCGATAACAGCACGGTTCACGCCAATTCGGGACGCTGCCTGGATAGCCTCGGCAAAAATCGTCTGGGCATCATTGTGGGCAAAAACATGGTGGGCTTTCAGACTGCGGCTGCCCTGGCTGCTCTTTTCATCGACGATATTGTCAACGGCTGGACAGCACGCGAGGCCGAAATCCTTTCGGATTATTTAAGTCACAGAGACTCCCAGCAAAAAGTAGCAAACAGGTTGGGGGTCAGCAGACCGACAGTGACACTGACGCTGCAGCGAGCCAAAGCGAATCTGGTGGATGCGTATATTCGGGATATGGCCACGTTAACGGAGATGGCCTATGGCAAAAAACCTGACTGACACTTGAAGCTGGATCTGGAGTTGGGTTTTTTCTTCCGACGCGTTAATTATCTGTATTGCCTATTTCCTGTTGTTAAAACCCGCTTCAATGTTCATCAAAATGTTTTTGGCGCAATGGAGCCCCGCTCAACAATTTGACGAGGATGGGTCGCTGGTACGCGCCGGCGCCATGATTGGTTACATGGAGCGGATACTGATACTCACATTCATCCTGCTTGATCAGTATGCGGCGGTGGGATTCATTCTTGTATTGAAGGCGGCTTACAGGTTCAAGGACACGGACAACCACGCTAAGGCTGAGTACCTGTTGATGGGAACCTTTTTGAGTTTGATATTGACGCTTGCAGTCGGGGTCTTCGTGGTGCAGCTATTGAACGTGCTGGTGGCCTGAGCCAGGAGGTAAGCGCAAAAAAAAGCCCGGCGGGTTAGGCCGGGCTCAGAGTCATACTACTATCAAGGGAGAGATAAATGAAACAAAACCCACAATTTTGTCTGCAATCTACCTACACTTACTCAGACTCACTGTTTCGTATGAAGTTCCCAGAACTTTAAAAAAATCTTTTAAACGGCAAAAAGTATTGCCTCCGTCCCCATAAGTATTGCCTCCGTCCCCATACTTTAGAGGGTGTTGACGTTGAGGGACAGTTTGTCGGCCACGGCTTGCTGTTGGGTATTGGACACCACGCCGATGCTGGCGTTCTCGGGTTTCAGGTACTGGGCGCAGACGCGTTTGAGGTCGGCGAGGGTGACCGCCAGCACGCCTTTGCGGAAGGCCATACGGGCTTCGCGGGTGCGGCCGAACAGGGTGTTGTAATAGTCCTGTTTGGCGGCGCCGGCCGGTGATACCGAGCGGTCCATGCTGCTGATGACGCCCAGAATGGCTTCTTCGACCAGCCGTTCGTGGTGATCTTCCTGCAGCACCCAGTCGATGGCGGCGTCGAAGTCGCGAAGGGTGTCTGCCAGCCGCGGGTCGCGGTAGGAGAAAAAGCGGAAGGAGGCGGAGCCGCCGTCCTGATCGGCGCTGGCACCGTAGGCGCCGCCCTGTTCACGAATCGCCCGGTGCAGGAACGAGTTGCGCATGAAGCCACCCAGCACTGACAGCGCGGGGTGGTCGGGGTGACCGCCGGGTACTGTCGCGTAGGCCTTGGCGCAGAAATGCACCTGGGTGTTGGTGGTCCACAGCTCTCTGACCACCTCGCGCGTCGGCGTCAGTTGCAGCGGCTCGATGGCGTCGGACACCGCCGGCGCCTGGCGCCAGGTGGACTCCAGGGTCGCCAGCAGGGTGTCGCGATGCGGTTCCTCGGCGATCAGCAGGAAGCGGCGGGGCGCCTTGATGATCTGTTCATGAACGCGCGACAGTTTGTCCAGCAGCGCCGCCATGTACGACTCATCTTTCAACTGCCGGGTCATGGCCTTCAGGGTTTTGATCCCCTGCAGGCCGGAGAATTTGTGACTCAGCCGGGCCGTGGGGCTCATGCCGCTGGACGCCAGTGAGACGGCCAGGCTGTGACCGCGACCGGTGACGCTGCTCTGTTGCCGCGCCGCGATCTGCTCCAGCAACTCACGGATGCGTTTGCTTTCATCAAAGCGCACGTTGAAGAAGGTGTCGTACAGCAGCTCGGTCATCTCTGCCTGTTTGGCGGTCAGCGCTTTGCTCGACATCACCAGAATGGCTTTGCTCTGCTGTTCATCGTAGGACGTCGCGCGGACACTGGCGTAGCAGTTGACACCGCCACACACGGCCGCCTGCCAGGCTTGCACCTCGGCGTAGCTTTTGTCACCTACGCCCAGCTCGGCCAGGCAGCTGGTGTACCAGGGCAGCACGGCCAGCAGTTCCTCGTCCAGATTGGGCAGATCGACGATGATCTGCTGGTAACACAGGCCGTTGGTGCCCTGGGCGTACCAGCTCAGCGGGGCGCCGGCGCACTGCAGCTGCTCGGAATGGATCACCGGCAGCTCGGCGGGCACATCCTCCAGGCCGATCCTGGGCAGAATGTCCGGGTCATCTTCCTGCACCTGGCGCTGGGCCAGACGCTGGTTCTGATCAATGATGCGGGCCTTGTCGGCCTCGTTCAGGCTGGCTTTGATGGCCTGCAGGCGGGCGACTTCCGCCTCGGCCTCTCGCCGGGCAATCTCGGTATCCGGCGTCAGTGTCAGCACCACCTGGTGGGGGTTGTTGAGAATCAGCTCACGGATCAGGCCGGGTATGAAGTCCGGGTCCTTGATGTCCTCGCGCAATTGCACCAGCACCGGCTCGATGTCCAGCAGCTTGATCGGGTCACCCCGGTGCACCGCTGTCGACAGGCCGGCCATCATCAGCTGCAGCCCATACGGGTAGCTGTCACCGGCGATTTCGCGCTGGTGCAGCTCCAGCTGGTGCAGGGCGGCTTCCACCTGGTCGGCATCGACGCCGTCCTCGGCGACCCGGGTCAGGGTGTCGAGGATCATCTGTTCGACCTGGTTGGCGGCATCGGGCGCGCAGCCTTCCAGGCCACACAGGAAACTCATCTCACGGTTGCTGTCTTCCAGGCCACACAGCGGAGAGGGTGATTTGCCCAGCTCGGTGGTCTCCAGCGCCTCCAGCAAGGGGCTGGCACTGTTATCGAGCAACACCGCGCTCAACAGCTGTGCCTTGAACAGCGCTTCCAGGTCCGTGCTTTTGCCCAGCAGCCAGGCCAGCACCACGTGGGTTTTGTCCTCAACACCGTCTTCAACATCCACCGAATAACTCTCCTGCACTCTGACCGGTGCCAGGTAGCGTTTCTCGTCCTTGGCGCTGAGATGGATGTCCAGCCGCTCAAAACGCTTCAGCGCCAGCGCTTCAAACTTGGCCTGATGCTCATGGGCGGGGATGTCGCCATAGGTCATGAAGATGGCGTTGCTGGGATGATAATGGGTCTGATAAAAATGCTTGAGGTCATCATAGCTCAGATCCGGGATGTGCGAGGGCTCGCCGCCACTGTTGTAGTGGTAGGTGGAGGTTGGGAACAGGTAGCTGCTCATGCTCTGCCACAGACGCGCGGTGGCCGAACTCATGGCGCCTTTCATTTCGTTGTAGACCACGCCCTTGTAGGTCAGGTCACTGTCGGCATTGTCGTCTTCGGCAAAGGCCAGGCGATGACCTTCCTGGGCAAAGTCCAACTCGTCCAGATTCGAGAAAAACACAGCATCCATATAGACTTGCAGAAGATTGTCAAAGTCTTTTCGATTTTTGCTGGCAAATGGATAAGCCGTGCAGTCGCTGCTGGTAAAGGCGTTCATGAAGGTATTGAGCGAGCGCCGGATCATCATGAAGAACGGATCACGCACCGGGTAGCGCTGGCTGCCGCACAGCGCGGTGTGTTCCAGGATATGAGCGACGCCACTGGAGTCCATGGGCAGGGTGCGCAGGGCGACCAGAAACACGTTCTCCGGGTTGTCGGCGGCCAGGTGATAGTGCCGGGCGCCGGTACGCTCATGTTCGAATTCGTGCATGTCCAGCTGCAGCGACGGGATACTCTGGCTGCGCAGCCATTTGAACGAGGCGTGACTCCGGGTGGGCGTTTGGCTCATATTCATTCCTGTTTGGGGTTGATGATCAGGTGGATCGCGACCAGTTCGGCCTCCGCTTTGCCCAGGCATTGGTGCAGGGCCAGCGTCTGTTCTTTCAGGTAGTCTATCTCTTCCTGCCTGATATTGGGATTGTTGGCCTTTAATGCAAGCAGGCGTTTGATCTCACCGGTCTGGCTGGCGAGCATGCGCTGGCTGGCCTGGTCGATGGTGGCCTGGCACTGTTTGGCGGCCTGCAGGTTGGCGTGCGTGAGCAGGCTCTGCAGGGTCTTCTGATGCTCCTGCATGAATTCCCGGGTGGCCGCCTTGTTGGGGTGGCGCAGGGCATCACCGATGTTGTCCGCCAGTGTCACCCGGGCGGCTTCATCGCGGTGATTCAGGGCCACGGTCAGGGTGAGGCTGGTGGCAGGCAGGTACTTGGCCAGTTGCAGGTGCGCCGGGGCGCTGACCTTGACGCGGTACAGGCACTGCAGAATGATTGGCGAGCGTGGTGCGGGCCAGCCGTGCTCGTCGATATAGACGCTGGCGGCGGCCTTGCCCTGATGGCTGTCGATGATCAGGTCCATGGCCCCGGTGATCATCGGGTGTTGCCAGCTCAGGAATACCCGGTCTTCGCGGCTCAGGGCGTGGCGGCGCTGGAAACAGGCTTCAAAGCCTTCATCGGGCAGGCCGGGAAAAACCGGCAACAGCATGTCTTCGCCGGGAATGATGCTGACGCTGCCGTCGCTGTTCTGGTCGTAGTAGACGCTGTAACTGTCGAGCACGCTGAGCAGCCAGTCCTGCGGGGAACAGTCTTTTTCAAACTGGCGGATACTGTGCAGCAGCTCGGCGGCACGGTCGGCGTTAAAGGAGTTCAGTTCCAGCAGCTGGTCGCGGCCCTGTTCCAGGTCCTGCTGCAGTTTGTCGTTCTGCTGCGCCGCGTCTGCCAGAAACGTCCGGAACGCCGCACTGTCGGCATCGGCGTGATCAAGATGCGCCTGCAACTGTGGCTGCAGGTCGTGATAGAGCCGGTAGGCGGCGCGGGACACCTGTGCAAAAGCGTTGAGCGCTTCGTGGTACCAGCGGAACAGCACTTCCTGACGACTGCCGCGCACATAAGGCACGTGGATTTCGATGTCGTGCTGCTGGCCGATGCGGTCCAGGCGCCCGATGCGTTGCTCCAGCAGATCGGGGTTGGTGGGCAGGTCAAACAGCACCAGGTGACGGCAGAACTGGAAATTGCGGCCTTCGCTGCCGATTTCCGAACACACCAGAATGCGCGCGGCATCCCCGCTGTCACCGGCAAAGTAGGCGGCAGCGCGGTCACGTTCGAGCAGGCTCATGTGGCGGTGGAAAACACTGCTGCGGATGCCGACTCTTAAGCGCAGGTGTTTTTCCAGCGCCATGGCCAGCGCGTCGTGGGCGCAGATCAGCAGCACCTTGCCGTCGTGATTTTCGTGTAACCATTGCACCAGCCACTGCACACGCGGGTCGTGTTCCAGGCCCTCCGCTTGGAGGTTGTCGGCTTGGTCGTCAGCGGCAGCAACCGGCCATGCGTTGAGCTTGCGCGCCGGGAACCCCGTCAGCCCGCGGCGGGTATTGCGGAACAGGATACGGCCGGTGCCGTGCTGATCCAGAAGTTCACGTACTTTGGCGCTATCCCTGTCCAGTCTGCTGATTTTGCTTACAATATCCTGGTAATGCTGTTGCTCGCTGACAAACGCCGCGTAGTCATTGAAGCGCGCCGGGTCGAGCAGGCGCAGCAGGGCAAAATGGTTTTTATGACCCAGTTGTTCGGGGGTGGCGGTCAGCAGCAGCAGGCCTTTGCTGGCCGCGGCCAGGCGGCTCAGCGCCAGGTAGGCGGGGTCGGCTTCCTGCTCGGCGCCCAGTTCCACATGGTGGGCCTCATCGACGATGGCCAGGTCCCAGCCGGCGTTTTCAGCCTGCTCGATGCGCCCGGGACTGTCGGTGAACAGGGACATCGGGCACAGTGCCAGTTGCGTGCTGCTGAACGGGTCGCTTTCGCCGCTGTCGGTCAGCGCCTGACAGCGTTCGGCATCGAGCACGGTAAAGTGCAGATTGAAGCGGCGCAGCATCTCCACCAGCCACTGGTGCAGCAGGGGTTCGGGCACGATGATCAGCACGCGCTGGCACAGGCCACTGACCAGTTGCTGTTGCAGGATCAGACCGGCTTCGATGGTTTTGCCCAGGCCGACCTCATCGGCGAGCATCACGCGCGGAGCATAACGCCGGGCGACCTCGTCGGCAATGTACAGCTGGTGGGGGATCAGTTCGGCGCGGGCGCTGCACAGGCCCATCAGGCCACTGGCCTGGGCCTGGCCGAGTAATGCCAGGCTTTGCTGTTTCAGGTGGAACCAGTGCGCCGGGTCAAACTGGCCGGACATCAGCCGGTCGAGCGGGCGGTTCATGCTCAGGTTGTCGGGCAACAGCGTCTCGGGCAGCGGTTTGACGTCGCCTTCGGGCATGCGCACCTGGTAGTTGATGGTGCCGGCAGCGGTGACGTCGATGCCGGTGATTTCCACTTTGACCTCGCCCAGCTGCAGCGGGTCGCCGACGTTGAGCACCAGTCGGGTCAGCGGCGCGGCGTCGCGGGCATAGCGGCGGGATTCGTCAACGGCGCTGAAATCGAATGTGACGGTGCGGTGGTCGGTTTCGGTGACCATGCCCAGGCCGAGGTCGGGCTCGGTGTCGCTGATCCAGCGCTGGCCGGGGGCAAAGTCCTTGAGTTTGTTCGTTTGGCTCATGTCGTTGTGGGTGTTTCGCTATCAGGGCTGTTTGTAGGCTCAGGGCTGTTTATCGGCTCAGGGCTGTTTTCGGGCTCAGGGCTGTTTATGGGCTCAGGGCTGCTTATCGTGGTGGCCTTCGCCGCATGGACAATGGGGGGCGGGGCCTGTTCCAGGGTCAGGCGGCCGAGGCGGCCTTCGCGGTAATCGTGCAGCAGGATTTCCGACACCTTGTGCCAGTCGACACCGCCGTAGCGGCCGCGGCAGCCGCGTTTGCCGGCCAGTTCGGTCATGAACTGTTCGGCATCATCGGGCAGGGTGTCCATGCCGTAACGGTTCTTCAGGGAGTCAGGGAAATCGCGCAGCAGGAATTCGGCGGCATAAAAGGCAACATCCTCGAATACGATGGCGGTGTTGCGGATGGCGCCGGCGCACGCCAGACGGTGCGCGGCGTGCTGATCTTCGAGTTTGGGCCAGAGCACGCCGGGGGTATCAAACAGGTACCACTGCTCATTGAGTTTGATGCGCTGCTGGGCCTTGGTGACGGCAGGTTCGTTGCCGGTTTTGGCGAGCTTGCGGCCGGCGATCTGGTTCATCAGCGTGGATTTGCCGACGTTGGGGATGCCGCAGATGACCGCGTTGTATTTGCGTTGTTCCTGGCCGACCAGGCGCTGGCATTGCCAGAGCAGGTTCTCCACACTGAGCAGCTGGTCCTTGCCATTGATCAGCGCGGCGCTGCCGGGTTTGCTGTTAAAGTAGTTGATCCAGGCCGCGGTGGCTTTGGGGTCGGCCAGATCGGCTTTGTTGAGCACGTGTACGCAGGGTTTGTGGTGCTTGCTGCGCATGCTCTCCAGCATGGGATTGGCGCTGGCTGCAGGCATGCGCGCATCGAGCACCTCGATGACGACATCGATCTGCTGCATGAGTTTGGCCAACTCTTTGTTGGCCTTGAACATGTGTCCGGGGTACCAGTTGATCTTCATGTGCTTGCGTCCTTCATGGGCGCGCATCATAGCACGGGACCGGATTTATGGGGATTTATGGGGGAGGATTTATGGGGACGGAGTCAATACTTTGGCACAAAGTATTGACTCCGTCCCCATAAATCCTGCTGACTCCGTCCCCATAAATCCTGACTCCGTCCCCATAAATCCTTGACTCCGTCCCCATAAATCCCCATAAACCCTCCCATAAATCCCAACAGGAGCCGTTGCTTATATGACCACCCTGCATGAACGAATCAATGACAAGCTGCTGGCGCAGATCCAGCCAGTGCACTACGAGATCATCAATGAAAGCCACATGCACAGTGGCCCGGCGACTGAGTCACACTTCAAGCTGATTGTGGTGGCCGCCTGTTTTGACGGACTCAATGCCGTCAAGCGGCACCAGAAACTGTACGGTGTGCTGGCGCAGGAGTTGCGTGAGGGCGTGCATGCCCTGGCCCTGCATACCTACACGCCGGCGGAGTGGTCGGTGAATCAGCAGGGCGCGCCGGATTCTCCCAATTGTCGGGGCGGCAGTCAGCCGGGTTGAGCGCTGTTCCATATATAGTGGCAAGGCTTTATTGATGCCGCAATATATTGGGTATGCCCGGGCAAAATAGGGCGCAAATGACGTGAGTTTCTTGCTAAAGGCGATATTTTCCGTTAAGGTGCCGCCCATCAGCTTCCGGGACATCCGCCAGCAGGCAGGAATTTCGCGGACTAAAATACGCTAGTGATACGTCTGGATAAGAGTAAAACAATAATCATCAACCTTAGCTTTAATTGACGTCAACACCAGAGGCCAGGAACGATGCTTGATTTACTCCGACACCCGAGATTGCCGGCGCTTGCGCGCACAGGAACCATCGCTGCCGTCGCTGTGTTCACATTGACTGCCTTCGCGCAATACCGACAGACCTCCGTGATTACCCATGAACTGGTACTGCAGCCGCAACCACAGCCGGTGCCGACTGACGATGTTGCACTGTTGCCTGATTTTGAGGCGGTGACGGACACCAGCACGCGCAAAGAGGCGTTTTTTGCCTTCCTGTATGCCTACATTGAGGAAGAAAACGAACGCGTCCGCGAAACCCGGTCACGGTTGCTGCCGCTGGCGGAAATCGTGCGTGCCGGAGAGCCACTGAGCGCGGTAGAGCAGACCGAGCTGGACAGCATCGTCGCCGAGTACCGGCTTGATGAGGCTGACCTGCCTGATCGTGAACTGATCCGCGAACTGCTGCGCCGGGTCGATATTGTCCCCATGTCGCTGGTGATGGCACAGGCGGCGAACGAGTCGGCCTGGGGTACGTCGCGCTTTGCCCGGGAGGGCAACAACATTTTTGGCCAGTGGTGCTTCAATGAGGGCTGTGGCCTGGTGCCGGAGCGACGTCGCAGTGATGCCAGTCATGAAGTGCGCAGCTTCGGTTCGGTGCAGGGCTCGGTTCGCGCCTACCTGCGTAATCTGAATACCCATGACAGTTATGCTGAAATGCGGGAAATGCGCGCTGATATGCGCGCGCAGGGCCGTCCGCTGGATTCAATGATCCTCGCTCGCGGGCTGACGCGTTACTCCCAGCGCGGCATGGCGTACGTCCACGAACTGCAGGACATCATCCGCGTCAATCGCCTGCACGCCTTTGATCGAAGCTGAAAGAATGAAAAAAGAATGGGGACGGAGGCAATACTTTTCCTGAAAAGTATTGCCTCCGTCCCCATTCTTTCCCATTCTTTTTCCCCCATTCTTCCTAATCCGCGTTGGTGGGGGTGGGGCGGGTCCAGAATTTGTTGAACCAGTAGTAGCGGTTGGTGCCGCGTTTGGGGGCGGTGCAGATGTAGCCGAAACGGCGCGCATCGAAGCTTTGGCCTTCGGCGGGCTGGATGGTGAAATGCACGGCGTCGCGGTCAATCCACTCCAGCTGCAGCGGTTCGCCCCCGGCATAGCAGCCCAGCTGCGAGACATTGAAGTCACCGGCCAGTTGCAGGGTGACGGCAGGCCGGCGGCTGTCGGTGATCGGTGAGCGCGGCGCCTGCACCTTGACCTCAAAGGCCAGGCTCTGCAGCTTGGTGGATGCCGATTCGATGTCGGCGTAGAAACCGGCCAGCGGAAAGCGCGGCAGGGCCGTGAAATCCGAGTGATAACCGACCGCCCCGGAGTTCTGCGCCAGGCCGACATAACCCAGTTCCTCGACCATGTCGGTGATAGCGTTGTCGAACTCGCCGTAGGGATAGGCCACGATCTTGTGATCCTGCCCGGTTTCCTCGCGAATGCGTTGCTGCGCATGCAGCAGTTCGTCGCGCATGCGCTGCAGACGCTCGGCATTGCTCTCGCCGGGCAGGGCATCAATCATGTGCGGGTGGGTCACCAGGTGGTTGGCGATGATGACGCCGGCATCAGACATCTCGCGAATCTGCTCCCAGCTCAGGTAACCGTTCTGGTTGTCGTCGACGGGCTGGGTGCTGACAAACAGCGTCATCGGGTAGCCGAACTCCTGCAGCATCGGCAGGCCCGTGGTATAGATCGATTCGTAAGCGTCATCAAAGGTCAGCACCGCAACCCGCTCGGGCATGTCTTCGCGGTTCTGCAGCGCGTCGATCACGCGATCCAGGTGCCAGACCTCAAACTCGTTGTCGCGCAGGTACTCCAGCTGGGTGCGCAGCTCGGCCGCAGTCAGGCTGGTGGAGCGGGGCGTTGAATCGGACACATGATGATAGATCGCGATGACCGCATGCTGTGCCTGCACCTCGGTGCTGCCGCCGGAGCAGGCGACGGCGGCCATGGTCAGCAGCAGACCCAGCGCAGTGGATCGCCAGCTGAGCCTGTCAACACGGCCAGCAAGGGCCCGGCGGTTCCGGTGAATGTGATTGTGCATAACGACTCCTCTACGGCGGGGGTGGCAAACAGAATCCAGAATATGGATGGTAACCGAGATCGGCGCCCGGATTCCATCCACCGGCCAGATCCGCTGAAAACCCTGTAAATCTCTCATTTGCGCGCAGTTTTGCTTTATGTAGGGTGTGGGTTGTGGTATAAATGCGCCCGCTGCAAAATCGGGTGTTTGCCACCGGCAGGATCCGGCCCGCAGCGACACTTAAAACTTAACGTCACACATGCACCGACACATGTTCTTGGGTGCTCAATTTCAGCGCTCTGCCCGTGATCATCACTGGCAGAGGATGTGCTGGCAAGATGGTTCGGAGCAGGTTGATCAGACCCTGCTCTGACTTCCCGCTTCGGGGCAGCTTGCCAGCACCAGCACTGAATGCGGGTTAGATCATGGGGTGTATGGAGGCCTAACCCGAAATAAGGTAATTATCATGACTGTATCAATGAAAGACATGCTCAAGGCTGGCGTCCACTTTGGCCACCAGACCCGTTACTGGAACCCCAAGATGAAGCCCTTCATCTTTGGCGCCCGCAACAAGATTCACATCGTTAACCTGGAGCACACAGTGCCCGCGTTCAACGAAGCCCTGGCGGCCATTCAGAACCTGGCCAGCGGCAACAAGAAAATTCTGTTTGTCGGCACCAAGCGCGCCGCGGGCAAGATCATCAAAGAGCAGGCCGAACGCGCTGGCATGCCCTATGTTGACCACCGCTGGCTGGGCGGCATGCTGACCAACTACAAAACCATCCGTGGCTCCATCAAGCGTCTGCGTGACCTGGAAGCCCAGGAAACTGACGGTACGCTTGAGCGTCTGACCAAGAAAGAGGCGCTGATGCGTCGTCGTGCCAAAGACAAGCTGGATCGCAGCATCGGCGGTATCAAGGACATGGCTGGCCTGCCGGACGCGCTGTTTGTGATCGACGTGGATCATGAGCGTATTGCCGTGACCGAAGCCAACAGCCTGCGCATTCCGGTGATCGGCGTGGTGGACACCAACAGCAACCCGGACGGTATTGATTACCCGATCCCCGGTAACGATGACGCCCAGCGCGCCATCCTGTTGTACGCCACCGCCGTTGCTGACGCCTGCCTGGCGGGTCGCACCAAGGGTAACCTGGTCAGCGACAGTGACTTTGTCGAAGTAGACGAGGCAGCTGAAGCCGCCGCGGCCGAGAAAGCGCCTGCAGCTGACAAAGCCCCGGCAGCCGACAAAGCGCCTGCGGCTGAAACAGCGCCTGCGGCCGATAAAGCGCCAGCCGCTGAGAAAGCACCGGCAACTGACGCGCCGGTAGCGGGTGAGGAAAAGCCAGCCTGATGTGGCTGAGGGTGCCGACCCCGGCACCCGCATGACGACACCTACTCCAAGGGCAGACGGTTGCAAGACCGTCTGCTTGAAAAAAAAGGGGCCTTGGCCCTTTTTTTTAACAAATTTTCAGCATTTTCAATTCAAGATTCAAAGTGAGGCTATCGCAAATGGCGAACATTACAGCAGGCATGGTTAAAGAGTTACGTGAGCGCACCGGACTGGGCATGATGGATTGCAAGAAGGCCCTGGTGGAAGCCGATGGTGACATGGACAAGGCAATTGAAGACCTGCGCAAAGCCAGTGGCATGAAAGCGGCCAAAAAAGCCGGCCGCACGGCTGCCGAAGGCATTGTCAAAACCCGTGTTGCCGATGACAAAAGCTACGGTGTGATCGTTGAAGTGAACAGTGAAACTGACTTTGTTGCCCGTGACGACAGCTTCCTGGCCTTTGCCAACGACTGCCTGACACAGGCGTTTGATAAAAAAGAAGCCGACGTGGCGACGCTGGCAGCAGCGCTGGAAGACACCCGTTCTGCGCTGGTGCAGAAAATTGGCGAAAACATCAACCTGCGCCGCGTGGCCGTGGTTGAAGCCGACGTGGTGGACACCTATGTTCACAGCAACGACCGCATCGCGGTGCTGGTCGCGCTGACAGGCGGCGATGCGGCGCTGGCGCGTGATGTCGCCATGCACGTCGCGGCTGCCAACCCGATGGTTGTGCGTGCCAGCGACGTGCCCGCTGATGTGCTGGACAAGGAGCGCGAAATCTACGCCGCCCAGGCTGCCGAAAGTGGCAAGCCTGCCGAGATCGTGGAAAAAATGATCGAAGGCCGTATTCGCAAATACGTCGCGGAAATCACCCTGCTGGAGCAGCAGTTTGTCAAAGACCCCGATCTGACCGTGGGCGCGCTGCTTAAAAAGGCTGGCGCTGACGTGGTGAGCTTTGTACGCTACGAAGTGGGCGAAGGCATCGAGAAAGAAGTTGTCGACTTCGCCGAAGAAGTGGCAGCCCAGGCTGCTGCCTCTAAAAAGCAGTAAGCCCTGGTCGCCCCAGGCCGGGGACTGAGCGCAAGCTCCGTCCCCTCGAAGCCAGGGGGCGGGCCAACCACCCAACAACCGCGAGGGGACGGAGCCAAGGCTCAGTCCCCGGACAAACCGGACCGGACCACTGACATGGCAAAAACTGAGAAAAAGTATAAACGCATACTGCTAAAGCTCAGTGGTGAGGCGCTGACGGGTGAAGCCGATTTTGGCATCGACCCCAAGGTGCTTGACCGCATGGCGGTGGAGATCGGGCAACTGGTGGGCCTGGGTATTGAGATCGGTGTGGTCATTGGCGGGGGCAACCTGTTCCGTGGCGCCGCCCTGCATGCCGCGGGCATGGAGCGGGTCACCGGTGACCATATGGGCATGCTGGCCACCGTGATGAATGCCCTGGCCATGCGCGATGCGCTGGAGCGGGCCGGGATCTCCACTCGCGTGATGTCGGCCATCCCCATGAGCGGGGTGGTGGAGCACTACGACCGGCGTGCCGCGATCCGCCACCTGCGCAATGGCGATGTGGTGATTTTTGCCGCCGGCACCGGTAACCCGTTTTTCACCACCGACTCGGCTGCCTGCCTGCGCGGTATCGAAATTGATGCCGGCCTGATTCTCAAAGCCACCAAGGTGGACGGCGTGTATTCCGCCGACCCGCTGCGCGTGCCCGATGCCATCAAATACGATTACCTGACTTACGATGAAGTGCTGGACAAAAAGCTGGGGGTCATGGACCTGACGGCCATCTGTCTGGTGCGTGACCATGACATTCCGGTGTGTGTATTCAATATGCAGAAGCCGGGATCATTACTGAATAATGTGATGGGCCTGACCGATGGTACCTTGATTGGTGTGGTACGCCCGAATGAGTCGAGTGGCGAAACCGCCAACTGAAGGGGATCAGCATGATTGACGAGATAATCAGTGATGCCAGTGAGCGTATGGAAAAGTCCCTGCATTCGCTGGAAATAGCATTCAACAAAATCCGTACCGGTCGCGCCCACCCGGGCATTCTGGATACGGTGATGGTGCCTTATTACGGCGCCGATACGCCGTTGAACCAGTTGGCCAATATCACGGTCGAAGAAGGGCGGCTGCTGGTCATCGTGCCATGGGAGCGGGCGCTGATTTCGGAGGTGGAAAAAGCCATCATGAAGTCGGACCTGGGTCTGAACCCGTCCAATAACGGTGAATCCATCCGCCTGCCAATGCCGGCGCTGACCGAAGAAACCCGGCGCGAATACACCAAGCAGGCCAAAAGCGAAGCGGAAAATGCCCGGGTGGCGATCCGCAATATCCGCCGCGATGCCAACGGGACCGTCAAGGACCTTCTCAAAGACAAGGAAATCAGCGAGGATGACCAGCACCGTGCCGAAGAGCGCATTCAGAAACTGACTGACAAGTATATCGCCGCAGTCGAGTCGACCTTCAGCGCTAAAGAGAAAGACCTGCTGTCCATCTGATACATGCACAGCACGGCAGCTCAAGCCATGGATGCGAGAGGAGACGTCTAAGTGGAACAGGCCCCAACAACCGGACTGCCCAGGCACATTGCGGTTATCATGGATGGCAATAATCGCTGGGCCAAGGCGCAGGGCCTGCGCGGTGGCGCCGGTCACCGTGCCGGTGCCGAGGCCGCGCGTGAAATCGTCTACGCCTGTGCCGATCTCAAAATCGAACATCTGACCCTGTTTGCCTTCAGCAGCGAGAACTGGTTACGTCCCAACAAGGAAGTGCGCGGCCTGATGGCGCTGTTCCTGAGTGTGCTGCAACGTCACGAAATCAGGCAGATGCACGAGCGCAATGTGCGTCTGCGATTTATCGGTAACCGCGGCAGTTTTTCCCCGCGCCTGCAGAAAAACATGAATGACGTGGAGGCGATGACCCGACACAACACCGGCATGGTGGTCACGGTGGCAGCCGATTACGGCGGCCAGTGGGATATCAGCCAGGCCTGCCAGCGCATCGCCGAAAAAGTGCAACTGGGCATGCTGCAGGCTGCCGACATCAGCCCGGACACCGTCCAGCAGCATGTCTGCCTGAGTGACGCGCCGCCCCCTGATCTGTGTATTCGCACCGGCGGCGAGCAGCGCATCAGCAACTTCCTGTTGTGGCAATTTGCCTACACTGAACTGTATTTCTGCGACACCTACTGGCCGGAATTTGATGCCGCCTCGCTGCAGCTGGCGCTGGATGATTTCAAGGGCCGCAAACGCCGTTATGGTCGACAGTCGGACAGTGACGAGATTACCAGCGCCGAGGGGGCAGAGATTGCTTAAACAGCGTGTTCTGACTGCCATTGCCATGCTGCTGGTGCTGTATGCCGGCACGGCGTGGCTGTCACCGGTCATGTTCGCCGGCTTCCTGAGCCTGATCCTGTTGCCGGCGCTGCTGGAATGGGGCCGCCTGATGGGCCTGGTGCGCGACCGTGAGCGACTGCTGTTTGTGCTGTGTTTTACCGGCATTCTGTCGCTGGTGATCTGGTTCCTGCTGCTGCCGGATACCGGCACGAGAGAGCAGACCGGGCTGTTCCTGACCTCAAGCCTGACACTGAATGTCACCGGCGTCACCGTCATCAGCACGCTCGCCATCGTGTTCTGGATTGGCATTTTTTACTTCCTGCGTCGCTACCCGCGGCGCCAGGAATACTGGCAGGCGCGCTGGCGTATCGGGCTGATGGGGCTGGCCTGTCTGCTGCCGACCTGGGTGGGTTTTCTGTACCTGAAGGCGCTGGCGCCCTCCGGGCTGCTGGTGCTGATTCTGGTGGCGCTGGTCAGCGTGGTCGATATTGGCGCCTATTTTTCGGGCCGGGCCTGGGGCAATGCCAAGCTGGCACCGGCACTGAGCCCGAAAAAATCCTGGGCCGGTTTCTGGGGCGGACTCGCCAGTTGTGCCCTGTTGACGCTGGGTTTACTGACCTGGGTGCACACTGAATACCAGGCGCTGACACCGCTGACCTGGATCGTGCTGCTGCTGGCGGCGCTGCTGCTGGCGGTGTTCTCGGTGGTCGGTGATCTGTTTGAAAGCATGCTCAAGCGACATCGTGGTCTCAAGGACAGCGGTCGCAGCCTGCCCGGCCACGGGGGCGTACTGGACCGGATTGACAGTCTGGTGGCCGCCACGCCAGTGTTCGTGCTCGCCATGGCGCTGCTCAGCGCCCGGCTTGAGGTACTATGAACCACTCCGACTCACAACCCGCCACGCAAGCCATCACCGTCCTGGGTGCCACCGGTTCGGTGGGCACCAGCACGCTGGATGTGATCGCGCGCCATCCGCATTTCCGCGTCTATGCGCTGAGTGCGCACAGCAACACCGCGCTGCTGCTGAGCCAGTGTCTGCAATTCGAGCCCGTGTATGCGGTGCTCAGCGATGAGGACGCGGCCGAGGCGCTGCGTCTGCAGCTGCAGAAAGCCGGGTCGCCGACGCAGGTGCTGTGGGGCGCCGAGGCGCTGAGCAAAATTGCCTCGGACGAGGCGGTCGATGTGGTGATGGCGGCCATTGTGGGGGCGGCGGGTCTGCTGCCGGCGCTGGCGGCCGCGCACAGCGGCAAAAAGGTCCTGCTGGCCAATAAAGAGTCGCTGGTGATGGCCGGCGAGCTGTTCATGCAGGCGGCGGTGGCCAGTGGCGCGGTGATTCTGCCCATCGACAGCGAACACAATGCGATTTTTCAGTGTCTGCCGGCGCCTGCCCAGTCGACGCGCGGCAACCTGGCCGGGCAGGGCGTGCGCAAGGTGTTGCTGACAGCATCAGGCGGGCCGTTTCTGCATACGCCGGTCGATCAGCTGCACGCGGTGACGCCGGCGCAGGCCTGCAAACACCCGAACTGGGACATGGGCCGCAAGATCTCCGTGGACTCGGCCACCATGATGAACAAGGGGCTGGAGTTTATCGAGGCGTGTTATCTCTTCGATCTGGCGCCCGCAGCGGTGGAGGTGGTGATTCATCCGCAAAGCATCGTGCATTCGATGGTGGAATACAGCGATGGTTCGGTGCTCGCACAACTGGGCAGTCCGGACATGCGGGTGCCGATTGCGCACGCCCTGGCCTGGCCGCAGCGCATCGAATCGGGGGCGGATTTCCTGAGCCTGGTGAACAGCCCGGACCTGCAGTTTCTGGCGCCCGATCTGGTGCGTTTCCCGTGTCTGGAACTGGGCATGGAGGCGGCCCGGCAGGGCGGTTTTGCCCCGACCTGCCTGAACGCGGCCAATGAAATTGCGGTGGCGGCGTTCCTGGACGGTCAGATCCGGTTTACCGACATTCCCCGCATTATTTCCGGGACCCTGGCGCAAATAACTTGTCGCCAGCCGGTCTCTATCGCTATGATTCAACAGCTGGATGCCGAGGCGCGGGCTGTTGCCTGTGACATCGCAGCGGGGTTGTAATTATGTTTGAGACACTGTTTACCAATATTCTTGCCTTGATAGTCACGCTGGGCATTCTGGTCACCATCCACGAATTCGGCCATTTCTGGGTCGCACGCCGCTGCGGTGTGAAGGTCCTGCGTTTCTCCATCGGCTTTGGCCGGGCCGTAAAAACCTGGCATGGCAAGGATGGCACGGAATATGTCATCGCGCCCATTCCGCTGGGCGGTTACGTCAAGATGCTGGGCCAGGACGATACCCAGGCCGGCGGGGGTGAGATCGCTGACGCCGAGCGCCACATGGCGTTCAACTTCAAACCGCTGTGGCAGCGCTTTGCCATTGTCGCGGCCGGCCCCATGGCCAATTTCCTGCTCGCCATTGTGGTGTTCTGGCTGATCAATGTGGCGTATGGCCTGAAGGGTGTGGCACCGGTTGCCGCCAACGTGCTGACCGACTCGCCGGCCTATACGGCCGGGCTGCGCGCCGGCGACGAGATCGTGGCGGTGGATGGCGTGGACACCAATATCTGGCAGCAGGTCACCATGCAGCTGCTCAATCGCCTGGGTGAAACCGGCAATGTTGTGGTCAGCGCGATACCCGCCAATGCCGTTGATGCGCGCGATTATGTGATACCGGTGCAGGATTGGGAATCGCGCACTGCAGAGCCCAATCCATTGGCTTCACTGGGCATTGTGCAATACGAAATTCCACCGGTGATTGATGGCGTGGTGGCTGGCGGGCGCGCCGAGCTGGCCGGCCTGCAGGCCGGCGACCGGGTGCTCAGTGCCGGCGGGGAGCCGGTCAGAAGCTGGACCCAGTGGGTGGAAATGGTGCGGGCGCATCCGGAACTGCAGCTGGATGTTGTTGTCCAACGCGGAGCGGTTGAGCAGGCATTGACGGTGACCCCGCAGGCCAGTGACGCTGATGGCGTGGCAATTGGCACCATTGGTGCGTATGTGGAGCCCTATGATCTGTATGGCAGCCTGCCGCCGGAGATGCGCCGGGAAATATCCTACAACCCGCTGACCGCGATCGGGCCGGCGCTGCAGGAGACCTGGGACAAGTCGGTCTTTGTGCTGGATTCGATCAAGAAGATGGTGATTGGCCTGATTTCGGTGAAGAACATCAACGGCCCCATTACCATCGCACAGGTTGCTGGCGAGACGGCCAGTTATGGGCTTGAGGTGTATCTGGGGTTCCTGGCGATACTGAGTATCAGTCTGGGTGTGCTGAACCTGCTGCCGATCCCGGTGCTTGATGGTGGGCATTTGTTGTATTACACCATAGAGGCTATCATACGCCGTCCTGTGCCAGAGCGGATCCAGGCCATGGGGCTGCAGATGGGTCTGCTGATGATTGGCGGTATCATGATGCTGGCGATCTACAATGACGTAGCCAGGCTGCTGTAGAAGGCGTTTCACAAAATTCATCCAGACATCCAGGCATCAAAGAAATTCATGATTAGATACAGTCTCAGCGCTTTCCTGACCATCGGTCTTTGCACCGCTGCCCAGGCGCAGCCCCTGCTGCCGGCACTTCAGGGCCAGCCCGACCCGCAGTCTGCACAATCCTCGACGCAGCAGCCGTTGTCACAGCAGCAGAATTTTGTCATCAGCGATATTCGTATTGATGGTCTGCAGCGCATCTCCCCCGGCGTCATGTTCAGCCTGCTGCCGGTCAGCATTGGCGATACCATGCAGCCGGGCATGACCGGTCCCATCATCCGCTCGGTGACCGAGTCGGGTTACTTTGAAGAAGTGGAAGTGGCGCGCGAAGGCGATGTGCTGCTGATCACCGTGCTGGAGCGCCCGTCAGTCAGCGAGATCAATATCGAAGGCAACCGCGTTCTGCAAACCGAGGACATTCTGGAAAACATGGCCTCGGCCGAAATCGTCGAGGGCGGCATTTTTACCCGCGCCACGCTGGAGGCGATTCGCCAGGGTATTCAGGAGGTGTATTCCTCACGAGGCCGTTACGGCACCACGGTCGACATTGAGGTCACTGAGCAGCCCCGCAACCGGGTCGCCATTGACATGACCGTGAACGAGGGCGAGGAAAGCCGCATCCGTGACGTCAACCTGGTGGGCAACACCACCTACGGTGATGATGAGCTGACCGAACTGATGGACCTGGGCACCAAGCCCTGGTACCTGCCGTTCAGCCGTCGCGACCGGTACTCACGTGAACAACTGTCCGGCGACATCGAACGGGTCACCTCCTACTACCTGGATAACGGGTTTGCGCGCTTCAATGTCGATTCCACGCCGGTGACCATTACCCCGGACAACGAACAGATCTACATCACCATCAATGTCAGCGAAGGCCAGCAGTACCAGATCAGCCGCGTGGATCTGGTCGGTGACCTGGTCAACGCCGAAGCGTTGCTGCGTGCCTACACGCTGGTGGGCCCGGGACAGACCTATTCGCAGGCACTGATCACCGCCAGTGAAGAATACATGACGCAGATTCTGGGTAACCTGGGATACGCCTTTGCCACGGTCGAGGGTGTGCCCACGGTCAACGATGACGAACAGACGGTAGAAGTGATTTTTTACGTCGAGCCGGGTGCCCGTACCTACGTCAACCGCATCAACTTCCGTGGCAACGTCTCCACCGCTGATGATGTGCTGCGGCGGGAAATGCGGCAGCTGGAAAGCGCGCCGGCGTCCAGCCAGCAGATCGAGCTGTCCAAGATTCGTCTGGAGCGACTGGGGTATTTTTCCACGGTCGAAGTAGACACCGTGGAAGTGCCAGGCACCTCTGACCAGATTGATGTGGAGTTTGATGTCGAGGAACAGAGCTTCGGCAGTATCTCCTTCAGCGTCGGCTCCGGCGGTGGCGGCGACTGGTTTGTGTCCACCGACCTGCAGGCCGAGAACTTTCTGGGTACCGGCCGCACCGTGTCGGTGGGCCTGAACCGCAGTTATTTCCAGAGCAGTGCGCGTTTTGCCTATGTGGATCCGTACTTTACACCGGATGGGGTCAGCCGCGGTTTTAACGTGTTTGTGCAGAAGCAGGATTCACCGTTCAACATTGCCAGCTTCTCCACCACATCCTACGGTGCGTCGCTGAACTTCAGCTACCCGATCAGCGAGATTCAGCAGATCGGCTATAACGTCGGATACACCCATACCGAGCTGTCGTCGGGCGGGCTGTCGGTGCAGGAAATCGAGGCGACGCCGCGGCTGAACCTGAATGACCGTTACCTGATCCGGCCGGCCAACAACAATCCGTGGGAAGGTCCGGTGGTGGACGCCATTACGGCGCCGATCTCCAATCTGCCCGAGCAGTATCGCGGTCTGCCCAGCGATCCGGGCTTTATCGACAAGTACGGCACGGTCTTTGACAATTTCACCTTCACCACCAATTACGTGTACAGCACACTGAACCGTGGCCAGCTGGCCACACGCGGCACCCAGCACCAGGCGGCGTTTGAGATCACCGTGCCGGGCAGCGACCTGGAATATTACCGCGCGACCTATACCGGTCAGTATTACCGACCCATCTATGGGGATGACTGGGTGTTCCATCTGCGCACCAACCTGGGTTACGGCAATGGTTACGGCAGTACCGATGACATGCCGTTCTTCCAGAACTTCTTTGCCGGTGGTCTGGCCTACAACGGCGTGGTCCGTGGCTATGACGAGAACAGCCTGGGGCCGCGCAGCACCGACCCGCGCACCATTTCCCCGCAGCAGGCTGGGCTGCGCAAGGACGAGAATGGCAATATCATCCTGACACCGGGTGGCGCGGCGTCGTATGACGGCTCTATCGCTTACCCGACGGTGCCGGTGTTTGACAGCAACGGGCAGCCGGTGCTGGATGCCGACGGCAATCAGCAGGTGCAACTGGCGGTGGAGACGTTCAACATCAACCGTCGTGACCGCGACTCCTTTGGCGGCAACGTGCTGACCACGCTGACCGCGGAAATTCTGTTTCCGCTGCCGTTTGTGGAAAATCGCGGGGGCGTGCGTTCCAGTCTGTTCCTGGACGTTGGCAACGTGTTCTCGACCAATTGCAGCGCTGCGCAGTCGCGCCAGGGCTGTGGCAACTTCGATGCCAGCGAACTGCGCTATTCGGCCGGTGTGGGGGTAACCTACCTGTCGCCGTTTGGCCCGCTGACCTTCTACCTGGCAGCGCCGCTGAAGAAGGGCGAAAATGACAGAACCAAGACCTTCGATTTCACCATCGGCGCCGGGTTCTGACGTCACAATTTATTTATAAAATGGCGGTCTGTAGCGGGCCAAAATGCTATACTGCGCGGCTATTACGGTAGTCGGCTTTTTTAACGCGGAGATTACAGAGTGAAGACAATGAACAAATTACTGATTATGGCCACCTTGCTGCTGAGCAGCAGCGTGGCATTCGCCCAGGGCCCAACCATTGGCATCATTGACCTGGAGCAGGCCCTGTTCGGCTCGGCGGCCGCGCAGGAGCTGGAAGCCAATACCCGCGCCGAGTTCGGTGCCGATGAACAGCGCCTGGAGCGTCTGAACACCGAGCTGCGCGAGATCATTGAGCGCGCCCAGCGTGATGAGTCCATCCTCAGCGAAGCGGACATGCGTGAAATGAACTCGGATGCAGAAGAAAAGCAGGCACAGATGCAGGTCATCGCCGAGCGTCTGCAGAATGCCTGGCAGCAGCGTCAGCAGGCCTTTGTTGAGCGTATGCGGCAAAGTCTGGGTCAGGCCATTGAAGCGGTCGTTGAAGAAGGCGGCTACGATGTGGTGCTGAACGCAGAATCGGTGGCGTACTTTGACAATGCCTACAACATCACCACGCTGGTGACCGCCAAACTCAACGAAATGGCGCAATAATACCGGCATGCCGGTATGACAGGATCCCGTGCGGTGAAGCCTTCTTTTACCTTGAAAGAACTGTCCCGACAACTGGATGTCCCTGTCCAAGGCGATGATGCGACCCGGATTGACGGTCTGGCCACACTCAAGCGGGCCGGTCCGGGGCATCTGAGCTTTCTGAGCAACCCGCGATATGCCCGCCAGCTTGCCGATTGTCAGGCCAGTGCCCTGATTCTGCACCCGGATCTGGCCGCGACGGTTAACGTTCCCTGCCTGTTGTCCCGCTCGCCCTACGTGACCTACGCCCGGGCGTCGCAGCTATTTGCGCCGTCGGCAGACGCAGCGGCGGAACACAGCCGCGAGGCTGACGTGCATGCCAGCGCGGTGGTCAGTGCCGATGCCACCTTGGGTCGCCGGGTCAGTGTCGGTCCGCAGGCAGTCATCGAGGCGGGCGCGGTCATCGGCGCCGGCAGTCGCATTGGCCCGGGCTGTGTGGTGGGCCGCGATTGTCGCCTGGGCGACGATGTTACGCTGTATGCCAACGTGACGCTGTATCATGGGGTCAGCATCGGTGATCGCGCGATCATTCACGCGGGCGCGGTGATCGGTGCGGACGGCTTCGGGTTTGCGTTTGACGGCGAACGGTCAGTGAAAATAGCCCAGCTGGGCGCTGTCACCCTGGGTGCCGACGTGGAAGTGGGGGCCGGCAGCTGTATTGATCGCGGCGCACTTGATGATACTGTCATCGAAGACGGGGTGAAAATTGACAATCAGGTGCAGATTGGCCACAACTGTGTGGTGGGGGCGCATACGGTGATCTGCGGTTGCAGTGCCCTGGCCGGCAGCACCCGGATCGGCCGGTACTGTGTGATCGGCGGCGGTGTCGGCATCACCGGCCATTTGAGTATCTGCGACCGGGTCACGGTCAGTGCCATGTCCATGGTCAGCCAGACAATCGACAAACCGGGCCTGTATTCATCCGGCACGCTGTTGCAGGAAAGCAGTCTCTGGAAGCGCAACGCGGTGACGCTCGGCAAATTGTCCGGGCTGTCCAAACGAGTCAAAAAATTGGAACAGGTTCTGCCCAATGAACCTGCAGAACCAGGAAAATAACATGATGATGAACGTCGAAGAAATCAAGGAATACCTGCCGCAGCGCTATCCGTTTTTGCTGGTTGATCGTGTGGTCAGCATGGAGATGGGCAAATCGATCGTGGCCTACAAGAATGTCAGTGTCAATGAGCCGTTTTTTAATGGCCACTTCCCTGACTATCCGATCATGCCGGGGGTGCTGATCATTGAAGCACTGGCACAGGCGGCCGGTGTCCTGGGCTTCAAGAGCCAGGAGAAAAAACCCAAGGACGGCTACCTGTACTATTTTGTCGGTGCCGACGATGTGCGCCTGAAGCGTCCGGTGGTGCCAGGTGACTGTTTAACGCTGGAGGCCACCATCATTACCAGCAAGCGTGGCATCTACAAGTTCGCCTGTCGGGCGTCGGTGGGTGACGAGCTGGTTGGTGAAGCCACCATCATGTGCGCGGAGAGGAAGCGAGAACAGTGATCGATACACACGCAATCATCCATCCCTCCGCGAGGCTGGCAGACAACGTCACCGTGGGGCCATGGAGCATCATCGGGGCCAATGTCGAGATTGGTGAAGGCACGGAGATCAGCTCACATGTGATCATCAAGGCCAATACCCGGATGGGCAGGAACAACAAAGTCTATCAGTTTGCGTCGGTCGGCGAAGACCCGGCGGACAAGAAATTTGCCGGTGAAGACACCTGGCTGGAAATCGGCGACGGCAACATCATCCGTGAAGGCTGCACCCTGCATCGGGGTACGGCGTCAGGCGGTGGCATCACGCGCATCGGTGACAACAACCTGATGATGGCCTATGTCCATGTCGCCCACGACTGTATTGTCGGCAGCAACACCGTGTTTGCCAACAATGCCGGTTTGTCCGGGCATGCGATTGTTGAGGACTGGGTGATTCTGGGCGGTTATGCCGGCGTCAATCAGTTCCTGCGTATTGGTGCGCATGCCATGGTAGGGGGCATGACGCACATTTCCCACGACGTACCGGCCTATGTGATTGTCAGTGGCAGTCCGGCAGCGGTGCGCAGCGTCAACACGGTGGGCCTGGAGCGGCGCGGTTTTGACGCGGCAACCGTGAAAGAGATCCGTCGCGCCTTCAAGATCATCTACAAGAAAGGCCTGAGCCTGCAGGAAGCACAGACGCAGCTGGCAGAGATGGCGGCGACCACGCCGGCCGTGGACGTCATGCTGCAATCCATCAAGGGTTCGGCCAAGGGCATACATCGCTGATGCTGATCGGCATGGTGGCTGGAGAAACGTCGGGTGACATGCTGGGCGCCGGCCTGATGCAGGCCATCCGTCAGCGTTATCCGCAGGCCCGGTTTGCCGGTGTGGGCGGCCCGCTGATGCTGGCGCAGGGCTTTGAATCGATCACGCCCATGGAGCGGCTGTCGGTCATGGGGTTTGTTGAGCCGCTGGGCCGCCTGCCGGAACTGCTGCGGCTCAAGCGCGACCTGGTCAGGCTGTTTGTGGATGAGCGTGCGGCGGTGTTTATCGGCATTGACTCGCCCGGTTTTAATCTTCGTCTGGAACAGAACCTGCACGATGCCGGTATCAGGACGGTGCACTATGTCAGTCCCAGCGTCTGGGCCTGGGGCAGGGGGCGTCTGAAGAAGATTGCCCGCGCGGTTGATCTGATGCTGGCCCTGTTTCCCTTTGAATCCGAGATTTATCAACAGCACGGCATGGCTGTGCACTGTGTTGGCCATTCGCTGGCCGACCGGATCGCGCCGGGTCAGGATCAGACAGTGATCCGGCAGCAGGCGCGGGCGTCATTGCAGCTACCGGCATCCACACCGGTGCTGTGCCTGATGCCGGGCAGTCGCAAGGATGAGGTGCAGCGCCTGGCACCGGTGTTTATTGCCGCGGCATTATTGTGCCTGGAGAAGAAGCCGGATCTGTGTTTTGTCATTCCCTGCGCCAATGAGCGTCGCCGGGAACAGATTGATGGCATGCTGGCACAGGCATTGCTGCCGCCGGCGATCCGCGACGCCTTCATCGTCACCGACGGGCGCTCGCATGAGGCGATGCAGGCCTCGGATCTGGTGTTGCTGGCCTCGGGTACGGCGACGCTGGAAGCCCTGCTGCTGAAGCGGCCGATGGTGGTGTGTTATCGCCTGTCGGCACTGACCTGGGCGCTGGCCCGGCGTCTGGTGAAAATTCCGTTTATTTCATTGCCCAATCTGCTGGCGGGGCGCGAGCTGGTGCCGGAGCTGTTACAGGATCAGGTGACCGCACCGGTGGTCAGCGCTGAGGTGCTGGCGTGGCTGGATGACCCTGAGCGCCAGGAGAGCCTGTATGACGCCTTTGAGGCGATCCATCAGTCGATTCGTCTGGACGCCGATCAGCAGGCCGCTGCCGCCGTCAGCCAGCTACTGGACGCGTCAGCCGGGGAGGCCCGGTGATGCAGCGGGCAGCGGCGCTTACCCTTGAGCTGCCTAATGGTGGCGGTCAGGCACCCATGATCGCCGGGGTTGACGAGGCCGGCCGGGGCCCGCTGGCAGGCGAGGTGTATGCCGCCGCCGTGATACTGCCGGTCGACTATGACCTGCCGGGCCTGAATGATTCCAAAAAGCTCAGCGAGTCGCGCCGCGAGCAGTTGTTTGAGCTGATTCAGGCGCAGGCCATCAGTTATGCCATCGTCGGTATTGCGGCCCCCGAGATTGATCGTCTCAACATTTTTCAGGCCACACTGCACGCCATGGAAAAAGCGGTGACAATGCTGGCAACCCAGCCGGACTTTGTTTATGTTGATGGCACGCATTGCCCGCCCTGGCGATATGCGTCGCAGGCCCTGGTGAAGGGCGACAGCCGGCTGGACTGTATTGCCGCCGCGTCGGTGCTGGCCAAGGTGGCCCGCGACCGGGTGATGGTCAAGCTGGACCAGCAGTACCCCGGTTACGGGTTTGCCCGGCACAAGGGTTATCCGACCAAAGCACACATGGCGGCGCTGGCAAAGCTGGGTCCGTGCCCGGCGCACCGCCGCAGCTACGCACCGGTGGCACGCTGTGTTGCAGCCCTGAGCACGTAAACAGCCCTGAGCGCAACAACAGCCCTGAGCGAATAAACAGCCCTGAGCCAATAAAAAGCAACAATCCTGGAGAACGTATGACCCGGCTGGTCCCGTCGAATTTTGTGCATCTGCGCGTCCACACCGAATACTCCGTGGTCGACGGCCTGGTGCGCGTCAAACCCCTGATCGAAGCCATTGCCAAAATGGGCATGCCCGCGGTGGCGGTGACTGATCACGCCAACCTGTTCGCCATGATCAAGTTCTACACCGCTGCCATGGCACAGGGCGTCAAGCCGGTGTGTGGCTGTGATGTGCTGCTGGAAAACCCCGAACGTCCCGACAAACCGTTTCCGCTGGTGCTGCTGGTACAAAACCTGGCGGGCTACCGCAACCTGACCCGGCTGATCTCCCTGTCCTACACGGAAAAGCAGGGCCACGGTGAGCCGCAATTGCGCCGCGAATGGCTGCAGGCCAATGCCGAAGGCCTGATCGCGCTGTCTGGTGGCATGACCGGGGAGCTGGGCCGGGCACTGATGGAAAGCGATCGGGCGACCGCGCGCGCAGTGCTCGACGTGTACATGCAGCTGTTCCCCAACCGTTTTTACATCGAGCTGCAACGCTGCGGACGCCAGGGCGAGGAATCCTACCTGCAGGCGGCGGTGCAGCTGGCCGCAGAGACCGGCTGTCCGGTGGTGGCCACCAACGATGTGCGTTTCATCAACAGTGAGGACTTTGAAGCGCACGAGGTGCGGGTCTGTATCCATGAGCGCCGCACCCTGGATGATCCGCGCCGGCCCCGGCATTACTCCGATCAGCAGTACCTGCGCAGCCCGGAAGAAATGATTGCTCTGTTTGATGACCTGCCCGAGGCCATCGAAAACACCGTGCAGATTGCCCGGCGCTGCACGCTGGAACTGGAACTGGGCAAACCCTATCTGCCGAACTATCCTGTGCCCGACGGGCTGACCATGGATGAGTTTTTCCGTCAGGTCAGCCGCCAGGGCCTGGACCAGCATCTGCCCAGACTGTTCCGCGAAATTCGTGGCCCACAGGCGGCAGAGGACGAGTTTGCCGCGTTCTGTCAGCCCTATTATGAGCGTCTGGATTTTGAGCTGAACGTGATCATCCAGATGGGCTTTCCGGGTTACTTCCTGATCGTCATGGAGTTTATCCAGTGGGCCAAGAACAATGATATTCCGGTCGGGCCGGGCCGGGGTTCCGGTGCCGGTTCCATCGTCGCTTACGCGCTGGGTATCACCGATCTGGACCCGTTGCGTTATGACCTGCTGTTCGAGCGTTTCCTGAACCCGGAGCGGGTGTCGATGCCCGACTTTGACGTTGACTTCTGCATGGAAGGGCGGGACCGGGTGATTGCCCACGTGGCAGAACTGTATGGCAAGGAGGCGGTATCGCAGATCATTACCTTTGGCACCATGGCGGCCAAGGCGGTTGTGCGCGACGTGGCACGGGTGCAGGGCAAGTCCTACGGGCTGGCTGACAAGCTGTCCAAGTTGATCCCGTTTGAACCGGGCATGACGCTGACCAAGGCCATGGAGATGGAACCGCAGCTGCCGGAGTTTATCGACAGCGATGAGGACGCCCAGGAAATCATGGACATGGCCTTCAAACTGGAAGGCATCACCCGTAATGTGGGCAAACACGCCGGGGGGGTGGTGATCGCACCGACGCGGCTGACCGATTTCTCGCCGCTGTACTGTGACGAGAACGGCGACAGCCTGGTGACCCAGTTTGACAAGAATGATGTGGAAACCGCGGGTCTGGTCAAGTTTGACTTTCTGGGCCTGCGCACGCTGACCATTATTGACTGGGCTGTCAAAATGATCAATGCACAGGAACCCGCGCATCAGCACAACAAACTCGATATCCGCAGCATTCCGCTGGATGACGTCAGCGTCTATGAGCTGCTGCAGCGCGCTGAAACCACAGCGGTGTTCCAGCTGGAATCGCGGGGCATGAAGGAGCTGATCCGCAAACTGCTGCCCAGCTGTTTTGAGGACATTGTGGCACTGGTGGCGCTGTTCCGGCCGGGTCCCCTGCAGTCCGGCATGGTGGACGACTTTATCAACCGTAAACACGGGCGCGCCGACAGCAGCTATCCGCACCCGGACCTGGAGCCCGTGTTAAAGAACACCTACGGCATCATCCTGTATCAGGAGCAGGTGATGCAGATTGCCCAGGTGCTGGCCAACTTCACGCTGGGTAATGCGGACATGCTGCGCCGCGCCATGGGTAAAAAGAAGCAGGAAGAGATGGACAAGCAGCGCAGCTTCTTCCTGGCCGGCGCCGACGAGCGTGGCATTGACGCCGAGCTGGCGGGGTCGATTTTCGACCTGATGGAAAAATTTGCCGGTTACGGTTTCAACAAATCGCACTCGGCGGCGTACGCCCTGGTGTCCTATCAGACGGCCTGGCTGAAGAAACATTACCCGGCGTACTTCATGGCCGCAGTGTTATCGGCAGATATGCAGAACACCGACAAAGTGGTGACACTGATTGAAGAGTGCCGGGAAATGCAGCTGCCGCTGGTGGTGCCCGATGTCAATGTCGGTGCCTACAACTTTACCGTCAACCAGCAGGGCGAGATTGTCTATGGCCTGGGCGCGATCAAGGGGCTGGGTGAAGGCCCGATCAACGCCATCATTGCTGCCCGCAAGGCAGGTGGTCCGTTCAGCTCGCTGCTGGATTTCTGCTCGCGGGTGGACCTGCGAACCGTCAACAAGCGCGCCCTGGAGGCGATGATCCGCGCCGGTGCGCTGGACCATCTGGTGGACGCTGATACCGATCACACCCGTGCCCAGCTGATGGCGGCGCTGCCCGATACCGTGCAGGCGGCCGAGCAGAGCAGCCGTAACCAGGCCGCCGGTGTGCTGGACATGTTTGGTGATATTGCGCCGGTGCCGGAGCCGGAGGTGAGCGCCGGGGTCATCAACGTGCGCCCATGGACGCAGCAGAGACGTCTGCAGGCCGAGCGCGACACGCTGGGGCTGTACCTGAGCGGGCACCCGATCGATGAATACCTGCCGGAACTCAAACAGCTGACCCGGGACCGGCTGGCGAATCTGCGCCCGGAGCGCGAAAGCCAATGGGTTGCGGGGCTGCTGGTCAGCACGCGTACCATGCGCAGCAAGCGCGGTGACAACATTGCCTTCATCACCCTGGATGATCGCAGCGGCCGGCTGGAAATTTCGCTGTTCGCCAAAGAGTACGAGCAGTTTCGCGAGTTATTGCAGAAGGACGCCATTCTGGTGGTGGATTGCCAGGTGTCCATGGATGACTTCAAGGGTGCCATGCGGGGCCGGGCCCGGGAAGTGCTGAACCTGACCCAGGCGCGTCAGCGCTTTGCCCGGGCCATTGAGCTGAACCTGAGCGCGGAGCGCATGACCCCGGACTTCACCAGCCGGCTCGCCAACGTGCTGCAGCCCTATCGGCAGGCGCCGGCGGCACAACCCGACACCCAGGCTGACGGGCAGGTGCCGCCCAACGCCGAACTGATGCCACCCGAACTGCCCCCCAGCTGCCCGGTACGCATCCACTACCGGCGCCCGGAAATAGCCGGCAGTCTGCAACTGGGTGAACACTGGCAGGTGCTGCCCGATCAGGACCTGATTCAGGAGCTGCATCTGCTTTGTGGGGCAAACGCTGTCAGCATTGCTTACCGATGAGCCTTAACTTTGCTATCATGACTGCATTAATTGACCGACTCAGGCCGGAACAGACGCGATTATGAACCCGAATTATCTGGATTTTGAACAACCCATTGCTGATCTGGAAGTCAAGATCAACGAGCTGCGCCTTGTCAGCGATGACAATGACCTCAATATTAGTGATGAAATTCAAAAGCTTAAGGAAAAGAACACCAAGCTGACCGAGAAGATCTACGGCAACCTCAGCCCGTGGCAGATCTCACAGGTCGCCCGCCACCCGCTGCGACCCTATACCCTTGATTATATTCAACATATTTTTGATGATTTTGATGAGCTGCACGGTGATCGGCTGTTTGCTGATGACATGGCGCTGATCGGCGGCATTGCCCGGCTGGATGGCAAACCGGTGATGGTGATTGGTCACCAGAAGGGTCGCGGGACCAAGGAGAAGGTACGCCACAATTTTGGCATGCCGCGCCCGGAAGGTTACCGCAAGGCGCGCCGCCTGATTGAGCTGGCCGAGCGTTTCCAGCTGCCGGTGCTGTCCTTTATTGACACGCCCGGTGCCTATCCGGGCATTGACGCTGAAGAGCGCGGTATCAATGAAGCGATTGCCGAGAACATGGCGATGATGTCGCGGGTCAAAACCCCGCTGATTGCCACGGTCACCGGCGAAGCCAACTCCGGTGGGGCCATCGCCATCGGTATCGCCGACCACCTGAACATGCTGCAGTATTCCACCTATACGGTGATCACGCCGGAAGGGTGTGCCACCATTTTGTGGAAGTCGTCCGAACATGCGCCCGATGCGGCAGAAGCCATGGGGGTGACCTCGACCCGCCTGGAAGAGCTGGGCATTGTCGACACCACCATCCCGGAGCCGCTGGGTGGCGCGCACCGTGATGTCAAGGCCATGGCGGCCAATATGAAGACAGCACTGATTGACCAGGTTGAGCGATTACAGAGCATGGAAATTGATGACCTGGTGGAGCGCCGCTACAAGCGTCTGATGAGTTATGGCATCAGTAGCTGACCGTCGCCATGGGCCTGAGGGCACATGACCATGACTGACAGCCATCCGACAGAACCCGATATTTCCCGCATGCAATTGAACTTGCTGGCAACTGATCGCCATGGCCTGGAGCAGGCCCTGGCCAGTTCCCTATTGCGGTTGCGGCAGCAGTATCCGGCCTGTCAGCGACTGGTGCTGGGGCTCAGCGGTGGTCTGGATTCCATGGTGCTGTTGCATGCCTGCCGTCGTGTGCTGGCGGCATCGCCTTTTGCCGCGCTGCGGGTGGTGCATGTCAACCACGGCATCAGCGTCCACGCGGCAGACTGGCAGTCGCATTGCCAGGCGGTGTGCCACGAGCTGGATATTGTTTTTGCGGCGCATCAGGTGAATGTTTCACGGGCGCCGGGGCAGGGCCTGGAAGCAAGAGCCAGGGCATCGCGGTATGCGGTGTTTGAGCAGGAACTGGCGGCTGACGAAGCGTTGCTGCTGGCTCATCACCAGGATGATCAGCTGGAGACCGTGATGCTGCGGCTGCTGCGTGCGGCCGGTCCGCGCGGTCTGGCCGGCATGCCGGAAAGCCGCCCGTTGGGCGCGGGCATTCTTTGGCGACCGCTGCTGGCATTGCCACGCGAGCAGCTGGAGCGCTGGGCTGCTGTGCATGCGGTACGCTGGGTGGAAGATGACAGCAACAGCGATGACAGCTTGAGCAGGAATTTTCTGCGTCACCGCATCATGCCGCTGCTGGCCTCGCACTGGTCGGGCTGGCGGCAAAGTGTGGCGCGCACGGCGGCGCTGGGGGCCGATGCCGACAGTGTGTTGCGTGAGCTGGCCGACGAGTTGCTGGCGTTGCTGTCACCTGCGGACAGCGATCGCCTGAGCTGCACCGGGCTGCAGGCACTGTCCGCCGCCCGACAGCGGCTGGTGCTGCGTCACTGGCTGTTGCGCGAAACCGGACAGACGCCGGGCTGGCGTCTGGTTCAACGTGTCCAGGACGAACTGCTGGGCGCCGGCGACGACGCGCAGCCAGAGATCAACTGGCACCACTGGCAATTGCGGCGGTTTGCCGACCAGCTGTATGTGTTGGAGGCGCTGGAACCGGTGCCGCCAGCGCCAGCGCAGGGCTATGTCTGGCAGGCGCAGGGTGACGGACGTTTTGTCGCGCTGGTGTTGCCGGGCAATGGTGCAGTGCGGCTCTATCTGGCCCCGGCTGGCAGTGCCCGTGATCAGCGCATGCGCTTGCCTGATGGCGAGTGTGTGGTGCGTTATCGACAGGGCGGCGAGCAGTGCGCGTTGCCGGGTCGCCCCAGGCGATCGCTGAAAAAGATTTTGCAGGAATCCGCCATACCGCCGTGGGTAAGAGAGCGGACGCCGCTGTTGTATATTGATAATAAACTGGCCTGGATTGTCGGGGTCGGTGTGTGTGAAGGTTTTCAGGTTGTTGATGAAGGCACGGGCTGGGCAGTACGCTGGCAAATGCCTTCGCGGCAGGATCATATTTAGTTTGTCGATGCTGGGCGCTTCTGGTAACCTGTAGCCCCATCAGTGACATAGGATGGGGCGTTAATGACGCGATATATTTTCATTACCGGTGGGGTGGTTTCCTCACTCGGCAAAGGCATCACTTCAGCATCTCTCGCGGCGATTCTTGAAGCCCGCGGACTCAAAGTCACCATGCTCAAACTGGACCCGTATATCAACGTGGATCCCGGTACCATGAGCCCGTTCCAGCACGGCGAAGTGTTTGTCACGGAAGATGGTGCAGAAACCGATCTGGACCTGGGTCACTACGAGCGGTTTATCCGCACCACCATGAGTGCGCGCAACAACTTCACCACCGGCCGTGTATACGAAGAAGTCATTCGACGCGAACGCCGTGGTGACTATTTAGGCGCCACCATTCAGGTGATTCCGCATATTACCGATGAAATCAAACGCCGTGTCGTTGACGGTGCTGCCGGCGCTGATGTGGCGCTGGTGGAAATTGGCGGTACGGTGGGTGACATCGAATCGCAACCCTTCCTGGAAGCGGTGCGCCAGATGCGGGTGGAACTGGGTTCCTCTCACGCGTTGTTCATGCACCTGACACTGGTACCGTACATCGCCACCGCCGGTGAAACCAAAACCAAACCGACACAGCACTCGGTCAAGGAACTGCGCTCCATCGGTATCCAGCCCGATGTGCTGATCTGCCGCTCGGAACAGGAAATTGCCGAGTCGGCGCGCCGCAAGATTGCCCTGTTCACCAACGTGGACCTGCCGGCGGTGGTGTCCTTGCCCGATACCAATACCATCTACCGGGTGCCATCGATGCTGCGCGCGGCGCACCTGGATGAAATCATCGTCAGCAAGTTTGGCCTGCAATGCCCACCCGCGGACCTGACCGAGTGGGACCGGGTGGTGGATGCCAAACTCAATCCTGACCGGGAAGTCAATATTGCCATCGTCGGCAAATACATGGAGCTGCTGGAAGCTTACAAATCGCTGATCGAAGCCATCAGTCACGCCGGCATCCAGACTCGCACCCGCGTCAACATCAAGTACATCGATTCCAGCGACATCAAGGTGCATGGCACCTCACTGCTGGAAGGCGTGCATGCCATCCTGGTGCCCGGCGGGTTTGGCCTGCGCGGCGTCGAAGGCAAGATCAGCACGGTGCAGTACGCGCGCGAGAACAAAATTCCGTACCTGGGTATCTGTCTGGGCATGCAGGTGGCGGTCATCGAGTATGCCCGCAACAAGGCCGGGTTGCCCGATGCCCACAGCACCGAGTTCAAGGCCGACTGCAAGGACCCGGTGGTGGCGCTGATCAGCGAATGGGTGACAGCAGAAGGCGGCGTCGAGACACGCGATGAAAACTCCGATCTGGGCGGCACCATGCGTCTGGGCGGTCAGCAGTGTCGTCTGGAACCCGGATCACTGACGCATGCCTGCTACGGCAAGGATGTCATTGTGGAACGCCACCGTCATCGTTACGAGGTGAACAACAATTACGTTGACGCGTTGCAGGCAGCCGGTCTGATCATCGCCGGTCGCTCCATGGACGGCGAGCTGGTGGAAGTCATCGAAGCCCCGGACCACCCCTGGTTTGTGGCGTGCCAGTTCCACCCCGAATTCACCTCCACGCCGCGTGACGGCCACCCGCTGTTTACCGGGTTTGTCAACGCGGCACTGGCCCATCAGGCAGCAACATGACGGGATCCGACAGCAACAGCACCGGCAACATCCAGCTGCAGCTCACCAAGCAGATACGGTTTGGCAATGATCTGCCGTTTGTGCTGGTTGGCGGCATGAATGTGCTGGAATCAGCAGATCTGGCCATGGAAGTGGCGGCGCATTATGTGGAGGTCTGCGGGCGGCTGGGTATTCCCTATGTGTTCAAGGCATCCTTTGACAAGGCCAATCGCTCGTCCATCAGTTCCTATCGCGGGCCCGGGCTGATCAATGGCCTGAAGATTCTGCAGGCCATCAAGGATCGCTTCAAGGTGCCGGTGCTCACCGATATCCACGAGCCAGCGCAGGCCGAGCCGGTGGCGCAGGTCGCCGATATTCTGCAATTGCCGGCGTTTCTGTCGCGGCAAACGGATCTGGTCACGGCAATGGCGCGCACCGGCGCCTGCATCAATATCAAGAAAGCCCAGTTTCTGGCGCCTGAGGAAATGCGCCATATTCTGCGCAAGTTCGAAGAGGCGGGAAACAGCAAACTGATGCTGTGCGAGCGCGGCTCCAGTTTTGGTTACAACAATCTGGTGGTGGACATGCTGGGGTTTTCGGTGATGAAGAAGTTTCGTTACCCGGTAATGTTCGATGTCACTCACTCGCTGCAAAAGCCCGGTGGTCTGGCGGCCAGCGCCGATGGCCGGCGCGCCGATGTCACGGCACTGGCGCGGGCAGGCATGAGCCAGGGGCTGGCGGCACTGTTTCTGGAGGCCCACCCGGATCCGGACCAGGCCCTGTGTGACGGGCCCTGTGCCTTGCCTCTGGACAAGCTGGAGCCGTTCCTGGCACAGATGAAACAGGTTGATGACCTGGTGAAACAGTTTCCGGTGATTGATACCGATTAAATGCGTTGCAAACCCATCTGATTAACAGGCCGTTAATCGATTGTTTTTAATTGACAGGAAAACGTTATGGCAATGATCAAAGATATCCAGGCACGCGAAGTGCTGGACTCCCGTGGCAACCCGACCGTTGAAGCCGATGTGACGCTGGATAACGGCATCATGGGCAGCGCCTGTGCGCCGTCGGGTGCGTCCACCGGGTCGCGTGAGGCGCTGGAGCTGCGCGACAAGGACGCCTCGCGTTATCTGGGCAAGGGCGTATTAAAAGCGGTGTCGCATATCAACAAGGATATCCGCGACCTGCTGCTGGGCCACGATGCGGCTGATCAGGCTACGATAGACAAGATGATGATTGAGCTGGATGGCACGCCGAACAAAGCCAAGCTGGGTGCCAATGCCATTCTGGCGGTATCACTGGCAGCGGCCAAGGCCGCCGCGCAGGCCAATGACCAGCCGCTGTATGCCTGGATTGCCGGGCTTAACGGGACCCGCGACAGCATGACTCTGCCCGTGCCGATGATGAACATCATCAACGGTGGCGAGCATGCCGACAATAACGTGGATATCCAGGAATTCATGGTGCAGCCGGTGGGCGCGCCCACCTTTGCCGAGGCGCTGCGCTACGGTGCCGAGATCTTCCACAGCCTGAAGGCGGTGCTGAAGAAGCAGGGGCTCAATACGGCGGTCGGTGACGAGGGCGGTTTTGCGCCCAATCTGCCGTCCAATGCGGCGGCGCTGGATGCCATCATGCAGGCGGTGGACAGCACCGGTCTGAAGATAGGCAGTGATATCCGCCTGGCCCTGGACTGCGCATCGTCGGAGTTCTACCAGGATGGCAAATACAACCTGAAGGGTGAAAATGCGGTGTACGATGCCGCGCAGTTCACGGACTACCTGGCCAAGCTGTCAGTTGACTACAATATTCTGTCCATCGAAGACGGCATGGATGAGAGCGACTGGGATGGCTGGGCACGCCTGACCCGCAAGATCGGCAACAAGGTGCAGCTGGTGGGCGACGATCTGTTTGTCACCAACACCGAGATCCTGGCGCGCGGCATTGACGAGAATATCGCCAATTCCATTTTGATCAAGTTCAATCAGATCGGTACACTGAGTGAAACGCTGGCGGCCATTCGCATGGCGCGCAAGGCCGGTTACACGGCGGTGATCTCGCACCGCTCGGGTGAAACCGAGGACACCACGATTGCCGACCTGGCCGTGGCCACCGGTGCCGGCCAGATCAAGACCGGTTCGCTGTGCCGTTCCGACCGGGTGGCCAAGTACAACCGCTTGCTGCGTATTGAGCAGGAACTGGGCAGCAAGGCGATATACCGGGGTATCGAGGAGTTCCGTCACGTCAGTTAACGTCAGGGTCCTGTTGGATCATAGAGTTGCTTTATGAAAGCACTGGTGGCAGCGCTGGTTTTGATTTTGCTGGTTTTGCAGTGGCGACTGTGGATCGGCGACGGTGGCGTGGCCGAGTTGCGTCAGCTGGAAGCCCAGCTGGCGGTGCAGCAGCAGGAAAACCAGGCCTTGCGCCTGCGCAACGACATGCTGGAAAGTGAAGTGCTGGATCTGAAGAATGGCCTTGAGGCCGTGGAAGAGCGCGCGCGTGCCGACCTGGGCATGACGCGCAAAGATGAAACCTTTTACATGATTATTGAATAGGCCTATGAACATCTGGGCTGTTGTCCCCGCCGCCGGTATCGGCAGCCGCATGCAGGCTGCCATCCCCAAGCAGTATCTGCGCATCAACGAACACACTGTGTTGTCGTTGACGCTCGCGCGTCTGTCCGCCGTGGCGGATATCAAACGTATCATGCTGGTGCTCAGTGCCGACGACCGGCACTGGGCACGTCATAACACGGTCCATGACCCAGGCAGGGACAAAGTGCTGACCTGCCCGGGCGGCAACGATCGCTGGCAGTCAGTGCTCAACGGGCTGGACGCGCTGGCAGATCTGGCCGCGCCCGATGACTGGGTGCTGGTGCATGATGCGGTGCGCCCCTGCGTGCGCATCGACGACATCCTGCGCCTGCTGACACTGACCACGACGGGCACGGACGGCGGGCTGCTGGCGTTGCCGGTCAGCGACACGCTTAAACGCGCCGATGAGCAGGGGGTGGTGGCCGCGACCGTGGACCGCACGGCGCTGTGGGCCGCCTGCACACCGCAGTTGTTTCCCTTTGCACGCCTGCGTCAGGCCCTGCGCGAGGCGTCAGCGGCGGGCGTCACCCTCACCGATGAGGCATCGGCGATGGAGTGGGCCGGAGCGCGTCCGCAACTGGTGCCCTGTCACAAGGATAATATCAAGATCACCTACGCTGAGGACCTGTCGCTGGCGGAGCTGATTCTGCAGGCGCAGGTCCGCGACACGGGGTCGACAGCAGGGTCCGGATCGACAGCCGGGCAGGAACCCTTTTTATATACAGGCATACTGGAATGAAAGATATCAGAACCGGGCATGGTTATGACGCCCATCGATTCGCCGAGCCCGATGATCAGCGCGCGCTGGTGCTCGGGGGGGTGACCATCCCCTATGAGCGTGGTCTGCTCGCGCATTCTGACGGCGATGCGTTGATCCATGCTTTATGTGATGCCATTCTGGGTGCGCTTGGCCGTGGCGATATCGGCCGGCATTTTCCTGACAATGATGCGGCCTACAAGAATGTCGACAGTGGCCTGTTGCTGCAGCAGGTGGTGGCGATGATGGCTGACGGCGGCTGGACACTGGCCAACGCTGACATGACCATCTTGGCCCAGGCGCCAAAGATGGCGCCGCATATTCCGGCGATGTGCGCGCGTCTGGCAAACTTACTGGCGGTCGACCTTGAACGGGTCAACGTCAAGGCTTCGACCACCGAGGGAATGGGCTTTGTCGGACGCCGCGAAGGCATCGAAACGCACGCTGTTGTTGTGTTGTACCGCTAGGTGGACACACCGCCGTTGCCACCGAGTCTGGGCGCGCCGTTATTGAGCGCGCGCTTCAAGCTGACCCCGGCAGATTTTGTGGTCAACGAAGTGCTGGGTTTTGAGTGCAGCGGTGCCGGCGAGCACCTGTGGCTGCAGATACGCAAAACCGGGCTGTCGACGCCGGATGTGGCCGAGCGCCTGGCCCGTGCCACCGGTTTGCCGCCGGCCAGTATCAGCTGGTCCGGACTCAAGGACAAACAGGGTGTGTGTACCCAGTGGTTCAGCCTGCACAGCCCCGGCAGGGATGTCGACGGACTGGCAGCGCTGGCATCCGATGCGTTGTGTATCCTGCAACAACAGCGTAATCACAAAAAGCTGCGACGCGGCAGCCATCGCGGCAATCAGTTCCGGATTCGTCTGCACGATGTGACACCGGTCGCGAGCGTGACGATGGCAACGGCCTGGCAGGATCTGCAACGCCGGCTGCAGATCATGGCGCAGGCGGGGGTACCGAACTATTTTGGCGAGCAGCGCTTTGGTCATGACAACCTGACCCATGCCCAGGCCTGGTTCAACGGTCAGCGTAAACCCCGTGGCCGTCTCGAGCGCAGCATGTGGCTGTCAGCGGCCCGCTCGGCGCTGTTTAATGCGGTACTGGCCCGGCGTGTCGAACAGGGCAACTGGGACCGTTATCTGCCGGGTGACGTGATGAACCTGGATGGCAGTGGCAGTGTGTTTGCATCCACGGCTGATGACACGACCCTGGCGCAGCGCCTGCAGACGCTGGATATCCACCCCACCGGGCCGATGTGGGGCCAGGGTGAGCTGGCCACAACCGGTGCCGCTGCGGCGCTGGAGCGGGCCGTGGCGTCGGAGCTGGCCGTGTTCAGCGATGCGCTGCCACGCTTTGGCCTGAAACAGGAGCGCCGCAGTTTGCGTTTGCCGGTGAAGGCTATAGACTATCGGCGGCCCGAACCCGGCACGCTGGAGATTGAATTCACGCTGCCGACCGGGACCTACGCCACGGCAGTCTTACACGAACTGATAACACGTACGGGAACCAGCGGTTGAACACTCCAAATCTGGCCGGCATTGGCATGACCTCACAGCGCACCCGCGAGCGCATGATCGCCTCGTTGCTTGATAAGGGTATCAAGAACTGGGCGGTGCTGGATGTGATGCGCACCACGCCAAGGCATATCTTTCTTGATGAAGCCCTGTCGCATCGCGCCTACGAAGACACGGCATTACCCATTGGTTACAGCCAGACCATCTCCCAGCCCTTTGTGGTCGCGCGCATGACCGAAGCGGTGCTGGGCAACCGGGCGCCGGAGCAGGGCAAGCTGCCCAGGGTGCTGGAAATCGGGACCGGCTGTGGTTACCAGACCGCGGTCATCGCGCAACTGGCCGAGCGGGTGTGGACGGTGGAGCGCATCCAGCCTTTGCTGGACAAGGCGCGGCGCAATCTGGGCCTGCTGAAGGTGCGCAATGTGCGCTCCAAACACGATGACGGCAGCCTGGGCTGGCCTGAACACGGACCCTTTGATGCCATTATCGCGGCGGCGGCGCCGCAACAGGTCCCCTCGGATCTGCTCGCGCAACTGGCCGATGGCGGGCGCCTGGTGATTCCGGTGGGATCCGAGCGGGGGGGGCAGGAGTTATTGCTGATCGAACGTGAAGGCGATGAGTTTCACCGGCGGGTGCTGGAGGCAGTGAATTTTGTGCCCCTGTACATTGGCCAGGTGCAATACTGATGTCGGCCCCATCCGGCCTGTTGCGCGCGCGCCTGGTGCTGTTTCTGAAAGGCATGGCAATGGGCGTGGCGGACTCGGTGCCGGGCGTGTCCGGCGGCACCATCGCGGTCATCAGCGGCATCTATGAGGCCCTGATCAATGCCCTGAAGCAATGCCACCCGCTGGCCCTTAAAACCCTGTGGCAAAAGGGCCCGCGTGCCTTCTGGCAACAGATTCATGGCGGCTTTCTGCTGACCCTGATCTCGGGCATGTTGCTGAGCCTGGTGCTGATGGCCAACACCGTACTGTATTTACTGGACACCTATTTTGCGCTGGTAATGGCATTTTTCATGGGCCTGGTGCTGGCCTCGTGCTGGCTGTTGCGCGCCGATGCCGGGCGCTGGACGCCGGGCAAGGGTTTGCTGTTTGCCCTGGGCTTTGCCCTGACCGCGCTGACCGCGGTGCTTAATCCGCTGGCGGGCAGCACCGCGCTGGGGTATATCCTGATCAGTGGCATGATCGCCATCTGTGCGATGATCCTGCCGGGGATTTCCGGCGCTTTTCTGCTGCTGTTGCTGGGGGTGTATGAGTACGTGCTCAGTGCCCTGCGCAATTTCCAGCTGGAGGTGATTCTGGTCTTTGGTCTGGGCTGTGCGATCGGGCTGCTGTCCTTCGCGCATCTGCTGTCGTGGACCTTTCGCTATTACCGGGAACAGAGTTATGCCTTTATCATTGGCATGCTGGCCGCGTCACTGATTGTGCTGTGGCCCTGGCGCGAGGCCGAGGTGCCGGCCCCCGACGCGGGCACCCTGGTGGCGGCGCTGCTGTGCGCGGTGCTGGGTTGCGCCGTGATACTGGGCTTTTCCCGCCTGGCACGCGGTTGACGTGGCATAAGAGGGCGCTGCAGTTTATGATGTGTCGTCTCGCTGTTGTTTGAGGTGCTGTCTTCATGAGTCTGTTACATCCCGCCATCGCCCGTCCCGGATACCGTCATCGAATGGGTCTGGCTGTCGCCTGCGCACTGTGGTTAGCCGGTTGCGCCAGTGATTATCAGGCGCCGATGGATGACCGCAGCAGTGCGCTGGAGCGAACACCGCCCTTGATTGTCAGCAACGGTCAGGAAGTACCGGCGACGCCCCGTCGTCGTGCTGAGGTTAGCGCCAGTGGCAGCAATACAGCCGGCGGCGGTAATACAGCCAGCGGCGCCAGCACCAGTCCGGTCGGTGCCAGCACCACGGTGGTCCGTCCGGCCACGCTGGGTGGGGGGATTTCCAGGACCACCATCAGCCGTTCACCCGCCACAGGCGCTCAATCCGCCACAGGCGCTTCACCTGCCGCGGGCGCTTCACCTGCTGCGGGCTCTTCACCCGCCACGGGCGTTTCACCCGCCACGGGCGTTTCATCCGCCACAGGCGCTGCCGCCCGCACCCATACCGTGGCGCGCGGTGACACGCTGTACTCCATTGCCTGGACCCACAATATTGATTACCGGCGTCTGGCGCTGGCCAATAACCTGGCCGCACCCTATACCATTTATCCGGGGCAGCAGCTGAACCTGATCGACTCTGGCGTGTCCGAGTCGGCGGTCAGTGCGATGCCGGACATTCCTGCGTCGCCGGCCGGTGAACTGACCGGCAGCACCGGACAGCGTCCGCAGGCCGCCATCGATGCGCGCCGAACCGGCAGCGTCAACACCCGTCAGATTGACGGTGTGAGCTGGCAATGGCCGGCTGACGGCCGCATGCTGAGTGTGTTTTCCGAGTCCGGCAGCAATCGGGGGGTGGATATTGCCGGGGTGCAGGGGCAGGCCGTCTACGCCGCTGCCGATGGTGATGTGGTGTATGCCGGCACCGGCATCCAGGGCGCCGGTAACCTGGTGATTCTGCGTCACAGCGCCCGACACCTGAGTGCCTACATGTACAACCGGGGTATGGTGGTGGGTGAGGGTGACCGGGTGCGTGCGGGCGACAAGATCGCCGAAATGGGCACCGGCCCCAATGGCCGTGACATGCTGCATTTTGAAGTGCGTGTGGATGGCAAGCCCACCGACCCGGTCAGATTTTTGCCCAGTCGGTAAAATGACGCCGGACGAATATGACAAATTGTGACATTGTGCACAAATTTCCCGATGCAGACCGGTTTTCGGTTTTTCAGGCCTTTTTTTCCGTATTTTCCCTGTGATATTTTCTGATCGTTCCGTTAAGGAACATAAGGTACAGGAAAAAACAACAGGGAAGAAAACCGGTTATGGAAAGACATGGATCGAATGCCACGGATAGCATCACATCAAAAAACCTGTCGGCAGATGCCGAGCAACGCTATATCAAAGACATCAGCCCCATCGCTGTGCTGGGCTACACACAGGAGCTGGCGCTGGCCCGCGCAGCGCGCGACGGTGACCCGCACAGCCGGGAGCAGATGATTCGTCACAACCTGCGGCTGGTGATCAGTATCGCCCGACGTTATCGCCATCGCGGCCTGACGCTGCTGGATATGGTCGAGGAAGGCAATATCGGGCTGATGCGGGCGGTGGACAAATATGACCCCGAGCGCGGTTTCCGCTTTTCCACCTATGCCACCTGGTGGGTGCGGCAGAGCATCGAGCGCGCCATCATGAACCATGCGCGTAATGTGCGTTTGCCCGTCCATGTCATCAAGGATATCAGCCAGTGTCTGCGTCATGAAGCCGAGTTGTCGCACCGACTGGGTCGCCGTCCTCGGCGCCGGGAGCTGGCGGATTACCTGGCACGGCCATTACGGGAACTGGAGGAGCTGCTGAACTGCCATGAATCCAGCTATGACAGCGGCGAGGCCTTGCCAGACATTGATGGGCTGGATGCTGACGCACTGGTTGACGAGTTACGGGCCATGGACCCGGCCCAGCGCCAGCACAGCCGCAGTAGCTGCAGCACGCTGCGCCGCTGGCTGGCAGAGCTGACCCTGCGCCAGCAGGATGTGCTGGTGCGTCGTTTCGGGCTGGACGGTCACGGCGCTGGCACGCTGGAGCAGGTGGGCGCGGATGTGGGGTTGACGCGCGAGCGGGTCAGGCAGATCCAGATCGAGGCCATGCGGCGATTGCGCCGCCTGGCAGCGCGTGATGGCTACGACCTGGATGCGTTTTTCTGATCAGTCGGCATCCTTGACCAGGTGCTCGAGCTTGCCGGCAACGCCGTTCCACTTCTCGGCGTCTGCCAATGGCGGTTTCATCTGGGTGATGTTTGGCCACTTTTCCGCCAGCTCGGCGTTGAGCTCGAGGAAGTCCTTCTGGTCATCGGGCAGTTCGTCTTCGGCAAAGATGGCGTCAACCGGGCATTCCGGCTCGCACAGGGCGCAGTCGATGCACTCATCGGGATGGATCACCAGGAAATTGGGGCCTTCGTAGAAACAGTCCACGGGGCAGACTTCCACACAGTCCGTATGTTTACAGTTAATGCAATTTTCACCCACTACGAATGTCATGATGCCTTCCAGTCAAGAATAAAACGATGCGGCATTATACGGCACCTTGACCGCCGGGGCCAAGGTACTGTTGTGATTGCGGCGCCCGCGCGTGTGATAGCGGCGTCGGCGATGGCGGCCACGGGGGTTGAGCAAGCCCTTCACAGCAGTTTTTTGATGTTGTAGAGCCATTCCAGCGCCTGGCGCGGATTAAGCTCGTCCGGGTCCAGCTGTGCCAGACGCTCCAGCGCCGGATGCGGGGCGCTGGCAAACAGGTCATTTTGCGCCGGTTTGGGCGGCGTCGCTGTCTGCGCCATTGCCGCCGGCGCCAGATTTGCGGCGGCCGGGATCACCTGCTGCTCCAGCTCCTGCAGCTTGGCGCGGGCGTTGTTGATCACCGCTGCCGGGATACCGGCCAGTTGCGCCACCTGCAGGCCATAACTCTGGTTCGCGGGGCCGGGTTTGACGGTGTGCATGAACACGATGCCCTGTTGATGTTCGGTGGCGTCCAGGTGCACGTTGCCTATATTGTCCAGCTGCTCCGGCAGTGTGGTGAGTTCGAAATAGTGGGTGGCAAACAGCGTCAGCGCGTTTAGCTGCCGGGCGATATACACCGCACTGGCCCAGGCCAGCGACAGGCCATCAAAGGTACTCGTGCCCCGGCCAACCTCGTCCATCAGCACCAGGCTTTGTGCCGTGGCATTGTGCAGGATATTGGCGGTCTCGGTCATTTCCACCATAAACGTGGAGCGGCCACCGGCCAGGTCATCGGAGGAGCCGATGCGGGTGAAAATCCGGTCAATCGGCCCGATGCGGGCGGCGCTGGCCGGCACGTGACTGCCGCAGAAGGCCAGCAGCACAATCAGCGCTGTCTGCCGCATGTAGGTGGATTTACCGCCCATGTTGGGGCCGGTGATGATGAGCATCTGTTGCTGATCATCCAGCCGGGTGTCATTGGCCACAAACTGCTTTTCCAGCACCTGTTCCACCACCGGGTGCCGGCCCTGTTCAATGCACACACCGGGCTCATCGCTGAGCTCGGGTTGTGTCCAGTTCAGGTTGAGGGCGCGTTCGGCAAAGTTGCACAGCACGTCCAGCTCGGCCAGCGCGGCCGCGCTGTCCTGCAGGGCGCCCAGTTGCCCGGCGGTGGTCTCGATCAGGGCGTCGTACAGGGCCTTTTCCCGGGCCAGGGCTTTGCTGTTGGCGCTGAGCACCTTGTCTTCGAAGCTTTTCAGCTCCGGCGTGATATAACGCTCGGCGTTTTTCAGGGTCTGCCGGCGCTGGTAGTCGGCGGGCATCTCGCCGGCCTGGGCCTTGCTGACCTCAATGTAGTAACCATGCACCCGGTTGTAGCCGACTTTTAATGTGCTCAGGCCGGTGCGCTGCTTTTCGCGGATCTCCAGGTCAATCAGGTACTGGCCCGCGTTGGTGCTTAGCCCGCGCAGTTCATCCAGTTCGCTGTCGTAACCGTCGGCCAGCACGCCGCCTTCACGGATCACCACGGGCGGGTTGTCGATCAGTGCCCGGCTCAGCAGGTCCGCCAGTGCCGGATAGTCAGCAATGGTCTGCTGCAGCACCTGCAGGCGCGCGGCGGCGGTGCTGGCGACAACAGGGCCCAGCGTGGCCTGCAGGGTCGGCAGCACGCACAGGGCATCGCGCAGACGCGCCAGGTCGCGGGGGCGGGCCGAGCGCAAGGCCACGCGCGCCAGAATACGTTCGATATCACCGACGTTTTTCAGCAGCGGCTGCAACTGTTCAAAGGCGTAATCGACTCCCAGGGCAATGACCGCCTGTTGTCGCAGCTGCAGAGTCGCGCGACTGCGCAGCGGGCGGTGCAGCCAGCGACTGAGCAGGCGACTGGCCATGGCGGTGCAGGTGGCATCGATGACCGACATCACGGTGTTGGTGCTGCCGCCGCCGAGGTTGCGGTCCAGCTCCAGATTGCGGCGACTGGCTGCGTCCAGAATCAGCGCATCATTGGGCAGCTCCACTTCCAGCCGCTGAATATGGGGCAGACCGGAACGCTGGGTATCGCGGGCGTATGCCAGCAGGCAGCCGGCGGCCTGAATGCCCAGTGCCATGTCTTCGCAGCCAAAGCTGCGCAGGTCCCGGGTACCAAAGTGCGAGGTGAGGGCGCGGTAGCTGCTGTCGGTGTCGAATTCCCAGACCGGGCGGCGGCGCAGGCCGGCGCGGCTGACCAGTTCGGCGGGCAGTGCCAGGGCATCGTTGACCAGCAGCTCGGCGGGGCGGATACGCTCGATTTCGGCCAGTGCGGCCTGTTCGCTGTCTACCTCGCAGAGCTGGAAACGTCCGCCGCTGATATCCATCCAGGCCAGTCCGAAGGTGTTCTGGTAGCAGGTCAATGCGAGCAGGATGCAGTCGCTGCGTTCTTTCAGCAGAGCTTCGTCGCTGACCGTGCCGGGGGTGACAATACGCACCACGGCGCGCTCCACCGGGCCCTTGCTGGCGGCCGGGTCACCGATCTGTTCGCAGATGGCCACCGAGCGGCCCAGCTCGACCAGCCGGGCCAGATAACGTTCGGCAGAGTGGTAGGGCACACCACACATGGGAATGGGCTTGCCGTTGGAATTGCCTCGCGCGGTCAGGGTGATGTCGAGCAGGCCGGCTGCATCCACGGCGTCCTGGTAAAACAGCTCATAGAAATCACCCATGCGGTAGAACAGCAGATTGTCCGGCTGCTCGGCTTTCAAGCGCAGGTATTGCTGCATCATGGGCGTGTGTTGTTCGGTGTCGGTCTTGTTTTTCACGTGCTTTTTGGTCCTGCCCGGGCATGGATGATGACAACGCGACAGAGTACCAAACCTCTGTCATCCAGAACAGTTGAAACGATGAAGGTGGTCGAGAAACGTCCCGATGTTGGCAAACAGCGCCGGGTATCAGGTTTCAGGCGATGGACGCTGATTCATGGGTGCCGTTGTGCGTTGCTATTATTACCCTCAAGAAATAATCATGTTATTGATAAGCATAATAATTATGAGCGCGCGGGTCGAAGGTCTGTTGTTTTTTTGAGCCCAGACGGCTTCTATACTGGGAGCGCTGAAAGGGCGGTGATACACTCGCGCCATGGACAAAGAGATCTATGAACTGGCGCAACAGACCGGTCAACGGCTGGTGGCGCAGGGGCTGCGCATGGCCACGGCAGAATCGTGCACCGGCGGCTGGATCGCGCAGGCGGCCACCGCCGTACCGGGCAGTTCGCACTGGTTCGATACCGGGCTGGTGACCTATTCCAACCAGGCCAAACAGCATTTTCTGGAAGTGCCGGGCAGTTATTTTGCCGGGCCGGAGGCGCCGGGGGCTGTCAGCCGCGAGACGGTTGAGGCGATGTCGCGCGGTATTCTGGCGGCATCCGGGGTGGCGTGTGCGGTGGCCACCAGTGGCATCGCCGGCCCGGATGGCGGTTCGATCGACAAACCGGTCGGCACGGTCTGGATTGCCTGGGCGTTGAAACTGTCCGGGCAATCCACACTGCGACAGACCGCGCAACGTTATGTGTTTACCGGTGACCGTGAAGCGGTCCGACGCCAGAGTGTCATTGAGGCATACTTGGGGCTGCTGCGCCTGCTGGATGACCATCAGCCTGGAGCAGCGGACGGGTCGGCAGCGCCTTTTTCCGGTGCGGGCAGTAATACTGGTTGAATATACAGTAAAGCTCTGCTTTAATACCTTTACAGGCTGAGGCAACACAGCCCCTGAATTCGTCAGATTTTAACCATTTTCATGATTTTCAACTCGTTAGCGACAGGATTTTACCCATGGCAGATTCACAGACCCGCGACCCCAACAAGGAAAAAGCACTGACGGCGGCACTTTCGCAGATCGAAAGGCAGTTTGGCAAAGGCTCCATGATGCGCCTGGGCGACAAAGGTCGTGAGGCGATTCCGGCGATTTCGACCGGCTCGCTCGGTCTGGATATCGCGCTGGGCATTGGCGGCCTGCCGCGTGGCCGGGTGGTGGAAATCTACGGGCCGGAGTCCTCCGGTAAAACCACGCTGACGCTGCAGGTGATTGCCGAGTGTCAGAAAATGGGCGGTACGTGTGCCTTCATCGACGCCGAGCACGCGCTGGACCCGATTTATGCCGGCAACCTCGGCGTGGATGTGGAAAATCTGCTGGTCAGCCAGCCCGACACCGGCGAACAGGCGCTGGAGATCTGCGACATGGTGGTGCGCTCCGGTGCGGTGGATGTGGTGGTGGTCGATTCGGTGGCCGCGCTGACGCCGAAAGCTGAAATTGAAGGCGAAATGGGCGACAGCCATATGGGCCTGCAGGCGCGTCTGATGTCGCAGGCACTGCGTAAAATGACCGGCAACATCAAAAACTCCAATACGCTGGTGATATTCATCAACCAGATCCGAATGAAAATCGGTGTCATGTTCGGCTCACCGGAAACCACCACCGGGGGTAATGCGCTGAAGTTCTATGCCTCTGTGCGTCTTGATATTCGTCGTATCGGTTCCATCAAGGAAGGTGACGAAGTGGTGGGTAACGAGACCCGCGTCAAGGTGGTGAAGAACAAGGTGGCGCCACCGTTCCGGCAGACCGAATTCCAGATCTTTTATGGCAAGGGCATTTACCGGATGGGCGAGATCATTGATCTGGGCGTGAAGCTGGGCCTGATCGACAAGTCCGGTGCCTGGTATGCCTACCAGGGTGAAAAGATTGGCCAGGGTAAAAAGAACGTGGCCACCTACCTGGAAGAAAATCCCGCTATCGCCAAGGAGCTGGAGGAGCAGATTCGCTCACAGCTGCTGGGTGGAGCCTCGGCGTCATCGAAAGAAGATACCACCAGTGTCGCCGAGCTGGATTAACACCCGGCGACGTTTTGGGCCATGAAAAATGCAGATCAGCTCAGCGAAAAGGAACTGACGACGGCGCTGCGACGGCGCGCCATGGATTACCTGGCGCGTCGTGAGCACAGCCGCTATGAGTTGCAGTGCAAGTTAAGCGAAAAGTTCGAGACCCCCAGTGACGCCTTGATTGCCTCGGTGCTGGATCGGCTTGAGGCCGACAATCTGCTGAGTAATGCCCGGTTTGCCGAATCCTATGTCCGCTCGCGCGTCAGTCGCGGTTACGGCCCTCTGTATATTCGCCACCAGCTGCGTCAGCGCCAGGTTGACGCCGGACTGATTGATCAGGTACTGGTCCTTGATGAACAGGACTGGACGGATGTGCTGGCGGATGCGCTGGCGAAAAAAGTGGCTGAGGTGCCGGCGCGGGGCAGCAAACACTGGCTGAAGTTGCAACGCTTCAGCCAGTCGCGGGGTTTTACGTCATCACATTTTAATGCCGCGTTGCAGAATAAGCTGCCGTCCTTACTCGGCCTTCAATAAACAGCGCAGGCGTCAATAAGCCGGTCAGATTTCAATTATCTGCGGGCGCAGTCCGGCCAATCTGTCCAGCAATCGGTTCTGCGCGCTGATCGGGGTGCCGGCCTTGTCCATGGCATCGATCAGATCCTCCACCACGGCATTGAATTCGGCGGAATTGATATCCATGCCGCGGTGCACCAGCACCATGCTGTCGCCGGTGTATTCGCAGGGGCCGTCAGCGATAAAACAGAAATGCTCAATGATTTTTTCGCGGAAACGTTCCACGTTTGAGTCAGCAAAACGATCAAAGACCCGCGGGTCGTAGGCAATCTCCATGATGAAATTGTCAGCAATCTGCTCGATACCCGGCGCGGCGCCCAACGCCTGGTAGAGATTGTCGTCGGCCCCTGCCGGTTGCTGCGCTGCGCACGCACCCACAATCAATGTGGTGCTCATCACCAGGCTGGCCCATAGCGTTTTTCGCATCATGACACTCAGTTCGTTCATCACAGATTCGCCTGCAGGGAAAAATATGCGCCACGCTGGTCGGGTGCACCGGCGATGTCACCCAGATCGATCCAGGCTGCAGTAAACGACAGGCGCTTGTTGGGGAAGTAGGCCACGAACAGATCCCGGGCACTGTGCTCGGTCAGTGCGGACAGATTGTCCGGTTTTTGTCGCCATTCAAAACCGACAGCAACGCTGCGATTGATGAACAGAGCGCCGGCCACTTCGACGTTGACGCGTGAGTCTTCATCGTCGCCACCATATCCCAGAATACCGAACTGATTGGACTGGCCGTAGCGCAGGTTGACGTTGAGCAGGGTGGTGCGGTGAGCGATGCCGTTGAGCCAGGCGCGCGCGATACTGAGTGTGTAGTCAGTGCCGGAGGTATCCTTCGCCCCCACTGACAGGGCGACCGCCTCATCTCTCAGCTCGCCATGCTCAACGCCGACAGTGATCTGTGGCAGTTGATCGTAAATGATATCGCCGGCGACTTTGTAGCGCAGTCCCAGCTTGTCCTGACGTATGTGCAGATCAGCGGCCTTGATCAGAAAATCCTGACGTGCGTACGACACTTCCACTTTGTCGTGGAAGTTGAAGGCGCCGCCATAGACGTCCAAGTGATAATCATCGACGCGGGCCTGGCTGGCAAACACGGTGCCACCCAGCTGACCGTCCTCAGCGTAAGCGCTCAGGGTCGCCCACGGCGTCAGTCCGCCGCCGCCGGCGCCACTGATGCTGGACACGGCGCCCGTGCCCTTTATTTTGCCAAAGCGCTGGTTCTGCGCCTCATCGGCGCTGGCAGTCGCGGGCAAGACAGTGATCAGCGCCAGCGCCAGTGTCAGGGGCAGGGGCAGGGTCAGCGCCGGCGCTAATCGCATCATGGCGTCCCCCCGGGAAGCAGGGCACGAAAGCCAAACTGCTGTTCAGGATTCACCACGGGCAGTGTCAGCTCAAGGCGATCGCCGGCCGCCGCGCTGCTGACGTCGAGCTCATAGGTGTTGTCCGGTGTCTGCAGCCAGGGGTGCCAGATGTGCAGCGTTTGCGGTTGTTCAGCCATGCCATTCAGCGCAACCTGACCGGCATCATCGCTGACCGCGACATCCTGCCAGGCACTGACATAGACATACGCCACCATGCTGTCGTGAATATTGCAGCCCAGCACCGCAATGCCAGGTGTCTCAAATCTCACCGGCTCAACGTTTTCGTCAGCATACAGAGGTGTGGAGAATTGTTTGATGTCGGAGAAGGAATACACGTGATGGCGAACATTGTCGCTGTTGGGAAAGTTGACTGTCTGACCGGGCCACACCTGCAGCACCATGGGGACAAAGCGACGGTTGATCTGGTCGATTTCGGCAACAGGCGCGTTGGGCCTGGTCTCTGCCGGCGTCAGGCGGGCCTCAACGATGGCCAGTGACACCGGGTTACCTTCTTCATCGTGCAGCCTGAGGCTCAGATCAACGGCATAAACGGGGCTTGCCAACAACATGCCCGCCAGCATGGCAGGCTGTCCAAGTGTTCGATAATTCATAAAAACGTCGCTGATTGTTGTCATTGTCAAAGATTGTGCCTATCTTAGCGGCAGCATACAAGCAACTGCCGGCCCGTGTATCGGGCCATTGAACCCTATGATCGCCAGTGCCCGCTCAACACTAAAATTCTCCAGCATTCGTACGCGCCTGATCGTGTTTCTGTTACTCATGTTATTGCCGGTACTGAGCGCGATATACTGGTTTGTCGACAGGGAAAATACGCGCTATACCGACGAGACGATCAATTCCTACCTTAATATCGGTGCCGACGTGTTTGACTTTAGTCGGGAAGAACACAAGAACACGCTGCTGACCATCAGTAATGCCCTGACCCGGGACTGGGGTTTCCGTAACGCCTTTGGTGCCTCAGATGCGCGTACCATCACCGATGCCGCGCAGACCCTGTTGATGCGTTCATTCGGCGCCGCGGACATCATGATCATTACCGACATGTCCGGGCAGATCATCGTGGATACCAGTGAGCCCGGACTGCAGACATTGCCGCCGGCCTGGATTGACATGATCAACACCGCCGCCAGCACCGGAGACGGCGTCGCCGATGCCATTCTCACGCTGAATGATGTGCCCTATCAGATGACCGTCATCCCCCTGTTTCTGCCGACACCGGTGGCATGGATCATTGCAGGGTTTCCGCTGGACGACCGGTTTGTCGATTCGATCAAATCCAGCACCGCCTCGGAAGTGTCGATTGTCCGGTATCTGCGCCCGGAAGACGGGGCGCCGGTGCAGAAACAGGTGATCGCATCGACCCTGCCGGCGGACGATCATGAGCGACTGGCGCAGGGGCTGAACGCCGACATTTACAGTGACACCCAGCGTCTTGCCATGAGTGATGCCGACTACGGAACCCTGGTGCGCTCACTGAGCGGGCAGGCGGCGCAGGGTGAGGAAATCGTCGCGGTAATCCAGCGCTCGTATCGGGAGAATCAGGCCAATCTGGCGGCGCTGCGAGACCGCCTGTTTGAATTCTCACTGGCCGTGGTGTGTCTGAGTCTGCTAGCGGTGATTGTGCTGGCGCGCGGTTTTACCCGCCCGGTGCTGCAACTGGCCAGCCGGGTGCAGCGCATCGAACGCGGCGATTACGGGGCGGCGCTGCCACACGAGCAGGTCAGCGGGCGTGATGAAGTGGCCGGACTGGCCGAATCGATCGATAACATGGCGTCGGGGCTGGCGGAGAAGGAAAAAGTGCGGGACCTGCTGGGCAAAGTCGTATCCCGGGAGATTGCCGAGGAATTGCTGACTAACCGCATCGAACTGGGGGGCGAAGAAAAAGTGGTGTCGGTGCTGTTTGCCGATATTCGTGGCTTTACCCGGCTCAGTGAACAACAGACGCCGTCACAGACGCTGGCCATGCTCAATACCTGCCTGGAGCGCATCTGTTCGGCCATTGAGCTGCACGGCGGCGTGGTCGACAAATTTACCGGTGACGCGGTGATGGCACTGTTTGGTGCGCCTGTCGGTCATCAGGATGACGCGCTGCGGGCGGCCCGCGCCCTGCTGGCGGTGCAGCAGGCGATGCAGGCCGTGAATGTCGAGTTGCTGGAGAGCGCCGAGGGCCAGCAGCCAGCGCTGCAGTTGCAACTGGGCGCCGGTCTGCATACCGGGCTGGTGGTGGCGGGCAACATGGGGTCACGCAACCGGATGAATTACACGGTGATCGGGGATGCGGTCAATCTGGCGTCGCGTCTGGAAGGTTTGACCCGGCACTATGATGTCCACAATGTCATCAGCGAGGCCAGCCGGCAGGCGCTGGGTGAGCAGGCGCAGGCCTTCGCCTGGCGCGAACTGGACCTGGTGCGGGTCAAGGGCAAACAGGAACCGGTGCGCATCTATGAATTACTGGGGCCGCGCGAGGCACTGGATGCGCGCACCGAGGCCGAGCTGTCGCAGTTTGCCCAGGCACTGACGTATTACCGGAACAGGCAATGGGACGCGGCGCTTGCTATACTGCGCGACTTGCAGGAGGCCAGGCCACTGACGCTGTACCAGCTCTATCGTCAGCGTATTGACGAGTTACGCGGTACTGTCTCCGCAGACTGGGATGGCGTGTATGCCTTCAGCAGCAAATAGGGCGCAGCAAATGCTGCCCGGACGCATCGCGTTGATCAATCCGACCAAGTTTCTGGGCAACCTGCTGTTGGCAGGTGGCCTGATGCAACAGTTTAACGCCCATTGTCAGCGCCAGGGAACCGAGTTGCTGGTGGTGCTGGACGAGTCGTTTCGCGAACTGTTTGCCGACGCGCTGCCCGGGGCGCAACTGGTGTATTATCCGCGTCGTGCACTGAGTCAGGGCCTGTCGTTCAACAGCGCCAGGTCATGGCTGCGCTGCGTGCGGCAGATTCGCGGCTTTGCGGCTGATCTGGCATTTACCATTGAGGAAGATTCCGTGGGGCACCGGCTGACCCATCTGTCAGGCGCACGGCGCAAGGTCAGCAGCACAGTGCATCGGTATCACTGGGGGTTCGACCAGGTTCTGGATATTCCCCGCAGCGGCCGGCCCGCCGGTGAGCAGGGCATCTGGTACAGCTTCCGTGATGTTTTCCGGGCGCTGGATCTGCCACTGGCAGGGCGCAATGAGACGGATCTGGTGCCCGATTATGTCAGCCTGGCACCGGCGGCGCCGGGCCGGCAGCTGCGCGAACGGCTGGCAGCCGTCGGCGTGGATCTGGCACAACCGGTGGCCCTGTTGCACGCCGGCGCCAGCAAGCATTACAAGCAATGGCCGGTGCAGCAGTTTGAGACGGTCGCGCGGCTGCTGGCGGGCCGGGGCTATCAGCCGGTGCTGATCGGCGCCGGACAGCGCGATACCGCCGCCAATCGCGCGATCACTGAGGCGCTGGCCGTGGACGGTCAGCCCTGCGTTGATCTGTGCAATCAGTTGTCGTTGGCGGAACTGGCGTCAATGATGACAGCGGTGGACATGATGGTGGGTAATGACAGCGGGCCATCGCACCTGGCGTCGGCGCTGGGCGTTTGCGGTGTGGTTATTTTCGGGCCCACCGAGCTGGCGATCTGGCGGCCACTGGGCGCTCAGACCACGGCATTGCAGCAGCGACAGGCGTGTGCACCAAACTGCACACGCCACCGCTGCCTGCGCCAGTATGCCTGCCTGCAGTCGATTACGCCGTCACAGGTCCTCGGGGCGCTGGGCCTGGAGACACAATTTGATCAATGAAGAGGTAAAGGACAGACACATGAATGGAGACAGTGCAGTACCCTCGGGCACGACCGGGCAGGCGGAACAAGGCATTTGCATACTGGTAACGGGCGGTGCCGGTTTTATCGGTTCGGCGGTGGTGCGTCATATCATCAGTCACACCGGCGACACGGTGGTGAACGTCGACAAACTGACTTACGCCGGCAACCTGGAATCCCTGGCCGGGGTCAGTGATGACCCGCGCTACCACTTTGCGCAGGTTGATATCTGTGATCGTGCGGCGCTCGATGCCGTGCTGGCCCGCTACCGGCCGGATGCGGTGATGCATCTGGCGGCGGAAAGTCATGTTGATCGATCCATTGACGGACCCGCCGCGTTTATTGAAACCAATATCGTTGGCACCTATACCCTGCTGGAAGCGGTGCGCGCCTATTGGAGCGGCTTGCCGGAGGCGGCGCGTCAGGCGTTCCGCTTTCATCATATCTCGACCGATGAAGTTTACGGTGACCTGGAAGGCCCTGACGATCTGTTTACCGAAACCACCGCGTACGCGCCCAGTTCGCCATACTCGGCCAGCAAGGCCAGTTCCGATCATCTGGTCAGGGCGTGGCGGCGCACCTATGGCCTGCCGGTGCTGGTCACCAATTGCTCAAATAATTATGGGCCCTGTCATTTTCCGGAAAAACTGATTCCTCACATCATTCTCAAGGCCATGCAGGGCGAGCCTTTGCCGGTCTACGGTGACGGGCGGCAGGTGCGCGACTGGCTGCACGTGGAAGACCATGCCCGGGCACTGCACACGGTGCTGCGCCGGGGTGAACCGGGACAGACCTACAATATTGGTGGGCACAATGAAAAACGCAATATTGATGTGGTCAAAGCCATCTGCGCCTTGCTTGATGAGCTGCACCCGCAGTCACCGGTGACCCCGCACGAACAATTGATTACCTTCGTCAAAGACCGGCCGGGCCATGATTTGCGCTACGCCATTGATGCCGGCAAGATTGCGCGGGAGCTGGGGTGGACGCCGGCGGAAACCTTTGACACCGGCTTGCGCAAAACCGTGCAATGGTATCTGGATAATCCACGCTGGTGGCAGCGCGTGATCAGCGGTGACTATCAATTGCAGCGCCTGGGTTCCTGATGCTTGCCGGCAGGCGCAGCCGACAAGCATCCGGTCCTGATCTGACGTATAATTCCCGACTTTACCCAAGCTGCCAGCAACACCAGCAACAGGAGACACCATGAGCATGATGTACCAAGGCAAGGCCATTTCGGTTGAACAACTGGCGTCCGGCATTGCGCGGCTGTGCTTTGATCTGCCGCAGTCGCCGGTCAATGTGTTTAATCGCCTGATGCTGGATGAGTTGCGCGAGGCGATCTCGGCCGTGGCTGCCAGTGAGGCGCGGGGTCTGCTGTGCTGCAGCGCCAAGCAGACCTTTCTGGTCGGGGCGGACATCAAGGAGTTTACTGAATACTTCAAGCAGAGTGAGGCAGAATTGCTCGCGTGGTGTGAGCGCACCAATGGCGTCTTTAACGCCGTTGAGGACCTGGCTATCCCCAGTGTCACGGCCATCAATGGCATGGCCCTGGGCGGCGGCCTGGAGATGTGCCTGGCAACTGACTTCCGGGTAGCCGGTGAGTCCGCAGTACTGGGTTTTCCGGAGGTCAATCTGGGCATTTGTCCCGGCTTCGGCGGGACTGTGCGTGCCCCAAGGCTGATGGATGCCGATACCGCCATTGACTGGGTGCGCACAGGCAAACCGGTGAAAGCCCATCAGGCGTTGAGCGCCGGCGCAGTTGACGCAGTGGTCAGCGATGACATGCTGGAAGAGGCGGCCCTGGAGATGCTGGAGCAGGCCATCGCTGGAGAGCTGGATGTGGCCGACCGCCGGGCCCAGAAAACCGGTGCCTTGCCGTTGACGAACGAAGCAATCAAAAAGACGTTTGCCGACGGACTGGCCCGGGCCAAAAAGGATGCCGGGGACAATTACCCGGCGGCCGCCACAGCCGTGGAAGCCATGTGGAAAGCGGCTGACAATAACCGCGCAGTGGCACTGATGTACGAACACCAGGCCTTTGTGACGCTGGCGCGCGGTACGGTTGCCGGCAACCTGGTGCAACTGTTCCTGAATGAGCAGTTTCTTAAAAGTCGAGCGAAAAAGCAGGCTGCCAGTGCGCAACCGGTCAAACAGGCAGCGGTCATGGGCGCAGGTATCATGGGGGGTGGTATTGCCTACCAGTCATCGCTGCGTGGCACCCCGATCATCATGAAAGATATCGCCCAGGCCGGGCTGGACCTGGGGCTGGGTGAAGCGGAGAAGCTGCTCAACAAGCAGGTTGAACGTGGCCGTATGCCGCAAAACAAGGCCGACAGGGTGCTGGCTGACATTACCCCGGCGCTGGACTACACCGGCTTTGACCAGGTGGACATCATTGTCGAGGCGGTGGTGGAAAACCCCAAGGTCAAGAAAATGGTGCTGGCGGAAGTGGAACAGCTGGTCCCGGCCAGTACCGTGCTGACCTCCAATACCTCAACGATTTCCATCAGTCTGCTGGCCCAGGCGCTGGCACGACCGGAAAACTTCTGCGGCATGCATTTTTTCAATCCGGTGCCGCTGATGCCGCTGGTGGAAGTGATTCGTGGCGAGAAAACCGGCGATCAGGCCGTTGCCCAGACAGTGGCCTATGCGCTGTCGCTGGGCAAATCCCCGATCGTGGTCAATGACTGTCCGGGGTTTCTGGTCAATCGCATTCTGTTTCCGTATTTTGGCGCGTTCTGTCAGCTGCTGCGTGACGGCGCCGACTTCCGTGTCGTCGACCGGGTCATGGAGACCTTCGGCTGGCCCATGGGGCCGGCCTATCTGTTGGATGTGGTGGGCATTGATACCGCGTCACACTGCATGGCGGTGATGGCAGAAGGTTTCCCCGAGCGCATGCAGTATGACTTCACCACGGCAATTGATCACCTGTATGAAGCCGGCAGTTACGGCCAGAAGAACGGCAAGGGTTTTTACCGCTATGAGCACAATGCCAGCGGCCGGCCGGTCAAGGTGTTTGATGAGGCCATTATGGCAACCCTCAAACCTCTGCAGCTGGATCAGCAGGATATCAGCGAGCAGGCGATCTGCGAACGCATGATGGTGGCGCTGTGCCTGGAGGCGGTGCGCTGTCTGGAAGATGGCATCGTCAGCTCGGCGGCAGAGGTGGACATGGGCCTGTTGCTGGGCCTGGGTTATCCGCGCTTCCGTGGCGGTGCCCTGCGCTACATTGATAACATGGGCGTGGCCGCGTTCTGCGCCATGGCGGATCAGTATGCCGGGCTGGGCGCCCTGTATGAGCCCACGCCGGCGCTGCGCGACATGGCCGCACAGGGCAAAACGTTTTACTGATAATGACAGAATGGAGTTGAAGCTTTGTTAACGCTGGATGATCAAGAGCAGGTAATTCAGAACCGCACCCATGAGCAGCGCCTGAACCGCAGCCGAAAAAGCCTGCGCCGTGATGTAGGGCGGGCCATTGCTGACTTCAACATGATCGAGGACGGTGATCTGGTCATGGTGTGCCTGTCCGGTGGCAAGGACTCGTACACCATGCTTGATATACTGCTGCACCTGAAAAAGCATGCACCGATTCATTTTGACATCAAGGCGGTGAACCTGGACCAGAAGCAGCCGGATTTTCCCGAGCATGTGCTGCCGGACTACTTACGCAAGCTGGGTGTTGATTATCACATCATCGAGCAGGACACCTTCTCCATCGTCAAGGAGAAAACGCCGGAAGGCAAAACTTACTGTGGGCTGTGTTCGCGGCTGCGACGCGGCAGCCTTTATACCTATGCGCGGCAGATCGGTGCCAACAAGATTGCCCTGGGCCACCATCGCGACGATATTGTCGAGACGCTGTTTTTGAACATGTTTTTCGGCGGCAAGATGAAGGCCATGCCACCTAAACTGCTCAGCGATGACAAACACAATGTGGTGATTCGCCCGCTGGCCTATTGCAGCGAAAAAGATGTTGCCCGTTATGCCCGCCTGCGGGGGTTCCCGATCATCCCCTGCAATCTGTGCGGTACCCAGGACAACATGCAGCGTCAGGAAATGAAAGCCATGCTGCAGGCCTGGGAGAAACAGTATCCGGGACGTATCGACAATATTTTCCGCAGCATCGCCCATATCGAGCCATCACAGTTGGCTGACACGCGACTGTTCCCGTTCCGTGATCTGCGGCGCGATGATGATGCCCAGCAGCGCATCAGTGCTGTTAACGTGGCCTGAGCCACCGCCGAGGTTGGTATGGAAATACCCTGGCAACGCCTGTCGGATGATGTTCTGGACTCGGTGATAGAAGAATTTGTCAGCCGCGAAGGCACCGAGTACGGGGCGGAAGACTACACACTGGCGGAAAAAGTCGCGCAGGTGCGCCTGCAATTGCAACGCGGCGAAGCGGTGATCGATTTTGATCCGGACACGGAAACCTGTCACCTGATTGCGCGCCGCTGATAACGGGTCTAATGTTCTATGAATGAAAGCACTGGGAAAGAAAGCACTGGGAATGAACACACTGCTGACAGCGTGACTGTCGATGAGATTGACGCAGACATCCAGGTAGATGCCACCGGACTGTTCTGTCCGGAACCGGTGATGCTGCTGCATAACCGGTTCCGCGACATGCAGGCAGGTGACACGCTGTTGATGACTGCAACGGATCCGTCAACGACTCGGGATGTGCCCAAGTTCTGTCTGTTTCTGGGGCATGAACTGCTTGCCCGGGACGAACAGGGCGGCACCTACCGCTACCTGCTGCGCAAGCACTGACGATGGCCAGCCCGGTCTATCTGGTGGATGCGTCGATCTATATTTTCCAGGCGCATTTTTCACCCCAACAGATATGGTCGCGGCGATCGGAAGATCGCAGCGCCTTTGTTGGTTTCACCCGCTTTCTGCTGCGTTTTTTGCAGGTGACCGGGGCCGGCAAGCTGGCAGTGGCCTTTGATGAAAGCCTGTTCAGCGGTTTTCGCCACCAGCTCTATGCTGACTACAAATCCAACCGGGTACTGCCCGATGACAATCTGGCGTTGCAGCTCAACGCCTGTGCCCGCCTGTGCCGGGTGCTCGGTATCGCCGCCTGGGGAAGCCGTCAGTACGAAGCAGACGACATCATCGGCACGCTGAGCGCCTGTGTGCGCCGGGAGCAGAGCGCCGACAGTGCCGAGCCGGTGGTGATCGTGACCCGGGACAAGGATCTTGTGCAGTTGCTGTTCCGCGATACCGACCAGCTTTGGGATTTTCACGGCGGCGTGCGCCGACACCGGCAGGATATTTTTCAGCAATACGGTATCTGGCCGGAACAGTTCCCGTGTTTCCTGGGCCTGACGGGCGACAGCATTGATTGTATCCCCGGGGTACCGGGCATCGGTCCGGTTGCCGCCCGGCACCTGTTGCAGCATTTCACCGATCTGGACACGCTGTTTCCGCAGCTGGCGTCAGTGCCCGGGCTGGGGTTTCGAGGCGCAAAACGCTGCCAGGCATTGCTGGCCGAACACCAGCAACAGGCGCTGCTGAGTCGGCAGCTGGCGACGATTGTCAGCAGTGAGGATGCTGCTGAAGGCTTTGTCGTGGATCACAGCGATGCCTTGCGCGTTGGCCGAATTGACGCCGCCGGTTTTTTATCCCTGCTTGCGGACATGGCGCTGGCTGATGCCGAGGTGCAACGTCTGCAGACCATGTTGCATGCATTACCGGACCGGGAGGCCGCATGAAAATAGTGGCTGATGAAAATATTCTGGCCCTTGATGGCTGGTTTGGCAAAAAGGTAACACTGCAGCTGCTGCCCGGCCGTGACATCAGTGCCGAACACCTCCGGGATGCCGATGCCTTGCTGGTGCGCTCGATCACCCGGGTTGACCGGCACCTGCTGCAGGGTTCGCCGGTCAGCTTTGTCGGCACCGCAACCAGTGGTACCGATCACCTGGATCTTGACTGGCTGAGGCAACAGGGGATCACGGTGAGCGATGCGGCCGGAGCTAATGCCAATGCGGTCGTTGAGTATGTGCTGGCAGCACTGGCGGCGCTGGTCCAGCGGGACGACTTTGCCTTGTGGCAGTCCCGGGTGGCGGTGGTGGGTGCCGGTCATGTGGGCGGCGCCCTGCTAAGGCGTCTGCAAAGCCTGGGTATTGACTGTGTGGCCTGTGACCCCCTGCAACAGATCGTCAGCGGCGTAGACTATGTGCCCCTGGACGAAGCGCTGGACGCTGACGTGGTATGCCTGCATACGCCGCTGACCCGCGGCGGTGAACATGCCACCTGGCACATGCTCAACCACCGGCGTCTGTCCGGGTTGCGCCCGGAGACGGTGCTCATCAATGCCGGGCGCGGTGAGGTGATTGACAGTGAGGCGTTGCAGGGCCTGTTGCAACGGGTACCCGAGCAGCGGGTTATTCTGGACGTGTGGGAGAATGAACCGTCGCCGGCTGCCTCGTTGTTGCGGCAGGTGACCCTGGGCACGCCACATATCGCCGGTTACAGTGTCGAGGCCAAGCTGGCGGCCAGCCGCTGTGTACTGACCCGCCTGTGCCAGCATTTTGGCAAGAAACCTCCCGCCATGCTGGCCCCCGGCAGCCTGCCGCTGACCGTGCACGATGAACGGTTCAGCGCGGCACCGGGCATGACCGGTCGCGGCGACAAACGTGATGAACAGGTGTTTGCTGACATTGTCCTGGCAACATTCTCACCGGCACGGGTATCACAGCGATTTGCCGAACTGTATCACCCCGCTGCCGCCGGGCAGGGTGGGGCGCAGGTGTTTGACAGACTGCGCAGGGAACTGGCCATGCGGCGGGAGTTTTCTGCCTGCCATCTGCATGCCGCGGCATACAGCCCACAACTGGCGGGCTGGCTGCATGCGGCCGGGTTTGTGTTACAGGCCTGAACGGTTGCCTGGCCTCACAGCGTCGAGTTGGCCCACTTGCCAAGGAAGCGTTCCACTTTACTGATGGCCTGTTGCAGCACGTCCGTCGTGGGCAGGAACACGATGCGAAGGTGCTGGGTGTCACTGATATTGAAGGCGCTGCCCTGAACCAGCAGAATCTTTTCACGCTCCAGCAGATCCTGGATAAAACGCTGGTCGTCGGCAATGGGGTACATGTCCGGGTCCAGGCGCGGGAACATGTAGATGGCGCCCTTGGGTTTGACACAGGTGACACCGGGAATCCGGGTCAGCATGTCATAGGCGATATCGCGCTGTTCGCGCAGGCGGCCGCCCGGCAAAATCAGTTCGTTGATACTCTGGTAGCCGCCCAGTGCGGTCTGCACGGCAAACTGTGCCGGCACGTTGGCGCACAGGCGCATATTGGACAGAATCTCCAGGCCTTCAATGTAGTTGGTGGCTTTTTCCTTGGCGCCGCTGAGAATCATCCAGCCCGAACGAAAGCCGGCCAGGCGGTATGATTTTGACAGACCGTTGAAGGTGACAATGAACAGGTCATCGCACAATGACGCGATCGGCGTATGCACCGCGCCGTCATACAGGATCTTGCTGTAGATCTCGTCGGCAAAAATGATGAGCTTGTGTTTGCGGGCGACACGGATAATGTCCAACAACAATTCCGGGCTGTACACTGAGCCGGTGGGGTTGTTGGGATTGATGATGATCAGCGCCCGGGTTTTGCTGGTAATTTTCTGTTCAATGTCACTGATGTCGGGAAACCAGTCCGACTGCTCATCGCAGACGTAGTGAATGGGGTTGCCGCCGCCAAGGCTGACCGCCGCTGTCCACAGTGGGTAATCGGGTGCCGGGACCAGTACTTCATCACCGTTGTTGAGCAGCGCCTGCATGGCCATGACGATCAGTTCACTGACGCCGTTGCCCAGGTAGATGTCGTCAATATCGACGCCATCAATGCCAATTTGCTGGCACTCCTGCATAATGGCCTTGCGCGCCGAGAACAGCCCCTTGGAGTCGCTGTAGCCCTGAGCGTTGGGCAGGTTGCGGATGACGTCCTGAATGATCTCTTCAGGCGCTTCAAAGCCGAATGCTGCCGGATTGCCAATATTGAGCTTGAGGATACGGTTACCTTCTTCCTCAAGGCGTTTGGCTTCTTCGAGCACCGGGCCACGAATGTCGTAACAGACTTTCGCCAGTTTATCCGACTGCCTGATTTTTTTCATAATGCAAGTTCCGGGATGTACGCGTTGGGGCGATATTGTAAACTGACGACAGAAAAATGATAGAGGAGAGAATTGTGGCAGACGACAGCAAAAATCAGTGCAGCGTGCCCTCGGGCAATACCCACAGGATCAGCGACGCAGATCGCGATCGCCTGCGGGCCGAACTGGATCCGGAGACCTACCATATTGTTTGTGAAGCCGGCACCGAGCGCGCTTTCAGCGGCAAATACTGGGACAGCAAAACGCCGGGGATGTATCTTTGTGTGGTTTGCAGGGAACCGCTGTTTGATTCGGAAACCAAATACGACTCCGGGTCCGGCTGGCCCAGTTATTATCAGCCAGTCACGGATGACGCGGTCACTGAGGTCACCGACACCAGCCACGGTATGGTGCGCACCGAGGTGGTGTGTGGTAAATGCGAGGCGCATCTGGGCCATGTATTTGAAGACGGGCCACCACCGACCGGCCTGCGCTATTGCATCAATTCCGCCTCCGTTGTGCTGCTCGAGAGGTGATGGCAGGCTGCGACATGGCGCCTCGTCGGTGTGCCCGTCGGGCAGCACTGGCGGCGCTGCTGATGTCCGTTGGCGATGTCGGCTGGGCGCAGAGCGACACGGCGCCGGCCGCAGCCACGGTGCGGCAGACCACGGCGGTGGGGTTCTATTACAGTCGCGGTGGTTATGGCGAGAGCCGCGATACGCGGATACGTTACCTGCCCGTCTCGCACGAAGTGGCAGCAGGCAGCTGGCGTATCAAGGCCACGGTGCCCATGCTGGAAATCAGCGGGCCGGCCAATGTGCTGGTCAACATCGGCAGTGTCGGCGGTTTCTCCGGGGCCCGCGCCGCTCAGGTGTCGGCTGACGGCCTGGGTGATGCCAGTGTCAATCTGACCTATGAAGTTCCGGCCTGGTCAGCCAGCGCCCCGTTTATTGACATCAGTGTCGAGCTCAAGGCGCCGACCGCTGACCCGCATCAGGGCCTTGGCACCGGGCGCATGGACGCCGGTGTCCAGGTAGATCTTTACCAGTTGGCGGGCCCGCTGACGGTGTTTGCGTCGGCCGGCTTTCGCTACCGGCGCTTATCACCGTTTTATGCCGGTCTGGAAAACTCCTTTTATGGTTCCCTGGGTGTCAGTGCCAACGGCAGCGATACGCTGCAATATGGCCTGATCTATGATTTCCGTCAGGCTGCCTCTGCGTTTACCGGGGAAACCCACGAATTACTGCCGTATCTGTCATGGTCGATGTCACCCTCATGGACGCTGATGCTCTACACCGTCAGCGGGTTTACCGAGGACAGCGCCGATTTTGCTGCCGGCATGCAGCTGAGCCGGCGGTGGTAAGGGGCTGGTGAGGTCCTGCTAGCGACACGTGCCTCTGGGCACAGGGCTTTTGGGAGAGGCGCTCAGATTGGCATCGGTCGGGGGCGCGGCGGGGCAATGGACGCACGATCGACGGCCGGGCGCATGCGCTGGAAAGGCGGCAGCTCGGGACGCTGGATACGCTCGGGTATCAGCGGTCGGTTACTATCCAGCGGATTCTCGTCGGCCAGGTTGTCGTCCGCCAGGCCAGGCGCCGCGTCATTGCCGGCAATGCCGTCAGTGGGCAGTTGTTCGAGTATCAGGGGTACGTCCAGCTCAGCGTCCGGCGCAGCGTCCAGGTCGGGCAGGGCGGAGGCCTCCGGTTCTGCCACTTCCATGCGGAAGCGCTCGATGTCATCCGTGCCGGTGTTTTCGGGAATCTGCACCTGAATTTCCAGGGTCGGCGCCACCAGGGTGGCGTTATCGGCCTCCGCCATGTCGAGCAGGCGCCGGGCGTGCGGCGGCATATCCTGACGCTCGTCATCCAGAATATCGAGCGCGGGTGCATTGTCGCGGAATTCGGGGCTTTGCGGTGTATTGCGCTGCAGCTCGATAAGCGGACGCATCTCGTCGGGAATGCGCGCTGTTTCCGTGTCCAGCTGTTGCAGGAACGGTTCGATCAGGCTGTCCGGTGTATTGCTGCCGGTGTCAATACCGTCGTGGCGGGTGCCTGTGGTATCTGGGCCGTCAGTACTGCCCAAGAACGGGCTCGGGCCGCCGGTGCCGCCCAGGCCGCTGTCGCCATTGAAACCGCCGGTACGACCGGTGCCGCCCATGCCACTGCCCTGATCGTCGCCGCCGCCGCCAATACTGCTGGTGGCGATCAGCAGGCTGCACACAAACAACACCAGCGCCATTAAAATGGCCAGCGGGTAGCTGCGCAGTGCAAGTATGGCTTTAGGCATTATCCTGATCCTGCTTTTCGTAACGGCTATTGTAATGGAATATACCGAAATTCATACGGAAACGATTGGGCTTTTTCGAGGTTTTTGCCGGTTTTGTGACGGCAGCCTCAGCAGCCTGCCGGTCCGCACGCTGCAGGGCCAGCGCTTCATTGTTGAGCGCGCGCAATGCCTGCATGCCCAGTTGCTCTGCCAGCTCATTAAGCCTCTCGATGGAATGCTCGCTTAACTGGTCATAATACACGCTGCGATCAAAGAACGCTGGCTTGTGGCCCAGCAGATTGTGAGTGCCCGCACTGATATGATCCTGCAGGTTTTTGCCAAAAAAGAACACCTTTTCATCAAGGCCCTTGTCTGGCGTAAAGGCACCGGTATTGAGCACCACCCGGCCCTGATCATCCTGGTGCGCCACGCCCAGGTGTATCCATTCATCGAGTATGACCCGGGGACGGATGTCCTGCCGGCAGACCATTTCCACCAGATCGTCGAAGCTGGCCGCAGTGTCGTGTTGCGCAGAGCGCAGCGGCAGTGGCAACGGCAAACCGGTGGCGTCCCTGAAGCGGTCAGAGCCGAGCCAGCTGGCAATCAGCTGGGCACCGACAGAAATATTGGCCGGCAGGACATTTTCGTCTGGCGTTTCTGCACGCAGGCGTTTGACATCTTTGCGGTGCACACCGGTGAGCAGGGTGATACGGCTGTCCGACTGGCGCTTGCCGTCCACCGAAAATTCCCGGTCGGCCACGTCGACATAGATGGATTTGAGCAGACTCGTCAGATAAGGGTAGCTGACCTGGAACGACAACAACAGCCGGACCAGCGGGCGCAGCAGTTTGCGCAGCGCTGTGACCAGGGCGGCGGGGGGCTGTCCCGGCGTTTGGCTGACGTTTTTGTCACTCATAGGTGCGCAGTATAGACAGAGGTGGGAAAAAATCCCACAAATATTTTGTGACATGTGTTGACGTGGGAATAATTCCCACCTACTATTCACGCTAACACAATCAATGGCATACCGCGTCTGGTCGTTCATGACCGGACCCGGGGTGCGGCAAGGCGAGCCATGTTTGCACGTTTTAGGGATGACAGTTTGTATTTGCCCGGACCGGCGGCAACGCCCGGCACCGATGCGCCTCTGAATCAGGCACCGGCCCGCTCGCTGAATCTGTCTGATGGTCGTCGCCTGAGCTGGTGCGAAACCGGTCATCGGCATGGCTTTCCCGTCATCTATTTTCACAGTCAGGCCGGATCCCGGCTGGAAGCGGAATTACTGCATGATGCCGCGCTGGCGGCCGGGTTTCGCATCATTGCCGTGGACCGCCCGGGTATTGGCGGTTCCGACTTCAAAAAAATGCACGGACACAGTGATTTTGCGCCCGACGTGGCGGCGCTGCTTGATCACCTGGATATTGATCGTGCCGGGGCACTGGGCTGGGATGGCGGTGCGACGTTCGCGTTGGCCTTCAGCCACCGCTTTCCGCAGCGGGTGGCGTTTGCCACGCTGCTGGCACCGGTCGCGGGGCGTCCGGCAGCGCAGCGCCGCCTGAGCCTGCGGCTATTGTCTGCGGTGGTCAGCGGGTTTGTGTATGCGCGCCAGCGCTTGCGTGGCTCGCGCATTGAACAGTGCCTGGCGCGACTGCGCGAGAGCCTGTGTTATGCCGATCGCAAGCAGTTTGACAATCCGCTTATCTATCGCCTGCTGGTCAGGGACGCCGCCGAGGCGGTACGCCAGGGCGGCCGGGGTGTGGCCCAGGACAGTGTGCTGAGTCTGGCCGACTGGGACTTTGCACCCATAGCCATTACCGCGCCCGTGGATGTCTGGCGCGGCGGCGCCGATACCCTGAGCGCGATCTGCCACGTACGGGTGCTGCAGGAAACCCTGCCCAATGTCACGCTGCATTCAGTGCCTGGGCAAGGCCACTTCTTTTTCGCCGGCTCATCGACCGATATCTTCCGTCATGCCCGTCAACTGCTGAAAGCCTGAGCGCTCAGCTGGCCTGACGACGCCCGATGACGCCGCAGGTCCGGAAATGCAGCTTGTGCGGCATCATGCTGCTTTGTTGCGCGCGGCTGGTCTCGTCAATAAAGCGGGTCAACATGGCTTCGGCTTCACAGCGATAGCGGAACGGGCCGACATCCTTGCCTTCACGGGTGCGGAAGTACCACAGTCCGGACAGGCTGAACAGCCGTTCGGAGCGCTCGTGGCTGCTGGCGTTGACATCGGTCAGGCGTGAGCGGGTGCTGATATTTTGCATGGCAGGCGTCTCGACTTTTGTTTATTTTTTAAGACTCGTTCAATACTAGACCACTCTTGTGGTGAATAATATCCCCGATATGACGAAAAATGTGATCTGTCGCAAATTCGGCAATAAAAGTCGCGACGCGATTAATTATTGAATAAAACCGGGGCTTGTGGGACAATCGCGCACTTCAAAATACCCTGATTTTCATATAACTTGTTGAAATAGTTGATGGAAATTATTTTTGCTGACTTATAATAACTGTTTACACTGACCGTGCGTGATGGGCGCGCCGGTTCGCGAGGAATTTTCATGCAAGTTTCGATTGAAACCACCACTGGATTAGAGCGCCGTATGACGATCGGCGTGCCTGCTGCTGAAGTAGAAAATGCTGTTGCCGCTCGTCTGAATGAAGCCGCCAGAACCGTCAAGATCAACGGTTTCCGGAAAGGCAAGATTCCTCTGAAAGTCATCAAGAACCGTTTTGGTAAAGGTGTCCGTCAGGAAGTACTGGGCGAGATCATGAGCCGCAGCTACTACGCGGCGATCACCGAGCAGAAGATCAAGCCGGCCGGCCAGCCCAAAATCGAGCCGACGTCGATGGATGAAGGCAAGGACATCGAGTTTGTCGCTACATTTGAGGTGTACCCGGAAGTGACACTGTCCGATTTCTCCAAGGTCAAGGCGGAAAAGCTGGTTGCCGAGGTGACGGACAAAGACATCGACACCATGATCGAAAACCTGCGCCAGCAGCGTCAGGAGTGGGACGAGGTCAAGCGCCAGGCCAAGAACGACGACATGGTCAATATCGACTATGAAGGCACCATCGACGGTGAAGCCTTCTCTGGCGGTACCGGCAGCAACACTAATCTGGTGCTGGGTTCCGGGCGTATGATTGAAGGCTTCGAGAAAGGTCTGCTGAAATCCAAAGCCGGTGACGACGTGACACTGGAGCTGACGTTCCCTGAGGAATATCGCAACAAAGACCTGGCCGGCAAGCCGGTCGTGTTCAAGGTCAAGGTTAACAAGGTATCGGCGCCAAAACTGCCGGACCTGAATGATGAATTTTTTGCCGCGTTTGGTGTGACCGAGGGTGGCGAGGAAGGATTCCGCAAGGAAGTGGCTGCCAATATGGAGCGCGAGTTGAAGAAGGCGAGCAAGAATCGCCTGAAGACCAACGTCATGGACGTGCTGCTGGAGCAGAATGAGGTTGACGTGCCGACGGCGCTGGTTGGCGCTGAGATCGACGTATTGCGTCAACAGGCCCTGCAACAGTTCGGTGCCGGCGCGCAGAACCTGGACCCGAGTCTGTTGCCGGATGAGCTGTTCCGCGAACAGGCGGAGAAACGCGTCAAACTCGGCCTGCTGCTGGGTGAAGTGATCAAGCAGAAAGGTCTGCGCGCGGATGCAGCCATGGTGCGTGAGGCGATAGAAGATATCGCGGCGACCTACGAAACGCCGGAAGAAGTGGTCAACTACTATTACAGCAATAAAGAGCAGCTTGATACGGTCGAGTCGGCAGTGCTGGAAGATCAGGTGTTTGATCTGATTGCTGAGGAAGCGCAGATCAAGGAGCGCAAGGTCAGCTACCAGGAACTGACCAACCCCAAACAGGCCGCTGAGGAAGAGGGCAAGAAAGACGCCGGCAAAGACAAGGCGGAGAAGCCCAAGAAAGCGGCGGCGAAAAAGCCTGCGGCGAAAAAGGCAGCCGATGACGAGCCTGCCGCCAAGAAGCCGGCCAAGAAAGCCGTTAAAAAGACCGATAAAGACTGATAAAACGACAGACAAAAAGGCCTGATCATATGTCGAGTGAATCGATGCTTTCGATGATAGAAGCCAACCTGGTCCCCATGGTTGTTGAACAGAATGCCCGTGGGGAGCGTGCGTATGACATTTATTCGCGCCTGCTGAAAGAGCGTGTGATCTTCCTGATCGGCCCGGTCGAGGATCACATGGCCAATCTGGTGGTGGCGCAGTTGTTGTTTCTGGAGTCAGAGAACCCGGACAAGGATATTCACCTGTATATCAACTCGCCAGGCGGCGCGGTCACGGCGGGGCTGTCAATTTATGACACCATGCAGTTCATCAAGCCCGATGTCAGCACCATGTGTATCGGTCAGGCCGCGAGCATGGGCGCGTTTCTGCTGACCGGTGGCGCGGCTGGCAAACGCCATGCCCTGCCCAATTCGCGGATGATGATCCATCAGCCCAGCGGTGGCGCTCATGGCCAGGCCTCGGATATCGAGATCCAGGCGACCGAGATCCTGAAAATGCGGCGCCAGCTCAATGAGATCATGGCGCATCACACCGGGCGATCGATCGCCGAGATCGAACGGGAGACCGAACGCGACCATTTCATGAATGCCGAAGAGGCAGTATCATATGGTCTGATAGATAAGGTTATTTCACGCAGAGCCGTGTAATGCCGGGATGTCAGGGCACTGTTGCCAGTGCCGCTGACAGCGGGCTGCGGTTACACGTTAGAGGAAATTGAATGTCTGATGATCGCTACAACAAGGGTGATGACAACGGCAAACTGCTGTACTGCTCGTTTTGCGGCAAAAGCCAGCACGAAGTCCGCAAGCTGATCGCCGGCCCTTCTGTATTTGTTTGCGATGAATGTGTGGATCTCTGCAACGACATTATTCGCGAAGAGATTCAGGAGAAGGAAGCCGAGTCCGGTCGCAAGAAGTTGCCGACCCCTGCGGAAATCAAACAGACACTTGATGAGTATGTCATCGGCCAGGAAAACGCCAAGAAGGTATTGGCGGTGGCGGTGTACAACCATTACAAACGCCTGGGCTATGACCGCCGTAGCGGTGACGTTGAGCTGGGGAAAAGTAATATCCTGATGATCGGGCCCACCGGTACCGGCAAAACCCTGCTGGCGGAAACGCTGGCGCGGCTGCTGGACGTGCCCTTTACCATTGCCGATGCCACCACCCTGACGGAAGCCGGTTATGTCGGTGAAGACGTGGAAAACATCATCCAGAAGCTGTTGCAGAAGTGCGACTATGATGTTGAAAAAGCACAGATTGGTATCGTCTACATTGATGAGATCGACAAGATCTCGCGCAAATCCGATAACCCGTCAATCACCCGCGATGTTTCCGGTGAGGGTGTGCAGCAGGCGCTGCTGAAACTGATCGAAGGGACGGTTGCCTCGGTGCCGCCGCAGGGGGGGCGCAAACACCCGCAGCAGGAATTCCTGCAGGTGGATACTGCCAACATCCTGTTTATCTGTGGCGGTGCGTTTGCCGGGCTGGACAAGATCATTCGTGACCGCTCCGAGAAGAGCGGCATCGGCTTTAACGCGGAAGTGCGCAGCAAGGACGTGGACAAGATGATCGGCGAATCGCTGCGCAGCGTAGAGCCTGAGGACCTGGTCAAATTTGGTCTGATTCCTGAATTTGTCGGCCGCCTGCCCATGATTGCGACCCTGGAAGAGCTGGACCTGGATGCGCTGGTGCGGATTCTCAAAGAGCCGAAAAATTCCCTGGTCAAGCAGTACCAGAAGCTGTTTGACATGGAAGAGGTGGAAATCCAGTTCCGTGACGATGCCCTGCAGGCTGTCGCGAAAAAAGCCAAGGAACGCAAAACCGGTGCCCGTGGTTTGCGCTCGATCATGGAAAATGTCCTGCTGGATAGCATGTACAAGATTCCTTCCATGAAAGATGTGTCGAAAGTTGTGATTGATGCGGCCGTTATCAATGGTGAGTCGGAACCATTGTTGATGTACGAGGCGGAGCAACAGACGTCCAAGACCGCCGAGTAAACCCCGGCGTCCCCGCCGTGCCAGGCCTGAACGGCCGACACGGCGCGGCGCTGGCAGGCCCCGTACCGGCGGGCCCGGATTGCCGGTAAATAGACGCCAATCAGCGCGTGCACCTCAGGTTCCCCTTGAAATCCCTCGCGGCAGGCCTCACATTAAGAGGCTATAGCTTGTACTACAGCCACTACGACTACGATGAGTATTATTATGGGCGACGCTTCTGATACCCCGACCGACATCCGGTCCAGTCTACCTTTGTTACCGCTGCGCGATGTTGTGGTGTACCCACAAATTGTACAGCCGCTGTTTGTCGGGCGTCCGCGATCCATCCGGTCGCTGGAAATCGCCATGCACAGTCACAAACAGGTTCTGCTGGTGGCGCAGAAAAACGCGTCGGAAGATGACCCGGGCCTGAAGGACATTTTCTCGGTAGGCACTATCGCGACCATTTTGCAGCTGATTCGTCTGCCCGACGGCACCGTCAAGGTGCTGGTTGAAGGTGTCACGCGTGCGCGTATCCGTTCGGTAGAACTGGAAGACGACTATTTCCAGAGTCAGGTCATGCCGCTGCATTCCGATCCGCTACCGGACAAGCAGTCGCAACTGCTGTTGCGTTCACTGCTGTCACAGTTTGATCAGTACGTGCAGCTGAGCCGCAAGATCCCGCCGGAAGTGATGAGCTCAATCTCCGGCATCGATGAGCCCGGGCGCATGGTGGACACCATTGCGTCGCACATGTCATTGCAGCTGCAGGAAAAGCAGAACCTGCTGGAGCTGGTGGGTCTGCAGCCGCGCATTGAGCATTTGATGGGCCTGATCGAAGCGGAAATTGACCTGTTCCAGGTTGAAAAGCGCATCCGTGGCCGTGTTAAAAAGCAGATGGAAAAAAGCCAGCGCGAGTATTATCTGAATGAACAGATGAAAGCCATCCAGAAAGAAATGGGTGAGATGGAAGACGGCCCCAATGAGGCTGAGGAATTAAAGAACAAAATCGAAAAAGCCGGCATGACCAAGGAAGCCAAGGACAAATCCCTGGCCGAGTGGAACAAGCTGAAGATGATGTCGCCAATGTCTTCGGAAGCGTCCGTGGTGCGCACCTATCTTGACTGGATGGTGAACATTCCCTGGAGAAAACGCAGCAAGGTCAGCCTGGAGCTGGACAAGGCAGAAAACATTCTGAATGCCGACCATTATGGCCTGGAAGAGGTCAAGGAACGCATTCTGGAATATCTGGCTGTGCAGAAGCGGGTGAAGAAACTGAAGGGGCCCATCCTCTGTCTGGTGGGGCCGCCGGGTGTCGGCAAGACCTCGCTGGGCGAGTCCATCGCGCGCTCAACCAATCGCAAATTCATCCGTATGGCGCTGGGCGGCGTTCGCGATGAAGCGGAGATCCGCGGTCACCGTCGTACCTACATCGGTTCCTTGCCAGGCAAACTGATGCAGAAATTGTCCAAGGCCGGTGTGAAGAACCCGCTGTTCCTGCTGGACGAGATCGACAAGATGGGCATGGATCACCGCGGCGACCCGGCCTCGGCCTTGCTGGAAGTGCTGGATCCGGAACAGAACAAGGCGTTTAACGACCATTACCTGGAGGTTGATTACGACCTGTCAGAGGTCATGTTCGTGTGTACGTCCAACACCATGAATATCCCCGGGCCGTTGCTGGACCGGATGGAAGTGATTCGTCTGCCAGGGTATACCGAAGCAGAGAAGATCAACATCGCGGCCAAGTACCTGCTGCCCAAGCAGCTGAAAGCCAATGGCTTGGAAGAGGATGAGCTGGACGTACCGGAAGAGACCATTCGCGATCTGATACGTTATTACAGCCGTGAGGCGGGTGTGCGGGGCCTGGAGCGCGAAATAGCCAAATTGTGCCGCAAGGTGGTCAAGGAAGCTGCGCTTCGTGATGACAAGGTCAAGGGCAAAGGCAAGGCCGGGAAGCAGACACTGACGCTGACCCCCGATTTGCTGGAACACTATTCCGGAGTGCGCAAGTACGACTACGGCGTTGCCGAGGAAAGCAACCGGGTAGGGCAGGTCAACGGCCTGGCCTGGACCCAGGTGGGTGGTGAGCTGCTGACCATTGAGTCGGTGGCGGTGGAAGGCAAAGGCAAGACCGTCAAGACCGGGTCGCTGGGTGACGTCATGCAGGAGTCCATCCAGGCTGCCCTGACCGTGGTGCGCAGCCGCTCGGCGATGCTGGGGTTGAAGTCCAGTTTCCATGAAAACATTGATCTGCACATTCACGTGCCCGAGGGTGCCACGCCCAAGGATGGCCCCAGTGCCGGGGTGGGAATGTGTACCGCGATCGTGTCTGTGCTGACCAATATTCCGGTCAAGGCGGATGTGGCCATGACCGGTGAAATCACGCTGCGCGGTCAGGTTCTGCGTATCGGTGGTCTGAAAGAGAAACTGCTGGCGGCACACCGCGGCAACATCAAGACGGTCATCATTCCGGCTGACAATGAGCGCGATCTCAAAGAGATTCCGGATAACATTAAAGCGGACCTGGCCATTCATCCGGTCAAGTGGATTGATCAGGTGCTGGAGCTGGCCCTGGAGCGTATGCCGCAACCCTTGCCGCAGGGTGACGGACCGATTGGCAAAAAAGAGCCGGCAAAAGACGAAAATGCCGTCAGCACCCACTGATTACGGCGTTTTGTGTTGACACGGCTTTCGGGCGCTTGGTATAAAGTCACGGTTGTTTTTGGCTTTATGCCGCGCGCCTTCCGGATGTTGGCGACGCTGCATCCAGCGCCATCTGGTGGGAAGCAAACCAGATTGAAACCTACACTCCGTCACACCATTAACAGGTACAAAAAAACAAGGGGATACTGTGAATAAATCAGAATTGATCGAAGCCGTTGCCGCCAGTGCAGATTTACCGAAAGCGGCTGCTGCCCGCGTAATCGATGCCATGATCGACACGATTACGGATTCGCTGCAGAAAAGCGAGCCGGTAGTACTTGTAGGCTTTGGTACGTTTGGCACAAAAGACCGTGCTGCGCGCACTGGCCGTAATCCGCAAACAGGTGCAACGATTGAAATCAAAGCGGCCAAGGTGCCGAATTTCAAGCCGGGCAAAGCACTGAAAGATGCGGTAAACAGCTAAGTTTGTCTGACTTCGCCGGGTCTTATGTCCCGGTATGATGTCAGAGTCGGAGCCTGATTCTGTCGCTATGTGGATGCTGATCGTCTGGTCAGATACGCAGATGAATCAGGGCCGGGAAAAGGGCGCATCATTGATGCGCCCTTTTAGTTTCATCACCCGTCCGGCGTCAGAGCCGGACGGGTGACAAGACCCGTTTTCATTTCAGATTTTCAGGAAATTGTATGCTGCAGACGATAAGAGACAACTCCCAGGGAGTCATCGCCAAAATCATTATCGGTTTCATCATCGGCGTGTTTGCGCTGTTTGGCGCGGAATCGATCATCGGCGGCTTCCTGGGCGGCAACAACGTGGCCAGTGTCAATGGTGAAGAGATCACCGAACCGGAACTGGCGCAGAGTCTGCAGAATGTGATGGCGCAGATGGGCGCCAATGTGCAGGATTTCGATGAAGAACTGTTGCGCGAAATCGCCCTGGGCCAGCTGATCGAGGATCGCTTGCTGATGCAGGCTGCCGAGCAGGCAGGCATGACCATCTCCGAGGCGTCACTGGATCGCCAGATTGTGCGTACACCCCAGTTTCAGGTAGGGGGGGTGTTTGATGCAGACCTGGCGCGTCGCACCATGGCAGCCCAGGGTTTCACCCCGCAAACCTACCGCGCCTCGCTGGCGCAGCAGATGATGATGAGCCAGCTGGCAAATGCCTACGCCAGCACCGGTTTTGTTACCGAGCAGGAAATAGCCCGACTGGCAGCGCTGGAATTGCAGTCGCGTGACTTCCGCTACCTGTCGATTCCGCTGGCCAATCGCACCCTGGGAGAGGCCATTCCGGAGGCGGAGATCCGCGCTTACTATGACAATAACCCGGCTGAATTTACCGCGCCGGAACAAGTGTCAGTGAACTATGTGGTGCTGGACAAGAATGCCATTTTCAACGAAGTGGCAGTGGACCCTGCGCAGGTGCGTGCACGTTATGAAGAAGAGCGTGATGCGGCGGTTGCCAACATTGAGCGCCGTGCATCTCACATCCTCTGGGAGCTCGGTGGTGACGCGTCAGAAGACGAACTGCTGGCGACCGCCGCCGAGGTCAAGGCACGCATTGATGCAGGCGAGGATTTCGGTGAGCTGGCACGCGAGTTTTCCGATGATGTGGTGTCTGCCGAGGATGATGGTGATATTGGCTACACCGATGGCAGTGTCTTCCCGGCGGCGCTGGAGCAGGCCCTGTTGAACCTTGATGTGGATCAGGTATCCGAGCCGGTGGTCTCCGAGTTTGGTGTGCATCTGGTGAAGCTGACAGAATATGATGCACAGGCTTACCCGGAATTTGACGAGGTTGCCGAGCGTATTGAGCGGGATCTGAATTCAACGGAAGTTGATCAGCTGTACTTCAGTCGGCTGGAAACGCTGGCCAATCTGGCGTTTGAGACTTTCGATCTGCAGGCCATCAATGAAGAGCTGGGCCTTGAGATCCAGCAGAGCGAATTTTTTGGCCGCAGTGGCGGCAGCAGTAACATTACGTCCGACGAGCGTGTCGTCGACGCAGCCTTCTCGGTTGATGTGCTGGACGAAGAACTGAACAGTGACCTGATCGAATTGAGTGACACCCGTGCCGTTGTTATTCATTTGCAGGAATACCGGCCCGAGGCGCTGGTTCCCTTTGATGAGGTCCGGCCGGAAATCGCGGTCACGCTGCGCGGCGAAAGAGAGCGGCAGTTGGCCCGTGAACTGGGCGAACAGCTGCTCAGTGCCATTGAGGCCGGTGAGGATATCAGCGAGCAGATGACCAGTGAGTCGTTGAGCTGGATTGAGCGCGAAGATGTGCGTCGCAACCAGGGCAACGTCAACATCGAGATCGTGCGCAATGTATTCGGTATGCCGGCCCCTGATGACGGGCAGCCGGTGCGCCGCGGCTTCAGCCTGACCAACGGTGCCTACGTGCTGGTTGAGTTGCAGTCGGTGGACGATGGTGACGCGGCGGACATGCCCGAGCAGCAACGGCAACAGCTGACGGCGGCGCTGATCGAGAACAAGGGGCGCATGAGCTTTGATGCGCTGCTGCGTAACCTGCAGGCCGAGGCTGATATCACGGGCCTGGAAATGAACCCGACGGGCCTGTAAAACGGGCAGCCGGGTCACCTGGCGATCTGTTGGCACAGCTGACAAAAAAGCCGGAGAAAACCAGTGTTTTCTCCGGCTTTTTTGTGGGCGAGGCGCGCGTGATGGTGCTGATGACGGCTGATCCGGGCCGGTTTTCGAGCGACAAAGGTACGGATCTTCTTGCCAAAAATGCCCCGTTTTGCTAGTTTTCACCTTCGATATTTCTGGCTGTCAGGCAGTGTTACCTGAACTTTGACAGCATGCTGACATATTTGTCACAAACGTGCGCTTCCGTCACAAGTTGATGTAATTTGTCACGAAATCCGGCGGTAGTGCTCCGGTGACTTACGGAATAATAATGGGTCCAGGCTGACAGGGTACAAATTCCGGTGTTGGCATCGAGGCAAAATAAAACATGAAGCACATGACAGGTCTGTTGTTCTTCCTCGCCCTTTTGTGGTGGGTACTGTCCGGTTACACCACACCCCTTTTGATTTCCCTGGGTATTGTCTCCGTTCTGTTTGCTGCATTCCTTGCTTATCGCATGGACGTGGTCGATGAAGAGAGCCATCCCCTGCATCTGAGCGTCAAACTTATTCGCTACTGGCTGTATTTGTTGTGGCAGATCGTCATCTCCAATATCAAGATGGTAAAAATTATCCTGAGCCCGAACCCTGACATCGATCCGCGCATCGTGAGTGTTCAGATCAGGCAAAGCAGCCAGTTGGGGAAAGTGGTGTTGGGTAACTCTGTCACGCTGACGCCAGGCACAGTGACGCTGAAGATCGAAGATAGCCGGATTGAAGTTCACGCCCTCAACCAGGAAAGCGCACAAGGTGTGGAACAAGGCACCTTTGACGAGCGGGTTCCCGCCCGCGTCGAGGACCAGTCATGATTCTAACATCGGCCGCTTTGGCCATTCTGGTGACCATGGCGCTCGCCATCTTGCGCGCGTTGCTGGGTCCGACAATTTACGACCGTATGCTGGCAGTCAACATGTTCGGCACCAAGACGGTGTTGCTGATTGCCGTGATTGCCGCTATCGCCGGACGCGGGGACTATCTGGATATAGCGCTGGTTTACGCCATGATCAACTTCATAGCGATCGTGGCGGTGATGAAATATTTCGAGTTTGGCAGTTTAGGCCATTCCGGTGATGTGGCCGGTCACAGTAATGTCGTTCAGGACAATGTCGCGCCTGATGAGGCGGTGACGAGCCCGGATGTGAAGAACCAGGAGGGCAAATAATCGTGGACATTCTACAACTGTTCTCTGCTGTTTTGCTCGGCCTGGGCGCTGTGCTTGGTGTTGTAGGTGCCATCGGCATCCTTCGGTTTCCGGATTTCTATACACGCATGCATGCCGCGGGCATCACAGACACCTTGTGTACCGGTTTCTTTATCGGCGGTTTGATGCTGCAGTTCGGTATGACGCTGGCCACTGTCAAGCTGCTGTTGATTTTTATGTTCATGCTGTTTACCTGCCCGACGTCAACACACGCGCTGGCCAAGGCTGCACGCAAAGGTGGCCTGAAACCCTGGTCAAAATCCGATACCGGTTCAGGTGCGCAAAACGAAGGACGGGCAACGTGATTCTGGAACAACTAATTGATATTTTCCTGCTGGCATTTCTGGCGATCATTTCCATAGCGATCGTACGCATACGTGATGTATTCAGTGCTGTCATGCTGTTTGGTATCTATAGCCTGGTATCTGCATCTCTTTTCCTCATGCTGGCTGCGGCCGACGTCGCGTTCACGGAGGCGGCCGTGGGGGCTGGAATTTCCACCATCCTGATGCTGGCTACGTTGGGTCTGACCGGGCGCGAAAAGGAAAAAATGCTGGTCAAGAAAAAGATCAGTCTGTTGCCTCTGGTTATTGTTGTGGTGACTGGCGCAACGCTGATTTATGGCATTGTGGATTTGCCGCCATTTGGCGGCGCCGACAATCCTGCGCAGGTTCATGTGACGCCCCGGTACACGCAGCAATCCATGTCCGAAATTGATGTGCCGAACCTGGTCACCGCAGTGCTTGCCAGTTACCGGGGCTTTGATACGTTGGGCGAAGTCGTGGTGATTTTCACTGCCGGGGTGGGGGTGCTGCTGTTAATCGGTGGCCGTCGTCGCCGTGAGGAGAAACACGCGGATGAATAACCACATGATCCTCAGGGTGGTCGGTAAATTTCTGATCCCCTACATTATGCTGTTCGGACTATATGTTCAGTTTCACGGCGATTTTGGTCCGGGCGGCGGGTTCCAGGCCGGTGTCATTTTTGCATCGGCTTTTGTCATTCATACACTGCTTTTCGGTGTGCGCGAGACACAGAAAATTGCCCCTGAGTGGATACTCAAGGCGGTATCGTCGGCTGGTGTGCTGTTGTATGCCGGCGTGGGTGTTGCCAGTCTGTTTTTGGGGGCCAACTATCTTGATTACGACGTGCTGGGCGCTTATCCGGTGGCCGGGCAACACCTGGGCATTATTCTGGTAGAGTTCGGTGTCGGCCTGACGGTGGCTTCAGTGATCATGCTGATATTTTTTACCTTCGCCGCCCGCGGTGAAGTTGACGGAGATGTATCATGAGCGGGCTGGGTGTCTGGAATTACCTGATTATCATCTTTTTGATGATGACTGGTTTTTACATGGTGATATCAAGCAGTAACCTGATCAAGAAACTGATAGGCCTAAACGTTTTCCAGACTTCAGTGTTCTTCCTGTATATCAGCTTTGGCTACATAGAGGGCTCAGCCGGCCCCGTGTACGTAGAGGGTGTGGATCTTTACTCCAATCCCCTTACGCATGTACTGATTCTGACCGCGATTGTGGTGGGTGTTGCTACGATCTCTGTTGGACTGGCGCTGATAATCCGTATTAAAGAATCGTTCGGTACGATTGAAGAAGACGACCTGCACAAAATGGACTCCTCACTCTAATGTTAATGCATCTACCTGTACTTGTTGTGCTCGCGCCACTACTGGGAGCGCCGGTTGTTGCGCTGATGCGAGGCTCCACCTGGCCGTGGGTCTTGTCGACACTGCTATCGTGGTTTTCGTTGCTTTGTGCTGTCCTCCTGCTGGTTCAGGTGCAGTCGCAGGGTCTGGTTATTTATACCATGGGGGGCTGGGAAGCGCCTTGGGGTATTGAGTACCGGATCGATTTTGCCAATGCATTGCTGCTTGTTCTGATCACCGGCCTGGCCAGTGTGGTACTGCCGTATGCTCGTCTGAGTGTGGAGCAGGAGGTTGGCACCGAACGGGCGCCGATGTTCTATGCAGCCCTGTTACTGTTGACTTTGGGTTTGTGCGGTATCACCGCGACCGGAGACGCATTCAACATTTTTGTGTTTTTGGAAATATCATCACTGGCGACTTATACACTGATAGCCATGGGCCGTGATCGCCGTGCCCTGACGGCGTCGTTTTCTTATCTCATCATGGGCACGATCGGAGCCACCTTCTATCTGATTGGTATTGGGTTCCTGTATGTGATGACCGGCACCCTGAACCTGGCTGATCTGGCCGGGCGCCTGCCAGCCATCAATGAAAGCAGTACTGTGCGTACGGCATTTGCCTTCATTGTCACCGGCATCTGTCTGAAGCTCGCCTTGTTCCCCTTGCACCTGTGGCTGCCGAACGCATACACCTATTCACCCTCTGCCGTCACCGCGCTGCTGGGCGCAACCGCAACCAAGGTTGCGGTGTATGTGCTGGTGCGTTTCGTATTCACGGTATTTGGTATCGATTTCAGTTTTGGCATGGAACCACTGGCAGAAGTGCTGATTCCCCTGGCTGTCATTGGTTTACTCAGTGCGTCCACGGTCAGCATCACTCAACCGAATATTAAACGCATGCTGGCGTACTCGAGTGTCGCGCAGATCGGTTACATCGTACTGGGTATTGCGATGGGCACCGCAATGGGCCTTACCGCAGCCCTGCTGCATGTGTTCAACCACGGCCTGATAAAGGGCGCGTTGTTCATGGTGCTGGGCGCGGTCATGTACCGGATGGGCGGTACCAGCCTGTCAGACATGCAGGGTCTGGCGAAAACCATGCCACTGACATTCTGGGCTTTTGTCATCGGCGGCCTGAGCCTGATCGGTGTGCCCCTGACGGTCGGTTTTGTCAGTAAATGGCACCTGATACTGGCCGCCATTGAGCTGGGCTGGTGGCCCATTGTCATCGCCATCCTGGTGGGGTCGATGCTGGCGGTGGTGTACGTGGGACGCGTCATTGAAGCGGGCTTCTTTGGCGAAGCCAAAGACCCGACACGGCGCGAGGCCCCGGCCGGATTGCTGATTCCCGTCTGGATTCTGATTTTCGCCAATATCTATTTTGGCATTGATACCCGTTTGACTGTTGATATCGCCGAGGCGGCTGCTGCGCAGTTGATGGCAGGAGGAATTGTCCGGTGACCGCGAATATCGCTCTTATACTGGCTTTGCTGATCCCCCTGTTCGGGGCGGTGCTGATCGGCTTGACCGGCCGCTGGCCGAACCTGCGCGAAACCGTGACCATGGTTACTGCTGTCAGCCTGTTTGCCGCGGTAATCCGTGTGTTGATGGGGCTGTATGCCGGCGAAGACATTGGTGTAGAAGTGGTCGCGGTGATGTCCGGCGTCGGCATTGCTTTTAATACCGAACCGCTGTCAATCATTTTTGCCATGGTTGCCAGCGGGCTGTGGGTAGTGACCTCGGTCTACGCCTTTGGTTATATGCGTGGCACCAAAGAGGTAAACCAGACCCGGTTTTATGTGTGTTTTGCCATTGCACTGTTTGGTGCCATAGGTATAGCGTTTTCGGCAAACCTGTTGACGCTGTTTATTTTTTATGAAGTGCTGACACTTTCTACCTATCCCCTGGTGATTCACAAGGGTGATGCCAAGGCAAAAGCAGGTGGTCGTACCTATCTTGGCATATTGCTGACCACCTCAATTGTTTTCCTGCTGCCGGCAGTCGTCTGGGTCTATGCCGTCGCTGGCACCCTGGACTTTATGCCTGGCGGTATTTTGCAGGGTAACCTGAGCGCGGTGCCGGCAACCCTGTTGTTGCTGTTGTTCCTGTTTGGCGTCGGCAAAGCAGCGGTGATGCCGGTGCACAAATGGTTGCCGGCGGCCATGGTTGCGCCCACACCGGTGTCGGCACTGTTGCATGCTGTTGCCGTGGTAAAGGCCGGTGTCTTTACCCTGATCAAGGTGATGATCTATATTTTCGGGTCCGACTTTCTGGCCGAAGTTCCCTACGAGAGCATTGCTGTCTATCTGGCCGGCTTTACCGTGGTGGCAGCCTCGTGTGTTGCGCTGCGACAAACCAATATCAAGCGGATGCTGGCGTATTCAACGATCGGTCAGCTGGGCTATATCGTAATGGCCACGATGGCCCTGGCGCCGTTCTCAGAGATCGGTGCTGCCATTCATATTGTGGCGCATGCTTTCGGGAAGATAACGCTATTTTTCACGGCAGGGGCCATTTATGTCGCCTCAAAGAAAACCGAGCTTGCGCAGCTTAATGGCATCGGCTGGCGTATGCCTCTGACCATGACGGCGTTTACCATTGGCGCCCTGTCGATGATCGGGGTGCCACCTACGGCAGGGTTTGTGTCCAAGTGGTTTATCATGTCAGGCGCGTTCTCGGTGGAAAATTATTTTGTGATTGTTGTACTGGTATTGTCTACGGCATTGAATGCCGGGTACTTCATGCCCGTTATCTACAACGCATTTTTCAAGGCAGAGGATGTCAAACCGGACAAAGACCACGGAGAAGCACCTGCCAGTATGGTCGCCGCATTGTGTGTGACCGCGTCACTGACGTTGCTGTTCTTCTTCTTTAACGGTCCGGTACTGGATCTTGAAACGCAGATTTTCGGAGGTGCGCCCTGATGTTCCCCCCTGCGCTGATCATGATTGTTGGTGCCATGTTGATACCCGTCGCACCAGTTCGTCTGCGTCCGGCATTGTTGATTCTGACGCCGCTGCTGACCCTGCTGATGATCTGGAACCTGGGTGACGGCCTGCTGCTGACTGCTCCGTTCCTGAACTACGAGATTGCACTGGTGGAAACCAGTGATGTGCGTCGTCTGTTTGCCACTATATTTGCACTGATGGCAATGGTCAGTGGCCTGTACATGTTCCGGCATGCCCGCGTGGTGGAGATGTCGGCATCGCTGGCCTATGCGGCCGGGGCTGTGGGCGTGTCCTTTGCCGGCGATCTGCTCTCGCTGTACCTGTTCTGGGAGTTCATGGTGCTGTTCTCCATCATTGTGGTGTGGAGCGGTGGCACTGAACAGGCACGTGGGGCCGGCATCCGATATGCCATCATGCTGCTGATCGGTGGCATCATTCTCAAGATAGGTATCGAAGGGGTTTATGCGCAGACGGGCTCGCACGACATCCAGGCGTTGGCACTGGACAGCGTTGCCACCTGGATGCTGTTGGTGGGTGTATTGATCCATGCGGCAGCGCCGCCGGTGTCGGCGTGGCTGGCTGATGCCAATCCCAGTGCCAGCCCGACCGGCTCCGTGATTCTGTCGGCGTTCACCACCAAGACTGCTGTGCTGGCTTTGATAATGTTGTTTCCCGGTCAGCAGGTGCTGGTCTGGATCGGGATGTACATGATCGTCTATGGCATCATTTATGCCTTGCTGGAAAACGATATCCGGCGAATGCTGGCGTACGCTATCGTCAACCAGGTTGGCTTCATGGTGGTTGGTGTGGGTATTGGTACCGAGCTTGCGATCAATGGCGTTGTTGCGTTCGCTTTTGCGCATATCATCTTCCAGGCACTGTTGTTGATGAGTGCAGGTGTGGTGGTGATACAAACCGGCAAACGTAACCTCCGGGACCTGGGTGGGCTGTACCGAAGCATGCCTGTAACTGCGATTTGCGGGACCATCGGGGCGTTGGCGATGTCCGCATTTCCTTTGACCTCTGGTTTCGTTTCTGGAGTGATGATCACCGAAAGTGCTGCATCCGGTGAGCCAGCATGGCCACGGTATGGTTTGCTGGCCGGGATGGCCGGTGTATTCCTGTTTGTGGGTCTGAAATTTGCGTGGCTGGTATTCTTCGGGAAAGATGAGGGGCTGCAGGCAAAAGATCCAGCCTGGAACATGCAGGCGGCGATGATTATTTTTGCGGCGGCCTGCGTACTGCTGGGTATTTCCCCCGGGCTTTGGTATCAGTTCCTGCCTTATGAAGTTCCGTATGCATCCTATACAGTCAGTCACCTGCTGACGCAATTGGTGATGCTGTTGTTGGCTGGCGCGGTGTTCTTCGTCTGCATGTCTTGGCTAAGGCGTTTGTCGATCCGGGTCATAGATACCGATTTCATTTATCGGCGGGCGGGAGTTCAGATGTGGCGCAGTTTCGTTCGCCTGCTGGTGATACTCAGTGGTGTGCTCCATACGCGTGTCCTGGACCCGGGCAAGCGATTGCCGCAACTGTGGATCCGTTATCACGGTCCGGAAGGTCCGTTGGCACGCACCTGGCCGACCGGCAGTATGCTGCTGTGGGTGGCGGTGATGCTGGTGGTGATCCTCATTGGTGCCCGGTTACTGTAACCGGGCACGCGTTTACTCCAGATACAGAATCAGTTCCTGGCCTGGATGGATCAGGCTGCTGCGGCCGATCTGATTCCAGCGGGTGATTTCCTCGATGCTGACACCGTGTTCTCGGGCAATGCGTGCCAGTGAATCGCCGGGTCGCACTTCATATTGCAATGCCTGCGCGCCCAGGCCGACTTCGGTGGTATCGACGCTGGCGATGGTGTCTGGTTCCAGGCGCAGGGGCTGGCCTGGGCGCAGCACTGAATTGACGTCGATATCGTTCCATTGCGCGAGCTCGTCAACAGTCATGCGGTAGCGGCTGGCAATACGCCACAGGCTGTCGCCACTGCGCACGGTATACTGACCGGCCGGCACCGGCTGGCTGTTGGCCGCAGCAAGCGTCATCGACGGCAAGGGCAGGGGATCGCCGGCGCGATAGGCGCGCGGAATCAGCAGCGTCTCGCCGGCGACAATGCGGGTGCCACTGAGGCTGTTGGCCTGTTGCAATGCGCCGACCCGGGTGTCAAAGCGGCTGGCGATGCCGCTGAGGGTATCGCCGGGCAGGATGACATAGCGGTCCCAGGTGACACGATTGTCCCCCATGGCGGCCAGATTGCTGGCAAATACCGACACACTGTCCACCGGCAACCAGAGGGTATGAGGTCCATCCGGATGTGTGCCCCACTGGAGATAGCCGGGGTTGTACTGGTAGATGCGCTCGGGATCCAGTTCCGCCAGCGTCGCCGCCAGTCCCAGGTCGATCTGCGAACCGACTTCGTAAGCGGCCAGATAGGGCTCATCGGGCACCGCACTGACGGTCAGTTCAAAATGATCCGGGTCGGCCATGACATGCGCCAGGCCCAACAGCCGTGGCACATGGCGGCGGGTTTCCTGCGGCAACGGCAGCGCCCAGAAATCGGTGGCCTCGCCATTTTCCTGGTTGTGTCGTATGGCGCGCTGCACATTACCCTGGCCGGCATTGTAGGCGGCCAGGGCCAGCAGCCAGTCTTCATCAAACTGTGCGTACAGTGCCTGTAGATAATCCAGCGCGGCGGATGTCGATGCCATGGGGTCATGCCTGCCGTCGTACCACCAGTCCCGTTTCAGCCCCAGGCTGGCTGCTGTGGGCGCCATGAACTGCCACAGGCCGGCAGCGCGCTGACTCGAGCGTGCCATCGGGTTGAAAGCACTCTCGATGACGGGCAGCAGCGCCAGCTCCAGCGGCAGATCGCGGCGCTCGACTTCCTGCACGATCTCATAGATAAACGGCATTGCCCGCTCGGTCACTTCTGCGACATAACGCGGGTTGTTGCGGAACCAGTTGATTTCTTCCTCGATCTGCTCGTTGTGATAATCCAGTGCGAACTGCAGTCCGTTGCTGACGCGGTACCAGACGGTATCGGCATGACTGGGCAGGGGCTCTGCATCAGCTTCTATCAGGGTGGTGCCGGCATTGACGACCAGTCGTTGCCGGCTGTTGCGGGCCGTGCTGGCGGAGCGCTCCTGGCGGGTGGTCTCGGCAGCGCTGCCGACGGTGGCTTCGCCTGACGGGGGCAGGGTGCTGCATGCCTGGAGCAGAATGCCTGCGCCAATCAACACTGCCAGTGGTTTGACTCTGAATCTGCGGCTGACCAATGTTGCCACAGTGGTGGCATCAGGTGGTCGTGATGCCAGGGTGGATCGTGAATCTGCTTTCATGTGATTGAGTATTCCATTAGCTGTCATCCTGCTGTCGGTCAATCGCTGCCCGTGCGCGGTGATACGCCGGGCATCGGGATCAGCTCTGATCCTTGAGACGTCGCAGCGCGGTAAATAGTTCCAGTCCGGTGTCGAGTTTCTGTGACACTCGCTGCTGTACCGTCGCCTGCAAGCTGGGACTGTGACAGCGTAAAAACGGATTGGTTCGCAGTTCCAGTGACATTGTTGACGGTAATGTCGGGCGCTGCCGGTCCCGTTTGCTGCGTTCACTGACCTGCCGTTGGGCCAGGGCATCGTTGTCGGGGTCGGCGGCCGTGGCAAATGCCAGGTTGGCCAGCGTGTACTCATGCGCACAAAAAACCCGTGTTGTGCCGGGCAGGGCAGCCAGACGTTGCAGGGAATTGTACATCATGGGCGGATCGCCCTCAAAAATACGTCCGCAGCCTCCGGCAAACAGCGTGTCGCCGCAAAACAGCAGAGGCGGGTGGTCAGCCCCGTCGTCCTGGCCCGGGTGGAAATAGACAATATGGTCCAGTGTGTGCCCCGGCGTTTCCATCACGTCGAAAGCATGACCCAGCACCGTGATCCGGTCGCCTTCCTGTAACAGGTGGTCAAGTTGCCGGATGTGGCCGCCGGCCGGGCCGTAGACCGGCACCGGCACCAGTGCCAGCAGGTCGTCCAGGCCCCCGGTGTGATCTTTGTGGTGATGGGTTATCAGGATGCCGGCCAAGGTCAACCGGGACTGCGCCAGCCAGGCCTTGACGGGATTGGCATCGCCCGGGTCCACCACGTAGACCTGCCCTTCGGCATTGTGCAGGGCCCAGATGTAGTTGTCATTGAAGGCAGGGATCGGTGTGATGGTTAGTGCCATGGGCAAACTCCGGTCATGTCTCGGGGCAGTTCATGTATCTGCAGCACGATGATAGCAGATCCTGTCTGTTGCGTTTGCCTGGCAGGTGCTAGAATCGACCAAGGAGACTATTACTATGGTTAAGCTGTTTGCCCGCCGTCGCGTCATACCCGATCCGGTTACACTGGCACCGTTGCTTGACAGCTGGATGCACAGTCCATTGGGCCGGGCTCTGATTGACGCTGAGAAAGCGCAATTGGCGCCGGTGATCAGCCGTGTGTTTGGTTATCACATGCTGCAGCTGTCTTGCTCGCCCGGTATTTCCATGCTGGATGAATGCCCGGTGGGTCACAAAATCTGTTTTGCACCGGCCTGGGATCCCGAACGCGGTGCGCCGGTCGCTGACAATGAGGCGCTGCCACTGGGCACTGACAGCATCGATGCGGTGCTGCTGCACCACGCGCTGGATTTTACGCCGGACAGTCACCGGCTGCTGCGCGAGGCAACAAGGGTGCTGATGCCCGGCGGCCGGCTGCTGATCGTGGGGTTCAACCCGGTGAGCATGTGGGGGCTGAACGGGTTGTTGCGCTGGCATCGGTCCACGCCCTGGAATGCCCGTTACATCTCCCGCAGACGACTGACAGATTGGCTCAGCCTGCTGGATTTTCATGTTGAGAAGGTCAGCTACGGTGGTTTCATGCCTCCCGTCAAACACCCCGGTATCCTGTCGCGTGCGCAGAATTTCGAACGCTGGTTTGACCGGCTGGGCAATCCCACCGGTGCGTTTTACCTGATTGTGGCCAGCAAACAGCGCATGCCGCTGACGCCGGTTGTGTCACGCTGGCCGAAATTGCGGGCGCCGGCACTGGGCGCGCCGCTGGCCGAGACCGGACGCGTGGCGTCCGGCCGGGGGACCGTCATACCCCTGCCGCCGCGCAAGAACCTGCGCCGCGATGATGCGGACAGTTAAGGGTGTCGATGGATGCTGTCAATGGACATCAGGATATTGAAGTAAAGGATTGTAAAATTGCAGGATGTGGTTGAAATATATACTGATGGAGCCTGCAAAGGTAATCCGGGAAAGGGTGGCTGGGGGGTTGTGCTCAGCTATAAGGGCGTGGAAAAGACGCTGCATGGTGGCGAGGTGATGACCACCAATAACCGCATGGAGCTGACGGCGGTGATCAGGGCGCTCGAAGCACTGAAAAAGCCCGGTTGCCAGGTTGTGCTGCACAGTGATTCCAAGTACGTGCTGAATGGCATCGAGCAATGGCTGGCAGGCTGGAAACAGCGAGGCTGGAAAACCGCCGCCAAAAAGCCGGTCTTGAACCAGGACCTGTGGCAGCAACTTGATACCCTCAGCCAGGCTCACGACATCGACTGGCGCTGGGTCAAAGGGCACAGTGGCGACGTTGGCAATGAGCGCGCCGATGAACTGGCCAATCTGGGCATCGCCGAGCTGTGACAACACCGACCAGGGGAGACATATGCGTCAGATAGTACTGGATACTGAAACCACAGGCCTGGATCCGGTCAATCACCGGATTATCGAGATCGGCTGTGTTGAGCTGGAGCGGCGACGCCTGACCGGGCGCCATTATCACCAGTACACCAACCCGAAGCGGGACGTCGATGAAGCCGCCCAGGAAGTCCATGGCATCAGCAATGAGTTTCTGGCTGACAAGCCCGAATTTGCTGCGGTGGTGGATGAATTCCTGGCATTTGTCAAAGGCGCGGAGTTGCTGATCCACAATGCCCCGTTTGACATCGGCTTTCTCAATGCCGAGCTGGCACGCCTGGGCGCCGGTTACGGGCGCATGGAAGACCATTGCACTATCACTGATACGCTGGGCATGGCACGGCGTAAACACCCGGGGCAGCGCAACAGTCTGGATGCCCTGTGCAAGCGTTACGGTGTCGACAATTCCCAGCGCGATCTGCACGGCGCGTTGCTGGACGCCGAGATTCTGGCCGATGTTTACCTGATGCTCAGCGGTGGCCAGACAGATCTGTCACTGGCAGCTGACGAAGCCAGTGAGCACCGTGAGCAGAGTCATCATCAAGGGCTCAGCCGCGAGGGTCTGGTGTTGTCTGTGGTTCACCCCAGCGCTGACGAACTTGAGGCCCATGACTCGCTGCTGAGTCATATCAACAAGGTCAGTGGCGAGCGCTGCCTCTGGCTGCAGGGTAATACACCGGGCAGCGTGGCGGTGAGCACTGTGGTGCCTGCGGCTGATCATGATGACGACGACGATGAAGAAGAACTGGCCGGGGAGCTCGTTTGACCCATCTTATTCTGTTTTTTGAAGGCCGTTTGCTGCTCAACGGCGACAGCCCGATGTGGCCATCCAATCGCTTTATTGACCTGGACGCCGTGACCCACTGCCGGGTGCACGTGCCGTCCCTGGTTGCCGATCAACCACCCTGTGATGCCTTGCAGCTGTCAAGCCTGCCGGCGCAACTGGCCGACATTGAGCCGATGCCGGTACGGCAATTTCTGCTGCATCAGGGGTTCGACGCCTTCATTCTGGCCGGGCGGGCCAGTCAACTGCTGAACTGGTACCGCACGCACCGGTATTGCGGCAGCTGCGGGGCGCGCAATGTGCTGCGCCAGCCGCAGCGGGCGCTGATGTGCCCACGCTGTGAGGTTGACTATTATCCCAGAATCAACCCGTGCATTATTGTTCTGGTGACCCGCGGTGAGCAGATTCTGCTGGCCAGAAGTGTCCGGCGCGGCGCGACGTTTTTCAGTTGCCTGGCAGGTTTTATCGAGCCTGGTGAAAGTGCTGAGCAGGCCGTTGCGCGGGAAGTGTACGAAGAAGTGGGCCTGAGCATCACCAATATCCGTTATGTCAAAAGCCAACCCTGGCCATTCCCGTCGCAGCTGATGCTGGGGTTCTATGCGGACTATGTGGACGGTGAGATTGTCCCGGAAGCTGCCGAAATTGCCGAAGCACACTGGTATGATGTCGATAAACTGCCCGAAACACCTGCCCCGGCGATCAGCGTCGCGGGCCAGTTGATACAGGAATATTGTGATGCCGTGATGGCATCTGCGGATCAGTAAAAAGGAGTTGAACTTTGGAATACGTTATCGAGTATGTGGTTTTTCTGGCCAAGACCGCGACCATTGTGATCGCGGTGTTTGCCATCCTCAGCATGATGGTTGCCGCCGGTCAGCGCAATCGCCGGCACATGCAGCGTGGCAGCCTCCATGTCACGCATGTCAACAAGGAACTGGAGTCCATGCAGCAGGGGCTGCAGCGCTCCATCCTCGACAAGTTCTCGCTCAAGCGATTTAACAAGGCAGAGAAAAAACGCCTGAAAGATGAAGAGAAAAAGCTGAAAACCGACAGCGGTGAAACACGGCGGCGACGAGTTTACGTGTTGTCGTTCGAGGGTGACATGGAGGCCTCGGGCCTGGAATCCCTGCGCCAGGAGGTCACGGCTGTGCTCACCATGGCTGAACCCCAGGATGAAGTCATGGTGCGCCTGGAAAGCCCCGGCGGCATGGTGCACGCTTACGGTCTGGCATCGTCGCAGCTGCTGCGTGTGAGACAACGGGAAATCCCTCTGACCATCTGCGTCGACAAGGTGGCTGCCAGCGGTGGTTACATGATGGCCTGTGTTGCTGACCGGATTATCGCGGCACCGTTTGCCATCCTCGGCTCCATTGGGGTGCTGGTGCAATTGCCCAACATTCATCGCCTGCTGAAAAAGAACGATGTTGATTTTGAGATGATCACCGCCGGTGAATACAAGCGCACGCTGACGCCATTCAGTGAGGTGACCGAGAAAGGGCGAGACAAGGTCAAGCAGGAAGTTGAGGAGATGCATGAGCTGTTCAAGCAGTGGGTCAAACAATATCGACCGGTGGTCGATATCGACATCATTGCCACGGGCGAGACCTGGACCGGGACACAGGCGCAGACGCGCAACATGGTGGACGCAATCAGCACCAGCGATGACTATATCGTCGATGCCTGCAAAGAGTCTGATGTCTATGAAGTCAACTATGAGATCCGTGTGCCGCTGGGTGAGAAACTTGGCGGAGCGCTGCAAAAAGCCATGGACAAGACTCTGTTGACCTGGTGGCAGCGCTTGCGCGAGCAGCGCCAGTTCTGAGCGCTGGCGAGCGTATCGACCGGACCTGCCACGCGGTGTGCAGGTCGTCATTCATGAAATCACAGGAAACATTATGAAACTGGATGAGCAAACCTTTGACGCCTACGTGGTGCAGGAAATCGCCGCGGATAACACAGCCGGGGGCAAACCCGTGTATCAGGGGGCGATTGCGCAGCGCAAGGTCGCCGATTTGCCGGCAGGGGAGATCTTGATTCGCGTTGCCTTTTCGTCGCTGAACTTCAAGGATGCCCTGTCATCGGCAGGCAACAAGGGCGTGACCCGACAATACCCGCATACACCCGGCATTGATGCCGCGGGCGTGGTTGCCGAATCCACTGATGCGGGTTTTGCCGCCGGTGACGAGGTTATTGTGATCGGCTACGACCTGGGCATGAACACCGCCGGCGGCTTCGGTCAGTATATTCGGGTACCCGCGGGCTGGGTGGTCAAACGACCGGCCGGCCTGACGCTGGCAGAGAGCATGATCATTGGCACGGCTGGTTTTACGGCGGCACTGTGCGTGGACAAGTTATTGCAAAACGGGCTGCGCCCCGAACAGGGGCCGGTGCTGGTGACCGGTGCCAGCGGCGGCGTCGGCAGTTTTGCCGTGGCACTGTTGGCGCAACTGGGGTATGAAGTGACAGCCATGAGCGGGGCAACAGCCATGAGCGGGTCAACAGCCTCGCATGACTTCCTGCGCGGCCTGGGCGCCCACGATATCATCGGCCGGGAAGACTACACTGATGTGTCCCCCAAACCCATGAGTAAAGAATTGTGGGCCGGTGCGGTTGATGTGGTGGGAGGAGACATTCTGTTTAATGTGGTCAAGTCGCTTAAATACGGCGGCAGTGTCGCCTGTTGCGGTCTGGTAGCGTCGCCGCAGTTTCAGGCCAGCGTCTTTCCGTTTATTCTGCGGGGTGTCAATTTGCTGGGTGTGGATTCGGTCAACCTGCCCCTGGCGCACAAGCGCAAGGTGTGGGAGAAACTGGCCACACAGTGGAAACTGTCGCATCTGCCAGCGCTGGAAACGCGCCTGGGCATGACTGAGCTGGGGGATGCGCTGGCCAGCGTGCTGCGCGGCGAGAGTACCGGACGCCTGGTACTCGATCTGTCAGCCTGACGGGTGCCGCCGGGCTGACAGATTAACCGCGGCGCATCAGGCGCGTCGGCGAAACAGCGGCACCGGCCGGTCGACGCTGGCCTGATAGCCGTCCCTGAAGTCATGCAGGGCGCCCAGTGCGTCCTCCGGGTCCTGGTCGCCGCGCAGGGCAAAGGCATTGAAACCACAACGCGCCATGTAGAACACCTGGTCGCGCAGCACATCACCGACAGCACGCAGTTCACCGGCAAAGCCCATGTTCTGGCGCAGCTCGCGCGCGCTGGAATAGGCTCTGCCGTCGCTGAAGACCGGGAAGTTCAGCGCAATCAGCGGCAGCTGCGGCAGGTCAGCCGCGAGGGCCGCCGGCGTTTCATTGCTTTGCAGCCAGACGCCGGTTTTGCCGGTTCGTGCCAGCAACTGTTCACGAATCTCCAGCCAGCAGCTCAGCGGCACAATGATGTCATCGCCTTCATGTTCAGCGAGCTTGTCCGCCTGGGTGTCGCCCAGCGTATCGGCCGCCAGTAAAAACCAGTCGTCTGTGCAGACCTTGCCGTCCAGGATGAGAGTTGTGCTCATGATCGTGCTCCTGTGCCGTCCTGGGTGTCTGCGCGCTTGCTGTCTGCGCTTTTGGGCGCATAGAGTGCATCCTTGAACGGCTCCATCCCGATGCGCTGGTAGGTGTGCAGGAAGGCTTCGTCAGCCTGGCGCTGGTCTTTGTAGACGGCAACGATTTTCTCGATGACCAAGGGGATTTCTTCCTGCGAAAACGCCGGCCCGACGATTTTCCCCAATGCAGTGTCATTATCGGCAGAGCCACCCAGCGACACCTGATAATATTCCTCGCCTTTTTTATCAACACCCAGGATGCCGATGTTGCCCACGTGATGATGACCGCAGGCGTTCATGCAGCCGGAAATGTTCAGCGACACAGCGCCGATGTCGCGCAGCTCTTCATGGCTGAAACGGCGCTGTATGGATTCGGCAATAGGGATCGACTTGGCATTGGCCAGCGCGCAGAAATCGCCGCCGGGGCAGCAGATCATGTCGTTGAGCAGGCCGAGGTTGTCGGCTTCCAGATCGTGAGTTTTGAGGTCCTGCCAGAGCCGGTACAGGGCATCTTTTTCAACATCGGCAAAGACAATGTTCTGTGTATGTGCGATGCGCATTTCGCCAAAGCTGTAATTGTCAGCCAGGTCGGCGACAAAGCGCATCTGGTCGGCGTCCAGGTCACCGGGCGCAAAGCCGGTCTTCTTGACGCAGATGGTGACAATGGCATAACCGGCCTGTTTGTGGGCTGCGACGTTTTGCTGATACCACGCGGCGAACATGACGTCGGTGTTCAGCGCCTGCTCCAGTGTGTCGCTGTGCGCCGGCAGGGCCCGGTAGGCGGGGTCATGGAAAAACGCACGGCAACGCTCAATTTCGTCCTGGGTCAGGGTCATCGGGCCGTCCTTGATGGCCTGCCATTCTGCCTCGACCTTGTCGCGAAACGCGTCAACGCCGGTCTCCCTGACCAGAATCTTGATGCGTGCCTTGTACTTGTTGTCACGGCGGCCTTCACGGTTGTAGACGCGCAAGATGGCATCCAGGTATGACAGCAGATCTGCCTGCGGCAGAAATTCACGGATCTCGCTGCCGATCACCGGCGTGCGGCCCAGACCGCCGCCGACCAGCACACGGAAGCCGATCTCACCCGCAGCATTGCGGACTATGTACAGACCGATATCGTGGACCTGCGTCGCAGCCTGGTCGCGTCGCGTGCCGCAGACGGCAATCTTGAATTTGCGTGGCAGGTAGGCAAACTCGGGATGGAAAGTCGACCACTGGCGGATGATTTCACAGTACGCCCGTGCGTCCTCGACCTCATCGGCAGACACGCCGGCAAACTGGTCGGTGGTGGTATTGCGGATGCAGTTGCCACTGGTCTGAATGGCATGCATTTCGACCTCGGCCAGGTGCTCGAGAATATCGGGCACATCGGCCAGTGCCGGCCAGTTGAACTGGATATTCTGACGGGTGGTCAGGTGCGCGTAACCCTTGTCGTAGTAGTCGGCAATGTACGCCAGCTTGCGTAATTGGGTGGAGGAGAGCATGCCATACGGGATGGCGATGCGCAGCATGGGCGCCAGGCGCTGAACATACAGGCCGTTTTGCAAACGCAAGGGCAGAAACTCGGCGTCGCTGAGTTTGCCGGCCAGGTAACGTTGCGTCTGGTCGCGAAATTGCGCGACCCGATCAGCCAGCATCTGATGGTCATAGTTATCGTATCGGTACATAGTTTAGTCTTGCCGCCTGCTGAATATGTCTGGTGTATTGAGCTGAATTTCTTGATTCTGTGCCGGAAGTCATTAAAATGCGCCTCCGAAAGTCTCGCTAGAGCGATCGCGTTGTCCGACTTCAACTGCACGCCAACTGAACTGTTTTGAGAGAGAACCTATGAGCAATCACGAACCCGAGATCAACTTCACTGAAGAAGAAATCCAGGCCAACAGCCGCGTTGATGCGCTGGCCATTTTTTCCCTGGTTGTCATCACTGTCGGCCTGCTGGTTTTTTACGTCGCCAGCTGAGCCTCTGAGCCTGGCTGGCGTCGAGTCAGCCCAGCACCACGCTGACAATGACAACCAATGCCAGAACAAACACAACCGTGAAGATCAGCGCGGCAGCGACGAAGCCCTTGATCGAGCCTTGCTCGAAGTCGCGCTCCTTGTTTTTCTGGTTCTGCACCCCGAAGCTGGCCTGACCGACACTCACCAGCGTCTGCCAGAACGACAATGAACCGCGTTTGCGGTTGTCCTGCGTCCGCTGCTCTGCTTCCTGATGATCGCCTGTGTCAGTCTGCGTTGTTTCATGCTCGTGTTTCTGTGGTTGGGTCATGTTCCCTCTAAAGCGTCAGTGGACCCGGCTGGCCGGCAGCCACTGAATGTTCGCTGGATATCTATTGTATCAATAAGCTTTGCGCGTAATAACTCAATTTATCGATAAGCTAATCCAGCAGATTGGGTCGTAACAGGCGACGGGTGTCTTCATCGCTGAGTTGACGTCGTTTGGCAAAATCATCGACCTGATCGTCATTGATCTTGCCCACGGAGAAGTACCGGGACTCCGGGTGTGCGAAGTAGAAACCACTGACCGCCGCCGCTGGCAGCATGGCGAAACTTTCGGTCAGCTGCATGTCGATGGATTTTTCCACGCCCAGCAAGTCGAATATCGCGACCTTGTCAGAGTGCTCGGGACAGGCCGGGTAGCCGGGCGCAGGGCGTATGCCGCGGTATTTTTCCTTGATCAGGGCCTCACCATCGAGTTTTTCATCCGGGGCATAACCCCAGTATTCGGTACGCACGCGTTCGTGCAGGTGCTCGGCAAAGGCTTCTGCCAGGCGGTCTGCCAGCGCTTTGACCATCAATGAATTGTAGTCGTTGTTCTCGGCGGCATAACGTTCGGCCAGTGCCTGCGCACCGATGCCAGCGGTCACGGCAAAGGCACCGATGTAGTCACTGACCGGGTGATCGGCCGGCGCGATAAAATCCGCCAGCGACAGGTTGGGGATGTTGTCGGCCTTGGCGGCCTGCTGGCGCAGGAAACTGAAGGTGTGCAGTTTTTCCTGATGCGCGGTATCGGCATACACGGTGACATCGTTGCGTCCGGTGCGCGCGGCTGGCCAGAAACCGAACACACCCTGGGCGCGCAGCAGTTTCTCGTCAATCAGTTTCTTCAGCATGGCCTGGGCGTCTGCGAACAGATCACGGGCCGCTGCGCCCACCACCTCGTCCTGCAGAATGGCCGGGTATTTGCCGGCCAGGCTCCAGGTAATGAAGAAGGGCGTCCAGTCGATATAGGGCACCAGTTTTTCCAGCGGATAATCATCCAGCACGTTGACGCCGGCAAAGGCGGGCGCCGTGATGGTGTTGTCACTCCAGCTGAAATCGCCCGCGTTGGCGTTGGCCTCGGCAAAGGGCAGCAGGCTCTTGCGCTGATCGCGCCCGGAGGTGCGGGTGCGGACCGTGTCGTATTCGGCCTTGACGCCGGCAACAAAGCTGTCGCGCGTCTCATCGCTGAGCAGGTTGCTGACCACGGTGACGCTGCGTGAGGCATCAGGGACGTACACGGTGGCGTTGTTGGTATAGTTCTGTTCGATCTTTACCGCCGTGTGCGCCTTTGATGTGGTGGCCCCGCCAATCAGCAAAGGTATTTTGAAATCAAGGCGTTGCATCTCTTTTGCAACGTGAACCATTTCGTCCAGTGACGGGGTGATCAGGCCGCTCAGACCAATGATGTCGACCTTGTGTTCTTTGGCCGCCTGCAGAATCTTTTCGCACGGGACCATCACCCCCAAATCGATGATGTCGTAGTTGTTGCAGCCCAGCACCACACCGACAATGTTCTTGCCAATGTCGTGAACGTCACCTTTGACGGTCGCCAGCAACACCTTACCCTTCGCTTTTGATTCACCGCCGGCGGCTTCGAATTTGAGCTTTTCCGCTTCGATATAGGGCAGCAGGTAGGCAACCGCCTGCTTCATGACGCGGGCGCTTTTAACCACCTGGGGCAAAAACATCTTGCCGCTGCCAAACAGATCGCCAACGACATTCATGCCGTCCATCAGCGGCCCTTCAATGACCTGGATCGGACGATCAAACTGCTGTCTGGCTTCTTCGGTGTCGTCGTCGATGTAGCGGGTGATGCCCTTGACCAGCGCGTGGGTGATGCGCTCGCCCACCGGTGCATCGCGCCAGGCGAGGTCTTCGGTGGACTCATGGCTGCTGGTGCCGCTGTATTTGGCGGCAATTTCCATCAGGCGGTCAGTGCCGTCAGCGCGGCGATTGAGCACGATATCTTCGACCCGCTCTTTCAGGTCTGCGGGGATCTCATCATAAACGGTCAGCTGGCCGGCATTGACAATGCCCATGTTGAGGCCTGCCTTGATGGCGTGAAACAGAAACACCGAATGGATGGCCTCGCGCACCGGATCGTTGCCCCGGAAGGAGAACGACACATTGCTGACGCCACCTGAAATCAGGGCATGGGGCAGGTTCTGACGAATGTACTTGCAGCTCTCGATAAAGTCGACGGCGTAGTTGTTGTGCTCGTCGATGCCGGTGGCGATGGCGAAGATATTCGGGTCAAAAATGATGTCTTCGGGCGGGAAACCGACGGTGTTGACCAGCACGTCGTAACTGCGTTTGCAGATATCGCGTTTTTTCGCCAGCGTATCGGCCTGACCGTTCTCGTCAAAGGCCATGACCACCACGGCGGCCCCATAACGACGGCACAGGCGGGCCTTGGCAACAAAGTCTGCCTCGCCTTCCTTGAGGCTGATGGAGTTGACGATGCCTTTGCCCTGAATATTTTTAAGTCCCGTCTCAATCACCTCCCACTTGGAGGAGTCGACCATCACCGGCACCCGGCTGATATCCGGTTCAGCGGCGATCAGGCGCAGGAATTTCTCCATCGCTGCCCGCGAATCCAGCATGCCTTCGTCCATGTTGATATCGATGATCTGGGCGCCGGACTCAACCTGTTGCAAGGCCACATCCAGCGCCTCGTCATACAGGCCTTCCAGAATCAGCCGGGCAAACTTGCGCGAGCCAGTGATATTGGTGCGTTCGCCGACGTTCACAAACAGGCTGTCGGCGGCGATGTTGAAGGCTTCCAGGCCGCTGAGCCGGCATTTGACCTCGATCTCGGGAATTTTCCGGGGCGGGTATTTGCTGACGGCCTCGGCAATGGCGCGGATGTGCTCTGGGGCTGAGCCGCAGCAACCGCCAATAATGTTGAGAAAGCCGCTGGCGGCAAATTCTTCAACAATCTCAGCCATTTCGCGTGCACTTTGATCGTACTCCCCGAACTCGTTCGGCAGGCCGGCATTGGGGTGTGCTGAGACAAAGGTATCGGCCAGGCGTGATATTTCCTCGATATGCGGGCGCAGCTGCGCTGCGCCCAACGCACAGTTGAAACCAATGGACAGTGGGCGGGCATGCGACAGTGCATTCCAGAAGGCTTCCACGGTCTGGCCAGACAACGTCCGGCCACTGGCATCGGTGATGGTGCCGGAAATCATGATGGGCAGCTCGATGCCCAGCCGCTCCATGGTGCTGCGGGCGGCGAATGCCGCGGCCTTGGCGTTGAGCGTGTCGAAAATGGTTTCGATCAGCAGCAGGTCGGCGCCGCCTTCGATCAGCCCCTCAACAGCCACTTCGTAGTCGGCCACCAGGGCATCAAAATCGGTGGCGCGATAACCTGGGTCGTTGACATCCGGGGACAGCGAGGCGGTGCGGCTGGTGGGGCCGACCACACCCGCGACGAAGCGCGGTCTGGCCGGATCGCGCTGCGTGACAACATCGCAGCACTCACGGGCCAGGCGCGCGGCCTCGACGTTGAGTTCGCGAACAATGGCCTGCAGCCCGTAATCGGCTTGCGACACGGCCGTGGAGTTGAAGGTGTTGGTTTCCACGATATCAGCGCCAGCGTCAAGGTAGGCGTGATGGATCTTGCGGATGACATCAGGCCGGGTCAGCGTCAGCAGGTCGTTGTTGCCCGCCAGGTCGCTCGGATGATCCTGGAAACGCTCGCCCCGGAAATCCACCTCTTTCAGTTTCTCTGCCTGGATCATGGTGCCCATCGCGCCATCAAGTACCAGAATGCGCTGGCTGAGGGCTTGGCGAAGTGTGGCAAAGGCAGGGTGCTGAGTCATCATCGGTTCCATAGTCAGGATGACCGGCCGGTGAGCTGTGTCAGTGGCCGCGGTCACGGTTTGGCGAATTTCAAGGAGGCGTAATTCTACCAGAAGCAGAGCCTTACCGGATAAATTTGTGTCTTTTCTGGTGTGGGAGCTGCAAATTGGATAATAACCGAGTAAAATAGTCGGCTATTAACCGGCAGCACACAGGCTGTCAGCAACACGTCACAGACACGTTTAAAAAAGAGGCGCGCCCACGTTATGGTCACGATCACCGAACCCGCACAGGAATACCTGGCTGAACTGCTGAACAAACAGGATTGTGAAGGCATCGGTATACGGGTGTTTATCCTGGATCCGGGGACGCCCAAAGCTGAAACCTGCATCTCCTTTTGCCGCCCAGGTGAAGAGAAAGCAGAAGACGAGCGTAAACCCTACAATCACTTTGATGCCTGGGTGGAAAAGCGCAGTATTCCCTTTCTTGAGGATGCCGTGGTGGATTACGCCAAGGACAGCATGGGTGGGCAATTGACCATCAAGGCGCCCAATTCGCGGTTGCCCAAAATCCGCGACGACAGCCCGCTGGAAGATCGTATCAATTACGTGCTGTACAACGAGATCAATCCATCCTTGGCTTCCCATGGCGGTGTGGTCAGCCTGGAGGAGATTGTCGATGATTCCATTGCGGTGCTGAAGTTCGGCGGTGGCTGTCAGGGCTGCGGCATGGTTGATGTGACGCTGAAGGAGGGGGTGGAGAAAACCCTGGTCGAGCAGGTGCCCGGGTTGACCGGTGTGCGTGATGTCACTGATCACAGCAACCGTGAGAACGCCTATTTCCAGTAAGTAGCAGGCGCAGGGAGCCTCAGGCCGGATAGCGCTGCAACAATGCCTGATACAGATCGGTGGGGTAGGTATCAGACGTTGCTGACAGCGTGGTCATCACTTCCACCAGGTGTTCATTGTCTTCCTTGCCATGCCAGATTTTCTGGTAACTGCCTTCCTTGTAGCCATGATCCTGGCGGAAGAAATTCAGTACATTCTTGCTCACATACTGGGCAAAAAGATCATCCCAGTTCATACCGCAGTCACGCATGATGCTGGCAAACACGCTGATCTCCACCCGGCGGGCCGCCGCCAGTGCGGTCAGCAGCTCCAGTTTTTCCAGCAAGGTCAGTGACGCCAGTCGGTAAGACTGGTTGTCAAACGCAATATCGTTGTCATCCGTTGTGCCGGCACCTTCAAGCAATTGGGTGCTGGCCAGCGTTTCGTTTCCCTGATGGCGCAGCAATATCTCTGACAGAATGAAATGCCAGATATCGATAACTTCCATTTGCAGTTGTGCCATATCCAGTGACTGTTTCTTCCACCATTTCCAGCCATGGTGCTCGATGGCTTCGGCGGCTTCCACAACAACGGCGCGCAGGTACGGATAGGCCGCCTGCACCCAGTCCGGATCCACCTTGCGGTTCATGGCAGATTGCAGTGACAGCATGGTATTGAGCTGTTGCGGCGAGGGCATCAGGGTGGTGGCGTCGGGCATGGGGAAAGGTTCCTGGTTTATCTGGCTGCAATCGGCGTTCTGGCGCGTACTCAGTGCTTAGGGGGGGGCTTGGTGGAGCGCGATTGCCGGGCCGTATCCAGTTCGGCCTTCTGCAATTCAAGAGAACGCAGCATTTCGCGCCGGCTCTGCAGCATGTCCCGGTAGGATATCTGCTGTTCTTTGTCGTCTGCGTCCAGATTTTTCAGCCAGTCGCTGAGAATCTGGATTTCCATGTTGAGCTGAATAATGCCCTGATCGAGCAGATCCGGCTCGACAGACGGTAGCCTCGACCGTTTGCGCTTATCAGTAAAGGTCATTCCGATGATCCTTGCTCTTGGAGCCAGCCATTATGTCCTATGTCGAGGTATCGGCCACTTACCCGATTACCTTAGTGATACCGACACCTGCAGCATGCGGGACACAGTTCAGATCAACCCGGACGAAATTGTGAACAGGTTCTCATATCGCTGCCAAAAAGGTCAAGAGAATGATGTTAGCCATTGTTTGTCATGGAAAATGCGCGCACTTTGGTGAGTTTCCGGTTCGCCCAGCCATTGCGTCAATTGTTTACGGTCCGACTTGGTCAGCAGGCGTAAATCCTGGTAGCCGATCTGCGCCCAGGGCATCTCCAGGCTGGCGATCTGCTGCGGGGTAAACAGATGGGTCTGGCGCTGCCGGGTTGGGTCCGGCAGGCCGTCGACCTTGTCATGCAGGAAGCTGGCCTGAGCTGCCAGCGTGTACAGGCGCAGCAGCCAGCGCTGGTGACTCTGCGGGTCATGGCTGGTGCTGCGAATCGCGGCGCGCATGACCCGCGCCGCATGATCATAGCTCTGCCATTGTGGCCAGGCCTGCTGACAAATTGCCAGCGCATCTTCATATTGGCCCTGATCCCTGAGTGTCTGGCAGGCCTGGCGCCAGTCGGTGGGGGCGCTTGCGGGCTCTGGTGCCGCTGCCGGCGCGTCCGGAAGCGGGTTCGGGGACGGCTGTTTATTCAGGGGGGGCTGTTTATTCAGGGGCGGCTGTTTATTCAGGGGCGGCTGTTTATTCAGGGGCGGCAGGGGCTGCTCGCGCGCGATCAGCGCTTGCCGGCGGTGTTCATGATGCAGGCGCAGGGCATAAATGCTGCCCGCCAGCAGTGCCAGTGCCAGAATAAAGCTGAAAATGACCATAATGGCTGATGTCTCCGTGAACAATCGAACGGGTATCAGCTACTATACCAGTTCAACCAGGCGAATCGGATAAAAGAAGATGCACAAAAAGCTATCACCATGATGACAGATTTGTTATTATGCGCGCGCTGTCTGAGTAGCGAAATCGCCCGAACGGATGATCTCGCAAATAGACAAAAAAAATCTTGACTGCGATGACGAAGCTAACTAAAATTCGCGCCGCTTTCTGCAATAAGGCAGGAAATTTTTTCTGTCCCCTTCGTCTAGAGGCCTAGGACACCGGGTTTTCATCCCGGCAACAGGGGTTCGAAACCCCTAGGGGACGCCATTTTTTAAGCCTGGCTTTTGCCAGGCTTTTTTTTTGGAATTTGAGAAGCGACCATGTCACATGCCGATTCACAAAATGCCATCTCCATCCGCAATTTGCGCAAGACCTATGCTAACGGACATGTTGCCCTGAAGGGCATCGACCTCGACGTCAAGGAAAACGATTTCTTTGCCTTGCTGGGTCCCAATGGCGCCGGCAAATCCACCATCATTGGTATCATTTCCACACTGGTCAATGCCAGCGATGGCACGATCAAGATCTTCGGCAAAGACGCCGCCAGTCATGTTTACGAAGCCAAACAGTCGCTGGGGGTGGTGCCACAGGAAATCAACTTCAGCCAGTTCGAGAAAGTGGCTGACATTGTCATGACCCAGGCCGGCTATTACGGGCTGAAGGGCTCGCTGGCGCGGGAGCGCACCGAGAAGTATCTGAAAAAACTTGATCTGTGGGACAAGCGTGACAATCGCTCGCGCATGCTCAGCGGTGGCATGAAACGTCGCCTGATGATCGCACGGGCGCTGGTGCATGAGCCGCGCCTGCTGATTCTGGACGAGCCGACCGCCGGTGTGGATATTGAATTGCGCCGCTCGATGTGGGAGTTCCTGCAGGAGATCAACCGCAACGGGACCACCATCATTCTGACCACGCACTATCTGGAAGAAGCGGAAAGTCTGTGCCGCAACATTGCCATTATCGATCACGGGCAGATAGTGGAAAACACCAGCATGCGTGCGCTGCTCGGCAAACTCGCGATGCAGACACTGGTGTTTGATACGGTCAATGAAGTGTCCACAGCGCCACAGTTTAACGACCCGGAGGTGCGTTGCCAGTGGCTTGATTCGCACAGCTTCGAAGTCTCCATGAGTACCGATCGGGATATCAATGCCCTGTTTGCCGCCTTCAACGAGCAGAATGTATTGATCAAAAGCATGAGAAACAAGACCAACCGTCTGGAAGAGTTGTTCCTGTCCCGTTTGAAGGGGCAGCAGACAGCTTCCTGACCGATCCGCCAGCTGCGGGCAGAATAATTAGGGTATGCAGATGTTTGCCAATCACAAGTACATTGCTTTTGAGACCATCCTTGTCAAAGAGGTGCGGCGCTTTACCCGTATCTGGCTGCAGACCCTGGTGCCCCCGGCGATTACCATCGGTCTGTATTATCTGATCTTCGGTAATCTGATTGGCCGGCGTATTGGTGAGATGGGTGGCTATCCGTATATCGATTTTATCGTGCCCGGGTTGATCATGATGGCAGTCATCCAGAATGCCTACGCCAATGTGTCCTCGTCGTTTTTCAGCAACAAGTTTCAGCGCTGCGTTGAAGAGATACTGGTGTCACCTGTCCCCAATTACATCATCCTGCTTGGGTTTGTAGCCGGCGGCATGGTGCGTGGTCTGCTAGTTGGCGTCATTGTGACGCTGATGTCGTTTGTGTTTACGTCCCTGAGTATCGAGCATGTGTGGCTGACCATTCTGGTGGTGCTGTTGACCGCCATGGTGTTTTCCCTGGCCGGGTTCATCAATGCGCTGTTTGCCAATACCTTTGATGATATTTCCATTATCCCGACGTTTGTGCTTACACCACTGATTTATCTGGGTGGCGTATTCTATTCGATCGAGTTGTTGCCGGCCGTGGGGCAGTGGGTCTCTGCCATGAACCCGGTGCTGTACATGGTCAATACATTTCGCTATGGCATACTGGGCAGCAGTGATGTGAACATTTACTGGGCGCTGTTCATGCTGGTGCTGTTCAGTGCCGTGCTGTTTGCCGTGGCGCTGATATTGCTGCGGCGTGGCACCGGTCTGCGCCACTGAGTCCTGCCGATACCGGCCGCCCGGGGCCAGCACAAAACCCTCTTTCATGTTGAGCTGTGAAGGTTATTGCTACGATGTCTGACATACCGCTGGGGAAAGCCACCGTCTACCCGACTGTCTACGATCCGGCGCTGCTGTTTCCGGTGCCGCGCTCGGCCAATCGCCACGAGCTGGGCATCACCGGTGATGATCTGCCGTTTGGCGGGTTTGATCACTGGCGCGCTTACGAGCTGTCCTGGCTCATGCCTTCTGGTCAGCCTGTGGTTGCGCTGGCAGATATCCTGGTGCCCTGTGACTCACCCAATCTGGTTGAGTCAAAATCGATGAAGCTGTACTTTAATTCGCTGAACCAGCATGTATTCGCCGACACCGGGTCAGCAGTCAGGCAAATGCAGCAGGATCTGTCAGGTGCAGCGGGTGCGCCGGTCAGGGTGATCGTGCACGACAGCGATGCATCAGCCGTGCATACCACGGCCATAGCCAATGCCATCCTCCTGGATGATCTGCAGGTGACCAGCGCCGTTTATCAGCCGGCGCCGCAGCTGCTGCGCAATGTGCCGGGCACGGACGTCGACGAAACGCTGTGCAGTCACCTGTTTCGCTCCAATTGCCCGATAACGGCGCAGCCGGACTGGGGCAGTATCCTGATTCGGTATCGTGGCGAGCAGATCGACCACGAGAGTCTGTTGTCCTATCTGATTTCCTTTCGCCTGCACGAAGGTTTCCACGAGCATTGTGTGGAACAGATATTCAAGGATCTGTCGGTCATGTGCCAACCACAGTCATTGCAGGTCAGTATCAACTTTCTGCGACGGGGCGGGCTGGAGATCAATCCGCTGCGCAGCAGTGACAGGACGGTGGTGGCGCGCCCGCTGGAGAGGCTGGTGCGGCAGTGAGGGAGGCCGCTTTGGTTGCAGCGGTGCTTTTTAGTGGCGGTGAGAGAGGGATTAATCAAAACAGCTTTGTGCTGTTTTGACCCTGCGGGCTTCGCGCTGTCGCGCTCGTTTTAAGTTGCTGTGCAACTTGTCGACCCTCTGTCGGGTTCGTCTCCCTCCCCGGGTTGACTTGAGTGGATTCTGGGAGAAGGGGGGCCGCTTTGGTTGCAGCGGTGCTTTTTAGTGGCGGTGAGAGAGGGATTCGAACCCCCCGAATACCCTTTGCTATTCATGCACTTATATATTTTTCAATTACTTAAAACGTCACTGCCGCACTAATTCCCACTATTCCGCACTTCTACGTGGTCAATTTGTGGACACTCCCGCGCTCATAACGGCTCATTCAGGCTCATAAAAAAGCCCGGCCAGTCTCCCAGCCGGGCAACACCGCCCCGTTACAACAGATTCAGTGATTGGTCCGGTCTACCTTCTGAATGTTTTTCCACATATCGCGATGCACACTCTCATGGCGCTGGATTGCCAGCCATAGGTGTTTAATCTCGATCTTGTTGACGGCAACGGTCACCACGGCTGTCACCAGCCCGGTCACAATCGAATATGCAAACGGCAGTAGTTCAACCACCTCAGACCCCCATCACCGCGATTTCTTGATATACATGTATGACCGATCACCGAACAGATAGAACGTGACCATACTGGCGTACTGAGCCAGATTATCGACCACCGCCGCATCACTGGTCAGGGCAATGGACCCCAGATAGCCGCTGATGATCATTACGACCGCCACCGGCCGCTGTAACGCCCTGATGTTGTTCACCCAGGCACTGACATTGCCCGCCGCGCTGTCGATCTTGGCCAACGCTTCCAGCCTGGCAGTTTCGGCCTGCATCAGCGTCACAACCTCTTCGACATTGGCCGGTTTCGCACCGGCACCGCCCGTCAATTTGTTGAATATCGCCCGCACACCATCGGCAGCGGCCGGAAGGAGGGCAGGGATTACAGTTTCCAGAATCATGTTGGCCTCGCCAGTGACGCTGCAATGAATTCATCACTGTACGGGTTGCGCCCGTTCTCATGCGTGATAATGGCTTTGACAAGTCCAACATAGTCGCCCTCAGTGCGTTGCGGAACGTGCGCGGCCTGCCAGCCGGTCAACTGCATGACGTGCGACAGATACGCCTCAGTGCTGTTTGTGTATGCCTTGCCGTTTTGATCCTTGCCGTTGCCTGGTGCCCACGTTTCGATCACATTACGCAGCATCCAGATTCCCCGGCGCTGGTATGAATCGATAATTTCACCGATGGCATCAATGCCGTCCGCAGGATCACCGAAAATCACGAATCCGTCCCTGTCCTGGCCGGTCATGCCGTACCAGTTGTTCGCAGGGTTATGCCGGATATTGCCAGGGTTGTTGTTGCGCAGGCCTCTCGGCCAGTACTTTCTTGCACCATAGGTCAGAGCCAGCATGAGAACCCCCGCGATCAGTAGAAATTTCTTTTGCCGACTGTTCATTTTGGTCCCTACACATCGGCCGCATTGGCGAATCTGGAAATCTGTTTCAGCTTTCCGTACGCCTGCCGCAGTGGGTTGCCCGCATCAATGTCAAACGGCATCATGTCGAAGTACACTTCATCGATTTTTTCACCCTCGCCAGCCTTTTCCACATTGGCGAAAACTCCAACCGTGAAATTTATAAACTGAGCATTGCCACCAAAATGCAAAATTTTGATGTATGCGTCTTTAACCCTGATGCCCCGAAAATCGTAATCTGTCTGAATTGCCATAGTTGTTACCTTTTATGTTTGTGATCCGACCACCGTGCCATCAGTGTCGCTGGCCGGTGATCCGTTCTTTATTCTCAGCCTTCCTGATGTATCTACCCATATGTAATAATCACCAAACACCATCGGCGCAGTGTTATAGCCGCTTGCTGCTGATTTAAACCTTAACCCGACCGTGCCGACTGATGCTAAATTGCCGACTTCCGTACCCTGCGCCAAAAAATTGCAAAATACTCCAGTCAGCCTCCCCATCCTAAAACGTGCAACATATGAACTTCCGGCTGATGTATAGCCATCAACAAACTCCACAACTGGCTCTGTGCTACCTCCGACCGATCTGCCGAAAATATGCTTTCCGTTTACCGTGTACGAGTTTGATACAACTGTGCCGTTTATAATGGCGGTGAATGGATAACCTGGACCGAATGTGCCAAATCCAACAGGCGAATCATAACAGCCGATAAAGGTATTGCCCCGCGCACCGGCCGGTGCCCCTGTAGTGTCCCATTTAGTCCCGAACGTCCCCTCTGTGCGGATGTTTATATAAGTGCCGCCCCGGTTGTTTATTTTAATGCCGGTGGTCCAGGTGCCCTCAATAGCAGTTCCAATAAATGTGTTTTCATTGCCGTTATTGAGAATAGCGATATTGCCAGATGTGTGATTTATTTTGCCACCGACGATAGTGTTCTGGTTCGCAAAGCCGCCAGCGGTATTGATAAACTTAATGGGATTGTCAACGGTCTGGATATTGTTCAGCGTGACCGTGTTGTAGGCACAGCCCCTGTCATTAGCACCCTCAAACACTATGCCATCCGCAAAATTCCCGCTGATGTTTTTAATAGTAAAAGTTGACGCCAGCACATTGGCTAAATGCACAGCACGGTTTCCCGTTCTACCGGTCGCGTTAACAACGTCTATGCCAGTAACGTCAAAATAGCCCGTGAACAAAGGCGGGTTGGCTGTCTCACCAAATACGATTGCGGTCGTGTTATCAGCATCCAGAACGATCCGCGCATTCTGGAAATAGACCGTGAAATTCTTGTTTTGGCCTGTTGGAAAATTCAGCGGTCCGGTAATCCGGTAATCACCATCCATGAGCTTAATACCACCCCTGGCAGCGTCGATTGCCGCCTGTACAGCAGTCGTATCGTCCGTGCCTGTAGCACCATCCCAATCCCCAACAGCGCCAAACGTCCTCGGGTCAATATCCCCTGAATAGTGCAGCAACCATGCCGCACTGCCATCGCCGCCCGTAGGCACAATGACAGTGCCATTGTTATCGACGTATGTTCCGGCATCAGCGCCCGACTTCCACCGATAATTGCCGCCACCGAACCCGGGCAGTGTATGGCACTTCACAACCACGCGATTGACCACAGCATTACCCTGGCGGGCACGCAGCGCGGCGATGCTTTCAGCGAACAACTGACGGCGCAGGATTTCCGGCGACTGAGTGCCTGTAGAACTACCCATTATGCAACCCTCCGCAGTGCGGTCATGGTCACTTTCACGTCAGCAGCACCGTCACGGATGGCGTACAGCGTTGACTCAAACGGCACGAAGACAATAGTACCTGGCGGTATGTAGCCGCCTTTGGTGGCGGTCACATCGGAACCGCCTATGCGGATGCCGTTGGTTTCAGTTTCGGGAATTGAAATCATCAATTCCAGGCGCACGCCCGGGTCACCAGTGGCAATGGCAACGGCCACGTTGCTGACAGTCACGTCATCCAGCGCCGTGCCAGTGTTCGCGATATTGGTGGCCACGGTCACGCTGGAACCGGTCAGATTGACCGTAGGCGTATTGGTAACTTCCACTTCACCGACAATCACGCCGTCAATGTTGACACTGGCACGGTCCTGGCTGGTCCCGTACTGACCCGGACCAAAGAAAAAGCGCACTGTGTTGTTGGAGCCGGATTTGTCTTTGATGATGAATTCATCAAAGTCACGATCCTGCAGGTTGCCAAATCGTTCCATCATGTGAACTTCGGTACTCTGCCGGTCACGGCGCAGCGTGACCTCAACCAGCCCGCTCTGATCATAGCAGTACAGGTAATTCGACTTACCAGCTGGGATTGAATGCTGGCCATTGGCCGGTATGACAATGAGCCCGGATTCTGATCTTGATGTCATTGCGCGTCTGCCTCTGATTTTTTGTCAGTGATACTCCGAACGATCAGCGCGGTTATCACCCCGGCTGTCACCATTGCGGCCACGGTCATGCTGAATTTCTTCATGCCAGCGCCCTCCACGCGATAGCACCGGCCGTGACGATGGCAAGGCCCGCTATCATTTTGTTCACGTTTGCGTTGATCGACTCGCCACCGGTCTGGACCACAGTAGCCAGCTCGGTTATGGCGTCCAGCGTCTGCGCAGATTCTTTATTCCGGCTGTCGTCCAGGCGCACAACAGTGTCAGTAAAATCTGTCATGGTGCCGCGCAGGAATCCCGCGCTTTCGGCGTACAGATCATCGGTCAGCTCAACAACCGACTGCGACAGCATGAGACTGTCTTTTGTGATTGCGTTGTTTGAATCGATGGCGTCACGCGTCATGGCCTGACCCGCAGCAACACCCGCTTCAGCCGTTGCCAGCGCATTGGCTGTCTGGTAACTGGCCTCTTGCAAGGCGTCACGCACCAACCCGGCAGCGCCGTCAAGAATGCCCTGGCCGAATCCAATAATATCGCGCAGTGAATCACCGCTTTGATATACCGCCGTCTCAGCCAGCCGCAAGCCGCCCTCAGCAACATAGACACCGCTTTGCAGTCCCTGACGCGCTATGTCTGTGCCCGCATCAACACCCATTTGACCCAGCTCAGCGGACTCAAAAATAGCATCATCGATAGCGGCCAGACTGCCAGCAACTGCGCCGTAGTCTGTTGACGTGTTATGCACAGTCACATTGTGGTGCGCCTTGTCACCGGACACATTGATGGCAGAACTTGGTGCATTGGAAGTCTGGCTGCCCGTTGTCGGCGCATTGGTTGTGCTGCTGCTTTTGCTGTTGAATAAGTCCAGGCCCATTATTTACGCCCCATCAGATACACCGCCGCCAGCACCACACCACCGACAATCAGCAAATTAGGAGTAGACATGCCACCGGCACCGCCCGCAGACGATCCAAAATTCAGCGTATTACCGACCTTGCCACTGGTGGCAGTCGATGACGGCGCAACGGTCAGACCGCCAGCGCCACCAGATAACAGGAAATTAGGAATACCAGGCATCAGATCACCTTCGTTTTTTTAGCGAGCATGTACGCGCCACCGGCCACTGCAGACACCACGATTATTTTCGATAATCCGTCTGCAGTGTCTTCTACGCCTTCACCGGCCCACTTCAGGCCGGTACCCAGCGCGAGCGTACCCAGCCCGAAGATTAAATAACCGACAAACGGCATGACACCCCCTCAGCGCGTCAGCGCGTAGACAACGATACCCAGCACCAGCAGACCACCGACACCTACCGCCAACTGCTGATTGTCAACACCTGGCACAATCTGCCGCAGCGTGGTGCCATCGTAATCAACGCCCGTTGTCACCTTCGGGTATGCGTCTGCCGTGTTCGGCGCTCCGTTGTAACCCAACGGAATGCCGTTTCGGATTTGCTCATGCTGCAGGTAAGTCCCGGCCAGCGTTTCAACAACGCTGACCCACGGATGCTTACCGGCAACGGTCATACCTGTTGACTGACTCATAAAACCCCCTGGCGATTAAGCCGCCTGTTTTACAGGCCGCACGTCCAGCATGTACTCAGTCAGCGCAGTCACATCATTGCTGTCAGTGGTAGTCAGCTTGAAGCGCAGCGCACGCATGGCGTAAGTGTCCAGCATGTCAGTGGTCACCGAACCTTTCAGAATCGGGTCATACACATAACAGGCTGCCGGCACTGTCTTACCGTTGCGCTTCAAACGGGCATCATTGATCGCCTTGGGCAACTCACGGTCACCGAACACGGTCATATCGTCCTGTTTGATGGACAACTTGGACACGGCACCAAAATGGAAAATTCGACGAATCCAGTTTTGACGAGGGCGAACCCCGCGCCGGAAGCTGGAAAAATCATTTTCGCCAGTTTTGGTGATAGGGATAATTTCCGGCAGAATATACAGCCGGAACTCTTCAGGGCGATTGCCTGACGTTTCGGCGTACAGTGTTCCGGTAGGTGTAACAGGCGTGACAGTACCGGCGATTTCCAGCGATACCAGGACACGCTGACCTGGTTGAGTAGTCAGCCCGGACATTGTTTCACCCTGCAGGGTACGCGCCATCACATCAGCGAAGGACAGAACAAACTGCCCAGCCGTTGCGGATCGGCCTTCATATGCCTCACGCGCCAGCATTTCAGTGCCAGTGATTTTCACGCGCTCTTCGCCATCGACTTCAATCCGCAGCGTAAATTCATCCGCTTCGAGATTCGTTTCCAGCGTCAGCTCTTCCAGTGTCGGGCCACCGTCAAGGAAGATTTTAGGATTGCCGCCAGCGGCGAACGCTCCCACAAAATCCAGTGACTGCCCAAAATTCAAACGACTTGCCATGATTGACCCCTTAACCTATGGCACGGCGCACGCCGTTGCCGAAAACTGGAACCCGGCGATTACTCGCGTACACCACCAACGCAGATACTGCGATGATCAGGCCCAACTGTTGATAATTGACTTTGATGTTCATACAGCCCCCCGGTATAACCAGCCGTTACAGCCAGCCAGTGCCGCCGCTCATTGCCTTTTTCAGCTTGTCGCCCAAAATCGGCACTTCGTTATTGCTGGCATAGATAGCCACCAAAGACACCGCACCGATCACAGCCAACTGCTGCCATGTAAAACTTTTCATCCGCTCACCCTCGACAGGTAAATTAAAATTTGCACAAAAAAAATGCCCCTTCAGGCCGCAACGATTGGCCAGAAGGAGCATTGTGTAAAGCGGTTTTTAGTGGCTTAACCTATAGGTTAAATATTCTTGTATTTCAGTGTTACAAGCTCCGATTTTTCCGAATCTGATCGATAAAATTGCAGTGGTTTAAGTGCCTTCAGATCAGCGGCACCGTTCGGACACTCGGCCGCTTTAGCAAGATAATCCTCCATTGCCTTGGTGGAGAACTTGCCCGGATTGCCGATCCAGAAATTTTCCGTGGCACTGATGACCGTTTTTGATACCTCTGTCGGCTTTTGTGTTGTCCAGTGCATTATGCCGCCATACTTGCGGGATTGGTTGCTGATGGTTTGCAGCACAGGAGGCGCGACACCGGGCGACTTCTGTACCCCGGCCAGCTCTTCGATCAGGATGTACAGCGGTATCTGACCGTCCAGGCATTCCCACACCAGCCGACAGAACATGTTATCAAACGCGTCATAGTCGCCGTTCTCACCGATGTACCCAAGCCGGAAGCCCTTGCCGGATTTCATGGCCTTAACAACGGCCTTGTTGAACCCGGCCACATCATTTGACGGGAACAGGGTAGAGTGCTTTTTGTGGTCCCGGTTAGGGTCCCACAGCAGCACCCGCGCCCCGGTTCGCGGTATCGCCTTGTTTTGCTTCAGCGCCTGGCTTTTACCGCCGCCCGACTTGGCAATGTACGCGGTATGTCGATTCGGCAAACTCGGATTTTCACGGATTGCCATTAAGCCGCTTCCTTGATCCATAGGTCAGAGGCATCAGCACCGGCCGGTTGTGGCGCTGGCTGGTCCTCGCTGGCCTTGCGCTTTTCGTCCTGTTTTGCCGGTTTTGCTCTGGCCTGTTCTGCCCTGGCTTTTTTCACTTGCCGGTCAGCCATTGCCCTGGGACCAACAATCAACAACGTCACGACGATCAGCGTTGCCTCTGGACCGCCTTGCATTTTCGGTATGTATTTATCCAGCACCGCCGCCAGTGCATTGCCCAGCATTTCCGATTCCTTATCGGACAGCATCCAGTGGTCACCGCGCCGACCGGCCATCAGCGTGAATATCACGGTCAGCAGGGCAGTACACATTTCGCCAGTTTCCATTGTCGGCGCTGGTGATGCGTCTGCAGCGTCAGCGCCTTGCGCATCATCCTCCGGCTCTGGCTTGAAATCCAACAGCAGCCCGTCCAGCTGATTGAACTGCTGTTGCACGTCTGGATCGACCGCCGCCGCTTTTTCTGTCGCTTCCTGTTCTATAGGTTCAGTTTTCATGCTCTGCCCACCAATACAGCCAGCGCAGCGACACCACCGGCAAGCCACCAAAGGCCGGTTTTATCGGGCTGATCAGGTTCATTTTCCGGTTTAGATTCCGGTCTAATTTCGGTCTGTTGACCGGTTTCGTCATCGGCCGCAACCCCGCGTGGTTGCTGGTCAATCCGGTCAACCTGACCGGAATAATCCTCTGGCGCCTGGACCTGCGCCGGTGCCTTTTCCGGCTTCATGCCGTCCAGCCATTCGGTTTCATACCACAGCCGCGATTGCACAACGGCACCGTTGCGCTGGTCACAGCCGCACCCGCACCGCTTATACAACTGATTTCGTCGACCGGCCGCAGCATGCACCGATCCGCGTTCACCGCAGTCAGCGCACTGGATGTACCCCAGCACCGCCTTATTTTGTGTCGCCATTGTCGCCCCCGGTTTGCTCAACTTGACCCGTTTTCACCATGTCAGCACGGACGCGCTGCACCAGCTCCGCTATCAGCTCGACAGCCGCAACAGCCGTTCGCCTGGCTTGCTTTGCCTGCTCCTGTTTGCGCACCCATGACGGCGCACCATCCAGTGACTCAATCAACGACCTGGCGTCAGCCACGCAGTCAATTGCTTTGTCCAGCACGTCCGCGTTTTTCATCATGCCCCCTGCAACTGCAACTCAGCAGCCTTATTCGCCAGTACTTTGGCCAGATCGCGCTCGACCTCCACTCGCGTCCGGTGCCAGCTAACCACACCGTTATCACTCGCCAGCTTTCTGACGTCAGTCCAGCTCGCCTGCTGGAGGAACTTCAGCACATAGCTTTCCCCCGACTCACTCTGATTTTCCGTTCCTGCTGCCTGCATTCTGATATTCGACCTTGCCATTTTTCCCACCCCGTACAGTTATTGACAGAACTCCAAGTGCGGGCCTGGCGGCCCACTCTCACAAACCCAACCCGGCACCAAACTCCAACCGGGCACCACCTTCGTTTTCACCTTCTTTACTGCTGTTGTCAGTCGCTCAACTGTCCACGTCCAGATGCGCGTCAAAACGGTCTCAAAGTCACCTATTAGGCCAACAATCCGGTCAACGGCCGGTTCGCCATACCGGTTATAGACCGGACTCAGGCACTCGCCGGTAGCCTGGTCAATATCCGCTGCCCTGGCGATTTGCAGCGCCTGACCGCGCCCGGAACCCATCAGGACACAGAACGCTGCCCAGTTAGCACTGTCAGCCGCCTGGCGGCACTGCTCAATCATGCCCGGCGCAGGGCTGTCCGGTTCACTTAACCGGCGCAGCTCACGCCACACGGTCACAGATGGACCACCAATCTGCTGGAACTGCCGGATACCATGACACGCGGCCCATGCTTCAATTCTTACTGCGCTGGATTTTGCTTCATGACCATACAGATCATCATGGACGCCATGCCCGTCGATGTTTTTGCTGATGTACTTGGCGATATACCCGGTCGCCGATCCTCGCGCCGGGTCAATGCTTACAGCTTTGAACCGATTATCCCGCGCCCCCGGCTCCGTCCCATCCTCAGCCATCGCATAACTCTCCACGATAGATCGACAAGCCAAAACACTAGATGGAACCACAAAGAGAAGTAGATGCCAGTGAGGACACCCGTCAGAGTGAGGTTCAGCCACCCTGAACCCGTAAACGTCAATACCTCGTCTGGCCAAAGCAGAGCGCACCCTAGACCATAGGCCAACAAGATAATCATTCGCTTCACGAACAGTTGAACCGTTCCATTTATCATTAGGGATACCGCCTTTGTTGGTTGAGTGATATTTCGACGGGCAGGTGATCGTATAGAACTCACCGACCCGGCCTTGCGATGCGGCCAGATCCTCAAACCCGCGCATACGCACCATCAATTCAGAGCGCCGGATTTTAGGATTACTGACCTGTAGGTCTGCCAGCTCGGATAACAGATACTCCTGACCGACCTGATTGGTTGCGTTCAACTGGCTCAACAGTTTGGCATTGCGCACTTTTTGCGCTCGACGCCGGTTGACCGTGTTGTGACTGCAATAGATTTGCCCCTTGTCATGCACCAGCCGCCATGACCGGGCCATTTCTTCAACTTCCCGAGCCTGAAGCACCCGGACCTGACGCCGCCACCATTGCTCGCAGGAACAACGGCGCAGGGCAGGGCCATAACCAAATAGGTCAACTTGCCGGTCAGGGAATTCAAGATCATAGAGCGCCAGTATTTTCAGCACCTGCATGACCTGGCTGGCCTCACAGGAAAACGTGGCCACAATGTGAGCCACTTCGTCAGCGCGTTTTTTGCACCAACGCACAACCTGTTCGTCATCCCATGCCAGATTCAGGTCACCACGGATCAGTGTTTTTTCCGCGTCGATCAATGCCCGGTTTGCCTGGACGTATGAATACCGCCTGGCAATTTTCATGTAACCGGCTTCCAGCGTTTTCGTAACGCCGGGCATCCGGTCAAACTTCTGCCGCCTGAACCTGATATTGTCCCAATGATCGACACCGGCCGGCCGATGGTTGCGCCTGGCCGGTCTGTTGTATGGGTCAGCAACGGTCAAAGCGGCACCCCTTCGCTGTCATCGTGGATAATGTCACAGACCACGCCAGCAGAGCGCAGGGCACCAATAACGGCCTTTGCTTCATCAGCGATCAGGTCTGACCAATTCTTATCACCAGCGGCCTCTGACACGCCCGCCATCATGGCAAGGCCACGGCGCTGCCGGGCTGTCATGATCTGCCAGGCGAACGCCATGCGCTGATATGGTGTTTTCATTGGTGGGTGCTGGTCACTCATGAGGCAAGCACCAGCTCGATTGCATCATCCAATTCCAGCAGATTGATATGCGCTATTGACGCGCCCGCATCATTGTCGGTTGCAATAACTGCCACCATATCCAGTTGATGCGCAGTCATCGTGGCCAGCTTTGCAAATTTCATGGCATATGCTGCCAACACTTCAGCCTGATATGTCAGCTCGGCCGTAAACTCCTTATCTCCCCTCATGACGCCACCGCCTGACGCAGATCAGCCATACGCCGGGGCATGCTGTCAGGGTGCAGAGTGACCATTTCAGGCAACTCAAACGGCTCACCGAACTCAGTGGCCATTACAGCCATTGCCCGCTGCAACTCACCCAACGTCACTTCATGGATCGGTTTTTCCAGCCCAACAATGATTTCTGTCAGCCTATGGGTCTGCCATGCAGGAAGGTCAGGCACCCGGCCAGCGATTGAGGACAGGGCGATAACGGCACCGTGCTTGATCAAAAAAGAATCCATAATGTTCAGCTCCGATTAACTCTCAGGGGTCTAGGGTCTAAGACGTGGGTGTACAAAAGAGGATGAAGCAGCCATCTGATACAGCTTGACCATGTTGATGTACTTGGTACTGCCACCGACCTTGTTGGCGTCCAGCGTCAGACTGTCAGCTGGCAATTCACCCGACTGAATGCGCTTTTGCACTGTTCTGATTGGTGTTCCGGTACGCCGGGAAAACTCTTCAGGCGACAGATAGGGAGAATCTAAAACTATGTTCAAGCCCGTCATTTTTGGGGTACTCTCTGACTGTTATGCTCACAAGTGGGTCATAGTGTGCGTACTGCACCAATCTGTACGCTCGGATTCATACTAACCGTGCATATTTGTACGTGCAAATAGATATTTTCTATGGATATTGGCGTAAAGATAAAAAAAATGAGGGAAGCGGAAGCCCTGTCGCAATTCAACTTTGCTGTTGAAACGGGCATCAATATGGGAACGCTAAGGCACTACGAGTCCGGCCGCAGCACCCCCGGAGGCAAGGAACTGCTGAAAATTACGCAGCACCCGCAATTCCAGAAATACACTTTATGGCTGATGACGGATCAGACAGCCCCTGAAGCAGGGCAGGTAAGCCCGGAAATCGAACAACAGCGAACCGCATAGCCGCGTCCCGCAAAGGGTATGCACTCGCGGCCAAAATTCATGAAAGATGGATCAGTAAAGGTCGACAACAAAAAGGGAACACATCATGAAATACCTGGCAATCATCGCGTTACTCACAGCTTCAGCCTTCTCGCACGTAGCGTCAGCTCAAACCGATTATTCCGGCGTTTACCTGGGCACCAGCGCAACGACGACAAACTATTTTTCTGTTCACCACAATACCAATGACAACAGCATCATTGTGGCGCTGCTGGATATGAACAGTGAGAACTGGACAGCCACTGGCGGCTCACTATCTGGCCACCAAGCAGACACATCATCAATATTCGAATCCGGTACTTTCTCGCTCAATATTGACTTTAATTTCAACCAGCCCGTTGTCACTGTCACGCAGTGCGAACTTCGCGCACGGGTCCGTTGCTTCAGGGACTATGAAGAGGGCGCAAAGTTTACGCTGTTCAAAATACTCCCCTGATGCCCACCAAGAAAAACGGAAAATGGCACGTTGACCTACGCCCGGACGGGCGCAACGGCCAGCGGATCAGGCGCAGCTTTGAAACAAGGGCAGAGGCTAACCGGTTTGAAGCGTATGTGACCGGTCAGGCTGCGCAGGGTTTGCCCTGGAACCCGACACCGGCCGACACCCGGCGATTCAGTGAACTGATTGAATTGTGGCATCAGAACCACGGCATTTTTTTGAAAGAGGGAGTGCGGCGTAAATCGGTACTGCTGGCCATTGCCGATCAAATGCGTGACCCGATAGCGGCCGGCATGACCTCTGATGATTTCATCCGCTACCGGAAAAATAAAAAAGTGAAGGGCGAACCGGCCAACCCGAAGACGCTTAATAATCACCTGGGATACTGCAACGCGGTTTTTAATGAACTGCTGCGAACCGACTACATCAGCTACAACAATCCATTCGGGAAGATCCGGCCGATCACGATATCAGAGCGCGAACTGTCGTACCTGACACCGGCACAGATCACGGAAATTCTGGCAGCGGCCAAAGCCAGCCGCAACCCTGATTTGTATCTGGTGTGCGTCCTCTGTCTGTCAACAGGCTGCCGATGGGGAGAAGCCGAAGCCCTGACCACTGATCGCGTCAAGAATTGCTCTGTCACCTTCACAGATACAAAGGGCAAGCGTAACCGGACCATACCGATCACGGCAGAATTGCAGAAACAATTACTCGAGCATGGCCGGGCAGGTCAGCACTGGATATTCAGGGATTGCATGGTAGCGTTTGACAGGATGGCAGCGCGGCTCACCTTCAAACTGCCAAGGGGCCAAAGCACACACATATTGCGGCACACGTTCGCCAGTTACTTCATCCAGAACGGAGGGGACATTTTGACGCTGCAAAAAATACTCGGACACGCCAGCATCACAATGACAATGCGCTATGCACATCTTGCGCCTGGACACCTGGAATCAGCCCGGACAATCAACCCTTTATGCGGTCAATTTGTGGACACTGGGAAGGGAATAGAAACTCTAACACATTGATTTTGCAGGCTTATAGTGGCGGTGAGGGAGGGATTCGAACCCTCGATACGTTTCCGTATACACACTTTCCAGGCGTGCTCCTTCAGCCACTCGGACACCTCACCGTTTCAAGGCGCGTAACTGTATATCAGGGCCGGTTTAAATACAAGCAGATAAGTGTCTGCTGACGGATATTGTTGGGTGTCCGCTGTGGCTTGACTGTGGGCAAGTTCAGCTGTGATTATGGATCATACAAGACGGACGAACAAACAGGCAGGTCCCGCCATGGCAAGGGTCAGAACTTCTTATTCACGCTCGCTGATGCGCAGTGTGCTCCTGCGCATTGTGCTGGCGGCAAGTCTGGTCGTGGCCGCGTTGACGGCGCTGGCCTATACTTTCATTCATACCGAAACCCAACGCCGGTTGCTGGACAATTTGCGTGACTGGGTTGTTGAGCGGGCACACAATGACAGCGTCATCTTTGAGCTGGCCCAGGAGAACCTGGCACGATTCAGTGATGAGTTCCTGCGACTTTACACGTCCGAAACAAGCGTCGATGAAGGTGATTTCTGGTCTTATTACCAGACGGACCAGGACAATGCCGTGCGCATGCGGCGCGCGTTTTATGACGGGGTCTATGCCGAGGATGGACTTTATTATCAGGGCCTGACCAGCTTTGTCGGCAACAACCAGCCGGTTGATGACCCGGATTTGCAACGCCGGCTGGTGATGTCGGTGCGCTTGCTGGCGCAATTGGGCCCGGCGATGATCAACCGGTTTGAAAATGTCCATGTCACGTTCCCCGAGAATGCCATTGCGCTGTACGCGCCCGGGACACCCTGGGGGCTGGAAGCGGAGCCCGATCTGCCGATGAATGAGCTGGGTGTGATCCGGTCCATGCGGCAGTCCGAGAATCCGGACCGGACGCCTGGCTGGAGCGGCCTGTATTTCGACGAGACGGCTGGGGAATGGGCACTGACCTATCAGGTGCCGCTGGATCTGGACGGTCGCCATCTGATCAACCCCAGCCACGACGTTTCACTGACCGCGCTGATGGAGAGGCTGGTCACGGATACGCCGGAAGGCGGGTACAACCTGATCTTTCGCAACGACGGGTATCTGATTGCACACCCTGCTGAGCCCGCCTCGGACCGGCGCTGGGTCGGCCAGATGTCACTGGCGAATATTGATGATCCGGCAGTTGTCCGTATGTATGAGCGGATTGCTGAGGCCACGGGTGGCAATCCCGGCGCGGTGTCACTGGTGCAGAACCCGGAGGACGATACCTGGCTGGCCGTCAGCGAACTGTCCGGGCCAGGCTGGTGGTTTGTGTCCGTTTACCCAGATTCCCTGATCCGGGCCTCGGCCAGTCAGGCTGCGGTGGCGGTCATGGTGACCGGGGTTGTGCTGTTGTTGCTGCTGATTGCCATCATTGTTGTCATCATTCGCCGCGATGCGGAACGACCACTTGCGCAGCTGCGCGACGCGGCGCAACGTATCGGTTGCGGTGATTATGCCAGTGTCGCTGATGGGCGGGTCAACTTGCCGCGCGGGCTGAAAAATGAAGTTGGCTTGCTGGCCAATACCTTTTACGACATGGCTGTCAGTATCCGGGATTCCCAGGCCACGTTGGAGCGTATTGTCGCAGAGCGGACACGTGAACTGCAGGCGGCCAACAGTGATCTGCGCGAGCTCAGTCTGCTCGATGGCCTGCTGGGCATTCACAACCGGCGGGCCTTTGACCGTGATCTGGCGCGGGTGTTCCGGGAAGCCAGTGCGGGCCATGGTGACTTTCATCTGATGCTGATTGATGTCGATCATTTCAAATTGTTTAACGACAGCTATGGGCATGCGGAGGGCGATCAGGTACTTCGCCAGATTGCCAGCGTCATCAGTGCCAGCATTCGTCAGGAGGACAGGGTCTATCGATACGGGGGAGAGGAGCTGGCGGTGTTGTTCAACCGGTCAGAGGCTGACCCGGTAGACAGTGCGGCTGAGCGTATCATGGGCGCTGTGCGCGGGCTGGCGATAGCCTTTCCCGAGTCGGTGCATGGTGTTGTCACGGTCAGCGCCGGGCTGATGCGCTGGCAGGCCGGGCATGACAGCGTCAATGATGTCATTGCCGAGGCTGACAGCCGGCTCTACGCATCCAAGCATCATGGGCGCAACTGCCTGACCATCGGCCCCTGATCGTTGCCCTGGTGAGCAATCGTCCGGGCAACAATTCCTATACCGGTGATCTTGTTGTAGTATCAGACGGACCGTCAATTATAACTATAAAGAGAACAGTCCATGCACGTATCCAAGACTCTGGTCCTGTCAGTGTCCGCGCTTACCCTTGGCTTCAGCATAGCCAGTGGCGCTGATGACTGGACCCACTACGGCTCCGACCTGGCTTCCAGCAAGTACGCCCCCTTTGATCAGATAAACCACGACAATGTCGCTGAACTGCAACTGGCCTGGCAATGGCAATCACCCGACAATGCCACAGTGGCTGCCAATCATGCCGCCGAGAATTACCGGGCAACGCCGGGCGCCTTCAAGGCCACTCCGATAGAGGTCAATGGGGTGCTGTATATCAACACCTCATTTGGCCGGGTGTCTGCCATAGATGGCGTCACCGGTGACGAGCTGTGGGTGTTTGATACCCGCGGCTGGGAGATGGGACGTCCTGCCAACCTGGGATACAACAGCCGTGGCGTCGGCTACTGGACCGATGGTGACGAAGAGCGCATTCTGGTCTACTCCAACGATGCCTACATGTGGTCGCTGGACGCCACAACCGGAGAACTGGACACCGCATTTGGTGACCAGGGCAAGGTCGATCTGGCGCTGGGACTGGGACGTGACATCAACCGTGCCGCCTACACCATGATGGGCGTGCCGTTGATATTCCACGATCTGGTCGTGGTGGGGTCGTCCATCCATGATGGCCCGGCATTCCAGTCGGCGCCCCCCGGACATGTGCGGGCCTACAACATCAAAACCGGTGAACAGGCATGGATTTTCCACACCATTCCGCAGGACGGCGAATTCGGCAACGACACCTGGGAGCATCAGTCCTGGGAAGTGGTGGGCAATACCAACGTCTGGACGCAGATGAGTGCAGACCTGGAGCTGGGTCTGGTTTACCTGCCGGTTGGCACACCCACCAATGACTGGTACGGCGGTCATCGCCTGGGCGACAACCTGTTTTCAGAATCGCTGGTGGCCGTTGACGGCATGACCGGCGAACGTGTCTGGCATTTTCAGGCCGTTGAGCACGGCCTGTGGGACTATGACCTGCCCGCAGCGCCGACACTGGTGGATATTACCGTGGATGGCCGTGATATCAAGGCGCTGGCGCAGATATCCAAGCAGGGTTTTGTGTATGTCCTGGACCGGGAAACCGGTGAGCCGGTGTGGCCGATAGAGCAGCGTCCGGTGCCGGCCTCGACCGTGCCCGGTGAGCGGGCAGCCCCCACTCAGCCGCATCCGACCCGGCCGGCCCCGTTTGATCTGCAGGGTATTTCCGATGCCACGCTGGTCGATTTTACCCCGGAACTGCGGGCCGAGGCGCTGGCCAATATCGAAAAATTTGACTATGGCCCGCTGTTTACGCCGCCGTCCCAGCGCGGCACCATCAATCTGCCAGGGTGGGCCGGTGGTGGCGGCTGGCAGGGTTCAGCGGTCGATCCGGAAACCGGCATGTTGTATATACCGTCAGCAACCGCGCCGATCGTGGTGCAGCTGGTCGAGCCTGAGCCGGGGCAGTCCGATTTTGATTTTGTCCGTGGTGGTGTCACCTCCGTCAATGGCCCGCAAGGCCTGCCGCTGACCAAGCCGCCGTATGGCCGCATTACCGCCATCGACCTCAATACCGGCGACCATGTCTGGATGGTGCCGCATGGTGAGGGCCCGCGGCAGCGGATCATTGATCTGGGGATTGTCGATCCAGGTCCCGTGGGGTCCACCTCGCGCACCGGCCCGGTACTGACCAGAACCCTGCTGTTCATAGCCCAGCAGGATGGCAGCCGTTCGGTGATGCGTGCCTTCGACAAAGCCACCGGCGCCGTGGTTGCGGAAATTGATCTGCCATCAGTGCCCAGCGCAACCCCGATGACCTACATGGTGGATGGCAAGCAGTATATCGCCATTGCCCTGGGGGGCGGCACCGAGGCCTCGGTGGTGAGTTATGCCTTGCCGTAAGGTACGGCGACTGCCGGTGGTCTGGGCGCTGGCCTGCAGCCTGCTGGCCGCGGCCGGGGCGGGGGCGCAGCCTGACCCGGGGCAACAGCAGGCGTGGCGCTTTTATGGCAGCGACGCGGCCTCCAGCAAATATGTGCCGCTGTCCCAGATCAATGCCGACAATGTTAACAATCTGGAAGTGGCGTGGGTCTGGGATACCCCGGACAATGCCATCTTTGCCCAGGATGACCGGGCCAGTGCCGGCGAATACAAAGCCACGCCGATCATGATTGACGGGGTGCTGTATGTCAGCACCTCCCTGGGCCAGGTCGCCGCCATTGATGCAGCCACCGGTGAGCAGCGCTGGGTATTTGATACCGGTTCCTGGCAACGGGGCCGGCATCCCAATTTTAATAACAATCATCGCGGTGTGTCCTGGTGGGACGATGGCGGCGATGGTCGCATTTTGATGGCGGCAAACGATGGCCTGTTATGGTCGCTGAATGCGCGCACAGGTCAGCCGGATACTTCGTTTGGGGATAATGGTGTTGTCGATCTGAAGCAGGGACTGGGCCGCGAAACACGGATTGGCCTGTATGGTGCAATTTCGCCACCGATGATCATCAACGATGTGATCGTTGTAGGTTCTTCGATCAGTGACGGGCCACTGTTTCAGGATCAGTTGCCACCAGGCCATGTACGCGGCTTTGATGCAGGTACCGGCGAGCAGCGCTGGATATTCCACACCATTCCGCAGGCCGGCGAACCTGGCTCGGAAACCTGGGAAAACCAGGCCTGGCGCACGGCCGGTGCTACCAATGTGTGGACCACCATGAGCGCCGACCCGGATACCGGCTATGTCTACCTGCCTACCAGTACGCCCAACAATGACTGGTACGGCGGTCACCGGCTGGGTGACAACCAGCATGCAGAAAGTCTGGTAGCGCTGGATTCGGCCACCGGCGAGCTGATGTGGCATTTCCAGGTGGTCAGGCACGGGCTGTGGGATTATGACTTGCCGGCGGCGCCCAATCTGGTCGATATCACCGTGGATGGTCGTGATATCAAGGCCGTTGCCCAGGTCACCAAGCAGGGCTTTGTGTTTGTGCTGGACCGTCTGAGCGGTGAGCCGGTATGGCCGATCGAGGACAGGCCGGTGCCACAGAGCAGGGTGCCCGGCGAACGCACGTCACCGACCCAGCCATTCCCGACCCGACCTGCACCGTTTGAGCCGCAGGGTATATCGGATGCGACCCTGATCGACTTCACCCCGGCGTTGCGGGCGCAGGCGGTGGATCTGATTGCCGATGTCGACTATGGCCCCCTGTACACGCCGCCCAGTGAGCGTGGGGTGATCATTTTCCCCGGTTACAGTGGCGGCGCCACCTGGACCGGCGCTGCCGTTGATCCGCAAACCGGCATGATGTACATCCCGTCGTTCTCGGTGCCGCGCTTTGTTCGGCTGCGCAAACCGGCGCCGGGTGAATCCGATTTTGGTTATATTCGCGATCGCAATTTCAGTATTGATGGTCCTCAGGGACTGCCGCTGATCAAACCGCCATACGCCCGCATCACCGCCATCGATCTGAACACCGGTGAGCACCGCTGGATGGTGCCGCATGGTGAAGGTATCCGCCAGCGCATTATCGACCTGGGTATCGAGGACCCTGGCCCGGTCGGCAGTTTCGGTCGTCATGGCCCGCTCCTGACTCGCTCGCTGTTGTTTGTGGCACAACTCGATGGCAGTCGTCCGGTCCTGCGCAGCTACGAAAAAATGACAGGCGAGGTGCTCAGCGAGCTCGACCTGCCTTTGCCGCCGATGGGCACGCCGATGAGCTATATGGTTGATGGCAAACAGTATATTGTCATGGCGGTGGGGGCGGGGCCAGTGACCCGGCTGATGGCGGTGAGTCTGCCACTTGATTAACCGGCCCAATTTATTGATAATGCCGCCCCTGATTTGATGTTTCCGCATCAGCTCAGGCTTTATGGTATCTCTTGTCGGTCCCCGCGCAATGATACGCTGTAAACCCCGCCAGGCCCGGAAGGGAGCAACGGTAGCAGCAGACTCATGTGCCGTGGTGTGGCTGGCAGGAGATGCCACCTCAAAACACCTCGCCAAACACGCTCGCTGCCTGTCACTCCCGCGCGGTTTGCAATACAATAGCTCTCCATCAGTCACCAGACATTAACAGCGACACATGAGCTATCAGGTACTTGCCAGGAAATGGCGCCCGCAGAATTTCAGTGAAATGGCCGGACAGGCACATGTCCTGCAGACGCTGACCCATGCCCTTGAACAGCAGCGCCTGCACCACGCCTATCTGTTCACCGGTACCCGGGGGGTGGGTAAAACCACCGTCGCCCGTATTCTGGCCCGTTGTCTGAACTGCGAACAGGGCATTACCGCCACACCCTGTGGGCAATGTAACGCCTGCCGCGAAATCAGCGAAGGCCGGTTTATCGACCTGATCGAAGTCGATGCTGCGTCGCGCACGCGCGTCGAGGATACCCGGGACCTGCTCGACAATGTGCAATACGCGCCGGCCCGTGGACGTTTCAAGGTTTATCTGATCGATGAAGTTCACATGCTGTCCACGCACAGCTTCAACGCGCTGCTGAAAACCCTGGAGGAGCCGCCTGAGCATGTGAAGTTTCTGCTGGCGACCACAGATCCGCAAAAGCTGCCGGTGACCGTGTTATCACGCTGCCTGCAGTTTCATCTGAAAAATCTGGCGCCGGCGCAGATCGTGACCTACCTGCAGTCGGTGCTGATGGCAGAACAGATTGAGTATCAGGAAGATGCCCTGTGGCAATTGGCGCGGGCGGCGTCGGGCAGTATGCGCGATGCTTTGACCCTGCTGGACCAGAGTATTTCCTTTGGTGGTGGTAGCGTGCAGGTGGCGGCGGTGACCGCGTTGCTGGGAACGCCAGATCACGCGGCCGTTTTTGCATTTCTGGATGCACTGGCCCAGCGCGATGGCAGCAGTCTGATTGCCGCAGTGGCGGCGTGCGCGGAGAACAACCCGGACTACAGCCGCTTGCTTGAGCAGTTGCTCAGCGTCTGTCACCGTCTGGCGCTGGCGCAGGTATTACCTGACGCCATTGACAACAGCGAGGGCGATCGCGAGCAGATCAGCGCGCTGGCCGGTGCCTTTGCCGCCGAAGATGTGCAGCTGTACTACCAGATCTGTATGCAGACGCTGCAGGACATGCCGCACTCGCCCGATGCCCGCAGCTGTTTTGAGATGGGACTGCTGCGCATGCTGGCCTTCAGCCCGGATGTGTTTGCGGGCGCGGCTGTGTCAGCTGACAGCGAAAAAAAAAAGCCTGAACCCGCTGCCGATGAACTGACTGCCGCGCCGCAGCCGTCGGTCCCGGCCCCCAAACCTGAGCCGGCACCCCATCCTGAGCCAGCATCCGAACCACAGCCCGAACCACAGCCCGAACCGCAACCCGAACCACAGCCCCGGCCAGAACCGGTGCCTGAGCCCAGACCGGAACCCGTGCCCACAGTCACCCAGACTGCGACGCTCGCAGAGCAGCCGGTGGCCGAACACGTCGAGGCCGTGGCGACCGGGTCAGCCTCAGCGTCAGCCGTGGCGGCGCCGGTTGACGGCACAGACTGGTTTGCCTTGGTGCAACAGTGCCGGCTGTCAGGTATCAGTGGCAATATACTGGCCAATTGTGTACCTGCATCCGCCTCGGCAGGGGGCTACGTCCTGGTGCTGGACAGGGATCAGAGCGCCTTGTATTCGGACGATCAACAGCCCAGGATTGCCCAGGCACTGAGCGATACCCTGCAACGCCCGGTATCGGTCGACATTCAGATTGGTGCGTTGCCGTCGGAGTCACCGGCGCAACGCAGGCGCCGGGAGAAACAGCAGGCGATTGACGAACTGCACCATCGTTTTAACACCGATCCGGGCGTGCTGGCACTGATTGCCGAGTTCGATGCCAAAGTGGATCAGGCATCCCTGCAGATCACCAAAGGCTCCGTCTGATACCCGTGAATGACTGTATTAACGCCATATGAGAGAGGACATGTTATGACTGATTTGAATCAATTGCTGCAGCAGGCAAAACAGATGCAGGAGCAGATGCAAAAAGCCCAGGAAGAGGCGGCCAAAAAAATTGTGGTAGGTGAATCCGGCGCGGGCATGGTCAAGGTTCACTTGAGTGGACGTTACGATGCCAGCAAGGTCGAGCTCAGCGCCGACCTGATGCAGGAGGACAAAGAGATCATAGAAGATCTGATTGCTGCCGCTATCAATGACGCTGTCAAAAAGCTGGACCAGGGCAATCGCGATACCATGGGCGCCATGACCTCCGGTATGAAACTGCCCGATGGTTTCAAGTTCCCGTTCTGAACGTTTTTACCCAACAGGTGTGGTTGACCCATGCATAGCCCGTTACTTGAACAATTGATCCAGTCCCTGCGCTGCCTGCCGGGCGTTGGTCCGAAATCGGCTCAGCGCATGGCGATTTATCTGCTGGAGCGCAATCGCACCGGCGCCGCCAGACTGAGTGAAAGCCTGGCGACGGCACTGGACAATATTGGTCGTTGTGAGCAGTGCCGGGCATTGACTGAAGAGGTACGTTGTCGTATCTGCAGCAACCCGGCACGCAATAATTCGATCCTGTGTGTGGTCGGCTCACCCGCCGACCTGTATGCCATTGAACAGGCGGGCAGCTATCAGGGGCTGTATTTTGTTTTGTCGGGACACCTGTCCCCCATAGACGGCATTGGCCCGGATGAAATTGGCATCAATGAACTGATGGCACTGCTGCGTGACAAGCCGGTTGAAGAGCTGATCCTGGCCAATAACCCGACGGTTGAAGGAGATGCCACGGCCTACTACATTGCCGGCCTGCTGAAAGACCAGGGACTGGTGATCAGCCGGATTGCCCATGGTGTACCGGTGGGCGGGGAACTTGAATATGTCGACGGCGGTACTTTGAGCCACGCCTTTAACGGTCGCCAGTTGTTACGTTGACGCCATGCCATCGCGAGCCCCCATGAAGAGAGCAGACTATGACTGATTTTCCTGCCCCCGAGCTGGTGGTTGACAATGCCCGACTGGCGCAGCTGTGTGAACTTTGGCGGACGCTGCCCAGCCTGGCGCTGGACACTGAGTTTATCCGGGTCAGTACTTTTTATCCGCGCGCCGGACTGATACAGGTTGGCGACGGCGACGGCTGTTACCTGCTGGACCCGCTCAGTCTCGATGCCTGGCAACCCTTCATTGACATACTGATGGCTGCGGATATCGTCAAGATCATGCATTCGTGCTCCGAAGACCTGGTGGTCTTCAAGTATTTTTACGACTGCATGCCGGGGCCGATTTTCGACACGCAGAAAGCGGCCGGTTTTCTGGGGCACGGTTACAGCATCAGTTACCTGAATCTGGTCCTGCATATCACCGGCGTCGAGCTCAGCAAAGGTGAAACGAGATCGGACTGGCTGAAACGCCCGCTATCGGCGAACCAGATCAAATATGCGGCACTGGATGTGGCCTACCTGCCTCGGTTGTATCAGGAGCTGTCGGCGGCGCTGGCGCACGAAGGCAAGCTGGACTACCTGCGCGAAGAATGTGAGCGTATGCGGCAGGTGTCACTGGCCACCGAGAATCCCGACAACTGGCCTGAACTGTACCGGTCGATGGGTGCTGCCTGGCGCCTGAATGCCCGTCAGTTGGGGGCACTCCGGCAGATGAGCATCTGGCGGGAGCAGGTATCGCGCCAGCGCGACAAGCCGCGCGCCTGGATCGCGCGTGATGCCGACCTGATCACGCTGGCACAGAAACTGCCGGCTGACCGGCAGGCATTGACGCAGTTGCCGGACCTGAACCGGAATATCTACCAGCAGGATGCAGACGCGCTGTTAGCCGCGATTGCGGACAGTGAGCCGGTGGCCGCTGCGATCGCCGACAATCTCGAAGGGGCGCCCATGTCGCAGACTCAGCGCGCGGTCCTGAAGCGGTGTCAGCAAGCGGTGCGCGCAGTGGCCGCACAGACCGGCATCGCCGAGGAACTGCTGGCGCGCAAGAAGCAGCTGATCACCCTGATGCACCTGAACCAGCCGTCCTCACGCGATGACAACGAACTGCGCTGGCCAGAGGACCTGGCCGGATGGCAGCGGACATTGCTGGCAACACCCTTGGCGCCGATCATATCGGGTGATGCGGCCTCCGAGGCGGTGTCATGAGCGATCAGACGGTGCGCGAACGCTTCTGGGAACTGCCGCTTGCCGACCTGACGTCGAAAGAGTGGGAGCTGCTGTGTGATGGGTGTGCCCGTTGCTGCCTGAAGAAACTGCAGGATGAGGATGCCGCCAGACTGGTCTATACGCGTGTTGTGTGCCGTTACCTGGATCAGCAAAAATGCAGCTGTACTGCCTACCGGCGGCGCAATGAGCTGGTGCCGGACTGCCTGGTGCTCGATATGTCGGTGCTGCAGGCCTCAGTTGACTGGATTCCGGACACCTGCGCCTATAAACTCCGGTATCAGAACCAGCCGTTGCCAGCATGGCATCCGTTGCTCAGCGGCTCGCGTGACCACATGCAGGCACAAGGCATCGCTGTGACCGGCCGCGTTATTTCTGAGGATTATGTGCATGATGACGGGCTTGAAGAACATGTTATCCGCTGGGTTCGCGCGTGATAACAGCATCGGGCTGATGCTGAGACTGAGGGTTGGACACTGAATGCTGGACATCTACGGTTACATTACCAGTTGGGCGGTTTACCTGACGGCCGGCACCTTGTGTTACATCCTGTTTTACAAGGCCACGGGCAGCATTGGTTTTAAGCCACTCGCCAATGTGTTGCGTGGCATCATGATCGCGCTGATTTATACGCCCTGGTATGTCGCCGCAGATGAGGATCTGATGGCGCCAGCTGTCATCGTTATCATGCTGGACACGATCACCATCGGCGGTGATGCGTTTATCAGGGGCCTGGTGCCGCTGACGTTGGCATTGCTGGCGGCCATCGTCATTGCCCTGACGGCAGGGCTGTTGCGCTCACTGTTCAGACGCTCGGCCCGGCGCTGAGATTGCAAGCCAATTATCATTTGTGCAAGAGGAAATTATGCGATTTACAGGAACCAAGGCGTACGTTGCAACCGATGAGTTGCAGATGGCTGTTAATGCCGCGATCAGTCTGCAGAAGCCTCTGCTGATCAAGGGTGAACCCGGCACGGGCAAAACCATGCTTGCCGAGCAGATTGCCGAGTCTCTCGGGCTGGAGTTGATCCAGTGGCATATCAAGTCGACCACCCGGGCCCAGCAGGGGCTGTACGAGTACGATGCGGTGTCCCGGCTGCGCGATTCGCAACTGGGCGACCCCAAGGTCCATGATATTGCCAACTACATTGTCAAAGGCAAGCTCTGGCAGGCTTTCGACTCGGACAAGCAGGTGGTGTTGCTGATCGACGAGATCGACAAGGCCGATATCGAGTTTCCCAATGACCTGCTGCTGGAGCTGGACAAGATGGAGTTTCATGTCTATGAAACCCAGCAGCGTGTGCAGGCCCGCCACCGGCCCATTGTCATCATCACCAGCAACAATGAAAAAGAACTGCCGGATGCATTTTTGCGCCGTTGTTTTTTCCACTTCATCAAGTTTCCCGATGCGGTGACCATGGAAAAAATCGTCGCGGTGCATTACCCGAACATCAAGAAGGATCTGTTGGCCCAGGCCATGGATATTTTCTTTGATGTCAGGAAGGTTCCCGGCCTCAAGAAGAAGCCCTCAACATCCGAGCTGATAGACTGGCTGAAATTGTTACTGGCCGATGATATCCCGGATGAAGTACTGAAGAATCAGGACATGAAAAGCGCCATTCCGCCCCTGTACGGAGCGCTCCTGAAAAACGAGCAGGATGTCCACCTGCTGGAGAAAATTGCCTTCATGCACCGAGCAAAGCGATAACGGCGGCGAGTTATGTTGATCCGGTTTTTTAATGCCTTGCGTCGGGAAAAAATCCCGGTCAGTCTGGACGAACTGTTCACACTGCTCGAGTGCCTGAAGCAGAATTTTGCATTTGCCGATATGGAGCAGTTTTACCTGCTCGCGCGGCTGTGCATGGTCAAGGATGAAAAGTATTATGACCGGTTTGACCGTGCATTCTCCCGGTATTTCAAGGAGCTGTCGGTACTTGATGATCTGTTGCGTGATGCCATTCCCGATGAATGGTTACGACGCCAGTTTGAAGCCAGCCTGAGTGAAGAAGAGCGGGCCATGATCGAATCCATGGGCGGTCTGGAAAAACTCATGGAAGAGTTTCGCAAGCGCCTGGAAGAGCAGAAGGAACGTCACGAAGGCGGCAATAAATGGATTGGCACCGGCGGCACATCGCCGTATGGCGCCTACGGGTTCAACCCGGAAGGTATCCGCATCGGTCAGGATGAGGGGCGCGAAGGCCGGGCCGCCAAAGTCTGGGACCGACGCGATTATCGCGACCTTGACGATACCCTGGAAATCGGTACCCGCAATATCAAGCTGGCCCTTCGTCGTCTGCGAAAATTTGCCCGGGTGGGCGCCCAGGATGAACTCGATATTGATGACACCATTTCGTCTACCGCCCGCAAAGGCGGGCTGCTGGATATCAAGATGGTCCCGGAGCGCCACAATTCAGTCAAGGTGCTGATTTTTTTTGATGTGGGCGGATCCATGGACCCCTATGTGCAATTGTGTGAGGAACTGTTCTCGGCGGCCCGTACCGAGTTCAAACACCTGGAGTATTTCTACTTCCACAATTTCATTTATGAATCGGTGTGGAAGCAGAGCCGGCGCCGTCAGGCCGAAACGACGCCGCTTTTCGATATACTGCACAAGTATGGCAAGGACTATAAAGTCATCTTTGTCGGCGATGCGACCATGGCGCCCTACGAAATTACCCATGTGGGTGGCAGCATTGAACATTACAATGAGGAAGCCGGTGCCACATGGATGCAGCGGTTGACCGACAATTTTGACCATATCGCCTGGATCAATCCGGTCCCCAGGGAACACTGGGAACACGGTTACTCCATCGCGGTGGTGAGACAGTTGCTGGAAGACAGAATGTACCCGCTGTCAGTCAAGGGGCTGGAAGAGGCCATGACCTATCTCAGCAAATAGGCAGGTAGAATCGATAGACGCGCCGTCAACAGTAACCATAACAATCAAGCAGTGTCCCAGGAGACCCGCAGTATGTTTGCAGCACAGCCCATGTCAACTGAGCCCGATCTGAATCCGGCGCAGTTTAACCAGATTGTCGATATTTTTGAGCACGCATTCAAACATTACGCAGACAAGCCCGCGTTCAGTTGCCTGGGCCACACCATCAGTTATGCTGAGCTTGACGCGCACAGCGCCCGTTTTGCGAGCTGGTTGCGCGACAAAAGTGGTCTCCAGGCCGGAGACCGCATCGCCATCCAGATGCCCAACCTGCTGCAATTTCCGGTGACCGTGGTCGCGGCAGCGCGCGCCGGTCTGGTGATCGTCAACACCAATCCACTGTATACCGCCCGCGAAATGAAACATCAGTTCAGCGACTCCGGCGTCAAGGGTATCGTGATACTGGAGAATTTCTGCGACAAACTCGAATCGATTATCAAGGATACTGATATTGAGTGCGTGGTGGTGACACAACTGGCCGACATGCTGCCGCAGCCCAAGCGTTTGCTGATGAATCTGGCGGTCAAATACCTCAAACGCATGGTGCCGTCCTGGTCGATCGCCGGTGCGGTCAACTGGTCTGATGCCTTGAGTGGTGCAGCGCAGACCCGCGCAGTGCCTGACAGCGGCACGGATGTTGCCATCGTGCTGTATACCGGTGGCACCACCGGGCTGGCGAAGGGTGCGATGCTGACGCACAGCAATCTGGTGCACAACATGATGCAGCTGCGCTCGGTCAGCAAGCCGCTGATCAACGACGGTCAGGATGTCATTGTGGCGCCGCTGCCGCTGTATCACACCTATGCTTTCATGTTCCATTGCCTGGCGGGCGTGTATGCCGGCAACCACAGTGTGTTGATCCCCAACCCCCGTGATCTTGATGGTTTGATCAAGACCCTGGCATCTTTGCCGCAGATAAACGGTTTTGTCGGCATCAATACGTTGTTTCTGGCAATGAGCCGGCACAAGGACATCGGCCAGGTGGATTTCAGCCAGATGCGCTTTACCGGGGCCGGAGGCATGGCCTTGACCATCAGCGTCGCTGAAGAGTGGCAACGGGTGACCGGGTGTCAGGTGTACGAAGGCTACGGGCTGACCGAGTGTTCGCCGGTGGTCAGTGTCAATCCCCACGACCGGGTCAAGATTGGCACGGTTGGACCACCTGTTCCGGGCACCGAGATCAAGACCGTTGATGATGACGGCAAGGATCTGGGTACCGGCGAAAAAGGTGAATTGTGGGTGCGCGGTCCGCAGGTCATGAAGGGCTACTGGCGCAATGAGGCCGCCACCCAGGATTCGATCACGGCGGATGGCTGGTTCAAGACCGGTGATTTTGCCAAGATTGATGAGGATGGTTTCATCAAGATTGTGGATCGCAAAAAGGACCTGATCATCGTGTCCGGTTTTAACGTTTTCCCCAGCGAAGTTGAAGAGGTGGTCAATTCACATCCGGGGGTGGCGGAAAGTGCGGCCATTGGAGTGCCCAGTGAAAAAAGCGGTGAGGGCATCAAGCTGTTTGTTGTGCGTCGCGACAATGTGCTGACCATTGACGACATTACCGCGCATTGCCGCGAGAACCTGACCGCCTACAAGGTGCCCAAGGAGATCGTGTTTGTTGATGATCTGCCCAAATCCAATGTCGGCAAGATTCTGCGCCGCGAGATTCGTGAGCAGGAGCTGAAAAAGCATCAGTAAACAGCCGTCATGAGTAACGATTTGCGTAACCGGATCAAGCAGTGCCTGAGTGCAGATCAATTCGCGTTGCAACAGGCACTGTCTCGCCTGAACCGGCAGATAGCCGAGAGTCCGGCGGCCGCCAATCATCAACAGGCGGTGTCGGCGCTGCAGGCTCGGATTGAAAAATCCATGGCCCGGGTGCAGGCACGTCAGGCCAGAATGCCGGTGGTTACCTACCCGGCCGAACTGCCGGTATCGGAGAAGCGCCAGGCGATTGCGGACGCGCTCAGGCAGCATCAGATCGTGGTGGTCGCCGGCGAAACCGGTTCCGGCAAGACCACGCAGATTCCCAAAATCTGCCTGGAGCTGGGATACGGTGTGAAAGGGCTGATTGGTCACACCCAGCCGCGCCGGCTGGCGGCACGTGCTGTGGCCTCGCGTATTGCTGACGAGCTGGGTGAAACCCTGGGGCAGGGCGTGGGTTACCAGGTCCGCTTCAGTGACAATAGCAATGAACATACCTTTATCAAACTGATGACGGACGGCATTCTGCTGGCCGAGATACAGCAGGACCGCTTCCTCAACAAATACGAAGTCCTGATCATTGATGAGGCCCATGAACGCAGTCTCAACATCGATTTTCTGCTGGGTTATCTCAAGCGCCTGAGCCGTCAACGTCCCGACCTGAAAATCATCATTACCTCCGCCACCATTGATGTGGAGAAATTCTCCAGCCATTTTGCCGGTGCGCCCATCATCAGTGTATCCGGCCGGACCTATCCGGTTGACATTCTTTATCAGGACCCGGCCGAACTGACGAGTGATGATCACGGCGAGGCCGGTGACAAAGACGAAGACACGTTGTTCGCGGGCGTCATGCAGGCACTGCGCCGGCTCGAGCGTGTCGAGCGGGAGCGGCGGCAGCCACCAGGCGATGTGCTGGTATTTTTGAGCGGCGAACGGGAAATCCGTGACCTGGCCGTGGCCCTGCGCAAACAGGCGCTGCGACAGACGGAAATACTGCCGTTGTATGCGCGGCTGACCCAGAACGAACAGCAGCGTATTTTTGCACCGCATCAGGGCCGACGTATCATCCTCTCCACCAATGTCGCGGAAACGTCACTGACAGTCCCGGGCATCCGTTACGTCATCGACAGTGGCCTGGTGCGCATCAGTCGCTACAGCGTACAAAGCAAAGTACAACGCCTGCCGATTGAGCCCGTGTCCCAGGCCAGCGCCAATCAGCGTGCGGGCCGGTGCGGCCGGGTGGCCAGCGGCATCTGTATCCGCCTGTACAGTGAAAGCGATTTTCTCAGCCGGCCCGAGTACACCGATCCGGAGATTCAGCGTACCAATCTCAGTGCGGTGATTTTGCAGATGTTGCTGCTCAAACTGGGCGACATCAGCCAGTTTCCGTTTGTCGAGGCACCTGACCGGCGCGCCATCAACGACGGTTTTAAACTGCTTGATGAACTCGGTGCCATCAATCGCGAGCGCAAACTGACCGAAACCGGTCGGGCCATGGCGCGTTTGCCGGTAGACCCCCGCCTGGGGCGTATGTTGCTGGAAGCGGTCAGCCGACACACCTTGTATGAACTGCTGATTATCGTCAGTGCCCTGAGTGTGCAGGATCCGCGCGAAACCCCGGCCGACAAACGCCAGGCGGCGCGCGAGCGGCACCAGCAATTTGCCAGCAAAGAGTCGGATTTTCTGTCCTGGGTGATATTGTGGGAAGCAGTGGAATCCCAGCGCCAGGCATTGACACAGGGGCAGTTCCGGAAATTCTGCAAAGACAACTTTCTGTCCTGGATGCGGTTGCGCGAATGGCGGGAAACACATCGCCAGCTTAGTCTGTCGTGTCAGTCGCTTGGCTATAAGGTGCCACTGCGCACTGACGGGCAGGAGCAGGAACCGGACTACGAAGCAGTGCACCGTGCCATGTTGCCCGGTTCACTGAATCAGCTGGGGCAGAAAACCCAGGATGGTTTCTATCTGGGCAGTCGGGGACGGAAGTTCTCACTGTTCCCCAGCTCGGTTTTGTACAGGAAAATGCCGCGCTGGATCGTCAGTGCCGAACTGATCGAAACCAGCCGGCTGTTTGCCACCATGGCCGCTAAAATCGAGCCGGAGTGGGCGGTTGATGCGGCACCACACCTGCTGCGGCGGGATTATTTTGAGGCACACTGGGAGAAAAAGCGCGGTGAGGTGATTGCCTATGAAAAAATCAGTCTGTTTGGCCTGACGCTGATCGAAAAGCGGGCTGTTTCGTATGGCCGTATTGATCCGCAGTTGAGCCGCGACATATTCATTCGCGAGGGACTGGTGGCGGAGCAACTGGACACCCGTCTGGACTTTTATCAGGCTAACGCGGCATTGCTGGCAAGCATCAGGCGCCAGGAAGAGAAAGAGCGCCGCCCGGACATTCTAGTCGGTGATGACCAGCTGGCAGGGTTTTACGAGCAGCGTCTGCCTGCCTCAGTCAACACCGTGGCGGCGCTGGAACACTGGTACGCTGACGCGACGCAGCAAGGTACAGACCCGTTGCATATGCAGCGACAGGACGTGATTACCCGTGATATCGATCAGGACAGTGACTATGCGTTTCCCGATCGCACGGCGGTGCAGCACAACGAGCTGTCAATCAACTATCGTTTTGAACCTGGTAGCGACGACGATGGCATCAGCATCGATGTGCCGGCGCCTTTGCTTGCCAGTATGACGCAGCGTGATCTCGACTGGGCCGTACCCGGGCTGGTTCAGGAACGGGCGACGGCGCTGATGAAAAGCCTGCCCAAAGCGTTGCGTAAACAGTTTGTGCCAGTGCCGGATTTTGTCGCGCAAGCGTTGGGTGCGACCGGCGAGGGCCGCCGCGAGCGCGCTGAGCAGGCGCTGACCGATCTGCTGGCAGACCAGGCCTGGGCACTGAAACGGATCCGGATTACGCCGGATCAGTGGGATCCGGCGACGATCCCCTTGCATCTGCAACCTCGCATCCGGGTGCTGGGCAAACAGGGCAAGACGCTGGCTGAAGGCCAGGGTCTGGCGCAGCTTAAACAGCAGTTCAGTGACAGCCCGGCAGCGGCTACCCGGGTCAAGGTGCACGCGCTGGAGCGCACGGGGCTGACGGATTGGGACTTTGGCGAGCTGCCGGCGACCGTGGAGACCCACGATGGTATTCGACTGATACGCTATCCGGCCCTGCGCGATGAGGGCGACAGCGTAGCCGTGGTGCTGTGCGATTCAGAACACAAGTCGCAGCAAATCACCCAGCATGGCCTGGCGCGATTGCTGATGCTGCGCACCGCCCAGCAAAAGAACATGATCCTCAAACAACTGGGCCGCGTACAAAGTGCACTCGGGTTGAAACTGATCACGCAGCACAAAGCCTGGCTGGATCACGCGGTGCTGGCTGCCTACAGGCTCAGCTTCCGGCTGAATGAGCAGCAGATTCGCACCCGGGCCGATTTTGAGTCGTTGCTGGCGTCCGGCAAAGGCGATCTGGTTGAGCAGGCTGGACGTCTGTGCCGGCTGTTGACCGACACCTATGACCTGCTGTTCGATGTCCGGCGTCGCCTGTCAGCATTGCCGGCACGTTACGGTGCCGCAGCAACGGACATTGACGCCCAGCTGTCGCTGCTGTTTCCCGATGATTTTCCCTTGTCGGTGCCGGATGCATGGTTATGGGAGTATCCCCGGTATCTGAAGGCGATACAGCAGAGACTGGAAAAATTGCCGGGCCAATGGTCACGCGATCAGCAGTTGCAGGCAGTGCTTGCCGACCTGGCGAGTATCTATGGCCAGGAACGGGTGCAAGCGCAGGCCGGGGACAACTCCCGGCTGGCAGAATTTCCCTGGTGGCTGCAGGAGTTGCGGGTGTCGTTGTTTGCCCAGACGCTTGGCACCCGGGGGCCGGTGTCGGAGAAACGTTTGCGCAAGCTGCTTGAACTCCCCCGATAGGGCTATATCAAGCAACCGGCGAATCTGGGATAATATGCGCCCTTCATCGAGCGGGAGTAGCAAGTCGAATGCAGTTTCGGTCTGGCAGAACAATGGCGCTGGCTTTATTGCTGGCCATGGCAGCAGGTAGCGTCTCCGCGCAGCAGCCGGCCGACTATGACCCGTGGGAGCCTGTCAACGTCAGGATCTATGCATTCAACGAGTATGTTGACCGCAACGTTTTGCGTCCGGTGGCCAATGGCTATACGCGTTATGTGCCCCGTCTGGCGCGTGCTGGCGTCAGTAATTTCTTCGCCAACATCAACAATATTTCCGTACTGGCCAACAATCTGCTGCAATTCAAGCTGGAAGCGGCGGCAAACGATACCGGGCGTCTGATGCTCAATACCTCGTTTGGTCTGGGTGGTATTGTCGATGTGGCCACCTGGGCAGGGTTTGACAAGAATGAGGAAGACTTCGGCCAGACGCTGGGCTACTGGGGGATCCCGCCAGGTCCTTATGTGGTGATTCCGCTGTTCGGGCCGAGCACGGTGCGCGACGGTTTCGGGTTCGCCACAGACACCTACACCAACCCTCTCAATCACCGCGATGATGCGATGCTGCGCAATGCGGCCTTTGTGTTGCAGCAGATTGATCGTCGGGTCGAGGCCATGACGGTTGAATCACTGATGTCGGGTGACCCCTACATTTTCACCCGGGAAGCCTACCTGCAGCAGCGCGAGTATCTGGTCAACGACGGTGAGGTCGCCGATCAGCAAAGCGACTGGGGCGACTGGGACTGATCGCTGCGCGGGTCAGGCGCCGTCTCTGACGCGCAACTTGCTGCGAATGAAGTCACTGTGTGACACATACAGCAGGTCTGCCGTCTTGCGAATCATCTGCTCTTCATACTTGTCCAGATGGTCATCGGCCAGCGCCAGGCGCCACAGATTTTCCACCAGCAGTACCTTGTCTGCGTACTCGTAAGCCTCGTTCACCAGACTGGTAAATTCATACAGCGACACAGCCTGTGATGCTTCTTCTTCCGCCAGGGTAATGATGTCGTCAAGCTCATGCTTCCCCAGTTTGAAGGTTGTTTCCAGCACGTGGCGCAGCATGTCGGTCTCACGCGCATCGATATGCCGGTCGGTTTTCAGTAACTCGAACATCAGCGCGGCACTGGCCAGTTGCAGGCGGTGCTCCCGGTGCGCGGCGCTTTCCTCGGCGGGACTGGCGAGCTGATTGTCAAAAAAGCGCTTGATTGCGACGATCATACTGTCTCCTTTTCGGTGTCATGTTGCCGTGCGTCGTCAGTCAATTGTGTCCCGGCTTCCGCCAGTGCCAGTGCATCTTCAAGCACGGTGATGCCGGCATGTTTGCGGAAAGCGTTTTCACTGAGATGGCGGCGGAACAGGCGCCCGCCGTTCTGCCCCTTGAACAGCCCGAGGATGTGGCGGGTCATGTGCTGCAGGGGCGTTCCCTGGGCGAGCTGTGCCTCGACATAGGGCAGGTAGGCCGCCATGATGTCTGCCCGGGTGGCAATCCCGCTGACATCGCCGAACAGCTGCTGGTCCACGTGCGCGAGCACATAGGGGTTGTGATACGCTTCCCGGCCCATCATGACACCGTCCAGCGCAATACCGTCCGCATCGCTGCTGCCGTCCAGCAGGGCCCGCGCCTGGGGCAGGGTGGTGATGCCGCCGTTGATGATGATGTCCAGCGTCGGGTGTTGCTGTTTGATGCCCAGAACGCGGGGATAGTTGAGCGGCGGAATATCCCGGTTCTGTTTCGGGCTGAGGCCCTGGAGCACGGCGATACGGGCATGGATGATGAAGGTGCGGCAGCCGGCCGCGGCGACGGTGTCGACAAATTGCTGCAGAAAAGCATCGGAGTCCTGATCATCGATACCGATACGTGATTTCACCGTGACCGGCAACGATGTTGCGGTTTGCATGGCGCGAACGCAGTCAGCGACCAGGGCCGGTTCGGCCATCAGGCAGGCACCGAATTTGCCGGACTGTACGCGGTCGCTGGGACAGCCGACATTGAGATTGACCTCGTCGTAACCCCAGTCTTCTGCCAGCGCCGCGCACTGCGCCAGCGCTGCCGGGTCGCTGCCGCCCAGTTGCAGTGCCAGCGGGTGTTCCGCTGCGTCAAATTGCAGATGCCGCTTGATGTCGCCGTGCAACAATGCGCCCGTGGTGACCATTTCGGTGTACAGCCGCGCATGACGGCTGAGCAGACGCAGAAAGTAGCGCTCGTGGCGATCTGTCCAGTCCAGCATGGGCGCGACACAGAAGCGATGGGGACTGGGATTGGCAGGTCTCTGGTTCAAAACAATGACTCGCTGGTGAATGGGCTTGCGGGTGATGCGGCAAGTATAACAAAGACCGTGCCGTGGGGCGTGCTGTCTCATCGCATGCGTGGTGGATGCAGACGCCATCACGTATAATCGGGCGTGGTTCGGTGCAATAGCCCGAGCCCGCCGAATTTTATTGCGATGACTGCAGGAGTCTCATGTCTACTACATCTACACCTATGGTACGAACCCGGATCGCCCCGTCGCCCACTGGCGACCCGCATGTCGGTACCGCATACATTGCCTTGTTCAATCGCTGCTTTGCCCGGCAGCACGGCGGCGAATTCATCCTGCGCATAGAGGACACCGACCAGACCCGCAGCACGGCCCGCTCCGAGCAGGACATTCTGCAGGCTTTGCGCTGGCTGGGACTGGACTGGGCCGAGGGCCCTGACAATGGCGGCCCGCACGGACCCTATCGGCAGAGCCAGCGCAGTGACATCTATCGGCAACATATCGAGCTATTGTTAGACAAGGGGCATGCGTTTCGTTGTTTCTGCACGGCCGAGCGTCTGGAAGCCGTGCGTGCCGAACAGATTGCCAACAAACAGACCGCGGGCTATGACGGACACTGTCTGTCGCTCAGCAACGCTGACATCGCCGGCAAGCTGGCGGCCAGGGATGCACATGTTATCCGCATGAAAGTGCCGCGCGAGGGTGAGTGTGTGTTTCATGACCGGCTACGCGGCGAAATCCGCATCAACTGGCAACAGATTGATATGCAGGTGCTGATGAAATCTGATCATCTGCCCACCTACCATTTTGCCAATGTGGTTGATGATCATCTGATGGAAATCACTCACGTCATTCGTGGTGAAGAGTGGATCAACTCCACACCCAAACACATTCTGCTGTATCAGCATTTTGGCTGGCAGGTGCCGCAGTTCTGTCATATGCCGCTGTTGCGTAACCCGGACAAGAGCAAGCTGAGCAAGCGCAAGAATCCCACCAGCATTTCCTATTACCAGGACATGGGTTACCTGCCGGAAGCGCTGGTCAATTACCTGGGCATGATGGGCTGGACCATGCCCGATGGACGCGAGAAATTCACCCTGGCGGAGATGGAATCGGCCTTTGATATTGATCGTGTGTCGCTGGGCGGACCGGTATTTGACGTGGAGAAACTGAACTGGCTGAACGGCAAATACATTCGTGAGAATCTGGATACGGAAACATTTGCTGAGGCGTTCAGTCAGTGGGCGTTGGCCGATGGCAAAATGGCGCAGATCATTCCCCTGGTAAAAGACCGGGTGGAACGCTTCAGTGACGTCGTCCCGCTGGCCGGTTTTTTTCTCAGCGGTCTGCTGCCGATACAGGAACAGGACTTTGCGCACAAACAGTTGAGCGCAGAGCAGTGCAAGCACATTCTGCAGCTTTATGTGTGGCAGCTGGAGCAGCTGGCAGACTGGACGCGTGACGACGTTGAGCGCAGCGCGCAGCAACTGGCTGCTTTCATGGAGATCAAGATTCGCGAGACTCTGTTCCCGTTATTCGTGGCGATTACCGGCCGGGCCGTGTCGGTCTCTGTGATCGACGCCATCACCATCCTGGGGCTGGATGTCAGCCGGGCGCGTATACGTCAGGCCATCGATGTTCTTGGCGGTGTTTCCAAGAAGGAAGCGAAGGGACTGGAGAAAACTTTCCGTGACTTGCAATCAGCAGAGGAAAAAGCGGTTTAAGGCATTGACAGCAAGAAGGTCGATGCCTAAAATGCGCGATCTCTGCAGTAAGCAGGGTTTTGGGGGCTATAGCTCAGCTGGGAGAGCGCAACGCTGGCAGCGTTGAGGTCATCGGTTCGATCCCGATTAGCTCCACCAAACATTTGTGCAAATCCAGGCACAACAAAAAAGGGGTCAAGCAAAAGCTTGACCCCTTTTTTGTTGGCTTCGATCTGGTTTGGTGTCGAGCGAAGGATCGGGGACGGAGACCTGGCTCCGTCCCCTCGAGGTTGTTAAGCCGGATAGTCGCGTTTGGCAGCACCCTTGTACAACTGGCGCGGTCGACCGATCTTGTAAGGACCACTGAGCATCTCGTTCCAGTGTGCGATCCAGCCTGGCGTCCGGCCCAGGGCAAAGATGACGGTGAACATGCTGGTCGGAATGCCAATCGCCTTGAGGATGATGCCGGAATAGAAGTCGACATTGGGATACAGTTTGCGGTCGATGAAGTATTTGTCTTCCAGCGCGATTTTTTCCAGACGACGGGCGATCTTGAACAGGGGATCGTTTTCAACACCCAGGTCCGCCAGCACTTCATCACAGATCTTGCGCATGACCTTGGAGCGCGGGTCGAAATTTTTGTACACGCGGTGACCAAAGCCCATCAGGCGGAACGGGTCGTCTTTGTCTTTGGCTCTGGCAATAAATTCCTCGATGCGGGACTCGTCACCAATCTCATTGAGCATATTGAGAACTGCCTCGTTGGCGCCGCCGTGTGCCGGCCCCCACAGTGCCGCAATGCCTGACGCGATGCAGGCATAGGGGTTGGCCCCGGTCGAGCCTGCCAGGCGCACCGTCGAGGTTGAGGCGTTCTGTTCGTGGTCAGCGTGCAGCAGGAAAATAACATCCATGGCCTTGGCCAGCACCGGGCTGACGTTGGGCGTGTCGGCCGGTACGCCGAACATCATGTGAAGGAAGTTTTCCGAATAGCTGAGAGAGTTGAGCGGGGACATGGCAGGCTGGCCGATAGCGTGTTTGTAGGTCATCGCGGCCAGTGTGGGCATCTTGGCAATCAGGCGGATGGCTGCCAGATTGCGCTGCTCGGCATCATCAATGTCCAGCCCCTCATGATACTTGGCGGCCAGAGACCCGCACAGGGCGATCATCACCGCCATCGGATGGGCGTCACGCTGGAAGCCGTTGAGCAGTTGCGAGGTCTGCGAGTCCACCATGGTGTGGTGAGTCACCTCCTGTACAAAGGCGGCCTTGGCGTCGTCGTCAGGCAGTTCACCGTTGAGCAGCAGATAACAGGTTTCCAGATAATCGGAGTGATCGGCAAGCTGATCAATCGGATAGCCGCGGTGCAGCAGCACACCGGCGTCACCATCGATATAGGTGATGGCGGATTCGGTGGAGGCGGTTGACATGAAGCCGGGGTCGTAGGTGAAGACACCTTTGGAGACCAGGCTGCGGACGTCAATGACGTCTGGTCCGATAGAGCCTTCCAGGACGGGAAGTTCAATCACTTCCTGGCTGCCGGCCAGGCTCAAGCGGGCTTTTTTTTGTTCACTCATAGTGTACTCCTGACTGATAAACTTCCAGCTGCCAGCAATTGCGTTCCCGGTGAGAAACGACAAGCAGTCTGCTCTCGGTATGTTATCCCTCAATTTATGTCGTGCTGGGGGAGGCAGGGCCAGCGGTAAAACCGGTACTTTACCATAATCCGGCCCCGGGTCACTCCCGAATGCACATAAATTATGTGGGTTGACAAAACATTGTCAGTTTATGCTGCAAACCCGTGCCTTTGCCCTGTGTTTTATTGTATTCCCATCCCTATGAGTCTATACTCAGCGGCCGAACTCCCGGTCCCGTTACACACCGGTGCAGTTGACGAAGCGCCTGAATGAACACAGGAAATTGTCCTGGCTGATTGCACTGATCAGGACACTGGTTCGGTTCAGACTCTCCGGAGGTTGATCAGCGCGTTGTGGCTGGTCTTATCGCTAACCGCGTCTTCATCGACGCCTCACTAAGTGGCTACCAGTGAAAGATAACAGACCCAAAAATCTCGAACTTCAGACCATTCATTTTCCGCTACCGGCAATCACGTCGATCCTGCATCGAATTTCCGGCGTAATCATCTTCGTGGGAATCGCCATTCTCCTCTATCTGCTGGCAGAGTCGCTGCGCTCCGAACAGGGCTTCGCCAACGTTCAGCAGTGGCTGACGTCACCGCTGGTCAAATTCGTGGTGTGGGGTGTGCTGGCAGGCCTGCTGTATCACCTGATCGCCGGCGTTAAACACCTGATCATGGATACCGGCATTGGCGAGACCCTGCAGGGCGGCATCAACGCTGCCCGGATTGTTGTTGTCGTGTCCGTTATCACAATCATCGCCGCAGGAGTCTGGATATGGTGAGGAATGTCATGAGTTTTGGCCGTAACGGCCTGTCGGACTGGGTTGTTCAGCGCGTCAGCGCTGTCATCCTGGGTGTTTATTTCGTCGGCCTGCTCGGCTTCATGGTGCTGACCCCGGATCTGGGTTACGCCGAGTGGCAGGCGCTGTTCAGTAGCACCTGGATGCGCATTGCCAGCCTGGCGGCACTGCTGGCGCTGTGCGCGCACGCCTGGATCGGCATGTGGACCGTCGCGACCGATTACCTGAACAACTACATGATTGGCAGCAAAGGCACCGTCATCCGGTTTGTGTTTCAGGCAGCGTGTGTGTTGTTGATATTCATCTACCTCGTCTGGGGTGTTCAGATTCTGTGGGGACTGTAAATGAGTGGTATTCGTACGATCTCTTTTGATGCGGTGATTGTAGGTGGCGGCGGCTCGGGCATGCGCGCTTCACTGCAACTGTCGCAGTCCGGTTATAAAACAGCCGTTATCAGTAAAGTTTTTCCGACCCGCTCCCATACTGTGTCAGCGCAAGGCGGCATTACCTGTGCCATTGCCAGTGCTGACCCTAACGATGACTGGCGCTGGCACATGTACGACACCGTCAAAGGCTCTGATTACATCGGTGATCAGGATGCCATCGAATATATGTGCAGTGAGGGCCCGAAAGCGGTCTTTGAGCTTGAGCACATGGGCCTGCCGTTTTCACGAACCGAAAATGGCCGAATTTATCAGCGTCCCTTCGGTGGTCAGTCCAAGGATTATGGCAAGGGCGGGCAGGCAGCACGTACCTGCGCGGCTGCCGACCGCACCGGCCACGCGTTGCTGCATACCCTTTATCAGGGCAATGTAAAGAACGAGACGGTGTTCTTTAATGAGTGGTTCGCCGTTGATCTGGTGCGCAATGCGGACAACGTGGTCGTTGGAGTTGTCGCTATCTGCATCGAGACCGGTGAGACAGTATTCATCGAGTCCAAGGCGACTGTGTTAGCGACCGGCGGTGCGGGTCGCATCTATGCGTCCACCACCAATGCGCTGATCAATACCGGCGATGGCATCGGCATGGCGCTGCGCGCCGGTTACCCAATGCAGGACATGGAAATGTGGCAGTTCCATCCGACCGGTATACACGGCGCGGGATCGCTGGTCACCGAAGGTTGCCGTGGTGAAGGCGGCTATCTGATCAACAAGGATGGCGAACGCTTCATGGAGCGTTATGCGCCCAATGCCAAAGACCTGGCTGGCCGTGATGTTGTGGCCCGTGCCATGGTTCAGGAAATCCTTGCCGGCAAGGGTTGCGGTCCCAAAGGTGACCATGTGATGTTAAAGCTGGATCATTTGGGCGAGAAGGTGCTGAATGAGAAGTTGCCTGGCATTCTTGAACTGTCACGCACATTTGCCCACGTGGATCCGGTGAAAGAGCCGATCCCGGTGATTCCGACCTGTCACTATATGATGGGCGGTATCCCGACCAACGTAAATGGCCAGGCCATCACCCAGAATGCAAACGGCGAAGATGAGCTGATCCAGGGGTTGTTCGCGGTGGGTGAAGCCGCCTGTGTGTCGGTTCATGGCGCCAACCGCCTGGGCGGCAATTCGTTGCTTGATCTGGTGGTCTTTGGCCGGGCTGCTGGCAAACATATTGAGAACATGCTGAGCCAGGGCGTTGAATATCGCGCTGCATCAGACTCCGATATTGAAAAGGCCATGACGCGCCTGAATCGACTCAATAATTCAAACGAAGGCGAAAATGTTGCCGACCTGCGCGAAGAGCTGCAGGAAATTATGCAGAACTACTTCGGCGTATTCCGTAGCGGTGAGTTCATGCGCGACGGCATCAAGAAGCTGGAAGCCCTGCGGCCCCGTATCGCCAACGTCAAACTGGGCGACAAGAGCAACGCCTTCAACACGGCGCGTATTGAAGCGCTGGAGCTGGAAAACCTGTTTGAGGTTGCCGAGGCAACGGCGTTGTCAGCGGAAGGTCGCACGGAAAGTCGTGGCGCCCATGCGCGCGAAGACTTCCAGGAACGTGATGACGAGAATTGGTTGTGCCATTCAATCTATCACCCGACGTCGCGCAAGCTGACCAAGCGTTCAGTGAACTTTGCGCCGAAAACGGTTGATACATTCGAGCCCATGATTCGTACCTATTAATGTATAAAGGTGAACTAACGTGTTAGTCAGTGTTTATCGTTACAACCCGGAAACAGACAGCAAACCGTCCATGCAGGACTACGAGATCGAGTTGCCAGAAGGTCGTGACCTGATGGTGCTGGATGTGCTGAGCCTGATCAAGAAAGAGGATCCGAGCGTTGCCTATCGCCGATCCTGCCGCGAGGGCGTTTGTGGTTCCGATGGCATGAACATGAATGGTACCAATGGTCTGGCGTGCATCACGCCGGTATCGGTTGCCACCAAGGGTGGCAACAAGCTGGTGCTGCGCCCCCTGCCGGGCCTGCCGGTGGTGCGCGACCTGGTGGTGGACATGAGCATCTTCTACAAGCAGTTTGAGAAGGTGAAGCCGTTCCTGCTAAACGACACGCCGGCGCCGGCTATCGAGCGCCTGCAGTCGCCCGAAGACCGGGCCAAGCTTGATGGGCTGTACGAGTGCATCCTGTGCGCATGCTGCACCACCAATTGTCCGTCGTTCTGGTGGAACCCGGATAAGTTCATCGGCCCCGCCGGCTTGTTGCAGGCTTATCGTTTCCTGGCGGACAGCCGGGATGAGGCCACCGAAGAGCGACTTGAAGACCTGCAGGATCCGTTCAGTGTGTTCCGTTGCCGGGTCATCATGAACTGTGTTGCCGTGTGCCCCAAAGGCCTGAATCCGACCAAAGCCATTGGCCATATACGCCACATGCTGCTTGAGCGTGGCGCCTGAGGAACGAGTATTTTTTATAGAGACGTTTCCGATGCCGCTCACAAGGCAGCAATCGCGAATCCGGCTCTGTTGACCGGGAATTATAATAATGCATAACAGCATCATGGAGTTAATGTGGAGCACCGGACACCTGTCCGGTGGCAACGCGGAATACGTCGAACAGTTGTACGATCAGTATCTGAACGACCCTGAGCAGGTATCCGACGAGTGGCGCCGCTACTTTGACGAGCTGCCGAAGATTGCCGAGCAGAATCAGGGCGATGTCTCTCACAAGGAGATACAGGAGTACTTCCGTCGCATTGGCAAGACCAGCCGGTTCATGCCGGTGCTCAGCAATGACGTTGTCGTCAATTCCGAGCATGAAAACAAGCAGGTTCAGGTTCTCCACCTGATCAGCTCGTACCGTGTTCGTGGTCATCAGAAAGCGACACTGGATCCCTTGTCCCTGATGCATCGTGAGCGGGTGCCTGATCTGGAGCTGGGTTTCCACAACCTGTCGCCCGCTGACAACTCAACGGTTTTCCAGACCGGCTCGCTGCACATCAATCGCGATACCGCGGCATTGCGCGAAATCGTCGACGTGCTGGAAAAAATCTATTGCGGATCGATCGGTTACGAATTCATGCACATTGTGGATCTGGCCGAGAAGCAGTGGATACAGAAGCGGATTGAGCCCAAGCATGGCAATCCCGGATTCGAACCTGAAGTGAAGCGCCATTTGCTGGAGCGGCTGGCTGCTGCTGAAGGTCTTGAGAAGCACCTGGACTCCAAATATCCGGGTACCAAACGGTTTGGCCTTGAGGGTGGTGAGAGTCTGATACCGCTGGTGGATGAACTGATTCAGCGCGCCGGTAGTTATGGCGTAAAAGAGGTCGTGATGGGCATGGCGCATCGCGGTCGATTAAACATGCTGGTCAATATTCTGGGCAAGAATCCGGCAGATCTGTTCAGCGAATTTGAAGGCCGTACTGAATACAAAAGCTCTGGCGACGTAAAATATCACCAGGGTTTCTCCTCCAATATCATGACCCCGGGCGGCGAAGTGCACCTGGCCATGGCGTTCAATCCGTCGCATCTGGAAATTGTATCGCCCGTGGTTGAGGGCTCGGTCCGTGCGCGTCAGGATCGTCGTAAAGACAATCTGGGGCATGCGGTGGTGCCAATCAGCATTCACGGCGATGCCGCGTTTGCAGGGCAGGGTGTGGTCATGGAAACGTTCCAGATGTCCAAGACCCGTGCCTATGCAACCGGTGGCACCGTTCACATCATTATCAATAACCAGGTTGGCTTCACCACCAGCCGTCAGGATGATGCCCGTTCGACGGAATATTGTACTGATGTGGCAAAAATGGTGCAGGCTCCTATTTTCCATGTCAATGCCGATGATCCGGAAGCGGTATTGTTTGTCACGCAATTGGCGCTGGATTTCCGTTACGAATTCAAGAAAGACGTGGTGATTGACCTGGTTTGTTACCGGCGCCGCGGTCACAACGAAACAGATGAGCCTGCCTCGACTCAGCCAACCATGTACCAGACCATTCGCCAGCATCCCACCACGCGTGCACTGTATGCTGAGCGCATGATAAATGAAGGTGTTGTCAGTAGCGAAGAAGTGGATGAAATGAACTCGTCCTACCGCAGCGCACTGGATACCGGCTCGCATGTCGTGAAAAGTCTGATCAAAGAACCCAACGTTGAAATGTTTGTTGATTGGAATCCGTACCTGGGTCATACGTGGAGCCCGCATTACAACACCTCTATCAAACTGGAGTCGTTGCAGGCGCTGGCAAAAAAAGTGACGTCGCTGCCCAAAAGCCTGACCCTGCACCGTCAGGTACAGAAAATTGCCGATGACCGTCAAAAAATGGCGGAAGGTGAGCTGCCGGTGGACTGGGGGTTTGCCGAAACCCTGGCGTATGCCAGCGTACTGACCAGTGGCAACCGAATCCGCATCACAGGTCAGGATGTCGGGCGTGGTACCTTCTCGCATCGACATGCGGTGCTGCGCGATCAGAGCACCGAGGAGGAGTATATCCCCTTGCGAACGCTGGTTGCCGATCCGAAAATGTTCTGTATCTACGACTCGCTGTTATCGGAAGAAGCAGTGCTGGCGTTTGAGTACGGCTACGCAACCACAGCGCCCAATGCACTGGTGATCTGGGAAGCCCAGTTCGGCGATTTTGCCAACTCGGCGCAAGTGGTGATAGACCAGTTTATCACCAGTGGCGAGCACAAGTGGCAGCGGCTGTGTGGTTTGACAATGTTGCTGCCACACGGCTACGAAGGACAGGGCCCGGAGCATTCGTCCGCGCGTCTGGAGCGCTTCCTGCAGATGTGTGCGGAACATAATATCCAGGTTTGTCTGCCGACCACATCGGCCCAGGTGTTCCATATGCTGCGCAAACAGGTCCTCTGTCCGTTGCGCAAACCGCTGATTGTCATGTCTCCGAAAAGCCTGCTACGTCACAAGGAAACGACAGCAACACTGGAGGAACTGGCCGAAGGTTCATTCCAGGTGGTTATTGACGAGACCGATGACAATATTGCCAAAGACAACGTTACCCGGGTCATTCTGTGTTCAGGCAAAGTGTACTACGATTTGCGTGCCGAACGTCGTAGCCGCGACATTGACAACATTGCCATTGTCCGCCTGGAACAGCTGTATCCGTTCCCCGAAGCGGATCTGAGTGCCGCAATGAAACAGTACCCCAACGTCTCGGACGTCGTCTGGTGTCAGGAAGAGCCGATGAATCAGGGCGCCTGGTATTCCAGTCAGCACCACATGCGCAACGTGCTGCAAGGCCTGGATTTAGCGGTCAATCTGCGTTATGCCGGCCGTGAAGCATCGGCATCACCGGCGGCGGGTTACCCGGCATTGCATTTGAAACAGTTGAAGGCGTTTCTTGAGCAGGCGCTGGGCGATAATGCTTGAATGTCAGTTGTTTTAAATAATAAGTCGGTTTGAATGCGAATTTAATTCTGAAAATTAGGGTTTGATGAATAACAATCAGACACACATGAGTGTAAGGAACAGACATGTCTATTGAGATCAAAGCACCAACACTGCCGGAATCGGTGCCCGATGGCACTATCGCAAGCTGGCACAAAAAGGCAGGCGATGCAGTCAAGCGCGATGAACTCCTTGTTGATATCGAAACCGACAAGGTTGTCATTGAAGTGGTATCGCCTGCAGACGGTGTTCTGGAGAAAATCGTCAAGGACTCCGGTGACACCATTGTCAGCAATGAGCTGATCGCACTGGTCAAGGAAGGCGCGGCGGGTGCCGGCGACAGCAAATCTGGGTCTTCTGGCAAGGCAGACAAGGATGACAGCAAATCAGACAAAGCCGACAGTCAGGCAGACAAGCAGGACGGCAAGTCGGGTGATCAGTCCGACGATGCCCCGTTATTGAGTCCGGCGGCGAAAAAGCTCGCTGAAGAACACGGCATCAAGGCTGAGCAGGTCACCGGTACCGGCAAAGACGGCCGGGTGACCAAAGAAGATGTGATGAACGCCATCGACAGCGGTTCAAAATCCGCTTCTGGCGCCTCGGGCCAGCGCGAGCACCCGGTGGCCGACATGTCTTCCGGTCGCGTTGAAGAACGTGTGCCGATGAGCCGCCTGCGTGCCAAAGTGGCTGAACGCCTGCTGCAGGCTTCGCAGAGCACGGCCATGCTGACGACCTTTAATGAAGTCAACATGGAGCCGGTGATGTCGCTGCGCTCGCGCTACAAGGACCAGTTCGAAAAGACGCATGATGGTGTGCGTCTGGGCTTCATGTCGTTCTTCGTCCGTGCCTGTGTGGAAGCGCTGAAACGTTACCCCGCGGTGAACGCGTCCATCGACGGCAGTGACATTGTTTACCACGGCTACCAGGATATCGGCGTCGCCGTGTCGTCGCCCCGGGGTCTGGTGGTGCCGGTGCTGCGCAACGCTGACCACATGAGCCTGGCACAGGTCGAGGCCAAGATCCGCGAGTATGGTCTGAAAGCGCAGGATGGCAAACTGTCCATGGACGAGATGACCGGCGGCACTTTCACCATCTCCAATGGCGGCGTCTTCGGTTCACTGCTGTCGACACCCATCCTCAACCCGCCGCAAACCGCGATTCTGGGTATGCACAAGATTCAGGAGCGCCCGATGGCGGTAAACGGCAAGGTGGAAATATTGCCCATGATGTACCTTGCACTGTCATATGATCATCGCATGATTGATGGTAAGGAGGCTGTACAGTTCCTGGTGACCATCAAAGATCTGTTGGAAGATCCTGCGAGAATCCTGCTGGAGATCTGAGCGTTGTTGCCTGGGCAATGAGGCGGATCCTGCATGCTTCTCGTTTCGCATGAGCCACAGCCGGAACGGCGCTGTGGCTCATGTGTTTCACGGGTCAGTAACTGAAAGACAAACGGACAGGAAAATATTATGACTAAAAAATACGATGTGGTTGTTATTGGTGCCGGACCAGCGGGCTATGTCGCGGCGATTCGCTGTGCGCAGCTGGGCATGAAAACCATTTGTGTCGAAAAATGGCACGATGACAAGAAAGAAGCGGTTTTTGGTGGCACCTGCCTGAATGTTGGCTGCATACCTTCCAAAGCGTTGCTGGACTCGTCACACAAGTTTGCCGAGGCCCAGAAAGACTTTGAGATTCACGGTATTTCATTGGAAAAACTGGCCATCGACGTGCCGGCGATGATTGATCGCAAAGCAAAAATCGTCAAACAGCTGACCCAGGGTGTGAAAGGTCTGTTCACCCATAACAAAGTGGACAGCATTCAGGGCGCGGGCAAGCTGCTGAAAGACAAGAAAGTGGAAGTGACCGACGCCGATGGCAAGACACATACCCTGGAAGGCGAGCACATCATTCTGGCGGCCGGTTCCGAGCCCATCAGCATTCCCCCGGCACCCGTGGATCAGGAAACCATTGTGGATTCCACCGGTGCGCTGGAGTTCTCGGCCGTGCCCAAACGTGTAGGCGTGATTGGTGCGGGCGTCATTGGCCTGGAGCTTGGCAGTGTGTGGGCTCGACTGGGATCGTCGGTTACTGTGCTGGAGGCGCTGGAGGATTTCCTGCCCGCTGTTGACCAGCAGGTGGCCAAAGAGGCGAAGAAAGTTTTTGAAAAGCAGGGCCTGGATATCAAACTGGGTAGCAAGGTTTCCGGCACCAAGATCGGGGGTCGGGGCAAGAGCAAAACCGTGACTGTCAGCTATACCGATAAGGATGGCGAACAGGAAGTGGTGTTCGACAAGCTGATTGTTGCCGTGGGTCGCCGCCCGGTATCCAAGGATCTGTTATCAGATGATTGTGGCGTGGAAGTCGACAAGCGTGGTTATGTTGTTGTTGATGAGCAGTGCGCGACCAAAGTGCCCGGTGTTTACGCTGCCGGTGACCTGGTGCGTGGCCCCATGCTGGCCCACAAAGGCATGGAAGAGGGCGTGATGGTAGCCGAGCGTATCGCCGGCAAAAAAACCCAGGTCAACTACGATCTGGTGCCGTTTGTCATCTATACCCATCCGGAAATTGCCTGGGTCGGTAAAACCGAACAGCAGCTCAAGGAAGAGGGCGTCGAATACAGTGTCGGCACCTTCCCGTTCAGCATCAATGGTCGCGCCATGGCGGCCAATGACACCGCCGGTCTGGTGAAATTGATTGCTCATGCCAAAACTGATCGTGTACTGGGCGCCCATATCATCGGGCCGAGTGCGGCAGATCTGTTGCAGCAGGTAGCGATCGCCATGGAGTTCAGTGCCAGTGCTGAAGATCTTGGCCTGACCATGTTCTCACACCCGACCCTGTCGGAAGCAGTGCACGAAGCAGCGTTGGCCGTTGGCGGTCATGCCATCCATGCTGCCAACAAACGTAAGCGCAATTGATTCATGCGCTTTTATAACAGAGGAATTACAGAATGAATCTACATGAATATCAGGGCAAGCAGCTTTTCGCTGAATACGGATTGCCCGTTTCCAAAGGTTTTGCTGTTGATACGCCAGAGGCCGCAGCAGAAGCCTGTGACAAAATTGGCGGTGACATGTGGGTGGTCAAGGCCCAGGTTCACGCAGGTGGCCGCGGCAAGGCCGGTGGCGTCAAGTTGATCAAGAGCCGTGAAGATGCCAAGGCATTTGCGGCGCAGTGGCTGGGCAAGCGCCTGGTAACCTACCAGACCGATGCCAATGGTCAGCCGGTCAGCAAGATTCTGGTTGAGTCCTGCACCGACATCGCCCAGGAATTGTACCTGGGCGCCGTCGTGGATCGTTCATCACGTCGTATCGTGTTCATGGCCTCCACTGAAGGCGGTGTGGAAATCGAAAAAGTCGCCCATGATACGCCCGAGAAAATTCTCAAGGCGACGGTGGATCCGCTGGTTGGTGCGCAGCCCTATCAGGGTCGCGACCTGGCGTTCCAGCTGGGCCTGACAGGTGACCAGATCAAACAGTTCACCAAGATCTTCATGGGGCTGGCCAAACTGTTTGTCGATTACGACCTGGCGCTGCTGGAAATCAATCCACTGGTGATCAAGGAAGACGGCAATCTGCACTGCCTGGATGCCAAACTCGGCATCGACGGCAATGCCATGTACCGTCAGCCCAAATTGCGCGAGATGCACGACCCGTCACAGGATGACCCGCGTGAGGCACATGCGGCCAGTTTCGAACTGAACTATGTGGCACTGGATGGCAACATCGGCTGCATGGTCAATGGCGCAGGCCTGGCCATGGGAACCATGGATATCGTCAATCTGCACGGCGGTCAGCCTGCCAACTTCCTGGACGTGGGCGGCGGTGCGACCAAAGAGCGTGTGACCGAAGCGTTCAAGATCATTCTGTCCGATGACAACGTCAAGGCGGTCCTGGTCAATATCTTCGGTGGTATCGTGCGCTGCGACATGATCGCGGAAGGTATTATCGGTGCGGTTAAAGAAGTCGGCGTCAAGGTGCCTGTTGTGGTGCGCCTGGAAGGTAACAATGCCGACCTGGGTGCCAAGGCCCTGGCCGACAGTGGGCTGAACATCATCGCTGCAACCAGTCTGACCGACGCTGCCCAGCAAGTCGTCAAGGCCGCGGAGGGTAAATAATGAGCATTCTGATCAATAAAGATACCAAAGTCATCTGCCAGGGTTTTACTGGTTCACAAGGCACTTTCCATTCCGAGCAGGCAATTGCCTACGGTACCCAGATGGTTGGTGGCGTAACACCGGGCAAAGGTGGCACCACGCATCTGGGCCTGCCGGTCTTTAATACTGTGCGCGAAGCCGTTGAGGCCACAGGCGCTGACGCCAGCGTCATCTACGTGCCGGCACCGTTCTGCAAGGACTCGATTCTGGAAGCAGCCAATGGCGGCATCAAACTGATTGTGTGCATCACCGAAGGTATTCCGACGCTGGACATGCTGGACGCCAAGGTCAAGTGTGACGAACTGGGCGTGCGCCTGATTGGTCCTAACTGCCCCGGTGTGATCACACCGGGCGAGTGCAAGATCGGTATCATGCCCGGTCACATACACAAGCCGGGTAAAGTGGGTATTGTGTCGCGCTCCGGCACACTCACCTATGAAGCGGTGAAGCAGACCACGGACCACGGTTTTGGTCAGTCCTCTTGTGTAGGCATCGGTGGTGATCCGATTCCCGGCTCGAACTTCATCGACATCCTGGCCATGTTCGAGAAGGACCCGGCCACGGAAGCGATTGTCATGATCGGTGAGATCGGTGGCAGCGCGGAAGAAGAAGCCGCCGCCTATATTAAAGCCAATGTCACAAAGCCTGTGGTATCTTACATCGCCGGTGTGACCGCGCCGGCAGGCAAGCGTATGGGCCACGCCGGTGCGATCATTTCCGGTGGCAAGGGCACGGCCGATGAGAAGTTTGCTGCGCTGCAGGATGCCGGGGTCAAGACTGTGCGCAGTCTCGCCGATATCGGTGATGCGCTGAAGGAAGTCACGGGCTGGTAACAGCGCTGATCCGCACCGCTTCCGGGCAGGGCGAAGGCCTTTGACCCGGAACGGTGCGGCGGGCCTGCGTGTTTGTTCGGGCAGCGGAAAATTTCTGCTTGCGGAGGTTCAAAAAAACAAACGGGTTGTGTTAGTCTTTACGACATAATTCGGCAGGGAGCACTGAATTTACGCCAAATAGCATGATGTTGGCGGCATTTGTTACCAAATTTCTCATGATCTGACCGGGTCGTGTAAAAAGGTAACTCGTGGCCTGATTTATGCAGCGTTACGGCAGAAATTGCAAACCGAAGGATCGTAGTAGTTTGGTATTTGCAGCCCGGTATCGTTTCCGGGGGTAGCTTTACCGGAATGGGGTTTAACCGCTGCAGGCCGGTAACGAAGAAAAGATGTCACGTCTGGTGTTCGCATCAGAGTGTTTAATACAATAACAGGATGGCACATGAATAACCGTCGATTATATTCCAAGGTTCTGGTACCACTCGCATCCCTGCTAGTGATCGGAACAGCCAAGGCGCAAGACGTAGATACAAGCACGATTGACAGAGCCTTGAATGTTGTAGACGAGACTAACGCGGCAGCAGCCCGGTCTCAGGAGACCATCAACCGTCTCTCCAACTCTTCAAGCGCTCTGTTCGAAGATTTCAAACTGGAAAGTGATAACCTGGAAGCGCTGATGGTGCTCAATGCCAACTGGCGTCGACAGATCGCAATTCAGGAGCAGGATCTGGCAACGATCGCGGAGTCGATTGCGGAAGTGCGCAACGTCACGCAGGAATTGCCGCTGCTGATGAATCGCATGATTTCCAGTATGGAGCAGTTCGTTGAACTGGATATGCCTTTCCATCTGGACGCACGCCGCGCCCGTATCGAATTTGCCAAAGCTGCGATCGATAACCCCAATGTTTCCACTGCAGAACGCTTCCGACAGATTCTGGTGCTGTATCAGACCGAGAATGCCTACGGACGTACCCGCGAGACCTACCCGGCGACACTGACCATTGATGGTGTTCAACGGGATGTCGACATGTTGCGTGTGGGCCGTATCGCACTGACATTCCAGACCAAAGACCGCTCGATGACGGGCGCCTGGGATCCAGAGGCACGTCAATGGGTCACCCTTGATGCTGGTGAGTACCGTGACGCCATTCGTACCGGTATCAGTGTCGCCACCGGTACCATTGCACCAGAAATTATTAACGTACCAATCGTTGCGCCGGAGTCAGCACAGTGAAGAATAATATAATCAAATTAGCAGGTATTACCGTCACCGGGCTTATGCTCGCCGTATCCACTCAAGCGTTTGCGCAACAGCCGGCTGCCAGTCTGCAAGAACTTCTGCGTGATGTTGAAGAGAACCGGGTTGCCGAGTCACAGGACGCACGAGAGCGCGAGCAGCGCTTCCAGCAGAACGTGGACCAGCAGGAACAGATTCTGCAGCAGACGCGTGAGCGCGTCGCCGAAGAAGAAGCTGAGAACGCGCGCCTGGAAGGTGTCTTTGACGAAAACCGCGAGGAGCTGGCCACGGCCCGCGCCCAATTGCGTGAAGTGCGCGCCAACCTGAACGAGCTGCTGGGTACCATCCAGGGCGTTGCCGGTGACTTCCGCAGCGTGTTTGATGACTCCCTGATCAGCGCCCAGTATCCGGGTCGTACCGAGTTCCTGGATTCGTTTATCGAGCGTGTGGCATCCGACACCGAACAGGTTCGAGTCGACGAAATCGAGCGCTTCTGGTTCTACATGCAACAGGAAATGACCGAAGCCGGTCGTGTTGTACAGTACCAGGACACTGTGGGCCTGGCATCAGGCGAGCAGGAAAACCGCATGATTACCCGTATCGGCTCATTCAACGCCATCGGTGACGGTGAGTACCTGTCTTACACAGGCGACATCGGTCACCTGCAGGTGCTGCCACGTCAGCCGAACGCGGACATCCTGGCACGCGCTGCTGAGCTTGAAAATGCGCAAAGCGGCTTCACCAAAGTGGGCATTGACCCGACCGGTGCCGTGGGTGGCAGCCTGATGGCCAACCTGATCAACTTCCCGACTGCCAGCGAGCAGGTCGAGCAGAATGCCGGTCCGATCGGTTTCATGATCATTGGTCTGGGCATCATCGGTGTGCTGATTGGTATCATCCGCTCGTTCATGCTGACGCTGGTCGCCGCCAAGGTGAATGCGCAGGTCAAGTCTGACAAGGCCAGTGGCAACAACCCGCTGGGTCGTGTTCTGCTGGTGGCCGAGTCCAACCCGAATGTGGACACCGAAACCCTGGAACTGAAACTGGGCGAGGCGATTCTGCAGGAAACACCGTCTCTGGAACGCTTCCTGACGCTGATCAAGATCATTGCCACTATCGCCCCGCTGATGGGTCTGCTGGGTACGGTAACCGGTATGATTCAGGTGTTCCAGCAGATCACTGTTTACGGTGCGGGTGACCCGACCATCATGGCCGGTGGTATTTCCATGGCGCTGATGACAACCGTACTCGGTATCGTTGCCGCGATCCCATGTATCCTCATGCACACCTGGGTTAAGAGCAAAAGTGACCGCATCATCCATATCCTGGAAGAGCAGGCCACCGGTCTTATCGCCCGGAAAGCAGAAGCCGCCGGTAACAAGGCGTAAGGGGGCTCCATGTATTTCGCGCTGCTCGATTTTTCTGATGCGATCATGGACTTCATGAACAGAGGTGGACCGGTATTGTGGATCATCGGGGCTCTGTTGCTGGTGAAGTGGTCGCTGATTTTCGAGCGGGTCTGGTATCTGCACTCCACCCATGCCAAGAGGGTCAAACAGACCCTCGCGACATGGGCCGGACGCAGTGACACCCGTTCCTGGCGCGCTCAGCAGATCCGTAACCTGATGATCTCTGAAGTGTCGCTGGATCTGAAATCTTCGTTGCCCATGATCGAATCGCTGGTGGTGGTATGTCCGCTGCTGGGCCTGATGGGCACGGTGACAGGCATGATTGAAGTGTTCTACGTTATGGCGTTTACCGGCGGCGGTGATGCCCAATCCATGGCAGGTGGTGTATCCAAGGCCACGATCCCGACAATGGCGGGCATGGTAGGCGCACTCTCCGGTATCTTTGCCACCAACTGGTTAAAGCACCGAGTTGACCGTGACCTGGAACTTCTTGAAGATCATATGTCCTAATAATTTATAAGATACGATAAAGGCATAATAATGAAATCAGGTTTAATGAAGAAACGCGATGATGACGAAAACACCGGGGAGATTGATCTGACCCCGATGCTTGATGTCGTTTTCATCCTGCTGATCTTCTTTATCGTGACCTCGGTGTTTGTCACCGAAGCCGGTATTGATGTCAACAAACCGGACGCATCAACGGCTGAATCGCGCTCTCAGGATCTGATCCTGATCGCGGTCAGCGGTGATGGCCAGATCTGGATAGATGGCGAGCAGATAGACGCTCGGTTTATACGAAGCAGGTTTGAACGCCGATTGGCGGAAACGCCGAATGCTTCTGTGGTCATCCAGGGCGACGAGGCGGCTGAGAACCAGCACGTGCTCAGAATCCTGGAAGCGGCACGCGACGCTAATATCGCATCAGTGTCCATTTCAACGGAGAATTAAACAATGATTGCAATTCGATGGTTGATCTCTCTGGTGTTGGCGGCTGGCATTACGCTGGGCCTGTTCTACTTCATGCAGGCGCTCATCGCGACCGGCAGTCAGCTGGAACAGCGTGCGAATGTGGTGCGTATCGTTGATGCGACGATGCCCGAAATCGCGATGGAAGTCATTCGCGAAGTCGAGCGTCCCGAAGAAATTGAACAGATCGAGGAAACACCGCCACCACCGGAAAACCGTAATGTTGATATGGACAATATGGCGGGCCTGAACATCGACCGCGGCGCGGCCGATATTGACATCGGACTGGATATCGGTGCGGCAGGCCTGGGTGTTTCTGACGGTGAAATGTTGCCACTGGTTAACATTCAGCCCACGTACCCGACCCGTGCCGCGCAGCGTGGTATCGAGGGCTGGTGTCAGGTGGCGTTCACGGTAACGGCCTCTGGCGGTGTGCGCGATGTTGTTGTTGTCGATGCGGAGCCACGCGGCATGTTTGACTCAGCGTCGATCCGCGCTGCCGAGCGATTCCGTTTCCAACCCCGCGTGGTGAATGGCGAGGCCGTTGATGTGCCAAACGTTCAGTACGTGTTCCGCTATCAGCTGGAGGAGTAATTTATGTTGAAGTCGAAGTTCAAATATAAATCGCTTCTGTTGGCCATGACGTTTGCTGCCTCCACGCTGGTAGGCCAGGCGGCGTTTATTGCCACGGCGTCGGCTCAGGAAGAAGATGATGGCCCGCGTCAGCCGCCGCCCACACGTTCTTCGGAAGTGTTGAGTGACCGCGTATTCCGGGTGATTTCCGAAATCAATGAGCTGATGAACCCGCCGGAAGAGGGTGTGGAACCCGATCTCGAGCGTGCCAAACGCGAGCTGGATGGCCTGAATGAGCGCTATGACTCTCTGAACAACTTTGAGAAGTCAACGCTGCTCAACTTCTATACCAACTACTACCTGGCCATCGACGATATCGATAATGCCCTGCTGACCTTTGAGCGCATTCTGACCATTGAAGAACTGCGCGAAGAGGCACGTCTGCGGGCATTGCGTTCGCTGGGCCAGTTGTATGCCAGTGAAGAACGTTTCGCGGAAGCGATCGACACACTGAACAGATGGCGAGAGTTGTCAGCCACGGAAGATGCCAACATTTTCCTGATTCTGGCAACCTCTTACTACAACCTGGAGAACTTTCAGGAAGCGATTCCGCTGTTGATCAACCACATGGACATGGTAATCGCCGAGGGTGGCGAGCTGCGCAAGAATATCTATGGTCTGCTCAACCTGATGTATATCGAGTTGGAAGACTATCGCAGCGCACTGGACGTGACACGCACCATGATCGCCCTGTTTGATGAGGCACCCGAGTATCGCAACCTGGCCGCCATTTATGGTTACCTGGAAGAGGACGCCAAACGCCTGCAGACGCTGGAGCTGACCTACGTTCGGGGTTTCATGGACAGCGAGGCGCAGTTCCTGAACCTGGCGCAGTCACTGGCCGGCATCGATGCACCTTACCGTGGTATCGAGGTGATGGAAGACGGTATTGCACAGGGCATCGTGGAGGAAAACGAATCCAATCTGCGCCGTCTGACCCAGATGTACATCATGGCCTCCGAGTTTGAGGGCGCTGTGGAACCTGCAGAAAGGCTGACGGAACTGGCCAATGATGGCGAGTCCTGGGATTACCTGGGATATATTCACCTGATGAACCGCGACTACGCCAGTGCGGTGGAAGCCATGCAGACCGCGCTTGAGCGTGGTGGTCTGGAAAATCAGGGTGATGTGCAGCTGTCTCTGGCACGTGCTCTGGTGGAACTGGACCGTTTTGATGAAGCAGAAACAGCCGCTCGTGCTGCCCAGAACCTGGGTGTTGATAATGCGCAGCAGTTCCTGACGTACATCGAGAGTTCGAAAAACCGTTATGAAACACTGCAGCAGCGCAAGCAGGAGTCTATCGAGTATTATCGAGAGGCTTGATAGAAAGGCTTGAAAAATCGGTTTGACGACCCAATAAAAGAACCCGGTATCCGAAAAGGCTACCGGGTTTTTTTATTTAACCAGGTTTGATGCAGCAGGGGTTTACATGGCTACGGAAATTAACAAGGAAACGCGCGGATTCGAAACAGAGGCAAAGCAGCTTCTGAAACTGATGATTCACTCCCTCTACAGTAATAAAGAGGTGTTTCTGCGCGAACTGATTTCGAACGCATCGGATGCCGCAGACAAGCTGCGCTTTGAAGCGTTGTCGCGGCCGGATATATACGAAGATGATCCTGATCCAAAAGTTGTTATCGACTTTGATCAGGACGCCGGTACCGTCAGCATTTCCGATAATGGCATCGGTATGTCACGCGAGGATGTGATCAGCAACCTGGGGACGATTGCGCGTTCCGGTACGGCCCAATTTCTGGAGTCACTCAGTGGCGATCAGAAAAAGGATTCTCAGCTGATTGGGCAGTTCGGGGTTGGTTTCTATTCCGCCTTCATTGTCGCCGACAAGGTTGAAGTGCTGACCCGCAAGGCCGGCGCTGCGACGTCCGAAGGCGTGCACTGGGCATCATCGGGTGAATCGGATTACACAATTGAAGGGACTGAAAAAGCATCACGCGGCACCACGGTCATTCTGCACCTGCGTGAGGATTCACGTGAATTCGCGGACAGCTATCGCCTGAAACAGATCGTCAAAAAGTATGCCGATCACATTGCCATACCGGTACTGATGCCCAAGCCCAGCGACAACGAGACTGAAGACGGTGAGGCAAGCGACAACAAGACCGAATACGAGGCCGTCAATGATGCCAAGGCATTGTGGACACGTCCGCGCACCGACATCAAGGCAGAAGAGTATGAGGAATTCTACAAACACATTTCCCATGACTACGAAAAGCCGCTGGGCTGGAGCCACAACAAGGTAGAAGGTAAGCTCGAGTACACCAGTCTGTTATACGTACCGACACGGGCACCCTTTGATTTGTGGAATCGCGACGGTGTGCGTGGTCTGAAACTGTATGTTCAACGCGTCTTTATCATGGATCAGGCAGAGCAGTTCCTGCCACTGTATCTGCGCTTTATCAAAGGCGTGGTCGACTCCAATGACATTTCCCTGAACGTTTCCCGGGAAATCCTGCAGAAAGATCCGGCCGTCGATTCCATGCGCAGTGCGCTGACCAAGCGTGCGCTGGACATGCTGGGTAAATTGAAAAAGGACGACAAGGACAAGTACGCCACCTTCTGGCGAGAGTTTGGCCAGGTACTCAAGGAAGGGCCGGGTGAGGACTTCTCCAATCGGGAAAATATCTCCAAACTGCTGATGTTCAACAGCACCCATCCAGAGTCCAAAGGCCAGGATCAAAGCCTGGATGACTACGTATCACGCATGAAGCCGGAGCAGGAGAAGATCTACTACCTGATCGCCGACTCGGAAAAGGCGGCAAAAAACAGCCCGCATCTGGAAATTTTCCGTAAAAAAGGCATTGAAGTGCTGTTGCTCTCGGACCGTATCGACGAGTGGCTGATGAGCCATCTGCACGAATTTGATGGCAAGAGCCTGCAGGATGTCACCCGCGGCGAGCTGGATCTGGGCAAGCTGGATGATGAATCCGACAAGGCTGAGCAGGAGAAACGTGAAGAGACCTTCAAGCCGTTGCTGGAGCGCGTGAAAACAGCTCTCGGTGATCGCATCAAGGAATCGCGGGTCAGTCACCGATTGACCGATTCCCCGGCGTGTCTGGCACTGGATGATGATGATATGGGTGCGCAGATGCGCAAGATCATGGAGGCGTCCGGCCAACCGGTGCCGGAAACCAAGCCCATCTTCGAGCTCAACCCGGATCATCCGCTGATCAACAAGCTGGAGCAGGAACAGGATGAGGAACGCTTCACCGACCTCATCTCGTTGCTGTTTGATCAGGCGAGCCTGGCTGATGGCAATGAGCTGGAGGATCCGGCGCGGTTCAGTCGGCAGCTGAACAAGCTGCTGCTGGAACTTTGCGATTGATGCAATAGCGATTGGCACCGCAGACGGCCATCCGGGATCGGTCTCGGAACGGTCGCCTGCGGCGCCCTGATTGTTCCTCGACGGATGCCCGAATACCCGCCCGCTCTGAAGTAGCGTCGCTGGCAGTGGCTTGTCGCATAAAACGAGGTCTGTAACACTGTCATTTGGCACTAGCCGTTCGGGACTGGGTGGCAACTGAAGGGGCTTGTGCGGCAGGGAGGCCGCACAAGAGCCTCCACGGATGGATTCACGGCGTCCCCTGAAGGTGTTCCACCCAGTCCCGAGCGGCGTCCCAATCGAAGTCAGCTGCCTTGGCGGTCCGCCGTTTTTTGCTCCTGCAAAAACGGCATTTCCGCCATCTGACTGCCAGGACGGCAAGAATGCCGGTAATGCAGGAGCAATTACCGGCCTTGGCGGTCCGCCGTTTTTTGCTCCTGCAAAAACGGCATTTCCGCCATCCATGGCGGTCACATCCGGTTCAGTGGCTCTATGCCCAGCAGATTCAGGCCGCGCTTCAGGGTTTGGGCGGTCAGCGCCGCCAGCGCCAGACGCGACTGCCTGAGCTCGGCGTCCGCCTTCAGGATCGGACAGCTTTCATAGAACTTCATGAAGGTACCGGACAGCTCATAGAGGTACAGGCACAGCTGATTCGGGTAACAGTCCAGCCCCAGTTGACGAACGATCTCGGCAAACTGCAGCACTTTCATGGCCAGCGCACGCTCCTCGGCGGCCTCCAGTACAATGCGATTGCCCGGTGTGGCGCCTTCGTCTGCAAGTCGACGCAGCACGCTCTGAATGCGCGCATAGGCATACAGCAGATAGGGCGCGGTATTGCCCTCAAACGACAGCATGCTGGACCAGTCAAAGATGTAATCACTGGTGCGGTTCTTGGAGAGATCCGAATATTTGACAGCGGCGATGCCGACGGTATCAGCGATCTGTTGACGGTCCGCTTCCGGCAGGTCCGGGTTCTTTTCGCTGACCAGGGCAAAGGCACGGCGAATGGACTCATCCAGCAACTCGCGCAGCTTGACGGTATCGCCACTTCGGGTTTTAAAGGGTTTGCCGTCTTCTCCCATCATGGTGCCATAGGCTATGTGTTCCAGATGGCTGTCGCTGCGGGCAAAGCCGGCGCGCCGGGCGACGGCAAAGACCTGTTGAAAGTGGAGGCTTTGCCGGGCATCCACCACATACAGCACGCGGTCGGCACCCAGCTGGTGACATCGGTGCCTGACGGCGGCCAGGTCGGTGGTGGCATACAGATAACCGCCATCACTTTTCTGTACAATCACGGGTAGCGGACTGCCGTCCTTGCCGGTGAACTCCTCCAGAAAGACGCAATTGGCACCTTCAGATCGGGTCAGCAGTTCCTTGTTTTCCAGTTGCTGGACGATGTCGGCCAGTTCGTTGTTGTAAAAACTTTCCGGGCACAGGTCGCTGCGTTTCAGGCCAACGCCCAGTAACGCGTAAACGTCTTCGCAGTGGCGCAGGGATTCGTCGATGAAGCGCTGCCAGGCCTCCAGACATTCCGGGTCGCCGCGCTGCAAACGCACCACATAGCTGCGCGCCAGTTCAGCAAAGCCCGGGTCTGCATCAAAGCGTTGCTTGGCTTCACGATAAAACACTTCCAGGTCGGACAGGTTTCTGGCCAGTGCCTTGTCGTCATCACTGAGCGTTTTCAGGTGCGCGATCAGCATACCGAACTGGGTACCCCAGTCACCCACATGATTCTGCCGGATAACGCAATGCCCCAGGGCTTCCAGGATGCGCACAAGGGCGTCGCCGATGATGGTGCCGCGCAAGTGGCCGACGTGCATTTCCTTGGCCAGGTTGGGGCTGGAGTAGTCAACAACAATGGTCTGCGGTTTGTTGACCGGCAGAATCAGTCTGTCAGTGTCGTTAAGACACTCGCTGGCACGCTGGGCCAGGGCGTCGGTGCTCAGGAACAGGTTGATGAAGCCTGGGCCGGCGACCTCGGCCCGGGCCAGCAGATCGCCGCCGTTGATCTCTGCGACCACCTTGACGGCGAGCTCGCGAGGATTGGTGCGCAGCTGACGGGCCACAGACATGACGCCGTTGGCCTGATAATCGCCGAATTCGGCCCTGGTGGCATAAATAACCTGCGCTTTGGCATCACTTTGGCCGGTCACTTTGATCAGTGCTTCGGTGATGACGGCTTCCAGAGATTCTCTGATGGTAAGCATGACTATTTCCTGTCCTGTACTGGTGATCCGGGCCGATCAGGCGAGGTGGGACGCCGGTATCGATGAACTGACCATGATCCGTGAAAAACAGGCGCGATTTTACACCATTCGCCGCTTGCGTGCCGGCTAAACACCATTGCCTGATGGTATAATTGCCGACTTTGCGCGGATTGCACCGCAGCAGGGCCATCGGGGCGTCGTTATGACCCAAGCTCAGTCTGAAGGAATCAGGACCGGCGTGCAGCTGATCGATGTGTCAGAGCATGCTGATGGCCAGCGGCTGGATAATTTTCTGCTCAGTCGCCTGAAAGGCTTGCCCAAATCCCATCTGTATCGCCTGATTCGCAAAGGTGAAGTTCGGCTCAACAAGAAGCGTTGCAAACCCGATTCCCGGCTGACAGCGGGTGATATTGTGCGCGTAGCGCCATTGCGGCTGAGCGCACAGGCCCCGGCTGCGGTCCCCGGGGCCAGCCTGGTGCAATTGCTCGGCAGCAGCGTGTTGTACGAAGATGATCATCTGCTGGCGGTCAACAAGCCGGCCGGCCTGGCCGTGCACGCCGGCTCCGGGCTGCGGATCGGTCTGATCGAGGCGCTTCGCTCGATGGCCGGGGAGGGGCAGTTTCGCGAGCTGGTTCATCGCCTGGACAAGGATACCTCCGGCTGCATACTGATAGCCAAAAACGGCAAGGTTCTGAAAATGTTACAGGCCGATCTTAAACAGAAAGTGATGGCCAAAACCTATCAGGCGCTGGTGCACGGTGTGTGGCCGAAGGACCTCCACCAGGTCGATGTATCCCTGCACAAGCATCAGCCGCATGCCGGCGAGCGCATCGTCACCGTGCAGGCAGACGGCAAGGCATCGCTGACCCGGTTTCGCCTGTTGCAGAGCTTTGCCGGGGCGAGTCTGGTGGAGGCGATGCCGGTCACCGGCCGCACGCATCAGATCAGGGTGCATTGTCAGTATGCCGGACACCCGATTATCGGGGACAGTAAATACACGTTTGACCGTCGCCATGACTTTGGTGCGGTCAGGCACCTGAACCTGCATGCCGCCAGTTTGTGCTTCCGGCATCCGGTGTCAGGCCAGTCGTTGACGGTGGCTGCGCCACTGCGTGATGAGATGAAATCGCTCATTGACCGGCTGGATGAAGAAAAACGCCGGTAACAGGCGGTAAAATATGCGAAAATAAGCAGAATTTTTTGACAGAATCCTTTTGTGCCCCTATCATTGCGCGCCTATGGCTGAGACCCTCGATTTTGCATCCCCGCTACTGCCGTTTGTAGATGCCCGCAAGGCGTTCCGGCATGAGCAGAAAGTGGCAGGTTACCTGCCGCTGGCGACGCTGAAAAATCTGTCGGCAATGCTGACAGATACAGAGGGAGCGGTTAAGGCTGTGTTGTCGTTCTGGTTTGATCAGGATCGGCGCCGGCGCATTGATGGCGAGCTGTGGGCGAAGGTCAATGTGCAGTGTCAGCGCTGCCTGGAGCCGGTGCAGATCAGCCTGGGCGAGCAGTTTGAGCTGGCGGTGGTGAGTACCGAAGCCATGGCCAAGGATCTGCCGACATCGCTGGACCCCTGGTTAAGTGATGAAGAGACGCTGAGCCCGGCCGACATAGTCGAAGAACAATTGATTCTGTGCATGCCTATTGTCAGCACGCACAGCCAGTGCAACGCCGCCATTGTCCAGGATGTGCTGGAAAAGGGCGTTGGTATTGAACACAGCGACCAGGTTGACGAAAAACAGGCCAGTAACCCGTTTTCCGTCCTGGCGACATTAAAGAACAAGCCTGATACGCATTAGCGGATCAGGGTTTTATGATCAATCAGGTTAATAAGTAGTTAGCAGTTTCAGACATCAGGAGCATTCAGCATGGCCGTTCAGCAAAACAAAAAATCCCGCGCCCGTCGCGATCAGCGTCGCAGTCACGATGCCCTGACAGGCCCGACCCTGTCAGTGGACAAGACCACCGGCGAAGTACATCGTCGTCACCACATGACGGCTGATGGCTTTTACAAAGGCAAGAAAGTACTGAATCTCGGCGACGAATAAGTTTGACTGAAGTCAGGCGCATCGCGATTGATGTCATGGGGGGCGATGTTGGCCCCCCGGTGACCGTGCCGGCGGCGCTGGCGGTCCTGGCTACACATCAGCCACTGCACTTGACGCTGGTTGGTGACGAACAACAGATCACGCCATTGTTGGCCTCGGTATCTGCAAGTCATGCTGAACGCATCGAAATAGTCCACACCAGTGTCGCCATCAGTTCCCATGCCCGCCCGGACAGTGTCCTGCGCGGCAATCGTGATTCCTCAATGTTTATTACCGTTGACCGGCTGCGTCAGGGCCTGGCCGATGCCTGCGTCAGCGCGGGCAATACCGGTGCGCTGCTGATGGCAGGCCGGCACTTGCTGGAAGCCATTCCCGGTATCGACAAACCCGCCATCATGGCAACATTGCCGGCGACGCGGGCAGGTGGCTACAGTTATCTGCTCGATGTCGGGGCCAATGTCAGCAACACTGCCGCCGAGCTGTATCAGTTTGCGCTGATGGGCGCGGTGCTTGCGGCCAGCCTGTCGGATCGCCCGCATGCGCGTGTGGCCTTGCTCAACATCGGCGCCGAGGCCAACAAGGGCACACCTGAAATTCGCGAAGCGGCGGCGCTGCTGGCAGACAATCCGGATGTAAACTATATAGGCTTCATTGAGGGTAACCAGCTGTTTGATGGCGTTGCTGATGTTATTGTCTGCGACGGGTTCACTGGCAATATCACCATCAAGACCAGTGCCGGGGCCGTAAAGGTGCTGCAGCGACAGCTGTCGGCGAGTATCCGGTCAAGCTGGTATCACCGGCTGTTGGGATTGCTGGCGGGACCACTGCTGCGAGATATCCGCAAGAATCTGAATCCTTCACGCTACAATGGTGCGACGCTGGTAGGTTTGCGCGGTATTATCGTGAAAAGCCATGGACATGCCCTGCAGGATGGCTTCGAACGTGCGATCAATCACGCGATCAAACAGATAGAAGACGATGTGCCGGCGCTGATTGCAGGTAAAATGCAGCGTTGACGGTAAACTGAAACACGCTATTGACGAGAGAACGAGTGCAGAACATGCAGAAATTTGGATTTGTTTTCCCTGGCCAGGGCTCACAAAAGGCCGGCATGCTCAGTGAACTGGCAGCCGTTTACCCTTCGATTACTGATACCTTTGCCCAGGCTTCTGAAGTGCTGGGTACGGATCTGTGGCAGATTGCCCAGGACAATACCGACGGCATGCTGGACCAGACGCATTTTACCCAGCCGGCTCTGCTGGCGGCGTCGGTGGCCATCTGGCAGGTCTGGATGGCACAAAAGGCGCCACTGCCAGACATGCTGGCCGGCCACAGTCTGGGCGAGTATTCGGCGCTGGTCTGTGCCGGTGTGCTGAGCTTTACCGATGCCATTGCACTGGTGCACAAGCGCGGACAATACATGCAGGCTGCGGTGCCTGCGGGCACGGGAGGCATGGCTGCCATCATTGGCATGGACGACAGCCGGATTGATGATATCTGTCGCAGCGCTGCTGCTGGCGGTATCGTTTCCGCGGCCAATTTTAATTCTCCCGGGCAAACCGTGATCGCTGGTGACAAGGCTGCGGTGGAGCGGGCCATGGCGGCCTGCAAAGAGGCGGGTGCCAAACGGGCGTTGCCATTGAATGTCAGCGTGCCGTCGCATTGTGCGCTGATGAAACCGGCGGCAGAGCAGCTGGCTGATGATCTGGCCGGCATAGAATTCAGAAAACCCGAGCTGCCGGTCGTACAGAACATCAATGGCCGTGCCAGCAAAGAATTAAGCGAAATCCGCGACAATCTGCTTAAACAGTTGTACATGCCCGTACAATGGGTTGATACGATTTACTGTATGCGCGACTTTGGCATAGGCAAAGTAGTAGAATGCGGCCCAGGTAAAGTGCTGGGTGGTCTGATCAAACGTATCCAGCCAGAAATCACCTGTTTCAGCACCGACACGCCAGACTCACTGGCCGAGGCCGTCAGCGGTCAGGCTCACTGAGTAAAATCGTTTGGCTGCTTAAACCGATTTAATAATGGAGTGACGCATTACATGAGCATGTCAGGAAAAGTAGCGCTGGTCACCGGGGCCAGCCGTGGTATCGGACGGGCGATTGCCGCCGAACTGGGCAGCCAGGGCGCCATTGTCGCTGGCACAGCGACCACGGAAGAAGGTGCGCAGGCGATCACGGAATTTTTCGCCAGTCAGGGTGTCAAAGGCGCTGGGTTCTGTCTGGATGTTTCCTCTACCGAGGCGGTAGAGGCGGTACTGGAAAAGATTGCTGAGGAGCTTGGCAGCGCGCCACTGATCCTCGTCAACAATGCCGGAATCACCCGTGACAATCTGTTGATGCGGATGAAAGAGGATGAATGGGGCAGTGTCATCAACACCAACCTGAATTCCCTGTACCGGGTTTGCCGGGTGGCATTAAAAGCCATGACCAAGGCACGTTGGGGGCGCATCATCAATATCAGTTCGGTGGTGGCCTCCAGTGGTAACCCGGGGCAGACCAACTACGCGGCATCGAAGGCGGCGGTTGAGGGTTTTTCCCGCTCGCTGGCCCGTGAAATCGGCTCACGCGGCATTACCGTCAATTCGATAGCGCCAGGTTTTATTGATACCGACATGACGCGTGCACTGACGGAAAAACAGATCGAAACATTGCTGGTACAGATTCCACTGGCGCGTTTCGGCAAGCCGGAAGAAATCGCATCGGTGGCCGGGTTTCTGGCATCTGATGCCGGAGCCTATATTACCGGTGAAACCATTCAGGTTAACGGTGGCATGTACATGGCGTAAACGGCATCAAGGGGGCGTGATTATTGATTAAGTGATGGTTTAATTTATAAGAATAACTGCTTGATAAGTAATTAAATTAATCTGGTCAAGTGAATTATTTTCCAGTTTAAGATTACAAGCACTGCAAAATACATGTAAACTTGCGTTTTAGATTATTTCAGTTGGTCAATTTTTAACCAATTTAATCGGAATGCATGACAAACCTTAGTACTAGGAGCTAATAAGAGTTATGAGCAGCATTGAAGAACGCGTAAAAAAAATTGTCTGCGAGCAGCTTGGCGTTAAGGAAGAAGACGTAAAAGCTTCCTCTTCATTCGTAGAAGATCTCGGCGCTGATTCTTTGGATACCGTGGAATTGGTTATGGCTCTCGAAGAAGAGTTTGAAACTGAGATTCCGGACGAAGAAGCCGAAAAGATCACCACTGTTCAGCTGGCCATTGATTACATCAATCAGCACCTGTAACAGCATTCCGCTTATCGGATAGGTACAAACAAAAGCTACTCTGGGTTCCGACTTGGAGTAGCTTTTGTTTATCTGGATGCCTGGATGGTTGGACGACCGGATGATTAGCCCGGCAAATGCCGTAAAAAAAGAATCTGCGACCGGGGTTAACAGACGGTCAGATACGTGGAGAAAAGCGTGTTTAATGGCAGACGAGTAGTGGTGACAGGTCTGGGCATGGTTACCCCGATGGGCAACGATGTGGCATCGACCTGGCAGGCCCTGAAAGACGGTAAGAGCGGTATCAATGTCATCGAACATTTTGATACATCAGCGTTCACGACCCGCTTCGGCGGCTCCATCAAGAACTTCGACAGTGATCCTTACATGCCGGCCAAAGACGCCAAGCGCATGGATGTGTTCATTCTCTATGGCGTGGCCGCCGGCGTGCAGGCCATGCAGGATGCCGGCCTGGAAGAGGGTGGGTTTGATCCGGCTCGCTTTGGTGCTGCCATAGGCTCCGGCATCGGTGGCATCACCGCGATCGAAAACAATGCAGAATTGATCCGCAATTCCGGTCCGCGCAAGGTATCGCCGTTTTTTGTGCCCGGTTCCATCATCAATATGCTGGGTGGCACCCTGTCTATCCGTTATAACCTGCAGGGGCCCAATATCGCGGTGACCACCGCCTGCACCACCGGCACTCACAATATTGGTCTGGCGGCGCAGATGATTGCTGCCGGGCAGGCCGATCTGATGATAGCCGGCGGCGCGGAAATGGCCACATCACCGGTGGGGCTGGGCGGCTTTTGTGCGGCCCGGGCGCTGTCCACACGGAATGATGATCCGCAGGGCGCCAGCCGGCCCTGGGACAAGGATCGCGATGGATTTGTGCTCAGTGACGGCGCCGGCATCATGATCCTTGAGGAGTACGAACACGCCCGTAAACGCGGTGCGAAGATATATGCCGAGCTGTCCGGGTTTGGCATGAGTGCCGATGCCTTCCACATGACGTCGCCGTCGGAAAATGGTCGCGGCGCCGCTGCCTGCATGCACAATGCCCTGACCAGTGCCGGATTGAACCCTGGCGATATCGACTATATCAATGCGCACGGCACCTCGACACAGGCCGGGGACATTGCCGAAACCCAGGCTATCAAAACCGTGTTTGGTGACGAGGCCGGACAGTTGCCGGTCAGTTCCAGCAAGTCCATGATCGGGCACTTACTGGGCGCAGCAGGTGCCGTCGAGTCAATCATCTGCGTCATGTCATTGCACGATCAGGTCGTCACACCCACTATTAATCTGCACGAAGCCGACCCTGCCTGTGACCTCGATTATGTGCCGGGCCACAGCCGTGATGCGAAACTGACAGCTGTGCTGAACAATTCATTTGGTTTCGGGGGTACCAACGGCTCGCTGATATTTGCGCGACTGCCCTGATGGTCGCGTTAACGCTGGTCGACGGAGAGCGGGCTGACACGGTGCCGGTCACAGACCGTGGCCTGCTGTACGGCGACGGCGTGTTTGAAACCCTGGCTTATCGTCAACAGCAGATATTGCAGCTGACTGCGCATTTGCAACGGCTGCAGGTCAGCTGCGAGCGGCTGGGCATTCCGATTGACCGGCGCGACATTGAACGGCAGATAGCCAGGCTGCTGTCCTGCCTGCCTTCAGGCGCGGATGCGCCCACTGAGGGCGTTATCAAGATCATTGTCACCCGGGGAGACGGTGGTCGCGGGTATGCGCCACTGGCGTCTCCCGACGCGCGTTGCCTGATACAGTTTCACCCCATGCCGGCAGATTACGCCGGTTTTTCCCAACGTGGTATTTCCTGCATGCTGTGCCGGCATCCGGTGTCGGCCAATCCTGCGCTGGCGGGGCTCAAACACCTGAATCGTCTGGATCAGGTCATGGCCAGCCGCGAACTGGTCGCTGCGCAGAACGGCGCGGGTCATGACGATGCGTGGCTGCAGGAGGGCCTGATGTTTGATGTTCAGGGCAATCTTGTGGAAGGCACGCGCAGCAATGTGTTTGCCGTCATCTCCGGCCAGCTTTGTACACCCGATCTGAGCGAAGCGGGCGTGTCGGGCATCATGCGGGCGGCCCTGCTCGACTGGTTTGCAGGGCAGGGGGTGACGGTCATTGTGCGGCGCATTGCCGGCGCAGAGCTGGCGCTTGCCAGCGAAATTTTTATTTGTAACAGTGTCATGGGTATTTGGCCGGTCAACCGGGTGCACGATTTCAGCACCGAGACCTGTCTGACGCTGCCTGATCAGGCACTGGCAAGGCGCGCCCAGCGTGGCCTGCTCAGCGATTGAGCAGGCCACCGGCAGTTCATCAAGGGTTGGTTAGCTGACATGGCATTGATTTCCGCTCGCACGTTTCTGATCGCTGGTCTGGCAATTGCCCTGACGGCTGTGCTGCTGACTGTCGGCACGCTGGTAGCCGTGCGGCAATATCTTGAGACGCCGTTGACGCTGCCTGGTGAACCGGTCGTGGTGGATATTGAACCGGGCCGCTCGCTGCAGCAGCTGGCCAACCAGCTTGCTACTAAAGAGTACCTGAACTGGCCGGGTGTCATGGTGTTATGGGCTCGCTGGCACGGCTTTGATCGCCGGGTGCGCAGCGGCGAATATGCGCTGACGCCGGGTCTGACCCCCCGGGCATTGATGGACCTGTTGATGTCCGGGCGAGTCGTACAGTATCCCGTCACCCTGGTCGAGGGCTGGACAGTGCGGCAGGCCCTGGAGAGTGTGTGGCAGCACGACAACATCCTGGCCACCTTGCAGGACCAGTCTGATGAAGCCATCCACGCGGCACTGGGAACCGCGTGGCCGGCGCTGGAAGGCAGCCTGTTTCCCGATACCTACTTTTACACCAAAGGCACCAGCGATCTTGCTATCCTGCGCCGTGCCAGCCAGCGTCTGGAGCAGGTTCTGGCCGAGGAATGGCAACAACGCGCTGTTGGACTGCCTTATGAGTCGCCGTGGCAGGCACTGATCATGGCTTCCATCATTGAGCGTGAATCCGGATTCCAGGCGGAAAAGCAGGATATCGCCGGGGTGTTTGTCAGACGCCTGCAGACCGGCATGCGCCTGCAATCCGATCCCACGGTGATTTACGGCATGGGCAGCCGGTACGATGGCGTGATCTATCGTAGTGATCTGAACACCACCACCGCGTACAATACCTACCGCATCAATGGTCTGCCGCCGACACCAATTGCTCTGGCGGGGCGTGACTCCATTCACGCCAGCCTGCAACCCAAGGCGGGCACTGCCCTGTATTTTGTGTCACGTGGTGACGGCAGTCATCAGTTCTCCGACACGCTGGAGGAACACAACGCGGCGGTGCGGCGCTATCTGCGTAACGGTGCTGACAATGGCGACAATTAACACTCATCTATGCATGGGTAACTGCTGAACAAGAGGAATAACGTGTCAGGTTGCTTGATAACGGTTGAAGGCATTGAAGGGGTGGGGAAAACCACCAATATCAACTGGATATGCGAATGTCTTGCCAGGTTGGGTATTCCCTATTGCCAAAGTCGGGAACCCGGCGGCACACCGCTGGCCGAGGAAATCAGGCAGCTGCTGTTGACGCCGCGTGACGAACAGATGTCGGACATGACTGAATTGTTGCTGGTATTTGCCGCGCGTGCCCAGCACCTGCATCAATTGATCCGGCCGGCACTGGCTCGGGGCGAATGGGTGGTCTGCGATCGGTTTACCGATGCCACCTTTGCCTACCAGGGCGGCGGCCGTGGCCTGGACATGTCACTGATCGCGACACTGGAATCGCTGGTACAGCAGGCACTGCGCCCGGACCTGACGTTAATTCTGGACATTGAGCCGGCGCTGGGTCTGGCGCGTGCGCATCAGCGCGGGGCCCCCGATCGCTTTGAACAGGAAGCCGTCAGTTTTTTCAGCCGGGTCAGACAGACCTATCTGGCCCGGGCGCAGGCCGCGCCTGAACGCTACCTGATTGTGGATGCAGGAAGATCATTGAATGATGTTCAGGCCCAGATCAGTAGCGGTCTGGAGCAATTCTGTCAGCGCCGTGCCGCCGGCGCACAAACATCCGAGGCGCACCCGCATGGCGCTTGATCCGGTCCTGCCCTGGCATGCAGACGCCTGGTCGCAGGTGATGTCGCAGCAACAGCACGACCGTCTGGCGCATGCCTATCTGATCAATGGTTTGCCGGGCAGTGGGCGTTACCAGTTTGCCCGCACGCTGGCGGCCAGGCTGCTGTGTACAGATCCGCCGGCCACGTCCGCACAGGCACCGACGTGCGGCCGGTGCCGTCAATGCCTGCTGTTTGATACCGGCAACCATCCTGATGTGCTGGATATTACGCCTGAAGAAGGCAAAAGCAGTATCAAGATTGCGCAGATCCGCATGATTTCCAGTGCCGTGAATCAGACCAGCAATCAGTCCGGCGCCATCAAGGTCATCATTATCCGGCCGGCCGAGGCACTGGGCGTTGCGGCCGCCAATTCACTGCTGAAGAACCTGGAAGAACCACCGGGCAGAACGCTGTTTTTGCTGATCAGCGAACCCGCCACGCAGATGCTGGCAACCATTCGCAGCCGTTGTCAGCCGTTGCCGTTGCCGCCGGCCACCACGGAGCAGGGGTTGGCTTGGTTGACTGAACACTCTGCAGCGTCGCAGGATGATCTGCAGGCGGCACTGATGCTGGCTGCCGGCGCGCCATTGCAGGCCCTGGCACTGCTGGAGGCGGGCATCCCGGCCTGGCGCAATATTGTGCAGGAGCAGCTCGACGAGATGGCAGCGGGCCGGCTGACGCCCGTGGACGTGGCAAAATATTGCCAGGCCCAGCCACTCAATTATGCTATACAACTGATGCAGGGCTTGGCACTGCAACGCGCTCGCCGGCACCTGCTGGCCCATCAGCCGGAGGCCGGCAAGGCTTTCCTGCAGCTGGGCCGTGAGCTGTTGCAGATCAACAGGCAGCTGGAAAGTGGTGCCAACCCGAATCCACTGATGGCGCTGGAACATATTTTCAGTGCCTGGCATGCCACCTCAGGAGACAGGGATGTCACCCATGGACACGATAACGGCCCGGTCCGCCGCGGCCCTGACGGCTGACCGCAACGGCGCCCTGACACCGGATGCGGGACAGCCACAGGTTGGCCCACTGCTGCTGTCGGTCAGTATTGATGATGCGCAGGTCCTGCAACGCTGCTATCTGCCATTTTTGCGCAACGGCGGCCTGTTTGTGCCCGGTATGCATCGTTACCCGCTGCGTCAGCGCTTGTGCCTGATTCTGAAACTGCCGCCACCGGCCGCCACCGCTCCTGATCCTGCCCGCGTCACGTATGTGCTGATGGTGCGTGTTGCCTGGCTGGCCACGCCAGAGGCGCAAGGTGGCAGGGGTGTGGGGGTGGGTCTGCACTTTGAAAACACCCTGAGGGATAAGACCTGTCCGGATACGACCAGAACGGGTGCAATCGAGGGGGACACGATCCGGGAGCAGGGCTGGCATGAGGCGGGCGGTGACCGGGCAACGCCTGATGTGAAAACGTCTATAGAATCACTGTTGGCTGCTCTGCTATGATCAACGCAGCTTATATCAGGAGGCGATAATCATGCGGTACTTGGTAAACCCGCTGCAACGGTTTGATAGCAAAAATAATGTCATTTCAACGCTGTGGCTGCGTGCCTGCGCACTGGTGGCATTGTGTCTGACGCTGGTGGCATGTGGTCCACAAACGGAGCAGACGGCGTCGGCTGCCGCGTTGGCCGATACAACGGTGCTGGATGTCTACAAAAGCCCGACCTGTGGCTGCTGCGGCGCGTGGATTGAACATGCCGAGGCGCGCGGCTTTCAGGCAATTGTCCATGATCTGGACAATGATGCGCTGACCCGGGAAAAACTCCAGCGCGGCATCACCCTGCGCCTGCAATCCTGTCATACCTCGGTCGCGGAAGATGGCAGTGTGTTTGAGGGGCATATCCCGGCTCACCTCATTCACCAGTACCTCGCAGACAAGCCGGCCGACAGCATCGGCCTGACCGTGCCTGGCATGCCCATCGGCAGTCCCGGCATGGAAGTGGGTGACCGGATGGACCCCTATGATGTGCTGTTGCTGAAGGCCGATGGCAGTACCGAAGTATACGCGCATGTCAGTGACCAGCAGTCACAGTATCAATAGTGATCAAACCCTGATCAATACTCACTGCGGGTAAGGTCTGCCAGAAATCGATTACAGCGGTGCCTGGTCCTGCAGTTTCAGTGTGACCAGCTCTGCCAGCGCCAGGCTGGCAGTCAGCCCCGGTGATTCAATGCCAAACAGTTGAATCAGACCGGGGCAGCCATGCACATACTCATCCTGAATCATGAAGTCCGCGTACGCCGAACCCAGCCGTGGTCTGATGCCGGCATAGTCTGCATGCAGGCGTGTTTCGTCGAGTGCAGGATAATATCGTCTGATGGCGTCGGCGAAAGCGCTTTTGCGGGATTCATCGACAGTGTAGTCAACGTCGGTAATGGGTTCGATATCCGGACCGAAGCGGCATTGACCGGCCAGGTCCAGTGTGGCGTGGATGCCCAGCCCGCGGTGACTGGCATCGGGTACCGGGTAAATCAAATGCCTGAACGGGGAGCGGCCGGAGAGCGCAAAGTAGTGTCCTTTGACCAGGTGCCGTTCCGGGATCAGGCTCTTGTCTATGCCGCTGATCGCGCCAGCGACCTGGTGCGCGGCGAGGCCGGCGCAGTTGATCAGCATACGGCATCGCAGCCGGAAGGGTTCGCTGTCGCCGCCTGCTGTGTCGCCGGCATCGACGTCGACATCAAAGACCCCCGGACCCTGACAATGCGCCGCCAGGAAACGGCTGTGCGGCGCGATCAGCGCGCCGTTCTGCTCAGCCTCCTGCTGCAGACGCTGCATCAGTGCGTGACTGTCGACAATGCCGGTATCGGGCGACCACAATGCCGCAGCGGACTGCAGGCGGGGTTCCAGTGCGCTGATCTCTGCCTTTGTGAGTGACCGCAGCGATGCTACGCCGCAGGCCTGCGCGCTGGCTAACACGTTTTCCAGCGCTGCTTCCTCGCCGGCCTGGGCGACGATCAGTTTGCCCAGGCGCTGATGGGGAATGTAGTGTTGTGCACAATACTCATACAGCAGGGCATTGCCACGAACACACAGCCGTGATTTCAGACTGCCCGGCGGATAATACAGCCCGGCATGAATTACTTCGCTGTTGCGGCTGCTGGTTTCCTGGCCGATGCCGGCGTTCTGTTCCAGCACCACGATGGATGCCTTGGGCCAGCGCTCAGACACGGCCCGCGCCAGCGACAGGCCGATAATCCCGGCACCGACGATACAGACGTCAAAGGGTTGTCTGGATACAGCGTTAATAGGCGCTCGCACCCCCGTCATTACGTGGATCGGAGGTTCCGTGCATGACGCCGTCGCGGACCAGAATGGAGTTGGCATCACCGATGCCGTAGCCACCCGGGCGCATCTCGGTATGTCCCATGCGCTCCAGCTCTTCCAGCGCGCCATCCACAAAGGCATTCGGTTCATAACGCACAATATCGGGCTGCCATTGATGATGGATGCGGGGGCTGGCGACGGCCTGCTCGATGCTCATGTTGTGATCAAGGGTGTTCAGGATAACCTGGAACACCGTGTTGATGATGGTTGAGCCGCCCGGCGAGCCGGTGACCAGTACGGTTTCGCCGTCACGCGTGACAATGGTGGGGGTCATTGAGCTGAGCATGCGCTTGCCGGGTTCGATCTTGTTGGCTTCGTCGCCCAGCAGGCCGTAGGCATTGGGCGCACCGGGTTTGGCGGAAAAGTCATCCATTTCGTTGTTGAGCAGGAAGCCTGCCCCGGGCACGACAATCCGGTTGCCATATCCCAGGTTGAGCGTGGTGGTGACCGACACCGCGATACCGTCCTTGTCCATGACCGAATAGTGCGTGGTTTCGGTGCTTTCGGCGGGCCAGGTACCGGCGCCGATATCTTCGCTGTCCGAGGCCTGTTGTGGATCGAAGTCGCTGAAACGGTACTGTGCATAGTCTTTGCTGGTCAGCATGGCCAGCGGCACCGGGTAGAAATCCGGGTCGCCCATGTGCTCGGCGCGATCGGCATAGGCGCGACGCTGTGCTTCGACCATCAGGTGGATGGTGTCGGCCGAGCCCCAGCCCAGGTCGCCCAGATCATAGGGCTCCAGCATATTCAGCATCTGCACGACGAGGGCGCCGCCGGAGGAGGGGGGTGGCATGGACCAGATGTCGTAGCCACGATAACTGCCGCTGATGGGTTCGCGCCATTGCACGTCGTAGTCCTGCAGATCCTCATGGGTAATCAGGCCGCCCAGTCGACGCATTTCGGCGACCAGCAGATCGGCCGTTCTGCCGCGGTAAAAGCCATCACGCCCCTGGTCGGAAATACGTCGCAATGATTCTGCCAGGTCACTTTGTACCCAGAGATCGCCGGCCTGCCAGGGTTCGCCGTCATTGGTGAAAATGGCCGTTGAGGCTGGATAGCCGCTCATGCTGTCGGAGACGCGGGCAAAGTCACTGGCCATATCGAACGTCAACGGGAATCCCTGTTCCGCCAGTGTGATGGCGGGTGCCATGACCTGTTGGCGCGTCATGCTGCCATAACGCTCCAGAGCGTCGAGCATGCCTGCAACACTGCCGGGGACCCCGGCAGCCTGGGCACTGTAAAGTGACTTGCGGCGGTCAACGTTGCCGGCCGTATCAAGAAACATGTCGGCAAACGCCGCTGCCGGTGCTTTTTCCCGGTGATCCTGGGTGACCACGGTGCCGTCGTCAAGTTTGATGACCATAAAGCCGCCGCCACCGATATTGCCTGCCGACGGGTGGGTGACCGCCAGCGCGAAACCGACCGCAACCGCCGCATCAATGGCATTGCCACCCTGGCGCAGGATTTCCACGCCGACATCCGAGGCAATTTGCGAGCGCGATGTGACCACACCGTTGGTGCCGGAGACGGTATTGGCAAAACCGAGCGGGGAAAAGACGAGAGTCAGTGCGAGCAAACAGGTAATATACGAGCGATTCAGCATGTATGATGCCTCTGGTTCATGTCAGGTTTCAGTTCATTGACGTCGACATCTATCCTAACATAAAGCATTTGGCAGCGGTCATCGCCAACTCCATGATCGGTGGCTTTTTTTTCGCACAGCAAGTAGAGAACACAAGGTAACTATGACTCAATTTGACTATGATTTTTTTGTGATCGGCGCGGGCTCCGGCGGGGTCCGGGCAGCACGCACCGCCGCAGCGCTGGGCGCGCGTACGGGCATTGCCGAGGCCCGTTTTTTTGGTGGCACCTGTGTCAATGTTGGCTGTATTCCGAAAAAACTCTACACCTACGCGGCGCATGTCAGTCATGACCTTGCCGACAGTGCAGCCTATGGTTGGCAGATTGCCACCCCGCCGGTCTTCGACTGGTCCCGGCTCAAGCAGAACAAGGACAAGGAAATCAGTCGGTTGAATGGTATTTATAAAAACCTGCTGAGCTCCGCCGGCGTGACCATTCACGAAGGCCGGGCACGGATCAGCGGACCCAACCGGGTCACCATCGGTGATCGGGTGGTCACTGCGCAGCATATTCTGGTGGCGGTCGGCGGACAGTCGTTTATGCCGCCGATACCGGGCATTGAACTGGCCATGGATTCGGATGACTTTTTTGAGCTGACCCGTCAGCCGCAGACGGTACTGATTGTCGGGGGTGGCTACATTGCCACCGAACTGGCCGGGGTGTTTGCGGGACTTGGCTCGGAGGTGACGCTGGCCTACCGGGGGCCACAGTTGCTGAACGGCTTTGATCAGGATATCCGGGCTTTTTTCACCGACGCGATAAAAACCTATACACAGCTTAAACTGAATACCGACATAGAGCGTATAGACGAGTCCGGTAATCAGAAGCAGGTCCGGTTTGCCGATGGCAGCACCCAGGTTTTTGATGCGGTGCTTTATGCAACGGGCAGGGTGCCGGCCACCGCCAATCTGGGGTTGGTGGATAATGGGGTAACGTTATCCGATGTTGGCGCCATCATCGTTGACAAACATTTTGAAACCGCCTCGCCAGGCGTCTATGCCGTTGGCGACGTCATTGACCGGGTGACCCTGACGCCGGTGGCACTGGCCGAAGGGCAGGCGCTTGCCCGGCGCCTGTTTGGCGGGCGTGAGCAGCCCGAACACAAAGTAAGCTACGACCTGATACCCGCGGCAGTGTTCAGTGACCCGCAAATCGCTACTGTGGGCATGACGGAGGCAGAGGCACGCAGCTGCCACCGACAGGTAGATGTGTACCGCAGCCGGTTCCGACCGCTGAAACACACGCTGACCGGGCGCGATTCGTTCAGCCTGATGAAAATGGTGGTGGACAGGGACAGCGACCGCGTCGTGGGCATTCACATGGCTGGCGCGGATGCGGCGGAAATAATGCAGGGCATGGCCGTGGCGCTGCAGGTGGGGGCCACCAAAACCCAGTTCGACCAGACCATCGGCATACATCCGACGGCGGCGGAAGAATTTGTCACCATGCGCACGCCGGTTGATGTATAAAGGAATACGTTCGTACTGCTTGAAATCCAGACCTATAATTAGAAAAGACTCGCATCTATGTCAGCAGAACCGTCAGCAGAACCGTCAGCAAAATCGTCAGCGACTGTCAGGAAAACCTCCTTGTTCAACGCGCAGGCCCGGGATCTGGAATTCTATACCCGGGTCATGATTGCAGTGTCAGCCTGCGGTATCAGCTTTGGCCTGCCGTTTGCCCTGTATCATCTGTTCTGGGGCAGTCTGGTGATATCGGCGATTCTGATACCCGTTGTGGCGCTGCAGTTGGCGGCCCTTATCTCATTGTTCCGGCGCGGTTTTAACGGATTTGCCGCCTGGTCAATCGCCATTATTCAGACCGGTGCGAATATATTCTTCATCATGGAAGTTGGCATGATGGCCAGCTACTGGCTGTACGCCAGCGGGGTGGCCAACTATTACATTCTCGACCGGCGTCCTGCCTTGCTGGTCAACGTGCTGGCATGCCTGATGGCCGTTGTTTTTGCCTTTGACGATCCGACCTATGTGGTGCGCTACTGCGCGGCATTCGCGATGATCAATATTTTTCTGTATACCTTTGCCGTGCAACTGGAAAAGAAAAATGACGAACTGGACAGAATGCTGACGATTGATCCGTTAACCCGGGTCGGTAACCGCACCGCCATGGATGAGGCCCTGACACGGGTCAGAAACCTGTTTGACCGCTATGGCACGCCGGCCACGGTTATCATGATCGACCTTGACCACTTCAAGGCCATCAATGACACGCTGGGTCACTCTGAAGGTGACAAGGTTTTGTGCCGGGTAGCGGATCAGGTGCAGGCCCGACTGCGGCCGACAGACACACTGTTTCGGTATGGCGGTGAGGAATTCATCGTGGTGGCTGAGAACACCTCACTGAGCCAGGCGTCTTTTCTCGCAGAAGGCATTCGCCAGCTGATTGCCAACCACAAAGGCGATCAGCAGCAGGCTGAAGCCGACCTGACGGTGTCTATCGGCGTCGCGCAATTGCGCGACGATGAAAGTACCAACAGCATGGTCGACCGGGCTGACAAGGCGCTTTACAAAGCCAAGTCCATGGGGCGCAACTGGGTGTGTTTTGACGGCGAGCTTGAACGCGACAGTGCTGAGCAGCCTGCTGGCCTTTCGAGCCGGCAGGCTGCTGGCTGACGCCAGTCAGACCGGAACATCCTCGGGCACTGAATTCACCCGGTAGGCCTGGGTGCCCTGAGGTGGCTCAAACCAGCCAGGGTCATTGTTGCCATCGAGCTGGTCGCGCACTTTGATCAGGGTGAACATACCACCCATTTCCATGGGGCCGAATGCGCCCTGACCCCCCATCATCGGCAGGGTGTTTTCAGGCCCACGCATGTGTCCGGCATCGATATGCGCCTGATGCTCGGACATGCCGTGCTCACCCATGGCCATGTAGCCGGGTATCATTTGCCTTATCTGGCGTTCCAGCTCGCCCTGGTTGACACCGGTGGTGACGGGTAATTCGTGCCCCATGGCATTCATGGTGTGATGAGACATGTGGCAGTGCAACGGCCAGTCGCCGGCAATGGCGGTGAATTCCAGGTCCCGGGTCTGGCCGACGCCAATGATCTCGGTGACCTCCTTGCGCCACTGTGCTTGCGGCCAGCGGCCACCATCCGAGCCGGTGACATCAAACTGCACCCCATGCATATGCATGGGGTGGTTCATCATCGACAGATTGCCGATTCTGACCCGCACCCGTTCGCCTGTTTGTGCCAGCAGTGGCGCGATAGCCGGGAACACCTTGCTGTTGATGGTCCACAGATCGAAATCAGTCATGACACTGGGGTCGGGCCGGTAGGTGCCAGGGTGAATTGCCCAGTTGTGCAGCAGCAGTGCAAAGTCCCGGTCGATGCGATGGCTGCTGTCCTGCTGCCGCGGATGAATGATAAACATGCCCATCATGCCCATTGCCATTTGCAACATCTCGTCCGAGTGGGGATGGTACATATGCGTGCCATGCTGATTCAGTGTGAACTCGTAAACCCACGACTCCCCGGGCGGAATCGCCCGCTGCGTCAGTCCAGCGACACCGTCCATGCCAAAGGGCAGTATCAGGCCGTGCCAGTGCACGGTGGTGGGTTCTTGCAGGCGGTTGGTCACATATATTCTGACCCGGTCTCCCTCGACGGCTTCAAGGGTGGGTCCAGGCGTCGTGCCGTTATAGCCCCAGGCTTTGATGCGTGTGCCTTCGGCGAATTCGTGGTCAACTTCCTCGGCGATCAGGTGAAACTCCTTGACGCCGTCGCGCATCCTGTAGGGCAGGGTGCGGCCGTTTGGTGTGACAACCGGTGTGTACGGCAGATCGTTTGTGGCAGCAGCGGCGGGCGCTTGTGTGGCCTGCGATGTTGAGGCCTGCGCGGATGCGGACTGGCTGCCCAGGCGAGCGCTGACCAGACCGGCAGCGCTGCCCAACAGTAATTGACGTCGATTAATCATGATGATGCTCCTGATGAGTGTCGGCGGCTCGAGGTGTCGGGTTCATCGCAGGGCCGGGTGGCGGCGCAGATGAATCCAGGCTGGCAATAAAAATGTCTGCGGTGTTGGCGGTGTACTGCATCAACCAGGCGTGTTCCAGCCAGTAGCTTTCCAGGGTATTGATATAGCGGAGCACAGTGTCCAGCTCTTGTTGCTTGGCCTCAATCAGCTCGAATGGACCGGTCAGCATGAAGTTGTATTCCTGCAGGGTCAGTGCCAGCATACGTTGTTGTCGCGGTATGTCCTCATCGCGTAACTGCGTCGCCTGTTCGGTGAGGCTGAGCAGGTTGTTCAGGCTGGTTTGCAGCTGATAGGTGATGGCAAGCTCGAGCGCCGCTTCATCGGCTGACAATTGCGCCTGGTGAGCCCGCGTCGATGCGCGTTGATGCTGACCGCGATCAAACACCAGCAGGCTCAGATCCAGTTCAAACCCCGACGCCCGACTGCCATCGGGCTCGCGTTCGGTAATCAGACCGACGCCAATGTCTGACATGCCCAGCTGTTTACGCTGCAGCTGCAGTTGTCGTTCAAGTGCGCTTCGGTTATCGCGTAGAAACCGGACATCCGGTCGTTGCGACGTCGTCCGTGTTAACAACATTGCGAACTGTTCACTGTCCTGCAGCAAGGTTCGCAGCGCGCCTGCTGACAAGGCGCTGTCTGCGATATCAGGCAGTTGATCCGGTATCTCCAGTGGCGCGGCAATATCCAGGCCCAGGCCTCGCTTGAGCGCAGCCATACTGGCATCGGCTTCAGCCTGCGCCTGCTGCCATGCCTGCCGTTGTCTGGCGCTGACATCTTCATAGTGCAGACGCTCAAGTTCACTGAGATTGCCAGCCTCGCTCAAGCGCGCCGCCAGTTCGGCATTGAGGCGTGCCGCCTCGGCGGTTTGCTGATGCTGTTGACTGATATGGCGGGCGGCCACAGCCGCAAAGTAGACGCTTCTGACCTCACCCAGTTCGTCAGTCAGCAGCTGGAAAGCCCGGCTGCGCGCCTGCGCATGCTCGGCGCCGGCCAGCTGCCGGCGCATGGGCAGCGTAAGCCAGTCCAGGATACCCAGCGTGAGACTGAACTCGGTTTTCCAGCTGTCACTGCCCTCGGCGCGCAGTGCCGAGGCACTGAAGCCGGGATTCTGGATGAGTGTCGCCTGGCGATAATCGGCATCGGCAATACCCTGCGATGCCAGTATTGAGCGTATCGCGGGACTCTGACGCAGGGCCAGTGCCTGCGCCTGCGCCGGATTGTGCAGCCTCAACGAAGCGTCGTCCGGCGGTTGAGCGGCGGGTTCCAGGTTGTTGCTATTCAATGCCGGGGACCATTGCTGCAGTGTCTGCCGCATGTCGTCAAACTGACTGTCCTGGCTGAGTAAATTCGTACCTGTGGTGCCGCAGGAGACTAACGCGGGCAGCACCAAAAACAGGGCTAACGCCTTGAATGGCATAGTAATATATCCTTTCACTGATGAACTCGACAGCCCCGTGGCCGGGACTGTTTGATGTGTCAATTCAAGTGGAAAGGATGTCTATTGGCGGGCGTATGAGCATGTCCGGATAACCCGTCGCCAGTTCTGTAGCACTGGTCGCCTGATCACCGGTGTCTGGTGGGAAGCGCTGACAGTCACGCTCAAACACCAGCATGGACTGGAGTTTGTGGCAGCCGCCGGTGCAATGAACACACTCAGCGCTGTCACTGTGGGGGTCTGATGGGTGGTGCGTGGAACCGGACACAGCCATTGTCTGACCGTGGCAATCTTCACCGGTAACGCTGGGCGCTGACATGTGTAGCGCATGGTTGGATGCCAGCTCAGACATTGCCTGCACCGGCTGCGCATCCAGCGATACACAATGCGCGAGCACTGTCGCCAGTGCCTGTGCAGGAAGCCAGAGTGCCAGAAAAGCAGCGGTCAGAAATGTTGAGCGTCTCGTCATGATGTCCGTAGTGTCGCATTAAAGCGGCCTTGCAGTAAACGTGGCAAACAACACGATGACAGGCCTGTATAGCTGAGGATATCGGCTATTATGCTATTTCCGGTAATAAAGATTACCGGAATTAGTGTGGGTGGATGAGTATGAAGCTGTCTCTATCAGGATATCTCCTTCTGCAGCCGTTGTTGCTGTGGCGCTTCAGCTCCCGGCCGTTGACGGCGTCCAGTCGCAGCCTTCACATTCGGCCGATTTGCCGTTTTCTTCCAGCAACGCAAAAATCAGATCACGCCATGTTTCATTCGGCTGCCAGACCGTATTCATGTCAGCCTTGGCGTCAGCGACCGGCACGTCCTGGTAAATGACCCGATAAAGAAAACTGAAGGCCGTGGCACGCGCGTTGACCTGGCAATGCAACAGCGTTTTCATGTCGGGTGCGCGCTGCATGGCGTCGGCAAACGCGTAAAAATCGCGTTTGGTGGGATTGTTCCAGTCTACCGGGATATGGATATAGTCCATGCCCAGGCCCTTGACCAGCTGATCCGCATTGGCGATGGCATTCTGGTTGTTGGTAAACGCGATGTAGACGACACGCTCAAAGCCAGCATCCCTGACCGCCGAAAACTGTTCTGCGGTGGGTTGACCCGCGCTGGCAAAGGTATCGCTGTATTCGCGGAAATTGGTTATTTCAGCCAATGTGGCATTGGCTGGCGTCAGGTCAGCAGCCATTGCTGAAGTGCTTACTAACATGGAGGCTGCAAGCAATAAACTCTTTTTAATCATTTTGTTGCTCTCATTTGTTAATGTTCTTTCAGGTTTTTTTCAGGCACTTGCAGGGCGTGTGTCAGGTGTTGGTACGCCTGAATCATCCGACCGGATGCGGAAAAATACCGCATAAAACACCGGCACTGCAATCAGCGTCAACACTGACGCGAATGCCAGACCGGCCATGATGGTGACTGACATGCTGGCAAAAAAGGCATCGGCCAGCAGCGGAATCATGCCCAGTATGGTGGTGGCTGCGGCCAGGAAGACCGGCCGCAGGCGACTGACGCTGGCATCCAGAATCGCTGTATGCGCCACTTTACCTTCGTCGATCTGCAGATCGATTTCATCCACCAGCACGATGGCATTTTTCATCAGCATGCCGGACAGGCTCAGGAAACCGAGCAAGGCGGTGAAACTGAATGGCAGGCCGCTGGCCAGCAGGCCGATCACCACGCCGCACAGCGACATCGGTACCACCAGCCAGATAATCAGCGGTTGTCGGACCTTGCCAAAAATCAGCACGGAAATCACCAGCATGACCAGAAAGCTGAGCGGCAATTGTGCGCCCAGTGACGCCTGTGCTTCGCCGGAGGCCTCCAGCTCCCCTCCCCAGCTTAACTGGTAACCGGGCGGCAGGCGCATGGCTTCGATGTCATTGCGCACTCGGCGCAAGGCTTCATCTGCGGTGAGACCGGCAGCCGGTTCGGCCTGCACCGATAACGTCCGGGTGCGGTCACGGCGCAGGATCAGGGTTTCCTCGGCGCGCGTATCGAAGCCATCAAGCACCTGAGTGATGGGCACATAGCGCTGTTCGCCCGAGCTCCACACCAGCCGTTCCTGCAGCCGTTCCACGCGCAGGCGTTCTGCCGCCGGCGGGCGGATGATGATGGGGATACGTTCATCGGCTTCACGATAGGTGCCGGCGCGGACCCCGGTGGTGGCAAACTCCAGCGTCTGCGCCACATCCGAGCGCGCAATGCCGGCCACACGCGCCCGCTCCTCATTAAACTGCGGGGTGATCACCAGTTCGCGCTGACGCCAGTTTTGCCGGATATCGGTCAGCCCCGACTCGGCATTGAAGATGACCATGGCCTCGCTGGCCAGTGCTCGCAGTACATCCGGATCGGCGCCGCTGAAGCGGGCTTCAATCTTGGCGCCGGCGCCGGGGCCGAACACCAGGCGCCGGGTCTGGATTTCTGCCGCCGGATAAGCCGCGCCCAGTTCTTCACGTAATTGCTGCGCCAGCGCATTAATCATGAAACGATCGGTGGTGCGCACGATCAGCTGACCAAAGGCCGGATTCGGCTGTTGCGGTTCGTAGGTGAGCATGAAGCGGCTGGCGCCCTGCCCCACAAAGGTCGAGACAGCTTCAACGCCGGGTTTCGCCATGACCCGTTCATCAATCTCGGCCAGATCACGGGCGGTGGCGCGGATGTCGCTGCCTTGCGGCAGCCGGTAGTCGACAAAAAAGATGGGCGTGTTGGAATCAGGGAAAAATGCCTGCTTGACGAAACCGAAAGCCCAGAAACTGCTCGCGGTCACCAGGATCAGCAGCCCGATGGTCAGGCGCCGCCAGGCCAGGCTGGCCTGCAAGGCTCTGCGATAAAGCGCATAAAACATGCCCCGATACGGATCGGCGCTGGCTGAGGCCTGTTTGACCTTGAGCAGGTATTCACCGAATAGCGGCGTCACCGTGATGGCCAGTATCCAGCTGAGCAGCAGCGATATGCCAATCACAGCGAACAGCGAGAACAGGAACTCCCCCGAGGTGTCCGGCGACAGGCCGATGCCGGAGAACGCCATGATGCCGATCAGTGTGGCACCGAGCAAGGGCCACTGTGTGCGCGCCGCTGCATCGCTGGCAGCCCGATGCGCGGGCATGCCGCGCTGCATGTTGATCAGCATGCCTTCGGCGATGACAATGGCATTATCCACCAGCATGCCCATGGCGATGATCAGCGCGCCCAGCGAGATGCGTTCCATCTCGATGGTGAACACACGCATCATGAACACCGTGCCCATCACCGTCAGCAACAGCGTCAGGCCGACGACCAGGCCAACACGCCAGCCCATGAAGATGCACAGCACACCGACCACAATAGCGACCGACATCGCCAGATTGATGATGAAATCACCGATGGCCTGGTCGACCACCACATGCTGTGCGTAGATCGGATCGAGCTCGACCCCCAGCGGAATGCGCGGCGCCAGCGCGTCGAGCGCGGCGTCAACGGCCTGGCCGACCTCAACAATGTTTTCGGTGGCCACCCCGGCGATGGCCAGTGTAAACGCCTCCTGGCCGTTGTGACGAATCAGATGGTCAGGAATCTCTTCGCTCTGCCGGGACACTGTGGCGACATCGATCAGGGCAATCTGGTCGGTGCTGCCGGGCCTGCCGATGCGCAGGGATTCAATGTTGCCGACGCTGTCCAGGCCGGGCTGGGAGCTGATACGCACATTGAGGTCGTCAACGCGCGCGGCACCGGCGCTCTGCACGGTATTCTCCGCCTGGATGCTGTTGATAATCTGCGCCAGCGGCAGGCCAGTGGCAATCAGCCGATCATTGGGCAGTTCGACATAGATCGCCTCTTCCGGCAAACCGCGGGTTTCAACCTTGGCGACGCCGTCGACGGTCAGCAGTTCGCGGCGCAGAAAAGAGGCAATATCCCGTATTTCGCTGTCATCAAAGGCCGGTGCCGTGACCGCATAGAAAATGCCAAAAACGTCGGCAAAATCATCATTGACACTGGATGGACCGGCGCCCTCGGGCAGATTGCGCTGGAAATCACCCACCTTGCGCCGCAATTCGTCCCAGACCTGGGGGATTTCGCTGCCGTCGTAGGTATCCTGAATCTCGACGGTAATTTCCGACCGTCCGGGGACCGATTTAGACGTAATGCGCTTGAGCTGGGGTAACTGCTGGATGGCCGATTCCAGGTGTTCAGTGACTTCCAGCTCGACCTCCTGCGCGGTAGCGCCGGGGTACGGCGTCACCACGACCGCCTGTTTCAGGGTAAAAGCCGGGTCTTCCAGGCGGCCCAGGGTCAGAGTGCCCCAGATGCCGCCCAGCACTAGAATCAGTATGAACAGCCAGGTGTTGACCGGGCGGTCGATGGCATAGCGGGCAAAATCCATCTTGATGCTTCCTTAACGCGCGTGTCTGAACGGGACGACGGCCATGCCGTCATGCAGCATGTGCGCGCCCGCAGTAACCACCTGTTCGCCGGGCTGCAGGCCGGCGCTGATGACCACCCGACTGCTGCCCAGTGCGCCCACGCTAACCGCGCGTGGGCTGACGGTGCCCTGTTGCGGATCAAACACCCAGACTCTGAAGCTGCCATCGTCGGCGGTATCCAGTGCCGCTGCCGGCACGTCGATCCGCGGCGCCAGAAAGGCGTCACCTGACTGCACGGACACCGTCGCTGTCATACCCGGCAGAATGTTGATGCCGGGCTGTCGCGCCAGGCCGAAGCTGACCTGATAGGTCTGGGTGACCGGATCCGCCTCAGTGGCGTGTTCGCGATAACTCAATGGGAACTGCCGGCCCGGGTACGCAGAGATTTCCGCCGTGACGGCAAAACGCTCCGGGGTTTGCAGCACTGCCATCAGGCTTTCCGGCACGGATATGTGCACGCGCAGTTCGGTCACATCCTGCACACGGACCACTGCGGTGCCCGGCTGTACCTGGGTGAAGGCGTCCACGATACGGCGTGTCACCAGTGCATCAAACGGGGCTTCAATCCGCGTGTAAGCCAGGTTGCGCTCGGCAGCATTGAGTGCCAGGCGGCGCAACTCGAGGTCGGACGCGCTGCGGTCATAGGTCGCGCGCGGGATGGCCCCGCTGTCCAGCATCTTGCGGCTGCGTTCATAATCGAGTGTGCTCAGGTCGAGTGCGACCCGGGCTTCACGGACAGCCAGGGCGTAATCTGCATTGTCCAGCTCGGCGATCAGCTCGCCGCGCGGCACGATGGCGCCCTGCTGAACCGGCATGGCAGTGATGCGACCGCCCACCTGGAATGCCAGGTCCACGGTGCTCAGCGCGTCGACCACACCTACAAAGCGGCGCACCCCTTCGGCGCGCTCCTGGCCCACGGTTTCCAGGCGCACCGTACGTAATTCACGGCCGCTATCCTGCTCTGCGGTACTTTCCTGGCAGGCATTGAGCATGGCAAACAGACCCAGCAGCAACGTCGCGCGAAACAGCGGCGACCATAACGAGCGGTTCATGACATTTCCTCAGATAATTGCAGAAGTTTTTGAAAAAGCTTGCTTTTTTCAGCTTGTGGATAGGGCGCTATGCCCAGTATGTGATGGAACAGAATGCCATCTGCCGCAGACCATAGCAGCAGTCCCAGATCGGGATCCGTACACTCGGCGCTGATGCGCTGATAGCTGTCGCGGAACACTGCCCGCATGGGCTCCAGCAATTCAGGATTTTCTGCCGAGGCGGTCAGAATGCACATGTAGATGCCGGGATCGACCATCTGATGTCCGGCAACGGCCCGCAGCATGGCGCGCAGGTGGGCATTGGGTTCGCCGGCCATGGCTCTTTCTTCAGTGCTGGCGATGCTGAGAAACTGTTCCAGCAGGCGGTCCAGCATGCTTTTCAGCAAGGCTTCTTTGTTGGGGTAGTTGTAAAGCAGACCGCCCTTGCTCAGGCCGCACTCGCACGCGACCTTGTCCAGCGTCAGTTTGCCCGCGCCTTCGCGTGATGCCACGCGCTGGGCAGCATCAAGAATATTGTCACGGGAAGTGGATTTCAGTTGCGCCATAACTTTACCGTCCGGATGGTATAGTGAATGGCGCCAGTCTACCAAAAATGTGTTACCTAATGCAACACATCAGCTTTCGGGGTTTAGGGACGCGTCTCCGGCGCCGGGTCGATCCGGCATGGACTTGATATAAACATCCTGTTGCGGATAGGGAATGGTAATGCCGCCGTTCTTGAAGGCCCGCCAGATGGCCACATTGATGTCCGAGCGCACCGGCATAAAGCCGTTGGTCGGATCGGCGATCCACACCCGGAGCTCCAGTGCAATGCCACTGTCGGCAAACTCGGTCAGCCGCACAGTCGGCGGCGGATCCTGAAGAACCCTGGGCGAAGCAAACGCACAGTCCATCATCAGTTGCATGGCCACTTCCGGATCATTGTCGTAGCTGATCTGCACCGGCACGGTGACCCGAACGTTGGGGTCGGCGTAGCTCCAGTTGATGACTTCCGAGGTAATCAGATTCTCATTGGGGATCAGGGTATCCACCCCTTCCCGGTTGCGGACCACAATATACCGCGCATTCAGCTCCTGCACCCAGCCAAACTTGGTGCCAACGGTGATGATATCGCCAGGTTTGATGGAGCGATCGAGTACCAGGATGAAGCCACTGATGAAATTTGACGCGATACTTTGCAGGCCAAAACCCAGCCCGACGCCCAAAGCGCCACCGAAAATGGCCAGTGAACTCAGGTTGATGCCGACGGCATTCAACGCCAGCAGAAACGCCAGCGTCAAAAGCATGAAACGGCTGAGCTTGCTGACTCCCACCTGCATGCTGGGGGAAATGCCGGGGACGCGGGCAACCTGGCGATTGATCAGGTCGGCAATCCACACCGCCAGGATAAAGGCAAACGCCACCATGAACAGCAACTGAAACGTCGACAGGACGCTGATGCGGGTTTCACCCACGGTCAACGCCATGTTGTCCAGCATGGCCAGTACCGTGGGCAGCCAGCCCAGCAAATGCATGATGACAATGGACCAGACCACCAGCACCAGAATATTTTCCGATGACCGCAGAATCGGGTTTGAGGCGAACGACTTGCGCAGTATGTAAACGCACAGGCGGATCAGCGCCAGTGCCGCCAGAATCGGTGAGGCGACTTCCAGGATGGTGGTCGGCAACGCATAGTTTTCCAGAATCCCGACACCGATCAGGATGAATACCAGCGCGGTCAACGGCCAGATGATGCGCTGTGCACCGCGAACAGCCAAGTGTCGGAAGCCGGTGCTTTGGGTATTGTTCTGCTCCAGCAGCGTTTGCAGGCGCGCGTTGATCAGCGCTGACAGCGTCACCGCCAGCACCAGTACCAGCATCTGCCACCAGTAGGTCGGGGTCTGCAGGGTCATGAGAAGTTGCTGGAGTTGTTCCTGTAACAGCGCTTGCATAGTCAGTATCTTGTGCCGGTAAAGTTTTTTCGGAAGATCAGTAAGCATAACTATCATCGTCTGCCAATAACAGCGAAAATATCAGCCCATGAAATCACCACACCCGCTTTTCGACACCCTGGACAGCATGCCCAACCCCTGGCGTGAACCGCCGGTGATCGGCGCCGCGATCCACGCCGCCAGCAAGCGGCCGCTGCCGGACAAGGCTGCTGATGATTACCGGCACGCCAGCGAGTTTTTATACAGCTACCGTGGCAGCCCGGACACCTTCACCGCCTATCGCCGGGAACTTGAACATTTTCTGCAGTGGGCCTGGCTGATTGCCGGCCTGTCACTGCGGGAAATTCAGCGTGAGCACCTGGAGTCCTATGTCGAGTTCGCCCGGCAACCGCCCGAGACCTGGATCGGCCAGAAGCAGGTGCCGCGCTTTATCGAGCGTCAGGGCGAACGTGTCGCCAATCCCGACTGGCGACCCTACCAGACGCAACACGGGCAACCCTTTGCGCTGTCACAGTCGGCATTGCAGGCCATGTTTGCGGTACTGAGCAGCTTCTTCAATTACCTGGTGCAGGAAAATCAGCTACAGGCCAATCCGGTGGCCCGCATCCGCCAGAAAGGCAAATTTCTGCGTAAACGTCAGGGGCAGGACAAGATCCGCCGACTGTCCCAGATCCAGTGGGATGTGGTCATTGAGACGGCGGAGGAGATGGCAGATCGGGATCCCGATACCCATGAGCGCACCCTGTTTATCATGACGGCCCTGTTCGCGATGTATCTGCGGATTTCGGAACTGGTGGAAACCGAACGCTGGATTCCGCAAATGGGACATTTTCAGCGCGATCTGGAAGGTAACTGGTGGTTTCTGACGGTCGGCAAGGGTAACAAGGAGCGTGAGGTCTCGGTCAGCGACGCCATGCTGCAGGCGTTACGCCGCTATCGCGAGGCGCGCGGGCTGTCTGCCCTGCCCTTGCCCGGCGAAGCCACGCCACTGATTCACAAGACCCGTGGCAAAGGCGGTATCACCAGTACCCGGCAGATTCGCAGCATTGTGCAAAAATGTTTTAACCAGGCTGAAGCAAAGCTGCGCTCGGAAGGGTCTATAGAAGAGGCTGACCGGCTGGCAACGGCCACCGTACACTGGTTGCGGCACACCGGCATCTCCGAAGATGTCAAACATCGGCCCCGGGAACATGTGCGTGATGACGCCGGTCATGGCTCCAGTGCCATTACTGATCGTTACATCGATGTGGAGCGTGCAGAGCGCCACGCCAGTGCCCGCAACAAGCCTGTCACTAAATAACACAATCTCAGGGGCTTTAAACTGATAAATTCTCCCATGACCTTGACATACCGCGTCAAATCGTAATATCAAGGATCTGAAATTCAGGCATTAAATCGTGCGAGGTATGACGTTGAATACTGCGACTCATGAAAGCAAACCGGCCACTGCCCATCCCCTGCTGGCAAGCATATTGCCAGCCCCGTTAAGCCGTCTGGGCACCGTTTTCACGCTGTGTCTGGCGGTGGCCTGGATGGCCGGCAACCAGGCCGTTGCGCAGGATGCGGTGAGTGCCGAGGATGAATTACCGGCAACGCTCGATGTGGACAGCCTGTACGCGTCGATGGCGCCGCAGCCTGTGTATGGGCGAACCGCCATCGAATTGCTGAGAGAGCTGGAGACCAAGCACTATTCGCCTGTGACATTTGACAATGACTTTTCCACGGAAGTCTTTGATAACTATCTTGATATGCTGGATGGTGCTCGGCTGTACCTGACCCAGTCCGATATCGATGCGATAAATGATGTGCGCGGCTCGCTGGACGACAGCCTCAAGAACGGTGACCTGCAACCCGCCTTTGAAATCTACAACCTTTATCACCGTCGGGTACTGGAGCGTCTGGTGTGGACCGTCGAATTTGTCGAGAGCCAGCTGGACTCTCTCGATTTCACGGCTGATGAAGAGCTGATCATCGACCGCGAGGATGTGCCTTGGGCAGCGTCCGTGGCCGAGCTGGACGAACTGTGGCGTAAACGCATCAAAAACAGCGCGCTGAGCCTGTCGCTCACCGGCATGGAGATGGACAAGGTAGAGGAGCGGCTGAGCAAGCGGTTTCGCAACCAGCTGACACAGGTCGCCAAGACCAATGAGCGCGATGTTTTTCAGGCCTACATGGCAACCGTGGCGCGCACTGTGGACCCGCATACCAGTTATTTCTCGCCGCGTGACTCAGAGAACTTCAACATGGGGCTGCGCGGGTCGCTGCAGGGTATCGGTGCGCAGCTGACCTCCGAGGATGAATATACCAAGGTAGCCGAACTGATCAAGGGCGGCCCTGCCGAACAGGCCGGACAGCTCAAGGCTGGCGACCGCATCATCGGTATCGCCCAGGGCGACGACGGCGAAATGCAGGATGTCATCGGGCTGCGCCTGGATGATGTGGTTGATCAGATCCGTGGCGAAAAAGGCACCCTGGTGCGCCTCAATATCCTCCCGGCAGAAGCCACCAGTGAAGTGGGCGCCCGGGAAATCGCCATCATCCGGGACACGGTTGAACTGTCCGAACAGTTTGCGCGCAGCGAAGTGCTGGAAGTCGATATTAACGACGACATGTACCGGATTGGCGTAATCACCCTGCCCTCTTTCTATTTTGATTTCGAGGCGGCCTCGGCCGGGCTGACCGACTACCGCAGTTCCGCGCGCGATGTGCGGGCGCTGCTGGAAGAGCTGAAGCAGGATGATGTTGAAGCCGTGGTGGTGGACCTGCGCTACAACGGTGGCGGCTCGCTCAACGAAGCCAATGAACTGGTCGGCCTGTTCATCGAGTCCGGCCCTACCGTGCAAATCCGTTACTCCGGTCAGCGCAATGGTTTTGTCCGTTCATACGGCGATGCCGATCCGGAGGTGGTGTACGACGGCCCGCTGGCCGTGCTGGTCAATCGTGCCAGTGCCTCCGCCTCGGAAATTTTTGCCGGGGCCATACAGGACTACCAGCGAGGTGTGGTGCTGGGCGGCCAGACTTTCGGTAAAGGTACGGTGCAGGAAATCATTCCCATGGACTATGGCCAGGTGAAGTTGACCCGTTCCAAGTTCTATCGGATCTCCGGTGCCAGCACCCAGCACCGTGGGGTACTGCCGGATATTACCTTCCCTGATCGTTACCAGGCCATTGAAACCATGGGTGAAAGCAATCTGGACGGTGCGCTGCCCTGGGATACCGTGCGTCCGGTTGAATACCGCACCTATAATCCTCTGCGTGAGATCATTCCGGAATTGCAGGCCCGTCACCAGGCCCGCGCCGAGGACGATCCCGATTTTGTCTACCTGGAGGGCACGGTGGAACGAATGATAGAGGCGCGCGAGCGTGAAACCATTCCCCTGAACCGTGACAAACTCAAAGCCCAGCGTGATGCCGACCGGCGCGCGGCGTTTGACGCCAACAATACCCGCCTGCAGGCCAAAGGGTTGCCGGTGGAAGAGTGGCGCGACGAAACCTATGACGAAGACGCCGAGAATGACCAGCTGGCAGCGACGGACGATGAAGGCAGCAACGAGGAAGAGCTGGAAGAAGAGGACCCGTTGTTGCAGGAAAGTGGACGTGTGCTGGTCGATATGGCCGAGTTGCTGGGCAACCCCATGGCGGCTTCACATGATTCCGGCAACATCCGTGCCGCACTGAATACGCTGGAGTTGTCCGACCAGTAAGCAGCCAATGTGCTGCCAGGCAACATAAAAAAACGGGAGCCAGTGCTCCCGTTTTTTTATGCCTGATCAGGGCATCAACGCCACCGGTAGGCCTGGGCCTGCTTTGATACCAGCTCCACCAGATCGCCCATGGCCGCATTGACATCAATCAGATGCAGTCCCCAGTCTTCATTGATGCTGCCGTCCGGGTTCATGACATCACCGCTGAGGGTGTCGGTGCGGGGATCATCGGGGTCAGCATTGACGGTAATCTCCAGGTAGGAGAACTGGTCATTGCTGACACACTCTGCGCTGAGCAGTCCCGGGACGCTGACAAAAGGTGTGGTGATATTGGCGCCCGTCGATGTCCAGCGTGCCGGTTCAGCTGCCGAAAAGCCTTCGGGCGCCACATTGCTCAGGTAGGCATCCAGCTCATCAGTGTCGTTGGCCAGCTGTGCCGGGTTGGTGCAGGCACTCACCGTACCATTGCCGTTGCGGCCAAACAGGGCATTGGCCGGCGGCGGATTGCTGGCACGATAGGAGGCATAAGTGACGATACAACCGGTCTGGTCACCGCTTTCGCACAAAGGCATATGCTCGAATGTGCCACCGACGACGTCGCCTTCGGGCACCTGAATGGTGGTACCTAGCAGCATGGCGGAGATGATCTGTTGCTGAATGTCCTTGCCTTCGATTTCATTGATGATCAGGCGGGTCAGCACGCCGGCCCCCTGCGAATGACCGACCAGCACCACACCGCGGCCATCATTGTCATTTTCCAGATAATAGTTCCAGGCATCGACAACGTCCTGGTAACCCAGTTCACGGTCGGGCCTCAAATCGGTATTTCCGGACATGCCGGCCCGCAACGCGGTCAGTGTGACCTGACGGTACAGCGGAGCAAAGGTTCGGCAGTGAGAGCCCATTCGGGCAAATTGACTGCGCACCACATTATATTCTTCCGGGCCTGCAATCAGGTCGCTGTTGGCGGTCGTATCCTGTGATACCGTCGGGTAGACGTAAAAGCAGTCGACCGGGGCGAAGGGGTCATCAGACCATGGCTCCAGGCGCACAGAGCCATCTGCCCTGACCACTGTGGTACTCATGTCTACTTCGCAGGCCCGCGGATTGCCGGGCCGGCACAGCCAGTTACTGGTATTGGCGTAATCCACGGCGTCAGCTGTCTGGGCCGAGACGACGGGGGTCATGGCGCTACCGATGCCAAGCGCCAGGGCGCCCAGGCTGGCGCCAGACAATAAACGGTTGTGTTTGCTCATGTACGTTGCATCTCCCTGAGGGTGCGCGAATTGATCATTGCGTTGAGGGCCTCAGCATAAGTCAGGGCTTCTGCGCACACAAGTTGCCGGGCGGCCCATCGTCGAATGTTTTCGGCAAGCCTGGTGGTTTTTGCGCCCAACCACCTGAGTCGTCGGGATTTTTCCGAAGATGACTGGGATTCTGTTGCATAACCGGTTAAAGTTGGTAAAACCACAACCAAAGGATCGATTGACGGATGACAGCGTCCCGCCCCAGCCCTTCTTTGTTTCTGTCCGTCATTCCTCTGCTCGTGCTGTTTGCCCTGCTGGGATATAATGTTGCCGTGTACGGTGACGATTCACTCGGCGGCGCCAACCAGACTGCCCTGATCATTGCCGCCGCACTGGCCGCAGCATTGGGACTGAGCCGGGGTGAAGCCTGGACTGATATCCAGGACAAGATTATCGACAACATCAAGGCAGCCACGCCCGCGGTGCTGATCCTGCTGATGGTCGGTGCGCTGACCGGCAGCTGGCTGATCAGTGGCATTGTGCCGGCGATGATCTACTACGGCCTGCAAATTTTCAGCCCCACTTTTTTTGTGGCCAGTGCCTGCCTGATTACCGCGATTGCGGCGGTGGTGATTGGCAGCTCGTGGTCGACCTCGGCCACACTCGGTGTGGCGTTGATGAGTATTGGCTACGCGATGGGCCTTAACCCGGGCCTGGTAGCCGGTGCCATTGTCTCCGGCGCCTATTTTGGCGACAAGATGTCCCCGCTGTCTGATACCACCAATCTGGCATCGGGTGTCAGCGGTGTGGATCTGTTTACCCATATCCGCTACCTCAGTCTGACGGCCCTGCCCTCCATCATCATTACCCTGTTGGTGTATTTCATACTGGGTCTGTTCATGGGCGCTAATGCCGTTGATGTCAACGATACCGAGCGTTACCGGGCGCTGATTGACGAACGTTTCAGTGTGTCACCGCTCCTGTTGCTGGTGCCGATGGGGGTCATTTTCCTCATCATCAAAAAAGTGGCGGCCCTGCCATCACTGTTCATGGGTGCCCTGGCCGGGATCGTGTGTGCGGTGCTGTTTCAGCAGCCGGTATTGGCAGAACTGGCCCAGTCCAGCGGCGGGCTGTATCAAAGCGTGATGCAGGCGCTGTATGGCAGCACGGCGATTGTATCCGGCGATATGGTACTGGATGAGTTGCTCAGTACCGGTGGCATGGCCGGTATGCTTAATACCATCTGGCTGATTCTGTCAGCCATGGTGTTTGGCGGCGCGATGGAGGCCGGTGGCTTTCTGGCCCGCATCACCCAGGCGCTGATCAGCCGGGTGCGCTCTGATGCCGGGCTGGTAACGGCGACCGGGGCGACCTGCGCGGTGACCAACGTGTCGGCGTCCGACCAGTATCTGTCAATTGTGGTGCCTGGCCGTATGTTCACGGAAGCCTATCGTAAACGCGGGCTGGCGCCGCAGAATCTGAGCCGCACCCTGGAAGACACCGGCACAGTCACATCGGTCCTGGTGCCCTGGAATACCTGTGGTGCCTATCATGCCAGTGTTCTGGGTGTTGCCACCCTGGCGTATGCACCCTGGGCCTTCTTTTGCCTGTTGAGCCCAGCCATGACGCTGTTATTTGCCTGGGCCCGACTGCGCATCGCGCGTGTTGAAGATGAGCCGGTTATTGCGGCTGTCATGAAACCGTCTTCTTGACGTCGCAGACTCGACGCACAGACATCTGACCGAGGACGCGTCATGAACATCACCCTGCCCGCCCTGCTCGCCGGGGCGCTGCTGTTACCTTTGCCTTCTGTCATCCTGGGCGCCGAGCCCGGGCAATGTGCCACCATCTCCGCAGACAATGCTGACCGGTGTTTGCGCCTGAACCATATTCAGGTGCTGGGCACGCATAACAGCTATAAACGTTTTCCGGCGCCGGCATTAATCACGCTGCTGAACGAATACCGTGACGGCTGGGCTGACGACATCAGCTATCAGCATCGGCCCTTGCCCGAACAGCTGGAGATGCTCGGCATCAGACAATTTGAACTGGATGTATTCGCCGATCCCGACGGTGGCCTGTATTCGCAGCCGGCCGGCGGTCTGCTGATTGATGACCCGGAGCTGACACGACATCGTGCGGTGATGGATGCGCCGGGCCTGAAAGTGTTGCATTCACAGGATCTGGACTACCGCAGTACCTGTTTGACTCTGATAACCTGCCTGACGCAAATCCGCGACTGGTCGGCGCAAAATCCCTCGCATCTACCCATCATGATCATGCTGGAGCTCAAGGATTCCGCACGCCAGGACTGGGGGCCGCTGACCTACACGACACCGCAGACCATCGACGCTGACAATATTTTCACGGTCGATGATGAAATATGGCAGGTCTTCGATCGTGACCACGTCATAACCCCGGATGATGTCCGTGGCGACGACGATTCCCTCAATGCCGCGGTTATGGCGCGTGGCTGGCCGACGTTGGCGGACAGTCGTGGCAAGGTCCTTTTTGCCCTTGATAACACCGGGCGCCACCTGACTGATTATCTGTCGCGATCATCGGTTCTGGCCGGACGTGCGTTGTTTGTCAGCGCGATGCCTGGACACCCTGCCTCCGCGTTTCTCAAAATGAACAATGTCCTGGCTGATGCCAATGCCATCAGCCAGTATGCGGCGCAAGGCTACCTGATACGGACCCGCTCTGATGTGCCCAGCCATGAAGCCCGCACCGGCGATACCCCCCGCCGCGAGCAGGCGTTGGCCAGCGGCGCCCAATATATCAGTACCGACTATGTTGAACCTTCCCCGCTGGGTTCGGATTACCAGGTCGTGCTACCCGACACTGAGGGTGTTGCCCGCTGCAACCCGATCAGCGCGCCGTCAGGCTGCCGCAGTGAGTGGTTGACCGAGTGATCGGATGTCGGAACAGTGGTCAGGCGCTCTGAAAACGCGACAGATGCGCCAGACTGTCACGGGTGCTGTTGCGGATGGACACCCAGTCACCGGCAGCGACAATGTCGGCCTGCAGCATCCAGGACCCACCCACACACAACACATTGGGCAAGGCCAGGTAGTCACTGGCATTGCCGGCGTTGATGCCACCGGTGGGGCAAAAGCTGACCCCGGCCAGCGGGGCTGATAACGCCTTGAGCAAGGCTGGGCCGCCGCAGGCAGAGGCCGGAAACAGCTTGAAACAGTCGAAACCCAGCTCCAACCCGCCAAGCACTTCCGACGCAGTGCTGACGCCTGGCAGAAATGGCAGCTCCAGTGCCGCTGCGCATTCCGCCAGGCTGCGGGTGAGCCCCGGACTGACCGCGAAATCAACGTCGGCATGGGCCACCGCTTCCATATCCGCGACACAGGTGATGGTGCCGGCAGCGACGCTGAGTCCTGGCAGTGCCTGCTTTACCGCCCGGATGGCGTCCAGTGCGACGGGGGTGCGCAAGGTGATTTCCACGGCGGTGATACCGGCATCGAACAGGGCCTGGCTGATGCCGATGGCCTCTTCTTCGGTATTGACCACCAGCACCGGCAAAATAGTCAGGTGGCTGAGCCGTTCACGCATATCTGACATCTGCTTTTGACTCCCGGGTGATGTGGTTGATTATTTAAAAACCGACGCGCCGTCGTGCGCCACGCCGGCCGCCTGTCTGAAGGTGGCGAAAAGCCCTCGCCCCAGGCTGTCCGGCAGCATGTCCTGATCCGGACTGAAAATGGCATCTTCACGTGCCTGCAGTACGTCGTCATCCAGCAATACTTTCAGCAGCCCGGTACCGGCGTCCAGTGACAGCAGGTCTCCGTCACGCAGCTTTGCCAGCGGACCACCATCGGCTGCTTCAGGACTCATGTGGATGGCGGCGGCCACTTTGCCCGACGCGCCGGACATCCGACCATCGGTCACCAGGGCAACCTGGAAACCCTGATCCTGCAATGCGCCCAGGCAGGGCGTCAACTGATGCAGCTCGGGCATGCCGTTGGCCTTGGGTCCCTGAAAGCGCACCACCGCAATAACGTCCTGCTGCAGCTCGCCTGCCTTGAATGCGGCGACCATGTCTTCCTGACTGTCGAATACCCGACAGGGTGCCGTGATGTGCTGATGCTCGGGCCTGACCGCTGACGTTTTTACCACACCCTCACCCAGATTGCCGTGAATCAGCTTCAGGCCGCCGTGCGCAGAAAACGCATCACTGGCAGGCCGGAGCACATCAAGGCGATGTGAGGGTGCATGGTAGTCAACCCATTGCACCCCCCCGCTGGCAGTCAGCTCTGGTTTTTTGGCATACATGGCCATGCCCTCTCCCACCAGGCTGCGGACCTGCTCATTGAGCAAGCCGGCAGCGCGCAGCTCGCGGACCAGGTAGGCCATGCCGCCGGCCTGCTGAAAGGCATTGACGTCGGCTTCGCCGTTCGGGTAAACCCGGGCCAGCAGCGGCGTGACATGGGACAGTTCGTCCAGGTCTTGCCAGGTCAGGATAATGCCGGCGGCGCGCGCGATGGCCACCAGGTGCAGGGTGTGATTGGTCGATCCGCCACTGGCGAGCAGTGCCACGGCCGCATTCACCAGCGAAGCTTCACAGATCAGTTCTGTCAGCGGCATGGGTTTGTCGCCCAGTGCTGTGGCGGCCAGTACCCGGCGCACAGTCTCTCGGGTCAAGGCCTCGCGGAGCGGGTCATCAGGGTTGACAAAGGACGCGCCGGGCAGCTGTACACCCAGCATTTCCACCATCACCTGATTGCTGTTGGCGGTGCCGTAAAAATTGCAGGTACCAGGGCTGTGATACGACCCCGATTCCACGGCCAGTAATTCTTCGCGCCCGGCACTGCCCTGGGCATAACGTTGCCGTACCTCAGCTTTGGTTTTATTGGGGACACCCGGCCCCATCGGGCCGGCAGGAATAAACCCTGCGGGCAAATGACCAAATTGCAGAGCGCCAATCAACAAGCCCGGCACGATCTTGTCGCAGACGCCCAGGCACAGAATGCCATCAAACACATTGTGGCTGAGACTAACAGCGGTTGCCATGGCGATGACCTCGCGGCTGAACAGGCTCAGTTCCATGCCCGGTTGACCCTGTGTCACGCCATCGCACATGGCCGGCACGCCACCCGCGACCTGGGCCGTGCAGTCTGCTGCTGCGGCGGCGGCCTTGATGATGTCAGGATAGGTTTGCAGAGGCTGGTGCGCGGACAACATGTCATTGTAGGCGGTGACGATGCCCAGGTTGGCGGATTGCATGCCGGCGATTCGGGTTTTGTCCGCTGGCGCACAGGCTGCAAAGGCATGAGCGATATTACCGCACGACAGGGTCTTGCGCGGCGGGAACCTGGTCATGGTGCGCTGCGCGTTGCGCAGGTACGCTTGCCGTGTCGGCTGACTGCGGGTTCTTATTTGCTCGGTGATGGCGGCAACGGTCGGGTTAATCGTCTGGGGCATAATAAATCTCGGTCAACGTCGGGTTATTGTGCAGCACTGCGCGCACTGGCATGTCTGTCGACGAACCTGGCGTCAGGGCCTGTTCCAGCACCTGACGCTTGGCTGCGCCGCGGATATACAGTATGCGTTGGTGGGCAGCCAGGATGGTGTTGAGACTCAGCGTCATCCTGGCCAGCGGTGCCGGTTCGTCTGCGTCTGGCAGCGGCTGAATGGCACAGCAGACCTGGCGGCAGGTGTCAGACAATGCCATCTCCAGTCCTAGGGCGTTTGGGAACAAAGATGCGGTATGGCCGTCCAGGCCCATGCCCAACACAACCAGGTCCAGAGGCAGGGTCTGGCGGGCCAGAATAGCGCTCAGACTGTTGGCCGCCGCAAACGCATCAGTATGCGAGGTTTTCATGCCGACAAAATGAGCACGCCGCGCTTCGTGCTGAATCAGGCTGCTCTTGATCAGCCTGGCATTGGACTGCGGATGGACGTCGTCAACCCAACGTTCATCAGCCAGACTCACCGTGACGGACTGCCAGGGCAATACCTGGTGTGACAGTTGCTGGTAGAGCATTTGCGGCGTGCTGCCGCCAGACAGCGCGATGGAGGCCTTGCCTCGCGTGCTCACGCAGTCGCTGACACACTGGCCAAGTTTTGCGGTCAATGCCTCCAGCACTGCGGCCTGGTTTCGGTATTCATGCATCTCCCACATCTGCTTGCTCCTGTCCTACAGATCAATCCTGCCAGCGTCTGCCGTCTCTGGCAATAAGTGCGATGCTGTCGGCAGGCCCATTGGAACCTGCCATGTAAGGCAACGATTTTTGTTTATGCTGTTGCCAGCCTTCCGCAATATCATCAACCCATTGCCAGGCCGCCTCTACCTGATCAGCGCGCATGAACAATGTTGAATTCGAACGCATGACATCGTAAAGCAGACGTTCGTAGGCTTCCGGGACCCGGCGCTCGGTGAAGGCCTCGGACAGGGACAGGTCCAGTGAAACGTTCTCCATGGGGAAGCTTTCATCCAGGCCAGGCACTTTGTTGAGCAGGTAGAGACGTATGCCCTCTTCCGGCTGCAGTTGGATCACCAGGCGGTTGGCACTGTCCTGGTGTGCCTGATCCGGAAAAATGGCATGCGGCAGTTTCTTGAACTGCACAACAATCTCGCAGAAGCGTCGCTGCATGCGTTTGCCGGTACGCATGTAAAATGGGACACCCGCCCATCGCCAGTTATTGATGGACGCCTTGATGGCGACGAAGGTTTCCGTGCCCGAGTGTCCGGTGGCATCACCTTCGTTTTGATAGGAGGGTACTGAGTGCTTGTCGACAGTCCCGGCAGTGTATTGGCCCCTGACTGTATTGTCAGTGACATCACGTCCGGTCAGCGGTGCCAGGCTGCGTAATACCTTGAGTTTTTCATCGTGCACTGCCCGGGCATCCAGTGACGCCGGCGGCTCCATGGCGAGCAGGCACAGCAACTGCATCAGATGATTCTGCATCATATCCCGCAAGGCGCCGGCTTCATCATAAAATGGCCAGCGTCCACCGGTGCCGATGGTTTCAGCTGCCGTGATCTGCACATGGTCTATGTAGTTATTGCTCCACAGCGGTTCAAACAGCGCGTTGGCAAAGCGCAGGGTCAGCAGGTTCTGCACCGTTTCCTTGCCCAGGTAATGATCAATGCGGTAGATCTGATGTTCGTTGAAGATATCGGTCAGGCTGTCGTTAATGGCGACAAAGCTTTCGCGGCTGCTGCCCAGCGGTTTTTCAATGACCAGGCGCATATTGGCGCGCACCAGCCCGACGGCCCACAGCGACTGGCACACCGGCGCAAAAATGCCCGGCGGCGTCGCCAGGTAGGTAACCAGATCACGCTCGGGATCGGTAAATACCTTGCGCGCCAGCGCAGACAGTTCTGCTTCGTTACTGGCATCCAGTGCATGATGAGTCAGTCTGTTATTGAAACGTTGCCAGGTGGCAGCATCGGGTTTTCTGCCGCCCAGTTGCTCTGACAACATCTGTCGGGTCTTTTGCGAGAATGCCCGGGCAGTATGCCGGGTGCGGGAGACACTGATGATTTTCAGACAGTCAGGCAGGCACTGATCCAGATCCAGATGATAGAGCGCCGGGTACAGTTTCCGGAACGCCAGGTCACCGTCGCCACCGATTATCAGAAAATCACAGATCATGTTCAACCCCGCCAGTCACTCCAGCAATCGTCCTGCTTTTTAGTTAAACAAGCAAGCTTCTTGCCAGAAAGTGGACTGACGGCGTTGACCAGGCCTCAATCGGCTTTCCCGGGGTGTGGTCAGAACCGTCCGCGGATACCCATGATCACGTTACGGCCCGGCAAGGGGGCGTAGTCACGCAGGTAGGAGGTGGCCACCCTGGCCTCTTCATTACCCAGGTTACGACCCTGAATAAACGCCTCCAGGGTGCTGCTGCCGATGTCAAATTCGTAGGCGACGCGCAGGTTCACCATGGTATAGCCCGGGGTGGGCGTCTCCAATGCCGGCACCTTGTCCTGCTCCATCATACGGTATACGTCCAGGCCGCCGCGCCAGCTGCCCAGGTGCCAGTCGACGCCACCACTGACGCGTTCCGGAGAGATGCGCGGCAGGTAGCTGTTGTCCGCCAGCTGGGCATTGACCCGATCGTAACCGGCATGCAGATCGAAGTGTCCCCAGTCGTTGGTGAACAGTTGCCAGACGCCCTGCACTTCCATGCCGGTGAACTCGGCGTCCTGTTGTTCGGTTTCACGCACGGGAAAACCCAGCTCAACCTCGTCGGTGGTGGCCAGGTAAATAAAGTCGGCCACGTCCTTGCGGAACACGCTGATTTCAAAATCGAAAAAGTCAGCATGACGGTGCAGTGTCAGGTCCCAGGCCTTGGCGGTTTCCGTGCGCAGTCCGGCATTGCCTTCTTCGTACGTGAAGGTGGCCAGGTGGGGGCCGTCGGCAAACAGTTCGGTTTGCGACGGCGCTCGCTGGACCCGTGAGAAGTTAACCGATGCCTGCCAGGTATCGTTGAACTCGTAAATACCGCCAATGCTGGCCGAAACATTGCGGAACGTGCGGCTGTCCACGTCTGCAAAGGCGTCGTGGCCGTGCTCGTCGCCGTGATCTTCATCGTGATCTTCATCGTGATCGTCATGGTCGTCATGGCCACGCAAACTGACTTTGGTGTTCTCGAAGCGTGCACCAAGACTGAGCGTAAAGGCGTCCCACTGACGTTCCTGAAGCACAAACACACCGGTGGAGCGGGTTTCGTTGTTCGGGACAAACGCTTCGGCCCCTTCGGCTTTGAAGTCTTCACGTTCAAGCTGCAGACCCAATGCACCTTCCCAGCCCCAGATGGGCATGGTTTCGAATGACAGTCTGCTTTGCAGGGTCTGCACATCGAACAGGGTGCCCTCTTCATGCGCGTGTGGTTCTTCATCGGCATGCTCTTCATCATGATCATCATCATGCAGGCCTGCCATCTCGATCTCACGGTGGGTGTAGTCGTTGTAACCCAGGCGGAATGTTGCGCGGCTGATACCACGCATGGGTGCATCAAGACCTGCCTTCACGTCCCAGCTGCGCTGTTCCATGTCGATGTAGGCGAATTCTTCCTCTTCGCCATGTTCTTCATCACCGTGATCTTCCTCGGCATGGTCTTCGTCATGGTCGTGCTCTTCTTCGGCATGGAAATGCGGTGCTGGGATGCCGTATTCGGAGTTGAAGGCGCGGAACGAACCTCCGATAAAGCCGCGCTCGCCAATCCAGCTCAGGCCAGCAGTCCCGGACTGGGATTCAACAAAGCTGTTAAACAACCGGTTGCTGTCAGCGTGTTCGTCATCGTGATGTTCGTCTTCATGATCTTCATCTTCGTGATCATGATCGTCGTGCTCAGGGTCTTCACCAAAGCGTGCCTCGCCCGGGATGCGATAGTCATCGGCCTCACGCCAGGAACCGTCCAGATGCCAGGCAATGTTGCCGGCGCCGCCATCAAGTCTCAATACGCCGCTGCGTTCGTCGGCAACGTTGTCGCCCCGTACTTCAAAGCGGCCAGTCAGCGGTTCCTCGGCGCGCTGTTCCGGAATCCGGCCGTCGATGATATTGACCACTCCGGCGGAGGCTGAGGACCCATACAGCAGAGTTGCCGGCCCGCGCAGAATCTCGATCTGATCGATCAGCATGGGGTCAACAGTGACGGCATGGTCGTCACTCTGTGTTGAGGTGTCAGCGGTCGCCAGGCCATCTTCCAGGATGCGTACCCGGGGGCCGCCCAGGCCGCGGATGATAGGCCTGCCGGCGCCGGCCCCATAGAAACTGGACTGCACGCCGGGCTGCTGCTGCAGGGTTTCGCCCAGGGTCATGCCGCGACGGTCTGCCAGCGTCTCGCCGACCATCACATCAACCGGCTGCGCGGATTGCAGCCGGGTGCGGCTCAACGGCAATGCCCGAACGATAATTTCTTCCACATCGGAATAGTGCAAGGTGCTGGTCTCAGTCGCTGCGGACTCCGCCTGGGCACTGAGGCCGCCAGAGGCAAGTGTTAGCAGGGCTGAACTCATCAGGGCAGGTACGATGATGGATAATTTCTTGCGGTTTACGAACATGGGGCTGGCTCCGAGGGCTGACTAATATGATATAGCATATCATAATGTCACATGCCGACAACCCTGAATACAAAAAAAGCGGCCCAAATGGGGCGATTGACGTAGGGGGCGTGACAGTACTGACAGCGCGGTGGCCTACCACATCAGGTCATCCGGAATTGGGAAGTCCTTGTAGGGGTCGTCTTCGGACAACGTGTCATTTTTATAGTCGGCAAGGAAAATGACGGCGTCCTGAAAGCGTTGCGCGATCTTATCGGCAATGTTCCTGGGCACCAGCACAAACCGGTCACTGTCCGAGCATACCGCCAGCTGCCCTTGTGCCAACTGGTTTTGCTGTCGCGCACTGACAAGCAGCGACTTGATCCTGTTGTTGCGCGGGTCGTTAAAGTTAAAGCGGATATCACCATCCGGCTTGACGCCGCTGTGGTCAAGCATCTGGCGCACCTGGGCGCGCATCGCCTTCAGGTTCTCGGCCTCCCGGCGCTGCTGGTTGAGCGCCCGGTCCTGCTCTGCCTTGGCGGCGCGCTCCTGCGCCAGTCTCACCTGGGTCTGGTCGACGGGGGGCTGTTTGCGTTTGTGCTGCGCCCGCGTTTCCTTGCGCTTTTCCTGCTGTGCCTGTTTTGCTTTTTTCTGGTCGACCAGGCCTGCGCCCAGTAATTGTTCCGATAGTGATTTGGCCATGGGGGGATATCCAAGCTGTAAAAGCGATCTGTGCGAATGTCGCTAGATTACCGCAAACCAGCAAAAATCGACAACTGCGAGAGCCAACAATGATGCTACGATAGTGACTTTGACTGGCCTAAGCGAGCTCTGGTTTGTTGACCCCCGAGAAAACTGATAGCCCGGACATGAGCAGCGGGCCGCCACGAAGCGCCTGGCTGAGGCGAACGCTGAGTCTTTCACAGAAAGAAGCGGTGGCATCATCCACCATGACGGCAACCGGCGACAATTTCTTTAACGCCTTTGCCATCCATCTGCAGGCTACGGCCGTGCAAATGGGCTGGCTGATGGCCATTCCGCAATTGTTCGGCGCCCTACTGCAGCTGTTATCGGCCTGGCTGGGTAATTACCTGCCACGTAAACCCATGGTGGTAGTGACGGCGATGGTACAGGCAGCTGTGGTGGTGTTATTGGCCGCGCTGGCTGCCAGCAGACCGGACAATGCCGTGCGCTGGCTTATCATGCTGGCTGTTCTGTATTTCTCCTGTATCAATTTCATTCAACCACAGTGGCGGGCCTGGATGGGCAGTATTGTCCCCCAGCGGCGGCGCGGCGCATTTTTTGCCGCGCGCACGCGGCTGACCATGGTTGCGTCACTGCTGGTATTCGTCGGGGGCGGGATACTGCTGACGCTGAGTGCTCGTGCAGACATGGCGTGGCTGGGATTCACGTTGCTGTTCGGCATCGCCGCCATCGGTCGTGCCATGTCAGCACGTCTGCTGGCATTGATGCATGACCCGGATCCGCGGCCTCATCCGGAGCGCCGTAAAGGTTTTCGTCAAAGCATGCAGCAACTCTATCAGTCTCTGCACGACAAGACTTTCCGCGACTACAGTTTTTTTGTGGCGGGCATGCAGGGCGTGGTCGCTATCTCTGCGCCTTTTTTTGCGTTGTACATGTTGCGCGACCTGGAATTCACTTACCTTGAATACAGCCTCAATGCCATTGCCTCAATCATCACGCAATTCCTGACGCTGAGTTTTTGGGGGCGTTTCACCGACCGCTTTGGCAACCGACTGGTCATGCGTTTTTGTTGTCTTACAATTCCGGTGATTCCTTTACTGTGGCTGGCGTCACCGGATTTTTATTACCTGCTAGTCGTGCAGATGGTCTCGGGGCTGGTGTGGAGCGGGTTCACGTTAAGCACGGCCAATTATCTGTATGATATTCGTCCCACCAAAAGCGATTTTGCGGTGTACGCCGCCACTCAGTCGGCGCTGGGTGCCAGCATGGTTTTTGTGGGTGCCCTGGCCGGTGGTTATATTGCTGCCGGTTCGACTCAGCTGGTGATTGCCTGGCAATGGCTGAGCGGGATTGGCAGCCCGCTGTTTATCGTATTTTGTGTCAGCTCAGGGCTACGCGCGGTGATAGCGATCTGGTTCTGGGCGCGAGCGGTCGAGCCCAGACTGCGGCGCCGGCCAAGATTTCTGCAGGTCATTTATCGGGTGTCCCGCTTCAATGCCATTTCCGGGATCTCTCTGGACTGGTTGAGCGTCACCCGTCGCAACCCTGCCGATGCGGACTCTGACTCTCTGCCCAGCCCGCCAAACAACTCTGTCACAGATAACGAGGATACTCATGAAACTGATTCTGAACACCGGCCCTGAGTCATGCAGCCACCTGCTAACGCGGCATCTCAGGGCTGCCTGCATCAGCATAGGTGTGCTTTGCAGTGCGCTGCTGCCCGCGGGTACGATTGCCCAGCTGCCGACCGATGCCATGATTGCTGAGCTGCCCTACGCGCAGGCCGTCATCGACGCCAGCGGCTATCACGGCACGATGCTGATCCACGACCTTAATCGGGGCCGGTATTATGCATCCGACAAAAACAGCGTTGCGCAGCAGCACATTCCTGCCTCGACGTTCAAGATCCTGAGTTCACTGGTTGCACTGCAAACCGGGCTGGTGGCGAATGCAGAGTCGGTGCTGCCCTGGGATGGGGTCACGCGGGGGCGCACGGAAACCAATGCCGATCTGACGTTGCGTGATGCCTTCAGGTTATCATCGGTGCCACACTATCAGGCATTGGTGCGCGCTGTTGGTGAGTCAGGCATGCAGCGGGCATTGTCGGATGCCGCCTACGGCAATCAGAATATCAACGGTGGTATCGACCAATTCTGGCTGACCGGTGACCTTCGCATATCTCCCCTGCAGCAGATTGATGTGCTGCGCCGGCTGTACCACAACGCACTACCCTTCTCGATCAGTGCACAGAACACAGTCAAAGAGATCATGAGTATCGAAGTCACTGATGAGTACGTGCTGCGCGCAAAAACCGGTCTGGCCGTGCTGGACGGAGACAAAAACACCGGTTGGTGGATCGGCTGGGTAGAGCATGACAACAACGTGACCCTGTTTGCCACGGTACTGACGGCAACCGCACCGGATTCAGGTTTCATTCCGGCACGATTGTCGATCACCCGCGATGTTCTGCGTGAGCTGGGTGTGCTGCCTGGGGTCGGGCATCAGTAAATGGGTCACCTGGCTGTTTAATCCGTTGGGTCGGCCGGATCCGATGGTTCGAGCGGGTCAGCTTCCAGCTTGTATCGGAAAACATACTGGACATTGGGCACGGCAACCGGCTGGCCTTCTCTTATTCGCGGGCTGAACCGGAATTTTTTTGCCGCGGCTATGGCGCTGCTGTTAAATGTGTCGGCCGGTTCGGCGTCCACCACTGCCAGCGAACTTTCGTCAATGGTGCCGTCCGCCGTGACGGTGAAGCGCATTTGCACCCAACCTTCGATGCCCGCATCAGCAGCAGCCCGCGGGTAAACCGGTTCCTCTGTGTGCAGGGGTAACATTTCTTCGTTGACTGCGCGGGTGACGGGCGTGCTTCCCAGCTCCTGGGCTGACAGCACCTGCGTAGCACCCAGGACGCTCAGCACTGCGGCAGACAGTATCAGCGACAGTGCCATGGTTGTTTTGATCTGGTTTTGTGTGTCTCTTGCTTGCATTTTGTTCTCCTCCAGCACTCGGCTTATTCTTGTTTTTAGGGTGGTTTGATCGAACATGGTCTGCATCAACGCAGGGTTGCTGCCCCGGTTGCGTCGGGCCTGAACGCAATGAGTGGCCACACCCAGCAGGCTTTCGGCATAGTCGGTGTCGCAGCGCCCGGTGTTCAGTACTGCTGCATCGCAGCTGTGTTCCGATTCTTCTCGTAACCGCCTGACTGCCAGCCACACCAGTGGGTTCGCCCAGTAGGCACAGCCCAGCGCATAGGCCAGTAATGCTGTCAGCCAGTCCAGCCGTTTGATGTGGCAAAGCTCATGCAACAGCACATCGGTCATGATGGACTCGCTCCAGTCACGCGCCTGCACCGGCACGATGATTGTCGGTCTCAGCAGGCCAAAAGAAACGGGCGATTCGAGGGTGTCGCTGACACGCAGACTTACCGGGCGTTTGATGGTGAGCTGCTGTCTGAGCCTGGCAAGCAGGCTTGTTGTGTCCTGATCTGCCATCGGCACGGCGTTGCTGTAGAGTCTGCGGGCACTTTGCAGGGCAATCAGCAGCCGGCCCAGCATCAGCAGCACCGCTATCAGGTAACCCACCAGTATGACGGTGCCTGTGTTAAACAGCTGGCCTGCAGCACTTTGTTGCGGTAATACGGTTAATTCAAACCAGGCGCTCGCTGTTGCACTCTGGTGGCCCGCCAAAGCGCCCGGAAGAAGCGTCAGCAACGCGGGTAACCAGGGTAGAATGACCAGGCATAACAGCCCGTTCAACCAAAGCAGATGCCGACTGGTATTCGCCAGTTTTTCCCCAAAGGCAGCATCCAGCAGCGCGAACGGTATCAGTACCACAATCGACTTCAGGACTACGTCGAGGGTGGCCATCAGCAGCGGTGACTGATGTAAGACGGAAGTGACCCAGTAAAGTGTATCTGTCAGCATGATCGGGATAGCCATGGTACTCACCTGTGATTTTTATTTTTGTTTCTGCTGTTTCCGTGTCTGTATCAGGGTGTTGAGCCGATTCAGTTCTTCATCACTCAGGTCATTGATGGACATATCCAGCAATGAGTTGACCGCAAGATAGGGAGAGTCCTCAAAAAAGGTTTTCACGACATTGCCCAGCGCTGAGCGCGATGCTTTTTCGCGCGCAACCAGCGGGAAGTAAACATATTTCAGGCCGCTTTCGCGATGATCAATATGGCCTTTTTCCACCAGCTTGCCGAGCAGGGTCCGCACCGACGAATAGCTGGGTGCGTCGTCCATGTTGTGCATGACGTCCTTGGCGCTGGCGTTTCCCAGCCGATACAGGATGTCCATGATCTGGCGTTCGCGGCGGCTGAGTTGGTCTGCCTGGGTCATTGCTCCGTCCTTCCCATCTGATTCGACAGGATCGCATGTGTTAAATAATTAGCAGCTTTTGGGTAAATTAACACAAAAAGCGCAATAAGCAAGCCTTTGTGTTAATTTATTAGCAGAAGGAGCCAGTCGAGGCTATCAGTCGAGGCTCTCGGTCGAAGCGCTCAGTCGGTAGCGTCAGTCGTAGACAACGTTGCGGATGACGGCATCATAATCACTGACACCGCGACGAAATGCCGCTTCCGGCACCCGTTCATCATTACCGTGTACCCCGGTATGTTCGCCGTCATCGGTGATCAGCGGGTTAAAACCGTAGCTGATGATGCCCAGGTCGCGGGTAAAATGACTGTCAGTAAAGCCGGTGCTGACCGACGGCAACACCCTCGAGCCGGGATGCAGCTCCGCCGTGACGTTCTGGATGGCCCGGTACAGACGGGAGTTGGTGCTTGAGATCGCCGGTGTGAATGCCATGATCACATCGACGGTGACCCCGGTATGTTCGATCAGTGCGGTCAGTTCATCGACGAACTGGGCCGATGGTTTGTCGGGCAGAATACGGCAATCCAGTTCGGCCCAGGCTTCCGGTGCCACCACATTGATCTTGTTGGAGCTTTCCATACGGGTCATTGAGCAGGTGTCCCGGATCAGTGAGTGATGTCCGGGGCGGCGTTCATGCAAACGCCGGACGAAGGCCGGATCCTGAATGGATTGACGGATATCGGCATAGCTGTCAGCCCATTCAGCCCCCTGGGCGAGTGACATGCCGGCAAAATAGTCTTCCACCGGCGGGATGATGCGTGGCGGGAACGGGTTCTCCAGCAGTGTATGCAAGGCCCGCACGATACGGGTCATCGAGCTGGTGGTGCGTGGCGATGAGCCGTGACCGGGTTCGTCAACAGCGGTCAGGCGCAGCCACACAGGCACCTTCTGTGTGACTTCAACACCAAAGACGATCTCGCCATCGCTGCGGCTGCCGCCCCCACCTTCATTAAGCAGTATGCCGGCGCCGTCAAAAATATCCGGATGGTTGTCAATCAGCCAGCCTACCCCAAAGGCGCCGCCCGCCTCTTCGTCCGCTGTCGCCAGGAACACCACATCGCGATTCAGAGGTTCGCCAGACGCGTGTAACTGCAGGAAAGCCACCAGTTGGGCGATGCCCAGACCTTTCATGTCGCGCGCGCCGCGGCCATAGATGTAACCGTCACTGAGGTTGCCTGCCAACGGGTCAAAAGACCAGTACTGCCGGTCTGCCGGCACCACATCGGTATGCTGGAGCAGGATCAGCCCGGGTTCATCACCACCGGGTAAGCGCGCCCAGATATTGCCTCGTCCCGGTGCACTCTCTGCCGTCTCGTAAGCGATGCCAGCGGCGTCAAAAATACGGGCATAGAAGTCGACTGCGCGGTACTCGTTGCCGGGCGGATTGATGGTGTCAATCTGGATGAATTCCTGCAGCCAGGCCACGGCCTGGTCACTGGTTTCGCGGTCGACCTGCGCGCTTAACGGCGCACCTGGCAACACCATTGCCGCCGCTAAAAGCCACTGTTTGAGAGTCACATTGAGCTCCTGATTATCGCTGTTGTGTGTTCGAGTATAGAACAATGGTGTCTAGCATTCACTCAGGCTGATGGGAATATTCACTGCCAGCCCCCCGTCCGAGGTTTCCTTGTAGCGACTGTTCATGTCCTGGGCCGTCTCCCACATGGTTTTGACAACCCCGTCCAGTGACACTTTTGCCTGGCATGGATCGCTGTGCAGGGCCAGTTGCGAGGCGGTAATCGCCTTGATCGCGCCCATGGTGTTGCGTTCGATACAGGGAATCTGGACCAGCCCGCCGATGGGGTCACAGGTCATGCCCAGGTGATGTTCCATGGCAATCTCTGCGGCCATCAGGCATTGTTCAGGGCTACCGCCCAGCGCCTCGGTCAAAGCGGCAGCGGCCATGGCTGATGACACGCCGATCTCTGCCTGGCAGCCTCCCATGGCGGCGGATAGGGTTGCCCGTTTCTTGAAAATACAACCGATCTCGGAGGCCGTGAACAGAAACCGGGTGATCAGCGCCGGGTCAGGTGCCTTGTCATTGAACTGCTCGTTAAAGGTCAGCAGATACTGCAGCACGGCCGGGATCACCCCGGCAGCACCATTGGTCGGCGCCGTCACCACACGCGCAAACGCTGCGTTCTGCTCATTGACCGCCAGCGCAAAACAACTGACCCAGTCCAGCGTATGGGCAAAGCCATTGCCGCTGTCCCGGATCGCCTGTCGCCAGCCTTCATAGTTTTTGTAGTTCGTGTGCTGAAGCAGGCGCTCGTTGAGCTGCGATGCCCGACGCTTGACCTGCAGACCGCCCGGTAAAGTTCCGCGGGTGTGGCACCCTTTGTACATGCAGTCACTCATGACCTGCCAGATATGCGCCACCGCCTGTCCGGTCTCCACATCGGAGCGCCAGGCTTTTTCATTTTCCGCAACCACACCCGAGATCGGTAAGCCGGTTTCGCGACACCACCGCGACAGGTCTGTGGCAGACTCGACTGGATAGGGCAATGAAACCCCGGCGCCGCTGCCCCGGGATTCGTCGCTGGTGTCCTGTTCGCGCATGACAAAACCACCACCTACTGAGAACCAGGCCTCCTCGATCTGGCTGCCATCGTTCAATTGGGCAACGAACTCCAGGCCGTTGGGGTGGAATGCCAGGATCTCCTCGGTCAGGAAAATGATGTCCAGTGCCGGATCAAAAGGCACCTCGTGCCGCCCTTGTATTGCCAGCGTTTTGTGGTGGCGGATCTGACGGATGGTCGGCGCAATCTGCTCGACGTCAAAACTGACCGGATCTGCGCCGCTCAGCCCCATCATGATGGCAATGTCAGTGCCATGACCTTTGCCGGTTTTGGCCAGGGAGCCGTAGAGTTTTACCTGCAGTGACGTCAGCTGGGGCAGCCTGCTGCCGAGGCTGTCAACGAAGCCTGATGCGGCACGCCAAGGCCCCAGCGTGTGAGAGCTGCTGGGGCCAACGCCTATCTTGAAGATGTCGACAACGGACAGTGATTCCATGCCCTTCAGTGTAGGGTCTGGCTGACGGAAATGCTACAACAGGCGCGCTTACTGTTCCTCGTCGCCGCGACCGGATGGACGCGTGAATCGGTCATTGAACTTCTGTATCAGGACATCCGCACTGGCGATGAGCGTGTCGAGCTTGCGCTGCGTCCGACCGGTCCAGCCATCGGGCCGCCCGGAAGCGACATTGGGCCGCCAGGACGCGAGGTTTTTTTCGAAGGCCATGGCCAGGCGTTTGCCATCGTCGCCCGGGCGGTTGTCACGCTTTAGCTTGCGCAGCACAGAGCGGCCGGCCATCAGGCGCAGACGTGAATACAGCATGCCCAGCACCACGATCACGCCCCCGCCTATCAGCCACTGTAGCAGTCCTGGAAAGGCCGCCAGTGGGGTAAAAACGAAGCCATCCCAGAGATCCGACGTGATGCTCCAGTACGCCAGTGCGATAATCATGGCGCCAAAAACCACACCATTAAGCCAGCGCGCCCGGCGGAACCATGTGTGCCGCGCCTTGATCAGTTCCGGGATCAGCACATCCCGCAAATGCGTCCCGCTTTGCTCCAGCAATCCGGTGATTCGATAGGCCCGGTCGACGTCCATTTGCTGAAACCGGCTTTTGATGGCGGCGAGATCTTCATCGCGTTTTGCGCGCAGGCGCTCACGAACCTGGTTGTCGGCAATGGGTGACGCGGCTTGCTCTGAATAGATGCGGTAGAACCGCCCCGCGGTCAGACCTGACTGTGCCATGGCCCGCTGCCAGGCGGCGACAACCTCTTCCGGGTTGTCCTCGCGCGCGGTATTGTCGATCTGGTTGAGGATGTACAGGAATTTGTCGGAATCGTGGCGGTTGATGGTATTCGCCACCAGGTGTTCCAGCGTGTCTGTCATGGCTCCCGGTTCTGGATGGCGGGCATCAAAAAACACCAGTACCAGATCTGACAGGCCGATGATGTGATCAGTGATCAACAGTGTGGCGTTGCGCTGCTTGTCGGCATCAAAACCGGGTGAGTCGATGAGGATTTTTCCGCGCAACACATCAGCATTGCAGGTTTTCAGCTGCAGGTAGGAGTCGATCCGTTTGCCTTCGCCGGCTGTATCCGACTCGATCGCCTCGCTGATCCGATAGAACGGCAGGCGTGGGTCGCTGTCCAGCGCCATGCCGGGCAGCTGTTTGGGCTCATCATCGCTGCCGTAGCAGATAACAGTGAATTTGTCGTCAACCGCCTGGTTGCCGGTGCGCTGTAGCGGCAGGCCAAGATACTCATTGAGGAACGTGGACTTGCCTGCAGAGAAGGTTCCCAGCACAGCCACCACGGGCCACCATGAAATTTGCGTCGCGTAGGAGTCATCTGTGGTCATGAAGCCCAGCTTGCGCGCCACAGCGTCAAGTTCCTGGAAATGCTCTACCACTTCCGCCAGTGGCGGGTTCTCCCGCTCAAGGTGCGATTTCAGTCGTTTGACACGTTCCTCGGTTGCTGTCCTGGCCACAATACTTCCTCGTCGGATTGTCATGCTTGTTCGGGTGATGCGTGTATGGGGGGAGTATCCCATATTTGGCGGGCGACTGCATCGGGGAGGATGTGGCGTGACGAACGTTGTCGAACCCTGCGACGGGTTCTCATCCCTGCCCGCTTTTGGGCATTGGGAGATTCTGCTGGCTCGGGGGGATGGCAAGTCTGCCAGGAACTTCGAAAAGTGGCGGAGGGGCAGGGATTCGAACCCTGGATAGGCTATTAACCTATGCCGGTTTTCAAGACCGGTGCATTCAACCGCTCTGCCACCCCTCCGCAGCGCGAAGCGGCATGTTACTATAATTTTGTCATCAGTCAACTGTTGATTGTTGGCTGGAAGACAACGGCGACGCCTGTCACCGATATTCATTGATTTTGCCCGGCGGCACGGTATCATAATTGCCTGAAAGGGAATGGCGTTCCTGCCGTTCTTCTGTAAAGGATCACGGCAGCCTTGTGTTGTGTTCGGATCTGAATGCCCGCTTCGGGCGCTGTTTCAAGTTCTGTTGGAGGTATATCTGTATGAGTCAGTACCAAGTCAGTGCCACCCCACGCGCAGGTGAATCCTCGCTGGCGGTAAACAAGGTTCTCAAGAACACCTATTTGTTGTTGGCATTAACGCTGGCATTCAGTGCCTTGACTGCAAGCTTTGCCATGGCCAGTAACGCAGCGCCCGTCAACATCTTTGTGATGCTGATCGGTTTTTACGGATTGCTGTTTGTGACCCACAAACTGTCCAACAGTGCCTGGGGTCTGGCAGCGGTGTTCGCCCTGACCGGCTTCATGGGATACACCCTGGGCCCCATACTCGGTTATTACATGGCCACCTCCAATGGCAGCCAGCTGGTGATGACTGCGCTGGGCGGCACGGCGTTCATCTTCTTTGGCCTGTCAGGTTATGCACTGGTATCGCGCAAGGATTTCTCTTTCCTCAGCGGCTTCATGATGGCCGGTTTCCTGGTCATTGTGGCGGCCTTCATTGCCAACCTGTTCCTGCAGATACCTGCCCTGCAACTGGCGCTGTCTGCCGCGTTCATGCTGTTCTCCAGCGCGGCGATCCTGATGCAGACCGGCGCCATTATTAATGGCGGCGAGCGCAACTACATCCTGGCGACTGTGACGTTGTATGTGTCGCTGTATAACATCTTCATCAGCCTGTTGAACCTGCTGACAGCATTTGGCGGCGAAGAGTAAACATCACCGCAGACAGGTGATGCCAACAAGAGCCCCGGCCTGGTCCGGGGCTTTTTTGTTTCTGGCACTCAGTTTGCGGCATAATGGCAGGATACAGTTCAACAGAGGCAACGTCAGGTGATTATCAGTCTGGTCATTCACGGTGCGCCCGGCACCACGCAGGGCGCACAAACGGCGCTGACGTTCTGTCGGGCGGCATTGGCGGCGGGTCACCGGATTTACCGTGTGTTTTTCTACGAGGATGGTGTGCACAATGCGAACGCGTTGTCAGTCTGGCCGCAGGACGAACAGGATCTGAATGCGGCCTGGGCATCCCTGGTGCGCGAACATGAGCTCGACGCCGTCGTCTGTGTGGCATCGGCATTGAAGCGGGGTGTGCTCAACGCCGACGAAGCATCCCGGTATGAAAAGCCGGCTGCCAGTGTCGAGCCTGCATTTGATATATCGGGGCTGGGACAATGGGTCGATGCCTGCCTGAACTCTGACCGCGTGGTCAGTTTTGGAGTCTGACGCATGAAAACCCTGACCTTTCTGGCGCGCAGCGCGCCCTACGGTAGCAGCAAGGCCAAAGCCCTGCTTGATATGGTGTTGTCCGCCGCCGTGTTTGAGCAAAAGATTCAGTACATTTTCCTGGATGACGGTGTTTATCAGCTGCTGGCCGGACAGGATCCCTCGTCACTGGCAGCCAAGAATGTCAGCGCCGCCCTGCCCGCACTGGAACTGTATGGCGTCGACCAGGTCTTTCTGGATCTGGCGTCACTGCAGGCTCGCGGACTGTCCACTGATCAGCTGTTGATACCCGTCACCACCTGTAATGCTGCGGATATCAGCAAAATGCTCGCCGCGTCCGACATGGTGTTCAGTCTGTGAGTACACTGCATATCGTCAATAAAAGCCCTTTTCGCAGCGACGCTTTGCAGCGCTGTCTGGCATTGGTGGCGCCGGGAGACAGCATCCTGTTGATTGAAGACGGCGTACTCGCCGCCAGTCTTTCGACACTGGCAGACAGTGTGTCTGGCCGCAGTGTCACGTGTTATGCCCTGATTGATGATCTCGCCGCGCGCGGAGTCAGCGCTGCCGACACCTGCATCAGGAGTGTCGATGCAACCGGGTTTGTAAACCTGATTGTTGAGCACAGGAACAGCCTGTCTCATGGGTAACGCTGCATTGGTATTGCCAGACGGTCGGCGCATCACCCTGGACCAGGACGGATATCTGACACGACTGAACGACTGGGATGGCGAGGTGGCTGAAGCACTGGCAAGCCACGACGGCATCAGCCTGACACCTGAACACTGGGTCGTCATCAATCTGGTGCGTCAGTTCTACCAGGACTTCGGGTTGTCACCCGCCACCCGGCCACTGGTCAAATACGTTGGGCGACACCTGGGTGAGGACAAGGGCAAAAGCCTGTACCTGATGACCCTGTTTGGTGGCAAGCCGGCCCTCACCATCAGCCGCCTGGGCGGTCTGCCGCGGCCAGCAAATTGCTTCTGAATCATGTCCCGACTCATGTTTCGTGGCACTGAATCTGTTATGCTTCGCCCCTTGCGGGTTAAACATCAATACATTTCAGGGTTTTCGTTTTTATGCGTCCTGCCGACACTGTGTTAGCGGTCAACAATGACCTTCCCATCCGGACCCGGCAAGCGGTTCACAGCGGCAAGGTACGCTCGGTATACTGGCTGACCGACGAAGACAGTGCCCGACTGATACGCGAACATAACTACCCGGTGCTGCCCGATGCGCCGCTTGCCATCATGGTGATCAGTGACCGCCTGTCGGCATTTGACTGTGTCTGGCATGCCGAAGGTGGCATGGCAGGGGTGCCGGGCAAGGGCGCGGCATTGAACGCGATCGCCAGCCACTGGTTCGGGCTTTTTCGCCAGCAAGGCCTGGCTGACAGCCATATTCTTGATATCCCGCATCCGTTTGTCTGGATTGTACAGAAAGCCCGGCCGGTCATGATCGAGGCCATTTGCCGCCAGTATATTACCGGCTCCATGTGGCGCGCATACCAGCACGGTGAGCGTGAGTTCTGCGGCATCACCCTGCCCGAGGGCCTGAGCAAGGACCAGCGCTTGCCAGAGCTGTTGATGACACCGTCTACCAAGGGAATAGTCAAGGGCATACCGGGCGTGCCGGAGGCTGATGATGTCAATATCAGCCGTCAGGATATTATCAACAACCATGCGGCGTTCAATTTCCGCTCGACCGACGATGTGGCGCGTTACGAAAAACTGTTGCAGGATGGTTTTGATGTCATCAGTCAGTCGCTGGCAAAACTGGACCAGATATTTGTGGATACCAAGTTCGAGTTTGGTTATGTCACCGATCAGCATGGTGCCGAAAAACTGATCTACATGGATGAGGTGGGCACGCCTGATTCGTCGCGTATCTGGGATGGTCCAGCCTATCGTGATGGCCGCGTCGTGGAGCAATCCAAGGAAGCCTTCCGGCAGTTTCTGCTGCAGCACTTCCCGGATCCGGATATTCTGCTGAACAAGAACCGCATGCCGGAACGCATGGCCCTGGCCCGCGACCATGCCCTGCCCCTGCCGGCAATGATGCAGGTATCCGATACCTACCTGGGCATGGCGGAAAAAATTACCGGCCGGAAAATTAACCTGCCTGACAACCCCAAGGCCGAGATTATCGACGTTCTGCATAATCGATACGGATTGATCGACCAGACCCTACTGAGCTGACAGGAGTCAAACATGAAGGATTCAATACACGATCTGCTGCCCGAACTGTGTGATCATTTTCCGGATCAGGTGCGGGTCGCGGAAGCCATGTTCATCAATTTTGGCGGACGCGAAGCATTCGGCGGCGAGATTGTCACGGTGAAAGCCTGCGAGGATAATTCCCTGGTCAAAGAGCAGTTGGGTAAACCGGGCACCGGCAAAGTTCTGGTCGTGGATGGTGCTGGCTCCATGCGGCGTGCCATGCTCGGGGACATGATCGCCGAGTCAGCTGTCGACAACGGCTGGGAAGGTGTGATCGTTTATGGCTGTATTCGCGACGTCAATGCCATCAGTCAGCTGGATCTGGGCGTGCAGGCATTGGGTGCCCATCCACTGAAAACCGTGCGCAAGGGCGTGGGTGAGTTGAACGTGGAAGTCAGTTTTGCGGGCATCACGTTTGTCCCGGGTCAGTATGCCTATGGCGACAACAATGGGCTGCTGGTGTGCGCGCAACAGCTTGTGTTGCCGGGTTTACACTAGCATGTATCGGGCTCAGTCATGAAAACCCCAGCACGTTTACAACCTCTGATGGATGATGGCCTGGTCGACGAGGTTATCAGCCAGTTAATGAGCGGCAAGGAAGCTCAGGTCTATGTTGTGCGCTGTGGCACCCAGTTGCGCTGCGCCAAGATATACAAAGAGGCCAACAACCGCAGCTTCAAACAGGCCGCCACCTACCAGGAAGGCCGCAAGGTTCGCAATAGCCGCGATGCCCGCGCCATGGGTCGGCGCAGCAAATACGGCCAGCGCGGACATGAAGAGGCCTGGCTGAACGCGGAAGTGGATGCCTTGCGTCGCCTGCATCAGGCCGGTGTCCGGGTACCTAAAACACACGGGTTCGTGGATGGCGTGCTGCTGATGGACATGATTGTTGATGCCGAAGGCGATGTCGCACCCCGGCTCAATGATGTTGAACTGACCCACGAGCAGGCGCTTCGTTATCATGCCCGTTTGATGGAAGACGTTGTGAAGATGTTGAGTGTCGGTCTGATACACGGTGACCTTTCCGAGTTCAACGTCCTGCTGGCCAGTGATGGGCCGGTCATTATCGATTTGCCACAGGCTGTCAATGCGGCGGGTAATAACAATGCGGCCGCCATGCTGATGCGCGATGTGGAAAACATGACCCGCTATTTCGGCCGCTTTGCCCCTGAGCTGCTCAATACCTATTACGGGCCCGAGATTTGGGATCTGTATGAGCGCGGTCGCCTGAGCCCCGGCGTAACATTGACCGGAAAGTTCGAGCGGCGTGCGGAAAATGCCAATATTGATGAAATCCTGTTGGTCATCGAGCACGCTCGTGCCGAGGCCCAGGAAGCGGAGGAACGTCGCCTGGCCGCTGAATCGGGCGATGAATAATGCCGCGTTGACGGCGGACGCACCGCTACGCCGAACTGACATATTGCGACGCGCCTGGCCGGTGATGCTGGCCAATGCCGCTGTCCCCCTGCTCGGTCTGTCCGATACTGCCGTCATTGGCAACACCGGTTCGCTGGCCGCGTTAGGCGCAATTGCCTTTGGTGCCATCATCTTCAGCTTTGTGTACTGGGGTTTCGGTTTTCTGCGCATGGGCACCACCGGCTTTACCGCCCAGGCGGTAGGAGCCGGTGATGAGGCTGAGGTGCGCACTGTCCTGTGGCGTGCGTTGCTGTTGGCGGCGGGTCTGGGCCTGCTACTGATTGCCCTGCAGACGCCCATCAGCACGGTGTCACTATCATTGATGAATGGCAGCGAAAGCGTTGATGCGCTGACCCGGGACTACATTGCCATGCGCATCTGGGGCGCACCGGCGGCACTGGCATTGTTTGCCTTGATGGGCTGCCTGATTGGTCTGGGTCACAGCAAAACGCTGTTGCTGGTACAGGTATTCCTGAACGGTCTGAATATTACTCTGGACATCTGGTTTGCCGGGGTTCTGGGCATGGGCGTCGAGGGTATCGCGCTGGGCACGGCGGTGGCAGAATGGAGCAGCGTCGGCCTCGCCCTGTTTCTGGTATTGCGCATTCTGCGTCAGCGCCACCACGACGGGGAAACGTTTGTTCCCCTGTCTCGCCTGCGTGACTGGACGCGTTTGCGCCACACGCTGAGCGTGAACAGCCACATCATGATCCGCACGCTGTTGTTGGTGTTCAGTTTCGCCTGGTTTGTCAGACAAAGCGCCCAGTTCGGTGACGATGTGCTGGCCGCCAATCATATCCTGCTACAGCTAATCTCCTTTTCCGCGTTTTTTCTGGATGCTTATGCCTACGTGACAGAAGCGCTGGTGGGCGAAGCTGCCGGCGCGAAAAACAGGCGACGTTTTGATGAGGCCGTGCGCAAGAGCAGTGAGCTGGCTATCGTGACCGCCGGTGTGCTGGCGGTGATCATTCTGTTGGGCGGCGAGTTTGCCGCGCAATGGCTGAGTACGCACGAGCAGGTCTGGCATCAGGTGTCGCAGGTGCTGCCCTGGGCGGCATTATATGTGCTGCTGGCGGTGGTGGCCTTCCAGCTTGACGGGATATTTATCGGTACCACACGCACGCGCGAGATGCGCAATGCGGCCGTGGTCGGTACCGTCCTGTTTTTACCGCTGAGCCTGATTATGATCAAGGTCGCCGCCAATCACGGCCTGTGGCTGTCGTTTGTTGTTTATGTGTGTCTGCGGGCGATCTGTCTGCTGGTTTATATGCCCGCGTTGCGGCGTTCGGTACACGTGGCAACGCACTCAGTCAGCGGTGACGCTCGGCGTTGAACCACGATAACTGTCGATGCAATTTGACCACCTGGCCGATAATGATAATGGCCGGTGCCTGCAATTGTGCCGCCTCAACCTTGCCGGCAATATCCTGAAGTGTGCCGACGACAACGCGTTGTTGTGGCATGGTGCCCTGCTCCACAATGCCTACCGGCATGGCACTGCTCATGCCGTAGGCCTGCAGCTGTTCGCAGATGACAGATAGCGTGATCAGGCCCATGTAAATCACCAGCGTCTGCTCTTCTTTTGCCAGCACCGGCCAGTCCAGATCCGGTTGGTTGTTTTTCATGTGGCCGGTGACAAACCGCACTGACTGCGAATAGTCCCGATGGGTCAGCGGTATGCCGGCGTAGGCCGCGCAGCCGGATGCTGCAGTGACACCCGGCACGACCTGGAACGGCAGGCCGGCAGCCGCCAATCGGTCGATCTCTTCGCCGCCGCGGCCAAAAATGAACGGGTCGCCCCCTTTCAGGCGCAGCACCTTGTTACCTTCGCGAGCCAGCCGCACCAGCAGATCATTGATCTGTTCTTGTGGCACCGGATGATGTTTGGCCTCTTTGCCCACAAAGATGCGTTCGGCGTCGGGTCGCACGCGTTTCATGATCTCCGGTGACACCAGTCTGTCGTACAGCACCACGTCGGCGGCATACATAAGTCGCAACGCCTTGAGTGTTAACAGATCCGGGTCGCCGGGTCCGGCACCGACCAGATAGACCTCACCTTGCAGCTTGTCATTGTCGGCGTCGACCAGGCTTGCTTCGAACAATTGCATGGCTTCCTGCTCGCGGCCGGACAGCATCAGTTCGGGCATTGGGCCAGACAACAGTTTTTCCCAGAACCGGGTACGTCTGGTGAAATCGGTGACGCCCTCCTTGACACGGTCACGCAGGCTGCCCAGCACAAACGCCAGCCGGCCGTAGGCGGCTGGCAGCATGATGTCGATTTTTTCCTTGAGCTGCCGGGTCAGCACCGGTGAGCTGCCGCCGGTGGAAATCGCCACCACCACCGGTGACCGGTCGACAATGGCCGGTACGATAAAACTGCACAACTCGGTCTGGTCGACAACATTGACCGGCAGCCGACGTTCGCGGGCCAGCACTGACACGCGTTTGTTGACTTCGTCGTCGTCGGTGGCTGCGATAGCCAGTGCCACGTCATCCAGGTCCTGATCGGCGAAACCACGTTCATGGATCTCGCCGCCGTTTGCATTGACCAGTTCCCGAACGGCATCGCTGATCCACGGCGCGACGACGACCAGCGTGGCGCCCGTGCGCACCAGCAAGGCCGCCTTGCGACTGGCCACCTCACCTGCGCCGACCAGCAGGCAGCGCTGGCCACGCACATTCATAAAGACCGGTAGATAATCCATGATCCTGCTGTCCTGTTACCCGGTATCACAAACCTGTGCCGGGAATCGCGAAATTGCCGCTGGGTTGTTGCGTGACTATTGTGTGCACTATAGCGTGGTGACACCACCCATATACGGCACCAGGACGGACGGGATATGCACCGAACCGTCTTCCTGCTGATAGTTTTCCATGATCGCCACCAGCGTGCGCCCGATCGCCAGCCCGGAGCCATTCAGCGTGTGCAGCAGTTCCGGTTTGCCGGTTTCCGGGTTGCGCCAGCGAGCCTGCATACGTCGAGCCTGATAGTCCCCGAAGGTGCTGCAGGATGAGATCTCGCGATAACAGTCCTGTGAGGGTAGCCAGACTTCCAGGTCCAGCGTGCGGGTGGCACTGGCACCCATGTCACCGCCGCACAGCTGCATGGTGCGATACGGCAGCTCCAGCAATTGCAGAATGCGCTCGGCATGACCGGTCAGCTCCTCGAGTGCTGTATCCGAGTCCTGTGGTCGCACCATTTGCACGAGTTCCACTTTTTCGAACTGGTGCTGACGGATCATGCCGCGGGTGTCGCGGCCATAGCTGCCAGCTTCACTGCGGAAACAGGGTGTGTGACACACCAGTTTAAGCGGCATTTTTTCTGCCGCGACAATCTCATCGCGGACCAGATTGGTGACGGGTACTTCGGCTGTCGGGATCAGGTAATAATCCTGTTCGCCTTCCAGGTGGAACAGGTCCTCGGCAAATTTGGGCAACTGGCCCGTGCCTATCAGTGAATCACGATTGACAACATAGGGCACATAGACTTCTTCGTAGCCATGCTGCTGCGTATGCTGGTCGAGCATGAACTGGATCAATGCGCGATGCAGGCGTGCCATGCGGCCGCGCATGACCACAAACCGGCTGCCGGTCAGTTTGGTGGCGGCAGCGAAGTCCATGGCCGGGCCGGTGCTCGCCTCGTGTTCGCCCAGCTCGACATGGTCACGCGGTTTGAAGCCCAGCGCTCTGGGTGTGCCCCAGCGGCGCAGTTCCACGTTGTCGTTCTCGTCTTTGCCAGCCGGCACGCAGTCCTGCGGCAAGTTGGGCAGCTGTATCCAGGCATCATTGAAGGCCTGCTGGACATCGGCCAGGGCGACTTTGGCGGCGTCCAGTCGGTCGCCCAGACCACTGACTTCAGCCAGCAGCGGTGCCACATCTTCCCCGGCGGCCTTGGCTTTGCCGATGTTCTTGGCCCGGGTATTGCGTTCATTCTGCAGTTGCTCGGTTTCCTGCTGCAGCCGTTTGCGCTGTTCATCCAGTGCCAGAAACTGACTCAGATCAACGGATACGCCGCGTTTGGCCAGGGCAGAGACCAGATGATCGGGATCGGTTTTTAACAGGCGTGGATCTAGCATGGCATGAATGTCCTTAATCGGGTTGGGTTTGTACTGGGCGCAATTTTACGCCAGCAGACGCGCAAGTGCCATGCCGAGCCATGTTGCCAGCACACAAATCGTCACACTGGTCAGCATGTAAGCCAGGGCCTGCAGCAGCCAGCCCTGCTGTATGAGCAGCACGGTATCCAGTGAAAACGTGGAAAAGGTGGTGAAAGCGCCCAGAAAACCGACCACCAGCAGTGCCCGAGCCTCACCGGAGAGCAGCAACTTTTCGCTGACCAGCACATACAGAAGACCGATTAGCAGCGAGCCGCTGATGTTCACCAGCAGAGTGCCCCAGGGCAGGCGGCTACCAAGCATGGATGCGACCAGGTTCATCAATCCGGCGCGTGCCAGCGCGCCGGCGGCGCCCCCTGCGGCGATGGCCAGCCAGGTCGTCATGGTTTTTGTTTGCCAGGCGGGTGTTTGTCCGCATAGCGTTTCACTGGGCTGGCCGCATCGCGTTGACGTAGCCATTGCAGCTTTTCGTTGATCCTTTGTTCCAGGCCGTTGGTACCCGGGTGGTAATAGCGTGTGTCCTGCAAGGGCTGCGGGAAATAATTTTCCCCGGCGGCATAGGCGCCCTCTTCGTCATGGGCATAACGATACTGCGCGCCATAGTCCAGATCCTTCATCAGGCTGGTGGCAGCATTACGCAGGTGCAGGGGCACCTCATGGGAGGGTTGGCTGGCGACATCGGCCTTGGCGGCGTTAAACGCCATATACACGGCGTTGCTTTTCGGTGCGCAGGCCAGGTAAAGCACGGCATGCGCAAGCACCAGTTCACCTTCCGGACTGCCCAGACGCGCCAATGCATCCCAGGCTGACAGGGCCATCTGCAGACAGCGCGGATCGGCATTGCCGATATCCTCACTGGCCATACGAACCACCCTGCGAGCGACATACAAAGGGTCGCAGCCTCCGTCGAGCATGCGGATCAGCCAGTACAGCGCCGCATCCGGTGATGAACCTCTGACCGCTTTGTGCAGGGCTGAGATCTGGTCATAAAACAGGTCGCCACCCTTGTCGAAGCGGCGCGGGCTGCCAAACAGGACCTGATCCAGCACCGCAGCACTGACAGTGTCGCCATCGGTGGTCAAATCAGCGGCAATCTCCAGCAGGTTCAGGGATTTGCGGGCATCCCCGTCGGCTGCTGCAGCCAGACGCTCCAGCGCCCCGGTATCGAGATGCAACCTGCGCTGGCCCAGGCCCCGATGCGGGTCCTCACATGCCTGAGTCAGTACTTCCATCAACTCCGCATCGGTGAGGCTTTTCAGAACGTAAACGCGGGCGCGCGACAACAGCGCGTTGTTGAGTTCGAATGAGGGGTTTTCTGTGGTGGCACCAACGAATATCAACGTGCCATCTTCGATATGTGGCAGAAACGCATCCTGCTGGCTCTTGTTGAAGCGGTGCACTTCATCCACGAACAGGATGGTGGCCTGTCCGTTAAGCTGCTGGCGTTGCCGCGCGCGCTCGACCGCGGCGCGTATTTCCTTGACACCAGACAGCACGGCGGAGATGCTTTCGAAGCTGGCGTCACTGGCAATGGCGACCATGCGTGCCAGCGTGGTTTTCCCGGTGCCCGGCGGCCCCCACAGGATCATGGAGTGCGGCAGCCCCCGGCTAATGGCTTCTCTTAATGGCTTGCCCGGCCCCAGAATGTGCGATTGACCGATATACTCTTCCAGCGTACGCGGGCGCATGCGTGCCGCCAGCGGCTGGGCATGCGGCGGCGACTCACTGCCGGCCTCCTCCTGCTCGAGATCGTCAAAGCTGGTCTGTTTCATCGTGCGCTGCCGTGCGGTTGTCGATCACATCCAGAAAATTGTCTTCGGGCGGGTCAAACGTAAACACGGCATCATCAATCGGTTCATTGATCTGGCGGTTATAAAATTCCCACAGGGTACGCTGGCCATTGGTGTTGATCAGTAAAATGGATTCCAGCAGGTTGTCAGTGAAATACAGCATCACCCGCTCGTAGAGACTGGCCGGGTCCAGCGGGCGCAGGACAAACTCCCAGTCGTCATCGCTGACCGGCACCGCCTGAATACTGTAATCATCAGCAATGGCCTCAGTCTCACCGCCCAGTAACTGCGCCGCCAGCTCCGATTCATCGGGATTCCAGTCGTCGATGGTGAGTTGCAGCAGATCCGGCTGGTAGTTCCACAGGGTATCGCCGTTGGTGACAATCAGCTCCGCAAAAGGCGCCAGCGTTTCCCAGTAAAAGCCATGCGGACGTTTAAGCATGAACAGGATGTCGCTTTCCTCCAGCACACCACCGCTGGATTCGGTGATCAGCTGCCGGACGTCGGCACGGAACGTGGTCAGGTCCGCCAGCAGCGCGGACAGTCGGTCAGTTTCCGAGAGCGCCCCCTGGGAGGCTGTTGCGGGTTCTGCGGCAGCACGGGCACCGGCCGGCAGCAGCGCCGGTGTTGTGGCAAGGCTGAGGCTGAGTACACATAACAGAAGACTGGGTTTCACGGGTGATCCTTTTACACATTGGCTGACGACAAGTCTAAGTGCTGGCAGGTTAACGACCGCTTAACGCGGAGGCGGCGGTGCCAGCACTTCACGGCTGCCATTGGTGCCCATTTCCGACACCACGCCGGCTGCTTCCATGGCCTCGATCATCCGCGCCGCGCGGTTGTAGCCGATGCGCAACTTGCGTTGCACAGCAGAAATGGACGCTTTCCTGGACTCACAGACAAACGCCACCGCCTCATCGTACAGGGCATCATCTTCTTCGCCGCCTTCACCACCGCCACCACCCCCCATGTTCATGTCGCGCTCTTCCACGCCCTGAGTGATTTCGTCGATGTAGACCGGCTCGCCACGGGACTTCCAGTCCGCCACCACGCGGTGCACCTCCTCATCACTGACAAAGGCACCGTGCACCCGCCTGGCCAGACCACCGCCTGGCGGCAGGAACAACATGTCACCGTTGCCCAGCAATTGCTCGGCACCGCCCTCGCCCAGGATGGTTCGCGAGTCGACCTTGGACTGCACCATAAACGACAGTCGGGTGGGAATATTGGCTTTGATCAGACCGGTCAGTACGTCAACTGAAGGACGCTGGGTCGCGAGAATCAGGTGGATACCGGCCGCACGTGCCTTCTGTGCAATACGGGCTATCAGCTCTTCAACTTTTTTGCCAACCACCATCATCATGTCGGCGAGTTCGTCCACCACCACCACGATGTTGGGCAGGGCTTCCAGGGGCGGCGCCTCCTGGTCATCCTGCAGCGCCATGGGATCGGGCCGCCAGATCGGATCGATGATGGGTTCTCCGGCCTTGATGGCGTCCTGCACTTTCTTGTTGTAACCGGCGAGATTGCGCACGCCCAGTGCCGACATTAATTTATAACGCCGCTCCATCTCGGCTACGCTCCAGCGCAGCGCATTGGCGGCATCCTTCATGTCGGTCACCACCGGGGTCAGCAAATGCGGTATGCCATCATAGACCGACAGCTCCAGCATCTTCGGATCGATCATGATCATGCGGACATGCTCAGGCGTGGATTTGTACAGCAGGCTCAGGATCATGGCGTTGATGCCGACCGATTTGCCCGAGCCGGTGGTCCCGGCGACCAGCAGATGCGGCATCTTGCCCAGGTCCACGATCACCGGTTTGCCGACGATGTCGTGACCCAGCGCCATGCTCAGTGCTGATTGCGCCTTGTCGAATTCCGGAGATGCCAGAACCTGGCTGAGCATGATCATTTCCCGGTGTTCGTTGGGGATTTCGATACCAATGACCGTTTTGCCGGGAATGACCTCCACCACTCTCACGCTGACAACGGCCAGTGAGCGGGCCAGGTCTCGACCCAGGCCGGTAATCCGGCTGGCCTTGACGCCCGGTGCTGGCTGCACCTCGAAGCGTGTGATGACCGGGCCCGGATGCACAGCGGTGACTTCAATTTCGATGCCGAAATCCTGCAACTTGAGTTCCAGCAGCTTTGACATGGCTTCCAGTGATTCGGTCGAATACCCCTTGTTGCCGGCATTCTTGTGCTCGTCCAGCAGACTGACGGCGGGCAGGTCGCCGGGGGCGCTGTCGGTGAACAATTTGGTTTGCCGTTCTTTTTCCACGCGCTGACTGCGCTGCGGTGGAGTACTGAGAACCGGTTCGATACGCGGCGGCACACGTTTTTTGTCTTTTTCGATACGGACATCCAGGGCTTTTTTGCGCTTCTCCACACCTTGCCGCACCTTGCTCGCTTCTTCGCGCTTTTCCTGCCAGGCGCGCAGAGCGTCGGCAGCCTGGGACGCGCCGTTGAGGGTCCAGTAGCCAATACGATCGACCACTTTCAACCAGGAAATCTCAAACGTGACGGTGAGGCCGAACAAAAAGATACTGAGATACACCAGTGTGCTGCCGAACAGGGCCAGCACCGGCACGCTGGCGTCAGCCATGGCCGACCCGATCAGGCCGCCCGCTGGCCAGGTACTGCCCTCTGGCATGGCGAAATGCAAGGTGGCCAGCGTGCAGGCACCGATGACCAGCAGGATGATGCCCATCACCTTGAGGGAAACCACCGCCCAGGAAAATTCACGATCACGCGACGAGTCACGAAACAGGGTGAAAACCTTGAAACCCAGCGCCAGTGGGAAGATGTAGGCAAAATAACCAAACATATGCAGCAACACATCGGCCAGCCAGGCGCCCATGTGGCCAATGGCATTTTCCACCGGGTCACCGGAACCGGTTGTGGTGAACCCCGGATCCTGGGGCGAGTAGCTCAACAATGCCACCAGTAATACCAGGCCCAGCAAAAACGCGCTGATCAATGCACCTTCGCGCATGATCCGTTGCGACAGGCTACTGAGCCGGTCGTCCGTTACCGCTTTCTGTTTTGACGCATTTTTCAAAATTTATCAGTCGCCTGCGTAGTTAATTTAAATCTTTTTCAAGGTAAGTAAACGCTATCATAATGCAATTGTGAAGCCAGTCAAACCCGTGGCATACCCGGTTATCGACATTGGCACGCTGGCGCTCGGCAATGTGACCGTGAGAATAGCACATTGCATGGCAGCTTGACTGCATCCCCGATCACCACTTGATAATCAAGCACCCCGCCGCCATTGATGTATAATGCCGCGTTTGCGCCGCCCCTGAAGGCGTCCGCGCATCCACAATTCATGTTTTACGCCTGCACGGGGACACATCAATTTATGAGCGCACCAGCACACCACCGCCTGATTATTCTGGGATCCGGCCCGGCCGGTTATACCGCTGCCGTCTATGCCGCCCGCGCCAACCTCAATCCGCTGCTGATCACCGGCATCGTCCAGGGTGGGCAATTGACCACGACAACTGATGTGGATAACTGGCCAGGTGACGTCGAGGGACTTCAGGGGCCAGCGTTGATGGAACGCATGAAAGACCACGCCGAGCGCTTCAATACCCAAATCGTCTTTGATCACATCAATAAAGTGGAGCTGGGGCAGCGTCCGTTTGTGCTTCACGGTGACAGCGGCAGGTTCACCTGCGATGCGCTGATCATTGCCACCGGGGCCTCTGCGCAATATCTGGGGCTGCCCTCGGAATCGGCCTTTATGGGCAAAGGCGTCAGCGCCTGCGCCACCTGTGACGGTTTCTTCTACCGCAAGAAACCGGTGGCGGTGATAGGCGGCGGCAATACTGCTGTCGAAGAGGCATTGTACCTGTCCAATATAGCGTCTCACGTGACCCTGGTGCACCGTCGCGACAGCCTGCGCGCCGAGAAAATCCTGCAGGACAAGCTGTTTGCCCGGGAAAACATCACGATTATGTGGGATCACACCCTCAGTGAAGTCAAAGGCGATGATATGGGCGTGACCGGCATTGATATTGTCAGCACCCGTGACAGCACGGTGCAGAGCCTGACCGTTGATGGTGTCTTCATCGCGATTGGTCACAAGCCCAACTCTGATATTTTTGACGGTCAGCTCGATATGAAGGACGGCTACCTGAAAATCCACAGCGGCACCGACGGCAATGCCACACAGACCAGTGTTGAAGGCGTGTTCGCAGCCGGTGATATAGCCGATCATGTGTACCGGCAGGCCATCACGTCGGCCGGCTTCGGCTGCATGGCGGCACTGGATGCCGAGAAGTTTCTGGACCAGTAAGCGGCTGGTCACAGGCGCCTCATGACAGCAATTACCTGGTTAAGTCCGAACAAGCTGGACTTCCCGCCGGTGGAGCAGGCCTTCGATGACCCACCTGGTCTGTTGGCGGCCGGCGGTGACCTGCGCCCGGAACGTCTGCTGGCAGCCTATGCCAGGGGCATTTTCCCCTGGTACGACGATAACAGCCCGATACTGTGGTGGTCGCCGGATCCGCGTATGGTCCTCACACCGTCAGCCGTTCACGTGTCTCGCAGTCTCGCCAAACTGATCCGGCAGGATCGCTATCGTGTCACCATGGACACCGCCTTTACCGAGGTCATCAGCCGCTGCGCTGGCCTGCGCGCCGAACGTGAAGGCACCTGGATTACCGAGGACATGCATGCCGCCTATGCGCAGCTGCATCAGCTGGGGCATGCCCATTCGGTGGAGATCTGGCAGGATGACGCATTGCTGGGTGGTCTGTACGGGGTTGCCATGGGCAAACTGTTTTTTGGTGAATCCATGTTCAGCCTGGCGCCGAACACGTCGAAACTGGCTTTAGTGGCGCTGGCCCGGCAGCTGCAGCGCTGGGATTTTGCCATGATTGATTGTCAGATGCCCACAGACCACCTGCACAGCCTGGGTGCCCGCGAGATGAGCCGGGCAGACTTTCAGGCGGTTCTGCGGCAATGGGTGGCGGGCGAGAGCCGGGAATCTCCGTGGCAATTCGACATGAACGTGCTGAAAAAACACTAATGCTTTGCCAAACAAGCTGATATCAGGCAAAATACGCGCTTAATTTTCGCAGTGAGATATTCTTTTAGATGGCTAAAGAAGACCAGATTGAGATGGAAGGCGAAGTGGTAGACACCCTTCCCAACACCATGTTCCGTGTAAAACTGGAAAACGGTCATATTGTGACCGCGCACATCTCCGGCAAAATGCGCAAGAACTATATCCGTATCCTCACCGGTGACATGGTGAAAGTGGAATTGACACCCTACGACCTGACCAAAGGCCGTATCACCTACCGCGCTCGCTAACCCGATCGCATCGCTGACCGTGACCATCGGGTCACCGATCAGCATTTCTCGCACAAAGGCTTGTGAGCGACTATCAGTGAGCTCAGCTGTCAGCTGAGCTCAATTCCTTACCTTCCGATTTTTCTGCTTTGCTGCGAATCTCCAGCTCAACTTCGTTGTTGCGGATAGACACCATGGCGTCACCGCCACTGCTCAGCCGACCAAACAGGATTTCCTCAGCCAGGGCCTTCTTCAGCTTCTCCTGAATCAGACGACCCATTGGCCGCGCACCCATGGCGGGGCTATAGCCGTGTTCAGCAAACCACTCGCGGGCGCTTTCGTCGACATGCAGCGTGACTTTCTTGCTGTCGAGCTGCACCTGTAGCTCGACCAGGAATTTTTCCACCACGGTGCGGATGGTTTCCCTGTTAAGCGGCCCGAACTGCACCACGGCATCAAGCCGATTCCGGAATTCCGGCGAGAAACTCTTCTTGATCACTTCCATGCCGTCGGTACTGTGGTCCTGATGGGTGAAACCAATGGAGGCGCGGGACATTTCCTGCGCACCGGCATTGGTGGTCATGATCAGGATGACATTACGGAAATCCGCTTTACGGCCGTTATTGTCGGTCAGTGTGCCATGATCCATGACCTGCAGCAGGATGTTGAATACATCGGGGTGTGCTTTTTCAATTTCGTCGAGCAACAGCACACAATGTGGGTGTTTGGTAACGGCTTCGGTCAGCAGCCCCCCCTGATCAAACCCGACATACCCCGGGGGCGCCCCGATCAGGCGCGACACCGTGTGACGCTCCATGTATTCGGACATGTCAAAGCGCAGCAGTTCAATGCCCATGATGCGGGCCAGTTGCCGGCTGACTTCGGTTTTGCCGACCCCGGTGGGGCCGGAGAACAGGTAGGAACCAATGGGCTTGTCTGGCGTATTGAGGCCTGCCCGTGACAATTTGATGGCGGTCGCCAGTGAGCCGATGGCCTCGTCCTGGCCAAACACCACCATCTTGAGGTTGGTTTCCAGGGTTTTCAGGTTTTCCACATCGGACGTGGTGACGTGCTGTGGCGGAATGCGGGCGATGGACGCCACCACCTTTTCCATGTCCGTCGCCTGGATGAGTTTCTTGCGCCGGCTCTCGGGCAGCAGGCGCTGCCATGCCCCGGCTTCGTCAATGACATCAATGGCCTTGTCCGGCATGAAGCGGTCGTTGATATACCGTCCCGCCAATTCCGAGGCGGCGCGCAGCGCGTTGTCGCTGTAGCGCAGTTCGTGGTGTTCTTCAAAACGTGACTTCAGGCCCTTGAGAATTTTGTAGGTAGTTTCAACATCGGGTTCTTCCACATCAATCTTCTGGAAGCGGCGTGACAGCGCGCGGTCCTTTTCGAAAATGCCCCGATATTCCTGGTAGGTTGTCGAGCCCACACAGCGCAGATCGCCCGACGTGAGAATCGGCTTGAGCAGGTTGGAGGCATCCATCACGCCTCCGGACGCGGCGCCAGCGCCAATGATGGTATGAATCTCGTCAATAAAGAGGACTGACTCGGGCTTTTTCTTCAGCTCGGCCAGCAGGGTTTTAAAGCGTTTTTCAAAATCACCGCGATACTTGGTCCCGGCCAGCAGCGCGCCCAGATCCAGAGAGTAGATGACACTGCCCTTTAACACGTCGGGCACCTGATCTTCGACAATCTGCCGTGCCAGCCCTTCAATGACCGCGGTCTTGCCCACGCCCGACTCGCCCACCAGCAACGGATTGTTCTTGCGACGTCGGCACAGGACCTGGATAACCCGGGTTACTTCCTTTTCCCGACCAATCAACGGATCAATCTTGCCCTGGCGTGCCATGTCATTGAGGTTGGTGGCGTAGGTGTCCAGTGCGCTGGCAGAACCGGTGCTGTCTTCGTCACCCTCCTGCGCTTCCTGCTGTTGTCCGTCCTGGGCGCCCTGCCCCATGCCGCCGTCGCCGGCGGCGTGCCGGCTGATGCCATGGCTGATGTAATTCACCACATCCAGGCGCGCGATGTCCTGCTGGCCGAGCAGGTATACGGCCTGGCTTTCCTGTTCACTGAAGATGGCGACCAGCACATTGGCGCCACTGACTTCCTGGCGGCCGGACGACTGCACATGAAACACGGCGCGTTGCAGGACGCGCTGAAAGCCAAGTGTCGGCTGGGTTTCGCGCTCGGTCTCATCGTCGGGCACCACCGGTGTGGTGCTGTCGATATAGTCGACCAGATTGGCGCGCAGGCGGGCCAGGTCAGCGCCGCAGTGCAGTAAAACGTCCACTGCTACATCGTTATCAAGCAAGGCGAGCAACAGGTGCTCAACGGTCATGTATTCATGACGCCTGCCACGAGCGCTGGAAAAAGCACTGTTCAGGGTTACTTCCAAATCCCGACTTAACATCGCTTTGTTCTCCCCGGCGATACGATAAGCGCACGCCTTCTAGTCAGCATAAGCCCAACTGAACTCACTGATCAACCTCAACATGGCACAGCAGAGGCTGATTGTTCTCTCGCGAAAAATCATTGACCTGCTGCGCTTTGGTTTCTGCGACATCCCTGCTGTATACACCACACACAGCTTTCCCTTCGGTGTGGATCTTGAGCATGATCTGGGTGGCTTTTTCGGTTGGCATATGGAAAAACTCCACCAGAATGACCACCACAAAGTCCATGGGTGTGTAGTCGTCATTAAAAATCAGGACCTTGTACAGTGGCGGCTTGGCCAGCTTCGGCTTGCTGGCTGCCGTTGCCAGGTCGCCTTCGCGACCATCGTCCGGGTTATTCAACTTCTCGTCAGACATAGTGTTTACTACCAATTCACGGCTAACCTGAATGTAATATGGGGATGAAACTAGGTTATCACAAGCCACTTTAGTCTACTGCGGGATTACAACCTGTTGCAATTAGACAAAAATGGTGAATAATACGTTTTGACAGGGACGGAAAAACCCGTTAAGGATAACACTTAGGGTCGAAGAACCCGACGTGTACGACAATTACAATAAAATTATACGTAGAACGGAGTATTACAATGGCTACGGGGCAAGTAAAGTGGTTTAACAACGCAAAGGGTTTTGGTTTCATCCTGCCGGATGACGGTGGCAGCGACCTGTTCGCGCACTACTCGGCGATTGGCATGGACGGCTACAAAACACTCAAAGCGGGACAGCCCGTTGAATTCGAGACTCTGGAAGGTCCCAAGGGACTGCACGCCACCAATATCAGACCAGCAGAACAGCAGCAACAAGCCTGACCCTGCCGGTCTGACCGAACGGCGATAGCCAGGTTCAGTGGCTATCGCCGTTTTGCGTTTCCGGGGCACGAGCCGGTCACATGTGAGCAATGACATCGTTGCCAAACTGCGAGCATGTGCGCAAAGTTGCACCGTCCATCTTGCGGGCGAAATCGTAGGTCACCGTACGCGCCCCGATGGCACCGTTCATGCCCTGGACAATCAGATCGGCGGCATCGTTCCAGCCCAGGTGCCGCAACATCATCTCTGCTGACAGGATCAGCGACCCGGGATTGACGCGGTCCTGCCCTGCGTATCTGGGCGCCGTACCATGCGTCGCCTCAAACAGTGCCACAGTGGTGCCTATATTGGCGCCCGGGGCGATGCCAATACCGCCGACCTGCGCCGCCAGGGCATCAGACAGGTAATCTCCGTTCAGATTCAGAGTGGCGATCACCGAGTAGTCTTCCGGGCGCATCAGTACCTGCTGCAACATGGCGTCGGCAATGACATCCTTGATAATCACCGGCTCGCCGGTTCCGGGGTTCGGCATCTGTAGCCAGGGCCCTCCGTCCAGCGGCGTCGCACCGAATTCCCGCACAGCCAGGGCGTACCCCCAGTCCTTGAAGGCACCTTCGGTGAATTTCATGATGTTGCCTTTATGCACCAGTGTCAGTGAGGAGCGGTTCTGGTCTATGGTGTATTGAAGGGCAGCCCTTATCAGTCGCTCGGACCCTTCTCTGGAAACCGGTTTTACCCCGATACCACAGTCCTGTGGGAAACGGATTTTGTTGACGCCCATGTCATTCTCCAGAAAATCAATGACCTTCTGCGCTTCCGGGGAGCCGGCCTGCCATTCGATACCGGCATAGATATCCTCGGAATTCTCCCGGAAAATGACCATATCGGTCTTGTGGGGCTCGCGCAGTGGTGACGGCACACCTTTAAACCATTTCACCGGGCGCAGACTGGTGTACAGGTCGAGTTCCTGGCGCAGTGCCACATTCAGTGAGCGAAAACCACCGCCCACCGGCGTGGTCAGCGGCCCTTTGATACCGACCACAAATTCCTTCAATGCCGTCAGGGTTTCCGCCGGAAACCAGTCACCGTCGTAGGTAGCCGCTGCCTTTTCGCCGGCAAAAATCTCCATCCATTTGATGTTGCGCCGGCCGGCATAGGCTTTTGCCACGGCGGCATTAACCACGTTGATCATCGTGGGGGTAATGTCGACGCCGATGCCATCCCCTTCGATAAACGGAATAATGGGATTATCAGGCACGTCCAGTGAGGCGTCGTCGTTGATGCGGATGCTGCTGCCGTCGCCCGGCACCGATGCATGTTGATAGGCCATTCCATTCCCCTGCTCAACCTGGCTGCTGAAGGCGCAGAGTATAGCACTGTGCTGCAGGACGCCCAATTCAGCTATAATACGGCCCATGCCGCAACTCATCCTGTTCAACAAACCGTTCAACGTGCTGTCGCAATTTACCGGCGACGTGCCGGAACAGACACTGGCGCATTATCTGCAAGCCCCCGGTTTTTATCCGGCCGGCCGTCTGGACAAAGATTCAGAAGGCCTGTTGCTGCTGACCGATTGTGGCGCGACCCAGCAGCGCATCAGTAACCCTCGTCATAAACTGGGCAAAGTCTACTGGTCTCAGGTCGAAGGGTTGCTTGCTGAAGACGCCCTGCAGTGTCTGCGTCAGGGGGTAGCGCTCAAGGATGGACGGAGCCGGCCGGCGCAGGCAGAAAGGCTGCCGGCGCAGCAGGTGGAGCAACTGGTCTGGCCGCGCACGCCTCCCATCCGCGAGCGCAAACTGATCCCGACGTCCTGGTTGGCCTTGACCCTGTATGAGGGGCGTAACCGTCAGGTTCGCCGAATGACCGCGGCAGTCGGGCTGCCGACCCTGCGGCTGATCCGGCAACGCATCGGCGACTGGCACCTGGGTGACCTGCAGCCGGGCGAGTACCGGGTGATCACCCTGCCCGCTGGCTGGTGGCGGTAGTGCCTGTCAGGCTACCGTGGTTGTCAGGAGTCGGACGGTGACTGCCAGCGCGCTGCCGCCCGATGATCAGCGTCCCGGCTTTCCACCCAGTAATCCTTGTCTGCGGTTACCTGTTTTTTCCAGAACGGTGCTGACGTCTTCAGGTAATCCATGATGAAGTGTGCGGCGTCGAACGCTGCCTCCCGATGCTGACTGGCCGTTGCCACCAGCACAATCTGCTCGCTTGGCAACAACGTGCCCACGCGATGTATGATGCGGCACACCGAGAGCGGCCAGCGGTCTGCGGCCTGCTCGGCGATGGCCTGCAGGGCTTTTTCGGTCATGCCCGGGTAGTGCTCAAGGGTCAGGCTCTGGCCAGTCGGCGGGCTGTCCGGCAGTTCACGCACGAGGCCGCTGAACAGAGTGATGGCGCCGGGATTGACGGCGATATCGCGGATCAGCGCGTATTCGGCTGACAGATCAAAATCCGCTTGCTGCACATCGACGCGAATCATCGTTGCCATCGTTAGCCTCCGGTCATCGGCGGGAAAAAAGCAACTTCCTCGTGGCCGGTCAGCGCCCGGTTGCGATCGGCAACTGTCTGGTCAACAGCAACCAGCACCGCGTGGCGATCCTCCAGCACCGTCCAGGCCCCGCCCCGTGCCGCCAGCATGGCCGTCAGGTCGGCCACGGTATGGATCTGTCCGGACGCTTCAAGCGTTTCTCCGGCACTGCCGAGCTGCTCCCGGACGCTCGCGAAATATTGAATGCTAAACATGATAACTATTCTGCCTTTCTGTTGTAATCACCGGATTTTCCGCCTTTTTTCTCCATCACCCGGATGTCCCCGATGACCATGTTCTTATCTACCGCTTTACACATGTCGTAGATAGTGAGCGCGGCGACGGAGGCGGCGGTCAGGGCCTCCATTTCGACCCCGGTCTTGCCGTCCAGGGCGCAACTGGCCGCGATCAGCACCCGACAGTTGGCGGTGTCGAGCTCAAACGCCACACTGACGGACGTCAGCATCAAAGGATGGCACAAGGGAATCAGGTCTGCACATTTTTTGGCGGCCTGTATGCCTGCGATTCGGGCGACAGCCAGCACATCCCCTTTTTTATGGCCGCCGCCGGCAATCAGGGCCAGGGTATCAGCATGCATGCGGATTTCGGCTTCAGCCGTTGCGACCCGCGAGGTGACCGCCTTGCCGCCGACATCAACCATGCGCGCATGGCCCTGGGCATCCAGGTGGGTTAATTCAGTCATTGTCTTTCCAGTCGTCGATGGTTGTCATTGCAGTGGCATTATCACCCGTATCGCCGAGGAAGTGGAGGCATTTTCCGGTGTTTTCCGGTACACTACCGGCCCTGTAAATGACCCATCCAGGACATTGCCGCAGCACGCGGTGCATGTCGCGAAACCTGACTGGACACGCAGAAAGAGCCCTGTATGAGTTGGTATCCCCATCAGACGGTTGCCGTTGTGGTAGAAAATCCGGCAGCAACCGGCGCGCCGCAATTTCTTATCGTCGAAGAAATCAATGCTGGCCGCGTGGTCTTCAACCAGCCGGCCGGGCACCTGGAGCCCGATGAATCCCTGGCCCTGGCGGCCGTGCGCGAAGCGCTGGAAGAAACCGCCTGGCATGTCGAGTTGACCGGTTTCATTGGCGTTTACCAAAGTGAATCGGCGGCCACCGGGATCTGTTATATCCGCAACTGTTTTGTGGCGCGCGCGCTGCGCCATGATACCGGTCGCTCGCTGGACGGCGATATTGTCCGTACTCACTGGTTTACCCTGGCTGAATTGCAGGCCCGACAGGACCAGCTGCGCAGCCCGGCCGTGATCGCGGTGATTGAGGATTACCTGGCCGGTCAGGTCTATCCCCTTAACCTGGTCCGTGATCTGGGGCGCGCATGAACAACAGCATCAAAGTCATTGTCGGCATGTCCGGTGGTGTGGACTCCTCCGTGGCCGCACTGTTGCTGATGCAGCAGGGTTATCAGGTAGAAGGCCTGTTCATGAAAAACTGGGAAGAGGACGATGACACCGAGTACTGCACGGCCAGGGCTGATCTGGCCGATGCCCAGGCCGTGTGTGAGCGGCTGGGGATACACCTGCACACGGCCAACTTCGCAGCCGAATACTGGGATGGGGTGTTTGAACACTTTCTGGCGGAATACCGGGCGGGCCGAACCCCGAACCCCGACATCCTGTGTAACCGCGAGATCAAGTTCAAGGCATTTCTCGAGTACGCACAGGTGCTGGGTGCTGATTTTATTGCTACCGGCCACTATGTCCGCCGTCGTCAGCAATACGGTGAAACCCTGTTACTGAAAGGCCTGGATGACAACAAGGACCAGAGTTATTTTCTGTCAGCGGTCAGTGAGGATTGCCTGGCCCGTAGTCTGTTCCCGCTTGGCGATCTGGAGAAGCCGGTCGTGCGGGCCATGGCGGCGGAGCATGGTTTTATCACCAGTGGCAAAAAAGACAGCACGGGTATCTGTTTTATCGGTGAGCGCAAGTTCAAGGATTTTCTACAAAAATACCTGCCGGCGCAACCAGGTGAGATCGAAACCGTCGACGGCCAGATCATCGGCAAGCACCACGGACTGATGTATCATACCTACGGCCAACGGCAGGGTCTGGGTATCGGTGGTCTGCAGGATCACGATGACGCACCCTGGTACGTGGTGGGCAAAGACCTCGAGCGCAACCGGCTGATCGTGGCCCAGGGCAGTGACCACCCCGCCCTGTTTTCGACCGCGCTGCAGGCCAGTCAGGTTGCCTGGATCAATCACCGCGCACCGGCCCTGCCTTTGCGCTGCACAGCCAAGATACGCTATCGACAGGCCGACCAGGATTGTCTGGTAGAATTCGATCAGGCGCCAGACGCTGGGCACCCGCAGATCCGGGTGAGTTTTGACCAACCCCAGCGGGCAGTCACGCCCGGCCAGGCGATTGTATTTTACCAGGGCGACATCTGTTTGGGAGGGGGCGTCATTGAGCAGTACTACCGCTGAATTTACCGATTGGGAATACCGCAACATTGCCCTTGCCGCCGTGATGCAATGTGCAGTGCTGGTTCATGAACTGGCCACTGAAGGCAGTGCCTCGCGCCACACCATGCGAGCCTGCCTGCGACCGATATACCTGACGGAGCCGGACTCGGTAGCCCAGCTGTACCCGAATATTGCCGAGTTCAATCAGGGTATTAAAACCCTTCAGCACAGCTTTGACAGTGCTGGCCTCAAGGAAAACGCGGAAGTGGTGCGCTATATGCTGGGTATGCTGGTCCTGCAGCAGCGCCTGGCGGGTGAAAAAGCGATGCAGGCCACCATCGCTGACCGGCTGCACCAGTTGCTGCCAGACGAAGCGGGTGCCGAGCCCATGCCTGCAGACATGCCGGTGCAGGCGCTGCACGCAGACTGTTCGGCGTTGGCCCGGCTGTATCAGGACACCGTCAGCAAATTGAGCTTCCGTATTCACGTCGCCGGTAATCCCGAACACCTTCGCGACCACGTGGTTGCCGACCAGATTCGGGCACTGCTGCTGGCCGGTATACGTTCTGCGTTTCTCTGGCATCAGCTGGGTGGTCGGCGCTGGCACCTGTTCTTTTACAAGAAGCATATTCGAGAAACCCTCAGCGGTATCAGACGCAAGCTGATCAGCTGAGTGGTTATCTGAACGTTTACATTCTTTATCAATGCAAGGAATCCATAAGGCTCATGAGCATCTCAACTCTCACCGCCATATCCCCTGTCGATGGCCGCTACCGCAGCAAAACCGAGGCGCTGGCCGCATGCTTCAGCGAATATGCCCTGATCCGCTATCGCGTGATTGTCGAAATCCGCTGGCTGCAGCAACTGGCAGCACATCCCGGTATTGCCGAAGCGCCACCGATCAGTGAAGCCGGTCAGGCGTTGCTGGAAAGCATCATCAAGAACTTTTCCGAGACCGATGCGGTCCGGGTAAAAGCTATCGAAAGCACGACCAATCATGATGTGAAGGCGGTTGAATACTTCATCAAGGAAAAGATTGCCGATCACCCCGATCTCAAGCAGCAGGTCGAGTTTGTCCACTTTGCCTGCACCTCGGAAGACATCAACAATCTGTCATACGCGTTGATGTTGCGTGACGGTCGCGACCTGGTCATGTTGCCGGTCATGCATCAGCTGCTTGACAGACTGCGTGAGCTGGCACATGACACGGCCGAGCAGCCCATGCTGTCGCGCACCCATGGACAGACAGCATCACCCACCACCGTCGGCAAAGAGCTGGCCAATGTGGTGTACCGCATGCAGCGTCAGCTGACACAGCTGGCCAACAGCCCGGTGATGGGCAAGATCAATGGCGCTGTCGGCAACTACAATGCGCACCTGTCGGCCTATCCGGATATCGATTGGCAAACCAATGCCAAAAACTTCGTGGAAAAGCTTGGTCTTGACTGGAACCCCTACACCACACAGATTGAACCACACGACTATATTGCCGAGATGTTTGCTGCCTGCTGCCGCTTCAACACCATTTTGATAGACCTGGACCGGGACATCTGGGGGTATATCTCGCTGGGTTATTTCAAACAGCGCACCGTTGCCGGTGAAGTTGGTTCGTCAACCATGCCACACAAAGTCAATCCGATTGACTTCGAGAACTCGGAAGGCAACCTGGGGATTGCCAACGCCATCATGCAGCACCTGGCGGAGAAACTGCCGATCTCCCGCTGGCAGCGCGACCTGACCGACTCCACAGTGCTGCGCAGCGTTGGCACCGGTTTTGCCCACAGTCTGATTGCCTACCACGCGACGTTAAAGGGACTCAGCAAACTCAGCCTGAACCCACAGCGCCTGCTCGCGGATCTCGACAACAGCTGGGAAATTCTGGCCGAACCGATACAGACCGTGATGCGTCGTTATGGTGTGGAAAAGCCTTACGAAAAGCTCAAGGAGCTGACGCGTGGCCAGACCATAAATGCCGAGGTGCTCAGTGCATTCATCGACAGCCTGGATATCCCGGAAGCGGCGCGCAAGGAACTGCGCGCGTTGCGGCCGGAGAACTATATTGGCAATGCCATCGCCCAGGCCAAAGCCATCTAGGCTGACAAAGAGGACACTGCGTGACTGAATCTCTATTGCCTGCCGGTTTCGACCGGCAGCTGTTTTTGCGTGACTACTGGCAGAAAAAGCCACTGCTGATCCGTGCCGGAGAGCTGGATTTTGTTGACCCCATCACCCCGGAAGAACTTGCCGGCCTGGCCTGCGAGCAGGACGTGGAGTCAAGGCTGGTACAGGTCAATGCCGCACAGGATGCCTGGCAGTTGCGCACGGGTCCGTTTAGCGAAGCCGAGTTTGAGGCATTGCCGCAGACCCATTACAGTCTGCTGGTGCAAGCCGTTGATCAATGGGTGGACGAGGTCAGCGCCTTGCTCGCCGACTTTGATTTCATTCCGTCCTGGCGCATTGATGATGTCATGGTGAGTTATGCCACTGACAGCGGCAATGTTGGCCCCCACTTTGACTACTATGATGTGTTTCTGATTCAGGGCATGGGACAAAAACGCTGGCAAATCGGGGCCATGTGCAACAGCATGACGCCCCGTCGTGATGACAGTGGTCTGCGTTTGCTGAAAGACTTCAAGGCAGAACAGGAATGGACAGTCAATCCGGGGGACATTCTCTACCTGCCCCCGGGAATTTCGCATTATGGTGTGGCCATAGGCAACAGCATGACCTACTCGGTCGGCTTCCGTGCCCCGTCCCACGCAGACATGATCGGCGGACTTGCGGATCAGGTACTTGATGAGTTGACGCAGGATCATCGCTATATTGACGTGCATCCGCAATTGCCTCTGCATTCGGGCGAAATATCAGCAGATGTTGTTCAGCATGTGCGCGAACGGGTGCTGAGTCTGCTGGACCGTCCCGAAAAGATTCGCCAGTGGTTTGGCAAGGCCATGACCACACCCAGGTACGTCAGTGACGAACATGCACCCTGCTGTGACCATCATGATGATGTCGATCATGACCACGATGACCCAGACATCAGCGATATCATTACCCTGCGCAATGCACTTGAAGGCGGCGCAGAAGTGTTCAAGGTCCCCGGTTCCCGCTATGCCTACGCGCTGGACGAAACACACGCCGAGCTGTTTGTTGATGGCGAATGCTATCCGTGCAACTGGCGCCTGCTGCCGCTGCTGCAGGCCCTGAGTGCCCCAGGACACACCGAAGCGCTGGACCCTGACGTTGTGGCGGCCTGCAATGCGGATGAGGAAGCAGCACAGTTGCTGCTGACACTGTACAATCGAGGTTGCCTGATTATTGGCTGATGCATCTGTCAGCGTTTACAAAACCGCTACCGTACCGGAAAAGATATGACTGTCTGTTTACGTGCCACGACGCTGCTGCTCACCCTGACGGTTTTCGGCGCCCTGCTGCTGCCAGCCGGACCTGAGGTCCGGGCTCAGGAAACCACGGGCGAGCGCGCGGTGATAGATATTATTCAGGTCCGGAACCGCGATCCGCTCCGCGTCCGTGACTCGGCCCATGCCGCGCTGGACCCCAGGGGGCGTATTGGCCTGATCGATGACAAACTGGTTATTGCCACCACGGCGACGAATCTTCAGCATCTCAGGGACATCATTGCCGAGGCCGACAGCCCGCCACGACGCCTGATTGTAGGCGTGGATTTTGCCTACCAGGCAGATGTTGTGGACAGCGATACACAACAACAGAGTCAGTCGATTGAAGGCGAGTCACTGGTGTTTCTGGGCACGTCCGACGACCCGGCGCGGGTGCCCCGCCTCACCATTGCGGCTGAAGTCGTGTCGGCAGGTACCGCGCTGGTCAATGTCAGCCTGACCAATCTGGCAGACCTCTCGGGCAACCATATTGCCCGCGTCCCGCTGGGTACCTGGCAGCTGATTGAACCACTGCCGGCGATGGCTGATTCGAGATCGGACACGGATGCAGCACAGGACACAGAGACAGCTAACGGACCCAACGGGGTGCAGGCCAGGGCAGCGGTCGTTGCCATTAGAGTCGACGTCCTTCCCTGATGGCCGAGCTGATACTGCGATCCCTACCCTATCAACGCGACAGCAGTGCCCTGATCCGGCGAATCGCTGCCCTGCCCGGCGCAGCCTGTCTGGACAGCGGTCTCGGCAGTCAACTTGAAGGCCGATACGACATCCTGACCTCGCTGCCTTCCCGACAGCTGCGTCTGCGCCCGGGCGGGGCGCCCAGCGATGACATTGAGCAGCGGTGGCATGACGACGCTGCCTGGCGCGCTGTCCCGGGGCAATCGTGTATTTTTGCGGCGGCGGAGACGCTGTTGCTGCAGGATGCCCCCGACAGCGAGTCACTCAACCAATTGTCAGAGCTGCCATTTTGTGGCGGTGTTATCGCGTGCTTCGGTTATGAGTCTGCGGCAAACTCGCCAGCGCAGAGCCTGGGCACGGAGCTGACAGGCATGCTGCGGCAGACGCCGGTGGCGACCTGCGGCCTGTATCAATGGGCGGTGATCGTGGATCATCAGTGCCAGACCACGGTGCTGTTCGTGTTGCCCGACTGCCCGGAGCAGATTCGTCACCAGGTCCTGCGCAGCATAGCTGGCAACGGCACAGTCTCCCAGCCCGCGGAACGCGGCTTCAGCCTTGTCAGTGCGTTCCAGGCGCAACTGTCTCCGGCGCAGTATGAGGCTGCGTTTGATCGACTGAAATCCTACATTGTTGCGGGCGACTGCTACCAGGCTAACCTGGCGATTGCGTTTGTGGCGCGATACCAGGGCGATCCTGTGCACGCTTACCTGCGCCTGCGGCAAGGCAGTCGCAGTCCCTTTTCGGCGTTTTTCGACAGTGGTGATGCACAGGTACTGAGCCTGTCTCCGGAACGCTTTGTGTCGGTTCGCGATCGCCAGGTTGTCACGCAGCCCATCAAGGGGACACGCAAACGGTCGAGCAATCCGGTGACTGATAAACAGCTCAGTGACGAATTGCAGGCCAGCGAAAAAGACCGGGCCGAAAATCTGATGATCGTGGACCTGCTGCGTAACGACCTGGGCAGTGTCTGTGAAATCGGCAGTGTGCGCACCCGGGATCTGTTCAAGCTACACAGTTTCAGCCAGGTGCATCACCTGATCAGCACGGTCACCGGTACATTGCCCGCCGATGTCAGCCCGCTTACCTTGTTAAGACAGTGTTTCCCCGGCGGCTCGATTACTGGCGCGCCGAAAATCAGGGCCATGGAGATCATTGCTGAACTTGAGCCACTGCCGCGCGCCGTGTATTGCGGCAGCATTGTCTACTGCGACTACCGGGGGCGCATGGACAGCAATATCAGTATCCGCACGTTATTGTGCCGGCAGGATCATATCTTCTGTTGGGGCGGTGGCGGCATCGTCGCGGATTCGGACATGGCGCGCGAATACCAGGAGGCCCATGACAAGGTATCTGCCCTGCTGGAGCTGGTATCCGCACGCACGGACTTACAGGGATAAACTGCGAACGCTGGCCTTGATGAATTCCTGTTTCAGTGCTTCGTATTCGTGCACGGCCGGGAATTGCGGAAACTCGCGAATGACATTGTGGGGTGCACGAAACAGAATGCCGGCCTCCGCCTCGGACAGCATCGTGGTATCGTTGTACGAGTCTCCGGCGGCGATAACGCGGTATTTCAGACCATGGAAGGCCTTCACGGATTCACGTTTGGGATCTTTCTGACGTAAATGATAATTGACGATCATGCCACTGTCGTCTGTCTCCAGGCGGTGGCAGAACAGCGTCGGGAAACCCAGCTGTCGCATCAGCGGCTGCGCAAACTCGTAGTAAGTGTCGGACAGGATGACGACCTGGAAACGCTCTCGCAGCCAGTCAACAAATTCGCGCGCACCCGGCATTGGGGCCATGCCGGAGATCACTTCCTGAATATCCGGCAGGCCCAGGTTGTGTTCGCGCAGAATGCGTAATCGCTGTTGCATCAACACGTCATAGTCCGGGATATCGCGCGTGGTAGCCCGCAGCTCATCAATACCTGTGCGCTCCGCAAAATCAATCCAGATTTCCGGAATCAGCACACCTTCTAGGTCCAGACAGGCGATCTCCACGCAATATACCCCTCTTCATTAGTCATCAGTTAAGTCGCCCGGCAAAGTCGCTACCGATGCAGGCCGCCAATTTTATAGATACCACGTCCGACATACCAGCCTGGCAACGCTTTCGGGCCGACAAAAACGTGCAAGCAATGGCATTGCGCCCTACAATGTTGCGACAGCGCCGCCTGGCCCATGCCCGGGTACCGCTGAATCGTTGTTGTACGCGCCCAACAGAATTGAAGGTTGCACATGATAAATGCCGAAAACATTGTTGAAATAAATGAAAAATTCAACAACATGGAACCCCGGGAAATCTTGCAGCAGGTGCTCGCGGATATTCCCGGCATTGTGGTTTCATTCAGTGGTGCAGAAGACGTGGCCCTGGTGGTCATGGCCTGGAAACTGCACAAGGACATCAAGGTATTCACGCTGGATACCGGGCGTCTGCATGTGGAAACCTATCGGTTTATCGACCAGGTCAGGCAGAAATATGATCTCGATCTGGCGTTTCTGTATCCCGATACCACTGCCATTCAGAGACTGACCAGCGACAAAGGTCTGTTCAGTTTTTATCAGGACGGGCACGAGGAATGTTGCTCTATTCGCAAGACCGAGCCGCTGCGCCGCCAGCTTGCCGGTGTGGATGCCTGGATCACCGGTCAGCGCAAGGATCAGAGCCCGACCCGCACGGATGTGCCGGTGGCTCAGCTTGACACCGTGTTTGCGGCGCCAGGTAAAACCTTATTGAAGTTCAACCCCTTTGCCAACTGGCGCTCAAAAGATGTCTGGGATTATATTCGTATGTTTGACCTGCCCTACAATCCGCTGCATGACCAGGGTTTTGTAAGCATTGGTTGTCAACCCTGCACCCGACCCATCGGCCCCAATCAACATGAACGGGAAGGTCGATGGTGGTGGGAAGAAGCCACTGCCAAGGAGTGTGGGTTGCATCGGGTCAATATTATCGAGTGATGGTTGGCATGCTATCGAGTTCGGGCAATACCGTATCGGCAAATAGCGCGTCTATCTCCGGTTGATGATGACACCGGATGACCTGCTCCACTGTCGGATCAGCCTGATGGCCGGCAAACATACGCATGAATTCCACCATGTAGGCACGCAACAGCGTGCCGCGCCGGAACCCGATGCGCGTAACACTGTAATCGAACAGCGCACTGGCATTGAGGGCGACCAGATCATTGTCCCGGGTTGCATCGTAAGCCATGTTGGCGATGATGCCGACACCCATGCCCAGCCGGACATAGGTTTTGATCACATCGGCGTCCACGGCGGTAAATACCACTCGGGGACTCAGACCGGCATGGGCAAAGGCGTCGTCCAGCCGAGCGCGGCCGGTAAAACCCACCACGTAAGTGACCAGTGGATAGGCGGCGACATCTGCCAGCGTCAGCCTGTCCAACTGCGTCAGGGGATGGCCTCTGGGCACCAGCACTGAGCGGTTCCAGCGATAGCAGGGCATCATCATCAGATCCCGGAATTTGTCCATGGCCTCGGTGGCGATGGCAAAATCCGCTGAGCCTTTGGCAGCCATTTCTGCAATCTGGTACGGGGTTCCCTGATGCAGTTGCAGGGACACATTCGGATACTTTTTTATGAATGCTGAAATGACTGGCGGCAACACATAGCGGCTCTGCGTATGCGTTGTGGCAATGACCAGGCTGCCGGCGCTGTCATCACCGAATTCCGCGGCCAGACGGGTGATATTGTCTGTTTTCTGCAGCACTTCTCCCGCCATCGCGACAATTGCCTGCCCGGCCTCGGTCATGCCGACCAGATGTTTGCCGTTGCGCATGAATATCTTGACCCCCAGCTCCTCTTCCAGTGCCAGAATCTGTTTGCTCATGCCTGACTGGGACGTGAACAGGTGCTGGGCTGCCGCGGAAACGCTGAGGTTTTGTCGGGAGACTTCCCAGATGTAACGTAGTTGCTGCAGCTTCATGTCTTTCCCTTGCCCTGTCCCTTGCCCTGGCCCTGCCCGGAACCGGTTTGGTCGGTCGAGGGGGCACCCGCCAGTGGACTTTCATTGGCGACGCCATGGGGGACATGCCCTGTGGCCACGTGATGGCGAGCCGAGTCGCAGTGGCCTTCCTGGTCATCAAAAAAGACGTCAGCATCAAATGCCTTGAGGAACACCCCCTTGTCCATGCCGCCCAGAAACAATGACTCATCAATGCGGATATTCCAGGCCCGTAATGTTCGCACCACGCGTTCATGGGCGGGGGCCGAACGTGCCGTCACCAGGCAGGTTCTGATCGGCGATTCACCGGGCGCAAACGCCATCTGCAGTTGTTGCAAGGCCGCCAGAAAGGGCTTGAAGGGGCCCCCTGACAACGGGTGATTGGCTGACTGTTTTTCACTGCGGGCAAATGCTTCGAGGCCTTCACTTTTATAGATGCGCTCGGCTTCATCGGAGAACAGCACGGCGTCACCATCAAAGGCAAACTTGACCCGGTCATCGCTGGCCATGGTCGTTGCGGAGGGTAGAATGGTTGCCGCCGCTACCCCCTGCTCCAGTGCGTGGCGCACATCAGCCCCATCCATGGACAGAAAGAGGTGGCTGTTGAATGCCGAAATGTATCGATAGGGACTGGCACCACCGGAGAATGCTGCCCGAGTGATGGACAGGCCATAGTGCTCAATGGAGTTGAAGATACGCAAGCCGGTATCGGCACTGTTTCTTGACAGCAGAATGACTTCGACCCGCTGAGTATTCAGCTGGGTGTTAAGGTGCAGCAGCTTCTTGACCAGACTGAAGGCGCCACCGGGTTGCAGAGGCTCACTTTCGTGGGCGATCTGATACTGTTGATAGGCTTCAAGTCCCTGCTCTTCATAAACGCGGTGACTGTCATCCAGGTCGAACAGTGCGCGGGACGATATGGCAATGACCAGTTTATCAATGTTTTTTTTGTCAGACATGCAGCCCATCCTGTATGACGCTGGTATTTCAGCGCCGGCGGGGTAGAATTCTACGCTGGAATCGTTGTCCAGGCAAAGCTGCCCGCAAAGGTAAAACCACACCATGCAATCGCCACATCCAGAAACCGATACGCACACCCAAAGGGCCCTGGTATTGTCCGGTGGTGGCGCTCGCGCTGCCTATCAGGTGGGGGCCCTGCGCGGCATTGCGACTGTCCTGGGCAAGGATGCGGCCAATCCGTTCGCCATCATCTCCGGCACCTCTGCCGGTGCGCTGAATGCCGTTGCCATCGCCACGCAGGCACACAAGTTTCGCACTGGCATCCGCATGCTGGAGTATGTCTGGGGCAACATGCGCAGCGATCAGATCTACAAACTGGATTCGGTGGGTCTGATCAGCAGCGCGTCAAACTGGGTGTTCTCCGTGTTAGCCAATCGTCGCCGGCGTATACCGGCATCGCTGCTCGACAATTCTCCACTGGAAAGTCTGTTGCAGGAGGTATTGCGCCTCGAACGCATCAACAGCAACATGGCGGCCGGCCATCTGGACAGCCTGGTGGTCACCGCATCCGGGTATACCAGCGGTGAGTCGGTATCGTTCTTTCAGAGTACCCGGGACATCCCCAATTGGCACCGTCCGCACCGCTTGGGCATCCGTACCGATCTGCGTCACCGCCACCTGCTCGCGTCCACTGCCATACCGACACTGTTCCCGGCTGTGCGTATTAACAGAGAATTTTTTGGTGACGGTGCCATTCGCCAGCTGGCGCCCCTGAGTCCCGCCATCCATATGGGCGCGCAAAAAATCCTGGCCATTGGCGTCAGCGGCAGTGCCACCCGACGCCCGGCCAAGGGTGACCAGATCAATCACCCTTCCCTGTCCCAGATTATCGGACATGTATTGAACAGCGCTTTTGTCGACACCTTGGAAAGTGATATGGCGGTTCTGCGCCGATACAATGCCATGATCCCCAAGTGCCAACCCTCTGCAGACCTGGATGTGCGTCCTGTGGAATTGCTGGATATCACCCCGAGTCTGGATCTCAACCGGATTGCCGAGGACCACTACAGCTCGCTGCCGCGCTCCATCAGATTATTTATCCGTGACACCAATGCCAGTTCAATTGCCAGTCTGCTGATGTTTGAAAAAGACTATTGCCAGGAACTCATGGATCTGGGTATCGCGGATGCCATGGCCAAGCGTGAGCAGATCCGGGCGTTTTTCCATAGTTGAGCGTTTTCAGGATTATGTCATGACAGTGACACTGTTGTTGCACTAGACTTGCAGCACCAATTTAATGAAGGGATTGCAATCATATGAAGGTTACGATTTTTGGTACCGGTTACGTGGGCCTGGTCTCCGGAACCTGCCTGGCGGACTCGGGGCACCAGGTCATGTGCATGGATGTTGACGCAGACAAAATTGCAAGGCTACAACAGGGCATCATTCCCATTTACGAACCTGGCCTGGAGTCGATGGTCGTTGAAAACAGCAAACTGGGCAATCTGCACTTTACGGCGAATGCTGCCGAGGCAGTGGGATTTGCCGATCTGCTGTTTATTGCCGTCGGTACGCCGCCCGATGAGGATGGCTCTGCGGATCTGCAATATGTGCTGGCAGTGGCATCTGAAATCGGACGCCTGATGACCACCGACAAAACCATCGTTACCAAGTCGACCGTGCCCGTGGGCACGTCCGAAAAAGTCCGTGAAGCGGCCCAGGCACAGCTGGATGCGCGCGGCTCGTCATTGACCGTGCGCATCGCCTCCAACCCTGAGTTCCTCAAGGAAGGTGCCGCTGTCAATGATTTCATGAAACCCGACCGTATCGTTGTGGGCACCGACTCGCCCCAGGTGCGCAAACAGATGACTGAACTGTATGCGCCCTTCAATCGCAACTCGGATCGCATGATTGTCATGGATATCCGTGCCGCCGAATTGACCAAATACGCGGCCAATGCCATGCTCGCGACCAAGATCAGCTTCATGAATGAGATTGCCAATCTGGCTGAATTGCTGGGCGCAGATGTTGAACAGGTCCGTCACGGTATTGGCTCTGATCCCCGTATCGGCTACCAGTTCATTTACCCGGGTATCGGCTACGGTGGCTCCTGCTTTCCCAAGGACGTTCAGGCTCTGGAGCGTACCGGGCGTGAAAATGGTATCCAGATGAGTATTCTGCAAGCGGTCGAATCAGTCAATAACCGACAAAAGCAGCGCCTGGTGGATCTCATCAAACAGCATTACCAGGACAATCTTCAGGGCAAGACATTTGCCATTTGGGGTTTGGCCTTCAAGCCCAAAACCGACGACATGCGCGAAGCGCCCAGCCGGGTCATCATGGAAGCCCTGTGGGATGCCGGTGCGATTGTTCAGGCCTATGACCCGGAAGCCATGCAGGAAGTTGAGCGACTCTACGGCCAGCGCAGCGATCTGCGCCTGGTGGGAACGCGTGATGCCACCCTGGTGGGTGCCGACGCCTTGATTGTGTGCACGGAATGGCAACATTTCCGCGCAGCCAGTTTTGACTGGCTGGCAGAAGCGCTGACTGACAAGGTGATTTTTGATGGCCGTAACGTCTACGACCCGCAGACGGTCAAAGACGCCGGCCTGACCTACTACGCCATTGGGCGCGGGGCATCCTTGCGCCGCTGATTACTCGCCGGTGACCTGGTGGTCCAGATGGGCCACCAGATCCGTGGGCAATGCCAGGCGATGCGCCAATGCCTGCAGATAGGCCCGTTCTGCCGGGTGATCAATATCCAGTACTGACCGGGAAACCAGATAAACCTCGGCGGCCTGCTCAATACCCTGAACCTGACTGGCAATCTGCGCCATGTCGGCGGGCTGGCGTAGCGCGTCAAAGACAAAACCTTTGCTTTCCGCGTCCAGAGACATGGTTTCCACCTGCTCGAAAATGTGGGTCTGCTCTTTGGCATCGATGTGACCATCGGCTTTGGCGGCGGCAATCATGGCCATGACCAGGGTTAACGCGAACTGGCCACCGGTGTCGGCGCTGGCAGCCTGTTGCGGCAAAAAGCGGGCATCGACGTGCTGCATATCCTGTTCTGTCGCCATTGGCGCAGTGGTCACCTGTTTGCCCTGCTGCCAGTTCTGGTAGGCCTTGAATGCCAGTGCCCCGGCCGCGGCAGCGCCTCCGTACGCCAGCATGCCGCCCCCCATTTTCCTGACCTTCTTGTTGCCGACCAGTAAGCCCAGCACGCCGCCTGCGACCGCGCCCTTGGCAAAACCACCACCGGTGCGGGGGGACTTGCCAGCACTCTGCCCGGCGCCGGCATTGCCGCCCATAAATTGTTCCAGCAACTTGTTCGTGTCTATCATTGTGACCTCGCAAGACGTGTTGTAAGCATTCGATTGTAGCCAATCAATGAACCGCCACCAAGCACTACTCGCGCAGCGGCGGATAAATCGTCACAGTTTGCGGACGCGGAATGAGCGGCCTTTCAGCTTACCTTCACCGAGCTTGTTTTGCGCCAGCCTGGCAATGTCATGGTGCACCGCAACATACGCGCTGTTGTCGGTCACATTGATCTTGCCGATTTGTGCGAAGTTGATGTCGCCGCCGTTAGTCAGCGCCCCGACAATGTCTCCAGGTCTCAGTTTCTGTTTTTTGCCGCCGTCTATTTGCAGGGTTTGCATGGCCGGGTAGGGAGTTTTTATATCAAGCAGGGATAGAGGGGGCAAAGGATGTGGATCCTTGAGCGGATCACCCTGTACTGCCAGCCTGGCAATCTTGTGGGCGTCGGAATCATCAAACAGCGTGCAGGCCAGGCCCTGGCTGCCGGCCCGGCCGGTGCGACCGATTCGATGAACATGGGTGTCGGTATCTCTGGCCGGATGATAGTTGACCACCAGATCAAGTGCCTCGATATCCAGTCCGCGGGCTGCCACGTCGGTTGCAACCAGCACTGACACGCTGTTGTTGCTGAACAGGATCAGGGTACGCTCGCGGTCGCGCTGTTCCATGTCGCCATGCAGGGCCAGCGCACTGAAGTTGTGGCGCTGAAGCTGCTGGCAGACATCATCAACATCGCGCTTGGTGGTGCAGAATACCAGCGCCGATTCGGGCCTGATATCCTGCAACAGCAACCGCAAAGCCGTGAACCGGTCCGTGCCGGTGTCGACTTTGTGGAAGCGCTGGTCGATGCTTGAGATGTCGTCGTCAGCCTGCACCTCTACCATCACCGGATCACGCATCATGCCCCTGGCAATGCGCTGTATGTTTTCGGCAAACGTGGCGCTGAACAGCAGGGTCTGACGCGTGGCCGGGACATGCGCGACAATCGCTTCAAGTGAGTCCTGGAACCCCATTTCCAGCATGCGGTCAGCTTCATCGAGGACCAGTGTATCGACATCAGCCAGCGTCAGAGTACCCTTGCGCAGGTGATCATCAATGCGTCCGGGCGTGCCCACGATGATGTGTGCGCCATGTTCGAGTGATCCTATCTGCGGGCCAATGGCGGCCCCACCGCATAACGTCAGTACCTTGACGTTGTGCAGACCACGTCCCAGCTTGCGAATTTCCACAGCTACCTGATCGGCCAGTTCGCGAGTCGGGCACAGCACCAGGGTTTGGATACGAAAGCGCTGCACATCCAGTTTCTGTAACAGTCCCAGTCCAAAAGCGGCTGTCTTGCCCGAGCCGGTTTTACCCTGTCCGATGACATCCCGGCCGGCCAGCACCGGCGGCAGACTCAGGGCCTGAATCGGTGTCATGTGCTGATAGCCCAGTGTTTCCAGGTTGGCAAACAATTCGGGCTTCAGCTGCAGTGAGGCAAAATCAGTCGCCGGCATATTATTCAACGGCACGCTCGATCGCGGAAATCCACGCCGGTCGGCTCTGATTGCGATCGAGATAGGCTTCCAGCGTCGGGTATTGCGCAGACACGCCCAGTCGTTTAGCCATCGAGACCATATAGCTGATACCAATATCCGCAGCGCTGAACGTGTCACCCAGAATAAACTCATTGTCCGCCAACTGATCAGCAATATGATTCATGTGCAGGGCAATTTCCTTGTCACTGAAGCCCTGCAGGAATTCGTGAGGCTGGCCGCTGCGCATCAGCAGCATACGAATCAGTAAAGGTGTGAAAACCGACCCCTCCGGGTAATGCAGCCAACGGGTAAACGTGCCCCATGCGCTCAGGTCAGAGCGCGGCGGCGCGAATTTGTTGTTCTGATCGAATTTCTCCAGCAAATAGGAGGTGATCGCGCCGGATTCAGAGACAATCAAGCCGTCGTCGTCGATCACCGGTGATTTCCCCAAGGGATGAATCTGCTTGAGATCATCGAGTGCACGCATGGTTTTCGGGTCGCGGTGATAGACCTTAAGCTCATAATCTACGCCCAGCTCTTCGAGTAGCCAGACGGTGAAAATTGATCGTCCGACGCGCAAGTGGTGCAGTGTAATCATGGTATTCTCCTGAATCAGACGTTAAAAAAATCGCGGTACCAACGTACAAAATTGTCAATGCCTTCCTGCACGGGCGTCGCTGGTTTGTAATCCATGTCAGCAACCAGGTCATCGACATCGGCAAAGGTTGCAGGAACATCACCGGCTTGCAATGGCATCATGACCTTGTCAATGGGTTTGCCAATGGCGGTTTCGATGGCTTCGATAAAATCCATCAGCTTGACCGGGTTGTTATTGCCAATGTTGTAGATCTTGAACGGCGCTGATGAGGAACCCGGATCCGGTTGCGCAGCGTTCCAGGCGGTGTTGATTTGTGCAGGGTTGTCAATGACACGGACCACGCCTTCGACAATGTCATCAATGTAGGTAAAGTCGCGCAGCATATCACCATTGTTGAATACCTTGATCGGATCTCCTGCCAGCGCCGCCTTGGTGAACAGAAACAGGGCCATGTCCGGCCGTCCCCAGGGCCCGTAAACGGTAAAAAACCGCAGCCCTGTGGTGCGGATGCCGAACAGGTGTGAATAGGTATGTGCCATCAGTTCATTGGACTTCTTGCTGGCGGCATACAGGCTGATGGGGTGGTCAACGTTGTCGTGCGTGGAGAATGGCAGACTTTCATTGAGACCATACACTGACGAACTGGAGGCATAACTGAGATTGTTGACGCCGTGATCACGGCAGGCTTCCAGAATATTGAGAAAGCCAACGATGTTGGCATCAACATAAGCCCGCGGATTTTCCAGAGAATAACGGACGCCGGCCTGAGCCGCCAGATTGCACACCGCATCAAAACGCTCTGCCTTGAACAGCGACTGCATTGCGGCACTGTCTTCGAGTTGCATGCGGACAAAGCGATAGCCCGGTGACGTGGCAGATTGCAGCATGGTGTTGAAGGGTATATCCGTTTCACCAATGCCGGCCTGTGCCAGTCGGCCATACTTAACGCGGGGGTCGTAGTAATCGTTGATGCTGTCCAGGCCCACCACGTCATCACCCCTGGCCAGTAGTCGCTGGGCCAGGTGTGATCCGATAAATCCTGCCGTCCCTGTAATCAGAATTTTCATGTCAGTCCTCAAAGGTCATGTCGTGCTGCTGCCGGGGCGGATCGTCACACGCCGGTACCCTTGCCAGATACCTGCACCCGCCAAAATCCCCAGGGTGTCTGCAATCATGTCACCCAGGCTCATGCTGCGACCGGGCACCAGGTATTGCATGACTTCGGTGAATCCGGCAAACGCCAGCAAAAGTAGCGCAATATAAATGCCACTCACCGCCGATAGCCAGGCTCTGCAGGCCAGCAAGGCACACATGGCAAACAGCAGAAAATGAATGATCTTGTCGAGCGCCAGCCCGCCGTCGACGGGAGCCGAAGCCGGCCAGGGCCACCAGCTGTCGCGCCATTGACGCAGTGCCTCCAGCGCCGGCTCGGCAACTGCCAGCATGGCCATCATCACCTGCCCTGGCATCAGCAAAGCCATCGCCGTCAGAATCAGGGCCAGCCAGGCTGTGCGCTGCTCTTTGCCTGTGACCGGCCATTCACCAAACCGTCTTTGCATTACCTGCTTCACACCAATGATCCTTGCCGCCCGCTGATGTTCGTCCGCAGCCATTATCCGGGCATCATGATACACCAGACGGGTAACACAATGATGTCAGATTTCCGGGATTCTTGCGGCGGCCCAGCTTTGTTGAACATCGGCCGCTATGCCATCGAGCAGGGATTGCTCAACCGCCTCAGGGTTGCCGGGCTCCAGAGGGTCATAATGAAAAATATACAGACGCGAGGCAAACTGCTCAAACGGTAATGATGCCTCACCAAATCGCTCGCCGCTGCCTGCCGTGCTGACCACAACCCCATGCCCCCAGTCCTGGCCACTGTCATTGTTCGGGTTGTAGAAGTACACCCGCATGACCTGATCGGGGTCCAGGACCACGCGCTGAATGGTGATGGCATGCCAGCCGATGAAGCGCCCAGCAGTGTCAGTGACCGCTATGCCGGCAGGCTGCGGGTGAATGACGGGCTGATTGTCGTTGAAGTATGGATGGTAGGATGCGTAAAAATAGCGCAGGAACTCATCAAGCTTCTGCAGCTGACCGGTGGCGATATCGACCGCAATCCGGAAGCCGCGGCCGGTCCACCAGCCGTGGAACTCGGGGTTGATCCAGCGGTGCGGGTCTTCATCACGGCCGACGCAACGACGGCCCATTTCGGCGTAGATCCGGTCCAGGTGTGGCACCACCAGCAGCGACACCGGATCCAGATCCAGCACCAGGCCGGACGCCAGCCCGGCCTGACTGTCGCGCGATGAGATGGCCTGCCCCTCAAAATGCATGACAATTTCATCGTCACGTGCCGCCCAGACCACCATCTGCAGCATGTAGTCCGGGTCATTGTAGGCCCACATGGACAGCGCTCTGGCAGACTGACAGGTCGGGTTGTTGCCCTGCCCCACGCCCAGAGGCAAACCGAGCATGCACAGCACACCTTCCAGCAACCGTACCCGAGGCGGCTGCGCGTCACCGTAAGCCAGTTTCAGTCTGTCCTGCGCCACCGGGTTGAGCGTCAGTGACAATTGCCGCCACAACGCCGGCGCCACAGGCGACTGATACAGAATGCCGCGTTCCAGCATCAGGGTCAGGCCATACAGTGCCTGTGCTGTTTCTGCATGTATTGCCTGGTCGATCAGTTCCATTACCAGCGGGCGATAACACAACAGGCATTCACGTCCGGTGCTGGACAGTCCCAGTGCATCGTGAACCAGGTGGGCAACATCGTCATGGGCGCACAGGTGCCTGAGTAAAACCACATGGTAGGCTGAAACCAGTCCGGTATCATGCATGGCTCTGGACATGCCGGTCGCTTCCGACTGCAAGGTGCCCTGATCCATGCGTTCGAGCCGCTCGAGATAAATGTCCACCCCGGGGTCTTCGCGGCTGGCTTCAGTCGGCCCGAACAGCGCGCTGACCAGGCGATCAGCACCCTGCCCGCTGCTGCGAAATTCGATGTCCGGATTCACCTGACAGATGGCTATCTGGGTGACCATCTGCCTGACCATGTTAACCTGAATGGGTCGCTGTTTCAGTACCCGCCAGATCTCCTCAATCAGGCTGTCAATGATATGCTCGTAGCCGATACGTTCGGCCAGATGGCGCAGCAGATGATCAGGTATAACCGCGGCCCGTCCCTGCGCTGTGCGCTGTGCCTCATTGACTCCCTGAAACATCAACTCCAGGTTCAGCGCCAGTACCTGCGTCAGAAAGTGATGTGCCTGCACTGACGATATCGATGCATGCGCGTAATCACCACGGGCCACGGCCAGCAATCTCAGCTCGCTCATCGCTTCCAGCACCAGAACATCAGGATCCCGGGTCTGGAACGCATGGCGCGTCAGCGATGCCACCAGAATTTCCGGGGTCCCCCAGTCCGTGTCCAGAAAAACACCGCTGGCGTCCATTTGTTGAGCGCGTTGCTCCAGTGCTTCGCAACCGCCCGGATGCATGAGAATACGCCGCGCAGTATCCAGAACGCGGCGTATCTTTAGGGACTTACTCAGTGCCGGCGTGTTGGCCAGCACCTGCAACGATTCATCCATGCGCGGCAGCAAATCTGCCAGTTGCGTGTCAGACATAAAAATCCAGTTCTTCCTGTTTTTTCAACAGATCACGCATTTTGTACGGATCATCGCCAGTAAAATAGATCAGCCCCCAGTGCGTCCCGAATGCCGTTCGTTTGGTCACCGTTTCTTCCATTGGCTGCGTCAGTTCATGAGACTCGAAGTACGGATGGTCCTCAGTCTCTTCTGGCAGCTCCATGCGGCTGACCACCCGTCGTCGGGGATAAACACCAAAGCAGCCGGCATGGCACTTGGCGTCTACAATTTCCTTGGGGAAGAATGCGGTAATTTCTTCTTCCGTGGTCTTGGGGTCAAACGACACGATCAATGCCTGGTAGGCATTAAAGCCGTAGACCCGTTCAAGCAGCTCAAACACTTTGAACCCCGGCGGCCGGTACGCTACTTCACCAAAGTACATCTCGTTGTCACTGGTGACAAAGTATTCCGGGTGCACAAAACCAAACTGGATATCAAATGTCTTGATCAGTTTTTCGACCTGCTGGACGATTTGCGGGCGGTACTTTTCCAGATCCGGCGTGGCCGGCACAAATACGGAGTAACCCAGGGTGACGTATTCGGAAATGTTCAGAAACCGGATCTTGCCGTCATGAATCCACGCTTCGACAGCAAACTCCCAGCCATCTAGGTGACTTTCCATCAGGATCGGGAATTCCTCATCCGGAATCGCGTAGACGTCGTCCGGGGTTCTGACCACACGGTGCCCCAGGCAACCCGCCTTGTCGAATGCCTTGAGGTGAATCGGGTCATTGGGGTCACCGTCCAGTTTCAGCAGGGTCTGATTGACCCGCTTGAGAAATCGGACGACATCGTCTTTCTCGTGGGCTTCCTCAAAAATACCGACGCGGATACCACCAAGCTGAGCACGACGCTTCATCAGCGACTTGTCGCGGAACAGGATGGACTGTCCGAACAGACGTGGATTGTCCATCAGCACCGCATTTATGGCGCCGGCCCACTCTACGGTTTCTTCGAACAGGGGAATGGCGACGTCAACGCCCTTTTCCTGCAGCAGTTGCGCAATCTCCATGGAGCGATCATTCAGGCGCTCGAAGTTCCAGGGGATGTAGGGAATGTTGTGCTTGTCACAGTAGTCCTGGGCCCAGTCTGGCGCGACCACGACATAGCGCCGGTCAAAGCCCTCTGCCGCTTCGACGGCTGCCAGGCTCCAACCCAATAATGCTACGTAACCTTTACTAGTGTCATTTTTCATTTATTTGCTCCTGTCAGGAAATGCCTATACTGGAGTTGCTGCATGCTAGCATTTCCGGGCGACAACTTCACGGCGGACTCTGATCCGGGCCAGGCGCGTCGCTGAACGAGGATCTGCCCAGCGCTAAATACCGCGCCGGTTTGCTCTGGCCCTGCATAGCTCTTACAATACGCGCTCTGCCTGTTTCATCTTAGAGAGAGCGTCATGCCCGTCAGCCTGAAAACCCCCGACGAGATAGAAAAAATGCGTATCGCCGGTCGTCTGGCCGCCGATGTGCTGGAGATGATCGGACCGCATGTGAAGCCCGGTATCAGTACTGGGGAGCTGGACCGGCTCTGCCACGATTACATCGTCAATGTGCAGCAGGCCATCCCGGCACCGCTTAACTACAACGGCTTTCCGAAATCGATCTGCACGTCCCTCAATCAGGTGGTTTGCCACGGCATTCCCAGCGATGCCAAGATCCTGAAAAACGGAGATATTCTTAATATTGATATCACCGTGATCAAAGATGGATTTCATGGTGATACCAGTAAAATGTTTTTGGTCGGGGATGTCGCCCCACACGCGACGCGCCTGATCAGGGTTACGCAGGAATGCCTGTACAAGGCTATCGAGATCGTGCGCCCTGGCGTCCAGCTCGGCGATATCGGACATATCATTCAGACCCATGCCGAAGCTCACAATTATTCAGTGGTGCGCGAGTACTGCGGCCATGGTATCGGCCGCGTGTTCCATGAAGACCCGCAGGTCCTGCATTACGGCAAACCGGGCACCGGTCTGACACTTGAGGAAGGCATGACCTTCACGATAGAGCCGATGATCAATCTGGGCGAGCGTCATACCAAGTTGTCCAAGGCTGACGGCTGGACAGTCACAACCCGGGATCGACGCCTGTCGGCGCAGTGGGAACACACCCTGGCGGTCACCTCAAGCGGCGTTGAGGTGATGACCCGCCGCCCCGATGAAACATTCTGAACCAGCCTGCAAAAGCGAGACATCAACCCGTTCCCCGAGGTAGTAAGCGATGAGTGAGATCCGACCGGTCGATGTTGACACCCTGCAAGATACCCAACTGTTCGATCCGCAGGCGTTTGCGCAGCGTCTGCAAACCGGCGAGTCAGCGGTCCAGGTGTTCAGGGACGCACTGGCCCATGCGCAGCAGGAACTCGATGCGCGTTACCGGGCCGGCGCCGATATCAGGACGCTGGTGCTGGGGCGGGCATGGTTTATGGACCATATCCTGCAGCGCGCCTGGGCGCAATTTGACTGGGTCAATGCCGATCGCCTGAGTTTACTGGCGGTCGGTGGGTATGGTCGTGGAGAGCTGCATCCGCACTCGGACATTGATCTGCTGTTTTTGATGGGTGATGACCAGGCAGCCGCCAATCGCAACGCACTCAGCGGCTTTTTTGCCTTTCTCTGGGATATCAATCTGGAGATCGGGCAGAGTGTGCGCACCATCGCCCAGTGCCGCGATGAGGCGGTCAAGGACATTACCGTGACCACCAGCCTGATGGAGTCACGCACCATTGTCGGGCCGGCAAACGACCCGGATTGTCTGCGCCAGGAAATGATTCAAGTCACCCAGGCCGATGACGTGTGGCCAGCGCGTGAGTTCTTCACTGCCAAGCGTGATGAACAGATTGCCCGCCACAATAAATACTATGACATCGATTATGCCCTGGAACCCAACGTCAAGACGTCGCCGGGCGGACTTCGCGACATACAGACTATCGGCTGGATCGCCAAGCGCCACTATGATGCCAACAATCTGGCCGATCTGGTGAAACTGGGATTCCTGCTGCCTTCAGAGTATGAGCAACTGATCAAGGGCGAAAAGCTGCTGTGGAAACTGCGGTATGGTCTGCACCTGCTGGCTGGTCGCAAGGAAGATCGTCTGCTGTTTGACAAACAGCGCGAGCTGGCCGCCATGTTCGGTTTTCAGGATGATGACAAAAGCCTGGCAGTGGAAAAACTGATGCAGGAATACTACCGGGCCGTCGCCACCCTGCGCGAGCTGAATGACATGTTGCTGCAACTGTTTGACGAAGCTATTCTTCGCGCCGGTGAGAATGTCGAAGTCACTGAGATCAACAATCGTTTTCAGGTCCGCAACCGGTACATTGAAGTGCGTAACGGTGACGTGTTCAAACGCTTTCCGTTTGCGCTGATGGAAATCTTTGTGCTGATGGCACAGAACCCTGAAATCAAGGGCGTTCGTGCCTCCACCATTCGACAGATTCGCGAGAACCGGTCGCTGATTGATGAGCAGTTCCGTCATGATATACGTAACACTTCTTTGTTCATGGAACTGCTGCGCTCTCCGCACGACCTGACCTCGCAGCTGCGGCGCATGGCCCGCTATGGTGTGCTGGGTCGCTACCTGCCCGAATTCGGTGCCATCACCGGCAAGATGCAACATGATCTGTTCCATATATACACAGTCGACGCACACACGCTGCAGGTGGTGGAGAACATGCGCCGCTTCCGGTTGCCGGAAGCAGAAGAAAACTTTCCGATTGCCGCGCACATTGTCAACAAATTGCCGAAGATTGAGTTACTGTATATTGCCGGTCTGTATCATGATATTGCCAAGGGCAGAGGCGGCGATCACTCGACGCTGGGTATGGAGGATGCAAGACTGTTCTGCCAGCGTCACCACTTGAGCGCCTGGGATGCCAAACTGGTGTCCTGGCTCATCGGTAAACACCTGCTGATGTCCATGACTGCACAACGCAAGGACATTTCCGACCCGGAAGTCATCCATGATTTTGCCCTGGAGGTCGGTGACAAGCTTCACCTGGACTACCTTTACGCCCTGACTGTTGCCGACATTAACGCTACCAACCCGACCTTGTGGAACGCGTGGCGGGCATCACTGCTGCGACAGTTGTATCTGAATACCAAAAAAGCCTTGCGCCGGGGTCTCGAAAATCCCATTGACCGTGCCGACCGTATCAAGGACAAGCAGGAAAGTGCGCTGGAGAAACTCCACGCCAAGGGTATTGCCGATGCGGACGTGCTGTCGATCTGGGAAAACACGGATGATGAGTACTTTGTGCGCGAATCCGCCGCCAATATCGTCTGGCATACCGAGTCCATTGCCCGCCACAAGGCATCAAAACTGGCCGCTGAAACGCTGGTACTGGTGCAGGACACCACCGACACGCTGGCAGAAGGTGCAACCCATATCTTCATCTATACGGTCAACCGCAATCACCTGTTCGCCAGCAGTGCTGCGGCCATGGAACAACTCGGCCTCAACATTCAGGATGCGCGCATTTTTACCTCCAGCAAGAACTACTGCATGAACACGTATTCGGTACTTGACGGTGACGGCACCTCAATCGGCGACAATCCGCGGCGCATTGAAGACATCAAGAAAGTTCTGCGACAGTATCTCGCAGAACCCTCCGCTCACCTGCGCGTTGCCAAAAAACGGGCGTCACGCAAACTTCAGCATTTCGGGCAACAGGTGGAAATGGACATCATCAACAAAGAGGGACAACCCTGGTCGACCCTGGAACTGAACTGCATCGACAAGCCCGGCATTCTGGCTGCGATCGGAAAGGTGTTTGCGGAACAGGAAATTCAATTGCTCAATGCCCGTATTGCGACGCTGGGTGAACGCGTGGAAGACCTGTTTTTTATCGCTGATATCAATGATCAGGCCATCACTGATCCGGCACAGATAGAGCGTTTGCAACAGGCTCTGTCACAGGAACTGGCGGCCTGATTCGATGATCACTCTATACGGCATCAGCAACTGCGACACCATGCGTAAATCCGGTAAATGGCTGGATGCGCGAGGAATCGAGTGGTCGTTGCATGACTACCGCAAGCACGGTATTGATCATGCACTGGCGGCCGAACTGCTTGCGGCTTTTGGCAGCGAGCGACTGATCAACAAACGAGGCACCACCTGGCGTCAGCTTGACGGCGACCAGCAGGCCAGCGTCGCCGATCCCACCGCAGCCGCGGCACTGATGCAGACCTACCCTGCTCTCATCAAGCGCCCGGTTGTCCACAGCGACACACAGGGCTGGCTGTTGGGTTACGAAGCGCTGACAGCACTGCCCGGTTAGCACGCAGGCCAGCCGGACCGGCTTCCAAGCACCAGAATTTTCCAAGGAGACATTGTCACACATGAGCACATCACCACTGCACAGTTTCGGACTGGGTATCGCAACCACCGATGCCCGCCAGGAAGTCATCGAAGTCTATTATCCGCAGCCCATGGTAAACCCGGCACCGGAGATCATGTCCGTGTTGGCCCGCGAATGCGGCTATACCGGGGGAAATCAGGTTGTGACGCTGAAGCCGGCACAATTACAGGCCCTGCAAAGCGCCGCCGCTATTAAAGCAGACCCGACAGTGGCAGCGATTGTCGAGACCCTGGCGGTCAGTACGCAGACCCTTGTTGCCACCTTTATTGCTGAGGATGTTGCCCCTGCCACTGTCGCGGAGGTGTACCTGAAACTGCAGCTGCTCTCGCACCGTCTGGCCAGGCCACACGCCCTGAATCTGCAGGGTGCGTTTGGCGTACTGCGCAATATTGCCTGGACCAACCAGGGCGCCATTGCGCTTGAAGACCTGCCGGCCAGGCAATTGCTGGCGAGAGCCCAGGGACAGTTGATTGATGTCATGTCCGTCGACAAATTCCCGAAAATGACCAATTATATCGTGCCTGCCGGTGTTCGTATTGCCGACACGGCCCGCGTCAGACTGGGCGCTTATGTGGGCGAAGGCACCACCGTCATGCATGAGGGGTTTATCAATTTTAACGCCGGTACTGAAGGCACTGCGATGATTGAAGGACGCATCTCTGCCGGCGTCATGATTGGTGAAGGCAGTGATCTGGGCGGTGGCTGCTCGACCATGGGCACCCTGTCGGGTGGCGGCACGGCGATCATTTCTGTGGGCCGGGATTGCCTCATTGGTGCCAATGCCGGTATTGGTATCGCGCTGGGCGATCGTTGCATCGTCGAGGCTGGCCTGTATGTGACAGGCGGCACCAAGGTCAGCCTGCTGGACAATGAAAACAATCTGGTGGAATTGCTCAAGGCCAAGGCGCTTTCTGGCAAGAATGACCTGCTATTCCGGCGCAACTCGCAGACCGGTGCCGTGGAATGTAAGAGCAACAAAACCCGTATTGCACTCAATGCCGAGCTGCATACGAACAACTGAACAGCACCGTATCCACCTGAATGAGCCATGCCACATGACCCAGAATTTTGACGAACAGCACCTGTCACCCACGGCCCAGCTTGCTGTGCAGTTGTTGCGCATACCATCGGTCACACCCGATGACAAAGGATGCAATCAGCTACTGATTGACAGACTTGAGGCCATCGGTTTTCGCTGCGAAGTCATGCGCTTTGGCGAGGTCAACAACTTCTGGGCGCGTCTGGGCAATGCCGGTCCCGTGCTGTGTTTTGCCGGGCATACAGATGTCGTGCCCACCGGTCCGGCGCAAAGCTGGCAATCGCCGCCGTTTACTCCGACGCTGCGCGATGGTCTGTTATATGCGCGTGGTGCAGCCGATATGAAAGGCAGCCTCGCGGCCATGGTGACCGCGTGTGAGAACTTTGTGGCGACCTGCAAGTCGGAACAGCGTCAGCCGGAAGGCTCGATTGCCTTTCTGATTACCGGTGACGAGGAAGGTGCCGCAACCAATGGCACCCGTAAAGTCATAGAGACCCTGGAAGCACGGGATGAGAAAATCACCTGGTGTATTGTCGGCGAACCCAGCAGTACGGACACACTTGGCGATGTCGTCAAAATTGGCCGGCGGGGATCGCTTCATGGGCGGTTGACGGTGCATGGTGTGCAGGGTCATGTCGCGTACCCGCATCTGGCGAGAAACCCGATCCATCAGGCCATGTTGCCCCTGGATGCCTTGGCCAGGGAAACCTGGGATGAGGGCAACGAGGCGTTTCCGCCAACCACATTCCAGATCTCCAACCTCCAATCGGGTACCGGTGCCGATAATGTCATTCCAGGCCTGCTGACGGCAGCATTCAACTTCCGGTTTTCAACCGAGCTGAGTGAAACCGACATTCGTCAGCGCACGGAAGCCATACTGGATGCTCACGGGATCGAGTATGAACTGGCATGGACGCTGTCAGGACTGCCTTTCCTCACCCGCAGTGAGCGCCTGATTCAGGCGGTCAAGGACAGCGTGCAGGCGGTTAACAGAGTCAGTACCGAGGCATCCACTGCCGGCGGCACCTCGGACGGTCGCTTTATCGCACCTACCGGTGCTGAGGTTGTCGAACTGGGCCCGTGTAATGCCACCATCCACAAAGTCAATGAACATGTGCGACTGGCCGATCTTGACGACCTGTCGCTGATGTATGAGGGGATCATCCGCCGGTTATTGTGCAGCTGATCTGTCCGGGCTGCCAACGTAGATATCGAACCGACTGGTTTTGCCGGTCAGACTGGAGGCCGGTGCCATGGACGCCAGCGGCTGGGCAAGACGGGGGCGTTTGACAACAACTTTGGTAGCCAGTGACAGCGCCAGTGGCAGCAGGCCCTCGCCCACCCCCTCCTCGCCATGCAGATGCTGCAACAGATACCTGTTTTTTTTCACGCGCGCTGTCTTTTCCCGGGCGGGAAACATGGGGTCAAGGTAGATGACTGACGCCACCGGCAAAGTTGGCAACACTGTCAGGCTGTTGCCGGGTTCACACAAATGCAGACGCGGCAGTATTGTCTCCAGCAATCGTTGATGCGGCGGCGCCATTGCCGCGACACGTGCGCGTTGCAGGCCATCCTCGAGCAATGCATGGATGACCGGCGACTGTTCGACCAGTGAAACCTGCCACCCCGCCGCAGCCAGTATAAACGCATCCTGGCCCAGTCCGGCAGTGGCGTCGATCAGGTGTGGCGCTGTGCCTGTTTCTGACTGTTTGGGGGCCAGGCCTCCCACCGCTTTCACGACGGCCTCACGGGACAGCGACTGGGCCAGGCGGAATGATAGCCTGGTATCGCAGAAATCGACACAGACAGCGCCGGCGTCACGAGCCATCGGCTGACTCAATGTCAGCCTGTTGTTGCGATAGGACAGTAACAGGCCTTCGTGCTGGGCGGGCGCATTGATCAAGGGCAGGTCCAGCTTTTGTGCAAGCTTCTCGCAATCTGCGTTTTCGCGGTCGTACTGAACTGCCAACGTGGTCATCAGGATTTCCGGTAGGCCATGTCTTCCTTGAGATAAACCGGTAATGCCTGTTCTGCAGGTTCAACCTGACCGGCAGCGAGGGCGTACCGGCCCAGATCACACAGCGTGGTGGCGTCACCGCTTATGTCGGACAATATCCGGGGAGCGTCTATGACCTCTTCTGCGCGTCGTAAGGCCTGTTGCCGCCAACCTATCCCCACACAGAAAGACTCGCCGGTAAAGTTACCATGCGTGTTCAGATGGGCAAGGATAGCGGCAGCATCGCTGATCTGGTCAGCAATGAGAACCTCTGGCTGTGAAAGGCCATCGTCTCGGTACACTGCGAAGTAGTATTCATCCTCGCGAGCGTGCATACAGGTAAACAGAAAGCAGTCAGTGCCGGGCTGTCTGTTACTTGCCACAAAGGCCGCGCGGGCCAGTATCATCAGCGAGGAAATGCGGATGATGGGAATGTCGGCACCAAATGACAGCCCCTGGGCCACAGCGCTGCCAATTCTCAGGCCGGTGAACGACCCCGGCCCGCTGACCATGATGATTGCATCAATTTCCTTGAGTTTGGTCCCGGATTCGTCCAGCAGCGCCTGTATCATCGGCAGCACATCAGCCGCGTGCTTGCGAACGCCCGAACTGGCCCGGTGACGGACTGAACCCTGCTGCGCGATGGCGACGGAGCAGATATCCGCTGCGGTGTCGATAGCCAGTAACGTTGTCATGATGCTGGTTCTGATAGGAAAGGCGGCGCGCGGTCAAAGGCGACAGATGGCATCATCTTGTTGTGTGCGGGCGCCTGAAAGATCAACGATCAGAGATAAAAACCATACCGGTCAACTGACCGGTATGGTTTTCAGTACGGGTCAGGCCTGTGCCGGTGCTGCCGCTTTGGGGGCGGCCTTCTTGCGCTTGGCGGGCGCCTTTTTAGCGGCAGTTTTCTTCGCAGCTACTTTTTTGGCCGGAGCTTTTTTGGCCGATGCCTTTTTGGCCGGAGCTTTTTTTACTGCGGGCTTCTTGGCAGTTGATTTCTTGGCTGCAGGCTTCTTGGCTGCAGCTTTTTTAGGTGCTGCCTTTTTCGGTGCAGCTGACTTGGTAGCAGACTTGGCTTTGGACTTCGACTTGGCTGCCGAGGCTTTGGCCTTGGCTGCTGCGCGCTTGGCGGCGGCACGTTCGCGCGCGGCTTTCGCTTTGGCAGTTGCGCGGGCTTTGGCAGCAGCTTTGCGGGCCGCAGCGCGCTCACGGGCAGCCTTGGCTTTTGCGGCGGCTCTGGCCTTGATGGACGCCTTCTTTGCAGCTGCCTTGGCTTTTGCTGCGGCTTTTTGAGCGGCGGCGCGTTCCCGGGCTTTTTGTTTCTTGATCCGAGCCGCTTCCTTGGCTGCATCTGCTTTCTTGCGCTTGCGCATCCATTGTGTGGAGAAGGCCTTAACGGCTTTCTGCAGATCGGCATCAGCCTTGGCAGCCAGATCAGCTTTACGCTTTTCTTCAGCCTGTTTCTTGGCTTCAGCGGCTGCTTTGGCTCGGGCTGCGGCGGCGGCAGCTTTGGCCTGAGCCTGAGCTGTTTTCAGTTTGGCGTTGACGGCCGTCAGGTTGGCGGCGGCCTTTTTGGCGGCAGCCTGGGCATTTGCCTTGGCTTTTTTGCTGGCAGCAGTGGCGTTGCTCGAAGCTTTGGTAACAGCTGCTTTTGCTTTTGCTTCAGCGGCATCAAATCTCTTCTTGCTGACTGCTGCTTCCTTCTCTAATTTCGCCAGAGATGTTTGAGCTTTTGCCAGGCCAGCGTCTTTAATCTTTTTGACCGCTGATGTGGCAGACGTCTTCTTTTTCGCTTTAATTTTGGCCATACTTTTATCTCTCCAGGACTGTGGAAAAAAACCACCTTCAACTTTCAACGCGAGACTTCGCCACGTTTGAGCGGCACGATAACACAAAAAAATAATGCCATACAGTAATATGCATCAATTTCCAGTTATTTTTTAATGGAATTATTCTGTCAAAAACCAGATTACGCATTTAAAACTTCAGCTAATCTGCTTCTGATTTTCTGCACATCTGCCTGCCCATCAATACTGACCAGTTTTACACCGCTGCCTTTTTCTTCCAGGGATTTGTAGAACTCAACCAGAGGCTGGGTTTGTTCGTGATAAACCGCCAGTCTCTTGCGGACGGTTTCTTCTTTGTCGTCATCACGCTGCACCAGCGCCTCGCCAGTCACATCGTCGATGCCAGCGGTTGTCGGTGGCTGATGATCAATATGGTAAACGCGGCCCGATCCCGGATGCACACGCCGGCCACTGAGCCTCGCGACAATTTCTTCATCTGCTACGCGAATCTCGATAACGCGGTCGATATCGATGCCTGCGTCTACCATCGCCTGCGCTTGCGGGATGGTTCGGGGAAAGCCATCAAACAGAAATCCATTTGCACAATCCGGTTGCGTGATACGCTCTTTAACCAGGGCGATGATGATTTCATCAGTCACCAGGCCACCACTGTTCATGACATCTTCGACTTTTTTACCGAGCGGCGTGCCGGCTTTGACAGCAGCCCGTAACATGTCGCCCGTGGAAATTTGCGGGATGCCAAGCTCACTGGTGATGAACTGAGCCTGTGTTCCTTTACCGGCGCCGGGGGCACCCAATAAGATAATTCGCATAATCACTCCTGTTTCCAGATTCACGTTAATTGCATATCAGTAATCGTTGTTGTTCTCGAATTCTTTGGCCGCTTGCCAGTACTGATCAAGCGTCACTGCATCACTGTCAGCGACACTGCTGCCGGCAAGGCGAGCACGTTGCTCAACATCCCGGAACCTGCGTTCGAAGCGCTGGTTTGCCATTCGCAAGGCGGTTTCGGGGTCGGATTGCAAATGCCGGGCGAGATTAACACAAGTGAACAGCACATCGCCCAACTCATGGTCGCAGGCCTGTTTGTCCTGGTTAACCAACGCCTCCTGCAACTCGGCAATTTCTTCCTGCAGACAGGACAGCACCTCACTGGTGTGTTGCCAGTCGAATCCAACCGATGCTGCCCGCTTTTGCAGCTTGCCAGCCCGCTCTATCGCCGGTAGCGCCCTGGCGACGTCGTCCATTACGCTGACTGGCGTATTATTGCTCGCAGCAGCTTCGCGCTCGGCGTTTTTGATCAGCTCCCAGTTACGCTCAACCTCGTCGGCAGTGAGACCTGACGGCTGTCCGAAACTAACCAGACTGCCATCCGGGAAAATATGTGGGTGGCGGTGCAGAAGTTTCCTGGTAATGGTGTCGGCAACGGCAGCGAGGTCGAATTGGCCTTCCTCTTCGGCAATGCGAGCATAAAAGACCACCTGAAAAAGCAGATCCCCCAATTCGTCACAGATTTTGCCAGGATCTCCTTGCTCGACGGCATCAATAACTTCATACACCTCCTCCAGTGTGTGGCGGGTGAGCGAAGACAGCGTCTGTTTCCGGTCCCAGGCACAGCCATGGACCGGGTCGCGCAGGCAAGCCATCAGATGCGCCAGTTTTGCTAACGACGCGGCATGGCGGTTTTCCGGGTATTGGTCTGTCACAGGTCATTGTCCTCCAGTCGTCGCGCTTCAATCACGCTGTCCAGGTCATTCAGGCGGTCAAGAGCCCGGGCCAGGCTGTGGAATGTAGATATTTCAATTTCCAGTTGGATGGCGGCCGTTGCATCTCGTTTGTCGCTGCGGGTATTCACGGCGAGAACATAAAGCGCCTCGTTGGCGAGAATGGTGGTGACATCACGCAACAGACCCGCCCGGTCCCGTGCGATAACCTGCACATGAACAGTCACCGGACTGCTGTCAGCCAGACGGTTTCCTGCCAGCTCATCAGTAAACAGATCCTGTCTGCCTGACAGCAGTGACAACTGCTGTGCCGTATCAATCACTTCATGTACCTCAATGGCGCCGGTGCCGATAGACACAAACAGGCCCTCGGCATTACGACAGCCGAGTCGTCGCGACACTTCGTCAATCGGCAAATGGCGAATCGCCAAACGCGCAAGCTCGGTTTCCAGCCACTGCCGGCCATAGGCAATGTTCTGCTCCCGATCCTGGGTTTTAAACCATTGCACCAACTTGGCGCGCGCCCGGGGTGTATTGGCATAACCCAGGTGCGGCTTTAGCCAGTCCCGGCTGGGTTCATTCAATTCGCTGGACAGAATTTCAACCCGGTCACCGGTCTTCAGTTGGTAATTCAGTGCCACGATCCTGTCGTTCACCCGCGCACCGGAACAATGATTGCCAACCTGCGTGTGGACATAATAGGCAAAATCCAGCGGTGTTGCGCCGGCCATCAGATCCACGACGTGCCCTTCTGGCGTAAACACGTACACGCGGTCGTCAGCGCTGGCATCGCTGCGCAGCTGCTCTGCCAGTCCCCCGACCATGCCCATCTCGTCATGCCAGGCAAGCACCTGTCGCAACCACTCAATTTTTTCATCAAATCCGTCCCGGTAGTCGGGATCAACTATGCCTTCTTTGTAGCGCCAGTGTGCGCACACGCCCAGCTCGGCATCATCGTCCATGGCAAACGTGCGGATCTGAATCTCGAACACCTTATTGTCCGGGCCAATCACGGCGGTGTGCAAAGATTGATAGCCGTTCTCCTTGGGATTGGCGATGTAGTCATCAAATTCGTTGGGTATCACCCGCCACAGGTTGTGAACAATACCCAGTGCGGCATAACAGTCGCGAACATCCGGCACCAGCACGCGTACCGCGCGTATGTCAAAGATCTGCGAGAAGTCGAGCTGCTTACGCTGCATTTTGCGCCAGATACTGTAAATGCTTTTGGCACGGCCATTGATTTCCGCATCAATACCGGCACGGCTGAACTGGCGACGCAACTCTTCGGTGACCTCGGTAATGAAGCGCTCGCGATCGACCCGGCGCTCGTCTATCAGGCCGGCAATACGTTTGTAATTGTCAGCCTGCAAATAACGAAACGAAAGGTCTTCCAGCTCCCATTTGAGCTGACCGATACCCAGTCGATGTGCCAGAGGTGCGTAAATATCAAATACTTCGCGGGCAACCCGCAAACGTTTTTCCTGACTGGCGGTTTTCACTGAACGGATGGCACAGGTCCGCTCTGCCAGTTTGATCAATGCGACACGGACATCGTCAACCATGGCCAGCAGCATTTTACGAACGTTTTCCATCTGATCCTGGCTCTGGCCAAGGACCCGGGTCTTGCTGGTATCCGTTTCGTTAATCGCCGCCATGCGCAGCACCCCTTCGAGCAGGGTGGCGATATTCGGGCCGAATGCCTCCTGTACCTGCTCCAGCGGCAATCGCGACTCACGCACCGGGCGGTAAAGCAGCGCAACGATGATTGCCTCACTGTCCAGGTGCAACTGGGCCAGGATCTCGGCCATTTCCAGGCCTGTGCGGTAGGCACTGACGCCAGGAGACCAGGCATTCTTGGCAGCAATGGCGAGATATTCAACCTGCCAGCTCAATTGGCAGGCGCGACGAATATCATCATGCCGGGACAAATTGACATAACTTTCCAGGCGCGCAAGCCATTGTGCAAAATTGACGCTGCCATCGGAATTAAAAGAATACTCTTCGCGTACCTGCACCATAGTCTTATTTATGTCCCGAGAACAAAGAGCGCCATGGATTCTACATGGCCGGTGTGCGGAAACATATCCATGACGCCGGCGCTTGCCAGCTCATATCCCTGCCGTTGCAATTCGGCGGCATCTCTTGCCAGAGTGGCTGGGTTACATGAGACGTACACGATTCTCCTGGGTAGCAGTTCCCTGATACGACTGACGAATTCAATCGCACCTGAGCGCGGCGGATCGAGCAGGAGCTTGTCATAAACAGGCTTGGCCCAGGTTTCCTGGTCAAAATCAGTGAACAGGTTGGCTGCATAAAACCGGGTGTTGTTGATGCCGTTGCGCTGTGCATTCATGGCGGCGCGTGTCACCATATCTTCACTGCCTTCCACGCCGGTCACTGCTTGACAGCGTTGTGCGATGGCAAGGGTAAAGTTGCCCAGTCCGCAAAACAGGTCCAGTACCTGATCCTGCGGTTGCAGGTCCAGCAGGTCCAGTGCCTGCTCGATCATATGACGATTGATGCCGGCGTTTACCTGGGTGAAGTCACCCGGCTGAAACTCCATGGTGATTGCCGGCAGATTGCTTCCGGCGCGCTGCGGCAGGTAGTAGAACAACGACGTATTGTCATCCGCGGGCCAGAACTTCTGCACGGTATCCGGGCCGCCGGACTGCAGGAACCAGGCAATGTCGTGAAGCTCGGCGAACTGTTGCAGACGCTGCCGGTCGGCGTCACCCAGCGGCACCAGGTGGCGCAGTACCAGTGCCACCCGCAACACGTCAGGCAGCTGCTCGCTGTCGACGCAGTGAGATTCCCCGACCGCCACTTCTATTTGCGGAATGTCGCGACAGGCCTCCAGAGACAGGATCAGGGCACGCAATGGACTGATCAGGCGGGCGACCGGCTTTACCAGCACGGCGCAGTCATGCATGTCGGTGATGAAAGTATTGGCGGTTTCGCGAAAGCCCACCAGTACGTCACTTTTTTTGTGTACATATCGGACGGCAAGCCGCGCCTTGCGACGGTAATGTTCAGTCTCACTTGCCATCGCCGGCAGCACCTGAAAATCGGTGATGCCGCCGGTGTGTTTAAGCTGATCGGTCAGCACCTGCTGCTTGAGTTCAAGTTGCGCCGAGGGTGCCAGATGCTGCAGCACACAGCCACCGCAGATCCCGGCGACCGCACAAGGCGGTGTCACCCGCTGCGATGAGGCCAGCAGGATATCCTGGACTTTCAATGCGTCATATTGGCTGCGTCGCGACGTATAAACCGCAGTGACGTTTTCGCCAGGCAGTGCACCGTCAACAAACGCTATTTTGCCGTCAATTTTGCCTACACCCCGACCTTCATGGCTCAGGCGTTCAATACTGACAGGTACCGCTTCGACAGGCAGTTTTTGCCGGCGGCGTCGGGATTTACTCATAACATCAACTCAGGAAAAGACACCAGTAGAAAGGTAACGGTCACCGCGGTCACAAATGATTGCCACGATAATCGCGTTTTCGAGTTCGCGGCTCAGCTGCAAGGCACCGTAGACGGATCCTCCTGAAGAGACACCGCAGAATATGCCTTCTTCTCTGGCCAATGCTCGCATGGTGTGCTCCGCATCACTTTGTGCAATATCAATAACGCGATCGACACGGGCGGGCTCAAAGATGCGTGGCAGATACGCCTGCGGCCAGCGACGGATGCCGGGGATTTTGGAACCATCCTGAGGCTGAAGACCGACGATACTGATATCCGGATTCTGCTCTTTGAGGAACCGCGATACACCCATGATGGTACCTGTAGTGCCCATGGACGCAACAAAATGCGTGACCGAACCCTGGGTGTCGCGCCAGATTTCCGGCCCGGTCGTCAGATAGTGCGCGGCCGGGTTGTCAGCGTTGGCAAACTGGTCAAGAATTTTACCTTTGCCCTCACGACACATTCTGTCGGCCAGGTCGCGTGCGCCTTCCATTCCGTCGGCATCACTGACCAGCACCAGTTCGGCACCGTATGCAGACATGGAAGCCTTGCGCTCCTGCGACATGGTCTCCGGCATCACCAGGATCATGCGATAGCCCTTGATCGCCGCTACCATGGCCAGCGCAATGCCGGTGTTACCGCTGGTCGCCTCGATCAGCGTATCTCCGGGTTCAATTTCACCCCGGCGTTCCGCCTGCTGGATCATGTTGAAGGCGGCGCGGTCCTTGACAGAACCAGCCGGATTATTGCCTTCCAGTTTAAGCAGGATGGTGTTGCTGGTGTCACCTGCCAGGCGCTGCAACCTGACCAGAGGGGTATTTCCGATCTGGCTGTCAACTGCCGGGTAGATGCGGGTTGGTTGGGCCTGGGAAGACCCGGTACTGGAATGACTCATGGATTCAATCATACTGTGGCCAAAAGAGGCGCAATTTTACCCTTTATTGTCTTCCGGGGGTAGGATGCAGCCATCTGCATCAGTATCAGGCATCTGCCGGGGAGCGGGTTTTGCCGCAAACAGCGTGCGACTGAGCAAAGGTTTGGCGCCCAGGTGCGGCTGCAGGGCCAGCCGCATCAGCCGTTTGGCAGCATGACCGGCGTCAATTTCATCTTCCCCGGTGTTGCTAACCAGGCTGGCAAAATGCACCAGTTCCGCTCCGGAGAACAGGTTCTGGGGCCGTTCAACAATGGGTGACGGCAAGGCCTGGTAACCATGGGCAGGATCAAACAGGTAGTCGCCGCTCATCTGCAGCGCCGCCCCGTCGACCGCGTCGACATGCAGGTCCCAGGCATAACCCAGCTCCTGGAGCAGACTGAATTCGAAACACCGCAGGCAGACTTCCAGCGATCCCGGTTGCTGCAGGCGAATCAGTGCCTGCTGGTACAGCCGGTAAATCCCGGGCTGGGCATCCTGTGCCTGTAACAGGCGCATCAGCAACTCGTTCAGGTAGAGGGCGCTGAACAGCCGGTCGCCGTGCAGACGGAAGCCCGGGGCGGCATGCTCGGCCTGATTCAGGCTGAGCAACTCGCCGCGGCCCGACAGACTCACCAGCAATGGCTGGAATGGTTGGATCGCGGAACGCTTGCGGGACGCCTTGCCGCGCACTCCCCGTGCCACTGCCCGCAGCAGGCCATAGTCCAGGCTGAGCAGATCAACCAGTGCACTGGTGTCCCGGTAGGGTCGGGTGTGAAGGACATAGGCAGGTTGCAGATCAATTCGCTTCACAGTAAGGCTGTCAGTTCAGGCTTTGCAAGGCCCGTTCGTCATCGGCCCAACCCGATTTGACCTTGACCCAAAGATTGAGCATGACCTTGCTTTCGAAGGCGTTTTCCATGTCCAGCCGGGCGGCCTTGCCAATGGTTTTCAGGCGCTCTCCATGATGACCAATGATGATTTGCTTCTGGCCTGCCTTGTCGACCAGGATCAGGCCATGTATGTGCAACACCGTGCCTTCCTGTACAAACTTCTCGATTTCCACGCTCACTTCGTAAGGCAGTTCATCACCGAGCTGCCGGGTAATTTTCTCCCGAATCAGTTCGGCAGCAAGAAAGCGCGAGCTGCGATCAGTCACCTGATCTTCCGGGAACATGAACGGGCCTTCCGGCAGATATTTGGCGACACAGGTTTCCACGGTATCCATATTGTGGCCGGTCAGTACCGCCAGTGGGATGACCTCGGCGAACTGTCTTCGGGCCGCCAGTTGCTGAATATGCGGCAGTAATCGCTCGCGATTTTCAACCTGGTCACATTTATTGATCAATAACAAAACCGGCACATTAATCTTTTCCAGTGCCTGCAGCACCATGTCGTCCTCTTCGTTGAATACCAGCCGTTCCACCATGAACAATACCACATCAACGTCTTTCAGCACTTCAGTCACGGTGGCATTCATCGCCCGGTTCAGGGCTTTTTTCTGGTTTTTATGCAGCCCCGGCGTATCGACATAAACGAATTGTGTGTCGCCTGCGGTTTTGATGCCCGTGATGCGATGGCGTGTGGTCTGCGGTTTGCGCGAGGTAATACTGATCTTTTGTTCCAGCAGGTGATTCAGCAACGTGGATTTGCCGACATTGGGACGCCCGACGATTGCAATATATCCGCAGCGGGTCATTTCGTGTTCTGTCATCATGTGTTCTGGTCCTGTGTTTGCGCGCGCGTTAGCATCAGCAATGCCTGACTGGCGGCCTGCTGCTCGGCAAGTCGCCGTGTACGGCCGGCACCACGGCTACTTTGATCAAGCAGCGCAATACTGCATGACACTTCAAATTCCTGATCGTGCTCCTCTCCCCGGACGGCAACAACCTGATAATCCGGCAGCGCATGCCCGCCTGCCTGTAGCAGTTCCTGCAGGCGGGTTTTGGAATCCTTGCTGGCGCCCTGAGCCGGATCATGCTGCATACGATCATGCAGAAGGCGCAGAATACACTCGCGACAGGCATCAGCACCACCGTCCAGGTAAATCGCTCCCAGCAATGCTTCCATGGCATCACAAAGGATGGAATCACGATGGTGACCGCCACTTTTGCGTTCACCCTGCCCCAACACCAGCAGCTCGCCCAGGCTCAGTTCGCGGGCCAGCCCTGCCAGGGTCTCACGATTTACCAGCACAGCACGCAATTGGCTCAGATCGCCTTCCGGCGCGTCGGGGTAGCGGTGATACAGGGCCTCAGCGACAACAAAACCGAGTACGGCGTCACCCAGAAATTCCAGCCGCTGATTGTGGTTTTTTTCCGCACTGCGATGCGTCAGTGCCAGAGTCAGCAATTCATCAGACCGGAATGAATATCCCAGTCTGGTTTGCAGGGTCGATAGTGCTTGCCTGGAAATTCGCATGGTCTTCCCCACCAAAGTCCTTACCGGATCATCGGGGCTGATAACAGCAGTGTTATCGCCGGTCAGTAAATGCGCTGATTACGACTAAAGGTCGGCAGATTCAGGCCGGGCTCTTTATGCATCCAGATAGCAAACGCCTTGCCGACAATATTCTCTTCTGGTACCGGGCCCCAGACGCGACTGTCGGCGCTATTGTCGCGGTTATCACCCATCATGAAGTAGTGTCCGGGAGGTACTACCCAGCTGGTCCGGCCGCGGCTGCGAGTATCCTGGGTGATTATCTGGGCACGGTGCGCCAATTCGCCCAGGGTTTCACTGACCACCACGCCCGGGCGCATGCCGCCTGCCGTTTCTATGGACACATCGTCAATGACTTCCATGTCCACGACGTCACCATTGACCCGCAGCACCTTGTTTTCGTAATCAATGGTATCGCCGGGCAGTCCGACTACCCGCTTGATGAAGTAGGACTGGTCATGTGGGGGTATGAATACCATCACCTCGCCTCTTTCGGGCTCATTGTTGGCAACTATCTTGGTACCCAGAACCGGTAATCGCAAGCCGTAATGATACTTGTTAACGAGGATGAAATCGCCGACTTCGAGGGTTGGTATCATGGAGCCGGAGGGTATCTGAAAGGGCTCTACCAGAAAGGAGCGCAGCATCAATACGATAAACAGAACGGGGAAAAATGACTTGGCATATTCAACAACCACCGGTTCTTCGGTTTTGTTGGCCTGTTTACGCGCTTTGGCAAACAGCATGGCATCCAGCAGCCAGATGAAGCCGCAGATGGCGACCAGAATGACCAGCACCAGCGAAAAATCGATATCCATTACCCGAGCACCCTTAACTGTCCACTTTCAGTACGGCAAGGAAGGCTTCCTGCGGCACTTCCACGTTGCCTACCTGTTTCATACGCTTCTTGCCGGCCTTCTGTTTTTCAAGCAGTTTTTTCTTTCGTGTTATATCGCCGCCATAACACTTTGCCGTGACATTTTTGCGCAGGGCCTTGACTGTCTGACGGGCAACTATCTGGCCGCCAATGGCGGCCTGAATGGCCACATCAAACATCTGGCGAGGAATCAGTTCCTTCATCTTTTCGACCAGCGAACGGCCTTTACTTTGCGCCTGATCCCGGTGCACGATCAGTGCCAGTGCGTCTACCCGATCGCCATTGATCAGCACATCCAGGCGGACCAGACTGGCAGTCTGGAAGCGAATAAAATGATAGTCCAGCGAGGCGTAGCCACGACTGGCCGATTTCAGCTTGTCAAAGAAATCCATCACGACTTCTGCCATGGGTAATTCGTAACTCAGTGACACCTGATTGCCGATGAACTGCATGTCGCGCTGGACACCACGCCGCGCCACACACAGATTGATGATATTGCCCAGATATTCCTGCGGGACCAGCATGCTGGCGAGCACAATCGGCTCCCGGGTTTCGATAATGGATGCCACTGGCGGCAGCGACGATGGGCTTTCCACGCGCACCACTTCGTCGTTGCGCATGACCACTTCATAAACCACTGTCGGTGCCGTGGTGATCAGGTCAATGTCGTACTCTCGCTCCAGACGTTCCTGAATGATTTCCATATGCAGCATGCCCAGGAAACCACAACGGAAACCAAAGCCGAGGGCATCCGAACTTTCCGGCTCGTAGAACAGCGACGCGTCATTAAGCGTCAATTTGGCCAGGGCATCACGAAAATCTTCAAAGTCATCTGCGGACACCGGATACAGACCGGCATAAACCTGCGGCTGGATACGCCTGAAACCAGGCAGCATCGGGGCGTCGGGTGTTGATGCGTGCGTAATCGTATCACCCACTGGCGCGCCCTGAATTTCCTTGATACCGGCAATGATATAACCCACTTCACCCGCCTGCAGCATGGGCAGGTCATGCCGCTTGGGGTCAAAGTAGCCGACGTGATCGACCAGATGAGCCTTGCCAATGGTTTTGGCAATAATTTTGTCACCTTTTTTGAGCGTGCCCTGCTTTACCCGGACCAGCGACACCACACCGAGGTAGTTGTCAAACCAGGAGTCAATGATTAATGCCTGCAAAGGCGCATCGCGATCACCCACTGGCGCTGGCACCAGACGGATGAGCTCCTCCAGAATATCAGTGATACCCATGCCGGTCTTGGCACTGGCGCTGACGGCCGCCGACGCATCAATACCGATGATTTCCTCGATTTCCTTTCGCACTTTGTCCGGATCGGCCTGGGGGAGATCCATCTTGTTAAGCACGGGAATCACTTCCAGCCCCTGCTCAATGGCGGTATAGCAGGTCGCGACCGACTGTGCCTCTACGCCCTGGCCGGCGTCAACAACCAGCAGCGCGCCTTCACAGGCAGCCAGCGAACGCGACACTTCGTAGGAAAAATCAACGTGGCCGGGGGTATCAATAAAGTTCAGTTGATAGCGCTGCCCATCCTTCGCTTCGTAGAACAGCGTGACGCTTTGCGCCTTGATGGTTATGCCGCGCTCTCTCTCGATATCGAGAGAGTCCAGCACCTGCTCGGCCATCTCACGCTGCGTCAGACCACCGCAATGTTGAATGAAGCGGTCTGCCAGGGTGGATTTGCCGTGGTCAATATGCGCGATAATGGAAAAGTTGCGGATACGGCTTAAATCAGTCACTTAAAGGAATCACCAGTCAATCGAGAGGCGCCAAGTCTACATGATCTACCGTGTCCTGTCAGGAGATTTCGACCACAAACACGGCGGCGACGCGGGCATAAATGGCGTCAGTTCAGCTCCAGCACCAGGGTCGTGCCCCGGCCATCACGCACCACCCTGACAGGCACGTAACCGGTGTCGGGCAGCGACTCCATGACGCGATTGAAATCGTCAACATGGCGAATCGGCTGGTGGTTGAGCGCCACGATGGCATCCCCCGTCGCCAGCCCTGCCCGCCGGCCCGGGCCATCGCGCAACTGCTCGATCTGCACGCCACCCTGGGCCAGTGCCGGCACGTCCTGCTGCAGGCCGGGATCCAGCTCGCCCACACTCAGTGCGAGGCTGTTGCCTCGCGGCGCAGCGGGTCGCTCACCACCAAAGGCCTGGTCATTGCCCGGCAGCGCACCCACAACAACCGGCAATTCCAGGATGTCGCCGTCGCGCATGATGGTCAATTCTGCCGATGACCCGGGGCGGATCTGCCCCACATAGAACGGAAGCTGGGAAGACTGCTCAATGGTGATGCCATTAAACGCCAGAATGATGTCGTTGTTCTGCACACCGGCCTCTTCCGCCGGGCTGCCGGGCTGGACATCATCCACGAACGCGCCATAGGGCCGCGGCATGTCAAACGCCATGGACAGCGCGTGATCAACGTCCTTGATCAAAACGCCAAGCAGTCCGCGGCTGACCGAGCCAGTCTCGCGCAGTTGCTCCAGAACGTTGAGGGCCATGTTGCTGGGGATGGCAAAGGAAATGCCATTGGAACCGCCCGTGCTGCTGAGGATCTGCGAATTGATGCCGATCACTTCACCCTCGAGATTGAATAACGGCCCCCCCGAGTTGCCCTGATTGATCGCCACGTCGGTCTGGATAAACGAGACATAATTGGCGGGGCCACGAGACGGGACATTCCGTGATTTGGCGCTGACAATGCCTGCCGCCGCAGAAAATTCGAGACCAAACGGTGAGCCGATGGCCAGCACCCACTCGCCCACCCTGACGGCCTCCGAATTGCCGAAACGGACGGCTCGCAGCCCTTCTGCGTCGATCTTGATCAAGGCGACATCGGATAATTCGTCAGTGCCGACGATTTCGGCGGTATATTCTCGCCGGTCAGTCAGCGTGACCGTGATCGAGTCAGCGTTGGCCACGACGTGGTGGTTGGTGATGATGTAGCCGTCACTGCTCATGACAAACCCCGAGCCTACGCCGCCGCGGGGACGTCCGGGTACCGAGTCGGGGTCAACAGGTGGCGCGCCCTCGGGGCGAAGCTGTCGCAGGAGTTCTTCCAGATCACGCTGTTCGGCACCTGAGCGTTGTGGGGCCTGCTGGCGGGTCGTGATGTTGACGATTGAGACGGAGTTCTCTGCCACGAGGGAAGCAAAATCAGGCAGATTGGCGCTTACCTGCAAGCTCAGTGTGGCTGTCATGAACAGCACGGACATCATCAGAAACTTCTTCATCTATTCACTCCAGTAACTGCGCTGCCGACCAGCAGGTCATCGGCGCCAGAGAACAACCATGACTCAAACATACCGCTTTGCGACCCAGGGTTCAACGGACAAAACCGGGCGACCAGCAAAAAGCCCCGCCCGGACTTCGGGTGCCGGGGGATTCCCTAGCATCCAAAGACCCGTTCGGGGCTGATTTGTGTTCAGACGGAGACAGCTCAGGGCTGTTTTATTGGCCGCTCAGGGCTGCTGCGGCGCGCGCTCTACCTCTTCCAGCAGTTCGCGGTCGGAAACCGGTCTTAGCTGTGGCGAGTTCAACAGAATATTGTAGGGCGCCGACTGTGACTCGATACGCGCGGGAATGGTGACACTGCGGATGTAGTCGTTGAGTCGCTGCTGCGCGTCCGCATCGACAGCGAGTTGCTGATTCTGCGAACCGGGCGCTGTCTCACTGCTGCCCGATGCCAGCGTTGACTGACCGGCATCCGGCGTCTGCAGAACCGACTGCATGCCGATGAATACCGCAAACGTCACTGAGGCCGCGACTGCAAACCGGGTCATATTGCGGAACCAGTCCGTCGCCCCTGCACGAGCCGCAGGCCCGGATGTGTCGGGCTGCGCCGGCAGCGGGCCTTCTCGCTGTATGGATTGCTCGATATCCGCCAGCACGCGACTGGCAAAATCAGGCGATGCCGGTGCGCGCCAGGGATCAGGTTGCAACGCCGCGCGGACCAGGCCAAAACGTTCCCATTCGGCCATCAGCTCAGGTTTTGATTCGATGCGCTGGAGCAAACGTCGCAATTCGAAATCGCTGAGCTCATCGTCCATGAGCGCCGACAGCGCCTCCCGATCAAGCAGGTCCTGCTCGTGATCCTGTTCGTGCAGTGTATCGTTGTGCTTCATGTAAAAGCCCACCTTGCCTGTTTTTACCATACTCCTTCGACCACGAACCCCTCAGCGAGTTCCCGGGCTGCGGGGAAATCTGTCAGAAATCTGACTAATTTTCGATATATTTAAATTATTCAAGATCTTAACAACGCCTTGACGCGTTTGTCTATGGCCTCCCGGGCTCGAAATATGCGAGACCTGACAGTGCCCACAGGACAGTCCATGATTTCTGTGATGTCCTCATAGCTCAACCCTGAAAATTCGCGCAAGGTAAATGCCGTGCGCAATTCCTCCGGCAGCTCTGCAATCGCCTTGTTGATCACCCTGCGCATGTCCTCTTTTTCCAGATTGGCGTCCGGGGTATCCATTTCCCGCAGCATGCTGGTGTCGTCAACCTGTTGTGCATCTTCGATGTCCACATCAGTGCTGGGTGGTCTGCGACCGCGCGACACGAGGTAGTTTTTGGCCGTGTTTACGGCGATGCGGTAAAGCCAGGTGTAGAACTGACTGTCACCGCGAAAACTGGGCAGTGCCCGATAGGCTTTCAGGAAAGCCTCTTGAGCAACGTCTTCGGCTTCATGGGGGTCTTTGACAAAGCGACTGATCAGACCCAGGACCTTGTGCTGATAACGCAGCACCAGCAGGGTGAATGCCTGTCGGTCATCCTTGAGAACCCGTTCTACCAGTTGGTTATCTGAATCCTGATTTTTCATACGTCCATTATGAGCCTAAATAAAACCGCTGACATTCCCGGCTCCTGGAATTTTGACATCATCGTCGCGGCGGCCATGGTCTGCCGGACCAGATGTCCCGTATAACGGCCGTAAAGCCTGACAACAACAGACCACTGAGATTTGCAAAAGTTCTCAGAGTCTATAGAATTCTTGTCCCTCGCACCACTTCGGAAGCCCGCCACCGTGTACGACTTTGACATCCTGATCATTGGCAGTGGTGCCGCCGGCCTCAGTCTGGCACTTAAAACCGCAGAATTTGCCCGGGTCGCTGTATTGAGCAAAGGCACCCTGAGCCAGGGCGCTACCTATTGGGCGCAAGGCGGCATCGCCGCCGTTCTGGACGAGCACGACAGCATCGATGCGCATATTGCCGACACGCTTGATGCCGGCGCCGGGCTGTGCAATGAGGACATGGTTCGCCATATTGTCGAGCACAGTCAGGGGGCGATTGCGTGGCTGGTTGAACAGGGTGTGCCATTTACGCTGCAGAGCGCTGATCAAGCCGGTGGTGGTGCCGCCTCACAACCGTTAAACCGGGACAACCTGAAACCCCTGCACCTGACGCAGGAAGGTGGACACAGCCACCGCCGTATCATTCATGCCACCGATGCCACCGGGCGGGCAGTGTTCGAAACCCTGAGGGATCGCGCGCTGAATCATCCGGGTATATCGCTGTTCGAGAACCGGCTCGCCGTTGATGTCATAACCCGGGAAAAGCTCGGGCTCGAAGGTAGCGGTTGTGTTGGCGCCTATGTCTATCGCAAAGACAAGGAGCAGGTGGAACTGTTTCGGGCCCGTTTTGTGGTGCTTGCCAGCGGTGGTGCCAGCAAAGCCTATCTGTACACGACCAACCCTGACAGTGCGACCGGCGATGGCATTGCCATGGCATGGCGTGCCGGTTGTCAGGTTGCCAACATGGAATTCAACCAGTTTCACCCCACCTGTCTGTATCACCCTCACGCCCGTTCTTTCCTGATCACTGAAGCATTGCGCGGCGAAGGCGCTACCCTGGAACTGCCCGATGGCACCCGTTTCATGCCGGCATTTGACAGCCGCGGTGAACTGGCGCCGCGCGATATTGTGGCGCGCGCCATCGACCATGAAATGAAACGTCTGGGCTGCGACTGCGTTTATCTGAATATAACGCACCAACCCGCCGACTTCGTCAAAGAGCACTTCCCGACCATTTATTCCAGGTGTCTTGATTTTGGCATTGATATTACTCGCGACAGGATTCCGGTGGTGCCCGCAGCACACTACACCTGTGGTGGTGTTGTGGTTGATAAACTGGGGCGAACCACGATTGCCAATCTGTACGCGATCGGTGAGACCAGTTCCACCGGGTTGCACGGTGCCAATCGTATGGCCAGTAATTCCCTGCTGGAATGTTTTGTACTGGCATTCGGTGCTGCGGACGATATCCATGCGCGGATGGATGATACACCACCCGCCCCGGCATCGATTCCGGACTGGGATGACAGTCGTGTTACCCGCTCTCATGAAGAGGTAGTGGTCTCGCATAACTGGGACGAGCTGAGACGCATGATGTGGGACTATGTCGGCATTGTCAGAAGTGACCGCCGCCTGCAGCGCGCGCATAAACGTATCCAGTTGCTTGAGCAGGAAATCCATGAACACTACAAGCACCACATGATCTCCAGAGATCTGCTGGAACTCCGCAACCTGGTGCTCGTGGCACGTCTTATTATCGAGTCAGCGTTACTGCGCAAGGAAAGCCGCGGCCTGCACTTCACACTGGATTATCCGGAGATGCTGGCAGAAGCCCGCGATACCGTTTTGACACCCGGTCAGTCACGGATCTGAGTCGACACGCTGGTTAGTGACAATGGCACGGTCAGTAACCACGTTCGCAGTTGGCGCCGGGTGTGTGGGCCAGCACTGTCCGGCAGCACGGTGAGCCAGAAACCCGGGGACGTATCCCTGCCCTGGCGCCGGAAATGTGCAACCTGAAGCCCCGTGACACAGTAAATGCCCGACAGCTGCGCGGGAATCCGGCGGCCGTTAACCAGCTCCAGCAGAATGTCAGTATCATCAACATGAACTGCGGCCAGTGCGTTGCCGTCTGCCAGCGTCGCCCGTCGCATCAGCACGATACCGTGCACAATCAACAGTGGCGCGATCAACAATGGTGCCCCGCGCGGCAAAGCACTGATCAGCAGCGCCGCCACTGCGGCCAGATGCATGACGCCGTAAAACACCGCGAGCAGACCGGAGCGACGGACACGGAACGGGGCCAGCATTTAATGGGGGCGACGGACGCCTGAGGCGGCATAGTCCCTGATTCGAACCACCAGCGCCTGAATAGCCGGATCCGGGTGCGAGGCACGCTCAACCAGGCAGGCGAAAAGGTCCTGATCCTCTTCTTCCAGCAGACGCTCGTAGAGCTGTTGCTCAGCGGGCGCCAGTGTGCGCAGCTGGTTCTCGGCGAACGGCAGCAATAGAATGTCCAGCTCCCACATGCCACGACGGCTGTGCCAGAGCATTTTCTTGTAGGCAATATCTGATAACATGATTATTCCTGTGTGATGAGCCATTGACTTGGCCATACGGGGATTTTAACCGAAATCATCGCGTATTACCGGATAAACATAGCATGTCATACCCTCCCAGGTCGGAAACACCAGCACCACAGCCAGCACCAGAGGCATCATCAGAAACAGCCAGCCCGAGTACCCCCGCTGGCAGCGACGGGGACAGCCGGCCCGCCTGGCTCACACGACTTGCAGATGCCGATACCATCGCCGTGACCGGGCCGGACAGCGAACGCTTTCTGCAGGGTCAGCTAAGCTGCAATATGTCGCACCTGACTGCGTCCCGGTCTCTGCGGGCGGCGCTTTGCAACCTCAAAGGACGGGTTGTCGCGGACCTGCGAGTGCTCCGCCACGATGACTGTATATTGCTGATCTGCAGTGCCGGCATGGCCGATATCGTACTCACGACACTGAACAAGTACAAAGTCTTCTTCAAAACCGAGTTACAGAATGTCAGCGAGCAATATGTCTCTCTCGGCATCGCCGGTACTGACTGTGCACAAGCGCTCAGCGCCAGTGGCGTGCAGCCACCAGCAACCACAGATGACTGCACAGTTGCCCATGGTGCTGTGATTGTCCGGGTGCAGGCGTCGCCGGCGCGTTTTTATTGTGTGCTGAGTGGCGCCCATGGTGAACTTGCAGCAACGCTGTCGTCACGGTGTGATTCCGGTACGGAGCAGGACTGGCGACTGGCCGATATCGTCGCGGGGATCGCTCATATCCGCCCCGGTCAGCAGGAGCTGTATACGCCGCAGGTGCTGAACTACGATATCAATGGCGTCATTGACTTCAAAAAAGGCTGTTATACCGGCCAGGAAGTGGTGGCTCGCATGTATTATCGGGCTACCGCCAAGAAACGATTGCGCCATGTGACGCTGCAAGACACACAGACCCTGCCCGACAACAGTGACCTTGTCGACGCCGTCAAACGCGCCAGCGGGGAAACTGAAGCGCTGGTCATCGCGCCAGTGGCTGATGCGGAGGCTGGCGAGCAGCCACGCCAGTAGCCCGGCAGACGCCATCGCCTGCCGGCGTGCTCAGAACAGCGCCGGCGTCGGACAGTCGAGTATTTCGGCGCAAGTCTGAAACAGCACCTGCTCGGCGGCGGTGAGTTTGCCGTCAGACTGTATACAGGCAGCCGCGGCCAGCAAGAACATCTGCTTGTCACGCGGTTGCAATTGTTGCAGTTCGGTCAGCGACGACTGCACCGACTCTCGGTTCAGGTCTTGCCGGGATAACAGTTCGGCCCTGGCCAGCGCCGGCAGACATGCCCGCAAATGCGCTGCACCACAACTGAAAGCATGCCCCGCCTTGTCTCCCGCCTGGCCCAGATGCGCCATAACTGACAGTGTAACCTGACACGACTTGGCGCAGTGCTCCAGTCGCCGCCTGGCGGATCTGGATGCCGCGCCGCCGAACACCGGGCGCAGATGCGTCAGCACCAGAAAGTGATATACCCAGGCCATCAGTGAAGGTTCGCCTGACATCTGCATTAATGCCTGCATATTCTTTTCAAACATACGGAATTGCGCCGGACTCAGCTGACGCAATGCTGACAACGCAATATTGATCAGTGCCAGTCGATCGGTCACCGCCAACTGCTCGCGGTCCCTGATGAGTGCCGCCAATTCCTGATAAACGCCGGCATCTGCGTGCACAGCCAGGTATTCGTGCTGCGCGGCTGTTCCTGCGGCGCCCGTATTATCGGGCAGCGGGTCCAGCAACAGAAAATAAATCAGGGCGCGCGCGCCGTGGGGCTCGTGTGCTGCCCGCAAAAATGCCGGCGCAAGCTGCCTGCGAATCCGGCTGGCTTCCTGAACATCGGCCGAATCAGGTGCACCGGCGCGTTGCAAGGCCGCGACCGCCGCAATGCCCAGCGCGGCATCACTGCGTTGACGGGCGGCAGTTGTGGATCCATGGTCCGGCGCTTGACCGGTAACCCCTGGGGCCGGCGATTCGTCGAATTCGCCATCCCATTGTGGTTGCAGGCGTCGGATTCGCTGTGTCAGCGGTGGATGGGTGGCAAACAGGGTCGCGAACGAGGTTTTCACCCCCTGGCTGAACAGCGCGTGGCTGATCTCGCGGGCGCCGGGGTTGTCTAGCCGGGACCCGCGCTGATCGCGACCTATCTGCTTCAAGGCGCCGGCAATACCATCGGCATTACGGGTGTATTGCACGGCCGAGGCATCCGCCAGAAATTCGCGCTGACGGCTGACGGCCGCCTTGATCAGGTTACCAAAAAACGTGCCGGCGGCACCGATGACGACCAGGCCCAACCCCAGGAAAATCACGCCATTGCCGTTTTTACTCCGCCGGCTGACGCCAGCTGTCCGCATCAGATAGTAGCCCATCAGCCCCAGCACCAGAATGCCATGCAACAGCCCGATCAGGCGTATATTGAGACGCATGTCGCCATGCAGGATATGGCTGAATTCATGCGCGATCACGCCCTGTAATTCCTCGCGTGACAGTTTAACGATGGCACCACGGGTGACACCGATCACCGCATCGGACGGCGAAAAACCGGCGGCAAACGCATTGATGGCATCTTCGTCGAGCAGGTAAACGGGAGGCACCGGTGTCGCTGAGGCAATTGCCATCTCTTCAACAATGTTGAGGGCGCGTTGTTCATGGATGTTACCGCTGCCCGGCAGCAACAGTCTGGCCCCGAGTGATTCGGCGACCTGTGCCCCGCCACTGCGCAGACTGAGCGTTTTGTACAGGCTGCCGAAACCCACCACCGCGAGCACCGCCAGGCTGATGCTCACAAAAACAGCTGGCTCCACATCGGTGAACACGGGCGCACCGCCAGCGCTGGTCGAGGTCAGCCCCAGGGTGACCAGAACCAGTGCATTGGTAATGGCTATCAGACTGATGATCGCCAGCGCGAACAACAGAACCAGACGCCCGGTTTTACGACGGGCAACGTCCTGCGCCCGGAAAAAGTCCATGGATGCTCCGGTGCTGCTCAGAAACTGACTTGAGGTGCGTCCTGTATCTGCTCGCTGTCAGCGAACTCCAGCAGCGACGCATCGGCTCCATGCCCGAAAATGCCGGCGAACACGACGGGTGGGAAGCTTTGTTTGTAGGTGTTATAGGCCATGACCTGATCATTGAACGCCTGTCTGGCAAAGGCCACCTTGTTTTCAGTGCTGGTAAGCTCTTCAGTCAGCTGCATCATGTTCTGACTGGCTTTCAGGTCCGGGTAGGCTTCCATGACCACATTGAGCCGCCCCAGCGCGCCGCCCAACGCACCTTCCTGCGCGGCCAGCGTCTGCATCGCTGCCGCATCACCCGGTTTCGCAGCGGCGTCCCGCAATCCCTGTGACGCCGCGTTGCGCGCAGCAATGACCGACTCCAGCGTCTCGCGTTCGTGAGCCATATACGCTTTGGCTGTTTCTACCAGATTGGGGATCAGATCATAACGACGCTTCAGCTGCACTTCGATCTGGGCAAACGCGTTTTGATAACGGTTCCGTAAACTGACCAGCTGATTGAAAATGCCGATACCGTAAAACACCAGCACCGCAACGATGACCAGAACCACGATGGTTGTCACTTCCATAGCCTGTTTCTCCCTTTTTGCGCGGTTACCTTTTTGGCGCGGTTACCTTGACAGGTAGCAGACGATCAGATGTCCTCCCGGCGCTGGCTGACGGCCTGATTGGGCCCACCTGCACCCGCGCCGAGCGGTTTCGAGGTTTCGAGGTTTCAGTGTATTTGCTTTGCAGCTTGTTTAGCAAGCGCGACACTGTCTGCGGCGAACCCGTATTTCTCGCCAACAGGTCATAAACCACGGGCACGATAAACAACGTCATCAGTGTGGTCATCAGCACGCCGGAAAAGATCACGGTACCCAGCAGAACCCGACTCTCGGATCCGGCCCCGGTCGCAAATATCAGTGGCAGGGATCCCATGATGGTGGACAGCGCCGTCATCAGGACCGGGCGCAGGCGCATATCGCAGGCTTCTACCAGCGCTTCGCGGAAGGGTTTGCCCTCATCACGTAACTGATTGGCGAACTCAACGATAAGAATACCGTTCTTGCTGGCAATACCGACCAGAATGATCAGGCCAATATTGGTGTAGATATTCAGTGTACCGCCGGTCAACAGCAAACCTATCAAGGCACCAAAGATGGCCAAAGGTACCGTGGTCATGATCACCAACGGATGCACAAAGCTCTCAAACTGCGCTGCCAGCACCAGGAATACCACCAATAAAGACATGCCAAAAATGAAGGCCAGTCCACCACTTGCCTCTTTCAGCTCAAGCGACTCACCTTTGTAGTTGACCTGTGCATGCTCGGGCAATTCGGTCAATACAGCCTCTTCCAGGAACGCCAGGCCCTGCTCCAACGTCACCCCCGGCTGCAGACCGGCGTTGATGGTAATGGCCCGCATCCGCATGTAACGGTTCAGGGAATTTGGCGACGAGGTGTTTTCGACCGTAATCAGATTGGACAAGGGAATCAGTTGGCCACTGCTCTCGGATCTGACATAGATATTGGTGAGGTCATCCGGAGATGCACGCTGACTTTCTTCAGCCTGCAGGATGACATCGTATTCCTCACCGCGATCGGCGAATGTGGTGACGCGGCTTTCGCTCATCATCGCCTGTAAGGTGCGTCCGATCGCCTGGATGGAGACGCCCAGATCTGCGGCTCGGGTTTTATCCACAGTCACCGTCAGGCTCGGGCGTGTTTCCAGGAAATCTGAGGTCATGCGTGTGAATAATCCGCTGCCTTCACCGCGTTCGATCAGTATATCCCGCCACTGGACCAGCTCTTCGTAAGTACGTCCGCCAATCACAAACTGCACCGGCTGACCGCCGCCGCCGCGAACCAGGCCCGAGCGCATGAACATCATGACCTGCATGCCAGGCAGGTTCTGCCATTCCGCTGCCAGCTCATTCATGACCTGCTGGGTGGGCTTTTCCCTGACTTCCCAGTCCGCCATCGCCATGATCGAGACTCCGCTGCTGACGCCACTTCCCGAGCCCCAGCCCGGCAAAATGGTCACGCTACTGCGTATTTCGCCGTTCTCCAGGAACGGTGCAACAGCGTCCTGCATGTCATTAACCTGTTCCTGCATGTAGGCCATACTGGCCCCTTCCGGGCCGTTCATGCGAGCAAAGAACACGCCCTGATCTTCCTGTGGTGCGAATTCAGAAGGGACCTCCTGCCACAGGAAATAAACGCCTACGCCAACCAGCAGCAGGCCAGCAAGGATGGCATAGCGGATGCCCAGCGCAAACTCCAGGGCCGCGTGGTACCCTTTTTGGAGCCACCGAAAAACACGATCAACAATACGTGTGAGAAAACTCTCATGGGAATGACTGTTAAGCAGCTTTGAGCTCATCATGGGCGTGAGTGACAAGGCAAGTATGGTCGAGATGACGACAGCCCCACCAATGGTAATGGCCAACTCGTAAAACAAAATGCCCATATTGCCTTCCATGAAGACAACCGGTACGAATACGGCCAGCAGAACCAGCGTGGTCGCCACGACTGCGAACCCCACCTGGCGGGCACCGTTGTACGAGGCCAACAAGGGCGGCTCGCCGGCTTCAACCCGGCGCTGGATATTCTCCAGCACCACAATGGAATCATCGACAATCAGTCCGACACAAAGCACCAGTGCCAGCAGCGTAATCAGATTGATCGTCAAGCCAAACATCAACATCACCATGAATGCAGACATCAGGCACACAGGGATGGTCACTGCGGGAATCAACATGCTGCGGAACGAGCCCAGAAACATGTAAATCACCAGGCTGACCAGAACAACTGTCATGATGATGGTGGTGTAGACTGAATCAATGGCGTATTCGATGAACTCCGCATCACTGTTGGACAGTTCGAGGGTCATGTGATCGGGCAGCGTGGCATTCACGCGCTCCGCAACGGCCGTGGTATCCCGCAATATCTGCAGACTGTTTGCATTGGATTGCCTGATAATTCCCAGGCCGACAGCATCAACGCCGTTGCCGCGGAACATCGCCCGGTTACTGGCTGCTGCCAGTTCCACGCGCGCCACTTCTTTCAGTGTCACCAACTGGCCATCGTTGCCGCGGCTGATAACCAGTTCACGGAAATCATCCGGTGTCTGATAGACCCGTTCAACACGAACACTGAATTCGCGCTCGAGCGAATCCACACGGCCAGCGGGCAATTCTATGTTTTGGCGGCGCAGTGCAGATTCGACATCAAGTACCGTCAGGCCACGGGCTGCCAACGCGACACGGTCCAGCCAGACGCGCATGGCATAGCCACCGGTGCCGCTGACAGAAACCCCGGCCACACCATTAATGACAGCAAATTGATCTACGATGTACCGATCGGCGTAATCGTTGAGCTCCAGAAAACTCATCTGCGTGCTTTGCAGGTTGTAATAGGCCATCGGCCGCGCGTCTGAATCTGCTTTGGCTATTTCAGGCGGATCAACGCCCTCGGGCAAGCGACCGGTGACACGTGAAACCTTGTCGCGAATATCATTGGCTGCCTGATCAATATCACGGCTGACTGCAAACTCAACAGAGACACGCGAGCTACCATCGCTGCTTGACGAGCTGATGGTCTGCACACCTTCGACGCCATTTATCTGATCTTCGATCAGCTGAGTAATCTGCGCTTCCACAATTTCGGCAGAGGCGCCCGGATAACTGGTGCTGACCGATACCACAGGTGGGTTGGTCTCAGGGTATTCCCGTACCGGGAGCTCCATAAATGACAATATGCCAAACGCTACCAGTAACAGACTGACCACTGCGGCAAACACCGGGCGTTTAACGGAAACGTCAGACAGAATCATTTTGCGTTATCCTCTCAAATGAGCCCCGTCCGAACCTCTCGGTTCGGCGCTGGCGGGTCTCAGGACTGATCGATGGGGCTGACGGTGGTGCCGGCGGCACGGGTACTCGATTCGCCCGAGTTCATGATGCGGACTGACTGGCCGGGTCGCACCTGGGCAACACCCTGAGTGATTACCCGTTGGCCTGGGACAATACCCGCCACAATCTCGGCAAGGCCTGGCCTTCTGCGGCCAATCTCGACTTCAACCCGACGAGCAATGCTTTCTTCATCGACCACGAATACATACTGTCGACCCTGGCTGGGGATCAGCGCGGCCTCCGGTACGACGACGGTGTCGCGTTCATTCAGTGTTAATCCGACTGTCAATAACATGCCCGGGCGCAGCACCCGGTCACTGTTATCGATTTCAGCGCGCACCTGCACGGATCGGGTCACCTCGTCGATTCGCGAACCGACATTTTGAACCACGCCTTCAAATTCACGCCCGCGATAGACAATGCTGTTGGCCGAGACACTCAGGCCTGGTTGCAACTGCGCAAAAAAGACCTCGGCGATGTTGAAATCGAGTTTGATGGTGGAGATATCGTCCAGCGTCGTGATGATGGTGCTGGGCGTCACCAGAGAACCTTCACTGATGTTACGAAAACCCAGCATGCCTGAAAACGGCGCACGAATAAGCCGGTCGTTCATGTTCGCAATCACGCCCTCCAGCCGGGCCCGCGCTGTGTCGTATCGGGTGCGTGCCACCTCCAGATCGGTCTGCGAGATAAGGTTGGTCTCGATCAGGCTCTGCAAGCGCTCGTATTGACGACGGGCATCGTCCACTTCGGTCTGCACTTCAGACAACCGGGCTGCTTCAGCGCTATTGGTGAGCTCTACCAGGATATCGCCCTGCTCGACCAGGTCGCCGTCCTCAAAATGCACGGCCGTGACGGTATCGGATACTTTGGCGGTCAGGTTGATCGACTCGTTCGCCTGCGCAGTTCCCACCGACTCAACCTCATCCGCGAATAGCTGCCGGGTCACTTCAGTGACAGTGACCGAAACCGGGCCCATGCCGCCGCCAAACATACCCGGCCTGCCACCGCCGGCCGGCTCTGCTGTTAGACGGGCATAAACGCCATAAGCCAGTGCTATCGCAGCAACAACGAATACGATCAACAATGGATGTCGCAGGATAAATCGCAAGTTCCGGCTCCCTGGCCTTTGAGGCCACACTTGTTCAGTGGGGTTGAAGGTGAAATTAGATTACGCGTAGCATCGGCGAAAGGCCGACCGTGCGCAATACGCAACAGTGACAAAGTGTTACCAAAGCCTAAATATACGGCCAACAACGTAGTAGATACGATAAGCGACGGGTTACGGATCTGCTGCCTGTTCGACGCTGACTGAACGGCCGATAAAAAACCTCAGGAACTGCAGGACAGCATTGAGCACCCGGCCCGGTTACTGGCCCATGCCGGGCGCCGTGTGGCAAAACGCCTGTCCGGTTCAGCCAGGCATTCATAGGGCTGCTGTATCAACCGGAACAAGGTTTCAAACTCGGTGCTGTCACCCTGTTCCAGCGTGTCAATGGCCTGCTGAACCAGATAATTGCGCAACACAAAGGCTGGGTTTACAGCACTCATGTTTTTGCGCCGGGTCATCGCATTTAACGGATAACGCTGCAAAAACTGTCGATAGGATCTTCCCCATTGCTTAAAAATCGACCTATTGGCGACAGCAATGCCATCAGGATCACTGGCCTCGACAGGATAGAGCGCCGGCGCTATGGCGTCAGACAATGACGCCTGTGAACGCTCATTGGCGGCGGGCGCATCATGCTCGCAGGCAAAATCAATCAGGCAGCGATAGAAGATTGTCATGTCAATGGGTTGGCAAACCAGCAGGTGTTCCAGGTCATCGAGTAGCTCGGTAAAAGCCGGATCGCCCAGCGCTTCGTCAGGCAAGCCCAGTTTGCTCGCCTGCATCTTCCGCCTGGCCACTTCATACTTGCCAGGCAGGCTGTTGAGGATGGACTGCAGGGCTTCGGCGTCCTGAATGACCGGATACAACGCATTTGCCAATTGAAAGAGATTCCAGCGTGCCACCGCAGCCTGTTGTCCGAATCGATAACGGCGCTGTTCCGAATCCGTTGTGTTCGGTGTCCAGTCAGGATTGTAATCGTCAATCCAGCCATACGGGCCATAATCAATGGTCAGTCCGAGCACAGACATGTTGTCGGTGTTCATCACCCCGTGAACAAAACCGACTCGCATCCACTGCAACACCATGAACTGGGTTGAATCACATACGCCGGCGAACCAGTCCAGACAGGCTGACCGGCGGTCTGTCGCATCACCGGACGACAGCCTGCCATGAAGATCTGGACGGTCAGTGGTAATGACAAAATCCAGCAGATTTTCGAGCAATGCCACGTCACCGCGCGCAGCGGGCAGTTCAAAGTGACCAAACCGTATAAATGAGGGTGAGGCCCGACACACCACGGCACCTGGTTCAGCGCGCGGATTGCCATCGTAGAACATATCCCGGACCACGGTATCGCCGGTCAGGACAAGGCTCAGCGCGCGTGTTGTCGGCACACCCAGGTGGTGCATGGCTTCACTGCAAAGAAACTCACGGACAGAGGACCGGAGCACTGCCCTGCCGTCCGCCTGTCGGGAATACGGGGTGGCCCCGGCGCCTTTTAACTGTAGGGTCCAGGCGATGTCATCAGCACCCAGTACGTCGCCGAGATTGATGGCCCGTCCGTCACCCAGCTGGCCCGCCCAATGTCCGAACTGGTGGCCGCCGTAGACTGTGGCGTGAGGGTCCATACCCGGTAGCAATTCATTGCCGGAAAACACGCTGGCCAATTGCGTTTGGTCACAGGTGCGGGTGTTCAGGCCCACCCGCTCAGCAACATCGTTGGATAGCGCCAGCAATTTAGGATCCGCGACCGGCGTAGGTTGCACGCGCGAATACAGGGCGCCGCTGACCGGTCGACAGTAGTTGTCAGTCACCGGATCAGCGGGCATCGCTCGCGTAAAACGGTTGATGAAGCGAAGCCGCTCCAACCCGCAGGTGTTACCAGTCAAGGCTGTCTATTCGCTCTATCAGAGTCGCGTTGGCGGTGCCGCCGCCTTCACATATGGCCACCAGACCATAACGCGCTTCACGACGTTCAAGTTCATGCAGCAGACTGGTCATTAATTTCGCACCGGTGGCGCCGAGCGGGTGGCCCAATGCCTGCGCCCCGCCATTGACATTGAGTCGGCGCAGATCCGCCCCCAGCGCTTTGGCCCACGCCAATGGCACCGAGCCGAAAGCCTCGTTGACTTCATACAAATCGATATCGTCGATGGTCAGATCAGCCCGGTCGAGCAACTTCTCTGTGGCGGGAATTGGTCCTTCAAGCATGATTTCGGGATCCGAGCCCACCACCACCAGCGTGTGAATTCGTGCCCTTACCGGCAGGTTGTGTTTTTCCACAGCGCGACGGCTGGCTATCAGCAGTGCTGCCGATCCGTCAGCGATCTGACTGGCAGTGCCGGCCGTGATGACACCGTCTTCAAACAGGGTTTTCAGGCCCTGCATGGATTCCAGGCTGGCATCATAACGGATGCCTTCATCAAGCACATGGGTGTCAATACTGCCATCTGGCAGTGTGACTTCTACCGGTACCACCTCGCGTCGGAAATGCCCGTCCCGGGTGGCAGCGGCAGCGCGCTGGTGGCTGAGCACGCCAAATTTGTCCAGTTCCTTGCGACTGATGTGATACTTTTGCGCGAGCAGCTCGGCGCCATTGAACTGACTGAATTCTATACCCGGATACAATTCGTCGATACGCTCCCCGCGCGGTACACCCCTCCCTTTGTCCAGAGTGTCATTGAAATTGGCACCTATCGGCACCAGGCTCATGCTTTCGACCCCACCACAAATGACCAGATCCTGGGTGCCCGACATCACCGCCTGGGCGCCAAAATGAATGGCCTGCAATGAAGAGCCGCACTGACGATCAACGGTGACACCGGGCACTGATACATCCAGACGGGAAGCCAGTGCGACATTTCTTGCCAGGTTGCCAGCCTGGGCGCCAACCTGGCTGACGCAACCGAAAATGACGTCGTCAACGGCATTGGCAGGCAACGCAGTGCGGTCCAGCAGCTCGTCTACCACAGCAGCACCCAGATCGATCGGGTGAATGCCACTGAGTCTGCCATTGCGACGCCCGCATGCCGTCCTGACGGCTGCCACGATATATGCTTCGCCCATGTCCTTCTCCCTCTTTAAATTATGTGTCCCATCCAGCGCCCCCCCAGCATAACACCGGCCCACAACAGCAAGGAAGCCATACCCGTGATACGCATTGACCAGGGCATGGGGCGGCTGCGGTCCCAGTGTTCCGCCAGGCGCTTGCCGCGAAGATGAAACAACAGCATGTTCAGGCCTGCCGCCAGCATCAGCAGCATCTTCCACTGAAATGCCGGGTTGAGCACATGGGCGCTGGCACGGGTGATGAACAAACCCAGCCCGGTTACCACCGCGATCGCGAAGGCGAGCCAGACCCACGGCAGGAAATCCCGGCTCAGGGTTCGGTATGGATAAACGTTGGCAGCAACGCCGGCAAGACGCAGATCAAGCATCAGTAACGACCCCAGCATCAGGGTAATACTGAGCACATGCAGGGAATTAAACAGCGGGAACAACCAGGTGGCACCGATCTGTTCCGCCAGCCAGGTATATTCAAGATTTAACCAGAATTCGTGTTGCAGCATCGGCTTATCCTGGCCAGAACAGGTAGTCAGCGTAGGCTATCCAGCGCCCGGACATGGCGGTCATCACCCACGCCACCAGCGACACCAGTGCCAGTGCCTTTATAGGCCAACCCCGCTGCTGCGTGACACCGCGCCGGAACCCCAGCCAGAGCAGGAACGTGACAATCAGCGCCAGGCACAGAAAAGCCGCTTTGTAGGCAAATACCGGATTATTCAAATATCGCTGCGGCCTGGCCAGTAAAAACGGCAAGCCACTGACCAGCATGATGGGTAAGGCCCAGAAAACCCATGGAAACAGACGCTGCAACATCTCCTGCACCTGTTGTCCACGACCTGCCAGACTCAGCAAACGCAAATCCATCATCACTGCTGATGCCATCAACATCGCCAGGCCCAGCAGATGAACGGTCTGCAACACCGGCGGCAAACCGGGCACCGTGCTCAGTAACTGGATGCTCAGTTCGGTCATGATGGATTCTTGGGTTGTGCTTTTAACAGGTTGGCGGCATCATCTTCGGACATCGGCCGGGCGAAGAAAAATCCCTGTGCCACCTGGCACCTCAGTGACTTGAGCATATCCACATGCTGTTGCGTTTCCACCCCTTCCGCAATGATGGCAAGGCCCATGTTCTCGCTTAACGACAGAATGGACTTCACCAGTCCCAATACACCCTTGTCACTGGTCATGTTGCGCACAAAACTCTGGTCAATTTTCAGCGTGCTTACCGGGTACTGGTGCAGATAGCTCAGGGACGAATAGCCGGTACCAAAATCGTCTATGGCAATCTGCATGTCGTGTTCCCGGCACTGCAGAAGTATCTTTTTTACCTGCTCAGACTGTCGTAACAGCAGACGTTCGGTAATTTCCAGATGGATCTGCGACGGGTGTATACCGGTGTCGTGCAAGGTGAACAGCAACTCATCAAGGAATCCCGGATCGTCAAAGTCCTGGGCAGAGAAGTTGACACTGATAAACAGCGCCTCATCACCGGTCTGGGTAATCAGCCGCTTGAGCGTTTTACAGGCCTCACGAAATGCCCAGCGAGTGGCTTCGATGATAAGTCCGGTATCTTCGGCCATGGGAATGAACAGGTCCGGGCGCATGCGCCCGCTGGTCGGGTGATGCCATCGCATGAGCGCCTCGAAGCCGATGATGCGACCTGTGTCGATCTGGATGAAAGGCTGATACTCCAGAAACAGTTCTTTTCTGGCGACGGCTCCCTTGAACTCATTGGCCATTCTGACGGCATCAAGCACCCGGCTCTCTTCTGCATGGTGACGTTCCTGTTGCTCCAGCATGGTCGTCACGCCAGCAAATTCCCTGACGTTTTCAGAACGCTGCAGGATGTCACGATAACGCATCAGGATGAGCTTGGTCACCAGGCCGACGATCGGATTGGCATTTTTAACGGCGCGACTGAAATCCGCTTTGGATATTTCCAGCAGACGACAATCCTCCAGGGCACGGACGGTCGCGCTGCGCGGTCCATCATCAACGATGGCCATTTCCCCGATCAACGTTCCAGGACCGCGACGGCCGACCTCTATTTCACTGCCGTCGGGGCGCTGACGCACAATTGCGACGCGGCCGCTTTGGACAAAATAGGCACAATCGCCAGGCTCATCCTGCCACATGATGACCTCACCGGCGCGGTACAGTTTCTCAATCTGCAGAGCCTCAACCGGATCCAGCGCCGGCACCGCTGCCGACGCAGCATCAGACCCGGTGGAACCGGATGCCACATCGGGCACGGACGCGTCGCTGTGATCAGATTTTGGTTTCACGTAGTAGGGCTTTCGGCTGGCGGATTCATGTCCAGAGTTTACGATGGATTGTCGCCTAACACCAGCGGCCAAGCGTCTGAAACACAAGGGTATAAGGAGGCCAGGTCGCTAAACGGCGGAAATAAAAAAAGAGAGCAGGCAAAACCTGCTCTCTTTTGACGGGTTGGGCGTTTAACGCCGGCAACCCCTGCAATTGGTCGGAACGGCAGGATTTGAACCTGCGACCCCTACACCCCCAGTGTAGTGCGCTACCAGACTGCGCTACGCCCCGAAAATCGAGCTGGCATTATACTTGCCCTGTGCTGGCTTGCAAGCCTCACAGGCGATAAAAAAGGCGGCCCGGGGGGAAACCTGGCCGCCTTTTTTATTGCGAAACGCCTGCGTATGGCGGCATCACTGCCGCCACCGGCAGCGTTTACATCTCGAACGTCACACGGCCGTAGACCATGCGTCCGGTCGGGTCGTACAGGAATGACTCCATACCACCCAGCATCGGGACCTTCTGCGGCAGCCGGTCAAACAGGTTACGCGCGCCAACGGTGAATGAGAATTCACCGCCAAAGGCCTGCAAACCCCGGTAGTTGTAGCTGGCATCCGTGATTGTCGAGGCTCGCAGCACGTCCACATCGCGGTAGTTGCTGAATGGCAAGAAGCGCTGGAAGGAGAACTTGCTTGAATCAAATGTCATCTCATCCAGATAACGAACGATGACATTGACGGCGTGCTGGTCACGTGACCAACCCAGGCGTACGTTGGCCTTCCATTCCGGCATCGGAGGAACGGCGCCTGTGAGCGCGTTCTGATTACCCACAGCCTCCACGACCTCTCGATCCGGTGACAGCTGATACTGGTAAGTATCGACGAACGTTGCATCAACACCTACATTGAACATACCCAGGTCAGCGATCGGGAACACATAGTCGAACTTGATATCAATCGCTTCCACCAGCATGCTGGATGCATTGGTGTCGCTGCTGATAATCCGGTCAATCTGTGCCACATTGTTGGGATCACGCTGGATACGCTTGTCTGATTGCGGACTGGCAACCCAGGCCCGAACCATGTCTGCTGGCGGCGTGCCGGCGCCCGAGTAACCGGTAGCCTGACGGAAGTTAAAGAAGTCCGAGGCCAGGATATCGGCAGTTGTTGACGATATAATACGATCCGTAAAGTCGGTTTCACTGTAATCGATATCCAGTGTCATACCTTCCAGCAGGTTCACGGTAAAACCGATACCCATGGTATCCGCCGATTCTGGTACCAGATCGGGGTTACCCTGTGAACAGTTGGCGGTAAACGCGGCGAATGTCGTGAACGGATCCGCGACGTTGGTCAGGCCGCAGGACTGCGGTGCATTCAACTGGTTGAGCGACGGTGCAATGAATGACGTGCCTTTTGTGGCCCGTATCGACAGCCAGTCAGTCGGCAGGTAGATCAGACCATATTTAGGGTCGGTTGAGCTCTGGCCCGTGCTGTATTCCTCGTTACGCAAGGCAACCTGGAGTTCCAGGTTGTCCAGCACCGGCAGTGCCAGTTCGCCGAAGAACGCATCAGCAGAACGGCCGTCACTGAACGGGAACAGCTGGGTGCCGATAAACACGTCACCCGTCAGGCTGTGCAGGCTGGGTGTATTGTCAAAGCGGTCTTCCCGGCGCTGATAACCAATCGCCGCACCAATCTGACCGCCCGGCAGCTCAAATCCGCCTGGCGCCAGGGTCCCATTAAACACCAGATCCAGTGTCTGCAGGGTATCAACGTCATCCACACGATTCTGTACATACGTGGAATCGGCCACCGCCTGGGTATTCAGGTTGTTGCCATCAGGTGACACAAACGGGTTGAAACAGGCGTCACGGTCATTGACCACGTCACAGTTCAGGCCCTGTGTGAGCATGCCCAGACTGAAGTTATTGGCCCGGCTGTTGTCGGTGGAGCGCGCATACATGTAAGTTGCCTTGCCGTCCCAGCCTTCCACAAAGGGCACTGTGAAATCGGCTGTCAGCGCTGTACGGAAACCGAACAGCAGGCCAGCGCCCACCGTGGAGCCGTCGGCACCAAGCTGGGATGGCAAGGTGCCATGTTTACCCCAGGGGCGCCAGGCGGAGAACGCGACGTCTTCGTTGAAGGGTATACCATTGGGGTCGAGAACTACCTGCCCGCTCTGATTGCGATCTGGCACGCCGTCGCCATTGGAATCAAGCGCAAACAAGGGGTTACCGGCGCCATCAACGGCGCGGAACGGGTTACCGGGCAACTCGCCACGGATCATGGGCAACTCGCCAGTACGGCCGCCCGGATTAGAGGGTGAGCCGCGGTTGGCAGTCCAGCGCTTGTAGTAGCTCCACTGGCCCGACAGCGTCAGGTCTGAACTGACATCATAAGTGACATGGGTAAAGGCCTGAGCGGAATCCTGCGCCGCACGATAATCCCAGAATTCACCAAAATCGAACCAGCACTGGCCACCAAAAGTGAAGCCATTCGGATTATTACCAACCTGCGTTGGGTCCTGACGCACGCCGCCGCAATTTGGGTCAGATCTCACTCGTGTGGCACCGGTGAGCTCGCCATTTACATCTCGCACAGGCACTCTGTAACGACCCGGGTTGGGCGTGCTTGAGGATGTCAAACCAGCATTCATCTGATCTGGACGATCAATCATTTTCAGTCGGCCGTTGGTGCGGTATTCACCCGCTACCACGATATCAAAGCCGTTCCATTCAGTACCAGCCAGCAGACTAACCTGATCGTCGGTGTAATCACCGCGGTCATCGCCTTGTCGGTATACTTCGACACGCACGCCGTCGTAAGACTTTCGTGGTACAAAGTTGACCACGCCCGCCACGGCCTGAGAGCCGTAAAGTGCGGCAGCGCCATCTGTCACGATATCCATGCGGCCAATAGCGATCTGCGGCAGGAAGGTATTGACGTTGGTGCCAATCACCCGCATACCATCAACCAGATTCAGTGTGGCACCTGACCCAAGGCCTCGAAGATTAATTGACGTCGCAGTGCTTGATGCGCCGGTCAAAGAGTTCTGGGTGATTGATGAGCCCTGGTTGAAGCTCAGGCTGTTGATGACATCACCCATATTTGGTGTGCCTTCGGTGGCGATATCTTCCGCGTCAAACTGAAGGATCGGCGATGCTGCCTGAAAGCCCTCAGTACGGCGGATAAAGGAACCGGTGACAACAACTTCTTCTACTTCGGTGGCTCCCTGTTGAACATTGCCTATTTCTGTGGCTTGTTGCGCCATGACGGCGCCAGTGGGGACGAGCAGACTCGCAGCGATCGCTGCGGACAGCAGACTGACTCTGTAGGTAAAAACAGATTGTGGTTTCATCCATAGACCTCTAGATGTTTATTATGATTTTCGGTCTGCCATGCTGATGGGAGGCATGGCGCTGAGTGGCAATATTTTTTGCCTTAAACGATGCGAACGTACCGAAGCACCCCCGAACCGATTATGGACTATATCATTGCAGGAAATGATGTAAAGACATGAAGTGACAATTAGCCACATTTTTGATCGGGCGAATGCTCGATCATGCACAACACAGATGTATCAGCACGTTACGGAGGACCAGGCAGCCACTAAAGCAGGGACAGGGCTTCTTCCAGCTCCCTGATCATTTGCCTGAGCTCTCCGGATTCAACGGCCGGGCCGGCAGGTGCTTCCTGATGACCATTCATGCGCTGACGGGCCCCACCGATGGTGAAGCCCTGCTCGTAGAGGAGTGATTTGATCTGACGTATCAGCAGAACATCTTCGCGCTGATAATACCGGCGATTGCCGCGACGCTTGACCGGCTTGAGCTGCGGGAACTCCTGTTCCCAGTAACGCAGGACGTGCGGTTTCACCGTACAGAGCTCGCCTACCTCACCGATGGTGAAGTAGCGTTTCGCCGGAATGGGCGGCAGTTCCTTGTTACTATTGGGTTCCAGCATACTTTTCTACCCGTGCCTTCAGCTTCTGGCCTGGCCGGAATGTCACAACGCGTCGTGCCTTGATCGGGATTTCTTCACCGGTCTTGGGGTTACGGCCCGGACGCTGTTTTTTATCGCGCAGATCAAAATTACCGAAACCTGACAACTTGACCTGTTCACTGTTTTCCAGCGCCAGTCGAATCTCTTCGAAAAACTGCTCGACCAGCTCCTTGGCCTCGCGTTTGTTGACGCCCAGCTCATCAAACAGGCGTTCGGCCATCTCGGCTTTTGTCAGTGCGCCCTTCTCCATGCTCAATTCCTTAACTTTGCATTAAATTTGTCTTCCAGGCCTTTGACACAACGCTCAATTATGACATTGATATCGTCGTCGCCTAGAGTGCGCGAAGGATGCTGCCAGGTCAAGCCCAAGGCCACACTTTTTTTGTTTTTACCCAATGCATCACCTTGAAATACATCAAATATTCGCAAACCGACAAGGAATTCACCCGCCTCAGCCTGCAATAACTCGCGAAGTGCCCGGGCGGAAACCTGCTGATCAAGCACGACCGCCAGGTCACGACTCACTTCAGGGAAACGCGATAATGGCTTGAAGACAGGCACTTTTGCAGACAGCAGTGCGCTCAGTTCAATCTCAAAAACCAGCACGCGATGGCTGATATCAAGCTCGCGCTGCAAACGTGGGTCAAGAGCGCCCAGTAGCCCCACGTGACGGCCGTTGACAATGATTCTGGCGCACTGTCCATCATGCAGCGCCTGGTGTTCGGCGGGCTCAAAGGTAAAGGACTCGGCGCGCCCGGTCAGTCCCAGTAACACTTCGAGGTCGCCCTTCAGATCAAAAAAGTCAACAGACTCCCTGCCCTGCGACCATTCAGTTGGCTGACGACTGCCATAGACCAGACCGGCCAGCATCTCCGGCTGACGGATAGTCAACTCATGGTCGCCTTCACGACGCAGGAATACCTGCCCGGTTTCGAACAGACGCACGCGAGACTGCTGGCGATTGACATTGTGCTTAAGCGTAGTGATCAAGCCAGGCCACAGACTGGTTCGCATGACAGACATGTCGGCCGAAATGGGGTTTAACAGGGGCACCGGTGGTGGACTGGCCTGAACAGCGGCCATCAGCCCCGGCTCGACAAAACTGTAACTGATGACCTGCTGATAACCTAGCGTTACCAGACGCTCGCGCAACCGTGACAGGCCCACCGCCGACTCAGGCTGTTCAGGCAGCTGCATGCGCACCGCCGGACGTGTCACCGGCAGATTATCGTAACCGTGGACGCGGGCCAGCTCTTCAATGAGGTCAGCCTCAATGCTGATATCAAACCGGAAAGACGGCACTGCAAAGCGCATCTCGTCATCGTTTTGTTCCAGGATCAGTATACCCAGCACGTTGAGAATGCCGACAATCCGCTCATCAGACATGGACATGCCCAGCAGCCGGCTAACATTCGCCGGCTTCAGCGACACTTCGCGTACGGCAGGCATTTCCCCGAGTGTTTCGGTGACCGGTCCCGGCTGGCCACCGCAAATGTCCAGCAACAACGCGGTCGCGCGTTCCATGGCCGTGGCCTGTAATTCATGGTCGACGCCGCGCTCATAGCGATGCGAGGCATCGGTATGCAAGCCATACCGGCGCGCCCGGCCGGCGACAGCAAGAGGGGCAAAATAGGCACATTCCAGAAACACATCACGGGTGTTCTGTGTCACACCACTGTCCTCGCCACCCATGATGCCTGCCAGCGCCAGAGGCTTCGCGCCATCACTTATCAGCAGAGTATCGGGGTCAGGCTGCACCGTTTTGCCATCGAGCAATGCCAGCTCATCATCTGATGTTGCCAGCCGCACGCAGATCTCACGGTTCAGACGGCTCAAATCAAAGGCGTGCATCGGCTGGCCCATTTCCAGCAGTACAAAATTGGTCACATCAACCACCGGGTCGATACTGCGCAACCCGCAGCGGCGCAGTTTTTCCTGCATCCACAACGGTGTCGATGCAGTGACGTCAATATCGCGCACAACACGGCCCAGATAGCGGGGACAGGCCTCAGGGGCGCTGATTCTGACCGGGAAGGTGTCGTCTATCGTCGCCGGCACTGCCGGTATCTGCGGTAATGTCGCCGAGAAACCATTGAGCGCGGCAATCTCGCGGGCAATACCGCGTATCCCCAGACAGTCGCCCCGATTGGGTGTCAGATCAAGCTCATAGAAAATATCGTTGAGGTCGAGGTAGTCACGAATATCAACCCCGACCGTGGCATCGGCAGGCAATTCATAGAGCCCGTCTGCGGCATCCGACAAACCCAGCTCTGCGGCCGAACAGAGCATGCCGCTGGATTCAATACCGCGCAATCTGGCTTTTTTTATCCGAAAGGGTTTGCCCGCATCGGCGCCTGGTAATTCCGCCCCTATCGTAGCATAGGGCACTTTCAGGCCGGGCCGCACATTGGGCGCGCCACAGACAACCTGCAGTGTCTGACTGCCATCGCTCACGGCACATACCCGCAACTTGTCAGCATCCGGGTGTGGTTGCACATCAAGCACTTCAGCGACCAGTACGCCACTGAACGCCGCTGCGACAGGCCCGTGCGCGTCCACTTCAAGGCCAGCCATGGTGAGTTGTGACACCAGCCGCTCCGGCTCCAGTAGCGCCGGATCAACGCTGTCGCCCAACCACTCGCGTATCCATTGTTGTGTGAAGATCATGTGTCAGTGCTCATTAGTGCGGTGCCGCTTGGGGGATATCTGATTCAATTAAACTGTTTCAGAAAACGCAGGTCGTTCTCGAAAAACAGGCGCAGGTCATTAACGCCGTAACGCAACATGGCCAGACGCTCTACGCCCATGCCAAAGGCGTAACCGCGATACTGCTCGCTGTCTATACCGGATGCCTCCAGTACCGAGGGATGCACCATGCCGCAGCCCAGCACCTCCAGCCAGCCGGTCTGTTTGCAGACCCGGCAGCCCTTGCCTGCACACATGACGCAGCTCATATCAACTTCTGCAGAGGGCTCGGTAAACGGAAAGTAGGAAGGACGGAAACGCACAGCCAGGTCTGCTTCGAAAAACGCCCGCAGAAACTCCTGCAGCGTGCCCTTGAGGTCGGCAAAGCTGACATCTTCGGCAATCAGCAGACCTTCCACCTGGTGGAACATCGGTGTGTGTGTCAGATCAGAGTCACAGCGATAGACCCGCCCGGGGCAGATCATGCGGAAGGGTGGCTTGCCCTGTTCCATCACCCTGACCTGCACCGGTGATGTATGCGTGCGCAACACGGTAGAGGGGTTGATGTAAAACGTATCATGCATGGCCCTGGCCGGATGATGGCCGGGAATATTCAGTGCCTCGAAGTTATGATAATCATCCTCGATTTCCGGCCCTTCGGCGACACTGTAGCCCACCGATTCAAACAGGCGCTGAATCCGGTCGATGGTGCGACTGACCGGATGCAGTCCGCCGGCTGACTGGCGTCGTCCGGGCAGGGTGACATCCAGGGTTTCCTTGGCCAGTTGCGCCGCCAACGCCTGCTCGACCAGCACCTCACGGCGCGTATCAAGGGCTTCCTGTATCTGGCGCTTGGCGATATTGATGGACTCACCGGCAGCGGGACGCTGATCGGCAGGCAATTTACCCAGACCTTTGAGCAGGTCTGTCAAACGACCTTTCTTGCCCAGATAGTCCACCCGCAACTGTTCCAGCGCGCGCTCGTCTTGCGTCGCGTCGATGGCCTGCAGGGCTGTGTCTAACAGAGTCGCTGTATCAGTCATGGATTAATCCGCTTATACCATGAAAGCACAAAGCCGGAACGGGACATTTGGAAAACCCGGACCGGCTCTGCAAAGGTAACGCTATTACTTACGCCAGGGCGGCTTTCGCCTGATTCACCAGCGCAGCAAAAGCTGCTTTATCGTGTACAGCCAGATCGGCCATGACGCGGCGATCTACAGCGATGTTGGCTTTCTTCAAACCAGCGATCAGTTGGCTGTAAGTCATACCATTGACGCGTGACTGCGCGTTGATACGCGTGATCCACAGTGAGCGGAATACCCGCTTCTTGGTACGACGGTCACGGTAAGCGTACTGGCCGGCTTTGATAACCGCCTGGAACGCTACGCGATACACACGACTACGGGCACCGTAGTAACCTTTTGCCGCTTTCAGAATTTTTTTGTGACGGCGACGCGCCGTTACGCCTCGTTTAACTCGGGCCATATCAGTCTCCTCGGAATCCTAAATGCTTAAATTTTGCGCAACATGCGGTCGATCAACGGCTTATCGCTGGCCGCAACCAGTGAAGTACCGCGCAGATGACGTTTGCGCTTGGTGGTCATTTTGGTGAGGATGTGGCTCTTGTTCGCGCTTTTGCACTTCCAGCCGCTCGCTGTCTTCTTGAAGCGCTTGGAGGCGCCACTGTGGGTCTTCATCTTGCTCATTTCGGGTATTACTCCGCATTTATCAGCCATCACTGGCGATACAGTTTAGATAAACGAAAGCCTGACCGGTGTCAGACCTTCTTCTTCTTCGTCGGTGCCAGAACCATGACGATCTGACGACCTTCCATCTTGGGGTCCTGCTCGACGGTACCGTAGTCTTCCAGATCCTTAGCGATCCGCTGTACCAATTCGAGGCCAAGATGCTGATGGGCGAGTTCGCGTCCGCGGAATCTTAACGACACCTTGGCCTTGTCCCCATCTTCTAGGAAACGTATCAGGTTGCGTAGTTTTACCTGATAATCCCCTTCTTCCGTCCCTGGTCGAAACTTTATTTCTTTAATCTGGGTCTTGCGCTGCTTTTTCTTGCTGGCAGCCTTCTGTTTCTTGATATCAAAGACATGCTTGCCGTAATCCATGATTTTGCAGACTGGTGGTTCAGCATCAGGAGCGATCAACACCAGGTCAAGCTTGGCCTCTGCGGCTTCTGCTCGTGCTTCCTCAATCGTCACAACACCTTTCTGTTCACCATCGGCCAGTACCAGACGTACTTCGGTGGCTTCAATATTTTCGTTAATGACGGGTTTTTTGGAACTGCTCTTCATATTCGACAGCGTCTTCTCTCCTGTATAAGTTTAAGTCAGGCTCGCCGGTGACCTTCAGTGACCGGTACGACCCAGGCGCGCGACGTCTGTTGCCAGATGCTCTGCGAATGCCTCAATTGTCATGGTGCCCAGATCCTGGCCATCCTGCGTGCGGACGGAAATCTGACCGTTTTCCATTTCCCGGTCACCAGCCACCAGCAGAAATGGAACCTTCTGCATGGTGTGCTCGCGAATTTTAAAGCCGATCTTCTCATTTCTCAAGTCCGCACTGACCCGAAATCCCTTTTCTGCCAATATTTTACGCACTTTTTCACAATAATCGCCCTGTTTGTCGGTAATATTGAGAATGACCGCCTGCTCGGGTGCCAGCCAGACCGGCAAAGCGCCGGCATAGTGCTCGATCAGAACGCCGATAAAGCGCTCAAAAGATCCCAGGATCGCGCGATGCAACATGACCGGCACCTTTCGGCTGCCATCTTCCGCCACGTACTGTGCACCCAGGCGCTCTGGCATGGAGAAATCCACCTGAATGGTGCCGCACTGCTGTACCCGTCCCATGCAGTCCTTCAAGGAAAATTCGATTTTGGGCCCGTAGAATGCCCCCTCACCTGGCAACAGTTCCCAGGCCAGGCCGCTGTTGTTGAGTGCCTGTCGCAACGCCTCTTCGGACTTGTCCCACATGTCATCACTGCCTACCCGTTTTTCCGGGCGAGTGGACAGACGCAGAATGATGTCATCAAAGCCAAAGTCTTTATAGACCCGGAACAGCAATTCCATGAACTGGGCCACTTCGTCCTGAATCGCCGATTCGGCACAGAATATGTGTGCATCATCCTGGGTAAAGCTGCGTACCCGCATCAGGCCATGCATCGAGCCTGAAGGCTCAAAGCGGTGGCAGGAACCGAATTCGGCCAGACGTAATGGCAGATCACGGTAGCTCTTGAGACCCTGGTTGAACACCTGCACATGGCAGGGACAGTTCATCGGCTTGATCGCGTACATGCGATTCTCGGACTCAACGCTGAACATCTCATCGGCAAACTTGTCCGCATGCCCGGACTTTTCCCACAGGGTATAATCAACGAGTTGCGGTGTGCGGATTTCCTGGTAGCCGCTCTCATTTTGCAGCTTCTGCATGTAATGCTGAATGGTCTGATAGATCGACCAGCCTTTGGGGTGCCAGAACACCATGCCAGGCGCCTCTTCCTGAAAGTGGAACAGCCCCAGCTTCTTGCCGATTTTACGATGATCGCGCTTTTGTGCCTCTTCCAGGCGGAACAGGTAATCGGCCAGGGCCTTCTTGTCACCCCAGGCGGTGCCGTAAATGCGCTGCAGCATTTCATTGCTGGCATCACCACGCCAATAGGCACCGGCCACCGACGTCAGCTTGAACGCCTTGAATTTGCCAGTATTGGGCACATGCGGGCCCCGGCACAGATCAATGAAATCACCCTGGCGATAAAACGAAAGCTCTTCGTTGCCCGGGATATCCTTGATGATCTCTACCTTGTACTTTTCACCCATGCCGTCAAACATGGCAATGGCGTCATCACGACTCATCACTTCTCTTGCGACCGGCAGGTTTTCCTTGACGATGTCTCCCATCACCTTTTCGATCTGCTCAAGATCTTCCGGGGTGAATGCCCGTTCATACGCAAAATCGTAGAAGAAGCCGTCTTCAATAACCGGGCCAATGGTGACCTGGGCATCGGGGAACAGCCGCTGCACGGCCTGAGCCATCAGATGTGCGCAGGAGTGACGGATCACATCCAGACCTTCCGGGTCTCGCTCGGTAATGATAGCCAGCTCTGCATCGTCAGTGATCTGATACGAGGTATCGACCAGGGTGCCATTGACACGTCCGGCGAGCGCCGCCTTGGCAAGCCCGGCGCCGATGGATTCGGCCACTTGAGCAACCGTTACAGCCGCATCGAATTGGCGTTGACTGCCGTCAGGAAGTGTAATTGCAGGCATAGGATGACGTGTTTTTCAGTTATGGGTCTGTTTATGGAAAAGCACCGCAGAAAGCGGCTCATGAAATACCAGCTTTTGGGCAGAAAGGTGGTAGGCACGACCAGATTCGAACTGGTGACCTCTACCATGTCAAGGTAGCGCTCTAACCAACTGAGCTACGCGCCTGTAAATCGCTTTGCAACTGCTTACAGATATCGCCGACCAAACTGCTGCGAGGGTGCTTTTATCAAGGTTGGCGATTATAGGGGCAGCGAGCCAAAACTACAATAGCAAGTATCAGTCTCAGACCTGCAGAAGCTGTTTACGCAGGTTTGCCACCCTGTCTCGCAGGGCAGCGGCCTCTTCAAACTCGAGATTCCTTGCCAGCTCCAGCATTCTGGCCTCAAGCTGGGTTATTTCGCGGCTGATGGTTTTGGCATCGTGCGGCATACCGGTCTGCGCCCCGGTGCCATAAGCGGCGATTTTTTCTGCTACCGAAGCGCTCTGCCGATTACGCTTGCGCCCCTTACCTTCCCCGCTGCCACCGCCGTAGGCGCCCTCCATGACATCCATGATGCTTTTACTGACGCCGGCGGGCGTAATATTGTTGGCAGTATTGAAGGCGATCTGGGTTTCGCGACGTCGGTCACCTTCATCCATCGCACGCTGCATGGAACCGGTAATGCGGTCGGCATACAATATTGCCCGCCCCCGGATATTTCTCGCGGCACGACCCATGGTCTGAATCAGGGAGCGCTCAGACCGCAAAAAGCCTTCCTTGTCTGCATCCAGAATCGCTACCAGCGACACTTCCGGAATGTCCAGGCCCTCACGCAACAGGTTGATGCCAACCAGCACATCGAAGTTACCCAGGCGCAGATCGCGGATGATTTCCGAGCGCTCCACGGTATCAATGTCGGAATGCAGGTAGCGCACGCGCACATCATGGTCCATCAGGTAATCGGTCAGGTCTTCCGCCATGCGCTTGGTCAGCACGGTCACCAGCACACGTTCCTGCCTGGCCACCACGTGGCGAATTTCCGATAGCAGGTCATCCACCTGAGTACCGGCCGGACGAACCTCCACAGCCGGGTCGATCAGACCTGTCGGGCGCACGACCTGGCGGACGGTCTGTCCGGCACGCTCGCTTTCATACGGCCCCGGCGTGGCGGATACGAATATCAGTTGTGGTGTCAGAGACTCCCATTCCTCAAAACGCAGCGGCCTGTTGTCCAGGGCCGATGGCAACCGGAAGCCATACTGTACCAGTGTTTCCTTGCGTGAACGGTCGCCTTTGTACATGGCGCCAATCTGCGGAATCGACACATGTGACTCATCGACGATGACCAGCGCATCGGGGGGCAGATAATCAAACAGGGTCGGTGGTGGCTGGCCAGCCTGCCGGCCGGACAAATAGCGGGAGTAGTTTTCAATGCCAGTGCAATAACCCAGCTCGGTCATCATCTCCAGGTCAAATTTTGTCCGTTGCGACAGGCGCTGTGCTTCCACCAGTTGATGATTACTCTCCAGCTGCAGCACGCGCTCGTTTAGTTCAAGCTTGATCTGTTCAAGCGCGTCAAGCACCTTTTCTCTGGGCGTCACGTAATGCGATTTCGGAAATATAGTTAGACGCGGTACTTTTCTCAAAACCTCGCCGGTCAGCGGATCGAAGAACGCCAGGTTCTCGATCTCATCATCAAAAAGCTCGATTCGCACAGCATACTGTTCTGAATCTGCCGGGTACACATCAATGACATCTCCCCGCACCCGATAGGTGGCTCGCTGCAACTCCATATCATTGCGGGTGTATTGCATATCAGCCAGCCGGCGCAGAATGTAGCGCTGATCGACCTTGTCGCCCCGATCAAGATGCAGCACCATTTTCAGGTAGGACCCCGGGTCGCCCAGACCGTATATTGCTGACACGGTGGCAACCACAATGACGTCACGACGCTCCAGCAGCGCCTTGGTTGCTGACAGGCGCATCTGTTCGATGTGCTCGTTTATAGACGAATCTTTCTCGATATACAGATCGGAAGACGGTACATATGCCTCAGGCTGGTAATAGTCATAGTAGGAAACGAAATATTCAACGGCATTGTCGGGAAAGAACTCGGCAAACTCACCGTAAAGCTGCGCGGCCAGCGTTTTGTTGGGCGCCATGACCAGTGCCGGCCGCTGGGTCTTCTCGATCACATTGGCAATGGTGAAGGTCTTCCCTGACCCGGTGACACCCAACAGGGTCTGTGCCAGCAGCCCTTCTTCCAGGCCATCGACCAACGCCTCGATGGCAGTCGGCTGATCGCCTGCCGGCTGAAAGGGTGATGCCATGTTAAATTTTGTAGTCATCTGCGGAAGTATACACGGTTGCTGCGCGGGATTGCGAAGGACAGAACAGATGCCGTTGGCGGACGGGTCAGGTGTTGGACCGGGCATAATGGCGGACCGTCAAAAGATGGCAAAGAAGGGTTGACCCCTTCTGAAAATCTCATTAGTATACGCGTCCTGTTGGGGTCACACAGATGACCAACACGATTGCCCAATAGCTCAATGGTAGAGTAGGTGACTGTTAATCACTTGGTTCCTGGTTCGAGTCCAGGTTGGGCAGCCAATTCCCCCCTTTTGTTGTTCATCGTTGCCCTGCCCCCGCCCTCCGTTGCGTGGCAGCAAGCAAACACTGGCATCCTTTGTATCTCCGGTTATAATCAGTCGCTCGGGCAAAATTGACTCGAATTCTATTGAGTACGACTACGCGGGATATGATTATGATTGCAAAAAGCTATAAACACTTATTCACAGCCATGTTGCTGGGCAGCACCCTGCTCCTGGGCGCATGCTCGGGAGACAACGAGGCGCCGGCCGATCTCGAATCAATGACCGAACAGGCAATGGATGCCGCCAGTGATGCGACACAAGCGGTAACCGAAGCAGTTTCCGAGGCAGCCGAGACGGTCAGTGACGAAATGGATGGCAACCCGGTGGTGGTCATGGAAACCAGCAAGGGCAGTGTCGAAATCGAGTTGTGGGCGGATCGCGCACCAATTTCCGTAGAGAACTTCCTGCGCTACGTCGATAACGGTTTATACGACAACCTGACTTTCCACCGCGTTATTCCCGGCTTCATGATTCAGGGCGGTGGCTACGACAGCGACTTTGTGGAAATGTCCGGTTACCCGCCAATCACCAACGAAGCCGATCCGTCATTGCAGAATGATCGCGGTACGCTGGCGATGGCGCGCACCAACGTTGTCGACAGTGCCACCAGCCAGTTTTTTATCAATCTGGTAGACAACGACTTTCTCAACCAGACAGGAAGAACGCCTCAACAGTTCGGTTATGCGGTCTTTGGCGAAGTCATCAGCGGTATGGACGTTGTCGACGAAATCGCGACTGTCGAAACCGGCAATCGCAATCAGCACCAGAATGTGCCGGTTGAGCCGGTCATTATCGAGTCAGTGACCCGACGCTGACCGCAGGCTGCCGCTAGCGTTTACGCAGCGGCGTCACCTTGGCCGAGGCAGTGCGCAGAACAGGCACTGCCTCTGCTGGTGGGACTGCCGCCAACGGCTGGCTCAACCACAACGGGTCATCGGCCAGGGTTTCCGGCTCAAAACCATCCACGGCACGCATCAGAATCTGCCGTATACCTGCCAGATCCATATTTGAGCAGGCTGCCTGTAGTTCGTTCAGCATCGGTTCCAGATTTTCCCAGGGCAGATAATCCTCCTCGGCCCGCATGATCTTGGGATGCTCTGTACCTGTCACAGACTCGCCAATCAACAACTCCTCAAACAGTTTTTCGCCAGGGCGCAGGCCCGAATATTCGATGGCGATATCACCGCGATAGGAGTTCTCGTCGCGGACATCGTAGCCCATCAGGTGGATCATCTTCCGCGCCAGATCAACAATCTTGATCGGGTCATGCATGTCGAGCACAAAAACATCGCCGCCACTGGCCATTGAACCAGCCTGGATAACCAGCTGGGCAGCCTCCTCGACTGTCATGAAATAGCGGGTTACCTCTGGATGCGTCACCGTGACCGGCCCGCCTTCACTGATCTGCCGCCGAAACAGTGGCACCACCGACCCGGACGAACCCAGTACATTGCCAAAGCGCACCATACTGAAACAGGTCGGGCTGCCCTTGGTCATCGTGAGCGCCTGCAGGACCTGCTCAGCAAAGCGTTTGGTGGCACCCATGACGTTGGTGGGTCGCACCGCCTTGTCGGTGGAAATCAGGACGAAATGCGCCACCCCACACTGCTGCGCCGCGAGCGCTGACACGGCCGTACCGAATACATTGTTGTGTACGCCTTCGACCACGTTCTTCTCAACCATGGGCACCTGTTTGTAGGCTGCGACATGGTAAACAGTCTTGACCTCAAATCGGGTCATCACCGCTTCCATCAAACCGCGGTTACAGACATTGCCAAGCAGCGCAATAATCTCGGTAGGAATGCTGTCGCCGGTATCGGACAGGGAATCGCGCAGGGCCTGCAGTTCCAGCTCGATGTCATACAGGCCGAATTCAAAACTGTCCAGCAGCACCAGCCTTTGCGGACGCAGGGTGATAATCTGGCGGCACAGCTCCGAGCCAATGGAGCCGGCCGCACCGGTAACAAGGACTGATTTGCCGGTTATGCACGCGCCCATCAGGTTCGGATCCGGTGGCACGATATCGCGGCCCAGCAGGTCTTCGATATCGATATCGCGCACTTCATCGACGTGCACCTTGCCAGAACGCATGTCAAACAGCTCAGGCACTGTTTTGACATGCACCGGCAAATGCTCGAGGCGGTTGAGGATTTCCTTGCGTTCGGCATGACTGGCAGAAGGCATGGCCAGCAGAATCTGACGGACCGAAAAATTGTTGATCAGCTCAGTCAGTGCCGAGGGACTGTACACGCGGATACCATGGACGATACTGCCGACAATATGCCGGCTGTCATCGACAAATGCCACCGGCAGATACTGATCGCCATTTTGCAACGCTGCGACCAGCTGCATGCCTGAGCTGCCCGCACCGTAGATAATAACAGGCTCTTTGGGGCGAAAATTGTGAATCAGGCTTTGCAGCGCCAGTTTCGCCACAAACCGGCTGCCACCGATAAACAGCAAAGCCAGCATCCAGAAAATGGGGACTACGGCATTGTTGGGTTCCTGGGGTGACAGCGCCAGGTAATAAACTGCGCCGAACAGGCCTGCTGCGATGGTGACACCCTGCAGCACAATGAACCCTGACTGCACGCCCATATACAGCAACAGCGCACGATACAGGCCGATGCGGAAAAATCCCAGTACGCTGATCAGAATCGCCAGCCCGGTAAACAACACCATCCGGTCTGCCAGTGCGCCGGCATCAATGCGCAACATGTTGAAAGCCAGCCAGGCGGCCAGGGCCAGCATGACCCCATCCACAAGCATCAATAACGCCTGTTTGACGGTTCGCGATAACGGTATGGTGTACAGATTCATGCCTGATCCTTTGTCTCGGCGCCTCCGAGGGTACCGGCCTCAGTCCCTGCTCCCAATACGGCAGCTACAAACATTAACGGTACTATACCAGAGAATGCCAGCACTACCCCATATTCAGGGTATACCGCAGCCAGCCAGGCCAACGGGAAAAACCAGACCAGGTTCACCGCCGTCAGCAACAGGGCGACCCGGCCATGGCTGCCCAGCCGGCGTGCCAGATGCTGATAGGCATGGGTGCTGTGCCCCTGGGTTACACTGAAACCCGACACCCAGCGCCGTAACAGTGTACAGGTGGTGTCTGCGATAAAAACACCCATTAGCAGCACCCACACCCAGACCGAAAGGCTGCCGTCAAAATGACTGAGCAACCCCAGCAGCCCCAGGAAAAAGCCCAGGAAGGTGCTGCCGACATCACCCATGAACAATCTGGCGGGTGGCAGATTCCATAAAAAGAACCCCAACGTCGCAAAAAACAGACCGCCACAAACCCAGGCCAGAGCGGTCTGCGAGTCGGGCAACAAGATCGCGGCCGCCCCGCTGACGAACAGACACTGACCCGCTGCCAGCGTATCGATCCCATCCATGAAGTTATACAGATTGAGCAGCCACACCAGAGCGATCATCAACAGCGCTGACATCAGTATATAGGGCAACTCGATCAGGCCACTGAAAAATGGTTCTGGTACCGGGCCCAGCAACACCAGCGCAATAAGCGCCGCCAGCAGATGCACGGGCAATCGCACTTTAACAGAGAGGGAGCGAATATCATCGGCAAACCCGGCCACAGCGACCGGCACAGCACAGAGCAGAACGCTAAACTGGAACAGGTTCAGCAACCCCTGGCTGGCAAGCATGACAAGAAAGCTGTAGAGGCTGACAACAATGGCGATACCGCCACCGCGAGGCGTTGCCCGTTGATGCGCACTACGCTCAACCGGCACATCCATCAACCAGCCGCCGCGTCGAACGAGCAATGCACAAATTAACCAGGACAGCAGCAAGGCACCTGGCAATGCCAACCAAACCCACATAATGAATCCATCATCAATCGCCGGCTGTCGACGAGGGCAGCGGCCACTTTTAGTGTCTATCGGTGCTGGCCATCAGGGAGCCCCGAAACAGGGCTCCCATTCTACCGTAAGCGGGTTGTCCGCGTCGTTACTCGGTTGAATCTGACAGCAAAATACGCGCCCGATTCCGCTCGAGAGTCGCCGGCCCGATACCACTGACCTCCTGCAACTGCTCAACCGTCTCGAATTCGCCGTTTTGCTCGCGATAGGCAATGATATCCATTGCCCGGGTCATACCCACGCCGTCCAGTGCCAGCGCCAATGTTTCGGCGTCCGCCGTATTGATATTGACCTGTTGTTCGACCACTATTTCAGTCGATGCCGGTGACTCCTGAGCACTGGCGCCGACCGAGACCGAAAACACCGCGGTGCAGGTTGCCAGGCAAAACAGGAAAGATTTGAAACTCAATTTGATATAGCGCGTTGCTGTTTGCATGTGGAATCTCCTTTTCCATATTGAACACAATGGTACATCAAAGCCTCCTGTCTATTTCAGGCAGGAGCTCATCAGGTTTTAGCACAGGATTCAGCCGGCATCCAAAATTTCTTGCTGTATTCGCGCCAGTTTTTCGATGGGTTCACGTGCCTGGGTAATCGGCCGGCCAATAACCAGGTAATCACTGCCTGCCCGGATCGCAGCGGCCGGGGTCACGATTCGCTTCTGGTCATGCGCAGCGTCACCCGGTGGCCTGATGCCAGGCGTCACCAACAGAAAATCCTTACTCAGCAGCTTGCGAAGTTCCCCGGCCTCCGCGGCGGAACAGACGACACCGTCCATACCGCACTCCTGTGCCAGGGAGGCCAGTCGTTGTACCTGCTCCAGCGGCGAGCGCTGCACACCCTGCACGACAAGATCATCTTCCTGCAGGCTGGTCAGCAAGGTTACCGCCACCAGCAATGGCTTATGCTCACTGTCAGCAATAGCAGCATGTGCGGCTCGCAACATGTCTGCGCCGCCTGCCGCGTGCAACGTGATCATCCACACACCCAGCTCGGCAGCCGCCGCAACAGCCTTTTGTACGGTGTTCGGAATATCATGGAACTTCAGGTCCAGAAAGATATCAAATCCCAGACCATTGATTTTCCGGACCAGCTGCGGGCCAAAGCGCGTAAACAGCTCCTTGCCAACCTTGACCCGGCAGTTGGCCGGATCCAGTTGACGCAACAGCGCCATGACTTCTTCTTCACTGGCCATATCCAGCGCAATAATAATCCTGTTGTTCTCCAGCACGATAAGCTTCCCCCCTGGTTATGCCTGTTTTCAGTCTGTCTCGCCGGGCTTGAACTGTTGCCGTTGTTGCAGCTCTTTTTCCAGTGACTTTATGCGAAGACGCAAACGCGTGTCGCGGATTAATCCTGCACCAATGGCCACGCCAGTCAGCCCACCAAGACAAAACGTGATGATCAGCCAAAATGATACAGGCCGCGCAGCGAACTCGTGAATGCCAAATGATAATGTCACAGGCGTTGTATTCCACATGGAGAACGCGACACTGACAATGAATATCAGTAGCAGTAATAAAAATGTCAGCCAACGTTTGAATCGCCGCATAACAGGTAACCCCCGATGGACGCATGCCATTTCCGGGCGCCGCAAATAAAAACGGCGCCATTCTTGCGAATACGCCGTTTTATATCAGTGTTGGCACCCATCTGGATCAGGCCATGCTTTGATGGTTAATGCTCCAGCGAGTTATTAACACGATCTCTCAGTTCTTTACCCGGTTTGAAATGTGGTACATGTTTTCCACTCAGCGCAACCGGTGTACCGGTTTTGGGATTACGCCCAATTCGCGGTACACGATAATGCAGGGAAAAACTGCCAAACCCACGGATTTCAATCCGGCCGCCTTCTGACAAAGCCTCAGACATATACTCAATGACCGCTTTGACGGCAAACTCGCAATCTTTTGCTGATAACTGCGTCTGTTTGGCGGCAATGCGCTCGATAAGCTCAGACTTTGTCATGACAGGTTCCTTGAGTGAGTTATTTCTTTTCCATTTGTGCTTTGATCAGATCACCAATGGTTGTCGGCCCTGAAGCGGCAACGTCCTGGTTCTTGTGATCCTGAATCGCAGCTTTCTCGTCATCCATTTCAATGGCTTTAACCGAAACACCAAGAACACGATTCTTGCGATCAACACTGACGACTTTAACGTCAATCTGCTCGCCTTCTTTCAGCACGTTGCGAGCGTCTTCAACCTTATCGCGGCTGATTTCGGATGCACGCAGCAAACCTTCAACACCATTGCCCAGATCCACTGTTGCAGACTTGGCATCAACAGCAGTGATGGTCGCCTTGACGATGCTGCCCTTCTCGAACTCACCGACATAATTGGCGAACGGGTCTTCGGACAGCTGCTTGATACCCAGGGAAATCCGCTCACGCTCCGGATCAACTGACAGGATGACGGTTTCAATCTCGTCGCCCTTCTTGTATGCACGAACCGCGTCTTCACCTGACTCATCCCAGGAGATGTCAGACAGGTGCACCAGGCCATCAATGTTACCGTCCAGGCCGATAAAGATGCCGAAGTCAGTGATTGATTTGATGCTGCCGGAGATCTTGTCGCCTTTCTTGAACTGCTCGGCAAAACGATCCCACGGGTTCTGGTAGCACTGCTTGATGCCCAGAGAAATACGACGACGTTCTTCGTCGATGTCCAGAATCATCACTTCCACTTCATCACCCAGCTGCACGATCTTCGACGGGTGAACGTTCTTGTTCGTCCAGTCCATTTCCGATACGTGAACCAGACCTTCGACACCCTCTTCCAGTTCGGCGAAACAGCCGTAATCTGTCAGGTTGGTGACACGCGCCTTGACCTTGGTTTCCTCCGGATAACGGGCCTTGATATCAACCCATGGATCCTCGCCCAGCTGCTTCAGGCCGAGGGAAACACGATTACGTTCACGGTCGTATTTCAGTACCTTGACCTTGATTTCATCGCCAACATTGACGATTTCACTTGGATGCTTGATACGCTTCCAGGACATGTCGGTAATGTGCAACAGACCATCAACGCCGCCCAGATCAACGAAGGCACCGTAGTCGGTGAGGTTCTTGACGATACCCTTGATGACCAGGCCTTCCTGCAGGCTGGCCAGCAGTTCATCACGCTCTTCC
>PASF01000007.1 GCA_002711845.1 Gammaproteobacteria bacterium | reverse complement strand
TATCGACGCAAAACCGCCCTGAAAAAGGAGAAGAACTAAACGGCGTCAACCGGCCAAGATAATTGACGCTGAACCGGACAAGATAGTTGACGCTGGATAGCTAAGCAGTTCACAACAAGTTTTTGATACAGCAGCTTCCGCTTTTGAGCATCAACACACTATCAACTATGTGGGGGCGCAAAAGAACCGAGAACACTGGGCTGTAGACGGATCTTGAGGATTCCGAAGTACATTTAGCTCATCGATTTCCGGTTTCTAACGCTTACACACTATCAAATATTGAGGGGAAGCAAATTAAGTGAAAAACGAAATGTTAATTGTGCTTGGAACGCACGAATCTAATTTCTTATCACCGCTTCCGCTTTCCTACATCAACACACTGTCAGTCTATAGGAATGGTAAATCATCAGAGGGGGCAAGGCATGAAAAGAGAATTCAATCTTACCGACGATTGTCGGCTTATTAGAGCGAGAGAGCTTCAAAAGCTACTTCAAGTCTCACGCGTGTCGCTGTGGCGATGGGGAAGAGACGGAAGTTTCCCACTCCCAATCAATCTCAGCAATAGATCGATTGCATGGAAAATGTCGGAAATTGAAGACTGGGTTAATTCAAAAACTAAGGAGATTATTTAATGAATACTGATTACCGTGCACTTCAGATCCAAAAGCACCTTATTGTAAATCCACAGACTTGTTTTACCTTGTCTCAGATGGGTGTGCTGAGTGAGACATCCCGGCTGATGGCGAGTTGCATCGCGGATTATGAGAATGAACAAGGCATTTTGCATGATGGCTTGCAGGTCGCTTCTTTAGCTCTCAGAGTCGCTGAGACCTACTGCACACTCGACGAACCGCTACTCGCTGCAGTCTTCAGAGATTACCAAGCTCGGACCACGCCTGATCTAGGAGCCCCGTACGAAGAAGGAGATTCGGAGCCAGAACATATGCCGGATGAAGTGAAAGATTTGAAACGCGTTGAACACATTGAATGGCTAATTTCGTACGACGCCTACCCTTCCCGAAACGCTCTATTGGAAATCTCACCGGGTAACATGGATGTCGTTTTATCGATCATGGCGAGAAGTATTGTCCGATGTGAAGAATCCAAAGATATCAAATTTAATGACTCTCAGCTTGTTTCACTAGCCGTATATGTCGCTCACGCGCTATCGATGTTCAAAGATGACAGGTTTTCCGGAATCTTCTACAGATACCGAAGACGCTCTATCTCGCTTTCAAGAGGTGAACCACTATGACAGGGCGAGGACACCAAACACTATTCATCGTTGATGAGAACGGCAAAGCTCGCTTTCACTCGCTGCCGCAAACTGCTCTGGCAGTTTAGGCGTTTTCGAAATCGTTTTCGCTGACTCAATGGTATTGAGTAGAGCACCTGATTTTTAAGTACGTTCACCACGTTTTCGGAGATACCACCTTGAAAAATAGAAAACCTAACGCAAGTGCAATGCGACCTTTCGCCGTAAGAGTGCCGGTAGGTCTGTATAACTACTTAGCTGAGCAAGCAGAGTTAAACGGGACCACACCCGGCGACATTGTACGACGATCCTGTGAGCACTACAGAGATCATCTTTCCATGAAAGATACACTAATTCAATTGGAGCAAAGATTTTTCCGTAAAGTTTTTGAGTCTCAGTGCGCAGTTGTGGGGCTTACATCAACTGAGCGTGAGCAAGCTTACCATGAATTAAGAAAGCGCCTAAAGGAGAAATTGGCATGAGAACTATTACAAGTGACTCAGTAGTGAGCGCGTCGATTGTTGGTAGCGTTCTATTTTGCTTTTTTTCCTTTGCGGCGCTCGCCTTAACCTGGGAGGTCGGGACTGATTGGGGCTCTTTCCGAGATCACGCACCCATTTTAGTCTCGTCTGCCTGGGGACTATTGCAACAGGACTCGTCGGAGTGGAACAGGTACTGGATGCAACTCGTGGCAGGTGGCTATAGAATTGATTTTATTCTGCATATGTCCGTTCCCGTCTCGCTATGTTTCGCGCTCACAATCACATTCTGCAAAATGGTCTATTTCTCCGATGAATGCACTCAATTTGCAAAACATCTCTCAGGCCCGAAACTGTTTACCGGAAAACAAGCATACCTACATGCGGCTAAACAACTTCGGGCCGACCTAGCCGGGGGTAAGCATGTAGGGGTTTCCGTTCACCCAAAAGTCACCGTCAGCCTAGAAGCAGAGACAGGAAATTTGGTGGTAATGGGGCAGCACGGCTCCGGAAAAAGTAACTTACTTAAGTTACTTTTGCTCCAGATCCAATCGCGCGGAGACAAACTACTGGTATTTGATGATAAACCCGAATATCTAAAATTCCTGTTCGATCACAAGGAGGCGGCTTTAATTTGTGCTCCTGATGAAAGATCACGTACATGGACCATTGCGGTAGACGCCGACACGCCAGAAACAGCACTCATGGTAGTGAGCCAACTAATTCATACGGACTCAGCTGATCCACTATGGACCGACGGTGCTAGATTGGTCTTGGCCAGCTGTATTTGTACGTTAAATGCTACTTTGAAGACTGCATGGGGCTGGCCCGAGCTTAGTGACGCACTAACTTGGAATCACGAAACGCTTATCAGGAATATTCAAGAATATTACCCTGCGGCTTCAAAAACTGTTGTCGAAGGCAGCAGAACTACGGAAGGCTTTCTTGTGACGCTGACCTTACGATTAAGTTGGGTCCACACTCTTGCGCGACTTTGGCCGGATCGAACCCACAACCCTTTTTCTATTAAGGAATGGGTCAATGGAGAGAGTCCCTACAAGATCATTATTATTCCAAATAGATCTGAATACAGTGCCCTCTCGAAACCCTTGTGTGCGGTATTTTTGTCTTTGATGACGGCCCATGTGCTGTCTTTGCCAGACAGCAGGACGCGTCGGATTTGGTTTTGCCTTGATGAGTTTGCCAGTCTTCCAAAGACACCAGCGATTAGTGACTGGCTATCCAAAGGGCGCAGCAAAGGCGCGCGTACGCTCGCGGGATTTCAAAGCTTCTCGCAACTTGAGGACATTTACGGTGAAAAGATGGCTGAGACACTTGTATCTCTTTTCACAAACGTAGCGGTCCTGAGATGCGGCTCCGGGGGAAGCAGTGCAAGAAAAGCTGCGGGCATTTTTGGAGTACGCCAAGTTGAGCGACCAGTGGTGACGGTAAATAGTGTTGGAGAAAGCTCAACCACATATCAGCGTCAAGAAGAGCCACTCGTTCGTGCAGAGGACCTAATTCATCTTCCACAAGCAACCAGGCATGGGATCGAGGGGTACATCTGTCTTGGCGGCACAAATTCGGTATACCGGCTCAGATGGCCTCATCCATCAATTACAAACATCGCAGAGGAGTTCGTACCATCTAAGCGACTGGTTGGACAATTTAATATCAAGACAAACCGACGACGCAAAAGGAACAGCTAAATGGTTACTATCTCAAAAATTCGGTCCATTCCGTACTACACCGGCCTAGGTGTCGAAGACTACTACATTGCAGGCGGGGAGCCGCCCGGAAAGTGGGTCGGACTAGGCGCAATGGAGCTAGGACTTCGTGGTGAGGTCCTACCTTCGGACTTGGAGCAGCTCATGGCGGGCTTTGACCCGACCGGAAACCCTCTTTGCGACAACGCTGGATCTGAAAAACACTTATCCGGCAATGATATTTGCATGAGTCCAGGAAAGAGCGTCAGCGTAGTGTTTGCGAGATCATCAGAACCTTTGCGCACGGCTATCCAGCGCGCCCACTTCGATGCTGTGAAAACAGCAATCGGGCTTATCGAAAAATATGCCTCTGTATCGAGACGCGGCCACGATGGTCGACTTCGTGAAAGGGTAGCAGGAATCGTTTGTGCAACGTTTGAACACAGCACTTCAAGGGAAATGGATCCACAGCTGCATACCCACGCCCTTGTCCTTAACGTTGCTCTGCGGGACGACGGATCATGGGGTACTATCGAAAACCGCCATCATTATCTTTGGCTACGCTCCGCTGATGCGTTCTATAAAGCTGAATTAGCCGCCAATCTTCGGCACCTTGGCTTCAGCTTAGACGTTAACGAAAAGAGCACTTCCTTTGAGATCAGCGGTGTCCCGAGTGATGTCTGCTACCACTTCTCAAAGAGGGGGCAACAAGTTAAGAGAGGTCTGGAAATCCGAGGATTAAAGAATAGCTCTAGCCGATCCGGCGATTTCGTCACTCTGAGCACGAGAAAGGAAAAAACTGCAATTGACAGAGAACTTCTTCATAAGCAATGGGAGGAGGAGATGGATAGACTGGGCTTTACTGAAAATGTACTGAAGCAGTCGCTTCAGAAGCAGCCAGAGGTGGACAGTCTATTGCGTGACGAACCAGCTGAGCTTCTCGATGTCAGTACGCTGCATCAACTATTGACGGAGTCAAAAGCTGTTTTTGAAGAGCGGGAAGTCTTTCAGAAAGCTGCGGAGATTGCGCTAGGGAATCAGATGTCCGTAAGTATGGCTGAGCATTGTGCCAACATGGTAATTAACGATAGTGAGACCGTTTCACTGGGTTTTGACTATCGCCACAGCCGCATTTTTACGTCCGTCACTCAACTGTCGGATGAGAGGGCTCTTGTAGCTAATGCGAAATATCTCCGCAAAGAGTCAGGTTTCGGATTGGAGGACAAAGCGGTACAAGCTGCGATTAACAGTATCTCCATTCGATGCAGCGAAGAGCAAGTAGAAGCTATTTTTAATGTCTGTCAGGAACATCGCCTTGAATGTGTCCAAGGAAGCGCCGGGGCAGGTAAATCCACAACTATGCAGGCTGTAAGAGTCGCTTACGAAAGCGCCGGTTTTCATGTTATCGGTGCGTCTGTAGCGAAGGCGGCTGCGGACAACCTTGCGCGTGAGGCAAAAATGCAAGCGTCAACTATCGCAAAGATTCTAAGTGATATCGACCGGGGCAGAAAGGTGTTGACCCACAAGACCGTACTTATTGTCGATGAAGCTGGTCAAGTAGGAACACGGCAGCTAGGAGCACTTGCAAAGTACGCACGCAAGCACGGAAGCAAATTAGTTCTCGTAGGAGATGATAAACAGCTTGATGCGATCCAACATGGCGGCATGTTGCGTTATCTATCCCGACCAGATGTTATGGGGACATCGCGCATTACTACGATTAGACGCCAGCGCGAGCCGTGGGCCCGGCAAGCGGTAGCCGACCTTCGCGATGGCAACGCTCATGCCGCACTCAGCTCTCTCGATCAGAGAGGATTGCTGTTTTTTTCTGCGGATCAGCAGTCAGCTTGTGAGTCCTTAGTTGAGCAATGGAAAAGTCACAGCGAATTGGAGCCGGAAAGGACGTCTTTAGTCCTTGCACAACAATGGAAAGACGTTGAAAAATTGAGCAATTTAATCCGTGAGGTCTACCGCTCAAATAATCGTCTTGGTTCCCATTGTGTCAGTCTCAATTGTATCGTGGGTAGGCGTGAGCAGAAACTGGATTTTGCTGAGGGTGATCGCGTTCGCTTTACATACAACGATTATAGCAAGGGACTAACAAATGGGGTGCTAGGGGAGATGGTTAGGATTAAAGAGTTGGCTGATGGTGACATTCAATTCGTAGTAAAGGATGACACAGGCATTAATCGGACGTTTTTGCATAGTGAATACTGCGATGCCGACGGCAGACTACAAATGATTCACGCCTATGCATGCACTGTGTACGCCAGCCAAGGGCTGACAGTTGATGAGACCTTTGTTCTGCATGATGTCCAGATGGACCGCGCATCAGGGTATGTTGCTGGCAGCAGGCATCGAAACAACTGCAGCTGGTTTTTCAATACTTTGGCCGTGGACGAGATCGCCAAGCCGGTCAGTCACGCCGAACGTTTGTCATATCTCGCTGAATCCCTAAGCTCAGATCGATATCAGAATACTGCACTAGAGATGTATGAGCGACACGCCTTGAGGCAATCTAAGGAGCAGATGAAGGAACTGTTCAATGAGCAGGCAAGAACCTTGCTACCATGTTAGTTCTTTGACAATAGCGGACACCAATCCTCAGCACATGGATCGGCTGAGGGGGGTTGTCTATAAACACTATTTTCTCAGTAAAAAACTAAAGCGGGCTTGAGTTGAGGGTCCGCAGGCGGGCTCACAAGCTCGAGCCTCTTTCGAATCTAATGCCCGAAGCATTGACTCTATTTTCTACGGACCTCCCGGGCCTGCGCACTCCGCTTGCCTAATGCCCATAGAGGGGTGGTAGGACAGATTTGCTTTTCTATTCAACTTATCACGGCGTTCTCCCCGTCAAGGGCTGCGCGAGTCTTACGACCCTGTGACGGCTTGCGCTGCACCGTGCTGTTTCGGTTCTAGGCAATTCCGCCTGAAAAACCGGAGCACTCTCATGACTCAACTGACTGTCTCAATTAATTCTGATTTGCTTGTACGTGATGTAAATGGCGATTATCACCAAGCAACGACAGATCAAATTCTTGACGCGGCTCGCCAGGTGATCGACAGCAAGATGCAGCGAGGTTCATCGTTCACGTCATCCTGCGCTGTAAAACAATACCTGGTTACAAAGCTTGCGGGTTTCGACCACGAAGTCTTTTCAGTCCTTTTTCTGGACTCCCAGCACAGGCTGATAGCATATAAAGAGATGTTTCGCGGAACCATCGACGGAGCGCCAGTATATAGCAGAGAGGTGGTTAAGGCAGCCTTACAACACAATGCTGCGGCAGTAATAGTCGCACACAATCACCCGAGCGGCAGCACGGAACCCAGCACCGCAGACAAAAAAATAACTCAGAGACTCAAGAGTGCACTGGAGTTGGTAGACGTTAGAGTCTTGGATCACATAATAGTAGGTGGGGACGATACCGCTTCTTTCGCAGAACTTGGTTTAATCTGAGTTTGGGGGCCTCGGCCCCCTCGATTATTCCGTGAAAATCGTTAGTGCCTAACGCATCCGCTCGAACGACCTGCGAAGCCTAGCTATTCATAGCTAGGCTTCGCAAACCATCACTGCTTCCTGCTGGCTTTCAATTAGTGTTATAGACGCCAAACGGCGCTATTGCAATTTTTTTTACTATAAATTGAGTTTGGTTAACGGTCACCATGTAAGATCTCTTTCTTCAAGAAAGCCCGAGCTCTTCGCGGTACTCTGTTTCACCCTTAGACAACAGTTTTATGCAGTTTACAATATGCTCGCCAATTGCAGCCAGCTGTTCCTCTTGTTCGTGGGCGGATGTCGGCTTTAGCGGGAATGCCCCTACACTGGGAACCAAATTGGAAGATCGATACGCTTTGTTCGGATTTCTTACGTATATCTCATTTAAAATTTCACTGCCTGGGTACAATACATAGCTTCCTCTGGTTCCAAGAACTGCGTCTCGATATGTATGCATTTTATGAATATCTTCCCTTTTAAATGAAGAGGAGGGCTCGCCACTTGATAACGCACGTCGAAATTGAGACAGATCTAGACGATACTTCGCATCAAAATGTATCCAATGAACAACACCACTGCCTGTATCGATCGAAATGCTTATGTCAGGATTGAAGACGCCAGAGTAAGAATCTGCCCATTGGGTAGCACGATCGTCAATTCGACTAAAGGTTTTATTATAGTAAAGGCTCAGGTTTGCTACTGTATCGTCTTCTGTATATATGAAGCTGATCGGGTTGTCGTTGGCACTTATCAGCTCTTTCACAAACCGTTTGTCTTTATCAAGGAAAGATAGCTCAGGAGTACCCGCTGAGCATGTTATTCTGCACAAGACATTGTGAACCATCAGATAGCACCAAATCTCGTACAATTGGAAAACTGGTTTAATATCACCACCACCTGAAAGCAGTGTAGCTTCTGTCTCAAGCTTTAAGCTCAGCCCAAACGATAAATACAACATCATGTATTCTCGATAGCCTTTACGATTAGCAAGTACCATCGAGTTAGGAAAACCTTCACTTATTCCTACGCCTGACCAAAATGGGTCTAAAAGCACCAACTCCAGCTGCCTAATCCACTGTTTCATCGCCATTTTTGAGGCGTTATACTTTTTAGGCATTCTATCGTCAAGATGCTCTAATCGCGTGCGGAGAATGGTGAGTGAACTCTTTATGAATCGATTGGCATCGGTGTCAAAAGATATTTTTATCCTTCTTTCCGGAAGGGCATTTGGGGTATATCCACCGAAAAAACTTTGTAAGGGACCTCCAATCTGGAAGTCATAATCCACTGACGATTCCGCTAACTTTGCCCAATCCGGGTTAACTACGAACGCTGTACTCTCTTTTACTGCTAGCGCCGAACGCATTTCAGAGGGGTTGCTCATTATCTCCCTTAGATAATTAACTAACCTTCCATCTCGGAACAAACGGCGGTACGCCATAAGCTCCGTCATTGGTGAACTATCTCTTTCACTTGAAACTCCAAAAGTAGTTTCAGTGGCATAGTCAAACCGAATTATAAGCTCCGCACTGTATTCGGATATTTGATGGAGAAGTTGCTGAAATTCTGCATGATAATCTAATTTTTGAGTTAGAACTTCCACAGGAATGAGGAGTTTGGTCCCGTGTTCGACAGTTACATCTAAATACGATGTGCCGGCGCGTCCCTCGAAATTTAGCCTCCCAGTTACTCGATATCTGTTTCCGTTTAGCTCAGCGCAGGAGTCGGGGCCGTTAAATTTAACAACATCTCTCAGGGATTCATTGGAAAACGGATACAAGGGGTTATTCTTGCATTTATCCAAAAACTGGCCTTTATTTAAAGGAAGCTCTATTGAGAAATCATACTCAGTATTATCACGTAGCTGTATTTTCTGAAAAATATCACTGTCTTCTTCATATGCTAACGGAGCTACCCCCATGGGAGCGCTAACATCCGGAATAAATCGCACAACACTATCCGCCGCGTCTTGTAACAGATCGTCGTCAAAGGTTCGCGCTCCATTCGGATAGAGACTAAACTTTATGCCGAATTCTTGTATGACAAGCTTTCGTACTCGCATCAGATCGCGGAGAAATAACTTGCAAAACCTGTGGTCATAACTTCCTTGCGCATTAGCTCTAACCGTCTATTCGAATCTGTCAGTTTTTCGCGCTCAAAAACAGTTTTCAATGCGTTGAAAACGGGTAGTAGCGCATCTCTGTTCCCATGTATCTTTGGCAGGATTTTTTGAACAGTTAAGCGGTCCAGCACTGAAGCTTTGTCTTTGTAGCTCGCGTGAGTGCCAAATGCTGAATCTATTCTGGTGCACACGGAGATATATTGACGTACTTCATTTGTGGATCTAGGACCGAACTTAAACTTACCGAGAGCTCCGAAAAGGTCATCCAGGTAAGGATCAAAATCTGAACTAAGTTCGACTTTACTGTTATCACCCAGGAAATCCGCTATTTCGGTTGTTGTGGCCACGAGTTTATCAGTCTCTGTAATGGTAAACTCGTACCCGACATCTGAAGGTTTAGGCGGCGCGTAGCTGATGACAAAGGATCGATCCAAAACTTTCGGAGAGAACATATATGTCGTCTCGTCCATATTAACGGTGCCAATAAAATACACGTTCTTAGTGAGGTGAAGTCCTTTGTTCTTTATGGCATTGAGTATATATGTAGTTTGGACAGAATCCGTGGTGCCTGATTTATAGAGCAGAACCAGCTCATCTAACCCGAGGACTGGCTCCGGCCGCTCGTCACTGGACGTTTCCATTAAGGAAAGAAATCTTGAGAAGTACATTTCCACATGAGAAAGGTTCATCTCATCAAGGATTATGAAAAAAGGAGTGTCACTGAAATAGTTTGCTTTTAGGAGCGTATCCACTAGCTTTGTAGATACATACGTTTCTCCAGACCGGCCAAAAGGGTTTTTGTAGCCGAGCAAATGCCTTCCGTCTGTCCAGCCTGCCTCGACGGGGATAAACGCATGATTAAAATCGGGAATGTCTCTAACCGGATTTATTTTCATCGCCAGGTCGCGGATCGTTTTAGTTTTTCCAGTACCAGTCGTACCTGCCAAGATGACAAAGGGCTTCGCGGCTAGCGCAGAGACCAAAGTAACGCTGGTTTCGACGCTCTCCTCTGCGAGGGATATAACCGGCGGCTCTTCTTTCTTAACCTCAAAGCCATCCAACCATTGCCGAAATTGTTCTATCGAGATACCTAATACATCTTGAAACTTGTAGTATGCGCATTGTTCGTAAAAATCACGCGAGAAGTAATCGTCGCTCGCAGGTTCTATCCAGCCTGTTTTCCGAAGCTTTAGCCTGATTACTTTTTTTACAAGAGGTCCAATCTCTAATTGAAATAGCGGTGATACATCATAGTATGTTTCGTTTGCACCTCTTTTAATTGGACACATTCCTAGGTTCGACATTGAGTATACCAAGTTGGTATATTCTTTCTCGCCCAAGTTCTCCCGCTTAAGGCAGCCTCTCATTTCCGATAACTTGGACTCGGATAAAACTTCTATTAGTTTTTTGTGCGAATAGATTATGGAGATAAAGACCAAAGCATCAACAGCCTGGGAGCTAAAACTTCTTATCTCGTCCCATACTTCGGGGAATTCATTGCTTTTTTCATCATAGGACAGCATCCCTTTAATCTGAGCGGGCTCAATATTTATACCATCATAAACCCCATTAATATTATCGAGAATTTCGTTCCGAGGGTGTAGTTTAATAACTTCGGCTACTTTAAAGTAACCGTTTTTTGTAAGTGAAACTTTTAATGCATCGAGTCCCTTGGTCATTTTTTCTTTCTCGCCAGTAGTATGAGTTCCTTTACTTCACGATGCCTATCGTTTTGGCGCCCCATAGTCATATGTTTATGGTCAAGCTCTTCTACCCAAACTTCAAAGTTTGACTTGAGCACCCTCTCTGAGATTCTTAACAAATGTTCCAGGCTGATCATCGCTGTATGACTGTAGCTTAGAGCCAAATTACTTCCTGATTTTTGGATTCCCGAAAATAAATCAACAAATGCGCCCTCCACTTGTGATTTTATGCAGAATGGTGACTGGTGACGTATTTCTCTGTATCGACCTTTTACGACGTGCCCGCCTTTTACCTGTAGATCTGGAAAATCGTAAAGGGCTAACGTCTCCATTGCGTGATAAAACCGGCTATAGTGGACAAACGCGTACGGAGGATCTGCATAGACCGTCCCTCCACTTAACCTAGCAAGGCAATCTTTGTAGTCTAGTGTTGTAATGGTGTGTTTTAGATCGATAACACTATTCTTGGACCAGACTAGAATCTGGTTTAGCTTCCTCAGAAAAATGTCTTGGAGCTTCTTTTGCCTATAGATATTTATGTCTTGCATCGAAGAGTCAGTTTTTGCATCTCTGTACTGGGCGTAGTGGCCTGTACCCTGGCTAGTGTATGCCATCGCGTGCATAAGGACCGACATTGCGAGTGAATACTCGGCACTTCCCCATTCCTTACTTTTTATACGATCATCGATAGCTTGTTTTATTGCATCTATCCAAATACATTGCTCTGCCGACCACCAAGTCCCTGAATATGATTTTAAAAACAAGTGATATTTATGACGGAAATTTCTATTTATTAATAGCCGATTGCGTTCTTCTATTTCATTAAATTCAGCCAGAGAGGTGAACCCGACGTATTCAAGATCCTTCCCGATTTTATTCTTCGCTTGGCAATAATTTATTTTTGCGCTTTCGTAAAGTTCATCGACATTGAAGTCCTGTATCGGTTTCAAGTATACCGATGCTATATGAGCGGAATAGTGTTGTATGTCATTTGAGATAATAGGGTATGCAGCACCTAGGGCGCCTGAAAGACTTGAAGCTCCACTGAATAGGTCGCATACCACGCCGCCATCATGGATGGAGCTTATGGACTCTGCAACAAAATTGATTATCTTTGCTTTAGATCCCATATACTTTATTAATTGGGGGTACTCTCTAACCAAAGAAGCTTCATCCAACGGAGCTTCATCTCGCTTAGAGAAATCGATTGCTGCTAACGGCGTCATGGCGCGTTTGTCCTTAGAATACTGTTTTTACTTTCAAGTTCGCTAAAATCTACGCTGACTAAATCGGATTAAGGGTTTATCAGGAATTCGAAGTTTCACAATGCGCCAACGCGAACACTTGTGGTTTGAGCAAATTAAGCCATCCGGCAGATCGCTCTGCTATTTACCTTAAGACAGGGGATATTGCGAATCTATTGGCCTATCGCTGTCTCCCAAGCTCAGTAACCCCATATGGATCAATAGAGTCCCCTAGTTTAACCCACCAGATATAGTCGTCATCATTCTCAAAATAGCCTGACAATTTTGTTTCGAAGTGCCCTTTGACTCTTCGAATCTTTACAGAGTCAATAATGTATCCGCCTTTGTACCTCGAAGAGCTTCTATCCAGAATCTCGTACAAATGTTCTGTCGCCACGTGATGTATAAAGTTAATCTTATTCTTAATTTCGCTAAAAAATTCAACTTCTTCTCTCGAGGCTTGGGGTCCAGAAGGTTTTAGAGATAGATCGAAATCGAAAAAGTTGGTCGAATCGCTTCTATCTTCGGCGTGTATGCGGAGCTTCATTTACCCTCCGAACGTAGGTGAATAGGACTCGAAAAATGTATACTACGGGTACGTCCAAACCATCCCAGCAAGCACACAATCTCGACTTAGGACTCTCGCACTGAATGGCCAAATGAGTTTATCGTCAATGAACTTCAGTGTCACGCGATGGAATTATTTAACAAAACCGTCGTGGCAGCTTAGTTAAATGCTAAGAATGAGCCTTGAAAATCGGAGTAGTAAGGGCCTAACCAGGGACTGCATCCGTGTCTCTTCACCACTTATTTGTTGTAAAAATACTTTGTTATATCAACTGCTTGAAGGTATTTTCTCGAAATTATATTTTGCCGTTCTTGCCGAGCTGACCGATTCCCGTTCCCCGCTACTGCGCTGGCGTGCAGCACCATGACGGCACCCAACCCACACTGCGGCCTTGCGGTTAGAGAGGCGAAGATTCCAGCGCGACAGGAGACTGGCGCCTATGCTCCGCTCGCGGGCAATCTGGGCACAGCTGACACTGGGCTGGTTAACCTGCTCTACGGCACCTTGTTTGAATCCAGGGCTAAAGTTTCCTCTCTTCGACATAAACACTCCTTTTGCCTATTTTGAGGCCTTTCTGAAGTGTCCGTGTAATCGGCGTAGAACCCGACGGCTATTCTTAGCCCTGCGGTGCTCTGGCCGGCTCTTCTCATCATCCTAATACCTCTGATTGGCGCTGCGGGGACAGAGTGGTGGACAGCGGCTGTACCTGCTCGCAAAGCCCTTACGGAACCGCTGGCGTGGTGCCCGGTTCCGCTGCTGGCCGTGGTGCTGCTACTTATCGCTGGGGCTCACGTAGGGGTCGTCACGGATAAGCTGGATGTACTTCTTCTGATTACCCCATTCTTTGTGATATTCCTGTTTATTGCAGCTGGAGCTGCCAAGATTATCGCGATCCTCCTAAAACTCCCCACCGCGCAAGGCCGAACTCTGGCTTTCAGTCTGGCGACTCGAAACTCCTTTCTTGTATTACCGGTGGCGCTGTCGTTGCCTGTTGGGTGGGAGGCTGCGGCGATCGTAATTGTCGCTCAATCGCTGGTCGAGCTATTCGGAATGGCGTTCTTCGTTTGGTGGATTCCTAATAGATTGTTTAGGTAGCGCAACCAGACGGTAACCGCCTATCCATCACACCTTGATCTCGTTTTCCGGCCGCCAATTGTGTGGCAGTAGCTCATTAATGGCACTGGCCTTTTGGGTTGGCAGTCTGGACAGTACATCTTTTAGATAGGTGTAGGGATCGTGCCCATTCAGTAGCTTGAATGAACCCGCTATAAAGATCCTGTAAGTTCACCTTGTAGAACTTTGGGGAGATCAAATACCCTTATATCCGCTTTAGAGAGCCATCCCCTGACGCTATCTCTATCCATATCTGACCGCGGGGCTTCTTTGGAAATTATAAAGGATGTTGCTCTTGTGATGCCCATACTCATCAGTGAAATCATTGTTTTGGAAGAAGCACCAAGCTCCAGGAACAAGTATATTGGAGGGATAGACGAGATATAGTCCCCATTATTGCTCGACTCAAGAGCATGCTTCAGGAGATCAATGTAGCATCGGGTAAACTTAACGTAACGAAATCTTAGTGCTGATTCTATATCATCGAATAGCCCTCTGGCTTCAACATTGGCGTCGGGGACTCCTCTTTTCCTCTTGGTTTTCTTGTACTCAATCTTATTGCTGAGCAATTGATGATATGTGAGTCCTTTCATCCAGAGTATCGCCAGTGGATAGAAGTAATTATGTGAATTGTCCCGAGAAGACTTTCTTTCGAAATAAGTATGTATGCGCTTAAACAGCTGGAGGTAGGACAAACTGATTTCTTTGTAGTCGCTTAGCGGGTGGGGCGGTATTACATAGCGAGCCCCTTTCTCCGCGATCCTCTTTACCAAATAATTTAACATTCTTTGCTGATCGAACACGGAAATAGATGGGTTCTTTTTGGATACCTCATTTGGTATGTTGATCTCTTGACCTAGTTTCTCCATTAGATTGGGTATTTCATGAGCTCGAGATAGTTGTAATTCTTTGTATTTCTCCAAGGACTCAGTTAATGTATTTTCGTTATTCTCGATATACATTTTCATAAAAGCGCTTTCTATCAGCTCCTTATTACCACCAGAATACTCACCTCTGGACTCAATGTAGTCGATAATTCTTGGGGTTTCTGTAATGAGAATATCTTCGAATGCTGGGGAAATTGCTTTGTACTTCTCTTCGTTGATTGGGTTCTCAAGCCATTTATCGAGATTGATGAGATATATATTGCCTTCATAATCTTTGGTTAGCCGACCGGCACGACCGCATAAGTTCCAGAACTCAGCAGATGCCAGCGGAATCACGTTTCTGTTCTCTGAGTCTTTGCCTTTAGTAGGTTTCGCTATGAATATATTCTGAGCGGGAAGGTTTATCCCCTGGAGCAAGGTGCTGGTACACACTATATATTTGATCTTTCCCTTTTTTGCTAGCGACTCTATTCCCTTTCTTAAGAAACTAGGCATTTTTCCATAGTGATAAGCTACGCCGTATTTGATTGTTTCAACCAAATAGAAATCCTTATGTATATGCTCTTTGATGAATTCACTAAACTCGTTGAGCTCTTCGTCATTAGCCGTTGCTTCGTCGCTGATTATGATGTTCATTAAAAGTTTTGCTAGGTTTTCGCATTTTACAGGTTCGCTGCCGTATATTATATTTATTGCATTCTTTCCGAAATAGTATGCAAGATTAGCAACTGTCTTATCTTCATCTACGAGCTCTGTCTCAAACCACACTTTTATCGCATCAGTAGGACGTTTATTTTTAGCAATCCGGCTAACATACGCGACATTATTTATATAGGGGTCCGTTTCAATTGCGATAAGGTTCTGTAGAACGGGCGACTCCTCAGTGCTTACAACCTCAGATGAATCGTTTCTGCCGAACAAGGCAGGCAATATCTCTGGATTTAGTGCATTGGGACATCCAAACAACAGCTTCAGGTCAACATCCCTTTTCGATGCAGTCTCTATTACGGACTGCAAGAGAATGCCCCTCGAACCATCAGATAAATTCTGGGCTTCGTCAACAATAAGAATACCTATACTCCCAAGGTAGGAATCTAATAATATTTGGAATCTCTCTTGAGTCAAAACGAACAAATGGTTTTCTTTGTTCGAAGGCGGCGCCGGAACTTCTGTGATCTCCAGAATGAGACCATGTTCCTGTGCGGTTCGATTCATGTCTGATATTACTTGGCTTATCAGCGCCCTAGTTGGAACTAAGTATACCGCGACACAGCCAAATTTTTCCGTAAAGAAATTCGCTAAATACGACTGTAAGACAAATGATTTGCCCGCTGATGTTGGCGCATTAATTGTAATAGTCTTTTCGTTAGTTAACGTCGACCAAAGCTTTGATTGAAAGTCTGTAAATACGATTGATTTTCCATTTTCAATATTTATCGTGTTCCTATTCTTGTGCTCCTCTGTTTCCATCCAAAGTGAAGTAGGCAGTTCAGATTTATTCGCACGTTCCATTCTTTCGTGAACGAAATCTGCTGCAGGGAAGTTTCCTAATCGCTGCAGAATGAATATTATGAGTTGAGTAGCATTCTCGAAGTTTATTTCGCTCTCTATGGAAGCGATTAGCTTGGCGCAGCTAATCGCGATTTCATAGGATGCTCTTCGATGTTGCAGCTGGTCAGAAAGCGAGAAATGCGACGCACACTGAAGAAGCCGTACAATTAGTGCGCCGTCTATTTCCTCGTTTTGGATTCGTATTGTATGTTTTAGGCTGTATCGACTTAGACTTTCATATTCATTCTGAAAATCTTGGTTGGCCCATATTTTTAAGCAAAGTTGTTCAATCATTGCTTTCGCCTTTTACTTCTTCTGGGTTTATCCCCAACTTACGAAAGAACTCTTGTCTAAAATAGGCAACGTCTGGGAAGGGGAGAAGAATGAAGACAAACTGTAGGTCTTGTATTCCATGTTTTTTCGATTTCTCAAAGAAAGCATTGTATGTTGTATTTATTTTTTGGATGTACTCGGTTAAGAAATATTCCTCGATTTCGTCCTCGCCCATTTGTTCGAGTTTTTCGTATAGTTCATAATCGAATATCGATAGGCAACAGTAGATCTCTCTCAGATTATTCGATTCTTTCTCATAGGGGTCGAAATACTTTAGCAACGCATCTTCTGTTTTTTTATCTTTTACATCGAGGTTGGATTTTATAATGTCAACGTCTCTGTCTTTCGGCTTTCTAGCAGTTTTCGAGTCGGTGAATGACTTTATCGATTTACATATTTCGTCGAGTGAAGCCGAAAGGTTTTGGTAGATTTTCGACTCTCCCCAGTATAGGTTTAGACAGTCGTTAGCTTCGTCGTAAGACATATGGATTCCGTCAGTGCCATGGACTGGCATACTTTCTGATGTCTTCAGATACATTTTTGAGACGACCTGAGGAGCTTTTAGATAGTATTCATTAATAATGAATAGGATCAGCTCGCCTGGCTCTCCGGCTTTCGGAATGCTTTTTTTTGCTTTTATGAAAAGGTTTTTTGCTGCATCTACAAGTTCCAACATATACTTGAGATCAGCGGTTTCTTCGTACTTTGATATGAAGAAGTCCCGGCGCTTCTTCGGGATGCAGTAGTAAATGAGCTTCGAGTAGATGAAGTTTACGAACTCTTCTACTGACGCCTTTTTACCCTTAAAATGAAGATAAAAAAACTTACCAGAGACATTGGGAGAGGCATCCTTAACTTCTATTGAGACCTGCTTTAGGCGATGCTCTATCCCAGTGTAGTCTGCATCACAAACTAGGGCTATGTCCGGGAGGCTTAAGCGTTCCGATAATGGTTCAGTCATAAAGCAGGTCGCATCTGTTGTTTTTTTATATGTGACGTTTGTTGTATACCACCATATTTACTACATTGGCAATTAACCATAAGGGTATGAGTGCTATGAGTTTTACTGTAAGGGGGTCGCCATTTCGCTTTGTAATGTTAGTGTTTTACCTCAATAAAGTAATCTCTCATTGATTGTCTACTGTACTCGTACGCTATAAATGCAAAGGCACGATAGCCTATTTGCTGACAGTTCTGGATGTGGGGTCTAAAGATCTTACTATGGACGGGCAGCTACTCGATGCGAGTCTTAGACAAGAACTGATGGCCACGACTCATCACGGCCAACCCTTTGTATCTGACAGGGGAATAGTGTGCAAATGGTGACATAGCTGGTGACATCTCGCTTAAATAGACGTCTAATTATTGGTTATAGTATTGATATATAAGAATAATAATTATTTATCCTTTAAACAGGTGCAGAATATTGAGTAGCGCCCGTGCCAGTCCTCTTGGTTCTACATGCCCGAAATAAACCGTTCTGACTCGGCAATGGCCAGCTGCATGGCTTCCACCAGTTCGTCGACATCGGCGTTGATCACGTCCAGTTCGCCGCGGATGGAGGCCACTGCCCGCGAGTTGAGGTTGTGACGTAAATACAGAACGTTGTCGCGCAGATTGTCCAGCACCGGGTCCAGGCTCTGTTCGGCGCGATGCATGGCACCAATCAGTCGGGCGTAGCGCTCACGGGTGGCGCGCAACTGCTGTTCGCTGTCCCGGCGCAGGCTTTGGCTGGTGTACAGATCGAGTTCGTCTTCCCATTCATCAAACAGGTCTTCAGCCACGGTTTCCACGGCCTGGATGCGATCACGGATGCGGGCCGCGGCGGCCTCACTGCGTTCGAACTCGCTGTCCAGCCGGTTGTACACCGTTTCCAGCTCGCCACCGTCAAAGTCGATGACACTGCGGAACTGCTCCAGGGCGTTGACGAACTGCGCCTGCCCGTCCTCCTGGGCATCCTGCGCTTCTTCCACCCGGTCCACCAGGATGTCGCGTTTTTCAATGCCGAAGCGTTCCATGGCGCCGTAGTAGGCGCTCTGACAGGCAGGCAGCACGAGTACCGGCAAAATCAGCAGCAGGTGACGTAAGCGCATAATCAATCCCTGCCCTTGCTCTGCTTGATGGCCTTGATCACCCGATCAGTGCGTTTGTCGTCCAGATGACCATGCACCACGAACAGCGCGTGAACCATGCCGGGTACCCAGAACGCCAGCGTCAGGAAAATATTGAGGATGCCCTGAAAGGGCTTACCGCACAGAAACACCGCCAGTGGTGGCAGTAATATGGCTATAAGGTATCGCATGGTCTGTGACCTCCCTCTGTACACTCGGCGTCGCGCCCGGTGACAGTTTAGCACTGACACGAGCAGTGCTGTCCACTTAGTGACGAGAGACCACGCTGGCGGACAAACCGGGGCCAAGGTAAAAAGCCGCTTGACCTTACCCCCATGGCAAGGTTGAAACTGGTCATATACGGACAGGAGACCCGAACATGAACATCAGCGACGCCGCCCGCCTGAGCGGGCTTAGCAACAAGATGGTCAGGCACTACGAAACAGTGGGCCTGATACAGCCGCCGGCGCGCAGCGCTGCCGGTTACCGGCAGTACTCTCGGCGCAACGTTGATGAACTGGCCTTTGTCGCCCATGCACGAGCCCTGGGGTTTTCCATCGCCCAGATCGGCGATCTGCTGAGCCTGCGTCAGAACCCGAATCGTGCCAGTCGTGCAGTCAAGGTGGTCGCCCAGCAACACCTGCAGGAGCTGGACGCCAAAATGCAACAACTGGAACAGATGAAAACCCTGCTGACGGGGATGATCAATCAATGCCCCGGCGACGACGATCCGGACTGTTCGATTCTGCAACAACTGGAAACATCCGATATCAGCACGGTCAATGGAGATAACCGATCATGAGCAAGACCTTGCAGCTGGATATTAGCGGCATGAACTGCGCCTCCTGTGTGGGCCGGGTGGAGAAGGCGCTGTTGGCCACCCCGGGCGTCGCCAGCGCGTCGGTTAACCTGGCCACCGAACAGGCGCATGTGGTGACGGACCAGGACACCCCGGTGTCCCGTGTCCTGGCAACACTGGACAAGGCCGGTTATCCCGGGCGTGTTCATGACAGCGACGGTGCTGAGGTTACCGGCCAGCAGCAAAAAAAAGCGGATGAACAGGCGGCACTGACCCGCGACCTGATCATCGCGGCGATACTGACCGCACCGGTTGTCGTGCTGGAGATGGGCAGTCATCTGGTGCCCGCCTTTCATCATTGGCTGCTGGCGAACATCGGCCAGTTCAGCAACTGGCTGCTGCAGTTTGTCCTGACGTCGCTGGTTTTGTTTGGTCCGGGGCTACGCTTCTTGCGCGCGGGCATCCCGGCGCTGCTCAAAGGCGCACCGGAAATGAATTCGCTGGTGGCGCTGGGCACGTTGTCTGCCTGGACTTTCTCGGTGGTGGCCTTGTTCGCTGGCGGCCTGTTGCCGGCTGGCACCCAGCACGTCTACTTCGAAGCGGCAGCCGTTATTGTTACGCTGATTCTGCTGGGCCGCCTGCTGGAGGCACGCGCCAAAGGCCGGACCGGCGACGCCATCAAAAAACTGGTTGGGCTGGCACCCAAAACCGCGCACGTGGAACGTGATGGCAGCATTGTGGAAGTGCCCCTGGCAGAGGTGAAACTCGACGACATATTACATCTGCGTCCGGGCGAAAAGGTCGCCGTGGATGGCGAAGTGATTGCCGGCGACAGTTATGTGGATGAGTCCATGCTCACGGGCGAACCCATGCCGGTGGCCAAAACCCGGGGGGACGAAGTCGTCGGCGGCAGTATCAACCAGAACGGCCAACTGACCTTCCGCGCGACCCGTATCGGTCAGGACACACTGCTGGCCCGCATTGTAAAAATGGTTCAGGACGCCCAAAGTGCCAAGTTGCCCATTCAGGCGGTGGTCGACCGGGTGACGGCGATCTTTGTGCCGGTGGTCATGTTGTTGGCGCTGGCAACCTTTGTGGTCTGGTTGCTCGCTGGCCCCGAGCCTGCACTGACCTTTGCCCTGGTCAATGCCGTTGCCGTGCTGATCATCGCCTGCCCCTGTGCCATGGGTCTGGCCACGCCAACCTCGATCATGGTCGGCACCGGCCGCGCGGCCGAATTGGGTGTCCTGTTTCGCAAAGGTGACGCCTTGCAGTCCTTGCGTGACTGTCAGGTCATCGCGCTGGATAAAACCGGCACGCTCACTGAGGGCAAACCGGTGCTCAGCGATTTTGTCGTGCAGGCGGGTTTCGATCATGACGAGGTGTTGCAGTTGCTGGCCTCGGTGGAGCAACACTCCGAGCATCCGGTCGCCCAGGCCATTGTCACTGCCGCAACCGAAAAATCACTGACTTTGCTGGCCACCGATCACTATGAGACCGTGCCCGGCATGGGTGTCTCTGCCCGCATCAATGAGACACAGATTGATATCGGGGCGGATCGGTTTGCCGAACAGCAGGCCATCTCCCTGGCATCGGTACGCGACATCAGCGACAGACTGGCACAAACAGGCAAGTCGCCTCTCTTCGCCATGATCAACAATCGACTGGCTGCCGTGCTGGCCGTTGCCGATACCATCAAGCCCACCAGCCGCGAAGCCGTCGCAGCATTTCACGCCATGGGTCTGAAAGTCGCCATGATCACCGGCGACAACCGGCGCACCGCGCATGCCATTGCCCGGCAGATCGGCATTGACGAGGTGGTGGCTGAGGTGATGCCGGACGGCAAGGTGGATGCCATCAAGCAGCTTCGTGACCAGCACGGTGCGTTGGCGTTTGTCGGTGACGGTATCAATGATGCACCGGCACTGGCGGAGGCGGATATCGGCATTGCGGTAGGCACCGGCACGGACATTGCGATCGAGTCATCGGATGTCGTGCTGATGAGCGGCGACCTCAATGGCGTGGTGAATGCTCTGGCAGTCAGCCACGCGACACTGCGTAATATCAGGCAAAACCTGTTCTGGGCATTTGCCTACAATGCCGCGCTGATGCCGGTGGCGGCTGGCGTTCTTTACCCGGCGACCGGCGTGTTGCTGTCGCCCATGCTGGCAGCGGGTGCCATGGCCATGTCCAGTGTTTTTGTGGTGACCAATGCACTGCGCCTGCGCCATATCAGACTGGGTTAAATGCCAGGCAGGTGTCCGCTAGTTGATCTGACGAAACGTCAGGTTGATTCTGGCGCGTCCCGTCAGTGCGTGCTCGCCGTCCTTGAGCGGTGCCACGCCATGAAAGCGCAGCCGGTCCTCGCCGCCCCAGACGACGGCATCGCCGTGCCGCAGCATGATGCGCCGGGTTGTGCCGGTACGCTGCCAGCCGCCCCAGATAAAGGTGGCGGGCAGGCCCAGGGAAAACGACACGATGGGGGCAGTGAGGTTGTTTTCGTCACGGTCCTGATGCAGCCCCATGCGCGCACCCGGCGCGTAGTGATTGATCAGGCACACCCCGGGCTCAAAGCCGTCATAACCGCTGTCTTTTGCAGCCTGTTGCGCCAATGCCCGCAGCCCCGGCGGCATCGCTGGCCAGGGTTTTGCTGTGTGCGGATCGGTCGTCTGATAACGATACCCGGCGCGGTCAGACACCCACCCTTGAGTGCCACAGTTGGACATGGCGACTGACATGCGTTTGCCACCCGGTGTACTCAGGTGCCGGTAGGGCGCCTGTGCAACCACCCGGGCAATGTCTGCCATGACCTGGCCGGCCTGCGCGACCAGAAAACCATGTATCCAGGTCGTCCCCGATCCCAGTGTTTCCGGCCAGACGTCATCGGGGTCATTGATATCAAACAGATCCTGCATGGACAACCTTTGCTGCGGCACTGACTCCGCGTTGAATTGCTGTAGTATACAAGTGAGCATAGAAGGGCAGGCGCCAAAGGGACACCTTACGATGACCACCGATTCACTGCCAGCGAAGTTGCGGCATCTTCTGCTGCTTCCTGATGAACGAGACGCTGACCTGTTGCAGTGGCGCATCAGTATGCTGCGCAGTATCCAGCTGGCAACCCTGATCCTGGGATCGCTGACCATGCTGGCGCACACCCTGTTTCCCATCCCTGATCAACGACTCATTCTGTTGGCCGATGCCATCACCCTGATGTGCCTGGCGGCCATGACCTTTGCACCGCGTCTCAGCCATTACACGCGCGCCTGGCTGTTCCTGGCGCTGGTGTACTGTTTCTGGCTGTGGATGTTCTCCTTTTTGGGTGTGGTCAGCATCATTTATCTGCTCAGCGTGCCGCTGTTCGCGGCCATGCTGGTTGGGCTGCGGGCCGGGGTCATCATGCTGGCGCTCAGTTGTGTGGGTTTGTGGGTCATGGGCCTGGCCTATTTTCCCGGCTTTGTGATTGGTGATGCGGCGGCGCTGTCGCCCATGCAGACCTGGACGGTGATGACCGTGAATTTTGCCTTTTGCGTCAGCCTGCTGACCATCACCTGCGGCGTGCTGATCAATCGCCTGGAACTGGCGCTGACACTGCGCCGGCAGGCGGAAGAACAATCACTGGCACTGACGCAGCACATGCAGCAGATGGAAAAACTGCAGGCGGTGGGCACACTGGCCAGCGGGGTGGCGCATGATTTCAACAATGTTCTGACCATCATCATGTCGCTGACCGAGTCCGTCAAGGACAATCAGGGCGATGCGCTGTCCAGCGAGAAACTGGAGCAGATTCTGCTGGCCAGCGAGCGTGGCCGCGACGTTGTGCAGCAGATGCTGATGTTTACCCGGGAGTCATTGCCCGATCGCCGCCTGATTGACCTGAAAGCCGTACTCCGGCAGATGGAGCCTCTGTTACGTGCACAAATGCCCGCCGGCATTCAGTTCCGGCAGTTTACCGAGAATCCCTCGCAGCCGTGTCCGGTACTCGCCAATGCGTCCGAGATCCAGCAGGTGATGATGAATCTGGTCGGCAACGCCATACTCGCCTTGCCGCCGGCGCGTCGCGACAACGCCGAGGCCCGCATCGACAGTGCCGTGCGATTTCTGCAACCCGATGACCCGCTGCGGTCCGGGTTATCGCTGGATACTGATCAACAGTATGTCTGTGTTACCGTCAGCGACACCGGTGTCGGCATTCCTCCGGCGATTATCAGCCGTCTGTTTGAGCCATTTTTTACCACCCGCGAACCCGGGGAAGGCACGGGGCTGGGGCTGGCCAGCAGCCACGGCATCATCAGCTCACTGGGGGGTGGCATCACCGTTGAGTCGCAGCCGGATGTCGGCAGTGCCTTTACTTTTGTCTTGCCGCTGGCCGAGGCCTCGGCAATGCCGGCATCACCCGAGATGGTATCGCACTCGCGCGCGTCAGCGCCGGCAGCGCCCCGTCAAGCCGGGACGCTGCCTATTCTGCTGGTCGATGACGAGCCCTTGATACTTGGCACCGGTCGCGTCATGCTGACACACGCTGGCTACCCGGTCACCGCCGTCAGCAGCGCTGCCGAGGCAATCGCGGCGATGCAGGACAGCGAGTTTTCGCTGTTGATTACCGATTACTCCATGCCTGGCGAAAATGGTGTTTCACTGATCCGGCAGGCTCGCGTACTGAAGCCGGGAATACCTGTCATACTGGTCAGCGGCCTGGGTCATATTGATGACATCGATGATGACCTGGCGACCCGACTGATCATGCTGCCCAAACCCTACAAGAAGCAGGATCTGCTTGACGCCATCGGGCAGTTTTTTGGCACCGGCAAACCCTAGCGGCGGCGCAGGCATGTCGCAGCTGCAGGTTTTGCTACGCACCACACGTTTTGATATGAGCGACCCGTTCTGACATGAGCCAAACGCTGACACTACAACCTGGCCCGGAGCCTTGCCTGCAACTGAGCGGCGACTGGACCCTGCCTCATTACCGGCAGCTGCGCCTGCACCAGCTCGACACGCCCGCGCAGGTCCAGCGCATCGACGCGCAGGCACTGACCGCCATCGATACCGCCGGTGCCACGGTGCTGCTGCAATTGCTGGGGGCAGCGCGATTGCGCGACCTGGTGCCTCAGGCCACGGGCCTGTCGACGGAGCGCCAGGCGCTGCTGTTGGCCGTTGCAGATGCCATGGCCGAGCAACAGCGCAAATCCCCTGATACCGGCTACCGGTTGGGTGATGGCCTGGCTCAACTGGGGCAACGGGTGCTCAGTGGCTGGCAGCAGATAATTGCGTTTTTGAATTTTCTGGGGCTGACGCTGGTCACCCTGCTTGCCTTGCTGCCACGCCCCTGGCGCTGGCGCATGACGGCGCTGGTCGCACAGATGCACCAGGCCGGACTTAACGCCGTCCCGATCGTGGCGGTGCTGAATTTTCTGGTCGGCGCGGTGGTCGCATTTCTGGGCGCGACGGTGCTGCGTGAATTCGGTGCCACCGTTTACACCGTCGACCTGGTCGCCTACGCTTTCATGCGCGAACTCGGCGTGCTGCTGGCCGCCATTCTGCTGGCGGGCCGCACTGCCAGCGCGTTCACGGCACAAATCGGCTCCATGAAAGTCAATGAGGAGCTGGATGCATTAAAGGTGCACGGCATGAGCGCCATTGAAATGCTGGTGATTCCGCGACTGCTGGCACTGCTGATCACGCTGCCCATGCTCGGCTTTGTGGCCATTTTGTCGGGCATTGCCGGCGGCGCGGTGGTATCGGTGCTGACCCTGGATATCAGCCTGACCCGCTTCATTGCCATCGTTCAGGAAGTGCCGGTGAAACATTTGCTGCTGGGGCTGAGCAAAGCGCCCTTTTTTGCGGTGCTGATTGCGCTGATAGGCTGTCTTGAAGGCTTCAAGGTTGCTGGCAGCTCACAATCACTGGGTGAACACACCACCTCGGCTGTGGTGCAGTCGATTTTTGTGGTGATCCTGGTCAACGCCATTGCGGCGATGTTCTTTATGGAGATGGGCTGGTGACATCAACAGACGCCATCATCAGGGTTCGGGGCCTGTGTAACCGCTTCGGCAGCAATGTCGTTCATCAGGACCTTGATCTGGATGTGTATCGCGGTGAGATTCTGGGTGTCGTCGGGGGCTCGGGTACCGGCAAATCGGTACTGCTGCGCTCCATTGTGGGGCTCATGACGCCATCAGCCGGAGAAGTCAATCTGTTTGGCAAGGACATGCTGACGCTGCCTGCCGGGGAGCGGGCAGCACTTGAGCAACGGGTCGGTGTGCTGTTCCAGAAAGGTGCACTGTTCTCGTCACTGACGGTGTTGGAGAACATAGCCCTGCCGCTGATCGAACACGCCGGACTGACGCGCCAGGAAGCCAGTGAAATTGCCCGGGTAAAAATCGCGTTGACCGGCCTGGCAGCGCATGCAGCTGACCTGTATCCCTCGGACCTTTCCGGTGGCATGATAAAACGTGCATCGCTGGCCCGGGCACTGGCACTGGATCCGGATATTCTGTTTCTCGATGAACCGACAGCCGGTCTCGACCCGATTGGCGCGGCGGCATTCGACCAGCTGCTGAAAACACTGCGCGATGCCTTTAACCTGACGGTGTTTCTGGTCACACATGATCTGGATACCCTGTACACTGCCTGTGACCGGGTGGCAGTGCTGTCGCAGAAAAAAGTGCTGGTCGCCGATCGGCTTGAGGTCGTGGCTGACACGGATGATGCGTGGATCCGCGAATATTTCCGGGGTCCGCGTGGCCGTTCGGCATCGCAGGCCGCTGATCGTATCGACCGGCCGCCGGCATAATGCACTACCTGACCTAACAACGACACAGCGAATTTTGGAGACACGTCAATGGAGACCCGGGCGCATCACATCCTGATTGGCCTGTTTACGCTCACCGCCGGCGCAGCCATGCTGCTGTTTGTCTTGTGGATGACGAAATTTGGTGATGATCGTAATTACCAGACCTATGATGTCCTGTTCCGTGAAGCCGTCAGTGGCCTCAGTGTCGGCAGCGCGGTGCAATACAATGGCATCGGTGTGGGCGAGGTTGAATCGCTGACGCTGGATCCCGATGACCCCCGCCAGGTATGGGCGCGCGTGCGCGTCGCCGGCACCACGCCCATCAAGTCCGATACCCAGGCACGCCTGACCCTGCTCAATATTACCGGCGCTTCCGGTATCGAGCTGAGCGAAGGCACGCCCGACAGCCCGCCGTTGACGGCCGGTGAGCGCGGCGTCCCGCTGATCGTCGCCGAGCCCTCATCGCTGGCCCGGTTGCGGGGCGACAGCGAGGAGCTGATTCTGAGCGTGACCACCCTGCTGGACAGCGCCAACCGCCTGTTGTCAGCAGAAAACGCTGCCTACATCACCCGGGTGCTGGACAATCTGGATACCGTCACCACAGCACTGGCGCGCGAGCAGGACACCCTGCGTGAGGCATTGCAAAGTCTGGTCACGGCCGGACAGGATGTCAGCCGCCTGATCGTCCGTTTTGATCAACAGACCTCCGACTACGCCGAACCGTTGCTGGCCAGCGCGGTGCAGACCATGAGCAATATCGAACAAATGAGCGAGCGCCTGGATGGTCTGGTGCGCGACAACGCGCAGGCGCTGACCACGGGCCTGCAAAGCCTGAGTGAACTCGATCCGGCCATTCGCGACCTGCGCGACACCATGAACAGTTTCAGTGATATCGTTGATCGCCTGGAGGCCGACCCGACCGGTTTTGTGCTGGGTGGTGACAACATCAGGGAGTTCACACCATGATCAAACAATTGCTGCTGGTAATGGCCGTGGTCACGCTGAGTGCCTGTCAGATTCTGCCCGAACGCCCTGAAGTGACGCTGTTTCAATTGCCGCCTTCCACCCTCACCCGCGCCCCGGACGCCAGCGACATGCGCGTCGGCAGCCTGCGCCTGGACCGTCCCGGCACCAGCGACGCATTGGGCGGCAGCCGTATCCTGGTGCTGACCACCGACAACAGCTTTGAGACCTATGCGGGCGCCCGCTGGTCTGCCCCGGTGCCGAGCCTGTGGCGCGACTGGCTGCTGGATGCATTCTGGCGTGATGGTTCCATCAGCCAGCTCAGCGTCGCTGCTGACGGCCTGCAGGCCCAGTTCGAACTGGGCGGCATGCTGCGGGCACTGCACACGGAATTCCGCGATGGCAGAACGCAGGGCGTGATTCGTTACGATGCCCTGCTGATCGACACACGAAGCCGGGAGATCGTCGCCAGTCAGCGCTTCGAAGCGCGCGAGCCCACGGCTGACAACACCGCCGCCGCGGCTGTGGCGGCGCTGGGCGTGGCAGCTGACGCACTGGCAGGCGAGCTGATCGACTGGACGGTTGGCCAGGTGCATAACCAGCATTAACAGGAGTACTTACCATGACACTATCGACCGGCATCAATGGTTTCGGCCGAATCGGCAGACTGGCACTGCGCGCTGCCTGGGACAGAAACGACCTGCAGATCACCCACATCAATGACCCGGCCGGTGACGCGGCAACGCTGGCGCACCTGCTCACCTTCGATTCGGTGCACGGCCGCTGGCACCACGACGCCAGCGCTGAGAGCGGACCCGACGGCGAGTTCATCGTCATCGACGGCCACCGTATCCGGGTCACACAGAATCGCGACATCGCAGACACCGACTGGTCGGGGTGTGAGCTTGTGATCGAGGCGTCCGGAAAGATGAGAACCAGGGCGTTACTGCAGGCCTACCTTGATCAGGGAGTCGGTCGCGTCGTGGTGACAGCGCCGGTCAAGGAAGAAGGGGTGCTGAACGTCGTACTGGGCGTCAATGACAAAGACTATGACCCGGCACAGCATCGCATTGTCACCGCCGCATCCTGCACCACCAACTGCCTGGCGCCGGTGGTGAAAGTCATTCACGAAGCGCTGGGCATCAAACACGGGTCGATGACCACGATTCATTCAGTCACCAACACCCAGACCATTCTTGATGCGCCGCACAAGGACCTGCGGCGCTCACGGGCCTGCAGCCTGAGCCTGATTCCGACCACCACCGGATCGGCCACCGCCATCACGCATATTTTCCCGGAGCTCAAGGGCAAACTGAATGGCCATGCCGTGCGTGTGCCTCTGGCCAATGCGTCCTTGACTGACTGTGTCTTCGAAGTCGAAAAAGCCACCACCGTGGAGGCGGTAAACGCCTTGTTCAAGACCGCCGCTGACGGCGCCCTGACAGGTATTCTTGGCTATGAAGAAAGGCCCCTGGTCTCCATCGACTACAAAACCGATCCGCGCTCCAGCGTCATCGACGCCCTGTCAACGATGGTGATCAACGGTACCCAGGTAAAAATTTATGCCTGGTATGACAACGAGTGGGGCTACGCCAACCGCACCGCTGAGCTGGCCGCGCATATTGGCCGGCTTGACCAGGCTGGCTGACAGGCAAAGGTGGAGAAGACAGGCAGAGGTGGAGAAACAGTGGCGGAGAGACGGATCATGCTGGCAAACCTGTCTGCTGACATAAAGCAGTATCTGGTGGTGACCGGAAATTACTGGGCATTCACGCTGACCGATGGTGCCCTGCGCATGCTGGTAGTGCTGCACTTCCACAGTCTGGGCTACAGCCCGATACAAATAGCCATGCTGTTTCTGTTTTATGAGATTTTTGGCGTCATCACCAACCTCTGCGGTGGCTGGCTGGGTGCCCGCATAGGTCTGAACCGCACCATGAACACCGGGTTGCTGCTGCAGGTGCTGGCGTTGGGCATGCTGCTGGTGCCCGCAGCCATGCTGACTGTACCGTGGGTGATGGCGGCGCAGGCACTGTCCGGTGTGGCCAAGGACCTGAACAAGATGAGCGCAAAAAGTGCCATCAAGATGCTGGTGCCCGCCGACGCACAGAGCAGTCTGTACAAATGGGTGGCCCTGCTGACCGGCTCCAAGAATGCATTAAAAGGCATGGGGTTCTTCCTGGGGGGTGCCCTGCTGACCTGGCTGGGTTTTGCCGGCGCCGTACTGGCCATGGCAGCAGGCCTGATGCTGGTATTTTTGACCAGTCTGTTGCTATTAAAAAGAGACCTTGGGCGCGCCGCCAACAAACCCCGGTTCGCTGATATGCTCTCCAAAGACCCGGCCATCAATCGTCTTGCTGCCGCGCGCCTTTTTCTGTTCAGTGCGCGCGATGTCTGGTTTGTGGTCGCGCTGCCGGTGTATCTGTCACAGACGCTGGACTGGGATCACTGGCAGACCGGTGGCTTTCTGGCCACCTGGGTGATTGCCTACGGCATTGTGCAGGCCCTGGCGCCCCGCCTGAACGGGATCAACAACGCCGCACCCGATGGGCGCAGTGCGTTGCGCTGGGCCTGGCTGCTGGCAGCCGTGCCCGCGCTGATCGCGTTGGGGCTGCAGAGTTTTTCTGACGTGAGCGCAGCAGCGGCAGCGACGACCCTGATCATCGGCCTGATGGTGTTTGGCGTGGTATTCGCTATCAACTCGGCGCTGCACAGTTACCTGATTGTCAGTTACGCGCGCGCCGACGGTGTCTCACTGGATGTGGGATTTTATTACATGGCCAACGCCATGGGTCGCTTGCTGGGTACTGTCCTCTCCGGCTGGGTGTTTCAGGTCGCCGGGCTGGCCGCGTGTCTGTGGATCTCCTGCGCCATGATTGTGCTCACCGCGCTGATTTCAATCAGGCTGCCGTCTCGTGATCAGGGCCTCAGTTCGTAAACACAGAAGCCGTCTTCGGCCAGCAGTAGCCGGCACTGTGAGAAATATTTGTCCGCGTGTTTGGGCAGAGGCACAAACTGGTTCACCACAAAAATCGCGCGGGTACTGCGCCGGCTCAGGCGCGAGGCTGCGGCAAGGAATTTGTCAGTCAGCGCGTCACTGACGGCAAAGCCCTGGTGAAAGGGCGGATTGCACAGAATCAGATCGAAGCGACCGCGAAGATTGCTCGCGCAGTCATCGGCGATGCAGTCAACCGTGAGGCCATGTTCTGCGAAGTTCCTGGCGGCCGCATCTATCGCAGCGATATTGTTATCGGTGGCACAACGCGTTTGCACACTCCAGTCTTTCGTGGCCAGCATCAGGTAACCCCAGCCACAACCCAGATCCAGCACACTGTTCACCGATTTCATGTAGCGCTGAATGGTCGGCAATACCGAAATCAGCAACTCACTGCCACGGTCCACTTTCTCCCAGCCGAATACCCCTGGCTTGGAATGGAAGCTGACACCTTTGTGTTGTACCTGACGCAATTGCCCATAGTCGTTGCAGGGCAGGCGCTGGTCTTCGTCCATGGTCACCGGACGTGTGAACGTTGCCAGATAACTGCTGCCAGTTTTGCGGGTGTTGTTCTTCTGCCCATAGGTTTGCGCCGCATTTTTGGCAATGGATTTCACCCCATCCTGTTTGCCACCGATGACAACCAGCTCGCCGTCTTCGCTCAGATGGCGGATGGCCTGATTGATGCAGTGGTGGGCGACCAGCTTTTCCTTGGACAGGCGGTAGACGATCCGCTGGAACTCACCCAGCTGTGAAAAATCGAAATCGCTGAGCCGCGAATCAACACCCCTGGCCTGCAACGCGGCATGGATATCATAGCGATTGGTGATCGCTGTTATTGAGGCGGCGCCGGGCAGCGTCATGACTGATTCGACCGGCAGGTTTTCATCGACAATCCACAAGCAGTTTCGCCGCTGGGGATCAGGCGCCAGTTGCTGCAACACCAGACTCAGGTGCTGATCTTTGGAGACCGGTGCCGTCAAGAGGCTGCGCCCTCGATTTCCGCCGGGGTCAACAGTCGGTATTCACCGGGTGCCAGCGAGGTATCCAGCGTAATGCTTCCCACCTTGACCCTGTGCAGCTTCTCTACATGGCGACCGCAGGCGGCGAACATGCGTTTGACCTGATGGTAACGGCCTTCGCCAATACTGACCTGGACCTGATGGCCCGCGACCGGTTCCAGCGTGGCAGGCAGGGTCGGTTTGACCTCGTTGCGCAGCGTCAGGCCCTCGCTGAACCGCTGCACGATGGCGTCATCAATGGGCCCATCAAGGTCAGCCACATAGGTTTTCAGGCACTGCCGTCGCGGGGCAATGATGCTGTGAATCCACTGCCCGTCGTCACTGAGCAACACCAGCCCGGTGGTGTCCTTGTCGAGACGGCCGGCAATACTCAGTTCGGCCCCGTCAAACCCCATCAGATCAAGCACGGTAGGACAGTCAGCGTCTGTGGTCGCACAGACATAACCAGCCGGCTTGTGCAGCATGAAGTAACGCGGACCACGAATTTCGACCCTTTCATCGTCGAGCATCACGGTGTCGTCTGCAGTGACGCTGAGCGAGGCGCTTTTGACCACCTCGTCATTGACGGTCACGCGTTTTGCCCGCAGTGCCCGCCGTGCCAGCTCTCGAGACAGTTCAGTGGCATGTCCCAGGAATTTGTCCAGGCGCATGGGGAATTTGGCGGTAGGCATGGTTTATGACTTTTAAGCACGTGGCATCACAGGATCGGGATGCTAGCATAGCAGGCGAATCCAGGCGCAACAAACCGGTTGCTGCCGGAAGTCGTATACACACCAACCTGTTCACATGCTGCGAGGTGCCAACCATTGATCGAGCCCATGACTGACCTACGATCCTCCGTACGCCCCCGTCTCCAATGGCGGATGAAAGCGGCGTACCTGGCCAGAGTCCTGTGTTCGGTGCTGCTTGTCGCCGGCCTGAGCACCCCGTCGCTGGCGCAGACTGCAGACCGGGGCCGTATAATTGAGGCGCTTGACCCGGAACGGCTGGTGCAGCAGGCCAGTGCCCTGCCCAGGATACACAGCCTGCTGATCAGCCATCAGGGCGAGCGCATCGTGGAGCGTTATTACGCTGGCAAAACCGCCTCGCAACCGGCCAATATGAAATCTGCCTCTAAAAGCGTCATCTCCGCGCTGGTGGGCATTGCCATCGACAACGGTTATATCAACAGTGTCGATGAGCCGGTGACGACATTCTTTCCGGGGTTTACCCACCCCCAATCCCCCGAACGATGGCAGCAACTGACTGTGCGCGACCTGTTGACCATGCAGGCCGGTCTGCAAAGCACCAGCGGCCGCAACTATGGACGCTGGGTGGTCAGCGACAACTGGGTGGAGGCAGCCCTTTCACGCCCCTTTATCGCGGAACCGGGTTCCGACATGATTTACAGCACCGGCAGCACCCATATCCTGTCGGCGATACTGACCCGGGCCACCGGCATGAGCACACGCGAGTTTGCGCAGCAGTACCTGGCCTCACCCATGGGGTTTCGCATGGCCTACTGGAGCCAGGACCCACAGGGTATTTACTTCGGCGGCAACGACATGGAAATAACACCGCGTCAGATGCTGGCCTTTGGCGAGCTGTATTTAAATAACGGTCGGTACAATAATGCGCAGATCGTGTCGGCAGATTGGGTGCAGGATTCATACCAGTCTCATGCGACGTCGCCTCGCGGCCAGGGTCGCTTCTATGGCTACGGCTGGTGGCTGCGTGAGATGGCCGGCATGCTGGTGCCATTGGCCTGGGGATATGGCGGCCAGCTTATCTTTGTAGTCGAGGAGTACGACCTGGTGATCGTGGCGACCTCTGACAGCACGCCGGGCAATGATCGATCCGGGCATCTAAGACAGCTTTATGCCTTTATTGAAAACAATATACTCGCTGCATTACCGAAGGCCAGCATCTCAGCGCTGTAACCCGCTTGCACCTCCTCGGGACAAATGTCCGGCACTTTGCTATTTGACCTGAACTTTGCGAAGATGATTCTGTGCAGAAAAGGAATCCATTCGACACGCGTTGTCTAAGGAGGTCAGTAATATGCTGAGTTGGGCTATTACATTCTTGATTATTGCGATCATCGCAGGCTTGCTGGGTTTCACTGGTATTGCCGGCACAGCGGTTGGTATTGCAGAAGTATTGTTCTTTATCTTTATCATTCTGTTTATCGTCGCAATGATCGCCCGGGCAGTCCGCGGAAAACCACCGACATGATTGCCATTTCTGACAACCTGAAAATAAATATCCAGGAGGATTTATGAATAAGATTTACATGTTTTTTATTATTGCGGTGCTGGGCCTGACCGCCTGTGAGCAGCAGGGTCCGGCAGAAGAAGCCGGCGAGCAGATTGACGAAGCCGCCGAAGAAGTCGCCGACGAGATTGACGACGCTACCAGCTGAGTTGTGTCGTTCAGCCGTTAGCGTCCATTGATCCCTCTAACAAAGCGGTTCAACAGCAGCGGCAGTAGACACAGGTCTGCTAACAGCGCCAGCATCATTGCCAGCGCTGTTAGCAGTCCGAATACCACACTGGGCACGAAATCGGAAAACGCCAGCATTGAAAAACCCGCACCAATCAGCAGACTGGTGTAAAGCATGGCCACTCCCACGGTTGCATGTGAACGCGTCACCGCCTCGCCAGAATCACCCCCGCGTTGTAATTCGGCCAGGTATCTGTGCACATAGTGTATGGTGTCATCGACCGCGATACCCATAACGATGGCCGCGATGGTAATGGTCATCAGATCCAACGGCAAGCCTGCCCAACCCATGACGCCGAATATGGCAGCGGTTGACAACAGATTGGGCGCGATGGCGACCAGTGCCACCGTCAGTGACTTGAAGATCAACAAAAAAGTCAGGGTCAGCGCCATGTAAACAATGGCCAGCGTGGTGATCTGCGAATCGGCCAGCTGTTGCATGATGTCCTGATACAGCATGAACAGATTGGTCAACTGATAATCCGACTCTTCCACACCCAACGCCGACATGTCGGTTTTGATGCTTTGCAGAAGCCCGGCCCGGTTCAATCCTTCGGTCAGGTCTTCCACCCAGACATTAAACCTGACTTCGTTATTCTCCTCATTAAAGAACGTTCCTATCAGATCATCGCGAAACGATTCATCCATCATCCAGTACAGCGCAGTCAGCTCATACTCAGTCAGGGGCCGATCGCCGTTCACCTCGCGGGCCAGGTCTGTCATGTTAACCGGCGACAGAATACGTCCAGTAGCATCATATCGTGCCAGGCGGTTCTGGATGCGCTGCATACTCAGCACGCTCTCGGCGCTCATGACAATGTCCGGGTCGTCAGGCTGTTCAGGCAGTGTGTAGATTATGTCCAGGGGCGTGGTGCCGCCAAAGGACTGGTCGATGTAAGCCAGCTCCTGATAGATTTGTGTTGACGGTTTAAAATAGTTGATGAAACTGTTCTCAACACTCAGGCGCATGGCACCGGACACACCCAAAGCCAGGATGAGCACACACAACACCACGACCACGGCCTGGTACTTGAGTACCAGCGCCCGGAACCCCCTGACCAGCGCCACCAGGGGCGACAGATCCTTGCGAACGTTCTCGCGTGGCAGCAACTCCACGAGCACCGGGAACAGGATCAGACTCACCACGATGGACACTGCCATGGCAATGATCATCATCCAGCCAAATGCCATGACCGGCTGAATACCGCTGAATATCAGCGATGCGAAGCCCACTGAGGTGGTCATGCCGGCGAAGAAGCAGGGGCCCATTTTTTCGGTCAGCGTGGCACGCACCAGCGCCCGTTGCCCCAAGTCGCTGTCCTGCTCGGCGAACTGCCGATACTGAACGATCAGGTGGATGACGATAGCGAGCGTCAATATCAGCTGCAAAGCAATGAAATTGGCAGAGATCACCGTCGCTTTCATGCCAAACAGCGCAAGAAGACCCATGGTGGGCAGCACACTGCAGAGACAGCACACCACCGGAATCAGGACCCAGCGCAGGCTGCGAAACAGAATCAACAGCACCAGACAGATCATCAGCGCAATGGCAGCCCCAAAGACGATCAGATCGTTGCTGATGATCTCGATCAACTGATAGGCGATGACATGCACCCCGCCCAGGCGGATATTGGCTTCATTGGCATGATCGGCCGCCAGTGCCCTGAGCTGATCGATCTCGTTGATGCGGGTTTGTTCCAGCGTTTGTTCAATGGGCTCGCGCTCCTCGATCAGGGACTGGCGCTCGTCGAGTTCTTCCGGTGTCAGCGCCCTGTCAACCGAGGCACGGTTGAGCGTGTTGATGCGGGCATTGAGCGCTTGCAAACGCGGGTCGGTGCGAAACAGAATCTGCAGGGCGGTGGCGGTCTGTTCACGATTGATCAGCAGGTCTGTGTAGATCGGGTGATCGGCAAACTCTCCCTCAATCTGCTGCATCCGGAAATCGCCATCATTGATGGTCATGTTGGCCAGATCACCGCTGACATCCTGCACGCCATCGACGTTGGCAAACAGCGGCACATTCAGCATGTTGCGGACCGACTCGACGCGCTCCATGGCGAGTACCGCGCCCGTCAGGGCACGCACACTGGCAAACGTCTGTTCGGAGTACAGCGGATGGGCTGTGGGCTCATAGGTCAGCAGCAGGAATTCCTGTGGCGCGTAGCGCTGATTGACGTCCTGCGTCTGGATATAGAGTTCGTTGCCCTGAGTGAGCAGGGTATCGGGGGAAGCATCGATTTCGAAATGGCGGGCCTGCCATCCCAGCACTGCCACCAGAATCAGGAAGCCCGCCAGAATGGTCTTCGGCCAATTCAGCATCACCTCGATAAATCCGGCCTTGAAGTTGTCGAACAATCCCTCTGATCGCATCCTGCGACTCCTGACTGCAAAGGGTTTCCAGAATAGAAGCATTGCCGGCCAATGTCCACGCGAGAGCGCCCGGGCTGTCGGGCGCATTGCTATCGGCGCCCAGCTTGTTTATGATTTTCCGGCACTTGCGCTTCCACTAATAACACGTACAAACAAGGAATATTTATGGCAGGTCGTCTACAGCACAAGGTTGCTCTGATCACGGGCGCAACCAGCGGGATTGGTGAGGCAACAGCACGCGTTTTTGCCGCACACGGCGCTCAACTGCTGATCGCCGGCCGGAGCATCGACAAGGGTGAAGCCCTTGCCGCGCAGCTCAGCTCGGAATTTGGCGTCAAGGTCATCTTCAAGCGTACTGATATCATGATCGAAGCCGACATCGCGGCTGCTGTCGATGCGGCGATGGCCGAATTCGGCCGACTCGATTGCCTGTTTAACAACGCCGGTGCCGGTGAGCGCAGCACGGCCGAGACTGTCACTGAAGAGGCGTTTGCCCAGACCATGCGCTTGCTGGTGGGCGCGCCGGTATTTGGCATCAAGCACGCCGCCCGGGTCATGAAGCCCGCTGGCGGGGGTAGCATCATCAACAACGCCAGCATTGCTGCTCACCGATTTGCCCAGGGCGGGTATCTGTATTCCGGCGCCAAGGCCGCGGTCACCCATCTGACGCGGCTGGCGGGTGTCGAACTGGGCCCCTGGAACATTCGCGTCAACGCCATTTCTCCGGGCGCCATCGCGACCCCGATTTTCTGGGGCGGCTCAACGCGCGCTCAGGCACTCAGCGACGCGGAAAATCAAGCCAAGATGGCCAAGCTCGAAGGCAACCTGGCCAGAGCCACACCCATTCCCCGCTCGGGCCTGGCGGAAGACATCGCCAACGCCGCCCTGTTTCTGGCCAGTGATGAAAGCAGCTACGTCAACAGCCACGACCTGGTTGTCGACGGCGGTCGCATCGCCATGTTTAACGAGAAGTCATCATGACACCGGCCACGCCTCTGTGGCGACCGTCGGCAGGCCGCATTGCCGACGCCGGTATCACGCGTTACCAGCAGTGGCTGAAAGAAAGCCGCGGCCTGTCATTCGCCAATTACGACGCGTTGTGGGCATGGTCGACAACTCACATTGAGGACTTCTGGCAGAGTATCTGGGACTATTGCGGCGTCATTTCGCATTCGCCCTATGAGCAGGTCCTGGTGGCACGCACCATGCCAGGCGCCCGCTGGTTCGAAGGTGCCACGCTCAATTACGCCGAGCACAGTCTGGCGCGGGCGCATATCGCAGTGGCGGCTGATCAGCCAGCCATCATTTTTCAGTCAGAGCTGGTCGAACGCGCTGAAGTGTCCTGGCATACCTTGAATGGCCAGGTTGGCTCCATCGCTGCCACGCTGAAGTCTCTGGGCCTGCAACCAGGCGATAGAGCCGTCGCTTACATGCCCAACATACCGGAAACTGTCGCTGCCATGCTGGCCGTCACCAGCCAGGGCGGCATCTGGTCCTGCACGGCACCCGATATGGGCGCAGTCGGTGTCCTGGATCGTTTCCGTCAGATTGAACCCAAAATCCTGTTTGCCATTGATGGTTACCGCTACGGCGGGCGCGACTACGACCGCCGGGAGACCGTGGAGCAACTGGTACGCCAGCTGCCCAGCATCGAAAGCGTTATCTTTGTGCCGTATCTGGACCCCGACGCCGCACTCACACTGGCCTTGCCGGAGACACCCCAGCGTCAGGTCAACGTCATGGATTTCAGCACCGCAGCTGGCCAGCCACAGCAGGTCGATTTTGTCGCGGTACCGTTTTCCCATCCCTTGTGGATTGTCTATTCATCCGGTACCACCGGCATGCCCAAACCCATCGTGCACGGTCATGGTGGCGTGGTGATACAGAATCTCAAGGCAGGGCTGTTACATGGCGATTCGCGACCCGGTGATCGCGCATTCTGGTTCACCTCCACCAACTGGATCATGTGGAACTCCGTGGTCAACGGCCTGATGAACGGTGTCACCATCATGCTGTTTGACGGCAATCCCGGTTACCCTGACTGCACGACCCTGTGGCGCTTCGCCGAACGCGAGCGGGTCAACGCCTTTGGCACCAGCCCGGCTTTTATCGCCTTGTGCATGAAGGCCGGCATCAACCCGGGGCAGCAGTTTGACCTGACGCCGATGAGGTCAATCGGCTGCACCGGTTCTCCGCTCAGTGAAGAGGGTTATCGCTGGGTCTACTCTCATGTTAAAAGCGATGTGCGCCTGGGCTGCATCTCCGGAGGTACCGATCCGGGCGCCTGTTTCCTGACAACCTGTTCCATATTACCGGTGTATGCCGGTGAGATGCAGTGCCGGGAAATGGGGGTAGCCACACATGCCTTTGATGACGATGGCAATGCCATCATGGATGAAGTAGGCGAACTGGTGGTGACTGAACCTATGCCATCGATGCCGCTGTTTTTCTGGGGCGACACCGACGGCTCACGCTATTACGAAAGTTACTTCGAGACGTTTGCCGCCACCCGCCCAGGTGTCTGGTGTCACGGCGACTGGGTGCGTCTGATTCCGCGCGAAGAGTCGGTGACCGGGATCATCTATGGCAGGTCTGATTCGACCATCAATCGACACGGCATTCGCATGGGCACCAGCGAAATCTACCGTGTCATTGAAGAGCATGATGATGTGCTCGATTCACTGGTGATAGACCTGGAGTATCTGGAACGTCCATCCTACATGGCACTGTTTATCGTGCTGCGGACACCGGGCGTCACTGACGTTGTGCTCAGCGGCCCGGCGCCCGCCGGGAAGGTTGCCGGTGCCGCCTCCAATGGCAAGCCAACACCGGAGCAGACCGGTGTGCCACTGGCGCTGCGCAATGCACTGCTGACGGCGATTCGCACGACATTGTCGGCGAGGCACGTCCCCGACGAAGTGTTTGCGATTCCGGCAGTGCCGCGCACGCTGTCGGGCAAGAAGCTGGAGATCCCGATGAAGAAAATTCTGCTGGGCAAGGACATCATCAAAGCCGTCAATCGCGATTCCATGGCGAACCCCGATTCTGTTGACTGGTTCGTCGATTTTGCCTCGGCGCGGGCCTGACGCCCGGCCGCAGCCGGCCGGGGCCTGCTACTGCGTGGTCTCTTCACGCGCCTGTTGTGCATATGCTGCATCACGCTGGATGCCCTGAATATGCAGATTGCGCATGAAGATATAGGGATCTTCACTGTCTTCGGTGATGTCGACGTATGACTGAATCATCGGGCTGTAAAGCTGGAAATTGTCGAATACACGCACCACGGTACCGTCGGGGTCGTCCACCAGGTACTCAATAGCGTTCAGTGGCATTTCCAGCACCATACCGCCCGCATTACGCAGGTTGGAAGAGCCAATGAACGGCAGCACCAGGTAGACACCGTAGCCCAAGCCGTATTGCGCCAGGGTGTCGCCCGCGCTGGTGACCTGGCGCTCCATCTGCAGCCACGAATCCGCCGGATCAAACAGGCCGGCAATACCCACGGTTGTGTTTACCAGAAAGCGACTCAGGTCCTTGACTGTCTGATCCGGTTTACCCTGAAACAGGTGATTCAGGGCATAAACCGGTGTCCGCAGATTGTAGAAAAAGTTACCGATCCCCTGTTTTATAGGGTCAGGCGTCACATTCTGGTACGTGCGTGCAGCGGGTCCCAGCAGGTAACGATAGGAGGCATCATTAAATGCGAACACGGCACGGTTGAGACCGATCAGCGGATCGCGATATTCCGACACCCGGACCATGTTCGGGCCGAAACTGTCTGCGTCGCCGCTGGCTTGACTGGCCGGTTCGACGTTGGGCACCACATTGGGCTCGACGTCGTCATCAACCGGCTGCCCTGACTGTGCCAGCGCGACTGCGCCGGGCAACATCAGCGCCAGTGCCCATACCAGACGCAAGCGGTGTAGGGTCATCAAATCAATTCCCACTGTTATCTCCTTTATGACCGCCAGGGATCCCCCGGCAGTTAACAGCTACATCGTGATTTGTGTCCGATCATACCCTGTTTCGCGCGGACTCACAGCCATGTCACCGCGCAAACCGGATCCGTGATCGTGCAGCACCGCCAGCATCCTTGCCGCACCGGGGTGGCTTCGTTAGAATCCCTCTCGCTGTCCGCCGTGTCATTCATCTCACCAACAGGCCACACTTGCCATGGATGCTTTTTTTGTTTCAACCGGACTGGTGGCACTGGCCGAAATGGGTGATCGCACCCAGCTATTGGCTTTTCTGCTCGCCGCACGCTATCGCAAACCGGCGCCCATCATCCTCGCCATTCTGCTGGCAACCCTGGCCAATCACGCCTTTGCCGGCCTGATCGGCACCTGGCTGACCGCATTGATGGGGCCACAGACACTGCGCTGGGTGCTGGGGTTATCGTTCATCGCCATGGCCATCTGGGTGCTGATCCCGGATGACCTGGACAATACCGAAACCCATGCCTCGCGTTACGGCGTGTTCGGGGCCACCCTGATGACGTTTTTTATTGCTGAAATGGGTGACAAGACACAGATTGCCACCGTCGCCCTGGCCGCGCAGTATCAGAGCCTGATATGGGTGGTTCTGGGCACCACCCTGGGCATGATGATAGCCAATGTGCCAGCTGTCTATATTGGCGACAAACTCGCCCACAAACTGCCAATCCGCGCCATCAACATGGTCGCCGCCGGCATTTTTTTAGCGCTGGGCCTCGCTACCCTGCTGGGTTTCGGTGGCGATTTTGGCCTGGCCCCCGACGGATGAGCTGACCATGGCGAACGCCAGCACCGCCCTGCCTATTGATGCCGTGCTGCCCGCGCTGCGCACCAGTCTGCTGACCAGCCCGCGCTGCGTGCTGGTGGCCCAACCCGGCGCCGGCAAGACCACACGGGTGCCACTGGCTCTGTTGGCAGACACCCCGGCTGACCAGCGCTGGTTATTGCTGGAGCCACGCCGGGTTGCCGCACGGCTGGCCGCCGGCTTCATGGCTGAACAGCTGGGCGAAGACGTCGGTCAGACGGTCGGGTATCGGGTGCGCGGCGACAGTCAGGTGAGCGCGCAAACGCGACTGGAGGTCGTCACCCAGGGCATTCTGACGCGAATCCTGCAGGATGATCCTGCGCTGGACGGCGTTGCGGGCCTGATCTTTGATGAGTTTCACGAGCGCAGTCTGGATGCCGACCTGGGGCTGGCACTGGCACTGGATGCTCAACAGGGTCTGCGCCCGGATCTTAAACTGCTGGTGATGTCCGCCACCCTCGATACCGACGCCCTGCTCCGTGTGCTGGGTGATGATACACCGATCATTGATTGCCCCGGTCAAAGCTGGCCGGTCGCCACCTGCTACCGCCCACCGCCCAATGTCAACCAGCACCGCAATGCTGTCGTCGATCATCAGGCCGCTGTCATTCGCGAAGCGCTGTCAGCGCACGACGGTGACATACTGGTATTTTTGCCGGGACAGGGGGAAATCCGGCGTTTGCAGCGCCAGCTGGAAGCGACATTGCGTGACACTGACCTGTGCCCTCTGCACGGACAGCTGCCGCTGGCCGAGCAACAACAGGTCCTTCGTGGCGGCCAGAGCCACCGGCGCCGGATCATCCTGGCAACGGCCATTGCCGAGTCCAGCGTCACGGTGCCCGGTGTGCGCATCGTGGTGGATGCCGGTCGTGAACGTGTGCCGGTGTTCCAGCCCCGCTCCGGCCTGACCCGGCTGGATACCCGCACGGTCAACCGCGCCAGCGCCGATCAGCGTCGCGGACGCGCCGGCCGGCAGGGTCCGGGCCATTGTTACCGCCTGTGGTCGCAGGATCAGGTACTGACATCTCATCGGGAAGCAGAGATTCTGCAAAGTGATCTGGCGTCACTGGTGTTCGAGCTGGCGCGCTGGGGCGTCACCGATGCCGCCGAGCTGCGCTGGGTAACCGCGCCGCCGTCAGCCGCCCTTAACAGCTGTCAGCAGTTACTGGCGTCTCTGGGCTTGCTCGACAGCCAACGGCGCCTGACCATCCTCGGCCAGCGCTGTGCCAGGTGGCCCACCCATCCCCGCTTCGCGCTGATGCTGGAAAACGCTCGCCAGCAACCGGCACTGGCGGCGACAGCGTGCTGGCTGGTGGCCTGGCTGGAGGAGCGCCCGGGCGAGTCCGATCCTGACCTGGCGCAATGCCTGGCCCGGCGTCCGCTACAGTCCGCCCGTGGCGCGACCGGACGCTGGCTGCTGACAGCCCGGCAATGGGCGCGTCGCTTGCGTTGCCAACTCGATGCTGCCGACCTGGAGGCGGCGCCCATGCTGCTGGCATCGATTTTCCCGGAACGCATTGCCCAGCATCAGGCTGACGGCCGTTTCAAGCTCGCCAGTGGCGGTCAGGCGGTCCTGCCGGAGAACCATACGTTACGCAACCAGCCATTGCTAATTGCCATCGAGCTGGATGGTCAGACCAGCGCTGCCCGCGTGTTTCATGCTATCGCCATCACCCGCGCGGCACTCGCGCAGGCATTGCCCGCCAGCAGCGAGTGGCAGGACTGTGTGTACTGGGATGACAAGGGCGGGCGACTGGTGGCAGAACAGCAGCAGCGCTTGGGCGAGCTCGTCCTCGACCGCCGTCAGGTTCAGCCTGCCGATGCTGGCCTGTCGCCGGAAAAAATCAGTCTGGCCCTGGTGGACGCCCTGCGCCGCGACGGGCGCCTGCCCTGGTCGGACGACGATCAGTCTGTGCTGGGGCGCTTGCGCCTGCTCAACAGGACATTGGGCCAGCCCTGGCCCGATGTCAGTGATGACGCCTTGCTCGGGTCAATGGAGGTCTGGCTGGCACCCCACCTGCACGGCATCCGTCGGCTTGATCAGGTCAAACGCCTGCCACTGGCCACACTGTTGCTGCAGAGTCTGGACTGGTCGCTGCAACAACAGTTTAATCAGTTAACACCCACTCACCTGAAAGTGCCAAGTGGCTCGAGCATCAGACTCGATTACCGGGGCGATGAACCGGTACTGGCGGTCAAGCTGCAAGAGCTGTTCGGGCAAACTGACACACCCACTATCATCAATGGCAAGGTACCGCTGCTGATTCATCTGCTGTCGCCGGCGCGCCGGCCGGTGCAGGTCACCCGTGACCTGGCCGGATTCTGGACCAACAGCTATTATGAGGTGCGTAAAGACCTGCGAGGCCGCTACCCGAAGCATCCGTGGCCGGACGATCCCTTGCAGGCACCGGCCACACGGTTTACCAAAAAGCGCTAGCGTTCCCGCGGCGCTGATTGCAAAGACATGCACTTGCAGAGGTCTGCACGTTTACAGACCGAGGCGATTCCGTAACTCATCCGCCGCACTGCGCGCGGCCTCTTCGGCCTGTTCCAGCTGGCCCTGCAACTCCTCAACGGCCTGGCCGGCGCTGTCACGCAGCTGGGAGGCCGGGATGTCGGAAAATGCGGCGGCCGCGTTGCGTGCCAGCTGGGTCAGCAATGGCCGTGCGATCTGCTGCGCCAGCTCTGGTGGTGTGCCTTGCACGGCGGGCAAATTGACGTTACCCAGGTTGACGTTGATGGGCGTCGTCAACAGATCTGACTGCAGGGAACCCTGAATGCCGGAGATGGTTACCGCATCAATACCAATGACCGGCTGCGGACCCGGGGCCGATTCAGGTGCCGACGCCTGCGCCGGGAAACGGGCTCGAAGGGTATCAATGTTCGATTGTGTGCCCTGCAGCTCGTAGAGCACATACGGATTGACTGAGCGGATACTGGTGATCCGAATGACATCCGAGCGCAGGCTGGCCAGATCCAGCGTGACGCTCAATTCATCAAAACTCACCATGTCCTGGTTGCTGAACCCTTCCGGGTTGGCAATACTGAAACCGGACAGCGTGGCGCTGCCGGCGGACAGATCAATGGCCACGGCATCGACACGAACCTCGGTACCCAGTGCATCGGTGCCCGCTGTTTCAATACCCTGTTTAACAATGGCGTCCAGATTGCTGACCAGATAGTACAGGCCCGCGCCGAGCAAGAGTGCCAGCACCAGCAAACCGATGAATAATTTCTTCATGTGTCCAGCTCCTTTGAAGCTCATTTTGATACTTTTTTGATACGACGTAGAGTCAATACTATGAGTGCCAAGCACTTACGACGTCAAGGGCACCAAGATTCCTTTATTAGAGCCCGGGAATCCATTAGCATTGACAGCCCGAGCTGTCCGATTCCAGGAGAATAACAATGTGTGACCAAGATACGCTTGAAGAGAACAACGAGTATTTACGCCAGTCCGGTCGTATCAGCCGTCGACAATTCAATACCCTGACCGCAGGCGCCACGCTGGCCATGATGCTGCCGGCCGTTGCCAATGCGCAGGATGTTGTCGAATCAGATGTCATGATAGAAACGCCGGACGGCGTCGCAGACTGTTATTTTGTCCACCCTGCCAGCGGCCGTCACCCTGCCGTGATCATGTGGCCGGACATCCTGGGCCTGCGCCCGGCATTCAGGGAAATGGGCAAGCGCCTGGCCCAGTCTGGTTATTCCGTGCTGGTCGTACACCCGTTCTATCGCAGCGCACCCTCACCGGTGGTTCCGGAAGGGGCCAGTTTCGGCGACCCGGAAATCCGCAGCATTGTCTTGCCAATGGCCCAGGCCCTGAACGCAGAGACGCATGTCACCGATGCCCGCACCTTTGTCGCCTGGGTTGACCAGCAGCCCGCGGTGGATACCAATCGCAAGATCGGCACCATGGGTTACTGCATGGGCGGCCCCATTGTCATGCGAACAGCTGCGGCACTGCCGGCGCGTATCGGCGCAGGGGGCTCCTTCCATGGCGGCGGGCTGGCCACCGACAGCCCCGACAGCCCGCACCTGGGCATTCCCAACATGGACGCCCACATGCTGATCGCAGTGGCAGAGAACGATGACGAACGCGATCCGGAGACCAAGCATGTTCTCCGCGCTGCGTTTGACGCCGCCAATGTGCCGGCGGAAATCGAGGTTTACGAAGACGCCATGCACGGCTGGTGCGTCATCGACTCGACGGTGTATCACCAGGCTCAGGCTGAACGCGCCTGGGGACGCATGCTGGCGATTTTCGAAACCGCGCTGTGAGCCCTGACAGGTAGCCGCGCACCCTAACAGAGACGTTAACAACAACAGAGGTAACTGATGAACAAAAAACTTGCTTGCACCCACCGCCGTTTGCTGCTGACTGCAGCGATGTCAGGCGCCATGGCCCTGCTGGCCGGCGCGGCACTGGCTCAGCCAGGCGCTACCGGGCCGGCCGAACATGCAGATGTGACGCCGATAAACAATCTGCCCAATCCCTACGAAACCATCCGCGACTGGGGCACATTGCCTGATGGTCGTAGCTGGGGATCGGTCAGCGCCGTGCATGTCGACATTGATGGCGTGCATATCTGGGCCGGCGACCGCTGCGGCGCCAACTCCTGCGCGCTGTCCGACGTGGACCCGATTGTCAAACTGGATCCTGAAGGCAATGTGGTACAAAGCTTTGGTGCCGGTCAGATTCTGTGGCCACACGGTATCGAAGTGGATCATGAGGGCAACATCTGGATCGCTGATGCGCGCTCTGCCAATGCCCAGGAACTGGCGCAGAACCCGGACGCCTTCGGCGGTCACCAGGTGGTCAAGTTCAGCCCTCAGGGCGAAGTGTTGATGGTACTCGGTACCCCGGGAGAAGCAGGCGACCTGCCCACGCATTTTACCGAACCCAATGATGTTCTGGTCGCGCCGGATGGTCACATTTTTGTGTCGGAAACACACAGCGCGCAGTTCCGTGACGAAGACGGCCCGACCTCGATGAGCCGTATCTCCAAGTTCGCGCCCGATGGCACCTTTGTGAAGAGCTGGGGCAGCTGGGGTTATGAAGATGGTCAGATGCGCTCCCCGCACGCACTGGCGATGGACTCGCAGGGTCGCGTGTTTGTCGCCGACCGTGGCAACCGTCGTATCCAGATCTTTGATCAGGAAGGCACACACCTGGATACCTGGTATCAGTTCAGCCGCATCAGCGGCCTGTTCATCGATGAAAACGATGTGCTGTATGCCATTGACTCGGAATCCGACAGCAACTACAACCCGGGCTGGCGTAAAGGCATGCGAATTGGCAGCGCCCGCACTGGTGAGGTGTGGTACTACATCCCCGAGCACAACTCAGAACGCCCCACCGGCATGGGTGGTATTGGCGCCATGGGTGAAGGCGTGACCGTGGACAGTGCCGGTAACATCTATGCAGGTGAAGTCGGACCGGTGCAGGGTATGACCAAGTTCATCCCGCGCCTGCTGCCCGACAACTTCCCCACTCACTGAGAAACCTCAGATACGCGGTAACAGGCTGTTGAAAAAACGCTTTTCAGCAGCCTGTCAGCCCGCCAGATCCAGAATCACCGGCACCATCGACAAGACCAGCAACCCCGCCATCAGATAATTGAAACGCCGCAACCACAGCGGATCCGCCAGCAGTTTCTGCAACCCTACCCCGAACAGTAGCCAGGTCAACGCACTGGGCACAGCGGCCACGATAAATATCAACGCCATATTGAACACTTGCTGATTGATGGCGCCTGCGGTGGTGGTAAAAGCTGCAATGGCGCCCGTGGCCATTACCCAGGCTTTGGGATTTACCCACTGAAAGGCCGCTGCCTGCAAAAACGTCAGTGGCTTGATGTCCCTGACCTGCTCCGGCCGGCCACTGCGGGCGATGCGCCAGGCCAGATACAGCAGATAAATGATGCCTATCACAGAAATGATCGTATGGACCTGCGGATAACGTTGAAACAGCGCACCCAGTCCCAGACCAATGCCCACAAACATCGCCGGGAAACCAATGCAGACGCCCATCAGCAAAGGCACGCTGCGGCGAATGCCGAAATTGACACCCGAGCTCATCAGCATCACGTTATTTGGCCCTGGCGTGATGGCAGCAGACAGGGCGAACAGAAAAACCGATATCATGAATTGCGTGGTAATGGGCAAGTACCTTCGATCTTGTAAACTAATGGGCTTGTCTTTGGTTTTGGGGCAGTATACTAGCCTGTCCCCGTTTAAGGAGAAACACAGATGAAATTATCCGCTATCGTCGGCGCCATGGCGCTGACCCTCAGCACCTGGAGCCACGCCCAGGAGTTTTCTGCCGGTGAACCACTGAGCACGGTCAACGAGGCCGGTGAAACCACGCCGATGTCATCCAATGTCAAAGTGTACGGCAGTTTCCGCTTTGCCGAGAGCTGCACGTTTGACCCTGAGCGCAACCTGATTCTGGCAATGAATGCCGGCGTGCCGCAGAACATGCAGGAAAACGACGGCTACGTGTCATTGATCAACCCTGACGGATCCGTGCATACCGCCAAGTGGATTGGTAACAGCCGCGATGGCCTGACGCTGAACCAGCCCCTGGGCAGCGCCGTGCGCGACGGCGTGTTGTACGTGGCCGATACCGAAACGGTGCGCACGTTTGATCTGGCCAGCGGTCAGCCACTGGCCGCGCATTCGGTGGCCGATGTGGGTGCCAATGGTCTCAATGGCATCGCGGTGGCCGAGGACGGTACCATCTATGCCTCCAACACCCGTGACCCGCAGCGCGTCTATCGGGTGACCCCCGAGGGTGAAGCGTCTGTGTTCATCGACGGGTCGCCGCTACTGTTGCCCAACGGTGTCGCCGTCGACAACGATGGCAATATCGTGGTCATCAATATCGGCAACAACCATGTGATGAGCTTCAATACCGACGGCGTCCTGATCAACACCGAGTACGCGGCGGAAAGCGGCAATGACGGCGTTGTGGTCACCGAAGATGGCACCAAGTACGTGAGCAGTGTGCGATACGGCAGTATCTCCAGAATCGTACCCGGCGAAGAGGCTGAAGTCATTGCGGTCGGCATTCCCAGTGCGGCATCCATCTGTTATGACTCCGTGCAGAATCAGCTTGTGATTCCGATGAACAACAACAATGCGCTGGGCTTTTTGCCGCTGGATTGAGGCGTTGTGACGGCGGGTTAAGCGATTAGCCAGCCAGTCGCAGCGCTGGCCAGAACCACCAGCCATGGTGGAAGCTTCCAGGCCATCAGCGCGATCAGGGCAACCAGTGCCATGGCGAACTCTTTGGGTCCGACGATGGCGCTGGTCCAGACCGGGTCATAGAGCGCGGCCAGCAGCAGGCCGACAACCCCGGCGTTGATGCCCATCAGTGCCGCCTGCATGCGGGCATTGGCACGCAGCTGTTGCCAGAATGGTAGCGCACCGGCAATCAGCAGGAATGAAGGCGTGAAGATCGCCAACAGACAGATCAGCCCGCCCAGCCAGGCCGTGGGTGCGCTGATCATGGCGGCACCGAGGAAGGCGGCGAACGTAAACAGGGGACCCGGCACGGCCTGCGCAGCCCCGTAACCGGCAAGAAACATGTCTTCCTGCACCCAGCCTGTCGGCACCACCTCTGCCTGCAGCAATGGCAGCACCACGTGCCCGCCGCCGAATACCAGGGAACCGGCGCGATAGAACGCATCAACCAGGGCCAGCGCTTGCGACGGAAACCATTGCAGCAGCAGCGGCAGACCCGCCAGTAAAACAAAAAACAGGCAAAGCCAGACCATGCCGGCGCGGCGACTGACCGGTACCTGCCAGTCATCATTGACGATGCCGGCGGCGGGCCTGAAAGCAAACAGGCCCACCATGCCGGCGGCGATGATGATGCCCACTTGCGCATACACGGTAGGCAACGCCAGGACCAGGCAGGTCGCAACTGCCATCAGCGTGAGGCGAGGCGTATCCGGGCAGAGGTTGCGCGCCATGCCCCACACCGCCTGGGCCACCACCGCGACCGCAACAACTTTCAAGCCGGTGAGCAGACCCGACGACATGGCACCATCAGCAAACCCGACAAGACCTGTGGCCAGCAGGATCAGCGCCAATGCCGATGGCAAGGTGAATCCCAGCCAGGCTGCCAATGCGCCGGTGTAACCACCGCGCGACAGGCCCATCGCCAGACCGACCTGACTGCTGGCCGGGCCGGGCAGAAACTGGCACAACGCCACCAGGTCGGCGTAACTCTGCTCGCTCAGCCATTGCCGACGGGTGACGAATTCGTCGCGAAAGTAACCGATATGGGCAACCGGCCCGCCGAAAGACGTCAGCCCAAGGCGCAGAAAAACCAGGAAAATGTTCAGCGCGCCAGAGGTCGTGTGTTTATTCTCAGACACCAGTCATTAGCTCCGTTGTTGGGCGGCCACTTGTCTGTGGCTGCGCCAGGTCAGCTGCACAGCCTACTTACTTGCGCAACGATGTCAAAAACTGTCTCACGGCCTGGGCGTCGCCCCTGAACACCACCCGCGCCGGATGTTTCTGACCCTGATAGTCGTACATCGGGTCATAGTAGTCGCGCAGCAGACTGAGAATCCAGGTCCTGTGCCCGGTGGCATCACCACTGCGATGGGCCTGGATGGCCGATTCCAGCTGCTCACTGACCGTCGCATAACGTTCCCCGCCCAGGCGTTTACGCACCCGGAACAGGGACTCGCGCAGATCCTCAATAAACAGTTCAAAACCCTGCGTCTCACCGGCGTGCTGCTGCCACTCAGCGGACTTGCGCAAAATATAGTTGACGTAGGAATGCTCGGCGCGCGCGTCGAGATCACTGTGCAACTGAATCAGCGGGGCTTTTGCCATGGCGTCGCGCAGCGGCTGCGGAAGCGCGCAACGGCCAATCAGGCGACTTTCATCTTCCAGCACGATGGCCTTGCCCGGGTAGCGATGCTGGTGTTTGAGCATGGCAATGATCAACCGGTTTTCGAAATCGATTTGAGACGGCTGTCCGTCAGCGCGCTTGCCGAACGCACTGCCACGATGATTGGCAATACCTTCCAGATCAACCGCGCCAGGCATCTCATTTAACAGGTCCGTCTTGGCGGAACCGGTGTGACCGGCCAGTACCATGAAGGTCTGTTGGCGGCACAGCCGCTCCAGGCTGTTGAGCAGAAACTGACGCATGGCTTTGTAGCCACCCTGCACGCGCGGGTAATCCAGACCGGCCTCATGCAACCATTGCTGGCAGATCTGTGATCGCAGGCCGCCGCGGAAACAATACAGATAGCCTTGCGGGTGTCTGCGCGCCTCTTCCAGCCAGGCGTTGAGGCGCTGTGTTCTGATTTCTCCGCTAACCAGCTGATGACCCAGCGCAATGGCAGCCTGCTGGCCCTGCGCCTTGTAGCAGGTACCCACCGCTGCCCGCTCATCATCGCTCATCAGCGGCAGGTTGATCGCATGGGGGAAAGCGCCGCGCGCAAACTCCACCGGTGCCCGGGTATCAATCAACGGCGTGTCCTCGAGAAACAGCGCCAGGTAATTTTTTGTGTCCGGGCGCATGTCAGCGTAGCCTGATGCGGATTTCGTCATCTGCCCGGGCCGTCCGCAATTCACCGATGGGTTGGCAAAGGTTTTCGGGAACCCCCTGTTGGCGCAGTATCCCTTCCACCTCGTCCCGGCTGTCGGGTGTCACGGCAATCAGCAGACCACCGCTGGTTTGCGGATCACAGAGCAGATTGCGCTGCGCGTCATCCATCGCGGCCAGCCGGTGTCCGTAGCTGTCATGGTTGCGCAACGTGCCACCGGGCACGCAGCCCTGGGCAATATAGTCACGCACCGACGGCAATACTGGTACCCGGTCCGCATCCAGCTCGGCTGACAAACCACTGCCTTCACACATTTCCAGCAGATGTCCCATCAAACCGAAACCGGTGACATCGGTCATGGCCTTGACGCCGGGCATCTGTGCCAGTGCCAGGCCAGGTGTATTGAGCTGACACATAACATCGCGCGCGAGGTACTCATCTTCGGCTTTCAGCTTGTTCTGTTTTTGCGCCGTGGTCAGCACACCCACACCCAGCGGCTTGGTCAGATACAGCAGGCAACCGTCGGTAGCCGTGTTGTTCTGCTTCAGGTGCTCGTGCGCCACCAATCCGGTGACGGCGAGTCCGAACACCGGCTCCGGGCAGTCGATACTGTGCCCTCCGGCCAACACCATACCGGCATCTGCACACGCCTGACGGCCGCCATCAACGACCTGCCCGGCGATTTCCGGGGGCAGCTTGTCCACTGGCCAGCCCAGAATGGCGATCGCCATCAGCGGTCGGCCGCCCATCGCATAAATGTCACTGATGGCATTGGTGGCGGCAATACGACCAAAGTCGAACGGATCATCGGCAATCGGCATGAAAAAATCGGTGGTGCTCAGGATGACCTGACCATTGCCTATGTCATAGGCAGCCGCGTCGTCGCGTGAGCTGTTACCCACGAGCAGGGCCGGGTCGGTGGCAAACAGGCGCTGCGACGCGAGAATGCGGTCGAGCACTGCGGGTGCAATTTTGCAGCCACAGCCGGCGCCGTGACTGAACGCTGTCAGACGAATTGGAGAGTTGTTGGCAGCCGAAGTGGCAGAGGTCATGGCAAATATCCAGAGTGTCAAATTTCTCCGGATTATAGCGCGCCAGATCAGCAAATGCCTTCACATGGGGAGGAACTCCTGGCAAACCGGTTAATTCTGGCAGCAGGCTCTGCAGACACCGGCAACACCTTGACCCGGTTGTTGGAATGCACGATGCTTGGCTGACCGGATGTCTACTTGCCTGCTAAATCAGCCTGTTCAAGGAGTCTCGACAATGATCAAGCACTGGTGTTCTGTTTCAGTTATCGGCGCGGGGTTAATGACCGCAGCCTCAGCATTCGCCCAGCCCGGCGGCAATAATGAACTGCCTGATGGACCGGGCAAGGAACTGGTGCAGATCGCCTGCACCTCCTGCCACGGCCTCAATCATATCCAGCGTTCGGCGGGCTATGCCTCTGCCGCCGAATGGCACCGGGTATTCTCCACCATGGTCGAACTGCCGGCCGCCCAGGCCGAAACAATTGCCACTTACCTGGCTACCCATTTCCCTGAAGACCCCAGTCGTCGGCCCACGCTGGTTGCCGGTGACTTTGAAATCGACATTATCGAGTGGCAGGTGCCGACACTGGGACAGCGATCGCGAGACCCGGCTGAAGCGCCCGATGGCTCTATCTGGTGGACCGGCATGTGGGCCAGTCTGGCTGGCCGACTGGACCCGGAAACCGGTGAGATGGAGGAGTATCATCTGCCGCCCTCGGCACGCCCGCACACTATTGTCCCGGACGCTGATGGCAATATCTGGTACACCGGCAACAGCAATGGCACCATCGGCATGCTGGACCCGCAAACCGGCATGGTGACCGAATACCCCACGCAGGCACGTGATCCGCACTCGGCGGTCTTTCACCCCAATGGCAACCTGTACTTCACCTCCCAGGGCGCTGCCATGCTGGGCCGCCTCAACCCGGAGACCGGCGAGCTGCGGGAAGTGAACACCGAGCCCAGGCCCTATGGCATCAAGGTCGATCAGGGCGGCGATGTGTGGATTGCCTATAACGGCACCAACAAGCTGGGCCGCATGGACCCGGATTCAATGGACGTGCGGTATTACGAGGTGCCTGATGAGCGCACCCGGATCCGCCGCCTGGACCTGGATAGCGCCGGCAATGTCTGGTTCGTCAATTCCACCATGGGCAAGATTGGCCGGCTCGATCCCGCCACCGGTGACATTACCCAGTGGGATTCGCCCAGCGGCCCTGACTCACACCCTTACTCGATGGCGGTGATTGATGACGTGATCTGGTACAACGAGTCCGGCATGCGGCCGGATGCGCTGGTGCGTTTTGATCCGGCCGCAGAGCGATTCCAGAGCTGGGCCATTCCATCCGGCGTGGGCATCATCCGTCATGTCTGGGTCACGGAGGACAACAACCTGCTGATCCATCAAAGCAGCAGCAACCAGATTGGCCTGGTCAGGATCCCCTGAAACCCGCTCAAGCCTGCACCTCGGCCGCGTCGATGACATCCACGCGGCCGCTGTGCAGGTTGACCAGCTGCCACCGTGCAGCATCGCCTGCCGGGTCCTGACCCGATAAGGTCAGGACCGGCAAATGGCTGCCTGCCTGCCTGCCTGCTGTTGTGCGGACTGGGCCAGGGCCAGGCGGTTGCAACCACCGAATCGAAACGGATATTGCCCATGCGGCTATGCAGCCGCTGATGCACATGCCCGTAAATGACGTTGACCTGTGCGAAAGGCGCCAGCATGGCCTGCAGCAGGTCGGCATCGTCGGTCCAGAAATTCCAGGCTTTGCGAATCTTCTGCAGTGGCGCGTGAGACAGCACCACCACCGGTGTCGCTTTATCGGTGTTGTCCAGGTCCTTCTGCAACCATTGGCGCTGGGCGGCGCCGACCATGAACGGTGACATGCGCGGGCTGTCCAGGCCGGTCATTTCTGCCATACGGCGCTCAGCCGACGCCCACGTTTTCAACGTCCAGTCGTCGCAGGTCAGAATGCTGTTCAGCACAATGAAGTGCACGCCTTTGTGATCAAAGCTGTAGCTCGGGTTACCGAACAGGGCACGCCAGTGCGCGCCCAGATCCAGATAGTAGTCATGCTCGCCCATGACCATGTGCAGCGGGCTGTGCAGCCGGGACAGGATATCGGCACCGTGGTCCAGTTCAGCCATGGTGCCGAGCTGCGCCAGGTCGCCACCAAACATGACAAAGTCCGGGCGGGGATGCATCTGATTGATCTCGGACACAGCCCGCTCAAGCGCCTGATCCTGCCTGGCAACGAACCGGCTGCCGCGAATCTGCTGCAGATGGGCATCAGAGATACAGGCAAAAGTGAAGTCGCGGACCGACTGTTCCGAGTGCGTGCCCGGGTTGGCGTTTGGTGTCGCGAAAGCCACCTGCACCACGCTGACCGGCACCACGCCGGCAACCGCCATGCTGGACAGGCGTCGCATGGACGTTTTCATGAACTGGCGCCGATCCATTACCGTGCTCCCGCGGGCCTGAGCCGTTGTGCTGCTGTAGGGTCCTGATTGTTCTCCGTCCGCGGCCCGGCGTCAACTGTCGGTCGGCGGTGGACACCCGACACAGGATTGACTATAGTTCTGCCGCATCACAACCCACTCCACTCGCTGACATGGCATCCCTGATATCACTATGGCCCGAGGCACGCTCTATACAATATCCGCACCGTCGGGTGCCGGCAAAACCAGCCTGGTAAATGCCCTGCTGGACGATGGCGACCAGGCCCTGTGTGTGTCGGTGTCCCACACCACCCGGAGCAAGCGACCGGGCGAACAGCACGGCGTCAATTACCATTTTACTGATCGTGAGCATTTTCTGGCCATGCGGACCGCCGGCGACTTTCTGGAATCCGCGGAAGTCTTCGGCAATCTGTACGGCACATCACGGTTATGGGTCCAGGAGCAGCTGGACCAGGGCATGGATGTGATACTGGAGATTGACTGGCAAGGCGCCGAACAGGTTCGCAAGCTGATCAAACCGGTCAAGAGCATTTTTATTTTGCCACCGTCGCTGTCGACCTTGCAGGAACGGCTGACCGGACGCGGGCAGGACGATGACGCCACCATTGCCGGCCGCATGCAACTGGCCAAAAACGAGATCTCGCACTACGGTGAAGCAGACTATCTGGTGATCAATGACCAGTTCGACTGCGCACTGGATGATCTGCGCGCCATTGTGCGGGCGGCCCGCCTGGAGCGCGAGCAGCAGTTGCGCAACAACGGCCGTCTGTTGCAGGATCTGCTGGCCTGACATTTGTTCCGAGAATGTACCTGACGCGGCCTTTATAGCGCTTTTTACCGCCGGTTTTCGGAATTTGCATGCAAGCGCTGCATAAATTCAGTATCATAGCCGGTCCTCTGTTATATGCTCCGACGTTCGCCGGCCTGATGGTTGCGCCCGTGATGCGTCAAACAACGGCGTAACTGGCTTTTATCAACAGATTCTAGCAACAGACTTTAGCAACAGACTTGATTTCAACAAGGCAGGTTTTATATGGCACGTATTACCGTAGAAGATTGTCTGGACAAGGTAGACAATCGTTTCCAACTGGTGATGATCTCCAGCAAGCGCGCGCGTCAACTGCAGACCGGTGGCAAAGACGCCCTGGTGTCGGAAGACAATGACAAGCCGACGGTCATCGCACTGCGCGAGATCGCCGATGGCCTGGTGGATGCCAGTATTCTCAAGGCGCGCCCTGCACCGGCCCGCGAAATGGCCGAGGCCGAGCTGGATGCCACGGCTGCGATGATGGGTGCCATCGTGGCAGACTCTGACGCAGAGCCTGCAGAAGAGCCCCTTTCCGAAGACGATTAATTAACAGAGGAGTCGGCTGGTGACATTAACAATCGACTCTCTTGCCGGCAGCCTCTCGGGCTATCTGGCATCCGATCAGGTGAACAGTGTGCGCCGTGCCTACTTCTATGCGGAGCAGGCACACGACGGCCAGTTCCGTCGCAGCGGTGAACCTTACGTCACCCATCCGCTCGCCGTGGCCAACATCCTCAGTGACATGCACATGGACCATCAGAGCCTGATGGCGGCCATGCTGCATGACGTTATCGAGGATACCGGCGTCAGCAAAAGCGCGGTGAAAAGCCAGTTCGGCGAAACCGTTGCTGACATGGTCGATGGTGTCAGCAAACTCAACAAGATCACCTTCAGCAGTCACGCGGAAGCCCAAGCCGAGAATTTCCAGAAAATGGCCCTGGCGATGGCGCGCGACCTGCGGGTGATTCTGGTGAAACTGGCCGACCGCCTGCACAATATGCGCACGCTGGACGTACTGAGTCCGGAGAAACGTCGCCGCATTGCCAAGGAAACCCTGGATATCTATTCCCCGATTGCCGCCCGCCTGGGCATGAATGCCGTGCGGGTGGAATTCGAGGAGCTGGGATTCGAGGCACTGTTCCCGATGCGGGCGCGTCGCATCAATGCCGCCGTCAAGGCCATCCGCGGCAACCGCAAGGAAATCGTCAAACAGGTGCAGAGCGCCATTGAAGCGTGTCTGGAGCGCGAAGGCCTGCCCGGACGCACCATCGGCCGGGAAAAACACCTGTACAGTATCTACGAGAAGATGCGCACCAAGCGCAAATCCTTCTCTGAAATCATGGATGTGTATGCGTTCCGCATTGTGGTTGATTCGGTCGATACCTGTTACCGGGTTTTAGGCGCTGTTCACAACCTTTTCAAGCCCGTACCCGGTCGTTTCAAGGATTATATTGCCATTCCCAAGGCCAATGGCTATCAGTCGCTGCATACCACACTGTTTGGCATGCACGGTGTGCCCATCGAAATACAGATCCGCACCGAAGAGATGGAGGCCATGGCCAACAATGGCATCGCCGCCCACTGGCTCTACAAGTCCTCGGATGACACGCCCAGCAACGCCCATATCCGGGCCCGCCAATGGGTCAATGGGCTGCTGGAAATGCAGCAAAATGCAGGCAACTCCCTCGAGTTTATTGAAAACGTCAAGATTGACCTGTTTCCTGACGAAATTTATGTGTTTACGCCCAAGGGTCGTATCATGGAGTTGCCCGCCGGCTCCACGGCGGTGGATTTTGCCTACGCCGTGCACACCGACGTTGGCAACAGCTGTGTGGCCTGTCGCATCAGCCGCCGTCTGGCACCGCTGAGTGAACCGCTGGAAAGCGGCCAGACCGTGGAAATTATCACCACCCCCGGCGCCCAGCCCAACCCGGCCTGGCTGAGCTTTGTGGTCACCGGCAAGGCTCGCAGCAATATCCGCCATTACCTGAAGAATCAGCGCGAGTCAGAATCCATCGCACTGGGCCGGCGCCTGCTCAACAAGTCACTGGCCGGCCACGGGACTCAGCTCGAAAAACTGAGCGGCGATCAGGTGCAGGCGCTGCTGCAACAGCTTAATGTCAGCGAGCTCAACACGCTGCTCAGCGACATCGGCCTGGGCAACCGCATGGCGCACATCGTGGCGCAGAAAATGTTTCCCGAAGAAGTTCAGGAAAAAATCCCCAAGGCGACCAGCAAGGATGCCAAGCAGGCATCGCTGGCGATCCGCGGCTCCGAAGGCATGGTGATGAGTTATGCCAAGTGCTGCTATCCCATTCCCGGCGACCCCATTGTCGGCCATATCAGCTCTGGCCGCGGCATGGTGATTCACACTGAAACCTGCAACAACATTGCAGAGATCCGGCAGAACCCGGAAAAAATCGTGGCTGTCCGCTGGGATCCTGACGTCGAAGGCGAGTTCGCGGTAGAGATTCGTGTGGAGCTGGAAAATGAGCGTGGCATCATTGCCAAACTGGCCACTGCCATCACCAGCAAGGAAGCCAATATCGAACGTATCAGCACGGTTGAGCGCGATGCCCGTTTCAGCATCGTCAACCTGCTGCTCAATGTCCGCAACCGGATTCATCTGGCGCGGGTGATGAAACACGTACGTCTGATCAAACCGGTGACCCGGGTGGCACGGGTGAAGAGCCGCAAACTGGTCAAGCCCATCAAGGGCAACATCGCACCCGAAGCTCTGAAGCGCCAACACTGACAGTAAGCAGTCACTGACCCAAACCTACGCATTGCACTGACAAGGACTCGAACATGGCTGACAAACAGGCTATCTCCACTGAACGCGCACCTTCGGCTATCGGCCCCTATTCGCAGGCCATCAAAAGCGGCAACATGGTTTTCCTGTCCGGCCAGATCCCGCTGGATCCGGTGTCCATGGACGTGGTCGAGGGCGACATCGAAGCTCAGGCTCGCCAGGTACTGGACAACCTGGCCGCGGTGGCCGCGGAGGCCGGCGGCACCCTGGATGACTGCGTCAAACTGACCATCTACATGATCGACCTGAGCCACTTCGCCGTGGTCAACACCACCATGCAGCAATACTTCCAGACGCCCTATCCGGCGCGGGCCACCATCGAGGTGTCGGCTTTGCCCCGCGGCGTCCAGGTCGAGATTGATGCCATCATGATACTGCCCGCGACGGCTTGACGTCAGCCGCCATGCCAGGCCCTGTGGCACTGAGCGACATTCCGGTAACCCAACTCAACGGTGTCGCGGCACGCCTGGCCGAACGCCTGGCGACCCTGCATATCCACACTGTACAGGACCTGCTGTTTCACCTGCCGCTGCGCTATCAGGATCGCACCCGGATAGCGTCCATCGGTCGGGTGCGCCTGGGCGATGATGTCATGCTGGAGGGCGAAATAGTCAGCTGCGAGCTGGATTTTGGTCGACGCCGCAGCCTCGTCTGCCGGATAAAGGACAGTGGCGGCATCATCAGTTTGCGCTTTTTCCACTTCAGTGCGGCCCAGAAAAAGATGCTGGCGCCGGGGAACACACTGCGCTGTTATGGCGAGATCCGCAGTGGCAAAACCGGTTACGAAATCTATCACCCCGAATACCAGGTGCTCAAGCCTGGCGATATTGCCCCGGTGGCCGACCGGCTGACACCGATTTACCCCGCCACCGACGGCCTGCAACAAACCCGGTTACGCAAACTCATCGATCAGGCCCTGGCAATGCTGCAATCACCGCAGGCACTGCCCGACTGGATGCCCGCCGATATTCTGCACCGCTTCGCGTTTCCCGGTTTGGCTGACGCCCTGCAGTATCTGCATCATCCACCCGTGCAGGCGCCGGTGGCGCAATTGCTCAATGGCGAGCACCCGGCACAACAGCGCCTGGCTTTTGAAGAGCTGCTCAGTCATCGTCTGTGCCTGCGGCGCCTGCGCCAGCAATCTGCGCAGCATCTGGCGCCGGTGATGGCGGCCCACAGCCGCCTGAGCCAGGCCTTCCTCAAGCAATTGCCCTTCTCCCTGACCGGCGCGCAATCCAGAGTCTGTCGTGAGATCAGCCATGATTTGTCTCTGCAGCAACCGATGCTGCGACTGCTGCAGGGTGACGTGGGCTCCGGTAAAACCGTGGTGGCAGCACTCGCGGCACTGCAGGCCGTCGACAGCGGCTATCAGGCGGTGATCATGGCACCCACCGAAATTCTGGCCGAACAGCACCATGTCAATTTCAGCCAATGGCTGGCGCCATTGGGCCTGCAACCGGGCTGGCTCAGCGGCAAGGTCAAGGGTCGCCAGCGCCAGCAGACCTTGCAGGGCCTTCAGGACGGCAGCAGCCAAATCGCTGTTGGCACGCACGCGCTGTTTCAGGAGGGTGTCGAGTTCAACAATCTGGGCCTGATCATCATTGATGAACAGCATCGTTTTGGCGTTCACCAGCGCCTGGCACTGCGCGAGAAGGGCAATACCGGACAAAGCATTCCCCATCAGCTGGTGATGACGGCGACACCCATTCCCCGGACGCTGGCCATGAGTGCCTATGCCGACCTGGACTGCAGTGTGCTGGACGAACTGCCGCCCGGGCGTACCCCCGTTAACACGGTGATTATCTCCAACGAGCGGCGGGATGAAGTCATTGATCGCATCCATCAGGCCTGTCTGCAAGGCAATCAGGCTTACTGGGTGTGTACGCTGATCGACGAATCCGAGGCCTTGCAGGCACAGGCCGCAGAGGCGACACTGGCAGCCTTGCAGACACAATTGCCGGACCTGGCCATCGGTCTGGTCCACGGCCGCATGAAACCGGCAGAAAAAAGTGCGGTGATGTCGGCATTCAAACAGGGGGAACTGCATTTGCTGGTCGCCACCACCGTGATTGAAGTCGGTGTTGATGTGCCCAACGCCAGCCTGATGATCATTGAGAACCCGGAACGTCTGGGCCTGGCGCAACTGCATCAGTTGCGAGGGCGTGTTGGCCGTGGTGCCAAGGCCAGCCACTGTCTGTTGTTGTATCAAACACCGTTGTCACAGCTGGGCAAACAACGCCTGGGTATCATGCGCGACAGCAACGATGGCTTTTTCATTGCCGAGCAGGATCTGGCCATTCGTGGCCCCGGCCAGGTGCTGGGTACGCGGCAAACCGGCCTGATGAGTTTCAGAATTGCCGATTTGGCGCGTGACGCTGCCTTGCTTGATCCGGTAAAATCGGCTGCAGATACAATAGAACATGACTATCCTTCACATATCGACCCGCTGGTAAACCGCTGGCTCGGCGACCGGGAACTTTACGGCAATGTCTGATTATAAACCTGCAGTGCGCTGCGTTCTGTTAAAGGACGACCGCAATCTGGTGCAATGTATATTGCCCACTGGCTCACTTCTGGACCTGCGCAACCTGCAAAGTGTTACTGAACGCGGATTCGCCCCGGTTTCCCAGGACGATATCGTCTCCGCCAGCCGCAGTCGTCGCCTGCAGCCACTGCCGGCATACCGTGATTTTTTCGTGTTGCCGACGTTTATCGACAGCGGCCTGAGTGCTGAAGACGCCCTGGTTGTGGCCGACGACGGCATGACCCTGTCGACGTTGCGCAACTCCCTGCATGCGCGTGAAGTCAATATACGCCATGTTGCCTTTACAATTGCGGCCCATGATTTGCAACGTGACCTGCCGGAAGCCGAACAGGACACACAACAGATCAGTGACTCTATCCGGCACTTCACCTCGCTGCGCATTCGCCAGCGTCTGGATGAAACCCTGGAGATTCCGCCGCTGTCCGCCACTGCCGATCGCATCATGGCCCTGCGCGCCAACCCCAATGCCACGGTGTCCGAGTTGACCAGTATTGTTGAGGCCGACCCCAGTCTGGCGGCACAGGTGGTGAGCTGGGCATCGTCACCGTATTACGCTGCGCCGGGCAAGATCCGGTCGGTGCAGGACGCCATCGTCCGGGTACTGGGATTTGATCTGGTGAGCAACCTGGCGATTGGGCTGATCCTGGGCAAAACAGTTGAAGTGCCCAAGGATCAAAGTGCGGGTTTTACCCCGTACTGGCTGCAGGCGGTGTACTGCTCCACCGCGGTCGAGGCGATGGCGCGCATGGTGCCTGCCAGCAAGCGACCACGTCAGGGTATGATCTATCTGTCAGGCCTGCTGCACAACTTTGGCTACCTGGTGCTGGCACACACCTTCCCTGAACATTTCTCCACCATTTGTCGCTATGCCGAAGCCAACCCCGAGATCAGCCACGTGGCGATCGAGAAACATCTGATTGGTATCAGCCGCGAACAGATCAGCGCCTGGCTGATGCAGTCATGGAACATGCCCGAAGAGGTCTGCACCGCGCTGCGTTATCAGCAGGATGCAGACTATAGCGGTCCGCATGCGATCTACGCCAATCTGATCTTTATCGCGATGCGGCTGTTCCGCCAGCACGGCATCGGCGACGCACCGCCAGAACCTGTCAGCGACGCCATGTATGAGCGCTGCGGCCTGGATCGTGAACGCTGCGAAGAGCTGATCGACAAGCTGGTACTGTCTGCTGACATCACGCTGATTGCCGAGCAAATGTCGATCTGATCCCTCGCCCTGGAACCACGCATGCCACCGGTATCTTATATCAACGATCAACTGGAAAAATACCTGCCCCGTGTCCACGCACGTCTGCCAGCATTCATTCTGCTGACCCGACTGAACCGGCCCATCGGCACACTGTTGTTGCTGTGGCCCACGCTGGGCGCGCTGTGGCTGGCGGCCAACGGCTGGCCCCAATGGCACCTGGTGTTTGTCTTTGCACTGGGGACCCTGCTGATGCGCTCGGCCGGCTGCTGTATTAACGACTTCGCCGACAGCCATATAGACGGTGATGTACTGCGTACCGAAAATCGCGCCATTGTGACCGGTCAGGTCACCCGCAAAGAAGCCATGCTGTGTTTTCTCGGGCTTTGCCTGGCAGCCTTCATGCTGCTGCTGCTCACCAACATGCTGACCATCTGGATGTCGTTCGGCGCCGTGGTGCTGACCGCCGCCTACCCGTTCATGAAGCGCTACACCCACTTACCCCAGGTGGTGCTGGGCATGGCGTTTTCCTGGGGCATCCTGATGACCTTCACCGCTCAGACCGGTGAGTGGCCGCCCACCACTGCCTGGGTGCTGTATGTCGCCAACTGCCTGTGGACCGTTGCCTACGACACGCAGTACGCCATGGTCGATCGCGAGTACGATCTGAAAATCGGCGTCAAATCCACGGCCATTCTGTTTGGCGACGCAGACCGAATGATGATCGGCGCCCTGCAGGGCATGTTCCTGTTTGCGCTGTTCCTGGCCGGCGGACAGTTCCAGCTGTCAGGTTTTTATTACCTGGGCCTGCTGGTGGCTGCCGGTCTGTTCGTCTACCAGCACTGGCTGATCCGTCATCGTGAAGCAGATGCCTGTTTTAAGGCCTTTCTCAACAATCACTGGGTGGGGCTGGCGGTGTTTGTCGGGGTTGTTCTCAGCGTTTAGCAGCCGCTGCCTCAATTGCGATTAACCTGTCAGTGCGCGATAATTCGCGCAGCAGTGTCACCCTGACGCTACCCAATTCTTACGACTTTCCTGGATGTTTTTATGATGAACACGAAACTGTTCGCTTTATCGCTATTGCTGATTTTTACCGCTTGCGGTGAGCCGGCAACCCCACCGGCGGCGCCGGCAGAGACCCAGACCCAGACCGAAACCGAACGACTGAATGTCTGGTTTGACGAAAAATATGAAGAACAACTGCAGTTTAGCCCCATTGGCATGACCTTCCAGGGCATCAAGGATCGCTACGATGAGCTTGATGACTATTCTGTTGCAGCAGAGGATGCCCGGCTGGAATGGCGACGTCAAAGCGTTGAGGAAATGCAGCGCGAATTTGATTACGACGCCCTGACACAGGAAGCGCAGACCTCCTGGGATATCTGGACCTACCAGTATGAGCAGGCTGCCCGCGCAGCCGAGTTTCGCTACAATGGCCTGGTCTTTGAGCAAATGAATGGTGCCCAGGGCTTTCTGCCAACGTTTTTGATCAGTTTCCATGAGGTGGACACGGTCGCGGATTATGAGGCGTTTACATCCCGTCTGTCAGAAGCCGCTCGCGCGCTGGATCAGTTGCTCGAGCGAGCCCGGACGTCTGCTGAACGCGGTGTTGTAACCCCCGGGTTTGCGTTGCAAGGCGTGATTGAACAGTCCCAGAACGTGATCACTGGCGCACCGTTCACTGATAATGGCAATTCCGCGATCTGGGGTCACGCACAGACCAACCTGGCGGTGCTGGTCGATGCCGGCCTGCTGGAGCAACCCGACGCCGATACCTTGCTGGAACGCGTTGAAGCTGCCCTGACGCAGGATTTTGGTCCTGCCTTCGAGCGCGTTATCGCCTGGGCCGAATCTGAAATGGACAAAGTACCAGAGGTATCCACCGGTCTGGTGTCGCAGCCAAATGGCGAGGCTTACTACGAGTTCCGGCTGGCCAATCAGACCACCACGGATCTGACCGCTGATGAGATCCATGAAATCGGCCTGGCCGATGTGGCGCGCCTGCGTGCCGAGATGGAAGCCGTCAAGGACAGTACGGGTTTTGATGGCTCGCTGCAGGAATTTTTTGTCATGCTCCGCGAGACCAGTAACGATGAACGCTTCTACTACCCCAACACCGACACCGGCCGTCAGGGTTATATCGACGACGCTACCGCGGCGATCGAGAATATCAAGGCGCAGCTGCCCAACTATTTTGCCACCCTGCCCCAGGCTGACCTGGTTGTGCGACGGGTGGAAGCCTTCCGTGAGCGCGATGGCGCTGCGCAGCACTACTACCCCGGTACCCCGGACGGGTCGCGCCCGGGTGTTTACTACGCGCATCTGTCCGACATGAATGCCATGCCCAAATCGGAGATGGAAGTGATCGCCTATCACGAAGGACTGCCCGGCCATCACATGCAGATCTCCATCGCCCAGGAGCTGGAGAACATGCCCCGGTTCCGCACCCAGGCCGGCTTCACTGCCTATTCGGAAGGCTGGGGCCTGTATTCGGAGTACCTGGCCAGCGAAATGCCCGGCACCTATGAGGATCCCTACTCTCAGTTTGGCCGCCTGACGTCGGAGATGTGGCGCGCCATTCGCCTGGTGGTCGACACCGGTCTGCACGCAAAAGGCTGGACCGAGCAGGAAGCCATCGACTATTTTGCTGCCAACTCCTCGGTCCCACTGACCGCCATCACCTCAGAGGTGCAGCGTTACATCGTCATGCCCGGTCAGGCCACATCGTACAAGATCGGCATGAACAGGATCCTGGCGCTGCGCGCCACCGCACGCGAAGCACTGGGCGACGATTTCGATATCCGTGAATTCCATGACACCGTGCTTCTTGGTGGTGCCATGCCGCTGCATTTGCTGGAGCGACGGGTCAATCAATGGATTGATGCCGTGCAGGCACGCTGATATGCACGCATAAGCTGTGCTTTCTGCCGGTCCGTGGTTCGCGGGCTGGCAGATCCGCCATTTCTTAATGGTCCGCCCCCTACCTGAACCATTCCCGAATTATTCCCGTGATCTGCCATTTCCCTGCCTGCACTGTTTTATGACGGCCATGTCACATGTTTGTGCAGGCCATTAATTAGCCGCACACTTATGGTGCGCGGCAGGTGTCCAAAACACTCATCCCGTGCGTCAAACAGCGTAGTTGACCGCTCTTTTCAACATTGGCCCGCTCCTTGCAAATATCACTGTCAAGAAAGTCACTACTTTCGAAAACGACAAAATAACGCAGGACTGCTTACTATCAAGCACGGATTTATCTTGGAGAAAACATATGAAACGATTGACCCAACTCGCAGCAGGTTTGGCATTGGCATCAAGCGCACTGGCAGTTTCCACCAGCGCATCGGCAGAAGTGTCTTACAACATCGGTTATGCATCTGAGTACTACTTCCGCGGTGTTCTGCAAAAGAGTTCTTCTGCCAGTGCGGGTATCGACTATGCAGCTGAAGGGTTCTATGCGGGCAGCTGGGCAGCCGATGTAGGCGACGGCCTGGAAGTCGATGGCTACTTTGGCTACGGCATCGAAACTGAATCCGGTATTTCTGCCAGCATTGGTTACACCGGTTACTTCTACACCGGTGAATTCGACGACACGTACCAGGAAATCAACTTTGGTCTGGGTTACGGCATGTTCAGCCTGAATTACTCAGTCGGCGAGTGGGACGGTTTTGGCGCAGCACAAGACTATGACTTCCTCGACCTGACCGTCACTGGCGAATCCGGCCTGTACGGTACAGTCGGTTTCTGGGGCGACGAATTCGACGGCGAGTACCTGGAAGTAGGATATGGCTTCAGCTTCGCGGATTTCGACATGGGCATCGCAGGCATTATCAACAGCGAAGAGCTGTCTGACGAAGTCGGCTCCAGCGGCCGCCCGACCACAGGCGAAGCCATTGTCTTCTCAATCGGCAAATCCTGGTAAACCATAGCTGCAGACCCACATCTGCAGTGTGAGATAAAGGCTCCTTCGGGAGCCTTTTTTATGTCTGTCGTTTTCGCTTCCATGTTTCAAACCATCCGGCACTTGATTTTTGACTGATATTGGCGTAACCATCTTAGACAAATCGCCCGGTATGAATAACCTTGGCGAGATATCAGGACGGATATCAGGAGAGATGGATATGCTCAAGACCCTTGCCCCTCTGGCCGCAGCAGCGCTTCTCAAGTCAGCAGCCTTCATTACCGCTGGCCTGGCAACTACAACCATAGCCGCAGATACCGAGTTTACCGACAACATCCCCGCTGATCTTGCCAGGGCCCTGTTGAGCGGCGCGGGCACTGCGACGGAGGTGCGCATATACTCCGACATTCCGGATAACTTCCCGGCATTTGCGTTACCCGATGGCGTGACGGTCCTGGGCAGTGTCGATCAGGGGCACAACCGGCAAGTGATTCTGATCAGCGAGGGAGATGGTCAGCAACAGTACCAGGCATTGGTTGACTCACTGGAACAGGGCGGTTTTCTGTTGTTACGTCCGATGGCGCCGGCCGTGCCACAGACCGGCTTTGTGTCCGCAAACCCACAGGCCCCAAGCGTACCCGCGCAGCTTTGCCACGATACACAGGGTCTTGTTTATCTAAGGCGACACTCGGATGCTGATCGCACGTTCATCAACATGACATCATTGTCTGAAAACCGCCGCGGCGGCTACTCCTGCGCCGCCATGGCTGCGCAGACCAGCAACCGCGCGAGCCCGGCTTTCTTTAATGCGTCGACCGGCGCCGGCTCTCTTCACAACAGCATACCTCGCCTGGTCTTGCCGGACGAAGCCAGTACACAATCCTCGTACCGGCCTGCTTTTATCTCCGGCTCATCTGATCAGGCAGAATCAAAGATCGATTTCTCGATCGCCTGGACCCTGCCGGAGGTATACGATTTTTTTGCCGGACAGCTGGCAGACCAGAACTGGATTGCAGATGGTCAAACCACTGGCAATCGTGTCGCGCTGAGCGCGTGGACACGGGAAGAGAATAATCAGTTGCTGCTCGGTACATTGCGTCTGGTCAGCGGCGACGACGAAGGTTATGAGGCAGTGTTCTCAGTATCGGTGCTGGATTGAACGCAACGGTTATCGCGTTGCGTTGTTTAATGTCTCCAGCTGCAAGACAGGAGGATCGGATTCGGGCAGATACTTCAAACGGAATGACCGCATCTGTGTACTGCCATCCGCATCTATCTCTATGGCGTCGTTGATGTCCAGCGTTCCGGAAACATCATCAAACTGTGACAAGGCACTTACTGCTGCCGCTGGCTGAAGACTGGTCACACGCCAGAAGCCATTAAATGCGTCCAGTAAGGCGAGTTCCACATTCAGCACGTTGCTGCTTACGTACCCTTGTCCATTGTTGCCAGTGATGACATCGCCAATGGTCCTGTCCAGGACTTGCGATGCGGCTTGTCCGGCGACAAGCAGGCTGCCGATTAGAACCATGATCAGTCTTGTCACACTCGTTCTCCCTGTGTTGTTTTCTGCAGCCTATGTCAATTGCTCGGCCTGGTATCTGCGAATGCGGCCAGCGGGCCTGTCAGCCCGATGGATGGATTCAGGATAGCGCCTCAACCTAAGTTAATTTAACCCTCATACCAATTCTGCAATGGCAGCTTTGGAACCCTGGAGAACTCCTTTGTATTACGGGTGATCAGCGTTGCGTTGTTGGCGAGGGCCGTGCCGGCTATCAGCAGATCGTGCGGCCCGATCGGAGTGCCTTTCTTTTCGAGCCTTGCCCTTATCGACGCAGTCACTGCCGCTGCTGCTCTGCCAAACGGCAGCACATTGACCAGCGAACAGAATTCTTCCAGCTGTTGTCGCCGCTTCTTCGGAGAACTCGACCGGGCAATACCAACCTCCAGCTCGTAGACAACGATTGCCGGAATACCGATCTCTTTTGGCGGCACCATCAACATGCGTCGCGAGACATCACCCAGGCCTTTAAAAAAATAAATGAGTATATTGGTGTCCAGTACAACCATTAAAACGTCTCTCTGGGCGCGTCTTCGGTATGGGTTGCCCGAATGTCGTCTATGGAAGGAAAGTCGCTCCAACTGCCAGCCATATCCACAATGGACTGCGGCCAGTCGTTAGCGACCTTGTCCTGAACCAGCTGGGCGATCCATTTACTTTTGGAGATCTGCGCCGATTTGACTGCTGCATTCATTTTTTTCTCGATTTCGTCTTCCAGATAAATTGTAACCTGACCCATATAATCACCCTCTTAATATATGTGTAATTATATGTGTATGCTCACGGTTCGCGCAAGCATGCCGCTTGCCGAGGCAATTGTATTTCCTGGTCAGGACGCTCCGAAGACGGATGCCCGTCAGGCCCTGATGAACTTCAGTGCAGCCCCGTTGCTGCAATAACGCAATCCAGTGGGCGGCGGGCCGTCTTCAAAAATGTAGCCGTGATGGCCATCGCAGCGGGCACAACGATACTCGGTGGGAGCTCGGAAGGCGTAGATGGGGCGGCGTGTGGTGAGGTGGTCGTCAAACGCCTGCCAGAAGCTGGGCCAGCCGGTGCGGCTGTCGTATTTCCATTCGGATTTGAACAGAGGCAGGTCGCAGCCGGCACAGACATAAGTGCCGGCCCGGTATTCATGGTTCAGTTTGCTGCTGCCGGCAAATTCGGTTTCGCTGAAGCGCAACACGGCGTATTGCTCGGGTGTCAGGCGCTCGCGCCAGGCCGCATCACTGAGATAGAGTTTTTCCACGTTTGCCGACGGTGGTGTTGGTGCTGCCGCATGCACATCAATGATGCGATAGGTCGCAGCAACAACACCTGTGCTGGCAATGACTCTGAGAAAACTGCGCCTGCGCAAGGATCTGGCCTCCGTTATCGCGAAACAACAGGCTATCGAATAAGCGCCCGCGTTACCATAACTTCGTTAACGGCTCGCTCAGCTCCCCATAAACGGCAGGCTCAACTTAGCCAGTGCATCGCTTGCCACCAGGAAACCGGCTATGCCAATGATCCAGCCCACGGTGGTTTCACCATGCCGGTTGATCCATCCGTCCAGTTTCAGTAACACGGGTTGCACCAGGGGTTGGCTGAATAGCCTGAGTGCCAGCAGCAGCAGGGCCGGCACCACCATGACCAGACAGTAAGCCGCCAGCAACCCGAAGACGGCAGGTGCGGCAAGTTCGGTGGTACTCAGAATGGCAATGGCGGCCAGGTAGGGCAGCATGGTCGCCACCTCCGCCATGGCAGCGAGCAGTGCAATTGTCATCAGAAAACGGGCAGAGACCTTGTCGCCAGAGGCACGTTCGCGCCAGCGTGCCGCCCGGTCGGGTTTGCCCAGGCGGCGACTGCGCTGGCTGTCAAATCGGAAGCTCACCACAAACAGTCCAACACCCAGCAGCAGTTGTGCCCAGACCACGACCGGGTTGTCGGTGAACTGACCGAGTGCATCAAACAGCGGTGCGGCGCCCAGCATCAGCAAGATGCCGACCCCAAGATAAAACAGCGCAATAGTGGCCAGGTAGAGCAGTATCCGTGACGGCTTCACCCCGCCAGGGGCCAGCAGCAGCCAGACAGGTATAAAAAGCGTGCCGATGCTGGTGCTGTCCAGCAGCGCCAGTCCGGTCAGACTCAGGATAAGGGGCAGATCCACGTGGGCGTTTCCGTTTTGGGCCTGACGTTTTTATCCTGATAAAAAAGGGGACGGAAGGTATTTAAAAAGAATCGCCTCCGTCCCCTTTCTTCAATCAGAAAAACGCCTGAATGCCTGTTTGTGCACGACCGAGAATCAGCGCATGGATATCCTGCGTGCCTTCGTAGGTGTTCACCACTTCCAGGTTCTGCATGTGGCGCATGATCGGATACTCGTCGGAGATACCGTTGCCACCCAGCATGTCGCGTGCTTCACGTGCCACTTCCAGCGCTTTCAGGCAGGAGTTGCGCTTGAGCAGGGAGATCAACGGAATGCCCAGCTTGCCTTCGTCTTTCAGACGAGTGGCCTGCAGGCAGCCCAGCAGCGCCAGGCTGATGTCCGTCTGCATCACCGCCAGTTTTTTCTGGATCAGCTGGTTGGCAGCCAGCGGGCGCTTGAACTGCTTGCGATCCATGGTGTAACTCAGTGCTGTGTGCCAGCAGGTTTCAGCGGCACCCAGCGCACCCCAGGCGATGCCCAGTCGTGCCGAGTTCAGGCAGCTGAACGGACCTTTCAGGCCTTCCACATGCGGCAGCATGTTTGCTTCCGGCACAAACACTTCGTCCATCACGATTTCACCGGTGATGGAGGCGCGCAGGCCCAGCTTGCCTTCAATCTTGGGCGCCGACAGGCCTTTCATGCCCTTGTCCAGAATAAAGCCCTTGATGATGCCGTCGTCGTTTTTGGCCCAGACAATAAAGACGTCTGCGATGGGCGAGTTGGAAATCCAGTTCTTGGCACCGCTTAGGCTGTAACCGCCCTCCACGGAACGGGCACGGGTGACCATGCCGCTCGGATCAGAGCCGTGGTCCGGTTCGGTCAGGCCGAAGCAGCCGATGAACTCGCCGCTAGCCAGTTTGGGCAGATACTTCTGTTTCTGCTCTTCGCTGCCGAACGCGTGAATCGGGTGCATGACCAGTGATGACTGGACGCTGAACATGGAGCGGTAACCTGAATCAACGGCCTCCACTTCCTTGGCAATCAGGCCATAGCTGACGTAGTTGGTGCCGGTGCAGCCATAACCATCCAGTGCCGGTCCGAGCAGACCCAGTTCACCCATTTCACGGAAAATGGCCGGATCCGTGTTTTCGTTACGGTAGGCGTCACGCACACGCGGCAGCAGTTTTTCCTGGGCATATTGTTTTGCGGTATCCCGGATCATGCGCTCCTCTTCGGTGAGCATGCTGTCCATCAAAAAGGGATCTTTCCAGTCAAAACTCGCGTTGTCTGGTTTTGCAGACATAATCAACTCCTACCTAGAACTTCAAAGAATGTTTGTGTATTGCATTATACGCTCGGTTTTGACGTTTGGGTGCCGTGCGGTTTTCGGATGCCGAGCAAAGGTTCGATATTTTATCAGCATGCCCTTCCGGTAAAAAGCGCTAATTTGCCCGTGTGTACGCACCCCGTTCCAGCTAGAATACGAGGTTATGGACGTATCTTACATTCTCGACTCTCTGAACGACGAACAGCGACGCGCAGTGGCCGCACCACCGGCCAGCATGCTGGTGCTGGCCGGCGCCGGCAGTGGCAAAACCCGCGTGCTGGTGCACCGCATTGCCTGGCTGATGCAGACTGAAGGCGTATCGCCACACGGCATCATGGCAGTGACCTTCACCAACAAGGCGGCGCGCGAAATGCGCAGTCGCATTGAGGAGCTGCTCGGCCATCCGCCCGGCGGCATGTGGGTAGGCACCTTTCATGGCCTGGCGCACCGTCTGCTGCGCATGCACTGGAAAGAGGCCAACCTGCCGGAAAACTTCAATATTCTGGACAGCGATGATCAACTACGGCTGATCAAGCGGCTATGCAAGGCGCTGGGGGTCAGCGATGAAAAATGGCCGCCCAAACAGATACAGTGGTATATCAACGGCCAGAAAGACGAAGGCCTGCGCGCCAAACACATTGAGCATATGGGCGACGAATACACCCGCACCATGCTCACCGTCTACACCGCCTATGAGGAAGCCTGCCAGCGCGGCGGCATGGTGGATTTTGCCGAGATTCTGCTGCGAGCCCACGAGCTTTGGCTGAACAATCCCGAATTGCTGGCGCATTATCAGCACCGTTTCCGCCATATTCTGGTCGACGAGTTTCAGGACACCAATGCCGTACAGTACGCCTGGCTGCGGGTGCTGGCCGGTGCCAGCGGTCACCTGATGGTGGTGGGCGACGATGACCAGTCCATTTATGGCTGGCGCGGCGCCCGCATCGAGAACATTCAGCAGTTCAACACCGATTTCGCTGGCGCCGAGATCATCCGCCTGGAACAGAACTATCGCTCCACGTCCAACATTCTGAAGGCTGCCAACCACCTGATTGCCAATAACCAGGGCAGACTGGGCAAGGAGCTGTGGACCGACGGCAATGACGGCGAAACCATCTCCCTGTATGACGCCTTTAACGAGCAGGATGAAGCGCGCTTTATCGTTGACCGGCTGACCGACTGGATGAACACCGGTCACCGCCTGACCGAAGCGGCCATTCTGTATCGCTCCAACGCCCAGTCACGCGAGCTGGAAGAAGCCCTGCTGCGCGTGGCCATGCCCTATCGCATCTATGGTGGCCAGCGCTTTTACGACCGCCTGGAGATCCGTAATGCCCTGGCCTACCTGCGCCTGGTGATCAACCGTCATGACGACACCGCCATGGAGCGCGTTATTAATGTGCCCACCCGTGGCATTGGCTCTAAAACCCTGGATGGCTTGCGCGACATGGCCCGCCGCGAAGGTTATTCACTGTGGGCGGCCTGCCGGCAAAGCATCGACCACAAGCTGTTACCGGCGCGGGCCTCGGCCGCTGTGCAGGCCTTTATTCGCCTGATTGATGATATGGACGAGCATTGCCAGGCTGTTGAGCTCGGTGAAAAAGTCGCACATGTCATCACCCAGAGCGGGCTGGTGGCTCACCATGAGAAGGAAGGCGGCGACAAGGCCCAGGCCCGCATCGAAAACCTGGACGAGCTGATCACGGCAACGCGCAGCTTTGCCGAGGATGCCACCGATGACATGCTGGTGGATGAAGACAACCCGGTCAGCGACCGTGATGTGCTGGCGGCCTTCCTCGATCAGGCCGCGCTGGATGCCGGCGAAGCGCAGGCCTCGGAAAGCGACGATGCCGTGCAACTGATGACCCTGCACAGTGCCAAGGGGCTGGAGTTCCCACTGGTGTTCATGTGCGGCATGGAGGAAGGTCTGTTCCCGCACAAGATGTCGATGGAGAATCTCAGCGGCATCGAGGAAGAGCGCCGGCTGTGTTACGTCGGCATCACCCGTGCCATGCAGAAGCTGTACCTGACCAGTGCCGAGTCCCGTCGCCTGCATGGCGACGTCAACATCTGCCGGCCCTCACGCTTTATCCGCGAACTGCCACAGGCGCTGATCGAACCGATCCGCATGAAATCCACCATCCAGCGGCCAGCGTCGGCGCCGCCGGGCCGCCAGCCGCACTACCGCGCTGGCGCTGATGTGCCAGAGACCAATATCACACTGGGTCAACGCGTGCGCCACGGCAAATTCGGCGAAGGCGTGGTGCTCAATTATGAAGGCAGCGGCCCCAATGCCCGCGTGCAGGTGAATTTCACCGAGGTCGGCAGCAAGTGGCTGGTATTGTCATATGCCCGCCTGGAACCGGTGTCCTGACGGGCTGGCAACGAATCAAAGCTGCCTTTTATTTCATATGCTTATCACAAAAAAACTGATTGCTACCGACCCTGTTTAGGGGCTATAACGGGGCAATAATAAACAAGGGAGCCCCGCCATGTCAGTACTGACCGTTCTCGGCATCGTCATATTTATCGCATTACTGTTCAGCCTCTACAAGTTCAAGAAGCCCGATACCAGCCTGGCCAAACAGGTGTTCATCGCCCTGTTACTGGGCGCTGTTTACGGTTTTTTCCTGCAGCTTGTTCACGGCGGCGATATTGACCAAATACGCCCGACGCTGACCTGGACGGATCTGCCCGGCGACATTTATGTGTCTTTGCTGCGCATGATCATCATGCCGCTGGTGCTGGTCACCATGATTGCCGCCGTCGTCAAGCTGCATGAGGTAGCGGCACTGGGCAAGATCGGCGGGTCGGTGATTGGCATTCTGGTGTTCACCACCATGATCGCTGCATTGGTGGGTATCCTGGTGACCACCGTGTTCGGTCTCAGCGCCGAAGGCATGGTCGGCGGGGAGCGCGAACTGGCCCGCGCGGCGGTGCTGGAAACCCGGGCGCCGGTGGTCGAGAACCTGACCATTGCCCAGACCATCGTCAATTTTATTCCCCGGAACATTTTTGCAGACCTGACCGAAGCCCGCAGTACCTCCATCATCGCCGTGGTGATTTTCGGCATGCTGTTTGGTCTGGCGGCGCTGCTGGTCAGCCGGGAAAAACCTGAATACGCGGAACGCATCAAGGGTGGCACCGATACTGTTCAGGCCATCATCATGCGCCTGGTCAAAATCATCATGAGCCTGACCCCGTACGGCATTCTGTCACTGGTGACCTATGTGGTCGCCAGTTCCAACGGCGGTGATATTCTCAATCTGATCGGTTTTGTGGTGGCATCCTACGTGGCGATTGCCATCATGTTCACGGTGCACGGCCTGCTGCTCAGCCTGTCCGGCACCAATCCGATGGATTTCTACCGCAAGATCTGGCCGGTATTGACCTTTGCCTTTGCCACCCGCAGCTCGGCGGCAACCATTCCGTTGAACATCAAAACCCAGATTGATGAGCTGAAAGTGCCGCCGTCCATTGCCAGCCTGTCAGCGTCCTTTGGTGCCACCATTGGGCAGAACGGCTGCGCCGGCATCTATCCGGCCATGCTGGCGGTGATGGCGGCGCCCACCGTGGGCATCAACCCGCTGGACCCGGGATTCATTCTGACGCTGGTGGCCATTATCACCATCAGCTCCTTTGGTGTGGCCGGTGTTGGCGGTGGGGCTACGTTTGCAGCACTGATCGTGCTGCCGGCCATGGGCCTGCCCATTGAGCTGGTCGCCCTGCTGATCTCGATTGAGCCACTGATTGATATGGGCCGCACGGCATTGAATGTCAGCGGGGCAATGACCAGCGGCAAGATTACCAGCCGGATTGTGACGGAAGGCGTGTCCTGATGACCTGCCAGGGCTGCCGCGAAAACATTTTTCAGCAGCCTGTCTATTGACGTTGCCGGATCACTTGATCCGGCGCGTGCGGCCATTGTCATCAATGGCCACAAAAATGAACAGACCCTCAGCCACTTTACGCTGCGCCGCCTGAGTCAGGGAGTTGGAGATCCAAACCTCAATGTTGATGTGCATGGAGCTGCGCCCCACCTCCATAATTTCTGCGTAACAGCTCACCACCGAGCCCACACTGACCGGGGCCAGAAACTCGACGTTCTTGATGGCCACGGTCGCCGAGCGCCCATGGGTGACCTGCTTGGTTGCTATTCCGGCCGCCAGGTCCATCTGTGACACCAGCCAGCCGCCAAAAATATCGCCATTGGCATTGGTATCGCGCGGCATCGCCAGGGTCTGCAATGCCAGTTCACCGGTGGGCGTCGGATCCCTGTCCATATCGTCGTCAATCAAGCCCATCGGAAGTACTCCTCGTTGTATTGTTATCGCCCAGACTGTATTGGCCAAACATGTTATCAGCAATTAATGACTTTTTTGCTGGTCAGCCTGCTAATTCATGCGCAACCAGGCGGCAGTCAACTGAAAGGTCACCACCACCAGGCTCAGACTCACCAGCAGCATGAACCAGGCAAACAGGTGGTAAAGCCCTCGATGCAGCCGGATTTTCACGCGGGTCCACCATGACATTTGCGGCTCGGCCATGGCCGGCACCCGCGCAAACATGTTCAGACCGGACGCCAGTAGCAACAGCCAGACGGCCACCAGCACAACCGGTATCAACCAGCGATCCTGCCGTTCCGCCGACGTGCCGGCCAGCACCCAGGCGGCGACCAGTATCATGATAATCAAACCCGCTACCGCAGGCCATTTAAGGCCCTGAAGGCGGGTCGCAAAACGTTCAAAGAGTACCAGCATAATGTTTCGCGGGTTACAATAAGCCCTGACTGACAATGAATTGAGTCGATCCGGCCGGCCACTGCTGACCGGCTGTCGCCAGCCTGATCGCCCGGGAAATCCCATGGACCAAGCACAAGATACAATACAGATACCACTGATTGCCGGCTACAACGACAACAATGAACCTGTTGTCGAGCAAGTCAGTGTGGTGCCCGTGGCCGGCGCAGGCCAGTCACCAAAAACCGGGCTTGACCACCCGGGCGAATTCCGCCTGAGCAAATCACCGGCATTCATCCGCGGGCTGGCTGCTGACGACCGCATCCGTTACCCCGTCGACAATGCCACAACCTACGATCTGCTGGAGCACAGCGGCAATCTGAGTGTCCGTGTGTTCAGCAAGCATAACACAGAGGAACTCGATCAGGCGCTGACGCCCGAGCTCGAGCTGATTGACGGCCGCATCGATGCCGCCAGCCCCGGTCTGCTGGTATATACCATCCACGTGTCCATCGGTTTTCAGCAGATCGAGGCGGTGCTGAACAAGGTGCTGGCCGGTTTTCCGGACACCATCTGGTATTACGGCAATGTCTACGACCCCGAAGATGGGGTCACACCGCTGAACTGGTGGCAGGATATCGCGCAATCCGTTTAACGTCTGCAACGTATACCCCTTAATTTGAGGCCTTTATGCTGTTGGTATTATCGCCCGCCAAATCACTGGATTTCTCAAGCCCGGTGCCCACGGGCAAATTCACGCAACCGGATTACCTGGACGATTCGGCGCAGCTGATCAAGACCCTGCGCCAACAATCACCGGAAGACCTGTCCGAACTCATGCACATCAGCGCCAAACTCGGTGAACTGAACTTTGAGCGCAACCTTAACTGGCACACGCCCTTTGACACTGACAATGCCCGGCAAGCCATCTATGCCTTTACCGGCGATGTCTATCTGGGCCTGGACGTCCATACGCTGAACCAGAAAGACATGGCCTATGCCCAGAATCATGTGCGCATTTTGTCCGGACTCTATGGCCTGCTGCGCCCGCTTGACCTGATGCAGCCCTACCGCCTGGAAATGGGAACGGCACTGGCCCATGACGGCAACAAAAACCTGTATGAGTTCTGGGGCAGCCGTCTCAGCGAAGGTCTGAACGAGGCCATCAGCGGTCAGCGCAACCGGGTTCTGCTGAACCTGGCGTCTAATGAATACTTCCGCGCGGTCGATAAAAAGGTGCTGGATGCTGACATCATCAGTCCGGTATTTAAAGACTACAAAAACGGTCAATACAAGATCATCAGTTTTTTTGCCAAAAAAGCGCGTGGCATGATGGCGGCCTATGTCATCAAAAACCGGCTCGACGCACCGACCGACCTTCGTGACTTTGACATGGCCGGTTACCGTTACAGCGCCAAAGACTCTACCGACACGACACCGGTATTTTTGCGTAAACAGGCATGATATGAAAATCCGAATCCTGCTGATCGATGATGCGAGTTTCATTCGCGACCTGATCAAGCGTACTTTGCGCAAATACCTGCCCCAGTGTGAAATCATAGAGGGTGCTGACGGGCGCAAGGGACAGTCCATCCTCAACCGGCAACCCGTCGACCTGATACTCAGTGACTGGGAAATGCCCGGGCTCAGTGGCGAAGAGCTGCTGCAATGGGTACGTGCCGACGAAAAACTGGCCGGCATTCCGTTTATCATGATCACCAGTCTGGGCGGCAAGGAACATATCATGCGCGCCGTGCAGGCGGGTGTCAGCGACTACCTGGGCAAGCCGTTTACCGGCGAAGAACTGATGCAGAAAGTGCAGAAGGCACTGATCAAATCCGGCAAGCTCAGCAAGGCGAGTCCGGGCTCTTCATCCAAAAGCGGGCCTTTCAGTTCTCTGGAGATATTCAGCGGCAAAGCAGACAGCGCACCCAGCGGTTCACTGGAGGCTCTGACCGGCGGCGCCAAGGCCAAAGAGGCTCCCAAACTCAAAGGCACTGCACTGGTCTCGTGGGGCCAGGTCGAATTTCGCTGCATGATCAAAGCCATCAGCATTGATGAGGTGCTGTTGGTGTGCAAGCGTGGCGCAGAACACCCCAGTGTGTTTGCGCCTGCGATCGTCACCTTGTCGCCCGGCAATCAGGCCAGCAAGTCCATCACCGATCTCTGCGCTTATGTGCACAGTATTTCCGCCGTGGAGAAACGCCCTGACGCCGAGTTCCTGAACCTGTTGCTGCGTTTTAGCAATCCCAGTGATGAACAGCGAAGCCTGCTGAGCAACTTTATACTTGAGAATCCTTGACGGCATCCGACTGGCGGAATGGCAACTGTTCCCGCGCCGCTGACTGATACGCGGCCACATGGGCCTTTTCCTGCTGACAGAAATCATCAATGGCGGCGCGAAAAGCCGGGTCTTTTATCCAATGATAGGATTTTGTGGTGACAGGTTCAAAACCGCGCCGTAATTTGTGTTCACCCTGGGCTCCGGCATCAAACAGACTGATGTCGTGGGTGATACAGTACTCGATACCCTGGTAATAGCAGGTTTCAAAGTGAAGCTTGTCGTAGTCTTGCTCTGCCCCCCAGTATCGGCCAAACAGGCTATCAGCGCCTTTGAAAAACAGGGCACCGGCGACGTACCTGTCCTCATGCATCGCCATGACCAGGAACAGGTTCTGCGGCATGGATTTATCGATCCGGCGAAAGAAGTCACGCGTCAGATACCCCTGTTGACCCCGGATCTGATAGGTGTTCTGGTAATATCGGTAAAATATATCCCATACTTCTTCACTGATTTCGCCACCTTCCAGGCACTGAAAACGGATGCCCTGCGCCAGCACATCGGTGCGCTCTTTGCGTAGGGTTTTGCGTTTTCGTGAACTGAATGTGGCCAGAAAATCGTCGAAACTGGCATACCCCTTGTTGCGCCAGTGAAACTGACAGGCTTCACGACGTATCATATCCGTGTGTGCCAGCGCCTCGGTGCTATGGCTATCCGGGAACAGCACATGCCATGAACTGGCTTCGATCTGATCTGCGTATTGCAACACTGCCTGTTTGATCCGTGGCAACCATTGCTGCACGGACTCACTTTCAGCGACGAGAAAGCGTGGCGACTGGCTTGGCGTAAATGGTATTGCCGTCAGCAGTTTCGGGTAATAACGCTGGCCATACCGTTGATACGCATCGGCCCAGCCCCAGTCAAAGACGTACTCGCCATAGGAGTGCTGTTTGATATACAGCGGCATCGCGGCCAACAGGTCTCCCGCTTTGTCGGTTGCCACCACATGACAGGGCTGCCAGCCGGTATCCGCCTGCACTGAGCCGCTGTCCTCAAGCGCCAGCAGGAAAGCATGCGAGAGAAACGGGCTTTGCCCGGCGACCAGCCGATCCCATTGCTGCGCATCAATGTCCTGCATCGGCAGGCCGATCTGTATTTGCGGAGAAAGTTCTGTCATGCGGTCAGGATTGCCATGAGGATGGTACTGAAACCTTGCTTCCTGTTATATTCATACATCGCAGTGTAACAGGAAGACAGCGGTGGATGCCCAGAATCTGATCAGCAAAATCAAGGAGCGACGCGAGTTGCTGCGCAAATCCGAGCGCAAAGTCGCGGATTTTGTTATTGAGAACGCCTCATCAGTGCTGGGCATGCGTATTGTCGATGTCGCTGCCCGTGCCGATGTCAGTGAGCCAACCGTGGTGCGCTTTTGTCGGGCACTGGAGTTTGACGGCTTTCAGTCCTTCAAGTTGCAGCTGGCACAGCATCTGGGGGCCAACAGCAGTTATTCACAGTTTTCGGTGGACGATCGCGATACCATCGCCGATCTGAGCCATAAAGTGTTCGACTCAACCATCGGATCGCTATTGACGGTCCGCGATGAGCTGGATCCGGCCGCCCTGGAGCGGGCCATTGCCGCTATCAACGAAGCCAACCGCGTGGAATTCTATGGTTTTGGCGCATCCGGCTCAGTCGCGTCCGACGCGCAGCACAAGTTTTTCCGTCTTCAGCTGTCCAGCACCGCGTATACCGACCCGCATATCCAGCACATGTCAGCCATCTCACTGAGCCCCAAAGACGTGGTGGTCGCCATTTCGCAGTCGGGCCGCACCAAAGCGTTGATACAGAGTGTGGAACTGGCGCTTGAGGCCGGCGCCACGGTCGTGGGCCTGGCGCCACAGGATACGCCCTTGAGCAAACTCAGTACCATCCCCATCTACGTCAACATGGAGGAAGACCTGCAGGTATTCACGCCGGTGTCCTCCCGTATAGCTCACCTGCTGGTGATTGATGTGCTGGCCATGGGTGTTGCGCGGCTGCGCAAGGATCTGCTGAAGGATTATCTGAAACGTATTAACAAGAGTCTGCGGGCTCTGCGGACGCAGAAGCCGAGCGACTGACGGACATACGTGCGACACCTGGCACACGTTGTCAGGGTTGCCGGCCCCCTGAGGTATCGCAGACTATTCCACCGTCACCGATTTGGCCAGGTTGCGCGGGTGGTCGACATCCGTGCCCTTGAGGATGGCGACATGGTAGGACAACAACTGCAGCGGGATGGTATAGAGGATGGGCGCTAGCACATCAGGCACCGGCGGCATACGAATGAGTTTGTAGTCGCCCTCATCATCAAAACCGCCGCTTTCATCGGCAAACACAAACAGTTTGCCTCCGCGGGCGCTGACCTCGGCCAGGTTGCCCTTCAGTTTGCCCAACAGCTCATCATTGGGTGCCACCGCAATCACCGGCATTTTGTCATCAACAAGTGCCAGCGGACCATGCTTCAACTCACCGGCCGGATAGGCTTCGGCATGAATATAGGAAATTTCCTTGAGCTTCAGTGCGCCTTCTTTGGCCACCGGATACTGGTTGCCACGGCCCAGGAAAAGCGCGTGGTGTTTGTCGGCAAAACTGATGGACAGCTCCTGTATGGCCTTGTCCAGTGACAGTACCTGTTCAACCAGCTCCGGCAGTTTGTGCAGATCTTTGACATAACCGGCTTCGGTGGTCTCATCCATGCCATTGCGACGGCCGAGCACCAATGACAGCAGCAGCAGCGCACACAATTGCGTGGTAAACGCTTTGGTGGAAGCGACTCCGATTTCGCGACCGGCCATGGTCAGCAGGGAAAAGTCTGACTCGCGTACCAGCGAGCTGGTGGCGACATTGCAGATAGCCAGCGTGCCGACATAACCCAGCTCTGCGGCATAGCGCAGTGCGGCCAGCGTGTCTGCGGTTTCTCCGGACTGGGAGATTGTCACGAACAATGTGCCAGGTCGTACAATTATGTTGCGGTATCGGTAGTCACTGGCGATATCAACCTGGCAGGGCATCTTGGCAATGTTCTCCAGCCAGTATTTGGTGATCAGACCGGCGTGGAAGCTGGTGCCACAGGCGACGATCTGGACATTGTTCACCTGGTCAAAGATCGCTTTTGCCTTGATACCAAATGCTTCTTCCAGAACATGGTTTGCGCTGATACGCCCATTGAGTGTGTTTTTGATGACAGCACCCTGCTCATATATTTCCTTCAGCATGAAGTGACCGTATTCGCCTTTTTCGATTTCGGAAAGGTCACTTCGGATTCGGGTAAGCTTGCGCTCCACCGGCTTGCCGTCGGAAAAGATACGAATGGACTTGCGTTTGACTTCAGCAACGTCACCCTCTTCCAGATAAATGAAACGGTCGGTTACCTGTCCCAGTGCCAGCGGGTCGGAAGCAACAAAGTTTTCACCGATACCCACACCAATCACCAGCGGACTGCCACTACGTGCCACGACCAGGGTTTCCGGGTCACGGGTACTGATGACACAAAGTCCATAGGCGCCGTGCAGCATGGGTACGATTTTCTGCACGGCAGCCAGCAGGTCGGGCTGTCCAGCACTCATGACCTGGTGAATCAGATGGACTACGACCTCGGTGTCGGTATCAGAGTCAAACCGGTATCCGTCGTTGATCAACTGGCTGCGCAAGGCGTCATGATTTTCGATAATGCCGTTATGGACCAGTGCAAACTCTTCGCTGGACATGTGCGGATGTGCGTTTCGCTCACTGGGTACCCCATGGGTGGCCCAGCGCGTATGCGCAATGCCGGTCTTGCCGCGGGTCGGATTCTCGTCAATGGCATCAACCAGTTTCCTGACCTTGCCCACGGCACGCACACAGCTTAATGTCTGACCTTTGTCATCCAACACAGCCAGACCGGCGGAATCATAGCCCCGATATTCAAGTCGTTTCAGGCCTTCGAGTAAAATCTCGACCACATTCCTTTGTGCCACTGCGCCGACAATTCCGCACATACATATCCCCTGTTTTGTAATGATTGCAATGTTATTTTTTGACTGGTCGTTTCCAGCCTCTGATGTTCTTTTGTCTGCCGCGCGCTACTGCGAGGTCACTTTCCGGCACATTGGATGTGATGACTGACCCGGCGCCTATGGTTGCGTTACGTCCGATACTGACTGGCGCCACCAGTGCTGTGTTGGAGCCGACGAAAACGTCGGCCTCGATGGTGGTTTTATACTTGTTGACGCCGTCATAGTTGCAGGTAATAGTACCAGCACCGATGTTGACATTTTCCGCCACGCTGGCATCGCCGATGTAACTCAGATGGTTGACCTTGCTGCCAGCGCCGATAGTGGATTTTTTGGTTTCCACAAAGTTACCTATTTTCGCATGGGCGCCAAGTTCAGTGCCCGGACGCAATCGGGCGAAGGGTCCAATGGTGCAGGCAGAGGAAAGTCTGGCACCCTCCAGGTGGCTGTTGGCCAGGATAACGCAGTCATCACCGATATCACAGTCAATCAGGATGACATTGGGCCCGATGGTGACGCGGTCACCTAAACGATTGCTGCCCTGCAGAATGACGTTGACGTCCAGCATCACGTCGCGACCCACCGTTATCGGGCCACGAATATCAAGACGTGCCGGGTCGCTCACTGTGACGCCTTGCAGTGCGAGTTGTCTGGCCTGTCGCCGTTGGTAGCTGCGCTCCAGATCCGCCAGCTGCAGTCGGTTGTTTACGCCCTGTACTTCGTCGTCATCAAACGTCTGCAGGCCGCTGACGGTGCCGCCATCTCCGCAGGCAATGGCGACGGTATCGGTAAGGTAGTATTCACCCTGAGCATTGGCGGTGGTTATTGATGCTAACCAGGTCTTCAGGCGTCCGGCGTTAAAGGCCATAATGCCGGTGTTTATTTCAGTGATCCGTTTCTGTTCCGGTGTGGCATCCTTTTCTTCAACAATTGCAACAATACGGTCCTGGTCATCACGAATGATCCGGCCCAGTCCGGCAGGGTTGTCGGTGACCAGCGTCAGCACGGCGATACCCGTGGCTTCAGCTTTATCTCGCAGTTGTTGCAGACTTGCCGGTGAGATCAGCGGCACGTCGCCATAGAGCACCAGAACGGTTTTATCGTCGCTAACCGAGGGTACGGCCTGCATGACGGCATGGCCAGTGCCCAGCTGCTCACGTTGCTCGACCCAGTTAAGGGGTGTGGCTACAGGATGTTTGTCAAAATACTCGCGCACTTGGGCTGACTGGAAGCCGGTGACCAAATGGATGGTTTCTGCGTCAATTGCCGCGGCGGCATCCAGAACATGACTTAACATGGGTTTCCCGCCAAGCGGGTGCAGGACCTTGGGTTGGTCGGAGTACATCCGTGTGCCTTTGCCTGCTGCCAACACAATAACGTCAGTGCTCATGCTTTGTCCTGTTTAACGTCCATAAAAAAAGGGTAGCTTTTAGGCTACCCTCTTTTGCTGCATTTTCAAAGCAATGCGGGCGTCTATTTGCGCAGCTGCTTGAGCGCACGGAGCTGAGCCACCGCTTCTGCCAACTGCGTCGCCGCACGTGAGTACTCAAACTCGGCGTCCTTGTTGGCAATGGCAGACTGAACGTCTTCGATCGCTTTCTGCGCGGCAGCTTCGTCAACATCGCCGGCACGAATAGCAGTATCTGCCAGTACGGTCACGGTGCCACTCTGAACTTCCAGGTAACCACCGGATACGTAGTAGATCTCTTCCGCGCCGTCTCGCAGGACGCAACGCACGGGTCCCGGAATCAGCTCGGTGAGCAGCGGCGCATGCCCAGGGGCCACACCCAGATCACCCAGCGTACCAGTTGCCACGACCATTTCCACGAGGCCGGAGAAGATCTGTTTTTCTGCACTTACGATGTCACAATGCATTGTCATCGCCATAAGGTTTTTCTCTTTGCAATTCTGTCAGACCAGTTATGTCTTTGGCAGGCAGCTCCGCCTGGAGCGGCCTGCAATCAACACTATCAGCCTTTGAGTTTGGCTGCCTTTTCTACAGCTTCTTCAATGGTGCCTACCATGTTAAAGGCCTGCTCAGGAATGTGGTCGTAATCACCTTCCAGGATACCTTTAAAGCCAGCAATGGTGTCTTTCAAAGACACGTACTTGCCGGGGGTGTTGGTAAAGATTTCTGCCACAAAGAATGGCTGTGACAGGAAGCGCTGGATTTTACGCGCGCGAGCAACGGTCTGCTTGTCGTCTTCTGACAACTCGTCCATGCCCAGAATCGCGATGATGTCCTTCAGTTCCTTGTAACGCTGCAGAACTGTCTGGACGCCACGTGCCACTTCGTAATGTTCCTGACCGATAACCAGCGGATCCAGCTGACGCGACGTTGAGTCAAGCGGGTCGATCGCCGGGTAGATACCCAGCTCGGCAATGGAACGCGACAGTACAACGGTCGCGTCAAGGTGAGCAAAGGTGGTTGCCGGTGACGGGTCAGTCAAGTCGTCCGCAGGGACATATACTGCCTGGATGGAGGTGATGGAACCGGTCTTGGTGGAGGTAATACGCTCCTGCAGAACACCCATCTCTTCCGCCAGAGTTGGCTGATAACCTACCGCTGAAGGCATACGGCCCAGCAGCGCCGATACTTCGGTGCCCGCCAGTGTGTAACGGTAGATGTTGTCGACAAAGAACAGTACGTCACGGCCTTCGTCACGGAATTTTTCTGCCATGGTCAGACCGGTCAGCGCGACTCGCAGACGGTTGCCGGGCGGCTCGTTCATCTGGCCGTATACCATCGCCACTTTCGAGTTAGTCAGGTCATCCATGTCGATAACCTTGGATTCCTGCATCTCGTGGTAGAAGTCGTTACCTTCACGAGTACGCTCACCCACACCGGCGAATACGGACAGACCACTGTGTGCTTTTGCGATGTTGTTGATCAGCTCCATCATGTTGACGGTCTTACCAACACCGGCACCACCGAACAGACCTACTTTACCGCCTTTGGCGAACGGGCAGATCAGGTCGATAACCTTGATGCCTGTTTCCAGCAGTTCGTTGGACGCTGACAGCTCGTCATAGGCCGGTGCCTTTCGGTGAATGGGCATACGCTCCTGTTCGCCGATGTCACCGCGCTCATCGATCGGGCGGCCCAGTACGTCCATGATACGGCCCAGGGTTTCTTTACCAACGGGCACAGAAACCGGCGCCTTGGTATTGGACACTTCCAGACCACGACGCAGACCTTCGGTGCTGCCCATCGCGATGGTACGTACGATGCCGTCGCCCAACTGCTGCTGCACCTCGAGTGTGATTTCGCCGCCTTCGACGGACAGTGCATCATAGATACGAGGTACGTCTTCCCGCGGGAATTGTACGTCGATAACTGCACCGATAATTTGTACGATACGACCGCTACTCATGTCCGGTTCCTCTTAAGTATTCCTGATCTTCTAAACTGGTTAAATAACTGGTTGTCGCGGGCGATCAGACTGCGGCCGCGCCGCTGACGATCTCTGACAATTCCTGGGTAATGGAGGCCTGACGCGCCTTGTTGTAGACAAGGCCAAGCTCTTCAATCAAATCGCCTGCGTTTTCAGTTGCATTCTTCATTGCAATCATCCGGGCCGCCTGCTCACAGGCCAGGTTTTCCACCACCGCCTGATAAACCTGGGTTTCTATGTAGCGGGCCAGCAAACCGTCGAGCAGTGCCTCGGCCTGGGGCTCGTAAATATAGTCCCAGTGATGCTTCAGCGCTTTGTCTTCAGATGGCTCCAGTGGCAGTAACTGCGCAACCACCGGGGTCTGGGTCATGGTGTTGACAAATGTGTTGCTGACCAGGAACAGCTGGTCAATGTCACCATTTTCGAACTTGTCCAGCATGACCTTTACGGCACCAATCACATCCGCCAGTTCGGGTTTGTCACCCAGCCCGCGCACTGATGCTGCCACTTTACCGCCGTAGTTATTGAAGAACGATGTTGCCTTGGCGCCTACTGCCGCAAACTCGACGTCGACGTTCTGCTTGCGCAAGGCGGAGATTGCCTTGACGGCCGCCTTGAACGCGTTGATGTTGAGACCGCCACACAGACCGCGGTCTGTGGATATCACAATAAACGCGGCACGTTTGACTTCACGCGTGGTGAAATAGACGTGACGATACTCCGGGTTCGCATTGGCAACATGGCCGATGACCTTGCGCATATGGGTTGCGTAAGGTTTACCAATTGCCATGCGATCCTGTGCTTTACGCATCTTGGACGCAGCCACCATTTCCATGGCGCTGGTTATTTTCCGCGTATTATTGATGCTGGAGATCTTGCCTCGAATCTCTTTTCCACCAGCCATAATTCACCGCCTACCGAAATTGCCAGGCCTGGCATTACCGGGTCCGTCGTAACAGGACCGGTAATGACAGGACCTGAGTTACCAGGTTTGAGTTGCTTTGAACTGCTCGATCAACGACTTCAGCTGTGCTGCAATTTCGTCGTTGAAATCAGGCTTGCTGTTTATGCTCTTCAACAGCTCGCCGTGCTGGCTGTTGGCATAAGACACCAGGGCTTTTTCAAACGCCACGATCTTGTTCAAGTCAACATCCTTCAGGAAGCCTTCGTTGGCAGCAAACAATACCAGGCCCATCTCGGCCACTGACATCGGTGAATACTGACCTTGCTTCATCAATTCGGTCACGCGCTGACCGTGCTCCAACTGGGCGCGGGTCGCATCGTCCAGGTCAGATGCAAACTGGGCGAATGCCGCCAGCTCGCGATACTGTGCCAGGGCGATACGGATACCACCACCAAGCTTCTTGATGATCTTGGTTTGCGCTGCACCACCAACACGCGATACTGACAGACCCGCGTTAATCGCAGGACGGATGCCGGCGTTAAACAGGTCGGTTTCCAGGAAGATCTGGCCATCGGTGATGGAGATAACGTTGGTCGGTACGAATGCAGACACGTCACCGGCCTGGGTTTCAATGATGGGCAGTGCGGTCAGTGAACCGGTCTTGCCTTTCACTTCGCCATTGGTCATCTGCTCAACGTAATCGGCGTTAACGCGTGATGCGCGCTCCAGCAATCGTGAGTGCAAATAGAATACGTCACCAGGGTAGGCTTCACGGCCCGGTGGACGACGCAGCAGCAGGGAGATCTGACGGTAGGCCCAGGCCTGTTTCGTCAGGTCATCGTAAATGATGAGGGCGTCTTCGCCACGGTCACGGTAATACTCGCCCATGGAGCAGCCCGAATAGGGTGCCAGGTACTGCATGGAGGCGGGGTCGGAAGCACTGGCCGCAACCACAATGGTGTACTCCATGGCGCCGTGCTCTTCCAGCTTGCTCACGACCTGAGCAATGGACGACTGCTTCTGGCCGATGGCGACATAAACACACTTAACGCCTTTGCCTTTCTGGTTGATGATGGCATCGACAGCCACGGCAGTTTTACCTACCTGACGGTCACCAATGATCAACTCGCGCTGGCCACGACCGATCGGCACCATGGCGTCAATCGCTTTCAGACCGGTCTGTACCGGCTGGTCAACTGACTTACGGGCGATGACGCCGGGAGCGACTTTCTCAACCGGTGCTGTCTGCTTGGCATTGATCGCGCCTTTGCCGTCAATGGGGTTACCCAGTGCATCAACAACTCGACCTTCCATTTCCGGGCCAACCGGCACTTCAAGAATGCGGCCGGTACAACGACAGGACTGACCTTCGGCCAGATTCTGGTAGTCGCCCAATACCACAGCACCTACGGAGTCACGCTCCAGGTTAAGTGCCATACCAAAAAGGCCACCATCAAATTCGATCATCTCACCGTACATGACATCTGCCAGACCGTGAATACGAACGATACCGTCAGAAACGCTGACAATGGTACCTTCGTTTTTGGCCTGCACAGAAACGTCGAGATTATCGATTCTCTGTTTGATAATTTCACTGATTTCTGACGGGTTCAGTTGTTGCATGCTTATTCCCTCATTCCCAGGTGTTCTAGGAACTCAATGATTCGGCTAATTTGTTCAGTTTTCCGCGAACAGAACTGTCGATGACGGTATCACCTGCGCGAATGACAGCACCTCCGATCAGACCCTGGTCAACGCTGGTATGCAGGTTGACCTGTCGGTCCAATCGCTTCTGGAGTGCCTGGGTCAGTTGCTCGACCAACGCATCACTCAGGGTAAACGCGGTGGCAAGCTCGACGTCTATGCTCTTTTCCTTCGCAGCTTTCAGAACCTCGAAGATTTCGGCAATTTCGGGCAACAGTGGCAACCGGCGATTGTCTGCCAGCAGCCTGACCAGGTTCTTGCCCTTGGCGGATATGTCATCGCCACAAATGGCCAGCAAGGCATCGGACTGCTTATCGGCAGTCAGCGCCGGGCTCTTCAGAAAGGTGCTGATTTTCTCATCTGCTGCTACCGCTGCGAGCGTCTTCAGCATCCCTGACCATTCCGCCAACGCGTTATCGGCAACAGCGACTTCAAAAGCGGCATTGGCATAAGGGCGGGCTAGTGTAATTGACTCTGCCATCGTATATTCGCCTATAACTCAGAAGCGAGTTTTTTAACCAGCTCTTCGTTAGCAGCCTGATCCACTGACGCTTCGAGAATTTTCTCGGCACCGGAGATCGCGATGGCTGCGACTTGCGCTCGCAGTACTTCACGCGCGCGCTGAACTTCCATTTCAATTTCAGCTTGTGCGCCGGCCATCAATCGCTGACCTTCGTCACGCGCCTTGTCTTTGGCTTCGTCAACGATCTGGCTGGCACGCTTGTTCGCCATGTCGATGATTTCAGCGCTTTTGACTTTCGCTTCGCGAAGTTCATCTGCTGCCTTGTTCTGCGCCAGATTCAGGTCGCGCTGAGCACGGTCAGCCGCTTCCAGACCATCCGCAATCTTTTTCTGTCGCTCTGCCAGGGCCGCGGTAATCGGCGGCCAGACATACTTCAGACAGAACCAGACAAAGACAGCGAAAGCTATCGATTGGCCGATTACAGTTGCATTGAGATTCATGGTGTCACCTTGTCGTTAGTTATCCGCTTGGCTTGAAGGACGTTTCAAGCGTTCGATTAACCGAGGAAAGGGTTTGCAAATATAATCAGGAAGGATACACCCACACCGATGATTGAGATTACGTCGACGAAACCGGCAACCAGGAAGAACTGAACCTGCAGTTTTGGCGCCAGTTCCGGCTGACGCGCTGAGCTTTCGATTAGCTTGCCGCCCAGATTACCGAACGCAAGCGCTGTACCAACGCCACACAAACCAAAGATGAGGGCGACAGCGATTACCGAAAATGCCTGAATAGTTTCCATTTTTTTCTCCAAGATTTAACAAAAGGTCTAACAATAAAAGGTTAAGGGTCTAGTGAGCCTCGGGCTCCGTGTGTGCCTGGTTCAGATAGACAATTGTCAGCATCATGAACAGATACGCTTGCAAGGTGATAATGAGGATATGGAATACCGCCCATGCAAAATGCAGTGGCAGCTGGAACAGTCCAACCAACGCAATCACCATGAAGATCATCTCACCGGCAAACAGGTTGCCGTAGAGTCGCAGTGCCAGGGACACCGGCTTGGCGAGGAAACTGGGTACTTCCATGATCAGGTTAAGTGGTAATGCCCACTTGCCGAACGGATGGAACGCAAACTCGCCAAGGAAACCGCCAAAACCTTTGATTTTGATACTGAAAAATATGATCAGGAAGAACACACTGATTGCAAAACCGGCGGTGATGTTCAGGTCGGTGGTGGGAACAGCCTTGAAATAAAGATGGCTGTCCTGGGCGATAAATGCCGCCGTCAGTGGAATCCAGTCTACCGGCACCAGATCCATCAGGTTCATCATGAAGATCCAGCAGAAGATGGTCAGTGCCAATGGCCCGATCAGCTCGTTACGGGCGAAGAACGTACTTTTGACAGTGGTCTGAACCATCTCCACGATAAATTCGACAGCATTTTGCAGCCCACCGGGTATACCGGACGTAGCTTTGCGGCTGACAAAATAGAAAACGCCCATGAAAATCACACCCAGCAACAGGGACATGAACATAGAGTCGAGGTGGATTGACCAAAAGCCCATCGCATTGGCTTCTTCCATCGTGTGGGCAATACCCCAGCTGCCATCGGCTTTCTGGCCGTATTTCAGGAAACCAAGGTGGTGGGCAATGTATTCAGTGCCGCTTTCGTATTCAGGCATGGTAAAGCCTGTTGAATTTGCATCTGCCATGGTTTAATTATTTCTAGTCAGTTTGCCGATTTTACGGGTTGTACCGGTCAGGATTACTTATGCGGACAACCATAAGCAATCCTGTTATGTGTACCAGAACAAATCCTGAAAACAAAGCCAGTTCATTCAACGGGTTAACGTAAACAAAACTCAGTGCAAAACCCGCACCTGTCATGACCAGCTTTATCATTTCGCCCTTGTAAAGCTCCTTTACGATCAAAACGGCCGACCTTGCTCCCCGGTACTTGAACGCTCTTCTCGCAAAGAGGGTGCCCGGTATAAGACAGATCAAACCACCGATCAGTAAAGAATAGGCGTTTATCCAACTGCTGAACGCCGCTGTCGACAGTACAAGCAAAGATAATGTAACTGCTTGAGATACGGCTACTTTATATACGGGAGGAGCTTTTATCGTTGACATGATTAACGCTGACCGTCAAAAGCTCTCTTGCTTTTTTCTTCCGTTCCCCTTTCAGAGGTGCGCATTATAGGGATTTTAGTCCGGCCAATCAACACGGTATTACACTCTCCTGCTTAATTCGGATCACTTGATATGGGCAAGAATGCCGTCAAGTTCGTCCAGACTGTTGTAGCGCAGCGTGAGTTTGCCCGAACCCTTGTTGCTGTGCTGAATCTGCACCCGTGCACCGATACGCTCGGACAGCGTGTCTTCCAGACTGGCAATGTCTGGGTCCTGTCTCTCTACCTCGGCTTTCTTGGGCGAATCGTCGGCCAGCAAACGGCGCACCATGGATTCGGTCTGGCGAACCGACAGGCCTTTGCCACTGACCGATTTGGCAGCGTCGGACTGCTGCTCCACCGGCAGCCCGAGCAGGGCGCGGGCATGACCCATTTCCAGGTCTCCGCGCTCCAGCATCAGCCGGACATCGTGGCTCAGTGACATCAGACGAAGCAGGTTGGTGACTGTTGTACGGGATTTACCGACTGCGTCGGCGACTTCCTGTTGTGTCAGCTCGAATTCTTCCTGCAGGCGCTTCAGCGCCATGGCTTCCTCGATAGGGTTGAGGTTCTCGCGCTGAATGTTTTCGATCAGCGACATGGCAATGGCGGATTCGTCGCCGACCAGACGGATGACGGCCGGGATGGTATCCAGACCGGCTAGCTGGGTGGCACGCCAGCGACGTTCGCCGGCGATGATTTCATAACGGTCGCCGGGAACCGGTCGTACCACGATTGGTTGCATGACGCCCTGGGCCTTGATGGACTCGGCCAGTTCCTGCAATGCCTCCTGATGCATATCCGTGCGCGGCTGATATTTGCCGCGTTGAATCAGTTCAACCGGCAGGTGTCGCAGTTCGCTGTCCTTGTCAACCCGTGGTTGTGGCGTGCCCGGGTCGGCTTCAGGCTGCACGGCAACCTGCTCGGCGGCCTGGGCAGCACGATGAGATGCAGCGGCACTGCCCAGCAGTTTATCCAGTCCCCGACCCAGCTTTTTCTTTCCTGACATGCTTAAACCTTTATGATCCTTGATGGTTGTCTCAAAAAACGTCTTGCTCAAACCACGTGTTGCTCAGAGCGCAACCTGCTCCTGACGGCGCAGCATTTCGCCAGCCAGTGCCAGGTAGGCAATGGCACCGCGCGACTGGCGATCGTATTGCAGCACCGGCAAGCCATAACTGGGTGCCTCGGCCAACCTGACATTACGTGGCACAACGGTGCGATATACGCGGTCGCCAAAATGGTGGTACAACTGCCCCGATACCTCGGTGGTGAGCTTGTTGCGCGGGTCATACATGGTGCGCAGAATACCTTCGATCCTGAGTGCCGGGTTGTGTGTTTCACTGACCGCAGAGATGGTGTCCACCAGCGCTGACAATCCCTCCAGTGCGTAGTACTCACATTGCATCGGGATGATGACGCCCTGTGCGGCGACCAGTGCATTCAGCGTGAGCATGTTGAGCGACGGCGGGCAGTCTATGACAATAAAGTCGTAGCGGTCGCTGACCTTTGCCAGCAGTTCCTTCAACCGGCTTTCACGTCTGTCCAGTTCGAGGAGCTCTATCTCAGCTGCCACCAGGTCACCGTTGGCCGGTAACATGTCGAAACCGGCCTCCGGTGCTTTAACGCAAGCCTGATCAAAGTCGGCTTCGCCAATCAGTACATCATAAACAGAGTAATCCAGGTCGGCCTTGTCGACACCACTGCCCATGGTGGCATTACCCTGCGGATCCATATCAACGAGCAAAACCCGACGTTTGGTCGCCTGCAGCGAGGCAGACAGATTGACTGAGGTGGTTGTTTTGCCTACACCGCCTTTTTGATTGGCGATCGCGAGTATTTTTGTCACCGGCGGTTCCTGTCTGCTTGTGCTGTCTACTGCTGTTGATGAGGTCGGTTGTTAGCGTCTGGTCAATTGTAATTCGATCATGTGGCGCTGCGCATCGCACTGCGGAATATCGATGGCGCGGGCATCCACAGGCTGCCAGTGTACGGGCAGATCACGGATTTCCTCAGTCGGGTACAGGCCTTTCATCGCCAGCAAGCGTGTATCAGGGCCACAAAGATGTTCACAACCCAGGGCAAAGTCGGCCAGCGACGAAAATGCCCGGCTTACGACAATATCAAGTTGGCCGGTACTTTGGTAGCTTTCGATGCGCGCGTGTTCAACTTTGACATTCTTTAACCCCAGCGCCATCACAGCCTGAAACACGAAGCGGGTTTTTTTGCCATTACTGTCCAGCAGCACAAAATTGATCCCGGGCAGGCTCAGCGCCAGTGGAATGCCCGGCAATCCCGGCCCGGTACCCACATCAAGGATGTTAAAATCCGCCTTGCCCGTGCTCAGTTCCCGGATGCGAGGCAGCAGGCTAAGGCTGTCGAGCAGGTGACGCGACACCATGTCGCGCGGATCACGGACCGCCGACAGGTTGAATGCCTGATTCCACTTGTCGAGCAGGTTGACGTAATCGATCATGGCGGCTTGCCGCGCATCGCTCAGGTCGAGGCCCATCTCAACCAGTCCCTGATGTAATTGCTTGGACAGATCCATTGTAGTTATATCCCGGTCAGGCAATATCGTCAGGCGCTTTGCCGGGTTCTGACTGCCTGATATTTTTTCAGATAGATCAGCAACAGCGATACGGCAGCCGGCGTCATGCCTGGAATTCTGGCAGCGCGGGCAATGGTGTCGGGTCTGGCTGCCTGCAGCTTCTGCTTGAGCTCGTTGGACAGACCTTCCATGTGCTGATAATCGAAGTCAGCCGGCAAGGCAGTATTCTCCTGACGTTTCAGCTTCTGGATATCCTCTTCCTGGCGATTTATGTAACCCTGATATTTAAGCTGAATCTCAACCTGCTGAGTGACCTGTGGGTCCAGCTCCGGCAATTTGATTGAAGTGTCGTGCAGGACTTCCCGCAAGGTCTGGTAGCTCAGTTCCGGGCGTGCCAGCAAATCCGCCAGACTGTATTCGCGACCCAATGGTTTATCCAGCAACCCACTGATGGCGGCTTCCTTGTCGGTTCCGGGTTGCACCCAGACTGACTTCAGGCGTTTCAATTCTTCGTCAATGCTGCCCTGCTTCCGGCAAAACGCCTGCCAGCGCTCATCATCAATCAGGCCCATGTCACGGCCCACACCGGTCAATCGCAGATCGGCATTGTCCTCACGCAGCAGCAAACGGTATTCCGCCCGGCTGGTAAACATGCGATAGGGCTCTGTGGTCCCCATGCTGATCAGGTCATCGACCAGGACGCCGATGTAAGCCTGATCGCGGCGCGGACACCAGCTTTCCAGCTCGCGGGCAGCGCGAGCGGCGTTGATACCGGCCAGCAACCCCTGTGCCCCGGCTTCTTCATAGCCGGTGGTGCCGTTGATCTGGCCGGCAAAATACAGGCCTTTGATAAAGCGGGTTTCCAGAGAATGACGCAGATCCCGCGGATCAAAGAAATCATACTCGATGGCATAACCGGGTCGCGTGATATGTGCGTTCTCAAATCCCCTGATCTGACGCACCAGCTCAATCTGCACATCAAACGGCAGGCTGGTGGAGATGCCATTGGGATAAAGCTCGTTGGTGTTCAGTCCTTCGGGCTCGACAAAAATCTGATGGGAAGTCTTGTCGGCGAATCGCATGACCTTGTCTTCGATGGACGGACAATAACGCGGGCCGATCCCTTCGATAACACCTGAGTACATCGGCGATCGATCCAGTCCACCGCGTATGATCTCATGACAACGTTCGTTAGTGGCTGTTATATAACAGTTTATCTGTTCCGGATGGTCCTCTACCCGGCCCATGAATGACATCACCGGCAATGGCGTATCACCTGGCTGTGCCTGCATGACAGAGAAGTCCACAGACCGGGCGTCAATACGCGGCGGTGTGCCGGTTTTCAGACGCCCGACATTGAAGGGCAACTCACGCAACCGGTCGGCCAGTCTGATCGACGGTGGATCACCGGCCCGACCTCCTGACGTGTTTTGCAGGCCGATATGAATTTTGCCACCGAGGAAGGTGCCTGTGGTGAGCACCACGGTAGGCGCAAAAAAGCGTACGCCCATTTGCGTGACCACACCGTCAACGCGCTCGCCATCAAGAATCAGGTCATCTGCAGCCTGTTGAAATATATCTAGGTTTTCCTGACGTTCAAGCATGTTGCGAATAGCCGAACGGTACAGAGCGCGGTCAGCTTGAGCCCGGGTAGCACGCACGGCCGGACCCTTGCTGCTGTTCAGCACACGGAACTGGATTCCGGCCAGGTCGGTGGCTTTGGCCATGGCACCACCGAGCGCATCAATTTCGCGCACCAGGTGGCTCTTGCCAATGCCGCCGATGGCCGGGTTGCAGGACATCTGCCCCAGGGTTTCGATATTGTGCGTCAGCAGCAGAGTCTTCACGCCGGAACGGGCTGCCGCCAGGGCGGCCTCGGTGCCAGCATGGCCACCACCGACCACGATCACGTCATATCGCTTGGAAAAATCCATAGACTGAAGTTTCGAAATTTGAAAAGGGTGCTAAGTATAAGCCTTGTAACGCAAATTTAAAGGCTTGTGATGGAAAATAATCCACAAGCAAATCTTATTCACATGGATGATTAAATATAATAGATATAGTTATAGATAAAACATAAAGACTTAATACTGTTAATACTAATGGTAAACCGGTTTTCTGTAGACAAGCCTTTTTTTATTATAATTAACAATATGATACTGACTGTATAGATCGGTTAACAAACACTGCTCAAGCTGCCGCCAAGCGTTTATCAAGCTGTGCAGAAATGCCCTTGTTATCCACAAGGCAAAATTTGAGCAGTTTTTAATAAAAACTTATACACAGAGATTGCGGTTTTATGCACAGTTTCTGGGCAGCTTGGGAACAGGTAAGAAAAGTTATTTGCCGATGCAGAAACTGGAGAAAATACGTCCCAGCAGGTCGTCCGTGGTCACGGCACCGGTAATTTCACCCAGATGACGATGTGCATGACGCAGATCTTCGGCAACGAGCTCGGCTGCTGCATGCTGTGAAAGCTGGATACGGGCCTGTTCCAGACATTCTCGGGTTTTGCGCAAGGCATCCAGGTGGCGACGGCGGGCAATAAACCCACCCTCTGCGGTCGCCTGAAAGCCCATACAGTCTTTCAGGTGCTGACGCAGTAAATCGATACCGGCGTTCTGTTTGGCTGACAGGCGAATGACACTGGCGTTGGTTGCATGATCGGCTGACAGCAGCGCCGGAGAGCCAGCCTGCAGGTCAATTTTGTTGTGGATGATGGTCAGTCTGGCAGTATCCAGCGCATGGTTCAGCGCTTCAAAACCGGGGCTTTGCAGGTAGGCCTTGATATTGCCGGTGTTGACGGTTTCCTGAGCGGCGTCGACCACCAGCAGTATGCGATCCGCCTGTTGCACTGCCTTGACCGCGCGTCTGATGCCTTCTTGCTCAACGACATCATCACTGTCCCGTAATCCCGCGGTGTCGGTGATGTGCAGGGGCATACCATCAATGGTGATCTGCTCGCTGAGTACATCGCGGGTCGTGCCGGCAATGTCGGTGACAATGGCAGAGTCTTTGCCTGCCAGCGCATTCAGCAGACTGGATTTGCCGGCATTGGGTTTACCGGCGATGACCACGGCCATGCCTTCTCGGATCAGGGCGCCCTGCCGGGCCTGTTCGAGCACCCGGTCCAGTGTCAGGATGATGGCGTCCAGTTTCTCGGCGACGTTGCCCTCGCTAAGAAAGTCGATCTCCTCATCGGTGAAATCAATGGCGGCTTCCAGATAAACGCGCAGCATGGTGATGGATTCGGCGAGTCTGTCAATCAGTCTCGAGAATTCGCCCTGCAAGGTACGCATCGCACTTTTGGCCGCCTCCGCCGAATGGCTGTCGATCAGATCGGCGATGGCTTCAGCCTGCGCCAGATCGACCTTGTCGTTCAGGAAGGCACGTTCCGTGAACTCGCCAGGCCGGGCCAGCCGGGCGCCGGCGGCCAGGGCAATCTGCAGCAGGGCATCCATGATGTAGTAACCGCCATGGCCCTGCAGTTCCAGTACATCTTCACCGGTAAAGGAGTGGGGGCCTGGAAAGTACAGGGCAATGCCCTGATCAATAATATCGCCGCTGTTGTCGTGAAACGGGCAATAGTGGGCATAGCGGGGAGCGGGCGAAAAATGCAGGATGGCGTTGGCGATATCTGAGCAGCCGGGACCGGACACTCGCACAATACCCACACCGCTGCGACCAGGCGGTGTGGCGACTGCACATATCGTGTCCGTGTCTGATGCGCGTAACATCAATAATCTATCCGGGCGCGTGGTTTAGCTTCTGGCGGCCTCTTTGGCAGCATATTCAGCCTCGATATTGCGCGTGATATACCACTGCTGGGCGATACCCAGAACACTGTTAGCCAGCCAGTACAGAACCAGACCGGCCGGGAACCAGAGGAAGAAGACCGTCATCACCACTGGCATGAACTTCATGATTTTGGCCTGGGTGGGATCCTGAGGTGTCGGGTTAAGCATAAACTGCACATACATTGACGCGCCCATCAGCAACGGCAATACAAAATACGGATCCATGACCGAAAGGTCGTTGATCCACAGAATCCAGGGGGCGTGACGCAGTTCCACCCCTTCCAGTAACACCCAGTAAAGCGCGATAAACACCGGCATTTGCACCAGCATCGGCAAACAGCCGCCAAAAGGGTTGATCTTCTCTTTTTTATACAGCTCCATAGTAGCTTTCTGGAGCTTCATTTTGTCATCGCCATAGCGCTCTTTGAGCTGGTTCATTTTGGGCATGACGCGCCGCATGTTGGCCATGGAGCGATAGCTGGTGGCGGACAGTTTGAAGAATATGCCTTTGACGATGACAGTCAGGATGAGGATCGACCAGCCGTAGTTGCCGATGACGTCATTGATCTGTGTCAGCAGCCAGTAAATTGGCGAGGCAACAAACCACAACCAGCCATAGTCAATGGTGCGGTCCAGCCAGGGCGCGATCTCACCCAGTCGATACTGGTCCTTGGGACCGGCGTAAAAAGACATTTGCTGAACGTTGTTACTGTTGGGCGCAACCACGAATTCGGAGCTGGTAAAACCGCCGATATATTCGTTTTGGCTGTTGCGTCGGAAGGAAAAACTGTTGCGTGCCTGTTGTGGCGGAACAAAGGCGGAAATGAAGTAGTGCTGACCCAGGGCAACCCAGCCACCGTCGATTTCGTGTGAGGGCCGTTCTTCTACCTCGTCAAAGGGGATCTTCACGTAATTGTCGTCGTTGGAAGTCGTGGCGAAGCCCAGAAAGCTGGCCATGCCGAAACCACTGGCCTGCGTGGGATCCTCATAGTTGCTGCGTTTAATCTGGCCAAACATGTTGGCCTGCCAGGGCATGTCATTGGGGTTGGTAACGTCGTAGACAATATCGATCAGGTAATTGTCACGCTCAAAGCTGAAACGTTTGGTTATCTCAACGCCGTTATTGTCGGTGTAGCGCAGATCCACGTTCAGTACGTCCTGATTCGGTGCCAGTGCATAACTGGCGGCGCTGGCGGTATACAGGGCGCGTTCGGCGCCATCAATGCCATTCTGGCCGATCAGGCCACTCTGGGCGACGTAGGTTCTAAGGGTGGTGTTCTCCAACAGGACAAACGGTTCATCCGGCGTGTCAATCTGCGTGTAATGTTCGGGCAGTGATACAAACACGATGTCGCCGCCGCGACGGTCGATGGTGACGTTGAGGACATCGGTGCTCACGGTGATGAGCGTATCGCTATTCTGGGCGTTGCTATCTGTTGAGGAAGCATTAGCCACGACTGGGATGTCCGACGGTATGTCTGAGGGAATATCCGAGGGTGAGTCGGAGGCCGGGGTAGTGCTGTTGACAGCGGGCACATCGCCATTGCTCTGTTGGCTTTGTACTACGTCTGGCGTGGGCGTGGGCGCGGATGACGGATAGTCTTCCTGCCAGGCCAGCAGGAGCATGTAACTGACAACGGCCAGACCGGCCAGGAGCGCGTATCGAATATAGTCCATGAGTAAAGGCTACTTATTGGTTGAAGACGTTTCACCGTCAGAGTGAGTGTGACTGCCTGGGACAGGGTCAAAACCGCCTTCATGCCAGGGATGACAGCGGAGAATGCGGCGAGTACCAAGATAACATCCTTTCACAACACCGTGACAGGCAATGGCGTCCTGAGTGTAATGTGAGCAGGAGGGATAAAAACGGCATTGATTGCCAATAAAAGGACTCAGGGTGTACTGGTAGACAGTGATCAGCTTGATAGCGAACTTAGCCAGCATGTTAAGTCACCCGTTATCTCGCAGCTATTTAGTGCTCTGTTGTTTAGCCTGGCGGTCGCGGCGTCGGACAAGATCCTGCCACAGTTTTTCCAGCAGCTGAGCAATGGCAGCGTTGTCCATATCGCTCAGTCCTTTACGGGCAAGAATAACGATGTCCAGCCCGGTGAGCAAATGCTGATGGTGGCGGAAGGATTCGCGACTCAGCCGTTTGACTCGATTTCGTTGTACTGCCAGGCGAACATTTTTCTTGGCGATGACCAGGCCCAGTCTTGGGTTAACATGGCCGTGTCTGATAGCCAGTATCAGGAACTGGGCGCAGGATACCTTGAATTCTGCCTGGCCGAAGACGGCCTTGTAGTCAGAAGCCGTCAGGAGCCGCAGATTTCTACCAAAACCATGATGACTGGTTATTTGCTGGTCGGTCACATGCAGCTCTAGTCAGTCAGATCAGGCGGACAGCTTGGCGCGGCCTCGTGAACGACGACGCTTGATAACCAGACGACCACCACGGGTTGCCATACGGGCACGGAAACCGTGAGTTCGGGCGCGTTTCAGCAGACTTGGTTGGAAAGTTCTTTTCATAATGGCGATCCAGGGTGATTCAGTAAGTGGCTGTCCGAATAAAAAGTTCGGATAAATTAAAGAGCGCGAATTCTAGATGTTTTACTGAGTTTATGCAATAGATTCCTTGTATTGCAGGCACATCGGGCGCTTCAAAAGCCATCCCCTGCTTATACCCTGTTAGTAACAAGTTATCCACAGGATGTCCTGTGTATAAATTTTACCGATCACGGTTTATATTGCCTCGCAAAATACCTTGTTTTTTCGGCTTTTATTTATTAAGTTTTTGATATTTAAATAAAAGAAATATTACCTTGAACGGATAAAATCTCGCTTGATTGTGTGGATAAGTGTGCTTCAGCGGGTTAGAATTTGCGCTTGTTAATCACTTTGTTCACACAATAACAGACTACAGGGTAGTGAAAGTCGTGCTTCTAGCAACTTGGCAGCGGTGTGTTGATCACCTCAGGGATGAGCTCCCATCCCAGCAATTTAATACCTGGATTCGTCCTTTGCAGGCAGAGGCCTCAAAAGAAGGCCTCACGCTTCGTGCGCCCAACCGGTTTGTCCAGGAATGGGTTAAAGATAAATTTTATGCCCGTATCAGCGAGCTGGTGCATCGCCATACCGATGGTGAGCAGGTGGGTATCTTTCTGGAAGTCGGTAGCCGGCAGGCGCCCCGGCCCACAGTCGTTGCGGCTGCTGTCGGCGATCATGCCGGACGGCAGGTGCCCGTGCAGCAGCACCAGCGCATGTTTGACGACGACAGGAAACCGCCGGCGATACAGGTGCCCCCTGCCGGTGTGTCAATGCCGGCATCAAGCTCGCATCTGAGTCTGGTAGAACCTGCGAATCACGCGGATACCGAACTTAAGGATGCCCTGTCGGGCAAATCCTTTAGCGGTGGGGGTCAGAGCAAACGCTCCGGGCGCAACATGGAGTTGATCATTGAGGGCAAGCTTAGGCATAAAGGCTCGCTCAATCATGAAAACACCTTCGACAATTTTATTGAAGGCAAATCAAACCAGCTTGCCCGGGCGGCCGCGCTCCAGGTGGCAGACAATCCCGGCGGTGCCTATAACCCACTGTTTATATATGGCGGTGTAGGCTTGGGTAAAACCCATTTGATGCATGCAATCGGCAACTTCATGTTGGCCCGCAAACCCAATGCCAAGGTTGTGTATCTGCACTCCGAGACCTTTGTGGCGACCATGGTGACGGCGCTGCAGCTTAATGCCATCAACGAATTCAAACGCTACTACCGCTCTGTCGATGCACTGTTAATTGACGATATCCAGTTTTTTGCTGGCAAGGAACGCTCCCAGGAGGAGTTTTTCCATACGTTTAATGCCCTGCTAGAAGGGGGCCAGCAGATCATTCTGACCAGCGATAAATATCATAAAGAAATCAATGGCTTGGAGGAAAGGTTGAAGTCGCGGTTTGGCTGGGGCCTGAGTGTTGCGGTGGAACCGCCTGAACTCGAGACCCGCGCAGCCATTCTGATCAACAAAGCTGCCCAGAGCAATGTAGAATTACCTGGTGATGCGGCCATGTTTATTGCGCAGCGCTTGCGCTCGCATGTCCGTGAGCTTGAAGGGGCGCTCAAGAAAGTTATTATTCACGCCAATTTTGTCGGGCGTAAGATTGACCTGGATCTGGTACGTGAAGCGTTGCGCGATTTGTTTGCGCTGCATGAAAAGCTGGTTTCCATTGATAATATTCAGCGCTCGGTCGCAGAATATTATAAGATCAAGATGTCTGACATGCTGTCCAAGCGTCGTAACCGGTCTGTCGCCCGCCCACGGCAGATTGCCATGTGCCTGGCCAAGGAATTGACCAATCACAGTCTGCCGGAAATAGGCGATGCGTTTGGTGGCCGTGATCATACGACCGTGTTGCATGCGTGCAAACAGATCAAAAAACTGCGGGGCGATTCGCAGGATCTGGCGGAAGACTATAATAACCTGTTGCGAGCGCTGACTACCTGATGACGGGCCGTCTATGGGGCAGCAATAGAATCATAAACACAACGCTTATCTGAGATCGGAATATGCAATTTACAATTTCCAGGGATGCAATCATCAAGCCCCTGCAACTGGCGGCGGGTGTTGTAGAGCGTCGTCACACGTTGCCGGTGCTGGCGAATGTACTGCTGACACTTAAAGACGACATTTTGGAAATCACCGGGACCGACCTGGAGGTAGAGCTGATTGGTCGGGTACCCGTGAACACAGGTAGCCGTCCCGGCGAGATCACGGTGCCAGGTCGCAAGCTGATGGATATTTGCAAATCTCTGCCCGATGATGCGGTGCTGGATTTTACGCTTGATGATGGCAAGTTTGTTGTCAAAGCCGGGCGCAGTCGTTTTACGCTGGCTACCCTCCCCGCTTCCGACTTCCCGGTGACGGTTGATGAGCCCGGCACTTACGAGATAGGTATCAGTGGGCATGAGTTGAAACACCTGATCGATTCTTGTGCATTTGCCATGGCGCAACAGGACGTCCGGTATTATCTCAATGGTATGCTGTTTGAGTTGGGCAGTTCCTGGTTCAGGGTAGTAGCGACGGATGGCCATCGCTTGGCCATGCACACCACCGGTATCAGTACGGGTGTGGACGACGTTCAGCAGATCATTGTGCCGCGTAAAGGCGTGTTGGAGCTGTCGCGCCTGTTGTCTGAGCCCTCGGAGGACGAACTGGTGCTGGTGTTCGGCGCGGGCCATATTCGCGCCCGTCTGAAAGACTTCACGTTTACCTCCAAACTTGTTGACGGAAAATTCCCGGATTACCAGCGGGTGTTACCCAAAGGTGGCAATAAAACGGTGATTGGTGAACGTACGTTGCTCCGTCATGCATTCAGTCGCGCATCGATTCTGTCCAATGAAAAGTACCGTGGTGTGAATCTTCAGCTAGGTCAGAACGAGTTAAAAGTCGTTGCCAACAATCCGGAACAGGAAGAAGCTGAGGACATGGTTGCGGTGGAGTATGAAGGAGAGGCATTGGAGATTGGTTTTAATGTGGCCTATCTCATCGATGTCCTGAATGTACTGGACAGCGATAAGGTCAAATTTACGTTATCTGACTCCAATAGCAGTGCCTTGCTGGAAGCGGTTTCCGCTTCTGATGCGCTCTATGTTGTCATGCCCATGCGGCTTTAACAGGCCTGGCCCCGGGATTACATGGCTGTTATCCAAAGGCTGATGGTAGACCGCTTCCGGAATCTGGAGGCGGTCGATCTTGCTCTCTCCCCTGGTTTTAATCTTTTTTCCGGTGTCAACGGAAGTGGTAAAACCAGCCTGCTGGAGGCAATTCACGTCCTCAGCGTGGGCCGTTCTTTCCGCACTCACAAAATAGATCCCCTGGTAAATCGCAGTCAACGGGACTTCCTGGTGTTCGCTGATTTGGGAAAGCAAGGTCGTATTGGACTGTTGAAATCTCGCACTGGAAAGAACGAATTAAAGTATGACGGGGAGCAGCAGCGAAATTGGCAAACGGTGGCGGCAACGCTTCCTCTGCAGGTGTTAAATACAGAAAGTTTCCAGCTGCTGGAAGGTAGTGGTAAGTTGCGCCGGCGCTTTCTGGACTGGGCTGTGTTCCACGTGGAACACTCTTACCTGGAAGACTGGCGAGCCTACCGACGTGGCATAGCGCATCGCAACAGCTTGCTGAAAAATGTCTCTACTGGTCTGCATGCTCAGCTCGATGCATGGGATGTTGAGCTGGCGGGTCTCGGTCAGTCGATACATGAAAGCAGAAAGACCATCATCGAGTCCTTTTCCAGTCTGCTTGAAGCCTTGCTTAAAGAGCTGCTACCGGGCCGTGAAGTGGTCGTTGAATACAAGGCAGGCTGGGATAGTGATCATGAGTTTGCTACCGTGTTGCGGGAGCAGCGTGCCAGGGATATCAAGTACGGCATGACGCTCAATGGTCCACACAGAGCGGACTTCGTTATCAAGATAAATGGTGTTATTGCGACTGAGTTGCTCAGTCGAGGACAGCTCAAAATGTTGGTGTGTGCCCTGAAAATCGCGATGGGCAGGTTTGTAGAGCGCAGTGCGGCCGATGCCAACGTTGCGGGACGTGGTGACTATCAGTGTACCTATCTGATTGACGATCTGGCATCCGAACTGGACAGGCCTAATAGAAACCGAGTGCTGGCGATTTTAGCTGATTCCGGCGCTCAATGCCTGCTCACAGCCGTAGAGGCAAAAGACCTTGATCTTGATGCGTTAATCGTCGAGAGATCAGGAAAGTTCCACGTGGAACATGGTAAAATACAGTCATATCAGTAACACAAGCGGAGAACAGCATGTCTAATGAATCAACCTACGATTCGTCCAGTATCAAGGTGCTTAAGGGCCTCGATGCGGTGCGCAAACGGCCAGGTATGTATATCGGTGATACGGAAGACGGCACCGGTCTGCACCATATGGTGTTCGAACTGGTTGATAACTCAATCGATGAGGCCCTTGCGGGCCATTGCGATGAGATACGTGTTGTCGTTCATCCCGGCGAAGGAATAACGGTCTCCGACAACGGGCGCGGGATCCCGACGGAGATGCACACAGAGGGCGTCTCTGCTGCGGAAGTGATCATGACCGTCCTTCACGCGGGTGGCAAATTCGACGATAACAGTTACAAGGTGTCTGGTGGTCTTCACGGTGTCGGTGTGTCCGTGGTAAACGCCCTATCTGAAGAGCTCAAACTGACGATCCGCCGCGGTGGTAAAGTGCATGAACAGTTCTACGTTCATGGTGTCCCTCAGGCGCCTTTGGGCATCGTCGGTGACACCAGTATCACCGGCACCGAAACCTTTTTCAAACCCTCGACAGCTACCTTCAAGAATATAGAGTTTCATTACGACATTCTTGCCAAGAAGCTCCGTGAGCTTGCCTTTCTGAATGCAGGCGTTGCCATTGTCCTCAAGGATGAGCGAAGTGGCAAAACCGATACCTACAAATATGACGGTGGATTGCGCGCTTTCGTCGAGTATCTGAACAAGAATAAGACCACGATCAACAAGATTTTTCACTTCCAGGTCGATCGTCCGGATGATGGGATTGGTGTTGAAATCGCCCTGCAGTGGAATGACAGCTACCAGGAAAACATATTCCCCTACACCAACAACATCCCGCAACGCGACGGCGGTGCTCACATGGCGGGTTTCCGCAGCGCCCTGACGCGCGTGCTGAAAACCTATATCGACAAAGAAGTCGCTGCCAAAAAAGGCAAGGAAGTCATGACCACGGGTGATGACGCCCGGGAAGGACTGACCGCGGTCATATCGGTCAAAGTACCCGACCCAAAATTCTCCTCCCAGACCAAGGATAAGCTGGTATCGTCCGAAGTTAAAACCGCCGTTGAGCAAGAAATGGTCGGCCATTTCACAGACTTTCTGCTGGAGAACCCGCAGGAAGCCAAGCAGATCGTCAGCAAAATGATCGACGCGGCAAGAGCGCGGGAAGCCGCGCGTAAAGCGCGTGAAATGACCCGCCGAAAAGGAGCGCTCGACATGGCTGGTTTGCCAGGCAAGCTGGCGGATTGCCAGGAAAAGGACCCTGCCCTGTCTGAACTTTACATTGTGGAGGGTGACTCGGCGGGCGGATCTGCCAAACAGGGTCGAAACCGCAAAAACCAGGCGATTTTGCCGCTCAAAGGCAAAATCCTTAACGTGGAAAAAGCCCGTTTTGATAAAATGCTGAGTTCAGCCGAAATTGGTACCTTGATCAAAGCGCTGGGCTGCGGAATAGGCAAAGAAGAGTTCTCTGCAGATAAATTGCGTTATCACCGCATCATTATCATGACCGACGCTGACGTGGACGGCTCGCACATTCGCACCCTGTTGTTGACGTTTTTCTTCCGGCAAATGCATGAACTTGTTGAGCGAGGATACATCTACATTGCGCAACCACCGTTGTACAAGGTACGCAAAGGCAAACACGAACAGTATCTGAAAGACGAAGGTGAGCTTCGCAAATACCAGACCCAAATCGCACTCGACGGCTCCAGCTTGCATGTAAACCCGGGCGCGCCGGCCATATCCGGTGACGCGCTGGAAGAGATGGTACGGCAGTACAATACCACTTACAGCATGATTGAACGTCTGGAGCGACTCTACCCGTCAGAGGTCATGGAGGCAATTGTGTTCACCCAGCCTTTGACCGAAGCGGAGTATACTGAGGCCGGTATCACCACTTGGCTGGAAAAGCTTAACAAGGAACTGCATGACCTGCATCCGAAAACGGCGCAAGGCTATATCATGCGCCCTTACGAGGATCCCGAGCGCCATATCTTCCTGCCAGAGATCGTCCATAGCCTCCACGGCCTGACGCGTGAGTACCGTTTCTCGAAAGATTTCTTTAATTCTGGCGAGTATCGCTCACTGACCCGACTTGGCGTGATGCTTGAGGGCCTGATCGAACCCGGTGCCTATGTACAACGGGGAGAAAAGAAGCAGGAGATCAAGACCTTTACGGAAGCTCTGCAATGGCTGACTGACGATGCCATGAAGGGCCACTATTTGCAGCGATACAAAGGACTGGGTGAAATGAACCCGGCTCAGCTTTGGGAAACCACCATGGATCCGGAAGCGAGGCGTATGTTGCAGGTCACTATCGAGGACGCGATCAGTGCTGACCAACTGTTCACGACGCTGATGGGTGACCAGGTAGATCCGCGCCGTGAATTTATCGAGTCAAATGCCCTGGCTGTCCAGAATCTGGATATCTAGCAAAAGGGGTTGTGTGGGGCATGTATGGGAACACATAAGTTGCCTTAATAACCCGTAAGTTGATGCTTGGCGAAAGCGACTAGATGCCAATACTAGTAGCTTTCGCCCGGCAGTTTTGCATTTTTAATAACGATATAGATATAAAAAACAATAAGTTATGAAAATGCTCGCTAGTGAACCCAATGACTGTGAGCATACCCAGCCGTTACGAAAATTTAACTTATCAACCATATTGTCGCTAAGGGCAATAGTCCGATTAGGACACTGGTCTAAGCGCTGAGTCCCCGTATATCCTGATATCATCTTTAAACGGTTGTTTCTGGATGCTTCATAGAATTCGTCTAGTCCCTCTTTTTTGGTTGCAAATTCGATCATAAACCCGTACAACAATCTACGAACAGATTAGGTACGTTTCCTTATGATTATTGGTTATGCCCGAGTCAGCACCCAAGATCAAGATGCTGAGCTTCAAATTAACGCTCTCAAGCAGGCTGGTTGTCGGGAGATCTTTACTGAAAAGATGACCGGTACACTCAGAGCTCGCCCTGAACTGACCTCCTGTCTTCGCACCTTGCGTGACGGCGACACTTTAGTTGTATGGAGGATGGATCGGCTGGCCCGGTCGCTGAAAGACCTGGTTGAGATCATCGAGGATCTGCATCAGCGTGAGATTGGCTTTCGATCACTGACTGAGTCTATCGATACGACCAGCGCGAGCGGCAAGCTCATTTTCCATATATTTGGCGCCCTAGCTGAATTTGAGCACAGCCTTATCTTGGAGCGAACAAAGGCCGGGCTTGCAGCTGCGCGTGCTCGTGGCCGGAAAGGTGGTCGGCGACCCTCTATGTCATCTCAGGATGTAAAAAAAGCAGCCGCCATGCTATCGAACCCTCTCATGAGTAAGGCTGAGATTGCTGATCATTTCAAGGTGAGCAGGACAACACTCAACGCTTCGCTAAAGCGAGAGGGATATTCGCTTTGAAGTAAGAACGTTCAACACCCCAAATTGTCTAGATTTTTTATAAGGATTTAACGAATGTCTGAAGAGCAAAAACGTCAACTTCAACAGCAGCTTTGGGGGATCTGCAACCTGCTTCGCGGGCGCATGGCCGGTGATGAATATCGCGATTACATCCTGGGCTTTATTTTTTACAAGTTCCTCTCCGAGCGCCTGCTGAGTATCGCCCAAGAGGCGCTATCAGAAGATGGTCTGGATTATACTCAGCTCGATCCGGCCAGTGATGCAGAGATCATCGAGGCGGTCCGGGAAGAGGCAGTGGACACGCTGGGCTACCACCTGAACCCGGACCAGCTCTTCAGCGCCATTGCCAAGCAGATTCGCGATGACAAAGAAGCATTTATCATCGGCGATCTAGCCAAGGTACTGCGCGATATCGAAGAAAGTACCCGAGGCCAGGAGTCCGAAGCTGACTTTGTGCATCTGTTTGAAGATCTTGATCTGAACTCATCCAAGCTCGGCAAAACGCCTGATGATCGCAACAAGATCATTCGTGATGTGCTTAGCCGGCTGGGTGAAATCGATTTTCGCTTGGACGAAGTTGACGCTGATGTGTTAGGGGATAGCTACGAATACCTGATCAGCAACTTCGCTTCCGATGCCGGAAAAAAAGCAGGTGAATTTTACACCCCCCAAAAAGTCTCCGAGATCCTAGCCCGGGCGGTGGCTATGGGCAAAGACAATCTCAAAACTGTGTATGACATGACCTGCGGATCCGGATCGCTGCTGCTTCGGGTAGCAAAACAAGTAAATAAGGTCGGCCGATTCTACGGTCAGGAATACAACCGGACTACCTTCAACCTGGCCCGCATGAACATGATCTTGCACGGTGTGCATTACAAGGATTTTGACATCAAACAGGATGACACCCTGGAGCGGCCGCAGCATCTAGACCATCGCTTTGAGGCGATCGTCGCGAATCCGCCCTTCTCGCTTGACTGGTCAGCGAACCCGCTACTGCTAAACGATGACCGTTTCTCCCCGTACGGAAAACTGGCGCCCAAGTCCAAAGCGGACATGGCCTTTATCCAGCATATGTTGTTCCAGCTCGATGACAATGGCACCGCTGCAGTCGTGGTGCCGCATGGCGTGCTCTTCCGCGGTGCGGCGGAAGGCCATATCCGGGAGCATATCATTCGGGAGATGAATGCGCTGGATGCAGTCATTGGACTGCCTGCTAACCTGTTCTTTGGGACTGGTATCCCGGCAGCAATACTGGTCTTCAAAAAGTGCCGTGAAGACAACGAAAACGTGCTCTTTATTGATGCCAGCCGTGAGTTCGAGCAGGGAACCAACCAGAACATTCTGCTGGACTCGCACGTCGATAGAATCATCAAAACTCTGTGTGATCGCAAGACCATCGATAAATACAGCTTCCTGGCGCCACTGAGCCAGATCGCAGAGAACGACTACAACTTGAACATTCCACGGTACGTGGATACGTTTCAGGAAGAAGAGGAAATTGATTTGGCAGTCGTGCTGACGGAGCGGAAACCTTTAGAGCAAAAAATAGCAGAACTTAACGGAAGAATGACTGCCTATCTAAAGGAGTTAAATTATGGAGGCTGAGATGACAACTTTACTCGGTGATTGCTTTAGCTCTAGCAGGGAAAAGGGATATGAGGGCCTGCCTTTACTTTCGGTGACTCTTAACGACGGCCTTGTAACAAGAGAGTCTTTAGAAAGAAAATCTGATACAAATCTTGCAGCTGATGAACATTTGTTAGTTAGAGAAGGCTATATAGCTTATAACATGATGCGTGCATGGCAGGGCGCACTCGGGCGTGCTGATCGTGATGGTTTGGTAAGTCCTGCGTACGTGGCATTGAAGCCTAAGAAAAATATTAACTCAAGATATGCAGAATATCTCTTTAAAACCCCGAGATTGATTTATTCGTTTTGGGCATATTCCTATGGTTTGACAGAGGATCGATTACGCCTATATTTTAAAGATTTCGCTCGCATACCTGCGCGGATAGTAAGCCTACCCGAACAAAAGAAAATCGCCGAAATTCTCTCAACCTGGGACGAGGCCATCGCCGCCAATGAGGATTTGGTGGCAAATAGCCGGCAACGCAAGAAGGCGCTGATGCAGAAATTGTTGACCGGGGGGACCAGGTTGCCGGGGTTTGAGGGGGAGTGGAAGAAATGTTCGATTGGTGATCTTCTCAAAATCGGAAGCGGAAAAGATTACAAGCATTTGGGAAGCGGGAACATCCCTGTCCATGGAACCGGGGGGTATATGCTCTCTGTCAATGACTACTTGTATGATGGGGACAGTGTTTGCATCGGTCGCAAAGGAACTATTGATAACCCTTTTATGCTACACGGAAAGTTTTGGACGGTAGATACTTTATTTTATACCCATAGCTTTAACTGTAGCGATCCTCATTATATTTATCACTTGTTTTGTTCAATAAATTGGAAAGCTCATAATGAGGCCTCTGGCGTTCCAAGCCTCTCAAAAACCACTATTGAAAAGATTAAGGTCGCAGTTCCGTCGCTGGATGAACAGCAAGCGATTGCTCGTGTACTGAACACTGCTAGGGATGAAATCGAAGCCCTCGAACAGCGTATTAACAACATAAAAATTCAGAAGAAAGCCTTGATGCAGCAGCTACTCACAGGTAAGCGCCGCGTCACATTGAGCTGAACAAGGAGGTATGAATGAGCCAGCTAGAGAACAAAATTGAGGCCCGCCATCGGAACCTGTTCGATGTGCTCAACCAGCAGAAATACACGGTGGACTACTTCCAGCGCGAGTACAGCTGGGCTGAAAAGCATATTGAAGAACTGGTAACAGACCTGACCTCAGCTTTTCTGGCGGAGTATAGCCCTGGCGACAAGCGTGAGCAGGGTGAGCAGTACAACAATTATTACCTTGGCCCATTTGTGGTCAGCAGTAAAGATGGCAAGCGCAGCATTATTGATGGCCAGCAGCGCTTAACCTCGCTGACCCTGTTCTTGATATACCTACACAACCAGCAGAAAGATAGTGGCTTTAAAGAAGAAATCAAACCGATGATTTTTTCTGAATTACGTGGCAGCAAATCGTTCAATATCACTGTGGAAGAGCGTATCCCCTGTCTGGAAAGCCTATTCAACCAAGGTGAATACCAACCGGACGACAGTGCCACCGAATCAACCCGCAACATGGCAGAGCGTTATCAGGATATTGTGCGAGCCTTCCCGGAAGAATTGAAGAGTGATGCTTTTCCGTTTTTTATCGACTGGCTGAAGTACAACGTGATTATGGTCGAGATCATTGCATACTCGGACGAGAACGCTTACACCATATTTGAAACGATGAACGACCGCGGCCTTAACCTAACGCCTTCGGAAATGCTAAAGGGTTATGTGTTGTCGCGGTTCGATCAGCCTGCAAAACGGCACCAGGCAAATGAGATGTGGAAGCAAAGCATGTTGCAGCTCAAGGCTTATGACAAGGACGAAGATCAGCGCTTTTTCCAGTCTTGGTTGCGTGCCCGTTATGCCGATAGCATCCGTCCTGGGAGAGCTGGCTCGAAAAACGAAGACTTTGAAAAGATAGGAACGCGATTCCACAGCTGGGTCCGTGACAATCTGGATAAAGTGGGGCTGGATGCTAGCACCGGAGACAGCTTTGAGCGGTTTGTCCAACAGGATATGCGCTTTTACCTCAAAGCATACCGGCGAATTCTGGATGCTGAGCGGTCCTTAACAAAGGGGCTGGAGCCGGTCTATTACATCAATCGCTGGGGCATCGCACCAACGCTCAGTTATCCGCTAATGCTGGCTGCATTAAATGTCGATGACGATGATAGCGCTGTGGTCGCCAAAATCAGGGCCGTGGCTTCTTACATCGAAACATTTGCGGTGCGTCGTTCCATTAACTTTCGTAACTTCTCCGCCAGCTCGATCCGCTACACCATGTACAGCTTGGTTAAAGAGCTGCGCGGCCTGGATTTGCCGGAACTACGAGAACTGTTGACGCAAAAAATGGCGGATATGAAGGAGTCATTTGAAGGCGTGGACAGGTTCCGTATGCACGGCCAGAACAGGCGTTTTGTGAAGTTCTTACTGGCCCGAATGACCGCTTGGTGCGAGCAGCAGACCGGTATGGGAACGGATTTTGTGACGTATTTTCAGCCAACCAGTGGCAAGCCATTTGAAGTGGAACATATCTGGGCTGACAAGTTTTCTCGTCATAAAGATGAGTTTGAACAAGAGCATGAGTTCCAGAACTACCGCAATCGATTGGGTGATCTGGTGTTGCTGCCTCGCGGCACCAACCAGTCTTACGGCGACCTTCCTTATGATAAAAAACAGCCTCATTACATCAAAGAAAACGTGTTGGTGAAGTCTCTTAGTCCGCTGACGTATGAAAACAACCCTAACTTTATTGCCATGTCCAACAAGCACAAGCTGCCGTTCTGCGCACATCCGCAGTTTAAAAAACAGGATATTGAAACGCGGCAGGCGTTATACCGGGCAATATGTGAGCGGATTTGGCCAGAGCAATTAACAGAGGAAAGTTGATTGTTGGATGCCTTGGGCACGCCAGCTAACTGGAAATCAAAATAAATACGGGGGGATGGCGGTGGCCACACAAAGCGAAATCGAGATGGAAAAAGCCCTGGTGGCTCAGCTTCAAGAGCTGGGCTACAGCTTTTTAGGAGTCACTCACGAGAAACTGCTCGTTGAAAACTTCCGCACGCAGATCGAGGCCCACAACCAGACTGTTTTATCCAATGACGAGTTTGCCCAGTTGCTCGACAAGCTCAACAAGGGCGATATCATCGAGCGCGCCCGGATTTTGCGCGGCAAGGTCGATGTGCTCGGCGCCGACGGTCTGCCTAAATACCTGGAGCTTTTTTCCGTCAAACACTGGTGCCAGAACCGCTTCCAGGTCTGCCGGCAGATCACCAATCGCTCATCCGAGAACCATAGTCGCTACGATGTCACGCTGCTGATTAACGGACTGCCTCTGGTTCAGATTGAGCTCAAAGCCCGCGGATCCGACCTTCGAAGTGCTTTTGATCAGATCCAGCGTTATCGCTCCACCTCCTATCACTCCAACAGTGGCCTGTTTGGGTTTATCCAGCTCTTTGTGATCAGTAACGGGGTCGACACCCGGTATTTCTCCAACAACACCAAGCTCAATTTCCAGTTTACGTTTGAGTGGGCTGATAAGGAAAACCGCCGCATCAACCGCCTGCCGGCCTTTGCTGAAGCGTTTTTAGAAAAATGTCATCTATCCAAGATGATTGCTCGCTACATCGTCATTCACGATACTTTCCAGTCGCTGATGGTGCTGCGCCCTTATCAGTATTACGCGGTGGAGAAGATTTTGGAGCGGGTCGGCTTTGGCCGCGGTGATGGGTATGTGTGGCATACCACAGGGTCGGGTAAAACCCTGACCTCCTTTAAGGCCAGCCAGATCCTCAGTAACGACCCAAAAGTCGACAAAGTGATGTTTGTGGTGGACCGCCGGGACCTGGATTACCAGACGGCGCTCGAGTTCAATGCGTTTAGTGCCGGCAGCGTGGATGCCACCGAAAACACCAAAAAGCTTGTTGAACAGCTCAACGATCCTGGCTGCAAATTGATCGTGACCACGATCCAGAAACTCAATGCGGCGATCTCCAAAGAGCAGTTTAAGAGCCAGTGCCAAGAGGTTGCGGACAAAAAAGTCATCTTTATTTTTGATGAGTGTCACCGCAGCCAGTTTGGCGAGACCCACCAGCGTATCTGTGATTTTTTCAGTAACCGCCAGATGTTTGGCTTTACTGGCACCCCTATTTTTGATGCCAATGTAGCCAGGACCAAGTATGGCAATAAGACCACGGAGGATCTTTTCGGGCAGGCGCTTCATAAATACGTGATCACTGATGCGATCCGAGATCGCAACGTGCTGCGCTTCTCGGTCGAGTATCGTGACTTGGTGTTGCCCGCGGAGCTGGTAACTCTGGAAGATGGCAGCCAGGTCCCAGCGCAGGCGCTCACCGATGAGCAAATGTTGCAGAAATCATTTTTAGAGTCTCCCTCGCGCGTGCACGGAATTGTGGATGACATATTGTCGCTGCACCCGATCAAGACCTACGAGTGCGAGTACACTGGAATGTTTTGCGTGAGCAGTGTGGATTTGCTGCAAAGCTACTACCAGGCGTTTGCTCGCACGAAAGACCAAGACAAGCACGATCTTCGCATTGCAACAATCTTCAGCTGCGCGCCAGGAGAGCCGGAGGAATTCTCGGGGCTCACTGAACAGGACCTGCCCGATATGAGCTCGCGCAACATCGATCAGGGCCGTATGGCATTTCTGAAAGGCTGTGTCGCCGATTACAACGAGATGTTTGCCACCTCATATGATCCGAGCGACAACAAATCGTTCTATGAGTATTACCAGGATTTGGCTAGGCGGGTGAAGCGCCGTGAGGTGGATATCCTCCTGGTAGTAAACATGTTCCTGACCGGTTTTGACAGTCCGCCATTGAATACGCTCTATGTGGATAAAAACCTGCGCCACCACGGGCTTATTCAGGCGTTTTCGCGGACTAACCGACTTTTGGATGCAAAAAAATCACACGGCAACATTGTATGTTATCGCCGGCTTAAAGCGGCCACTGATGAGGCGCTTAGCATTTTCGCCAACAGTAATGCCGGTCAGTCAGGCTCTGATAGCGCCTCTGATGTGATCGGTACCGTCATCATGCAGCCCTACCCCGATCTGAAGGAGACCTTCAAACAAGAGGTGGAGAAGCTGCGCGAGATCGCCAGGTCACCCGACGCAGTCGATGATCTTCTAAAAGAAGAAGATCAGTACGATTTCCTGGCCAAGTTCCGCGATGTACTTCGCATTCAGAACACGCTCAAAACCTTCAATGAGTTTCGTCAGGAGATTGAAACCGGGTCGCTGGGAATTGATGACCAAGAGCTCTTGGATTACCAGAGCAAGTACCTAGATAAGAGAGAATTCATTGAGGCCGCTGCGCGTGAGGAGCGCCGTAAAAAACGTCAAGAGAGTGAGGGAGAAACCACTGGCGGTCCAGATCCCGAGGATGACATTCAGCCCCTGCTTTTTGACTTTGACTTTGCTGTGGATCTTATAAAGCGTGATGAGGTGACTGTCAGCTATATCCTGGGACTGATCGAGAAACTACCTCATCAAAAAGGCCCAAAGCAGTTCGATCAGCTGCGCGATATGATTTTGAATGTCCTGGAGAGCGATCCAGACCTTCGCCACAAAAGGGCCCTGTTCAAGGACTTTATCGACACTCAACTCCCGAAAATCGCCAAGGAAAGCGGCGGCGATGTTGAGGACAGCATCATTAAGCGCTTCAACGCCTTTGTGATCGCCCGGCGAAGCCAGGCCATTGATGTCTTCTGCGAGCAGTTGGGCCTTGATCGGGCCGGTTTTCATGCGCTGTACGAGGACTTTATCTATCGTGGCCGGCTGCCCGATATTGGCAGTTTAATGGCCCTTATGAAGGTAAAACCCACGATCGTCGCCCGAAAGACAACGGCTGACGCCATTCGGGACCGACTTGTCGATCTGGCCAAAGAGTTTGAGGGGGCGGAAGTAGGACAACCGTAAGTCCCTACTTGGCTAAATACGCCGAATGTGCCCTAAGTTATATGCTGAATTGGTAGGATAACCAGCCCTTGCAATGAAGCTAAGTTGCAGTTTTTGCGATATTTTTGCACGCGCCATTGTGCGTTTTTAAATAGCGGGTAATCGTTAATCCAGGGCTTGAACTTTACCAAGATAAAACCGCTCCAACTTTAAGAGCTGTCCCGTTGCTTTGGCCTATGGGCCGCACCTTAATGAAAGAATCTCGACTTTAACAATAATGTCGTACTGGATTACGGCAGATGAATCCAAATCCATCAAAAGAGCCGGATAACGGTTATCTAATTTTGGCAGATGGCCCTTGTGAGAGCTATGTAACCACCGAAGAGCCGCTAAACCTATCTTTCGCAAGTAAGCCTGATTTCGGCCGTAGAGCGATGTCCAAAGGGTGCTCTCGCGCTGCAACGCTAGTGGCAACTATGAAGCGGTTTTTACCGCCTAAAAACCTTCCTAAAAACAAGAAAAAGAGACTAATATCGGTAACTATCTGTATATAAAGGAATAAATTAGATTTAATATATACTAAAATATTTTACGCCAAAGTGTTGACATACAAATATATTTGTGAGTTGACATTCAGGAGGAGTTTGGCTATACTAGCGATGTTCAATAAAAGAAACGTCACAAAAAACTCTGAAAGTGAGCAAAAAAATGAATAAGAAGCAGATATGAGCAAGCAAGTTATCAGGTCACGACTTGCTTAAGAGAAATTAGCCACCGAAGCTGCTCTACGTCGAAATCGACTCCGGCCAACTCCTCTCTCCAGTCAAGACCCTCAACATTCAACTGATACCGAGTTGCTAAACTTTATTTTTAGCATCAACGGGATTCGTTTGCCCTAAAAAACACAGTCACCTAGAAAAATGCCTAGGAGGGGGAAGTCATGGCCAGAGAAAAAGAGCTCAAATCAAGATCTAGGATCACTCATCGTTCCTCAGTGCCGTCTCGAAAATCTAGAATCCCGTTATCCTGTGAGTCGCCAAACGAGAAAGATTTCGTTTTGATCATGGAATTTTCGACAAATGTTGTCGAGATTCGAGCGCAGCCGCAAACTTTCAAATTCGAAGATAACGGGTGTACATATCGTTACACGCCGGACTTTGAAGTGACGCTTACATGCGGGACACGTGTTCTAGTTGAGATTAAAGGCACCAGATTTATTGATCAAACAAAGGAGCGAGAAAAACTCGCCATCGTAAGAAATTTCTTCGAAAAAAATGGCCGAGAGTTCCATATCCTAGTGGGCTCCGGGGTTGGCGATGACCAAACCCTACTATCAAATATCCGGCACCTTAAACGCTATCGAACAAGAACACAAAATCGCATGGAATATATCAGCGCACACATTCCTGATAGGCCTATGACGATCAAACAACTGCAAGCAAAAATTGCATGCACGCTGGACGAAGACCAAGCCCAGATTGTTTGTACAGAGTTGATTGCGAATCAGTTAGTTTGGTGCGATTTACGTAAAGAGATTCGGCTGACTTCAATTGTTCAACCTATGGGGAGCGATGGTTATGTTTTTATCGACCGGTTCTAAGTCTGTATTGAGTGCATTAGAAAGAGCATGCATGCGCTCCAAATTACGCTCAAAGAACGACAATACATGGTTTAAATCACTAGCCATCAAAAAATAGCCATTATTTACGCCATGATTTGATAATGATGGAGAAGACTTTATGAATGTACTATTAGAACGGGATACACCTCTTGTAGTCAAAGGAGAAAAGGCCTATATCAATCGGGTAAATGTTGATGGAGAACAACTATCCATTACTACAGATAAAGGCGTAGAGCGATTACTGTCTTTTGCAGAGCTCATGCAATTGTATTCCTCTGGCGAGGTGATCTTCGGCCCTGGAGCAGAAACCAATCGAAGCCCTAAGAAAAAAAGGGATAATTGCGTAGTCAAAGTATTTCTGTCTGAAAACGAACAGAAGGATGTTCAGTATAGACTTGGATACATCCGCGCAATTTCCCAGCAGGACCTAACGAGCTTAAAGCCCGAAGAAGAACGAACGACCGAAACTATTAGCCATGCGGAGAGCATTAATGACGAAAACCCACCGTCCTTTACAACCATTTTTCGATGGTTACGAAGATTAAGAGCCGGTAAGGGACAACTTCATGCGCTGATCCCTAAGCATAAGAAGAAAGGCAATAGAACTCCGAGGCTTAAGAAAAAAGTAGAGGATCACATGGAGGAGGCGATTCACAAGTATTTTCTGAGTCGTCCTTCAAAGAAGATGAAGCATGTGTATGAGTGGTACTTAGAAGTAGCGATTGACGATGATCCGACTCTGAAAGAAGACGACTTTCCTACGTATAAAACCTTTTGTCGTAGAATTCATAAAATTGCAAATTACACTAAATTCATGAGCCAAGAAGGTTTTCTTTCAGCTCAGAATAACTACCCATCCGGAAGCCCAGTTAGGCAGGCGAAATTCTCACTTGCCGCTGCTGAAGCCGACCATACACCTATTTGTAGTTGCCCCTGCTAAACCGGACACCACCCATTAACCAGCGGACATCATTAATGCTCGATATTCGCGTGGCGATTTCATTTTAAGACCCTTATGTGG
>PASF01000006.1 GCA_002711845.1 Gammaproteobacteria bacterium | reverse complement strand
CCACCTGATCCCATCCCGAACTCAGAAGTGAAAGTACTCAGCGCCGATGGTAGTGTGGGGTCTCCCCATGTGAGAGTAGGACATTGTCAGGCATCTAAACGGGAAAATCCCCGGTCTCTTTTGAGGCCGGGGATTTTTTTTGCGCCACTGGAAAGCCTGCGAGCAGAAAAATGCTCCTGCGTGTTCTGCATTCCCGCCATCCTTGGCGGTCATGTCCGTCGGCCATAGTCACTCGGACTCTGACCGCCAGGGAAGGCGGGAATGACGGTTATGCAGGAGCAATTACCGTCCTGCCCCTCGCCCCTTCGGGGCAGCCTGCGGCTGTGCAAAACGTCAGTCCTGCCGTTTTGTCAGGCATTTAACTGGGAAAGTCCCCGGTCTCGAAAAAGGCCGGGGATTTTTTTTGCCTCAAATTTGTGCCATCGGTGTTAATGCCAGTGCACCAAAAAAATGCATATCAGTTACCCCTTCATGTTTTTGTTATTCTCTCTCTCATAGCAATAAAACATTACAAAACAATGCATTAAATGGGTAAGTCATGGATTGGCCAAACAGGCCCGAATTTTGCTCCATTACATCGCTGAGTGATTTAATACGTTAAATAACGTATTAAATTGACAAAAAGCACCTAAAAAGTGCTTTCAAAGAAGCGCATGTCCGTTATTGGTGCGTTTGGTCTGTGTGCCGGCGGTCACCCTGCCGGCTCGCTCGACCTGGACCCGGATTGTGCATCATAACAAGAAACAGACGTTTAGCCTGACAGGGGTAAATGATCTTTTGGGAGAATTGCGATGAAGCTGATTACAGCGATTATCAAACCTTTTAAAGCCGATGACGTACGCGAGGCGCTAAATGAGCATGGTGTCAATGGTATGACTCTGACTGAGGTCAAAGGCTTCGGCCGCCAAAAGGGCCATACCGAACTCTATCGTGGCGCAGAGTATGTTGTTGATTTCCTACCCAAAATCAAAATCGAAGTGGCTGTTTCCGATGAGCGTGTCGAGCAGGTTGTGGAGGCAATTTGCAACGCGGCGGGCACCGGCAAGATTGGTGACGGCAAAATCTTTGTGGTAGCGCTCGAGCAGGTGGTGCGCATTCGCACCGGTGAAACCGGCGATGCTGCCGTGTAAACACGGCCCCACCAATTATCGCTTCTGAATATGGGAAATAACAATTATGTTTAAACTAAAAACAATAAAACCACTGGCCTTTGTTGGGCTCGTCTTCAGTCTGTTTCCGGCGTTGGCCATTGCACAGGATGAGCTTAACGGCGCCAACACCGCCTGGATTTTAACAGCCACCGCGCTGGTGCTGTTTATGACGGTGCCCGGGTTGTCGTTATTCTATGCGGGCCTGGTGCGTAGCAAAAATGTTCTGTCGGTATTGATGCAATGCTTCTCGATTGCCGCGGTGATATCCATTCTCTGGCTGCTGTATGGCTACAGTATTGCCTTTGGTCCGGCAGAAGGTGGCTGGTGGGGCGGTTTAAGCAAAGCGTTTTTTGCCGGTATTACCGTGGATTCGCTCTGGGGTGATATCCCTGAGCCTTTGTTCGCAGCATTCCAGATGACCTTTGCGATTATTACGCCAGCCCTCATAGTTGGGGCGTTTGCGGAGCGCATGAAATTCTCATCGCTGATGCTGTTCGTGATTCTCTGGTCAACGCTGGTTTACTTTCCGGTCTGCCACTGGGTGTGGAACAGTAACGGCTGGTTGTTCCAGATGGGGCTGATTGATTTTGCCGGTGGTACCGTGGTGCACGTGACTGCAGGCGTTGCTGCCGTTGTCATGGCCGTTATGCTGGGTCAGCGCCGTGATTTCCTGACTACAGCCATGATTCCCCACAACCTCACCATGACCATTACCGGTGCAGGCATGCTCTGGGTGGGCTGGTACGGCTTTAATGCCGGGAGCGCCCTGGCCGCCAACGGTAATGCGGGTATGGCGTTGCTGGCGACGCACATGTCGGCAGCGGCAGGCGCCCTGACCTGGATGTGCATTGAATGGATCCGGCACGGCAAACCCAGTGGCCTGGGCGCTGTCACGGGTCTGATTGCCGGTCTTGCAACCATCACCCCGGCGGCCGGCTCTGTAGGCCCGGCCGGCGGCATGGTCATCGGCATCATGGGTGGCGTGCTGTGTTTCTATGCCACCAATTTCCTCAAGCACAAACTGCGCATTGATGATTCTCTCGACGTGTTCCCGGTCCATGGTGTCGGCGGTATGCTGGGCACGTTGCTGGCGGCCGTGTTTGTCTCACAGGAACTGGGTGTGTTCAGTGGCAATGGCTACGCGGAAGGCATGGCGCTGGGCTCGCAGATGGGCGTTCAGGTTGTCGGTATCCTGGCGACCGCGACCTACACAGCGGTGGTGACAATCATTTTGATGAAAGTGGTTGGTGTTGTCACATCCGGTAATCGCGTCACCAAAGAACAGGAGCAGACCGGTCTGGACATCAGTGATCATGACGAGAAGGGTTATTCAATGTAATGCCTGCCAATAGCACGATCGCCGGATTGTCCTGCGACCGTGCTGTCGGAGTGATGCCAGCCTCCGGATAGCCGGTCAGGGCAGGGGGCTGACGCCGATCAGGGCAGTATGCAGGAACATGGCAAATACGGCCCAGGCGACGACGCCGGTCACCCCGGTGATGATATCGCCTTTGAGGGTGCCGCTGCGGGTAACGCCATTGTGTCGGTCCCGGCGCCGCAGCACGGCGAAACCCACAATCGCCCAGATCAAAAAGCTGCCAAACAGCAGCACGTCAGCCAGGGTGCCATTGGCCAGCAAATGCGCAAGCGCCCAGATCTTGACGGCGGCAAGCATGGGGTGGCCAAGCCTGGCCTTGATCCGGTTTTGCGGTACATAGGTCGCTGCCAGCAGGATAAATGCAATCAGGGTGAGTGGCATGGCCAGATGGCGGGCCCAGACCGGCGCTGCCCACAGAAACACCGGATCCGTGCGTGCAGCGCCGTATCCGATGACGATCAGGATGAAACCGACAATGGAAACCGCCGAATACAGCACCTTCCAGGTACCCGCGCCCCGTTTTTCGATCATGCTCTGACGCCAGTCGTTAGCCAATATGCCGGTAAAATGCATGCCCAGAAATAACAGTAATCCTGCAATCAGCAGTGCCATAGCGTGTTTTTCCATTTATCCAGTGAATGTATCAGGCAGGATACTCAAGTCATGTGGGCAGTAGCAAGCGGCGTATGTGTTTTCGACGGATATCACAGGAACCATATGCCGTTAGCACTAGACGGGGATATTTAGTATGATGCTGCTTCTTGAGAGAGATGGATAGAATGCATGTCTGAACTGATTACCGCTGGTTTGAATCTTGCCCTTTATGGCATGGGCTTCGTCTTTACCTTCCTGATATTACTGGTTATTTTGACCACTTTCATGTCGGCCATGGTGCAGCGCTACGCACCTGGGCCGTTGCCTGCTGTGCCACGGCGCAGTGCTGGCAGGAAATCGGCGCAAAGACCGACTTCTGCCAACACAGATCAGGCAAAACTGGTTGCCGTCATCAGCGCAGCCATCCGTCAGCACCGTTCCGGGGCTGATGACTGACACACTGCGCCCGCCCGGAATTTGCGGGGTGCTTTTTAGGGGAATCATATTGCGCCTGGCCTTGTGCTGCGCAATGAAATAACAAGAAGGGCTAGTGTCCATGAGCGAAATTAAGAAGCCGTTAGGCATCACTGACGTCATTCTGCGCGACGCGCACCAATCATTGCTGGCAACACGGTTTCGGCTGGACGATATGCTGCCTATCGCCGATAAGCTCGACAAAGTCGGTTTCTGGTCTGTCGAGTCCTGGGGTGGCGCAACCTTTGATGCCTGCATCCGCTATCTGGGCGAAGACCCCTGGGAGCGCATACGCAAGCTGAAAGAAGCGATGCCCAACACACCGCAGCAGATGCTGTTCCGTGGACAGAATATACTGGGTTATCGCCATTACGCGGACGACATTGTAGACCGGTTTGTCGAGCGCGCGGCGGTGAACGGCGTTGATGTGTTCCGTGTGTTTGACGCGATGAATGATACGCGCAACCTCAAACAAGCCATCAAGGCGGTCAAAAAACAGGAACGCCACGCACAGGGCACCATGGCTTACACCCTCAGTCCGGTGCACACCATTGATTCCTGGCTGAGCATGGCCCGCGAGATTGAAGACATGGGCGCGGATTCTCTTTGCATCAAGGACATGGCGGGTCTGTTGACCCCCTACACCGCTTACGAGCTCATCACCGGCCTGAAGAACACCATTGCCATCCCGGTTCACATGCAATGTCACGCGACCACCGGCCTGTCGACTGCGACGTATATCAAGGCTGTGGAAGCGGGCATCGACAATCTCGACACGGCGATTTCTTCCATGAGCCTGACTTACGGTCATACCCCGACCGAAACCATGGTGGCCATGCTCGATGGCACGGAGCGTGCAACCGGCCTGGACATTGAGTTGCTCGAAGAAATTGCCTCGTACTTCCGTGAAATACGTAAAAAGTATGCACGCTTTGAAGGTGCTCTGAAAGGTATCGACTCGCGCATCCTGGTGGCTCAGGTCCCGGGTGGCATGTTGACCAATCTCGAAAACCAGCTGCGCGAACAAAAAGCCACTGACCGGCTGGATGAGGTGTTGGAAGAGATCCCCAGAGTTCGCAAGGATCTCGGTTATATCCCATTGGTGACACCCACATCACAGATCGTGGGTACCCAGGCGGTGCTCAATGTGCTGGGTGGTGAACGTTACAAAAACATCACCAAGGAAACCGAAGGCGTGCTGAAGGGCGAGTATGGCGCCACGCCTGCGCCGGTGAATGAAGACCTGCGACACCGGGTTCTGGCGGGCAAGGAACCCATCACGTGCCGGCCTGCGGATTTGTTGACGCCGGAGTTCGACCGACTCAAGGAAGAGCTGGCCGGCATCGCCAGTGACAAGGGTTTCAAGCTGGAGAATGAGATTGATGACACCCTGACCTACGCCCTGTTTCCGCAGCCGGCGTTAAAATTCTTCCAGAACCGTGATAATCCGGCAGCCTTCGAACCTGCACCCGAGGTCGAGTCCGGTACAGCTGCCGCACCGGCGCCTGCCCGGCCAGGCAAGGCTGCGCAGGATGGTGTCTACACGGTAGAGGTTGATGGCAAACCTTATGTCGTCAAGGTCAGCGCGGGCGGCGACGTAACGGACATGAAAGAGACAGCTGGCACCAGCCAAAGCAGCCCGCCACCTGCAGCTGCTGGCGGCGACGGACACGCCATCAAGGCGCCCTTGTCCGGCAGTGTTTACCGCATTGAGGCCACTGAAGGCTCGGAAGTCGCCGACGGTGATGTGTTGCTGGTTCTCGAGGCCATGAAAATGGAGACCGAGATACGCAGTAATCGTGCGGGCATCGTGCGCACGGTCCATGTGGATGAAGGTGAGAGTGTCAACGCAGGCGATGCCCTGGTTACTCTGGAGTAAAACAACATGGATCAGTTGATGGAACTCTGGCACGCCACCGGCGTGTATCAAATCGAACCCAAACAGCTTGTCATGATTCTGGTCAGCCTTGGCCTGATTTATCTGGCGATCGCAAAGAAGTTTGAACCCTTGCTGCTGTTGCCCATCGGTTTTGGTGGCATGCTGGCCAATATCCCGGGCGTCGATATTGCCGTGGGGCAGGGCGTACTCGCCCAATTTTATACAATCGGGCTGGAGACGGGCATTTTTCCGCTGCTGATCTTCCTGGGTGTTGGCGCCATGACCGATTTTGGCCCGTTGCTAGCCAACCCCAAAACGCTGTTACTGGGTGCTGCGGCCCAGTTCGGCATATTTGCGACAGTGCTTGGTGCACTGTTCTTTACCGACCTGGGCTGGTTTGATTTCAGTCTGCAACAGGCGGCCGCCATTGGCATCATCGGGGGGGCGGACGGACCGACAGCGATCTATGTTGCCGGTATTCTGGCGCCGGAGCTGCTGGGTGCCATCGCCGTGTCAGCGTACTCCTATATGGCGCTGGTGCCACTGATTCAGCCGCCCATCATGCGGGCATTGACGACGGAGAAAGAGCGCCGCATTGAGATGTCTCAGCTCCGTGTCGTTTCGCAACGTGAGAAAATAATGTTTCCGCTGGTATTGCTGATACTGGTAGCGCTGGTCATTCCCAGTGCAGCACCCCTGTTGGGGATGTTCTGCTTTGGTAACCTGATGAAGGAATGTGGTGTGGTCGACCGACTGACCAAGACTGCCCAAAATGCGCTGATTAACATTGTGACCATTTTGCTGGGCCTGGCGGTCGGGTCAAAACTGATTGCCGATCAGTTTCTGGTACCCAGCACCCTGGGTGTGTTGGCCCTGGGTATTGTGGCGTTCTCCATTGGCACCGCAGCCGGCGTGTTGATGGCCAAGCTGATGAATGTTCTGTCGTCCAGCAAGATCAATCCGCTGATCGGCGCCGCGGGTGTGTCCGCGGTTCCCATGGCGGCACGTGTTGCCAACCGCCTGGGCACCGAAGCCAACCCACACAACTTCCTGCTGATGCACGCGATGGGGCCCAATGTGGCGGGCGTCATCGGTTCAGCCGTCGCCGCCGGTGTGTTGATACAACTGGTTGGCTGATCGCCTGAAGCAACCTGCGCAAGGTCGATGCTTGCGCAGGTTTACCCGCTCATGTCACACTGCAGTCATGTTAAAAGTTTAGTGTCAACTTTGTTGCAACAAACATAACAGAGCCGCTATTTGTGTCATTAAGCCCAATATTCTATGTCCTCGATACCAACGTTCTGATCCACGATCCTTCTGCTATCTGGAATTTCGACGAGCATCAGGTTGTCATTCCCATGACAGTGCTGGAAGAGCTCGATAAGCTGAAAAGCGGACGCGGCGCCGTTGCTGCCGATTGCCGGCAGGCCATTCGTGAAATCGACCGCATTCTTGGTAAGGCAACGCCGGTCGATGTGGAGCAGGGTGTCCCGATCGATCGTGGCAAACAGCTGCCAAGCCTGGGCACGCTGTCCGTACTGATGACAGAGACGCCGCAGATTCACCGCATCCTGCCCGAACACCTCAACGACAACAAGATCCTCAATGCGGTGGCACTGCTCAAACAGCAGCATCCGGACCATCATGTGGCGCTGGTGACCAAAGATATCAATATGCGCCTGAAAGCCCGGGCCTGTGGCATTGATGCAGAAGATTATCAGACCGATCAGCTGCTGAGCGATATCGCCCAGCTAAATAAAGGCTATATCGACTTTGGTGACAGTTTCTGGGATCGCATCACGGCTGTTGAGACAGAGCAGACCCACAGTGGCGAGACGTTTCACCAGATACCCCGAAGCGCGATATCGCAGGAAGTCTACCCGAACCAGTTTTTCTTTGACGCAGCAGGTTTCCTGGGCCGGGTATCCCGCTTGACCGATACGCACATCATCCTGCGTCATCTCGACCGCGATCGGTTGATGCAACGCGAAACCTGGGGGCTGCAACCACGTGACATCTTCCAGGCCATGTCCATGGATCTGTTGCTGGACCCGGACGTGCATCTGGTTAATCTGACGGGCTCTGCCGGGTCAGGTAAAACAATTCTGGCGCTGGCCGCGGCCATTGAGATGACGCTGGACACCAAGCTTTTCCGTCGTATTATTGCCACCCGCAGCACGCAGGGGCTGGATGAGGATATCGGCTTTCTGCCGGGGACCGAGGCTGAAAAAATGGAACCCTGGCTGGGCGCAATAACGGATAACCTGGAAGCGCTGCACTGGGACGACGAGAATGCTGCCGGCAGCATTGATTATGTGCTGGCGAAGGTGCCCTTGCAGTTCAAGTCATTGAACTACATCCGCGGGCGCAGTTTCCAGCACAGTCTGATCCTGATTGATGAATCACAGAACCTGACGCCACATCAGATCAAGACCATTGTGACTCGCGCCGGCACCGGCTCCAAGGTTGTCTGTCTGGGTAACCTGGCGCAGATCGACACACCCTATCTCAGCCCGACCAGTTCCGGGCTGACCTATCTGACGGAGCGGTTCAAGAATTTTGCTCTGGGCGGCAACCTGCAGCTACAGGGTGTGCCTCGCTCCGAACTCGCAGCCTACGCCGAGGAGCACCTCTGATCAGTCAGTCTGCGTCGACCAGTTGATTCATGGTGTGTGACGGATTGTCGGGACAGGGGCTGCCTATCTGGTGGGCTGGCACACCCACCACAGTGGTATGGGCAGGCACATCCCTAAGCACCACACTGCCTGCGCCGACTTTGGCACTGCGACCCACTTCAATATTGCCCAGCACTTTGGCGCCGGCAGAGATCAGCACCCCGGAGCGTATCTTCGGGTGTCTGTCACCCTGTTCATTGCCGGTTCCGCCCAGTGTCACAGATTGCATGATGGAGACATCGTCTTCAATGACCGTGGTTTCGCCAATCACAATGCCGGTAGCATGATCAAACATGATGCCCTTGCCCATCGTGCATGCCGGGTGAATATCAACCCCGAACACTTCCGAATTGCGACTTTGCAGGTACAGGGCCAGGTCGCGTCGGCCTTTGTTCCACAGAAAGTGGGCGACACGATGTACCTGAATGGATTGGTAACCTTTCAGGTACAGTATGACCGGCAGAAAGGCGCTGGTGGCAGCATCGCGGTCGTGTACCGCCTGAATGTCGCAAGCGGCATAGTCGACTATGCCCGGAGACTCCCTGAACGCCGCATCTATCAATTCACGAATGGCAACCGCGGACATCACGTAATTGGCCAATTTGTGTGCCAACAGGTAGCTGAGCGCTGAACTCAGGCTTTTGTGATTCAATACACAGGCATACACATAACTCGCCATCAGAGGTTCCCGGGCAATCAGCTCTCGGGCTTCCTGCTGGAGTTGTTCCCAAATATTATCCGGCATGGTGTCTCTCCGTTACGTCTGGTGAGGCCGACAGGTGAAACCGGCCAGCACTGCTGGATTGGCGAAAGCCGGATTATAGCTCAGGATGAGTTCTATGACACCGTGGCATCGGTGGTGGCAGTCGCAGACTGGATGTGGTGAAGCGTCAGTACGCTGGCGCTTTCGGCATCCGCTGCGATCAGTGCCTTGCGCATGATGGTGTTGGCAATTCTGGGGTTGCCGCCGCTGGCTCGCCACACCGTGTCAATGAGGTGGTCGTTGAGCAGCATCGCCGGGTCGCCACCAGCCTGCCTGAGCCGTGCATTCAGGTAGTCGTGAATCTGCCGGCGGTCGAATGGCCGGATTTCGTAATTGGCAGTGCGCAGATCCGCCAGGGGTTGCAAGCTCTGGCTGCGCAGGCGCAGTTCGAGCTCCGGCTGTGCGAACAGCACTGCCTGTGCTCCCTGCACGCCTTTCACGTTGCCCTGGCTGCCGGTTGTCAGCCATTTTGTCAATTGCTGCAGGAATGCGTCAGGCAATGCCTGTGCCTCGTCAAGCAGCAGGACGGTCCTGCGCGAGTCTGTCGGTGCCACAAACAGCTCATCAGTGACATTAGCGTCAAAGTCCTGGTGCGGATAGGGCAGGTACAAAGGCCGATAACGGGTTTTGTGAGACTTCAGGCTGTTCAGTAACTTGCGGCAAAGTACCGTTTTCCCCAGGCCCGGCTCAGCGATGACCGTTTGCAGAGGGGAGCCTTGGGTAATGTCAGCAAGCAGGGCACTAAAGATCTGCTGGCAGCCATGTCCGCCCCAGAACAATCGCTGATCAGGCGTGTCACCAAACGGTGCCAACTTGAAGGTGAGTGAGTCGTGTTTCATGAGCTGCCTGGAACCGGACACATTGCCCTCAGGCTAATGCAGCCGCGCATGAATTTCAAGCGCTGAACATGTCGCCAGGGGCTAATGTTTCAGTAGAAACTGCCGTTAGCTATAACACAATAAGAGAATGTCTGTGCTGGCCGCAGGCAAACACCATCCAACGCAGGAACCCGACATGTTCAGCAAATTTACCATCCGTACCCGTATCGGGCTTATTGTCTTCATCAGTGTCATCGCCATTATCGGGCTGAGTGTGACGCTGCTTATGCAGGCACGCGATCGCTTCATGGATCAGTTGCGCGAAGGCAGTGTCAACCAGGTACAAATGATTCGGGAAGCATTGAGTGGTCTCAATGAGCAGGTTCGCACGGGCACCATGACCGAGACAGAGGCCAAGCGTCTGGGCCGGTTCATGATCAACAACACCATGGTCGATGAGCGCAACTACCTGCTGCTGTATCACCGTCTCGGCCAGATACTCGCGCATCCTCTGCGCAATGTAGACAGTGCGCTGGATACCGACGCGCAGGTCAGACAGGCCATGGCCGATGCCAGCACCACCCCCGAAGAGCGTATGCGGGATCTGGGTTACAGCGACCCCACACCCACCATGACACAGATTATCGAGCGTTACGCTGGCAGTGACTACACGGGTTTCGCCGAATATCTCTACTTTCCCGAACCTCTGTTCGGGCATCGGTTCCTGACTTATACCGACGATCCGCTGGCGCACCCCGAGGCGGAAGTGAAGACCGTCTATGCGGAGTTGTTTGAGCCGTGGGGCTGGGTCATCATTCACGGTCTCTACGAAGATGATGTTCGTGCTGAATTTAACGCCTGGGCGATGAGTTCTGCAGCGATCATTTTTGTCATTCTGCTGGCACTGGTGGCCATCGCCTACTTCCTGTCCGCGTCGATCACTCAGCCTCTGAGCAAGGCCCAGGCCTACATGCAGGATATCGCGCAGGGCTCGGGCGATCTGAGTCGGCGACTGTCCGACGACGGCAGCGATGAGCTCTCGCTGCTGGGAGGAAGTTTCAATACGTTTGTCGGCAAACTGGCGGATATCATCCGGCAGGTCCTGTCGACCAACGCCGAAGTGACCGGAAAGTCAGCGCAATTCTCCGAGATGATCCAGCGTACTGCGGGCCGGTCGGCGTCGCAGCTGGAAGAGACCGAATTGCTGGCCTCCTCCACAACGGAGTTGTCATCCTCACTGGCTGATGTGGCCGAAGGTGCGCAGACCAGTGTCACGGCTGCCAGCGAAGCCAATGGCGCTACCCAGAAAGCCACCGCAGCAGTATCCAGTACCCGTTCGTCAGTGGAAAAACTCTCAGGCTCCCTGACGTCGATTCAACAGAAAGTGCACGATATGCGCGATCACAACGAAAAGGTACATTCCGTGCTGGAGGTCATCGAAGGCATTGCGGAACAAACCAACCTGTTGGCGTTGAACGCCGCCATCGAAGCGGCAAGGGCCGGAGAGCAGGGGCGTGGTTTTGCCGTCGTGGCCGACGAAGTGCGCAGCCTGGCACAAAAAACGCAAGCGTCAACCCTCGAGATCAACACCATCATCCAAAATCTGCAGGATAATACCATGCAGATTGTCACGGCGATGGATCAGGGCGTCAATCTGTCGAAGGAATGTGTGGGATCGGCCAATTCTGCCAACGAGTTGCTGGACTCAGTGCTGGCGTCCGTGTCGCTGATTTCCGAGCGCAGCCGTGATATCGCCAGCGCAGTGAAGCAGCAGTCAGAAGTCACCGATGGCATAGCCAAGAGCAGCGTCAAAATTGCTGCGGACGGGCGACTCAATACCGAAGACTACCTCAAGTGCAAACAGTACCATGAAGAAATTGACAGGCTGCTAAGCGCGCTGGATGGCCTGGTGAACCAGTTCAAACTGGGGAATGCGGGGCGCTAAGACCCCGCAGCCATCAGGGGTTGGCGATGGTGATCTGACGCGTGGCGCCACGCTGACGTTCACCAGCACCGCTGACCACTTCCAGCGTAAGTTGATAACGGCCATTGGCGAACGCCCGGGTATCCAGTGTCAGCTCGAATCCCAGTAGCGGAGCTCCGGGGTCGTCATGTGCCTGCCGCACTTCCACGACGTCGGGGCGTGCGACCGTGCGCCGCACATCGCCGACCCTCTCCCCATTGAGCAGCACGCGGATTCGGCTCACCCCAAGGCCCTGATTGGTTGCCCAGCCGCCAACGACATAGTCACCGCTGATGGTTTCCCCCGCGGCGGGCCGGTCCAGCCAAAGGTGGCTGGGGCGGGGACAGTTTGTGGCCATGCCAGTGGCCGAGTCCCGGATGCCGGTACCCAGATAGAAACTGAATATTTTGTCCCCTTGATACAGGAACAGCTGATCCAGTAAAGTCAGGTCAGAAAACAGCCTGCAGGCACGATCCATGACCGCGAGCTTTTCATTGATGTTGAGGGTGCTGTCCTCGGTCACAAAGAGGGCGTCTTCACCGGCCAATTGGCGCAACCCTGCCTCGTCCTTCTCCCATATGACGTATTGCGCATACCGCCCGTCCCGAACAGTTTTGTCCTGATCTATGGTGAAGGGGCGTGCCTGCGGCAGGGCAAAACCAATCTGCGCACTGGTGTAGTAATTATCGGTCACGATCAGCCCGTCGGCGGGCAGGCCATGCTGCGCCTGCAACGACAGGATGTGATCAGTCAATGGCTGCCAGCCGGCCATCTTGTTGGACAGCACACCGGTGCCCAGAACCGCCTGCAATTGCTGATTGAAACCCTGGGAACCGATGCCAACAAACAGTAACAGCGTGCCGACAAAGCCGGTGACCGGAATTGCTCTGACCACAAACCGGCTCAGACTGGCAGCATAGCGTGCGCTCAGCCAGGCGCGCAGTGATGACATGGCTTCAGGCGCATAGACCAGCAGCGGTATGTACCCTGACAGAGGCCAATGCAGTGTGGTGCGGGTCGTGTCGCTCCAGGGCGCGAGAATCAGATAAACACCGAGATTGGTGGCGGCAAAGGCGGCAATCAGTCCCGCCCGCGTATCTCCCTGGCGGGCCTTTTTCAGCAACATCCACAACGTCAGCCACAACAGCGCATACAGCAACGGCGTCACGAGGGTGCCCTGAATGACGGGATGAAGAACCCCCTCCAGCTGGAACTGCCACGGATGCCTGCTGAGCAGATGATAGTCCAGTCCACTCAGATCGTGGACCAGGTTAAAGCTGAGCGCCGGATACAGACCCGCCATCGCGATCAAGCCTGCCAGCCAGAGTTTCGCCTGGCGCCAGTAGTGCCAATGACTGCGGCTGGCCAACATGAACACCAGCGCGGCGAGCACATACAGGGAGAACCGGTAATGAGTACTGAGGCCCAGCGCTGCTGCGGTGCCAGCCAGCAGCCACCAGCGCCAGTGGCCGCAGCGTGTGGCGCGCTCCAGGCAACCGATAAACAGCAATCCCCAGAAAATCAGGGGTACATCCGGGACGGCGAGCAAACCCAGAAATGCTGCCATGGGCAGGCAGAACGTCAGGATTGCCGACAGCAGTGCCTGCCGGTGGCCGCACAGGGGGCTTGCTAACCAGTAGACCAGTGCCGGGATGCTGCATCCCATTGCCAGAAATATGGATCGCACCGCGATAGCATGGTGACCGAACAGTTCTGCACCCAGCCCCGCCAGCAAGGCCGCCATGAAAGGCAGGTCGCTATAGGCCCATGCCGGGAACTGCGAAGCCTGCCAATAAAAAATCTCATCACTGTACAGTTCAAGGCGCCCGGCAAGAAATATCTTAACGGTGAGTGCCAGCAGTGCCAATCCGGTCAAAACGATACCGGGCCTGGACCAAACACTGGAGTTGTTTCGGATCATGGATTTGCTCAATACACAGTTATTTGTTGATCGGCATTATAAGAATGGCGGTCAGGAAGTAAAACGAAAACGCCCGCACAAAGGGTGGAGATAGGGCGCTTATCCGTGTTCTAATCCATGCATTCGAGTTTTTGTGAAGAACGCATGTACGCCTGTATTGATCTAGGTTCCAACAGCTTTCACCTCTTGATTGCCCGATGGCATGAGGGCAGCTACGATATCGTCGAACGCTTCAGTGACAAGGTACAGCTGGGTGAAGGCCTGGTCGAGGGTGGCAATATTACCCAGCAGGCCTTTGATCGCGGATTGACGTGTCTCGATACCTTTCGTCAGGCGCTGGCGCGCTACCCCATAGAAAAGTGCTGGGCCGTGGGTACAAATGCCTTGAGAACGGCAGGCAATGCCGAGCTGTTTTTGCGCAAAGCCAGGGAGAAAGGGTTTGTTATTGATGTGGTCCCGGGCCTGGAAGAAGCCGCGTTGGTCTATGCGGGCGTCATCTCGGCATTGCCGGCCGATGATACGTCCCGGCTGGTCATTGATATCGGTGGCGGCAGTACCGAACTGGTGGTGGGTGCCGGCCCGAGGCAGCTGCAGTCTCACAGTATGGCCATTGGTTGCATCCGTTGGCGCGACACCTGGTTCAGAAACCCTCCGCAGACAGCGTCGGCGTTATCCCAGCGTCTGGACGATGCCGCCCAGGCGTCTGCCGAAGTCTTTGCCGGGGTGGCGGATGAATTGGCAGCGACGCCCTGGCGCGAGGTTTACGCATCCTCTGGCACCGCCAAGATGCTCAGTGCCGTGTGTGCCCACAAAAGCCAGCTGACACGGTCGGCTTCGCCAGGCGTGACGCTGGCGACCCTGCAGGCTCTGAAAGCTGATGTCATGCGAACGGTGCTGGAGCCTGGTTTCGCGCTGCCCGGGCTGAAAAATGGACGGCGGGAACTGATACTGCCCGGCTGGGCGGTCCTGCACGGTTTCATGACAGCATGTCAGGTGACGGACCTGTATTTCAGTCCGTCGGCACTGCGTGAGGGTATGCTGCACTATCTGGCAAAGGCATCGGCTACAGGCGAGTCGCCGTTGCATGTGTTGCGAGCGCGCTGAGTAGCAGTGCCTGCACACCGTCAGCCGGATCATCCGGGCCCGCTTCCAGCTTCTGATAGGTGCCGTCTGCCAGCAGCTCCCAGCTCTGTCGACGGTCTGCCAGATACATTTCCAGCTCGTCCAGAATCCGCATTGCGCCCTTCTTTTTAAGAATCGGGAACGCGATTTCTATACGCTGCTGCAGGTTTCTTTCCATCCAGTCAGCGCTTGAGCAGTACATGGCGGTGGTGCTGTTGGCAAAATAGTAAACACGGGAATGCTCCAGGAAGCGGCCGATGATCGACACGACCCGGATGTTGTCCGACACGCCTGGCACGCCCGGCTTGAGACAGCAGATCCCGCGCACTATCAGTTCAATTTTGACACCAGACTGGGACGCGCAGTAGAGCTCACGAATGATGGTGGGATCTGTCAGGGAGTTTATCTTGGCGATGATCCTCGCCGGCCTGCCTGCCAGTGCTGCCTGTTTTTCCTGCTGGATGAGCTGGACCAGGCCTTTCATCAGACGAAATGGTGCGTGCAGTATGACTTCGGGTGATATCTTTTTGCCCATGCCGGTAATTTGCTGAAACACCTTGTGTATGTCCGAACACACGACGTCATCGCAGGTCATCAGGCTATAGTCGGTATAGAGCAACGAATTCTTGCGGTGATAATTGCCGGTGCCCATGTGTGCATAGCGTTTCAGCCGACCATTTTCCCGACGTACAATCAGCAGCATCTTGGCGTGCGTTTTATAGCCCATGACGCCGTATACCACAACGGCGCCGGCTTCCTGCAGAATGCTGGCGAACTGAATGTTCTCCTCTTCATCAAAACGTGCCCGCAACTCGATGACAACCGTCACTTCCTTGCCGTTGCGGGCGGCTTCTGCGAGCGCCTCCACCAGTTCTGATGACTCGTTGGTCCGGTAGAGTGTCTGCTTGATGGAAATGACGCCCGGGTCTTTCGCTGCCTGCCGCGCCCAGTCAATAATCGGTATGAAAGACTGATAGGGGTGCAGCAGCAGCTGGTCCTCCCGGTTCACGGCGGTAAAGATGCAATTGCCTTCCTCCAGCGCAGGAGGTGTCCCCGGCGAGAACGGTGGAAAGCGCAATTCCGGCCGGTTCACCATGGCCGTCAAGGCCATCAGTCGCTGCAGATTGACCGGGCCATCGAGGCGAAACAGTTCTTCTTCCGTCAAATTGAAACGTTCCAGCAAAAAGTCGGTCAGCTCCGGAGGACACCCGGCGCCCACTTCCAGCTTGGCGGCTGCGCCGAAACGCCGCAGGTGCAGTTCGCCCTGCAGGGCGCTGGCAACGTCTTCAACTTCGACGTTACTCATCTCCAGATCGGAATTGCGGGTTACCCGGAACTGATGACATTCCTTGACTCGCATGCCAGGGAAAAACTCCTCGACATGGGCGTGAATGACCGATGACAGGAAAATGAAATTGTCGCCTTCCGGTATGATGTGTGTGGGGACCTTGATCAGCCGTGGCAAGGCTCTGGGTGCCGGCACGATGGCGAGCCCGCTGTCCCGGCCAAATGCGTCCTTGCCTTCCAGTGACAGAATGAAATTCAGGCTTTTATTGACCAGCCGCGGAAACGGGTGTGCCGGGTCCAGCCCCAGCGGGCTGATGACCGGCAGGACTTCATTGCGGAAATAATCCTGTGTCCAGGCAACCAGGTTGTCGTCCCATTCATGGCGATACAGAAAGCGGATGTCCTGTTCGGCCATCGCCGGTAACAGCTCTTCATTAAGTATGCGGTACTGTTCCTGCAGGGCCAGTCTAACTTGTTGGTGAAGCTCGCTCAGTACTTCCTGCGGGTACTGGCCGTCGGCGCCCGGGCGCTGGCGGCCAAACCCCAGCTGCTTCTTCAGACCGGATACCCGTATCTCGTAAAATTCGTCCAGGTTGGAGCTGAAAATGAGCAGGAACATCAATCGTTCCAGCAATGGGTGTTGCTGATTTTTTGCCTGTTCAAGCACGCGCAGATTGAACTGCATATAACTCAGTTCACGGTTCAGGTAGTACTGGCTGTCACCCAGGTCAATGTCTGCAGCCACAGCCGGGCAGCCTGACGACTCAGCGTCGGGGGTTGCGTCTGTAAGTGTGGCCGTGGATGGTTTGCTGCTGCTCATTGCTCTTACTCTGACGAACGCGATCCGGTATTCTATCCCAGCTTGTTGCGGATTACATGGCTTTCAATGTGACAGTTTTTTGAAGTCATGGGTGGCAGGTCTGTTGCCAGGCTGGATTGTCATCTCTCTGTCATATATTATCGGTATCGTAGCTCTGCCAAAGAGTAAGCTCCGCAACAAGCCCGCAAGGAATCCTTTGATATGAAAACAGATGCAGGTGTTCACGGCCACCATATTTCGCAACAGTTCAATCAGGAACTGGAAGAGATTAAAAGCAGTATGCTGGAAATGGGTGGTCTGGTCGAACATCAACTCGGCGATGCGTTGGCGGCACTGATCTCTGCTGACAGTGAGCTGGGTCGCACGGTGCGCGCCAATGACGATGCCGTCAATGATATGGAACTCAATATTGATGAGGCATGCAACCGCATTCTCGCCCGTCGGCAACCGGCGGCCAGCGACCTGCGTCTGGTGCTGGGTATCATCAAGGCGACCAACGACCTTGAGCGTATCGGCGACGAAGCGGCAAAAATTGCCCGTCTGGCCATTGAGCTTGCTGAACAGGGCGACTCATCAAAAGGGTATGTGGAGATTCGTCACATCGGCGAGCGTGTTCGCCACATGGTTAACATGGCGCTGGATGCGTTTGCCCGCTACGATGCCGAGGCAGCCATCGCTGTCGCCCGGGAAGACGTCAGCGTGGACCTGGAGTATGGCACTGCCATGCGCGAAATGATCACCTTCATGATTGAAGACCCGCGCAGTATCACCCGCGTGCTGAATGTGATCTGGGCGCTGCGTTCGCTGGAGCGTGTGGGGGATCATGCCAAGAATATAGCCGAGCATGTGGTATACATGGTCATGGGCGCTGATGTGCGCCATGTCGGCCTTTCCGGCATGGAAGAACAGGTGAAGGCAGAACTCAAGTAATGTCGGCAGGGGGCGCCATTGCCCTCGTAGCGCAGCCTCAGCGCTGATCGGCTTTGGTTCGTTCGGAGGCCTGGGCGGCTGTCAGTACACGGTCGGCTGGCAGCAGGCAGCTGAATTGACTCCCCTGGCCAACCTTGCTGCTGATCTCCAGGCGTCCGCCATGTCGTGCCAGCACGTGTTTGACGATGGCCAGGCCAAGGCCTGTGCCACCGGTATCGGTGGAACGGCTTTCGTCAACACGATAAAAGCGTTCCGTCAGTCTGGGAATATGATGGGCCTCGATGCCGGGGCCATTGTCTGATACGTCGATGCGCAATCCGTCACTGCTCTTGCTGGCCGACAGATCGATGGTGCCGCCTGTCTGGGTATATTTGGCAGCGTTGATCGCCAGGTTGGAGATGGCGCTGTAGAGTTCGTTGATATTGCCTCTGATATAAATGTCCGGGTCGCAGTCAAGCCGGAACGCCTGTTTCTTGTCCTGCGATACCTGTTCGGCATCCTGCTTGATTTCCCGTAACAATGACTGCAACTGCACGGCAGAGAGCTGTTTGGACGCCGAACGGGTTTCCAGTTGTGACAGCGTCAGCAGATCCCGAATAATGTTTTCCATGCGCTGGGACTGCTGATACATCTGTTCCAGTGGCCGACCCCAGCGCGCCGGAATATTCCCCCGGTCGTCCAGCATGGTCTCCAGGTAGCCGGTAATCACAGTAATGGGCGTGCGCAGCTCATGGGAAACGTTGCCAACAAAGTCTTTTCGCATCATTTCCAGCCGATGCAGCTGGGAAATATCACGCACCAGCATCAGTCGTTCACCTTCACCAAAACTGGTGATCTGGAACTCCAGCATCAATGATGGATTGACCGGCGAGGGGAGTTTGAGCGGACTGTTAAAGTGCGCCTTGTTGTAATACTCGATGAATTGCGGTTCGCGGATCAGGTTGGTAACCGGTTGATTGCGATCTTTTGGACTCTGGAAGCCGAGCAGCCGCGAAGCGGCCGGGTTCCACCACTCAAGTCCGTTCCGGCTGCTGATCATGACCACGGCCATTTCCAGCGCGGCCGTGGACTCCTGCGCCTTGTCGATGATTCTGCGTAAATGGGTCAGGGCATCGCGCTCACGTCGCTGCAGCAAATAAATGCCGTCAAAAACGAAACCCCAGATACCCCGGCCTTCCGGTGGCGGACTGGGTTCGTCAGACTGGGTGTCGCGCAGCCAGTTGTACAGGCGCCGAAGCTGGCGCAGGTGATAGATGAGGTAAACGATAGTACCCAACAGCACAACCAGTGCCGGCGCATCGACAAGCCAGCCAGCCAGCAACAGGGCCAGAAAGATCAGTGTCAATCGTCTGAGGGCAGAATGCCAGTCGGATAACAAAGGTGAAGCCTTTCTGTCAGTGAGTCTGGCGCGACTATAACGAAAACCGGTACGGCAGACCAGCACCGCAGCTGGCTTTCGTGACTGTGCTCCAGGGCGGTTCGACGTCAGTCGGCGCGTGTGGAGAATCGATAGCCGGCGCCGCGGACAGTCTGTATCAGGCCCGCGTAGTTGATGCCGGGGCCCGATGCCGAGGTCAGTGCCTTGCGCAAACGGCCGATGTGGACATCAACAGTGCGCTCTTCCAGGTACACGTTGGCGCCCCAGACCTGATCCTGAATGTGATCCCGGGAAAACACTTTCTCCGGATGGGTCATGAAAAAATTCAGCAACCGGTATTCGGTAGGACCCATATCCACCGCGCGCTCATTCAGGGTCACCCGATGGCTGGCCGGATCCAGTTCCAGGTCGAATACGCGTATGGGCTTGTCCCTCAGGTTCCCGGTACTGCGTCGCAATACCGCCTTGATCCGGGCAACCAGCTCGCGGGGCGAAAATGGCTTGGTCACATAGTCGTCGACACCGACATCCAGGCCCTGGACCTTGTTGTCTTCGCTGGTTTTGGCCGTCAACATGATAATGGGTATGTCTGCCGTCAATTCTTCACGCTTGAGCCGGCGTGCCAGCTCGATGCCACTGCCGCCCGGTAACATCCAGTCAAGCAGAACCAGGTCCGGCCGGCGATCAACGATGTTGACATGGGCTTCCAGGGCGGTTTCTGCGGTCATGCTCGAATAACCGGCGGTGTCCAGCGCAATCCCGATCATGTCACGTATTGCTGCTTCGTCGTCGACAATCAGGATGGTTTGTTCATTGGTCATACCTTGCTACCTTGGCGGTGGATGCTGTAGCGTATTAAAGCAATGAAATATTACATTTTCATGACATTTTAGCAGCAAAAGACTGCCCTTATTGAGCCAAAGCGACGATTTGTGCGTAAAGCACAGGTGTCAGCAACGAGTTGTGTGTCAAAGCAAAGGCCGGGTGAGTTATAATGCGCTCTGCGAAACCCACAAGGTTGCAACACCACCCACAGCGCAGGTTACTCTAGCTGCAGCAAACGAGAAGTTAAGGAGAGACCATGGACAACAAGTCATTTAAAGTTTTAAGCCTCGCCATTGCGCTGGGAGCGCTTGGCATGTCGACGCAGTCAGCGATTGCCGACGAGGACCGGTTCTATATTGCGCCCGGCGTACAGTGGATGGATTTTGACAGCGCGCGTCAGTCTGACGACGAGTTCGGGTACACGGTCGGTCTGGGCTACGGCCTGAATGACAATCTTGCCCTGGAGCTTAACCACGCCAATCTCAAAATGAATACCCTGGCGGGTATGGAGCGTCTGCGCAGCATCCGTCTGGACGCGATCTACAAACTGGATAACTCTATCGGCGTGCTGTCACCGTATTTTGCTGCCGGTCTGGGGCACACACATTTTTACAGCAATGACGACACCACGGTTAATGCCGGTGCCGGTTTGACCTATCGCTTCAACGACCGTGTCGAATGGCGCGCGTCAGCCCGGACGTTCTACGGTTTTGATGATGGTACCTACGATTTTGGTATCGACACAGGCCTGGTTTTCCATCTCGGTGAAGCACGCTCACGCGCACCCGCAGTAGCACCGACGCCGGCACCCGCACCCGTTGTCGATAGCGACGGCGATGGCGTACCTGATAGCCGTGACGACTGCCCCGGAACACCGCGCACTTATGCTGTGGACGATCGCGGTTGCCCCATCATGGTGGAGGAAGTGGCGCGTATCGAATTGAACGTCGAATTTGAGTTCGACAGGGCAGAAGTGCGTCCGCAGTATTTCGACGAGATCCGCCGTGTTGCCGACTTTATGCAGACGCACGAAGACACCGTTGCCTCTCTGCAAGGCCATACCGACAACATCGGTACTGAAGAATACAACCAGGGATTGTCGGAGCGCCGCGCGGCAGCGGTACGCCAAGTGTTGATTGATCGCTTCGGCATCGCGCCCGCGCGCGTGACGTCCACCGGGTATGGTGAGTCGCAGCCGGTGGCCAGCAATAACACCGCCGCAGGTCGTGAGCGCAATCGACGGGTTGAAACGGTGCTGACGTCAACCGTGCAGCGCCCACAAATGCGCAACTGATGTAACGTTTGGTCTGTAATGAACTCCCTGTCGCCCTTTGGACGGCAGGGAGTTTTTTATTGTCAGACCATGGCAGAATAACTGCGGCACACCGGGTAGGGAAGATTGTCACCAGCAATCTGGTTGTGCTTAACTGCAGAGGATACAAGTTGACTGTCGAAAACTACCGTGGCTACCGCGCTGATGCGGATCTGTCCTGGCGCCGTGTCGAGCAGCACTGGCCGCGGCCATCGCCGATCTGGCAACAGAGCCTGCTGGCCCCCGGGTCGTTGACACATCGTCTGCAGGCATTAAGTGGTGGCACCTTCAGGGTCCGCGTTGTGGATGAAGGCTGGGTACAGGGCAGCGCGCGGACGATTCCCGTTTTTGGCAAGCGCAAGGCTGCACAGATCATGTGGTCACGGCACGTGCTATTGTGCGGGCATGGTGAACCCTGGGTAGCGGCGCATTCGCTGATACCGTTCAGCAGCATACAGGGCTCGTTGCGGCAATTGGTGCGCTTGCGAGATCGTCCGCTGGGAGGATTTCTGTTTCGACATCCGCAACTGCGGCGCGACGAACCGGAGCTGGTGCGGCTGCCGGACCATTGGGGCCGGCGCTCAGTGTTCCATCTGCAAGGTAAATCCCTGCTGGTTGCCGAGTTTTTCCTGCCGGCATTGATTGCGCAGATCCAGCAGCAGCGATATTGATGAAAGATTGTCAGCCAATACAAAACAGGATTCAGCCATGACTGGAAAAACAAGCGGCGGCGCACTCGACGGGCTGCGCGTCATTGATCTCACCCGCGTGCTGGGTGGTCCCTATTGTACCCAGGTGCTGGGTGATCACGGGGCAGAAATCGTCAAGATCGAACCGCCCCAGGGCGACGAAGTGCGTGACTGGGGACCGCCGTTCCATGAGGGGGATGCCGCCTACTTTATCGGGGTCAATCGCAATAAGCGGGCCATGGCGCTGGACCTGCGTCAGGAGGAAGGGCGGCAGCTGCTGCTGCGCCTGCTCGAGGATGCCGACGTCCTGCTGGAGAACTACAAACCCGGCACCATGGAAAAGTGGGGCCTGGGGTATGACGATGTGTTGAAAGATCGCTTTCCGCAACTGATTCACTGCCGCATCAGCGGCTTTGGCAGCGATGGCCCGATGGGCGGTTTTCCAGGTTATGATGCCATTGTGCAGGCAATGGCGGGATGGTTCAGTGTCAATGGCGAAGCCGGCAGCAGTCCGACGCGCCTGGGCGTGGCCATGGTGGATATGGGTACTGGCCTGTATTCCGCCATTGCGGTGCTGATGGCGGTCCATGAACGCCAGCGCTCCGGTCAGGGCCAGTATATTGACATGACCCTGTATGACTGCGCCGTGTCGTTAATGCATCCGCATGTGGTGAATTACAACATGTCCGGCCACATTCCGGTTGCCACCGGCAACGCACATCCCAATATCAGCCCCTATGAAACCTTTCGCACGCAAACGGTCGATATCTTTATTGGGGCTGGCAACAATCGCGCCTTTGGCAAATTATGTGAAGAAATCGGGGCAGCAGAGCTGGCTGCTGACGCACGTTTCAGCACCAATGCGGATCGGGTCAGGAACCGGGAAATTCTGAAAGCGGAAATCGAATCGCGACTGATGAAAATTGACGGCAGCGAGCTGTGTCAGCGTCTGCTCTCGGCAGGCTTGCCGGCAGGACCTATCTACAATACGGCGCAGGTCGTGGAGCACCCGCACACCAGGCACCGGCAGATGAATATGGAGAAAGACTGGTACCGGATGACCGGAATCCCCATCAAGTTTTCAAGAACACCAGGGCGGCTGGATCGTCTGCCCCCCAAATTTGCTGAGCACAACCGTGAGATTCTGGCCGAGCTGGGCATTGCCGGCGAGGCATTCGATGGCCTCGTGGCCAGGGGTATTGTGCCGGATAAACGCAGCTAGCGGCGCCCAGTCAGTTGCCTGCTCGCAGACCCGGCTGCTAATCGGGCCCAAGGCTGCTAACCGGGCTCAAGGCTGAATAACGTCATCTGCACATTGTCTGTGCGTATTGCTTTGCCGTCATGCAGAGCAGGGCGGAACTGCAGGCCCTGAAGTCCGTCGCGGCCCCGAATGCGGGTGGCAGTGTTGTCGGGCTCGGCAGCGGTGACATGGGTACGATCAGCCTGGCCGTTGACGCCAATACTGAAATTCAGTGTGGCGCTGACGCCCGCCGCCTCGCTCATCAGCGAGTTGCCCGGGACGGCTTCATAGCGCAACCCGGGAATGCCATTGTGGACCAGCGCTTTGGCCGGAATCTCGACCGGTTGGCCAAGTTGGGTATCGCAAGGCTCGCTGTTCATATCGAGACGGTCAGAAAACGCGGGCAGCGGTAACAGCACCGGGCAGGAAAATGCCTGGTTCAGTCGACTGGCGCTGTAGCCTGCCTGCAGGAAAAGCTCCCAGGCGCGCTGGTAATACCCATTGGCAGAACCGGTGCTGCTCTGGCCCCGGTCGGGTCCGGCCATGGCGCCGATGCGCAACTCGTATTGCTGGCGCAATAACACTGAATCCCCCAGGTAAAGCTGAATCATGGCGGCGGCTTCCGGGTCGGCGTTGGCCAGTTCGCCCGCTTCCTGGTCGGCAGGGGTCAGCACCGACTCCAGCTCATTGATCAGCACAAAGTGCCGCATCATGGCCGAGCGGTGGGAGCGCTCGACAATGGTACTGGTGCGTGCGCCGTACGCGGCTTCGATGTCCTGAACACTGGTCAGCCGTTGCGTCGGGCGCATGTTACTACTTGGCAGGCCTTCGGTGCGATTGATCAATTGGCGGCTGGTGTCAGAGCTGTCAATGATACCCAGTGCAATATAGAGTTCTGCCAGTGCGTGATCGTAGACCATGGCTTGCAACACCGCCGGCTCGGCGCCGGATTCGCGTGCCATGGCCAGCGCCGACTCTTCCAGATCCCGAAGCTGAAACAGGTACGCGGCTTCCTGCTGGCGTGGCCCGCGGCTCAGAAGAAGCCGTGTCCAGTCTCGCATGACCTTGATATTGTTTATTTTTTCGCTGTCTGACAACGTGTTTGAGCGCTCCAGCAACCAGGACAGGTACAGCAAACGGTCCTGCATGCCTAGCCAGTTTTGCTGTGCCGCCATGATTGACAGTTGCCGGTGGACCAGGGCAATCTGACCATCGGTGTACAGTCCGTCGGTAACGCGCAGAATCTGAATCTGCTGCTCCACGACGTCACTGGCTTCTCTGAGTTCACCGACTGAAATCAATGCTTCACTCAGGCCATTCATGGCGTTCAGCAAGCCTGGATCATACTGTCCCTGCTGGCTTTGCAGCACTGAGACCCGGTCGCGCAGGATATTCAGGTGTTCAACCTGGGCGGCCAGTGATGAAGCCGGCAGCGTCGAGTCATCTGGCACTGGGCCCGCATTCGCCGATGCGCCTGTGAACAGCAATGCACTGGCCGATAGCAGCAGGGCCCCGGTCCGCAGAGATGCGCAAAACCCACGACTGCCGACCTGCTGAGTGGCTCCCCCCGGGCGGTGTAAGAACATGATTTCCCCTCCCTCCCACTGATTTTATAGGTGGCGACGGCTGCAGGCATGAGATTGCCCCTGTTGTCATTGTCATCGCCCATGTGGGTAGTGTTTGAGTATATACAAAATCCCGCAGCAAAAAAGCGATTCTGCGCTCGCCGCGGCGGAAGCCGCCACTTGACTTGTTGCCGGCTATTACTTTAGATTGCGCAATCAAACAAATGTTGCATGTATTTATGACCCGTTCACTGACCAATGTGTTTGCTCTGGCACTGCCCGCATCTGCGGCAGCTGCACGCCGTGCGCGTGCGGCGGCACCCTGCTGCGCCAGCGTGACAGAGCTTGATGGTGAAGATACTGCTCAACTGAACTAACGAAACAGTTTACAAGCCAATCAAAAACCTCTGTGCGCCGGTGGCCACAGAGGTTTTTTTTTGCCTGATTTTCAGGGTGTGTTGTCAACAGAGATGAAATGACGAGGTGATTATGGACGTGATGCAAGTAGAGGATTCCCTGGGTGTAACGGTATGCAGGCGCCAGCCGCTGGTCATTGAACGGGGCGAGGGCGTGTTTGTCTGGGATCAGACCGGTAACCAGCTGCTGGATTTTACCTCCGGCTGGGGTGTTACCTGCCTCGGACATGCCCACCCGGTCATGTTGTCGGCCCTGGCATCGCAGGCTGCTCGCATAATGCAAAATCCGAATTCGGGTTTTACCTACTCGCCGGCGCGCGCTCGGCTGTTGCTTGAGTTGCGTCAGGTGCTTCCCGCCGGTCTGCAGCGAGTCTACTTTGCCAATAGTGGTGCGGAAGCCAATGATGCCGCGTTGAAACTGGCCCGCAAGATTACTGGCAGGCAGCGCGTTCTGGCGGTGCAGGGATCGTTTCATGGCAGAACCCTGGCGACATTGTCGGTATCCGGGAGCGCCGACAACAGTGCCCGTTTTCTGCCCAGTGTCCCAGGCAATGATTTTGCCGACATCACCGGGCTTGCCGCCCTGATCAATCAGGATATTGCGGCAGTCATCATCGAGCCGGTTCAGGGTGAAGGGGGCGTTAAGGCCGTGCCGGCAGGCATATTGCGGCAGTTGCAGCAGCGTTGTCGAGAGCATGGCGCGTTGCTGATCATTGATGAGGTGCAGACCGGATTTTGCCGGACCGGGGATTTTTTTGCGGTGACTGCCTCGGGTGTAACGCCGGACATCATGACCATGGGCAAGGGCATTGCCGGCGGATTGCCGTTCGCAGCATTTGCCATGACCGACGCGCTGGCTGGCGCAGTCGAACTGGGTGATCATGGCGGCACCTATTGCGGCAATCCGCTCTCCTGCGCGGTCGCGGCCGCCGTGGTCGGCTATCTGCGTGAGCAGCAGGTAGGTGACCATGTCAAAACGCTTGGCCGGATCATGCTGCAGGATCTGTTGGCACTGCAGCAGGCATTTGCTGACATTGTGTGTGCGGTGAGAGGTCGTGGCTTTATGCTGGCGCTGGCGCTGCATGCCGATGATCAGGTCTGGCCGTTGACGGAAGTCTGTGCCCGGCATGGACTTATGGTGACGCCCACCCGAAATGCCGTGGTGCGATTGCTGCCCGGATTGCTGCTGACGGAGGCCGAATGGCGGCTGGGATTGTCGCGGCTGCAGGCTGCGCTGCTGGAACTGCGCGCACAGCACAGTGGGCAGGCGCAATGCGCCTGAGCGCGATCACTGGTTGTGAGTCGGGCTGCCGGTGAGCTAGTATGCAGGTCATTCTAGTGCCCATAAGCGTCTTTAAAAAGGAGTTATTATGAAGAATAACAAGATGTTGCTGGCCAAGCGTCCGGCCGGCGAGCCCGGTGATGACTGCTTTGAGCTGGTCCAGGAAGATGTTCCTGAACTGCAGCCCGGACAGATTCTGATCAAAGTCATCTGGTTGTCGCTGGACCCTTACATGCGGGGCCGCATGAATGACGTCAAGTCATACGCGCAGCCTCTGCAAATCGGTGATGTCATCACGGGTGAGTCCGCCGGGGTCGTGGTTGACTCAAAATCGTCACACTTTCAGGTTGGTGACCATGTCACTGCCCATATGGGCTGGCAAACCATGATCGTCGCTGATGACGATGAACCCAGATTGATGAAGGTGGATCTCAACAACGGCACCCTGTCTGCGCATCTGGGCGTGGTCGGCATGCCAGGGCGTACAGCATTTTTCGGGCTGACAGAGGTGGGCAAGCCGCAGGCCGGCGAGACACTGGTCGTCGCTGCGGCATCGGGCGCCGTTGGCTCTGTCGTTGGCCAGCTGGCCAGGATTCTGGGGCTGCGTGCCATCGGTATCGCCGGCGGCGACGAGAAGTGCCGGTATGTCAAAGAGGAGCTCGGGTTTGATGACTGCCTGGATTACAAAAGCGGGGATCTAGCCGGTAAGCTCAAAGCGGCATGTCCCGATGGCATTGATATTTATTTCGAGAATGTCGGCGGCGATGTGACCAGGGCGGTAGCGCCCTTGCTCAACAAGGGCGCGCGTGTGCCCATCTGTGGCTACATCTCCAACTACAACGATACGGATATTACCAAGGCAGAAACCCCCTTCCATATTCTGAAAACATTGGAAGACGTTCCCGAACACCGTTTCTTTGTGGTGACCGAGTGGCAGGATCGCTGGCCTGAAGCCACGGAAAAGCTGGGTGCCTGGGTCAATGCCGGCAAAATCAGGTATCGCGAATCGGTCGGTGAGGGACTGGAGAACGCCCCTGAATTGTTCCGGGGCCTGTTACGCGGGCGTAACTTCGGCAAACAACTGGTGAAGATAGCGGACGAGTAAATTATGCCGGAATCACAACAATCAACGTTGGCGGTTGCGCAGTTGTTTGGCCTGTCCGGCAAGACCGCGCTGGTCACCGGCGGGAGCAGCGGTCTGGGTCTGATCATGGCCGAGACCCTGTTGCGAGCAGGTGTGAGGGTGGTGATTGCCTCGCGCAAACAGGACAAGTGTGACGAAGCGCTGGCACGACTGCAGCCTCTGGGTGACTGCCAGGCACTGGCCGCAGATGTCACCCAGCCTGCCGATCGGCAGCGACTGCATGACTTCCTGCAGCAGCAGTTCGCTGACGCGGGATTGTCCATTCTGGTCAACAATGCTGGCGCCAACTGGGGCGCAGTCATTGAAGATTACCCGGACGAGGCATTTGCCAAAGTCATGAATACCAACGTCAACGCGGTTTTCTCGCTGACCCGGGAGCTACTGCCGCTGTTGTCTCGGGCAGCGTCAGCGCAGGACCCGGCACGGGTTATCAATATCGGTTCCATGGATGGCCTGCAAGTGCCCATCGTGCAGCGGGTGCCAACGTTTGCATACTCTGCCAGCAAGGCAGCCCTGCATCACCTGACAAGGACGCTGGCGGTGGATCTCGGCCCCCGCCACATGACCGTGAATGCTGTTGCGCCGGGCTTCTTCCAGTCCCGCATGACGGATCATGTGCTGCGCGAATTTGGTGACGATATTGCTGCTGACAGCCCGATGGGCCGCGCCGGCCAGCCGGAAGAGATTGCCGGCGTGCTGGTATATCTGGCGTCCAGAGCCGGCGCCTATACCAATGGCGCGGTCATTCCTGTGGACGGTGGCACCCATGTCAGCAAAGGCAGCCGACCGTGGATGGCAGATGTTTGAGAGGCTGTCCGTTGCGGCATCCCGGCACCGACAGCAGGCATTTGCGTCGTTTCAGTTCGCTGTTATAATGCCTCAAGGTAAAATTCATGGTAATTATAACTAGGCGCATGGCAGCCAGCGGCTGGACGCAGTGCTACCGTTGCTGATGCCGCATTTCAAAAGAGGGGAGTGACATGAGTTTATTCGATCTGAGCGGTAAGGTGGCCCTGATCACCGGCTCAACCAAGGGTATCGGTCTGGCCATTGCCACTCACATGGCCGAGGCCGGCGCCAAGGTAGTGATCTCCAGTCGTAATCAGGATGCCTGTGATGAGGTTGCCGCGAAAATCAATGACAATGGCGGCGAAGCACTTCCGGTGGCCTGTAACATCAACTACAAGGAGCAGCTGAAGGGCCTGGTTGATGCCACCCTCAAACGCTTTGGCAAGATCGATATACTGGTCATCAATGCCGCCCTTAACCCGTTTTACGGTCCGTCGCAGGATATTCCCGATGAGGCGTTCGACAAGATCATGAACTCCAATATCGGCAGCGCACATCGACTGTGCCAGCTGGTATTGCCGGGCATGGCCGACAACGGCGGGGGCGCAGCCATCATCGTGTCCTCCATCGCGGGTCTCAAAGGCACGGACGTGCTGGGTGCCTATGGTATTTCCAAAGCCGCAGACATGCAGATTGCGCGCAATCTGGCGGTCGAGTGGGGCCCCAGGAATATCCGGGTCAACTGTATTGCGCCGGGGCTGATACGAACGGATTTTGCCAAAGCACTGTGGGAAAATCCGGAGACCTATAAGGCGACGGTATCCAAGTATCCACTGCGTCGTATTGGCGAGCCGGACGAAATAGCCGGTGCGGCGATATACCTGGCATCGGATGCTGGCAGTTTTACCACCGGACAAACACTGGTTGTCGATGGCGGTGGCACCATCACCGGTTGACGGCGGCTGAGTTGCTGACAATCTGATCACACCCAACCTGTAAAAACCATCTGAGGAATCGCGAATGAATCTGGGACTGTCTGAAGAAATGCAAAAAGTGCGCGAAAAGATTCGCGAATTTGTTGAAGTTGATGTGGCCGCGGTGGAGAAGGAGTACCACGATGAGGTCAGTGTCGGTGACCGCTGGTCTCACACGCCCAGGCAGGACGAGATCATGGAAAGCCTCAAAGCCAAGGCAAAAACCCTTGGTTTGTGGAATTTTTTCCTGCCCAAAAGCCAGGGCGGTGCCGGTATCAGCAACCTGGAATACGCACACCTGGCGGAAATCATGGGCCGCAGCCGACTGGCGTCTGAAGCGTTCAACTGCAGTGCGCCCGATACCGGTAATATGGAAGTACTTGAGCGTTATGGTTCAGAAGAACAGAAAGAGCAATGGCTGAAGCCGCTGCTGGCGGGCGAAATCCGTTCGGCATTTGCCATGACCGAGCCCGATGTCGCCTCATCGGATGCCACCAATATTGCCACCCGGGCTGTGCTGGATGGCGACGAATGGGTCATTAACGGTGAGAAGTTCTATATCTCCGGCGCCGGTGATGCGCGCTGCAAAATCATGATTGTCATGGTGGTCACCGACCCGGAAGCACCCAAACACAATCGACAGTCACAAATTCTGGTGCCGATGGACGCCCCCGGCGTAGACGTGCTGCGGCCGATGGAAGTGTTCGGCAAGGATGACGCGCCGCATGGTCACATGCACATCCGCTTCAGCAATGTACGGGTGCCGCAGTCGAGCATCATTCTGGGCCGTGGTCGCGGTTTTGAAATCTCTCAGGGTCGCCTGGGGCCAGGTCGCATTCATCATTGCATGCGCTCGATCGGCGCTGCAGAGCGTGCGCTTGACCTGATGTGCACAAGGGCTCTTAGCCGTGAGGCATTTGGCAAGCCGCTGGCCGAACTGGGCGGCAACTATGATGTGATCGCCGACAGCCGAATCGAGATCGAGATGTGCCGGCTGTTGGTCTTCAAAGCCGCCTATCTGATGGACACCATCGGCAACAAGGCTGCACGTGATGCGATTTCGCAAATCAAGGTGGCGGTACCCAATATGGCATTGCGGGTTATAGACCGAGCCATACAGATGCACGGTGCCACAGGTGTATCTCAGGATACGCCGCTGGCAGCGCTTTGGACATCGCAGCGAACCTTGCGGCTGGCTGATGGACCGGATGAGGTGCACCGACGTGTCGTGGCACGCAAGGAGCTGGCCCGCTTCGCCTGAACCGTTGATGAGCCGTCAGGGGCGCGTGCCGGATGATCCGGCGCGCGCCCCTTCGCGTATATGCAGCACTCAAATCAGAGAATTTTGCCTTGAAAATAGCCATCGTAGGGACCGGCATTGCCGGGCTCACCGCCGCCTACAAGCTGCATCATCAGCATGACATTACCGTGTTTGAAGCCGAAGACCGCCTGGGCGGCCACACCGCGACGGTTGAGGTGAGCATCGATGGCCGTCAGCATGCCATTGATACCGGTTTTATCGTCTTTAATGACTGGACCTACCCCCACTTTATCGAACTGATGGACGAGCTCGGCGTCCGCTGGCGCGAGTCCGACATGAGTTTTGGCGTCAGTTGCCAAACCACCGGGCTGGAGTATGCCGGCGTCAATGGCCGGCTCGCGTTGTACAATGGTTTGTTCGCACAACGCAAGAATCTGCTGTCACCGTCCTATATCAGCATGCTGCTGGACATTCTGCGTTTTAACAAGCAGGCGACCAGCGATTTTGACAACAACTGTATTCCCGACCTTCAGCTGCAGGGCTATGTCAAAAGCCTGGGGTTGAGTGATCGGTTCCGGGATTATTATCTGGTACCGATGGCGTCCGCCATCTGGTCCACACCGTTTCAGCGCATGCTGGAGTTTCCGGTCCGCTTCATGGTGCCATTCATGGTTCACCACGGCTTGTTGAATGTCCACAACCGTCCTCGCTGGCGCACGCTGACAGGAGGCTCAGGGGCTTATCTGGCGCCGATGAGTGCAGGGTTTGCTGATCGTATCCGACTGTCAACACCGGTTACCGGTATTGAACGTCACGCAGACCACGTTCAGTTGTTTGCAGACGGCAAGGTCGAGCAGTTTGATCAGGTGATACTGGCCTGCCACAGTGATCAGAGTCTGGGTTTATTGCGTGATGCCAGTGCCGATGAACATGCCGTGTTAGCGGCTGTGCGATACCAGGCCAATGATGTGGTGCTGCACACGGATGTCTCGGTCATGCCTGACAACAAACGGGCCTGGGCCAGCTGGAACTATTGCCTGACTGACGACCGGCACGGATTACCGCGGGTGACCTACGACATGAACCGCCTGATGGGCCTGGACAGCAACACCCGGTTTCTGGTCAGCCTCAACGACAGCGACCGTATCGATCCTGCCAGAATACTGGGGACGTTCAACTACGCCCATCCGGTCTTCACCCGCGACGCGGCCCACGCTCAGACACAATGGTCTCTGGTTAATGGCATTCGGCGAACCTGGTTCTGCGGTGCCTGGTGGGGCAAAGGTTTTCACGAAGACGGTGTGGTCAGCGCGCTGCGCGTCGCAAAGGCGCTGGCCACAGACGGGTAATCCGAATCAGGTCAGATTGCCTATGTCGCTGGACCGGCTCTCTGCGGGCAGGTCGCGTCGGTAGAGTTCATGTACGGTCAGTGTTTCCAGGTCCAGCAGCATCAGGCGCAGATAGGATGCCCGTTCATGACCCTCTGCGGACTGACCCACGGTCATCAGGATGCCGGCATCCAGGGGTGACCACTGGAGGTTCAATATCCGCTCATCGGTGGTGAATGCGGTCCACGGCGCGGCCTCGGTCATGGCCGGCCGAAGCCTGAGGCTGGCAATGCCGTCCCGGTAGTCGACATACGCCAGTAACTGACCATCAGGTGTCAGCATGGACTGCCCCACCATCCCGGCATTTCGCTGATCCTGATCCGCACCGGGCGCCGCTCGCCAGGCCGGCAAGGTCCTGTCTGTGGCATAGCCCAACTGGGTAATCAGGAAGTCTGTGTCACCGCTCTGTGGCAGACCTGTCGGAAAGGTGGTGGCGTCAGCGCTGAGCCGGACTGACTGCCCGGCGTTGCCCACAATCCCGTCAACCAATGGCTGAAGGTGCTCGGTCTCGGCGTCAGGGGTGATTGGCAATTGCGCCAGCATGGGAATCCCCTCACCCTCATCACCGCCTTGCGTTATCAGTGCCAGCGCCAGAATAAAACTGGCCGCAATGCTCGGAGTCCAGCGCTTCAGCCACCTTTTGGCGTTGGTCATCGGCAGCGACGACTGCTGCGCGGGGGAGCGATCCGGTGCCCTGATGGCTGCCGGTGTCTGCGTCAGACGATAGCCCCGTTTGGGAATGGTCTGGACAAGGTCTGTCCGTTTTTCCCCAGCCGGTGTTAACGCCCGTCGTAAATCCGAGACCGCACGGGTCAGGGAATTTTCGTTGACCACCACTCGTGGCCACAAGGCATTGATGATGTCGTCCCGCGTGACGACGGCATCTGCGGATGCCGCCAGCAAACACAGCAGCCGCATCAATCGCGGCTCAAGTTGCCGGCTGTCGTTGTCATTGAGCCGATGCCTTAGCAGGTTGCGTGTCGGGTAAATGTGCCAGCAATCCAGCTCAAAGGAGTGACTGCCCAGCAGCAGACGGTAGGACAGGGCGTCATTGCCGCTCAGGGCTGTTTTTTCGCTCAGGGCTGTTGTTCCGCTCAAGGCTGTTTTCCCGCTCAAGGCTGTTTTTTCGCTCAAGGCTGTTTTCCCGCTCAAGGCTGTTTTTTCGCTCAAGGCTGTTTTCCCGCTCAGGGCTGTTCTCTCGCTCAAGGCTGTTATCCCATTCATGGCTGCTCCGTACCTCATCAACCCATGATTGCATGATTATCGTTAACTGAGACCGGTTTTAGCCGGAAAAGTGCCGGCTTCACATTTTCTGGATGTTTTTTTCCGCTTTCCTTCAGGTATATGGCGCCGCCTGTGCCTATCTTCAAGGCCGTTGCGAGACAGTGCTGACAACAGCAAAGCACAACAACTTGATTCGGAGGTAGTTGGTAATGACAGTCAATGACAGTTTAAGACAATTCATCCATAGCCGGCTCAGGACAATCCTGATGGTGGCTGCCATGGTAACCACCGCAGTGGGTTCTGCCGCGGTGATGCACAGTGCGCAGGCACAAACGCCGGTGACAGACGCCAACAGCATGCCCTCGCTGGCGCCGATGCTGGAGACAGTCACGCCCGCTGTCGTCAATATATCAGTGACCCGTGTCCAGCAGATGCCCGATGTTTTCGGCTTCCGGGGCAATGGCCAACAGCCACTGGTGCGGCGAGCGCGAGGGGCAGGTTCAGGCGTGGTAGTGGATAGCGAGGAAGGTTACATCGTGACCAACCACCATGTTGTGGCCGGCGCTGAAACGATCAATGTCGGGTTGCTGGACGGACGTGTGCTTGAAGCCGAGTTGATTGGCAGTGACGAGCAGACTGATATTGCTTTGTTGCAGGTAACCGCTGACAGGCTGACTGACATAGAGCTCGCCGATGTCAAGCGCATGCGCATCGGTGATTACGTGGTAGCCATCGGCAACCCGTTCGGTATTGGCCAGACGGTTACGTCGGGGATTATCAGTGCCCTGGGTCGTGCGGGTATCAATAATGACAACTACGAAGACTTCATCCAGACCGATGCGGCAATCAATGTGGGCAACTCCGGCGGCGCCCTGGTTGACCTGCACGGACGTCTGGTGGGTATCAACACCGCCATCATATCGGGCTCCGGCACCAACTCCGGGGTCGGCTTTGCCGTACCGGCGGATATGGTGGCAGCCGTGATGTCACATCTGGAGCGCGATGGTCAGGTGCGGCGCGGCCAGCTGGGGGTCATCATCCGTGACCATACGCCGCTGGTAGAGGACACCCTGCAACTGGGTGCCAATCAGGGAGCGCTTATAACGCAGGTCATGCCTGATTCGGTGGCCGACCAGATTGGTTTGCAGGTGTCTGACCTGGTTGTTGCCATCAATGGCGAGCCGATAGGCAGCAGTCGTGAATTACGCAATGCCGTGGGCCTGGCCGGTGTGGATCAGATACTTGAACTGGGCCTGTTGCGAGACGGCGAGCGACTGAGCGTCAATGCCATGATCGTTGCCAGTGACAGCGATACCGCGGTGGCCGCCAATGCCGACAACCCCAATGTCCGCCGCGCCGATGAAACCCGCTTCATGGGTGCCCAGCTGCAGAGCGTGGCCGGTAACGACGATGGCGTGGCGGTGGTGGATGTCGCCCAGCGCAGTCCAGCGTGGGTTGCAGGGCTGCGGCCGGGAGACATCATTGCAGAGGTCAACCGCCAGCCGGCGCCGTCATTGCGTGAATTCAATCGCCTGTTAAGTGAGGAGGCCAGAGTGGTTGCTCTGGGTGTTGTGAGGGAAGGGCAGAAGCTGTTGCTGATTGTGTCCTGATTACTCAGCGACCGGTCTGCCGCCCCGGCAGGCCGGTTTTTTTTACAGTCTGTTTTGATCGCCATCAGTCTCATCCGCAGGCACGATGCTTGCAAATTCCCGCTGACATGGTATTTTCTGTGGCAAATCCCAGCGCCCACGGAATACCGTATTTTGCCAGTCACTGCAAAACCCCGTCTATTATCAGTTGCGTTTGGCCTGCCGTGCCTGGTGCCTCTGTTGCTGGCCATGCTGCCGGTGCAGTTGCTCGCCGACGCACCGTTTTCCAGCTCGCTACTTGAACAGGGTACCCAGCCGGCATTTCATCAGCTGCCGGGCCAGTTGCCGGCGCCCATTGTGCCGGCAGATATCGCAGACTTCAGTGATTACAAAGCATGGTTGCAACAGGAAGTCACCGACCTGAACATACCCGGTGTGGCGCTGGCCATCGTCTCTTCTTCGGATATTCTGGACCTGCAAACCTACGGGGTGCGCAACGTCCAGGAAACCGCAGCGGTTGATAGCAATACCGTTTTCCGGATCGCGTCGGTATCGAAGACCTTTGCCGGTACGGTTGCCTCGCAACTCGTCAGCAGTAATATCTCGACCTGGGATGAGCCCCTCACGGCAACGCTGCCCTATAACATTGGTACCGACACCGCGACCAGCCAGATGACCTTGCGACACGTCGTCAGTCACACCACCGGGCTGATGCCGCACGCGTTTTCCAATATGCTTGACGCGGGCGTGGCGTACGAAAAAATCCAGGAAAAATTCCACGAAATTCCCACGGTATGTCCGCCGGGGCAGTGTTACGGCTACCAGAACGTGGTGTTCTCACTGATAGCAGATGTGGTGCAGGCCAGCTTGCGAACCAGCTACGATGACTTTGTGGTGGAGAACATATTCCGGCCACTGGGCATGAACCAGGCGTCGATGGGGTACGAAGCGTACCGTGACAACCCCAACGCCAGTGCCCCTCACCAGTTTGGCCGTGGCGGCTGGCGCCTGAGCTCGGTCAATACCGCCTACTACACCACGGGGCCGGCAGCAGGCGTCAATGCCACGATTCTGGACATGGTGCGCTGGGCACAGGCCAATCTAGGCGCCAACCCTGACGTCCTGCCGCGTGCCCTGCTCGATATGCAACATACGCCGGTGGTTGAGACGCCACGGGGCAACTATTTCAACCGTTGGCCCAAGGTGACCCAGGCCTGGTATGGATTAGGGTGGCGAATTCTGGATTACGATGGCATGCGCGTCGTTCATCATGGCGGCGGTGTCCGCGGCTATCGCTCCGAAATCGTCCTGGTGCCTGCATACGACATTGCGCTGGTCGTGATGTTCAATGCCGAAACCCGCCTCGCCAATGAGGTTGTACCACATTTCCTGGACAATCTTCAGGCCAACATCAACGCCCTGTAAGGCGTCTGGCATGACCTTCATCTCCTCAAGCGACAGAGACCTTTATGAATGACACCATTGATTTATTGAAGTCACACCGCAGCATCCGCAAGTTCAGGGAACAGGCTTTGCCTGATGGCCTGCTGACAGAGATCCTGAGCGCCGGACAGAGTGCGGCAACATCAAGTTTCCTGCAGGGTGCCACCGTCATTCGCGTGCGCAAGCCGGAGAGCAGGGCGCAACTGGCGGCCTATGCCGGCAATCAGCCCTATGTGGAAAAGGCTGCCGAATTTCTGGTGTTCTGTGCCGATGTGCGTCGGGCGGGTAATTGCTGTATCAAATATGACAAGCCCTTTTCCGGGGACTACACAGAACACTTCATCATTGCCACGGTTGATGCGGCCCTGATGGCTCAGAATACGGTGGTTGCCGCCGAAGCGGCGGGCCTGGGAATCTGCTATATCGGTGGTCTGCGCAACAATCCGCGACAGGTGTCTGATCTGCTGCAACTGCCGCCGGGTGTCTACCCGGTGTTTGGGTTGTGCCTGGGTTACCCGGACCAGGACCCGGAGGTGAAGCCGCGCCTGCCGTTGTCGGTCATTGTCAAGGACGAGGTTTATGATGACAGTCAGGATGCCGCGGTGATTGACGAGTATGACGAGCGCATCCGGGAATATTACCGCACCCGGACCGGTGGCGGTCATGGCGTGTGCTGGAGTGAACAGGTAGCAGCCCTGCTCAGTGAGAAAGCACGACCGCATATGCGGGGCTTCCTGGCCGAGCAGGGTTTTGACTTCAAATAACCCGGATCGAGCGCAACTGCTCAATGTCGGCGTCTGAATAGCCCAGCTCCTTCATGATCTGATCGGTATGTTCCCCCAGCAGTGGCGCGCGATGCTTCACGGCTGTCGGGTTCGCAGACAGGCTGAACGGCGTCGTCATCACGGGTGCCGGCTTGCCGGCGCCCGGATATTCCAGGTGCCTGAACATGCCGCGCGCTGCCACATGCGGATCGTCCAGTACCTGTTGCGGGGACATGACCGGGCCTGCGGGGATGCGGGCCGCTTCCATCTCCGCCAACACCTCGGCGGAGCTGCGCTCTGCGCACCAGCTTGCCAGCCGTTCACTGATCAACTCACCGTTGTCGCCACGGGTAATGTCGTCCTTGAAACGCGGGTCATCGAGCCATGCTGGCTCGCCCATCAGGTCTACCCAGCGCTCAAACAGCGGACCGCCCACCGACTGGATCAGCACCCAGCCGTCACGCGTCTTGAAGGTGTCTGCCGGGCCGGATGTTTGTGAACGGTTCAGCGTCGCGGTGCGATTACGTTCAATCATGGCCTGCTCAATCAGGGTGCCATTCATCATGGTCAGCGCGGTGTTGAACAGCGAGGCTTCCACCACCTGGCCTTTGCCGGTTTTCTGGCGCTCCAACAGCGCCGCCATGGTACCCACGGCACTCAGGCTGGCCGTGCCGAAGTCGATAAACGGCGCATAGGACTTGACTGGCTGCTCCGGGGTGCCGGACATATACATGGCGCCCGACATGGCCTGACCCAGGCCATCAAAACCAACGCGATTACTGTAGGGGCCGCCCGTGCCGAAGGCGGAAATCATGGTCAGGATGATATCGGGCTTGATCGCCGTCAGACTGTCGTAGTCCAGGCCCATGGCATGCAGAGTATCCGGCGGCAGGTTGGCCACCACCACATCGGCGCTGGCCACCAGTTTCTTCACCACCTCCCGGCCTTCCGGCTTCATCGGGTTCAGGGTCATGCCCAGCTTGTTACGGCCCATCTGCATGAACAGGGCTCCGTCACCGGTGTCGCTGACCGGTGACAGGAAGCGATCTTCACTGCCTTGCACCTTTTCTATGCGGATGACTTCCGCACCCATGTCACTCAGCAGGCTGGCGCAGAACGGCCCGGCAATATAGCGGCCGAAATCCAGTACCCGAATACCCTCAAGAACGTTGCTCATCAGTGTCTGTTGCTCCCGGAATTTAACATGTCCGGATTCTATCATAGCTGCCACGTCCGGGCGCGGCACACCCGGTTTACCATCATGGCGTCGCTTCTGTTACTCTTCCGCATACGAATCCGTCGTGTTTTGAAGGTGAATATCATGAAATCGCTGAAATTGCTTGCCATCATCGTTACCGTTGCGCTCAGTGCAGGGACATCACAGGCGGCAGAAAATCCAGGTTATGAATTTGACCCCGGCCGCAGCCAGGGTGGCATTGGCAAGTTTTACATGGGCCGGGAGATCTCCGGTGTCATGGGTCACCAGGCGGCCGGCTGGCTGGAGCGTGAACAGCGGACACACGAAGAGATGCCCGACGAGGTCGTCGCCAATATGGGGCTGCAGCCGGATCATGTGGTGGCTGATATTGGCGCCGGTACGGGGTATTTCACGTTCCGCATGGCTCCGCTGGTGCCGCAAGGCAAGGTTCTGGCAACCGATATCCAGCCGGAAATGCTGGCGTTGCTGGAACGACGCAAGGCTGAGCTGGGCATCGACAACGTCGAGCCGGTGCTGGGCCGCATTGATGATCCGGGTCTGCCGGAGAACAGCGTTGATGTGGTGTTACTGGTGGATGCGTATCACGAGTTTTCCCATCCCTTTGAAATGATGGATGGCATCAATGACGCACTCAAACCGGGCGGGCGAGTCATTCTTATCGAATACCGGGCGGAAGATGACAGTGTGCCTATCAGGCCACTGCACAAAATGAGTGAGGAGCAGGTGGTGCGGGAAATGAGCGTGTTCGACCTGCACTGGGACGATACACTGGACTTCCTGCCCTGGCAGCACATGATGATTTTCAGCAAGCCAGAGTAGGTCGTCCCATGCATACGCCGGTGGCGCGTCAGAACGTCTTGCGCACCTTGAGTGCCAGTTTCTGACCGCTGCCCCAGCAGGAATTTTCAATCTCGCTGATGTCACCTGAAGCCGCCAGGCCGTTGTAGCGGATACGTTCGCGGCAGGATTCCGAATCCAGGGTGTTGTTCGATTCCAGTCTGAAAGTCACGTCATCAAACAGCACCGTCGAGACAAACATGGTCAGGCTGGAGCCCTGTTCATACGAATCGATGGTGTTGACCTCAATATTGCGTTCACCGCCGTGCAGAGGGTGGCCGTAGTCGAAGCCGTAATTCAGGTTCCAGTCGATGATATCGTGACGAAAGCCGATCTCGGCGCGGCCGCGGCCGTTGATGCGCTCTTTGGTGCCCAGGATCGGATTGACCACCTCCGAATCGAACAGGTAGAGGCTTGATGACACAATGGCGTCAGGCAATCCCAGTGAGCCCAGTCGGGTGCTACCGTCCAGGTACACTCCCCAGCGCTTGGCATCGCCGATATTGCCGGCGGCCGAAACCAGGCGGGCAGGGTCGGAGGACGCATTGATGCGCCCGATCTGGTCTTCCAGATCACGCATGAAGAAGCGTGAGCTGACCACGCCGGCGTCATTGGGTAGCCGGTATTCCATGGTCAGTTCATAACGGATTTCCTTGGTGGGTACCAGGTTCGGGTTGCCGGCATCGGCGTCCTTGTCGGTATCATTGGTATTGGCTGTCGCCGTAAAATTGGAGAAACTCAATTGCTGCACCTGGCGGGCCACGGTGGCGCGCAGTTGCAGCGAATTGGTGATGTTAAATCGGTAATCCACGGATGGCCGCCAGAACTGAAAGTCCCGGCTCTGGCTGACGGTGCCGGTCTGGCTGATTTCTGATGTCTCGTAGACCAGACTGCTTTCCAGCGTCATGCGGTCATTGAGCGTCCAGTTGTGCACGGCGAACCCTTCGTAGCGCATTTCCTCAACGCTGGAGCCCGGGTTGGACAGACTCAGTGCCGGCCGCAGATTGCCGTATCGTGGCGAAGGTGCCGTGTCTCCGGACTCGCGGCCGATCAGCAGGCTGGAATCAAGAATGGTTTGCGCCCGTTCCGCACCCAGTTGCAGATCCTGACCGTCGGTCAGAGACCAGCTGTAGGTGGTCTGGGCGATGCGTTCGCGGGTGCGGCTGTTGGACTCGATGTACAGCGCCTTGCGTTCCGGTTCGGCAGTCTGTGCATCGCTCAGGAAGCGTTCGCGGACGCTGTCATCGGTATCATCATTGACGATGAACAGGAACAGCAGGTTGCCGCCGTCGTCGAACTCCAATTCGTAGTCGCCGCCAATCTCCCAGTTGTTTTTGACATGGTCGATGGGCTCCCGTTCTGTGCGGGCGACCGTATCCGGGAACTGCGGGCTGCGATACCGGCGCACGAGCTCCACCGGGTGATCCGAGGTTCCATAGAGTGCGTTTAACTGCATACGGTGCGGGCCTGTGCGGTAACCCACCAGCGTGCTGGCCTGATAGGCCATGCGGTCGCGAACATTGTCCTCGGTCATCAATTCGGTCGGAGTCAGGCCCGGCGTGTAGCTGATCTCGCGGCGCTGATTGTGGTTGTACTGGGGGTCTGCCTGCAGACTGACGGTGGCATTGAGATTGCCGGTCTGGCGGCTGTGTGAAATGGTTGCGCCCGGTTGCAGTGTGCCATCGGTGTGGCGGTCGGTGCTGATCTCGACCGAGGTGCTGGCGCGGGTTTCGGCATCCTGCAACACGACATTGACAACCTGGCCGGATCCGCGCACCGCCAGGTCGCTGGAAGTGCCGCGGATAATTTCGATACGTTCAACTTCGCGGGCGGCAATGCGGCGCAATTGATCGCGGGGCGAATTGTCCTTGCCGGCCAGGCGCTGACCGTTAATCAGCAGGTCGCCGCCGCTGCCCAGGCCTCGTCCACCGCCACCGCCGCTGATGCTGACGCCCGGGATGCGATCGATCATGTCGTTGACAGAGACCGGATTGTAGGGCTGAAAAAACGAAGCCGGGTATATCACCGTGGAATCGTCAGCGCCGGTTACCGCTATTTCCTCGGTACTTGCCAGGGAGGCGGTATTTGATAAGCTGATCACCAGAATGCTCAACGTACTGACACGAAAGCGTGCACAGGCACGAACAATGGGCGAGATAATGCTGCTACGGGTCATTATGGGTTTACGTCCTTATGCCGGCAATTTGAGGGTGGTGTTCAGATCTTTTTAGAATAACTGTAATGTTATCAAAAAAATGGCGCTCACTGTTGTGACAATTTGTGAGGAACTGGGGGCGAATTGCCATAATTGTGGCCGAATACTGACGCAAAGGATGTTAAGCATGCGAATACTGATCACTGGTGGCACCGGATTTATCGGCGCCCGTTTGGCCGAAGAACTTCAGGCGGAGGGCCACGAACTCACCGTGCTGGTGCGCGATTACGCGCGTGCGCGGCTGATCCTGGGTACCCGGCCGGAACTGTTGCGCAGTCTCGATGAAGTAGACCAGGAGCGGCAATTTGACGCCATCATCAACCTGGCCGGTGCCGGCATTGCCGATAAACGCTGGACCGCGGCGCGCAAACGACTGTTGCTGAACAGCCGTCTGCAGACCACCAAGGCGCTGATCAAGCTGTGTCAGCGTTTGCGCCACCGGCCGCAGGTGCTGCTGAGCGCGTCGGCCGTCGGCTTCTACGGCGCGCATGGCACCGAGCCGCTCACCGAAACCTCGCCCGTGCATGATGAATTCAGTCATCAACTGTGCAAACGCTGGGAAGAGGAAGCCCGCAAGGCCGAATCACTGGATATTCGCGTCTGCTTGATGCGTTTTGGTGTGGTACTGGGGCCCGGCGGCGGTATGCTGGGGCGTCTGCTGCCGATGTTTCGACTGGCGCTGGGCGGGCGCCTGGGCGATGGCCAGCAGATGCTGTCCTGGGTGCACCGCGCAGATGTCATCAAGGTCATGCGGTTTCTGCTGGCCAGCGACGCTGAGTCTGGCGTATTCAATGTCACGGCCCCTGACGCCGTGAACAACGCCACGTTTACCCGCGAGCTGGCTGCCGCTGTCAACCGGCCTGCAGTGCTGCCGTTGCCGGCGCCACTGGTGCAGCTGATGTTCGGTGAGATGGGCGATCGGTTGCTGCTGCACGGCCAGAATGTCAAACCCGCGAGACTGCAAGCGCTCGGGTTCGACTTCAAATACCCAGACCTGCGCTCAGCGCTGGCAGCCTGCCTTTGCGATTCGGAGTCGAATTGAGGATAATACGAAGCCCGCCCGGCGGGCATACCACTGTTGATGTCCGTCAGTGGCGCTTGGTTGTCAAAACAGCATTTCGCACACGCACGTGAGGGAGAAACCAGACTATGCAACGCGAGTCAATGGAAGTCGATGTCGTCATCGTTGGGGCCGGACCAGCAGGCCTGGCGACTGCCTGTCGCTTATTACAACTGGCGCAGGAGGCAGAAAAAGAGATTTCCGTCTGCGTGCTGGAAAAGGGCTCGGAGGTTGGGGCACATATTCTGTCAGGTGCGGTGTTTGAGCCGTCGGCACTGAATGAATTGTTTCCCGACTGGAAAGAGAAGGGTGCGCCCTTGCACACGGCCGTGACCGGTGATGATGTGTATTACCTGCCCGGCGACGAAAAGTCTGTGCGTTTCCCCGATATGCTGGTGCCCAAGCCCATGCGTAATCATGGCAATTACATTGTTTCGCTGGGTAACCTGTGTCGCTGGCTGGCCGAACAGGCCATGGAGCTGGGCGCCGAAGTGTTCCCGGGCTTTGCTGCCGCGGAGATCCTGTACCATGAAGATGGCACGGTGAAAGGGGTGGCAACCGGAGATATGGGGGTTGATGCCAATGGCGAGAAGAAGGACGCCTACGAGCCTGGCTTTGAGTTCCACGCCAAGTATACGATTCTGGCGGAAGGTTGCCGCGGACACCTGGGCAAAGAATTGATTGCCCGCTATGAGCTTGACAAGGACAGTGATCCGCAGCATTACGGCATCGGCCTGAAAGAAGTCTGGGAGATTCCGTCGGAGCTGCACAAGGAAGGCCTGGTGGTGCATACCGCGGGTTACCCGATGATTGGTGCCAGCTATGCCGGATCGAGCGGCGGCTTTCTGTACCATGCCGAGAATAATCAGGTTTACCTGGGTCTGATTGTTGACCTTGGATACAAAAACCCACACATCAGTCCGTTCGATGAATTCCAGAAATTCAAGCAGCATCCTGTCATTCGTCAGTACCTTGAAGGCGGCAAGCGCCTGAGTTATGGCGCGCGCGCGCTGAACAAGGGCGGCCTGAATTCATTGCCCAAAATGAGCTTCCCGGGTGGTTTGCTGATCGGTTGTGATGCCGGCACCCTGAATGCTGCAAAGATCAAGGGCAGCCATACCGCCATGCGTTCGGGCATGCTGGCCGCCGAGTCGCTGTTTGAGTCCCTGCAGCACGAAGCCGTTAAACCCGGTAATGATCTGACTGAATACGGCGAGCGCGTTAAGTCCTCTGCGCTTTACGAAGAGCTGCATAAAACCCGCAATTTCAGTGCCGGCTTCCACAAGTTCGGTTTCTGGATCGGCAGCAGCCTGAGTTTTATCGAGCACAATATATTTGCCGGCCGCTTCCCGCTGACCTTTAATGACAAGTCGCATGATTACGCACAGCTGAAGCCGGCGGCGGACTGCCCGAAAATCGAGTACCCGAAACCTGATGGCGTTATCACGTTCGACAAGCTGTCGTCCGTGTTTCTGTCCAACACCAATCACGCGGAGGATCAGCCCTGTCACTTGAAGCTGGTAGATCCGGATATCCCGATTCAGCACAACCTGCCGGTTTATGACGAGCCCGCGCAGCGATACTGTCCGGCCGGCGTATACGAGGTGCTGGATGATGGTGAGGGTGGCAAGCGATTCCAGATCAACGCGCAGAACTGTGTGCATTGCAAAACCTGTGATATCAAGGACCCGGCTCAGAATATTGAGTGGGTGGTGCCGGAAGGCAGTGGTGGTCCCAACTACCCGAACATGTAGAGCACCCTGATGCCAGGCGAGTCGGATGTTCGCCTGGCATACTGGCACGCAGCTGGAATTTTCCTTCTGCATGGACGGTCTGATTACCCATAGGCGAGACGACAGCGGGGAGCAGAGCAGATCGGTGCAAAAATTGCTGCAAAACATGCCAGTACCACTAACAGCATTGACCCGTGGCGTGTCTGCGATGGCCATTGCCGTGGTGATGTCCGCTTGTCAGTTGCTCAGCCTCAATCCCGGTTTCAATCCCGACCCGGTGCTCGAGCAGCGCATGCTGGACACGGACAGATCGGTTCCCGATATCGACCTGTTGGCTGTCGACGAGGCCATGCTCAACTACATGGCGCAGCACATTGCGACGGATCTGAGTGGCTGGGATCTGGTGGCACGTCTGCAGGAACTGCTGTTTTCCCCGGCCTATCTCAACGTCCAGTATGACGACTCTGCGAACCTCACGGCCGCAGAGGCATTCGCCCAGCGGCGGGCAAACTGTCTGTCGCTGGTCAATCTGTATATCGCCATGGCCCGCCATCAGGGGCTGCAGGCACAGTACCAGACTGCGCAGGTTCGGCCGCAATGGGATCGACGCGGTGAACTGCTGGTGCTCAGCGAGCATATCAATGCGCTGGGAAGCCTGGGTGGCAGCAGTCGTTACATTGTCGATTTCACACCGGATGTACAGCTGCAGCAGCAGACCGCCGCAGTGATCACCGATCAGCAGGCACTGGCACTTTATTTCAACAATGTGGCGGTTGACCATCTGGTCAATCAGCGTCTGGATGAGGCGCTGGCGTGGTTCCGTTATGCGCTGGCGACTGACCCTGATCTGGCCATTGCCTGGAACAATATGGGCAGCGCCTGGAATACCGCTGGCGATGATGAACTGGCAGAGTACAGTTACATGAAAGCGGCCTGGCTGGACAAGAACTACCCGACAGCGGTAAACAATCTTGCCCGGTTCTATTCCCTGCGTGGCAATACCGCTGAGGCAGAGCGATATCGCCGTGCTGTGCAGCGCTACAACAACCGTAATCCTTATTATCACTATGTGCTGGGCAATATTGCCTACAGCGAACAGGCGTACGAGCAGGCGCAGAAACACTATCAGCGGGCGATCAAACGCAATCGCCTGGAACCGGATTTTTATCTGGCCCTGGGGCTGACGTATCGGGCACTGGGCCAGGAGGAGCAGTTTGAGGAAGCCAGGGATCTGGCAGTAGCGCTACGCGAGCTGGGAGACCAGACCTATCGGTCCGGCCAGTCCCGCGTCCGGCGCGTGGAAAACCGCTCCATCCTGCGCGCCAGCAGTGCCGGGTTCAGTGTGCGCTTTATCGAGTAACGGCCGCGCTCAGTTTTCGATACTGACCGTGATGTCGATATTGTATGGGCTCAGCAGGGACCGGGTTTCTTCCTGCCGGGCGGCGTCCTGCAACACCACCGTTGCCGTCATGCCTTTCTTGTTGTCAAAGCGTGTTTCCACCATGGCGTTGATATGCTCGCGCTCCAGGTGTTCCTGAAGGATGGCTGCGCTGATCTGCTGGCGCAGTGCCGGCCGGAAAATCTTGCCGACAGCGGTCATGGGCATCGCGTCAATAATCTCGATGCGTTTCGGCACGGCGGCCCGCTCTGACACGTTTTCTTCACAGTAGGCCAGCAGTGTCTGTGCGGTGACTGTGCTGCCAGGCCTGACCACCACGAATGCCATGGGCAATTCGCCGGCATACGGGTCCGGCATACCGACCGCTGTGGCGGTGATGACATCAGGGTGGAGATTGAGGGGCTCCTCAATCAATTCCGGATCAATGTTGTGGCCCCCGCGGATGATCAGGTCTTTGGCGCGCCCGGTCAGATACAGGAAGCCCTGTTCGTCCATGTAACCCAGGTCGCCGGTATTGAACCAGCTTTCTTCTATCCAGGCCTGCGCATTGTCTGAATCCGCCTTGTAGCCTGCGAATACCTGTGGCCCCTTGACCAGCACCACGCCGCTTTCCCCGGTCGTGCACGTCTTGCTGACCGTTGTGCCGTTGAGCTGGACGATTCTGACACGGGAATAGGGCAGGCGCAGGCCCACGCTGCCGGGAGGCTGAACTTCCGGGGGGCGGGTGATCAGCGATGTGGTTTCGGTCATGCCGTAACCATTGGTCACCGAGAGCCGGTACTTTTCTTCAAAGCGTTGCTCAAAGGCCGGCGACAGAGGCGCAGCACCGGAATTGATCCGTGCCAGACTGCTGATGTCTTCGTCTCCCACCGGCACCTGTGCCAATGCTGTTAATACGGTTGGTACCGCAGCAAAGCTGTTGGCCCGAAATCGGGCCACGTGATGCCACAGGTTCTTGATGACCTCGGGATTGCGGAAACCGGCCGGTGTCATCAACACAATGCGGTTGCCGGCGGCGAATGCGCCGATGCCGAGGATGATAACGCCAAATATATGAAACAGCGGCAAACCGCAAAGTGCTGTCTGTCGCCCGAGATGCGAGTTCAGCACCTGTGACAGTTGCCCCAGGTAGGCCATGTTGCCATGAGTCAGTTGCGCGATCTTGGGTTTGCCGGTCGTGCCGCCGGTGTGGAAGCAGGCAGCAATGGTGTCAGCTGTCAGCGGTCTTGGCTGGTTCAGCGACTGGCTGTCCTGCTCGGCGACAGCGACATTGTAATCAACCAGCCTGATATCGCGGCCGGGAATTTCCGGCATGCTGCAAGGATCCGTCAGACCGGGCTGATGCACCACCAGGATGGTATGTACGTCCGGCAGCGACGGCAGAATATGCAGCAGCTTGTCCCACAGCGGTACATGATCGGATGGCGCCAGACAGGCGATAATGCGGGCGTCGGCTGCCTGAATGATTTCAGCTATGTGGCCGGGTTCCAGTAGCGGGTTTATCGGATTGGCAATGCCGGCGAGCTGGCTGCCCAGGATCAAAGGGTGCGACTGAGGCAGTATTGGCAGCAGCAGTGAAACAGCCTCATTGCCTTGCAGGCCGAGACTGCTCAACAGATTGGCGGTTTGCCGGGTGATGCTGGCAAGGTCGTTGAAACTCAGGGTTTGGGGTATTTCATCGCGCCGCCCGGTGAGCAGAAAATCCAGTGCCGGGTCGTCACCGTAGCGGGCTGCACTTTGCTCTATCAGTTCGAAAGCAGTCTGTACGGGGAATTGTTCTTGCAACGGAGTCTGTTCAAACGCCTCGATGTCGGGCAGGGTGTCGAGTATGGGTTTGCTCATCGTTCGGTGCCTCTCCTCCGCTGATTTATGCACCGAGTTATATCATGATCAGCTTACCCGTGCGACAGCCATTTCGCACATCTGCAGCAGGGCTGTGCGGTACGTCGAGGCCGGTAATGTGCTGACCTGTGCGCTGGCCAGATCGGCCTGTTCCCGGGCCTTCTGGCGGGTGTATTCAAGCGCGCCAGTGCTGCGGATGATGCCGATGACCTGGTCCAGATTCTCGGGGCCGCCATTGATGATACTTTGGCGCAGCAGTTCGTGATCGTCGCCATCGCTATTCTGCAAGGCGTGAATGAGTGGCAGGGTGGGTTTGCCTTCGGCCAGGTCATCACCGATATTCTTGCCCATTTCACTGGCATCGCCATCATAGTCCAGCACATCGTCGACCAGCTGAAAGGCCAGTCCCAGATGCATGCCGGCGGCTTTGAGCGCCTGGCAGGTATCAGCAGGGGCATTCGCCACGATGGCGCCGCAGTATGCGGCAGCCTCGAACAATACCGCTGTCTTGTCCCGGATGACACGCATATAGTCAGCTTCGGATATATCTGTGCGGTGTTTGTTCAGTAGCTGCAGGACTTCGCCTTCGGCTATGATATTGGTGGTGTCCGCAATGACCTGCATGACATCGATATTGCCGATCTTGACCAGGACCTGAAAAGCACGGGAATAGATGAAATCACCGACCAGGACGCTGGATGGGTTGTTCCACTGCTCATTGGCGGTGGGGCGCCCGCGGCGCATGGCCGACATGTCCACGACATCGTCATGCAGCAACGTGGCGGTATGAATGAACTCAATCACGGCAGCCAGCTTGACCGCATCATCGCTGGCCGACCCGCAGCCGCGGGCGCTGAGCAGCACGAGCATGGGCCGCATGCGCTTGCCGCCGGCATTGATGATGTAGTGGCCAATGTTCTCGACCAGGTCGACATTGGAATGCAGTTGTTCGACAATAAAGTCGTTGACGGCCTCAAAATCGGTCGCAACGGCGTCGCGGATTGTATTATGCATGGGTATACCGTCGTTCGGGTGCGCTGGACATGGGAGTGCGCGGTCATGCTAGGGGCGAAGCGCGAAGCTGTCAAGCTGCACTGACGCCTGATGTAACCACTGATTACCGTACTTTATTATGGACGCCGCTTAAACGCAGTCGCTTGAGTATCAGTGGCTCCAGCCCGCCTGTTGCGGGCCAGTGGAGTGATGGAACCCGGTTCCCACACCCGCCTGTCCAGAAAAAGGCTATCGGAGTGCCATCGTACCGGGCCCTGCTTTGCTTGGACGGTCTCGCTGAGTGTTATATTCTCTGCATAAATCAGTGAGAAATGCTTGCCAGTGGCGCTTGCTTCTCGTAAAATGCCCGCCCTTATAGATTAGAGCGCAACGGCCATGGCCGCGGTGCTACAGGTTTGCGGTCCCATTCAGTTGTCAGGGGGGCAAGCCAGGTTCCCAAATACTGGAGTTTCATATGTACGCGGTTATTGAGAGTGGTGGCAAACAGCACCGGGTGGTTGAAGGCGAGACCTTGAAGTTGGAAAAGATCGAAGTTCCGACCGGCGAGAAGATCAACTTTGACAAAGTGCTGATGGTAGGTGAAGGCGAGTCTGTGAAGATCGGCGCGCCTTACGTTGATGGCAGCACCGTGACCGCCGAAGTGATTGCCCAGGGCCGTGCGCCCAAAGTGACAATCATCAAATTCAACCGTCGTAAGCACTACCGTAAGCGTCAGGGCCACCGTCAGTGGTTTACTGAAGTTCGCATTACAGGTATCAAGGGCTAAGTTTTAAAGGGCTGAAGCAGTCCGGGAGTAGATCATGGCACATAAAAAAGCAGGCGGTAGTACCAGTAACGGTCGCGATTCGATATCCAAACGACTGGGTGTTAAACGATTCGGCGGCGAGCAGGTTCTGGCGGGCAATATCATCGTTCGTCAGCGTGGTACACGCTTCCATGCCGGCACCAATGTCGGTATCGGTAAAGACCACACACTGTTTGCCAAGGCACACGGTCGTGTACTGTTTGAAGTTAAAGGTCCGAATAACCGCAAATTTGTCAGCATCGTAGAGGCCTGAGGGTCTGCTGACCCGGCGTGCCCGGCTCCTGCGAGCGGGCGGCCAATGCGGTGATGTGATCAGTAAAGCCCTGTCAGTCGACGGGGCTTTTTTGTATGGGTGGTAAGCAAAGTGAAGTTTGTAGACGAAGCTGAAATCACGGTCGAAGCAGGCAGGGGCGGTAATGGCTGCCTGAGCTTCCGACGTGAAAAGTTCATCCCGAAAGGCGGGCCTGATGGCGGTGACGGTGGTGACGGCGGCAGTGTCTATCTGGTAGGCGACAGCAACCTCAATACCCTGGTTGATTTCCGCTTCCAGCGCCGTTACATCGCGCAGGCCGGACAGGGCGGCATGGGTGCCAACTGCACGGGCCGTGCCGGTGAGGACCTGGAGGTGCGGGTGCCCATCGGGACCAGCGTCGTGGACAAATATACCGAAGAGCTGATCGCTGATATCGCCGGGCATGGGCAAAAGGTGCTGGTTGCCAAAGGTGGCTGGCATGGGCTTGGCAATACCCGGTTCAAGTCGAGCACCAATCGCTCGCCAACCAAGCATACCAAGGGCACCGATGGCGAAGTCCGTACCCTGCAGCTGCAGCTGAAGGTTATCGCTGATGCGGGTCTGCTGGGGTTGCCCAATGCCGGCAAGTCCACCTTGTTGCGTGCCGTCTCCGCAGCCCGCCCGAAAGTGGCGGATTACCCGTTCACCACGCTGGTGCCGGGCCTGGGCGTGGTGCGCATCGAAATGGAGCGCAGCTTTGTCATGGCTGACATTCCCGGTGTCATCGAAGGCGCGTCCGAAGGTGCAGGCCTGGGCTTCCGCTTTCTCAAACATTTGTCGCGCACGCGGCTGCTGCTGCATGTGGTGGATGCGGTGCCACTGGACGAGTCAGACCCGGTGTCGCAAGCGCAGGGCATTGTTGACGAGCTGGCGGGTTTCAGTGCCACGCTGGCGCAGAAAGAGCGTTGGCTGGTATTGAACAAGGCTGACATGGCCGATCCGGAGACTCTGGCGGCGTTGCGGCAGCGGTTTGTTGAAGAACTGGGTTGGGATATTCCGGTCTATCATATTGCCGCGATCAACGGGGAAGGCTGCAGGCAGCTGTGCCACGACATCATGCGCTCGGTGGAAGAGCACCGGCGCCTGCTGGCAGACGATGAGGACTATCGGGAGGCGGAGCGTGCCCGCGACCAGCAAATGGAGTTCGAAATTCGTCGCAGTATCGAAAAGACCCGCAAGCGGCGCGCCGTTGACAGCGATGATGACGATTTTGATGGCTTTGATGATGAACATGATGACGATGATGATGGTGTGACAGTCGTTTATGAGTAAGCAGAAAGACGGCTCGGGCGCCCGGCGCTGGGTCGTAAAAATAGGCAGTTCGCTGATTACCAATAATGGCACCGGGCTGGACCGCGCAGCGATTGAAAACTGGGTGAGGCAGTTGGTGAGCCTGCAGCAGGGCGGTATTGAAGTCGTGCTGGTCTCGTCCGGCGCGGTTGCTGAAGGGGTCAAACGTCTGGGCCTGAAAAAGCGGCCTCGGGAAATCCATCTGCAGCAGGCTGCTGCAGCAGTGGGTCAGATGGGCCTGATCCAGACCTATGAGAGCTGTTTTCAGCAATACGGCGTACACACCGCGCAGGTGTTGCTGACCCACGATGATTTGTCCAATCGGCGTCGTTACCTCAATGCCCGGAGCACATTGGCCGGGCTTGTCGGTATGCGCGTGGTACCGGTGATCAATGAGAATGATACGGTGGCGACAGCGGAGCTGTGTTTCGGGGACAACGATACGCTGGGTGCACTGGTGGCAAACCTGCTGGGTGCGGATACGCTGATCATATTGACCGATCAGCAAGGCTTGCACGAAGCGGATCCGCGCAAGCAGGCGGAAGCCCCTTTGATCGCGGAGGCCATGGCGGAAGACAGCCGGCTGCTGGCAATGGCCGGTGGTAGCGGCAGCCTGGGCCGCGGCGGCATGATCACCAAGATCACGGCAGCGCGGCTGGCCGCCCGCTCCGGCGCACGAACGGTCATCGCCAACGGCAGGGAGCCTGATGTACTGATCAGGCTGGCACAGGGCGAATCAATCGGTACCCGACTCCTGCCGGAAAAGCAGCCGATGGCCGCACGCAAACAATGGCTGGCCGGTCACCTCAAAGCCAAGGGCGAGCTGGTCATTGATGCCGGCGCCGTCAAGGTGCTGCGTGAGTCCGGGCGCAGTCTGCTGCCGGTCGGTGTGATCGCAGTCAGTGGCCAGTTTGATCGCGGTGAAATGGTCGTGTGTGTCGACGAGTCGGGCCAGGAAATTGCCCGTGGGCTGGTTAACTACGACAGTCGCGAAGCGGCGCAGATTCTGCGGCAATCAAGCCGGCAGATCGAAACCATACTGGGTTATGTCGGTGATGCGGAAATGATTCATCGCGATAACCTGGTGGTATCGGAGTAGGTTGCAGCGGCGCTGGTTCAGCCGGGAGGCACAAATATTCAGTCATAAAAAAAGCCGGTCGTAACCGGCTTTTTTTATGCTTACGCTTTCAGTGCCAGAATGGCAGCATTCAGACGGCTCTTGTGACGAGCGGCCTTATTCTTGTGAATAATGCCCTTGTCTGCCATGCGGTCGATAACCGGCACTGCGCGGTTGTAAGCCGTGGTGGCGTTGTCATAGTTGCCTTCCTGGATCGCCGTCACCACTTTTTTGATGTAGGTGCGAACCATGGAACGGAAACTGGCGTTGTGGCGGCGTGCGACTTCATTCTGACGTGCGCGCTTACGGGCTTGTACGGTGTTGGCCAACTGATGCTCCTTACGATACTGTCAACGTGTGGCAAAATTCAAGACGCGGTACTATGCCGATAATCGCGCCTCATGTCAAGCCACTATGACACAAGTAATTGGTTTTGATAACCCTGTCGTAGACCCTGACGTATGTTAAGCTGATAGCAAATACATTGTGGTGAAACCCAAGGAGTATTGAACCATGAGCAACATCGATATTGGTATCAGCAAAGCGGATCGCACTGAAGTCGCAGACGGGCTCAAACGATTGCTGGCCGACTCATATACCCTGTACCTGCAGACGCACAACTTTCACTGGAACGTTGAAGGCCCCAGGTTTCGTGAACTGCACCTGATGTTCGAAGAGCATTACATTGACCTTGCCGAAGCGGTGGACGATATTGCCGAGCGGATTCGTACCCTGGACGTGGCGGCGCCGGGTACCTTTAAGGAATTCTCTCAGCTGAGTTCTGTCAAAGAAGTTGACGGGGTACCGGAAGCGAACAAGATGGTAGACCTGCTCACACATGGTCATGAACAGGTGGTCCAGACCTGTCGCGATGTGCTGAAACTGGCCGCTGAGGCGGAGGATGAGTCAACTTCAGCACTGGCTTCTGACCGAATGCGGATTCACGAAAAAACCGCGTGGATGCTGCGCGCCATCAACAAGTGAACGACGCATCCAGTGCGTGATGGCCAGCCCATCGAAGCGATCACGTTGCTGCCTTAATCTACCGGGGGAACCCGGACCCGGGGCCGGGTTCCCCCGGTAGATTAAGGTTCAGCTGGCAGTGAACGGGCTGGCTGTGGGCGCTGTCCGGCAAGCGGCAGGTAGCTTAGAACATCAAATACCACACCAGAAACAGCAGACTGAAGGCCGTCAGGTAAATCATGCCGATCCAAGCCAACAGGTTCATCCCCATCGAAATACCCTTGCCCCGAACCAGACTGAAGTTGAGCCAGGCAAAAAACGGCGTGGTCAGAAATGCCAGCGTCATGGCAAAGGTCAGCATCGGGCTCAGCGCGCTCTGAAAGAACAGGATAATGGCCATGCCTGCACTGGCCTGCGCAACGATCCAGGCTGTCAGCGTCCAGTTGCGGCGCTCCTCGCCGGGGCTGCGCAGCAAGTGAAAGGATTCATCGAGGGTACGGGCATATCCGTCCAGCACCGCCAGTGTTGTGCCAAACATGCACATGAAGGCGATAAACGCGATAAACAGGCGCGCCCAGTCGCCAATGGTGGTGGCATACATGGCGACCAGCTGTTGCGCGAATGCGGCGCCCGCCATGGCAATTTCCTGTTCCGTGCCATGCTGGAGCAATGCCCCCAGGGCCACAAAAACCACTGCCAGTAGCACGGCTACGGCGTATCCCAGATTAAAGTCGAACAGACCGTCAGACAGCGACACCCTGGTCAGTTTTTGTTTGGACCGCAGCCACATCGAACTGATGGCCGACAACTCAATGGGGACCGGCATCCAGCCCATGGTGGCCACGATAAAGGCCAGTGCCGACAGCTGCCAGGGTGACGGGCTGACATAATCCGCCGGTGCCATCGGGCCATTTTGCCAGGCGATCGCAACTGCGATAACCGTACACAGGGTCAATACCAGCATCAGCGCCCGTGACAGTCCGTCCAGCACACGGTAATGACCAGCGAGCAGGATCAGCAGGCACACGGCCAGCAGCATCAGGCAGAGCAGGGTCAGCGACAGATTGCCGGGAATGAAATACTGCAGCAGGCTGGCTGTCAGCAGCAACACACCGGCCGTATTGACCACGGCGGCGATCAGGTTTAACGCAGTAAACGCGATCAGCCAGCCCCGACCTTTATCCTGATAACCTTCAACCAGGCTTTTGTTGTGCCAGAGTGTGTACTGCACACCAAAGCGGAAAAACGGATATTTCAGCACATTGACCAGCACGATCAGCCACAGCAGCTGCCAGCCGAACAGGGCGCCAGCCTGGGTAGAGGCCACAAGGTGGGAGGCACCGACGGCTGCGGCCGCCATAACCAGACCGGGACCGGTGGCCCGCCAGCGCTCTATAAGTCTCGATTTTTCCATAGTATTTTTCTTGTGAACCCGTCTTCTGATATCGTATTTTTCCATGATGGTGCGATAATACGCCCTGCGCAGCATAATGGAATGCAGGCCACCGGTACAGACCCCGGGATTCGAGAGCAGATTTTGACCAGCCAATCGACAGCTAATCAGGGATCCGAACCACCAAAGCGACGTCGCGGCCTGCTGCGTTCCAGCGCTGTGACCGGCAGCATGACATTTGTGTCGCGCATCCTCGGGCTGGTCAGGGACGTGGTACTGGCGCGCGTGTTCGGCCCGGGAGACGGCGCGGATGCGTTTTTCCTGGCGTTCAAGATTCCCAACTTCCTGCGCCGCCTGTTCGCCGAAGGTGCATTCAATCAGGCCTTTGTGCCCGTGCTGTCGGAGTACCGCAGCACCCGCAGCCTGGCGCAGGTGCAACAACTGATCAATGCCGTCGCCGGTTATCTGGGCACAGTCCTGCTGCTGATCACCGCCGTGGTGATAATGGCAGCGCCCTGGATTTCGGTCCCCATTGCCTACGGGTTTACGGCAGATCCGGTCAAGTTCGCCCTGTTTGTGGACATGCTGCGCATCACGTTTCCCTATCTGCTGCTGATTTCGCTGACAGCGTTTGCGGGGTCCATCCTCAACAGCTATGACCGGTTTGCCATTCCGGCGTTGACGCCGGCCTTGTTGAATCTGTCGCTGATCGCATCGGCGCTGCTGCTCAGTCCGTATTTTGCCCAGCCCGAGATTGCACTCGCCTGGGGCGTGTTGCTGGCCGGCATTGCCCAGCTGCTGTTCCAGTTACCCTTTCTGGTGCGATTGCAGCTGATGCCCCGGCCACGGCTGGTAAAGCATCATGAAGGGGTGAGTCGTATCATCAGATTGATGATCCCGGCACTGTTTGGTGTGTCGGTCAGTCAGATCAACCTGCTGCTTGATACCTTCATCGCCTCACTGCTGGTCGCCGGCAGCGTATCCTGGCTGTATTTTTCCGAACGGCTGATGGACCTGCCCCTGGGCATATTTGCGGTGGCAGTCGCCACAGTCGTGCTGCCCAGCCTGTCCCGACGTCACGCAGAGCGCTCAAAAGCGGAGTTTGCGGCCTTGCTCGACTGGGCGTTGCGTCTGATCCTGCTGATCGCGGTGCCGGCGAGCCTGGCGCTGGTGCTGCTGGCGCAACCGATGATCATTACCTTGTTCCAGAATGACAATTTCACCGCCAGCGATGTGGTGATGGTGACCTACAGCCTGCAGGCATACTCGCTGGGTCTGCTGGCTTTCATGTGTATCAAGATTTTTGCGCCAGGATTTTATTCGCGTCAGGACACGCGCACACCGGTCCGTATCGGCATCATTGCCATGGTTGCCAACATGGTCATGAACCTGCTGTTGGTATTTGTCCTGGATATGGCCCATACCGGCCTGGCATTGGCGACGTCATTGGCAGCCTATCTGAATGCCGGGTTATTGTTCATGGGGTTGCGCCGCGAGGGTGTGTTCGACTTTCAACCGGGCTGGTTGCTGTTTGTGATCAGGCTGGTGTGCGCCAACGCTGCTATGTGTGTGTTTCTGGTGCTGATCGCCGGGGACTGGCGCGAGTGGCTGGACTGGGATACCTGGCAGCGTATCTGGCAGATGGCACTGCTGTGTTTTGGCGGGCTGGCGATTTACCTGCTGATCCTGCTGGTATCGGGCATGCGGCCTGCCGACTTCCGTCGGCAGGCCTGACCGGCGCTGACCGGTACTGCCAGCACCGCTCAGCGGCAGCAGGCCCGGCTGAGGGTGATGCGTCTCAGGGTTTGCGGAACAACAGCGTAAACCGGTCGGTGCGTCCGGTGACTGTTTCATGTCCGACTTCCAGTGTCAGGTCATCCGCGACGCTGGCGTGCAGGTCACTGAAATCGACCAGTTCAAAGCCGGCTGCCTGAATTTCCTTGATCATCAGCACCGGATCCAGGCGTCTGCCGTTCTCCCGATCGTCCAGTTCCAGATGCCGGCGGGTATGGTCAATGACACCGTAGAGGCCACCGGTGCTGAGGCTGTCGAAAATGGCATCGTTGAGATGCGCCCGACTCTGTGCATTCATGTTGTGCAGGTTGCGGAAGGTCAGCACCATATCCAGATCGTCAACGGCAAAGTTGAAGGGCGCCAGCTCGCGCAACGTCATACCCTCAGGCAGGTGCAGCACCTCGACCTCATCAAAGCCAGGCTGGTTCAGCACGCGTTCGGCAACCGTGTCGGTGCCGATGGCCACATAGAGTTTGCCGCTGCCACGCAGGGTTGGTGCCAGAATCTTGGTATACCAGCCGGCACCCGGCACCAGCTCCAGTACCCGCATGTCCTCGCGCAGGCCAAAGAACTCCAGAGTTGCTACCGGTTTGCGCTCGATCTCGTCACGGGCAATCTCGGCCGGTGTGCGGGTAGCCCCCAGCAAGGCCATTTCGATCTTGTTGCGGGTACTGGCGAAGTCGTCGGTCTGGGCCTGTGCAACAGGCGCGGACAGGCTCACGGTGACGGCCAGGCCCGCCAGAAACGCGGGTCCGATGTTGCCACGAAACAGTTTGATCATGCTTGTTCTCCGGGAAAAAATTGGCCACAGGGCCGTTGGCGCACTAGGCGCGTGATACAAATTTGCCGGTCACGGTACTGACCTTTATCTTCTCACCCGTGGTGAGGTATTCAGGCACCTGGATTTCCAGGCCCGTGTTCAGGGTGGCCGGTTTGGGACGCGCGGTTGCCGAGGCGCTGCCGCCGCCGGACGGCGTACTGACAATTTCCATGACCACGGTTTGTGGCAATTCTATTCCCAGCAGGTGGTCGTCCATGATCAGCGCGGTAATACCGTCCAGCTGGTCAGTCAGGTAAGGGATGTCATCCTCGACCTGTTCGGCATTGATACCATACTGACTGTAGTCGTCGGTGCTCATGAAGTACAGTGTGTTGTCCTCGCGATAGGAATACTGGACGTTCATGCGACTGCAATCGGCGATCTTGACGACATCGTCCCCCTTGTAAGCCTCGTCCAGCTTCTGCTGGGTTTTCAGGTTGGTATAGCGCACCTTGTACATGGTCACGCCGCCGCGGGAGGAAGGACTCTTGCCCTCCAGTTGACGGATCAGATGCGGGACACCGTCGATATCGACAATCATGCCGCGTTTTAACTCATTTGCTTTCATGACGCTGTCATCCTCGGAAGCCCGGTGCGCAGACGTCGCACCGGGATCGAAATTTACTGTATCCGCGGCAGCCTGTAAATATTCGTGACAGCAACGACAGTAACGCTTGGATAGTGCGATCTGTCCGCCCCCGCAAGGGCTGGGGGTGCAGGAAGCCGGGTTCCTGTACCCCCAACCCTTGCGGGGGCGGAAAGTGCCCACTGGCGGACTTTCCCTCGTGATCGAATAAATGTATAACAGGCCTCAGAATCTGACAGTTTAGCGAGTAATAGAGCATGCCCAAGACAAAAGACGAAGTAGACAACTTCCACATTATCTCAACCGAAGAGCTTCCGCAGCCGGCGCAACTGAAGCAGGAGATGCCGCTGGCGGGCAAGGCGCTGGAGACGGTTCTGCAGGGTCATCGGGGCGTCAAGGGCGTCCTGGATGGCAAGGACGAGCGGCTGATTGTTGTGGTGGGGCCGTGCTCCATCCATGATACGGCACAGGCCCTTGATTACGCGCGCCTGCTCAAGCCCCTGGCAGATGAACTGCAGGACACGTTGCTGATTGTCATGCGGGTGTATTTCGAAAAGCCGCGCACCACGGTAGGCTGGGAAGGTCTGATTTATGACCCCTATCTTGATGGCAGCCATCGTATCGAGCACGGTCTGCGTATTGGCCGTCAGCTGATGCTGGATATCAACGAGCTGGGGTTGCCGATTGCCGTGGAAGCGCTCGACCTGATCTCGCCGCAGTATCTGCAGGACCTGGTGAGCTGGACGGCGGTGGGTGCGCGCACCACGGAATCGCCGACACATCGCAAGCTGGCCAGTGGTATTTCGTCCGCTGTCGGCTTCAAGAACAATGTTGACGGCAGCCTGTCGGTAGCGGTCAATGCGATCCGTGCAGCGTCGGCAATCAATACCTTCATCAGCGTCACCGAAGCTGGCAAAGTCGCTGCGTTTCGTACCTCGGGTAATCCGCACAGTCACGTGATTCTGCGAGGGGGCAAAGAACCCAATTTTGAATCACCGTTTGTGGCAGCCTGCGAGCAGGCGTTGCGCAAGGCGGCGATCACCGAAAATATCATGATTGATTGCAGTCACGGCAATTCACGCAAACAGTACGAACGGCAGTTGGACGTCCTGCGCGACGTCACCGTGCAGATTGAGGCCGGTAACAAGTCCATCATCGGTGTCATGCTGGAAAGCAATATCCATGCAGGTAATCAGCCAATACCGGATGACCTGGAGGAGATACGTTATGGTGTGTCCATCACCGACGCCTGTATAGACTGGCCGGCAACCGAGACGGCATTGCGCGAGATGGCTGCGCGCTTGCGCCCGGTGTTGCCGACCAGACGGCGTGGGTGACGGTGTGGGCGGGTGGTGCGTTTATCCGCCTATGATCATGGAGATGATGATCAGGCCTATGGCAACCAGCGCGATAGTGCCAACTGTCACGCTGATGTTACGTGCTACCAGACGATCTTCCATTGTCTTACCTCCGCGATGTGTTTAAAGACTGTTAGTCCAAAAAATGTGATAGACATTGTCGGTGGGGATTTTTCCCTCTTGTGATTCTTATCATCTCGGATCGTGTCAGTCGGCATGTTGATCTGTGTCAAGCGACGGCGAGATGCTGTTCAGCGCAATACCGGATAACACAGCAGAGCGTTGCTCCCCTGAGCCTAATTGACTATTATGAATACAGAGCAGATGAACACAGACAACTAAAGCTGTCACTTAAACGGAATAAATGGAGAGTCAGGTTATGACAAGCTACAACAAAGTTCTGGTCGCGGTTGATGGTTCTGACGAGTCAGACAAGATAATTGCCAAGGCGCTGGCCATGGCCGGTGACAGCAATGCGCAGCTGGATGTGGTCATGGTGTTTGAGCCACTGCTGGGCAGTTATTCTTTTGAGCTGAACATGGCAGATTTTGAAAAAGTTCAGAAGGAGCATCAGGAACAGGTTGCCAGCAAGATGCGTGCGAAAATGGCCGCCATGTCGCCGTCTGTGCCTGCCAAGCAGGTGCATTTTCTGCGGGGCAAACCGGCCACTGAAATCAAGAAACTGTGTGAAGAGCTGGGCACTGATCTGCTGGTGATTGGCAGTCACGGGCATAACCCGGTGCGGGCCGTACTGGGTTCGACCGCCAATGCCGTTTTGCACGGCATCCATTGCGACGTCCTGACCATCCGCGTCTAACGGCGGAGTTTATCCCCAAGCCAGCCTGTCAGCGTGGTCAGCCAAATGCCATCAACCCCAGGGAGGTCCGGCGCCGGGTCCGGTGCCCTCCTGAGGTTGATGGCGCCACAGCGCTTGCATGGGCTGGCTAGCCGGACTTAAGTACGGCTGCAATGCTCTGTGCCAGGTATTCAATGTTGCTGCTGTTGATGCCGGCAATATTGATTCGACTGGAGTCCACCAGGTAGATGCTGTACTGGTTGATCAGGGTCTGCACCTGATCCACTGTCAGCCCCAGAAACGAGAACATGCCTTTTTCCTGCTCAATAAACCCGAAATCACGATCAATACCCTGTTTACCCAGCTCAATAACCAGCGCTGACCGCAGTCCATTGATACGCTCACGCACCTCGGTCAACTCCAGCGCCCAGTCCCCGTTCAATTCGCTGTCTGCCAGAATTTCGGCCACCACACTGGCGCCGTGATCGGGTGGCATCGAGTACATGCCGCGGGCGGTAGAGGCGATCTGGCTGGCAGCTGCCTGCGTCGCCGCCGCGTTGCCAGTAATCACGGTCAGCGCCCCGGTGCGCTCCCGATACAGGCCAAAATTCTTGGAGCAGGAGCTGACCACAATCAGCTCGGGCAAGGACTCTGCCAGCAGGCGCACGCCATAGCTGTCCTCGGCCAGGCCGTCACCCAGCCCCTGGTAGGCCAGGTCAATGAACGGTGTAAAACCCCTGGCCTGCGCCAGTGACGCCACCGCCTGCCATTGTTCCCGGGTCAGATCTGCGCCACAGGGGTTATGGCAACAGCCGTGCAACAGCACCAGGTCACCCGGGCCGGCATTGCCGATACGGGTCATCATGTCATCGAAGCGGATACCGTGGTGCTGGTAGTCGTAATACGGATAGGTCTCTATCTGCAGACCGGCTTCGCCAAGCAGCGGGATATGGTTAGCCCAGGTGGGGTCACTGACCAGGATCTTGCTGCCAGGCCGGACTTTCTGTATGAATTCGGCGGCCAGGCGCAGGCCGCCGCAGCCGCCCGGGGTCTGGAAGGTGACACGGCGATCGCCCAGCGTATGGGTCAGATTGTCACCCAGCACCAGGCCGGCCGCCAGCGCATTGAAGGCTGCCGATCCTGCCGGTGACACATAGGATTTGCTGCTCTGGCTCTGCAACAGTCTGGCCTCTGCCGATTTAACGGCTCGCATGACCGGCGTGTTGCCCTGTTCGTCCTTGTACACGCCGACGCCCAGGTCAATTTTTTGCGGATTGGTATCAACACGATAGGCTGCCATCAGGCCGAGAATGGGGTCGGCGGGCAGGGGTTTCAGACTGTCAAACATGTGATTGTCCTGTTCAGGTAGGAGGCCGGTTGTCAACGTTGCCGATGGCGCACTAAAAATGCTGCCGCAACGATTGTGCTTTCAGCGTGTTCTGCAGCAGGGAAACGATGGTCATAGGGCCCACACCGCCTGGCACTGGCGTAATCCAGCTGCACTTGTCCTTGACGGCGGCAAAGTCGACGTCCCCGGCCAGCCGATAGCCGGATTTTTTGCTGGCATCCGGCAAGCGGGTGATGCCGACATCAATGACCACGGCACCGTCCTTGACCATGTCCGCACCGACAAACTCGGCTTTGCCAATGGCAACAATGAGGATATCGGCGCTGCGACAGATCGCCGCCATATCCCGGGTGCGGCTGTGCACCAGGGTCACGGTGCTGTTACCCGGGCTGGTATTGCGCGACATCAGCAGTGACATTGGCGTGCCGACGATGTTGCTGCGCCCGATGACGACACAGTGTTTACCTTCGGTGTCGATATTGTGATGGCGTAGCAACTCCATGATGCCGTTGGGCGTTGCCGAGATGAATGTCGGCAGGCCCAGGCACAGGCGGCCTACATTCTCAGGGCAGAAGCCATCGACGTCCTTGGCCGGGTCGATCGCCAGGGTAATGCGGGTTTCATTGATGTGGGCGGGCAGGGGCAGCTGAACGATAAAGCCATCAATGTCGCTGTCGTTGTTCAGTTTGTCGATTTCGGCGAGCAGTGCCGCCTCACTGACGTCACTGTCCAGACGCACCAGCGTTGATTTGAAACCTACACGTTCGCAGGCCAGCACCTTGTTATTGACGTAGGTCTCGCTGGCGCCGTCATGGCCAACCAGGACTGCCGCCAGATGTGGAATTTTTCCGCCTTGGGCGCGGAGTTCATCAACCTGTTCGGCTATCTGTGCCTTGATCGTTTCCGCGGTCTGTTTGCCGTCGAGTAGTTGCATGATGAGAGCCCCTGTTCTGTAAAGGAGGCAATCATAAACGAGCACCGTCAGTGGCTCAAGCTACCATTTGCCGGTATTGGGCATACTGACCCAGGGTTCTTGAGGCGGCAGAGGGTCGCCCGCCTGCAACAGTTCAATGGAGATGTTGTCTGGTGACCGGATAAAGGCCATCCGGCCATCGCGCGGTGGCCGGTTGATGGCGACGCCCTGGCGCTGCAGAGACGCACACAGGTCGTAGATGTTGTCGACGCGGTAGGCCAGGTGACCAAAGTTGCGGCCTTCGCTGTATAGTTCCGGATCCCAATTGTAGGTCAGTTCGATCTGGGCGTGTTCGTCGCCCTCGGCTGCCAGAAAAACTAGGGTGAAACGGCCCGATTCATTGTCCCGCCGACTCAGTTCCCTGAATCCCAGTTTGTTACAGTAAAAATCCAGTGATGCCTCCAGACTGCTGACGCGCACCATGGTGTGAAGGTATTTCATAACGTTCTCCCGAAAATTTTCAGGCCGGTTAGTGGATAACACGCCACATTTAGCCGGGGGCAGTGCTGGCGACCAGGCGCAGCGGGACATATTCCCCGGACTGGCTCCAGTCACCCTCGATGGCGATGACGTCGCCATTGTCGGCCAGGACCAGATTGCCATAGTACTCAACCTGAATACTGCTGAGCCGGATCGTGATTTGCCGGTCGCGGATGCTGATGCTGTCGATGGGCAGCCCGCTGCGAAACTGGCTGGGAATGTCCAGGGTGCCGGTATGCCCGGCGTCACTGCCTGCCATGTTCAGGTTAAAGACCACGTCAATGGGATCGTACTGGGCGGCTACCAGGGTGCCACGCCATTGACCGCTGAGGTCTTGCGCCGAGGCACTGGTGCCGCTGAGTATGAAGAGGCCGATGACTAACAGGTATGCCGGATAGCGTCGCTTGAATGAGTTCATGATGACAGCATAGCGCGGCGTTGCCGATAAAAAAAGAGGTTGTTGCCAGTCGACAACAACCTCTTGCGCCCGAGCGATCTGCTAAGCCTATTTCTTCAGGTATTCAAACGTCAGGTTGTAGGCCACATTGGTCGTGATCGGGCCGATCACCGTTTGTGTCGTGGTGGTTGCCGAGAATTGTGCCCGGTAGAACACCCGACTGTCAGCGACACTGACTTCACTGATCTGGAAGCTGCTGAAGGTACTGGAATCAACACCTTCGGCATCATCCAGCGCCTTTCGCACGTCGTCTTCCAGACTGTCCAGTTCGGTGTTGCCTGGCGCCGGAATGCTGTCGATTTTAAAGGTGAACGGTGTGCTGACACCACTGGATGAGACCGTGCCCGCAATGGTGAGGGAATAGTCGCCGTCGGGGACTTCCACCACCGGTTCCTCAATGGGGTCAACGGGCTGTCCGGTCAATTCAGCCAGAGTATTGGCGAGGGTGCCAATGGTCACCGGTGCGTCACCAAACTCGCCGCCCATGACATACACCGTATTGTCCTTGATACCGATATAGGTCGTGGTGCTGGGATAGTAACGATAGACAAAGCCATCCAGAATGCTGAACGCGGCATTCACGGATGTGCTCGGGAACAGGTCGGCATACAGCTCTTCCGCCTTGGTCATCAGCTGGCTGACCTGGTTCATGTTCGGCGGGGTGCCGCCCAGCAAGCCACAACGGGTGGAGTTGCTGGTTTTGCTGCCGGTAAACTGGCCAAGGAAGACATCGGATGTGGACATGACGTTGGCTTCATTGAAGCTGCCCGAGGTTACATCGGAAACGGCCAGTTTGACACCCAGTGCCGGTATGCTCCAGGTCGCCTCAGCGCCGGAGACGGTCGGACTGCTCAACACCAGGTCGGCGATGCAGACGGTGCCACCGGCGGCGATCACCATGTCCACGGTGGTGCCGTCTGTCAGCGGCGCGCCTGCCTGGGCTGATCCGAAAGTCAACGAATAGGTTCCCTCCAGCGACGCCGGTATTGACGTTGATTGCGCAAGCACCGCGCTGCTGCCCAATATCAGGGCGCCCGCTACGCAGGGGGCCAGTACCCGGCGTACTGCATTTCTGAAAATTGTCATGACTCTTACTCCATTGCCATCTTGATTCGTTGAGGTTCATTGCACCGCAGTAGCGTAGGGCATTCGCCTGTTGGCGGGCACCCCCTGATCGGGGGGCGGGGTTAATCCATCGGGGAAAAATGCTACTATTCGCCTCCGGCCAGCGGGTGACCCGCAGACGTTAGGGAAAATGGTAGTTATGGCAACAGACAGCAGAGGCAAATATGTGCTGACGGTATCGTGCCCGGAGGCAAACGGCATCGTTCGCGCGGTCAGTGATTTCCTGTATCAGCGCGGGGCAACCATCAGTGAAGCGGCGCAGCACCGTGACCCGGTCATCGACCGGTTCTTCATGCGGGTGGAGTTTGAGGAAGTGGAGGCGCACCTGCCAGCCACCGACAAGCTCGATGAGGATTTCAGCAACATTGCTGCCCGTTTCGACATGCAGTGGAATTTTTTTGATTTGAGCAAGCGGCCCAGGCTGCTGTTGGCTGTGTCACGTCACGGACACTGCCTGAATGACATTCTGCATCGCTGGAGTGCCGGCGCGTTGCCGGCCGACGTGGTGGGTGTGGTATCCAATCATGAGGGCATGCGTGGTATCACGGAATGGTACGGGCTGGACTATTTTTACCTGCCCCTGACGCCGGCAACCAAGGCGGCGCAGGAAGCCGCCATGCTTGATATTGTCACCCGCAAACAGGTGGATGTACTGGGTCTGGCGCGCTACATGCAGATTCTGTCGCCGCGCATGTGCGAAGTGATGGCGGGTCGTGTTATCAATATTCACCACTCCTTTCTGCCCGGTTTCAAAGGCGCCAATCCCTATCGCCAAGCCTACATGCGCGGCGTCAAAATCATTGGTGCAACCGCGCACTACGTCACCACAGACCTTGACGAGGGGCCCATTATTGAACAGGCCGTCGAACGCATTGATCACAATTTCGATATCGATGAATTGATGCAGATTGGTCGGGACGCGGAGTGTGCCGCGTTTGCCCGCGCACTTAAATGGCACTGCGAGCATCGTATCATCGTCAATGGCAACAAAACCGTGGTGTTCAGGTAAGACATGGGCCACCACGGCACGGGTTCCTGATGTAGCATAAGGCAGTACACGCCCCGGGAGAATGTTAATGCTGATTGCACTTGGCACGCTGGCCGGCGGTCTCGGCCTGTTTCTGTTAGCGGTATCGATGATCACCGATGGTCTTAAACTGGCGGCAGGTGGCGCCCTGAGAGACATCCTTGGACGGTCTACCGCCACCATCTGGCGTGGCATTTTTTCAGGCGCATTGCTCACCAGTCTGGTGCAGTCCTCCAGTGCCGTGACGGTCGCCACCATCGGTTTTGTCAATGCCGGTCTGTTGAACATCCAGCAGGCGCTGGGCGTTGTGCTGGGCGCCACGGTGGGCACCACCATGACCGGCTGGCTGGTATCAATGGTCGGGTTTCAGTTCAGCATCACGGCATTTGCGTTGCCGCTGGTGGGCGCCGGTATGGTGTTGCGACTGGTGGGGCCGTCACGTCGCCTTGGCGCGCTGGGCGAGGCCATTGCCGGCTTCGGGCTGTTTTTTATTGGCATCGATTTTTTACGCGGGGCGTTCGAAGGCTTTGCGCAGACAATGGACCTGGCCAGCCTGTCCCCCGAGGGCTTTGCCAGTGCTGTTATTTTTGTGGGTGTCGGTTTTGCGATGACGCTGCTGACACAATCCTCCAGTGCGGCCATAGCCATAACTCTGACCGCGCTGACCGGGGGCGTGATCAGCTTCCCCGCGGCCGCAGCGGCCGCGATTGGTGCGACGGTGGGTACCACCTCGACATCTGCGCTGGCTGTTATTGGCGCGACATCCAATGCCCGGCGCGTGGCCGCCGGCCACGTCATTATCAATGGCTTTAACGCGGTGCTGGGCATCATGTTGCTGCCCGTGGTGATCTGGCTGCCATCGGTTTGGGCCGGTATGCAGCAGTATCCCGCTTTCAGCCTGGCCCTGTTCCACACCAGTTTTAATGTGCTGGGGGTGCTGTTGCTGATCCCCTTGATGAAACACGTCAGTGTGTGGCTGGAACGCCGGTTCGTGGTGTTGTCCGAAACCCTTGGGCGACCACAATATCTGGACAGCAATGTCATGGTGTCGCCGACGCTGGCCATGGATGCTTTTTTTCTCGAGCTCAAGCGCATGGCCGACCTGACCCGCCTGCATGCCGTCGATGCGCTGAACAGCGAGGGGGCGCCGGCGCCTGAGTTGCTGGCGCAACACGACGGCATTCTGCAATTGGTGCGGTATGTGGAAAAATCGGTGACAGACCTGGAAAAGGAGCGTCTGGGCACTGATGTGGCGATGCAGTTGCCGATGATACTGCGGATTGCCAATTACATCGATGACGCCGTCGTGCATGCCCAGAGCAGCGCAGAAACCGATGCCGATGTTGAATATCTGCTGCACACTGAGGACGGTGAGCGCATACTGGCTTACCGGGCTGCCGTGCTCAAGCATCTGGCGCACTGCAACCCTGACCGGCCCGACTTCAGTCCCGACGAGGTAGACGAGGCCTACCAGGCTCTGCGAGTCACCTGGCGAGACCTGAAAACTGAACTGCTGAACGCCAGTGTTCGGGGACGCTTGCCGGTTCAGCGCCTCAACCCGGCGATTGACAGCTTGCGCATGATGTTGCGGCTGGCGGAACGTGCTACCCGCATCGCCGTCCGGCTTACCGAACTGGGCCGCGCAGTGCCGGCAGTGGCTGGCAAGGTGGCCGCTGATGTCGCGGCTGGGACCAATGAGCCGACGTCAGCAATCGGCGCTGATTGACCTTGTATGTCAGCTTTGTCATATATCTGTCATACATCATCGTTATAGTGGCGCACGTGATCGCTGATTCACTTTCGTTGCCCTGAAGGAGATCGTACTGATGTTGAAATATAAACAAGCTTTTGCTGCCATTGCGGTAGCGGGTTCCCTGTCACTGTCGGCCCACGTGGCTGCCGATGTTGATCCGAATCTGCCTGATTACGAGCGCGTCTCCGGCGTTTCCGGCAACCTGTCCAGTATCGGTTCCGACACACTCAACAATCTGATGACATTGTGGGCGGAGGAGTTCAACAAATTTTACCCGAATGTCAATGTGCAGATTCAGGGCGCCGGTTCGTCAACTGCGCCGCCCGCACTGACCGAAGGCACAGCCATGCTGGCGCCCATGAGCCGCGGCATGCGACAGTCCGAAATCCAGGCGTTCGAAGAAAGATTCGGCTACCCACCCACCGAACTGCCTGTGGCGGTGGATATGCTGGCGGTGTATGTCAACCGTGATAACCCCATTGAAAGTCTCAGTTTGCCAGAGGTTGACGCGATATTCTCGGCTACCCGCCGGTGCGGCTACAGTGAGGATGTTACCCGGTGGGGCCAGCTCGGCCTGACCGGTGACTGGCAAAACCGTGATTTTGCGCTGTATAGCCGCAACGCCGTGTCCGGCACCTACGGCTTCTTCAAGGACAATGCCTTGTGCGGCGGTGATTTCAAATCCAGCATCAATGAGCAGCCTGGTTCTTCGTCCGTCGTGCAGGGCGTCACCGAGTCCATCAACGGTATCGGCTATTCCGGCATTGGTTATCGCACCTCGGGTGTGCGTGTGATACCGCTGGCGGCAACCCAAGGTGGCCCGGTCTTTGAAGCGACCCCTGAGAATGCCGCCAGTGGCGATTATCCGCTGTCCCGCTACCTGTTTGTCTACATCAACAAACACCCCAATCGCCCGCTGGACCCGATGACCCGGGAGTTTGTCAAAATGTTGTACAGCAAGCAGGGTCAGGAAGTGGTAGATCGAGACGGGTTTGTTACGCTGCCCGCGGTGCTGACCAACCGGATACTGGCAGAATTGGGGATTGAGTAAGCCTGTCATCAACGTGTCATGCAGATGATCTAGTCTGCAGACTCTCCCCTGGGAAGATTGAACGACAAGGATGTCGACCTTTTTTTGGGGAATAAGACAGCTTTGTCACAAAAACGTCATGATAAATTGATATGATCCGCGTCGACATTGATCGTTGAAGCTGGAATCAGACTCAAAACCAGGACAAATCTCGCCGATGACCGACACCTCCCCTGATTTACCTGCCCCGGGCAAAAGCAGCAAAAGCCTGTTGCCCGACCATGATCGACGCCAGGCTTTGCGCAGGAAGCGCATGCGTCGTGACAAGATGTCGCGTTGGGGCATTACGGCCGCAGGTTACGGTGTGGTGCTGGCGCTGGCGACCATCTTTATCTACCTGTTTTACGAGGTGGCGCCCATTTTGCGCGGCGCCGCGGTAACACCACAGGACAGTTACACTATTCCCGATACCGGCGCACAGACGGTTCAATTGCTGCTGGATCGCTATGAAGAGCTGGGCATTCAGTACACGGATCGCGGTGAAGCCGTGTTTTTCAACGCCAATACCGGCGTTGAGTCGCAGCGTTTTGCCATGCCGGTGCCGGCCGGTGCGCGTGTGACCAGTTTCGGTTCTGCCGAAACCATCTCCAATACCGCGGCGTTTGGCTTCAGCAATGGTGAGGCGATCGTTGCCCGCCATGATTTCCAGATCACGTTTCCGAACGATATCAGGCGTATCAACCCGCAGATGACATATCCCCTGGGTGAGGCGCCCATCGTGATTGATGAGCAGGGCAGCGCCCTGCGCCTGATCGCCGTGGAGAACATGCAGCGCGGCGCCGGCGGCACCGCTGTTGCGGCCGTCACTGAAGACGGGCGGCTGCTGCTGGCCAATATCACCACCCGCACCAACCTGCTGTCAGGTGCCGTGCAGGTGAACCGGTCAGTAAACACACTGCCCGCGGTCCCCGGACGTGCGCAAAAGCTGCTGCTGGACAAATCCCTGGATAATCTGTTTGTGCTTGATGACCGCGGCCAGGTGCATTACTACGATATTTCCACACCTGCGCAGGCGCGGCTGGTCCAGTCAGTCGACGTCGGTGGCGGCAGCCGGGTGACCGCCGCTGAATTCCTGGTGGGTGCGGTGTCCATCGTATTTGGCACCGAGCAGGGTGAGTTGAGCCAGTGGTTCCTGGTGCGTGACGCGCAGAATCAGTACGGCCTGGAAGAGGTCCGGCAATTCAACTCGCACGGTGCGGCCATCACCTCAATCGCGCCGGAATACACCCGCAAGGGCTTTGTGGTCGTTGATGCCGCAGGCCAACTGGGTATTCATTACGCCACGTCGGCCCGTACGCTGTTTCTGGAAAGCGTCGCCGAGAGGCCCCTGCAGCAGGTCGCCATCTCCCAGATCAATACGGGCCTGTTGTGGCTTAATGACCAGGGTCAGGTGGTCAGCGCCGATCTCTGGAATGAGCACCCTCAGCTGTCCTGGGACGCCCTGTGGAACAAGGTCTGGTACGAGGGCCGCGCCGATCCTGAGTATATCTGGCAGTCCTCGTCGGGTTCGGACGAGTTTGAATCCAAATTCAGCCTGATGCCGTTGACTGTCGGCACCCTGAAAGCGGCGTTTTATGCCATGCTCTTTGCCATGCCGCTGGCCATTGCCGGTGCTATCTACACCGCCTACTTCATGACGCCGAAACTGCGCGGCGTGGTTAAACCCAGTATCGAAATCATGGAAGCCCTGCCCACGGTTATTCTGGGTTTTCTGGCTGGCCTGTGGCTGGCACCGTTTGTCGAAGACCACTTGCCTGCGATCTTCAGTTTCTTTGTCCTGATGCCACTGATGATGCTGTTGTTTGCCTATGTGTGGGGGCGCCTGCCGGGCGCCATTCGCAACCGGGTGCCCGATGGCTGGGAAGCGGCGCTGATGGTGCCGCTGATTTTGCTGTTTGGCACCGTGTGCATCCAGCTCAGCCCCTGGGTGGAAATCTGGTTCTTTGATGGCAGCATGCGGCAGTGGTTCACTGATATCGGGATAACCTACGATCAGCGAAATGCTCTGATTGTGGGTATTGCCATGGGCTTTGCGGTCATTCCGACCATTTTCTCCATCGCTGAGGATGCGGTGTTCACCGTGCCCCGACACCTGACGCAGGGGTCCCTGGCACTGGGTGCGACACGCTGGCAGACAGTCATGGGGGTTGTTCTGCCGACAGCCAGCCCGGGTATTTTTTCGGCGGTGATGATGGGTTTTGGCCGGGCCGTTGGCGAGACCATGATCGTACTGATGGCCACCGGTAACAGCCCGGTTGTCAATTTCAACATCTTCGAAGGCATGCGTACGCTGTCGGCCAATATTGCTGTCGAGCTGCCCGAAACGGCCGTGGGTTCGTCGCACTTCCGGGTGCTGTTCCTGGCCGCCCTGGTGCTGCTGGCACTGACATTTGTCGTCAACACGATTGCCGAGATCATCCGGCAGAGACTGCGGCAGCGTTACAGTAACCTGTAAGTTGCGGGTCATGGCTGCAGGTACTCCTGTGGTTTTTGAACATAGAGAGAAAATGGCATGAGACAATGGTTTAAAAGCGGCACACCCTGGATATGGCTCAATGGCGGCGCCGTCGCCATGTGCATGATCATGGTGATCGGCCTGATCGGTCTGATTGCGGTCAGGGGGTTCAGTCACTTCTGGCCTGCTGACGTTGCCGTTGTCGAAATCACCAGCCCGGGCGGCGAGCAGACCACCATCATGGGCGAGCTGGTGCGCAGCCAGGTTATCTCGGCAGCCGTGGCGCGTGATTCGGGTGAAACCGTGCCGGATGATATCGACCTGGTTACCCGCCATCTGTTCAAACTGGGTAACCGCGATCAGACCGGGCGCGATTTCGTCTGGTATCTGGAGCTGGGCATGTCGCCCTGGCAGTACCCTGACGATGTGTTTGTCATCGAGCGCCGTGAGTGGGGTAATTTTTACGGGCAGCCGTTGGCGTTGCTGCGTGAGGGCAATGTCGTCAGCACCCCGGGTGATGCTGATTTCTGGCCGCAATTGCAGGACGCGGTCGACCGCAGCCTGGCCCTGTTCAGGGAAATCCGTCGTCTGGAGCGTGGCGAGATCGGTCGCATCAACACCGGCATCGAGCGCCTGCGCCTGGATGAGCGTAACCTGGAACTGAATCCGCCACCTGCCGACGTTGAGGCGCGCGAGCGTGCGCGTATTGCCGAGGCCACCGCCCGTTTCGAGGCTGACTACGCGGTGCTGCGTGAAGAGCTTGATGCCATCTATCAAAGCACCCGGCGAGACACGCTGCGCATGCAGACTGCTGACGGCACGGAAGTGGATATCACGCTGGCCACCATTGTCCGTGTCACAGCGCCCAATGCCATGTCAGTATTCGACAAACTGGTGCAATATGTCGAACGGCTCTGGGAGTTCCTGACCGATGAACCCCGCGAAGCCAACACCGAAGGCGGTATTTTCCCGGCGATCTTTGGCACCGTGGTTATGGTCATGGTGATGTCCATCATCGTGACACCTTTCGGCATTCTCGCGGCTATCTATCTGCGCGAGTATGCTCGGCAGGGCACCATGACGCGTATTATTCGCATCTCGGTTTACAATCTCGCGGGCGTACCGTCCATTGTTTACGGTGTGTTTGGTCTGGGCTTTTTTGTGTATTTCCTGGGTGGCAATATCGACCAGCTGTTCTACGAAGCATCCTTGCCCGCGCCAACGTTTGGTACGCCGGGTCTGTTCTGGGCGTCGCTGACGCTGGCGCTGCTGACGCTGCCCATCGTCATTGTGTCCACTGAAGAAGGCCTGGCCCGTATTCCCAGTACCATCCGTCAGGGCAGCCTGGCACTGGGTGCCACCAAGTCCGAGACGCTGTGGAAGGTCATTGTGCCGCTGGCCACACCGGCGATGATGACCGGCCTGATTCTGGCGATTGCCCGCGCCGCCGGTGAAGTGGCACCGCTGATGCTGGTGGGTGTCGTCAAGCTGGCACCGACATTGCCGGTCGATGGCACGTTTCCCTATATTCATCTGGAAAGAAAAATCATGCACCTGGGCTTTCATATCTACGACGTCGGCTTCCAGAGCCCCAACGTTGAAGCCGCGCGCCCGCTGGTTTACGCTACCGCACTGGTGCTGGTCATGCTGATTGTCATTCTGAACCTGACGGCCATCAGCATCCGTAACCATTTGCGCGAGCGCTACCGCAGTGCCGGCGACTAAACCATCAAAGGAAGAGCAACGCACGATGACAACTCAGACTGCCAACAACAAAACTGGCCCGACTGATGCCCGCGAACGCCCCGCAGTATCAGCTGCCGGCGCGCGCAAAGTAGCAGAGCGAGAAGCGCTGTCACTGGCGGACGAGACATCCAAGATTGAGGTCAGTAATCTCAACCTTTATTATGGCAATGACCAGGCGCTCAAGGACGTCAATCTGATTGTGCCGGAGAAACGCGTTACCGCGTTTATTGGTCCGTCAGGGTGCGGCAAGTCAACCCTGTTACGTTGCTTCAATCGCATGAACGACCTGGTGGACATCTGCCGGATCGAAGGCGAAATCGTCATGGACGGCAAGAACATCTACGACCGTGATGTTGACGTAGCCGATCTGCGTCGCAGTGTGGGCATGGTGTTCCAGAAACCAAATCCCTTCCCCAAAAGCATCTATGAAAACGTGGCCTATGGCTTGCGTCTGCAGGGCATCAGCTCGCGTCGGGTGCTGGATGAAGTGGTGGAAAAATCGCTGCGCGCCGCAGCGCTGTGGGATGAGGTCAAGGATCGTTTGCAGGACAATGCGTTCGGGATGTCCGGTGGTCAGCAGCAACGTCTGGTGATTGCGCGCGCCATAGCCATCGAACCGGAGGTCATTCTGCTGGATGAGCCGGCGTCAGCACTGGATCCAATCTCAACACTCAAAATCGAAGAGCTGATCAACGAACTCAAGCGTGACTATACGATTATCATTGTTACGCACAATATGCAGCAGGCGGCCCGGGTTTCGGACTATACCGCCTTCATGTATATGGGCAACATGGTCGAGTATGGTGATACTGATACGCTGTTTACCAATCCGTCGAAAAAGCAGACCGAAGACTATATTACCGGTCGCTACGGCTAGTCCTGCTACTGTCGCCATACCCATCTGAGCAAGGCATCACCGAGTTCCTGTCCGGGACCGGTGTGGGCCTGCGCGTGATTGACCAGTGCCACGACCACGTAATGTTTCCCCGATTGTGCATGCACGTAGCCGGCTATGCCGGCGACGTCGTTCAGGGAACCGGTTTTGACATGACTGCTGGCATGCCCGTCACCGCTAATCAGCCGCTCCTGCATGGTGCCATCCAGTCCTGCCAATGGCAGCGAGGCGACATACTCGGGCATGGTGGGAATCAGGAATCCGCGTTGTAATATTGCCCCCAGCAACGCTGCCGTCAGTCGTGTGTCGCGGCTCAGACCGGAGCCGTTGGCCATGACCAGTTCACTGTGATCAATGCCAACATCACTCAGGTAGCTGCGCACCGCGTCGACGCCAGTGTCAATGCTGGTCGGCGCGCCGCCATGCTGCAGACCAAGTGTCAGCAGTAGTTGCCGCGTCATCATGTTGTTGCTGTATTTATTGATGGATTTGATGATGTCTGCCAGCGGTGGTGACTGCCAGGTCACGAGTGGCGGCACAGCCTCGTTGTCGGTGATGGCGCTTAGCGATGCTTCGCGAAGCTCTCCGTCGAATTCGCCGCCCAGTTCACGCCACAGCAGCTGAAACAGGCCAAAGTTGTACTGTGCCGCATCGAGCACGGCGCGGGTCATGCTGTATTCCCCGCAGCCCGACGGATGTTGCCCGCTGAAGGTGACGGTGTTGCTGGCTACTTCTTCGCTGAAGCTGATACCACGCTGGAAACCGGTGCACGGGCCTTCACGTAACTGCAAGCGATTGTTGATGGTCAGATTGGGCAGGGCCGGGTCGCTGCGGATGATGACATCACGGCCATTGTCATGCGGGTAGAAGAAGAAATTTACGACCTGGAAATTGAACAGCAGCGCCTCGGGCAGGACGTTGTAGGCTCTGCCTGACTGGTTGTCTACCGGGCTGCCGGCGCGGACCGAGGTGTCAAACAGGCTGTTGTCAACAATCAGGTCACCGGTGATCCGTTGTACGCCGCGGCGGCGCAGAACTTTCAGCATACTGCGTACATGTTCTTCCACCAGAAACGGATCGGCACCGCCCCGAATCAGCAGATCGCCCTGCAATGTGCCGTTGATGACCGGTCCCAGTGCATGGATCCCGGTTTCCCAGGTGTAATCTGCGCCCAGCACCTCCAGACCTGCGAGTGTTGTCAGAGTCTTGATGGTCGAGGCCGGATTCATCGGCAAAGCGCTGTTGACGGCAAGCAGAGGCGTCGAGTTGCCCACTTCCTGCACCAGCAGGGCATAGGCATCATCCGGAAAGTCGTGGCCGTTGGTGACAAGTCGGACTGTCGGCGGTACGTCGCCAATATCGTCGGCGGTCGCAGTCTGTGCCAGCAAAACCAGGCTGGTCAGTATCGTCAGTGTGTGTTTAACGGTTCGCTTCAGGGTTGGCATGTGGGACACGACTCGTTCAAGGGCTGCTGCAGGGGTGAAGGCTTCACTTTTACTGCCCGGCGGCGTTGTGTCAAGCAATTCCGCTGCCCCGGTGCCCGCTCAGATCAGGGAAAGTTCATGATGCGTTTTCTGGTTTGTGTGGTGCCCAGCTGGTTATCAAACATGTCAATGGCGGCTTTGACGCGGGCCCCCGTGGTGGTCCGTTGTTCACTGTCGTTGGCCGGTGCGGAAGGCAGCGCAGGCGTGAAGAAGACTACCGTCGGGTTTTGCCCGGCGCTGGCAAAGTCATAGGGCGCCTCCTCTGCGCAATCAAGAAAGGCACTGCGCCGGTCGCGGCGCAGACAGTCAGGATGGGTAGCCCGGCCACGGCGGTCCTGCTCGGCGCGATTGCGCGCGGCAGTGCGCAGATCTGTCAGTGAAGGCAGTTGCCTGAGAGGCGGGGTCGCCGGGGATACCGGCGTCTCGGCGAGGGATGCGGATGCAGCCGGATCGGAGGTGTCAGCGCCAGCCTCCGCTGGCGCGGCGGTGTCAGCGACGGCGCTGGGTGCTGTGGGGTCCACATTGTCGGTGGTTACTGACGCAGGCTCTGCCGCAGCAGATTGCAGCGGACTGTCGGGCGCGCGGCGCGGCGGTGACTGAAAACGGATCTGTATGCTGGGCGCGGCAATTGTCCGGTCAGCTTGCTGGTGGTCTCTATTGGCGGCATAAGTGGCCATGAACAGAATAATACCGTGAGCCAGTATGCTGACAAACAGGGTGGCCGACAACACGCCATGTGATGACGGTTGCGCAGCATGCCGGGCGTCGTCGTCCAGGCTCAGATCGGTGAGTATACTGGGCTCGATGCGATTGTCCGGCAAGGTGTCTGACGTCTGAGGAGAGGCCATGGCGGGTTTTTGTGATTGACGACTGTGCTGGTTTGACTGTTTTTTCCGTCGTCGGTTCCATACCGGCTCGGGCGGGGGTGTTGGCTCTAAGTAAGCACTCTGGAATACGGCCCTGTCGGGGGGGGCGCCTTTCGGGGACGCCCGTGAACCCATCTCTGTAGGGCTCGTCGCCAGCCTCCCTGCTGTGGCAGCTCAAAGGCTAGCACTAGCAGGAGGCCCTGGCGGTGTAGGGTGGCGACTTGAGGGGCGTATGCGACCCTTGGATGGTCGCATCCGAGCCCCCCATGGACGGGTTTACGGGCGTCCCCGAAAGGCGCCACCCTACACCGCAAGGGCCGGGTTCATAGCACTATATGAGGTCAACCGGCTAACATCGGCGCCAGGAACCGGGCAGTATGCGACCTTTTGCTTCTGGCGACCTTCGCCGGCGAGCCCTGTGCCACCAGTTTGCCGCCGGCATCACCGCCCTCGGGCCCGATATCAATCACCCAGTCGGCCTCGGCGATGACATCCAGATTATGTTCAATGACAATCACCGTGTTCCCCGTGTCCACCAGACGGTGCAGCACCCGCAACAGTTTCTCGACATCGGCCATGTGCAGGCCCACAGTGGGTTCATCCAGAACATACAGTTTGTGCGGCGGTTTGCTGCCACGCAGACTCAGGTGGGGCTTGGCCTTGGCCAGTTCGGCGACCAGTTTGATCCGCTGCGCTTCGCCCCCGCTCAGTGTCGGGCTCTGCTGCCCCAGAGTCAGATAGCCCAGACCGACATCCTGCAACAGGCGCAGCGGGTGATAGACCGAAGGCACCGGCTGGAAAAACTCAACGGCCTGATCGATATTCATGGCCAGTACTTCACCGATATGCTTGCCTTTGTATTGCACCGACAGGGTTTCGGCATTGAAGCGCCAGCCGCCACAGTCTTCGCAGTCAACACGCACGTCCGGCAGGAAATTCATTTCGATCTTCTGCATGCCGTTGCCGGCGCAGGTTTCACAACGCCCGCCGGCGACATTGAACGAAAAGCGTCCCGGCAGGTAGCCACGCAGGCGTGCATCCACGGTGTCGGCAAACAGTTTGCGTATGGTGTCCCAGATGCCAATATAGCTGGCCGGGCACGAGCGCGGCGTTTTGCCGATCGGGGTCTGATCCACCTGCAATATCGAGTCAATATCCTGCCAGCCACTGATGTCATCACAACCTTGCCACTTGATGGCCTTGCGTTTTTTGCCTTTCTGCACCAAAACCTGACGCAGGTTGTCATAGACAATCGAGCGAATCAGGGTACTTTTGCCGCTGCCACTGACGCCACTGACCGTGACCAGCCGTCGCAATGGAATACTGAGCGACAGATCTTTCAGGTTGTTCAGCCGGGCTCCGCGAATTGCCAGAGACTGCGCGGCAAGAGCATCACGCGCGTCCTGATCACGAAGCGCCGTCAGTGGATGGCGAAGCGGATTGGCGAGAAAGCGGCCAGTCAGCGAACGCCGGTTTTTCTTCAGCTGAGCAAAGGTACCGGTCGCCACAATTTCGCCGCCCAGGATGCCGGCACCCGGCCCGACATCAATCAGATGATCGGCTTCGGCCATGGTGGCATCATCGTGTTCAACCACCACCACGGTATTGCCATGCTGTTGCAGCTCGCGCAGCGTCCTGATCAACAACTGATTGTCACGGGCATGCAGGCCAATGGTGGGTTCGTCCAGGATGTAGCACACGCCCTGCAGGTTGGATCCCAGCTGCGATGCCAGTCGGATGCGTTGTGCCTCACCACCACTGAGGGTGGGTGCGGCCCGGTTCAGACTGAGATAACCCAGACCCACCTTTTGCAGAAATTTCAGGCGACTGTTCAACTCGATAACGATGTCGCGGGCGATGGATTCCTGCTTTTTGTCAAAGCGTATTTTCGCCATTGCCTGGTCGGCCTTATCGACTGACAAAGCTGTCAGGTCGGCGATATTCCATTGCTGGAAGCGCACCGCCAGCGCGGTCGGATTAAGTCGACTGCCCCTGCACGTGGTGCAGGTCTTGCCAATCTGGTCAGGTTCGCTGTCGAGCCAGGCGGCTTCTTCCCCGGTCTGCTGCTCATCAAACTGCGCAATGACTTCACCGGTACCGAAACAGCTTTTGCACCAGCCATGACGGGAATTGAAGGAGAACAGGCGGGGATCCAGGTCGTCAAAACTGTCCCCGCAGGACGGGCAGGCGCGCCGCGTCGAGAACAGGCTGTCCTTGCGAGATTTTTTACCCGGCTGGCTGGCTGCCACCATCAGCAAGCCATTGCCCACCGCCAGCGCCCTGTCCATCAGCTCGGTGAGGGTCTTTTCGTGCTGTGCATCCACCCGGCAGGTCCCGATCAGGATTTCAATATTGTGTTCTTTGTAACGGTCCAGCACCGGCCAGTTGTCGGCGGGCAGGTAGTCGCCGTCAACCCGCAGTTGGCTGAAGCCCTTGCTGACCGCCCAGGCGGCCAGCTCCTTGTAGATACCCTTGCGGGCTACGACAGCAGGTGCCAGGACATCCACGTTGGCTCCTTTCCAGTCCTTCATCAGTCTTGCCAGAATCATTTCCCGGCTTTGGGGTTCAATGGCGACCTCGCAACGGGGACAGTACTGAGTGCCCAGCTTGACAAAAATAAGGCGCAGAAAGTGATAAATCTCGGTCAGCGTGGCAACGGTACTTTTGCGCCCCCCGCGACTGGTGCGCTGTTCAATGGCAACCGTGGGCGGGATACCATGGATGGCATCCACATCAGGACGGGTCGCCGGTTGTACAAACTGACGGGCATAGGCATTCAGCGATTCCAGATAGCGGCGTTGCCCCTCGGCAAAGACAATATCAAAGGCCAGCGTGCTCTTACCGCTGCCACTGACACCGGTGACCACGGTAAACTGATTCCAGGGGATACTGACATCGACGTTTTTCAGGTTGTGTTCGCGGGCATGATGGATCTGAATGGCGGGCAGGGCCTTCACGGCTTTGCGTTTGCGCGATGCAGGCGGCAGGCGTTGTTGGCCTGCCTGCTGTCGGTTTTGCTGACGCGCTTGCTCGTACTGTACCAGTGCTGCGGCTGTATGGCCGGGCCGCCCTGCCAGAAAATCCGCTGGGCGCCCTTCGGCGACCAGTTGTCCGCCGCCGTCACCACCTTCGGGGCCGATATCAATTATCCAGTCGGCGCTGCGAATGATGTCGAGGTTGTGTTCAATGACGAGCAATGAGTGACCCGCGCCAATTAACTTGTGAAAGGCTGCCAGCAACACACTGATATCATGAAAATGCAGACCGGTTGTCGGTTCGTCAAACAGGAACAGGATACCGTCATGGTGGGCGCGCTTGCCTTTGCCGCGCTGCCGAGAGACATCCGCAAGGTGCCCGGCCAGCTTCAGACGCTGTGATTCACCGCCGCTCAGGGTGGGCACTGCCTGGCCCAGTTGCAGGTAGTGCAGCCCGACATCCACCAGGGGTTGCAGGCAGGTGATGACATCGCCGTCATCGACGAAAAACTCCATCGCCTCGCTGACGGTGAGTTCAAGCACGTCGGCGATTGACAGGGCACGGCTGTCATCACGCGGATCCAGCAGTGTGACGTCGAGAATTTCGCGCCGATAGCGGCGTCCGTTGCACTCACTGCAGCGCAGATAGATGTCGCTGAGAAACTGCATCTCCACATGTTCAAAACCATTGCCGGCGCAGACCGGACAACGGCCATTACCGGAGTTGAAGCTGAAGATGCCTGGCGTGTAGGCGCGTTCCTTTGCCAGGGGCTGGCTGACAAAGCGCTTGCGGATGACATCAAAGGCGCCGACGTAGGTGGCAGGAATGGAGCGGGTGGTCTTGCCCAGGGGACTCTGGTCGACCAGCACCACGGTGTTCAGGTGTTCGTGGCCGCTGATGGACTGGTGTTCACCGGGCGCTTCGGTGGTGATGCCAAATTCCCGGCACAAACCGCGATACAGGATGTCCCGCATCAAGGTGGATTTTCCCGAGCCGCTGACGCCGGTCAGGCAGCAAAGTCCGCCCAGCGGAATGCTGACGTCGATAGCCTTTAAATTGTGTTCACTGGCACCTTTGACGCTTAGGTGCTGTGGAGCTGGCAGGGCGACGGAGACATCAGTGGCTAACAGCTCCTCGATGCTGCGTTCTCCGCGCAAGTACTGTCCGGTGAGGGAGTGCCTGTCGCGCAGCAGTTGTGCGGGTGTGCCCATAAACCGCACCTCGCCACCGTGTTTGCCGGGGCCCGGGCCAATGTCGATGATCAGGTCTGCCGCCAGCATGACCTGCGGGTCGTGCTCGACAACAATCAGGGAATTGCCCGCGTCACGCAGCCGGTGCAGGATGTTGACCATGCGCTGCATGTCCCGTGTGTGCAGCCCGATGCTGGGTTCGTCCAGCACAAACAGGGTATTGACCAGGGAGGTACCCAGGGCGGTGGTCAGATTGATGCGTTGCACCTCGCCACCACTGAGAGTTCTTGATTGCCGGTCCAGGGTCAGATAGCCCAGCCCGACATCAAGCAGATAGCCCAGGCGGGAACGGATTTCACCCATCAGCAGATCGGTCGCTTTGTCCAGGTGCGACGGTAATTCAAGTGTTGTGAAAAATTCGGCGCATTGGGCCAGGGGCAACTGCATCAGCCCATGGATAGCCAGGGGCGGCACAGTTTTTTTCTTGCCACGCCCGGATGGCGTGAGTTTCCACCACAGGGCCTCCGGTTTAAGTCTGGCTCCCTGGCAGGCGCTGCATTCGGTGTAGGCGCGGTACCGCGACAGCAACACGCGGATATGCATCTTGTAGGCACGACCCTCCAGCCAGTTAAAGAAGCGGCGCACGCCATACCAGAGGCCGTCGTCCCAGTCGCCTTCACCCTCGAGGACCCATTGCTGCTGTTCGTGGTTGAGTTCGCGCCAGGGTGTGTCCAACGGTATGCCACGTTTGCGCGCCGCCTTTTCCATATCCACCTGGCATTCGTGATAGCTGGGGCTTTGCCAGGGTTTGACGGCGCCTTCGCGCAAGGTTTTGCTTTGATCAGGAACGACCAGGTCAAAATCTACGCCAATAATACGACCGAAGCCTTTACAGCTTTCGCAGGCACCAACGGGCGAATTGAACGAGAACAGGCTGGGCGTCGGGTCATTGAATTCACGATTGCAGTCCGGGCAGTGCAGTCGGTTCGAATAGCGCAGTACCTGTTCAGTGGCAGTCTCAGGAGCCGCGTAGATGACGACATGACCACTGCCATGATGGAGCGCCGTTTCGACGGCTTCCGCCAGACGCTCCCGGTTCTCCCGGGTCAGCCGCAGGCGGTCCTGGATGGCGTGTACCTGATTGCCGGTGGTGTGCTGAATGCGGGTATAACCCTGTTGCGTCAGCCATTGCATGATTTCTTCATCACTGAAGTTGTGGGGCACCGTGACGGGCAGGCAGACATGCAGGCGGGTATCGGCTGTCAGCGACGCATACAGGCCGTTGACAATGTTTTGTGTGGTGTCGCGCCTGACCGGCTGGTGACAGCCAGGGCAGTGCAGATGCGACAGCCGCGCATAGACCAGCTTCAGATAGTCATTGAGCTCGGTCATGGTGCCCACGGTGGAGCGCGATGTGCGGACCGGGTTGGTCTGGTCGATGGCGATGGCCGGCGGGATGCCTTCGATGGCATCAACGGCGGGTTTGTCCATGCGATCGAGGAACTGACGGGCATACGCGGAGAAGGTTTCCACGTAACGGCGCTGCCCTTCTGCGTAAATGGTATCAAAGGCCAGCGTTGATTTGCCGGAACCGCTGACGCCGGTGACAACAATGAGCTGATTGACTGGCAAATCCAGGCTGAGATTTTTCAGATTGTTCTGGCGGGCGCCACGCACCACAATGGATTCGAGGACGGCAGTCTGCTTTTTTTGGGTCATAGGCACTTCATTCGATGCTCGCGGCTAGCGGCCGACGGAATCCAGGTCAGCGATGGCCGACTGCACCCGCTGCCAGGTTTGCTGATAAGTGTCACGGAAGTCGCCGCCCAGCTCAACAGCTTTCTCAGCCAGGACCTGTGCCTGCTGCAGTGCATCCTGTTGCAGTCGTATTTGTGCCAGGTTGTTGTAGGCCGGTGCGTAATGGGGATGATAATCGATTGTGCGCTGATAGTGCTCGGCGGCGCCATCAATATCACCCTGACCATACAGCAGGTTACCAAATCCCATCAACAGGCTGTTGTGGTCGGGCCAACGCGCGAGACCACTCTGGTAGGCGGGACTGACCTGCGTAGCCGCATTGTTCCCTTCCAGTGCAACGACGGCGTTGAAGTAGCGGTCAGGCTCTGCGCTCAGGGGCACGATGCCAGGCTCAACCACCAGCACTGCCCAGTGATCGGCGCGTGCCCAGGTACGTTCGAAGGTGGCCAGTGGGACGGTGTAGTTTTCAGTGACAGCGGAGTTCAGAATGACATGACCCTGTTGCAGGTCAAAGCCTTTGACAACAGCGAAATGCCACTGCGGATACCAGTCCAGTCCCAGGTTCTGCATGACCAGCACCGGGTGGCCGCGGCGCACCTCACTGAACATGGCCTGCAGGGTGGGGGGTAACTGGTAGGCCAGGCGCCCGTAGCTGCGGGCTGCTGCCACCATTTCAATCTGGAAAGAGCCCTGACGTCCAGGCACATAAACCAGCGGCACCAGTGCGTCAGGGGTCACCTGTACCTGGCTTGCGCCCAGCACAGTGGCCAGTGCAGCCGGGCCACACTGGTAGTCTTCCTGCGGGAAAAAGGGCACATCAGGCACGAGCACTGCATCTCTGAACTGTACCGGCGTCTCATGCAGCAACGCCGCAGATTGCGGTGGTGAAACACAGGACGCCAGCACGATCAGGCTGAATATACTCAGTAACAGCTGTTTCATGCAGTTCTTTTGTTACCTTTGTTGCCCGATTACTCAGACACCCGGGAAAATGTCGGTGACGCCAGCGACGTCAAGCAGGATGAAGATCAACAGAATGGTCAGGATCGCGCCCAGCGCCCCTTCACCGGCCGGCAGCTGGTCAAGTTGACCCTGAATCTGCAGAAGCTCCGCCTCTGTCAGGTTGTTGATTCGGTTCTCGATGTCGGCCGCACTGATGCCATAGGCCAGCATGGTGCTCTGTACATCGTCACGTGCCATCAGGTTCAGCACGCTGTCCCGTTGCATCTGCAGTTCTGACTGCATCGCCAGTTGCTTGTTGTCGACAATGTCGGCGGATGCTGGCGCGGCGATGCTGCCGGCAAGAAACGCAGTCATCATGGTAAACATAACGGGCTTTTTAAGAGTATTTATCATGGGGACATCCTTTTTTTGTTGAACATGAACAGCGTCTTGACTAAGAGCTGGTGTTGGCTCGGCCATCCTGGCGAAGCACTGACGGTACTGAAACTGCGTGCTTCATGCGCCTGACACGCCAAGGATGCGTACTACGTTGCCAGTGGCCCATTAACTACGTTTGCAGGGTAATAGTCAAGGCGCGGGTCGAGTCACGGTCCGCGACGTCAGGCGTCTTTAATGCCGTTAAAGATGGTTTTCCGGGGTCGGGCCATGACCCGTTCCACCATGGGTACAAAAAAGTCCAGGGGCCTGGATTCATAGGCGGGATCGAAGGCTTTGCCATCGTACACTTCACAAAAATGCCGGGTGTATTCGAAGTGTGGGGAATCTCTGTATTTGTCGCGCATGTTGCGATCACCGCCCAGATGATGAAAGTAGTCATAACCCTGAAAAATCTGATGGTGACGCAGCAGCCAGTGATTCGCTTCGGAGACAAAAGGTTTGAGGATGGCAGCCGCTATTTCGCCGTGATCATAAGTGCCCAAGGTATCGCCGATATCGTGGAGCAGGGCAACTACCACGTATTCCTCGTCTTCGCCTGCTTCCCAGGCACGGGTTGCGGTTTGCAGGCAGTGTTCCAGACGATCCACGGGGAAGCCACCGCAATCGCCTTCCAGCAGGCGCAGATGCTTGATCACCCGGGCCGGTAAATCGCCGGCAAACGCCTTGAAGGCGCCGCCAATGATCTGCCAGTCTTCCTCAGTGCTGCTCTCGAAGCTGGTGAAAGTGGCCTGTTTTTCACTCATGCGGTTCCCGCTCCTGATTGATGTGGGCTGTCTGCTACAACCCGGGATTCTAACATGGGGGCCCGCGTTTGCCAGCCCAACCGCCGTTAACGCAGCTTGCGCAATTGCCGGTTGAGCGTGGCGCGGGACAGTTCACCGACATGAACATCGGTCATGTTGCCATCGGCGTCAAAAAAATAGGTACTGGGCAGGCCACGCGTTTCCAGCAGGCGACCGGACACAGCTGAGGCATCCAGCAGGACATTGGCCAGCTCCAGGCCTTCGTCCGCCAGATAGTCGGCAATCTGGCTGGCCGATTCGGCCTGGTTGATAAAAATATAGTTAACCCAGGTGTCCTGACGCTGGGCGGCCTCCAGCACCGGCATTTCCCGGCGGCAGGGCAGACACCAGGTGGCCCACAGGTTGACGACCATGGGTTTGTCGTTCAACGACTGCAGGTTGAGTGTGTCACCGGTCAGGGTGGTCAGCGCGATCGGTGGCAGCGGCGGTCGGGGTGGCTGGATCTGCATGAGGCCCGCCATGCCAAGGCTCCAGACGACGGCGCCACTGCCGGCGGCCATGGCCAGCGGGCGGCGCAGGGCGGGCTGCCGCCAGCCGCGATACAGGCCGAACAGCGCTGCCGTGGCAACACCCGCAGCAAAATGGAAGCCGCCGTCGCGCACATCAAACATGCTGAGCGGTTCGACAAGGTAGTCGTCCAGATACAACAGCACAAACACCAGCCTCGAGCTGACAAATCCTGCCACCAGCATGCTGATGAGGGTGGGTGCCGGCGGCTGACCGCGACGGCGACTCAGCAGCCAGCCCGCCAGCAAGGCCACCAGCACACCGGCCAGGACCAGCAGTCGTTCTGCGGACAAAGCAAAAGGACCCGCAATGGTGATCAAGAACATTACCTCCCCCGGATAACGACCGGTCGCAGCCGGACGGTGGTCAGCTTTCGTTGGCCATTATAGCATTGCTCTTCGCAGGGTGCTGCCGGCGCTGGCTGACAGCGCTGGCCAATTGCATTGGTTTTTTCCGGCGTGGTGGTTTATCGTCACGGGTCGACACAGACAAACAGCAGGACACGTTATGAAAGTCATCGGCAATCAGCGGCTGTTCGGTGGAGAACAGATTCGCATCGAACATCCTTCGGAAACCCTGCAATGCATCATGCGTTTCTCCCTGTATCTGCCGCAGGGGATGGCCGCCAACGCGGAAGTCCCTGTGGTGTACTGGCTGTCGGGTCTGACCTGCAATGACGAAAATTTCAGCACCAAGGCCGGTGCGCAGCGCGTTGCGGCGGAACTGGGCATGGCGCTGGTCATTGCCGACACCAGTCCGCGCGGCGCCGCCGTGCCGGATGCCGACAGCTATGACATGGGGCAGGGTGCCGGCTTCTACGTCAATGCCACGCAGGCACCGTGGAAGGCGCATTACCGCATGTATGACTACATCACCCAGGAACTGCCGCATTTTGTGCAGGCACATTTTCCGGTGACGGACCAAAAGGCGATCAGCGGACATTCCATGGGTGGGCATGGTGCGCTGGTCATTGCCACCAGAAATCCGACGCACTACAGCTCGGTGACGGCGTTTGCGCCCATCGTCAATCCCATGGCCTGCCGTTGGGGACAAAAGGCGCTGACCCAGTATCTGGGTGATGATCGCAGTGAGTGGGCTCAGTACGACAGCGTCGAGCTGATCCGGGAGCATGGCTTGTCCCTGCCTCTGCTGGTTGATCAGGGCACGGCTGACGAATTTCTGGCGGAGCAGCTGTTGACGGAAAATCTGTCTGCAGTCCTTGAGGAGCGGGCAGATGCCCGTATCCGTTATCAGGAAGGTTACGACCATAGCTATTATTTCATTGCGTCGTTTATTGAAGAGCATCTGCGCTTTCATGCGAAATACCTGATGGCCTGAGCGCCACAGCAATCGACACCGAACAGAGGATTGAACTGATGAAGACAAGAGCCGCCGTGGCATTTGCTGCCGGTAAACCACTGGAAGTGATGGAAGTCGATCTGGAAGGCCCGAAAGCAGGTGAGGTGCTGGTAGAACTGAAGGCCACCGGCGTCTGCCACACCGATGCGTTCACACTGTCGGGTGATGACCCGGAAGGGGCATTTCCGACCATTCTGGGTCATGAGGGCGCCGGTGTGGTTGTAGAGGTGGGGGCGGGCGTCAAGTCAGTGGCCGTCGGTGACACCGTGATTCCGCTGTATACACCGGAATGCCGCGAGTGCGAATACTGCCTGCACCCCAAGACCAATCTGTGTCAGGCGATACGTGGTACGCAGGGCAAAGGTGTGATGCCTGACGGCAGCAGTCGTTTCTCGCTGGACGGCAAGCCGCTGATGCACTACATGGGGTGTTCCACATTCTCCAATTATACCGTCCTGCCGGAAATTGCCCTGGCAAAGATCCGCAGTGATGCGCCCGTGGACAAGGTCTGCTACATCGGCTGCGGGGTGACGACCGGTGTCGGCGCGGTGGTGTTTGATGCCAAAGTGGAGCCCGGGTCGCGGGTGGTGGTCTTCGGCCTGGGTGGCATTGGTCTCAATGTCATACAGGCGGCACGTATGGTCGGTGCCCGGCAAATCGTCGGTGTCGATATCAACCCCGCCAAGGTCGAGCTGGCACGCAAGTTTGGCATGACCGATTTCATTAACCCGAAAGACGTTCACGATGTGGTGGAGGCCATTGTCGAAACCACCAAAGGCGGTGCCGACTATACTTTCGAGTGCATCGGCAACGTGCATACCATGCGCCAGGCACTGGAAGCCTGCCACAAGGGTTGGGGCGAATCGATCATTATCGGCGTGGCCGGCGCCGGGCAGGAAATTTCCACACGGCCTTTTCAGCTGGTGACCGGGCGCGTTTGGCGGGGCAGTGCGTTTGGCGGCGCCAGAGGGCGCACCGACGTGCCGACGATTGTCGACTGGTATATGGAAGGCAAGCTCAATATCGACGATCTGATTACCCACACCATGCCGCTGGAGCGGATCAATGATGCGTTTGACCTGATGCACGAGGGCAAGTCAATCCGCAGTGTCATTTTGTACTGACGACGTCGTCATCATGACGAAGATGGCAGCGTCGGATTACAGGCCGCGTTGCCACTCTTCCCGCAGCGCGATGCGGCCCGGTTGATGAATGGCGGTACGCACTGTTTCCAGCATCTGCGCCTTGTCTTTGCCGAGCACGCCTTTGAGCACCAGATAGTTGGATGCGTGGTCACTGCGAAAAATGGTGCTGTCCAGCGCCAGGCTCTCCAACAGGATTTCCATTTCGCGAAACAGCTCCGATTTGTTGAGCTGCCGCCAGCGGCCGTTAAAATTCTTTTCGAAACGTTCACTGCCTTTGGGAAAGTCCACCACCAGGGTCGACAGGTATTCGGGTTGTGCTGCATTCATCAGGCGTGCGCTTTCGATGGCATGCCGTTCACTGAGCTCGGGCCCGCCCAGCCCGTTGAGTACCATTACTGAGCTTTTGATCCCGGCCGCTTTCATTTTTTCCAGCGCCGCCAATGAGCTGTCAAAGCTTTCGCCTTTTTCGATCAGGGTCAGCAGTTCATTGTCGCCGGTCTCACAGCCCACATACATCAGGCTCAGACCTTTCTCACGCAGCTCACGCAGGTCTGCCACGGATTTGTTTTTCAGGTTGCGTGGCAGACAATAGGCGCTGACCCGGGGTTTGTGCGGCAGCCAGCGGTTCAGCAGATCCATGATCTCATGTAGCCGGCGGACCGACAGCGTCATGGCATCGCCATCGGCCAGGAACACGCGGTAAACCGGGTAGCCCGCCTCGACGATTCCTCGCAGCTGGGTTTCCAGCTGCGACATGGGTGCCGGCTTGAAACGTTTCTGTTCCGCCGTATACATGTCGCAAAAGGTACAGTTATTCCACGAGCAGCCATTGGTGACCTGCAGAATCAGGGATTTCCACTCGCTGGGTGGCCTGAATACCGGTTCAATGTAGGATAAAGGATACATGGCGGCAGTATAACACCGGAGGCGACCTTGGCGCTGGCTTCGCGTAAAATGCCGTGTTTTGTGCTGCGGACGGCTCGAATGGATATGTTGATAGCGATGGTACTGGTGTTTGTCGGGGCGTTTGTCCAGACCGCAGTTGGCTTCGGTCTGGCCGTGATTGCCGCGCCGGTGCTGTTCTTTATCAACCCCGATTTTGTGCCTGCTCCGGTGACGGTGTGTGCGCTGGTGCTGTCGCTGGTGAATGCCTGGGCGTTTCGTGACGGTGTGTCGCTGCTGGGCCTTAAAGCCGCCGTGATGGGTCGGGTGCCTGGTTCTCTGGCGGGCGCGGGCCTGTTGTTATTGATTGACAAGAACATGCTGGCGCTGTGGATAGGCATGTCGGTGCTGTTTGCCGTGGCGGTCAGCCTGTCGTCGTTGCGCTGGCATCCCACGCCGGGCAGAATGATGACTGCCGGGTTTCTTTCCGGTTTCATGGGCACCAGCACCTCCATTGGCGGACCGCCGATGGCGCTGCTTTGGCAACACCAGGACCTGGCGCTGATACGCGCCAATCTGGCTGCGTTTTTCGTTGTCAGCTGTCTGATTTCATTGATTATTCTTGCGCCCATCGGGCATTTTGGTATGATCCATGTGTGGTTGTCATTACCGCTGCTGCCGGCAACCGTGCTGGGTTACTGGGTTGCTCGCAGAACCATGCATCGCTTGCCCGCCAACGCCATTCGCGCCGGCTCGCTGACGCTATGCGCCATGTCCGGCCTTTATGCCGTGGTCACCGCATGGCTGTGAAGGCCGACGGGGCGGGAAGCTGTCCTGGCAAAGGTTGTTGCTGTAGACTTACCGGTTACCCGCTGCCTTATTCAGCAGAAAAGCTTTTACAGGGAGACATCCAGGGTGGATAGCTATGGACAATAACGTCGTGGAAACAATAACCAGCGCATGGCCCCAGGACACCAGTATCGACGCGTTTCGTCGGACCTGGACGCTTGAAGGCGAGCCTTTGTGGCAGCGTGTCTTCGCTGTGCATCACGAACGCATGCAGATCAAAAACGGCCGAACGGCCCTGCGTAATTTGCAGAAGATTTTTACCTGCACGTTTCGCCTGGCCAACAGTCAGGGATTTCATTCCATGAGCCTGCGCGACCTGAGCCGTGAAACGCAGATCAGCATGGGTGGCCTGTACGCCTACATTGGCAGTAAGTCCGACCTGGCATCAGCCATCGAGGCGGTGGTCCGGCAAACCATTGATGACGTGATGAGCGATCTGGAACAGCACCAGCTGGATCCTTATCAGCGACTGAAAGCAGTCATCTGCGCGGATCTGTACATGAACGACATCATGCACCCCTGGTATTACTTCTGTTTCATAGAGGCCAAGGGTCTGGACAAAGCCCAACGGGAAGCGGCGACACAGATGGAACTGAAGTTCGATCAGCGACTGGAAGAGATCTTTCGGGAAGGCATCAGGGCCGGTGTGTTCCGCGACGACGGCAACCCGACCCTGCTGGCTGCCAGCACCACCGCCATGCTCCAGCAATGGTACCTGAAGCGCTGGAAATTCCAGCATCTCAAGGTGGGTATCGCCGACTATGCCGATTTTGTGTTCGGGCATGTGCTGAGCAGTCTGAACTATCAACCGGAACACGCGACCCACACTGAGCCGGAAACTGCCGACGCTCAGGTCAATCTGCGTTCTCGGGCCTGATACCCCGTTTGGTGGCGTAAAACGCGCGGATCTTTTTGATGTCCGCGTCGACGTCGCCAGTCGGGTAAAAAAAGTCTGCCAGTCCCGCCTCTTTTCTGCTGACATCCAGGTAACCCATCAGAATGGGTACGCCGGCATTGTTGGCGATATGGTAGAAGCCGGTCTTCCAGGCCTGTACTTTTTTGCGGGTGCCCTCCGGTGGCACCAGGACCACCAGTTGCGGGTTTTGCTGATATTGTGCGGCTACCTGGTCGACAATGCCGTGATGGCTGCGCCGGTCGATGGGGATACCCCCCAGCCAGCGCATCAGGCCACCAAATGGAAACATGAACAGGCTGTGTTTGCCCATCCAGTGCGGTTTCAGCTCCAGCTTCAGCACCACCATCAGCATCAGCGGAAAATCCCAATTGCTGGTGTGCGGGGCGCCAATCAGCACAAAACGCTGGTCCTGTAAGGGTTTGCCGATTGCCCGCCAGCCCATCAGGGCCAGCAGGCCAGCCGAGATACCGCGCAACAGCGGTGTCAGCAAGGGTGTGTTGAATATGGTGGTGCGCATTGTTGTTATTTTTTTGGGTGTCGAGTCGGGCATTTACCAGTCCTGAACATAGGGTTGGAAGTCTTCTTCTTTTAACGGACGCCGCGGTCCGTCCGGTGTGCCCAGGTAGAGGAACGCCAGAAGACTCTCCTGTTCGGTCAGGCCCAGGCCCCGTGTCACCGTGTCATGCGTCGCCATCGGGCCGGTGCGCCAGATAGCGCCAATGTCCTGCGCATGGGCCGCGATCAGCAAATTGTCAATGGCGGCGCCGGCCGCCAGTTGCTGCTCGAGTAGCGGTACTTTGGGGTGGTCTCTGGGGCTGCAGATACCCACGATGATCATGGGTGCCCGCAAGGGTTTGCCACGCAGTTTGTCGAGCTTCGCGGCTGGCAGTTCCGGTTCATCAGCCAACGCAGCCTGAGCAAACAGTTCGCCCAGACGTTCGCGAGCGGCGCCCTGCAGTACCAGGAAACGCCAGGGCCGGAGCAGACCATGGTCAGGCGCGCGCATGGCCGCCTTGAACATGTTGTCGAGAGCGAGCGGGTCCGGGGCGGGATCAGTAAGCCGGGATACGGATACCCGGTTGTGTAAAGCTGTAAGTGCATCCATCCGGGAAGCATAAATCAAGTGTGCGGTTCAGGCCAGAGTTTTGCAGGACTGTCGGCTAACCTGGTCAGGCGGTGCCGGCGACCTCAAGGTGAGCCCGTTCCGCCGCCATGACCCGGCGAAAGGTCAGCCATGACAGCGCTGCCATCAACACATTGCCGGCAAACGCCCCGCCGAAGAATCCCGGCAGACCAAACAGCGAACTGCCAAGCCAGGCCAGCGGTACATAAAACACAAAGAACCGGGCGATGCTCAGGTACAGCGCCACCATGGGCCGGTGAATGGCGTTCAGCGCCGAGTTGCACAGGATGATGACGCCCTGCATACCGTAGCTCAGCGGCATGATCCAGATGTACAGGCGGATGATACTGGCGACTTCCTCATCGCGGGTAAACACCCAGGCGATAAGCGAGGCTCCGGCTGCCATCAGGACATAGATCAGGAGCTGCCAGCCCAGCACAAACCGCATTGACAGGCGGCAGGCCTCGTCAATGCGGTCAAGTTTGCCGGCGCCCAGGTTCTGGCTGACAAACGGGGGCAGGGTGCTCGACAGGGCCAGAATGACCATGCAGGCCATGGACTCCAGTCGGGAACCGACACCGAAGGCGGCCACGGCGGTGTCTCCGTAGCCGGCAATGATGGCCGTCATCACCCCGGCGGCAATCGGGGTCATCATATTGGCACCCGAGGCCGGGATGCCGATACGCAACATTTCCCGCGCCGATGTTTTGAATACTTGTGCCGAGGGCAGTCCTTTGTGAATCAATTCGTGACGGATGGCGAGGAAATAGAACAGGAAAATGCAGGCCCCTACCCAGGAGAACAGGGTGGCCAGCGCAGCACCCTGAATTCCCATGGCCGGTACCGGCCCCCAGCCGAAAATGAGCAGCGGGTCCAGGGCCGCATTGACCAGCCCGGCGCTGGCCATGACGATACTGGGCGTGCGTGTGTCGCCGTTGGCGCGCAGGACCGAATTGGCGCAGATCAGTGCCACCAGCAGGATGCTGGTCGGCAACCAGATATCCATGTAGTCGCGGATGGCGGGCAACAGGCTTTCCGATGCGCCCAGCAGCAGGAAGATCTGGTCCATCAACAGGTAGCCGACCAGGGCCAGAACCCCGGCCAGTGCCATGGCGACGTAATTGGTGACGGTGGATGCTTCCTTGGCCTTCTCTGTTTCGCCGCGACCGATGTATTTGGCCACCACGGCCGAGGTGCCAATGCTCAGGCCGATGGCCAGGCTCATGATGGTGAAGGTGACCGGAAAGGTGAAGCTGATGGCGGACAGGGCTTCGGTGCCCAGCATGCTGATAAAAAAGGTATCAACCAGATTGAAACTGAACATCATCAGCATGCCCAGTATCATCGGGATGGTCATGCTGACCAGTGTTGACGCGATGGGCCCGTTGGTCAGTTGGTAACGCTTGTTTGCCCTTTTTTCTGCCATATCAGGCCATCGCGGTAATCTGTCGGGTTGAGGTTCTTTGGGGGTGTTATGCCTTGAGAGATTGCCGTATCTGCAACAGATGCTTGAAGCATTTGGGGTTGGCAAACAGCAGTTCCTTGCTGCCCTGAGTTTGCGGGTTTCCTTGCGGATCGCTGAGCAGGGCGCCTGATTCCAGCAGAATCAGCTGCGCAGCGGCCAGCGAGGTCTGGTGCTGCGGGCGGCACCAGCCGGCATCCAGGCGCCCGGCGGCCACATAGACCATGTCCAGTGGTGCGCAACCGCTCATGCGGATATGACAGGGCAGCGCCAGTAACTGTTCCTGCAGCTGGGCGAGGAAGCTGTCCTCGGCAGGTTGCGGGTCCAGGCCGACATAGGCGTTTTCCAGTGACGTCAGTTTGCCCGTGCGCATGCGGCTGTCATTGAGCTGTGCGCCGGCACCCCGGCTGGCGCAGAATTCCTGGTTGGCGGCCGGGTTCAGTACCACGCCGTGGGCAATGCCCTTGGCGGTTTTCAGGGCAATGGAGATGCAAAACGAGCCAAAACCACGCTGGAAATTGCGATTACCGGCCAGCGGATCAATCAGCCAGGTATTGTCGGTATCAGCGCCTGCCGTGTAGCCGCTCAGCCGTGATTCAACACTGAAATCGGGATAGGCTTTGCGCAAGTGATACAGGATGGTACGCTCGGCGTCCACATCCATACTGGTAATCAGCTCACCGTCTTTATCTTCGAGGATACTGACACGGTCAAGGCGATCACTGACGTGAATGATTTGTTCGGCAGCGCTGCGGGCTGCCCGGAGGGCGATATTGATAACGGGATGCATGATATTCGCTTAACTAGTTGCCCGGGTTGAATCGGGACGGTTCAAAAGACGGAGAATGATAGCAAAATGCTGGCAGTCAGTCCTTAACTAGTTGTTATAATCCCGCCCCTGACTGAAACCAACCGCTGGAGTAGTTCCTTGCCAACAGACAAGCCCCCAAGCAACCCGTCTCAGCCCATCGCACCCGACCTCAGCCGGGTCCACGTTGTGCTGGTCAATACCTCCCACCCCGGCAATATTGGTGCGACTGCCCGAGCCCTGAAAAACATGGGTATCGCCAATCTGCGCCTGGTTGATCCGCGCGACTATCCCAGTGATGTGGCCGTGTGGCGAGCCGTCTCGGCGACCGATGTGCTGGCGCGCGCCAGGGTGTTTCCGACACTGGTCGACGCGGTGGCTGATTGTTCAATGGTCATTGGCACCAGCGCGCGCTCACGCCGTATGCCCTGGCCCATGCTGTCACCACGTCAGTGCGCGCGGCATGTCCTGCTCGAGACCCAGCGTGCAGCAGACGCCGGTGGTGGACAGATCGCGCTGGTGTTTGGTCGCGAGGACACCGGCCTGACCAACGACGAGCTGCAACAATGCCACTACCATGTGCAGATACCCGCTAATGAGGATTACAGCTCGCTGAATCTGGCGGCCGCCGTCGTGGTGATCTGTTATGAAGTGCGTATTGCCATGCTCGAACTCGCGGGAGACCCCCGGCTGGGTGCGGACGCGCCGCTTTACGATCCGGCATCAGAAGACGAGTACTGGGACGTGCCCAAGGCCGATGGCCATCAGATGGAACTGTTCTACGAGCATCTGGAGAAGGCGCTGGTGGCCATGGATTTCCATGATCCGGAAAACCCGCGCCTGCTGATGCCGCGGATGCGACGCCTGTTCGGCCGCATTCGCCCGGATGCCATGGAGATCAATATTCTGCGCGGTGTGCTGACTTATATTGATGAGCACGTCAGGCGCGCCAACGCCAATCAACCGGTGCGCGATGCAGAAGCTGGAAACAAGCCACTCAAGGATACCAAGTAGTATGAGCATCATGTTTGACAAAATTGCTGAAGAGATCGCCGCCCGTCCGGCGCAGGTCGCTGCGACCGTGGCCATGCTGGATGATGGTGCCACCGTGCCGTTCATTGCGCGCTACCGCAAAGAAGTGACCGGCGGCCTGGATGACATTCAGTTGCGTCGTCTGCAGGAACGGCTGATATACCTGCGCGAGCTCGATGATCGTCGGGATGCCATCATCAAAAGTATCCGGGAACAGGAAAAACTGACTCCGGCGCTGGAGCAGCAGATTCGCGCAGCCGACACCAAAACCACGCTGGAAGATCTGTACCTGCCCTACAAACCCAAACGCCGGACCCGCGCCCAGATCGCCCGGGAAGCCGGCCTGCAACCGCTTGCCGATAGGCTGTTTGCTGATCCGTCACTCGTGCCGGAACAGGAGGCAGAGGCTTTTATCAATGCCGACGCAGGCGTTGCCGACGGCAAGGCGGCTCTTGATGGGGCCAAACATATCCTGATTGAACAGTTCGGCGAAGATGCCGGGCTGTTGGGCAAGCTGCGCGATTTTTTCTGGGCCAGAGCGCACCTGTCATCGGAGCTGATCCCCGGCAAGGAGCAGGAAGGTGCCAAGTATCGGGATTACTTTGAGTTCTCCGAAGCGGTCAGCAAAATTCCGTCGCATCGCGTGATGGCCTTATTCCGTGCCCGCAATGAAGGCATTCTCAATCTCAAGATCGATATTCCGGTGGACCCTGCCGCACCGCCTGTCAGGCACAGCTGTGAGGCCATGATAGCCGCCCACTGGCAGGTGCATGACGAAGGTCGCGCGGCTGACGCCTGGTTGCAGGAAGTGGTGCGCTGGACCTGGCGTGTGAAGATTCATACGCATTTGCAGACCGACTTTCTGACCCAGCTGCGCGATCAGGCCGAAGAAGATGCCATCAATGTCTTCGCGCGTAACATCAAGGACCTGCTACTGGCCGCGCCAGCGGGCAAAAAGGTGACAATCGGCCTGGACCCGGGTCTGCGTACCGGGGTGAAGATGTGTGTGGTTGATGTGACTGGCCGGGTGCTGGATCATGGCGCCATTTTCCCCACGGCCCCACAGAACAAGACGCGCGAAGCGGCGGCCGTCCTGCGCGCCATGTGCGAAAAGTACAACGTACAGCTGATTGCCATCGGCAACGGCACGGCGTCGCGGGAAACTGACCAGTTTGTCGCTGACTTCTGCAAGGCGCATCCCGAGTTCAGGCTTAACCGTATCCTGGTCAATGAGGCCGGCGCTTCCGTCTATTCCGCTTCCGAATTTGCCTCCCAGGAACTGCCGGATCTGGACGTCACCATCCGCGGCGCAGTGTCGATTGCCCGGCGCCTGCAGGATCCACTGGCCGAACTGGTGAAAATTGAACCCAAATCCATCGGCGTTGGTCAGTATCAGCATGACGTGAGCCAGGTCAAACTGTCGCGCAGTCTCGATGGCGTCGTGGAAGACTGTGTGAATGCGGTGGGTGTTGATGTCAACTCCGCATCGGCGCCGCTGCTTAAGCGGGTGTCCGGTCTGACCCAGTCTCTGGTGAGCAACATTCTGGAGTTCCGCGACAAAAACGGCCAGTTCCGCAGCCGCAGCGACCTGAAAAAAGTGCCGCGCTTTGGCGACAAGACCTTTGAGCAGGCCGCCGGGTTTCTGCGCATTCACGAAAGCGAAAATCCGCTGGATGCCTCATCCGTGCATCCCGAATCCTACCCGCTGGTGGAAGATATCGCGCGTCGCCATGGCCGCGAAGTCAAATCTCTGGTGGGCGACAGTGCCTTCCTGAGATCACTCAAGGCCAAGGACTATGTCACCGATGTCTATGGATTGCCGACGGTAGAAGATATTTTGCGTGAACTGGAAAAGCCCGGGCGCGATCCGCGCGGCGAGTTCAAGACCGCAGCCCTGAAAGAAGGCGTTGAAACGCTCACCGATCTGACGCCGGCAATGATTCTGGAAGGAACAGTAACGAATGTCACCAATTTTGGTGCCTTTGTTGATATCGGTGTGCATCAGGATGGCCTGGTGCATATCTCGGCACTGTCGGACAAATTCGTCAAGGATCCGCATGAGGTGGTCAGTGCCGGTCAGATCGTCAAGGTCAAAGTGCTGGAAGTGGACAAAGAACGTAAACGTATCGCCCTGACCATGCGCCTGGACGATCCTTTGCCGTCGCAGACCGGTGCCAAACCGTCACGGCCGGGGCCGACGTCGGCCGAGTCGAACAAGCGCAAGAAGGATTTCGCCGCCGCCGCTCAGAACAAGCGGCAGACGGGGACGATGGCGGCCCTGTTTGAGCAGGCTCTGAAGAACAAACGCTAGAGGCTGCGGGTGCGTTTGGGCCGGGCGTTTCGGCGCGCCTTGGCCGGGCGCGCCGAACGGCCGGGCTTGTCATCCGGCACCAGCTGGTGCGGCGCGTCGCCGATCAGGTCTGCGCGGCCCATCTTGCGCAGTGTGGTGCGCAGGATCGGCCAGTTCTTCTCGTCGTGGTAACGCAGGAAGGCCTTCTGCACGCGGCGGTCCTCAAAATGCTTGATGCTGCCCACCGCCTCACTCTTGTAGGTCACCTTCTTTAGCGGATTCTTGCCGGAATAGTACATCGCGGTCGCCAGCGCCATGGGCGACGGATAGAAGGTCTGCACCTGGTCCGGTTTGAACTTGTGCTTTTTCAGCCACAGGCCCAGGTTCATCATGTCTTCATTGTCGGAACCCGGGTGCGCGGCAATAAAGTAGGGGATCAGATACTGTTTTTTGCCAGCCTTGGCGGAGAAATGATCAAACATCGCCTTGAATTCGTCGTAGGAGCTGATGCTGGGTTTCATCATCTTTGACAGCGTTTTGTCTTCGCTGTGCTCCGGCGCAATTTTCAGGTAACCGCCAACATGGTGTGTCACCAGTTCTTCGACATACTCAGGGTCCTTTAGCGCCAGGTCGTAACGCAACCCCGAGGCAATGGCCACGCGTTTTACGCCGGGAATGGCGCGCGCCTTGCGATAAAGCTGGGTGGTCGGCTTGTGGTCGGTTTCCAGATGCTGGCAGATGGTCGGATAGACACACGACAGCCGCTTGCAGTTTTTCTGGATGTCGTGCGATTTACAATTCAGTTTATACATGTTGGCAGTGGGCCCGCCCAGATCGGAGATGGTGCCGGTAAAACCGGGGACCATGTCGCGGATCTTCTCGATCTCCTTGAGAATTGATTCTTCCGAACGGCTCTGGATGATCCGGCCTTCGTGTTCAGTGATGGAGCAGAAGGTGCAGCCACCGAAGCAGCCGCGCATGATGTTGACCGAGGTCTTGATCATGTCGTAGGCAGGAATGCGTGCATCGCCGTACGACGGATGCGGTCGCCGCTGGTAGGGCAGGTCAAACACGCCGTCCAGCTCGTCGGTTTCCAGCGGAATGGGCGGCGGATTGACCCAGATGTCCATGGTGTCGTGTTTTTGCACCAGCGTCTTGGCATTATAGGGGTTGGACTCCTGATGCAGCACGCGGGAAGCGTGCGCATAAAGCGCCGGGTCATTCTTCACCTTGTTGTAGGAGGGCAGGCGAATATAGGTTTTGTCCGGGTCGGTATCGAATTTGCGCTGCAGCGGCAACGGAATAATGCGGATCGGCAGGACGTCGTCTTCGTCTTTTTTCGCTTCGCGTGCCTCGGTGGCTTCCCGGATCTTGCGCGCATCCGGCTCGGTAATCTGATCGTGGGGCACATCATAGGGGTTGGGGATGTCGTCGATACGTCCCGGCCAGTCGATGCGAGTGGAATCGATCTCGGTCCAGCCCGGGGGTGCCTCGCGACGCAGCACGGCGGTGCCGCGTAAATCACTGAGTTCCCTGATGGTCCGCCCGTTGGCGACGCCGTGAGCGAATTCAACCAGGGCGCGTTCGGCATTACCGTACAGCAGTATGTCGGCATTGGCGTCGATCAGCACTGATTTGCGAACCTGATCGCTCCAGTAGTCATACTGGGCAATACGGCGCAGACTGGCCTCAATGCCGCCCACCACAATCGGAGTCTGGTAATACGCTTCGCGGCAACGCTGGCTGTACACAATGACCGAGCGGTCCGGGCGCTTGCCGGCTTCGGCATTGGGTGTATAGGCATCATCAGTGCGGATTCGCAGGTCTGCCGTGTAACGGTTGATCAGTGAGTCCATATTGCCGCCGGTGACACCAAAAAACAGATTGGGCTCACCCAGTGCCTTGAACGGCTCCGCACTGTCCCAGGCCGGCTGCGCAATAATGCCCACCCGGAACCCCTGGGCTTCCAGCAGGCGGCCGACGACGGCCATGCCAAAGCTTGGATGGTCAACATAGGCATCGGCGGTGACAATGATGATGTCGCAACTGTCCCAGCCCAGCGCATCCATCTCTGCCCGTGACATGGGCAGGTAGGGCGCGGTGCCAAAACATTCCGCCCAATAGGGCTGATACGAGAACAGGTGCCTGGGCTTGATGGCCTGCTTGCTGTCAGGACCGGTTTCCGGCCGTGAGCGAGATTTGACGCGGGTGGATGAAGGCTGGGCAGGTGTTTGCATCAGGCGGAGGCCTTCCGGCGGTCTGCCGGCGCTTGGGAATTGGGAGTCGGTGCCTATTCTACAGTATTTCCGGGCTGTCTAGAAACAAACCTATGGGCATCTCTGCGCCATTGATGCTCAGCAGTTGCTCCTGCAGCTGAATGGTGGTCTGCGCCCGACCGTTGCTGAGCCGGGTCCAGCCCTGCTGCCGGTAGACTTCCAGTGCCTCCGCAGCCGGGCTTTGTGCCAGCGCCAAGGCATTGGCGTCGATCCGTAGCGTCAGCTGCATGTTGCGCAATACGGCGCGCCAGCCCCGCCAGGACGCGTTGACGGGCCATCGGGCGCGGGCTTCCAGCCAGTGGTCACCGGCAAACGCGGTAAAACCGGTGATGGCATCAAAATGCAATTGCCCTCGTGAATCAAGACGCAGTATGCCAGAACCGGAAAAATTGGTCTGCCCGGGCCCTGGCTGTTCGTATGCCGGTAGCAGCCGGATGTCCGCGACGGCAAACAGGGTGTCGTACAGATGCCACATGATGGGCCCATGATTGACGTGCAGAATGGCGTGCTGTGTCGGCGACGTCAGGCCATCGGCAGAAAACATGCTGCTTGCCGCGCTGAAGTGAATGTCAGTGCTGAACCAGCCCGCGCGCACGTCTTGGACATCAATGTTGAACGCCTGAGCATTTTCCAGTGCCTGGCGCAGTGGCGGGCGAATCAGCAGTCCGGTCAGAGGTGGCAGCACCGTGGTGACCAGCAGGATCGGCACCAGTGTCAACAGCAGTGTCAGGATGGCCAGTTTTTTCAGCATGGGGTTTGGAAATGCACCTGAATGGTTGGCAGGAAAAAACGCTGACATGGTAACAGATTCCGCCGGACGGAGCAGGGCTGCCAGTCAACGGACATCATTGTTGATGATGGGGCTGATCAATGAACGTTATAACAGTTGAGCTGAGTCACGACCGCGTTATTCGGTTTGCAATAGCATAACCTATTGGCTATCGTTTACCCGCTTTTCATGGAGGTTCCGTGTGTCTTTTTCTGCCTGTTGCTGGCCGGACATACGTTGTAGTGATGATCTGTTGGAAAAATAAGCAGCATGTAACCGTAATTTGGCATTTTGCATAAGAATAAGTGAGGAAATTTATGTCCAGATGGCTTGGTAGTTTTACAAAAGCCCGTGTTATGACCGGCGTCATGTCCAGCGTCGCCTGTCTGCCCCTGTACGCTCAGGAGAACACTCAACAAAATGCTCAGGCAGCGCAGTCGGAAGTCGAAGAAGTTGTGGTCACCGGTTCCTATCTGCGCGGCAGCCCACTGGATGCGCCGTCGCCGGTGCAGTCGGTCGACAGAGCATCAATGGAAGCCCAGGGCGCGTCACAAATCTGGGACGTGATCAAGAACCTGGAGATCAATTCCGGCTCCATTTCCAACGAAGGTGCCGATGGCAGTAATGCCGCACTGGGCAACCTGTCAGGTACCGCCAATATCAATTTGCGCAACCTGGGTGAGAACTCGACGTTGACACTGATCAACGGCAAACGCCAGGTTGCGGCCGCGACCACCACGCCCTCGGGGGGCGAATTTGTTGATATCAACACCATTCCTCTGGTCATGGTCGATCGTGTTGAAGTACTGACCGATGGCGGCTCAGCGCTGTACGGTTCCGATGCTGTGGCCGGTGCGGTCAACATCATCATGCGTACCGATTTTGAGGGCCTTGAAGTTTACGGCGACGTGCAGAACATTGAAAGTGCCGGCAGCCGGTTCGACAAAACCGGCAGCGTTATCTGGGGCTGGGCCAATGACACCGGCAGTACCAATCTGGTGCTGGCCGGTGAAATGTTCCGCCGTGACCCGGTGCCGATTACCGCTGCGCGTTTCTACGACGAGCGCTCCGAGTTCACCGGCGTCGTGGGCGGGCTGGGCACGCTGATCAATCAGGGCTCATTCGGTGCGCGGCTGAATCAGGCCTATATCAATCAGGATGCCATTGATCAGGCGATTGCCGAAGGTGGCACCGGTTCATTGCGCTACACGGACCCGCTGTGCTCCCAGCTGACGTCGGCGGATGGCTCGCCGCTGTTTACCGGCACCCGCACCGCTCAGCGAGGCGAACCCAGCAGCAGCTGTCGCGAAGAAGATGCCCAGTGGCGCCTGCTGACCGTCGGCATGGAGCGCGACAGTCTGTCTGCGGCCTTCAGCCACAGTTTTAATGAGGCCGCTGAGTTCTATTCCTTTGCGCAGTGGTCGCAAAGTGACATCGAACGATCTGATTCAGGCTATGTCACCGCCCGGGGCCCGAGCTTTTTCCTGGCACAGCCCGGTGCCCATGCCGGTGTGCCGGCCTGGGGTGGCTACGGTATTGGTCAGACTGCGGAGCTGGGCTACTTTGCGCCAGCCGTGGGTTTGAGCCGTCCAACGGCCAATGATATCCCCAATGCGCCGATCGCGCTGGCCAATGGCGGCCCCAACGTGCCCATGTCCGGCACGGTGCAGACCGGGAACTTCCCGCGCAGTGGTGGCAACACCAACATGAACACCACCGAAACCATGGGTCTGCAGGCCGGTGTGAAGGGTGAGTTCTATGCGCTGAATGATCGCCGTTTCAACTATGATGTGGGTGTGTCGTGGAGTGGTACCAGCTTCGAGCTGGAGTACCAGACCTTCCAGCGCGACCGCGCCGAGCTGGCCGTTAATGGCCTGGGCGGCCCCAACTGCACGCCCAATGGTGTCAGCGACTTCGATTTCAGAAGTGCGCGCGGTGCTGTGTCGCCAGCATTGCCGACGTTCTGGGATTTCCTGGGTGATACCTTTACTCAGGAGTACTTCCCGGGCTTCGTGCACACCACACGGGAAAGCCTGTCGCTGGCGCTGACCAGTAACAATCATGGCCAGGGTGGCTGCGAATTCTACAACCCGTTCCTGACCTCGGTGACTGACCCTGATCTGGGCAATTCCCAGGCCCTGCTGGACTGGATGACGCCGACCGTGTTGCGTTCTGACAAACGCAACCAGCTGGCGGTGTTTGATGCCGTGGTGGCCGGTGAAATGTTCGAAATGGCCGGTGGTATGTCCCAGTTTGCACTGGGGGTGCAATACCGGCAGCAGAACAACAAATCCAATGCGCCCACGCTGAATGACCCGGGGCTGCCGAATGCCATTCTGGGCTGGGATGCCAATGGCAACGTCGACCAGACGCACTATGTCAGCAACAACTATGAGTGCTCGCAGTGTATTTTCAACTATGACCTGGATCGTAATGTGCGTGCCGTCTTCTCCGAGTTCTCGCTGCCGTTGCTCAACAATGTCGAGACACAGTTCGCCCTGCGTTACGAGGATTACGGTGGTTCAGTGGGTGGCGAATTGACACCCAAGGTTGCCGCCAGCTGGCGCCCGGTCGAAGAACTGTTGTTCAGAGGTTCATTCTCGCAGTCGTTCCGGGCGCCGAACCTGGCCGTCATCGAGGAAGGCCTGGAAGCCGGTCAGGTGACGTTCCGCGATCCATTGCGTAATCAGGCCGTACGCGCCGGTCTGGCGGCGGTCAATAATGCCAATGCGGAACCCAACACCACCTACAGCGTCGGCGCGCCGGCACCGGATGTGGGCAATGAGTCGGCCAATACGTTCAGCGCCGGCTTTATCTGGACACCGTATGGGGTGCTCGATGGTCTGAGCGTGACCACTGATTTCTGGCGTTTCGAAGTCAAGGATCGGGTCATGCCGCAACCGGCCATCTCATCGATTTCCGGCGAACTGGATGCGTTTTCCGCGGCGGCGACCAATCCGGCCAACTATGTCCTGAACTCATCACTGGCCAACGATGCCGCTCAGCCCTATGTCGCCTGTGATCCCAACGCGCTGGAAGCGCAATGGGGCAGCGATCCGCAAGCGTCGCAAAACGCAGCCGGGCAGGTTATTGAAGGCTCGCGACTGGACTGTGTGGTTGACCCCCGCGAGTATGTAGTACCCAACGTGGTGCGCACACAGGGCAGCACAGAAGGTGCCCTGGTGACCATCGTCAGTTCCACCATCAATGCCGGTGAAGTGATATCCGATGGTTTTGACCTGAAGCTGGGTTATGACTGGGAGATGGATCTGGGTCGGTTCCGTGCCAGCATGGACTTTACCTACGTCAATCAGTACACCCTGAAAGACGTGCCCGGTCTCGAGCTGGGACTGCTGGAAACCGGTGTGTTTGATGCCGCCGGTACCACGGGTGATGGCATCCTGGTGCGCTCACTGCCGGACAAAAAGGGTAATCTGACCCTGAACTGGTCCAGCCATGACCTGCGTCACAGTGTCACCGTGATTAACCGGTTCATTGGCTCGTATGATGACCTGGCGTATCGCAATACCTTTGAAAACGGTAATGATTACGTACGTTCGGTGGTTCGCGACAAGGTCGACAGCTATAACAGTATTGACCTGCAGTACAGCTACACCCACCAATGGGCTGACAGCCGACTGGGTACCAGCATCTTTACCATAGGTGCACTGGATGCCTTTAATGCGACGTTGCCGTTCCGCTATGCCGGCGCCCTGAACTACGATGCTTCGGTGTTTGATGGCCGGGGTCGTCGTTTGTACGCCAGGGCGTTGTTGCAGTTCTGATATCTGGCCACCAACGCTGCACAATCAAAAGCCCTGTTGACGATCTGTCAACAGGGCTTTTGGGTTTTTAATCGACAACCCGGCACCTTTTTGCGGTGAAGCGAACTTTTAGCTGGCTTGTCGGTGGCCTTTTGAGGTCTTTATCAATCCTGCCAATATTCCCCATTCCCAGTATTTATGCAGCCTCCAGCGATGCGAACAAGGCCGTATCCGGTCACCTGGATAAAATGTGTGAACTGGTTCAATTTTAATTGCATTGCCCGTTTCAATTGGATACAGTTTGTGTCGATTCCCTGTAGTTCCGGTCAATCTGAAAGGATGCGAGGCCGGAGTAGTATTGAGTTGCTTGAGTTGTAAAAACACTAAAAAACGCATCTAAGCAGTGCATACGTTTCCAAAAATAATAATCACGGGGGAATATCCATGTCCAAATGGCTTGGTTTCCGAAATAAGACCCTGGTGCTGACCAGTGTGATGTCAGGTGCAGCCTGTCTGCCAGTTTTTGCCCAGGATTCAGAAGTAGATGTTGAAGAAGTAATAGTCACCGGTTCCTATATCCGTGGCAGCCCTCTGGATGCGCCCTCGCCAGTGACCACTGTTGACAGGGCGTCAATTGAAGCACAAGGCGCGGCCCAGATCTGGGACGTGATCAAAAACCTCGAAATAAACTCCGGTTCATTCACCAACGAAGGTGCGGGCGAAGGCCAGGCACTGTCAGGTACCGCCAACGTCAACCTGCGTAACCTGGGTGAGAACTCCACACTGACGCTGATCAATGGCAAGCGCCAGGTATCTGCTGCGACGGTTACCCGAAGTGGCGGTGAATTTGTTGACATCAATACCATCCCGCTGGTCATGGTTGAGCGCGTTGAAGTGCTCACTGACGGTGGCTCTGCCCTGTATGGGTCGGACGCTGTGGCAGGTGTGGTCAACGTCATCATGCGCACCCAGTTTGAAGGCCTGGAAGTGTACGGTGATGTGCAGGCGCTGGAAAATGCCACCGATCGCCAGGATAAAACCGGCAGCGTGATCTGGGGCTGGGCCAGTGACAGCGGCGACACGCATTTTGTATTGTCAGGTGAAATATTCCGACGTGACCCGGTACCCGTCGAGTTCGGCAATTTCTACGACGAAAACGCCCAGTACACCGGTGTCGTGGGCGGCATGGCGGGTAACATCAGCGCCACCATGGCCAATCCGGCGTTTGGTTCGCGCATTAACCCGGCCTACATCAATACCGCACTGACACAGCGTAATATTGCTGAAGGTGGCTCGTCCAACACGGTGCTGACGGATCCGCTGTGTGATGACCTGACGTCAGCAGATGGCCGGCCGTTCTTCACCGGCACCCGCACTGACCGTCGTGGTGCCAACAGTGGTACCTGCCGTGAGTTCACCGAAGAGTGGAATTTCATGAGTGTGGGCATGGAGCGCGACAGCATCGCTGGCGCCTTTAACCACACCTTTAATGAGAATGCCGAGTTCTATTCGTTCTTCCAGTATTCCGACACCACCATCGAACGCTCCGACTCCGGTGCACACGGGTCACGTGGCCCTACCGTGTTCCTGGCAGCACCAGGTTCTCACGCAGGCAACCCTGGCTTCGGTGGCTATGGCATTGGCATGACCGCAGAACTGGGTTATTACGCCGGCAAGGCTGGGCTGACTCGCCCGACCAGCATCCCGAATGCGCCCAACACGCTCGCCAATGGCGGTCTGAACGTGCCGTTCTATGCCAGTGTGCAGGACTCCAACACCCCCCGCATGGGCGGTAACACCAATATTACCGAGTCTGAAACGCTCGGTATCCAGGCCGGTGTCAAAGGCGAGTTTTACGCCTTTAATGATCGCCGTTTCAACTATGACGTGGGTTACTCCTGGAGCGGCACCAGCTTCGAGCAGGAATACCAGACCTTCCAGCGTGACCGTGCCGAGCTGGCGGTAAACGGTCTGGGTGGTCCCAACTGCACACCTAACGGCATCAGTGACTTCAATTTCCGTGATGAGCCGGGCCCCTTTGGGGGTGCGATTCCCACCATGTGGAACGTGAGCAACCAGGCGTACTACAAAGGGTACACACAGACCTTCTTCCCGGGTTTTGTATTCACCACCCGTGAAAGTCTGTCGCTGGCATTGACCAGTAACAACCAGGGCCAGGGTGGCTGCGAGTTCTACAACCCCTTCCTGACGCAGATGACCAATCCGGATCTGGCCAACAGCGATGAGCTGATGGCGTGGATGGCGCCGACGGTCAAGCGTGCTGACAAACGCAACAAGCTGGGCGTCATTGACGCGGTTGTGTCGGGTGAGCTGATGGAAATGCGTGGGGGCATGGCGCAGTTTGCGGTCGGTGGTCAGTACCGTATGCAGAACAACAAATCCATTGCACCTGCGATGAACCAGCCAGGCCTGGCCAATGCCATTCTGGAGTGGGGCACCAATGGCGAACCCAATACCACGCATTATGTCAGCAACAACTTCGAGTGCTCTGAGTGTATCTTCAACTACAGCAACGACCGCAACGTCTCTGCTGTTTTTGGCGAACTGTCGTTGCCGCTGATTCAGAATGTGGAAACCCAGATAGCACTGCGCTACGAGGATTACGGCGGGAACATTGGCAGCGAAGTGACACCCAAGGTGGCGCTGAGCTGGCGTCCGATGGATACGCTGTTGCTGCGTGGCTCCTTCTCGCAGTCCTTCCGCGCGCCCAACGTCGGTATCGTGGAAGAGGGCCTGGAATCCTCCAGCAACACCTTCCGTGATCCACTGCGTAACCAGGCGGTCCGTGCCGGTCTGGCCGACGTCAGCAATGACAACGCGCTGCCCAACTTTACCTATACCCTGGGTGGTCCGGCGCCAGACGTGGGCAATGAGTATGCCGATACCTTCAGTGCCGGGTTTGTCTGGACACCGGCCGGTCGTCTTGAAGGCCTGAGCCTGACCGCCGATGCCTGGCGTTTTGAGCTGACCGATAAGGTACTGCCGCAGCCCGGTATTTCAGCAATTGCTGACGAACTGGCGCTGTTCCAGCAGGCGGCGGCGGACCCTTCAAACTACGTGCTGAACGGGACCATCCCGTCCAGCCGTACTGGCGGATGGGCCAGCCTGGACCAGTTGACACCTTGTGACCCAAATGCTCTGGCAGCTCAGTTCGGTACCGATCCCAGCACGCAGGGTACACCGGGTGGTGAGACTGGTTTCCGTGATGTACAGCCAGGCTCACGCCTGGATTGCGTGGTCAATCCGGCGGCCTATCAGATCGAAGGTGTGGTCCGAACCTTTGGCGTGAGCACGGGTTCGCTGACGACCACGCAACTGAGCACCATCAACGCCGGCACCATCATCGCTGACGGTATAGACGTGAAGGCCAGTTACGGCTGGACTAATGACCTGGGTCGTTTCCGTCTCGGCCTGGACTACACGCACGTTAATCAGTACACACTGAAGGATGTGCCGGGTCTGGAACTGGGTCTGCTGGAAACCGGCGTGTTTGATGCGGCCGGTACGACCGGTGATGGCAACCTGGTGCGTTCATTGCCAGACAACAAGGGCAATATCAGCCTGAGCTGGATGAGCAATGGCAATCACGGTGCTTCCATCATTACGCGGTTCATCGGTTCGTACAGCGATCTGGCTTACGAAAACACCTTTGCCACCGCCAATGATGAAGTCCGTGCCCTGTTGAGCCGGAAGATTGACAGCTACCAGAGTGTTGACCTTCAGTACAACTACACGCATCAGTGGGCCAACCAGGCGTTCGGCACCTCTATTTTCACAGTGGGTGTACTGGATGCGTTTAATGCCGACCTGCCCTACCGCGAAGCGGGTGCCATCAACTACGATGCATCGGTGTTTGATGGCCGTGGTCGTCGTTTGTATGCTCGCGCGCTGTTGCAGTTCTGATAGCACGACAGATAAAAAAGGGCCCCGCTTGCGGGGCTTTTTTTTGTCTGTGGCAAAGACATTACCTATGGTGATAATGCTTATACTTTTGGTTTATGAGGAGTGAAGATTGCCGAATTGTGAGCCTGTTCAAATTTGATTGCATTGCCCGTTGCAATTAGATACAGTTTTTGCTGATTCCCTGATGTACCGGCAACCCAAGGAAAGCCCGCCGGAGTAGTAGCGAGTTGCTTTAGCTAATGACGAGTAGAGCAGTACGTTCCTAAAATAATAATCACAGGGGGAATACCCATGTCCAAATGGCCTGGTTTCCGAAGAAAAGCTCTGGTTTTGACTGGAGTCATGTCGAGTGCAGCCTGCCTGCCTGTTCTGGTTCACGCGCAGGACAATCAAGAAGCAGAAGTCGAAGAAGTTATTGTCACCGGTTCCTATCTGCGCGGCAGCCCGCTGGATGCGCCCTCACCTGTGCAGGTGGTAGACCGGGCGTCCATTGAGGCGCAGGGTGCCGCCCAGATCTGGGACGTCATCAAAAACCTTGAAGTCAACTCAGGCTCCATCAGTAATGAAGGCGCTGACGGTGGTAATGCCGCGATGGGCAACGTCTCCGGCATGGCCAACGTCAACCTGCGCAACCTGGGGGAAAACTCCACGCTGACGCTGGTCAATGGCAAGCGCGTGGCGCCAGCTGCCACCACCACGCCTACGGGTGGCGAATTTGTCGATATCAATACCATCCCGCTGGTCATGGTCGAGCGGCTGGAAGTGCTGACTGACGGCGGCTCGGCGCTGTACGGGTCGGATGCGGTGGCCGGTGTGGTCAACGTCATTATGCGCACCCAGTTTGAAGGCCTGGAACTGTATGGCGACGTGCAGGCCATCGAAAAAGATCTGGGTAATCAGGATCGCACCCTCAGTGCCATCTGGGGCTGGTCCAATGACTCGGGTTCCACTCATTTTGTGATTTCCGGCGAAATGTTCCGCCGCGATCCGGTGCCTATTACTGCCGCCCGTTATTTTGATGAAAAATCCGAATTCACCGGCACGGTTGGCGGTTTTGGCACGCCCCTGGTTAATGCGGCGTTCGGTTCCAATGTGAATCCGGCGTATTTAAATGAAGACGTGCGGGCCCAGGCGATCGCTGAAGGTGGAAACAGTCAGCCCCGTTACACCGATCCATTGTGCTTCAGCCTCACCGCTGCTGACGGTGCGCCTTATTTTGTCGGCACCCGCACAGCTGACAGAGGGGAGCCCAGCTCAAGCTGCCGTCAGGATACCTTCCAGTGGAGTCTGTTGAATGTGGGGATGGAGCGTGACAGTTTGGCGGGCGCCTTTGACCATGCGTTCAGCGATACCGTCGAATTTTATTCTTTTGCCCAGTATTCCAACAGCGATATCGAACGCTCCGACTCCGGTGCCTATACCAGCCGGGGCCCGACGATGTTCCTGGCCCAGCCGGGCGCGCATCGGGGCAATCCGGCCTGGGGTGGCTATTCCATCGGCCAGCCCATGGAGCTGGGATACTTTGCACCCGCTATTGGCCTGGCACGTCCCACTGCTGCGGACATTACCAATGCGCCAACCGATATCAGAAACGGCGGCCTGAATGCGCCCAGCTATGCCAATATGAACATTGGCAGCTCGCCGCGCATGGGAGGCGGCAATCAGGTCAGCCGTACCGAGGCACTTGGCGTCCAGGCCGGTTTCAAAGGTGAGTTTATCGCCATGGATAACCGCCGATTCAATTATGATGTCAGTTACTCCTGGAGTGGTACCAGTTTTGAACTGGAGTATAAGACCTTCCAGCGTGACCGCGCACACCTGGCGGCCAATGGTCTGGGGGGGCCCAACTGTACCCCCAATGGCGTGCCGGATTTTGACTTCATCAGCGCCCGTGGTCATATCTCACCGTTCATACCGACGGCCTGGGACTTTGTCGGTTCCAGTATGACTCAACTGTTCTTTCCGGGGTTTGTGTTTAATACCTACGAATCGCTGTCATATGCCCTGACCAGTAACAACCAGGGTAAGGATGGTTGTCAGTTCTACAATCCGTTTCTGACCCGACAGTCGGATCCCAGCCAGGCCAACTCCCAGGAGCTGGTGGACTGGATGATGCCGACCATCCGTCGCTCGGACAAACGCAACAAACTGGGCGTGTTTGACGCGGTACTGGCCGGCGAAATGTTCGAAATGGCCGGCGGCATTTCGCAGTTTGCCGTGGGTGTTCAGCACCGCGAACAGAATGCCAAGTCGATTGCGCCGATCATGAATCAGCCCGGCCTCAATGCCATTGCCGGTTTCGGTGCTGACGGTGTGCCCAATGATTTCCGCTATGTGTCGAACAATTTTGAATGTTCCGAGTGTATCTTTAACTATGATCACACTCGCAGTACCCGCGCGGCGTTCATGGAGCTGTCTCTGCCGTTTCTGGATCGAATTGAATCGCAGATCGCGCTGCGTTATGAGGATTACGGCGGGCAGATCGGCGGTGAACTGACGCCCAAGGTGGCCTTGAGCTGGCGGCCGACGGATGCCTGGCTGTTCCGGGGTTCATTCTCGCAATCCTTCCGTGCCCCCAATATCGGCGTGCAGCTGGAGGGTCTGGAATCCAGTTCCACCACCTTCCGTGACCCGATCAGCGCGCAGGCGGTGCGGGCGGGCATGGTGCCGCCGACCAATGAGAACGCTGAACCGGAAAGTAGTTACACAGTGGGCTCCCCGGCGCCAAATATTGGTAACGAATATGCCAATACGTATAGCGCTGGTTTTATCTGGACACCGCAGGGGCGACTGCAGGGGCTGAGTATTAACGCTGATTTCTGGCGTTTCGAAGTGGAAGATCGCGTCATGCCGCAGCCGGGTATTTCTGCCATCGGTCCGGAGATTGCTGCGTTTGAACTGGCGGCAGCAAACCCGGACAACTATGTTTTTAACGGGACCATTTCCAGCAGTCCGTCACCTGCTTACGCTGGCCTTGATCCTTACCAGTCCTGCGACCCGCAGGCCCTGTCGGCGCAATGGGGTGATGATCCGGAAAACTCCAAGACAGCCGGCGGCCAGGTGATTCCGTTGTCGCGACTCGACTGTGTCGTCGATCCACGCACGTATGTGGTGGATGGTGTGGTGCGGTCGGCGGGCAGCACGACGGGCGCGCTGGTCACGATCAGCTCGGCCGCTATCAACGCCGGTGAGGTAACAGCGGATGGTGTTGATCTGAAGGCATCCTATTCCTGGGATACCGATCTTGGCCGTATCCGGATTGCGTCGGACTTCACCTACGTCAATCAGTACAAGCTTAGCAATGTGCCTGGGCTGGAACTGGGGCTGCGCGAAACGGGTATCTTTGATGCGGCCGGCACCACCGGTGATGGTCTACTGGTACGTTCGTTGCCCGATAAAAAGGGCAACCTGACGCTCAGTTGGACCACGCCGAGCCTGAAGCACACGTTTACCGTGATCAATCGTTTTGTCGGCTCCTACGACAACCTGGCTTACCAGGATACCTTTGACAACGGCAATGACTATGTGCGTTCAATCGTCAATCGCGAGATTGACAGCTATCACAGTGTCGACCTGCAGTACAACTACATGCATGAGTGGGCCAACCCGAACCTGGGTACCACCTTGCTGACGGTGGGTGCACACGATGCCTTTAACGCGGATCTTCCGTTCCATTACAGCGGTGCGCTGAATTACGATGCCTATCAGTTTGATGGCCGTGGTCGCCGCCTGTATGCGCGGGTGTTGATGCAGTTCTGATTGCGTGAAGCACACGCTTCAAAAAAAGCAGGAGGGGGACCGGTTGCCGGCAACCTGTCCCCCTCCTGCTTTCATTCGATGCAATGTCGGGCTAAAACAATTCGTCAGGCACCTCAGGGAGTTTCTCGAAACCCGGGTAGGCAAAGTAGTAACCCTGAAACAGATCCACACCTTGACTGGCCAGCCACCGGTACTCTTCTTCGCGTTCCACGCCCTCGGCCAGTATGTCGATATTGAGTTTGCGGCAGGTCAGAATGACGCCCTGAATGATGGCCTGGCGTGCCGGTTTCATGTCCACCTGATCAATCAGGATACGGTCGATCTTGATGTAGTCAGGCTGGAATTCCGCGAGTAGGTTCAGACCGGAGTAGCCGGCGCCAAAGTCATCTATCACGGTGGTAAAACCGAGTTTCTTGTAAGTCTCGATAATACTGACCAGGTGAGTTTTCTCGCGCACTTCCTCGCTTTCGGTCACTTCGAAATGTATTTTTTCCACCGGAAAGCCGAATTCCTTCGCCGCGGCCAGCGTGGTGCGAATGCACAGTTCCGGTCGATATACCGCGTTGGGGGTAAAATTGATATTCAGCGCGACCTTGAGGCCCAGTCTGGTGGCCAGTTCTATGGCTCTGACGCGGCAGGTCTGATCAAAATTGTAGAGGTTGTCGCTGTTGATCTGCTTTTGCACGAAAGCAAAACCCTGCCCCTCCGGGCCCCGCGCCAGCGCCTCATAGGAGACTATTTTGCGCGTACTGGCACGGACGATAGGCTGAAAGGCGAAACTGAGATCGAACGTATGATGATCATTGTCCCGACAACCGCCGCAGCCAAGGTCATGCGTGTCGGCGTTGTGTAACTTGATGCTTTGCAATACAACCTCACAATATCCATGTTTTCTATGGCATCTTATCACGCTGAAACTTATTGAGAAAACTGCCAGCACAAATTTGAATTGAAACCGTCAGGTGACAAATTTCCGGCTGTATCGGCCCAGAACCGCGCCAATAATCAGCAACACACTGCTCAAACTGAAGGTCAGCCGGAAGTCCTGCTGCCAGTCAATCAACAGGCCGGCGGCTGCCGGTCCCAGTAACTGGCCCAGCGCAAAAAACACCGTCACGAAACTCACCGCCATGGCCGCATGCTGCGGTTTTACGGTACTGGTTGAGGCCGCCAGTATGGACGTAAACAGACCACTGACCGAGGCGCCCATCAGCACATAGTGCAACATGAACATGGTCGTTCCGGCGTGCAATACCGGCAGCACGGTGGCGATACATGACAGCAGCATGCAGACCAGCAGCGCATTGGCATGTCCGATGCGGTCGGCAGCCCAGCCCCATGCGGGTCCGGCGAATACCGACAGCAGACCCATGACGGCCACCAGCCGGCCTGCTGTCAGTGCATGCACACCTGACGCCAGGGCAAAGCTGTACATAAACAGCGTCTGCACAATGTAGGTGGCACCGACAATACCGTAAACCGCGCCAATCACCATGACATGACGATTACGGTATACGCTGGCCAGGCCGCGCCGGACGCTCACGTTTTCACTGTGTCGTGGGGGTTCCCGTAACAGCACCGTGATCAGCAGCAAGGTCACCACGGCACTGATAAAGAAGATGCCCCAGACCAGTCGCCAGGCGCTGGCACCCGCGGCATTGGTCAGTGCCGGGACCAGCGCGCCGCTGATCAGGATGCCGAGCCCGACACCACTGTTGGCAAATCCGATGACCGTGCCGCGCCGGTCCGGATACCAGGTGCCGAGCAGTGAAATCAGTGGCGTGAAGGTAAACGCGGTGCCGAACCCCAGCAGCACCATGGCCAGCAGCAACCAGCCGTAGCCTGACGCCTGGCTGAGCAGTAAAAAGCCGGTGGCTGCCAGCCCCAGGCCGATGATGATGGCGAGCTTGCCGCCGAAGCGGCCGGCAAACACCCCGGCATACAGCAGCAAGGACAGGTATCCCATGGCGGTGACAGTGCCCAGATTGGCGGCCTGCGCGTAACTCAGCCCCAGATCTTGGCGCATGGCGGGTAACACCAGGCCATAAGCCAGACGCGCAAACACCACGGTGACCAGTGTGCACAGAATGCCCAGGGCGCTGAGCAGGGCGATGGGTGGGCGCGCCAGCGGCGCAGGTGTGGCCGCGGGGTCAGGCTGGTTATCGGCTGCTATGCTCAAGAGAGAGGGTTCCCGCATGGAGTGACGGCATCAACGTGACTCAGTCTAGCAGACCCGGGTAGTATCATCGACAGGCCATGATCGTTATACTCTAGTGCCGATTGCCAAAAAGCCCAGATTCAAGCTTATGCCTACAATCTATATTGCTGATGATGATCCTTTGCTGATCGATTTGCTCCGATTCCGTCTGGAGCGCAAGTCGTACACCGTCCAGAGTTCAACCGACGGTGAAGAGGCCCTGACCCAGATGCTGGCGTCGCCGCCAGACCTGATTGTGCTGGACTATCAAATGCCGGTGCGCAACGCCCATGAAATTGTTGAAATCCTCAAACAGCAGCCGAGCTGCCGCGACATTCCTATTCTGGTGCTGGCATCACAGTGGCGTGAGGAAGATGTCATCGATGCCCTGCAACAGGGCATTACCGACTATGTGATCAAACCCTTCTCGCCCGATGAATTACTGTTTCGCATCGAACGGGCTTTGCGACCATGATAAGACGCGCCAGTAGCAGCATGAGCAGAAGCATGAGCAGAAGCATGAATAGCAGCAAGAGTATCCTGCACATCGTTGCCAGCCCTTACCGCGGTGCGCTGTCGCTGCTGTTTGCTGCCGTCATCAGCCTGATGTCAGCCGGCCTGCAGGCACAGGACTACGATCAACTGATTCAGCAGGCGATCACAGAACGAAACGCGGGAGAATTTGCTGCGGCCGAACAAACTCTGCGCACCGCTTATGCAATTCCGCCCGATAAAACCGAGGTATCAACACTGCTGGCCATGGTGATTGCCTTCCAGGCGCGCTACGAGGAAGCCATCAGCATACTGGAGGATGCCCTTGCGCAAAACCCGGACGACATCGGATTGCGCCTCGGCATGGCCAGGATTCGCGCCTATCAGAGCCTGTTTGCAGAAGCGGCGCAATTGGCCGACGCGGTGGCCCAGCGTCACCCTGACAATGTCGAGGCCCTGAATCTGTCCGGCCGGATAGCGCTGTATCAGCAACGGCCCGGGCAGGCCGTCGAGTATTTTCAGCGAGCAGTCACCCTTGAAGGTGATGATCTGGAAGCCTGGATAGGTCTGCATGATGCGCGCGCCGCGCAGGGTCGTGACCAGCTCGCTGACGACGCATTGGCCGAGGCCATGCGGCTATCCCCCGACCATATTGATGTGCGGCTGCGGGTCGAGCGCAACCTGAGTCCGCCGGGTCCGGTTCACGAATGGATTGCCGGTCTCGACAGCAGTCGTTTTCGTAACATCGACCTGAGCCAATGGCGCGACCACTTTGTGGAATATCGGCGTCAACACAATCTTGACAGTGCTTACTACGTGCGCGCCGAGCACAATAACCGCTTCGACAATCGCGATACCGTGATTGAGGCGGGCTGGCTCGGGAATCAGCGCGCTGCGTTGCCATGGCAGCTGTCTGCGGCCGTCAGCAGCAGCCCCGATTTCTCCGCGCGGTATCGGCTACGCGGCGCCGTGACCGCTCGCCTCAACGAAGGCAATGATGTGTTCGGCGCAACCCTGCTGACACCCTCGCTGCAATATGCTGACTACACGACCGGTTCAGTGGCGCGACTGGGGTTTGATCTGGAGCATTATATCGCCGGCACAGCACTGTGGCTGACGCCTGGTTTGGGTCTGGTGCGCGATGAGGACGGGGATAACTCGGTGGCCTGGACGCTGGGCATAAACTGGCAGGCCAGCGCCAGGGTGCGAGTCGGCGCCATGCTGGTAGACGGCGTCGAGACTGAAAACCGTATTACCACCGACACCCGGTCACGCAGTGCCTATCTGCTCTGGCAGGTGACGCCGGCCGTTGCGTTGCGCTTTAACGTCGGTCGACATGACCGGCGCAATGCCTATTCACGGGAGAATGCCGGAGTCAGTGTTGCGTTCCGGTACTGATCTGCACGCAATAGGGGGCTGTGGTCCTGACGCCGCGTCAGCATCGCCACATGGAACCGGAGGCAGACAATGTTCCTGCTGGAACTGATCTGGCTGGCCACAGGGGTGCTCGCCGTGTCGGCTATGCTGATATTTTTGGTGCTGGTGATACGTCGCGCGCTGGATGAACGGGCAGCAAAGCATAACGAGGCGGTCAGACGACTCATTCAGCAAATCCTGTTTCGTTACATGGCCGACGACAGTGTGGCGGATCAATCCGACCTGGATAATCTGCTGAGTTTTCGTCGCCGGGACAAACCGGTATTGCGCAAACTGGCCATCGACCTTTTCCATCTGGTGCGAGGCAAAGAAAGGGAACGGCTGACGCAGTTGCTGAAACGCATTGGCTTCCGGCGTGAGTGTATCAAGGATCTGCGCAATGGCAGCGCGCGGCAACGCCAGCTGGCAGCCGCTGCGCTGCAGATGTTTGCCGACGTGAAAAGCCGGACAGCGCTGTTGAAGGCACTGGACGACCGGGACCCGGAAACCAGGGTCGCCGCGGCCGACTCGCTGCTTGTGATTGATGCGTTGCCAGACCTTGATGTCTTAATGGAGAAACTCGATCACTCCGTTACCGCCAGGTCGCGCGATGTACGAACCCTGTTTCGCGATATCGCCAGGCGCTCGCCGGCATACCTGATTGCCCTGGCCGAGCAAAAGCACTTGGGACTGACGGAAAAACTGCTGATTGCCGACGCCATGGTTGATGCCCGTGACTATCACGTATTGCCCGTCCTGCTGGGTTACGCGCGTCACGACGATGCCGAGCTGAGGGCAGCGGCGCTGCGCGCACTGTCGGCCCTGCAGCACCCGGCGGCCGCGGATGTGGTCAGCAGGGGGCTGCGGGACATGAGCTGGCAGGTACGGGCAGTGGCGGCAAAAGCCGCCGGTCGTATCGGTCTGCAGGAATGCCTGTCACCCCTCAACTTTCTGATTGATGACCGCAACTGGTGGGTGCGCTTTCGTGCGGCAGAGGCGCTGTGCAAACTGGGTGATGAGGGTATCGCGGTGCTTCAGGTACGCGCGACCTACACCGGTTGCGGTGGCTTTGGTCGGGGCGCCCGAATGGCTGCGCTGATTCTGGATGAAAACGGTCTGCGCCAGTTCGATGACGTGCAGGAGGTTATCAATGCTTGAGCAGATTGTCAGTGTGCTGCTGCAAGCGCTGAATAACAGCGCCGAGTGGGTGGTCGGCGTTGTCATCGCCGTGGGGCTGGCGCAAAACCTGGTGGTGCTGGTCCAGCTGCTGATGGCAACGCGGGCGATGAAGCGCGAAGATCAAACGCAGAATCGGGAAACGCTCTGGCACCAGCGCGCGCCGGGGGCGCCTCCCGTTTCGCTGATTGCCCCGGCTTACAACGAGAGCCTGAATATCGTTGAAAGCACCCGGTCGCTGCTCAGTATCCGCTATCCGCATTTCGAAGTCATTGTGGTCAACGATGGCTCGAAAGACGATACCCTGCAAACACTGATCGAACATTTTGATCTGCGACCCAGCTTGCGCGCCTATGACAATCTGACACCGCACAAGGCCATCCGGGGTGTGTATCAGTCGCGTCTGTACAACAACCTTGTGGTTGTCGATAAGGAAAACGGGGGCAAGGCTGATGCGCTGAACGTGGGCATCAATGTGTCACGCAGTCCGATGTTTTGCGCCGTGGATGCAGATTCAATGCTGGAAGCAGATGCATTGTTGCATGCAGTACAGCCGTTTCTGACCAGCCCGACCGAGGTCGTCGCCGTGGGCGGCACCATTCGCGTGGCCAACGGTTGTCATATCCGTGGTGGCCGGGTCACCCGCGTCGGGCTCTCCGACAAGCTGGTGCCGTTATTGCAGACGGTGGAGTATACGCGGGCCTTCCTGATTGCCCGGGTGGCCATGAGTGAACTCAATGTGCTGACCATGATCTCCGGTGCCTTCGGCATTTTCAGGCGCTCGGCGGTGCTGGCCGCCGGCGGGTATGATGTCAACACGGTCGGGGAGGATTATGAACTGGTCTTGCGCCTGCATCGTTACCATCGCGAAAACAATATTCCCTACGATATTGTGTCTGTTGCCGAACCGGTGTGCTGGACCGAAGTGCCTGACAATCTCACGATTCTGTCAAGGCAGCGCAAACGCTGGCAACGCGGTGCGCTGGAGACGTTTTTTAAACACCGCAGCATGTTGATGAACCCACGCTATGGCCGGATAGGCACGATTGGCATGCCGTTCTCGCTGCTGATCGATGTCATCGGTCCGCTGGTGGAAGTGCTGGGTTATGTGTTGGTACCCCTGTTGTGGTTCAGCGGCATGCTGAACCCGGATTTCGCCCTGGCTTTTGTGGCACTGACGTTTTTCTTTGGCATTTTTGTCAGCGCAGGATCGCTGATACTGGAAGAGGTGGCCTTGATGCGCATACCCAGAGCAAAGGATCTGCTGAAGATGATGGGCATCATATTGATTGAAAACTTCGGCTACCGGCAGCTGAATAATATCTGGCGCGCACAGGGCTGGTGGGAGTTTGTCCGCAAGAAAAAGAGTTGGGGCGAGATGACCCGTTCGGGGCTGGGCAAGACCGATAAATCGCGAAATCCACCCGTCATCTAATCACGGGCGATCAACATCGTCGAGGCAGGGCGGCCGGGTCCGGGAGGCATGGTCCAGGATGCATGACCAGGCCTGTTTCTTGTCCGCTACCGACATGGCAGCGTGGGCCGGGCTGGTCGATGGCAGTCGCACCTGTGAAATGTGGCTGGCGGACGGCGGCAGTGTCGGCGCGACGTGCTGCAGGAACACCGTATGTGCTTTGGCACCGTTGAAGCAGAAACGTTCAAGCTGCCGATGATGATCAAGAAAATCCGCAAAATCATTGACCTCGATGGAGGCGGTGACAATGGCGGAATCCAGGCTGCCGGTGCGTGTGCAGGTACGTAAAACATCCCACAGCGCGATACCCTGTTCCTGCAGGGCAGCCAGCCTTTCGTCATAGCCTGTCTGCGCGGGCAGGCCCAGCAGCGCGCTCATGATGGGCCAGAAACTGTTGCGCGGGTGCGCATAATACTGTTGTGCCTGCAGGGATGCGACACCGGGCATGGAGCCCAGTATAAGCACCCGCGCATCCGCCCGGGCGACGGGCGCAAAACTGTGAACCTGGTAAGTCATCACCACATGTTGGCATCACTTGCCTGAGGATGTCCATTCTTAACAGCGCCGTCATCATGCTGTCATCGAGCGGCGGTAGTCTGAAGAACTGTTGCCGATGATCCCATTGAATAGCCTCCAGGCAGTGACTACTCAGATGACAGTTAATGAACAACGGGAAGCGTTGCTTGCCATCATAAGACAGGGTGCCGTCACAACGTTATTTCAGCCCATTGTTTCCACCCTCGAAAACCGTGTTATCGGCTATGAGGCGCTGTCCCGCGGCCCCTCCAACAGTCCCTTGCATTCACCGCTGACACTGTTTGCCACTGCCCGGCATTTCGGGTTGCTGACGGATCTGGAAATCCTGTGCCGCCGCAACGCGGTGCACAGCTTCTGCGGTGGCGGCTTTGACGGACAGCTGTTTCTCAATGTGTCCCCGGAAAGCCTGCTGGAGCAACAACACTATCCAGGGCGGACGCTGTCAATTCTCCGGCAATACGGCATCACACCCGATCAGGTTGTTATCGAACTGACCGAACACTCGCCTATCGACAATGTCGGATTGCTGCAGAATGCCTTGCATCACTACCGGGATATGGGCTTTTCCATTGCGCTGGACGATCTGGGTGCTGGCTATTCGAGCCTGCGTCTGTGGACCGAACTGCAGCCTGAATTCGTGAAAATTGACCGGCATTTTATTGATGGAATCCACCGTGACCCGATGAAACGTGAATTTGTCGGGTCGATACTCAACATGGCCAAGGCCTCGCGCTCGCATGTCATCGCCGAGGGCATAGAGCTTGCGGAAGAGTTGCGGGTGCTGGAGAGCATGGGCGTCGACTGGGTGCAGGGGTACTGGCTGGGCCGGCCTGACACGGCGCCGGTTGCCGATGCACAGGGGCTGCTGGCAAAGCTGAATCTGGAGGAATCTCCCGCCTCGGACCCGGGGCTGCACAGCCTGATCATTGACGTGGCGGGCGTGCACGTCAGTGAGAAAGTCAGTCAGGTGCTGCAGCGCTTTCAGCAACAGCCCAGCCTCAACAGTCTGGCAGTGCTTGACGACGACAATATGCCTGTTGGCACGGTTCACTGTCACGCATTGAGCCAGGCCATGCTGAAACAGTATGCACATGAACTGCATGGCCGCAAACCCATCGGGCATATGATGGACAAGGATTGCCTGGCCGTTGATGTTCAACAAAGCCTGCAGCGGGTCAGTCGCCTGCTGACCAGTCGGGCGCGGCAGCGCCTGGAAGAAGACTTCATTATTACCCGGGATGGCATGTATTTAGGCCTGGGCCGGGTCATTGATGTGTTGCGCCAGATTACCGAATTGCAGATCAGGCAGGCACAGTTTGCCAATCCGCTGACCTTGCTGCCTGGCAATATCTCCATACAGGAATGCCTGGACCGACTTCTGCAGAATCACCTGTCGGCACACCTGTGTTATATCGACCTGGACTCCTTCAAGCCCTTCAATGATGTGTATGGATACGGCAAGGGAGATGAAGTCCTGCTGGGGCTGGCGCAACTGTTGCGGGAATGTTGTCACCCGGACCAGGACTTTGTCGGGCATATTGGCGGCGACGATTTCATGCTGGTATTGCGTTGCCAGGACTGGCAGGCGCGCCTGCAGTCACTGAACAACAGTTTTTTGTCGCTGTGCCGGCAACTGTACAAGCCCGAGCATATCGCAGCAGGGGGATTCCATGCGCCCGATCGGGACGGCGAATGGCGCTGGTATGACCTGCTGAGCCTGTCTGTGGGTGTGCTGGCGTTGCCAGAGGATGCTGACGCTGCGGTGAATGCCAGCCAGTTGGCTGAGCTGGCATCCCGCAACAAACACGAAGCCAAAAAAATAAAAGGCTTCAGTGTGGTCTGCAACGACCTGGACGAGCTGTTACATGGTGCCACGCCCGCGCTGAGCGTCGATCCGGCCTGCCTCCAATAACCTGACGGCTCTTATCAGCGGCAGCATGATGACCGCGAAGGCAAGCACAGACCAGACGCCCAGCAGGTTAAGCGCAGCGCTGATGCCATGCATGTCAGCCAGGTAGCCGACAAAGGGTCCGGTGACAATGAAACCGAAACGAAACAGCAGGCTGTTCAGTGAGTTCACGGTCGCCCGGCACCGGCCGGGAATGCGACGATTCAGGGCGTTGGCGAGGATCACCTGATACAGGCCCCGGCAGAAAAACAGCATAAAGCACAATGCCACGCCGGCCCAGCCGCCCAGCCACGCCATACCGAAGATACCAATCACCGGCAGAATGCCAATGACCACCAGGGCGAATACCGCCCCTGTGGTTCGTTCCAGGGCATAGCTGCATTTGCTGGCCAGCGCCACCGTCAGGCTTTGCGCAAACCACAACGCGCCGAACAGTGCCAGCGACAACCCCATGTCGTCCCAGTACGGCTGTATCAGCCAGGCCACATGGATGGTCGCCAGGTTGTACACCGGCAGGGCAATGAAGACCATGCGCAGAATACGGTCACCACGGGCCACGTGCTGATAAATGTCCCTGAGGCTGACGACCCGGTCACCGGGCTCGCTGGCATTATCAACCGGAGGTTCAACAACAAGCAGTGCCATCCACAGGCAGACCCAGGCGGTCAGCGACTGTACCAGTATCATGATGTCGAATGACCACATGGCCAGCAGGCCGCCGAACAGGGCACCCAGTCCCTCGGCCAGGGATTTGGTAAACCCGAGCTGAGACAGGCTCTGTGCATGTTCGCCCTCACCCTGGGCCAGTGCCCGCTCGCTGTCATACAGCAGCGCCAGCCGGCGACCCATGACATCCGCAAAGTAACCTGATGGCGCCTCAAGAATAACGATGGCACCGGCATAAATGGCCTGCAGATAAAAAATCTCCGACAGGCTCAGACCTTTTGACTGAAAATAAGGCACCAACACCGGCACAATCAGCAAAAACATGTGAAAGAACGCCAATGCGTAAACGATATTGATATTTCTCTGCAGTTTCTCAACCACAATACACTCCTTCGCTGGCTTTTTCGCCGGCACTGCCTATCCCTTTTTGTTGTGTCGCGCAGACCGTCAGTCTGGCGACAGATTTTCCTGCGGCAATAAAAAAGGCCCCTGAATTCTTTGGAAACTCAGAGGCCTTCGTGATACCTGATCTGTAAATGGTTGGATTTACAAACTACGTCAGATACACCTCCTGTTTCATTTTGTGTTCACGCACAATAGGCTTGTTCCACACAGACATAGCGGAGCTGGATGCCCAGCACAGCATCGCCGGCACGCAGGCCGGTGTCAGGGTGGCCAGCGTCTGGCGCTGTTGCGATGTGAATGGCTGTGAAATAAACATGGGTGTTTGCCGTCAAAAAAATGTTTGCCCGCGAGTCGATCTGCTGTGATTTGCGGGGGGTAGGGATTTTATGCCTCTTATTCTCAAAGTCAAGTTACCGGCATAAATATAATTGAAAATTATTACATCGCCTCGACATTCGATTCGGTACAATGCAGCGCTGAATTTAAGAAGTGACGTCAGGGGGACTGAAATGTGGTTTAAAAATATTCGTCTGTATCAATTTACCCGGCCGTTTGCACTGTCTGCCGATGAACTGGAACAGAAGCTGTCTGAATGTCCGTTTCAGCCCTGCAGCAGTTTTGAGCGAAGCCGCTTTGGCTGGGTCAGCCCGCTGGGTAAAGACGCAGAGGCACTGACGCACAGCCTGGGACAGTGCATCATGGTGTGTGCGCGCAAGGATGAGAAACTGCTGCCGGCCTCCGTGGTCAACGACGCCGTCAATGAAAAGGTGGAAGAGCTGGAAGCTGAGCAAAGCCGCAAGGTGTATCGCAAGGAAAAACTGCAGATCAAGGATGATGTGACCGCGGCATTGTTGCCTCGCGCCTTTTCGCGAACCCGCAAGGTGTTTGCCTATATCGATGCACAGGCCGGGCTGTTGGTCATCAATACCAGCAGTGCCAGCGCGGCGGAAGAGCTCATTTCGGGCCTGCGGGAGTGCCTGGGTTCCATGCCGGTGGTGCCCGCGGATGTGCAGCAGGCTCCCGCAGCAGTGATGACTGGCTGGTTGCAGGCGCAGGTGGCCGACGGGCAATTCGAGATCAGCGAAAACTGCGAGTTGATAAATCCGGCTGAAGATGGCAATTCGATTCGCTGTTCCGGCCAGGACCTGACGGCGGAGGAGATCAGTGTCCATCTCGCCGCCGGCAAGCAGGTCAGAAAGCTGGGAGTGGTATGGAATCAGAGTCTGAGCTGTGTGCTGGCCGACGACCTGACCATCAGCCGACTGCGTTTCGAAGACATGATTCTGGAGAAAGCCCAGGAAGCTGATGCCGAAACGGCTGCTCAGCAGTTTGATCAGGACTTTGCGGTCATGAACCTGACCCTGTCAGGGCTGTTCAACGCCCTGTTTGCGGTCTTTGGTGGCGCCAGGGCGCCCGATACCCAAGGGTAAAAACGCTCAGGTGTCTGTGGCCGGGGCGTTCAGTGATTCCAGAGCGCTCTGCACTCGGGCGAGAACATCGCCGCCGCTGTCACCGGATTTCATCCCCTCGGACTGGGCGGTGAGCAACAGCCGTGCGTCATCTTCCCATCGGCGCAGAACCTGAACTTTCTGCTCTCTGCTCAATTGTCCGTCGGCCAGCACCTGCTGCGGAGCGTCAAAAGCGCTGGCGGGGTCTAGCAGCATATCGTCGAATGTCATGATGTGCCTCCTGCGATTGTTTTGGCTCGAACCCTATTCTCGCACGGCTTGCCATTTGGGGCCAATGGCCTTAAGGTAACCCGTATGTTAAATATTATATCATTGATTATATTGAGTATATTGCTATCGCTGGCGGCAGCCTGGGCACACTACCGGCTCAGCAGTCACACGGCCAAAACCCGTCGTCTGGCGCGGCTTGCGCTGGTGGTTATCGGTGGAGCGTTTGCCTGGGTGATGGCGTTTGTGTATACCGGCGCTCAGGGGCTCGCCCAGGTGCTGATCTTTATCAGCGCTTTTGGTCTGGTGCATGTGCCCGCAGCCTGCGTGCTGCAGTTAAAGCACTGGCGCGGCATACCGCGCCAGGACTGACCGTGCCACGATTGACAAAGGTCTGACTCAGGGCTGGGAAGACTCAGTTGCTGAGTGTTGCATCCAGCGTGATATCCGCGTTCAGCAGTTTGGATACCGGGCAGCCAGCCTTGGCCTTGTTGGCAATGGTCTGGAAGGCGGCCTCGTCAATCTTGGGAATTTTCGCCTGCATCAACAGGTGGACCGCAGTGATGGCAAATCCGTCATCCACCTTGTCCAGGGTCACCGTGGCTTTTGTATCAATGCTGTCCGGCGTAAAACCTTCTTCGCCGAGCAGCATCGAGAACGCCATGGAGAAGCAACCCGCATGGGCGGCGCCGATCAACTCCTCAGGGTTGGTGCCAGGTGTGTCTTCAAATCGCGTGTTGAACCCATACGGGTTGGCAGACAGTACGCCGCTTTCAGTGCTGAGGGTGCCCTTACCCTGTTTGAGGTTTCCCTGCCAAGTCGCTGAGGCATGCTTTTTCATCGTTTGTCCTCCTGAAAGTTAGTGTGTGACCACAGGAAAACATATCGGATCACCCAGGTAAAGCCGTGATCCGGTGGTCAATCAGGACGACGGGTTCCACTTGGACCATTCTTGCATAAAAGTGTCAGCGCACTCTCCGGCCACGCCGTCAGCATCGAAATCGGCAGCCGCGACAGCGCCCAGCCCACCGTTCTCCCACAACAGGGTGTGCACATCCGTTGATCTTAATCCCCAGAATTCCAGTGTGGTGGTGTAGGCAATGGTGGCATTGTCGGTGCGCAGGGCGTTGATTTTACAAACCAGGTAATCCCGACTCGCCGACTGACGGCGGATACCATGCGGCTTGAGTCGAGACTCAAATTCCCGTTGTGCCAGCAAGCGGAATTCCATCGGGTCAATGGTCATGTCCTGCCAGCTGGCGACCTGGACATGCAGATCGAATTGCATCACGCCCGACATCGACAGGCCGTTGCCTTGCGGGAAAACCTGAGCGCTGCTTTGCCCTGTCAGCAGGGCCAGTATCAGCCCGGTCAACATGGGCCAGCGGTGACATGTGCGGGTCATGGCCAGCTCTCCTTACGTTTTCAGCCAGATTTTTCACAGGCTGCCGATGATAGCCCAATTCAGTCATTGGCGTTAAGCGGATTTTCCGGGGCTTACCGCACGGCCTCAAAGGTGTCGTCGGCGGTGGCAATCACGGCACAGGCGCGTCCCCGACGCTTGGCGTCATACAGCGCATCATCAGCGCGCCGCAGCAGTTGATCCGAGAACCGCTGGCTGTCCGGCGGCGTCTGGCTGGCGATACCAAAACTGGCGGTGACCTTGAGGCCCTGGCTGAATGCTGTGGCGGCAAAGGCGGCACGCAGTTTGCTGGTGATGGCCGCTGCCGATTCAGTCGCCGTGCCTGGACAGATGATCAGAAACTCTTCACCGCCCCAGCGCCCGCAGATATCCGTGGCCCGCATCTGCCGTGTGAGTACACCGGCGAACTGCTGCAAGACGGCGTCTCCGGTAAGATGACCGTATTCGTCATTAATGTGCTTGAAATGGTCTATATCGCAAAGCACCAGTGTTAGCGGTTGACCGTTGCTGCGGTGTCGCGCCAGTTCCTGTTGCAGCAGCGTGTCCAGGTGGCTTCTGTTATGCAGCCCGGTCAACTTGTCGGTGATTGACTGATGCTCAAGTTCGGCGAAGGCTTCCGCGCGCGAGCGCTCATATAGACGGAAGATAAACCACTGTGCAGTGAGCACCTCGACAATATTCAGCCACGCGCCCAGGGTCACCTCGGCGGCTGGCCAGTCGGGCAGGCGCAGATACACATAGGCGATGACATAGACAAACACCAGACCGCTGAGCCAGGCGCCGGCGCGCCGGCCCAGCAGAAAAAACGCCACCGGCGGCAATACCGTCACCCAGATGATTGAATAGCTGCGACCTTCGGCCAGGTGAATGAAACTGAGCAGCACGGCGATCAGGATGATCACCACCAGCCAGGATGCAATCAACAGTTGCCCGGAACGGTGAAAATACAGCAACGCCAGTGTGACGCCGATGGCGCCGGCGTAGTCCAGTGCGGCAACGGGATAGGCCGAGAACACGAACACATTGATACTGCCAATCACGGCAAAGTACAGCGTCATGATGATGAGAATGGCGTAAACCAGTCGACGCTGATGACGAATCGGGCCGCTCAGGGCAGACCTGACGTCACCCGGGGATTGACTGCCTGTGGGGAATGAGTATGCCATGGCATCACACGCCAGGGGGCCAGGCGAGCAGGTCGATATGTCCGACCAGGCAGTGACCACTGCCTGCGTGTGACAAGCGGAACGTTTGCCAGTCGGCAAGTGCGGCGTCGGACAGGCCGTAGCCGTGGGTCACGGCGGCGCGAATGCCCCTGATCAGTTCACTCACCAGCGCCTGTTGCTCCGGGCCCAGTTGCCACGGGCTGTCTCTCATTAGCACGGTGTAGCCGGCCTTTTCCAGTGCTGCTTTCATGGTCATCGATGCATCCGGTCCCAGTGCCGGCCCCAGGCCCTTGTCCCGGTGTTGATCCCGGTTGAAGGCGTCCAGCACGGCAGCGTCCAGCGGATGCGCCGGCGTCCAGTGGGTGCGGCCGTCGTAGTTCAGGGCGGCATAAACCACGGTCGATTGCTGCCGTGCTCTGGCCACCAGGCTATCGACCAGATCGGCGGAAATCAGGTCAAACAGGGCGGATGCTGACAGCAACGCGGCACCGCCCAGTGGCAGTGCGGCAACATCACGCAGATCTGCCTGGTAATCCTCAACGATCTCGGCCTGGCCATGTCGCCGCAAGGCCTCGTTCAGCAGCGCCGGGTCATGGTCCACCAGCCGCCAGACGCAGCGCTGAGCGCCCATGGCCGTCAATGCCCGCAGCGTTGATCCGGTGCCCGCGCCCAGGTCAACAATGATCGGCGCAATGTCAGTATCGCCCTGCAGATAGCTCACCAGCGTGCTGACCAGCTCCGGGTCGCGCGCAGCATGATCTGCAGGTTCACGTAAATCCAGCCAGCTAACAGAAAAACCGCTCATATTGTCCCTCATTGTGTCTGTTGTCGACAGGGGTGATCATCGTTGGTGGCTTGCCACCGATTGCATTACCTGCAGCACCCGGGCTGCGGTGTCGTGCCAGTCCGGCAAATCTGCTGCGGCTGCCTGGGCACCTTGCTGCAGTTCACGCCGCCGCGACGGATTGCCCAGCAGATCGAGCAGGGCGTCGGCCAGGGCGTCCACATTGTTCGTCGGCACCAGTACCCCGGCGCTGGCCGGCACCACATCCGGCAGGGCGCCAGCCCGGGTGGCCACCACCGGCAAGCCGAATGACAGCGCTTCAGCGAAGACCATACCGTACCCTTCAAAGTGCGAGGGCAGGACAAAGACATCGGCCGCTGCGTACTCGGTGTCCAGCTCATCGAGACTGCCAGTAAACACGATACGATCATCAAGTTGCAGGCTGGTGACCTGCTTGCGCAGCGTCTGCGCCCAGTCCGGATCAAACTGGTCGCCGCCGACAAATCGGGCTCGCCACGGCAAACGGGTGAGACGTGACAGTGCAGCAATCAGAACATCATGGCCCTTGCGCCGGGTTAGGGTGGCGACTGTCAACAGGCAGGGAGGATTGCCCCGGCAGGGTGCAAAGGCATTTTTCCGGGTGCCGGGCCGGGCCACGGTGATGTTGTCGGCGGCGATACCAAAGCGATCAGTTAAAAGCGTGGCCGTGGCGTCGCTGGTCACGATGACGGCGCTGGCCAGTTGCAGCGCACCGCGTTCGCTGGTGAATAATCGCTCGCGGGTGTCAGCATCCAGCCCGGATTCCAGCGCCAGGGGGTGATGACACAGGGCGATGATGTTCAGGCGTTGATGTTCCTGAGCGGCCACGGCATCCATGACACCGTAGGCCAGCCCGTCGATGAGCACCAGCGATTGGTCGGCAATGGCAGCCAGCCGGGTGGCGGCATCTGCCAGCGCGTCTGCGTCGGGATCAGGGAACTTGCCGGACAGCGGAATAGGGTGAACCCTGATGCCCGCTGCTTCCAGTGCCTGGATCAATGCGCGGTCGTAGGCATAACCACCGGTCAGCGTTTGCAGGTCTCCGGGAATGACAAAATACAGTTCAGGCTTCAATGACACATCCGTCCAGGTCAATCGGGCGCCTATTGTAGGCAGTTGCGGTGCGCTTACCAATTGGCACCGTCATGGTATTTGTGACGGTTCGGAAAACCGGAACGCGTTGGCCAGCGTAGATTGTAAAACGGACCAGGTCAATCAACCGAAGGCGGCAGCTTGCCTAAACCAGGGCAGCACCGTAGTATTTCCAATTATGACAAATATCAGAGCACTCAAGACCGGCAATGACAGACCCACAGTGACGCGCGTCACTGCAGGCCGCATTCCCACCGAGCATGGTGATTTTCAGCTGGTGTACTACACCAATTCAATCGACAACAAAGAGCACCTGGCGTTCTGTATGGGCGATGTCAGCGGTGAAGACGTCCTGACACGGGTGCACTCGGAATGTTTTACCGGTGATGTCATGGGTTCGCGTCGCTGCGACTGCGGCGAACAGCTGCAGCGTTCCATGGCGCTGGTTGCGGCCCGGGGGCGGGGCGTGATTGTATACCTGCGCCAGGAGGGCCGGGGCATTGGTCTGATGGCCAAGCTGAATGCCTACAATCTGCAGGATCAGGGTTACGACACCGTGGATGCCAACCTGATGCTGGGCCATGAAGCCGACGAGCGCGAGTATTCGCTGGCGGCGTGTATTCTGGAAGATCTGGGTGTCATTTCCGCGCAATTGATGACCAATAACCCGCTGAAGATTTCTGCACTGCAGGCGTCCGGCATCAAGATCAGTGCGCGGGTGTCGCTGGAAGCACCGATCAATGCGGACAATGAGACCTACCTGCAGACCAAGGCACGGCGCATGGATCACATGCTGGTGCTGCCGGCGGACGACAAGGCGGCAAAAACCGGTAAACGCAATACGCGGGAAAAGCATGAACCTCAACCAGCAAATTGAGCGCTGGTTACTGTCACAGCGTACACAGTACGCCGGCAGCGAACGACCCTTTGTTACCCTGAGTTATGCCCAGAGCTGGGACGGCAGCATTACGCTGCAATCCGGCGAGCCGTTGGCCCTGAGCGGTGAGCAGGCCATGCAACTGACCCATCATCTGCGCAGCCTGCATGATGGCATTCTGGTGGGTATCGGCACAGTTCTGGCCGATGATCCGCGTCTGAATGTCCGTCAGTGGCGCGGGCCCGATCCACAACCTGTTGTTCTCGATGCGCATTTCCGGATACCGCCCGGTGCACGTCTGTGTCATCTGTCAGACAAGCGTTGCTGGATACTGACCAGCGCTGATGCGATTTGCCCCGACGATTCCGCTCTGGAGATCATCCGCCTGCCCGGTGACAGCGCCGGGCGCGTGTCACTACACGAAGCCCTGCGCGAGTTGAAGCGCCGCGGCATCAACAGCCTGATGGTGGAGGGAGGCGCCAACGTGATTACCGGCTTTCTCCAACAGCAGCTGGTGGATGCCATGGTGCTGACAGTGGCGCCCAGGCTGGTGGGCGGTTACAAGGCAGTGGGTGATCTCGGCGTTGCTGACAGGACTGCTTTGCCGCACATTTCACCGGTTTTCACCGACAGGCTCGGCACTGATCTGATCATGTGGGGTCAGGTCAAATATGATAATCAGGACAACGCCAGCAGCGGGGAGCATGCATGACAGACAGGTTGGCCAACGACAATGTGATACAGACGCAACAATTGTGGTTTACCGCCCCGCAGCAGGTAGAGGTCAGGCCGGTCAGCCTGCCGTCGCCGGGCGCGGGGCAGGTGCGTGTGAAAACACTGTGCTCGGCAATCAGCGCCGGTTCCGAGATGCTGGTGTACCGTGGCCAGTTGCCTGATAAAATGGCACTTGACGCCAATCTGGCATCCCTGCAGTCGCCGTCGACCTATCCTTTGCAGTACGGCTATGCCTGTGTCGGCGAGGTGATTGATGCCGGGGAAGATGTCGATGCAGCCTGGCTGGGCCAGCGGGTGTTTTCGTTTCAGCCGCATGCGTCGCATTTTCTTGCCAACGCTGATCAGCTGATGCCGGTACCCGATGACATTGACACTGAATCCGCGGTGTTTCTGCCCAATATGGAGACGGCGGTCAACCTGGTGCAGGACGGTGCGCCCATGCTCGGTGAGCAGGTGGCAGTCCTTGGTCAGGGGGTCTTGGGTCTGTTGCTGACCGGCGTGCTGGCAGGCCACCCGCTGGCGGGCCTGCACACGCTGGATACACTGGCCGGACGCCGGCAACAATCCCTGACCCTGGGGGCCAGCGCCAGCTTTGACCCCGGGGCCGACCTGGCAGAGTTACAGGCTGGGGCGCTGGCCGGTGCCGGCGCCGATCTGGTATACGAGGTCAGTGGTGTGCCCGACGCGCTCAATCTGGCCATATCCCTGACCGGATATGACAGCCGCCTTGTCATTGGGAGCTGGTATGGCAATAAATCCGCCGCTATCGCATTGGGAGGCAATGCCCACCGCAATCGCCTGCAGATCAAGACCAGTCAGGTCAGCACGCTGGCCTCGGGCCTGACCGGACGCTGGAACAAAGCACGCCGGTTTGCCACAGCCTGGCAGATGATTCGACGCTTGCAGCCGCACAGGCTGATCAGCCATCGTCAGTCGCTGGAGAATGCGCCGGCGCTGTATCAGTTGTTGCACGAGGGTCGTCAGGATGTACTGCAGGCGGTATTCGTGTATGACTGATTCACCAGGCAGCCAGCAAAATTCATTATTCAGGAAGGACGCACCATGTACACCGTCGCTGTAACCAAAGACTTTATTGCCAATCACTATCTTGTCGGGGGTGACTGGGGCAGCGAAAACTCGCCGCATGCCCATCACTATGTTGCCGAAATCAGTATTGAGGCCGCAGAGCTGGATCAACATGGGTACCTGGTCGACATCGTCGAAATCGAGTCAGCACTTGATGCCATTGTGGCCGATTTTCGCGACAGTATGCTCAACGACAAGCCCGAGTTTGCCGGCCTGAATCCCAGTATCGAGCACTTCAGTCGCATTATCTGCGAGCGACTGCTGGCCGCGATCAAGCCCCCGGGCAGCGGCAGCATGAACGTCAAACTGTGGGAAAATGCCACCTGCTGGGCGGCCTACAAAAAGGCATTCTGACAGCAGGTTGTGGCTACGGGCTGATCAGGCGGCGGGCGCTGGCGGTGCAGATTTGCCCTGCAGTGCCCGCAAACACAGCAGACCTGTCAACAGCACCAGCACATCACGCAGGCGGGTCAGGGCTATCAGGCCCAGCGCCGCATCTGCGGGCAGCGCCTGGGTCTGGAAAGACCACAGCACGGCGGCTTCGAGGCTGCCGATACCACCCGGCAGCGGCAGCAGCAACGCCAGACGCATCGCCACCAGAATCAGCGCCAGGCTTAGGGCGTCAGGTGTAATACCAAAGTAGGTCAACACCAGCCACACCTCAAAGATCATCAGTGCCCAGCCCAGCAGCGATAACCCCAGTGCCCCCAGCAACGCCGGTCGCTGTGTGCTGACGACGGTCCTCAGTTCGCTGCCAAGTACCTGCCAGTGATTGCCCAGGGCGGCCAGCCGCGGACTTCTCAGCCAGCCGGCGCCGAGCTTTTCCAGTCGTGCGGAAAGCAGCACAGGCTGTCTGATCAGCAGCCAGGCGACCATGGACAGCAGCGCCAACAGTCCCAGTAACAACAGCAGTATGCGCTGCCAGTCATTGCCCTGGCCGTTGGCTGCGTCACTGGTTTGTAACAGCAGCACCAGGCTGACGCCGAGCAGCAGCATCAGAAAGTTGATCCACAACTCATAAAACCGATCCAGCGCCAGCGACAGCACGGCCCGGTGAATGTTCATGCCCAGTCGCCTGACCAGCCAGTATATCTGAAACGGTTCGCCGCCAAAATGCGGTGCCGGCGTGATAAAACTGACAGTCTGCCCGGCCTGCCGGATCAGCAGCATGTGCCAGAAACCCGGGGCTTCACCGAGCATGCGGCCCAGCTGGCGCCAGCGTTCGGTGCTGATGGCAATGATCATCAGGTTTACCACAGCCCACAGCAGCCATTGGTACCCGGTCAATGCGCCCAGCATGTCCGGCAGTCCCGCCAATGGCATCTGACTCAAGGTCCAGGCGACCAGCAGCAGTGCCATGGGCCACAACAGCAGGGTTATCCAGCGCGAGCGCAGCATCAGGCACCATCCTGACGATTGACCCAGTCATCGTCCGCCTGCCACAGGCTGAAGCGTCCGCAACCCAGCAGCAATATGGCGGTGATGATGAACAGGCTGATGAGGAAGGGCGTCGACATCACCGGCAGTGGCACCGTCCAGGCGAGCAGCATTAACACCATGATGGCGCCAGCCCGCCCCGCCAGCCCCAGCACCATCATGGCCACGCCCAGTGCCAGCAGACTGTTGACCCATAGCAGCGGCCAGGACGCCGTGGGATCCAGACGGGGGGCGGCCAGCACTGCAGTCACTACCAGCGCGACGCGCAGTATCGGCAGCAACGACTGTCGGGTGATGGTGTTTAGATAGCGGAACCAGGCGCTGACACGGTGTTGTGCGGTCAGGCGTCCGCTGACCACCAGCCAGTCCACCAGAAAGCCGATAAGCAGCGGCACCATGAAACCAAACCCGGCCGGCACTGTGACGTCGGCCTTGAACGGTGGCCACAGCACTACCGCGATATAACCCATCTGGAATCCTGCCAGTGATCTGCGCAGCAGGCTGGGCGTCAGCGGATACACTGGCTGTTGGGTCTGTTGTCGGACCCTGATGCCCAGCACAAACAGGTAGTAGGCCAGGCTGACCAGCAGGTAGGAGGCGTGAATCTTGCCATGCTGCAGGGCCAGCAGAGGCGCCACCAGCAAACCCAGGGCATCAAATACGGTATCCAGACGGGCGCCCAGCAGCGTGGTTTGTCCGGTGCGACGGGCGACAAAACCGTCAGCACGATCCAGGATGGCGGCCACCGAATAAAGTGCTGCTGCGATCCATAACAACAGCGGGTAAGCGTGCAGGGCGTCAGGCAGCGCCAGCAAGCCGCCGGTGGCGGCAATCAGCCAGCCACGGCCGATTGTCATGCGGTTGGCCCAGCCCAGTTCAGCATAAAGTGGCGCCGCCTCTTCGCTGCGGTTCAGCGTCAGGCGGCTGTCACTTTGCTGCCAGACCAGGAGCCACAGCGTCGCACCGAGAGACAGATACAGCAGGGCATTGATGGCGCCCGTCAGGGTGCTCAGTACCCCGGCAGCGAGCGCCAGGGCGACCAAGCCGGTCAGCATCAGTCGTGTCAGTTCAGCGCGCAGGTTGGCGTGATGGGGGCTGTTCCCGGGGTCGGCACTGTTTGGAGGGTCGGCGCTGGGGTTCATGACGGAGTCACTGGCGGGAGTGAATTGTGATGGTCGTTTTTTTGGTGCCCCGGGCAGGATTCGAACCTGCGACCTGCCCCTTAGGAGGGGGCCGCGCTATCCAGCTGTGCCACCGGGGCAAAAGGTAAGGCGAAGGTCTGATGTTGGATAGCGGACGAGAGTATAGCAGAGGTTGGGCGGGGTGGGCAGGACTCAACCGGGCCGCGCTGCGTGGCAAGCCATGTGCTGAATCACCCCAGGTTTCTGGCAGGCCAGTTTGCAGATACGATAATCGTACGCACGAGCGCTCGGATCCAGCGCGGCGGCCTCATCAATGGCCGCCGTCAGGTCAGCCTGGGCGGCCTGCTGAGTCAGATAAGGCCCTGAAATATTGACCTGAAGGGCGGGCTCGTCAGGATCAATGGCGACGATATAGAAATTTTCGAGATTCATTAAATACAACGCGCTGTCTTTCAAGAAGAGAACGGCAAAGTAGCCAGTTTATTTCCACTGATGACAAAGACAATCAGAAGCAATAATGGCGGCATATTATCCTCCTTTATTTCGCGTTCGCATAGCCTTTGTTCAAGAAAAAGCGCCATAATTGCCCGACGTGAGGGTATGACCCGTTGCGCGACCTTTGAACACTGATCCAGGACCTTTTGTGAGTAAGCTCAGCATTATTATCCCGGTATTGAATGAAGTGGCAACCCTGCGTCGGCAGCTGCCAGCCCTGCAATCGCTGCGCCGGCAAGGTCATCAGGTGATTGTCGTGGACGGCGGTAGTACCGACGGCAGCGTTCAGGCAATCCGCGGCCAGGTTGATCTCTGTTTGAACAGCGCGCCGGGTCGTGCCCGGCAAATGAATGCCGGCGCAGCGCAGGCCGCAGGCGATATCCTGCTGTTTCTGCATATCGATACGACATTGCCCGCGAACGCAGCCGAGCAGGTAGTGGCTGCGCTGGCCGACGGCGCGACGTGCTGGGGACGGTTTGACGTGCGCCTTGATGGTCAGCATCCGGCCTTTCGGGTCATCGCCGGCGCCATCAATCTGCGCTCGCGGGTGACCGCGGTTGCCACCGGTGACCAGGCCATTTTTGTCCGACGCGCGGTGTTTGAGCAGATTGGCGGGTACGCGGACGTGCCATTGATGGAGGATGTGATGATCAGCAAGACCCTGCGCAGTATGTCCCGACCAGTCTGTCTGCGCTCGCCGGTGCTCAGTTCCAGTCGCCGCTGGCAGCAGCATGGCATCCTGACCACGATCTGGCTGATGTGGCGGCTGCGGCTGGCGTTTTTTCTGGGTGCCAGCCCGGTCGCTTTGCATGCCCAGTACTATGGCCGGCACCCTGGCAGGCACCCAGACAGGCACACTGATGATCGCGATCAGGCGACGCGGGAGCGGGAGCCGTGAGCATGGCGTATCGCTACCCGCAGGCCCGGATACTGTTTTTCGCCAAAACGCCCGTTGCAGGGCAGGTGAAAACCCGCCTGCAGCCGGTGCTGGGCGCGGCCGGGGCCCTGCAATTGCATCAGCAACTGATTCGTTACGGTTGGCAGCAACTGAGCCGGGCTGCGCAGGCACCTCTGCAGCTCTGGGCCTCGGCCACCGGCAGCGAGGACTTTTTCCGGCAACTGGAGGGCGTGTCCCGCATTCATCTTCAGCATGGCCGGGATCTGGGCGAACGTATGCACAATGCTACCCGCGAAGCACTGGCTGATGCCGAGTTTGTGGTGGTGATTGGCGCTGACTGTCCATCTGTCGATGGCCCCTATGTCGCACAGGCATTGGCCTTGCTGGCGGCTGGCAAACCGGTGGTGCTGGGTCCCGCCGATGATGGGGGCTATGTGCTGATCGGGCTGCGGGCGGCGACGGCAGCTGTCTTTGCGAACATTGATTGGGGGCAGCCCAAGGTCCTGCAGCAGACCCGGGATCGATTGCGCCAGGCGGGTGTGCCGTGGCACGAGCTGCCCCGGAAGTGGGATGTTGACCGCCCGGAAGATCTGGCCCGGCTGGCATCATTGCCAGGCTGGCAGGCGCTTACCGGTCATCCGTAACGGTGCTCAGGCGATACTTTCGCGCTGCAGTTGGGTGACAAAGCGGTTAACCGCCACCTGGTCTGAGCGGCCCATGTTGCCAAACCGGAAGCCCATCACAGTGTGATTGCGGTCCTGTTGGTACTGGACATACACGGCCTCGGCCGGGCAGGACAGCTCGTGGTCAATCAGGGGCAGTTTAATGGTCAGCGCGAATTCTTCCAGCATGCCGGGCGGTGGATCAACCTTGCCTTCAACGACCAGTCTAAATCCGGTGGCCGACATGTTCAGTACCCGTCCCTGCAAAGCGTCGGGATGCTTTTTGTTGATGCACCGGGCTGCCACCATCAGGGTTCCGGGTACCCAGGCCCTGAAAGCGTCGCGACGTTGCAGATAAAGCAGGCGATCGGGAAACGTCAATTCGTAGTACTGGCCGTCGGCATCCTGCCGAACCTGCTTGATGACAAGGTCCTTGGCATGGACACGAATGCCGTTGATGGATGCGCGCATGCTGAACGGTGCACCTGCCTCGGCCTGCCGGTGTGCTTCGCGTGGGGTGAACTCGTCCAGCTGAAAAGTGCGTGCCTTCAGATTGACATTCAGTACCAGTGAGCTGTGCATGCCGGCGCTGCCGTTAAACTGGATGCTGATACTTGAGCGATCGGCCTGCAGGGTACGCAGCACGCTGAAAATGTCACCCGCGGACGTGTAGTAACGTTCATTGTTGGAAAGTGTTGCCATGAGGTTGGTGACCTGTCTGGATCAACGAACGGATCAGGCGCTGCCCAGATCCCGCTGTTCACTGCCGCCAAGTTTGTTGCCGTGACTGGTATACAGGTCCGCCAGGGTCGCCGGGCCGCGAAGAATACTGAGTGCGCGCTGGGTGTTCAGGCGACTGCGGTGGACTATGACGCTGTTGACTTCACTGAGCTCGCGGCACTTCTGCAAACGCGACTCTATGCTTTCCAGTAATGCGGTGAATTCGTTCTCGCCACCTTTGCCGAGCAGGCGCTTGAGGTGGGTCAGGTTGGTCTGGTCTGCGGGGACCCCTGCTTGCTGCAGTAGCTTGCGCCGGACATGGTCATTATTTTCGATGCTGGCCAGTACGCTCTGCTTTTGCGTGACCAGCGTGTTGAGCTGGTCAAGGTTGCGTTGCTCAAGGCAGGTTTTTTCAGCCTGCAGCAGCTCGGCCAGGGCATCCAGCTGATTGCGGTCACTTTCCAGCAGTTGCTGCAGGCCTTCGTTACTCATCTATTTTCCATCAGGCTCAAAGGCTGCGTTCGAACGCCAGCATCTTGTCGGCAAGCCGCTGGCTGTCGACGCTGTACTCGCCGGTGCTGATCTGCTCACGCAAGGCACTCACGCGTGAGGCATCAACATCGGGGAGCTGCTTGATGCTGGTTTCCAGCGATTGCAGGTCAGCTGCACGGCTGCTGATGGACACCGCATCCGTCTGGCTGGTCGCCTGGTTGCCAACGTTACCCTTGTCAACACCACTGCCGGCACCGTTGTCAGCAGTGGCTGGCTGGTTGCTGCTTTGGCGAACCGGGCTACGATTGTCCGTTGCTGTTGTCGGTGTATTGCTAATAGTAGGAATACTCATAGTTTGCTACCTTGACTTGTCAACTCATCGGGCTACTTCTCGGCGCCAACCATTGACGCTCGGGCCTGACCAGTCTTCAGTGTTTAACCTTCTGTCTGATGTAACGGCAACCTTTGCGCTAACTTTAGTGTTTCGCTGGCAAAAAACAACCAAAAACGCCAATAAAATAAAAAAACAGACACTGAACTGATCGTTTGGTGACAATTTATCGTCAGTACTTGTCCTGGCGGCATGTAAATTGACTGCCAGCCCGTCCCTAAAAAATCACTTTCACTTCGCCGGCACCGGTTACCACCGCCTGCACCACGCGCTCGGAGCTGTTGTTGCGCACCGGGATCTGTCTGCCGGCCTCGCCCGCCTGCAGTGCCGTGCCTGTGCCACGGATCGCAATGCTACCACGCTCGGCAATCAGCACAACCATGTCGCCACGTCTGACCAGTACCGGTGCTTCCAGCAGATCGATGCTCAGCGCCGTGTCCGCACGGACGGCCCGGCGTACCGACTGGCCAACGGCCACGTCAGGGTCCATGATAATGTGGCCGTTGAGGGTACTGATGTCCTGTTCTTTCAGGGCCACATCGCCCGGACTGACGATACTGCCTCGCGCCAACGCGCGGCTGGTCACCAGAATTTCCTTAAAAACGCGAACACTGGCGGCCACATATCGGCTCCAGGGGCTGTCATCGTGGCACTCTACGCGAACAGTGACGCGGCCGCCATTGGCATTGTGCCGATTGAGCGATGTCTGCAAAGGCACCTGACAAACCGGCACCTGAAGCCGCGCGTCCAGCGTGGCGACCTCAATCTCTGCCCGGCCCGGCTGCATGGCATAGGCGTGCTGCAGCGCCTCAAGGGCAGCCTGTCGGAGCAGCTGCTGGCCGTTGGTGTTTTGCGCCTGTGCGGTGACAGAAAACTGACTGGCCACACCCATTACCATGATCAGTATAACGGCAGCTTTTACCCGTAATGAAGACGTGTATCGATTGTCTGAGTTCATGCGTCAAATACCTGGCGTTGAATGCGCGTTAAAAGTCAGTGTGCTGGCTGATGGCCATGAACAAGCAATAAATGTGCCGGCCAGTACAAAATATTTCCGGTGTCGGGGCTTATGAAACGCGCAACCCGGACGACAACTGTAGCTATCGTGAGTATGTTTGCTGCGTGAACCCGAAACCTTGATCTTAGAAACAGGAGGCTGCGATGGCCGGTGTGCTGGACAGCGTTAATCAACGAACACAACTGGTAGGTCAGAATCGTCTGGAACTGCTGATGTTCAGGCTCAACGGCGAGCAGCTTTACGGCATCAACGTGTTCAAGGTGAAAGAGGTACTGCCTTGTCCGCCACTGAGCGTGCTGCCGCACAGCAGCCGGGTGGTCCGTGGCGTGGCCTACATCCGCGGCCGCACCATCACTGTCCTGGACCTGAGCATTGCCATGGGTAGCCGGGCACTGCATGATGAAGGCAAGGGGTTCATCATCATTGCCGAGTACAACAATTCGGTGCAGGGTTTTCTGGTGCGCGCGGTTGAGCGCATAGTCAACCTGAACTGGGAAGCCATTCACTCGCCCCCCAAGGGTTCAGGCCGGACGCATTACCTGACCGCGGTCACCGAGGTGGACAAGAAGCTGGTGGAAATCCTGGACGTCGAGCGCATCCTGGCCGAGGTGGCGCCGGCGCCGATGGCGCTCAGCGAGGCGCTGACCAGCAAAACCGTGCGTGAAGACGCCATCAACACAGTACTGATCGTGGATGACTCCAGTGTTGCACGAACCCAGATCAAGCGCTGCTGCCAGGCCATCGGCCTGAACACGGTGGTGCTTAATGATGGCAAGCAGGCTCATGCGCACCTGCGCGCCATGGCCGATGCCGGCGAAGACCCGGCCGCCAAATACGTGCTGGTCATCTCCGACATCGAAATGCCGGAAATGGACGGTTATACCTTGACTGCGTCCATCAAGAATGATCCCAGGCTGAGCTCGCTGCACGTGATGTTGCACACATCGCTTAGCGGTGTGTTCAATCAGGCCATGGTGGAAAAAGTGGGTGCCGACGATTTTCTCGCCAAATTCCATCCGGATGAACTGGCCCAGCGCGTGCTGACACAACTTGAACGTCGTCAGGTTCCTGCATAAGCGATCGATTCGGGTTAATTATGGTTGACGAACAGCAGTTTGCACCGGAGGACTACCAGGTTTTCCGGACCTTTCTGAATCAGGCTTGCGGTATTGTGCTGGGCGACAATAAGCAGTATCTGGTGGCAAACCGCATGCGTCGTATTCTGGAGGAAAACGAACTGACCACGCTTGGTGCTTTGGTCGGTCGCATCAACCAGCGTTCAGTGCCCGGCCTGCGGGAAAAGGTCATTGACGCGATGACCACCAATGAAACCTTCTGGTTTCGAGACAGCGCGCCCTTTGATGCTTTGCGTGACGTTATCCTGCCCAGGCTGGTCCTGGAAGAAAAGCGCAGCAGTCTGCGCATCTGGTCAGCAGCGTGTTCCTCCGGTCAGGAGCCGTATTCCATCAGCATGATCATTGAGGAATTCAAGGCCCGACATCCGGGTGTCATGATGCGTGACCCGGAGATCATCGGCACCGATATTTCCACATCCATGCTCAACAACGCCAGACTGGCGGAGTATGACGGCCTGAGCGTCAGCCGCGGACTCAGCGAAGCACGTCGGCGCCTGTTCTTCGATGAACTGCCCCAGGGCCGATTCCGGCTGAAGAAACAGATTACCCAGCGTGTCACCTTCAAACCCCTCAACCTGCAGGACACGTACAACAGCCTCGGCCGTTTCGACATCATCTTTTGTCGCAATGTGCTGATCTACTTTGCCGCTGATTTCAAGGCGGATATTCTGCGTCGTATGCGCAACAGCCTCAATCCCGGGTCTTTTGTGATTCTGGGGGCTTCCGAGTCGCTGCCGGCGACGATCGGTGAGCTGTACACGATGGAGCGTCTTAGCGCCCATACCAGCGTCTACCGCACCTGAGACCCACATTGCTTCGTTAAAAACCAGCTTAAAATGCTCATTTACTATTCGTAAGCTGCGTTTGTTAAGCCGGTTTCTGCCTTGCACTGCGGGCCTCAGGCAACGCCTTCCTGTTGGTATGCGGCAGCAGGAAGGCGGCAATGGCGGGGCGGCAAGCACCGTCATAATCCCAGGCAATCCCTTGCCGCTGGCGTGCTAAAAATTCCTTATCCTTCTGATAAATAAGCCAATTAATTACTGGCACGGGTCTTGCTATTTTCTTGCTGTCTAGAACCGGCAACGTCAACAGCAGGAATCAACCGATGGCCATTAACTTTAACAACGCTCTGGGTGTTCACGAGCAGGCACTGATGCTGCGCACGCAGAGAACCACCATGCTGGCGAGCAACATCGCCAATGCCAACACGCCCGGCTACAAGGCGCGTGACATGGATTTTGCCAGTCTGCTGGCGCAGGCCACATCCGAGCGCAGCGATGTGGGCATGATGCAGACGAACCGTCGTCACCTCGGCGGCTTACCCGGACTGAATGATCCATCGGCCATGTACCGTGTGCCGTCCCAACCGTCGCTGGACGGCAACACGGTTGATGAGCAGATCGAAAACGCGGCCTTTGCCCGCAACGCGCTGGAGCATCAGGTCAGCTTCCAATTTCTCAATCGCAAATTCACGGGCATGACCAAAGCCCTGAAAGGAGAGTAAACATGAGCTTGATGGGCATCTTTGATATCGCCGGCTCCGGCATGAGTGCGCAGTCGTTGCGGCTCAATACCACGGCCAGCAACATGGCCAATGCCAACAGCGCTGCCAGCAGCGCCGGTGACACCTACCGGGCACGCCACGCCGTGTTTGCGCCGATGCTGCAGGCAGCATCCCGGGACATGTTTGCCAACAGCAATGCCCAGCAGTCTGCTGTGGGTGTCCGGGTCGCGGGTGTGGTGGAAGATAGCCGGCCGCTTGAACCGCGCTATGAACCCGGCAATCCGATGGCCAATGAAGAAGGTTATGTGTTTTACCCGAACGTGGATATCGTCGAGGAGATGACCAACATGATCTCCTCGTCACGTTCCTTTCAGATGAATGTGGATGTGATGGCTGCCGCCCGCACCATGATGCAAAGGGTCCTGACCCTCGGCCAGGCTTAAGGAGTCACAAATGGAAATCAATGGCGGTAATGCGCTGAGCAAAGTCCTGTCGGATTATGCACTGCCCGAACAGAAAAAAGGGCCCAGTAAAGACCTGGGGCGGGATGAGTTCCTGAAATTGCTGATTGCGCAATTGCAGAACCAGGATCCGACCAGCCCGCAGGACAACGGCGAGTTTGTCGCGCAATTGGCGCAATTCTCGTCACTGGAAGAGTCGCAGAAAATGACGCAGAGTTTCCAGCAGTTCGCGTCGTCATTCCAGTCCACCCAGCACTTGCAGGCAACCTCGCTGGTTGGCCGTCCTGTGCACGTGCTCAGTGATGTCACCATGCTCACCGATGTCGGTGCTGTGAGCGTGGTGGCTGATTTCGATAACGCGGTGCAGTCGGCCAGTCTGGCAGTTTACGACAAGGATGGGCAATTGGTGGACAAGTTTGCACTGGGGCCACAGGAAGCTGGCAAGCAGGAGTTCTACTGGACCGGTACTGACGCCAACGACCAGCGTTACCCGTCAGGCGAATACCGTTTTGAGCTGAGTGCCAGTAACGGTGGCGAGTCTACCAGCCTGCCCACTTATCTAAGCGCCAATGTCAACAGCGTCACGATAGAAAAATCCGGCAACCTGACTCTCAACCTGGCCGGTGTGGGTTCGGTGTCAATGGCAGACGTCATCCAGATTAACTGATCAATCAAAAAATACGAGGTGTCAGATGAGTTTTAATATTGGTTTGAGTGCACTGAATGCTGCACAGCAGGAAATCAACGTAACCGGTAACAACATTGCCAACGCCGGTACCAATGGCTTCAAGGCGGCCAAGTCGGTTTTTGGTGACGTGTACGCGGCATCGGTACTGGGTGGTGGCGGCACGCAGCAGGGTAGTGGTGTGGCGCTGCAGGAAATCAAACAGAGTTTTGTCCAGGGTAACATCAGTTTTACCGACAATACCCTGGATCTGGCCGTTAATGGTGAAGGCTTTTTCATTCTCAAAGGCGAGTCAGGCATTGCCTATTCACGGGCTGGTGCATTCGGCACAGACAAAGATGGCTTCGTTGTTAACAGCGACGGCGAAAGGCTGCAGGGTTTTTCTCCGTCGGAATCCGGTCAGGCCACGGGTGGTGGTCCGCTGGCCGATCTGCGCGTGACCACCGGTGAGATTCAGCCACGTCCCACCACGTTTGTTGAATCCATTATCAACCTGGATGCTGCAGCACAGCCATCAACCATTATCGGCTCCAACTATGTGACCAAAAATGGTGATGCGACACCTGTGCGCACCATTACCTCAGGTGACCCTGTCGTGAACGGTTACGAAGCCACTGCCATCAAGGTGATCGGCGCGGATCGACAATTCCAGGTACTGGAAGTGCCGGAGAATGCCAGTGCCAACGCGGTGGCACAGATATTTGCCGGTGCCACGGGTGTATCGGCAACCGGTAAAACGGTTGGCTACGTCAGTGGTATCACCGCCGGCGCCGGCACCAACCCGAGTTTCACGGTCAACGGTATTGCCTACACCCTGGATGAGTCCATTGTCGGCACCAGCAGTTACCAACAGCAATTGGCGACACAGATCAATGCCGGGTTCGGCAACCTGTCCGCCCGGGTTATTGACAATGCCGGCGTCGAGTCAGTGGAAATTACCCACAATACCGGCGCGGATCTGGTGATCACCGGCGGCGTGGGTGGCAACGGCAACCTCAATCTGGTGACGTCAAAACGGCAGCCTGACACTGAACGTTTCACGCCGCTGGGTGCCGCAACACCGGTGGACCTGTCAACCGGCAACACGCTGGTGGTCGGTGGTATTGTGCTGTTTGAACTGGAAGAGAATGTCGAGTTCAAGCTGCCGGTTGATTCTGAAATGGAAGATGGCGCGACAGCACCAGTCGGTACCGAAGCCAGTATATTCGGTGACATTTCCCAGGAAGAAGGATTGCAGGGAGTGTCATTCGAGACCAATCAGTTTGACTCTAAGAATCCTGATACCTACTACCGGTCAACGGCGATCACCATCTATGACACGGTAGGTACGCCACACTCGCTCGCCATGTACTTCGTTAAAGAGCGACCGGACGATACCGGCGACACCAACCTGTGGAGCGTTTACTTCGAAATCGACGGCCGTAATATCGGCTTCGACCCCAACTCCGAAGATGGTTTGCCGGTGCCTGCACGGTATGACCTGCGCTTTGATGATACCGGTCGCTACGACCCGAATCAGACCAGTATCGATATCACCAACTGGTACCCGGTGGACTCAGCAGGTCGTCGTATCGGTGCCGGCCCGGTACCGGGAGACCCCAACGTGGGTGAGCGCCTTAACAACTCCAACTTTAGGATTGATCTGTCGGAAATGACTGCGTTTGGCGGTGACTTCTCGGTGCAGAACAGTGATCAGGACGGGTTTGCCAAGGGCCAGTTGACCGGCCTGGAAGTGAATACCCGGGGTCTGATTTCCGCGCGGTTCTCCAACGGGCAGTCGCGGGTACTGGGTGAAGTGGCACTGGCCAATTTTGCCAACGCCAGCGGCCTGGCCAACCTGGGTGGTTCCAAGTTTGCGGAGACCAGTGAGTCGGGCGCGGCATCGGTGTCTGGCGCCGGTACGGCGGGTCTGGGTGCCATTCAGTCCGGAGCACTGGAAGATTCCAACGTGGACCTGCCAACGGAGCTGGTGCAGCTGATCATCTCGCAGCGCAACTACCAGGCGGCGGCGCAGATCATCTCCGCCACGGATGATTCCACACAGACCATTATCAACCTGTAACAGCCACGAGTAATGCGTGCCCGCCCCGCGGGCCGCTGAGTTGACCGGAGATCGTCATGGACAAAGCGCTATATATCAGTATGACCGGAGCCTCGCAGACCATGCGTGCTCAGGCAGTACACGCCAACAATCTGGCCAATGCCAGCACCACCGGCTTTCAGGCCGATCTGGCGCAGGCACGGGCCATGGCGGTGTATGGCGACGGGTTGCCTTCGCGGGTGTACAGCATGACCGAAAACCCCGGTACCGACTTTGCGCGCGGGCAACTGCAGCAGACCGGCAATGATCTGGACATGGCGATTCGCGGTGAAGGGTTTTTTGCCGTGCAGGCGCCGGACGGCTCAGAAGCTTACACCCGCGCCGGCGATCTGGAGCTGACCGTGTTTGGGGAGCTGGTCACCGGCAGTGGCTTGCCGGTGCTCGGCAACAATGGCCCTGTGGTGTTGCCGCCCTTTGAGTCAATCGAATTTGGTGAAGATGGCACAGTCTCGGTTCGCGAGCTGGGCCAGGGGGCTCAGGTGCTTGCCGCGATTGACCGTATCAAGCTGGTCAATCCGGGGGCCCAGGACCTCATCAAGGGGGCCGATGGCCTGCTGAGACGCAGGGATGGCGGGGAGTCTGTGGCCGATGCCGGGCTCCAGATGGCATCGGGCTTTCTGGAAAGCAGCAACGTCAATGTGGTTGATTCCATGGTGGAGATGATGAGTCTGGCGCGCGCCTACGAGATGAACGTGAAGCTTATCCAGACTGTTCAACAGAATTCCGAAACTTCGGCACGGCTTTTGCAAATTCAGTAATAGACAGTTAACCGAGCGTTAACAGACACATTCAGGAGTAGCTGACATGCACGCAGCACTGTACGTATCCAAGACCGGTTTGAGCGCCCAGGACACACGCCTGGCGGCGATCTCGAACAACCTGGCCAACGTTGCTACCACCGGCTTCAAGAAAGATCGCGTGGTGTTTGAAGACCTGCTTTACCAGATCCAGCGGCAACCAGGCGCCAACTCCACGCAGAACACCGAGCTGCCCTCGGGTCTGCAGATCGGTACCGGGGTTAGGGTAACCGCGTCGCAGAAGCTGTTTAACCAGGGCGCGCTGCAGACCACCGGCGAAGCGCTGGATGTCGGCATCAACGGCCGCGGTTTCTTCGAAATCTCAATGCCGGATGGCTCCTCTGCCTACAGCCGCGACGGTCAGTTCATGATCAACGCCAATGGCGAGATGGTCACCGCACAAGGTCACATGCTCAACCCGGGCCTGACGCTGCCACCGGATGCCCAGACGGTGACCATTGGTAGTGATGGCGTGGTGTCGGTAAAGCTGCCGGGACAGCCTGATGCGGTCAATATTGGCAACCTGAATCTGATTGATTTTATCAATCCATCCGGTTTGCAGGCCCTGGGCGGCAACCTGTTCGCCGAAACCATTTCCAGCGGTAATCCGCAGCAGTCAGCGCCTGGCCAGAACGGCATGGGCAAGCTGGTGCAAGGCTCGCTGGAAAGTTCCAACGTGGAAGTCGTGGAAGAGCTGGTGGACATGATTACCACGCAGCGTGCCTACGAAATGAATTCCAAGGTCATTTCCACTGCAGATCAGATGCTGCAGTTCATTACCCAGAATATGTAAGCGCGGTTTAAGCGCGGTTAGGGGAACAACCATGAAAAACCTGTTCACACTGATGACACGATTAAGCCCGGCGTTGCTGCTGGCTGCTTGCGCCTATCAGGTGCCGCATGCGCCGATGCCGGATGATCCTCGCTACGCACCGGTGTGGCCAGGCGCCCAGGCGCAATCCACGGACGTGACCGGTTCCATTTACCGTCCCGCGACCGCGATGAACCTGTATCAGCGACGCGCCTATCGCCTGGGTGATGTGCTGACCATCAATCTCAACGAAGCGACATCAGCCAGGAAGTCGTCGGGTACCTCCTACAGTCGCGAGAGCTCGAACAATGTCGCCGACATGACGCTGTTTGGTACCAACATCGACACCAATACGTCACTCAGCAATGGCGCCGAGTTCGATGGCGCCGCCAATAGCGATCAGAGCAATCAGTTGCAGGGCAACATCACCGTGACGGTGACCGATGTGCTGCCCAACGGCTTGCTGGAGGTACGTGGCGAAAAGTGGCTGGAGCTCAATCAGGACAAAGAATTCATCCGTATCAGTGGCCTGGTCAGGAAAGAGGACATCGCACCGGACAACACCATCGCCTCGACACGCGTCGCCGATGTGCGTATCGCCTACAGCGGCACCGGCACACTGGCCGACACCAACAGCCCGGGCGTGCTCAGCCGATTTTTTGTCAGTCGCTGGTGGCCGCTTTAACGGCCGGCCGACGTTACGCATTCAGCCAATTCAAGGAAAGTAACATGTCAATCATTCAGTCAAGTTCCACTCAGCGCGGCGCCAGGTGTAAGGTTTTATTTGTCAGCCTGTTGATGGTTGCGCAGCTGATGCTGCCGTCGGCACCGGTGCACGCCGACCGTCTGAAAGACATTGCCAATCTGCAGGGTGTGCAGGCGAACCAGCTGGTCGGTGTGGGCCTGGTGACGGGCCTTGATGGGACGGGTGACCAGACCACCCAGGCGCCATTTACCGCGGAATCCTTCCGCGCCTACCTGAACCAGTTCGGCATTCCCATGCCTGCGGGCCAGACCTTTCAGCTGAACAATGTCGCGGTGGTTTCCGTGCAGGCGGAATTACCGGCCTTTACCAAGCCGGGACAGAACATTGATGTCACCGTGTCCTCACTGGCCAACTCCGACAGCTTGCGCGGTGGCACACTGGAGCGGACCTTCCTGCTGGGTGTGGATGGCGAAGTCTACGCCATTGCCCAGGGCAATTTGATCGTTGGCGGCCTCGGTGTGCAGGGCGCTGATGGCTCGAGCATCTCCATCAACGTACCCAGTGTCGGGCGTATCCCCGGTGGCGCGACCACCGTGCGCGAAGTGGAAACAGCGTTCAACGTGGGGGATTCCATTACCTTTAACCTGAAACGCGCTGATTTTACCACGGCCCGTCATGTCTCCAGGGCCATCAACGATTTCATGGGGCCAGGCACCGCGACAGCCGTCGATGCGGTCTCCATCCGTGTCCGCGCGCCGGCCGACACCCAGGCCCGGGTCGCCTACATGTCCGAACTGGAGAATATCCAGATCCAGCAGGGCAGCGCGCCGGCACGCGTCATTGTCAATTCACGCACCGGCACCATCGTTATCGGCGAACATGTGCAGGTATCACCGGCGGCCATCACGCACGGCAGTCTGAGCGTCACGATTTCGGAAGGCTTTGGTGTCAGCCAGCCTGCACCGTTCTCGGACGGCGAAACCGCCGTGCTGCCGCAGACCGATATCACCGTTAGTCAGGAAAACAATCGCATGTTTCTGTTCGATACCGGCACGACATTGTCTGACATCGTGCAGGCCATCAACGCCGTTGGCGCGGCGCCGGGTGACCTGGCTGCGATCCTTGAAGCTCTCAAGCAGTCCGGCGCCTTGCGTGCCGACCTGATTGTCATCTAAGGATCAGAGCCATGAGCGCCACGCTGTCAAATGCCTCTGTTTTCACCGACGTGAATGGTCTTAATGCCATTCGCCAGCTAGGGCGTGAGGATACCTCGCAGGCCATGCGCCAGGTGGCCGAGCAGTTCGAAAGCATGTTTTTGAATATGATGCTGAAAGGCATGCGCGCCGGCGAAGATGCCCTGTTCAAGGACAACTTTCTGAACAGTAATGAGATGAAATTCCATCGCGAAAATCTGGACAGTCAATTGAGTCTGCACATGGCATCCACCGGTGGTGTGGGGCTTTCCGATGCACTGCATCGCCAGTTGATGGCGCGTTATCCGGACGAAGTGAAACGTCCCGCCGCCCAGGAAGCGGCTCCGGTCAGTGACGGGATCAATCCGCAACGTCGCGTCAGTGGTCGGCCGGATTATAGGCCGGCGTCATTGTCTCAGCCGGTCTCTGGCGCACAGCCAGTGTTTGAGACGCAGCAGGATTTTGTCGACACGCTGATGCCCATGGCTGAGAAAGCGGCGGCCAGGCTGGGTGTTGAGCCGCAAGCGTTGATTGCCCAGGCTGCGCTGGAAACCGGTTGGGGTAAAAAAATGATCACCGGTGATCGGGGCGAGCCCAGTCACAACCTGTTTGGCATCAAGGCGGGCGCCTCCTGGCAGGGCCCGGCAGCCTCGGTCAGTACGCTGGAATTTCGTGACGGCGTCATGCAGCGAGAACGGGCACTGTTCAGAGCCTATGAGTCCTTTGAAGACAGCTTTGAGGACTATGTACAGGTGCTTAGCAGCCAGTCCCGCTACCAGCAGGCATTGGCAGATCCGGCCATCAGCGGTGGCTTTGGTCATCGTCTGCAACACGCCGGTTATGCCACGGATCCGGAGTACGGTGACAAAATTGATCGGGTCATGAACAGCCCGGTGTTGCGCGGTGAATCACGGGAGGCGGTGCTGCGATGAGTGCATTGCTGAACACAGCGATTACCGGTATCCGCCTGAACCAGACCGCGATGTCGGTGACTGGCCACAATATCGTCAACGCTAATACCGAAGGCTACACACGGCAATCAGTGATCCAGAGCACCAATCCCTCTACCGCAACGGCGGCGGGGTATCTGGGCACAGGTGTCAATATTGACGAAATCATTCGCCACACTGAAAAGTATCTGGTTGATCAGGTGGTGCGAGACATCGGTGTGCTCAGTGAAGCAGACTCGTACCTGGTGAATGTGTCGCAGGTCAACAATCTGCTGGCCGCTGACCAGACCAATCTCGCCAACTACATGAATCAGTTTTTTGATTCGGTCAATCAGTCGGTCAATGACCCCGGTTCCATGCTCGGGCGTGAATTGCTGATGACTCAGTCGCAGCAGATGGTGGCCGGCTTCAAGAGCATTGAAGCCAGGCTGCTGGCGCAGAACAGCGCTGTCAACAAGCAGCTGCAGGGTGCCGCCGACAACATCACCTCACTGGGACAGCAGATTGCGGCCATGAACAAGGCCATTGGGGATGCGGGCGCCGGCAATGGTTCACCCAATGATCTGCTGGACAAGCTGGATGTGCTGGTCAAGCAGCTGGGCCGGTACGTTGATGTGTCCACCGTGGCGCGCGACAACGGCGCCCAGGACGTGTTTATCGGCCAGGGGCAGCCCCTGGTGGTCGGTGACAGCAGCCAGACCATCAAAGCAGTGCCGGGCGTCACCGATGCCAGCCGTTTTGATCTGGTCATCGTTAACAGATCGGAAACCAAAACCATCAATCAGTTGATGACGGGGGGCGAAGTCGGCGGTCTGCTGCGTTTTCGCCAGGATGCATTACAGCCGGCCATTGGCGCCGTGGGTTTGCTGGCAACCTCCATCACGGCCAGCGTTAACGCCCAGAACGCGTTGGGCATGAACCTGGAAGGCAGTCTTGGTGGCAATGTTTTCAAGGACGTCAATGACCCTGTGATTGCCGCCAACCGGGTCAAATCGTCACTGAACAACCGGCCGCCGAATGATCGCGAACTGAACGTCACCATTGAGTCCCTGGCTGATCTGCAGATCAGTGATTACGAGCTGAAGTTCGAGGGCCCCGGGCGCAAATACACATTGGTAAGAATGGCCGATAACACGGTGGTCGCTGACGGCCTGTTATCCGAAGCGATGCCGCAATCGGTGAAAGTGGATGGTTTCAGCATCAACTTTGAGGGTGGCAGCTTTCAGGGTGGCGATCGCTTTCTGCTGAAACCGACCAGCACCGGCGCCACCGACATGGCGGTGCAGATCACGCGGGCTGAAGAGTTTGCCTTTGCCTCCCCGATTCGTGTCCAGGCGGGCAGCGCCAACCTGGGCGGCGCGCGGGTGCTGAGCTCACAAGTGCTCAGCGTTGACACGCCGCTGTTCACCAAGGACAGGCAATTGTCACCGCCGTTGATGATCCGCTTTACCTCCGCGACAACCTACGACGTGCTGGACTACTCGGATCCGGCGAATCCCAAACAAACCAATCCGCCCATGCGCAACCTGAGCTTTGTGCCCGGTTCCACCAACAGCCTGCTGCCGACCGACCCGGGTGGACTGACGCTGACCACCAGCGGCGCAGCTTCCGGCGCGCTGCAGATCGGACAGGCGACCAATGGTCATCCGGGCGAAGAGCTGCGTTTTCAGACCACTGATCCTGAAACCGGGTTCATCCGGTACCAGACCCTGAACGTGGTTGCCGATGAGAGCGCCGCCAACATGGCCCGGCGCCTGTCGGGGCTGGTGGGAGTGCAGGCCACCGCCTATACCGAAACCGTGCTGAGTGGATTCGATGGCGGTGTGCCCGGCAACAACCTCGGACTTCAACTGAATGGCAAAACCATTGCCGAGAGCGACTGGTTTTCGTCAACAGACTTTGCCGGCAATGTACCGGACTATCTGCGTGACCAGATCAACAACAATGCCGAGCTGACAGCGCAAGGCATTCGTGCGCGCAGTGATGGGGCCAAGCTGACCGTTTATGCCACATCCGGTGTCGACCTGAATTTCAGTCTTACCGGCAGTGGTTCTTTGACGGTGGATCAGGGCGCCAGTCCGGCGCAGGTTGTGGATGCCAGTGATCCGGCGCCGCAGTTCACGGTCGGTGGCAAACTGCAGATGCAGGTGGCCGCCAATACCCAGGCCTTTTCCAACCGTAACGACGGCATACTGGGCTCTTCACCCGAGCTGCTGAACAATTTCACGGGGATCAACGTGGTGATGTCGAGCGGCAGCGGCGCCGATGCGTCGCCACGTGCCGGTGACAGTTTTGTCATCGGTTTCAATACCAATGGCAGTGCCGACAACCGCAATGGTCTGGCCATGCTGGCATTGAACAGCACGGCCATGTTGGGCGGCGAGAACCAGACCTATCAGGACGTATATGGTCAGCTGGCAGAAAAAGTCGGCATCATGACCAGCCAGGCGCGGGTCAATCAAAGCGCCGGTGAATCGATGTTGCGGCAATCCATGGACGCCCTGCAGTCCGTGGCGGGCGTCAATCTGGAAGAAGAAGCTGCCAGACTGATTCAGCTGGAACAGCACTACAATGCGTCGGCGCGGCTGATTACGCTGGCGCGCGATCTCTTTGAAACTTTGTTGGGAATCTAATCATGTCAGTGCGAATGTCGACCAATCAGTTATACAGTCGTGGCCTGAACCCGATGCTTGATCTGCAGAAGGCGGTGAGCAAGACGCAGGAGCAGATCTCCACCAATAAAAGAGTCCTGACACCCGCTGATGACCCGATTGCGTCGACGCGGATTCTGCAACTCAATCAGGAGCTGGCCGGGCTGGATCAATACAACAGCAGCCTGTCGACACTCAACGCCCGCCTGCAACGTGAAGAAAGTGCGTTGAGCGGTGTCAGCGATCTGATTCAACGGGCACAGGAACTGATTGGCCAATCCGGCAACGGTGCCCTGGACAAGGAGCAGCGGGGCTATATTGCGGTAGAGCTGCAGGCCGTTGTTGATGGGATGGCGCAGTTCATGAATGCCCGTGATGCGGGCGGCGAGTACCTGTTCTCGGGGTTTCAGGGCAATGAACAACCCTTTGTCAAGGATGCCGAGGGACGTTATCAGTACCATGGCGATCAGGGACAGCGCTTTATCCAGATCGGACCGGTGACCGCGGTGGCAGCCAACGATTCGGGCCACGATGTATTCATGAACATTGCCAGCGCCTCGCCGACCGCCAAAAGCAGCGCTGCCGATGGCAACCAGGGGCAACCGCCTGCCGCTATCAGCCGTGTCAATATCCGCGATCAGTCAGCCTTTGAAGCATTCTACCCCGAGAGTGTGGTCATTCAGTTCAATCCGAGCAGCGATATCACCCCGCCCGGACTGAACTACACCATCACCCAGGCGTCTGACGGGCGCATTCTGGCGCAGAAGCAGCCTTTCGGCAGTGGCACCGAGGTGCAGGTGGCCGGTATGTCGTTTCGCATTGAAGGCCGCCCGGCCGAGGGCGACAGCTTTAAAGTGGAATCGAGTAGTAAAAAAGGCCTGCTGGAAGGGCTGGAGGACTATATTGCCGACCTGCAACGGCTGGGCAACAGCACGGGTGAGCGACAGCAGTTGTCGCAGTCTCTGGAAAACACCATTGGCAACCTCAATAAAGCCCAGGATCAGCTGATCAAGACCACCAGCGCCATTGGCGCCCGGTTGAACCAGGTTGATGCGGCCAAGGCCAGTAACGAAGATTTCGAACTGGTGGTGCGTACAACCCTGTCAGAATTGTCGGACCTGGACTATGCCAAGGCCATCAGTCAGTTGACGCAGGAATCTTTTGTGCTGGAAGCGGCGCAGACCACGTTTACCAAGATTACGCGGATGTCGCTGTTTAATCTGATCTGACCCTGCCTTTGCCAGGCGCCAAATCGCCGCTAAAGTTTAATGGTCCTCTGTCGATAAATACTGCTCGATGCGATTTTTCATGGCGCGCAGATGTAAGGCTTCTGCGCCCAGTTGCGCACGATTGTCGGTTACCATCTGAATAATTCTTCTGTCCTGTTCACAGATTTTTCTGATGTCGGCCTGAATACCGGTGATCAGTTCCGGGCGTGTTTCCGATGAAAAAAAGTGCTCAATCAATCGGTCGCGCTCGACTTGCAGTCGGCCCAGTTTGTCCCAGTTTTTTTGCTCGGCAAGCTGCGCCAGCTGATCGCTGGCGGCCACAATACGTGACCAGGCAAGCGCCTGATTTGATTCGGTATTATCGTTTTTTTCAGGATTGTCCATCGTCACTGTATTGGCCTATATAAAGAGTAGCGCCTGGTCTTGCCGGTTGCAGGGTGAGAGGTGGGGCTGCGATGGTGGTCGGCGAATCTGCGTTTAATATGATGACGCATTACTTTTAGCGCGGTCAAAAAAAATATTAGCACAGTCAAAAAAAATCCTAAAGAAATAAAATTTCTGTCGAGCCCCCAAAAGTTGTTAAAAAACGTCTAAAGCTTTGATTTCCTGTGTCGTTAAATGGTGTAACGCATAGCAGTGAGCGGTTTGTAACGCGGCATATGCGGTCCGGTTTTAATACGTAAACTCAGGAGTAAACAGCATGGCTCAGGTCATAAATACCAACATTGCTTCACTTAACGCGCAGCGAAATCTGAACAGTTCACAGGCCGGCACTAACCAGGCTCTTGAGCGTCTTTCTTCAGGTCTGCGAATCAACGGTGCAAAAGACGACGCTGCTGGTCTGGCGATCTCTACGCGCTTCACATCACAAATCAACGGTCTGAACGTGGCCGTTCGTAACGCCAACGACGGTATCTCTCTGGCAGAAACGGCTGAATCCAGCATGGGTTCCATGACTGACTCTCTGCAGCGTCTGCGTGAACTGGCGGTACAGTCTGCCAACGGTTCCTACAGTGACACCGACCGTCAACTGCTGAACGAAGAAGCCCAGGCCCTGATCGCAGAAGTCGGTCGAGTGGCTGACACTGCCAACTTTAACGGCGTAAAGCTGCTGGACGGTTCTTACAACTCTGACTTCCAGATCGGCGCCAATGCTGGCGAAACCATCAACGTATCAATCGGCCAACTGACCACTGACACGTTGGGTGTTTCCGACAAGAATGGCCTGACTGCGTCAGCAACTGATGTCGGCATCGCCGTTGGCGACCTGACCATCAACGGTGTGGCCGTGGGCGCCAGTAAGGCCTCAGATGACTCATTGTCCTCTGCCGGCAACGTTGCCAGCTCCATCTCCAAAGCCGCTGCCATCAACGCTGTGTCCGAGCAGTCTGGCGTCACTGCGGTGGTTGATACCAATACCGTCGCTGGTACGTCAATGACTGGTGCGGCTGACTCTGGTGCCGTCACTATCAATGGTACTGCTATCACTGTATCGACTACTACCGACACTGCGGCCACCAGAACATCAGTGGTAGAGGCCATAAACGCACAATCTGGACTGACTGGTGTGACAGCTATTGACACTGGAGAGGATGCGCAAGGTATTCAGTTGATCGCAGAAGACGGCCGAAACATTGATGTGTCCTTAGGTGGAACGCTGACTGGTGCGAAGACAGGGCTTGCTGCAACGGGTACCTATGAAGGTGGGTTCACCCTGGTTGCCAATGCCGGTGTTAGCGAGATCACCGTTGGCGGCAATACATCTACCAATGCGGGTCTGCGAGCGGGCAGCTACGATGCTGCCGAGTCTGCCATCAGCACAGAGACACGTCTGCAATCAGCGGCGACTGATGCGACCACCACGCTGGATGCTGGCGATCTGGTCATCAATGGCGTGGGGATTGGTGCAGCAGTTGCCACAGATGACACATCGTCCACGGCTGCCGCTGCCTCCAGTGCCAAAGAAGCGTCGTCCATTTCAATCGCCGCCGCCATCAACCGATCCAGCGCAGAGACCGGCGTCACCGCCGAGGTCGATGCAAACGTCGTGGCAGGTGCCAGCGCAGGTTCCTACTCTGCCGGCAACGCGTCCATGGAGTTGAACGGTGTGGCCATTACGCTGACTGACGGCGGTTCCCTGGAAGCAAACCGCACCGCGGCAGTCAATGCAATCAATGCGCAGTTTGGTTCGACAGGTGTTCTGGCGGAGGACACTGGCTCAGGTGTAACGTTGACGGCTGCTGATGGTCGTAACATAGTAATGTCGTACGATGACCAAAGTGTTAATACCACACTTGTTGCTATCGATCAGTTCGGTTTGTCCAACAGCAATGCTGAAGCGGTAGCGGATTTGTCTGCTGTGACAACAGATGGTATTACCAGCTACGGCACCGTCACCCTGAAATCTGCCGGTGAGTTCACCGTGTCAGGTGGTACCAACGGTAACGCTGCACTGGAATCACTGGGCTTTGAAGCCGGTTCATTCGGTGGTGCGGAAGCCGGTCAATACCTGAGCGATGTTGATCTGTCGACGCAGCAGGGTGCTACTGACGCGCTGGCGGCCATCGACAACGCGCTGGGCTCCATCACAGCGTCACGTTCCGAGCTGGGTGCGGTGCAGAACCGTTTCTCTGCCACCATCGAGAACCTGTCAGCCACGTCCGAGAAGTTCTCGGCTGCCAACTCTCGAATCCAGGACGCTGACTTCGCCGCTGAAGCCGCCAACCTGGCACGTAACCAGGCCCTGCAGCAGGCGGGTGTCTCCATGCTGGCCCAGGCTAACGCGCAAAGCCAGCAGGTACTGCAGCTTCTGGGTTAATTTCCCGAAAGTAAGCTAAAGTCCTAAAGTCCGCCCGGCCGATACCGATAACAAGGTAAACGCCGGGCGGATTTTTTTGTGTCAGGCCCTGACATTCCCTCTTTTTGGCAGGTGATCGTGTGGGAGTTATGCTGTGAGCGAAATCAGTATTACCCGTTTTCAGCCTGCTGTGGTGACGAAGGAGAAAGTCAAATCCGTGGGCGCGGTCGAAAACGATCTGGATGCGCATGCCGACAGCCAGGAACAGCAGGCGCGACAGGATGGCCAGTCTGAGCATCCGCCCCGGGAACGTCCGGCAAAACAGGTGTCTTCGCCCGGCGCCCGGCGTGCTGAGGCAACTGACGATGATGAAGAAATACTGGAGCAGGCTGTTTCCCGCCTGAATGCTTACGTGCAGACCGTTAAACGTGATCTGGTCTTCGATATCGATCCGGACAGTCAGGAGCCGTCGGTGACTGTGGTTGATCGCGAATCGAAGCAGGTCCTGAGGCAGTTCAACAGCAAGGAGGCCCTGGAGCTGGCGCAAAAGCTTGAGTCCCAGGAGCCCCTGTCATTGTTCAAGACCCAGGTGTGAATCGGTGAGTCCGCAACTTTCCGACCTCACCCCCGGGTCTTTTTAACGACTAATTACCGGCCTCGGCTGCCTGTCGCGCTTCCTCTTCGGCCAGTCGTGCACCCGCCAGTGTGCCGGCCAGTGCGTAGTTACCTTCATGACAGGCATATTCGTAAAGCGGGTCGTCATAGGCCGTCAGCGCCAGTTCGCCGGTGAAGCTGGACTCAAACACGGTTGGATCATCCACGGTGAAACTGTAAATGATCTTGCTGTCTGACTCGCGGCGGAAGGTTTCGGTGACGGTCAGGTTTTCCGAGGCGCCACGAAAACTCTGCCAGGGATTGAAATGCCGTGTTTCCACGACCAGCGTGTCGCCTTCCCAGCGCCCGATTGAGTCGCCCATCCATTTGTTCATGATGTCGGCGTGCGGCGCATGATCATCCTGAATCTTGATAATGCGCGCGTCATGCACCATTTCCACCACAATGGTGACGTAGCCAGGTGACTGCACGATCTGATAATGGCTGTTGTACATCACCGGCAGCATGGGCGGACCGGAGTTGGAGCCAAACGAGAGCAGGCAGCGCTCGCCCACGCCGCGGCCTTCGGGGCCATCAAAGGGGTCGGGACCGGTCTGCCGTTCGCGGGCTCGCTGGGCCAGAAAGTCATCGGTGTAACCGGGCATCTGTCCATCAGGCGGATCGATGATGATGGAGGTGCGGAACTCACCGTCGATAGTGGGCATGAACATGCCGCGGTCAGTCCAGAACAGATCGTAGTTGCCGACGGGGGGCAGGTCTTCTGCCGGTGGTGGCGGTCGGTTCGGATCCAGGGGTTCATTGTCCTGCTCAACTTCCTGCTGGGCAGCGCGTTCCAGCTGAAACGCCTCTTCCTGGGTATAGGCCTGTCGTGTGCCCAGTTCGCGTGGACGGGTCAGCGGTGTCACGGTGGCATTGCGCCAGACGCCCTGCAGGTCGGGTACCCCGTAGGACGTTCTGGGCGGCGTATAGTCGGTTTGCGCCAGTGCGCCTGATGTCAGCAGGCTGGCCGCCAGCGCGCTGGCTCCCAGCAACGCCAGACGGCTTGCAAAAGTGGGTCTATTGAACATAGCTTCTTCTCCGAGTAGGGATAGCGCGATTCTAGCGAGGCCACCGGCCACCGGTCAACGGCAAACGGTCAACGGCAAACGGGCACGGCAAACGGGCACGGCAAACGGGCACGGCAAAGAGTTGCCGCCGCGAAGGTCAAGAATCTCCGCCGTTGACCGATACCAATGGATAAGTGGCTGTTTTCGCTGGCCAGCATGACTGGCCTGGAAATTGCTACGCCTGTGGCGAGTAACCCATCGCCTGCAGGCTGCCCGAATGGCAGCCTGGCACGCGGTGTCCGCAGGCTTTCGCCAAACAAATAGACGGCAATCAGTGTATGGCAACCATTCAATCGTTAGGTATCGGCTCGGGACTATTGACCAGTGAGCTTCTGGAGCAGCTGGTGGAAGCCGAGCGCGCGCCGGTCACGGCCAGGCTGGATCGCGACCAGGATATCACGGAAGCCCGTCTGTCTGCCTTTGGCGAGATAAGCAGTGTTCTGGGTGACTACAATACCGCTGTCAAACAGTTGAATAACATATCGGCATTCAACGCCAGCCAGGCCAACAGCAGCAACGAATCGGTGCTGACGGCCACTGCCACCAGTGTCGCTGCCACTGGCAACTACAATGTCAACGTGCAGCAGCTGGCGCAGCAGCATACGCTCGCCAGCCAGGCGTATACCTCCACAACGGAAGCCGTTGGTCTGGGCACACTGACGTTCCGGTTTGGCACCACGACCTTTGATGGCAGCGACAACTACCAGAGTTTTACGGCGAACCCGGCCAAGCAGTCGCGCTCCTTGGTCATCGACACCAGCAATAATACTCTGGCGGGTATCCGCGATGCGGTCAACGATGCGGATATCGGGGTGGAAGCGACGATCGTCGATGATGGCACCGGATTCCGGCTGTTGTTCAGCACCGCTGAGGGCGGCGCCAACAACAGTATGGAGTTGACCGCCACCGGCTCTGCTTCATTCGGCGCGCTCAGTTATAACGCCAGCCGTCAGGACATGATGCAGACGCAGGCCGCGCAGGATGCCATGTTTTCGGTGAATGGCCTGAACGTCACTCGCAACAGCAATCTCGTGGCGGGGGTGATTCCGGGTGTTACATTGAACCTGAAAGGCGTCTCCACCGGTCCGGCGGCGCTGACCATCAGTAAAGACCCGTCGGCACTGATGGACAAGGTCCAGGGTGTGGTAGACAGTTACAATGCGCTGAAAACCATGACCGATGTGCTGACCGCGTTTGATCCCGATGCCGGCGATAACGGTCAGGGCAGCGTGCTGACCGGCGACCGGGGCATACGGACAATCATGAACCAGATCAACTCGACCATGCGATCGTTTACGCTGGGGTCGACCTATGGGTCGTTGGCGGAGGTGGGTATTACCACCAACCAGTTCAATGATCACATGATGGAGTTTGATCGCAGCGTTTTTGCAGATGCTTTCCAGGCCGACCCCAAGGCCATCACGGCGTTGTTCGCCACTACCGGGCAGCCCAGTGATGACCAGGTCTCTTTCGTCGCCGCCAGCAGTGCGACGCAACCTGGCAGCTACAGTCTGGAAGTAACGCGCATGGCTGAAGCCGGACGCTACCAGGGTATCGGGGTGACCGCCCTGGGCGCAGGTAACATCGACATAACCGCTGCCAACAACAGCTTCAATATTTTCCTCAATGGCGTTGAAGTGGAAGTGGCATTGACTGAAGGCACCTATGCCACCGCTGATCTGCTGGCCGAAGAGTTGCAGCGGCAGATCAACAGTAACGGGGAGCTGCTCAGTACGGCGAATTCGGCCACTGTCACCTATAACAGCGCTGAGTCGCGCTTTGACATGACCTCCAACCGGTTTGGCAGCGAATCGGTGATCCGAATTATCGATATCGGGGCTGATGCCGCGGCAACACTGGGCCTGGTAAAGGAGGGTCAGGGGCCGTATCAGGCCAATGCACTGACCAGTCTTGCCAGCACCGATGGGCAAAGTGGCTCTCTGTTTAATACGCCCCTGGTGGTCGACAGCGCCACGCAATACAGCCTGTCGATCAATGACAACAGCACCGGCGTGCTGACGCTGCCGGGCGATGCCGGCACACCGGTAACCTATAACACGCCGGATGAACTGACCGCCGCGTTAAAATCACAGATTGATGCAGCGTTGGTTGGCGCGGGAATCACGGTCAATGTGGGCTACGACTACAACGCTGACGAGGGGTCTGCGCGGCTGGTGGTCTCCACCAGCAATGCCGGCGACGACATCGTCTTTGGCGACATCAACCTGGCCAGTGCCACGCGGCTGGGCCTGTTTGAAGGTCGTGGCGAACCCGTCACCTCCATCCGTGGGCTCGACGTGCAGGGTCTGATCAACGGTATTGAGGCACAGGGCAGCGGGCAGGTGCTGGTAGCCTCTACAGGCGCCAATCCGGCCACGGCCGGTTACTACCTGAACGCCGCTCACGGAGACCTGTCTACCAGCACTGCGGCGGACCGCTTCCGGCTGCGCGTGGATGGCGTGCTGTCGGGTCAGATCACCCTGGGTGTGCTGGCTGATACCAGCAGCAGCGGTGTGGCCAGCACGTTACAGTCCGCCATCAACAATGACCCGGCGCTGATCGCTGCGGGTGTGTCGGTCTCGGTTGAGTTCGATGCTGACAGTGGCGGGTTCAAGCTGCTGTCGGCCAGCCGCGGCGGCGACTCGTCAGTGGCCCTGTCCAGCCTGGAAGGCAATGCCGGTGCGGTGTTTGGATTCGCGGTCGGTGCCGGCGCGCAAAGCCAGGCGGGCCGCGCAGCCAGTGGCGCTGCCGACCCGGCGTCCGGACTGCGGGTCAGAGTGACCGACGGTGACGCGGGCAATCGCGGCACGGTTGATTATTTTCGTGGTGTTGCCAGCCGGTTGACCAGCCTGGTTGATTCGATGCTGGGCAGCAACGGTGTGCTGACCGGACGTCAGAACTCACTGACCGCTGAGCTGCAGCGCATCACCGAGAAGCGCCAGGCGCTGGACGAGCGCCTGGCGGCGACCGAGCGTCGCTTGCAGTCCTCATTTCTGGCCAACGACATCATTATTTCCAATTTCAACAACACGGTCAGCTTCCTGGAGTCGCAGCTCCCCATGCTGGAAGCACTGGCCACACCCAATCGCAGAAAATAACCCGAGTTAACGAGGACTAACCCATGTACGCAGCTAACAGCGCCATTGCCCAGTATCAACGTGTCAACAACGTGGGGAGTGTGGAGGGCGCCAATCCCCATCAATTGATTCTGATGCTGATGAACGGTGCGCTGGAGCGTCTGGCGCAGGCCCGGGGTGCTATCGAACGCCGGGAGATTGCGCTCAAGGGCGCCATGATCAGCAAGGCCACGACCATCATTGGGGGGCTGCAGGGCAGCCTGGATCGCAACCAGGCACCCGACTATGTCGACAATCTTGAGCGGCTGTATGAATACATGCAGCGCCGTCTGCTGGAAGCCAATCTGAAGAACGATGTCACGATCGTTGACGAAGTCGCCGAACTGATGAAAACGCTCAGAAGCAGCTGGCAGGAGATAGACCCGGCAACCCAGGCGGCTTCGTGACATCAGTCAAGGAATTGGCGGTCAACGTTTGACTCTGTCGGTCCGGGCAGTGTCTAATTGATCCTGGGAATAACGGCAACAGCATCGACACTGATCGATCAGCATCGATCACCAGGCCGCAACAGGGGCAAAGTGGATAGTGCAGCGCAGACTCGTGCCATCACGCTTTGCCGGTACCGGGCATGACACAGATATTGGTAATAGAAGACAGCAAGAAGCTGGGCCACGACCTGGGTATCGTGCTCACGTTTCTGGGTGAGAGCCCGGCGACGATCGCGCGCGGGCACTGGCGTGAGGAAGCGGCTGCGCTGGCTATTGATCCGGTCAGGCTCAAGCTGATCCTGGTGGGACACTACAAACCCAGCCTGATGGCGGGGCTGCTGGAAGAGCTGGCCGAGTGGCAGGACGGCGTGCCGCTGGTGCTGCTGGGCGACCAGGAACTGCCCGACCTCCCTGAACAGATCTCCACCCGTGTGGTGGCCACCATCCCGCTGCCGCTGAGTTATCAGCCTATGCTTGACGCCTTGCACAAGGCGCAGGTCTATGGTGATCATTACGCCCGCCTGCGCGATGTCGGCAGTGTGCGCGACTACAACATGTTTCGCAGCCTGGTTGGCAACAGCGCCTCGGTGCAGCGCATACGGCATTACATGTCACAGGTCGCGGACACCGAGGTCACGGTCCTGATTACCGGAGAGTCGGGTACTGGCAAGGAAGTTGTCGCCCGTAACCTGCATGCCAATTCCAACCGTGCCAGCAAACCCTTTGTGCCGATCAATTGCGGGGCCATTCCCCCGGACCTGCTGGAAAGTGAACTCTTTGGTCATGAAAAGGGTGCCTTTACCGGCGCTATTTCCACGCGCGTGGGCCGCTTCGAACTGGCGCAGGGGGGGACCCTGTTTCTTGACGAGATCGGTGATATGCCGTTGCCCATGCAGGTCAAGCTGTTGCGGGTGATCCAGGAGCAGAGTTACGAGCGCGTGGGGGGCACCAAAACCCTGCAGACGGATGTGCGCATCCTGGCGGCCACTCACCGTGACCTGGAAAACATGATTGACGCCGGGACGTTCCGCCAGGACCTGTATTACCGCATCAACGTTTTTCCCATCGAAATGCCATCCTTGCGGGAGCGCGCATCAGACATCCCGTTCTTGCTGAATGAACTGATTTCGCGACTGGAAAACAGCAAACGCGGTTCAGTGCGCTTCAACTCGGCGGCCATTCGCGCCCTCGGCCATTACAGCTGGCCCGGTAATGTGCGGGAGCTGGCCAATCTGGTAGAGCGCATGGCCATCATGCATCCGCACGGCGTGGTGGGCGTGCATGATCTGCCGCGTCAGTACCAGCCTGAAGGCATTGAGTTGCCTCAGGTCATTGACGAGGCTGAAGAGCTGATAAACGCCGAGCCGGAAGCAGACCGCGTCAATGGTGATACCCGGGTTGCCGAGGCGGCACTGGGCGGGGACGCCAGTTCCCTGTTGAGTCCGGGTAACGGCAATCTGCTGCCGCTGAACGGCCTGGACCTGAAAGAGTATCTGGGCAATCTGGAACGCAGTCTGATTGAGCAGGCGCTGGACGACAGTGGTGGTGTGGTGGCGCGAGCCGCCGACCGGCTCAATATCCGGCGTACGACACTGGTTGAAAAAATGCGTAAATACGAGATGCAGCGCTGAGGTTCTACTCCGCGCTTTGCAGGCGGGTATCCCCCATGGTCAGCGATGACAGCAGAAGCTCTGTGGTGTCCCCGTCTTCTATCTGTTCCAGTCTTGCCAGCACAAACTCGTGCTCCACCGCCAGCCAGATCCGGGTGCTGCGATCACTGTCGGGTTCGCGAATGCGCTCGATCAGCACGGTATCCAGAGGCCCGGTCAGGGTGTCCACGGTCTCCCGTGCCGTCACCCGATATTGCTGTATCTCCGGCTCGGTGCCATCAAGAATCGGGTATTCCAGGGTGGTGCCCGGCGTCAGCAACGCCGGGCGGGCATGGAGCTGTGAGCTCATCTGCGCGGTAAAACTGAGGTTGTCCAGCAAGCCGTCGCTGATGTCGGTGACGGTCTCCCGATCATCCCTGGTCACGGTGGCGCGTTGAGCGTCCCAGTCAAAGCTGATGCGTTCCTGGCGCCGACGCAGCCCGCTCTGCTCAAAGGCGTATGACACCGGCACTGCACCGCTATCAAGCCAGTAAAAATGGCTGGTCTCGGCCACCGTGATCAGATTGGCGCCCAGCACCCGCAAAGACAATCCGTGACGGAGCTGATAGACATTGTCGATATTGTCGACATTGTCAGCGGTCTGCACCAGGTTGCGATAGGCATCGGTGCTCAGGCCGCGGGCACGAGCCTGGTAACCGGCCTCATAAGGTGTCGGGGCGATGAGGGGGGGCTGATCTGCTGGCGTCTGGCCGGCAGTTTCCGCGGCCTGCAGGCGGGCGCCGGACATGGCCACCAGGACGCTCAGCGCCGTTGTTGCAAGCAGGCATAGCGTGTGTCGTAACAGCGTCATGAAGGTGCCTTTTGCCGATAACTGGGTGAAAGCTTTATCTGTTCCTGTACTTTGCGTCCGGCAAGTACTTTACGCCCGGCAAGCTGAATACCAGCCAAACAGTCAGCCTTGCTGTGCACGGGGCTATTGACTGGATTCTTGACCGGGCTCTTTTTCGTACTCTTTTCCGGACTCTTTTCCGGGCTCTTGACCGGGGTGGGGGCCGGATTGTACGCCGCTGACCGGCAGACGCTGCCCGTCAAGCAGCGCACCGCCTGCATTCAGCTGCAATCGTCCTTGGGCGAACCAGGTCACCACTTCAGGGTATATTCTGTGTTCTTCGATAGCAACACGCTGTGCCAGAGTGTCCTTATTGTCATCTGCCTGCACGTTGATCACGGCCTGCCGGATGACCGGCCCGCCATCAAGCTCTGGTGTGACAAAATGCACGCTGGCGCCGTGCCGGGAGTCGCCGGCATCCAGAACACGCTGGTGAGTCTGGGTACCCTTGTACGCAGGTAACAGTGACGGGTGAATATTCAGCAGGCGTCCGGCGTAGTGCTGCACGAAGCCACTGCTGAGGATGCGCATGAAGCCGGCCAGCACCACCAGGTCAGGTTGAAACGCATCTATTTCCAGCATCAGTTGCGCATCAAACGCTTCTCGCGTCGTAAAAACTTTGTGGTCCAGGACGCGGGTGGCGATGCCGGCGCCTGCCGCCCGTTGCAGGCCATAGGCGTCAGCGCGGTTGCTGATGACAGCACCAAGCTCGTAGCCGCCGGTCTGAGCATGATCCATGATGGCCTGCAGATTACTGCCGCTGCCGGAAATCAGTACCACGACCTGGCAGGGCCGGGCGTTAGCGGATGGCGCTGGGCTCACACATAACTACCGGTCAGTGCCACAGCCGGCTTTTGCTGTTTGCTGTTGCGGATATGTCCAAGCAGCACAGCGCCACGGGTCTGTTTCTGCAGGATCTCAATGGCCTGGTCGGCCTGGTCGGCGGCCACACAGAGAATCATGCCGATGCCGCAATTGAAGGTGCGCAGCATTTCCCGGTTGGCGATATTGCCACTCATCTGCAACCACTCAAAAATGGCCGGGCGTTGCCAGGCGTCCGTGTCAATCTCAGCCTCGGTATAGTCGGGCATCACGCGAGGCAGGTTTTCCAGAATGCCGCCACCGGTGATATGCGCCATGGCATGCACCGGCAGTGTCGCCTGCAGCGTCTGCAGGGCCTTGACATAAATCTCGGTGGGGGCCAACAGTACATCCCCCATGGTGCTGTCTCCAAAGGGATCGTCCAGCTTGGCATTGGACACTTCCAGGACCTTGCGAATCAGGGAATAGCCGTTGGAATGCGGGCCCGATGAGGCCAGGCCAATCAGGCAGTCGCCGGCCTGGACCTGGCTGTTGTCGATAATCTGGTCTTTTTCTACCACACCCACGGCGAACCCGGCGAGGTCGTAGTCGCCCGGCTGATACATGCCGGGCATTTCCGCGGTTTCACCGCCAATCAGCGAGCAGCCGGCCTGGCGGCAGCCTTCACCTATGCCGCTGACCACTTCCGTGGCAATATCCACGTTGAGCCCGCCGGTGGCGTAATAATCCAGGAAAAACAGGGGCTCGGCACCACAAACAATCAGGTCGTTAACACACATGGCAACCAGATCAATACCAATGGTGTCATGTTTGCCCATGTCGATGGCGAGCTTCAGTTTGGTGCCAACGCCGTCGGTTGCCGAGACCAGTACCGGCTTGCGGTAGCCTTCGGGAATTTCACACAGTGCGCCAAAACCGCCCAGCCCGGACAGCACTTCGGGACGACGTGTTGACTGGGTGACCGATTTGATTTTTTCCACCAGCGCATCGCCGGCATCAATATCCACACCGGCATCCTTGTAGCTGAGGCCGGTTTTCGCTGGCTGATTACTGGCGGAAGAAGTCGCTTTGCTTGTCATGGAAATGAGGCATCCCTGGATAAAAAATTGATTGTCGCTATTTTACCAGTTGCCGGCGGCTTCGTCAGGCGATTATGTAAAACAGTCAGGCGATCGGTTATCATGACGCGCATGACAACTCTATTTTTGGCATTGTGGGCATCGGCCCGATCTGTGTGGCTGCTGCTGATGCTTGCCCTGTGGCTGACGCCTTCAGCGCAGGCGCTGCCCGTCGATGGCCTTTACGGTCAGGAAATCGTCGTGGAGAACCAGAGTGAGGCTGCCCGCGAGGGCGCCTACCGGGAAGCCTTCGAGCGTGTCATCGTCAAGGTGACCGGCGAGCGTCGCTGGCTGGAGCACCCCCGGATTCAGGAGGCGGTGCCACGGTCGTCGGCCTACGTGGCCGAAGTCAGTTACCGCACGGTGGGGCTTGAGCGCCGGCTGGATGTGCGCTTTGATCAGAGCCTGATTGACGAGTTGCTTAACCGTGCCGAGATCCCGGTCTGGGATCGCAACCGGGCCAGTATCCTGTTATGGGTCACAGTGCAGGAAAGTGATGGCCGTCGTACCATGCTGGGCTCCAGTTCCGAACATGCCTTGCTGATGCAGGTCCGTGATTTCGCCACCGAGCGGGCTGTGCCCGTGCTGATTCCGCTGCTGGACCTCACCGACCGACGCATAGTCACTGTCGATCAGGGCTGGGCGCTGGATGTCGATGCCCTGCGCGAGGCCGGGCAGCGTTATGGCGCTGACAGTGTGCTGGCGGGTCGTCTGCTGATTACCCCGGCCAATGAAGTCGTTGGCCTGTGGCAATTTCTGTTTCGTGACCAGGTGCACGTCTTTGATCACGTCGATAGCAGCGTCGCGACCTATATGGAGTTTCCGCTGGATGAAGTAACCACCCGCCTGGCGGACCACTTTGGGCTGGTGCTCAGTGAGTTTGAACAGGAAGATGAGGTGCTGTTGCGCATTGAAGGCATCAGCGACCTGAGCAATCACACAGCACTGATGCGTTACCTGGCGTCGCTGTCCGTGGTCCGCGATGTCAATGTGTCGGCATTGCGCGCCGACACGGTTGAGTTGCGGGTGCAGTTGGCCGGCACACGGCAGCACCTGAGCGAGTTCATCAGTCTGGGCCGGGACCTGCAACCGGTGAACTTTGAAGTGGGCGCCGTGACCTCGGATCTGTTGCACTATCGCTGGACGCGGCAGTGAGTGTGGCCGAACAACCCCGCCAGCTGGCGCTGCGGCTACGACTGGATGACGAGGCGACCTTTGACAATTTTTATGGTCCCGCCAATCAGGCAACTCTCACCCATTTGCGTCAGTGCGTCCGTCAGTGGACGCGGCACGACGACACCGGGAGCACCGGCGGCACGCTGTTAAAGGAGTTTGTCTGGCTTTGGGGGAGCAGCGGGGCGGGCTGCTCACATCTGCTGCAGGCGGTCTGCCATGAGCTTGACGCGCTCGGACAATCGGTGTTCTATCTGAACCTGGCGGGATGGCGTGAGCTGTCACCCGACGTCCTGTGCGGTCTGGAACAGCTGGCCGTCCTGTGTCTGGACAGCATTGATGACGTAGCAGGTATCCCTGAATGGGAAGAAGCCCTGTTTCATCTTTACAACCGTCTGGCCGCCCGGCAAACGCCGTTACTGGTCGCGGCCCGCAGTAGCCCGCAGTATGCGCCCTTCACATTGCGCGATCTGCACTCGCGACTGCAGTCAGCGGCGGTCTTTCAGCTGCAACAACTGAACGATGATGACAAGATGGCGGCGCTGAAACTGCGCGCCGGCCATCTCGGTTTTGAATTGAATGACGAAGTTGCCGGGTACCTGGTCCGTCGCAGTGCGCGCAGCATGAGCGCCCTGGTTGCTGTGCTGCATGAGCTTGATCGGCACTCGCTGGAGACCCAGCGCAAAGTGACGATCCCCTTGCTCAAGTCGCTGCTGGATCGCTGAGGCGGCCTAGAGTGTCATGCCCAGGTGCTTTTTGGCCATCCGGATATACAGCAGCAGCGCGCAGAACAGGCCGACACACAGGGTGCTGTAGATCAGTCCGTAGTACAGCTCACCGGGTACAAACGCCGTCACCACCGCGTGGGTAAAGTACATCAGCACCACAAAGCTGAGCCAGGCATAGGTGCGCAAGGTGTTGCGGCGCAGCCCGGGCAGAAATATCAGCAAGGGCAGTAACCGGAACAACCACAGAAAAACTGCCACGCCCAGTGGGGCGCCACGAAACAGCGTCAGGATGGCATCGGCCGTAAACAGGCCCAGCATGCCAAAGTAAAATGCCAATACCGCCTTGCGTGACTGGGTGACCACCGCCGGGACGGCAGGGCTGGCTGAGTTGGTGTCTGGTTCCCAGATTTTGGTCATAGGGTTTGGCTCTTTTGGTGCGGATGAAGTAGTTTTAGTGCCAGGTGTCCCAGGCGTTTGCCCAGTGCCAGGCACAATGCTTTTTCGTCATCGCTTAGCGGCAGATCACTGTCCTTGCCGGCCATATGACTGGCGCCGTAAGGTGTGCCACCGGTCTGGGTACGCATCAGCGCCGCCTCACTGTAAGGCAGTCCACAGATCAGCATGCCGTGGTGAAGCAGCGGCAGGCTCATGCTCAACAGCGTTGATTCCTGACCGCCATGCAGGCTGGAGCTGGAGGTAAACAGGGCGGCGGGTTTGTTGACCAGCGCGCCGCTGGCCCACAGTGCGCCAGTGCTGTCGAGAAAATGTTTGAGCGGCGCGGCCATGTTGCCGAAGCGCGTCGGACTGCCCATGGCCAGTGCGGCGCAGTGGCGCAGGTCATCCTCGCTGCAATAAACGGCGCCGCTCTCCGGGACTGCCGGTATGCTGGCGACATGGTCGGGTGACACCGGCGGCACGGTTCGCAGGCGCGCTTCGATGTCGCCGGCCTGTTCGGCGCCGCGGGCAATCAGTGCCGCCATCTCGGCGGTGGCACCATGCCGGCTGTAATACAGCACAAGAAGATAAGGTTGGGACTGGCTCATGATATCAACTCCAGCACGTTCTCCGGCGGCCTGCCGATCACCGCTTTGTCGCCCAGCACCACAATGGGCCGCTCAATCAGGCGCGGATGCGCGCTCATGGCTTCAATCAACTGGGTCTCGCTCAGCGCATTATCCGTCAGGTTCAGTGCCTTGTATTCCGTTTCGCCCTTGCGCAGCAGGTCCCGGGCGGACATCTTCAACCGTTTGAGCAGGCGCCGCAACTCGGCCGGTGCCGGCGGCGTTTCCAGGTACAGCACCTGTTCCGGTGCGATCCCGCGCGCCTGCAACAATGCCAGCGTCTGGCGCGACTTGGAACATCGCGGGTTGTGATAGATAACAACATTACTCATGGTCTTTACTCTTGATCAGATCTTTTAGCGTGGTGTTACCGCAGGATTGGCTCCAGCTGTTGTCGGCATCATCCAGTATTTTGCGAATCTGCATTTGTTCAGCGCAGCAGGACCGGTTGTCAGGTTGATCCCTGGCATAGGTGCGCACCTTGTGGCGCAACTCATGCAACCGGCAATTATCCACGGTAGACACCGGCAGGTAGCAGGGCGGGCTGTCATCGGTGGCGCGAATGAATCCTATGGCGGTAAGTATCTGCACGGCAGATTCTATCATGGCCGGGCTCAGTCGGGTGTAGGCCTGCAACTCGTCCACTGACCAGGGCTCCACACCTTGCTGGAAGCGCTTGACGATCAGGTAGGCGATGGTGAGATCAACTTCCTCTTTCAGTCGCAGGCTGAGCTTGGGTGGCTCGCGGCCGGCGTAGGTTTTGGACGGATGCTGATGGTAAAACGCCACGGATGAGCCGATCAGCAGCATCAGCCAGCCCAGGTAAATAACCAGCATCAACAGGATGACGGCGAAGAACGCGGCGTAGACAACTGCGTTGGCCGAGTATTCGGTGATGAAGTTCTGGAATACCCAGCCCATCAACTTCCAGGCGACGGTGGTGACGATACCGCCGACAAAGGCCGAGCGGAAATGCACGCGGGTATTGGGAATAAAGATGAACGCCAGGGCAAAAGCCAGCGACATGAACAGGAAAGGGGTGACCTGACCGATCAGCTGCAACAGGAAGCCACCGGTAGGCAGGCTTTCCAGCAGCCGCACAAAAAACACGGTGTTGACATAGGAGGCGATGCCGACCGACAGCAGAATCAGCAGCGGCGCCACGATGATGGCAAACAGGTATTCGCTGACCCGGCTGCCGAGGCTGCGGGCCTGGGCAACAGACCAGATGTAATTGAAGGACAGCTCAATGCGTTGCATCATGGTCAGTACGGTGTACAACAGCACGCCCAGACTGACCACGCTGAGCACATCTACGCGCACATTGTCGACGAAACCGACGATGTTTTGCGCAATCTCGATGCTGTATTCGCCCATGAAGGGTTGCAGCAGCCCAAGCAGGGCAGGTTCAAGTTCGTTGTGAACCCCCAGCCCTTTGAGTACCGCAAAGGCCAGTGCCAGCAGAGGTACAAAGGCAATGACCGTGTAGTACACCAGGCTCATGGCGCGCAGGCTGAGATTGCCCTGCGCCAGATCCCGGATCACCGCATAGGCGATCTGCAGCGCCCGGATGCCGGCACGCTGCCAGCGGTTCTGGGCGGGGCGGTCTGCCCACAAAAAGCTGTCTGCCCGGCCTTTCAGTTCCCGTATTGACCTTAGCTGCATATCACTCCTGTCGTCGGGTTGCCACCGATGCTGACTCAGCCCGGTAGACGCTCGCCCAGGAACGCCAGTATGGCGTCAAGTGCCACCATTTCAGGTTCGGCGGCGCGACGTGACTTGTACTCCAGCTGATTGTTTTCCAGTCCCCGTTCGGAGACCACCAGCCGGTGCGGAATGCCCATCAGTTCCATGTCGGCAAACTTGACACCGGGACTGGTTTTTTTGTCCCGGTCATCCAGCAGTACGTCATAGCCGGCCGCTTCCAGCGTGGCCAGCAGTTGATCGCTGACATCCACAACCTGCTGTGACTTGTGCGCGTTCAGCGGCACAATGGCAATCTGGAAAGGCGCAATGGCATCCGGCCAGATGATGCCGTTGTCATCATGGTTCTGCTCGATGGCGGCGGCCACAATACGGCTGACCCCGATGCCATAACACCCCATGTTCATCAGCACCGATTTGCCATTTTCATCCAGCACCGCCGCATTCATCGCTTTGCTGTATTTGGTACCCAGCTGGAAAATGTGGCCGACCTCGATGCCGCGTTTTATCGACAGTGTGCCTTTGCTGTCGGGGCTGAGGTCGCCTTCCTTGACCTTGCGGAAATCAGCCACAGCGTCAAAATGACACTCGTTGCCCCAGTTGGCACCGGTGAGGTGAAAGCCGTCACTGTTGGCGCCGCAGACAAAATCGGTCATGTGTTCGACGCTGCGGTCGGCGATGGCCGGGAATGGCAGCCGCAAGGGCCCCAGGCAGCCGGGCTGGCATCCAACGGCCGCCTGAATCTGTTCGTCGCTGGCAAAGGTCACGGGTTCGGCGACGCCATCCAGTTTGGCCAGTTTGACTTCGTTGACGTCCTGGTCGCCGCGAATCAGCAGCGCAACCAGGCCGTGAGCGTTGCTGTCATCGTCAGATTTGACGATCAGGGTTTTGATCAGTTGCGAGGCGGCGACCTGCAGTTGTGCCGCGACCTCTGCAATGGAATGCGCCTCGCCGGTTGCTACCTTGACCGCTGCGTCACTGCCGACGGCGGTACCTTCGGACGCCAGGTCGGGGATGATGCCGTCGGCCAGTTCGATGTTGGCCGCGTACTCACCCGTGGAGCTGAACACAATATCGTCTTCTCCCGAGTCGGCCAGCACGTGAAACTCGTGCGAGGTGCTGCCACCGATATTGCCGGTGTCGGCCAGTACCGGGCGATAGTCCAGTCCCAGCCGTTCGAAGATGCTGCAGTACGTCCTGAACATCACGTCATAGGTCTGTTGCAGGGAAGCTTCATCAATATGAAACGAGTAGGCATCCTTCATCAGGAATTCGCGGGCGCGCATGATGCCAAAGCGCGGACGCCGCTCGTCGCGGAATTTCATCTGGATCTGGTAAAAATTGGCGGGCAGCTGTTTGTAGCTGTTGATCTCATTGCGAATCAGGTCGGTAATGACCTCCTCGTGCGTGGGGCCCAGACAGAAGTCGCGGTTATGACGGTCAACGAAGCGCAACAGCTCCGGACCCATCTGATCCCAGCGTCCGGATTCCTGCCACAGCTCGGCTGACTGGACGACAGGCATGGACACTTCCATGGCACCGGCGCGGTTCATCTCCTCACGGACAATGGCGGTCACTTTGTGCAGGACCCTGAGTCCGGCCGGCAGCCAGGTATACATGCCACTGGCCAGCTTGCGAATCAGGCCGGCGCGCAACATCAATTGATGGCTGATGACTTCGGCGTCAGCCGGGGTTTCTCTGAGTGTGGCAATAAGGTATTGACTGGTGCGCATGCGGGTCCTGCTGTGGGGTTCCGGGTGGAGAAAAAACGGTCAGCAACCCGGCAGGGCCTGTGTCCTGTCGGTGATGCTGACCCGTTGTTGCGTCTTGCTGCCTGTTACTGAGCGAATTCTTTCAGCTTTTTCAACGGCAGAACCTTGACGCGGGTGCTGGCCGGTTTCTTGGGAATGTCCATGGTTTCGCCGGGTTTGAACGGGTTGGGTACGCCTTTGCGCGCGGGTTGCGGCGGACGTTTGACGGCCTTGATCTTGAGCAGGCCGGGCAGCGTGAATTCGCCGACGCCGCGCTTTTTGATATGCCGTTCGATCAGGTCGCCCAGTTCGTTCAGGACTGCATCAACCTGTTTTTTGGTGAGGTCGGTGTTTTGTGCAATTTCTGCCAGGATCGCCGTTTTGGTGTATTTTTCGCTGATGGCCGTGGTCTTTTTGGCGGGTGCTTTTGCTGTTGGTCTGGTAGCTGCCATGCTGATTCTCGTGTGTTTTGAGGTGAATGGAAAAGGATGCGTAACGATGGGTCGCAACGTCGGTGGCGGAAATGACCGCACAAGCCGTTATTTATAAAGGATTGCAGGGGCTGCCGCAAGTGCTGATGGGCTCAGTTGCCAGCGGTTGGGCAAAATGTTTTATGGGGTGCTGCCGGGTGGTGCAAGATTGGTGCATCTATTACCGCAAGACAGGTGATGATAGTCGGAAATATAAGGTATAATCGGCGGCTTTTGAGTGAAACTGCTTTCTTTGTGATTGATTTGTCTTTGGCCCGGTAACCGGCGTGATTAAAACCACCTGCACGGCGCGGGACGAGGACCCGGATAGAGAGACTTATTTTTATGCCGATTTATGAGTATCAATGCAAGGAGTGCGGCCACCGTCTGGAAGCAATCCAGAAGTTCAGTGATGCGCCGCTTACCGATTGTCCGGCCTGTCAGCAGGCAGGGTTGACCAAACAGTTGTCAGCACCCAGCTTTCGGTTGAAAGGCGGCGGCTGGTATGAAACCGATTTCAAAACCGGTAACAAGCGTCACGGCACCCAGGACAGTAACAGCGCCGGTAGCTCAACCGCCGCCGGGAGCCCTGCAACCGCCGGGAGCCCTAAAACAGGCAGCAAATCATCGGGCAGCAACGCCGCCTGATCGTTAGCGCCAGAATCCATCTCCAGAACAACCTTGCAGGAACGTTAGTATGCGCAGCCATTATTGCGGAGAATTAAATACAGCCCGGATCGACGAGACTGTCAGTCTGTGTGGCTGGGTCCATCGTCGACGTGATCATGGTGGCGTCATATTTGTGGATCTCAGGGATCGCGATGGTCTGTGTCAGGTCGTGTTCGACCCTGATCGCGCTGAGACCTTTGCGCTGGCGGAAACCTTGCGCAACGAGTTTGTCGTGCGCGTTACCGGCCTGGTTCGCGCAAGGCCGGAAGGCACTGTCAACAAGGAGCTGCCCAGTGGCGGCATCGAAGTGCTGGCGCACGAACTGGAAGTGCTCAGCATTGCCAAAACACCGCCATTTCAGCTGGATGAGCATGCCTCGGTCAGCGAAGATGTGCGTCTGCGCCACCGTTATATCGATCTGCGCCGGCCGGAGATGATCGATCGTCTGCGTTTCCGCTCCAAGGTCTCCAACACCATTCGCAACTACCTGGATGAACATGGTTTCCTGGACATTGAGACGCCGATTCTGACCCGGGCCACGCCCGAGGGCGCCCGTGATTACCTGGTACCCAGCCGCACCCATCCGGGTGAATTTTTTGCCTTGCCGCAATCGCCGCAGCTGTTCAAGCAGATCCTGATGGTGGCCGGCATGGACCGCTATTACCAGATTGCCAAATGCTTCCGCGATGAAGACCTGCGGGCCGACCGTCAGCCGGAGTTCACCCAGATCGACATTGAAACCTCGTTCATGAACGAGGAGCAGATCATGGCCGTCACCGAGGAGATGATCCGGCAGACCTTCAAGCGACACCTGGATGTGGATCTGGGCGAGTTTCCCCGTATGACCTGGGGCGAAGCCATGCGCCGGTTTGGTTCGGACAAACCGGATCTGCGTATTGACCTTGAATTTACCGACATCGCCGACCTGATGGCAGAGGTGGACTTCAAGGTATTCGCCGGTCCGGCCAAAGACCCGGGCAGCCGTGTGGTGGCCTTGCGGGTGCCGGAAGGCGCTTCGCTGAGCCGCAAGCATATTGATGATTACACCAAATTTGTCGGTATCTACGGTGCCAAGGGTCTGGCCTGGATCAAGGTCAATGATATCGACGCCGGGCTCGAAGGTCTGCAATCGCCAATCATCAAATTCATGCCGGAAGCGGTGGTCAAGCAGGTTCTCGAGCGTCTGCAGGCCACCACCGGCGACATCATTTTCTTTGGCGCCGACAAGGCCAATATCGTCAACGAAGCCATCGGGGCGCTCCGCCTGAAAGTGGCTGCCGATATGGGCAAGGTCCGGGACGGATGGGCGCCCCTGTGGGTGGTGGACTTCCCGATGTTCGAGCGCGACAAGGAGGGCAACCTGAACTCCCTGCACCACCCGTTCACGGCGCCGTCGTGCACGCCGGAGGCATTGCGAGACAAGCCGGATGAGGCGCTGTCGCGTGCCTATGACATGGTGTTGAACGGCACCGAGCTTGGTGGCGGCTCGATCCGTATCAACCAGCCGCAGATGCAAAGCGCGGTTTTTGACCTGCTGGGCATTGGCGAAGAAGAGGCCCAGGAGAAATTCGGTTTCCTGCTCACGGCACTGTCGTCTGGCTGTCCGCCGCATGGTGGGTTGGCGTTCGGCCTGGATCGGCTGATCATGCTGATGACCGGCGCTACCTCGATTCGTGAAGTCATCGCGTTCCCGAAAACCCAGTCGGCGGCGTGTCCGTTGACCGACGCACCGGGCCCGGTCTCTGCCAAGCAGTTGCGGGAATTGAATATCCGCCTGCGCGAACAGCCGGCCGCGCCCTCAGCCTGAGCGGCAAGTCCGGATTGCGCGCCCCGGAACATGATCTGCGAGCGCCCGGCAGCGTTGCCGGGTGCCTGCGTAACCGAGGCAGAACATGACACTTATCCTGGGCATTGATCCCGGTTCGCGAGCAACCGGCTTTGGTATCATCGAGTCGGTCGGCAATCGTTTAAAGTATGTGGCCAGTGGCTGCATCAGGCCGACCCTCGGTGAGCATCCGCAGCGTCTTAAAGAGATCTTCCGCGGCATCTGTGACGTCATCGAACTGTACTCGCCACAGGAATGCGCTATCGAAGAAGTGTTTCTGGGCAAAAGTGTGTCGTCAGCGCTGAAGCTGGGACAGGCCCGGGGCAGCGCCATGGTCGCCTGTCTGCACCTGGACTTGCCAGTGGCCGAATACACACCGCGAACTGTCAAGCAATCAGTCACCGGGTCCGGGGCCGCAGACAAGGTGCAGGTGCAGCATATGGTGAAAGTCCTGCTCGGCCTGCAGGGCAGGCTGCAGGCGGATGCGGCAGATGCGCTGGCCATTGCAGTGTGTCATGCTAATACGCGCCAGAGTCTGATCAAGGTGGCCTCCGCGCGCAATTTCAGTCGCGGACGGTTTCATCGTTAGCCGGCAGAGAGTCATGATCGGGAGATAATCGAGTGATAGGTCGTTTGAAGGGCATCGTGCTGGAGAAGAAAGCGCCGGACCTGTTGCTGGACGTCAATGGCGTCGGATACGAGCTGCAGGCGCCAATGAGCACATTTTACCAGCTGCCGGCGCCCGGGCAAGGCGTCCTGTTGCATACCCACCTGGTCATTCGCGAGGATGCACATCTGCTGTTCGGTTTTTTTGCGCAGCAGGAGCGAGCGCTGTTCCGGGCTCTGATCAAGGTCAGCGGCGTCGGTCCCAAGGTGGCGCTGGCCATTCTGTCGGGTGTGACTGCCGATGAATTCGTGCGCCTGGTGCGGGAGGATGATGACACGGCGTTGACGCGTATTCCGGGAATCGGCAAGAAAACGGCGGAGCGCCTGTTGCTGGAGATGCGTGACCGGCTCAAGGATTGGCAGTTGCCGGCCGGTGCCGGCGCCCAGGCAGACCTGCCGCAGCCGGCAAGTGGGACCAGTGCGGTCAGTGAAGATGCCGAGACTGCGCTGATCGCGTTGGGCTACAAACCGGCCGAAGCGGCACGTATGATTGTCCGCACACTGAAGGATAATCCCTCGCTTGAGCGCAGTGAAGAGATTATCCGGCTCGCGTTAAAAGGTATGGTGTGACTATTTCCGGGGTGCATTGGGTATGACAACTGACAACGATCGGCTGATCTCGCCATCGCTGGCGCCGCAGGAACAATCCGTGGACCGGGCTATCCGCCCACTGGTGCTGGCTGACTACATTGGTCAGGACGATGTCAAAACCCAGATGGACATTTTTATCAGTGCCGCGCGCAACCGCCACGAGCCGCTGGACCATACCCTGATTTTCGGGCCGCCGGGCCTGGGCAAAACCACACTGGCCAATATTATCGCCAATGAGCTGGACGTGGCGATCAAGACCACGTCCGGGCCGGTGCTGGAAAAAGCCGGTGACCTGGCCGCCTTGCTGACCAACCTGGAAGAGGGTGATGTCCTTTTTATCGACGAAATTCACCGCCTCAGCCCGGCAATCGAAGAGATTCTTTATCCGGCCATGGAGGACTATCAGCTCGATATCATGATCGGCGAGGGGCCGGCTGCCCGCTCTATCAAGCTGGAGCTGCCGCCGTTCACGCTGGTCGGCGCCACCACCCGGGCGGGGCTGCTGACCTCGCCGCTGCGTGATCGCTTTGGCATCATCCAGCGCCTGGAATTCTACACGCATCCCCAGCTGACCGAGATTGTGGCGCGGTCGGCGCGCATCCTGGGGTGCCAGATTGACGAGTCCGGGGCGTTCGAGATTGCCCGGCGTTCGCGCGGCACACCGCGCATCGCCAACCGTTTGCTGCGCCGGGTGCGGGACTTCAGTGAAGTCAAACATGCCGGGCAGATCAGTAGCGAGATCGCCGGTCTGGCGCTGGACATGCTGAGCATCGACAACAATGGGTTTGATCACATGGATCGCCGGCTGCTGTTGACCATGATCGAGAAGTTTGGCGGCGGACCGGTGGGCGTGGACAGTCTGGCGGCCGCCATCAGCGAAGAGCGCGATACCATCGAAGACGTGCTTGAGCCTTACCTGATCCAGCAGGGTTACATGATGCGCACAGCCCGGGGCCGCATGGTGACGCAACATGCATACCTGCAGCTGGGCTTGCCGGCGCCGGTTCAGCCCTGAGCGCGGGTTGGCATGATGTCCGGTCCGGCATCACGACGGCCGTGCATAATTTAGCCATATTTTATCAGCCTTTGGACACCCGCCCCTGTATTATAAGTTGTTAATTTGACTTATAATGCGGCCTGTTTTTGGCGCCGTCTTGGCAGGCTTGGATTACGCGGATAAGGGAGTGCCTGGTGGAAAGCTCGATAAGTGTCTGGTCACTGATACTGGAAGCCACGTTGCCCGTGCAACTGGTCATGCTGATCCTGTTGGTGGCATCGGTGGTATCCTGGGTGATGATCATTCAGCGCTGGCTGGTGCTCAGTAATGCGGAACAGGGCATGTGGAGCTTTGAAAAGCGCTTCTGGTCAGGCATGGACCTGAGTCAGCTGTACCGCGAGGGCAGCAGCCAACAGAAGGAAAATCAGCCCACCGGTGGCATGGAGAACATATTTCGTGCCGGCTTCAAGGAATTCATGCGGCTGCGCCAGCAGGGTGGCGTCAGCGCCGAAGGCGTGATGGCGGGGGCCCAGCGGGCCATGCGCGTCGCCTACTCACGTGAAGAAGAGAAACTGGAAAAGAACCTGCCGTTTCTGGCGACCGTGGGTTCGGTCACGCCCTACATCGGCCTGTTCGGCACCGTTATCGGCATCATGAACTCGTTCATTGGCCTGGCGGAGCAGAACCAGGCGACCCTGCAGGTGGTGGCGCCGGGTATTGCCGAAGCCCTGATCGCAACCGCCATGGGTCTGTTTGCGGCAATTCCTGCCGTGGTGGCCTATAACCGGTATTCAAACCGTGTCGATGTGATTGCCCAGAACTATATTACCTTTACCGAAGAGTTTGCCGGCATCCTGCATCGCCAGGTTGCCAGCGTGCAGAAATAATACGTTTATCCGTCCTGTCCTGTTACGGTAGAGAGCGCAATGGAAATAGTCAGAAAACGACGCAAGCCCATGTCAGAGATCAATGTGGTGCCCTACATTGACGTGATGCTGGTGCTGCTGATTGTTTTCATGGTGACTGCGCCGTTGCTGACCCAGGGCTTGCGCGTGGATTTACCGCAGGTGGACTCTGAACCCATGGACATGGATGAAAACGCCGAGACACTCGTTATCGAGCTAACGGCAGATAATGAATTTTTTATCAGCCTGGGCGTGACCGAACAGGACGAGCAGACGCCGGTGACGCTGGCTACCATTGGTCAGCAGGTGGCCTCGATAGTCGAGGTCAACCCGACCATACAGATATTTGTTGAAGGCGATGCCAGTGCCAGCTACGGCCCCTTTATCGGATTGATGGAAGCCTTGCGTGTGGCCGGCGTTGAAAGCCCGAATCTGGTAACCAAGCCACTGGAATAACTGCCGTGACAGCGTTTAATGGTTATCCAATATCAGTGTTTCTCGCCGTGCTGCTGCACGGTGCGGTGTTGGGGGCGTTACTGTTGTTTCAGCAGGCGGAGTCCGAGGTGCTGGACGTGGTGCGGCCACCGGCGGTGAAGGCACTGCTGGTCGCGGAAAATCCGCAGGCTCGAAACGAGCGTGTGCAGCAACAGAATCTGCAGCAGCAGCGTGAACGGGCGCAGCAGGAACAGGCCCGTCAGCAGCGCGAACAGCAACAGCGCGAGCAACAGGAACGCGACAGGCAGGAACAGTTGCGGCAGGAGCAGCAGCAACAGGAGCAGGCACGACAGGCGCAACTGAGACAGGAGCGCGAGCGCCAGGAACGCGAAGAGCAGGCGCGCACAGAGCAATTGAGAGAAGAGCAGCGCCGGCAGGAAGAGGCGCGTCGACAGCAGCAACTGGAGCAACAGCGCCAGCAGGAGGCCGAGCGTCAGCGCCAGGCAGCACAGGCGCAGGCGGATGCTGCGGCCGCTGAGCTGGCGGAAACGGACGCGGAAATTACCATGGCCTATACGGCGGTGATTCACGACCTGGTGCAACGCAACTGGTCAAGACCGCCCAGTGCCAGAAACGATATGACAGCCGTGCTGAGGATCCGTCTGGTTCCCACGGGCGATGTGGTGGATGTGGAAATAGTCAGGTCGAGCGGTGATGCTGCCTTTGATCGTGCTGCGGAAAATGCAGTGCGTGCGGTAGGCAGGTTTACCGAGCTGCAGGGCATGCCGCCGCGAATGTTTGAACGGAGTTTTCGTTCACTGTTGTTAACATTCAGACCGGAGGATTTATTAAATTGAAACGACGCAGCCTGCTGGTACTGGTACTGACATGGGTTTTTTCCGCGGGCGTTCATGCCGCTGAATTGAACATCGAAATCACCCGGGGTGTGGACAATCCCATTCCGGTTGCCGTGGTGCCGTTTTCCTGGCAAGGCGAGGGGTTGCTGGACGAAGACATTGCCCAGATCATCGGCAACAATCTTGAGCAGGTCGGTGAGTTCCGGGCGCTGTCACGGGCCAATATGCTCAGCCTGCCCAGTGAAGAGCGCGAAGTGCACTATCGCGACTGGCGTATCCTGGCGCAACAGTATCTGGTAGTGGGCAAAATAAGCCGGGTACCGGGTGGGCAGATGGTGCAGGTGCAGTGGGAGTTTTTTGACATCAACCGTGAGCGCAAGGTGCTGGGTGAGGTGCTGACCGGCACGGTCAGTCAGTTGCGTGATATTGCCCATGAAATCAGCGATGTGGTGTATCAGGAAATCACCGGGCGTCGCGGCGCGTTTGCCACCAAGATCATGTATGTGTCCGCGGAAGGTGCCATTGGTGACATGACCTATCGCCTGCACTATGCCGATTACGACGGTCGTCGCGCTCAGGTGCTGTTGGAATCGCGAGAGCCGATCATGTCCCCGGCCTGGTCACCGGACGGCAGCCAGATTGCCTATGTGTCATTTGAAACAGATTTGCCGCGTATCTATATACAGGATCTTGCCACCGGCCAGCGCCGCCAGGTGACCAACTTTCCCGGTATCAACAGCTCGCCGGTGTGGTCGCCCGATGGCACCAAACTGGCCATGGTGCTGTCCAAGGACGGCAGCCCGGATGTCTATGTGCTGGACCTGGCGACTGACCAGTTGATCCAGATCACCGATCATCCGCGCGCCGAAACCGAGCCAGCGTGGACGCTGGACAGCCAGAATGTGCTGTTCACATCAGATCGAACCGGTCAGCCGCAGATTTATCAGGCTGATCTGGGTGGAGGTTTCCCGGAACGGCTGACCTTCGATTGCTTTTATTGTGCCAAGGCCCAGTTTCTGCCCGATGGGGTGAATATGGTCCATGTTCGTCGCGCGACCCGCCAGGACAATACCTACAGTATTGCCATCCTCAATATGCAGACCGGCCGGGTCATCACGCTGACGGACACAGCACTGGATGAATCTCCCAGCGTGGCTCCAAACGGCAGTATGATCATGTACGGCACAACCTATAATGGCCGCGGCGTGCTTGACGCTGTTTCCATTGACGGACGTGTAAAGTTCCGTTTACCATCCCCGCAGGGCGATGTACGGGAGCCTTCATGGTCCCCGTACTTGAATTAAGGTATTGTCGGTGAAGATATTTGCAGTACTGGCGGTAAAAAAACTGTAGTTCCGGGCATCAAAAAATTTAATGTAAGTAGCTTGTCTATTGGAGGACGCTAATAGTGGGTATGCAAATGAGTAATGTGTTTAAAACAGCGGCACTGGCACTGACAATTGCCGGTCTGGCAGCGTGTAGCTCCACGAGCGACACGGAAGAGATGCCAATGGAGACCAATAATACCGCCGCCGCTGACGCGGCCGCCGCCGCCGCGCGCGCCGAGCAGCAGCGTCTGGAGCGTGAGCGCATGGAGCGCGAGCGTCAGGATCAGGCAGCGCTGAACACCACCGTGTTCTACTTCGATTTCGATGTGGCCGAATTCCAGCCCTCGGATCGTGAAACGCTGATCGTTCACGCCCGTAACCTGGCATCAAACCCGAACCGTCGTGTGCGACTGGAAGGTCATGCAGACGAGCGCGGTACCCGCGAGTACAACCTGGCGCTGGGTGAGCGTCGTGCCAACAGCATTCGCGACTTCCTGATCGTGAATGGTGCATCACGCAGCCAGCTGGAAACAGTGAGCTACGGTGAAGAGCAGCCAGCAGTTCGTGGCCAGACTGAAGATGCCTACCGTCAGAATCGTCGTGTTGAAATCCGGCCAGCGGGCTGATTAAGGCATGAAACGAATCCTGGCAGTCGTCGCAGGTAGTGTAACGGCAGTCGTGTTCAGCACGGCTGCTTTTGCGCAGGCCGATTCCTCCAATAATGATGCCCTGGTGTTGCTGCTGGACCAGTTCCGGGAAATCCGCAACGAGATGCAGACCATCAGGGGCATGGTGGAAGAGCACGGCTACGAAATACGACGCCTGCAGCAGGATTCGCTGGACAGATATACGGATCTGGATGCGCGCATCAGTGCGCTGTATCAGGATCTCGAGGCAGCACGGACTGCCGGTGTCGCGATAGGCGCCAGCAATGCTGGTTCCGCATCAAGCCCGGCCGGCACGTCTGCGCCCGTCACGTCTGCGCCCTCAACAGCGTCATCCGCAACACCCACACCCGCCACTGCAAGCCCTGCGGTGAATACAGGTGCGTCGCCGGTTGCGGCGACCCAGTCCGGTATCAGCAATACCACTGCGCCGCCAGCCGCTGCCACCGGTATGCTGACTGAGCAACAACTCTACGAACTGGCACTGGACTCATTGCTGCAGGAAGGAGCCTATCAGCGCTCCGTGCAGCAGTTCGACCAGTATCTGGCGCAATATCCCGATGGTCGGTTTGTCACCAATGCCCATTACTGGAAAGGCCAGGCCTACGTCAATCTGTCCATGTTTGAAGAGGCGCGGGCTGCGTTTGAAACCATTCTGGAACAATACCCTGATGGTCGCAAGATCGAAGATGCCATGTACTCGCTGGGCACCGTGTATCACCGGTTAGGTGACAATGCGCGGGCGCGGCAACTTCTGCAGGATGTGCGGGCGCGATTCCCCAATACCTCCGCTGCCAACCTGGCCGACATCTACATGAGATCCCTCAATTAGACGGGACCTGCAACGACGAGCTCATGAACAAACCCCTCAGCTTGCGTATTAACGAAATCTTTTTTTCGCTGCAAGGCGAAAGCAGCACGGTCGGTCTGCCCACAACCTTTGTGCGCCTGACCGGCTGTCCGCTGCGTTGCGGCTACTGCGACACCGAATATGCCTTCCATGACGGCAAAATGATGCCCATGGCAGATATTCTGTCTCAAGTCCGCGACACCGGTGCACGTTATATCACGGTGACGGGCGGAGAACCGCTGGCGCAACCGGGCTGCCTCACCTTGCTGCGTGAACTTAGCGATCAGGGCCTGAAGGTGTCACTGGAAACCAGCGGCGCCATGGACATCGCCGACATTGATCCGCGCGTGACCGTGGTCATGGACCTTAAAACGCCTGGGTCGGGCGAGTGTGACCGTAATCTGGAAAGCAATATCGGTCACCTGAAGGCCACGGACGAAGTCAAATTTGTCATTTGTGATCGCCGCGATTACGACTGGAGCAAGGCCAAAATCGATCAGTACGACCTGGTCAACCGGGTGCGCGAAATACTGGTGTCACCGGCGTTCGAGCAGATCGCGTACCGGGAACTGGCTGCCTGGGTGCTGGCCGACCGGCTGCCGGTGCGCATGCAGGTGCAACTGCACAAAATTATCTGGGGTGATGCACCCGGGCACTGACGTGGCGTACCTGACGTTGTATGCTTACGGTTTTCACCATTCAGGCAAGGTAGCGTCGTGACAGAGTCGAATCCGGACCACGGTTATCACCCAAACACAAAAAAAGCCGTCATTCTGGTATCCGGTGGACTGGACTCGGCCACCTGTCTGGCCATTGCCCGTGCCGAAGGCTACGATTGTTATGCCTTGAGCTTTAATTACGGTCAGCGCGCCAGCAGCGAACTCGATGCGGCCATGCGGCTGGCGACGGCGTTTTCCGTGCATCAGCATCAGGTGATTCCCCTGGGCATTGGCCAGCTGGGGGGGTCGGCATTGACCGACGCGTCGGTGGCCATGCCCGAATCCGGGGTGATTGCCGACCACATCCCGGTTACCTACGTACCGGCCCGCAATACCGTATTTTTGTCCTATGCGCTGGCCTGGGCGGAAGTGCTGGAGGCGGAGGCCATCTTCATCGGTGTCAACGCCCTGGATTATTCCGGTTACCCTGATTGCCGTCCCGAGTTCATAGCAGCGTTCGAGCAGATGGCCAACCTCGCCACCCGCACCGGTGTTGAAGGTCGGCCGATTCGTATCAAGACACCTTTGATTGCGCTGAGCAAGGCACAGATTATCGCCATGGGTAATGAACTGGGTGTCAATTACGGCCTCACCGTATCGTGCTACCAGGCGGATACCAGAGGCCGCGCCTGTGGACGTTGCGACAGCTGTCGACTGCGCCGAAAAGGCTTTGCGGAGGCGGGTGTCGACGATCCGACCACGTACGTGGCGCCACCGGTTTCCGGCTGAAATTGCGGTTTTTTGACAAAAATACTTGAGTTTTTTCTGTTGCGTAGTATGATGCGCACTCTCTTTTGCAGGGCAACGGTCCCGGAAAGATTTCCCCTCGGGGGCGTTAGCTCAGCGGTAGAGCAGTTGGCTTTTAACCAATTGGTCGATGGTTCGAATCCATCACGCCCCACCATATTACGGCCCCGCTCGGGGTTACCCTCACTCAAAAAATTTGTGGCGGCAAAACATCCGGGACAATAAAGTTATTCTGCCACCCTACCGGCCTCCGGTTTGTCAACTTTCGCTCCTTTGGTATCGGTCAATCCGCGCTGCTCCATATTGTACAGCCTGAATCGTTTCCGCGCGCTATGCCGTGCAGATCCGGCCAGCGGATCACCTGCCTTGGTCACCGCCAGGTCACACTGCTGCCCCCGGTGCTTAATCAGCCGGTATTTTAATGGTGCCCTCATAAAAATCACCGCTATCGGCGCAGAGAAACGTTACACTGAAAGCCCCATCCAGTGCTTCGGAGCCTGCTGATTTACTTTTTCGACAAACATTGTCTGGACAGAATTCACTCTACCACCTTCAATTCACTAATTGTCCACCCACCCATATAAGGCACCAAAACCACATCTCGATAACTCTCATAGAAGCCCCGCACATCCGGCACCGTTACAACCAGCCCGGCGCCAATTGAGCCCGTGCAATACTCACCCGAATGGTGCTCATGCTTGACCAGCAGCGCCCCGTCAACCTCATGCAGCGTAATCCCGGCGCCCTGAATGCCCGGAAGGTACACTTCACCCGTAGGCGAAACCTCAGCGTGGCAATTCCTGTGTTCATAAGCCGTCAGCTTGACGTCAGAGGCCGTTAGTGCATAACGTGTGGCGGTGGCGTACATAACGCCGTGCGGGTCATCATTGTGGCCTCGGACGCCGAGAGAATGACCCAGTTCATGCACTGCGACGTTCAACAGAGCGTCACCGGATTGGTCTGTGCGCAGATAGATAGATGACTTGGCCAGCTGGCCGGTTGATGGGTAGTAAGATGAGGCAGCATATCCTCGCACCGACCAGCTGTCTCTTGCTAACCACATATCAAACGGGCTTTGAAAATTAACGACAATGGCGCCATCGATTTCGGTCTCGTATGTTCGCCCCCGATAAACAATCGCCTGCCCGGTCCGCTCCTGCCAGGTCCACAGCATGTACTCAAGTGTCGGCATAAAATTAACTGTCGCTTGGCTTGCGTTGTAGTAAACATCAACACCCTCGGCGGGCCAGTGCAGCGGCCCATCAGTCTGCGCCAGTATCTGGCGGCCGTCTTCGGTGTATTCGGGCATGGCGATCAGTTCAGGTTCGCTGCTGCGGCTCTCTAGAATCACGGCCACCAAGCACCAGGAAATAAAGGCGATAGTCAGGCCCCAGCGGGCACGGTTTGTTTGCATGGCCAGCCGGTGGAAGTCATCGTCTGTGTACTTCTTCCTCATGGTCTTTTCACTCCAGCGATGTCTTCGCGCACAATTCCGGGTTTCTTAAGCGCAACAATTTCGATCCCAGTGTAGCTCTTGGTCTTTTCGGCGCTCAGGATCCGAACCACAAGCCCGCCTTCGATCAATATCCCTTGGCGAACTTTTCTGCCGAGTATGCGCATGGTTGTTTCCAAAAAAAGGAATGTCGGAATCATCGACGTTATTGAGGTCGTCGGCCGGGCGATTTGCCTGTCGCGTCTGTTTTGCAAAATGGCGGCTGCTTGACACGCTGGCTGGCGATCCGATCAAGGCCTTCCTTGGTGGGCAGGTCCCGCACCTCTCCAACAACTGCGTTGTTCACGCGGGCGCAGAAGTTGGTCAGCTTGCCCTGACCGTAGATTGCCGGAGCGCGCTCTTGTAATATCTCTTCGGTTATCGCCAGATTGTTGCTCATGATATTTTCCGATTGCTGGCGTATTAGCCGGCCATGTGTTTTAGTGATTCTTGAATCTCTGCCAGCCCCTGGACGGAGCGGTTCACCTCTGCGATCAGCTCAATATTCTTCCCAGACTCAGACTCAGACTCAGACTCAAGGCGAGCGCATTGGTACTGCAAGAGCTCGGGTAGTCGTTTGTCGACAGATAACAAGTCGCACCAGTTTCTGCCGGTACGAATCATCTACGCGAATGCTTGTTAGGTATACTTCAGATCAATCGTGCCCGTCTGTAAAAAATTGAAATGCCGCACCGTATTCGGGCATTCAATCTCGACAAGCCCTGTGTCAATAACCATCATGCATTTGTCATAATTTGGGAGACGGCATATGGGGTTACATTATTGCCTTGACTGCTCTGCAGCCATTTCTGTGTGCGTTGATCATCCAAGGCTGGGCGCGTTTTTTGTTCGCGCACAGGCCATAGTGGTTGCCGTACCTGATAGGAGAGGGCACAGCCTGCACAGTTTTTTTGCTGCTAGTGGAGGGCCTTGGGTATTGACAATGTGATCACACACAAGATCATGCGCGACTCGCTTGGGCCAGTGCAGCATGTCCATGGGGTTGTGCGGTAAGCATGGCTCGGACTCTGGATACCACACAGACAGTAATAGCGGCTGCCATTGTGGGTCTGCTGGGGACGGCTCAGGAGTCATCAGATATCTGGGGAAAGAATCCCTATGTAACTGATCATAAAAAGGTAGTATTGCCACTTTTGCCGAAAATTCAGACTCGTAGGTGGCTGATATTCCTGCTAAGAGGCATTGCCTTATCACCAATTGGTCGATGGTTCGAATCCATCACGCCCCGCCATTATTCCGATTACCCATTCTCACGACATTGCACCGGATCGACTGATGTCTGTGCAGCGCTGATTCTGAAGAAAACTGCCGGCCGCACGGTCAACTACCCTGAACGCCCATGGCTTATTCAGACGCGTTTCAGCTATGGTATCATCCGCATTCTTTTTGACAGCTCAAAGACAGCACTATGACGCAATCAACTGCACAGGATAACCGACTGGCCGCTGACACCTTGCTGGTGCGTGAATATCTCGCCGCGGTGCCGCACAAACCTGAACCAGACCCGGCAGAAAATCAACGCTATCGCGACGCCATCAAGGCGTTGCTGAAGGCGCGCAAGGCAACGCTGGTTGCGCATTATTACACGGATCCGGAGATCCAGGCGCTGGCTGAAGAGACCGACGGCATCGTAGCTGACTCTCTGGAAATGGCCCGTTTTGGTCGCGACTGTGAGGCCGATGTGCTGGTCGTTGCCGGTGTGCGCTTCATGGGCGAAACGGCTTCCATTCTCAGCCCGGACAAAACGGTGCTGATGCCGACCACCGCGGCAACCTGCTCGCTGGACATCGCTTGCCCGATTGAGCGGTTCTCCGCGTTCTGTGATCAGCATCCGGACCGGGTGGTGGTGGTCTATGCCAATACCTCTGCGGCCGTGAAAGCCCGGGCAGACTGGGTGGTGACCTCCAGTATCGCGCTTGACGTGGTTGAGCACCTGAAAGATCAGGGTAAGAAAATCCTGTGGGCACCCGATCGCCACCTGGGCCACTACATCCAGCAACAGACTGGTGCTGACATGCTGTTGTGGGATGCCGCCTGCATCGTGCACGAAGAGTTCAAGGCCAAGGGCCTGATGGACATGAAAACCCTGTATCCCGATGCCAAGGTGCTGGCACACCCCGAGTCACCGTCATCGGTGCTGGCCATGGCCGATGTCATCGGCTCGACCAGCCAGTTGATCAAGGCTGCCGTGGAACTGCCCGACAAAGCCTTCATTGTGGCGACCGATCAGGGCATTTTCTATAAAATGCAGCAACAGGCACCAGACAAACTGCTGATTGTGGCACCGACCGCCGGCAAGGATGCCAGCTGCCGCAGCTGCGCCAGCTGCCCGTGGATGGGCATGAATTCCCTGCAGGCCATGTACGAGTCGTTGCGGGACGGCAGCAATCAGGTGCAGGTGGACAGGGAGCTGGCTGCCAGGGCCATGGTGCCATTGCAGCGCATGCTGGACTTTTCCCGTGAGCGACAACTGGCTGTCAAGGGCAAGGCCTGAGCTTGCAGGCCCAGGCCTGGCCGTCAGCTTTGCTGTTCGCGTTGCAGGGTCTCCACATCGTTGATGCGTTGTCGCAGGCGTGAGATCAGCGGGATGTTTTCTTCGCGATCATTCTCGATACGCAGGGCATAGTGGAGCTGTTCACGGGCACTGCGGAAGTCGCCGACCAGAATGAAGTATTCGGCTCGGGCCTGGTGCACCTTGCTGATGTCTCCCGCCTGACCCTGGGTTTCGGCAATCATGTACCACAGGTTGTGATCGTCGGGCCGCCGTTGCGCATGCGCTTCCAGCACCTTGACCGCCTCCGCATAGTCACGTAAACCGATCAGCGCACTGGCCCTGGCCATGGTCAGCGGGTGATTGGCCGGATTGATGCGCAAGTGGTGATCGATAAAGGGTAATGCCGTTCGCGGATCGCCGCTGTCGACAAGGATTTCAGCCTTGCTGACGACATAGGTGATGCGGTTGGGCTCTTTTGCCAGCAACTGTTCGATCAGCTCCAGCGCCCGATCATGCTGCTGGTTCTCGAAATAGGCCATGGCCAGGCCGTAACGCAGACCGTCGGTGTTATTGCTGTCAATATTGTCTTGCAGACGCTGGCTGAAATCCTTGACCGCATTGGCCTTGTTGGGCTCATAGTGGACCTGCACCCGCGCGCGCATCAACTGGTACTCCAGGTCGGGCGGTGCGACGCGCGCCGGGTACTGATTGGCGCGGCTGCGCGCGTCCGATACCCGGGATTCAGTGACCGGGTGACTGAGTAGAAATTCCGGTGGCCGCGAGGAAAAGCGGGTCATGGCCACCAGCCGTTCAAACAGCCTGGCCATGTCATCCGGGGCATAGCCGGCGTTGTAGAGTGTGCGCAGCCCCAGCCGGTCCGCTTCAGCTTCATTCTGCCGGGAGAAGCGCAGCTGATTCTCGATGGATCGGCCCTGGGCCGCCATCACCGCTGCCGGGCCGGCGCTGCTGCCGGTGCCCATCAACACCACACTGGCCAGCAGCGTCGCCAACTCGGGGATGCGACGACGCTGGGCATCTTCCACGCTGCGGGCAAAATGCCGCTGACTGACGTGGGCAAGCTCATGAGCAATAACCGAGGCGAACTCACCCTCGGTGTGGGCATTGAGGAACAGGCCGCCGTTGACCCCGATAATGCCGCCGGGCGCTGCAAAGGCATTGAGCGCCGGACTGTCGATGATGACAAACGCCAGTCGGTAGTCCTGCAGGTCGCTGTGCACCGCCAGGTTGTGGGTAAAATTGACCAGGTAGTCATTGAGCAGGGGGTCGGTGATGGTGGGCGCACTGCGGCGCACCGAGCGCAGGAACTCGCGCCCCATCCGGTATTCCTCTTCCAGGGAATAAATGCCGGAAATACGGTCGCCCAGCGTCGGCAGCTGGGATTGTCCCAGGCCAGGCGTTGAGGCAGCGAGCAGCAGGATACTGGCTGCGACCGAGGTAATCTGACGAATCTTGCGCATAATAAACCGCTTACCGGAAAAGACGACTCACGTGATTCAGTAGACCGATAATAACACAAATAATTCCGTGATCCGTGCTCACGGGCACTGTCGACACGGCCTGCAAGACAGTGCTATGCAGGGCTTCCCATTGCTTGATAAAATGCGCGGCTATGGGAACTCAAGCTGATCAGGAACTGGACGTCACCGGGCTGCAATGTCCGATGCCGTTATTGAAAGCGAAACTGGCGCTGAATGCGCTGGCACCCGCGCAGGTATTGAAGGTTGTCGCCACTGACCCTGCCTCCGAACGCGATTTTTACGCGTTTGTGCAGCACAGCCGGCACCAGATCCTGGCGTTCGAAAAGCATGCTGATACGTACAGTTACTGGATACAAAAAGGCTGAGTTGACCATGCGCAATTTTTTCAAGGGCTTTTTGAATCGCTATTTTCATGACGAAGAGGCGGTCATCTTTACCCTGATCTTGCTCACCGCGCTGGTTGTGCTGCTGACCATCGGCTCCATTATTGCCCCGCTGATTGCCGCGCTGATTCTGGCCTACCTGCTGCAGGGGCTGGTGGGCACACTGCAGCGACTGGGATTGAGTAATCTGCTGGCGGTGATCATCGTCTACCTGCTGTTTATCAGTGCCTTCACCGCGGTGCTGTTGCTGCTGTTGCCACAGGCCTGGCGCCAGGCGGCGCTGCTGGTCAATGAACTGCCGCGTCTGATCAGCGAAGGGCAGTCACTGCTGTTGCTGCTGCCGGAAAGCTACCCCAATCTGCTGACGGAAACGCAGATCCAGGAGTTTATCCGTGGCTTGCGCGGCGAACTGGCCCTGTTCGGCCAGTATGTGGTGTCCTATTCCATTGCCAGCATCCCCAATATTTTCTCCTGGCTGATCTTCATCATCCTGGTGCCGGTACTGGTGTTTTTCATGATGAAAGACAAGGTCGTGCTGGTTGACTGGGTTGCCGGTCTGCTGCCGCGGCACCGGCCGCTGATGCGCAAGATATGGCAGGAGATGGACCTGCAGGTCGCCAATTATGTGCGAGGCAAGGCGCTGGAAATCGTGATTCTGGGATTCGTCAGCTACATTGCTTTCATGTTGATGGGGATCAATTACTCGCTGCTGTTGTCTATTCTGGTGGGATTGTCGGTCATCATTCCGTTTATCGGGGTGGCCGTGGTGGCCGTGCCGGTTGCTGCCGTCTCTTACGCGCAATGGGGCATGGGCAGTGAGTTTGTCACCATCATGGCCCTGTATGCGGTGATCCAGCTGCTGGATGCCAATGTGCTGGTGCCAATCATTTTTTCGGAAACCGTGAATCTGCATCCGGTTGCTATCATCGCCGCGGTACTGGTGTTTGGTGGTCTGTGGGGGCTGGCCGGCGTATTCTTTGCCATCCCGCTGGCCACGCTGATCAAGGCCATCATCAATGCCTGGCCAACACATCAGGATATGGGTGGTCCGTCCCCCTGATCCGCCGCGGGTGCTGGCGGCCGGCATTTTTCCCCGGCGTCGCCCTGTGGTAGAGTCTGCAGCCTGAGGCGGCCGGCACAGGTGTTTGTTAGTTGTTTCAAATCGAAAATAGTCGTTTCAAGTCGAGGTTTGCATGATTCAGGGCAGTATAGTTGCCATCGTTACACCCATGTTGCCCAATGGCGATATAGATTATCCGGCATTCGACCGACTGTTGGAATGGCACGTGGAAAGCGGCACCGATGCAGTGGTTGTGGTCGGGACCACTGGCGAGTCTCCGACACTGGACATGGACGAACACACGGCCGTGATTGCGCGCTGTGTGAAAACCATCAACGGTCGTATTCCGGTCATCGCCGGCACCGGCTCCAACTCGACCAGTGAAGCCATCTACTATACCCAGGCCGCCAAAGAGCACGGCGCCGATGCCTGCCTGCTGGTTACCCCCTATTACAACAAGCCCAGCCAGGAAGGTCTGTACCAGCATTTCCGGACCATTGCCGAAAGCGTCGATATTCCGCAGATTCTGTACAATGTGCCGTCGCGGACCGGTTGCGATCTGTTGCCGGAAACCGTGGACCGGCTGGCCGACCTGCCCAATATTGTGGGTATCAAGGAAGCCACCGGTGACCTGGATCGTGGCCGTCATGTCATCAGTCTGTGTGCGGAACGTATTGCGATTTACAGTGGCGATGATGCCACCGCCATGGATCTGATCCTGATGGGCGCCAAAGGCAATATTTCCGTGACGGCCAATGTGGCACCGGCACAGATGCATGAAATGTGTCGTTTGGCGCTGGCCGGCGACAGCGAAAAAGCCAGTCTGCTCAATGCCCGGCTGGCAGGGCTGCACAACGCGCTGTTTCTGGAGTCCAATCCGGTACCGGTAAAATGGGCGCTGTTTGAACTGGGTTATATCCAGGATGGCATTCGCCTGCCACTGGTACCCCTGAATAACGCGTATCGAATTCCGGTCCGTGAAGCGATCCGGCACGCCGGACTAGATTAATTCGTCACAGGTTGAAAACCATGTTGTCAGTAAGTACCCGAATGGATAGATACCGATTGTCACGCACCCTGGCCCTGGTGGCGCTGTCAGCGGGCGTGAGCGCCTGTTCATGGCTGGGCGTGGGGGGTGAGGATGGCTGGCTGCGCGATCGCCAGGGTGAATACCTGAGCGCAGAGATCACGGCGCCGATGCAGATCCCGTCGGAGCTGGACAGCTACACCATTGATGAATTGTATTACATTCCGGAAGAAGCACCGGGCGACCGCGCGCTTTATATTGTGCCCCCGGCGCCCAAACCCATTGACTCGCGGGTGCGCGAAGGGGTCGTGGTGCAGCGTTTTGGCGAGCGCGCCTGGATCGTGATCGGCGCAACCAGCGGCCAGGTCTGGCCGCGACTGCGGGATTACTGGTCTACCGAGGAAGTTGCGTTGAGCCGGGAAAATGCCGAAAGCGGGGTGCTGGAAACGGTCTGGTTGCCGCAGGCTGACACCGATGTGCGCCACAAGTATCAGGTTCGCGTAGAGCCGGGCCTGCATGCCGGCAATTCCGAGATTTATGTGCGGCACGTCAGCGATACCGGCGAAAGCGCAGCCGGTGAGCCGACGACATTCCCGGCAGAGTCGGACAGCCAGGAACGGGAAAACACCATTCTCGCCTCCATCTCACTGTACCTGGCTGATCGCACCGATATTTATCGGGCTTCGTCGGTCTCCATGCTGGCCGGCAGCATTGAAGCACAGGGCAAGGCCCGGGTGATTGCGCAGGGCGCCGGTGATACCCGCCTGGAGCTGCGGCTGGATCTGGACCGGGCCTGGAGTCAACTGAATCAGGCGATCAACAATGCCAACATCGACGTGCAGGACGCCGATCGCGATGCCTTGCGTTTTCAGGTCGCCTTCTCGGGTGAGGAAGATGAAGAAGAGCCCGGATTCTTTGGGCGTCTGTTTGGCGGCGGTGACGAGGCGCAGGTGATCAATTTTGATGTAACGGTCACGGAAACCGACGAGGCCATTATTGTCCGCGCGGTGCCGGCGTCCGGACAGCCAGCGCCCTATGAGCAGGATCTGCTGATTCGCACCATTAACGACAACCTTATCTGACGGTGTCCATGACAGAATCAGTATCGCTGGTTCTTGCCCTTGGCCTGGCAGGCGCTGCCCTGCTGCTGGGGGTGCTGGTGACGGTGCTGGCGATGCGCATGCGCTACCGGGATCGTATCGTGGAGCTGCAGACATTGCTGCAGCAGGAACAGTCCCGGACGCAGGAAAAACTGGCGGTGCTGGCCCAGGCCCGGGAAGAAATGCGCGCCCAGTTCCGCGTACTGGCCAGCGATGTGCTGGACGAGAAAACCCGCCGCTTCACCGACACCAGTCGGCAGCGACTGGGCGATATTCTGACGCCGCTGCAGGAAAAAATCAGTCGCTTTGAGAAAAAGGTGGACGAAACCTACAACCGGGAGGCCCGGGAACGCTTCTCGCTGGAAAAGGAAATCAGGAACCTGCAGGTTCTTAACGCGCGTATCAGCGAAGATGCGCTCAACCTGACGCGTGCGCTAAAAGGCGAAAGCAAAACCCAGGGTGCCTGGGGCGAATTCATTCTCAGTTCGATCCTGGAAGCCTCCGGCCTGGTGGAAGGGCAGCAATACGAAACCCAGCGCAGCCTGGATGCGGCACCGGGAGACCACACGGCCGCTGGCAATCTGCGGCGCAGCCAGCCTGATGTGCTGGTATACCTGCCCGACAACCGACAGGTCGTCGTGGATGCCAAGGTGTCGCTGACGGCTTACGAACGCTATTGCTCGGCCGAAGCAGGTGACGAGCAGGCAGAGCACTTGCGCCAGCATGTCCTGTCGCTGAAAACCCATATCCGTCAGCTTAGCGACAAGCAGTACCAGAATCTGCCGCAGGTAAACTCGCTGGATTTTGTGCTGCTGTTTGTGCCGATCGAGCCTGCCTTTTCGCTGGCACTGCAGCATGAATCGCAGCTGTTCAACATGGCCTTTGAGCGCAATATTGTGCTGGTGGGCCCGTCCACGTTGCTGGCAACGCTGAGAACCATCAGCAACATCTGGCGCTACGAACAGCAAAGCCGCAATGCGCAGGATATTGCCCGGCGGGCCGGTGCACTGTACGACAAGTTTGTCAGTTTTGTCGCCGACATGGATGACCTGGGGCGCAAACTAGATGCTGGCCAGCGCAGCTACGAGGCGGCCATGAACAAGTTGCACAGCGGCAAAGGTAATTTGATCAGTCGCACTGAGCGCCTGAAAAAACTGGGTGCGCGCACCACCAAGCAGCAGGAGGCCGAGCGCCTGGCGCGCGCACTGGAAAATGACACCGAGGACGACAGTGATGAACAGCCCTGAGCGGGTAAACAGCCCTGAGCGGGTAAACAGCCCTGAGCGAATAAACAGCCTTGAGCGGGTAAACAGCCCTGAGCGAATAAACAGCCCTGAGCGAATAAACAGCCCTGAGCGAATAAACAGCCCTGAACTTACGCAAGAACTGGAAGCCTTCCTGCATTGCCCAACCCCGGCCGCCTGGCTCGACTGGGCCCTGCAGAACCAGGCGCTGCTGCTGATCGATCATGCCAACTGCGAAAAAAAGGCCGCCTCCAACGCCATGGGCCTGATGTACCGGCATGTTGCCCATACCGACCTGCTGACCAAGATGTCGCAACTGGCGCGGGAGGAATTGCTGCACTTTGAACAGGTCGTGGGTCTGATGGCCGAGCGTGGCATTAGCTACCAGCGCATTGGTCCGTCACGCTATGCCGCCGGCTTGCGCGAACACATGCGGACCGACAGGCGCGAACAGGCGCTCACCGACAGCCTGATCGTTGGCGCCATCGTCGAAGCACGCTCCTGCGAGCGGTTTGCCCGCCTGGCACCGTTGCTGGATGCCCAGCTGGGTAAATTCTATGTCAGTCTGCTGCGCTCTGAGGCCCGTCACTACAAGGACTATCTCACGTTGGCAGCGCAATACACTGACGAAGATATTGAGCCACGCGTCCAACACTTTCTGGCGGTGGAAAAACAGCTGATTGAATCCGAGGATGACGAGTTTCGTTTTCACAGCGGTGTGCCTGCACGGGCTGCTGGCGAGTAAATACACGACTAATCAAGACACGATTAATCAAGACACGATTAATCAAGACATTGGGTCGGTCTGAGCAGGTTCTGTGCCAGTCGCTGGGCCAGAGCATCGAGCTGCTGGCAGGGGATTCGCGGGTTGCCGGTCAACACGGCACTGGTCAGTGAAGGCACCGCGAGCAGGCCGGAAATGTCATTGAGGTCATTGTTCGGCGCATTTACCGAACTCAGCCGGCGCAGGCGACGCAGCGCATCCAGATGCTCCAGCTGGTTGCCCGCCAGGTCCAGATAACGCAGGTTCTCCAGTTGCTCGATACCCGCCAGGGTTTCGATCTCCAGTGCCGGGCAGGCAAGCGTCTGCACATCATCGGCGCCGCTCAGTGCCCCGTTGCGCAGTGCTACGTTGATGCAGCTTTGCAGGCCGGGGTCAGTCACTGCCACCACATGCCCGGGCCGCGGGTCATAAAGAACCTGTTCATTGACGCTGACCGAAAACTTCCGGGTGCAGCTGGCAAGCAGCAGCAGCGCCAGCGTCAGGGCGATCAGCGCCGGCACGCGGAGCATGACGCCGGGCCCTGGCAGCACTGACGTGGTCATCGGGCGAGTGGGTATGCCAATGTTCATGGTGGTAACAGCTCGTGTCGCAGGTTAGGGTCGCCGGTTCAGACCACAAAGCATAAGGGCTGGCCGTCAATCTGTACACTGGAAATCGGCACTCAGTCGGTTTAGTATGCTGGCCGTTAACTGAATTTCTTACCGAAACAGGATAAAACTATGAAAAGTATTCGGGCCTCAGGCCTCAGCCTGGCGGTATCGCTGGCTGTATTGGGGGGTTCTGTGCAGGCGCAGGATCTGGATCTGACTGACGAGCGCACACAGATCAGCTACAGCATCGGCGTGAATATCGGCCAGGGCCTGGTCATGCAGGGGCTGGCCGCTGACATTGAAATGGACGCCTTTATCGAAGGCTTCAATGACATCGTGACCGGCGAACCGCAATTGACCGAGGAGCAGATGATGCAGGCGCTGACCAGCTTTCAGCAGCAGCTGATGGATCGGGCGCAAGCCGAGCAGGATGCGCTGCGCGCCGAGAGCGAAGCTTTCCTGGTCGACAACGCCCAGGTTGAGGGTGTCGCCATGACCGATTCCGGCCTGCAATACATGATACTCGAGTCCGGTGACAGCAGTGGTACATCGCCGCAGGCCACCGACTCGGTGTTGGCACACTACGAAGGCCGGTTCATCACCGGTGAGGTTTTCGACAGCTCCATTGAGCGCGGTGAGCCTGCCCAGTTTGTGCTGAATCAGGTTATTCCGGGCTGGACTGAAGCATTGCAATTGATGAAGCCGGGCGACCAGTGGCGCCTGTTCATCCCCTCCGATCTGGCGTACGGGCCCGGTGGCTCTGGCCCCATCCCGCCACACGCAACGTTGATCTTTGACGTCGAGCTGCTGGAAGTCAATCCCTGACCCCTGCGCATAGGACTACCGTGAACAAAGTTTCGTTTAATGCAGGACTGCTGCAGTTTCTGCAGCAGTCACCCACACCGTTCCACGCTGTACAGACCATGCAGGCAACCCTGCGCGAGGCCGGTTTTGAAATATTGCAGGAAGAAGATACCTGGCACCTGAAGCCCGGCGGCAGGTATCTTGTGCAGCGTAATGGCTCATCCATCATTGCCTTCACGCTGGGGCAGGGGGATCCGGCCGACGCCGGGTTCCGGATGAGCGGCGCGCACACTGACAGCCCCTGTCTGAAGCTCAAACCCAATGCCGTGATGCCCGCCAATCCGCAAACCGGCGGCGCCCTGCAATTTGCAGTGGAAGTCTATGGCGGTGTGTTGCTCGCCCCGTGGTTTGACCGTGATCTGTCGCTGGCGGGTCGGGTGGAGTTCCGGCGCAGTGACGGGACGCTGGGGTCGGCGTTGCTGAACTGGCAACGTCCCCTGGCAACGGTACCCAGTCTGGCCATTCACCTGGATCGCGAAGCCAACAGCAACCGGACCATCAACGCGCAGAAAGACCTGCCGCCGGTGCTGGCGCTGCAATCGTCGGCATCCGAATTCGATTTCAGCCAATGGATCATTGCCGCCCTGCACGAGCAGCAGGGTATCCGGGATGTGGACAGTATTCTTGCCCACGAGCTGTATTTCTATGATACCCAGGCGCCGGCGATGGTGGGGCTGAACGAAGACTTTATAGCCTCCGCGCGGCTGGATAATCTGCTGAGCTGCTATGTGGCCCAGCAGGCGCTGCTGGCCTCTTGGCAGGGGCAGGAACAGAGGCAGGGGCAGGAACAGAGGCAGGGGCAGGCTGGTGGTTTTAATCTGCTGGTCTGCAATGATCATGAGGAAGTGGGCAGCAATTCTGCCTGCGGCGCCCAAGGCCCGTTTCTGCGATCGGTGCTGGCCCGTATCAGTGCGCAACTGAGCACCGGTACAGCAGCCGAGTCGGTGGAGCGCATGACCCGGCGTTCGCTGTTTCTGTCCATTGACAATGCCCATGGCCTGCATCCCAACTTTGCTGACAAACATGACAACAATCATGGGCCGCTGCTCAATCAGGGGCCGGTGATCAAGGTCAATGCCAATCAACGCTACGCCACCAACAGTCGCACGACCGCGCTGTTCAAATCGCTGTGCGAGCAGGCGCAGGTGCCGGTGCAGTCCTTTGTGGTGCGCAGTGACATGGGGTGCGGCAGCACCATCGGTCCGGTGACCGCTGCCGGGCTGGGTGTGGAAACCATTGATATCGGTGTGCCCACCTATGGCATGCATTCGATCCGGGAACTGGCCGGCAGTGACGACGCGTGGTATCTGGCGCGTGTGGTCGCGCGCTTTTACCAGTCCTGAGTCAGCGGGTTTGCTGTTGTCGGCGCCGCTGCCGGCGGATAAACCGCATCGGCGCGATGCAATCTGCCAGTGGCAGGGGCAGCGGGCTCGCCTCGGCAAGCGCCAGGCAGGCAATATGCTCGGCGATAATCGGGCAGCTTGCCGTGCCATGTGACCCATGACCTGTGGAGACAAACAGGCCCGGCAGCAGCGCCGGGTCCGGTAATACCTGCGACGTGTCAGGTGATGACACATGTTGTGTGCCGCCGTACCGACTTTCCGGCAGGTCCGGGTCAGGTACGGCGCCGGCAATGGGCATGTAATCACCCGAGCTGCCACGGATGCTTGCCCGGCCATGCAAGGCGGCGGGCGCCTCAAGTCCCAACCGTGCCCGGACCGGTGCTGATTTTTCCAGATTCCCGTCTTGCTCCTCATGGCTCAGCTCGGTGTCAACGCTGCCCTTGACGTAGCTGGCACCGATGCAATGCAGTCCGTTGCCACTTTTTGGAGCCAGGTATCTTTCACTGCAGACAACCATATTGAGCGCGGCACTCTGAGCACTGGCGGGCAGTTCGGTGACCTGCCCGCGCAACGGCGCAACCGGGTAGGCAGCAGTCTGGCGAAACGCGCGTGCCGTGTAACTGTTGGCGATGACCAGAATGTCACTGGCACTGAGCTGCCGGCCCTGCCCGTCCATGGTGTGCCAGCGGCCGCTGTTGTGCGCCACCTCAGCAACGCCCGCACCCAGGCGCACCGTGATCAGGGGGTGATCAAGGCACACGCGACAAGTGGCCGCGGGGTTCAACCAGCCGCCGCGAGGCTGCAGGTAACCGTCTTCGGGCAACGGTATGCCAGCCACCGCCCGGGTCTGATCGGCCGTCAGCCGATGCAGCAGCTGCCTCGGGTAGTGGGCATACTGCTCATGGGTAGCGGCCGGCACCGGCTTGCCGGCCTGATGTCGGGTATTGGTGTAGGCGCTGTCCAGGGTGAGCACGCCACAGGCATGCCAGTCAATGGCATTGTCACTGACATGGGCCAGGTCAGCGTAGTAGCGTAGCGCAAACAGGTAACTGTGCAGATGAAACTGCCAGTGCGTGTCTGCCTGTCTGTTCAGCCGCATTTGCACGACCGCCTGGGCATTCCCTGAGGCGCCCTGGGCGACTGCCTGTGCCTGTTCCAGCACGGTCACCGGAATGCCACGCTCCGCCAGCGCCCTGGCGGCGGTGGCACCGGCCAGTCCGGCGCCAATCACCACCGCCTGCCGTGCGGCAGCGGGTCGTGCCGGGTTGCCGTTTTTACCGGCAAACAGCATCTGACGTTTGCTGCCAAAGCCCGGTCGTTTTTCCACGGTAAAATCCAGCTCGCGCAGGGCTCTGACAACACGACCGGTGACACTGTAGCTGCTCAACGTGGTACCCGGCCGGCTTAGCCGGGCAATGCTGTGCAGCAGTTTGTCGCTCCATAGCTCGGGGTTGTGTGCGGGGGTGAACCCGTCCAGGAACCAGGCATCCACACAGGCGTGCGGACTGGACTGTTGCTGCAGCATGGCCAGTGCATCCCCGTAATACAGGTCCAGCACGATGCTGTGCGACTGATGGCGACCTGTGCGCAGTAACAGTCGATGGTAGCCGCTGCTGTGATCCGGGTACTGGGCCAGTAGTTGTGCGCTCAGGTCGGACAGCTCGGGCCACTGCCGCAGCGCCTGCGCCAGGGCGTCACGGGTTAAGGGGTGTTTTTCACAGCTGATGATGTGCAGGCGCAGACGCTGGCAGCCGGCCTGCCGCCACAGCCGCCAGCAGCTCAGGACATTCAGGCCGGTGCCAAATCCCAGTTCGGCGATGGTGAACACGCCTGCGACAGGCTGTTGTTCCGCTTTCTGCCAGCGGGCCTGCAGGTCATTGGCGCGCAGGAATACGTGGTCCGTTTCCGCCATGCCGCCCTGACGGGAAAAATAGACGTCATCGTAGTCTGGCGAATACGGTGCGCCGTCGTCCTGCCAGGCAATATTGGCGTTATCAATACGGGTGTTATCAATGTCACTGGATTGTTTCATGACGGCGATTGTACCGTATTTGTGTGGGTCGTCGTCGCCTGAAAGCGGCGTGCCTGTTCTGGTCTCTCGCGACCCCTGCCGGGCTTAGGCCAGTCGAGACAATCGCCGTGTGAAATGCGCGGCTGAGTGGTGTAAAATGCCGCTCTTGTGAATTTTGCCCGCACTTCGTATCGCATTCTGACAGGATATTCCATGGAAATTAGCCCGTTACTCCATAAAATCAAAGACTTTACCGAGCGTACCGATACGCTCAGGGGGTATCTTTGACTACGATACCAAACAGGAACGGCTGACCGAGGTCGAGCTCGAGCTGGGCGAGTCCACAGTCTGGGATAACCCCGAGTTGGCACAGGCGCTGGGTCGCGAGCGGTCAAGTCTGGAGAATGTGGTGGGCACCATCGACAGGCTGTATACCGGTCTGGCCGATAACGGTGAGCTGCTGCAGCTGGCCAGGGAAGAGAACGACGCTGATCTGCTGGCGGAAGTGGAGTCCGAGCTCACGGCACTGGAGAGCGAGCTCAACGGGCTGGAATTCCGTCGTATGTTCTCGGGCAAGATGGACGCCAACGGCGCCTATCTGGAGATTCAGGCTGGCTCCGGTGGCACCGAAGCCCAGGACTGGGCGGAAATGCTGATGCGTATGTACATGCGCTGGGGCGAAGACAAAGGCTTCGATGTGGACGTCATGGACGTGTCATCCGGTGAAGTTGCTGGCATCAAAGGCGCGACCCTGCACTTTGGGGGTGAGTATGCGTTTGGCTGGTTGCGCACTGAAACCGGTGTGCATCGCCTGGTGCGCAAGTCGCCTTACGACTCGGGTAACCGTCGCCACACCTCGTTCAGCTCCGTGTTTGTGTCACCGGAAATTGATGACGACATCGAGATTGATCTGGACATGTCGCAGGTCCGTGTGGACACCTTCCGCTCCAGCGGCGCCGGTGGTCAGCACGTCAACACCACGGACTCGGCCATCCGCCTGACGCACGAGCCCACCGGTATTGTGGTGCAGTGTCAGAACCAGCGCTCACAGCACAAGAACAAGGATCAGGCCATCAAGCAACTGAAAGCCAAACTCTACGAGCTGGAAGAGCTCAAGCGCAGGGAAGAGGCGCAGGCCGTGGAAGCCGAAAAGTCCGATATCGGCTGGGGCAGCCAGATCCGCTCCTATGTCCTGGACCAGTCCCGCATCAAGGACCTGCGTACCAATGTCGAGAACACCAATACCGGCGCCGTCCTTAACGGTGACCTGGATCGCTTCATAGAAGCCAGTTTAAAAATGGGATTGTGATCAGATGAGCTCTAACGCCAGCAACAACGACCAGACTCCGAGCACCGGCGCCGACCAGGCTCTCCATGCGCAGGAAGAAAACAAGTTGATCGCCCAGCGCCGCGAGAAATTGCACGCCATTCAGGCCAAGCGTAATGCGTTTCCGAATGACTTTCGGCGCGACACCCTGGCCAGCGATATCCATACCGAGTTTGCGGAGACCTCGCGCGAAGACCTGGAAAAGCTGGCTCGTCGAGTCAAGGTGGCCGGTCGTCTGGTGCGTCAGCGTGGTCCGTTCTCGGTGATTCAGGACGCCAGCGACGCGCTGCAGCTGTACGTTAATCACAAGGCTCTGTCACCTGAGCAGATGGAAGAGATCAAGGGGCTGGACCTTGGCGATATTGTGGCTGTCGAAGGTGACGTTTTCCGCACCGGCAAAGGTGAGCTGACCGTCAATGTGGGTACCCTGCAACTGCTGACCAAGGCCCTGCGCCCGCTGCCCGACAAGTGGAAAGGGCTGTCGGACACCGAGGTGCGTTATCGCCAGCGTTATGTCGATCTGATTGCCAATGAAGAGTCGCGTCGCACATTTATGCTGCGCTCAAAACTGGTCAACAGCATGCGCAATTATTTTCAGGCGCATCAATTCATGGAAGTGGAAACCCCGATGATGCAGGTCATCCCGGGCGGTGCCACGGCCAAGCCGTTTGTGACCCATCACAATGCCCTGGACCAGACCATGTACCTGCGCATTGCCCCGGAGCTGTACCTGAAGCGTCTGGTGGTGGGCGGTTTTGAAAGGGTGTTTGAAATCAACCGTAACTTCCGCAACGAAGGTCTTTCCACACGGCACAACCCGGAATTCACCATGGTGGAGTTTTACCAGGCCTATGCCGACTACCATGATCTGATGGACTTTACCGAAGACATGTTCCGCACCATTGCCATGGAAGTGCTGGGCAGTACCCGGCTGACCTATCAGGGCCTGGAGATCGATTTTGCACAGCCGTTTACACGACTGCCCGTGAAAGACTCCATTCTGAAATACTGCCCCGAGGTCAAGCCGGCACAACTGGAAACACGTGACGCTGCTGCGGCCCTGGCGCTGTCATATGGCATCAAGCCGGAGGCAGGCTGGGGCGTGGGCCGCATCGTGATGGAAATCTTTGATGCAAAGGTTGAGCATCATCTGCTGCAGCCTACCTTCATCACCGAATATCCCACGGAGGTGTCACCACTGGCGCGGCGCAATGACAACAACCCGGACGTGACCGACCGCTTTGAATTGATGATTGGCGGTCGTGAACTGGCCAACGGTTTCTCGGAGTTGAACGACGCGGAAGACCAGGCTGCACGCTTCCGTGAGCAGGTCGAGCAGAAAGATGCCGGCGATGATGAGGCCATGCATTACGATGCCGACTACATCACTGCGCTGGAATATGGCATGCCACCCACGGCGGGCGAGGGCATCGGTATCGATCGACTGGTCATGCTGTTTACCGACGCGCCGTCGATTAAGGATGTCCTGCTGTTCCCGCACATGCGCCCGGTAAAAGAGTCGTAATGCCCCGCGATATCCAATTGGAGCCTTCATGGAAGGCACTGCTGGCCGATCAGTTTGAAATGCCGTACATGCAGACGCTGCGTCAGTTTCTGCAGGCCGAAAAGCAGCAGGGCAAACAGATTTATCCGGCGGGGCCCGACATCTTCAATGCCCTGAACAGCACACCGTTTGATCGGGTCAACGTGGTGATTCTCGGGCAGGATCCGTATCACGGTCCGGGGCAGGCACATGGGTTATGTTTCTCGGTGCGTCCGGGGGTGGCGTTGCCGCCCTCGTTACAGAATATCTACAAGGAAATACACGCCGATCTGGGTCTGCCCCTGTCACGCAGCGGTTGCTTGGATGCCTGGGCAGAGCAGGGCGTCTTGTTGCTCAATTCGGTACTGACAGTCTCGGCCGGTCAGGCCGCTTCGCATCAGGGCAAGGGCTGGGAAATATTCACTGATCGTGTGATCAGCCTGCTCAATGAGCGTGGCAACAATCTGGTATTCCTGCTGTGGGGCAGTTACGCGCAGCGCAAAGGCGCGATGATTGACCGCAATCGGCATCTGGTCTTGCAATCGCCGCATCCGTCACCCCTGTCTGCGCATCGCGGGTTTTTCGGTAACCAGCATTTTTCGCGCGCCAATGCCTGGTTGCAGCAACACAACAAAACACCCATCGACTGGCGAGTGGAGTAACTCATGAGCGATTCCCTGACTCTGAAGGACAGCAGCAGCGACGCCCGCTGTGTCATTATCGGTGCCAGCCATGCCGGTTCGCAGCTGGCCGTTAACCTGCGCAAGCACGGCTGGGCGGGCGAGATTGTGCTGATCGGCGCCGAAGCCGAATTGCCGTATCATCGGCCCCCGCTGTCGAAAACCGTGATGGCTGGCAGCAAAACCCTGGACAATATCCTGCTGCGCCCGCAGGCCATGTATGCCAGTAACGATGTCAGTCTGCGCCTGGCGACGGCAGTGCAGAGTATCATGCCGGAGCACAAGCAGATTAAACTGGCGGATGGTGAGACTCTGGCCTATGACAAACTGGCACTGTGCACCGGTGCCCGTCCCATCAAACTGCCGCTGGGCGACGGCCTTGAGGGTGTCTGTTACCTGCGCAGCTATGCCGACGTTGAAACCATCCGGCAGCAGCTGCCGGGCAAGCAACGGGCGGTGGTGATCGGTGCCGGTTATATCGGCCTGGAGGCGGCCGCGGTGATGACGCAGCTGGGGGTGCAGGTCACCGTGCTGGAGCGCGCCGACCGGGTTCTGCAGCGAGTCACCGGCGAGCAGGTGTCACAATATTTCACCGACCTGCACCGCGCCCACGGTGTTGACATTGTCTGTGGCGCCGACGTGATCGGCATCAACGGCCAGCACGCAGTAGACTCGGTCAGCTGCGCCGATGGCACATCCTACCCTGCGGATATCGTGATTGTCGGCATTGGGGTGATACCGGAGACCACCCTGGCGCAGGATGCCGGGCTGCGCATCGAAAACGGCGTGTTCGTGGATGCGCATTGCCGGACCAGTGATGCGGATGTTTACGCGGCCGGGGATTGTGCCTCCTACCCGGATACCCGTTACCAGCGTCGGGTGCGACTGGAGTCGGTGCAGAACGCCAATGACCAGGCCCGTATTGCCGCCATCAATATCTGCGGTGGGGATGACGTCTATGACGTGACACCCTGGTTCTGGTCCGATCAGTTTGATATCAAGTTGCAGTCGGTGGGATTGTCTGACGGATTTGATCAGTCTCAGCTCGATGGCAGCCTGGACCCGGCCGATCCGGCGGGGTTTGTCATACAGTATTTCCGCGATGGCAAGCTGATAGCCGCAGACTGTGTCAGGCGTCCGAAAGACTTCATGGCATTAAAAGCAAAGATCTGAGTCTGGCGTTCAGTCGCCGGTGTAGATGCAGCCGCTGGTGCAGGTTTCGCGAATCTTGATGCGACACAGTGCCGGCAACAGAGGTTTCAGTTGCTGCCAGATCCAGCGTGCAATGTTTTCGCTGGTGGGGTTGGCCAGGCCTTCAATGTCATTCAGGTAATGATGATCCAGCTGTTCCCAGATCGGTTTAAAGGCTTTCTTGATGTCGCCAAAATCCATCACCCAGCCACTGTGTTCACCCACCTCGCCACTGACCACCAGGGTCACCTGAAAGGAATGGCCGTGCAGGCGCGCGCACTTGTGCCCGGCCGGAACATTGGGCAGGCGGTGCGCGGCTTCGAAGGTAAACTCTTTGTAGATTTCCATAGGGCGGCAAGTCTAACGCCAGCCTCGCAACTTGTACAGAGGCGGCCGGTGCCGGGTACCCTCGCGGTTGTCATTAAAACTTAATTTTTTATTTGACATGCCAGCTCAAGTCGGTAAAATGCGCGTCACTCAACACAGCGGGTTGTTAGCTCAGTTGGTAGAGCGTCGCCCTTACAAGGCGAATGTCGGGGGTTCAAATCCCTCACAACCCACCAACAAATGGCTCGTTGCTAACGTCATTTGATGTTAAAGTGTTGCGCTACCGTGGACCGGTAGTTCAGTTGGTTAGAATGCCGGCCTGTCACGCCGGAGGTCGCGAGTTCGAGTCTCGTCCGGTCCGCCATTATTACGTGTTGCTGTTGTCAGTTCCTCTGGCAACAGACTTCACCACACAAGCTGCAGTTGACCCTCTCTCCTGTTGGCTGCCCTCGATGATTACCACCCGTCAAATCTGTATTCAATCTGTTCACGATCCGTTGCTTGAGTCACGCGGCATCAGCTTGCGTGTGGTCAGGTTCGACCTGGCCCACCCTGTTGTGGGTGGCAACAAATGGTACAAGCTGCAACACAACCTCGCGCAGGCACGGCAGCAGGGCGCGACCCGATTGCTCAGTTTCGGCGGTGCCTACTCCAACCACATTTATGCGCTGGCGAGGGCCGGTGCCGAGGCCGGATTTGACACCCTCGGGGTTATCCGTGGTGAGTTGGTGACGCCCCTCAATGCCACGCTGGCGTTTGCCCGTCACCAGGGCATGCAGCTGATGCCGGTGAGCCGCACGGACTACCGGCGTCGCGCCGACCCGGACTTTCTGGCGGATCTGCAGCGGCAGTGCGGGCCGTTTTATCTGATCCCTGAAGGTGGTGGCAATTTGCCCGGGGTGCTGGGTTGCCAGGACATGGCGACGGAACTGGCGGCGCGAGTGCCCGATCTTCACCGCTGCGAAATAGCCCTGGCCTGTGGCACCGGCACCACGCTGGCCGGTCTGCTCAGTGGTTTGCGGCGCCTTCGCCCCGATCCATGCGTTGCCGGCGATCACTCGGCAACACCGTTTGTCCGCGGGTTTGCGGTGCTGAAAGGTGCCGATTTCCTGCGCGCCGATATCCGCCAATGGCTGGCCCGCATGGGGTCTTCGACAACAGACGCGGACTGGTGCCTGGAAACCCGTTATCACGGTGGTGGTTACGCGCGGGTCAGTGCGGCGCTGCAGGAATTTGTTGCGCAGTTTGGTCGCGTGCATGAAATTCCGCTGGAGCCGGTCTATACCGGTAAGCTGTTGCAGGCGCTGTATCAGCGCATCAACGCCGGTCTGTATGAACCCGGCAGTCGCATTCTGGCCTTGCACACCGGTGGCCTGCGACCATCGCCAGACCCGGTGTGGTAAAAATTCCCACGGCAGGGTATGCTGTACGCCGTTGCAGAGAGCAAGTGTTGCCCTATGTCCACTTTACCAAGACGTCAGACCGTGCGCCGGCTTTTACGGCGACCCGGGTCAAACCGCCTGAGCATGCCGGGCCTGGTGCTGTTGTGTCTGCTGTTGGCAGGCACCGGGTCAATGCCGGCACTGGGCGATCAGCGCCCCTGGCCACCACGCCCGCTGGCAGCAACCCTGGCTGAACCGGTGACCTTTGCACGTGCTGATCTGGCCGCGCTCGAAGAAGGCAGTGAATTTGCGTTCAGGTTGCCTGGCCAGGGTATCGTGTTGGCCGGGGGCGAGGTGCTGGATACTCTTCACGGCCGCGTCACTCACGTTGATACCTATATCAATGGCGACCGGGTGCTGCGCGGCGCCGGCGCGGGCCCCGGGCCCGATCTGCAGTTTGTGCTGACGCTGGGCGACGATGCCCTGTTTGCCGATCTGGGCATCGAAAGCCAGCGCTGGGTGATCGCCGCGGAAGGTCGGCAAACCCTGCTGGGCTGGTTTTATCAGCCCAGTGGCAGCCTGGGCAGTGGCGCCGGGTCCGATTTTGTCATGCCGCGCCAGGATCACCGTGAGCAACGCATGACGGCGCCACTGACGTTGCCCGGGTCCGGTACAGCGAGCCAGACGCTTGCCAGCACAGATTCGGGGCTGCAGATCAGCCAACGCTTCAGTCAGGGTGTGGTGACACTGGGCCAACCCGCTGAAATCGAGATTGTGGTTGAGTTCAACAATCAGGGCAGTCAGACCATACCGCGCCTGAGCGCTGATATCTATTTCATTCTGGAAGATGCCCAACTGGTCAGTGCGCCGGCCTGCCGCCGCCGCACCACCCAGTCATCGCCCCCGCAGCCGGTGCTCAGCTGTGAGCTTGGCGGCACGCTGACGCCCGGCAGCACTCGTTCCTTCAGTTTCATTGTCCGGGTCGGGCCACGTGCCGAGCCCGGGCGCGTGCTGAGCACGGTGGTGGTGGGTGACGTCCGTGATGATGCCTACATCAATGTGGTCAATGATGTGGTCGGTGGCGCCGGCCAGGACAGCATCAGCCCTTTTAACCAGCGGCTGGCTGACAACAGCCACATTGACCGGTTGGGCAATGTCGTCATTGATGTCATGGCGCTGTATACGCCGGACGCCGAGGCGGTTTATGGCACGCATACCGCGACCCGCATCAATCAGCTGATCAGTGTGGCCAACCAGATTTACCATGACAGCGGCATCGGCATCACCCTGAGACCGGTGTTTCACGGCGGTATTGATTACCCCGCGGTGCAGGCTGACATGCACACCATGCTGGAGCAGCTGACCTACGGCGAACACCCGGCCTTTGCCAATGTGGCCGCACTGCGCCAGCGCTACGGGGCGGATCTCACCGTGCTGTTCCGGCCGCTGGCAGCGCAGTCGTCTCTGTGTGGCCTGGCGAACCTGGGCGGCTATCGTACCAACGGCGACCTGACCGCCTTCGACAGTGGTGATGTTGCCTATTCGCTGGCTGCCATCGACTGTCCGGTCAGCAGCGTGCTGGCTCATGAGTTTGGTCACAACATGGGTCTGACCCATTCGCATCGCGAAGACGGCGGTGGTGGCACCTTCAGCTTTGCCACCGGTCATGGTGTTGATCACAGTTTTGCCACGGTCATGGCCAACCCCAAAGCGTTCAGCGCCAGCCAGCGTATCCCGCGGTTCTCCAGCCCGGATCTGGATTGCGCCGGGCTGCCCTGCGGCGTAGACCATCGTGATGAGCGTTTCGGTGCCGATGCGGTGCGGACATTAAACCTGGTGCGGTTTCAGGTGGCTGGGTTCATGCCGACGCGAGTTGCCGACCGTCCCGACCGGCGTGTCGGATCGCTGGATGGCACCCCCAATACGACGCATATCGGCATTTCCGCCAGCACCGACAAGGGCCTGAGCTCAACAGTCTCCGTCGGGCTGTCACAATCTCTGGATATCAGCGCCGAGTTTTATATCGACCCGGCTCATGTCGGCCGCCAGGGACACTTTCATGTGCTCGCCGATCTGAGCGTTGCCGGTCTGGGTTTTGTGCAGCTCACTGACCGGGGCGAGGTGTTTGACTGGCAGGGTGATGTCAACAGGCTGGTGGCTTTCTCGAGCCCAGACACCCTGAATGCGGTCGAATACCTGCGCATCCTCAACGACTTCAGGCCGTTGCCGGAACTGGCCGGGTCACCCATCGTGCTGTTTGTCGCCTATCGCCTGCTGGATTCGGACGAGCTGATTTACACCGTGGAGCCCATGGTTGTGAATGTCCGGTCGACGCCCTGATACCCCACTGCGCCGCTGCCATTCAGCCACCGCCAGCCCCAGTCCCCGTGTTATACTCGCCAGCGTCCGCTTTCACGGACCCCGGCGACCGGGGACGTAAAGCCCTGGATGACACGAAGTCTGGCAGCTGTTGGGGCACAAGGTTATGGCGACATTCAAACAGATCGGCCTGGTCGGCCGGCCCGGACATGCCGGCGTGGTGGAGACGCTGGCGCGGCTGATCGCGTTTCTGCAGTCCCGCCAGCTGGACATTGTGCTGGAACACGGCACCGCCGAGCTGTTGCCCGCTGCCGGGTTGCCCGTGTGCAAACGCACCGAGCTGGGCGCGGCAAGTGATCTGGTGGTGGTGGTGGGTGGCGACGGTAGCATGCTCAATGCCGCCCGGGTGCTGGTCAACCACAATGTGCCGGTGCTGGGCATCAACCGCGGCCGTCTGGGCTTTCTCACCGACATCCGCCCGGACGAAATCGAAGACACGCTCAGCGCCGTGCTGGACGGTCGCTACCATGAAGAATCCCGGTTCATGCTGGAGTTTGAAGCGTCCCGTGACGGCGAGCTGCTGCCGGGGGGCACCGCGCTCAACGATGTGGTGCTGCATCCCGGCACAGCGGCGCAAATGATCGAGTTTGAGCTGTTTATTGCCGGTCAGTTTGTCAATTCCCAGCAGTCAGACGGCCTGATCGTGGCTACCCCGACGGGGTCTACGGCCTATTCGCTGTCCGCTGGCGGTCCGATCATGCACCCCAGTCTCAATGCCCTGGTGCTGGTGCCGATGTATCCGCATACCCTGAGCAGCCGGCCATTGGTGGTCGACGCTGACAACGAAATCCGGGTACGGGTAGTCAAGCAGCGGGCGATTTCGCCGGTGATCAGTTGCGACGGCGCGGTGCGCTTTCATACCGAGCCGGGTGACGAAATCATCATCCGCAAAAAGGCTCAGCCGCTGCGTCTGATTCATCCGCTGGACTACAGTTATTACGAAGTGTGCCGCAGCAAACTGGGTTGGGGCAACCGCTTGGTCAAAGACGATGCATAGAGCTGTTGCCGTCGATGCCGCGCTGGATCTGCGTCCCTTTGTGCGCTATCTGCAGTCCCGCAGCATGCCGCATCACATCACCGAGGAATCCGGCAAACTGGTGGTCTGGGCAAGGTCGGGGTACGAAGCGGACCTGATTGCCGAGCTGTTTGACCAGTGGCAGGCCGATGCGCTCGATATTCCGGTCGGCACAGCCGGTGCCGATGCGGTGCCATTGTTCTCGGGCAAGAGTTTTGCACAGAGCCTGCTGCGCGCCATCTGGCTGGCACCGGTCAGTATGGTGCTGATTGCCGTGTGCCTGCTGGTGGCATTGCTCAGTAACCTTGGGACTGACCCGATGGCCGTGCGTGGGCTGTTTTTTCCGGATCTGCGACAGGCCGGGTTGCTGGATTCGCCGCTGGTGTTTATCCGCACGCTGACCCCGGCGCTGTTGCATTTTGGTGCCGTGCATCTGGTGTTTAACCTGTTGTGGCTGTGGTATTTTGGTCGCATGATCGAGCCGGTCCTGGGCGGGTGGCGCACGCTGGCGCTGATGCTGCTGACTGCCTTCGGCGGCAACATGGCGCAGTATCTGTGGTCGGGTAACGGCATGTTTGGTGGCATGTCCGGTGTGGTGTACGGATTGCTGGGTTTCATCTGGATGTGGCAGACGGTGCAACCGCAATCCGCATTGCGTCTGCCGACCGCCATGATCATGGTGTTCCTGGTGGCGCTGGTATTAATGGGGATCCTGGCATCGGGCATGATCGCCACCGCAGCGCACCTGGGTGGTCTGCTCAGTGGCATGCTGGCCGGCGTGGTGCTGGGCAAGTTATTGGCAAACAGATAAGAGAGTCCTATGTCTGACAAAAATATCGAATCTTTGCAGGATATCCTCGCCATGATGAATCCTGAAGTACACATGAATCTGAAAACCGCTGTGGAACTCGGGCGCTGGCCGGACGGTCGCAAGCTCAGTGCCGAGCAACTGGAATCCTGCCTGCAGGCTATCATTGCCTACGAGGAGGCGTACCTGCCCGAGCAGCAGCGTGTTGGTTACATTGATCGCACCGGGCTGAAAAAAACCGACTGTGACGATCCGGCCGCGACCGAACAGGATCATGACCAGGTCATGCCCATCAATGTCACCAAACACTGAGCTGAGCACCGCGCAGTACCGACTCTAGACAGGAGAAATCATCGGATGGATGTTCTGGCTCAAGGCCTGATGCGCAAAATGCAGAGTCGCCTGCAGGCCCCGGTTGACTATGGTCTGCCGCTGGCAGACAGCGTCACGCCGATGAATGCACTACTGGGCAAAACCGTCAGGCTGCGTTACACCGGCAGGATTGAATGCGTGCACTGCGGGCGCAATACCAACAAGAGTTTTAACGGCGGTTACTGTTACCCCTGTTTCCAGTCTCTGGCGCAATGCGACAGCTGCATCATTCACCCGGAAAAATGCCACTATGATCAGGGAACCTGCCGCGAGCCGGCCTGGGGCGAAGAATTCTGCATGCAGGACCACATCATTTATCTGGCCAACTCGTCCGGTATCAAGGTGGGCATTACCCGGGCGACACAGGTGCCTACGCGCTGGGTTGATCAGGGCGCCGTGCAGGCCTTGCCCATAGTACGGGTCAGAAGCCGTCTGCAAAGCGGTGCGCTGGAAGTCATGTTCAAACAGCATGTTGCCGACAAAACCAACTGGCGCGACATGCTGCGCGAAGGTGATCGCGACGTCGATCTGCTGGCGGAGAAAGCGCGTCTGCTGGCGCTGTGCCACGATGATCTGCAGGACATGATTCAGCGCTTCGGTTTTCACGCGATCAGTGTGCTGAACGGGGTCGACCCGATCACCATCCGTTACCCGGTGCAGGGTTATCCGGATAAAATCGCGTCCTACAATTTTGACAAGGACCCTCTGGTGGAAGGCACATTGCTGGGCATCAAGGGACAGTATCTGATGTTTGATGGTGGCGTTATCAATGTCCGACGCTACGCCGGCTATCATGTCGAATTAAGCAGTTCATAACATATCGGCTGCAAGAGGTAATCAAGAGTATGCGAGACGCACAAGCCACTACCATTTTTCTGAAAGACTACACCGTTCCGGCTTTTCTGATAGACAAAACAGAATTGCACTTTGAGCTGGGCGAGACACAGACCCGGGTCAGCTCGACACTGCTGATCCGGCGCAACCCGGCGCGGGTGGACAACAGTGAGGATTCGCTGCTGCTGGACGGTCAGGACATGGCGCTGGTGTCGCTGCGCATCGACGGCAGGGACCTGGCGCCTGACGACTATGTGATTGGCGAGGAATCGCTGACCATCAGGTCGCTGTCAGCCCTGGCCGATCAGTCGCTGGACGAGGGTTTTGTGCTGGAATGCGTCACGCTGATCAAGCCTCAGGAAAATACCAGCCTGGAAGGGCTGTACAAGTCGCGCACGATGTTCTGCACGCAATGCGAAGCCGAGGGTTTCCGCAAAATTACCTACTACCTGGACCGGCCCGATGTGATGTCGGTCTTCACCACCACCATCGTTGCTGATAAACAAAAATACCCGGTCCTGTTGTCCAATGGCAACGATATCGCCCATGGTGAGTTTGATGACGGCCGGCACTGGGTCAGCTGGGAAGATCCGTTCCGCAAACCCTGCTACCTGTTTGCGCTGGTGGCCGGTGATCTGCAGTTTATTGAAGACCGGTTCACGACCTGCACGCAGCGCGATATTACGCTGCGCATTTTCGTCGAAGAAAAAGACCTGGATAAATGTGATCACGCCATGGCATCGCTGAAACATGCCATGCGCTGGGATGAAGAGGTGTATGGCCGCGAGTACGATCTGGATATTTTCATGATTGTCGCGGTGGATGATTTCAATATGGGCGCCATGGAAAACAAGGGCCTGAATATTTTTAATACCTCCTGCGTACTCGCCAACCCGGCGACCACCACGGATCTCGCCTTCCAGCGTGTCGAAGCGGTGGTGGCGCATGAGTACTTCCACAACTGGTCGGGCAACCGGGTGACCTGTCGCGACTGGTTTCAGCTCAGTCTCAAGGAAGGCTTTACGGTGTTCCGCGATGCGGAATTTTCCGCGGACATGGGTTCGCCCACGGTCAAACGGGTGGAGGATGTCAGCTTCCTGCGTACCGCCCAGTTCGCTGAAGACGCCGGCCCCATGGCGCACCCAGTGAGACCTGACGCCTATATGGAGATTTCCAATTTCTACACCCTGACCATCTACGAAAAAGGCGCGGAAGTTGTGCGCATGATCCGTGAATTGCTGGGTCCGGATCATTTCCGGGCCGGGTCGGATCTGTATTTCCAGCGCCATGATGGCCAGGCCGTCACCACTGAGGATTTTGTGCTGGCCATGGAAGACGCCAGTGGTGTTGACCTGACCCAGTTCCGACGCTGGTACACGCAGGCGGGCACGCCGCAGCTCAAGGTCAGCGCCAACTATGATGCGTCGGCCCAGACCTACGAATTGCTGGTACGGCAATCCTGCCCGCCGACCCCGGAGCAGTCACACAAGGAACCGTTGCATATCCCGCTGCGCATGGGGCTGCTGGATAGCGATGGTAATGATCTGCCACTGGTGCTGGCCGGCGAACAGGGCTCGGCCAGCGTGGCAGCGCCTGTCGAGCGGGTGCTGGACGTGACCCGGGAGCTGCAGAGCTTTGTGTTCAACGGCGTCGCCAGCAAGCCCGTACCGTCGCTGTTGCGTGGTTTTTCTGCGCCGGTAAAGTTGCAGTTTGATTATTCACGCGATGAGCTGCTGTTTATCATGACCCGCGACAGCGACGGTTTTAATCGCTGGAGTGCGGCCCAGGACCTGGCGGTCGCTGTTATTCAGGAGATGCTGCAAGCGCAGCAGTCGGGTCAGCAGCCCGATATTGATGCGCGGCTGATCGATGCGGTCGGCAACGTCCTGCGCAGTGCCGTGGAGGACGCGCGGGGCGCCGGTGAACTGGATCAGGCCATGTTGGCGCAGTTACTGAGCCTGCCATCAGAGGCTTACCTGGGTGAACTGTCCGATGAAATCGATGTGGATGGTATTCATGCGGCACGGGAGAGTCTGGCAGACAGACTGGCCACGGAGCATGCGTCGGCGTTTGCCGAGCTCTATGCATTGTGCCAGTCCGATGCGCCCTACAGTGCGGATGCAGCGAACATTGCCCGGCGTGCCCTGAAAAACTGCTGCCTGGCCTATCTGGTGCGCACTCAGGAGCCGGGCTGGCTGGAAGTGTGCTACAGGCAGTTTGACGAGGCCGGCAACATGACGGATGTTGATGCCGCACTGCGCCTGTTGATCAACAGCCGGGCACCCTCAGCCGAGACGCTGCGAACGCTGGCACTTAAAGACTTCTATCAGCGCTGGCAGCATGAGTCGCTGGTGGTCAATCAATGGTTCAGCGTGCAGGCCACCGCGTCGCGCCCTGGCACGTTGCAGCAGGTCAAAGCGCTGATGGCGCACGAGGCGTTTGATATCCGCAATCCCAACAAGGTGCGGGCACTGATCGGCGCGTTCTGTAATATGAATGCCGTCAATTTCCACGACCTCAGTGGCGAGGGTTATAGCTTCCTTGCTGATCAGGTTATCGTCCTTAACCGGCTCAATCCGCAAATTGCCGCACGCCTGTTGACGCCGCTGACACGCTGGAAAAGGTATAGCCCGGCAAGACAGCAGCTGATGAAGGCGCAGCTTGAACGCGTGCAGGCCGCGCCGGAGCTGTCCAAGGATGTCTACGAAGTGGTCAGCAAGAGCCTGGTGTAAACGTTACCTCGGGGTGATGCGCAAAATACGGTCCGGCTGCTCACGATGGCTGGCGGTCATCTGTCGCCCGTCGTGGTTGCTGGTGCCGACATATAACGCCCCGTCAGGACCGGTCGCCAATGCCCGCAGGCGGCCGTAGACACTGTTGCCTTCACCATCATTGAACCAGCGCTCGATGGCGGTTGGCCGGGTCGGGTCTGCGGGATCCTGAAAACGAATGCGCATCAGGTTCTGTCTGTCCTGTGGCTGGAAACCCAGCACGGATACAAACAGATCGTTCTTTAATGCCGGCATCAGGTCATGATTGTAGAACATCACATCCCCCGGTGGCGAAGAGGGCACAAACGTGAGAATCGGATCCACGTAATCGGGTGAACCGATGGCGCCCACCATCACCGGCCAGCCATGGTGCTGGCCGCCCTGCAGCACAATGATGCGATCATGTGCCATCAGCTGGTCCTCGCCCGTGGGACCGTGGTCGCCGGCAAACAGGTTGCCGGTGCCCGGTTGCCAGCTCAGGCCGTGAGGGTTGCGCATGCCATGAGCCCAAATAGGATTGCCAGGCCAGGGATTGTCGGCCGGCACCTCGCCATCGGGCGTGATGCGTAGAACGGCGCCTGACAGGTCCTGCAGGTCATTGGAGCGCTGCCGCTCAAAGGCATCACCGGTTGCCACATACAGCATGCCGTCATCACCAAACTGCAACGTACCGCCGCTGTGGCTGCCGCCGCGCGCCTGTGCCGCGAGCTCGTCATAAAGGACGGTTTCCTGCCCCGCACGCCCCTGATTGTCAGTGTAATAACTGATGCGGTTATACGGCCCTTCGTCGGTCATATAGGTGTACATGACATAAACGCGCGGGTCTTCCGGATAATTCGGGTGAAAAGCCAGACCGGTCAGGCCACTTTCGCCCTGAAAGAATATGCGTTCCTCAATCGCCAGCCAGGGCTGCGGATCCATCACGCCGTCTGCCGAAATGATGCGAACACGCCCCGGCCGTTCGGTGACAAACATACGGCCATCGGGCGCGAACCTGATGGTCCAGACCACCTGAAGATCCGTGGCGAACTCCTCCACCTGATACCCGTCCGGCGCGACGATCCAGTCCACCTCGGGCATCGGCGGCAGCTCACCGCGAATGATTTCATTCTGCGCCAGCAGCGGTGTCGACACAGAGGTCAGCAGGGCGCCCAACAGGGCCGCCGCCAGTGGTTTTTTCAGAGTCAGGTTCCAGCGCTTCATCGTGACTTCCCAGTACGTGGTTGGCAGGTATTCAGTATAGGGTTCAGGTTCTGCGGCGTCACGTCACTCTGCCGCGCCGATGTAGCGGTGCATCGCGTTGCCGGTTCAGTTGTCATTCAGCCAGCCAGTGCTTAAGTGTTCGTGGGCGATGTTGGTGGATTTGACCAACAGGTGGTCTGCATTGAGAAAAAGGGGTGTCTGGCGCCGTTGCAGAATGCCCAGGTGATTTTTTAACGCATTGTAAAACAACGACATACTGTTTTATCTCAGGTTGGCACGGAAGCTGCTAACCCATACGGGAGACAACAGACGTCACAGGTGAGTCCTGCCAAAACCACGGGCTCGGCCTCTAACAACAAAGGAGAAAAACGCATGATCAGATTTTTTGCATTGATACTGGTGGCAGCAACCATGACCGGCTGCCTGTTTGTCGTCGACTCGCGCGAAAGCATCGGCGATCAGCAGTGGAGTGAGGCGGAGCTGGACCGGGTGACCGTGGGCAGCACCGACGCGGCATGGATACGCAGCAATTTTGGCAGCCCGGATCGCGTGAGCACCTATGACAACGGCATGGAAGTATGGCGTTATCGCAACACCTCGGAGTCGGAGTCGGAAATCGGCCTGTTTCTGTTGTTCAACATCAACGTCGAGCGGGAATCTGCGGAGACGCTGGCACTGGAGATACGTGATGGGGTGGTGACAGATTATTGGGTTGAGAAACGCTAAGGAACTCACCTTTTAGTGTCGGGGGGTTGCTGCACGTCCTTCGGCACTCTTTTTATTCCTGCAAGATGGCTGGTTGCATCATGTTGAAGAGCGGGCCGGTAATCGGAGGGACACTGTGAACCGGCCATCTTCTTTGCCCCCGCACCCGGCGGGGCGCCTATGGTTTCAAAAACGGGCGACCTCGCGGCGCTGGCGCTCGGGACTCAGACAGTCCTCCCGCTGATCGGGTGCGGGGACAAAGAAGAAAACATGGCCTGATTGGTTCCCAGCGCTCCCTCCGCCCCCCGGCCCTCGTGCAAGGCCTCAGAGAAATGGTTGCCGCAGACTCGCACAAGGCCCGGGTAGCGGGTAGCAGCATTCAGCCCAATCAGGCCGCGTTTCTCCTTTTGTGATTCACCGGAAAAAGCGGTAGGACTGTCTGAGTCCGGAGCGGCGCAGCCGCGACGTCGAGTTCCGCACCGCCCGGTGAATCACAAAAGGAGGCGGTCGGGCTGGATCTGCTACCCGCTACCCGGGCCGCACTCCAATAGAATCTGGTCAAACAATAACCTGTTGGCAGCTACAAAAAAAACGGCCCGGACAGTGAGTTGATACCCACCGCCCGAGCCGTTTCTCGCAAGAACTTAAGATCGTCAGGCAACGCTAGCGATGTTGGTCACCGGAATCGCCTTCTGACGCTCCGCCGCCTCCATGTACGACTTGATCTCATTAAAGTTCAGATACCGGTAGATGTTGTCCGACATGGTTTTCACATTACCCATATACGACATGTACTCATCCATGGTCGGGATCTTGCCCAGCGCCGATGCCACTGCCGCCAGCTCTGAGGATGCCAGGTAAACATTGGCACCGTCGCCCAGGCGGTTCGGGAAGTTTCGTGTCGAGGTGGAGATCACTGTAGACCTGGGCGCAACCCGTGCCTGGTTACCCATGCACAGTGAACAGCCCGGCATTTCCGTGCGTGCACCGGCCACACCAAACACGCTGTAGATACCTTCTTCGGTCAACTGATGCTGATCCATCTTGGTTGGCGGGGAAATCCACAAGCGAGTTGGCAACGAGCCTTTTACCTGTTTCAGCACTTCGCTGGCGGCGCGGAAATGACCGATGTTGGTCATGCACGAACCAATGAACACTTCATCGATCTTGGTGCCCTGGACGTCAGACAATGTTTTCACGTCATCCGGATCGTTGGGACAGGCCAGCAGTGGCTCTTTGATCTCGTTCAGGTCAATCTCGATGATCTTGTGGTATTCGGCATCCGCGTCCGGTTCCATCAATTTGGGTTCTTCAAGCCAGGCTTCCATGGCACGGGCACGACGCTCCAGCGTACGGGCATCGCCATACCCTTCACTGATCATCCAGCGCAGCAGGGCAATATTGGACTTGAAGTATTCAATGATCGGTTCCTGGCCCAGGCGAATGGTGCAGCCAGCAGCAGAACGCTCGGCGGAAGCATCCGACAGCTCGAAGGCCTGTTCAACCTTCAGATCCGGCAGCCCTTCAATCTCCAGAATACGGCCGGAGAAAATGTTCTTTTTGCCTTTCTTGGCCACGGTCAGGTCGCCTGACTGAATGGCTGCGTACGGAATGGCATTGACCAGATCACGCAGGGTGATGCCAGGCTGCATCTCGCCGGTGAAACGCACCAGTACCGATTCCGGCATGTCCAGCGGCATCACGCCCGTCGCAGCAGCAAAGGCCACCAGGCCGGAACCGGCCGGGAAGGAAATGCCCAGCGGGAAGCGCGTGTGAGAGTCACCACCGGTGCCGACCGTGTCAGGCAGCAGCATGCGGTTCAGCCAGCTGTGGATGATGCCATCGCCCGGACGCAGTGCCACACCGCCACGGGTCTGGATAAAGTCAGGCAGGGTGTGCTGGGTGTCGATGTCGACCGGTTTGGGATACGCCGCGGTGTGACAGAAGGACTGCATCACCAGGTCGGCGGAGAAACCCAGACAGGCCAGGTCTTTCAGCTCGTCGCGGGTCATCGGCCCCGTGGTGTCCTGGGAGCCAACGGTGGTCATTTTGGGTTCGCAGTAGCTGCCCGGGCGCACGCCCTTGACGCCACAGGCCTTGCCCACCATTTTCTGGGCCAGGGTAAAACCCTTGTCGCTATCGGCAACCTGGAATGGGATGCGGAAGACGGTGGAGTGCGGCAGGCCCAGCGAGGCGCGTGCCTTGTCGGTCAGGCCACGACCGATGATCAGCGGGATACGGCCACCGGCGCGCACTTCGTCGAGCAGCACGTCGGTTTTCAACTCAAAGTCACACACCCGCTCATCGCTGCCGTGTTTCAGCACTTTACCTTCGTACGGGTAAATATCAATGACATCGCCGGTGTTCATGTTCTCCACATCACATTCAATGGGCAGGGCGCCGGCATCTTCCATGGTGTTAAAGAAAATAGGGGCAATCTTGCCACCGATACAGATACCGCCGTCGCGCTTGTTGGGGATATAGGGGATATCGTCACCGATATTCCACAGCACCGAGTTGGTGGCTGATTTGCGTGATGAGCCGGTACCCATGACGTCACCGACCAGGGCGACAGGGTGGCCCTTTTTCTTCAGCTCGGCAATCTGTTCGGCGGCATTGGTGACGCCTTCACGTGGCATCTTGTACATGGCCAGCGCGTGTAATGGAATGTCCGGACGTGACCAGGCATCGGGTGCCGGTGACAGGTCATCGGTATTGGTTTCGCCGGGTACCTTGTAGACAGTGGTCGTCAGCTTCTTTGGCACTTCCGGCTTGTTCAGGAACCATTCGGCGTCGGCCCAGGACTGCATCAGCGTCTTGGCATTGGCGTTGTCGGCTTTGACTTTTTCTTCCACGTCATGGAAGGCATCAAACATCAGCAGGGTATGTTTAAGCTCTTCGGCAGCCGCTTCGCCCAGTTCCTTGTCGTCCAGCAGGTCCACCAGAGTGGTGATGTTGTAGCCACCCAGCATGGTGCCCAACAGTTTGACGGCGTGTTTTTTATCGATCAGGGGGGAGGTCACTTCACCCTTGGCCACGGCAGACAGAAAGCCGGCCTTGACGTAGGCGGCTTCATCAACGCCAGCCGGCACGCGGTTGGTGATCAGATCCAGGATGAATTCCTCTTCGCCGGCCGGCGGGCTTTTGAGCAGGTCGACCAGCTCCGCAACCTGCGCTGCGTCCAGTGGTTTGGGCACAATGCCCATGTCAGCGCGTTCGGCCACGTGTTTGCGATATGCTTCTAACACAGTTATCCCCTCTGATACGGTAATGATGATAGATTCGGTAAGCGGTGAAAAATGGGTGCTGATTTTAGTGTAAAATGGCAAAAATTTCCAGTTGTACGTCGTTGACGGACAACCAGACCGAGACAACTTATGACTCAAGCACCGGTGAAAACGCCGTGCATCGGCATTTGCTCGACCACCTCAGTCGGTGACCCCATCTGCCGCGGCTGCAAGCGCTTTGCATTTGAGGTGATCGACTGGAACGCTTATTCGGACGACGAAAAACGGGCGGTACTGCAGCGCATTGAGGCGCTGGTGCAGCCTATCGTGGACGATCGTTTTATCATTCGCTCCGCGCAGACGCTGGCAGCCGGCCTCAAGCGCCAGGCGGTACCGTGCAATCCGGACCTGTCGCCGGCCAGTTGGCTGCACAGTCTGCTGAAAAAGCGCCATCGCCAGATTCAGGATCTGTCGGGGTACGGCGTCGAGATTCGCCAGCCATGGCGTCATCTGTCGCTGCCCGAACTGGCTGAAGACATGGACGTGCAGCTACTGCGACTGTGTGAGGCACACCGTATCCGCTATTTCCCCGAGCTATCATCCTGACAGTCTTGAGGGCTGCTCAGGCTTTTGCTGCTTTTGCCGGTTTGGTGGGTGCGGCAGGCTGCGGATGCGCCATGGGCGTGAGCGCATAACCCTCGGGGCTGAACTCCAGTACCCAGGCCTTCTGATCCCAGCTGCCGAGCACGATACGGACCGCTTCGTCACTGCCATTGATGGCATCATGCAGACGGATGGTGTGGATGCCGGGTCGGTGAGTGTGGCCATGGATGAGGATATCAACCTGCAGGCTCTCCATCAGCTTGATGACCTCCTGATGGGTGACGTCCATGATGTCGGAGGCTTTGTGGCTGTTGGCGTCCTGGCTTTTCTGGCGGATCTGCTGTGCCACCATGTGTCGCTCCAGCAGGGGGCGATCGAGAAACGCCTGCTGCCATGCCGGATCTCGCATCTGCTTGCGGAACGTCATGTAGGCCGTGTCGCGGGTACACAGGCTGTCGCCATGCGACAGCGCCACGCGCCGGCCGTAACACTCAATGACGGTCGGGTCGGCCAGCAGGGTGGCGCCACAGCGCGCGGCAAAATCCTCGCCAAGCAGAAAATCGCGGTTGCCGTGCATCAGATAAACCGCCGTGCCGGCCTGACTCAGTGACATCAGGGCGGTGGCGACGGCATCGGCAATATCACTCTGATCGTCGTCGCCCACCCATGCTTCGAACAGGTCCCCCAGGATATACAGCGCATCGGCGCCTTCAGCGCGATCGTGCAGGACGGCGAGCAGACTTTGCAGTATGCCCGGCGTGTCCGTATCCAGATGCAGATCGGAGATAAACAGGGTTTTGTTCGCGTTGTTGCTCATACTCAGAGAGTGTCCGGGTAAGTCACTTCCGTTGATTTGATGACCACTTCGTCCAATGGTACATCCTGATGGCCGCCCACATAACCGGTTTTGCACTGTTTTATGCGATTGACCACGTCCATGCCGTCGGTCACCTTGCCGAACACCGCATAACCCCAGCCCTGCGGGGTCTTGTTCTTATGGTTGAGAAAGCTGTTGTCGCTGACATTGATGAAGAACTGTGAAGTGGCTGAATGCGGGTCCGAGGTGCGTGCCATGGCCAGCGTACCGGCGTCATTGGTCAGGCCGTTGTCAGCTTCGTTCTGAATCGGTTCGCCATTGTCTTTCTGCTCCATGCCGGAGCCGAAACCGCCGCCCTGGACCATGAAGTTGTCGATCACACGGTGAAAGATGGTGCCGTCGTAGAAGCCGCTGCGGGCATAAGCCAGAAAATTCGCTGCTGACAGCGGGGCGTTGTCAAAATCCAGCTCAACCTGGATATCACCGTAGTTGGTTTTAAAAACAATCATAATGCACTGCGCTCTTGTTGGTTGTCGTGGTTAGTTGTAGATGATGGTGGCCACAAAACGTTATAATAGTGGCTTTAAGCCTTCCGAGAAAGCAGAATTGCCACTATGACAGATGCCAGCAACACCGATCACGCCGAAACGCCCGCGAACGCTGACAGAATCGACCACAAGGGTCCGTCACATTTTATCCGCCACCTGGTTGATCAGGACCTGGCGGCGGGCAAGCACGGTGGTCGCGTACAGACCCGGTTTCCCCCGGAACCCAACGGATTTCTGCACATCGGTCATGCTAAATCGATCTGCCTGAACTTCGGTCTGGCCCGGTCCTATCTGGATGCCGGTTATCAGGGGGCCTGCAATCTGCGCTTTGATGACACCAACCCGGAAAAAGAAAGCCAGGAATACATCGATGCAATTCGCGAGGACATCCGCTGGCTGGGTTTCGACTGGCAGGGCGAGGTGCGCTACACATCATCCTATTTTCAGTATCTGTACGACTTCGCCATTGAGCTGATTCGTCTGGGCAAAGCCTATGTGTGCAGCCTGACGCCGGATCAGGCACGTGAATATCGGGGCACGCTGACCGAACCCGGGCGCGACAGTCCGTTCCGCGAGCGCAGTGTCGAGGAAAACCTGGATCTGTTTACACGCATGCAGGCCGGCGAATTTGCCAACGGCAGCCACAGTCTGCGCGCGAAAATTGATATGGCCTCACCCAATATCAATATGCGCGATCCGGTCATCTATCGTATTCGCAGCATCAACCATCATCAGACCGGCGAGTCCTGGAAAGTCTATCCGATGTATGACTACGCGCATTGCATTTCCGATGCGCTGGAACATGTCACACATTCCCTGTGCACACTGGAGTTTGAGGATCACCGGCCACTGTACGACTGGATTCTGCAGAACCTGCCGGCCGAGTCGCTCGATGCTGCCTGCGTGGCACTGGGCAACAAGGCGCCGGAGGCGGCCTATGTGCTGCCCGAGCAGACCGAATTTGCGCGGCTGAACATCAACTACACCGTGATGAGCAAACGCAAACTCAAGGAACTGGTGGAGCTCAGCCTGGTGTCCGGCTGGGATGATCCACGCATGCCGACGCTGTCAGGCCTGCGCCGGCGCGGTTACACCCCGCACAGCATTCGTCACTTCTGCGACATGATCGGCATGAGTCGCAGCGAAAGCATTGTTGATGTGGGCATGCTGGAGCACAGCATCCGTGAAGATCTGGACACCCATGCGCCACGCGCGATGTGTGTGCTGCGCCCGCTAAAAGTCACGCTCACCAACTATCCGGCGGACAAACAGGAAATTCTGCAGCTGCCCAGGCATCCAAAAAAGGATATCGGGCACCGGGAACTGCCGTTTGCTGCCGAGCTGTTTATCGATCGCAGTGACTTTGAAGAAGTGCCCCCGCCCGGGTTCAAGCGCCTGACCACCGGCGCCGAGGTCCGCCTGCGCGGTGCCTACGTGATTCGTTGTGACGAGGTCATCAGGAATGCTGCCGGCGAGGTCATTGAGTTACGCTGCAGTTACGATGACCAGACGCTGGGTCAGAACCCGGTCGGTCGCAAGGTCAAGGGCGTGGTTCACTGGGTCCCCGCTGCTGCCGCGGTGCCGGCAGAAGTCCGCATTTACGACAGACTGTTCCTGAACGCCAATCCCGACGACAAGGCACTGGGTGACTTCAAGAGCAGTCTGAACCCGGATTCGCTGCAGATATTGACCGGTTGCCTGGCTGAGCCGTCACTGGCGACAGCGGCGGCCGAAGACAGCTTCCAGTTCGAGCGGGAAGGTTATTTCTGTGTTGACCGTGTTGACAGTGCACCCGGCAGACTGGTGGTCAACCGGACGGTCAGCCTGCGCGATTCATGGGCGAAGATATCAGGATGATGAGCAACGATTTACAGATCTACAACACGCTGACACGCAGAAAGGAACGCTTTGAGCCGCTGCAACCGGGCAAGGTGAGCATGTATGTCTGCGGTTTGACGACGTACGACTACAGCCACATTGGCCACGCCCGCATGCTGGTTGCCTTCGATGTGGTCGTGCGGTATCTGCGGTATCTGGGTTATGACGTCAATTATGTGCGCAATATCACCGATATCGACGACAAGATCTTGCGTCGGGCCCGGGAAAATGGCGAGTATTTTGCTGACCTGACCGAGCGTTTTATCACCGCCACGCGCGAAGATGAAGCCGCGCTGTTCGTGTTGCAGCCGGACCATGAGCCACGGGCGACGGCGCACATTGCAGACATCGTCGCCATGATTGAAAAACTCATTGCCAGTGATCATGCCTATCGTGCCAGCAATGGCGATGTGTATTACGCGGTGCGTCAGTTCGACGGCTACGGCAAGCTGTCCAACAAGAATCCGGAAGAGTTGCTGGCGGGCGCCCGTATCGAAGTCGGTGAACTGAAGCGTGACCCGCGGGATTTTGCATTGTGGAAAGCAGCCAAGGACGACGATGTAGGCTGGGACTCGCCCTGGGGTTACGGGCGTCCGGGCTGGCACATCGAGTGCTCGGCGATGTCGACCTGCTGCCTCGGTGATTCGTTTGATATTCACGGGGGCGGCTCGGACCTGATGTTCCCGCATCATGAGAACGAGATTGCACAGTCGGAGGCGGCCACCGGTAAACATTTTGCCCGGTACTGGATGCACAATGGCTCGGTGCGTGTCGACAATGAAAAAATGTCCAAATCGCTGGGCAATTTCTTCACCGTGCGCGACGTTCTGGCCAGATACCCGGCTGAAGTGGTGCGCTATCTGCTGGTTGCCAGTCAGTATCGCAGCCCCATCAATTATTCGGATCAGGGCCTGGAGCAGGCCGCTGCGTCACTGGAGCGACTGTATCTGGCCATCCGCGGTGCCGGCGCCGAGCAGGCCCGTGACCTGACCAACAGCCAATACGAAAAAGCCTTTCGGCAGGCCATGGATGACGATTTTAATACCGCCGAAGCAATCGCCGTGCTGTTTGAACTGGCCCGTGACCTGAACAAAGCCCGGGACCTGGATGCTGTGCATGCCGCTGAATTGGCGCGGCTAATGGTGAAGCTCGGTGGTGTGCTGGGCCTGTTGCAGGACGTGCCTGAGGTCTTCCTGCGCAACAGCGCTGCGGACGTGGATGCGCAGGCCATCGATGCGTTGATTGCCCAGCGACGTCAGGCGCGACTGGATAAAAACTGGGCGCTCGCAGATGAGATCCGCGATAAACTCAATGCCATGAAAGTGGTGGTGGAAGATGGCGCCGAAGGCAGCCGTTGGCGCATTGAACGGGAGTAGAAATTCCAATCAATCGTTGACGGAGTTGCCCTCCATGAGTATTATGCCGTCCTCGCGATGACGATGGTATGTTTTCGGGGCGAGTTTCGGGGTATAGCGCAGTCTGGTAGCGCGCCTGCTTTGGGTGCAGGATGTCGGGAGTTCAAATCTCTCTACCCCGACCAATTTCGCAAACGTATGCATTGGTCATAGCGATCGACAGTTGATTTATGGTGGTTGTAGCTCAGTTGGTAGAGCCCCGGACTGTGACTCCGGTTGTCGTGGGTTCGAGCCCCATCAGCCACCCCATATTCCCAGCAGCGGAGCAGAGCCTGCTTTGCGCCCGTAGCTCAATCGGATAGAGCACCGGCCTTCTAAGCCGGGGGTTGCAGGTTCGATTCCTGCCGGGCGCGCCAAACAAAAAAGGTCACCGTCAGGTGGCCTTTTTTGTTTGCGGCTGCGGCGGGATGAGAACCTGCACGTTCGACAAAACGGCAAGGTGCTTCGATCGAGATCGGCCCGGCCAGCGGGTAGTTGATTGTGGTCCTGATGAGATCGGGCCGGGAATCGGAGGGACACTGTGAACCGACCATCTTCTTTGCTCCCGCACCCGGCGGGGCGCCTATGATTTCAAAAACGGGCGACCTCGCGGCGCTGCCGCTCGGGACTCAGACAGTCCTCCCGCTGATCGGGTGCGTGAGCAAAGAAGAAAACATGGCCTGATTGGTTCCCAGCGCTCCCTCCGACCCCCGTCCCTCGTGCAAATCCGCAGGTTCGTAGCCCGCATGGACGGTTGCAAAAGGCCCGGGTAGCGGGTGGCAGCATTCAGCCCAATCAGGCCGCGTTTTTTCTTTTGGCATTCTCCGGAAAAAGCGGTAGGACTGTTTGAGTCCGGAGCGGCGCAGCCGCGACGTCGAGTTCCGCACCGCCCGGTGAATGCCAAAAGAAGGCGGTCGGGCTGGATCTGCTACCCGCTGGCCGGGCCGTTGTCCAAACGGAGAGGTATCTGAAAGCGCAACTACTAGCCAACGCGCGGAATTGTCTGCCGGTACTCCAGCGGACAGGCGATCAGGTCATCCTGACCCTTGTCCAGCGGCCCGGCATAGGGGATCAGATCATAGGCGCCGCTGATTCTTGTGCGGCCATCCTTGCGCCGGTTTTTGCTGCCATCTGACTTGCGCTTGTTAAACTGCAGCAGTACATAATTTTCCGGCAGGCACTGCATGATCTCATCCCGGGTCTTGAACGACAGCGCGTTGCCGTAGCTCAGCTCACAGACAATCAGCGGACGGTAGCGTTGCAGGGTTTGTTGCAGCCCCTGCAGCGCCGGTTTCTCGAAACCTTCCACGTCCAGTTTGATCAGATGCAGGTAGTCGGGCGGGTTCACGGCAAAATAGTCGTCACCGCGAATCACGTGCAGGTCTCCGAGCAGCGTATTGCCTTTTTCCGTGGTGCTGACATCAAAGGAACCAATGCCGGCGTTGTCACCGGTGGGCGCGTAGAAAGCCTGGTGAGCAGTCTCGTCACTCAGACCCACCGGCTCCACGGTGATGTTGCGGATGGCGTTCAGGCGAATCTGGTGCGCCAGACGCTCGCGTACCGGGGCATAGGGTTCAAACGCAATCACCCGGTGGGCGCGCTGTGACATGAACAGCGCATGCTGCCCGACATTGGCGCCGACGTCGACAAACACGCCCTCGACACCGGCAATGGCGTGCAGGGCATCGCGCATGAAAAACAGCAGGGGCTTTTCAAAAGCACCGTAAAAATAAATGGCAAAATCGATGTTGTTGCGCAGGTTGCCGTCGTACTCAAGACCAAAAAAATCGGTCGTGAAGTCGTAGGCAGGGGCGTAGCCGCGTTTGCGCATCTGCTTGTAGATGGCGCGGGACACTGCGTCGGGCAGGTGCTGTTGCTGGTGCCACAGCAGCTTGAGAAGTCGTTTCATCGGGTATTCCATGACCGATACATCGAGACCACCATTTTAGGAATAGTTGTGCGCATGCTGTCAACACCACTGTCGGGTTTTCGTTGTTATACTGCCGCCTGACAGACAGGAGACAGACTATGTTAGCGTTTATTGGCGGCACCGGCCTGAATGAGTTGCCCGGTTTTGATGTGGAACAGATAGCCGAGCAACAGACCCCTTACCAGGACGCTGCCGTGCAGGTGGCCAGCGGCCGGCTGCCCGGTGTGGCGGCGCGTGTGCACTTTCTGCCGCGCCATGGCCGTGGGCACACAGTGCCACCGCATCGTATCAACTATCGCGCCAACATGTTTGCCCTGCGCGAGCTCGGTGTGACAGCGGTGCTGGCGGTCAATGCGGTGGGCGGTATCCACCGGCAGATGGGACCGGGTGTCATCGCGGTGCCGGAGCAGATCATTGATTATACCCATGGCCGCGCGCACACCTATTTTGACGGTGAGGAGATGGATATTGTGTCCGCCGACCGGTTCACTGCCAGCGTCACGCATATTGACTTTACCCATCCCTACAGTCAGTCGCTGCGCGAGCTACTGCTGGACAGCGCCGGGCAGCTGAATCTGCCGGTCTGGCCGCAAGGCGTCTATGGTGCCACGCAGGGGCCGCGGCTGGAGTCCGTTGCCGAGGTCAGGCGTCTGCAACACGACGGCTGCGACATGATCGGCATGACCGGCATGCCGGAAGCGGCGCTGGCGCGGGAGCTGGATCTGGCCTATGCCAGTGTGTGTCTGTCGGTGAACTGGGCGGCGGGCCTGTCCGATGAGGTCATTACCATGGCCGGTATCCGTGCGGTGCTGGACCAGGGCATGGGGCAGATTCATCGCCTGCTGCTCACATCGGCGACGCGCTTCCGGTAAGCGTGTTGACCGGCGCCGCCGGCGGCTCGTAAGGAAATACCTGCACCAGCACGCCCATGGCAGGATGGTCCAGATAATGGAACTCATTACTGCGCATGGCCCGGCTGTCCTGCATGGGGAACACCTCGGTCACGTCAAAGCGGGGCTGCTCAGGCGCATCAGTCTGTTGACCGGCGCTGAAACGCGCCAGCCGCAGATCGGTGTCCAGCATGACGCGGTCGCGGGACTGATTAAAACGAATGGTCAGCGTGCCAGCCAGTTCATGCTGATCCCCGTACTGCCGGCCACCAGCAACGACAATCGGTGTGGCGTCGCTGCCGCGCATCACCGGCTGGCGCCAGGCCATGTGCGTCAACACCCGGTACGCGGACGACTCGTTCAGGGCACGATTGGTCTGGGTGAAATCATGTGCTGCCGCGGGCAGGGCGACAAATGCATCGCGCGCGGCATCAGGCAGACGATAATCACTGCGTTGTTGGGCGTCGGGGCCGGCCGATAAACCGGGCGCATCAGTATCCGTTGACTCTGTCGCGGTGAGCGCCGGCTGCAAAACCGTCCAGTCTTCCAGCGTCAGATGCTTCAGCAGGCTGTCCAGTTCACGCGCCCGCGCCGGGTAGGTCAGTGTCAGCTCGTCGGCTGTGGGCCAGCGCTCCTGAAGGGTATTGCTGGTTTCGTGGGCGAACACGGTGACTTCAATCTGATACCAGCGGCTGCCATCCTGCGCCGTTGCCGATTGGCCGCTCAATGCGATCGCCAGCCAGATCAATCTGCTATTGGATATCAGCTTGCCGGTAAAATTCGTCATGGGGACCTTGTACGCGGGTGAGACACTATTCTTGCCCAGTCACCGAGGCGAGTCAATGTCAGCAAATGCCAGGACAGGCCAGAAAATACCCGTGATTTTCAGCATGGCCAGACTCTGCTACCCTTTAGCATCAATTGCCGGATTGGCGTAACAATAAATATAGCACAGGCGGACAGCTGATGGATTCGATAACACATGGCCTGCAGACACTGGCGGGCTTTTTGTGGGGTATGCCACTGATCATTTTGCTGGTGGGTGGCGGTATCTATTTTGCACTGATCAGCCGGTTGCAACCGTACCGTTATTTTCCACACGCCATTGCCATCCTTACCGGCCGCTATGACAACAAGGACGATCCCGGTGATCTGAGTCACCTGCAGGCTCTGTCAGCGGCGCTGTCCGGCACGCTGGGTATGGGCAACATTGCCGGGGTGGCGCTGGCCATCGGCCTGGGTGGGCCCGGTGCCGTATTCTGGATGTGGGTCACTGCCGTGGTGGGCGTGGCCACCAAGTTTTTTACCTGCACGCTGGCGGTCATGTACCGCGGCAAGGACAGTCGTGGCGATGTCCAGGGCGGCCCCATGTATATCATCCGCGAAGGGCTGGGCAAGCGCTGGCAATGGTTGGCAGTCATGTTTGCCACCGCCGCGCTGATCGGCACCCTGCCCATCGTGCAGATCAACCAGCTTACCCAGGTCATGCGTGAGGTGGTGTTTGCGCCGGCGGGTCTGGCCGACAGCCAGAATCCGTTGGTGTTCAACCTGCTGTTCGGATTGTTCTCGGCCGGGCTGGTGGCGTCGGTGATTTTCGGCGGTGTCCGGCGGGTCGGTTATGTCGCGGTGCGGCTGGTCCCGTCAATGGTGGGTCTGTATATGGCCATGACACTGCTGGTCCTGGCGGCGCATATCACTGAGCTGCCCGGTTACCTGTGGCTGATAGTGCAGGAGGCGATTTCACCGCAGGCGGTCGGTGGTGGCCTGGTCGGGGTGATGACCATTGGTGTGATGCGCGGGGCATTCTCCAATGAAGCCGGTATCGGCACCGAGGTCATGGCGCATGGTGCTGCCAAAACCGAAGAACCGGTGCGTGAAGGCCTGGTGGCCATGATGGGGCCGGTGATTGATACACTGATTGTCTGTACCTGCACGGCGCTGGTGATTCTGGTGACCGGGGTGTGGCAGGATGGGCTGGTCGATGGGGTCACCATGACCGCCATGGCATTCTCCGAGGTATTGCCCGGCAACGTCGGCGCCTACCTGATCGCCTTTGTGGTGCTGATCTTCGCTTCCAGCACCATGTTTACTTTCTGGTACTACGGTGCCAAGTGTCTTGGTTTCCTGATCGGCGCTCACCACCAGGATGCCTACAAATACTATTACACGCTACTGGTACTGGTAGGTGCGATCATTCCACTGGAAGCAGTGTTTGCCATCATCGATTCCGCGTATGCGTTGATGGCCGTGCCGACCATGACCGCCACCTTCCTGTTGTCCGGCAAGGTGACGGCTGCAGCCCGTGATTACTTTGCGCGCCTGCGTGCAGGACCGCAGCAAGGCTCGCCAAAGCCTGCTGAACAGTCTACTCGGCCGTAAGGCGCAATTGGTCCAGGGTCTTGTTGATGAACTCGATGCGGGCCACGGCCTTTTCCTGCCCGTGCGTGAAGCCCAGTTGGGTGGGGCCTGACAGTTTGTAGATGCGTGAGTGTTTCTGCACCAGCTGCACGATGGACAGCGGGTCGACCCGGGTGTGCTGGCGGAACACGATACGCCCGGTCTGGGCGCTGGCGTCGATCTTGCTGATGCCCATGGCTTCGGCGCGCAGTTTCAGCTCGGTCACCGAGAACAGGATGCGGGCGGCATCGGGCAGCAGTCCAAACCGGTCGATCATTTCAATTTGCAGATCGCGCAACTCTTCATCATCGCGGGCACCGGCGATGCGCTTGTACATGATCAGCCGGGTGTGTATGTCGGGCAGGTAATCTTCGGGGATCAGTGCCGGTACACGCAGGTTGATGTCACTGCCGCTTTGCAGCACCAGGTCGATATTGGGGGTGCGGCCTTCACGAATGGCCTTGACGGCTTCCTCCAGCATTTCGGTATACAGCGTGAAGCCGATTTTCTGCATGTGCCCGGTCTGCTCTTCACCCAGAATCTCGCCGGCGCCCCGTATTTCCAGGTCGTGGCTGGCCAGGGTAAAGCCGGCGCCCAGCGTGCTGGCGGCGGTGATGGCATCCAGACGCTTGAGCGCGTCGGCGGACATGGCCTTGTGCGGTGGCGTCAGCAGGTAGGCATAGGCCTGGTGATGCGAGCGTCCGACCCGTCCGCGCAACTGGTGCAGCTGCGCCAGGCCCAGCTTGTCAGCGCGATCGATGATGATGGTATTGGCGCTGGGTACATCGATGCCGGTTTCGATGATGGTCGAGCACACCAGGATGTTGTAACGCTTGTGATAGAAGTCTGCCATGATCACTTCCAGCTCACGTTCGGGCAATTGCCCGTGCGCCACACACACACGGGCTTCGGGCACCAGATCACGCAGATGCTCGGCCGTGCGTTCAATGGTTTTGACTTCATTGTGCAGGTAGAACAGCTGCCCGCCGCGCAGCAGCTCACGCAGGATGGCTTCCTTGACCAGGCTGTCCTGCTGTTCGCGGACAAAGGTTTTCACCGACAGGCGTTTGGCCGGTGGTGTGACAATCAGCGACAGATCGCGCACGCCCGACATGGCCATGTTGAGCGTGCGGGGGATCGGTGTCGCGGTCAGTGTGAGGATATCCACTTCCGCACGCAGGGCCTTGATACGTTCCTTCTGCTGCACGCCAAAACGGTGTTCCTCGTCGATAATCAGCAGACCCAGGTCCTTGTACTTGATCGAGTTCTGCAGCAGCTTGTGCGTGCCGATAATGATGTCGACTTTACCGGCGCGGATTTTCTCCAGCGTGGCATCCTGTTCCTTGCCCGAGCGGAAACGCGAGATCAGGTCAATATTGACCGGCCAGTCAGCAAAACGGTCACGAAAACTGTCGTGGTGTTGCTGGGCGAGCAGGGTGGTCGGCACCAGCATCACCACCTGTTTGTGATTCTGCACGGCAATGAAGGCGGCGCGCATGGCGACTTCGGTTTTGCCGAACCCGACATCGCCGCACACCAGTCGGTCCATGCTGCGGGCAGACTGCATGTCGGCAATGACACCGTTGATGGCGTCCTGCTGATCGGGTGTTTCCTCGAACGGGAAACTGGCGGCAAACTTGTCGTAGTCGATGTCGTCGCAGCGGAACGGGAAGCCGCCGCGCGATTCACGCTTGGCGTAAATGTCCAGTAATTCCACGGCGGCATCGCGGATTTTCTCTGCGGCCTTGCGCTTGTTTTTCTGCCACTGGTCACTGCCCAGATTGTCCAGTGGTGCCAGCTCCGGATCGGCGCCGCCATATCGGCTGATCAGATGCAATGATGCCACCGGCACATACAGCTTGGCCTGATTGGCGTACTCAAGTGTCAGGAATTCCGCCGTTTCGTCTTCTATGGTCAGCGTCTGCAGTCCGCAGTAACGGCCAACACCGTGATCAATATGCACCACGGCAGCACCCAGATGCAGCTCTGTCAGGCTCTTGATGATGAAGTCCGTGTTGTCCTGGGCGCGGCGCCGGCGTCGGCGCTGGGCAATCTTGCGGCCCAGCAGCTGCGTCTCGGTGATCATCATCAGCTTTTCCGAGGGCAGCAGCAGGCCCTTGTCCAGCGAGGCGATGCAAATGGCCATGGACTGCGAACCGTCAACAAAATCCCGCCAGCCGTCCACCGGTACCGGGCTGAGTCCGGCGGTGCGCAACAGCTCGGTCAGCACTTCACGGCGGCCAGCGCTTTCGGCGCAGAACAGCACCCGGTAATCCGGGTGCGCCAGCAACCAGGTATGCAGTGCCTGCAAGGGTTCGGCGCGGGCATTGTCGGCACTCAAATTGGGGAAGTCAGTGCCGGTACCTGCGGCGTCGGCACTGTCCTGCAAGGCAATGCTGCTGAAGTGCTTTATATGCCGGAACACGTCTTCCGGCGTCAGAAACAGCGTGGCAGGCGCCAGAATCGGGCGTTGCCGGTCATAGCGCCGGTCCTCGTAGCGCGATTCGATATCCTGCCAGAAGCGCAGCGCCGGTGGCTCCAGCTGACGGCTGCGCACGATCAGGGTGTCGGCCGGCAGGTACTCGAACAGATGACTGAGCTCATCAAAGAACAGTGGCAGATAATATTCCACCCCGGCGCTCTGGATACCTTCACTGATGTCCTGGTACAGCGTGCAGTCCCGGGTGTCGACATCGAACAGCTCACGGAAGCGAGTACGGAAGCCACGCCTGCCGTGTTCGTCAAGCGGGTATTCCTTGCCCGGCAGCAGGCGAATGGCCGGCACCTTTTCCAGTGACAGCTGGGTTTCCGGATCAAAAATACGCAGGGACTCAATCTCGTCATCAAACAGATCGATACGATAGGGCAGCTTGCTGCCCATCGGGAAAATATCCATGATGGCGCCGCGTACCGTGAATTCGCCGTGCTCGTAAACTGAATCGACATATTGATAGCCGGCGTTGATCAGGCGCTGACGCAGCGTGTCGGTATTGAGTGTCTCGCCGGCGGCCAGTTGCAGGCTGTTGCCTTGCACATAGGCCTGCGGCGGCAATCGGTGCATGGCGCTGTTGACTGGCACGATGAGAATGCCCCGGCGCATGTCCGGCAGGTGATACAGGGCATTGAGACGTTCTGACACGATGTCCTGGTGCGGCGAAAAGGTATCGTAGGGCAGGGTTTCCCAGTCCGGGAAGGTATACACCGGCAGGGCGCTTTTTCCGTCGCTGGCGCTCTTATCGCCGCCGGCGCTTCTTCCGCCGCCGGCGCTGAAGAACTGCAGCTCGCGGCGCAGCTGTTCGGCTTCCTCGCTGCTGTTGGTGATGACCAGCACCGGCCCGGGTGCCTGCCTGGCGGCCTGCACCAGTGCCAGGCTGAGCTGGCTGTCCGGCAGGGGCTGCCATTGCACGGTGTGTCTGGCAGCGGGCAGCTCAGGACGTAAAATATTGAATGCGGGCATGGTGTCGGGCTTGTTGGTGGCAGTGGGCGCGTATTCTGGCACAAACACGCAGCAATCCCAACCGGGCTGTGTGTCGCCGGCGCACGAGCGAGTCGTGTGCGACGGCACTGAAATCGTCGGTAAATCGGCCGATAAAGTTGCACCAGCGCGGCAATAGCAAGATAATATGCGCCGTTCTTAAATCCACTCGACGAGCAGACAGGTACCCCACGTGACACGACCCAGCCCGGACGACTATTTCAGTGATTGGAAGCAAAGAGAAGCGCTCGCCCAGGAAATGATTCCTGTGGTCGGCCGACTGTACAGCGAGCGCAATGTTGGCGTATTCATTTACGGCCGCGCCCTGCACAACAAGTCTGTCACCAGTATCATGAAGTCGCACCGCTTTGTGCGTCAGGTTGGCCGCAATGAGATGTCGGAGTTTGAAAGCCATCCGGTGCTGATGGCGCTGGCCAAACTGGACCTGTGGCATTGCCAGATTGACCTGGGCAAGCTCACTGTCAAGTACATGGAGTTGCAGGAAAAAGGCACAGCGCCCGATGTTGACTCGTACGTGGCGGATGAGCTGAAAAGCCTGGTGGGGGTTAAAACGCCGCCCAGCGAAAAATCGCAGGATATCGTGCTTTACGGGTTTGGTCGCATCGGGCGCCTGATTGCCCGTCTGCTGGTCGAGCGTACCAGCACCGGTGAAGTCATGCGGCTGCGCGCGGTGGTGGTGCGGCCGGGCCAGGAAGGCGATCTGATCAAGCGGGCCAGCCTGTTTACCTCGGACTCCGTGCATGGCGCCTTCCAGGGCACGGTGCGGATTGACGAAGAGAATAACTGCCTGATTGCCAACGGCAACGTCATTCATATCATTTATGCCAACGGCCCGGACGATATTGATTACACCCAGTACGGCATTCATGACGCGCTGATCATCGACAACACCGGCAAATGGCGAGACGAAGCCGGCCTGTCATTGCACCTGAAGTCAAAAGGCGCCGCCAAGGTCATGCTCACCGCGCCAGGCAAGGGTACTCTGAAGAATATCGTCTACGGCATCAATCACGACCAGATCAGCCCGGATGACACCATCATTACCGCCGCGTCCTGCACGACCAATGCGATTGCACCGGTGCTGAAGGTACTGAACGACAAATTCGGTGTGGTCAGCGGTCACGTGGAAACCGTGCATGCGTACACCAACGACCAGAACCTGATCGACAACTACCACACCGGCAACCGGCGTGGCCGCAGTGCCGCGCTGAATATGGTGCTGACCGAAACCGGCGCGGCCAAGGCGGTGGTCAAGGCAGTGCCTGAACTGGCAGGCAAGCTGACCGGCAACGCGGTGCGGGTGCCCATCCCCAACGTATCGATGGCCATCCTGATGCTGAACCTGGGATCGGAAACCAGCAAGGTGGAAATCAACGAGTTTCTGCGGGTGCTGGCACTGCACTCACCGTTGCAGGACCAGATCAGCTATACGCAGGATCCGGATGCGGTGTCCAGTGACTTTGTCGGCTCACGCGAAGCCGCCATCGTCGACTCCACCGCCACCATCGTCGATGGCAACCGCTGTGTCCTGTATTTGTGGTACGACAATGAATTCGGGTACTGTAACCAGGTCGTGCGCATGGTCTATAAAATGGCCGGCGTCAGCTACCGGGTTTACCCGCGCGAAGCCTGATATTGGCTGGCCGGCGCCCGCCTGATCGGGTGCCGGCAATCGCCAGAACAATAAAAATGACTGGTAAATCAGCAGGCTTGCATCTATAATTGTGCGCGTTTTGACGGCACCTGCCGATACCTGTGCCGATTATTGGCGGCCTTCGCCAATCATTCTTTGTCGGCAGCGATATCTCTCAAAAAAGCAGCGAGCAAACGCTGCGCTGTATAACCATGACAAACAACTGTTAATCCTGAAAATTATTACTAGGCCTGATGAATGATCAGAATTAAGCGCGGGTTGGACTTACCTATCAATGGCGCTCCGGAGCAGGCGATTCATGACGCCAGGCCGGTCCGCACGGTGGCAGTCCTGGGGCATGACTATGTGGGCATGAAGCCCACCATGGAAGTCAAGGAAGGCGACAGGGTCAAACTGGGGCAAACGGTATTCACCGACAAGAAGACACCGGGGGTGATTTATACCGCGCCGGGCAGCGGTGTGGTCAAAGCGATCAACCGCGGTGAACGTCGGGTGTTTCTGTCGCTGGTGATCGAGCTGGATGAGGCGGACACGGATGCGGTCAGTTTTGCCAGCTATGCGGATGCCGATATTGCATCGCTGGCGCGCGAGAAAGTGGTGGAAAACCTGGTGCAGTCCGGGCTGTGGACGGCGCTGCGTACCCGCCCGTTCAGCAAGGTACCGGACCCGGACAGCAAGCCGTCATCGATTTTCATCAACCTGATGGACAGCAATCCCCTGGCGCTTGACCCGGAAGTGGTCGCCCGGGAGCACTCACAGGATTTTGTCCGGGGTGTGAACGTGCTGGCCCGGCTGACTGAGGGCAAGGTGTTCCTGTGTCGCCGTGACGGCACATTCGCCGGTCTGGAGAACGAAGCCTTTGCCGACAACGTGGTCATTGAAGCATTCAGCGGTCCGCACCCCTCGGGCCTGAGTGGCACCCATATCCATTTCCTGGATCCGGTCAGCCTTAACAAATGGGTGTGGACGATGGCTTTCCAGGATGTCATTGCCACCGGCAAGCTGTTTGCCACCGGCACCCTGTGGACGGAGCGCTTTGTCGCGATTGCCGGCCCCCAGGTCAAGCAGCCACGCCTGCTGCGCGCCCGTCTGGGCGCGAACCTCACCGAGCTGCTCGATGGTGAACTGCATGACGGTGAAAACCGCGTGGTCTCCGGCCCCGTGCTTTCCGGTCGCAAGGCGGGCGCGCCGGAAGACTTCCTGGGACGTTACCATCAGCAGGTGACGGTGCTGCGTGAAGGCCGTGAACGCCCGATGTTTGGTTATCTGTCCCCGGGTGCCAACCGGCACTCCAATCTGAACATTTATCTCACCAGCCTGTTCGGTGGCAAAAAGCTCAACATGACCACCACGACCAACGGCAGTGAGCGGGCGATGGTGCCTGTCGGTTCCTACGAGACCATCATGCCGCTTGATATCCTGCCGACCCAGTTACTGCGTTCTCTGATTGTTGGCGATATCGAATCCGCCATGAGCCTCGGCGCCCTGGAACTGGATGAAGATGATCTGGGTCTGTGCACCTATGTGTGCCCGGGTAAATATGAATACGGTCCGATTCTGCGTGACAACCTCACACGAATCGAAAAAGAGACTTAATGGAAATCTGACACATGGGTCTGCGCAAAGTACTTGACGATTTAGCGCCGCAGTTTGAAAAAGGCGGCAAATACGAAAAGATGTACCCGCTTTACGAGGCGGTGGACACCATTTTCTACAGCCCGAGCAAGGTCACGGTGGCCGGCGCTCATGTGCGTGACGGTATCGACCTGAAACGTATCATGATCACGGTCTGGCTGTGTGCTTTCCCGGCCATGTTCTATGGCATGTACAATGTCGGTTATCAGGCCAACATGGCGATAGTCAACATGGGCCTGGAAGGACTGGATGGCTGGCGCGGTGCGATTCTGGGCCTGCTGGCCGGCAACGACCCGACCAGTATCTGGGACAATTTCTGGTATGGCGCAGTCCATTACATTCCCATCTATGCCACTGTGTTTATTGTCGGCGGTTTCTGGGAAGTACTGTTTGCCGTCAAGCGTGGCCATGAGATCAACGAAGGCTTCTTTGTCACCTCGATTCTGTTCTCGCTGATTGTGCCAGCATCATTGCCGTTGTGGCAGGCGGCACTGGGCATCAGCTTCGGCATTATCGTGGGCAAGGAAGTGTTCGGCGGTACCGGCAAAAACTTCCTCAACCCGGCGCTGACCGGCCGTGCTTTCCTGTTCTTTGCCTACGCGCCGCAGATCTCCGGTGATTCCGTGTGGACGGCGGTGGATGGTTTTTCCGGTGCCACGGCGCTCAGCCAGATAGCCACCGAAGGCCTGCCGGCCATCATGATCGCGACAGGCGAGCAGCTGACCTGGATGGATGCATTTGTCGGTCGCATGCAGGGCTCCATCGGTGAGGTATCAACACTGGCCATCCTGATTGGCGCCGCAGTGCTGCTGATCACACGCATCGCCTCCTGGCGCATCATGCTGGGCACGTTCCTGGGCATGGTGCTGTTCTCGACCCTGCTCAATCTGATTGGCTCTGACACCAACCCGGCCTTTGCCACACCCTGGTACTGGCATCTGGTGTTGGGTGGCTTTGCCTTCGGTATGGTGTTCATGGCAACGGACCCCGTGTCCGGGTCCATGACCAATACCGGTAAATGGGTGTACGGCCTGCTGATCGGTTTCCTGGTGATAATGATCCGTGTGCTCAATCCTGCGTATCCAGAGGGTATGATGCTCGCGATTCTGTTCGCCAACCTGTCAGCGCCACTGATCGACTATTTTGTCGTGAAAGCCAACATCAAACGGAGGATTGCCCGCAATGTCGTCTAATGTGAACTCCGTTAAGAACACCCTCAAGGTCGCGTTTGGCCTGTGTGCTGTGTGCTCGATTGTCATCTCCAGTGCGGCGGTGATCCTCAAGCCCATGCAGACGGCCAACGAGATTCTTGATCGCAACAAGAACATCCTGGTCGCGGCCGGCCTGTTTGATCCAAGCGTTCATACCAATGCCGATGTAGCGGGGATGTTCAGTGAATTTACCCCGCGCCTGGTGAACCTGGATGAAGGGCGTTACCTCACTGACGAGGAGCAGCAGTCCCTGGGTCTGGATCCGCAGACCTATGACCAGCAGTCCGCTAAAAATGACCCGGCCATGTCCGAGGCGCTCACGGGCACGGACGATGTGGCCTCCATCCGTCGCCGCGCCGCCTATGCCACTGTCTATGTCATTGATAACGAACAGGGCGAAGGCTACCAGACCGTGGTCATCCCGGTGAGCGGTTACGGGCTGTGGGGCATCATGTACGGTTATCTGGCGCTGGAAGGCGACGGCAATACGGTGCGTGGCATCGGTTTCTACGATCATCAGGAAACGCCCGGCCTGGGCGGCGAGATCAGCAACCCGCGCTGGCAGGAACAGTGGCTGGGCAAGCAGATCTACAACGAGGACATGGACATCGCGTTCCGCGTCAGCAAAGGCGGCGGGCAGGGCGAGTATCAGGTGGACGCCCTGGCGGGTGCCACGCTGACCAGTCGCGGTGTCGAGAATATGATCGAATTCTGGCTCGGGGAGCGTGGTTTCGCGCCTTTCCTGCGTAATGAAGTGCAGAGCTGAAGAGGGTTAAACAATGTCGATGAATAAAACAATTCTGATCAAACCGATCTTCGCAGACAACCCGATCGCGCTGCAGATCCTGGGTGTGTGTTCGGCGCTGGCGGTGACCACCAGCCTGTCTGTCACCCTGGTGATGTGTGTGGCGCTGACCATGGTGGTGGCGTTCTCCAACCTGTTTATCTCCATGATCCGCAATCACATGCCCAGCAGTATCCGGATCATCGTGCAGATGACCATCATCGCCTCGCTGGTGATCCTGGTTGACCAGTTCCTCAAGGCTTTCGCCTATGACATCAGCCGGCAGCTCAGTGTGTTTGTCGGTCTGATCATCACCAACTGTATTGTCATGGGCCGGGCAGAGGCCTTTGCCATGAAGAACCCGCCGGTCCCCAGTTTCATAGACGGTATCGGCAATGGTCTGGGCTACAGCGTGGTGCTGATTGTTGTGGGTACGCTGCGTGAACTGTTCGGTTCCGGCACGCTGCTGGGCTACACCATTCTGCCGTCTGTCGCCAACGGCGGCTGGTATCAGCCCAACGGCCTGATGTTGCTGGCGCCAAGTGCCTTCTTCATCATCGGTTTCTTTATCTGGATTCTGCGCAACAAGTACGAGGAGCAGGTCGAGAAAGACGAGTTTGTCATGGCACCGCACACCGCTGAGAAAGGAGCGCATTGATGGAACATTATCTGAGTCTGTTTGTCTCTGCCGTGTTCGTGGAGAACATGGCACTGATGCTGTTCCTGGGTATGTGCACCTTCCTGGCGGTCTCCAAGAAAGTCGAGACGGCCATCGGCCTGGGTATTGCGGTTGTGGTGGTGCAGGCTATCACGGTGCCAGTGAACAACCTGATCTTTCATTATCTGCTCAAGGATGGGGCACTGGCCTGGGCCGGGTTGCCGGATGTTGATCTGAGCTTCCTGGGCTTCCTGTGCTACATTGGTGTGATTGCCGCCATGGTGCAGATTCTGGAAATGTTTCTGGACAAGTTTGTGCCGGCACTCTACAACGCACTGGGCGTGTTCCTGCCGTTGATTACCGTGAACTGTGCCATCCTGGGTGCGTCGCTGTTCATGGTTGAGCGCAGCTACACGTTCTCGGAAAGTGTGGTGTACGGCATCGGTGCCGGCTTTGGCTGGGCGTTGGCGATTGTGCTGCTGGCAGGTATTCGCGAAAAAATGAAATACAGCGACGTGCCGGCAGGTCTTCGTGGTCTGGGCATCACGTTTGTGAGCACCGGATTGATGTCGCTAGGCTTCATGTCATTCAGTGGTCTGACGCTTTAAACTGTTTTGTAACCCACGTTGAAGTGAAAAGGTTTCAGAAATAATGGATATCACAACGATTGTAGCTGGCGCATTGATGTTTACCGTCGTGGTAATGCTGCTGGTGATGTTGATTCTTGCCGCGCGAGCCAAACTGGTCAGCTCCGGTGACGTAAAGATCGAGATCAATGGTGACCCCGATAAATCCATCACTGTGCCTGCGGGCGGCAAGCTGCTCAACACCCTGGCTGACGCCGGCATCTTCCTGTCGTCTGCCTGTGGCGGCGGCGGTACCTGTGCCCAGTGCAAATGCCAGGTGATCGACGGCGGTGGCTCCATGCTGCCGACCGAGGCGGGCCACTTCACCATGGGTGAAGCCAAGGACAACTGGCGCCTGTCGTGCCAGGTCGCGGTCAAGCAGGACATGAAGATTGAAGTGGACCCCGAATTCTTTGGTGTCAAGCAGTGGGAATGTGAGGTCATCTCCAACCACAACGTGGCGACTTTCATCAAAGAGCTGGTGCTGAAAATTCCCGAAGGCGAGGTTGTCGACTTCCGTGCCGGCGGTTATGTGCAGCTGGAAGTGCCACCGCACGAAGTACACTTCAAGGATTTTGACATTGATGAACGTTTCCGCGAAGACTGGGAAAAGTTCGGTCTGTTCAATCTGAACTCCAAATGTGATGAAACCACCATCCGCGCCTACTCAATGGCCAACTACCCCGAAGAATACGGCATCATCAAGTTCAACATCCGCGTCGCGACACCACCGCCGCGCACCAATTATCCGCCGGGCATCATGTCCTCCTATATTTTCAACATGAAGCCGGGCGACAAGATCAAGGTGTTCGGGCCCTACGGTGAATTTTTTGCCAAGGAAACCGACAACGAAATGGTGTTCATTGGCGGCGGTGCCGGTATGGCACCGATGCGTTCGCATATCTTCGATCAGCTGTGCCGTCTCAACAGCAAGCGCAAGATCTCTTTCTGGTACGGTGCGCGCAGCAAGAAAGAAATGTTCTATGTGGAAGATTTCGACAAACTTGCTGAAGAGCACGATAATTTTGTCTGGCATGTGGCCCTGTCGGAACCGCAGCCGGAAGACAACTGGACCGGTTATACCGGCTTTATTCACAACGTCGTGCATGATCATTACCTGAAAGATCATGCAGCGCCGGAAGATTGTGAATACTATATGTGCGGACCGCCTATCATGAACGCATCCTGCATCAAGATGCTCAAGGATCTGGGCGTTGAGGACGAGAACATCGCACTGGACGAATTCTCCTGATCTGTCGTGTGCCACCCCGGTGGCACACAGCTCAGGGTGTTCCAGAATCCAGACCGGGGGAGCAGAGGTGCTGTGTTGACAGTCCTGCTCCCCTTTGCGTTTCTGTACAAAGGCCATTGACTGGAGAGCCTTGTTGAAATACCTGCGTCGTTACAGTTTTACCCTGGCATTTCTGGCGTTGTTTCTAAGCTGGATGTGGTTGCGTCCCGAGGGGCCCGGTCAGGTTTATCAGCTGGATGGCCAGACCATGGGGACCTGGTACCGCGTCCTGGTCACAGAGTTCCCGGAAACGCTCTCCGATAACGAGCTCGCACAGGGTATCGGAGAACATCTGTTTCGCATCGATCGTGAACTGATGTCCACCTATGCGCCGGACTCGGAACTGTCACGCTTCAATCGCGCGCCGGTGGGGCAGTGGGTGGACATTTCCGCAGAACTGGCCGACGTGATGATGCAAGCGCAGGCCATCAGCGAGCTGACCGATGGTTATTTTGATGTCACGGTGGGCCCGCTGGTGGATCGCTGGGGCTTTGGCCCGGTGCAGGAAATGCCCGGCTCATCGCGTATTCCGACGGATGCCGAGGTTCAGCAGTTACGCGGGCAGGTGGGGTTTCACCATCTGGACGTGAGCTCACAGCCACCGCGCCTGAGAAAGCGGCACGATGTGCGCGTTGATCTCAGTGCCATTGCCAAGGGTTACGGCGCCGATGTGGTTGCCGATTATCTGGACTCGGTGGGACTGGACAGCTATTTTATCGAGATCGGTGGCGAGCTGCGTCTTCGTGGCCGCAAGCCCGATGGCAGCAGCTGGGTGCCGGCCATCGAACGCCCCTCACAGGGCGCACCGGTGGTGCATGATATCATTGTGGTAGACGGACAATCGATCGCGGTTGCCGGCTCGGGCGATTATCGCAATTATTTCGAGCAGGATGGTGTAAGATTCTCGCATGAGATCGACCCGTTCACAGGGCGCCCGGTGACGCATGACCTGGCCGCGGTGTACGTCATTACCGAGACGGCGGCAGAGGCCGATGCGCTGGCAACAGCCTTTATGGTGATGGGCGTCGATCGAGCCTATCAGCTGTCACAACGCCTTGACCTGGCGGCCTATTTTATCACCAAGCGCAGCGGCGATGACGGTTTTGACAGCCGCTACACGTCGCAGTTCGCGAACTTTCTGTCGGACGATGACGATTTACCCGGCAGCACTCTGGAGAATTGAGGATGACAACGTTAATCGCAAGTCTGATCATAATGCTGATGGTTGTCGCTGGCATGGCCGTCGGTGTCATATTTGGCCGCGAGCCGATCAAGGGCTCCTGCGGCGGTCTGAACAATGCCGGTGTTGATGGCAGCTGTGAGCTGTGTGGCGGCAACCCCGCCAAGTGCGAGGAAACGTCGAAGTAGATCAAAAAGGAGCAGTACCCAGCATGGCAAAGAATTCCTACGATATTATTGTGGTTGGCAGTGGTCCGGCAGGCGAGTCGGCAGCCATTAACGCCGCCAAACACGGCAAGCGCGTGGCACTGATCTCCGATCGCGACAAGGTAGGCGGCAACTGCACGCACCTGGGCACCATTCCGTCCAAAGCACTGCGCCATTACGTGAAACAGATCATGCAGTTTCGCTCCAACCCGCTGCTGCGTGAATTTGCCACCCTGCATAAACCCAGTTTCCAGGAAATCATGCGCCACGCCGACCGGGTGATTGATGAGCAGGTGTATCTGCGCAGCAACTATTACGAGAAAAATGATGTCGAGGTGATTCAGGGGCACGCCACGTTTCTGGACGCCAACACCATCAAGTTGGGTAACAAAGGCCCGACGCTGAAGGCAGACTACTTCATTGTCGCCACCGGCTCGCGGCCATACCGCCCCGAGAGCGTGGATTTCACCCACCCACGACTGTTTGACAGCGACAAGATCCTGACCCTGGATCATTCCCCGAAAAAAGTGACGGTTATTGGTGCCGGTGTCATCGGCTGCGAATATGCCTCGATCTTTGGCGGCATGGGTTGCAAGGTGGAGTTGATCAATCCGGCGGACTCCCTGTTGTCCTTCCTCGACTGGGAAATTTCCGATGCCTTGAGCTACCACCTGCGCGACATCGGTGTGCGCAGCCGCCACAACGAGGCCTACGAGTCCATCGAATACAACGACAACTATGTGGTCACGCATCTGGCGTCGGGTAAAAAGATCAAAAGTGACATCATCCTGTGGGCCAACGGGCGCACCGGTAATTCTGATGGCATGGGGCTGGAGAAGCTGGGCATTGACATCAACGCCCGCGGCCAGGTGCAGGTCAACGAGCGTTACCAGACGGCTCAGCAAAACATCTACGCGGCCGGCGATATCATCGGCTGGCCGTCACTGGCCAGTGCCTCCTATGATCAGGGGCGCGCTGCCTGCAACGCGATCGTGGACCCCGACGACTTTGTCGCCATCGACCGGGTCGCCTCGGGCATCTACACCATTCCGGAAATCAGCACCCTGGGCAAGACCGAGCAGGAGCTGACCGCTGACCAGGTGCCTTACGAAGTGGGCAAGGCTTTCTTCAACAATACCGCCCGCGGTCAGATCACCGGCGAGCAGGTGGGCATGCTCAAGCTGATCTTCCACTTCGAAACGCTGGAAATTCTGGGCATTCACTGTTTCGGTGACCAGGCGTCGGAGATCGTCCACATTGGTCAGGCGATCATGGAGCAGCAGGGCGCAGCCAACTCCATGAAGTACTTCCTCAATACCACCTTCAACTATCCGACCATGGCCGAAGCCTATCGCATTGCGGCGCTTGATGGCCTGAACCGGGTATTTTGACAACTGCCTGAAGCAGCGGGAGAAAGGACATGCCCACGCAAACCGTCAGCGTGCTGGGAGGCGGCAGTTTTGGCACAGTCATCGCCAATATTGTGGCTGGCAATGGCTACCGGGTGAACTTCTGGATGCGCAACAGTGACCTCGTAGACGAGGTCAATCGCACCCATGAAAACCCGCACTATCTGCCGGGCTACCGGCTGCACGACAACGTGCTGGCCACCGCTGACATCGAACAGGCCGTCAGCGGCAGCCGTCTGGTGTTTGTCGCGGTGCCCAGTGCCTATTTTCGTGAAGTCATGAAAAAGATACTGCCGGCCCTGACGGCGGATACCATTCTGGTCAGCTGCACCAAAGGCATTGAGGCCGGCACGTTTCTGCTGATGAGTCAGGTCATGCACGAAGAAGCCCCGGATGCGCGCATCGGTGTGCTCAGCGGCCCCAACCTGGCCGGCGAAATTGCCAAGCGCAATCTGGCCGGTACGGTCATCGCCAGCGCTGATGACATGGTCCGTGATCGCGTGCGCGACGTACTTAAGTCAGAATACTTTCGGGTGTATACCAATGACGACATGTTTGGTGTCGAGTTGGGCGGGTCGTTAAAAAATATCTACGCCATCATCGCCGGGCTCGCCTCGGCCATGGGCATGGGACAAAACACCAATGGCATGCTGATCACCCGCAGCCTGACGGAAATGGCGCGCTTTGGCCGGGCGCTGGGCGCCGATCCGATGACCTTTCTCGGGCTGGCCGGGGTCGGGGATCTGATCGTGACCTGTTCGTCTTCGCTGAGCCGCAATTTTCGTGTAGGCTTTGCGCTGGGGCAGGGCAAGTCGCTGCAGGACGCAGTGGCCGAGACAGGTCAGGTTGCTGAAGGGGTTAACACCCTCAAGCAGGTCAAGGAAAAAGCCGACCAGCTTGGTATTTACATGCCCCTCGCGTCGGGTCTGTACCAGATTGTTTATGAAGGAAAACCGGTCAGTCAGGTGATCTCGGCGCTGATGCTGGGTGAAGGCGCGCTGGATGTCGAGTACGAGGCACACCGAAGTAAAACATTAACGTGACCAGCGCTGTATTGCGTGACTGAATCCCATGACTTTGCGCCGGGTCGATGCTGCGATAGATAATCACCATTGGAGCCTGGAATTATGTCTGACGAATTTGCGGAAAACCTGAAGCAACCTTCAGTCTGGTTGCGCGTGCTGTTCATGGCCGGCTTCATACTGGCGCTGTATGTTGCCGGTGTCGTGTTGCTGGTATTGATGCTGGCACAGATCCTGTTTAGCCTGATCACCGGCGAGGACAACGCCAATCTGCGGCGACTGGGCAACAGCCTGACCCTGTATGTGTCGCAGATACTTGCCTTCCTCACCTACAACAGCGAGGACAAGCCGTTTCCGTTTGCCCCCTTCCCCCTGACCCCGGAGGATGAGGCCGATGATGAGGTTGCGGATGTGACGGTCGCTGACACTGGGGCGACCGCGAAGCAGCCCGTCGCGCCGGAAGCCGGTTCAGAGACGGCAGCTGAGACGGCAGCAGAGTCGGCCGCCCGGGTGATGGCAGAATCAGCCGCCCGACGCGCCACCAAGGCCACCAGCAAGACGCCGAAAGCCGGCTCTGCGGCAAGCACGCGCAAAAGCACTGTTAAAAAGGCCGCGGCCGGTACCAGCGCTCCGAGCCCGAAGCCTGCCGCCAAAACCAAACCCAAAACCCAGTCCAAAACCCAGTCCAAGCCCAAAACCAAGCCCCAATCCAGGCCCGATGCTGCGACAGAAAGCGGCCCGGCCATGGGTGTCACCGATGTTGTCGACAGGCAGGATAAAGATGATTGATTGCAGTTTCCGATGGCTGGCATTGACACTGATCCCGGCGCTCGCCCTGACGTTGGCCTCAACCCGGCTCGCCGCCGATGTGGCAGGCGCGTCCGATTATGCCAGTTTTCAGCGTTTTCCCGGCGCCACCATCGTGGACTATCGCCAGGAGCCGTCCACGGTGTATAACCTGCCACTGGGGCGTATGCAACGTGCTGCCGGCACCGTCGCGCCCAGCCGGGCTGAGCGCTTTCAGGGTCATCTGCGGCGTATCACCTACGAGATTCCCGAGGGTTTTTCTGCCACCGAGGTGTTCGGGTTTTACCGGGAACAGCTGTTAAGTCAGGGGCAGCAGGCCCTGTTCAGCTGTCAGGGCCGGGGCTGTGGCAGCAGTAATTTCTGGGCCAACGATGTGTTTAACAACCGCATCCTGTATGGCCCGGAAGCCAACCAGTACTATCTGGCCAGCACCTATCAGGGTGTCAGCGATGAAGCGCCAGTGGCCGGTTACGCAGCCCTGTATGTGGTGACACGGGCCAACCGGCGCATGTATGCCCATATCGATTTTCTGGAGCTACCGGTGCAGCTGGCAGCCGAGCAACGTGACGGGTTGAATACCACGCCACAGGCACTTGAGCAGCGGTTGATGCGTGAGCGCAACGTGGTCATTACCGGTCTGGGTTTTGACGAGAATGACGCGCTGGTCAACGATGACGGCATTGCGCTGATTGTCGACGTGATGCGACGCAATACGCTGCTTGAGGTTTACGTGGTCGGCCACCTGCAGGATAACGCACCGCTGACCGAGCTGCAGGCACGCTCGGCGCAACGTGCACGGGAGGTCATTGAACGGGTGGTGGCGGCCGGTATTGATGCCGATCGCATGCAGGCTCATGGCCTGGGGCCACTGGCGCCAACCTGTCGGCCGGGCCCCTGTAGTCAGCGTATTGAACTGGTTCTGCAGCCCTGATGGGCTGCCAGGCTAGCGATTGATCAGTGACAGAAATTCGTTACGGGTGTTCTGGCTGCTGCGGAATGCGCCCAGCATGCATGAAGTGGTCATCACCGAATTCTGCTTCTCGACACCTCGCATCATCATGCACATGTGCTGCGCCTCAATGATCACGGCAGCCCCGGCAGCCCCGGTCTTGTTGATGATGACCTCGGCAATTTCCTTGGTCAGGTTTTCCTGAATCTGCAGTCGACGGGCAAAGACATCCACGATACGGGCGATCTTGGACAGTCCGATGACTTTACCCTTGGGCAGGTAGGCGACATGACATTTGCCAATAAAAGGCAGCATGTGATGTTCGCACATGGAATATAATTCGATGTTTTTGACGATCACCATCTCTTCAGAGTCGGACGGGAACATGGCATTGTTGATCACGTCATCAATGTTCTGCTGGTAACCCCGGGTCAGGAACTGAATGGCCTTGGCGGCTCGCAGCGGCGTGTCACGCAAACCGGGACGGGAAAGGTCTTCACCAATGGCGCTGATGATTTCACTGTAGGCAGTTTCAATGGTCATGACAGTGGCGTGATCCTGTATGGTGGGCAGTGGGCCGGCAAAAAAGGAGACATACCCTACGATATCGCCGCCCGAGCGTAAAGTTATTTTTGGCATGGCCCGCAGCGCGCGCGTGCCGGAGCAGGACAACAAGCATGAATGTAGAAGTGTGTGTAGAGCGCAGCTGCAGCATTTTTGATGACGCTGAGCTGTATTATGGTCACGGTACCGACAACGCCTGGGACGAAGCCGTGTATCTGGTGTTTACCGTGCTGGGCCTGCCTTTTGGCGATGACACCCACAGCCGACAGCTGGTCGAGCAGCGCCAGGTCAGTGAGCCGGAGTGGCAACGCATCGAGGCACTGGCGCTGCGGCGCCGCGACGAGCGCGTGCCCATGGCCTATCTGCTGGGCGAAGCCTGGTTCGCCGGGCTGCCGTTTCATGTCGACGAACGCGTGCTGGTGCCGCGCTCGCCCATTGCCGAACTGATTTTGCAGCAGTTTCAGCCGCTGCTCGCTGACGCGCCGGCGCGGGTACTGGATCTGTGCACGGGCAGTGGCTGTATCGGTATCGCCACCGCGCTGGCGTTTCCGCAGGCGCAGGTTGATCTGGCAGATATCTCTGGCGATGCACTGGCTGTGGCGCAGCAGAACATCATCCGGCACGGCCTGCAGGGCCGGGTCAACACCGTGTGCTCGGATTTGTTTGCCGGGATCAAGGGCGAGTATGATCTGATCGTCTCCAATCCGCCCTATGTGTCGGCAGCAGAGGTGGCGGAACTGCCGCCGGAATACCAGCGCGAGCCGGCGCTAGGGCTGCTGTCTGATGAAGACGGCCTGGCAATTCCGCTGCAGATACTCAGACAGGCGGCCAGCTACCTGAGTCCGGGCGGGGTGCTGGTGCTGGAGCTGGGTTACACCTGGAGCCTGCTTGACCAGCGATATCCGCAGTTCCCGGTGACCTGGCTGGACTTCGACAGCGGCGGCGAAGGTGTTCTGGCCATCACCCGTGATGCGCTGATTCGTGCCGATCGCTGAATTCGTGTATAATTTGCGCCTTTTCGACACCTTGGAAGCCCCCAGCCATGTCCGGTAATAGCATAGGTAAGTTGTTCACCGTCACCAGTTTCGGCGAAAGCCACGGGCTGGCGCTGGGCTGCATCGTGGATGGGTGTCCGCCCGGGCTGGCGCTGTCAGAGGCCGATCTGCAACGTGATCTGGACCGCCGCAAGCCGGGCCAGTCGCGTTTCACCACGCAGCGCAAAGAAGCCGATGCGGTGAAAATACTGTCCGGTGTGTTCGACGGTAGAACGACCGGTACGCCCATTGGCCTGATGATCGAGAACACCGATCAGAAGTCAAAAGATTATAGTAATATCAAGGATATATTCAGGCCGGCTCATGCTGATTATACGTATCAGCAGAAATACGGTCTGCGCGATTATCGCGGTGGGGGCCGCTCTTCGGCGCGCGAAACCGCGATGCGGGTGGCTGCGGGCGCCATTGCCAAGAAGTACCTGGCGCAGCACGCTGGCATCGAGGTGCGTGCCTATCTCAGCCAGCTGGGCCCGATCAGCGCCGAGCAGTTTGACTGGGATCAGGTCGAGCAGAATGCGTTTTTCTGTCCCGACGCCGGCAAGGTGGCGGAGATGGAAAGTTACATGGCCGCGCTTAACAAGGAAGGCAACTCCATCGGTGCAAAAATATCGGTGGTGGCGTCCGGCGTCCCCGTGGGGCTGGGCGAACCGGTGTTTGACCGGCTTGACGCCGATATCGCTCACGCGCTGATGAGCATCAATGCCGTCAAGGGCGTGGAAATCGGTGCCGGGTTCGATTCGGTCAGCCAGAAGGGTACCGAGCATCGCGACGAAATGACGCCGCAGGGCTTTCTGTCCAATAACGCCGGTGGCGTGCTGGGCGGTATTTCCAGTGGGCAGGATATCATTGCCCACATTGCTCTGAAGCCGACGTCGAGTCTGCGTCTGCCCGGCCGGTCAATAGACGTTGCCGGTCATCCGGTTGACGTGGTGACCACCGGAAGGCATGACCCCTGTGTCGGTATCCGCGCCGTGCCCATTGCTGAAGCAATGCTGGCCATCGTGCTGATGGATCACCTGCTGCGCCACCGGGGGCAGAATTTTGATGTACAGTGCACGACGCCAAAAATATAAGAATATCATTAAGATAGATAATCTATTTACGTTTCATTATTGATTTTGACAGACGACATCGGGAATTATTCATGGCTGGAAAAACATTGTATGACAAACTCTGGGATTCTCACCTGGTGAAACAGCGTGATGACGGCACGGCGTTGATTTACATCGATCGCCAGCTGATCCACGAAGTGACCTCACCCCAGGCCTTTGAAGGTCTGCGCCTGACCGGTCGCAAGCCTTGGCGTGCTGATGCCAACCTGGCCACGCCGGACCACAATATTCCCACCACCAAGAGTGAACGCAGCCGCGGCCTGGAAGGCATTCTGGACCCGGTGTCACGCATCCAGGTGCGCACACTGGATGACAATTGCCGTGAATTTGGCATTCTTGAACTGGACATGAACGATGAACGCCAGGGCATTGTGCACGTGGTCGGGCCGGAGCAGGGCGCAACCCTGCCGGGCATGACCATCGTCTGTGGTGATTCGCATACCTCCACGCACGGTGCGCTGGGGGCACTGGCGCACGGTATCGGCACGTCTGAAGTCGAGCATGTGATGGCGACCCAGTGCCTGATCCAGCGCAAAATGAAGAACATGCTGATCCGTGTTGACGGCCAGCTGAACCCGGGCGTGACCGCCAAGGACATCGTGCTGGCCATCATCGGTGAAATCGGCACCGCCGGCGGCACTGGCTACACCATTGAATTTGGTGGCGAGGCAATCCGTTCGCTGAGCATGGAAGGGCGCATGACCATCTGCAACATGGCCATTGAAGCGGGCGCGCGCGCGGGCCTGATCGCGGTTGACCAGACCACAGTGGACTATATTCGCGGCCGTCCGTTTGCCCCGAAGGGCGCGATGTTCGACCGGGCAGCTGACGCCTGGCTGCAACTGGTCAGTGACGATGACGCTCATTTTGATCGCGTGGTGGTGCTGGATGCCGCCGATATCATTCCCCAGGTTACCTGGGGCACCTCACCCGAGATGGTGGCGCCGGTCACCGGCAATGTGCCAGACCCGGATCAGGAAACGGACAGCGGCCGGGCCGAGAGCATCCGCCAGGCGCTCAAGTACATGGGCCTGACACCCGGCACCGCGATCCGCGATATCAAGCTGGATGTAGTGTTTATCGGTTCCTGCACCAACTCGCGCATTGAAGACCTGCGTGCGGCAGCGGCCGTGGTGAAGGGCCGCAAGGTCGCCACCAGCATCGAGCTGGCGCTGGTGGTACCCGGTTCCGGGCTGGTAAAAAAGCAGGCCGAAGCCGAAGGGCTGGACAAGATCTTTATCGAAGCCGGCCTGGAGTGGCGCGAGCCGGGTTGTTCCATGTGCCTGGCGATGAATGCCGACCAGTTGCCGGCTGGCAAACACTGCGCATCGACGTCCAACCGCAATTTTGAAGGGCGACAGGGTTTCGGCGGGCGCACGCACCTGGTGAGCCCGGCGATGGCCGCCGCGGCAGCCATTCACGGTCATTTTGTGGATGTGCGCGATATCCTGCTGGATACCGGCCGCGCGCACTGAGCGCACGTGCATCCGGGCCTGTGAATTCGAGGCCCTGAATTTGAGACCCTCTATTTGAGACCCTCTATTTGAGAGCAAGGTTATGAAAAATTTTAATGTACAGACCGGTATCGTATTGCCGCTTGATCGTGCCAATGTGGATACCGATTTCATCATTCCCAAGCAGTTCCTGAAATCAATCAAGCGCAGCGGGTTCGGCGTCAACCTGTTTGATGAACACCGTTACCTGGACAAGGGTGAGCCGGACGCAGACAACAGTCAGCGCCCGCTGAACCCGGATTTTGTGCTTAACCAGCCTCGTTACCAGGGCGCCAGTGTGCTGCTGGCGCGGGACAACTTCGGTTGTGGTTCCAGCCGTGAACACGCGCCCTGGGCGCTGGATGATTACGGTTTCCGGGTGTTGATCGCGCCCAGCTTTGCCGACATTTTCTTCAACAATTGTTTCAAGAATGGAATTCTGCCGATTGTTCTGGATAAGAAAACTGTTGATGACCTGTTTGCAGAGGTCCGTGCCGCTGAGGGTTACACCTTGACGGTGGACCTGCCAGCGCAAACCATCACCCGACCTGATGGCAGCACCATCAGCTTCGAGGTGGACGCGTTCCGCAAGCACTGCCTGCTGAACGGTCTGGACGACATCGGCCTGACCCTGGAAGACGCCGACGCCATCAGTGGCTTCGAATCCGGGTGGCGGGACAAATCACCGTGGTACTTCAATACGCCGGCCTGACTGTGTCGGCCGTTTTTGAATCACCCCACGGATAAAAAAGGAGATTTGCATGAAAACGTTTAATGTAGCGGTTGTCGGAGCGACAGGCGCAGTAGGCGAGACTCTGATCAGTATTCTGGAAGAGCGCAACTTCCCGGTGGGCGAACTGTTCCCGCTGGCCAGTGAGCGCTCTGCCGGCAGCACGGTGATGTTCCGGGGCAAGCCGGTGACGGTACAGAACCTGGCTGACTTCGACTTTTCCCAGGCGCAGATCGGTCTGTTCTCGGCCGGCGGCAGCATTTCCGAAATGTATGCGGAAAAAGCAGGCAAGGCCGGCTGTATTGTCATCGACAACACGTCGCATTTCCGCCGCGATGAAGACATCCCGCTGGTGGTCCCGGAGGTCAATCCGCAGGCGATTGCGCAGTACACCAACCGCAATATCATTGCCAATCCGAACTGCTCCACCATCCAGATGCTGGTGGCGCTGAAGCCGATTCATGACCAGGTGGGCATTACCCGCATCAACGTGTCAACCTATCAGGCAGTGTCCGGCACCGGTAAGGAAGCAATTGAAGAGCTGGCCGCGCAAACGGCGGCGCTGCTTAATGGCAAAGAGGCCGAGTGCAGTGTTTACCCCAAGCAGATTGCTTTTAACGCCCTGCCACACATCGATGTGTTCCTGGATAATGGTTACACCAAGGAAGAGATGAAGATGTCCTGGGAGACCAAGAAAATCCTGGACGAAAGCATCGAGGTTAATGCCACCTGTGTGCGTGTGCCGGTGTTCTTCTCGCATTCCGAGGCTGTGCACCTGGAAACCCGGACGCCGATCAGCGTGGAAGATGTGCGCGCACTGATGAGCAAGGCGCCCGGCGTCAAGCTGATGGATGAGCGCAAGGATGGTGGTTATCCCACTGCCGTCGGTGATTCTGCTGGCAAGGATGAGGTGCTGGTCGGTCGTATCCGCAAGGATATTTCCCACGCCAATGGCATCGATATGTGGATTGTGGGTGACAACGTGCGCAAGGGTGCGGCACTGAATTCCGTCCAGATTGCCGAGGTGTTGATAAAAGACTACTTATCATGAATACTTGCGAGGGCTGCGTGGCATTTGCAGCCCTCGCAATGACTGCCCAGAGCCGGGTCAAGAATAAACTGCCCAGAGCCGGGTCAGGAATAAACTGCCCAGAGCCGGGTCAAGAATAAACTGCCCAAAGCTGGGTCAAGGAAAACTGCCCAGAGCGGGGTAAAGGAAAATAGCATGGTTAACAGGCTGATGCCCATACTCTCTGCGTTGCTGCTGTTGGCTGCCGCGCAGGTTCATGCGCTCAGCCTGGGTGACATCACCCTCGAATCGGCCGCCGGCGAGCCCCTGCAGGCACGCATTCAGTTGCTGGATGCTGATGGTCTGTCCATATCGGACATTTCCACCATGGTTGCTTCGGCGGCTGATTTTGACCGTTTCAACGCCGAGCGTATCGCGGCGCTGGACAGTTTCGATGTCTCTGTTGAATTCGTTGACGGTGCACCGATGCTGCGGATCAGCAGCCCGGTCAGCATCGATGAACCGTTTTTTACCCTGTTGCTGGACACCCGCTGGCCCGCCGGCCGGGTCCTGACCGAATACACATTGCGGCTGGAATCGCCGGCCTTCAGCGCCCAGAGTAATCAGCAGGTCAGCGCCTCGCCGGTGCAGTCAACGTTCGAGCCGGCAGAACAGGTCGCCGATGCCGACACCGAGACGGCAGCAGCCGACTCTGCAGCCGACCCTGCAGCCGATACCACCGCTTCCCCCACCGCCGGCGTTGCCCCGGCCGCGGTTCAGGCAGAAGAGGTTCAGGTAGAGAGTGCATCCGCCCCGCGTGAACCGACACCGCCGGCGCCCGCCGCCACCGCGGACGATATGGCCAATGCCAGCACCCTGACCGTCAACGCAGGTGACACCTTGTGGGAACTGGCCCTGCGAGCGCGCCCGGACGATTCGGTCAGTGTCCAGCAAACCATGCTGGCGCTGCAGCGTCTCAACCCGGATGCCTTTCTCGGCAATAATATCAACCGGGTCATGCGTGGCGAGGTTCTGCGGGTGCCGGAGCTGAGCCAGATCCGGCAACTGGCCGCGGCCGAGGCAATCGCCGAAGTGACACGGCAGAATCTTGAGTTCCGTCAGGGTAGCAGGCCGGCAGGCAGCGAACCGCTGACATCAGGCCCGGGTGCAGCCACCGCCGGCGCCGCCCAGGGTCAGCTTCGCGTTGTCACGGCCGACGATGAATCGGAAGAGACGGCCGATGCGACGGCATCAGCATCCAGTGTCCAGTCCGCGGAGCAGGAAATCGCCCGCAACGACGAGCGGCTTGACGACCTGGAAGACAGCATGGCGCAACGCGACGAGGAGCTGGATCGCCTGGAGCTGGAGAACACCGAACTCAATTCCCGACTGGCCATGCTGCAGCAGCAGATCGCATCGGCGCAGGAAATCATTCGTCTGCGCGACCTGGAGCTGGCCCAGCTGCAGGCGCAGCTGGCCGAAGCCGACCCGGCTGACACGGAAACCGCCGGTGCCAGCGAGGATCAGACCACGACCATCACCATGGCGCCCGATGCCGGCCCGGTTGAACGTTTCTTCAATTTCCTGATCAGCAATACCTGGGCGCTGCTGGCCGCGGCCGTGGTGCTGATTCTGTTGCTGGTGCTGGTGCTGATGCGCCGCAATCGCGCTGCCCTGACCGATGAGCAGCGGGCACAGCGTGAGAATGACGATATGCCGCTGGGGGACGACAGCGACGATGAATTATTATTCTCCGGCGTTGCCGCGGCCGCCGCCGCCGCCGAAGAGGCTGATGAAGCCCGCGCCGCCCGCGCCGACAACCAGGACGACCCGGAAGACGACGAGGGTGTCACATACAGCCCGTCAGGCGCCTTCACCCCGGACACGGATGAAGAGCCCTCAGCCAATCGAGAGCCCTCAGCCGATGAAGAGCCCTCAGCGGGTAAAGAGCCCTCAGCGGGTAAACAGCCCTCAGCCGACCCCGATAACGAGTTTGCCCTCGACGACACTCTCGATGACACCCTCGACGACACCCCCGACGCAAACCCCGACGCAAACCCCGACGCGGACGAAGGCCCGGACTGGGGCGATACCGATCTCGACCTGGAAGACGAGGACGATGACGACGCCCGCAACGAAGCCGATGAGTTTGGCAGCCGCGACCTCGACGATCAGGATGACGACGATCTGAGCTGGCCCGATCCGGATGCCACCGACGACAGCGATGATTACGATCTTTCCGAGGATGACCCGGATCAGGCCGATGAGCCGGCTCCGCAAACCGACACTGCCCCCGTGGCGCAGCCTGAACCCGAGTTCGAATCCGAACCAGAGCCCGAGCCCGAACCCGAACCCGAACCCGAACCCGAGCCGGAAAAGTCGGCTGCGACCGGGCCCGATGCCAGGCCTGACGATGGCTTCGATGATCTGGCGTTTATCTCCAACGAAGACTCGTTTGATGACGACGAAGACGACGAGACAGATGAAGACTTTGCCTTCCTCTCCGACAGCGACGAAGCCGCCACCAAGCTGGACCTGGCGCGCGCCTATATCGACATGGGGGACAGTGACGGTGCCCGCGAGATTCTCTCGGAAGTCGTGCAGGAAGGCAGCGAAACCCAGCGCCGCGATGCCGAAGCCCTGTTGGCAAAGCTCTGATACCCGTCCGATAAACCACCATGACTGCAACCACGCGAATCGCCCTGGGCGTTGAATACAATGGCGCCGCTTTCCACGGCTGGCAGCGCCAGTCGGCGCCGGTCATCGCGACCGTCCAGGCGGCGCTGGAGCAGGCGTTGTCACGCATCGCCGATCAGCCTGTCAGCGTCAGCTGCGCCGGCCGCACCGACGCCGGTGTGCACGGCACCGGGCAGGTGGTGCATTTTGAGTCCACCATCGACCGGGGCGAGAAAGCCTGGGTGCGCGGCACCAACAGCCACCTGCCTGCGGAGATCAGGGTGCAGTGGGCACGGGCCGTTCCCGATGATTTTCACGCCCGCCACTCGGCGCTCAGCCGCCGCTATCGCTACATCATCTATACGGGCCCCATCCGCCCCGCAGCCCTGGTGCAACAGCTTACCCACGTCAAGGAAGCGCTGGACGAGACACGGATGCACGAGGCGGGTCAGCACCTGCTGGGGGAGAATGATTTCAGCGCCTTTCGCGCCGCCGGGTGCCAGTCACGCACCCCGATGCGCTGTATCAATGAGCTCAGTGTCACCCGGCAACGCCGCTTTATCGTGCTGGAGGTGGAAGCCAATGCCTTTTTGCTGCATATGGTGCGCAACATTGCCGGGGCCCTGATCGAAGTGGGTGCCGGCCGCCGGTCGCCGGACTGGGTCAGGCAGGTGCTGGCCAGCGGCGACCGCACAAAAAACGCGGTGACCGCCAGGCCCGATGGCCTGTATCTGGTCAACGTCGGCTATCCGGAGCGCTTCGCACTGCCGGCTTTGCCGCTGGGCCCCTGTTTTTTGTAACGGGTAAGCGTGGTTTAGCGCAGGCAACGACGGTTTGGCAGTGCATTGGGTAAGCAGCAGGCGTTGATCTCTGGTAAAATTCCCCGCCTTGTCATGATTGCCAGCGCCGAGGATAATTTGTTGCAAAGACGCACCCGAGTAAAAATCTGCGGGATTACCCGCCCCGAAGACGCCCGCCTTGCTGCCCAGCTCGGTGCTGATGCGCTGGGCCTGGTATTTTATGCCAACAGTCGCCGGGGGCTGGATTTAGCGCAGGCGCAGGAGATCCGCGCGGCCATACCCGCTTTTGTCAGTGTTGTCGGTCTGTTTGTCGATCCGCAGCGTAAACAGGTGGATGACGTAATTGCCCACCTGCGCCTGGATTGTCTGCAGTTCCACGGCGATGAAACACCGGAGTTCTGCCAGTCCTTTGCGATCCCCTACATGAAGGCGGTTCGTGTGCGTTCCGGTGTTGATCCGCTGCCCTCGATCAAGCGTCACAGACAGGCGTCGGCCATTTTGCTGGACGCCTACGACCCGGATCAGGCCGGGGGCACGGGCAAACAGTTTGACTGGAGCGTGGCCCGTCATTGCGTCGATCGCAGTGCGTTGCCGGTGGTACTGGCAGGCGGGCTGAACCGGGACAACGCAGCGCGCGCCATCAAAGAAGTGCACCCCTGGGCGCTGGATCTGAGCAGTGGGGTGGAGAGTGAGCCGGGTATCAAAGACCCGCAACGTTTACAGGCATTTTTCAACGAGGTAAATCGTGTCCGACTCTGAGACAGCAGTAACACCCGAACAGGATATGTTCAGCGGTCCCGACCTGGCCGGCCATTTTGGTCGCTACGGCGGGGTATTTGTCGGTGAGACCCTGATGGCAGCCGTAGAAGAGCTGGATCAGGTGTATCGCAAACTGTCAAAGGATCCCGAATTCTGGCAAGAGTACGACCGTGACATGAAACACTATGTCGGCCGGCCCTCACCGCTGTACCTGGCTGAGCGCCTCACGGCCAAATACGGTGGCGCCAAGATCATTCTCAAGCGCGAAGACCTCAACCACACCGGCGCGCACAAGATCAACAACACCATCGGTCAGGCGCTGCTGGCCAAGTTCATGGGCAAGCCGCGCATTATCGCCGAGACCGGCGCCGGCCAGCATGGTGTAGCCAGCGCCACAGTCGCTGCGCGCCTGGGCCTGGAGTGTCACGTCTACATGGGTGCCGACGACGTCAAACGCCAGGCGGCCAATGTCTACCGCATGAAACTGCTGGGTGCCAACGTGATTCCGGTGACGTCCGGTTCGCGGACCCTGAAGGACGCGCTCAATGAGGCGCTGCGCGACTGGGCCACCAATGTTGATTCTACCTACTACATCATCGGCACTGTGGCCGGCCCGCACCCCTATCCCATGCTGGTGCGTGACTTCCAGGCCATCATCGGCCGCGAGGCCAGGGCACAGTCACTGGAAGAATACGGCAAACTGCCCGATGCGCTGGTGGCCTGCGTCGGCGGCGGCTCCAACGCCATTGGCCTGTTCCATCCATTCCTGCGGGACGCTGAGGTGGCCATGTACGGCGTGGAAGCCGGCGGTGATGGCGTCGACACCGGCCGTCATGCCGCGCCGCTGTCAGCCGGCAAGCCCGGCGTGCTGCACGGCAACCGGACCTATGTGATGAGTGATGACCGCGGCCAGATTGTCGAAACCCATTCGGTGTCTGCCGGACTGGACTATCCAGGGGTCGGTCCCGAACACTCTTGGCTGAAGGATATCAAGCGCGTCAATTACGTGTCAGTGACCGACACCGAGGCGCTGGACGCATTCCGCGAACTGACCCGCATGGAAGGCATCATCCCGGCGCTGGAGTCGGCGCACGCGATCGCCTATGCCTGCAAACTGGCAGCCACCATGACGCCGGAACAAACCATCGTCATCAACCTGTCCGGGCGCGGTGACAAGGACATCCATACCGTCGCCGATATCGACGGCATTACCATTTAAGGATAAGCAATGAGCCGGATTAAGTCTTGTATAGCAGCTGCCCAGGCGGCAGGGCGCAAAGCCCTGATTCCCTACATTGTCGCGGGTGACCCGGATCACGAAACCACGGTCGCCCTGATGCACCAGCTGGTGCGCGACGGTGCCGATATCATCGAGCTGGGCATGCCCTTCAGTGACCCGTCGTCTGACGGTGCCATTATCCAGCTGGGCGCTGAACGGGCGCTGCGCAACGGCGCCGGCCTGGATACCGTGTTTTCGGTGGTCAGCCAGTTCCGCCAGCAGGATGACAGCACCCCGGTGGTGCTGATGGGGTACCTCAATCCAGTGGAAATCATGGGTTACCCGGCCTTTGTGGAACAGGCCGCCGAGGCCGGCGCTGATGGCCTGCTGCTCGTCGATTTGCCGGTCAGCGCGGCGGAAAGCCTGCTGGCACTGACGCAGCCACGGGACATTGATGTGATCTTCCTGGTGGCACCCACCACCACTGACCGGCGCATCGCTGCGATCTGCGAGCACAGCTCCGGGTATCTGTATTACGTGTCGCTGAAGGGCGTCACGGGTGCCGCCATCAGTGATACCGGCGAGATTGCCGGGCGTGTGGCAGGGCTGCGGGCGCAGACCGAGCTGCCGATCATGGTCGGTTTCGGGATCAAGGACAACGCCTCGGCACTGGCCATGGCGGCGGTCAGTGATGGAGTCATTGTCGGCAGTGCGCTGGTGCAGAAAATCGGCGAATTGAGTGACACTGACAGTCGGGAAGCCAGCCTTATCGCTGACAAGACCGCGCTGATTGCCGCCATTCGCCAGGCGCTGGACAGCAAGCCGGCCTGAGGCGCAGCAAGCTGACGTTAGCACGGGTAAAAACACGCGGAAAATGGTATAGTTGCTGACAGGATAAAGCAGGACAGGACCAAACTATGAGCTGGATTAACAAGATCCTCCCATCGATTCGAAACAGCAGTACCGACACGGAAGGCAATGGCAAACAAAAGTCCAGTGTGCCCGAAGGTCTGTGGAAAAAATGCCCGCGTTGCGAAGCGGTGCTTTACCGGCCCGATCTGGAACGCAATCAGGAGGTCTGCCCCAAGTGCGACCATCATATGCGCATCACGGCCCGGCGACGCCTGGAACTGTTTCTGGATGCGGAAGGGCAACAGGAGCTGTTCACCGATATCGAGCCCGTGGATATCCTCAAGTTCAGGGATCTGAAAAAGTACAAGGACCGCCTGTCTGCCGCGCAGAAAAGCACCGGTGAACGCGATGCCCTGATCGTGGTACAGGGCAGGGTGATGTCGATCGAGATGATCGTGGCGGCCTTCGAATTTGGTTTCATCGGTGGCTCCATGGGCGCCGTGGTCGGCGAAAAATTTGTCCAGGCAGTCAACAGTTGCATCGCGCAGCGGCTGCCGCTGGTATGTTTTTCCACCAGTGGCGGGGCGCGTATGCAGGAAGCCCTGATCTCCCTGATGCAGATGGCAAAAACCTCGGCCGCGCTTGAGCGTCTGCGGGAAAACAGACTGCCGTTCATTTCCGTCCTGGTTGACCCGGTGTATGGGGGTGTATCAGCCAGTCTCGCGATGCTGGGCGATATCAATATTGCCGAGCCGCGGGCACTGGTGGGATTCACCGGCCCGGACGTGATTCGTCAGACCGTGCGGGTGAAATTGCCGGAAGGCTTCCAGCGCGCCGAGTTCCTGCTCGAGCACGGTGCCATTGACATGATCTGTCACCGAAAGGAGATGCGCGATACCGTTGCCGGTCTGGCAGGCAAGTTGCTGCAATTGCCGCCGGCAGCCTGAGCATGACATCAGCCACCGACCCAGGTCTGGATCTGAGTGGATGGCTGGCACGCATTCAGCAGCTGCATCCCAATGAAATTGACATGGGGCTGGAGCGACTTGCCGTCGTTGCCGGGCGGTTGGGGCTGAAAACTGCGCTGGCCGGCAATCCGCTGGTGATCACCGTGACCGGCACCAATGGCAAAGGCAGTCATGTCGCCGTCATTGACGCGGTGCTGCGTGCTGCCGGCAAACGTGTCGGCAGTTATACCTCTCCCCATCTTCTGCATTACAACGAGCGCATCTGCGTGCAGGGCGAGCCGGTGGCTGACGCGCTGATCGTGCAGGCCTTTGCCGCCATCGAACAGGCCCGCGGTGATGTGTCACTGACCTATTTTGAATTCGGCACGCTGGCCGCGCTGCTGATTTTTCAGGAAGCTGGGCTCGATGTGCTGGTACTGGAAGTGGGCCTGGGTGGCCGGCTTGATGCGGTCAACATCATGGACGCCGACATTGCCGTGGTCACCAGCATCGGGCTTGACCATCAGGAGTGGCTGGGGGATACCCGCGAGGCCATTGCCATGGAAAAGGCCGGTATTTTTCGCCAGGGCAAACCGGTGGTATGTTCCGAATCGGACCCGCCGGCAACCCTGCTGTTGGCCGCCTCGACACTGGCATGTCCGGTGTACCGGGCCGGGCGGGACTTTATTGCCACCCCCTCGCTGGTCGATGACAGCTGGCATTGGCGTGGACGCCAGCGTCCGTCATCGGACGCAGAGCAGCCACGTCAGCTGACGGTGGCGGATCTGCCGCCAGCGATGCTCGCGCCCGGCAATATCGCCGGCGCCTTGCAGGCCGTGTGTCTGACCGGCCTGATCCCCTCAGAACAGTGGTTACGCGCCCAGTTGCCGCAGATCCTGTCAACGCTGGTGTTGCCGGGCCGGCAGCAATGGTTCATGCCCCCCCGATTCAAGGTGCCGTTGGTCATGGATGTGGCCCACAATCCGCAAGCCGCGCAGGCGCTGGCGGCCGCCATTCAGCGTCAGCGCCAGCATTTGCTGCTGGCCAGCGGACGCATCGGCTCGGTGCGGGTCGTGGTGGCCATGATGGCCGATAAAGATCACGCCGGATTCTATCAGGCCTTAGAAAATCAGGCGGACTTCTGGTATATTGCGCACTTCGATCTGCCCCGGTGTTTACCGGCAGAAACCCTGGCGGAAAGATTCCACCAGTTCGGCGCAGCCCCGCGTAAGATGGCAGCATCATCGCCCTTTGCAACCGTGGGCGAGGCACTTGCAGCAGCCTGCAGCGATGCCGTTGACGGCGACATCATTGTGGTGACCGGTTCGTTTATTACAGTGTCTGATGCGATGTCGAGCATATCGGGCTGAGAGACACTGAGAGAGGCAGACACGCTTTGAATCAGAACACCCGGCAAAGATTGATAGGCACGCTGGTGTTGGCCCTGGCGGCATTGATCCTGCTGCCGGTGATTTTTGACGGGGAAGGCAGCTACCAGCCCGTCTTGCAGACTGACATCCCCGAACGTCCGGCCCGGCCCGTCGCGGCCCGATCCGATCCCCAGCGCCCGGTCATTACCGCAGACACCGAGGCCATCCGCCTTAATGATGTGCCTGACACCGGCGCATCATCAGCTGATACCCTTGATGCCGGAGCGAGTGATGCCCGAGCGAGTGATGCTCAAGCCAGCCCCGTGGTCGTGACCCAGTCACCGGCCACCGCGGCGGACAGCCAGCCGCAGGCCGATCCAGCGCCGGCTTCTGCGGAACAGGCCTCGCCAGAACAGCCCGCTACCGAGCAGCCCGCGCCAGCGCCGGCCGCCACCGCGCAGGTGGCCGCACAAGCGGCCGGTGCCTCTCCGGGCCTCGACAATCAGGGCTTGCCGCAAGGCTTCAGTGTGCGCCTGGGCTCATTCGGCAATGCCAGTAATGCCAGCAATCTGGTCACCCGTCTGCAGGATGCCGGGCATCGCGCCTACACCCGACAAATTGATTCCAGCCAGGGTGCCCTGACGGCGGTGTTTGTCGGCCCCGTTGTGGATCGGACCACCGCTGCCACACTGCTGGAAGATCTGCGCCGGGACTTTCAGCTGAACGGCATGATCGTGCGGTACGAGATCGAGGAACTGTGATGATGATCATCACCGTCATGTGCAAGCGACCGGTTATCGCGCAACGAGGAAGGGCGGCATGAATCTGCTGGACATAAGCATACTGCTGGTGGTGGCGCTGTCGTGTATTTTTGGTCTGTGGCGGGGATTCGTCAGAGAAGTTCTGTCCCTGCTGGCCTGGATCGCCGCCATCGTCGTGGCGCGCCTGTACAGCCCGCATCTGGCGCCGTTATTCAACAGCATCACCGACAACGAAACGGCGCGGTACGTGCTCGCCTTTGCCGTATTGTGTTTTGTGACCCTGTTACTGGGCGCCCTCATCAATCACTTCATGACCCGTCTCATCAGCCTGGCCGGACTGCAGGTCACGGATCGTCTGCTGGGCGCGTTGTTTGGTGTCGCCCGTGGGGTATTGATTGTCGCGGTTGCCGTGTATTTTGCGGCCGAGTTTTATTCAGATCGTATGTGGTGGGTCGACGCGCAGACCCTGCCCTATGTACAGATCGTCATTGATTGGGGCAGCGGCTTTTTTGTCGAGCCTGCAACGGAAGTCTGAGTTTTTGCGTAACGTCTTGTTAGCGCGGTTTACGGAGTATTTTGCATGTGTGGTTTAGTCGGCGTTGTGGGTCAATCTGACGTGGCGGTAAGTTTATACGATACCCTGACGGTGCTTCAGCACCGTGGGCAGGATGCGGCAGGGATCGCAACGGACGACAACGGAATTCTGAATCTGCGCAAGGACAATGGCCTGGTCAAGGATGTGTTTCGCACGCGGCACATGCGCCGGCTGGCAGGCAACATGGGTATCGGCCACGTACGCTACCCGACCGCCGGCAGTTCCAGCCCGGCACTGGCCCAGCCGTTTTATGTCAACTCGCCCTACGGACTGTGCCTGGCCCATAACGGCAATCTGACCAATTCGGCGCAGCTCAGCGAAGAACTGTTCTCCGAGGACCTGCGCCATATCAATACCGACTCCGATTCGGAAGTGCTGCTTAACGTGTTTGCCCACGAACTGCAGCAGGTCGGCAAAATGGCACCCACCGCGGATGACGTATTCAATGCTGTTGAAGGCGTGCATCGACGCTGCCGCGGCGGTTATGTGGCACTGGTGATGATCACCGGCTACGGTATTGTCGGTTTCCGAGATAAAAATGGCATCCGCCCCCTGGTGTTTGGCAAGCGCGAAGTGCAGGGCCAGACTGAATACATGCTGGCGTCAGAAAGTGTGGCGCTGGATTCGCAGGGTTTCACCCTGGTGCGTGATGTGGCGCCCGGTGAGGCCGTGTATATCGATGTGCGCGGCAATCTGCATACACGTCTGTGCGCCGAGCCGGCCCCTTATACGCCGTGTATCTTTGAACACGTCTATTTTGCCCGCCCGGACTCACTGATGGATGGCATTTCCGTGTACAAGGCCCGCCTGCGCATGGGTGAGAAGCTGGCCGACAAACTGCAGCGGTTGCGTCCCGACCACGACATTGATGTGGTCATTCCCATTCCCGATACCAGCCGGACGTCAGCGCTGGAGCTGGCCAATCGCCTGGGCGTAAAATATCGCGAAGGGTTTGTCAAAAACCGTTATATCGGACGCACCTTCATCATGCCCGGCCAGAGCGAACGGCGTAAATCGGTGCGACAAAAACTCAATGCCATCGAACTGGAATTCCGGGGCAAGAATGTCTTACTGGTGGATGACTCCATTGTGCGTGGCACCACCTGTCGCCAGATTATCCAGATGGCGCGTGATGCCGGCGCCCGCAAAGTGTATTTCGCCTCGGCGGCGCCACCGGTGCGTTACCCCAATGTGTACGGCATCGACATGCCGGCGGCCACCGAGCTGATAGCCCACGATCGCACCGAGAAAGAAGTGGAGACACTGATAGGGGCCGACTGGCTCATTTTCCAGGATCTGGATGATCTGGTCTCTGCCTCGCGTGAGGGCAACCCCAATATTACCCAGTTTGACTGCGCGGTATTCGACGGCAAGTACATCACCGGCGATGTCGATGCCGAGTACCTGCGAGTGTTGGAAGAGGCGCGCAATGACGTTGCCAAGAAACGCACGCGCAAGGTGCCGGAGCCGGCTGAAGAAGCCTAGTCAATCCTAGCCGCCGGCCAGCCTGGCGGCAATACCCTGGCTTTTGAGGAATTCGATGATGACCGGGCGGTGATCGCCCTGGATTTCGATGGTGCCGTTTTTGACGGCACCACCGCTGCCGCAGCGGGTTTTTAGCTGTTTGGCCAGGGCGGCCAGCTCGGCAGCGTTCAGCGGCAAACCTTCAATGACACTGACGCCTTTACCTTTGCGGCCTTTGGTTTCCCGCCGGACTCTTACCCTGTCTCCGAGTACCCTGTCTCCAGGCGCCTTGCCATCGCCGGGCCGCGCGGCGGCTGCCTGCGCTTTGCAGCTGCAGTCAGTGACAGCGTTACGGCAGGCCGGGCAGAGCCGGCCTTTGTCGGTGCTGTAAACGGGGCGGGAGGCACTCATGACGGTTATTGCCGGTAAAGCGGTGGCAGATCAACGTGCTGTGCCTGTTGCAGGCGCTGGTCGTCTTTCAGATGCGCACTGCGTTCAGCCTGCAGCAGGCTGGCCAGCTGCTGACGTTCCTGATCAGTGAACGACGCGTCACGGTTGCTGCTGTACAGCGTCGCCTGCAGCGCCTGGCACAGGTCAGTCAGTTCACGGTTGTTAAACCGCGCCGCCAGATCATCCAGATTATGCAGGCCGGCGTCGCGATGGTACTGGCGTCCCCAGGCAATCAGGTGCTGACGGATCTGCAGCGGTTCGGCAGCGGCGAGGCTGGTTTCCAGTTGCCTGAAGGCCAGCTTTTCCTGTCCGTCTTCGATGTCCCTTTCGTACACCGGCGTGCGCACGATAACGGGTTTGTCAGTCACCGGCCGTCGACGCTGCCACACCACCCACATGACAAACAGTAACAGCGTCAGCACGGCAATCAGGCTGTAGATGATCCACACGGGCGTCTGACGTCCGCTGAGCAGCTCATCGCTGACGGCCGTCGGCAACAGGTTGCCCGGCGTACTGTCTTCCGTGTCTGCCGCGTCGCTGGCATCGCCGACATTGGCGCTGCGCGGGGCTTCCACCACAATAAACGAGGTGGGCACCACCGCCTGTCGTACCGTGTCGCTGTTCACGTCCCACCAGGGCAGGTTGATTTCCGGAATCACCACCGAACCGTTGTCGGTGGCGACCAGCTCATAGGTTTCCGTGCGGGTGCCCACTACATTGCCATCAATGATGGTGCGCTCAATGACCGGCGTTTCCGGATACACATTCATCCGCTCGATCTCTGGCCGTCCCAGCGGTGGCAGTGCCGCGCCGTCCAGGCCATTGGCGGTGACCGTGAGGGTGCGGGTTACTGACTGACCGGGCTGCAGACGGGTGATGTCATCGCTCCAGCGCTCTTCTACCCGGACATCGCTGGCCGGCAACCAGGTATTGTCTGCCGGGAAGGTGGCCGGACGCTCCTTCACCGCAATCGTGTAACCGGTGGCGAAGGCGGTGACCGGGCGCATATTCGGGTTGCGGAACACAAAGTTGCTGGAACCATCGGTCAGTTCACCCCGAAAGACGATGTCGGGAATCTCCAGCTCGCCGCTGCGCTGCGGGAACAGCACGTAATTCATTTCATAGACCCCATAGCGCTGGCCATCAATCAGCTGCTCATACTGATGTGGCTGGCCCAGCATCTGCACCACGGTATTGTCGGGCGCCACCTCGGTGAAATTGGGGTTGCGGATGCCGGCAATGGTGTAATACAGGCGAATGGTAAACAGCAGCTGCTCCTGCACGTACACCGAGTCCTTGCTGATGACGGTTTCCATGTGCACGTCCTGGCCGCTGGCCAGGCCGGTGACAGAGGGTTCGTTCACAGTAATGGTGTAAGGCTCGGTCATCTGGCCGGCGACACTGACCGGGGGAATCTGCTGCTCGCCCAGTTCGCGCGGAAACAGCACCAGCAGGTAATCGGTCCACGACTCAATGCGGTTGTTGACCGAGCGCAGGTGGCTGGCCGAGCGGGTGCTGACGATTTCAAACTGCTCGCGTAACGGATCCAGATCGATCGCCACACCACCCTGTTGTCCATACACACGGACGCGCAGGGTGACGGTTTCACCGCGGGCAATTTCCGTGCGATCCAGCTCGGTTTCCACGCGGGTCTGCTGCTGTGCCTGGGTCATGCCCGGCAGGGTCAGCAGGGCGAGCGTCAGCGTGGCCAGCAGCGCCAGCCACCAGGTCGATTGTGAATGTCTGATGTGCTGTCTCATAAGTGTCCGTTTATTGGGCGTTCTGGCCGCCGGTTCTGCGCTCTATCATACGCCGACGCGACTCAAACTGGAATTTACGCTGCAGCAGTTCGCCCGGGTCGTCTTCGATGCGCCGCAGGAACTGTTCCAGCGACTCCTGATCCTCTTCCTGCTCGACTTCGGCGTCGCTGCGCTGTTGGCCCTGATCAGCATTTTCCGACTCGTTTTCGTTTTCCTGCTCGCTTGGCTGCTGATCCTGCGACTGTTCCTGCTGCTCCTGTTCTTCCTGCTCTTGCTGCTGGTCCTGTTCGCTGTCGTCGCTGTCGGATTCGCTTTGTGAATCCTGTTCTTCCTGTTCTTCCTGTTCCTGCTGCTCCTGTTCTTGCTGCTGTTGCTGCTGCTCCTCGAGCAAATCCTCAACGATCTGTTTGTTCTTCAGCGCATCAGCATGGTCGGGTTCCTGGGCCAGTACCCGCTCGTAGGCGGCGAGGGCTTCTTCCAGTCGTTCGGCAAAGGCCAGGGCATTGCCCAGGTTGTAGATCGAATCGATGTCGTCGCTTTGGCTGAAGGCGGCAATTGCGGCCTGGTAGTCGCCGGCCCGGTAGGCGGCTGCGCCCTGCCATTCGGGTGTTTCAAACAGCGTGACGGCGGTGTACGGGTCGCCTTCCTCCAGATAACGCACGCCGCGCTGATCGCGGTTCAGCCACAGACTGCGGATGTCGAAACCCTGCCGGGGCTGCGGCGGGGCTTCCGGTTGCCCCTGGCCGATGGCCATTTCCTGCAGGTCTTCCTCGCTCAGCAGCGTCGGGGCATTGGGTTGCGTTTCCAGCGGATCCTGGGCTTGAGCGGGCGGCGAGGGCAGCAGCGTCAGCACCAGGCCGGCGCTCAGCGTCAGCTGCAGGACCCAGCCGCGCCGGAAGCACAGGGCGCACAGCGGCAGCAACAGCAGCAACAGCCACGGGCCGGCATCCTGCCACAATTCAACTTCCTCTTCCGATTCCAGATAACTGTCATCATCGCCGCGCAGCAGGCTGTCAGGCAGCACCGTCTCCAGATCCGTGGCATTGATGGTGATATCACTGTACCGGCCATTGAGGCTGCTGCTCAGTGCCTGCAGGTTGCCCCGGTCCATGGCACTGACCACGACCTGGCCGCTGTTGTCGCGCAGCATTTCACCGTTGCTGACCGGGATGGCGGCGCCCCGGGGGGTGCCCACGCCAATGATGTGCAGCGGGTATCGGTTATGGCTGAGAATGTCCTGAATATCTGCGTTCTGGTCGCGCGGCACATTGGCGGTGATCAGCAGGATGCGACCATTCACCGCCGAGGCATCGTCCATCAGGTCGTTGGCCATGGCGATGGCTTCGGCCGGGTTGTTGCCGATGACGGGCATGATATTGGGACTCAATGCCGGGATCATGGCCCGGATGGTGATCGAGTCATCGGTCAGCGGGGTAACCATGTGCGCCTCACCGGCATACACCACCAGACCGGTCTGGCCCTCGCGCCGGGTATCGAGCAGATCCATGATCTTGCGCCGGGCAACGGTAATGCGGTTCGGGTCCTGGTCATTGGCAAACATGCCCAGGCTCAGGTCCAGCACAATCACCAGCGCCTCCTGGCGCTCCTGAACCGGCTGCGTCTGTTTCGACCACGTGGGCCCGGCCATGGCCAGCACCGAGATCACCCAGGCCGCGATCAACAGGATCAGCGGCAGCCTCTGCGAGGTACTTTTATTGGCGCTCAGCAGGTAGGGCAACAGGCTTTTGTCGATCACCTTGTGCCAGGCGCTGCCCTTGGCATCCAGTCGCCACAGGCGGCTGAAAAAGAACAGCGCCGGAATCAGGGCCAGCAGCCACAGCGGACGCAGGAAATGAAACTGTGACAATGCCTGCATCAGGGTCAGGGACTCGTTCATGACGCGGTCCCCCGTCCTACCACCGGCATGGCGGTGAAGGCCAGCAGGAAGCTCAACAGCAGGGCAGCACCCAGCGGCCAGTGAAACAGCTGGGTGATGGGCCGGTATGTCTGGTCATCCTGCTCGATCGGTTCCATGGCATCCAGGTCATCGTAGATCCGGATCATGTCTTCCAGGGTACGCGCGCGGAAGTACTCACCGCCGGTCATGTTGGCGGCGGCAGCCATGGCATCGTCGTCGATCTCCGACACCAGTGCACCGGCCCGGTTGCCGAACAGCGAGCGCTGGGCAAACTGGTCCGAGGCCACACCCACGATATGCATCTTGATGCCTTCGGTGCGAGCCAGTTGCGAGGCCTGCGAGGGTGTCAGCTCACCCGCGTTGTTGATGCCGTCGGTGAGCAGAATCAGCACCCGATTGTTGTCCGGCTGTTCGCGCAAATGCTTGACGCTCAGGCCGATGGCATCACCGATGGCGGTGGCGGATTCATCAATCATGCCGATTTCCAGCTCTTCCACCAGCCGTCCGACGGTTTCCAGGTCACGGGTCATCGGTGTCATCACATAGGCATGGGCAGCAAACAGGCCAATGCCCAGACGGTCGCCTTCACGTTTTTCGACAAAATCGCTGATCACCGCTTTCATCACCTGAAAGCGCGACAGCTGGGTATTGTTGAGGAACATGTCGCGTGCTTCCATGCTGCCGGACAGGTCCAGCGTCAGCATCATGTCACGGCCGGTGGTCGGAATCTCCACCGGTTCGCCCACCCATTGCGGCCGGCTGGCGGCGGCTGTCACCAGTATCCAGATGGCCGTGCAGCACAACAGCACCAGAATGTTCTTGTTAAACCTGCGCGAGGCATCGGTGTGCAATTGCACCAGGCGCCGGTAGAACGGCACCCGCAGGGCGGCATCCTGGCGCGGCGCGCGCGGTATCAGGAAATAGATCAGCAAGGGCAGGGGCAGGGCAAGGAAGACCCAGGGCCAGTGAAACTCAAGCATGATGATCAGCCGTTGTGCGTGTCGGGGTTGATGGCCTGGAGATGGCGCTGGGTTTGATTTTGCTCAGATACAGGTTTTTGATCCAGTCGCGAGCCATGCCATGCAGGGCCTGGGTATCCACGTCACAGCGCGGCGCAAAACGGCCTTCGGCCAGCGCACTGGCCAGGGCCGGCGTCAGGCGTCCGGCGCGGTCATGCTGCCGGATAAATGCCACCCAGTCCTGACCACTGAGACCGGCAACGCGGCTTTGCTCGAAATGCAGCAGGGCAACCCGGCGCAGGACGCTGTTGACGTCGTTGACATACCCCAGACGCTGCTCCATGGACGGGCCCTCGGCGCCGGCGTTGGCCTGCAGCGCGGCCAGGCACTTGTCCAGTTCGCGCAGCGCGCTGCGGTAACGCCGGTGCAGCTGCAGACGCTGGTGAAGACGCCAGGCGCCATAGATCAACAGCGCCAGCAGCAGGGCAGCCAGCACCCACCAGCCCGGCGCCAGCGGCCAGATCCCGGGTTCTGCGGGCAGATGGATATCTGCCATCTCACTTAAAGCGTCTGCGAAGTCCATTGATGTATACGTTCCACGACCGGTTCATCGGTTCTGATTGTCAGCAGCGGTATCTGCAGTTTGGTCAATTCGGCACGCAGGGCGTCCAGTCGTTGCTGGAACACGCCGCGATAGTTGTCACGGGCCTTTTTGCTGAACGTGTTCAGTGTGCCCTTGTCGCGCCCGTCGGTAATACTGTAGTAACCGGGAATGGGCAGGTTCTCTTCCAGTTCATCATGGATGAAGCAGCACACCACATTGTTGTGCCGCGACAACTGGTACAGGTACTGAAAGCCCGCCTCATCTATGGTACTGAAATCGCTGATCACGTAAAGCGTGCTGCCCGGTTTGGTGATCCGGCGGATGCGGCCCAGTGCCGTGGCCAGACTGCCGATTTCTTCCTGCTCCCCGGCTTTTTGTACCCCGGCTCTTTGCTGCAATCCGGTCGCCAGGTCGGCATTGGCCAGCTGGATCTGGTTGAGCAGGTGCAGGGCCGAACGGCGGCTGCGCTTGGGTCGCACCAGGGCAAAATTGTCGTCACTGTAGACCAGGCCACCGACACGGTCGCCATTGTCGATAGCCAGCCAGCAGAATATGGCCGCTGCCTGCGCAGCGACCACGGATTTGAAGGCCACGTGACTGCCGAAAAACATGGAGCTGGACTGATCGACAGCGATCAGTACCGGGCGCTCACGTTCCTCGCGGAAGACCTTGGTGAACGGTTTGCCGGTGCGTGCGGTGACGCGCCAGTCGATGGTGCGGATGTCGTCGCCGGCCTGATAAGGACGAAATTCCTCAAAATCAATGCCGCGGCCACGAATCTTGGACAGGTGCAGGCCGGAAATGCCCGCCACCGAGCGCTTGTGAGAAGCGTACTCAATGGTGCGGGCAGCGTAGCGCTGCAGCAACAGATCCTGCAGACTGATCACGGCACCGGTGGCCTGATACAGCGCCTGGTGCGGAAGTGTGCGAGCCTGCTTACTCATAATGTGTCTCTTTGCCTGATTGGCCGAACTGCTTCATGGAAACTGCCGGGTGCCCGTGCACAGCCATCGCTGGCCAGCCGCGCGGGGGAGCGCATGCACAAGGGCATCAGGCCGACGGCACACGTTCCAGGATGGTGCTCAGCACCTTGTCCGGTGTGACACCACTGGCTTCGGCTTCAAAGCTCAGCAACACGCGGTGACGCAACACATCAAACATCACGGCCTGCACGTCGTCGGGGCTGACAAAGTCCTTGCCCTGTATCCAGGCATGCGCGCGGGCACAGCGATCCAGGGAGATGGTCCCCCGCGGGCTGGCGCCAAAATCGATCCACGCCGCCAGGTCGTCGCCATAGACGGCCGGGTTCCGGGTCGCCATGATCAGCTGGATAATGTATTCCTCCACCGCCGGTGCCATGTGCATGGCCAGGATCTCCTGACGCGCGGCAAACAGGTCCTCCTGGCTGACCACGGCCGGTGTGGTTTGCGCGATGTTGCGCGCTTCGTCCCGCACCAGCTGCAGAATGTCACGCTCCGCCTCGACGGCCGGATAACCGATGGACACGTGCATCAGGAAGCGGTCAAGCTGCGCTTCGGGCAACGGGTAGGTACCCTCCTGCTCGATGGGGTTCTGCGTGGCCATTACCAGGAACAGCGGCGGCAGTTTGAAGGATTCACGGCCCACGGAGACCTGGTGTTCCGCCATGGCCTCGAGCAGGGCGGACTGCACTTTGGCCGGCGCCCGGTTGATCTCGTCCGCCAGCACCAGGTTATGGAAAATCGGGCCGGGCTGAAAGCGGAAGGAACCATCTTCGGGACGATAGATCTCGGTGCCGGTGATGTCACTGGGCAGCAGGTCGGGGGTGAACTGGATACGGTGGAAGTCACCTTCAACGGCGCGGGACAGATCCTTGATGGCCTTGGTTTTGGCCAGCCCCGGCGCGCCCTCGACCAGCAGATGGCCATCGGCCAGCAGCGCAATCAGCAAGCGGTCAACCAGACGCTCCTGGCCGATGATCTGTTGCGTGAGCCAGGTTTTGAGAGCGGTGATGGTATTGTGGTGACTCATAATTTTCCCTGTTCTAGGTCTCAGGTTAAGGCCGGAAGTCAGCGATTGTAACCAATTTAAGGCTGATGTCTAGCAGGCACCGTCTTCAGATTGTCGCAGAATGTGGCAGCAGGCCCTGGCTCAGTCCTCTATAATAGTCGGCAAATTCGCCAAGAGACCGCCCACATGTACGCTCTGATGCGCTCAGTATTGTTCAATCTGCCCACCGAAGCCTCCCACAGCGTTGCCATGCGCAGTCTGGATCTGGCTCACGGACTGGGGGCGACTGCCCTGCTCGGTGGTGCCCGTGCCGGTCGCGGCAAAGCAGTGACAGTGATGGGCATCGAATTTGCAAATGCGCTGGGCCTGGCGGCCGGACTGGACAAGAACGCCGATCACATCGACGCCCTGGCAGCGCTGGGCTTTGGATTCATCGAAATCGGTACCGTGACGCCGCGCCCGCAACCGGGCAACCCGCAACCCCGGCTGTTTCGTCTGTCGGCGCAACAGGCCATCATCAACCGTATGGGGTTCAATAATAAAGGTATTGATTACGCACTGACGAAGATTCAGCAAAGTGCTTTTCGCGGCGTGCTGGGCATCAACATTGGCAAAAACTTTGATACGCCGGTGGAACAGGCCGCTGACGATTACCTGATCGGTCTGCGCAAGGCCTGGCCGCATGCCAGCTATATCGTTGTTAACCTGTCCTCGCCCAACACACCGGGGCTGCGTACCCTGCAATACGGAGAAGAGTTGCGGCGCCTGCTGACGCTGCTGAAGCAGGAACAGCTGATGCTTGCCCAGGCCGATGGACGCCATGTGCCACTGGTTATCAAGATAGCGCCGGATCTCTCCGACGAAGAGGTGGGGCTGATCGCCGCGGCGTTGCTGGAGTTCAGTATTGATGGTGTGATTGCCACCAATACCACGCTGTCACGGGCCGGTGTGGAAGATAATCCGCTGCACAGCGAGGCCGGTGGCCTGAGCGGCGCGCCGTTGCGACAGGCGGCAACCCGGGTGGTGGCGCAACTGGCCCGGGCACTGGACGGGCAGATTCCCATCATCGGTGTGGGGGGCATTGCGTCGCTGGCCGACGCGCAGGAAAAACTCGACGCCGGTGCCAGCCTGGTGCAGATCTACAGCGGCTTTATTTATCAGGGGCCGCCTCTGGTGCGGCAGATTGTGGAAGGCCTGGGCGCTGCTGACGCCGCCGACGGTGGCAGGTGAGCATGGCGCAGACATTATTGCTGTACACCACGGCGGGGTGCCATTTGTGTGAACAGGCGGAAGAGGTGCTGAACACCGTGCTGGCCGGCAACCCGGCCCTGCACTGGACACCCGTGGAGATCAGCGACGATCCGGCACTGGTGGAGGCTTACGGTCTGCGTATCCCGGTGATCCGGCTGCAGGGGCGGCAGAGCGATCTGGGCTGGCCGTTTGATGAAGCGACCGTCAGCGACTATCTGGCGCGGATGCCATCCCCACCTCAAGCTTGAACAGCCGGATCGCATTGGCACTGGTCTCGGCCGCCAGGTCAGCCGCGGGGCGCTCACAGCAGTGCGCCACGGTGGCCAGCACCTCGGTCAGCCAGGCCGGTTCATTGCGCCGGGTCTTTGGTTTCGGGCGCAGGCTGCGCGGCAACAGATAAGGTGCGTCTGTCTCCAGCAACAGCCGGTCGGCCGGAATGCTGGCCACCAGATCATGCAGATGCCTGCCGCGACGTTCATCACAGATCCAGCCGGTGATGCCGATATACATGTCCAGATCCAGGTAATCGAACAGGGCCTGCCGGCTGTCGGTGAAACAGTGCACCACGCCGCCGCTGAGGGCATCGCGATGATCCTTGAGGATGGGCAGAAAACGTTCGTGGGCATCACGTTGATGCAGGAACACCGGTTTGCCGGTCGCGGCCGCCATGGCCAGGTGCTCGTTGAACACGTTCTCCTGCGCCGGGCGCGGTGAAAAGTCCCGGTTGAAGTCGAGGCCGGTTTCACCCACCGCCTTCACCTGCGGCTCACTGAGCAGCGCGCGAATGCCGGCCAGCACCTCGGCATCGGCGTGCGCCGCCTCGTGCGGGTGGATACCCGCGGTACAGGACAGGTTCGGGTACCGCGTGCAGATCTCCAGCGCGTGCACAGACGCCGGCAGCGTGGTGCCGGTCACCAGATGATGGACAAGCCCCGCCTCCCGGGCGCGCTGCAGCACCTCGGCCAGGTCGTGGGCAAAGGACTCATGGCCAAGATTGGCGCCGATATCGATCAGGGGATGGGTCATGGCGCGCGATTATAGCAGAGATGTGGTAGATTCAGCGCGTATCAAGGATAATACCGCCGCTACCACAGGCCACAATCAAGACCGCAGACTTAACCAGGGTGAATGACGTTGGAACAGACTATTAGCTCTCAAACAAATAGCACACAGGCAAAAACCAAAAAGGATCTGAACTGGGCGGAACTGGGCTTCCAGTACCGGCCGACGGATTATCGTTTTCGCGCCCTGTTTGTCGACGGCAAGTGGAGCGACGGCGAGCTGATCACCTCGGAGATGATTTCGGTCCACGAGGGCGCGCCGGCGCTGCATTATGCGCAGCAGTGTTTTGAAGGCCTGAAAGCCCAGACTGCGCCCGATGGCCGGGTACTGCTGTTCCGTCCCGAGCTGAATGCCGAGCGCATGCGCCAGGCCGCAACCCGCCTGCTGATTCCCGAGGTGCCACAGGACCTGTTCATCCGCGGTGTGGAGGCGGCCGTTCGCGCCAATTACCCGTGGATACCGCCCCATGGCTCCGGCGCGGCACTGTATATTCGCCCCATGCTGATTGGTGTCGGCGAGAACCTGGGCCTTAAACCGGCCAAGTCGTTTGAGTTCCGCGTGTTTGTCTCGCCGGTCGGCCCCTATTACCAGAGCGCCGGCCTGGCGGTGATATCGCTGGCCGTGTCAGACCTGGACCGCGCGGCGCCTTCGGGCACCGGTAATTTCAAGATCGGCGCCAATTATGCAGGCGGTTTGCTGGCCACGCGCCTGGCGCAGCAGCTGGGTGCCAACGAAGCCCTGTTCCTGGATGCCGCCCAGCGACGTTACATTGATGAGGCCGGTTCCGCCAACATCGTGGTGGCCATGCGCGGCGGACGTTTTGTCACGCCCAGCTCCAGTGCGGTGCTGCCCAGCGTGACCCGACGCTCGATCATGACACTGGCGGAAAAAGAACTGGGGCTGACCATCGAGCAGCGTCCGATTGATCTGCGCAAGGAAATCGAAGACTTTGAAGAAGTCGCCGCCTGCGGCACCGCTGCGGTGGTGTCTCCGGTCGGTCGCATCTGGCTGGACAGCAAGTGGCACAGCTTCTACGGTGGCGGCGAAAAGGCCGGCCCGACCATGCAGAAACTGTATGAATTGCTGGTTGGCATACAGCGCGGTGAGCTGCCGGATAGCTACGGCTGGACGCACGAAGTTCCTCTGGATTAATTCAACTAACGCTTGACCCTCAGTCAGTGAATCTTTATATATGACGGCTTCGTCAGGGTAAGCCGCCCTGATTTTTTGTTGCGCCCGAGCGACATACACCACGAACAAACACCAGGAATTGTGCAGCTTAATGAGTAAATCCCTAGTAATCGTCGAGTCTCCCGCGAAGGCAAAAACCATCAACAAGTACCTCGGTAACGAGTTCGTGGTCAAGTCCAGCGTGGGACATATCCGTGATCTGCCGGTCTCCGGCAGCGCGTCGAGTTCGACAACCACGCCTGCTCAGCGTGCCAAGGAAGCTGCCAAGACCCGCAAGCTGAGCCCCGAGAAGAAAGCGGCACACAAGCAGAAAAAAGCCAGGCAACAACTGATTGCCCGGATGGGTGTGGATCCCGAACATGACTGGGCGGCGCGCTACGAAATACTGCCGGGCAAGGAAAAAGTCGTTTCCGAGCTGCAGCGTCTGGCCAAAAGCGCTGACACCATTTACCTGGCAACGGACTTGGACAGAGAGGGAGAGGCCATCGCCTGGCATCTGAAGGAGGCCATTGGCGGCGACGAGAGTCGCTATCGGCGGGTCGTCTTTAATGAGATCACCAAAAAAGCCATCAATGAGGCGTTTTCTCGGCCCGGTGATCTGGATATGCGCTACGTCGAGGCGCAGCAGGCACGTCGTTTCCTCGACCGTGTGGTGGGTTTCATGGTCTCGCCGCTGCTGTGGGCCAAAGTCGCCCGCGGCCTGTCGGCCGGCCGTGTGCAATCGGTGGCCGTGCTGTTGATTGTTGAGCGCGAGCGGGAAATCCGTGCCTTTGTGCCCGAAGAATACTGGGAGCTGTTTGCCGATACCACCAACAAAGCAAAAGACGCCATCCGCCTGCAGGTGATCAAACAGGGCGGCGAGAACTACCGGCCTGGCAGTGCCGAGGCGTCAGCCAAAGCCGAGGCAGCGCTGAAAGATGCAACCTTCGTGGTCAGCGCCCGTGAAGATAAACCAACCAGTTCAAAACCACGTCCACCGCTGATTACCTCGACCCTGCAGCAGGCCGCCAGCACCCGGCTGGGCTTTGGTGTCAAGAAAACCATGATGATGGCGCAGCGCCTGTACGAGGCCGGTTACATCACCTATATGCGTACTGACTCCACGCATCTGAGCGCCGATGCGTTGCAGATGTGCCGGGACTACATCGACGACCAGTTCGGCAGCAAATACCTGCCGGAAAGGGCCATCCAGTACAGCGCCCGTGAAGGCGCGCAGGAAGCGCACGAGGCCATTCGCCCGACAGACGTCACTACCTCACCGACATCGTTGTCGGGCATGGAGCGCGACGCCGAGCGGCTGTATGCGCTGATCTGGGCGCATTTTGTTGCCTGCCAGATGCCGCCTGCACGCTATCTTAGCAGCAAGATTTCAGTGACGGCCGGTGATTTCGAACTCACCACCAAGGGCCGCATCATGCAGTTCGATGGCTACCTGCGCGTGCTGCCCACGAAAGAGGAAGACGTGGTGCTGCCGGATGTCAGCAAGGGCGAGGAGCTGGCGCTGCAGAAGCTGGAGCCCAAGCAGCATTTCACCAAACCGTCACCGCGCTACACGGAAGCCAGCCTGGTCAAGGAGCTGGAAAAACGCGGTATCGGTCGCCCGTCTACCTATGCCGCCATCATTTCCACCATTCAGGAACGCGGCTACGTCAAAGTGGAAAGCCGTCGCTTCTACGCGCAGAAGATGGGCGATATTGTCGTTGAGCGCCTGCAGGAAAGCTTCCGGGATCTGATGGACTATGATTTCACCGCGAAGATGGAAGACTCGCTGGACAAGGTGGCGGCCGGTGACAAGGACTGGAAAAAGCTGCTGGACGATTTCTACGACGACTTTTCCGAGAAGCTCGCGCGGGCCTCGGCAGACGAAGATGGCATGCGCGAAAACAACCCGACCGAGACCGATATTCCGTGCCCGGACTGCGGCCGCAATATGCAGATCCGCACCGCGTCCACCGGGGTCTTCCTGGGCTGTTCAGGGTATGCCTTGCCGCCCAAAGAGCGCTGCAAGTGCACCATCAATCTGACGCCGGGCGAGGAGGCGATCAACACCGACAATGCTGAAGAAGCAGAAGAGGTCGAGAACCGTCGATTGCGCGAGCGCAGACGCTGCAAACTGTGTAACGCCACCATGGACAGTTACCTGATCGACACCGAGCGCAAACTGCACGTCTGTGGTAACAACCCGGATTGTGCCGGTTTCGAGGTGGAAAAGGGCAGTTTCAAGATCAAGGGTTACGATGGCCCGGTGATCGAGTGTGACAAATGCGGCGCCGACATGCAGCTGAAAACCGGTCGCTTCGGCAAGTATTTTGGCTGCACCAATGCCGACTGCAAGAACACCCGCAAGCTGTTGCGCAGTGGCGAGGCGGCACCGCCCAAAATGGACCCGGTCCCGATGCCCGAGCTGGCCTGCGAAAAGGTTGAGGATCACTACGTGTTACGTGATGGCGCCGCAGGTCTGTTCCTGGCCGCCAGCAAGTTTCCCAAGAACCGGGAGACCCGCGCCCCCTTGCTGGCAGAAATCCTGCCGCACAAGGATGAGCTGGATGAAAAGTATCACTACCTGCTCAAGGGACCGGTCGCCGATGATGATGGCAACCCGTCGGTGGTCCGTTTCAGCCGCAAGACCAAGGAGCAGTATCTGCTGACCGAAGTGGACAAGAAGGCCACTGGTTGGAAGGCGTACTACCGCAATAACAAGTGGGTCGTTGAAAAGTAAACTGTCTGGAAACTAGCGTCGTTGCCGGGGGCGGCGTTGAAATAAAATTTTAATCGGTCACTTACTTTATGTAAGCTCCCTCATAAAATTGTATTTCGCCTTGCCCCGACTGCCTCGCCTACGTTTCCAGGTAGTCAGAGCGGGCGGTGGTGCGGGTGTCCGTCGAGGAACGATCAGGGCGCCGGAGGCGACCGTGACGAGACCGACCCCGTATCGCCGGCTGATCTGACGGCATGCAATTGACTACATCAATGCCTTCTAATTACGCCGACGCTGATACCCTCAATGGTGAACTGTTGCGAGCGCAGATCAACTTCAATCGGGGCAAACTCTTCGTTTTCGGCGATAAGCAACAGGCGGTGCTTTTCGGCGGTGTGCTGCAGACGCTTGACGGTGACGTCTTCATCCAGGCGCGCCACGATGATGTCGCCATCGCGGGCCTGGGCGGTTTTGTGCACGGCCAGCAGGTCGCCTTCGTGGATACCGACATTGATCATACTGGTGCCTTTGACGGTCAGCAGGTAATCGGCCTTGGGGTTGAACAGGCCAGCCGGCACGTTGACGTATTCGTCGATGCATTCCTGGGCCAGGATGGGGCTGCCGGCGGCGACCTGACCGATGACCGGCAGTCCGGCGGGGCCGCTGTCTTCCAGATCAGGCAGTTTGATGCCGCGTGACGCGCCGGGGATGATCTCGATGGCTTTCTTGCGCGCCAGGGCTTTCAGATGCTCTTCGGCGGCATTGGGCGAGCGAAAGCCCATTTCCTGAGCAATCTCCGAGCGTGTGGGCGGATAGCCGGTATCCTGCTGGTAGCGGCGGATAAAGGCCAGTATCTCTGCCTGTCTGGGCGTCAGTGCATGCATAACGGTTCCGTGTGCTATCTGATGTGCCATTTCGTGTACTATGCGAAGGACTGTAATTATAACCAGTTATTTCCGCGACGCAAACCTTTCGTGAATCTGTGATAATGCGGGACTTTCGCCGGTGGCAATGCCGCGCAGCGAACCAGGCCGCCCCGCACGGGGCTGGCCCGAACATGGCAGGAGCTGGAAATGAGTGATTTACCCGGCGTTTTAATGCTGGATTTGCAGGGTCTGGCGTTGACCGACGACGAGCGGCAATTGCTACAGCGGCCCCAGGTGGGCGGGGTCATCCTGTTCTCCCGTAATATTCGTGATGTCGCCCAGGTGCAGGCCCTGGTGGCCGAGATTCGTCGCTGCCGGCCGCAGATATTGCTGGCAGTGGACCAGGAAGGCGGACGCGTGCAGCGCTTGCGTGAAGGGTTCACGCGCTTGCCGGCGATGCTGCGCTTTGGTCAGCTCTGGCAACAGGATCAGCAGGCAGCCCAGGCACTGGCCCGGGACTGCGGCTGGTTGATGGCGGCGGAGGTACTGGCGTGCGGACTGGACTTCAGCTTTGCTCCGGTGCTGGACCTGCACACAGGGCTCAGTGAGGTGATCGGTGATCGCGCCTTCGCCGCAGACCAGCAGGCGCTGGTCGCGCTGGCGACCGAATTCATGCAGGGCATGCACGAAGCCGGCATGGCAACTACCGGCAAACATTTCCCTGGTCACGGCAGTGTCACCGCCGATTCGCATCATGCGTTGCCGCTGGACAGCCGCCCCCTGCAGCAGATACGCGAGCAGGACATGCAGCCCTTTGTCCGCTGCCTGCCGGTGATGGATGCGGTGATGCCCGCACATGTGATCTATGAGCACGCCGATGCTGCCTGCGCCGGTTTTTCCGATTACTGGCTGCAGACCGTACTGCGCCAGGAGCTGGGCTTTAACGGCGTCATTTTCAGTGACGACCTGGTGATGGCCGCTGCGGCTGCCGCTGGAGAAATGGAAGACAGAGTCAAAAAAGCCCTGGCCGCCGGTTGTGACATGCTGCTGGTGTGCAATGATCGCCAGGCCGCTTTGCAGGCACTGGCCGTGCTGGAAACCCTGAACACTGAACCCAATCCGCGCCTGTTGCGTATGCAGGGCAAACACCATCTGGATTTTGCTGCGCTGCAGGCCACGCCGCGCTGGCAGCAGACCCGCGCGCAGCTGGACACACTGATGCCCAAGGATGCCGAGTAGCATGAACGACAACAAACCCGATATGAAACACCTGCAGCAGGTCATGGACGAGGCTCAGTGCCTGTACCCTGAGCAGGCAGTCGAGCAGGCCCTGGACCGGCTGGCCGCGCAGATCACCGAGGCGCTGGCCGGGCACAACCCGCTGGTTCTGTGCGTGATGAACGGCGGCATCATCCTGACCGGCCGGCTGGCACCACGACTGAATTTTCCGCTGCAAATGGATTATATTCATGCCACCCGCTACCGCGAACAATTGCAGGGCAGCGACCTGCAATGGCGTGTGACACCTGCCACTGATGTCAAGGGACGGACAGTGCTGGTGCTGGACGATATCTTCGACGAAGGTGAAACCCTGGCGGGCATCAAAAGCTGGTGCGAAGGCAAGGGCGCGGCCGCGGTATACACCGCGGTGCTGGTCGACAAACAGCACAACCGCAAAACCGCGTCACTGAAAAAAGCCGATTTCACCGCGCTGACCGCTGAGGACAAATACCTGTTTGGTTACGGCATGGATTACAAGGGCTACTGGCGAAACGCGCCAGGCATTTACGCGGTCAACTTTTGATCCGTGGCACTTGTAGAGGAGCGCTTCACCTGAGGTGCGGGATGTCCGACGAGGAACAATTGACCTTCACGGACGAAGGAAATGCCTGCATTGCAGGAGCAAATGCAGGCCAGGGCGCCGAAGGCGTCCGTGACGAGACCGACTCCCGCATGCCAGGGGGAGCGCTCCGGTAAAACGTACAGGGTGAAAAGTACAGGGTGAAAAGTACAGGGTGAAAAGTACAGAGGAGACGATCATGACAGACAAGACGGCAAGTCCTGACAACCTGCTCAAGCAGATTGGCAAACAGAAAGGTCCGGCACCTGTTCACGACTGGGATCCACCGTACTGCGGTGAAATGGACATGCGAATCGCCGCCGATGGGCGCTGGTACCATGAAGGCACACCCATCGGCCGCATTGCCATGGTCCGGCTGTTTTCCTCCATTTTGCGACTCGATGAAGATGGCCACCACTATCTGGTGACGCCGGTGGAAAAAGTACGCATCCGGGTCGATGACTGTCCGTTTGTGGCACAGTTACTGGATGTCAGCGGGGAGGGTAGGGCGCAGCGCCTGACCTTTACTCTGAATACCGGTGAAACAGTCACCGCAGGTGCTGACAATCCGATTACCGTCAGTACCGATGACGACCAGCAGCCGCATCCGGTGCTCGACGTGCGTCATGGCCTGAAAGCACTGATCAGCCGTTCGGTTTTTTATCAGATGGTGACGCTGGCGGATACCGCAAGCGCCTCGGCGGTTTCTGATAAGTCATTGAAAAATAAAAACTCAGAGGAAGTTCTGGGCATCTACAGTGATGGTGTTTTTTTCAGGCTTGGCGAGCGCTGACAAGCAGCGGTGTCAGCCTTTTTATTGACGAAGGCGATTAAAACCGGCATCATTGGCGGCCTTTTTTGGGTGCTTTATGGCATCCGCTTCGCTTACTCAGGTTCGGGCACTTGATCTGGATCCCAATGGGCCCTGGGTTTTAAAGAGCTAATTTAAAACAGTAAAATTGGAGAATCCATGAAGATTCTGGTAGCAGTTAAACGTGTTGTTGATGCGTACGTTAAGATCCGTGTCAAATCAGATGGCAGTGGCGTTGATCTGGCCAATGCCAAGATGGCCGTCAATCCATTCTGTGAAATAGCCATTGAAGAGGCTATTCGCCTGAAAGAAAAGGGCGTGGCCGATGAAGTGATTGCCGTGTCCATCGGCGAGAAAAGCTGTCAGGAGCAGATTCGTACAGCCCTGGCACTGGGTGCCGATCGCGGCATACACGTTGACGCCGCCGCCGACGTGCAGCCACTGGCTGTCGCGCGCGTGCTGCAGAAACTGATCGAAAAAGAAGGCATCGATCTGGTGTTGCTGGGTAAACAGTCCATCGATTCGGATAACAACCAGGTCGGTCAGATGCTGGGTGCGTTGACGGGCATGCCGCAGGGCACATTTGCCTGCAAGCTGGAAGTTGCCGACGGCAAAGCCGTGGTTACCCGTGAAGTCGACGGCGGTGAGCAGACGGTGTCGCTGACCCTGCCGGCGGTGGTCACCACCGACCTGCGTCTGAATGAGCCGCGTTATGCCTCGCTGCCCAACATCATGAAGGCCAAGAAAAAGCAGATTGATACAGTCACCCCGGACGAACTGGGTGTGGATGTCAGCTCGAATCTGAAAGTTGTTTCGGTTGAGGCGCCGCCTGCGCGCTCTGCCGGTATCAAGGTGGAAAGCGTTGACGAGCTGGTCAGCAAACTGAAAACCGAAGCCAAAGTGATTTAAGGGGACGAGCAGATATGAGTATTTTGGTCATTGCAGAACACGATAATGCCGCCCTGAAACCGGCGACACTCAACACCATCACGGCAGCCAGCGAAATTGGCGGCGACATCACGGTCCTGGTTGCCGGCAGCGGCTGCGACGCAGTGGCGCAGGCGGCAGCCGCCATCAACGGCGTGAGCAAGGTGCTGGTCGCTGATAACGCGGCCTACGAACACCAGCTGCCGGAAAACCTGGCCGAGCTGATCGCCGACGTGGGCAAGGATGCGTCACACATCCTGGCGCCGGCAACAACGTCCGGCAAGAACCTGATGCCACGCGTTGCGGCGCTGCTGGGTGTGGCGCAGATCTCCGATATCACGGCGGTCAAGAGTGCTGACACCTTCGTGCGTCCGATCTATGCCGGCAATGCGCTGGCCACCGTGCAGTCCGGAGACACCGTAAAAGTGATCACCGTGCGTGGTACCGCGTTTGACGAAGCGGCCAAAGAGGGTGGCTCCGGCACGGTTGAAGCGCTGGACAACGTCAAGTCACAGGACGTTGCCACCTTTGTCGGTGAAGAGCTGACCGAGTCCGAGCGTCCCGAACTGACCGGTGCCAAGATTGTCATCTCGGGTGGTCGCGGCATGCAGAACGGCGAGAACTTCGCCATGCTGGAAAAAGTGGCGGACAAGCTGGGCGCGGCCATCGGTGCGTCGCGCGCTGCCGTTGATGCCGGCTTTGTGCCCAACGACATGCAGGTCGGCCAGACTGGCAAGATCGTGGCGCCGGAACTGTACATCGCCGTGGGTATCTCCGGTGCCATCCAGCACCTGGCAGGTATGAAGGACAGCAAGGTGATTGTCGCCATCAACAAGGACGAAGAGGCGCCGATTTTCCAGGTCGCTGACTACGGCCTGGTGGCAGACCTGTTCCAGGCTGTGCCGGAACTCGAAGAAAAACTGTAAAACAGCGGGACGGGGGTCAACTCTCCTTTTAATTCTCCTCCGTCCCGTTTTCCAGCTTGCGGTACAGTGACCGCACGCTGATGCCGGCAATGCCGGCGGCCTTCTCCTTGTCGTTGTCACAGGCAGCCAGCAGTCGCTGCAGATAGCGCGTCTCATGGGTCCTGAGATCTGTCAGTGCCAGTTCTTCCTCATCGTGCACAGCGCCATCAATCGCCAGGCACTGGCTGATGACCTTGCCGTCTATGACATGGGTATTGGTCAATACCATGGCCCGGGCCAGGATGTTGCGCAGTTCACGGATGTTGCCATGAAAACGGTGCCCCTGCAGGGCCTTAACCGCCGAATCGGTCATCACACACCGGTCACTTTTGTCCAGTTTCTTCAGCATGGAATTGGCCAGCACCGGGATGTCGCTGTGACGTTCCTGCAATGATGGCATGTGTATCGGGAAGACATTGATACGGTAGTACAAGTCCTGTCGAAAGCGGCCCTGACGTACCATGTCGAACAGGTCCTTGTGGGTGGCACAGATCAGCCGGAAATCTGCCCGTTTCAGCTCACGGCTGCCAACAGGGCGGTAGGTGCCGGTTTCAATCAGGCGCAGCAGTTTGACCTGCATGTCCAGCGGCACATCGCCGATCTCGTCCAGAAACAGTGTGCCGCCATCAGCTGCCTCTACCAGTCCCGGTGAGTTGAACATGGCGCCGGTAAATGCGCCTTTTACATGCCCGAATAATTCACTTTCAAACAGGGTTTCGGTAAGCCCGGAGCACTCCAGGGTGACAATGGCATTGTCGCTGCGGGCACTGGCGCGGTGAATGGCGATGGCGGCAAGTTCCTTGCCGGTGCCGGATTCACCCAGCAACAGCACCGAGGCGTCCGAGGGACCGACCCGGGTAATACTCTCCAGCATGGTGTTGAACGCCGGACTGCTGCCCACCATGTCCTCATTGCTGATTTCGGCACTGGCGATGGGAACCGGTTTCAACAGCTCGACAAAGTACTTCAGGCTGCCGTCAGCGGCTTTGATCGGCACCATTTCCACATCGACATGCTCGCGACCGCGAGGGGTCTGATGGATGTGCAGTACCCGTTCCTTGCTGCCGGATGCGCGTGCGGCGCTGAGTGGGCAGCTTTCGCCGGCCTGGTCACAAGGCACGTCGTAGCCGTGTGATACCCGAAAGCAGCGGGGGCTCTGGTGGTAGTCAATGTCGCCAAAACTGTCGCGATAATGGTGGTTGGTGGCGAGAATCTCGTACTCGGCACTGACCAGGATGGCCGGCACATCAAAGCCGTCCAGCAAGGCCGCCATGTCCGCATGTGAGTCTGACACGATAAGGTTCATGCGGCGCCCCCGATGACTGGTGTGAGGGCCCATATTCCGCAATTTTGTCGGATTTGGCAATTGTTGTGACAAAAAAAGGGAATTTAAAGGGACGGAGGGATTTGCACAGCAAATCTAACCTCCGTCCCCTTAAATTCCCCCTTACATCTCTTACTCCGTTAACGCCCTGCAACACGCTTTAACGTATCACTCGGCGTTGTCGGCTTCCGCTTTCTTGCGTGCTTCTTCTTCCAGACGACGACGCTTGATTTCACGCGGGTCGTTTGGCGCGCGGCCGCCGGCCGGGATGGCGGCCGGCTTGTCAGCCTCGGCGGGTGTGTCCGACGCAGCAGGCTTGGCGTCTGCTGCCGGTTCGGGTGCGGCTGCCGGCTTGTCTTCCAGCTTGTCAGGTGTCGCGGCCGGTGCTGCCGTGGTGGTGTCAGCTGATTTTTCGGCGGCAGGTGCCTCCGCATCCGCCGCAGCTGCTTTCTTGCCTTTGCTGCTGGCACGTTTGCGGGCCGGTGCACGTTTGCGTGTCGGCTTTTTGTCAGCATCTGCATCTTCCGGCGTGCCGGCAGACTTGTCCAGGTCAGCCTGGGCCGAGGCTTCTTCGGACGCACCATCGACTTTTTGTCCGCTGTCAGCGGCGGCTTCGCTCACGGCGGCCTCGGTGCTGACGGCGGCAGCCTCGGCTGCTTTTTTGTCGCTTGGGGCTGCTTTTTCATCTTCCGAGCTGGCTTTTTCGCTCATGGCTGTTTTTTCGCTCACGGCTGTTTCTTCGCTCAGGGCTGTTTCTTCGCTCAGGGCTGCTTCAGCAGCCTGTGACGCCTGCACCGCCTTGGCGACGTCAGGCACGTCATCAGACGCCTTGGCCGCTGCGGCGTTGCCACCACGCTGATCAGCGTTGGAAGAGCCTTCAGCGGGAGAAGAGCCCTCAGCTTTGTTGCCATTTGGCTCTTCTTTATTGTGACCGCTGTCGTTGTTGTCACCGCGGTCGTTGCTCTCGTTGCTCCCATTGCTCTCATTACTGTCGCTGCTGTTGCCACGACCACGACGACGGCTGCCACCTCGGCTGCGACGACGACGGGGTTTGGGCGAGCCGTCTTCGTTGTTGTCTGACGACGCGTCAGCAGTATTGTCTGCGTTTTTGTCAGTTTTATCTGCTGCGTTGCTGTCGTCAGCGTTGTCGCTGGCTGCTTTTCGGGTGCGCTGCTTCGGCTTTTGCTCCTGATTACCGGCCTGGTTGCCGGCGTTGTCGCCTTGATCAACGCTCTGGTCGTCACTGGCTGCGGCTGTGTTTTCGTTGTCTACGGCATCGGGATGTGGGCCGCGCTGACGCTTGGTGGCGTTACGCGGACGGTTCTGGCCACGACGGCGACGGCTCTGGCCATCACCCCCTTTATTGTCATCAGCGGCATCCTGGGTTGTATTGCCCTCCGCGGGGGCAACATTACCATCCTTGCGGGCATTGTCGTCATCGTTCTGCGAACGATTGCGGCCACCGCGTCGACGGCCCTGACCCGGTGAGGATTCTGAACGCTCACCGTCGGTCTTGTTTGTGCGGTTGCCGCGCTCATTGCCACGGCCCTGCTTCTGATGACGTTGCTGGCTGTTCTGCGGGCGCCGCTCGCGGTTACGCGAATTGCGATCCTTGCCCTCGTCTTCCTTCTCCTGCTCGTCGTCATTGGCTGCACCGGCAAACATGTCGGTGAACACAGAGAACAGCGAACCCAGGAACCCTTTCTTTTTGGCTTCCGGTGGCACGGGGCGCGCAGTGGGTACATGCGCCGGTGCCTGTGCCAGCGTGGGTGCCTGCACGGCAGCCTGCTGCGCAGGCGGTGCCTTTTTGGCCTGAATGACATCGTCTTCCGGGCCGCCGGTTTCGATTTCGAAACTGGCGCGCTGGGTGGTGCTGCCGTCCTGGGCACTGATGCTCTGGATTTCGTAATGCGGTGTTTCCATGGCCGGATTGGCGATGATCAGCAACCGGGTTTTGCTTTGTGCCTCAATGGCCAGCACGGCTGAGCGCTTTTCATTCAGCAGGTAGGAGGCCACTGACAACGGCACGATGGCATGGATTTCGGCGCTCTTCTTCTTGTTGGCTTCTTCCTGCAGGATGCGCAGGATGGACAGACACAGTGACTTCACGTCACGGATGGCGCCCTGGCCATTACAGCGCGGGCACACCACGGCGCTGGTTTCTTCCAGGGAAGGGCGCAGACGCTGGCGTGACATCTCCAGCAGCCCAAAGCGTGAAATGCGGCCCACCTGAACACGCGCACGGTCAGCTTCCAGCGCATCACGCATGCGGTTTTCCACTTCCTTCTGGTTCTTGGCAGCACTCATGTCGATAAAGTCGATCACCACCAGGCCGCCCATGTCGCGCAGGCGCAGCTGGCGGGCAATTTCATCGGCCGCCTCCAGATTGGTGTTCAATGCCGTTTCTTCAATGTCCGACCCGCGCGTGGCGCGTGAGGAGTTGATGTCGATGGAGATCAGCGCCTCGGTCGGGTCGATCACGATGGAGCCGCCTGATGGCAGTTTCACTTCGCGCTGAAACGCGGACTCGATCTGCGCTTCAATCTGGAAACGGTTGAACAGCGGCAGCGGCTCCTGATAAAGCTTGATCCGGGATTCGTAATGTGGCATGACCTGACGCACAAAATCCATGGCTTCGGTGTAGGACTCTTCGGTATCAAACAGCACCTCGCCAATGTCCTGGCGCAGGTAGTCACGGATGGTCCGGATGATAACGTTGCTTTCCTGATAGATCAGAAAGGGCGATGATTTCTTGTCGGCGGCCTCAGTGATGGACTGCCACAGCGACAACAGGTAATCCAGGTCCCATTGCAGTTCTTCCTGTTGTTTGCCCACACCGGCGGTGCGCACAATGATGCCCATGCCGTCGGGGATGTTCAGGCCATTGATGGCTTCGCGGATCTCGGAACGCTCGTCGCCCTCAATGCGGCGGGAAATGCCGCCGGCGCGGGGATTGTTGGGCATCAGCACCAGGTACCGGCCGGCCAGGCTGATAAAGGTGGTCAGGGCAGCGCCCTTGTTGCCGCGTTCTTCCTTTTCTACCTGCACGATGACTTCCGTGCCTTCAGCCACCGCTTCCTTGATACTGACGCGGCCGCCTTCGATACCTTTGCGGAAATACGACGGGGAAATCTCTTTCAGCGGCAGGAAGCCGTGACGCTCGGCGCCGAAATCAACAAAGGCCGCTTCCAGGCTGGGTTCTACCCGGGTGATGCGGCCTTTGAAGATACTGGCCTTTTTCTGTACGCGGGTGCGGTTTTCGATATCCAGGTCGTAGAGTTTCTGGCCGTCAACGAGGGCAACCCGCAACTCTTCTTCCTGCGTGGCATTGATCAACATTCTTTTCATAGTGAATACACATCTCAGTTGAACCAGATCAGCCAATCCGGGCGAGATGATTTACGGGAATCAACACGTTAAGACGGCATCGTCAACGTGCAGATTTGCGCAGGCGGGGCGGGACAGGACAAGCAGCGATCATGAATGAGCAGCCGGAATAAGGCTGTAACACATGCCGGTGACAGGGGCGCAATGCGGTCTGCTGGCCCGAACCCTTGGATAAGGTTCAGGTTTCCTGCTGTCACTGCAACCGTGGTTCGGTGTCGGAATCGTGTCTCGAGATCACGGTCTTTCGGTGGTGACGCCTGCCCGTGAATCAGGACCTGGGCGTCGCCTTGCTTGTTCGTTGTCGCCGTTTATGTGCCCGGCTTTCCGGCTCTGCGGCTCAGCTTGTGTGGCTGAGATCCTGCTGGAGCGGGATGCAGCGGGGCAATCACTCCTGGTGTGCCCCCGCGCAAAAATCATTCGCCCGAGTCTTCAGTCTGGTTGCTCGGTTAAGTACTGCTTAAAAAATCCGGTACTGCAAAATAAAATTCGGTTCTGCCAATTCGGTTTCGCTGTGGCTAATACGGCTTTACTGATGTCATTGGCGCAGACATGTAATCGACATGTCGTGTGTTTCGCCATCAACCACGCCACAGCTCCGCGACTATAACAGCAAACCCTTGCCGATTCAAATACCTGAGCAACTTATTAACGCGCTGTGTGGCGCTCTGCCGGCGCAGCGGTGGTGCCGGTGGTGGGGGATGTTTGTTTTACGCCGGTGGCTCGACTAGAATCGTCGCTCTCATGCCGTCATTGCCGGATTAACCGTACATGTATCAACCCCTGGTCCTGTTTGTCGGGCTGCGCTTTGTCAGAGCTCGCAAAAAAAATCAGCTGATGTCCTTTGTGTCGCTGATTTCCATGCTGGGCATCGCGCTGGGGGTGCTGGCGTTGATCGCGGTAATGTCGGTGATCAATGCGTCCACCAGTACCATGCGTGACGAAACCCTCAAGTCAGTGCCGCATGCCGAACTGGTGCTGCCAGCCGGCGCTCTCGGCTGGCCACAGGCGGCGCAGATGCTGCAGCAACAGCCAGGGGTGGTCGCTGCTGCCCCATTTATCGAAGGCGAGGCCTGGTTGCGATTTGAGGGCCGCGGCGAATTTGTGGCCGTGCGCGGCATCGACCCGGTGACCGAACCTGCCGTGCTCCAGCAGGACAGCCTGAATACCCGACAGATGCTGGAGGCGCTGGCGACGACGCCTGATGGCATCATTCTCGGTACCCGGCTGGCCTCGCGGCTGGGGCTGTTCAGTGGCACGCAGTTGTCCGTGACACCGCTGGCCAGTCTGCTCGGCCGCGACCTCGGCGATGCCCGCAGCTTGCGGGTGCTGGGCGTGGCGGATTTCGGCTTCTATGACAATGCCAGCACTGCGCTGGTCAATTTGCCGGCCGCGCAGGATCTGTTTCCCGGCGCGGCGGCGGCTACCGGGCGCCTGCAGATGCGTCTGCGGGTCGATGACGTGTTCGCCGCGGCGACCATCAGCAGCACGGCCGTGCGCGCGCTGCCTGCCACCGGTGCGCAGGGCGGGGCGCTGGACTACCAGGTCAGCAGCTGGGATCAGACCCGCCGCAGCCTGTTTGATGCCCTGCGCATGGAGAAGATTCTGACCGGTTTCATGCTGCTGATGATTGTCATCATTGGCGCCGTCAACATCGTGGCGACCCTGGTGATGACGGTGGCCGACAAGAGTGCTGACATCGCCATTCTGCGGACCATGGGTGCCGGGCGCGGCACGGTGATGGCGGTGTTTGTGATCCAGGGTCTGGCGGCCGGGGTGTTTGGTACCGCGCTGGGCGCGCTGGGAGGGGTGGCGCTGGCCGCCAGTATTGGTGATATGACGCAGGCCCTGCAGTCGCTGCTGAACAATGCACTGACCCCGGGCGACACCTACATGATTGCGCATCTGCAGGCCGAGCTGTTGTGGTCGGATGTGGCGCTGGTGTGCGCCTGTGCGCTGCTCATCAGCCTGCTGGCCACGCTCTACCCGGCCTGGCGTGCGTCCCGCATCCAGCCTGCCGATGTGCTGAGGTACGAGTAAATGACGCGGGAGACAGACATGGAACAGCAAGCGGTCATCAGTTGCCGGCACCTGAGCAAGACCTACACCCAGGGGCCGCAACAGGTGGAGGTGCTCAGCGATATCAACCTGGAGGTGATGCCGGGAGAGCGCATTGCCATTGTCGGCAGCTCCGGCTCCGGTAAAACCACCTTGCTCAACATGCTGGGCGGACTGGATATGCCCAGCGGGGGGGAGATACAGGTGGCCGGCCAGGCACTGGCGACGCTGTCAGACCGGGAGCGTGGCCTGCTGCGCAACCGTTACCTGGGGTTTGTTTATCAGTTCCATCATCTGCTGGGTGAATTCAGCGCTCTGGAAAACGTGGCCATGCCATTGCTGATTGGCGGTGCACGGGTCACTGACGCCCGTGGCCGGGCCTCGGAACTGCTGCACAGCGTCGGCCTCGGGCATCGTCTGAGCCACAAACCGGCGGAGCTGTCCGGGGGTGAGCGCCAGCGCGTGGCCATCGCCCGTGCCCTGGTCACCTCGCCGCGCTGTGTGCTGATGGATGAACCCACCGGCAACCTGGACCGGCGCACCGCCACCGGCATCCATGAATTGATGCAGGCACTGAACGCGACCCTGTCGACCAGCTTTGTGGTAGTCACCCATGACGAGCAGTTTGCCGCCAGTCTGGACCGGGTGCTGCTGCTCACCAACGGCTGTCTGCAGGCATGACGCGCTCGCTGGCAGCCTTTATTGCACTGCGCTATGTCAGTGTCGGCCGGCGCAGCGAGCTGGTGAGTTTCATGTCGATGCTGACGGTCGGGGGGCTGGCGCTCAGCGTCTGTATCCTGATCACCGTGTTGTCGGTGATGAACGGCTTTGATCGCGAGGTGCGCGAAAATGTACTGGGCATCATGCCGCACGCCACCATCACCACCCAGGAGCACATCAACACCGGGCGCTGGGCACAACTGGACGCCGAGGTGCTGGCAGTGCCCGGGGTCAACCTGAGCGCGCCGGTACTGGCGGCCAATGGCGTGATCGCCGGGCCTGACGACAACGTCGGCGTGCTGGTCAACGGCGTTGACCCGGTCCGCGAAGCACAGATCTCGCGGCTGTCGCAGTTCATGCGCGCCGGCAGCCTGGGGGCGCTGGGCGAATCACGCTTTCAGGTGGTGTTAGGCGAAACCCTGGCGCAGCGTCTGGGCGTGGACCTGGGTGACACGGTGGCGCTGTACTCACTGAATGTATCGATTAACCCGGTGGCGCCGCTGCCGGTGCAGCGACGTTTTACCGTTGGCGGTATCTACCGGGTAGGCACGCAGGAGCTTGATGAGCGACTGGTGATGATCGCGCTGGCCGATGCCCAGGCACTGTACCGACAGCCTGACCGCTTCACCGGCCTGCGGCTGCGCACGGATGATGTGCTGGCCGTGAACGCATTGCGCGCCGACATCGACGCTCTGCTGCCGCTGGGTTTTTACCTGGAAACCTGGACCCAGTGGTTTGGCGCGATCTACGAGAATATCCGCCTGTCGCGCACCATTGTCGGGTTTTTGCTGTGGCTGCTGGTGGCCGTGGCGGCCTTTAACCTGGTGGTCAGCCTGATCATGATTGTCCGGGATAAGCGCGGAGATATCGCCATTTTGCGCACAATGGGTGCAAGTCCCTTTATGATCGGCCGCATCTTTGTGCTGCAAGGTTGTCTGGTCGGGCTGCTGGGCACACTGATCGGGCTGCTGCTGGGGACCGCCCTGGCACTGAGCGTGAGTGATCTGTTTGCCTGGGTTGAACAGCTGTCGGGCGCGCAGTTGCTCAGCGCCGATGTGTATCCGGTGGATTTCCTGCCTTCCGAGCTGCGTGTGGCTGACCTGATTGGTGTCAGCGCCGGCGTGCTGGTGCTGTGCCTGCTGGCCAGTCTGTACCCGGCCTGGCGTGCCGCCCGGGTGCTGCCTGCTGAGGCCCTGCGCAGCGAATAACCCGGGCAGCGGCACAACCGGCCTGCTATACCCTTTGAACGGCCTGCGTTTTGCTCGCGGCCGCATCACCCAATCCAACCCGGAAGCCGTCCCCGAGACGGCAGTGACGAACCATGCGCGCAGGGATGCTGGCATTTTGTCTGGGCGTCTGGCTGTTCAGTCGGGTGCCGGTGTTGCCACCCTGGCCGGTGAGCAGTATTGCCGGGCTGTTGCTGCTCACCGGCGGGGCGCTGACGGCGCTGTTGTGGAGGTATGGTGTTGCTCGCGCCGGGGTTGCTCAGCGGTTACGCACGCGGGCACCGGCGCTGGTTCTGGCCCTGGTTCTGGCCCTGGCGCTCGGCATGCTCTGGTCCTGGCTGCTGGCCGCCCGGCAGTTTGAGCGGCAGCTGCCGCGCGAGCTGGAGGGCGTGGACTTCTGGGTGACGGGCGCGATTGCCGGGCTGCCGTCGCCGCGGGGCGCCTTCCAGCAATTCGAGCTGGATATCATCAGCGCCTGCTTTCGCCTGCATCCCCGCGACTGCCCGGTCGGCGATGGGGATGGAGCGGGGGAAGGACAGGGGGAAGGACAGGGGAAAGCACCGCTGACAGGGGCGCGTATCACCCTCAACGAGTATGCCTCATTGACGCTGGCGCCCGGCGAGCACTGGCGTTTCCGCGTGCGTCTGAACCGGCCACACGGGTTTGCCAATCCCGGCGGTTATGACTACGAGGCGGCGTTGTTCCAGCAGGGCATTGTCGCTCGCGGATACGTGCGCGATACCGCCTTTAACACGCGCCTGTCCAGCGCCAGGCCCGGTCTGCAGGCGGTGCGCGCGGCGCTGCGTTCACGGCTCTACCAGCAGGCCACCGGTCTGCGTCATGTCGGGGTACTGAGCGCGCTGATGCTCGGCGACAGGGACGGGGTCAGTGATGCGCAATGGCAGCTGCTGTCACGCACCGGCACCAATCACCTGCTGGTCATCTCCGGGCTGCATGTCGGCTTTGTGGCGATGACGGCCTATGCCCTGGTCAACCTGCTGGTGCGCGTTGTGCCCCGTCTGCTGTTATGGTTGCCAGCCCAGCATTATGCGGCGCTGGCGTCGGTGCTGGCCGCGCTGATCTACAGTGCGCTGGCCGGGTTTTCGTTGCCTACCCAGCGGGCGCTGGTCATGGTGCTGGTCGTGATGTCGGGGCAATTGCTGGGACGGCGTTTCATGCCCAGCTACAGCCTGCTGCTGGCGGCGACGCTGGTGCTGTTGCTGGCACCGATGAGCGTCACCCAGGCCGGCTTCTGGCTGTCATTCACGGCGGTGGGGGCGCTGCTGTTTGCGTTCACCGGTTACCGCCAGCCACCGGCCCGGCCTGCCGACCGGCCATCGTCGCGGTCCTCATTGCGGCTCTCCGCCTGGCGGCTCAGGCTACCGCCCTGGCGGCAGGTCTGGCAGCGCTGGCTGCAACCACAATGGGTGGTCAGTGTCGGCCTGCTGCTGCCATTGCTGCTGTGGACCGGTCAGGTGTCGCTGGTATCGCCGCTTGCCAATGTCCTGGCGATACCTTTGGTCAGCCTGCTGATTGTGCCACTGACACTGGTCGGGGCGCTGCTGCTGGTCACCGTACCGGGGCTGGCCATCGGACCGCTGTGGCTCGCCGACCGGCTGTTGAGTGTGTTGTTTGCCGGGCTGGAAGCTGCGGCAGCGGTGGGGCCGGCGTTGTGGCAACCGGCGCCGCCGACACCGCTGGCGGCCGCGCTGGCCATGCTTGCCGTGTTGCTGATGCTGGCACCGCGAGGGCTGCTGCCCACCCGCACGCCCTGGCTGTTGCCGCTGTGTCTGCTGACGCCCTTGATCTGGCCGGCCGAGCGCGCGCGCCCGGCGCCCGGGACCGCGCAAATACAGTTTCTGGATGTGGGGCAGGGGCTGGCCGTGGTGGTGCATACCCGGCATCACCACCTTTTGTTCGATACCGGGCCGGCGCTGGGACCGCAATTTGATGCCGGTCGCGCGGTGATCGTGCCCTATCTGCGGCGGCGTGATGTGCGCGCGCTGGACATGCTCATCATCAGCCATGCGCATCAGGATCACAGTGGTGGTGCCGCGTCCGTGGCCGGGCAGCTGGGTATCCGGCAGGCGCTGGCCGGCGGCAGTTATACGGATCCGCTGGCCAGTGCGCGTGTCGGGCGCTGCCGGGCCGGCCAGCGCTGGCAATGGGATGGCGTGGACTTTGAGGTCCTGCATCCATCGGCACGGACTCACCACCATGAAAACGACAACGCCTGTGCGCTACTGATCAGTGCGGGCGGCCAGCGCGCCCTGTTAACCGGTGATATCGAGGCTGCTGCCGAACGCGAGCTGCTGAGCCGGGTCGGCGAGCAGTCGCTGCGCGCAGATATTCTGCAGGTGCCGCATCACGGCAGCGCCAGCTCCTCGTCAGCGGCGTTTATCCGGGCCGTACAACCGTCATTGAGCGTGATCTCGGCCGGTTACCGCAACCGCTTTGGACACCCGGCCGCCGGGGTCGTGCAGCGTCTGCGTGATCATGGCAGTGTGGTGTGCCAGACGCCACGCACCGGGGCTGTGCAGATCGAGCTGGGCGTCGCTGACGGACCGCGGCTGTCAGGCACGCATCGCCAGCGCGATCGCCGTTTCTGGCATAACATCCCGCCGAGCGATTATGGTAAAGTAGCGACCGTACCTGCAGGAGGCGACATTTGTGGTAGAAATCGTGATGGCGGGCGGCTGGTTGATGCTGCCGATAATTCTGTGTTCGATTCTGGCGATTGCGATTGTCATTGAGCGGGCCTGGTCCCTGTCCGCCAATCGGATTGCACCGCGTTACGCGGTCGGTCAGGTCTGGACCTGGATCAAGAACAACGAACTGGACTCCACCCGCATGCGCGAATTGCGCCTGTCCTCGCCGCTGGGCCAGGTCCTGGCCGCCGGGCTGCTGCACGCCCGGCAGGGACGCGCGCAGATGCAGGACGCCATCGCCCACAGCGCGTCGGTGGTCATCCATGAACTGGAACGCTACCTGAGCACGCTGGGCACCATCGCGGCGATCACGCCACTGCTGGGTTTGCTGGGTACCGTCATCGGCATGATCCGCGTGTTCACCGAAATCATGATCCAGGGTACCGGCAATGCCAGCGCCCTGGCCGGCGGTATCTCCGAGGCGCTGATTACCACGGCGGCCGGTCTGTGTGTGGCCATTCCGTCTTACGCCTGCCACCGCTACTTCGTGCGCAAGGTGGATTCGCTGGTGCTGGCACTGGAGCAGGAATCGGCCAAGCTGGTGGATGCGCTGGACAAAGTGTCCCTGGATCGTGAGCCGGTCGATCTGGGCGATCTTAAATCACCCGCCGACGAGCAAGCCGCGTGAAGTTCCCCCGGCGCACCCTGGAAGACCCGGCCATCAATCTGACGCCCTTGATTGATGTGGTATTCCTGCTTTTGATCTTTTTTATGGTCACCACCACCTTTACCCGCGAAACCCGCATTGCCGTCAACCTGCCCGAAGCCAATGCCGAGCAGGCGGAGTCGGTGCCCAATCAGCTGGAAGTGCTGGTCAGTCAGTCCGGGCGCTACAGCGTCAATGACCGCCTGCTGCCCGGCAACGACCTGATGACACTGGGGCGGGCGCTGATTGACGCGGCGGCCGGTGACCGCAGCACCCCGGTATTGCTGATCGCCGATGCCGAGGCCACGCATCAGTCGGTGGTGACCGCCATGGATGCCATCGGGCAGTCCGGCTTCAGTCGTCTGAGTATTGCCACGCGCCGGGCCGATGAAAACAGTGACGGCGCTGCGGCCGATGATGGCAGCGCAGACAATGACGGTGGAGCCACACCATGAGTGAAACCGGAACCGGGCCTTCCAGCCCTGCGGGTCAGCCAGGCCCTGATGCGATCCCGCAAATGACCGGCTGGCAGGTCTACAAACGCCTGATCGCCTACATTCTGCCGTACCTGGGTATCATGGGTATCAGTTTTCTGGGTTACCTGATCTTTGCCGCCACCACGCCGGCCACCGCCGCCTGGCTGGGCTGGACCATCGACCAGGTTGCTGTGCAGAATCTCGATGCCCGCATCATCTCGCCCATTCTGTGTGTGCTGATCGTTATGTTTCGCGGGCTTGGTGGCTTTCTCGGGCACTACGCCCTGGAGCACGTCGCCAACCATGTTGTGCACAAGCTGCGCTGCCAGATCGTCGACCAGTTGCTGGCGGTGCCGGTGCGCTATTACGACCAGAACAGCATTGGTCGCCTGGTGTCCAAAGTCACCTACGACGTGGCGCAGATCAAGGGCGCGGCCACCAATGCCATTACCGTGATCATGCGCGAGGGCCTCACGGTTATCGGCCTGTTGCTGTATCTTTTCTGGGTGAACTGGCGCCTGAGTCTGGTATTCCTGCTGGTGGCGCCCTGTGTGGCCTTTGTTGTGCACCTGGCCACCACCCGTTACCGCCGTTACAGCCGGCAGATGCAGGACTCGATGGGCGATGTCACGCAGATTACCAACGAATCCATCAAGGGCCAGCGGGTGATCCGCACCTTCAACGCCGGGCGCTATGTTTCCAACCGCTTCGGCGCTGCCAGTGAAAAGAACCGGCGCCAGAACATGAAAATGGTGGCCACCGAATCCACCGCCACGCCGCTGATCCAGTTGCTGGTCAGTGTCGCCATGGCCATTCTGATCTGGTTTGCCCTGTCGCCGGAGTTGCTGGCGTCATCGACGCCGGGTGAGCTGGTCTCCTTTCTGACCGTGGCTGGCATGCTGGCCAAACCGATCCGCCAGCTGTCAGGGGTCAATGCCGTGATACAGCGCGGCATTTCCGCCGCCACCAGCATTTTTGACCTGGTCGATACCCCCGCGGAGACCGATACCGGCACCCACGAAACCGCCCGTGCCCAGGGTCAGATCGCGTTCACCGAGGTCGGGTTCGCCTACCAGGACGACGAGCCGGTGCTGCAGAACATCAATCTGCAGGTGGCGCCGGGCACCACCGTGGCCCTGGTCGGACGCTCAGGCAGCGGTAAATCGACACTGGTCAGTCTGCTGCCACGGTTCTATGAATACAGCAGTGGCGACATCCGCCTCGACGGGGTGTCGCTACCCGACTACCGGCTCGCCAATCTGCGCGAACAGATCGCCATTGTCACCCAGGATGTGGTGCTGTTCGAGGGCAGTGTGGCCGACAATATTGCCTATGGCATCGCCGACACGGTCACCGCCGAACAGATCCAGCGCGCTGCCGACAACGCCCATGTCACCGAGTTCGTCGCGCAATTGCCGCTGGGCTTTGATGCGCAGGTGGGCGACGGCGGCACGTTGCTGTCAGGCGGTCAGCGCCAGCGTCTGGCCATTGCCCGTGCTTTCCTCAAGGATGCACCGGTGCTGATTCTGGATGAGGCCACCTCGGCGCTGGATACCGAGTCCGAGCAGCATATCCAGCAGGCGCTCAATGAACTGATGCGTGGCCGAACCACGTTTGTGATTGCCCATCGTCTGTCCACCATTGAAAACGCCGATCTGATTCTGGTCATGGACAAAGGCCGCATCGTCGAGTCGGGCACCCACGCGGAACTGCTGGCGCTGGATCAACACTATGCGCGCCTGCACCGCCTGCAGTTTGCCGAATCCTCGCTGACCCCGACGGGCGGCGATGAGACACAGACGAGTGCCGAGTAATGTTTCTGATCAACGCCTGGTACAACAAGGCAGGCTGGCTGATTGTGCTGCGACCGCTGAGTCTGCTGTTCAGCTGGCTGGCCAGCCGGCGGCGGCAGAAGCAGCAGGCGGCGCTGCGACAGGCATCGCCACAACACACGGCAGTGCCGGTCATCGTGGTGGGCAATATCGCCGTCGGTGGCACCGGCAAAACGCCGTTGGTACTGGCGCTGAGCCGGGCGCTGCATGATCGGGGCATCACTGCCGGCGTGCTGAGCCGGGGCTACGGCGGGCGGGCCCCGCAGTATCCGTTTGTGGTGAACGCCGACAGCCAGGTGCTACACACCGGGGACGAGGCGCGGCTGCTGCGGCGTCACAGTGCCGGCCCCATGGTTGTGGACCCGGAACGCAGCCGCGGGCTGCAGGCGCTGATCGAGACCGGTCGCTGCGACGTGGTGATCAGTGACGATGGCCTGCAGCATTACCGGCTGCGGCGCGATATCGAGATTGTGGTGGTGGATGGCACGCGCGGTCTGGGCAATGGCTGGTGCCTGCCGGCCGGCCCGTTGCGCGAACCACCGGCACGGCTGGCACAGGTGGATTATGTGGTCATCAACGGCGCCAACCGCGCGTTCAGCGAAGACACGCTGTCGGCCGGTGATACCTCGGTGACCACCATGCGCCTGATACCGGCATACTGGGTGAATGTGAAAACCGGTGAGCGCGCCGACGTGCAGGCACTGCCGGTGCCCGACGCCATCCGGCACGACATGCATGCGCTGGCGGGCATCGGCAATCCACAGCGGTTTTTCGACACCCTGGACGAGCTGGGTCTGGCCGTTACCTGCCACCCGTATGCGGATCACCATGCCTACAATGCTGTCGAGCTGGCCTTTGCCCGTGATAAGGTTTTACTGATGACCGAAAAAGACGCCGTCAAGTGTGAGTCCTTTGCCGGTGACCACTGGTGGTCGCTGATCGTCTCGGCGGAACTGGCGCAGGGTTTCACCGAGGCCTTTTGTGATCAGGTCACCCATATCCTGGCGCGTCGCCAGCATGATGCCCAACAGCAGCAATAGCGGAGAACAAACGTGGACAAGAAATTACTCAGCATACTGGTATGCCCGGTCTGTAAAGGGCCGTTGAGCTACCTGCGCGAGCAGAACGAGATGGTCTGTTATGCCGATGCGCTGGCGTATCCGGTGCGCGACGGCATACCGGTGATGCTGGAGAACGAAGCCCGAACCCTGAGTTCCGACGAGCGCGAGAATCGCAAATGAGTTTTATCGTGGTGATACCGGCGCGTTATGCGTCAACCCGTTTACCGGGCAAACCCCTGCTGGACATCGCCGGCAAACCCATGATCCGGCATGTGTATGAGCGCGCCTGCGAAAGCGGTGCATCGGCGGTGTACATTGCCACCGATGATCAACAGGTCGCCGATGCGGCCCGGGGCTTTGGTGCGGATGTGATCATGACCCGCAGCGATCACCAGTCCGGCACCGACCGAATCCAGGAAGTGGCACAGGCGCTGGCGCTGTCCGAGTCCGCCATTATTGTCAATGTGCAGGGCGATGAACCGCTGATTCCGCCGGCCGCCATCAACCAGGTCGCCAGTAACCTCGAACAGCATACCGATGCCGGTATCAGCAGCCTGTATCACGCCATCAGCAGTGGCACCGAGCTGAGCAATCCCAGCGCGGTCAAGGTGGTCACCGATGCTGATGGGTATGCGCTGTATTTCAGCCGCTCGCCGTTGCCGTGGCAGGATGCCAAGGCCGCTGACGTGCACGGCAAACGTCACATCGGTATCTACGCCTACCGGGTGGCAACTCTCAACCGCTTTGTGTCGTGGCCGCGCTCATTGCTGGAGGTCAGTGAGCGACTGGAGCAGCTGCGTGCCATGCATCATGGCGTGCGCATCATCATGGACGAAGCCTGCGAACATGTGCCGGCCGGTGTCGACACCCCGGAAGATCTGGACGCCGTGCGCGCCTTTCTCAGTGACAGTGAATATTGATGGCCTGGCAGGCTGATGCTGACCTGACCGCGCTGACTACCTTCGGTGTGCCGGCGCGTGCGCAATGGTTATGTACCATCGACCAGGAAGATCAGCTGCCGGTCGCCCTGCAGCAGGCCGATAGCAAAGACCTGCCGGTCACCGTGCTGGGCGGCGGCAGCAATATGTTGCTGTTGGACCATGTGCCCGGCCTGGTATTGCATATGCAATTAAAAGGCATCCGTCATCATGCCGATCCCGATAATCAGGACGCCGTGCTGGTCACCGTGGCAGCGGGAGAGAATTGGCACCAACTGGTGGAAACCTGTCTGCACAAGGGCTGGCACGGACTGGAGAATCTGGCACTGATCCCCGGCAGTGTTGGTGCGGCGCCGGTACAGAACATCGGGGCTTATGGCGTAGAACTGGCCGATGTGCTGGTGTCGCTGCGTTATTTTGATACGCAGTCGGTGCAGGTGTGCACATTGGATCGCGATGGCTGCCAGTTCGCCTATCGCGACAGCATCTTCAAACAGTCTCTGAGAAATCAGGCGGTTATCCTGTCAGTGACGCTGCGCCTCAGCCGCGAGCCGCAAACCGTGGTGACCTACCCGGCGCTGTTGCAGCACCTGTCGCAACGGTCCGGTGTCAGCACGGCTATTTCTCCCTGGCAGGTCTTTGAGGCGGTGTGTGATATCCGCCGCAGCAAGTTGCCCGATCCGGCAGTTATCGGCAATGCCGGCAGTTTTTTTCGTAATCCCATTATCAGTGCAGATGCCTATGTCGACCTGCAGTCACAGTGGCCGGATATTCCTGCCTTTGCTACCGCCACAACCGACGTCAAGGTGCCTGCCGCCTGGCTGATCGATCGCGCCGGCTGGAAAGGTGTGCGACATGGCGCGGTAGGCGTCCACGACAAACAGGCACTGGTGCTGGTCAACCATGGCGGGGGCACCGGTCAGCAGATACTGGCACTGGCGCGTGAGATCATGGCCAGCGTTGAGCAGATCTTTGGTGTGCGGCTGCAACCGGAGGTCTGTGTGCTGCCGGCGTCGGCGGGGGACTTATGACGGACGAGAAGAAGAACAAGGCCGCAGACACCAAAGCCGTCATGGACGCGCCGCTGTTTGATGCCAAGTCCGTGCTGGCGGTCATGAGTCAGCGGCCCGGCGTGTATCGCATGCTCGATACCGAGGGCGAGGTGCTGTATGTGGGCAAGGCGCGCAATCTGAAGAAGCGTGTCAGCAACTATTTTCGTGCCAGCGGCCTGGACACCAAAACCATGGCGCTGGTGTCACATATTGCCGCCATCGATGTCACCGTCACCAACAGCGAAACCGAAGCGCTGCTGCTGGAACAGAATCTGATCAAGAAGCTGAAGCCGCCGTACAATATTCAGCTGCGCGACGACAAAACCTATCCCTATATCATGCTCACCCACAAGGATGCCTATCCGCGGCTGGCATTCTACCGGGGCAGTCGACGGCGCGATGCCACATTTTTCGGGCCATACCCCAGTGCCAGCGCCGTACGGGAAAGCCTGTCACTGCTGCAGAAAGTTTTCCGCGTGCGCCAGTGCGAAGACAGCTATTTCCGCAACCGCAGTCGCCCCTGTCTGCAGTACCAGATTGGCCGCTGCACCGCGCCCTGTGTCGGCTACATCTCGCCGGCCGACTATGCACTGGACGTGCAGGATGCCAGCCTGTTTCTGCAGGGACGCAGCGATACGCTGATCCAGTCCCTGGGCCAGCGCATGGAGCAGAAAGCCGGCGCCCTGGAATACGAACAGGCCGCCCGCATCCGCGACAAGATTTCCGATCTGCGGCGCATCCAGAGTCAGCAGGTGATCTCCGGCGACGGCAGTGATGCCGACGTGCTGGCCGCGGTACTGGAAGGCGCCTACACCTGCGTCCATGTCATTGTCATTCGTGGCGGGCGCATCATCGGCAGCCGCAACTTTTTCCCCAAGGACAAGCTGGCGGAAACCGCCGCCGACCTGCTGGCGGCGTTTATCGCCCAATACTACCTGCGCGACGGCGGCGAGCTGGCAGCCGCGGCAATCCCGGCCGAGATCGTGGTGTTTCCGTTGATCAGGGAGCAGAAAGGACTGCAGGACGCCCTCAGCGCCGCGGCCGGCAAGGCCGTGTCACTGCGCGGCAATGTCCGCGGTCACCGCGCGCGCTGGCGTGATCTGGCCCTGGCCAACGCACAGCAGGCGATCCAGAGCCATATCAACAACCGGCAGAGCATGTTCAAGCGCTTTGAGCTGCTGCAAAGCGCGCTGGGGCTGGATGCGCTGCCGCAGCGCATCGAGTGTTTTGATATCAGCCATACCATGGGCGAGAGCACCGTGGCCGCCTGCGTGGTATTCGATCACAATGGCCCGCTGAAATCCGACTATCGCCGCTACAACATCGAAGGCATTCAGGGCGGTGACGACTACGCCGCCATGGATCAGGCCCTGACCCGGCGCTACAGCAAGCTCAGCAGCCAGCTGCAGGCGCTGCAGGATGAGGAAGATCCGTCGCTGCTGGCCAGCAAAGTGCCCGATATTCTGTTGATTGACGGCGGCAAAGGGCAGCTGGCCCAGGCCATCGACGTGCTGCAGGGCTGTCAGTTGCCGGAGATCATGCTGATCGGTATCGCCAAAGGCATCAGTCGCCGGGCCGGGCAGGAGACACTGTTTGTTGCCACGGCCGACGGCATGCAGGAGCTGGCCATTCCCGGGCATTCACCGGCACTGCACCTGCTGCAGCAGGTACGCGACGAAGCCCACCGCTTTGCCATCACTGGCCACCGCCAGCGCCGTGCCAAGACCCGCCAGCAATCGCCGCTGGAGCAGATCCCGGGGCTGGGCCCGTCACGGCGCCGTGAACTGTTGAAGTACTTTGGTGGTCAACAGGAGATCATGCGCGCCAGCGAGTCTGATCTGGCGCGCACGCCGGGTATCAGCAAAAAACTGGCTGCTGTTATTTATGAGTCATTGCATAGTGAGTAAAATGCTGTGAAAAGCTATCTCGACTTTGGCTCCATGCGTCGCTCTACCTCCTGCGTCCATGCAGTCGTGCGTTGCCATTGCTTCGTTAAAACCAGGCTCACAATGCTCATTTACTCTGTGTAAACTGCGCTTGTGAGCCCGGTTTTGTCTCGCACTGGCAGTCTCAATCACGTTTTTCAAAAGCATTTAAGTTAAATTTTTAGTACGCTGGGATATAGAGGAAAAGCCGTTGAATCAGGGAGTATCTGGATGTTGAATGCCGCCAATATGGTGACGTATTGCCGCGTTTTGCTGGTGCCGGTGATTGTGCTGGTGTACTACAGTGGCATCGCCCACAGCCAGCTGATTGCCGCGTTTCTGTTCACCATTGCCAGTATCAGTGACTGGCTGGATGGCTACCTGGCGCGGCGCCTGAACCAGACCTCGCCGTTTGGTGCATTTCTGGATCCGGTGGCCGACAAGCTGCTGGTGGTGATGGCCCTGGTGTTGCTCACCGCCATCTATCCCAGCCCCTGGTTTGTGGTGCCCACGGCCATCATTATTGGCCGCGAAGTCTTTGTGTCAGCGCTGCGCGAGTGGATGGCCAGCAACAATCAGCGCGATGCGGTGGCGGTGGGTTACATCGGCAAGGTCAAAACCACGGTACAGATGATTGCGATTATCGTGCTGCTGGCCTACACCCCGGCCTGGCCGCAATTTTTCTTGCAAACCGGCTATGGTTTGATATATCTTGCCGCCGCTTTGAGCCTCTGGTCCATGGCGCAATACCTGATCAAGGCAATGCCGGTTCTGACAGCAAAACAGTAAAAAATTTGCTGATTTGCGCTTGACTTCACACCGAATGGCATTAGAATAAGCGCCTCTTTCGGAGTGAGCAAAACGGCACTGCAAAAGAGCTGACAGACCCTAAGATCCGGGGTAGTTGAGAGACAGTCAGTAATACGAAGTAAAGCGGGAATAGCTCAGTTGGTAGAGCACGACCTTGCCAAGGTCGGGGTCGCGAGTTCGAGTCTCGTTTCCCGCTCCAAACTTACGGCCACAGGCCATGCACAGCGCAGTATCCCTCCCGGGGGCCGCGTTGGCCAGTCCGGAAATCACCTGCCGCGGATTTTGCGCCCAGACAGGTGAATTTGCAACAATCAAGGCTGGGTGGCAGAGTGGTCATGCAGCGGACTGCAACTCCGCGTACGCCGGTTCGATTCCGACCCCAGCCTCCATTTTTCCTGATACCCAGCAAGACCCTGTGTGGCGGAAGGACATGGGAGTCGAACCCACCAGACGCGCGCTGCGCATCTCACCGGATTTGAAGTCCGGGCGCCCCACCGGGGACGATGTCCTTCCTTTGTTCCCAGCACCTGCATTTTTCCATCAGCTGCATTCTACGTGATTTTGTCCGCGACCGCGCGTCGCCAGTCCGGCCGCATAAAGCGCCGTTCATCCCGGTACACAGTAACGCCGGCCCGATCCAGATACTCCAGCACTTTGATCGTCAGGTTGCGACCAATGTCGGCGCGGTCCCGGTAATCCGCGGCCGAAAAACCGCCGTCCGGGCTTTGCTCGCACAGTGCCTGTGCCACCGCCGCCAGGTCGTCCAGCTGGTCGGGCAGGTAAAACCGGTTGGGCGCCACTGCCAGCACGTAACCCCAGCCCTGCAGCCTTTGCATGATGGCCAGCATGTCCTCTCGTTCAAGCCCCAGCAAAGCACCCAGCTCACCGACGATCGGCGGTCGCAGCCCGGCACCGGCCAGCGCCTCGCGCACGCGCTGATACACCGCCTGGTCCGAGGCTGGCAACACTGCCTGGTGGTCGGGCAGGGCAAGCACCACGCCACGACGGCGCAGGCGACCACCATTCACCAGTTGGTTGATGATCAGCGTTTCCGTGTCCCGGCAGAGACCGGTGTCGATCGCGCGGAGCAGCGACTGCGGATGCACGCCCAGGTGTGCCGGCTGTTGATCATGGGCCAGCTGCACATGTTGCAGGATGACAGCCGCGGCGTTGCCAAACTGCGAGTTGCTGAGTGCCTGGTTACCCAGCCGGACAACCGCCTGTCCTGCCAGCAGGCTATCCAGTTGCTGCGCGCTCAGGTGCCAGCGCCGGGCAAAGGCGGGCAGGTTGATCTCCTGCAGATGAATCAGGTCGGCAGCCAGGGCGTGCGAGGCAGTGTGCGCGGTTTTGAGCGCCGTCAGCCGGGCCAGCGCCCGGGGACTGCTGCGGCCACGCTGGCGCCCCTGCGGGTCCAGTATCCGGCCGCCAGCCAGGGTGATATTGGCGGCGGGCTCCCGCACAATGACAGCGTCACCGGCAATGCCGTGCACGGGTTTGTCCAGCAGTAACTGCGCGAGCCCCGAGAGGGCTTTATCGGCTGCTGGCTCTTTATCGGCTGCGGGCGCTTCATTGGCCGCAGGCGCTTCCAGCCACACCAGGCGGCCGCTGACGGCACTGGCGCCGGTCAGTATCTGCAACGTGCCACGATGAATACGTTGTTCCGGCAAGACGCGCAGATGCACATCCAGCCGCTGGCTGGTCTGGGCATGATGGGTTGAACCCGGTTCGGCCGCCAACAGCCAGTCGCCGCGATGCGGATGCTCGCTGTCCAGTTCGCCGATCAGGTTCAGCGCTGCCCGCTGGCCGCTCACAATGCCGGTGACCGCCCGGCCATCAATCTGGATACCGCGCACGCGCACGGTCCGGGACACGGGCGTGAGTTGCAACGGTGGTTGCTGTGTCAGATCCAGCTGTCCGTTGAGCAAGGTGCCGGTTACCACACATCCGACGCCGGGCACGGTAAAGCGCCGGTCGATCAGAAAGCGGGGCTGTCCCTGTGCACTGCGCGCCGGTGTTGTCGACGACAGCGTGCGGATGGCTGCCCGCAGGTCATCCATTCCCACACCGCTGATGGCATCCACCGGCAGCACCGGTGAATCGGCCAGCGGACTGTGTTGCATCATCGCCGTGATGGCGGCCCGGCAGTCGGCCTGCTGCTGCGTATCGGCGCGATCCACGGCGCTCATCACCACAATGCCACGGTGAATGCCCAGCAGCTCCAGCAAGGCCAGATGTTCACGGGTTTGCGGCATCGGGCCGGCGTCAGCGGCAACCACCAGCAGGGCGGCATCCACGCCGGCGAGCCCGGCCAGCATGGTGCGGATGAACCGCGCATGACCTGGCACATCCACGAATCCCAGGGTGCCGGCCTGGCTGTCATGCCACCAGGCGAACCCCAGGTCAATGGTCAGGCCGCGCCGCTGTTCGTCGGCAAGCTGATCGGTGTCTTTGCCGGTGAGTGCCCTGATCAGTGTGGTTTTGCCATGATCCACATGCCCGGCGGTCGCAAAAATCACGCCGGCGGTTCCAGCGCAAAGCGATGATTCAGCCACTGGTCTGCCAGGGTCTGCGGCGCTTCCACACAACGGCAGTCCAGCAGCAGGCTGTCATCGGCGATACGACCAATCACCGGCACCGGCAACTGTCTCAACTGTCTGGCCAGTTCACGCAACTGACGGCTGCGGGCGCGTTTGTTGCTGTGCTGACTGCGCAGCCGCAGCGCCGCGCTGGGCAACCGGTCCAAAGGCTGGGAGCCGGAGCCTATCTGGCTGAGTACCTCGCAGGTGTCCACCTGGATGCCGTCGCCGGCCCAGTTTTGCAGTGCCGGCAGCAGCGTTGTCACCGTCTGCCCGATGTCTCCCTGCGGTCGGCTCAGCATGCGCAGGGCAGGGATGCGCTGCGCCAGCGTGTCCGGGTCGGCGTACAGCCGCAACACAGCGGCCAGGGCCGCCAGCGTCAGTTTGTCACAGCGCAGTGCCCGTTTTAACGGGCTTTTTCGGATTCGCGTGATCAGGTCCGCACGGCCGGCGATGATGCCGGCCTGGGGGCCGCCCAGCAGCTTGTCAGCGCTGAACGTCACCACATCAGCGCCCTGGGCCAGGACGTCCCGCACCACCGGCTCGGCCGGCAAACCCAGGCGCTGCATATCAATCAGCGAGCCGCTGCCCAGGTCGACCACCAGCGGGATGTCATGTTGTCGCGCAATGCCGGCCAGCTCGGTGTCGCTCAGGCTACTGGAGAACCCCTGAATCACATAATTGCTGGTATGCGCCTTGAGCAGCAGCGCGGTGCGTGTGCTGATGGCATCGGCGTAATCATGGGTATGGGTGCGGTTGGTGCTGCCGACCTCGCGCAGTTTGCAGCCAGCCCGGGCCATGATGTCCGGCAGCCGGAATGAGCCACCGATCTCGATCAGTTCGCCGCGCGAGACGATCACTTCCCGGCGCAGCGCCAGGGCATTGAGCACCAGCAGCACCGCCGCCGCATTATTGTTCACCACGGTAGCCGCTTCAGCACCGGTCAGCCGGCAAATCCAGTCTTCGACATGGGCGTCGCGGTCGCCGCGCTGGCCGCTGTGCAGATCATATTCCAGGTTGCTGGCGCCACTGGCCACCGCAGCGATGGCGTCGATGGCTTCCGGTGGCAGGGGCGCACGTCCCAGATTGGTGTGAATGACCGTGCCGGTCAGGTTGAAAACCGGTTTAAAGGCAGGCGCCAGCTGTTGTTCGATGCTGGCCTGTACCTCGGCCATCAGCGTCTGTTTGTCCTGAATATGGCCATCGCGCCACTGCTGCAGGCTGTCTCGCAGCGCGTCCAGGACCAGAGCGCGGCCGTGGCAGGCAATCAATACCTTTATGCCTGGCCAGGCCAGCGCCTTATCCACGGCCGGTGGGCGTGTGCCGGAGAGGCTGCTCATGACAGTGCCCCCGGCATGACAGCCGTTGTTAACGTGTCAGGTGTCTTCAGTGCCCTCTTTGGAGGTGCTTGGGCCGGCAGTGTTTGGCCCGGCACACAGCAGCCGCAGAATATCCCCCAAAGCCTCGTCGGCCAGGGTGCGCATTTCCGCATCAGTACGGTTCTGGATCGGGTGCGGCACAAAGACCATGGCCGGGTCGAAACCCAGCGTTCTGGATTGTGCGGCCGCCGCATCAATAAACTCGCTAGAGGCAACTCCAACTCCCGGAATCTGTCGTGACTCCAGATCGGCTATGTCATGCATACAGCACGACGTACACGATCCTCAGTCAGCCAGTCCTTCTACCAGGACATCCACTTCTGCTGCCATCTGCTGCTTCAGCTCAGTGGGGGCAGGGCGGGTGAAGGTCGGCTTGCTGTAACGCTTGACGGTGAGTCCAAGCGCCGTCAGCTGCTCTTCGATGCGATCCAGAAAGACATTGCCGCGCGGCTTGGAGATGTCCAGCAGGCCGACGACCTTGTTATCCAGGCTGTCGGGCCTGGGCAGTCGTGCCCGCTGCGCCGGGGCGTTTTCCGCCGTCGGATCCAGCAGGATGTGTTCGTTCATAACGTGACCTCTTATGTGATCTCTCTTGTAACAGGTGAAGAGCCAACCGGGCCAGATGCAGCCCAGCCAGCAATAATCGCAGAAAACAGGCCGGCTGTGCCACCGGCGCGGACAATCAGCAGGCCGCCCGGCCTGAATTTGGGTATCTGTTTGCCTTTGAACTTTTCCGGAATGCCCTCTGCCATGCCGCCGGCACCGGCGATCAGTTTCTCGCCCGGAGCCATCAGCAGTTGCTCCAGTGTCTCGCGTAGCTGCTGCTTCGACCAGCCGGCCTCGATGAAAATGCGCGCGTGCTCCGGCGATACCACCAGCACGGCATCGCCGGCCATGGCCAGCTTGACATTATCTACTGCGCGCAGGGACTCCGCGATCGAGCGGGCCAGCGAGTCCGGGTCGCGCGACTTCTGATCAATGATGCCCTGTACCCCTTCGCCGGGGAACACGGTCACGGCTGAACGGCCGGCAGCAATGCCGCGCTCCTGGGCCAGCGGCAGCCATTCGCTGTCTTCAGCTTCGGCAAAGCAGAAACTGTACTTGCCCGGATTGCCCAGCGTCGCCCGGTCAATCTCGCCGGGGCGCCCACCGCCAACATTGCGGATAATGAGCTGCAGAGCCCGGCCAATCGTCGCATTGGCGCGATTGCCCTGGCCCAGGGCGTTGTTGCCGGAATTCATGCCGATGGCCTTGGCGATGGGGCCATTGACCATGATCATGGGGCTGCCGAACATGGTGGTGCAGATCAGCCCATGCAGGCCAAAATCGTCTTCCAGTGTCGCCTCCAGCGCCGCCAGCAGCACCGGCATGTACTCCGGTTTGCAGCCTGCCATCACCGCATTGATGGCGACTTTCTCGACGGTGCAGGACACCAGATCCGGCGGCATCAGGCCGATCACTTCTTGCGGGTCGCGTGAGGTGCCCTTGAGCATGCGCAGCACCCGCACCGGCGTCGGCGGCACCACCGGCAGACCGTCGCTCCAGCCACGCGCATAACACGCTTCAATGGCATCATCTTCGGCGCTGACATCAATTTCCCGCGCGGACAGACGGACATCACCAAAGGCCAGCTCCAGCCGCTCGGCAATGCCAGGCTCCAGGGTTTTGGAGCCACAGCCCGGGCGCATCACCGGCAGCGCCTCACCCAGCCCGCTCAGGCCACTGATGGTGCGCCACTCAGCCTTGTCCCAGCCGTAGGTGCGGGAGACTTCCCGGCCTTGTTCCATGCGGATCAGCGTCGGTACAAATTCGGTATCCAGGCGCCAGGAATGCTCTAGCGTGTCATCATAGTGAGTGCCGGGCAGGGTGCTCGCATAGTCGCTGTCGTCCTGCACAAAAACCTGCAGCGGGCCGGCATCTGCCAGCTCAGTCAGCAAAGGTTCGATGAGGCGACAGGTCGGGCAATCTGCCTTGGCGACGACGATCAGACCGTCGGGCGGGGGTGTGGTCATTGATGGGCCTTTCTCCGGGTGGCGCTTTGACACCCAAAGGTAGCGCCGCTCCTGACGAATGTCCAGCAACAGCCGCACCCGGCTTTGTGGTAGCATTTTCATCAAAACAGTTTTGGAGAATGCCATGTGCGGCCGCTTCAACGTCATCGACAGTGCCGAAGTCATGACGCTTCTGCAGCATCTCGGCATCACGCTGTACCCGGGCTCTTGTTTTACCCCGGGCTTGCGGTTCACCCCGGACGCCGCGCCCGGATCAACCATCAGCATTGTCCGCCAGACCGGCGACGAGCGCCGGGTCAGCGACGCCACCTGGTGGCTGATGCTCGATCCCGCGACCCTCAAGCCCAACTACCAATACGCGTCCTTCAACAGCCGCGCCGACAAGCTTGATACCCCCAGGGCCCTTGCCTACAAACCCTACCGCGAGTCCCGCTGCGTGATCCCCGCATCGGCCTTTATCGAAGGCCTGGGCGACGGCAAGACCTACCACAAACTGCGCCGGCCCGCCGACGCCATCGCTTTCGGCGGCGTATACCGCGAATGGGTCAATCACGACACCGGCGAAACCGCACTGTCCGCCAGCATCATCACGCTGCCGCCGCCCGACAACAAACGCTGGGTGCGTGACATCCACCCCAAGTCCATGCCGCTGATGCTGCCCGATGACCAGGCCACCCTCGATGCCTGGCTGGACCCGGCCGAACAGGATGTATCTCGCTTCAATGAATTGCTGGCGCCCAGCATCAGGCTGACGCTGGTCGCCACGCCGATTGGTAAGGTCAGCAAATGGAACGAGATCGGGCCGGACGAGGAGGTGCCTTTAGATTGATGTTGTTGCGGTCGGGCGATTCGGGGCAGCGGTCTCGCGTGCCGGTTCGTAACTAGGTTTAGGCAAGTGATTGCTATATAATGCGCAGCTTCGCAAAAAGGCACCCAACCTGCTGGTGCTGACTTGGCGATAACTGTTTGACTGATAACGGAAAACAGGATGCAAGAATGCCGCACAGGACAGGAGTCCGAGAGCGGAGGCGAGAAACCCCCAGCCCGGTTTCCTCGCAGTATAAAGACAGCCCCCACGCCCGGGTGGCGAAATTGGTAGACGCAAGGGACTTAAAATCCCTCGGGGGAAACTCCGTACCGGTTCGATTCCGGTCCCGGGCACCATATAAATCAATAGCTTAAGATGTTGTTCGTCAAATTTTTACTTCCGGACAATTTGAAAGTAGGCGCGGTGTAGGCGGTCGGGTAGTGCACTTCCACAAGCAGTTCGACTTAACATCAGAGTCGAAAGTCACGACTAGGCACTAACTAACATCTATTGATCGCAATGATTATCATGACTGAAGGGCGCACAGAGGAGCACGAATCCATCCGAAGCTACTAGTAGTGTGCAAACCGAAAAGGCTATGCAGATTCTTAGTCTGGCATTTCGTGGATTAGTTCCTTAAACCACTTTAGGTCGCGGATATTTTTGAGGTCTTCATCCGTCAATAAGTGCTTTTTACTCGGAAGTGTTTTAAGTTTCCTGCAATGGTGTAGCTCATCCCGACAGAACTTGTAATTACCTGCAACTGCATACAAGCAAGCCAAATTATATGTCTCATCTGGGTTTAGTTTCTTGGCGCGATTGAGATATGTCTTTGCTTGGTCAAGAAGGCCTTCCTGGCCGGTTATGCGCCATAATGATAATAAAGCAACGCCCCAGTTGCTAAAGGTCTCATGCTTGTCAGGTTTGATATTGAGGGCCTTTTGGTATTTATCAAAAGCTTCTTCGAACAACGAAACATCTTTTTTCAATGACGCCAGGCTTATTAATGCAGTACCCCAGTCATTATAGGTGTCGTGTTTGTCTGGATTGATGTCGATGGCTTTTTGGTATTTCTCAAAAGCCTGTTCATATAGTGAAGCATCCTTTTCTTTTATTGCCAACCTATACAAACCATAGCCCCAGTTATTATATGTCTCGTGACTGTCTGGATTGATGTCGATGGCTTTCTGGTATTTGTCAAAAGCCTGTTGAAAAATTGAAAAATCTTCTTTTTGTATCGCCAGATCACAGAGAAAATTACCCCAGTTATAGTATGTCTTGTGCTTATCTGGTTTGATGTCGATGGCTTTTTGATATTTCTCAAAAGACTGGTCAAAGAGTGAGCTGTCCTTTTTCAGTTCAGCCAGCTCGCCTAGCCGGTTACCCCAGTTATTATAGACCTCGTGTATGTTTGGATTGATGTCGATGGCTTTTTGGTATTTCTCAAAAGCTTGTTCATAGAGTAGGGTGTCCTTTTTCAGATTAGCTAGCTCGCCGAGGCAGTCACCCCAGTTTGCATATGCGCGGGGGTAGTTTGGATTGATATCGACGGCTTTTTTGAATTTATCACAAGCCTGTTGAAACAATGAAAAGTCTTCTTTTATTATCGCTAGGTCAGAGAGCGAATGTCCCCAGTTATAATAGACTTGGTGTATGTTTGGTTTGATGTCGATGGCTTTTTTGAATTTATCAAAAGCTTGTTCAAAAATTGAAGCGTCCTTTTTTAGTGAAGCCAGATCACTCAACGCAGTGCCCCAGATAATATATGCCCCATGCATGCCTGGTTTAATTTCGATGGCTTTTTGGAATTTATCAAAAGCCTGCTCAAACTTTGAAAAATCCTCTTCCAGCTTGGCATTTTTGGAAAGATCTTTTCCTTGCATAAGGTACGCTTGAGCAACAATGTCTTTTTCGAATTCATCTTTGGGGTCGCCTATTCTAATTACATCTTCCCATTTTCCTTCCATGAAAAGTGCTTCAAGGTCAGGTTTCTGATGATGATTTACTCCTACCTTTAAGTTCGTCAACATCGAGCGAAGTCGCAAAAGTAAATCTGGGCCGTCGTTTTCTTGTAACGGGAAGGTGGAGACTGGCTCTAGCTCTTCTAAAAGGTGACCATGTGGGTCGCTAAACAGTTTTGGCGGGAAACACTCTAGCTCTCTAGCTAGATTGATTAAAAAATCGTCAGCATCAGAGTTTCCTAGATATTCTGCAGTGTTTCCACCTTTATTTAGAAATTCAAGTACAGAATTGCTTGGAGTCTCCGAGTGGCCAGCCCAATATAGTCTTTCTTCTCCATGATATTGGTCCTTAATGGTAGGGAAAACAGAGTCTGATACACCACTATATCCTATTACTATGAAAGGGTGCTGGCTAAGTGTATTACGGAATAAAGGGCGTATGTTTATAGCATTTTCGGCAGTTTCACTATCTGCATTTAGTAATCTATGAGCAAAGCCTTGACCGTGCAGATGGATTATTGCTGGTGATGCTAGGTGACTTGTAACATCGGATGCTGATGCCGCGAAATCGTAGGTTGCAGGGTATAGACCAACGAGGCCGCAAGCCCTAGCTAAGACGGAGTCAAAATTGAAAGTTAACACTCTTGTAACGTATCCTGCCTTAATCAGGCAAGCTATGGCCAGATGCGCCCAATTTATCTTGGCACCGTCAAGATGTGGGGAGAGAAGATCGCGTCTTTCGTTGAGTGTTAGGCAGCTCATGCAAGCACCATACTCGTACAATTGCTCTTCCTCTAGCTTTTGTCGGCATTCATTATGGTACTTTTCATGAATTTCATTGACTAAAGCTTTAGCTAATGGAATGCCGGCTGACAAAGAGCAACCTGCACCGGTTAGCATATGAAATGGCTTAGAGTCATCTCGTGCTCGTCGCATGGAGTTCGCAAGAATTGATATATGGTTATTTTTATGTTTAGTCATCGCATCGCACCAATTCCTTTAAGTTGGCTCACATACCAAATATTAACTGTAGCACATAAATATGTTAAAGCACTGACGTGATGTTTAGCTTGTACAGTTATTGACAGAACTCCAAGTGAGCAAAATCCTACGGGTGCCTGACTTCGTCAAGCACCCGCAAGCTTTTGCTCTTTAGCTTAGCTGTCCATGTGTGCATGCGTGTTTGTATACATGTATACCCGTCACTGACCCCCGCGATCTGATTCCCTTTCGGCTCACCATAACGGCCCAGGTCAGATTTGTGCTCTCGAACTAATTTGACGGGCTGGTCCTTGCGACAAATGTCCGTACCACCCAGAACATTCGTAAATGTACTCCAATCCCCCTGGTCGGCAGCAGTTCGGGCACTGTTAAGTATCCCTTCAGGTGCCGAACCGATTCGCCGTAGCTCTCGCCAACAGGTGACAGGTGGACCACCAAATTGTTGAAACTGGCGTATCCGGTGTGTGGATGCCCATGCGACTACTCGCGAGGCAGTGTCTTTGGCTTGGTTGCCATGCAAGTCTTGCTCAATGTGTTCGCCGTCAATATTCTTGGCAATGTACTTCGCTGCGTAAGCAACTCCGCTACCCTTGCTCCAATCTATTCTTTTTATATCGCAACGTCGTTTGCGTGCGCCTTTTTCATCTGGTGAGTCCTCAAGTGCCATCCGAGTCAGAATGTCACCGACTTCATATTCATTATGCGGGGCTGTGTAGAGCAGGATATGCCAGTGAGGGGTTCCGTCATGTTGAGGCTCTGCCATACGGAAACCGTAGACGTGGATTGAGGCATGTTTAAACAATGCCCGTGCTCTTGCCCAGACGTTACACAGGTAATGCTGAGCCTGCCTGGGTGTCGTGCCGTCGTAGCTGGGAACAGGGTCACCGGACTTTGCGTATCTTGCGTGCATGCGAGAAGGGCAGGTAAGGGTTATAAAAAGCCCGACATGGCCCATACGTTGAGCAATTTGATCAAATCCATATAGCCTGGCCATGAGTTCATGGCGGCGATTCTTCGGGTTTGCCACTGACAGAGCTACCAGGTCGGCCAGTTCGTAGACTTGCCCGATTTCGTTTTCCAGTTGCATCCTTTCCATGACTTGACGGTTGTTGGATTGCCGCTGTTTGAATGCTTTCAGGGATTCTTCACTGATATAGAGGCTGGCGAATTTGTGAACTAGGCCAGCTTTGATGGCTACGGCTTCAAACTGGGGTAAGTTGGCTTGTCTGAGTCGCCTTGCCAGCCAGCTTTCATCAAGCATTCGTTTGACCGCGCCATTGACGGTAACAGGAGGCTTAACCTCCGGAGCTGTGACGTCGAAATTAATCAGCAGCCTGGATAATGTGTCATATTGGTCTTTAGGGTCTGGAGTTGACCGAATTGCCCGAGTGAACTCCTTTGCCCGATTTGCGGCAAATTTCCGTAAAAAGTCATTGTCAGTGGCGAGCTTGAAATTGATCTGGGAAAACTGCTTTACCAGCGTGCGAAGGAAAGTGTTCGCCTCATATCGTCCTTTCGTGGCAAACAAATGGTTGTACTGTTTGGCGACAGCGAAATGAAACAGGCTAGGTAAGGTGCTGAACTGAGTGGCTCGCCATTTTCTATCATCCCCCGAAGGATCGCTATTATCCCAGGTCAGTTGTTCGCCCAGGGTAGCGGAAAGCTTGTAATCAGGCATGTGAAGTGCCTTCGTCACAGGTGCTTAGTCGAAGCCGATTTTCAATGAAGTCGTCCAGGTCAGTGATGCGGTAACGTATCGAGCGAGTGCCAATCCGGATAAACGGTATTTTTGCGCCAGCCCAGCGGTCTCGCTCCAGGAATGCAGCGCTTATATTGAGGTACGCGGCAGCCTGCTTGGTATTGAGTAGTTTGGTCATAACAGCTCCGATTACGGTTGAGGGACTTGGCCGTAAATTGAGCTAAACTGCTATGTTTGGGAATTACCGCTGCGCGCAGAAGTACTACTTATGCGTGCAGACGTAGCGAATTATGGGCAAAACTACTTCAGATATGCTCTAAGGGCGTCAGTGAAGAAGCGCTTGGCATTGCTTTCGGCTATCAGGTTTCTTTTGTGTTCAGGTAGGCTTCTGTAGAACTTTTCAGCCGCCTGGTTCTTGCTGGTAAAGGTGCGTTTATCATCATGGCGCGCGTACCAATCGAAGAATTCCTGCTTTAATTCGTCTCGCGGGGCATGTTTGGCGCGAGCAGCCTTTCTGGCGTTCAAGGATTGGGTGTTGTCGGTAGCCGGCCTGGCCGCTGGTTCGACAAGCGATAGGACCTCATTTGCCAACAATAGGTATTCGCTGGCCTCATGGTTGCGAATCTGATCAGTTGAGGATTGATCGTCTCTCGCCGAGAGGTCTTCCGTGACAGCCCTGGCAATGACGTTCAAGGCAATGATGGCGTCTATATGACTCCAGTTGAATGGTTTGTTTTTGATAGGGTAGGCGTCTTGAATCAATAATAGGTCTAGCACTTCAGGATGGTAGCGTTGATAGTCCTCAATGGTTTCGTCACGAAGGAGCCTGGCTCCCATATGCTCGTGAAAACCTTCGCCATAAAAGTCGGTATAAAGGGCGTCAAACTCCTCAATGGCTGACTGTATGGCGTTGGCCGTGAGCGTGGCCAGGGTTTCGCGAGACCTGATGATGATCCGGTCGGCCTGATCAAAATACGGAAACTGGGTGTCTGTCTGACCGTCAGTCACACCGAAGCTGTCGAAGTATGATTTATCCCAGATCATCATTTTCTGCTTCCGCCTTTTCCCTTATATAGTCTGTGATTCTTTGCATAGGTTCGCGCAGCCTTTCGGTATTCGGCACTATATACCCTGCCGTCACATCATTGGAAAACTTGTGATTGAGTAGACGCTTCAGGGCAAAGGCGGGTATGTCCAGACTCTCAGCAATGGTGATAAAGGTTCGCCGCAGGTCATGGAGCTGAAATTCGACGCCGGAAAGCTCGGCTACCCTGGTTAACGCGGTGCGGGGTTCCTTTAGTGGCCCATTGGTCACAGGGGAGGGGAATACCCAGACCTTTTCTGCCATCAGAAATCTGCGTTTTAACAGCTCTTCCAGGAAGTCGGACATGGGCAGGCGGTGAGGTTCCTTGTTCTTGGTATCGGGTATCAGAAATGTGCGCTCCTTAAAATCCACATTATCCCAGGTCAAGTGCGTAGCCTCTGAGCGTCTAAGACCGGTAAACAGGATGAAGTGCAGGAAGTCGCGAGTTGTCTCCTGGTTGAGCAGCATAGTGGCTTCGTACCAGGGTTTGAGCTGGGTCGGTGTCAGCAGGGTCTGGCGTCTTCTGACGTCATACCAGGCGCGGCTTTTACTGAGTCGATCTACAGGGTTGTTGGTCAGTAAGGGTTTTCCGTCCTGGCTTTCGTACTTTTCGCTGGCAAAGTTGAAGAGGGCGCGCAGTACCCGCATGGTGTTGTTGGCTCGGGCATGGCTTTTGGCCCCAAGCTTGCTGTGCCGCTTTTCCACCATGTCTTTGGTGATACTGGTCAGAGGTTTGTCCAGCCAATCGGCCAGTGCGCCTTCGATGCAGCGTTTATAGTCATGCAGGGTGTTGGGTTTCAGTCCTTTGCGGGCGAGCAGGTAGGCATTGTAGCTTTCGCGAAGAGTGACAGCCTGGATTTTGCGTTCCCGTTTTTCAACGACCGGATCGGTGCCGGTGCTCATCTGGCCGAGTAGTTTTTGAGCTTCCCTTCGGGCTTGCTCGGGAGTAATCGGGCCATGCTTGCCAATGGTCACCCGTTTGTTTTTGCCATTGACCCGTTTTTCCACGAAATAGGACATGGTGCCATTGCTGGTGACCCTGATTCCGAACCCCTGGAGCTGGTCATCCCGATAGAACACATGTTGGGGTTTGCCGTCCGGTTTTGGTGTAGGCGGGACTATCTTGCCTACACGGGAATTCGATATTTTTATCTGGGGCATTTCGCTTAGACTCCGTCCCTTGTGTGCGCCGTGTAGGCACAGTGTAGGCGCATTATTTCAAAAAACGGGGTATTTTGGCAAATTTGTTAAAACAGGGGTTGGTCCAAAAGTAGCTTATCTTGTTGTTTTTAAAACAATATAAAAAAACAGCAAAAAAGGACGCAAATAACTTAAAATCCCTCGGGGGAAACTCCGTACCGGTTCGATTCCGGTCCCGGGCACCAATAAAATCAATAAGTTAAGAGCTATCTGTTTTCCGGATAAATATTCTATTTCTTAGATGGAGCAGATAAGATTAAAAACTGGATTTTCTCTTTATTCCACAAGCCTGCTAAAATTTGCGTGCTTGCCGGTCAATACTTCCTGACCCTCTGGCGCTTCCCTTTATTGACAGATATCTGTGATTAAATGGCCGCTTGCCAAGAATTATTATGAGTCCGAAGGCATCAGAAATAGACTGTTAGGTACTTTGAGGAAGAATGGAATATACAGAGGTTAGTAGATATGAAGTCCCAATGCAGTTGCTACTGGAGGGCGACCCGTCGGAACGAAGCATCGAATCATATCTCAATGATGCGTGGTGCTTCGCTGCTAAAAGAAATGGGCAAATTCTGGGTGCGTGTATCGCTAAAAGCACTAGCGAAGGTATTGCAGAAATATTCAATGTCTCTGTCTATCCCACCTTCCAGCAACAAGGTATTGGTTCAGGGTTGTTGAGTTTTGCTCTATCGCAATTGGCTGCAAAACATGTAATTCGCGTGGAGTTAGGCACAGGCACATTTGGTTACCAACTAACGTACTATCAAAGACTTGGTTTTCGAGTGGATTCTGTCCTCAAAGACCATTTCTTAGTAAATTATCCAGAGCCTATTTATGAAGATGGCATCCAGCATAAGGACATGCTGAGGTTGTACATTAAAATTGAACCACGCACGTAACAAGCGCTTCCAGACTGACGCCAAACCCTACGCGGCTTTGTGTTACTCGCGGCGCTCAGACATTAACACAAAACCGTTACGGCTTCGGCGCAGCTTAGGCGAGCGTTAACAGGCATGTGATCATACGACCTTATCAGGACACAGAGCAATTGGCAGTGCTCGCACTTGAACGCCAGCGGAGCATGGAGACAAAAGAAGCAAATGAATCAAGCAGAGCGGGAGCACCATGAATCGTAACAAGCCCATCTACATATCCTATGCCGGCCCCGCGCTGCTCGAAACGCCACTGCTGAACAAGGGTGCGGCCTTCTCAAAACAGGAACGCCTCCTGTTCAATCTCATCGGATTGTTGCCGCCTCGCTACGAGACCATAGAAGGGCAGGTGAGTCGGGCCTATAAGCAGTACCGCAGCTTCGTGGAACCGATCAATCGGCACATTTATCTGCGCGCCGTACAGGACACCAACGAAACACTGTTTTATCGCCTGATCAGCGAACATCTGGTTGAGATGTTGCCCATCATCTATACCCCGACGGTAGGGGAGGCCTGCGAACATTTCTCCGACATCTACCGCAGTGCGCGCGGCATCTTTGTCTCTTACGAGGAGCGCGACTGCATGACCGACATCATGCACAGCGTGACCAAGGACAAGGTCAAAGTGATTGTGGTGACAGACGGTGAGCGGGTGCTGGGACTTGGTGACCAGGGTATCGGCGGCATGGGCATAGCGATTGGCAAGCTGGCAATTTACACGGCCTGCGGTGGCATCAGCCCGGCCTACACATTGCCCGTGGCGCTGGATGTCGGCACCAACAATCAGGCACTGCTGGATGACCCGATGTACATGGGCATCCGCCGTCCCCGTATCACGGGGGATGAATACAATGCCTTTGTTGACCAGTTCATCGACGCCGCGCAGGAACGGTGGCCGGGTGTGCTGATTCAGTTCGAGGACTTTGCACAGCCCAATGCCATGCCCCTGCTGCAGCGCCACCGCGACCGGGTGTGTTGCTTTAATGACGATATTCAGGGAACTGCTGCTGTCACGCTGGGTTCGCTGCTGTCTGCCTGTCGTAAAAAGGGCCAGGCACTCAGAGAACAGCGCATTGTGTTTGTGGGTTCAGGGTCGGCCGGCTGCGGCATCGCCGAACTCATCATCAGCGCCATGATCAACGAAGGGCTGAGCGATCAGGAAGCGCGAGAACGAATCTATATGGTCGATCGCGATGGCCTGCTGACGGCCGGCATGGCAAACCTGCTGGATTTTCAGGCGCGCCTGGTTCATCCACACGCCGAGATTGCAAACTGGCAGCGAGATGAAAACAGTGACTATCCAGGCCTTCTGGATGTGGTGGCAAACGTAAAGCCGGGCATACTGATCGGTGTGTCAGGCAAAGCGGGTCTGTTTATCGAAACCTTGATTCGCCTGATGCATGCCCATTGTCCGCAACCCATAATCTTCCCTCTGAGCAATCCCTCGTTACATGTGGAAGTCAATCCTGCCGATGTCATTCAATGGACCGATGGTGAGGCGTTGGTCGCCACCGGAAGCCCCTTTGAACCGGTCGTCTATGAGGGGAACACCTACGCCATTTCGCAGTGCAACAACAGTTATGTGTTCCCGGGCATCGGGCTCGGCGTCATTGCCTGCAGTGCGCGACGGGTCAGTGATGAAATGTTGATGGTGGCCAGTACGACGTTGGCCGAGATCGCCAGTGAGCAGGAAGAACAGCCCGGTGCAATATTACCGCCGTTGACATCGCTGTCCAATATAAGCCGACGGATTGCATTCCAGGTCGCGAAGAAGGCGCAGGAGCAAATGCTGGCGCGTGAAATGACCGACGAAGAGCTGCTGTTCGCCATCGAGCGCAATTTTTGGACACCCGTGTACCGCGACTATCGTCGCATCGCAAGTCGCGCGCGCTGACCTATTGGCAAGCGCAGCCGATTGCCCTGACCATACAAGCACCGGAAGATCTGGTATGCTTTTCCCACAACACTTGGCATTGAACAGGCGGTGACAAAGATGACGAAGGCAATCGCACGTTACTTCACGCTCGTTTTACTCTGTACGGGTCTCCAGCTCCCATCACAGCTTTTTGCGCAGGACAGCTATCAGGTACCCGGTCCGGAGCTGGTAGCCCTGGTGGACGGGGCACGCACGCCGTCAGTGGGTCTGTCACCGGACCGACAAACATTGTTGATCATGGATCTGCCCGCACTGCCGTCCATTGCTGAACTTGCTCAGCCGGAGCTGCGCCTGGCCGGCATGCGCATCAACCCGGATACCAATGGCCCGAGCCGACCGGGCACCATTTCCGGACTGACCCTGCGAGACCTGGCCACGGGCAATGACAGGCCGGTAAGCGGGTTGCCGGCCGACGCGCGAATCACCAACGTCAACTGGTCTGCGGACAGTCAGCACGTTGCGTTTCTGTTGAACACCGATGACGCGCTGGCGCTCTGGGTGGTTGATGCCGGCGCTGCCGCAGCGCGCAGGCTCAGTGATCACCGGGTCAATGACACCTACTACAGTGATGCCTACATCTGGGCGCGGGACAGTCAGTCGCTCCTGGTAAAAGTGGTGCCTGCCGGTCGTGGCGATGCACCCGCGCGCGTATCCGTGCCCACCGGACCCACTATCCAGCAGAACATCGGTGCGGCGACACCGGCGCGCACCTATCAGGATCTGTTGTCGGACAGCCATGATGAAGCGCTGTTTGACTACTACTTCTCCGCCCAGCTGATGGACATAACGCTGGACGGCTCGGAGCGCCCCGTGGGAGAGCCCGCCGTGTTCCGCACCATCAGTCTGTCACCCGACGGCAACTATCTGCTGATCAGCCTGACCCAGCGCCCGTATTCCTACAGTGTGCCGGGTTTCCGGTTTCCCGAGCTGATACAGGTCTGGGACACAGCAGGTAACGCGGTGCGTACCCTTGCCAACCTGCCACTGGCAGATCAGGTACCGATCGCTTTTTCTGCCACCACCGAAGGGCCGCGTTCATTGACCTGGCGCAATGACGCACCGGCCACCCTGTTCTGGGTAGAGGCGCTGGACGGCGGTGACCCTGCGATTGACGTGCCCATGCGTGACCGGATTTTCTCGCTGCCTGCGCCGTTCACCGCAGAGCCGATGACACACCTGGACCTGGAGTATCGCTACTCCGGCCTGCAGTGGAGTGAAGACGGTTATGCCCTGGTCAGTGAGTTCTGGCGCGACACCCGCCACAGCAGAACCTGGAAGTTCAACCCGGATGATCCTGCGGACGCGCTGGACATCGTGTTCGACCTGTCCACCGAAGACCGTTACAACGATCCCGGCTCACCGGTTATGCGCCGCTCGGCGTTTGGCACCTGGGTGCTGAACACACAGGAAGACGGCGATGTGCTGCTGATGCGTGGTGTTGGTGCGACGCCAGAAGGCAACCGGCCCTTCCTGTCGCGCTTCAACATGAACACAGGGGCGACCAACGAATTATGGCGGTCACAAGCGCCGTATTATGAACGCGTTTACGCACTGCTGAGCGATGACGGCACAGATCTGCTGACAAGTCGGGAAGCGGTGGACACACAGCCCAATTATTTCCGGCGAGACCTGCAGAATGGCCAGCTACAACAGTTGACATATTTCGAGCACCCGACCCCGCAACTGCGCAACGTGCACAAGGAATTCATTCAATACCAGCGCGCCGACGGTGTGCAGCTTTCCGCTACCCTGTACCTGCCGCCCGGGTATGAACCTGACAACGATGGCCCATTGCCCGTGCTGGTGTGGGCATATCCCCGGGAGTTCAGAAGTGCCGAGGCGGCAGGCCAGGTTGCTGACTCCCCCTACCGTTTTGCCGCCATGAGTTACTGGGGTCCGCATTTTGCCCTGACCCAGGGTTTTGCAGTGGTGGAGAACGCCACCATGCCAGTGGTGGGTGAAGGGGATGAAGAACCGAACGACACCTTTGTGGAACAACTGGTGTTGAGCGCCGAGGCAGTCATTGACGAGCTGGCTGCTCGCGGTGTGGGTGACCCGGAACGGGTTGCCATAGGTGGGCACAGTTATGGTGCCTTCATGACGGCCAACCTGTTGGCACACTCGGATCTGTTTCGCGCCGGTATCGCGCGCAGCGGTGCTTATAATCGTACCCTGACACCTTTCGGGTTTCAGGCCGAACCACGCAGCTTCTGGGAAGCCTCTGATCTGTACTACAGCATGTCGCCGTTCATGAATGCAGACAGCATCCGGGACCCCATACTGTTTATCCACGGCGCTGAAGACAACAACTCCGGTACCTTCCCGATGCAGAGCGAACGCATGTATGCGGCGGTCAGCGGACTGGGTGGTACGGCAAGGCTGGTCATGCTGCCGGAGGAAAGCCACGGCTACCGGGCACGGGAGTCGGTGCTCCACATGTTGTGGGAACAGACCGAGTGGATCAATCAGTATGTCCGTGGTCTGGAAGGCTTCCGACCAGACCAGGAATGACACCCTTGGGCTGGCTGGAGGCCATCATCAAACTCGGCATCCCCATGTCAGTGCTGGGCTGGCGGTGTTATGGACGCTGCTGGTCATCGAAGCCGGCGAGCTGATTGGCTTCATAGCCAATTTTGATCTGTCTGCGTTGCTGGCCAATGGCATCATTGCGATGTTCGTCAATCTGATCGTGGCGCAATTTGGCAATATCATTACCGCAGTGATGTGGTTCGGCTATTGGCCTGGCAGCGGCGGGGCATCCGTTGTCATCTGGGTGGGAATTGCCTATGCTGGCTACCTGCTGGGCATTCATCTGGCGCGCGAGAGCGACAGTCTGCACAGTGTGTCAGATCTGGTCAGACGCATCCGTGCGATGCGCAACAGGCCCAAGGAAAACGATCCCGAAAAATAAGCCGCCACCACGGAGAGCTCAGTCTTGCCTTTCAGTAAACAGCCATTCCCCCAGCTGACACCACCACCACCGCTGCCTGCCACGGCCCGCCTGTTCGCCATCGCTGCCCTGATTGAAGCATTGACCTGGGCCGGCCTGCTGCTGGGCATGTTCCTCAAGTATGTCACTGAGACCACCGATCTGGGCGTGTGGCTGTTTGGCCGTCTGCACGGCGCCGCTTTCGTGTTTTATGTCGTGGTCACGGTCATTGCCGCCGGGCGCCTGCGCTGGCCCCTGTGGGCGAGCGCACTGGCCATACTGGCCGCCATACCGCCGCTGGTGACGTTGCCGCTGGAGATCTGGTTCAGGCGGCTGGGGTTGTTGACGCCCGCTCAGACAATCAAACGTGACCAGTTGCCATAGGCACCATTAACCGGGCCGCGCGGGATACTGGCGGCCATGATCAGCGCCGCAGCCAGCAGCGTGACGCCGGTAACCAGCAGGCTACCTTCCAGCACCAGTCCACAGATCATCAGCCCCAATGCCAGAAACAGGTTCAGGAAGCGCAGCGGCCGCGCGACCTCAGCCAGCGCCGTCACGGACACGGTGATGACCAGCGCGCCAATCAGGTGATGCGCGTCGGCCATGCCGCCGGTCACGCCCAGCAATACCCGGCTGAACATCAACAGCACACCCACGACGATGCAGGCCTGCAGCGCGAGACACAGACGCACACCGCCAGTGAACATATCCTTGATGATAGCCTTGGGTGGGCGCTGGAAGTCATCGACAGCATCGTCCCGGCTGCCTTTACTGCCCTCGTCGGTGTCGCCGAAGATGAACGCGCGCAGCACGGAATGGCCGGCACGTTTGCGACGCAGCAGGAACTGACAGGTGGCCACCAGCTCATCCACCGAAAACGGAATCTGCAGCAGCATCGCGGCGGCTGCCATCAGGCACAGCGTGCACCAGGTATCCAGCAAAATGGGCTGAATGATGATAAAGGTGATGGACACCGCGCCCAGCGGCACAATCAGAATGCCGAACAGGATGGTCAGCCAGGGCATGGTGCGCCAGCGCTGCGAGGAGCCGATCACCCCCACCAGAATCTCCAGCAGGTACACCATCGCGCCGGCGCCGGCATCGGGCACCGGCCAGGCCTCGGAGATGGACGAGGTAATGATCTCGCCAGTGCCGTTTTTACCGTCATCGGGGATCGCGCCGGTAAAGAACGGTTCCCAGATGGTCTCCACATGCCCCAGCTGGTAGGCCGCCATGTAGGCAGAGATAAAGAAGCCAATAAACGCGAGTATGATAATCGGCAGTCGCTGCATCCATGAGGACGGCGAGTATTGCCAGCCCGGCGGAATGGTGGGGCCGGTCATCACCGCCAGCGGTGAGATGCCTGGTGCCGGCCGCAGCGCCACGGACAGGGCCACCACCAGGAAACCCACCAGCGTGCCGTTCAAATAGGCGGCCGTGGTCGGCGCCCAGAACACCAGCGGCGCTGACATCACCCATAGCCCGACAGCCGCGGTCGCCCAGCGTGCCAGGGGCAGGCGCCAGGACAGTGACAGGGAGGCCAGTATGATGATGGCCACGCCCGAGATCAGATCACTGATCACCATCGCCTGTGACTCATAGGCCAGGCGCGGAATCGACGCCACCAGCCAGAAGCCCAGGCCAATATTGAACAGCGAACCCCAGACATTGCGCGCATGCTCGTGGCGGTACGCGCTTTCGTGGCGCTGACGCATGACCTCGGGTTTGTCGGTTTTTTCACCGGCATTGACCAGCCAGTCGGGGGGGCGGATGTCATTTTGACGGTACCAGGCCACCGGGTCTTGCTTCAGATTCTTGACCAAAGTGTCCAGTTTGTCCCGGATAAAATGCTTGGGTTGCCAGTCCAGCAGGTGCTTGGCATGGGTGATGTCCAGCGCATAGTGATCAGAAGCCAGATCAATCAGAAACGGCCGGATAAAGGGTTTCTCGCCATGGTCAATGGCATCGGGCACCACCGGCTCGGATTTTTCCTCCAGCCAGGCGCCAGCTTTGGCCACCGGCTGCGGCAGTGACAGCGTGCGCCAGACGTCCTCGCCGTGGATCAGCCGGCCCAGTTCGTCCTGCAACTCGCGGTAGCTCATCACATCCGGCTCACCCGCCAGCAACGTGCAGTCGGGCGGCAGGTCGTTGCGACGCTCCACACAGCGCTTGAACAGCTCCAACATGTCGTCCAGATGGATAAAGGACTGACCGGCGTCCTGGTCACCCGAATGCAGATGCGCTTTCATGTCGCGTTCGTAAATACGGGCAATCTGGTGTGCGAGCGTCGGCACGGCGGTGTTGTCATCATACAGGCCGGCCAGGTGCAGCAGCGTATACGGAATGCCAGCGTCATGCTCGCGGATGACCTGCTCGGTCTCGGCTTTGGATTCGGGGTATGCCCATTGCGGCGCGATCGGTGAAGTTTCGCTGACGCGTTCTCCCGGTTTGACGGCCTGGTGAACCAGCATCGTGCCCGAGTAGATGAACCGTTCAACGTTAAATGCCTGCAAGGCATCCAGCAGGTTTCGGGTGCCTTCAACATTGACCTGGTCATACAGGGGAGATTTGGCACCTGTGAAATCGAAGTAGGCTGCCAGGTGCACCACGGCCGCAATCCTGTCACCATGCTCGTCACGCAATTGACGGAACGCCAGGGTCAGCGAGTCGGGTGAGGTCAGGTCGGCGACGATGTCCGTGTTGTTGCCATCGTCGCGATCCATGCCGACCACCTGATAGCCGGATTTGAGTTTTTTCCGCAGAGCTGTTCCAATATTGCCATTGGAGCCGGTGATCACGATCACAGGCTTGGATTTGCCTTGATTGCTGATGTCGTATCCTCCTGTTTGCGCACTGGACGCTGCACAATCATAACAAGCCCGTAGCAATGAACTCAAAGGCTGATAATTGGTGAGCACCCAAACCCACGAGCAAACCCACGAGTCGGACTCGTCGCCGCGCGATGCGATATCCCTGAACATGTTGCTCGCGCACCTGCGTGATTTATGTGATCAGCACCCTGACGGTGACTGCGATAGCGACGATGATGCCTGCCACGTCAGTGTCGGCAGTATCATCCATGTGGTCGGTGACCGCTCGTTCGCACCGCTGTTGATGCTGGTTGGTATGTTGCTGGTGTCCCCCCTGAGTGGTGTGCCTACATTTCCCAGTATGGTCGCCGGCATCGTCCTGCTGGTGACGCTGCAGATGCTGTACGGGCGCCGGCATTTCTGGTTGCCGGCGCGTCTGCTGAAGGTGCAGGTGCCCTGTGACAAACTGGATACCGCGTTGACCTGGTTGCAGCGCCCGGCACGCTTCATCGACCGCATCACCAGACAGCGGCTGGTGGTCTTGGTGCGCGGGCCCAGCATTTATCTGATCGCGCTGATCTGTCTGGTCATTGCCTGTCTGTTGCCGTTGATGGAACTGATTCTGTTTTCATCGTCACTGGCCGGCGCCGTGCTGGTGGTGTTCGGGGTGGCGCTGGTGGCCCGCGACGGTCTGCTGGCATTGCTGGGTTTCAGCGCCACGGCGGTCACCATCGTGCTGACACTGGGCGCCGTCAGCTGACCTTACTCGGTCATGTCGGCCAGGTGCCAGCGATGGATGCTGGTTACCGAGCAGCTCATGCCCCGGTCCTGATCAAAGGTGATACGGTCACCCGGCGTCAGGCAGGCGGCACCGCGCGACTCCACGGCAATCTGCATGAAGGCATTGCGGGTGTCGCAGCCACCGGCCAGTTCCAGTTTGTAATATTCATCATTGCGCACCTCAACCACGATGGCTGAATCATCGTATTCGTGCCAGCTGCGGATGTCGCGATTAAAACAGATGGAATTGGCTTCTTCACCCTGCATGCCATTGATGATGGCCGACTGGGTGCTGGGGCCGGAAGATGCACAGGCGGCGAGCAGCCACGACGTGGCCGCCAGCAACGCGATGCGGGGCAATGGGCGTTTGTGCTTCAACATGATTCAGCCTCCTTCAATCAGAACCAGTTCATAGAACTCGGCGGGTTCCTGGGTGACGCCATCACGGGCGCTGACCGTGCCTTTTTTGACGCGGCTCAGCCCGGCGTTTCTTAATACCTTGCCAGAGGCGGGGTTACATGACAAGTGATGGGCGTGGATGCGCTGCAGTTCCAGCGAGGTGATTCCAAAACCGATGACCGCGTCCACCGCCTCGCTGGCAAACCCCTGACCCCAGTAAGGTTCGCCTATCCAATACCCCAGTTCGGCCCAATACCCCAGTTCGGCCCAATACCCCAGTTCGGTGTCGCCCTGATACACGTTCATCAGGCCGACGGCGCCGATCAGCGCCGCGTTGCTGCGCAGACACACGGCAAAGATGGCTGCTGTGCCGCGTTGCCAGTCGCTGGCATGGCTACTGATCCAGTTCTGCGCTTCCCCTTCGGCGTATGGGTGGGGAATATTGCTGGTCATCAGGGCCACATTCGGATTGCCTGCCAGCTCCCGCACGCGCGGCGCATCGGTGAGCTGGAAAGGGCGTAACAACAGGTGTTCAGTGGCCAGCGTGGGTTGGTCTGCCATGGTCTCGGGTTCCGTTAGGTCGGTCTTGTGGGTGGATAATTGTATCGCCTGTCAGGCACACGGTGGTAATACTCGCCGTTGCCTGTGATTGGCGTCACACGCAGCGCAATCAGGTGTGGCAGGGGCTTGCGTGGGAATAATTCCCACATTACTATGGGTCAGGTTGCTGCGAAGAGGGGGGTTAACAGTGCGGTTTGTGCTTGTTACCCTGAAAGGGAAGCCTCAGGTTTTAAGGAGGAAAACATGATGTATTTAAAACACTTTATGCTCGCCACATTGATGATGGGATGCAGTCACGCACTGTGGGCTGATAATCCGCCTGTGGTGCTGCGCGACGATGTGCTGACCCTGCCGCAGGCAGTGGTTGTGGAGGGCGATAACATCAGTCATTTCCGCAATGTCGTCCTGACCCAGGGCAGCAGTGGCAGTTTTGCCATCACCGCGTCCGAGCCGGGCAGCCTGGCCACGGTGGATTCGGTGGAGGTCCTGCGTGAAGCGGACCGTGTTGATGTTCTGGCCAAAGGTTTCCGCTCGGCCTGTGTGAGCATTGAGGCGGAAGCGGTGTCGTACCACAGCGGCGAGTTCATGGTGGCGATTCCCGAGTCGGCGCCGACATCGGATGTGTGTATCGCCCAGGCGATCGAGTTTTACGTGATTGCCACCTTGCCGACGCAGGGCATGGCGTCCGGTGACTACACGGTCAATGTGAACGGTGTCAAAACCGACTTCACCCTGTAAGGAAGGTTAGGTTCAAGTAGCGTCTAAAAGGTTTTGGACAGGGAGCACAAGGATGTGCATTTTTTCCCTATCGCAGGTGCCGCGCTACGATCACCTTCCAGGACTGTTCGCCCCCCGGACTCTCCCCCCAGACTATCCCCCCAGACTATCCCCCCAGACTATCCCCCTCACAGTATCAAAGGTACACTCACGACCTGATTGCCACATAACGTGTCAAACGAGGGAGTTGAGCATGAAGTACCCCGATACCATTCAACCGGATTTCTCCGCCCGTGATGCCTTGCCCGGCGTTGATCCATTGCAGGTCAGCCGCTGGTCACCGCGCGCCTTTGTCAAAACCCCCATCAATGAAGCCGATCTGGCACGGCTGTTTGAAGCGGCGCGCTGGGCGCCGTCCTGTTTTAATGCACAGCCCTGGCAGTTTTACGTGTCCACCGACAAAACCTTTAACGACTATCTGCACTTGCTGGTGGAAGGCAATCAGGCGTGGGCCGGCGATGCCTCGGTGCTGGGGTTTGTGGTGGTCAAAAAAACCTTTGCTCACAACGGCAAGCCCAATGCGTACGCCGAGTATGATGCCGGTGCCGCCTGGATGGCGATGACCCTGCAGGCGCGGCAGATGGGGCTGTATACTCACGGCATGGCGGGTATCAAACATGATGAGGTGGCCAGTTACCTGACGCTGGATGACGATCACAAGGTGGTGTGTGGGTTTGCCATTGGTGTGGCAACGACGCCGGATACGCTGCCCGACGACATTGCCGCCAAGGAAAAACCTTCGCCGCGTAAACCCCTGGATGAGGTATGGCGTCGATAACGTGGCCGTGTCATTTGCAACCGGCAAAATCATCAGCAACGCAGGAGCGCCGTCATGGCAACGATATTAAAGGCAGATGACAAGGACCTGGGGGGCTTCACGGTCAGCCGGGTGCTACCGCATCACGACAAAAAAATGGTCGGGCCGTTCATATTTTTTGATCACATCGGGCCGGCGGATTTTCCGGCCGGTGAGGGCATCAACGTGCGTCCGCATCCGCACATCGGTCTGGCCACGGTCACCTATCTGTTCCAGGGCAGTATTCTGCATCGGGACAGTCTGGGGTCGGTGCAGGAGATTTTCCCTGGCGACGTCAACTGGATGATCGCCGGCAAAGGCATCGTGCATTCCGAGCGGGAGACCCATGAAGTGCGCGCGCAGGCACACCCGCTGCACGGACTGCAGCTGTGGGTGGCGCTGCCGCCCGAGCAGGAGACGGTGGAGCCGGATTTCGAGCACGTCAACAAGTCGCTGCTGCCCACCATCAATCGCCCCGGGCTGATGATGCGGCTGATCGTCGGCGAAGCCTACGATCGCAGCTCACCGGTGCGCACCTTTTCGCCTATGTTCTACCTCGATGTGCTGGCGCAGCCCGGTGCCGAGCTCGAGCATCCGAACCCCGAACACGAAGCTGCCATCTTTGTCGAAAGTGGCCGCATCAGGATAGGCGAGGCGGAGTTTGTGGCCGGTGACTTTGTGCTGTTGGACGCCGATGATCAGAGCTTTGAAAGCCTGGAGCACAGCCGGCTGATGCTGCTGGGCGGCGAGAAGTTCAACCGCGTCCCGCATATCCACTGGAATTTTGTTGCCTATGAGCGCAGCACACTGGATGCCGCCCGCAAACGCTGGGACAATGGTGAATTTGCCCCCGTGCCGGGGGACGACAAGGAATTTATACCCCTGCCATGACCGTCATCACACTGAGTAAAGGCCGTGACAGTTCGCTGTTGCGGCGCCACCCGTGGATTTTTTCCGGCGCCATTGCGTCCGTTGACGCAGAGCCGGCCGTCGGCGCCACCGTCGCCATCCAGGACAGCCGCGGCAAGGCCCTGGGGTTTGCGGCGTGGTCACCAGCCTCGCAGATTCGCGCGCGCATGTGGTCCTTTGACCCCGATGCGGTGATCGACGCCGGGTTTATTCGCGAACGTCTGCGCCGCGCCATCGCCCGGCGGCAGGGGCTGTTGTCGGCCACCCGAACGGCCTGCCGCCTGGTGTATGCCGAGGCCGATGGTTTCCCCGGCCTGATCGTCGATCGTTACGGTGATTTTTTGAGCTGTCAGTTTCTCAGTGCCGGCGCCGAATTCTGGCGCGATACCATCATCGAGGCGCTGGCCGAGTTCTCCCCCTGCCTGGGGATTTACGAACGCTCCGACGTCACCGTGCGCAAACACGAAGGGCTGGAACAGCGCCAGGGGCTGATCCACGGCCAGGAACCGCCGGCGCTGGTGCAGATTCAGGAGCAGGACCGGCAGTTCATGGTCAGCATCGCGCAGGGCCACAAAACCGGTTATTACCTCGATCAGTTTGACAACCGCAGCCTGGTGCAGCGGTTGAGTGCGGGCAAGTCCGTGCTCAACTGTTTCTGCTACACCGGCGGGTTTGGCATTGCCGCGCTCAAGGGCGGCGCCACCCACGTCACCAATGTCGATTCCTCCGGGCCGGCGCTGGAGCTGGCCGGGGAGAACCTGGCACTGAACGGTTTTAGCACCGATCAGGCCGAGCTGGTGCAGGCCAATGTGTTTGAATACCTGCGGGAGCTGAAGCACAGCAACACGCAGTATGATCTGATTGTGCTGGATCCGCCCAAGTTCGCCGAGACCCGGCACCAGTTTAAAAAGGCGGCCCGTGCCTACAAGGATATTGCCCTGCAGGCTGCACAGCTGCTCAGTGCCGGCGGCACGCTGGTGAGTTTCTCCTGCTCGGGGGCCATCGACCCGGCGCTGTTTCAGAAAATTACCGCCGATGCCCTGCTCGATGCCGGTCGCGAAGGGCGCATCACGCACTATTTGCACCAGGCCGAGGATCATCCGGTGGCGCTGCCGTTCCCGGAGGCCTTGTACCTCAAAGGTCTGGTTTGTGTGCTTGACTGAGCAATTCGGGCTATAATTGCGCGCCATGAACCCAGCGCCCTCAACAGAACTTTATCAGCACGCCGTCTCAGGTCTGATTGCCGCCGGCCAGCGTATCTGGCTGCAGGGGTGGTGTCCGGCCACCAGCAGCAATTTTTCCCAGCGTCTGGATGCCGACCGTTGTGCGATTACGGTGTCGGGGCGGGACAAGGGCAGTCTGCAGCCGGCGGATATCATGCAGGTCGACCTGGCTGGGCAGTCGCTGGACGGCAACAAACCTTCCGCAGAAACCCTGTTGCATACCCAGCTGTACCGGCGCGACCCGGAGATCGGGGCGGTGTTGCACACACATTCGGTGAAAGCGACCCTGGTGTCGATGGATGCCCCGGCGGTGGTGGAACTCAGCGGCCTGGAACTGCTCAAAGCTTTTGCCGGCAACAGCAGTCATCAGGTGACCCTGCGTATGCCGGTGTTTGACAACACCCAGGACATTGCCGCGCTGGCAGCACAGGTTGAGGGCTGGATGCAGCAACATGGCACCGGACATGCATATCTGATAAGGGGCCATGGCCTGTACACCTGGGGCCGCGATTTGCCGGAGACCCTGCGCCATCTTGAGGCACTGGAGTTTCTGCTTGATTACTATTGGCACGCACGTCTGGCGACACGCCCGACGCAGACAGTGAGCGAGGACAGAGAATGAGCGCGTTGAAGATTTTTTCGGAGTCGGATCCGGCTAACGTTGAGTGGCAGGCGACCGACCCGTTGAAAATTGCCGAACAACTGGCTGCCGCCGGTATCCGCTTTGAGCAGTGGCAGGCCACCGCACCGGTCAGGGCCGGCGACAGCAGCGATCAGGTCATGGCCGCCTACAAAGCCGATATCGATCAGCTGGTGGCCGATGAAGGTTATCAGACCGTGGACGTCATCAGTCTGGATGCCTCGAACCCGGAGGTGGAAGCCAAGGTGCCGGAGTTGCGACAGAAGTTTCTCAGCGAACATCGCCACAGTGAAGACGAGGTGCGCTTTTTTGTCGATGGTCAGGGGCTGTTCAGTCTGCATCTGCAGGACAAGGTGTATGAAGTGCTGTGCCATAAAGGCGACCTGATTTCCGTGCCCGCCAACACCCCGCACTGGTTTGACATGGGTCCGAAACCGTCCTTTGTGGCGATCCGTTTTTTCAACAACACTGAAGGCTGGGTTGCCAACTACACCGGCAGTCAGATTGCTGAGTCGTTTTCCCGTCTGGAGTCACAATGAAGCCGATTGCCATTGTTACGGATATCGAAGGCACCACCAGTTCCATCCGTTTTGTGAAAGATGTCCTGTTTGTATACGCCGAGCGCTTCCTGCCCGAGTTCGTGCGCAAGCACAAGGAAGAGCGCGACGTGGCACGTCAGTTGCGCAGCATGAGTGACAACACCGGGATCCCGCTGAAGAACACCGAAGCACTGATTGACCAGCTGCGTCTGTGGATGCACGAGGACAAGAAGGTCACCGAACTGAAGGCGCTGCAGGGCATGGTGTGGGAGCGTGGCTACCAGCGCGGCGAGTACCAGGCCCACGTCTATCCCGATGTGCCGCCCAAGCTGCAGGAATGGCTGGACGAAGGCATCAACCTGTATGTTTACTCATCTGGATCCGAAAAAGCCCAGCGGCTGTTTTTCCGTTACTCCAGCTGCGGGGATCTGCGTCTGATGTTCGCCGGCTACTTCGACACCGGCATCGGTGCCAAGCAGGAGGTGCAGTCCTACCTCAACCTGGCCGAGCAGATCGCGCTGCCGCCCAAGGACATCCTGTTCCTGTCCGACATCGAAGGCGAGCTCGACGCCGCTGCCGACGCCGGCCTCAACACCATCTGGGTGGTGCGGCCGCAAGAAGGCACCGTGGCTCCGAAAAAGTCCCGGCATCGCATCGTCAGCAGCTTCGCCGAGATATAAAGAAAGAATGGGGACGGAGGCAATACTTTTGCATTGCTAGCCGGCCTGAGCAGGCGGGAATCCGGGGTCGGTCTCGGAACGCTCGCCTGCGGCTCCCTGATTGTTCCTCGACGGACTCCCGAATCCCCGCCTGCTCAGGCCTTTGTCAATAAAGTATTGCCTCCGTCCCCATTCTTGTATTCTTGCAGGGCCTCGGGGTTTGCCAGCGCATCCTTGTTGTTGACGGGGCGGCCGTGCAGGGTTTCGCGCACGGCGGTTTCGGCGATCTTGCCGTTGAGTGTGCGGGGGATGTCAGTCACCTGGCGAATTACCGCCGGGACGTGGCGCGGTGAGGCTCCGTTGCGGATGGCCAGCTTGATGTCACCGGTCAGTTGCTGGTCCAGTTCGACACCCGGCTGCAGGCGCACAAACAGCACAATGCGCACATCGTTTTCCCATTCCTGACCCACGGCCACGCTCTCCAGCACCTGCGGCAGCTGTTCCACCTGGCGATAGATTTCCGCGGTGCCGATGCGCACGCCGCCGGGGTTCAGCACGGTGTCCGAACGACCGTAGATGATCCAGCCACCCTGTGCGGTCTGTTCGGCATAATCGCCATGCGTCCAGGTGTTGTCGAAACGCTCAAAGTAGGCGGCCTGGTACTTCTGGTGCCCCGGGTCATGCCAGAAGCCGGTGGGCATGCTGGGGAAGGACTGCTGGCACACCAGCTCGCCTTTCGCCTGCGACACCGGTTTGCCGGCCTGGTTATACACCTTCACATCCATGCCCAGGCCCGCGCACTGAATTTCGCCGCGATACACCGGCAGCAGCGGGCTGCCCAGCACAAAGCAGGAGATGATGTCGGTGCCGCCGGAGATCGACTGCAGACTGAGGTCCTGCTTCACATCCCGGTACACGTAATCAAAACCCTCGACGCTCAGCGGCGAGCCGGTGGAGAGCAGGGTATGCAGCCGCGGCAGCGCATGTGTCTGCCGGGGTTTAACGCCGGCTTTCTCCGCGGCCGACAGGTATTTCGCCGAGGTGCCGAAGATGCTGACCCCGGTGTCCGCGGCCAGGTCAAACAGTATCGAGGGCTGTGGGTGAAACGGCGAGCCGTCATACAGCACCAGCGTCGCGCCAGACGCCAGGCCACTGACCAGCCAGTTCCACATCATCCAGCCACAGGTGGTGAAATAGAACAGCACATCGTCACGCTGCAGGTTCAGGTGCAGGTGGTGCTCCTTGCGGTGCTGCAGCAGCGTCCCGCCGGCACTGTGCACGATGCACTTGGGCACCCCGGTGGTGCCCGAGGAGTACATGATGAACAGCGGGTGCGCAAACGGCAGGTCGGCAAACACGGGCGCGGCCGCTGGCGTGTCGGCCAGCACATTTGACCAGTGCACCACCGTACTGTGACCCGCCGGATCATCACCGCCGGCGCCATACAGGTCGGGCAGCAACACCACCGCCTGCAGCGAGGGCAGGCCCGCCATCAGTTTCTCCAGCACCGCCTGATGGGCATTGATGCGCCCGGCATAACAGTGACTGGAGACGGCAAACAGCACCCTGGGCTCAATCTGGGTGAATCGGTCCAGTATGCCACCGACACCAAAATCCGGTGAACACGATGACCAGATGGCGCCGATGGACGCGCTGGCCAGCATCGCCACCACGGTTTCGATACGGTTGGCCGCAAACCCGGCGACCCGGTCACCCGCCTGCACACCCTGCGCCAACAGCCATTGCTGTACCTGGGCGACCTGCTGAGCCAGCCCCGCATAGCTCAGCGACTGGCGGTTATTGTGTTCGTCACAAAAGATCAGCGCCGTGTGCTCATCGCGAAAGCGCAGCAGATTGGCAGCATAATTCAGCTGATGGTCGGGAAACCACTGATCCAGCCAGATCTGTCGACCCTGTTTCAGCGCCCGGGCATCGGCCGGTGCCTCGGCCGCGATGCCGGTAAAGGTCATGCATGCCTGCCAGAACGTTTCGCGGTTCTGAACGCTCCAGCGATGCAGGGCGGCGTAGCTGTCCAGTTGCACGCGCTGCGTGCGGTTGATCCAGTGCATGAAATCGACCAGGTGGCAGTCTCCGGGCGCCGCCGTGCTCAACTCAAAGCGTGCCGGCTGCAGGATGTTCGGGTCGGTTGTGGTGGGCATGGGTCAGCTTCCGCTCCTGGTGCAATAAATGTCAGGCGCCGCGCGCGACCGGCAGGCCGGCCAGGGACACCCGTGACTGATTCTGACGATCCAGCTGTGTGCAGATCCAGCGACTGGTATCGATCAGGCGCGACAGATCCACGCCGGTGTCCATGCCCAGGCCATGCAGCATAAACACCACATCTTCGGTGGCGACATTGCCGCTGGCACCCTGCGCATAAGGGCAACCGCCCAGGCCGGCGACGGATGCATCAATGGTGCTCAGCCCCAGTTGCAGACCGGCCATGATATTGGCCAGCGCCTGCCCGTAGGTATCGTGAAAATGCATGGCCAGCTGATCGGCACGGGCTTCCTGCAGGCAGCGTGACAGCACCTCATGCACATGCTGCGGGGTGCCGGTGCCGATGGTGTCACCAATGGAGACCTCAAAGCAGCCCAGGGCCATCAGCTCGCTCACCGCCATGGCCACATCATCTGCCGGCACCTCACCCTGATACGGGCAGCCCATGGCGCAGGACACATAACCACGCACCGGGATGCCGGCAGCCTGGGCCGCGGTGCACACCTCGGTAAAGCGCTGGATGCTGTCGCGGATACTGCAATTGATATTTTTCTGGCTGAACAGCTCCGACGCCGCGGCAAACACCGCCACCTCATCGGCGCCGGCCTGCACCGCCCGCTCAAATCCCTGCATGTTCGGGGTCAGGGCGCTGTAACGCACGCCGGGCAAACGGGTGATGGCAGCAAACACCTCGGCCGAGTCGGCCATCTGCGGGATCCATTTGGGCGACACAAAACTGCCGGTCTCGATGCGTTGCAAACCGGCGGCGGCCAGCCGGTCGACCAGCCCCGCTTTCACCGAGGCGCTCAGGTGGGCCCGCTCATTCTGCAGGCCATCGCGGGGGCTCATTTCGACCAGACTCACCGGCCGGCCTTGCAGCGCTGCCATGTTCATGAGGGCTGCGCTATTCATGACGGCTGCGCCTCGGCGGGGACAGCAAAGGCGATCAGCAACTGATCGGGCTGCACCATGGCATCGGTTTCGCAGTGCACCGCGTCGATGCGGGCATCGGCGGTGGCGCGCAGGGTATGTTCCATTTTCATGGCCTCCATCACCAGCAGCGGCTGGCCAGCAACAACACTGTCGCCGGCGCTGACCAGCAGTTTGATGACCCGGCCGGGCAGGGGCGCGGTCAATGCCTGTTGCGACTGACCCTGCGCACCGCCGCCCGCCAGCGTATTGATGTCCGTGGCCGCCGACGGTGCGGTGCCAGCATACAGCGGCCGCATATGGTACTGCTGGCTGAACCTCTGCGCCTGACCGCGATTCTGCCGCCAGCCGGTTAAGGGCCCCCCGCGCGAGAGCGTCCCCCAGTCCGGGTGTTGAGTCGCCGGGTCGTCCTGGGGCCGCCGCTGTATCAGCGCCACCGCAATGTCCTGCTGATGCTGCGCCAGAAACCCGGTATGCACATCCGCCGCGCGAAACGCCGGCGTATCAAGCACAGCCCCCAGGAACTCGGCGTTGTGACTGATGCCACTGACGCGAAGTTGCCCCAGCCCACGGGACAGTTCCGCCACCGCCTCGGCGCGGCTGGGACCCCAGGCAATCAGCTTGCCCAGCATGCTGTCATAGAACACGCTGATCCGATCGCCGCTGCGGAAGCCGGCATCCACACGCAGCGCGTCCCCCTGCGGCCACACCAGGTCGGTGATCAGGCCGGTTGACGGTAAAAAATCCGGGGCACCGGTCTCAGCATTGATGCGCGCCTCGATGGCCCAGCCGTGGCGCGGAATGTCGGCCTGAGTCAGCGGCAGCGCTTCACCGCTGGCCACACGCAGCTGCCACTCCACCAGGTCCAGGCCGGTGATGCACTCGGTGACCGGGTGCTCCACCTGCAGGCGGGTATTCATTTCCAGAAAATAGAACTCACCGCCCTGATACAGGAACTCCACGGTACCCGCGCCCGAGTAACCGATGCCGGTGGCGGCGCGCACGGCTGCCGCGCCCATCGCCGTCCGCGTGGCATCATCCAGACCCGGGGCCGGTGCCTCTTCGATCAGCTTCTGATGACGACGCTGCACAGAGCAGTCGCGTTCATGCAGATGCACGCAGTGGCCATGGTCGTCGGCAAACACCTGGATCTCCACATGCCGGGCCTGGGGCAGGTATTTCTCCAGCAGCACGCGCGGGTCACCAAACGCCGCCCGGGCTTCGCGCTGCACCGCCGCCAGGGCCTCCTCGAGTTCCACCTCGGCATGGACCACCCGCAGGCCGCGACCACCCCCACCGGCAACGGCTTTCAGCAGCACCGGATAACCGGCCTGATCAGCCGCCTCGCGCAGCACCGCGATATCCTGCGCATCGCCATGGTAACCCGGCAGCATGGGCACATCGGCTTCGGCCATTAGCTGCTTGGCGCGGGCCTTGGAGCCCATGGCCGCTATGGCCTCGGCGCCGGGGCCAACAAAACGCATGCCGGCGTCGGTCACGGCCCGCGCGAAGTCACTGTTCTCGGACAAAAAACCGTAACCGGGATGAATGGCCTCGGCGCCCCAGTCAGTGGCAATGGCCAGCAGCTGCTGCTGATCCAGGTAGCTGTCGCTGGCGGCATTGCCGCGCAGGGCAAAGGCCCGGTCGGCCAGCAGCACATGCAGGGCATCGCGATCAGCCGGTGAATACACCGCCGCGCACTCAATGCCCAGACGCTGCGCAGTGCGCATGATGCGGCAGGCAATTTCGCCGCGGTTAATGACCAGCAGGCGGGTGATCATGGTTTGTCCTTGCTCTTATTCTGCTCAGGGCTGTCAATCCGCTCAGGGCTGTCAATCCGCTCAGGGCTGTTTACAAGCTCAGGGCTGTTTACAGGCTCAGGGCTGCTGTCCTGCGACCAGGGCGGTGGTTGTTTGTCGAGGAAGGCCTGCAGGCCGCCCTGGGCTTCCTGGCCGGTGCGCACGCGGGCGATCAGCGCCGCCGTGTAGTCGGTGATTTCGCGCGCGGCCGGCACCGGCACCAGGTAATTGATCAGGTTCTTGGTAGTGGCCATGGCGCGCGGTGCATTGTTCAGCAGCTGCATCGCCGTTGCCATGACTTCGTTCATCAGCGTGTCTGCCGGCACACAGCGGTGCACCAGGCCGGCCTGCCGGGCCGCCTCGGCGTCAAACACCTCGGCGGTCAGAAAATAGCGCCGTGCCTGATGGGCACCGATGCGTGCCACCACGTAGGGACTGATCACCGCCGGCACCAGGCCCAGCTTGACTTCGCTGACACAAAAACGGGCATCGTCGGCGGCGATGACGATATCTGAACACGCGGTCAGGCCGGTGGCCCCGGCAAACACATTGCCGTGCAGGGCCGCGATCACCGGTTTGGGAAATTGATGCAGGGCCTGCAGCATGCCGGCAAAGCGGCTGGCGTCCTCAACGTTTTCTTCGTGGCTGAAATCCACCATCGACTTCATGTAGTTCAGGTCGGCGCCGGAGCAGAAGCTCTTGCCGCGCCCGGCCAGAATCAGTACCCGGGTGTTGTCATCGTGGGCCAGTGTGGTCAGGGTGTCATGCAGTTCGGCGATCAGCGCCTGGGTCATGGCGTTGTGTTTCTGCGGACGGTTCAGCCAGATCACCGTCACACCGTCATGCGGGTGGCTGATCTCCAGTGGCGAGCTGTCAGGTTGAGTGTTCATACGTTTCCCTTGTTCTTGTCATTGGAAAGGGCGGCTGGCGTTACATGCGGAAAATGCCAAACCGGGTGTCCTGCTGCGGAGCATGTCGCGCGGCAAACAGTGACAGGCCCAATACCACACGCGTATCGGTGGGGGCGATCACCCCGTCATCCCACAGCCGCGCACTGGCATAGTAGGGATGGCCTTCGCGTTCATACTTGTCTTCAATGGGTTTCTTGAACTGCTGTTCCTGTTCGGCGCTCCACGACTGATTTTTGGCGGCCAGGGTCTCGGCCTTGATCTGCGCCAGCACGCCGGCCGCCTGGGCACCCCCCATCACCGAGATCCGCGCATTGGGCCAGGTCCACAGAAAGCGTGGATCGTAGGCGCGGCCACACATGCCGTAATTGCCGGCACCAAAACTGCCGCCAATCAGCACCGTGACCTTGGGCACACTGGCCGTGGCCACGGCATTGACCAGCTTGGCACCGTTTTTGGCAATGCCCTCATGTTCGTACTTTTTGCCCACCATAAAACCGGTGATGTTCTGCAAAAATACCAAGGGGATATTGCGCTGGCAACACAGCTGGATAAAGTGACTGCCTTTTAACGCGCTTTCGGAAAACAGGATGCCGTTGTTGGCAATGATGCCGACGCTCTGTCCCAGGATGTCGGCAAACCCGCACACCAGGGTGGCGCCATACAGGGGCTTGAATTCATCAAACACGGAGCCGTCCACGACCCGGGCAATGACCTCGCGCACATCATAGGGCTGGCGCACATCGGCTGGCACAATGCCCAGCAGCTCATCGCTGTCGAACGCCGGCGGCGGGGCGCTCAGGTCCAGCGTGCGGGCAGGGCGGTTCAGGCGCGCGATACTGCGCCGGATCAGCGCCAGGGCATGCATGTCATCATCGGCCAGTTGATCGGCGACGCCGGAGATCTGACTGTGCACCTGGCCACCGCCTAACTCTTCCGCAGTGACCACCTCGCCGGTGGCGGCTTTCACCAGCGGCGGGCCGCCGAGAAAAATCGTGCCCTGTTCACGCACGATAATCGATTCATCCGCCATCGCCGGTACATACGCACCGCCGGCGGTACACGAACCCATCACCGCCGCAATTTGTGGGATACCTGCTGCCGACATGCGGGCCTGGTTATAGAAGATGCGACCAAAATGCTCCCGGTCCGGGAACACCTCGGCCTGGTGGGGCAGGTTGGCACCGCCGGAATCCACCAGGTAAATGCAGGACAGATGATTCTCGGCGGCAATCTGCTGCGCGCGCAAATGTTTTTTGACGGTCAATGGATAGTAGGTGCCGCCCTTGACCGTGGCATCGTTGGCGACAATCACGCAGCATTGCCCCGACACCATGCCCAGGCCGCTGATCAGCCCGGCGCCGGGTATGTCGTCGTCATAGACCTGATAGGCGGCCAGCGCGGAGAATTCCAGAAACGGCGAGCCGGTGTCGAGCAGCGCCTCAATGCGTTCGCGTGGCAGCAGTTTGCCACGCTGCTGGTGACGCTGCCGGGAGCGTTCATCACCGCCCAGCGCCAGGGTGGCGGTCAGGCTCTGCAGTTCATCGCGCAGCGCGCAATGGTGCTGGTAATTGCTGGCAAAGGCCTCGCTCTGGGGGCTGATGGCGGAGGTCAATCTGCTCATCGGTGCTTTTCTCCGCTCAAGGCTGTTGCCCCGTTCACGACTGTGTCTCCCGGAACAGTTCGCGGCCGATCAGCATGCGGCGGATTTCCTGGGTGCCGGCGCCGATCTCGTACAGCTTGGCATCCCGGAGCAGCCGCCCAACCGGGTAATCATTGATGTAACCGTTTCCGCCCAGAATCTGGATCGCTTCCAGTGCCAGTTGCGTGGCCTTGTCGGCGCTGAACAGGATGGCCCCGGCTGCGTCCTTGCGCGTGGTCTCGCCGCGATCGCAGGCGCGCGCCACCGCATACACGTACGCGCGGGCGGCGTTGAGGTTGGTGTACATGTCGGCGACCTTGCCCTGGATAAACTGGAAGTTGCCGATGGCTTCGCCGAATTGCTTGCGGTCATGAATATAGGGCAGCACCGCATCCACACAGGCCTGCATGATGCCCAGCGGTCCGCCGGAGAGCACCACGCGTTCATAGTCCAGGCCACTCATCAGCACCTGCACGCCGCCGTTTTCCGCGCCCAGAACATTCGCCGCCGGCACCTGGCAATCCTGGAACACCAGTTCACAGGTGTTGGAACCGCGCATGCCCAGTTTGTCGAGCTTGGGCGAGCGGCTGAAACCGGGAAAATCCCGTTCCACCAGGAACGCGGTGATGCCATGGGCGCCGGCATCCGCATCGGTGCGGGCATAGATCACATAGACATGGGCATCGGGCCCGTTGGTGATCCACATCTTGCTGCCATTGAGCACATACACATCACCCTGGCGGCGGGCGCTGAGTTTCATGCTCACCACATCGGAGCCGGCATTGTGCTCGCTCATGGCCAGCGCGCCAATGGCCTCGCCACTGACCAGGCCGGGCAGGTAGCGCTGCTTTTGCGCGTCGTTGCCGTTGCGGTAAATCTGATTGACACACAGGTTGGAGTGGGCACCGTAACTCAGGCCGACACTGGCCGAGGCACGGCTGATTTCCTCAGCGGCGATGACATGGGCCAGATACCCCAGGCCGGCGCCACCGTACTGCTCCGAGACCGTGATACCCAGCAAGCCCAGGTCGCCCATTTTGCGCCACAGGTCAGCCGGGAAGTCATTGTCGCGGTCAATGTCGGCAGCGCGCGGCGCTATCTCGTTGGCAGCAAACTGGCGGATCTGCGTCTGCAGCATCACCAGTGTTTCGTCCAGATCAAAATTCAGTTGCGGGTACAGCATGGCATCGGTCTCTTGTTATTCTTGCCGGAAATATCGACAGACCGATTCTAAACCAAAAATGAATGGATTCACATCATGCCAGTGCCCGCGTGATGGCCGGATCAGGCACTGAACTGCTTGACCAGCTCACGCATCGCGGCAATGTCCCTGGCCAGGCGTGTGCTGCTGTCAGCATTGATGCGCGAGGCCTCGCTGGTTTTCTCGGACTGCCCCTGAATATTGACGATATTGCGATTGACCTCTTCGGCCACCGCGCTTTGTTCTTCCACCGCCGTGGCCACCTGGAAGGTCATGTTGCGGATGTCCGACACCGCCTTGCTGATCGAGGTATAGGACTGGCCGGCCTGCTGGTTGTAACTGACACAGGCTTTGGCCTTGCTCTGCGCATCGGTGATGCTGTCGACACAGCTGCTGGTGCTGTTCTGGATGCGTGAGATGATGTCCTTGATCTCCACCGTGGAGTTTTGTGTGCACTGCGCCAGGGTACGCACTTCATCGGCGACCACAGCAAAGCCGCGGCCCTGTTCACCGGCGCGCGCTGCCTCGATGGCCGCGTTCAGGGCCAGCAGGTTGGTCTGTTCGGCGATGGCATTGATCACCTCGATCACCGAGCCAATGGCTTTGCTGTCGGTGCCCAGGCCATTGATCAGCTGGGTAATATCATCAATGTTCTCCGCCAGCTGGGTGGTGGCGGACAGGCTTTCCTCGATGGAGTGATGCCCCTGTTCCACCGAATTGTCGGCTTCTTCCGCGGCGCTGGAGGTGCGGGCGGTGTTGCTTGCGACTTCGACAATGGCACTGGACATTTCGGTGACCGCGGACGAGACCGAGGCCAGTTCATGCTGCTGCTGGTTAATGGCTTTGTCGGTGATGTTCACCGACTCCGTGGCCTGCCCGGCCAGCGCCGTCAGACGTGTGGCCGACTCGTCAATGCGCTTGAGGATGGTGTCAGCCTGCGACCGGCGAAACCTCAGGGCCAGCTCGATGCTGCCCAGCTCGTCATGGCGCCCGGTATACACTGCCCGCGCCAGCGGATCGCGGTTGACCTGCTCGCAGCTGCGCAGCAGCGGGTTCATCTGGGCCAGTTTCCAGGCACTGCCGCCGATGCCTGCCACCGCGGCCACCGCGGCCAGCACCCACGACAACGGGCCAGAGAGCAGACCGACAGCGGCAACAGCGGCAATCACGCTGAGGCTCTGGATGGCCAGCAGCGACTGCCGCCAGGACAACAGCGACGACAGGCGCACCGAGGCGCCGGCGCGCAGTTTTTTATACAGTGACTCGGCATTGGCAACGTGGTTTTCGTCCGGGCAGGAACGCACCGACTGGTAACCGGCCACCTTGCCATTTTCCATCACCGGTGTGACGTAGGCATCGACCCAGTAATAGTCGCCGTTCTTGCATTTGTTCTTGACCATGCCCATCCACGGCTTGCCTTTCTCAACGCTGTCCCACAGGGCCTTGAACGCCTGCTTGGGCATGTCCGGGTGGCGCACGATGTTGTGGGGCGCGCCCATCAGCTCATCTTCGGTGTAACCGGAGATGGCGGTGAATTCCGGGTTGGCGTAGCGGATGTAGCTTTTCAGGTCGGTGGTGGACACCAGTTTTTCGGAGGCTGGGAACAGCTTGCGTTGTGCCATGGGGGAGTCTCAATCCAGTTTGCGCATTCATAGAGTGTAACGGCGAGAGCCACGTCAACTTGAGGCGTACCCAAAGGAATATTTTGCCGGCGGGCAGGGCTGCGGTTCAGGCGACGCCGGATGGCAGATCGGCCTGTTTGTACCAGGCGACAAAGTCATCGGCACTGCAGGGGCGATGAAAGTGAAAGCCCTGTATCTGGTCACAATGGTGCTCGCGCAGGAACGCCAGCTGCCGGACGGTTTCCACGCCTTCGGCCACCACGGTCAGTCCCAGGGTTTTACCCATGGAGATGATGGCCTTGCTGATGGCCTGGTCTTCCTTGCTTTGATCAAGGTCGCGGATAAAGGCACGGTCAATCTTCAGGGTATCAATGGGGTAATGACGCAGCTGCCCCAGCGACGAATAACCGGTGCCAAAATCATCAATGGCAAAACCCACGCCCATCTGCTTGATGGTGGACATCAGTTCAATGGCGCGCTCCGGGTTCTGCATCACCAGGCTTTCGGTAATCTCCAGCTCCAGCAGATCAGCGGCAAAGCCGGTGCGCGCCAGCACCTCGCTGATGTGCTTGTGCAGATCCGGATGATTGAACTGCCGCGGGGACAGGTTCACCGCCAGCCCCAGCGCCGGCAGCCCCTGCGCCTGCCACGCCACCAGCTGCTCGCAGGCCGTTTCCATGACCCACTCGCCGATGGGAATGATCAGGCCATTGTCCTCGGCGATAGGGATGAACTGCACCGGTGAAATGGCGCCCAGCTCGGGGTGATTCCAGCGCAGCAGCGCCTCCACACCGACCACATCATTGCTGCACAGTGCCAGCTTGGCCTGATAGTGCAGGCTCAGTTCACCGCGCTCCAGGGCGTGCCGCAGCTGCAGCGACAGCACGGCGCGTTCCTGCGTGTGCTGGTGCAGGTCGGCGGCGTAAGTGCGGAAGTTGTTGCGCCCGTCATCCTTGGCCGCGTACATGGCCGTGTCGGCGTGTTTCATCAGGGTTTCTTCATCGTGGGCATCCTCCCCGAACAGGCTGATGCCGATGCTGCCACTGACGGCAAATTCGCGCTCATCCAGGGCAATGGGCCGCTTGAGCATGCTCAGCACATGCTGCGCGATCTGGCCGGCGTGCTGTTTGTCGTTGACCTTGTGCAGCAGCACCACAAATTCATCGCCGCCCAGGCGTGCCACAATGTCACTGTCGCGCAGGGGCGTGCGCAGGCGCCGGGCGACTTCCGCCAGCAGCGCATCACCGGTGTGGTGGCCATAGATATCGTTGACGGCCTTGAAGCGGTCCAGGTCGATAAACATCACGGCAAAGCGCTGATCCCGATAGCGGTTGGCGGTGCGGATGGCCTGGCGCAGCAGTTCGCTGAACATGACCCGGTTGGGCAGGCCGGTCAGGGTGTCATGGGTGGCCAGGTGCTTGATGCGATCGGCAACCCGTTTTTTCTCGGTGATATCGCGCGAAATACCCCGATACCCGGCAAATTTGCCGTCACTGTCTATGATCGGCTCACCGGCCAGCGAGAAGTGGTAGCGCACATTGTCGTCGTTGGTAAACGAGAACTCAAAGTCGCGGAAAGGCTGTTCCTTTTTCAGCAGTCGCCGCAACTGGCGCCAGTTCAGCGAGTCAGGCTTGATGCCGGGCATCTCCCACAGGTGCCGGCCCAGTATGGTCCTGACCGCCTTCCGGTTGCTCTCGCCCACTACCCGGCCTTCATATTTGGTGAAACGCAGATTGACGTCCTGTTCCCAGTAGAAATCCGAGGTCAGGTTGGTCAGGCTGCGAAAGCGCGCTTCACTTTCCCGGATCAGCGCGGCCGCGCGTGCCTGTTCCTCGGCATTGGCAAAACTGTCCAGGGCAAAGGAGATGTTGTCGGCCATGCTTTGCATGACGGCCTGGGTTTCACTGTCAAAGGCATGCTTGACGCGGCCATAGAACAGCATGACGGCAACCACCCGTTTACGCTGGAACAGCGGGAAGGCGGCGGCGCTGTTGAGGTTCTGCTCCATCAGGCGGTCGCGCCAGGGCAGGGAGCGCTGATCATTGATGTAGTCATTGCTGATCATCGCCACGCCTTCGCGCAAGGCGCTGCCCACCAGCCCATCGCCCAGTGGTGAACCGGCCTCGGTGCTGATCTGCAGCGGGTGGGTTTCAAACGACTCATCACCCATCATCGCCAGCCCGCGAAACTGCCCCTTGCCATCGGGGGTGACCACCATGGACATGGCGAACAGCTGGTCATCGATGGCGGCGCGGCAGACGTTCTGGTACAGGGTGTCGACGCCGTCGGCGCGAATAATGGCCTCGTTGATGCGGCTGAGCGTGGAGAATATGTGCTGCAGATGCAACGCCCGGGTTTCCGCCATCTTGCGATCGGAGATGTCGCGGCTGACGCCGATGATGATCCAGCGGCCATTGAGGCAGGTGGCGCGGCTGTAGACTTCGACGATGCCGGGTTTGTTGTCTTTCAGGGTGACGCGGCGCTCAATGCGGCTGCTGCCGCCCTGCTGGATCAGCCGGTCATAACGTTCGATGAGCTCTTTCTCGGTAAACCCCAGGGCTGCCGAGGGGCCCATGGCCAGGACCTCTTCGCGGCTGAAACCGTAGGCGCGGGCGGCGGTGTCGTTGACGTCCAGGAAGGTCAGGGTGTCACGGTCGACCAGGTAAATCATGTCCATGGACATGTCCATGGCGGCGCGGAAGCGCAGCAGGCTGGCCTCGCTGCGGTGCTCGTGGCTCATGTCGATGGCGGCGCAGTCGTAGCCCAGAAAGTGCTGCTGCTCATCAAACTGGGGAACCCCGCTGATGTGCAGGTAGTAGCTCTGCTGATCCCCTTTGATGCGGCATTTGATCTGGCGGAAAGGCTGGCGGGCCTCAACGCAGGCCAGGTAGTGCTGCCAGTTGTTACTGGCGGCACTGTCGCCACTGTCGCTACTGCCGGCGCTGTCCAAACTGTCCGCTTCGCCCAGCTCGGTCAGCTGGTGCTGATACAGCAGCGCCGCCACGGCGGTGGTCTTGTCGCTGTGACTGCTGATGTAGGTGCATGTTCCCTCAGCATCTTCCTGCCAGGTGACATCCGCGCTCAGTGAAATGAACTGCAGCAACGACGCAAGCGTGGTGCGGCGCACGTCAGACTCGCCCAGTCGGGTGGGGTGGTCAGTGGGTTGCATAGTCTCCCTGTTATCCGGGTAGTGAGCGCATCGCGGGCGCACTTTATTATTATAAAACGGTGTGTTTTCCGTGTAGCTTATGACATTTTGTAACAAAATGCCAAACTCTGTTTAAGGTGCTGCCTGGCGTTACGCCAGGTCGTTACACGCGGCTGTCAGCAGGGCCAGCCCTTCATCCACTTCCGCCGCGCTGATGTTCAGTGGCGGCAACAGGCGCACCGAATTGGCACCGGCCTTGACTGCCAGCAGTTTGTGCCTGGCCATGGCTTTGAGCAGGTCGGCATTGCTGCCGGCGCAGCGCAGGCCCACCATCAGGCCCAGCCCGGTGTGACCGGCCAGCACGGCCGGGAAGCGCTCGGTCAACGCATCAATGCCGGCGCGCAGCTGGGCAGCCCGGGCGTTCACCTGATCCAGAAAACCCGGTTCGGTCATCACGTCCAGCACCGCGTTGCCCACCGCCGTGGCCAGCGGGTTGCCGCCAAAGGTGCTGCCGTGGGTGCCGGCGGTCATCACCTCGGCGACGTGTTCTTTGGACAGGCAGGCACCAATCGGAAAACCACCGCCCAGGCCCTTGGCCGAGGCCAGCAGGTCCGGTTCCACGCCCAATGCCTGGTGCGCAAACAGGTGTCCGGTCCGTCCTACGCCTGATTGTACTTCGTCAAACATCAATAAAATGCCGTGTTCGTCACAAATCTGGCGAATGGCCTGCAAATACTCCACCGGCACCGCGCGGATGCCACCTTCGCCCTGAACCGGCTCCAGGATAATGCCGGCGGTGCTGTCCGTGATCGCCGCCCGCAGGGCGTCCAGATCGCCAAATGGCACCTGGTCAAAACCGCCATCACCCACCAGGAAACCTTCGATGTGCACCGGGTTCAGACAAGCCGCCACCGGCGCCAGGGTGCGGCCATGGAAGGACTGGGTCAGGGAGATGATACGCACCCGCTGCTTGCGGCCGTGATGGTAGTGGTAACGACGCATCATCTTGAAACCACACTCCACCGCTTCAGTGCCGGAATTGGCAAAAAACACGCGGTCAGCAAACGTCAGCTCAACCAGGCGTCTGGCCAGTCGTTCCGTGGGTTCGATGCTGAACAGGTTGGAGGTATGCCACAGCGTGTCGGCCTGTTTTTTCAGGGCGGCGATCAAGTGCGGGTGGCAATGTCCCAGACAGTTCACGGCGATGCCCATGGTGAAGTCGACATACCGTTCACCGTCTGCTGTGTACAGATAGACACCCTGGCCGCGGGCAAACTGGAGTTCCGGGTGGCCGTAATTGGCCATCAAAGCTGAAGTCATTTATAGATCCTGATGTACCTGGAATAGGTGGCTGTAAACGTTGATGTGGTATTCTAGGCGCCGGACTGGTGCTTGTACATGCGAGTCTGCAATTTACGGCAGTAACGGGGGAGTTATGGGTTTGTTCGACAAAGACAGGATGATTACAGCGGATCGGGCGCTGCGTGGCCGCGACACGCCGATAACAATCAGCGGGCGGCATTTTGTCAATGATAACGCCATGGTGCCGCCGCTACCGGCAGGCCTGCAGGAGGCGGTCTTTGGTCTGGGCTGCTTCTGGGGCGCGGAACGGGTGTTCTGGAAGATACCCGGTGTGTACAGCACGGCGGTGGGCTATGCCGGCGGCTTCACGCCCAATCCGACCTACGAAGAAGTGTGCAGTGGCTCCACCGGTCATACCGAAGTGGTGCGGGTGTTTTTTGATCCGGCGCAGGTCAGTTACGCCGAGTTGCTGGCGGCGTTCTGGGCCTCGCATGATCCGACCCAGGGCATGCGCCAGGGCAATGACCGGGGTACCCAGTACCGCTCGGCCATCTACACCGTGTCCGATGATCAGCAAATGCAGGCCGATGCCAGCCGCGCTGACGCGCAAAAACGGCTGGATGAGGCGGACGTGGGCATCATCACCACAGACATTGCGCCGCTGGCCGATTTCTACTACGCCGAGGAGTATCATCAGCAGTATCTGGCCAAGAATCCGGCGGGGTATTGCGGGATTCGCGGGTTACCCTGCTTGATCTGAAAACACCCTGGACCGACAACCCATTTGCGTTGTCACATTAATGTCATCAAACTGTTGTTAAAATGACACGCAGTTGTCTTGGTATTGTCTTCAAAAGGACATGTGACAATTGGTTAACAGTTAAACTATTTCACGCAAAAGGGGAGAGCTTTCGTGAATCACAAATCTTGGCTGGGACTGGCGCTGTTGCCAGTGCTCAGTACCGCTGCGTCCGCGCAGGATATCAATTTTTCCGGCGATCTGCGCCTTGGCGTGGTGGGCCTGGACCGGGATGATCGTAATGGTCAACAGGTCGATGACACCGAGGTTAATCTGCGGGTCAGGGCCGGTGCGCAATGGAATATATCCGACGTCTACAGTGCCAAAGCGCGTGTCGCGGTGACCGGGAACGACAGCGACTTCAATGGCGATCTGAAGTTCTACACCGAATTACCGGCCGGTTCCTCCAATATCGAGGCCGGCGACATGACCTTTGATGAACTGTTTGTGCGCGCCCGCTACGGCAACTGGGAACATCGCGTGGGCCGCTTCCAGTACCAGAACCGGCTGGATGTGGTGGCGTCAAAGTCGATGAGTCGTACCAGTTCCAACAGCTGGAATGTGCACTGGACCGACGGTCTGCACAGCCGTTACCGTGCTGACAACGGCTGGCAGTATAATTTTGTTCTGGATTATTCCACCGACGAAGGCGCGAGCCTGGTGCGTCGCGGACCGATTAACTACCGCGCGTCAGACAGTCGCGTGACCTACTACGCCTCGGTTGATAAAGCCGATGATGATGGCCTGTTCCTGCAGCGTTCGGTGGACGTCACCGTGATTCCATCCGCGCTGTATTACAACGGCGTCGCCGCCGGTGACCGGACTGACTATGTCGCGTTCAGTGGTCGCCTGGCGATGCAATGGGCGCTGCGCGGCGAGAGCCGGTTTGTCGCCGGCGCGGAAATTGCGCATGCCCCGGACACCCCCACACTGGCAGCCATGGGCCTGCCCGGCCTGGGTGACAGCGATGGCAATGCCTGGCAGGTCTCGGTGAACATCACTGACGTGGCACCCGGGCACAGCATTGGCCTGGTACATGGTGAGAACGATGCCGGCTGGCTGTTGTCCACCGACTTCACCAACAATATGTCCCTCACCGAGATCCGCTGGAACTGGCAGACACTGCCGGGGCACCTGTTCCAGATCCGCGTCCGCGAACGCGAAGACCTGGTCCAGCGCAGCAGCGCCGTGCGCAAGCGCAAGGACATCGACTACTTCGTGCGCTATACCATTAGCCTGTAAGGAAAAGAATGGGGACGGAAAGAATGGGGACGGAGGCAATACTTTTCTTAAAAGTATTGCCTCCGTCCCCATTCTTTCCATTCTTTTAGTCTAAGCTTTAGGTATGAGCTTATATCCGGCGTTTGAACATCATGGCGCCGTCAGGGGCGTGACTGGCAGCTGCCATCGTTACCTGGCAGCGGCGGATCTGCACTTTCTGGTGGACTGCGGCCTGTTTCAGGGCCGTGATGCGCGGGGCGATACGCTGACGCAGCATCAGATCGACTTCGACATTGCCGCGGTCAGGGCGCTGCTGGTGACGCATGTGCACATTGACCATATCGGGCGCCTGCCGTACCTGCTGGCCGCCGGCTTCCGGGGCCCCATCTATTGCAGTGTGCCGTCGGCGCATCTGCTGCCGCTGGTCATCGAGGATGCGCTGAAAGTGGGGTTTACCCGCGATGCGGCCCTGATCGAGCGTTTTCTGGAAACGGTGGGGGGGCAGTTGGTGCCCTTGCCCTATCAACAGTGGCACACCCTCGCCGAGACGCCCGACATCAAGGTCAGCGTCCGCCTGCAGCGCGCGGGGCATATCCTGGGGTCGGCGTACATCGAGATCGATACACATTACCCTCGCGAGCAGCGCGCCCATCGCACGGTATTTTCCGGCGACCTGGGCGCGCCGCATGCGCCGTTGCTGCCGGCACCGCAATCCCCCGACGCCGCTGATACCCTGGTCATTGAAAGCACCTACGGTAACCGCCTGCACGAAAACCGTGAAACGCGTCGCCAGCGCCTGAAAGCGGTGCTTGAACACGCGCTGCAGAACCGGGGCACGGTGATGGTGCCCGCGTTCAGCATCGGGCGCACCCAGGAACTGCTGTACGAGATCGAAGGCCTGATCTATGAGGGCCGGCAGACACACGACAGTGTCTGGGGAAACCTGCAGGTGATTGTCGATTCGCCGCTGGCGGCCAGGTTCACGGCGGTCTACCGTGAGCTGAAACCCTTCTGGGATGCCGAAGCGCAGCAGCGGTTGCAGGCCGGGCGGCATCCGCTGGATTTTGACAGCCTGTACACAGTGGATTCACACGAAGAACACCTGCAGACCGTCGCCTACCTGGCTAAAACCCGGCAGCCTGCGGTGGTCATAGCCGCCAGTGGCATGGCGGCGGGCGGTCGCATCGTCAATTACCTGAAAGCCATGCTGCCCGATCCGGTGCATGATGTGCTATTTGTCGGGTACCAGGCCAGCGGCACCCTGGGACAGCAGTTACAAAGCCTGCCGTCTGGCGCCGATAACAGCGTCCTCATAGACGGGGAGCGCATCAAGGTCGCCTGTCCGATCACCCGTATCGGTGGCTACAGTGCCCATGCGGATCAGCAGGATCTGCTGGATTTTATCGGCGGCATGCGGGTGTGGCCTGGACAGGTCCGGATCGTGCACGGGGAGCGCAACGCGCGCGAGAGCCTGAGAACCGCCATTCTGGCGATGGCCAGGCAGGCGGGCAGGGCGATTGAGGTGGTGGTGCCGGATTAAACGCTCAGGTGCCGGGGCTCAGGTGCCGGGGCTCAGGTGCCGGGGCTCAGGTGCCGGTGCTCAGGTATCAGCCTGCTGAGATTCAGCGGCATGAATGGGTTGTCGGGTGGCGACCAGATAAATGGCAAACAGCGACATGAACAGCAGGAACATGGTGCCTTCCTGCACGCCCACCAGATGCGCGCCCAGTCCGATACTGGCGAATACGATCGCTGCAAGGTGCATGATCAATACCGTCTGCTGCGGATTAAAACCCGCTTTCAGCAAGCGGTGGTGCAGATGATCGCGACCGGGCGTAAACGGTGACTGCCCCCGCAGCGGGCGTTTGATCATCAGGCCGACCGTATCCATCAGCGGCACGGCCAGGAACCAGAGCGCGTAGACCGGCGCGATAAAGGCGCTGTTGCCCTGGGTGGCAGCAATGATCAGCCAGGCAAGGATGAATCCCAGCAGGGTGCTGCCGGCATCGCCCAGGTACATCAATGCGCTTTTTTTCCACATCATGCGGAAGTTGAACGACAGGAAGGCCAGCAGGGCAACGATCAGGATCTGATTGAAGCTCAGCATGGCGCTTTGTCCGGCCACCAGCGCCGCGATGGACAGGAACACCAGGGCAATAACCACCAGGCCCCCTGACAGGCCATCCAGACCGTCACTCATGTTGACGGCATTGATGACACCGACGGTGGCGAAAATGGTGACCGGGACCGCCAGCATGCCCAATTCAACAGGGCCCATAAACAGCAGGTCGCCAAAGGTGTCCAGTTTGATGTCCGCCAGCAACGCCATCGCCAGCGCCGCAACGCAATGGCAGGCAATACGCAGATTGGCGCGGATTTCATACAGATCATCGAGCACGCCGACGATCAGCACAAACCCGGCCAGCATCAGCAGAATCTGATAATCGGCCAGGATGACCGGCGTTAACAGGGAAACCGCGAGCAGTGCCAGGTAAATACCCAGACCGCCAATCATCGGGGTGGGTGCGCTGTGGGTCTTGCGTCCGCCGGGATAGTCCAGCAGGCCGGTCATGCCGGCAACCGGCCGCAATGCCAGTAATAATGCAGATGTGAGCAGGAAGGCGCTGATAAGTGTGACGAGTGTCATGATCGAGCTTCCGTGACTGGTTCCGTGTCTTTACATATGCGTAAAATTTGCGGCGATCGATAACGGCCATCGCCAATCTTCTTGTTCTTACACGCTGATACCGGTGTCGGCGGCACAGTGGCCTGCGCCGCCGACACCTGTCTATCAGTTAACGCCGTAAAACACCTGCGTTCCTGTCGCCGAGATCACCTTGTAGTCTATTTTGCCGTCGCCATTGACGTCGATGGCCTGATAGGCAAGGCCGAAGGTGTCTTTGTTGTCATCATAGAAGAGGACTTCTGACGCGGTGCGCGGGCTGACGAAGAAGCTCGGCTTCAACACACCCACACCGCTGATGGTGATAAAGCCTGAGTTACGATCCGCATTCGCAGTCAGCCCGGCGGCTTCCACGCTCTGGAAGAACGAGGTGCTGTTCGGGTAGGGAACAACCCGCTGGGTGACGCCATTGGCACAGTTGATGCCGAAGGCGTACTCCGCTGAGTTCACTTCCAGCGTTGGCTCTGCGAAGCTGACAGCGCCGCAGCTGGCAATGTTCGTCGCGCCGCTCAGGTTGTCATAGGCGAAGGTGCCGGAGAAGTTGTTGCCGCCGCCCAGATTCAGGCCAAAGGAGCCATTGTCGCGCGTTGAGAACTCATATCCTTGCGACTCAACCGCCGCACCAAAAGCCAGCACGTCCAGTGCCGTCGGGGCAAGTTCTACCGCGACACCGTCATTGACGATCACCGTGCGGCCATCCCGTCGAATTCGGATGCCATTGGGCACCGTTGCGGGCACCGAGCGAACAGCAACAATGACGCCGGAGTAGGTTTCACCTGGCAGCACAATCTTGACCGCGCCGGTGATATCGTCAACGATGATTTCCGTTTGTGCGGTTGTCGCGCCGAGGATGCCACCAAAACGACCGGTCTCATCAATAATCTGCATGGACAGGCCTGCGGTGTTAGCACCGAACAGATTGCGCAGCCGGTCAGCAATATTGACGCCGTTGATGACAACGGACGTGGGCACCACGAAGTTGTCACGTGTCGCGTCTGCCAGGCGATTGCGTGTTTCTTCGGAAACATTGGGTAATGCGCCACCGACCTTGTCGCGTTTCTCACCCTGTGTTTCAACCACCGTTGGCGGAATCGGCAGTGCCAGGTTCAATACCTGCTCGGCCAGGCCCGGGTTGGTCTGCAACAGCTCGGTGATTTGGGCGTCAGTGACGCCTTCGCCCGCGACTGCGCGAATGGCAGCGGTGGCGATCTGGTTACTGGCGTTGGAGATGGAGGTCACCAGTGCCGCATCCGCTGCCACGTTAAGGCGACGGTTTGCGTTAATGACTTCGGCTGCTGAACGGGCCGCTGCACTAATGTCCGCCGATGAGGCGCCGGACCGGGAGCTGAGCGACGAGGCCGTGCTCAGCAGGTTGGTGGTCGCAGATTTGACCTGAGTCACTTCCGCCTGTGTCAGTGCCGTGCCACTTGATTGTGTGCGGGTCGCCAGCGACGTGAACGCACTGGCGCTGCTGTTCAGCACATTGGTCGCATTGGTCACGAGGGTGGCAGCGGTGTCGCCAGCGGCCGCGTTGTTCGCGGCCGTCGAGCCCGTGCTGCCCGCCTGGGACACGACCTCCAGAGTTCTCAGCAGGTTGCTGGTACTGACCGTGTCGATCTGGGTGATGACATTGTTAAGGTTGGTCACGGCGGTCTGGGTCGCGGTATTGGTTTGAGTGATGACCTCTTCGGTGACGGTGCCGCTAGCCAGCTGATCGGCCAGATTGTCCAGCTCCGTTTCCTGGTTGCTCAGGTCTTCTTCAGGCACCACAGTTGTGCCACCGCCGGTATCACCGCCAGTGTCACCGCCAGTGTCACCACCGCCACCGGTGGCCGGCGCCGTGCAGTCTTCCGTGAACGCCGTCAGCGCGCCAGTGGACGCAGCCTGGCTGACACCAAACTTGCCCTGTACCGCGTATGCCAGCGAGAACTGGTTTTCAATTTGATAGGAGGCGTTGTTCACCGTGCCGTTCAGCTCAAATACGCTGCTCAGCTGGGAGGCGGTGTCTTGACCACATGTGGTCTGAACCCGCGGCAGCGCCGAGAATGTGCCGCTCGTGATGCGGCCAAAACGTGTCGATGGGGAGCCACTGGTCTGCTGGATAATGACGCGGAAGGTGTATTGGCCACCGGAGTTGAAGCCGTTCAGTATCGTCTGAAACGCCGCGTTAGAGTTGACCAGCCGATTTACCAGGTTGGAACCGCTGAACGTCACGCTGCCACCACTGATGGTCACTGCGCCATTGGAGGCTGAATTATTGCTGATGACTGCGGTGGCATTGACGGAGCCGTCTCGGGCCAGTACCACCAGATCCTGGCTGGGTATGGTGCCGGTGACGGTGCTGCCGTTCACGTTCAGTGTCAGGTTGCTCAGGTAGGCTTCGAAACGACGGTTCGACGAGCCTTCTGTCTCGATGGCCACGCCAACTTTGAATTCGTAAGTGCCATTGGTCGGCGTTGTTGCCGAGTTCACCAGATCAAAACTGAAATTGGGGATGCCGAAATTGTCGCTGGTGGGCACGTTATCGACTGAACCGAGGACACCGTTCGAGCCGACCGTCACTGTCTGAGTGAAGCTGCCGTTGCTGATCGTCAACTGGCCATTATCGATGGTGAAATCATTTGCCAACGCCTGTGAGCTCATACCGACGATAAGCGATGTTGCTACATATTGTGCGAGACGCTTTTTCACGAAGCGTTGATTGTTGTTCATTGGAAATCCCTCAAAATGCGATTGCAATCTTGGTTACTCGTGAGTTTGTGTTTTTGTTCAATGAGTTGCAACTTTCGCCTAAAGAGTTTTAACGGCGCGGCGAAAGCACCAGCTTAGACTGAAAACCATTCTGCCATAGAATTGTATATATTTGTTAACAGATGCTGAATATTTCTAATAATTCATTATTTACGCGTCATTTGCTAGAAAGCTTGGCAGATTCATGACGCAAGTGCCATTAGACAAATGGCTAGGGGTGTTGCCCCATTGTCGCAGGTGCACCTGCCTGTTCACTGGAATGCCGCAAATCGCACGCCCACGCTAAGCTCCAGGTGCCCGTAGGTGATGTCGGAAAAGCTGCCACTCAACGGGTTGTTGTAGTGCGGCATAATGCCGGTGTACTGATTGCGATAAAGTTTGCCGGTGATACCGGCGTAGATATGCGGGCTTACCCACCAGTTCAGTGAGCCGTAAAGCGTATGATTGTTGTCGGCGCTGGCGGTCAGGTTGCCGCCGCGCAAAAAGCCTGGCACCAGCGGGCTGTCGCTGCTATTGATAATGGCTTCGCGATCTTGGATGCGAATGTATTCGTAACCAATCTGCAAGGGCAGTCGTTGTGTGATCTGCCAGTTCAGGCTGACGCCGGCCGTCAGCACTTGCTCCGAGACATCGAAGGTCTGCAGGAAGGCATCGCGCAGCGAGGCTTGCTCTATTTCGGTGCTGGTGCCCGAACTTGAATCCTGTTCGCCGTAACCTGCCCAATAGCTGATGGCCAGTCTATTGCCCAGCCCGTGGCTTAGAATTAGTTGTGCCTGCCAGCCATCGTCCTGCAGTCGATCCAGGCTAAACCGCTGGGGTGGATCCAGGCGAATGTTGATGTTGGCATCAAAGCGCAGGCTTTCCAGATAGCCGCCAAAATCATCGGTTTCGTTCTCAATGTATTTTACCTGCACAGCCGCGCTGGTCCAGGGGCGCTGAGGTGATGGGTTGGCCGTCTCGTAGAATACAAATTTGCCGCCCCAGGCGGTACTGGTGGTTTGCAGCTGTTCGTCCAGGTCGGCCACATCAGCGCGGGCACTGGGCGCCACTTTTAATGTCAGGTCCTGTTGCTGGCGGCTGTAAAACAGTTCCATGCCGCGCCAGATACCGACCCGCAGGTGGCCGCGGGATCCATCCAGGTCGCCACTGTTGCCAGTCAGTCGATTGTTGTTGCGCAGCACTTCTTCGCGCAGGTCCAGGACATCCAGAGTATCATCGACCCGCAACCAATGGCCGCTAAGCTCGAATTCCCCCGGGCGCAGGGTATAGGCGCTGGTGTGCCCATTGCCGATCCAGCCGGAGGGCTGTTGTGCGTCGGCAGGATCGGCCAGCGCAGCCGCCGATATCGAAAATACACCCAGCAAAACAGCAGACACCTTGCGCATAAAACTCTCCCTGATGATAAGCGGCAAAAAGATTACCACAGTTCCGCGCGCTTGGGTGGGGCGAAAACGGGACGATTTCGGCAAGTATGGGGACGGAGGCAAGTATGGGGACGGAGGCAATACTTTCGGGAAAGTATTGCCTCCGTCCCCATACTTGCCTCCCCATAAGTCCCCGCCCCCATACTTCCCCATAATCGCGGCCTGTACGCTGGGCGCAAAAATCAGCTACACTTCCGTCCTTCGACACAACAACAAACAGCGGACCGTTGGCAGACCTCTAAATGCGTTTAAAAAGTATCAAACTGGCTGGCTTTAAATCGTTTGTCGACCCCACCACGGTCAATTTCCCCAGCAACCTGGCAGCGGTCGTTGGCCCCAATGGCTGCGGCAAATCCAACATCATCGATGCCGTGCGCTGGGTGATGGGCGAGAGCTCTGCAAAAAACCTGCGCGGCGAGAACATGACCGACGTTATTTTCAACGGGTCGGGCAATCGCAAACCGGTCGGGCAGGCCAGCATCGAGCTGATCTTCGACAACAGCGACAACCGCATCAAGGGCGAATACGCCAGCTTCGCGGAAATCTCCATCAAGCGCAAAGTCTCCCGTGACGGCACCAACATGTACATGTTAAACGGCACCAAGTGTCGTCGTCGTGACATCACCGATATTTTCCTGGGCACCGGTCTGGGCCCGCGCAGCTATTCCATCATCGAGCAGGGCATGGTGTCGCGCCTGATCGAGTCCAAACCCGAAGAGCTGCGCATCTTCATCGAAGAGGCCGCCGGTATCTCCAAATACAAGGAGCGCCGCCGCGACACCGAAAACCGCATCAAGCGCACGCGCGAAAACATGGAACGCCTGACCGACATCCGTGATGAGCTCACGCGTCAGCTGGCACACCTGCATCGCCAGGCGCAGGCGGCAGAAAAGTACAAAGAATACAAAACACAGGAGCGCGATCTTAAGGCGCAATATGATGCCTTGCGCTGGCGTGCGCTGGACACCGAAGTGCGCGCCAAGCAGGGCGTGATCAAGGAACTGGAGCTGCAGATCGAGTCAGTGATCGCCGAGCAGCGCGGCCTGGATGCCCGGCACGAAGAGCTGCTGCTCAAGCACACCGATCTCAATGATGAGCTCAGTGAAGTGCAGGGTCGTTACTACAGCCTGGGCGGCGACATTGCCCGCATCGAACAATCGATTGAACATCATATTGAGCGCATGAAACAGCTGCGCCAGGATCTCGACGAAAACCGGCGCAACTTCGAGCAGTCACAAACCGAAGCGCAGGCCGACGTGCAGAAAATGGCCTCGCTGGAAGAGGAGCTCGCTGTGCTTGAGCCGGAGCTGGAACTGGCCGAGCATGCGCAGGAAGAGTCTGCCATCAAGCTGGAAGACGCCGAAGAGCAGATGCAGGGCTGGCAGCAGACCTGGGATGAGTTCAGCCAGCGCTCGGAAGAACCCCGGCAACTGGCCGAGGTCGAGCAGTCACGTATTCAGCAGCTGGAAAAGATTGTCGAGCGCGGCGTGGAGCGTCGTGGCCGGCTGCGTGACGAGCGTCAGGCGCTGGGCGAGAACCCGGAGCAGGACGCCATTGATGAGCTGTCCGTGCAGATCACCGCCATGGAAGATCAGCTGGACAGCAAACAGACACGCAACTCCGAACTGGCCTCGCAGATTGAACAGGAGCGCGGCAAAGGCCAGCAACTGGGCCATGAACTGGACCAGGCGCGCAGCGAACTGCAGCGCCAGAAGGGCCAGTTTGCCTCGCTGGATGCCCTGCAGAAATCCGCGCTCGGGCAGACCGACGACAAACTCAATCGCTGGCTGGCCGACAAATCCCTGGATCAGGGCAGCCGTCTGGGTGAGCGTATTAAAGTAGCCGCTGGCTGGGAACCCGCCGTGGAAGCGGTGCTGGGTGATACCCTGCAGGCGGTGTGTGTCGACGACCTCGATTCCGTGGCCGGCGCGCTGGCGGAACTGCCGTCAGGGGTGCTGGCGCTGCTGGAGACGGGAAAGAATGGGGACGGAGGCAATAAGAATGGGGACGGAGGCAATACTTTCGCGAGCGAAAGTATTGCCTCCGTCCCCATACTTTCCCCGCTCAGCGACAAGATCACCGCGGACTTTGATGTCAGCCCGTTGCTGCAGGGCATCTATGTCGCCGACTCGCTGGAGGAGGCGCTGGCCGCCCGCAAGCAGCTGTCCGGCGCCGATTCCGTGGTCACGCCGCAAGGCCTGTGGCTGGGTCGCAACTGGATCCGCGTGCGCAAATCCGTGGATGCCAGTGAAGGTCTGCTGGCGCGCAAGGGCGAGATGAGCCGCCTCAGCGAGCAGATGGAGATTCTGCAGCAGCAGGCCGATGAATTACTCGAAAGTCAGCAGGCCAGCCGCGATGCACTGCGTGATCTGGAAGGCGAGCGCGAGCAGGTGCAGCGCGAGATCGCCCAGGTCAGCCGCGAATACAGCGAGCTCAAGTCCCGCCTCAGCGCCAAGATCATGAAGGAAGAACAGACCACCCAGCGCCGTCAGCGCCTGCAGCATGAGCTGGAAGAGCTGGAGAAGCAGCTGGAAGTCGAGCAGGAGAACATCGCCCGCTCACGCGAGAACCTGCAGAACGCGCTGGATGCCATGGAGCAGGACATTGAGCGCCGCGAGACCCTGATGCAGCAACGCGACTCATTGCGCGGCAGCCTCGATCAGATCCGCCAGCAGGCCCGCCACGACAAGGACCACGCCCACCAGCTGAGTGTGCGCGAACAACTGCTGCGCTCGCAGATCAACTCCATGCGCGACACCATGGCCCGCATGAACACCCAGGTGCTGCGCGCCAAAGAGCGCATCGAATCGATCGAGAAACAGCTCAACGAATCCGACATGCCCTTGGAAGGCAAGCGCATGGAGCTGGAAACGCTGCTGCAGAATCGCCTGGAAGTGGAAGACAAGATGAACGCGGCCAAAAAAGCCGCCGACGACAACGAGCATCAGCTGCGCGCCCTGGAGCAGGAGCGTGCCGGGTTCGAGCGCAAGGCCGGCGGCCTGCGGGAACAGCTGATGGAGCACCGGCTGAAAACCGAAGGCGACCTGGTCAAGCGCGAAGCCCTGTCCGAACAGCTGAAAGAGGCGCGTTACAACCTGGAAACGGTGCTCGCCAACCTGCCCGAAGACCTGACACAGCAGGGCTGCGAAGACGAGCTGGAAGCCATCGGCAACCGCGTCCAGCGGCTGGGCGCCATTAACCTGGCCGCGATCGAGGAATACGAGCAGCAGTCCGAGCGTAAAGTGTACCTGGATGCGCAGAACGATGACCTGGAGCGCGCGCTGCTGACGCTGGAAAACGCCATCCGCAAGATCGACCGGGAAACCCGCACGCGTTTCAAGGAGACCTTCGACAAGATCAACGCCGGTCTGCAGGAGCTGTTCCCCAAGGTGTTCGGCGGCGGACACGCCTATCTGGACATGACCGGCGAGGACCTGCTGGACACGGGCGTGGCGATCATGGCGCGGCCCCCGGGCAAGCGCAACAGCACCATCCACCTGCTGTCCGGCGGTGAGAAGGCGATGACCGCGATCGCGCTGGTGTTCTCCATCTTCCGGCTCAACCCGTCACCGTTCTGTATGCTTGACGAGGTGGATGCCCCGCTTGATGATGCCAACGTAGGGCGTTATGGTCGACTGGTGAAAGAGATGTCCGACACCGTGCAGTTTGTGTTCATCACGCACAACAAACTCACCATGGAGATCGCCAATCAGCTGCTGGGTGTTACCATGCATGAACCAGGCGTCTCCCGCATCGTCGCGGTAGACATAGAAGAAGCCGCTGAACTCGCGGCGATGTAAGAAAGAATGGGGACGGAGGCAATAAGAATGGGGACCGGAAGAATGGGGACGGAGGCAATACTTGTCGCAGAAAAGTATTGCCTCCGTCCCCATTCTTCCCCCCATTCTTCCCGCCCCCATTCTTTCCAACTTGTGAAGGAACAGTAAACAATGGGTTTACGGGAACTGCTGATTCTTATACTGATTCTGGCTATCGTGGTCGTTGTGCTGCGCGGCCTTTATGTGGCCCTGCGTTCCCGCCGCGGGCAGATCAAGATCGCCCTGGAAAAAAACATCCCCGAATACGACCTGGACGAGCTGGAGATGCGCGAGCTGCCCAACGGGGGCGCACGCCAGGTGGAGCGTTCTTTCGCCGAAGTGCTGCGGCAGAATTCCGCCCATGCAGCCAGGGCCAATGCCACGGCCAGCGGCAAACCCTCGACCTTGCGCCCGGGCGCCAAAGGTCTGAAGACCAACCTGTCCCGCACCGGCACCCGCACCGCGCCTGCGGTCGCAGCGGCCCAGGCCAGAACCGATGAGGCGGTGAAGACAACGCCTGTGGCTGCTGAAACGCCCGTGGCAGAAGAAACGCCCGTGGCCGATAAAACCGCCGCGGCGCGTCACAACCCGCAAACGCCGGCGCTGGATTTCGCCCCCGCCGATGAACCGATGCTGATGGATGAGGGCCTGGATGAGGGTCTGGATGAAGGCCTGGATGCGGAGCAGGGCGCCACCGCGCAGCCGCGGCATGAAGACCAGGACGATCCGGCTGACTACGAGCCGTCACTCTATGAGCAGGCAGTTACCGGCGACGAAGAGCCGCTGTTTGACGAGGAACCGCTGGTCAATGTCGGCGATGGCAATTTTGACGAAGAAATGTTGTCAGAGCCTGAAGAGGACAACGAACCTGCAGACGAACTCGACACTGAAGCGCCGGGCACAGAGCCGGGCGCTCGGGAACCAGTGTTCAGCTTTGTTGAGGACAGACAGGATGACAGGGCTATCGAGGATGACAGCACTGACGAAAGTGACAACGATGAAGAGGATGAAGACACCGACGTGTTTGGGGAGCCTATTCAACATACCAGCCAGCACAACGCGCACGACGCCACTCATCTCAACACGCATCACACCGCCCAGCGCCCTGGCGATGACGATGCTGAGCTGGACGGCGTGCTCGACGAATTATTGCAGAAAGCCGCGCCTCCCGACGCCGTGCGCCCGACGGTTCTTCATACCGACGAGTTCCCCGAGCCCGCGCTGACCTGGGAGACAATGACCGAGCCAGAGCCAGAGCCAGAGCCAGAGCCCGAGCCAGAGCCCGAGCCAGAGCCAGAGCCAGAACGAGAGCCCGAGCCAGAAAAAGAGCCCGAGCCCGAGCCGGAGCCTGAGATCGAGCCGAACTATGAGCCCGAGCCGGAAATTGACCCGGAGCCCGAGCCCGAGCCCTGGCCAGAGCCTCATCCCTGGCCTGGCCCTGAGCAAGCCGCCCACGACGATGCGGAACCAGAACCGGAACCTGAGCCTGAGCCGGATCCGCTGCTGGACTACGCCGCCGAGGACATTGACAATGAGTACCATCAGGAACCCACGCCGAACCAGCACGCTGATTCGCAGTCCGACCCGCTACCGGTCGAGGATGATATGCCCGATTTTGATAATGAAAACCTAGCCGACCCCGAGCCGCAGCCCGAGGAACACGATTCATTCGCCGCCAGCCGCGATGATGATATCGATGTGCTGTTCGACGATGACGAGCGCGAAAGTCGTCTTGCCGCCTTGGAAGCACAGCAGGAATCTGCCCCCAAACGCTTCATGTCCTGGTTCGGCGGCGCGTTTGGCCGATCCGCGCGCGCCGACAAGGATGACGCCCCGGAAGTGGCATCCGCGGCTTCGCATGAAGACGCCAAAAAAGCCGACAAGGCCGCCCGCAAGGCGGAGAAAAAACAGGCCAAGGCCGAGCGCAAACAGGCACAGCAAGAGCTTGATGACATCGCAGCAGCACAGCGCGACACCGGCCATGTTGATGATGAAGATGGCGGCTATGACGATGACGGTATCCTGTCGGTGCGCGAAACTGAGCGACCCGGCGCCGCCGAGCGTGTGCAAACAGAACAGAGAAAGGCGGCACAGAGAAAGGCAGAACAGTTGCGCCAGAGCCAGCTTGATCTGGACGATGACCGTTACGACGCCGATGACGGGGATCAGGCATACGCCCAGGACGACGACGCTCGTGAGCAGGAGCCGCCTGCCTACAGCGAAGTGCTGGTGATCAACGTGATGGCGCGCCCGGGCACCGAACTGGCCGGTGATGATCTGTTGCCGGTGCTGATGAGCAATGGTCTGAAGTTTGGCGAAATGTCGATTTTCCATCGCCATACTGACAAAATTGGCGGCCGCAAACACGGTCCGGTGATGTTTAGTGTCGCCAATGCGCTGAACCCCGGCACCTTCGACCTCAACAGGATCAGCGAGTTTGCCACGCTGGGTGTGTGTTTCTTCATGACGTTGCCGAATGTCGTCAATAACATGATGGCGTTCGAACAGATGCTGGCGACCGCGCGCAAGGTTCAGGCCGCGCTCGATGCCGAGTTAAAGGATGACAACCGCTCCGTCATGACCGCGCAGACGGTTGAACACTATCGGCAGCGTATCCGCGACTTCGAGCTGCAGGAACTGAAAAACGCCAACATACGTTAAGCGCCCACAGACATGGCAGACATCTCTCTCGAGAAAGCGACAAAGGAAATAGCCGGCCTGCGTCGCCAGATCAACCACCATAACGCTCTTTATCACCAGTATGACGCGCCGGAAATCCCGGACGTGGATTACGACAGGCTGTTCGATCGCTTGGTCGAACTGGAAACCGCCTTCCCGCAATTGCAGACACCTGACTCTCCGACCCAGCGTGTTGGGGACAAACCGCTGTCCGGGTTTGCGCAGGTCAAGCATGATGTGCCGATGATGTCACTGGCCAAGGTGTTCAACGACACCGACCTGGCCGATTTTGAAGCACGCATCCTGAAACGTCTGGAGATCGAGGATGCCGATGCCGAGCCGCCGGTGTACAGCTGCGAGCCCAAAATCGACGGCGTCGCCGTCAGCCTGCTGTACGAACAGGGCCTGCTGGTGCGCGCGGCCACGCGTGGCGATGGGGTGACCGGTGAAGATATCACCCACAACGTTCGCACCATTGGCAGCATCCCGTTGCGCCTGGACACCAGCGGCAGCCCTGAGCGCCTGGAAGTGCCCGCGCGGCTGGAAGTGCGCGGAGAGATCTACATGACCCGCTCCGGGTTCGCGGCCATGAACGAGGCCGCCGAACGCAGCGAAGACGGCCGCACCTTCGTCAATCCCCGCAACGCCGCTTCCGGCGCCCTGCGCCAGCTCGACCCACGCATCGCCGCTCAACGCCCCCTGCGCTTCTTCGCCTACTCAGCGGTTTTTAAGAATGGGGACGGAAAGAATGGGGACGGAGGCAATACTTTCGCGAGCAAAAGTATTGCCTCCGTCCCCATTCTTTCCACCCACAGTGGCATCCTGACGCTGCTGGGCCAGTGGGGATTGCCGCTGAACCCGGAACGCGCCGTGGTCAGTGGCTACCAGGCCTGTCTGGATTACGCGCAGCAGTTGCTGGCCAAGCGCGACAAGCTCGACTACGAAATCGACGGCGCTGTGCTCAAGGTCGACGACCTCCGCCTGCAGCACGAGCTGGGCAGCAACGCGCGCACGCCACGCTGGGCCATGGCCTACAAATTTCCGGCCGAAGAGGCCTCCACCCTCGTACGTGATGTCGAGTTTCAGGTTGGCCGCACCGGCACCATCACTCCCGTGGCGCGGCTGGAACCGGTATTTGTCGGCGGCGTCACCGTCAGCAATGCGACGCTGCACAACATGGACGAGATCGAACGGCTGGGGCTGCGCATCGGCGACCGCGTCATTCTGCGCCGGGCCGGTGACGTCATTCCCAAAATCGTGTCAGTGATGGATTCATCAGGAATGGGGACGGAGGCAATAAAAGGGGAAAGTATTGCCTCCGTCCCCATAAAAACCATCAGCATGCCCGCGACGTGCCCGGCCTGCGACTCGCCGGTGGAAAAAGACGGTGAGGTGCTGTATCGCTGCACCGGCGGTCTGATCTGTCCGGCCCAGCGCAAGGAATCGCTGCGTCACTTCTGCTCGCGCACCGCGCTGGATATAGAAGGCCTGGGTGAGAAGCTGGTGGAACAACTGGTGGATGCCGAGAGGGTGCGCACGGTCGCGGATGTGTTCACGCTGACCAAAGATGATTTGATCAGCCTGGAGCGCATGGGTGACAAGTCCGCAGACAATCTGCTGGCGGCCATCGACAAAGCCAGGGCCACCACCTTGCCACGTCTGCTCTACGGCCTGGGGATTCGGGAGGTGGGGGAGGCGACGGCGCTGTCGCTGGCCACGCATTTCGGTAGCCTGGAAGCCCTGATGCAGGCTGATCAGGAAGCACTGGTGCAGGTAGATGATGTCGGCCCGATCATGGCCGAGCATATTGCCCATTTCTTCGCCAATCAGGAAAACGACAAGGTCATCGCCCAATTGCGCGAGCGCGGCGTCAGCTGGCCGGAGCATCAGGCGCAGACGGTGTCTGACGAACTGGCCGGGCAGACCTGGGTGCTCACCGGCACGCTGGAGACCATGACCCGCGACGAAGCACGCGCGGCGTTGCAGGCGCTGGGCGCCAAAGTGTCGGGCAGCGTCTCGAAAAAAACCAGCGTCGTGGTCGCCGGCCCCGGCGCCGGCTCCAAGCTCGACAAAGCCAACGAACTGGGCGTGAAAGTCATCGACGAACAAGGCCTGATCGACCTGCTGGAATAAGAATGGGGACGGAGGCAATACTTTTTCTAAAGTATTGCCTCTGTAATACCCCCTGAAAATAATCGCGGTTGAGAGTAGAATTTTCCACTACAGAGGAAATTCTACAATGAAGAGCAAAAGATTTAACGAAAGCCAAAT
>PASF01000005.1 GCA_002711845.1 Gammaproteobacteria bacterium | reverse complement strand
GACCTAATATGGCCCTTGGAGGCATAACCCCAAACCAGAAGCTGGCATTGGCCGCTTGATGTCTACTCTCAGGCGCAATTAAAAATGGGGGTATTACAGTTCCATAAAAGCTCCCTACATTAAGTTTGGGTATAACGCCTGAGCTCAGGTGCGTTTGAGGCGACGCCCGTTTTTGCGTTCGCAAAAATGGGTGACGGGTCAAACGTCACCTGCAGCGATTTGTTATGTGCGGGCTTGATTCTGCGACTCATACCGCTGGACACAAGTCTTTGTAAACGAAATCCATGAATTGAGCCGCTGTTCGCCTTTGATCCTCAATGTCATCGGAGGTCCAGCAGTGATGGGCCGGATTCAACCGTTGCCGCCAGGAATGCGCCTGCTGAGCAAGTGTTTGGGAAATAAGGCTCTCCGTGTGTAATCGGTCGATCTTTTCGCCCAGCATGCATTCGAAAGCGCCAATGGCTTGAAGGGGTCGAGAAAACCTGAACGTTAGCTCTGTCTCCAAGAAAATCCGAAGGTCTCCAGCCACATGGCTATTTTGCTGTCCATCAGCAAACGCTGAGATCTGACGTCGTTTCAGTTCGTGATCACTGTGAATAAATTCATCTGCATCTTTACGGCAGAGAGTGGACGCCCCTCCGGAGTTCTCAATCGCGAGGAGATTCACAGGATGATTCCTTCCGTAAACAAGGAGAAACTTAGCGATGTCCGTCTCATAATGACTCAGAACGATGACCTGCCTTACCGCCTGATGCAGGGAGATGATCTGATTATGAACCGAGCTAATTCGGCCATTATCGAACGAGGTAACGGGATCATCTAGAACTACGAGTAGAGATTGCTTTTCGACAGCATTCATGTTGTCGATGTGCGCCCAAAAGACAGCTAATGCTAGCGCTCTACGATCTGACTCACTGAATATCTTGGCTAAGATCTTTTCGGAAACCGGATTCCCTTTGAATTTCACCTTTAGAAAATAAACTGGCGTATGACCAGCCGAATCCAGCGCCATTTCCAAAGAAAAATCTGTGCTCCCAAATTCATGAAACCATTTGTTGAGAGAGGAAAAATAACTCTGCAGATAGGAACTCTGTTGTGCCTGTAGGTTCGTTTCCAGCAAGGGGATTTCAGTACCAAGCGCCTGTATTTCCCCTTCAAGCGTCTTCATTCTTGATACTAGAGCATCCTTTTCCAACCGTTGCAGATGCAGTTTCGTATTCTGCCCTGAGGCGGTTATTGAACGCAGTTCCTCTTCAATTTTTGTGAGTTCCGAACTGTCCTTGAATCCCTGCTGTTGAAGGCCTATTTGCCCAACCAAATGATTATAGCGAACAGCCAACTCCTGCAACCGACCAGTTTCTGGCTCAGCAAAAGTGCCCGCCAGTTCTGGCTGAGGTTGGTGAGGAGCCTTCAGCTTAAGACCAATTTTCTCTTCAATCGCTACTGCAACTTCGTCGCGCTCTTTACCCCACGCGTCTAGTGCTTCGGTTAGCTCTCTCGATAGAGTTTCGAGGAGATTTCTCGCGCTCAAATATGGCTCATCTTCCAGTAATTCGGAGTAACCTAGGCACGCACTGAGATTTTCTTGAATTTTCAGCTTGGTTGGTTCGATCAAATACTCTTTGACGTTATTAAGCTGTCCGTTGAGCATCTGGCGTACAGATCGTTCGTGTTCCTTATAGGAATTGTCAAAGTACAGCCGATATAGCTCTAGCAGCCGTTTCGCATCTTCCTGGAGCATTTGCCCACAGAACTGACAGCTTTCACCTTTGTTTTGCTGCAAGCCCCGTTGTATCCACGCTTCGGCCCCCTCCTTCTCCACGAAGGTGCCGGCAATGTGCTCGGATACAAGCTTACTAGCCTGTTCATGGTGCGTTTCTAGCGAGCTCCTGAGTGATTCGTTAATTCTTGCAACGTGGCTTTTCAAGCTGACCGGAACCGCAACTTCTGTGCAAAGGGACCTTTCTTTAATTTGGGCTATATTCCCTTTCTGCTTCGTCAGCGCCGCATATTGTTGCCGCTGAATTTCAATCTTATTTTCTAACTGAGCTCTTGATTCAGGTACCTGAAGAGCTAAGAAGGCTTTCAGATCCTGAATATCAGGAAAACCGTCCCGCTGAAGTTGGTTGCGTTCCCTCGTCTTATCGCCTTTCTGCTTCTTCTTATCCGAAATATTCTGAGCACTTTGGACTCCTTGCGTCCCAATGATAAAGGAGCTTAAGTTTTGCTTTGTTTCCCTTGTGAATTGGCGTGCAGCAAAAATGTTGTCGTGGAAGAAGGCGTCGTCAAAAACAGCTATCTTCGGCTTATCGACGCCACCAAAATTCCAACCCGAGCTACCCGCCGATACGATGACTTCGCTCGTCTGTCCATCAGGAAGGAACGATAGCCTAGCCACTTGAGGAGCTGACGACGATGGGATTGTCTTTCTATGCTCAAGGAGTTGTACGTGGTCTGCACCCAAACTGCGGAGAAGTTCCGATAAAGTTGACTTGCCATAGGAATTTCTCCCGAATATAAGAGTCAGCTCGGAAAACTCTACTGAACTGCATGAAGCTGAGACGAACCGGCCAATATTTTCGAGCTTTTGGATTCTCTTCAGCATTTCAAGTACCTAGAAGCACATAACGCCGCGTTCATCGGCTTGTACGGTGCAACGCTTTGTTATCTTTATGTGGGCTTATTTTCTTGAGGCTCTCATAGAATACAGCAAGCTCTGGTTTGCCAGAATCTCTGAATTTCATTAGCTTTCTCTTATCAGAAACCACATCAATCATGTTGTTGTATCTCTCTCGCATCCAAGAGTATTTTATTCTCAGATCGGCCTTTCCATGATGGCTGGAACCCATAAGGCCTTTACGAATCAGATCACCGAGAATTTCGATATACACGGGAAAGTCATGCTCTGGATGGTCAAGCTCAGACTGTGCCTTGTAGAAATAGTCAATGTAATACATCCCATCCGAGTCTTGCCCTAGTAGTGACTCAATGTAAGTCTCCTCGTGACTCTTCGGGTGATCCATAGATCTATTGTCCAGACCAGCTTCGATAATGTCTCTATCTAGTATCACTCGTGGATACATAGCTGCTTTGGATTCCAAGGTATAAGCTTCAACTAACGCTGGTCCAAAGAGATAGTCATCCGTATGTATGAATTTTCCTATAGATACAGCCCCTCTACACAGTATCTTTCGATAAACTAGCTGCATAATGAGATGCTTTATGTCTAAGAGGGTGTAGTACACCTCGCCTGGTTCCTCTGCTTTGAATGAAACTACAACGCAGTCAGAGAAAATTGATACCTTTTTTGACATAGATATCCCAGATTTTTCCATAGATTCGTCGACTACAAAAATTTCCTTAATTGCCTGATAGGCAGAAACAATTTCCTCTATCTTTGATTCGACGTCGTTATCCTTTGAGTCGGTTGTCTCGCTCAGAAGAGACCTGAACCCAAGGATATCTATAAAAGCCACAACCCTATTTTCATACTTCATAGTTCAGACCAGAAAGATAACATCTGTATAGTGCGCAAGCACGATTAGTCAGCGTCACTGCACGACATGTCAATACAGCATCGTCCGAAGAATTCATCTTAACTCCCTGATCATCGAAGCGCCCTTTGGTTGTTCTTGTGAAATGCCGTGGTTCAACGTGCCGCCGCCTATCTGGATTTGTGTCCATGCACGCGAATTTGTCTAAAACGTGTTATCCGCTCCGCCCTTGCCTTTGAACACACTCCCGCCCGGCAGCCGCATCTTTATCAGCGCGTCGCCCAGAGTTTTAACATCGCTTAAGGGAGAGGCATTTCCAATAAGAGCAGAACGGGGAGCACGTGGCAACTAGCCATGGGTCTATATAGGGTGCAATTGCGTCGATCTTGCGACGTACAGCAGAATAGGGTGCAATTGCGTCGATCTTGCGACGTACAGCAGAGGAACAGCCAGGAATCGCCAATAACTCTCAGCGCTCAAGCAGCTTGGCCACTGCTAGCTCAAGCCGGCCTCCTGATTCAAAGCGCACCAACAACCAGTCCGTGATGCACACCCGGTTTTCGGTTATCCTTCAGGTAATTCGGAGGATAGTTTATGAAAGTCACGCAAACACAAGCCCGCAGCGGCCGCCCAACCTTGATGGCTGCCCTGTTATCAGTCGTTCTGACCTGCCTGAGCTGGACGGCCAGCGCCGCTGAAACCCGCTATCAGGTGGACCTGTCCGAGCGCGCCATGCAACAGGTCACCATTGAAGCCCGCTTTAGTGAGGTGACAGGCGACACGCTGGATTTCCACCTGCCCATTTGGCGCTCTGGTCTGTATCTGGTGCTGGACTTTGTGGGCACGGTGTCTGGCATGGAAGTCAGCGATGGCAGTGGCGAGCCATTGGCTTTTGAGCAGACTGCGAAGTCATCCTGGCGGGTCAGCCGACCTGATTCAGGCTCGGGCGATGTTGTTGTTCGCTACCGTGTCTATGCCAACAGCCTGACCGACCGCACGCGTCACGTGGATTCCGAGCATGCCTTTCTGAACCCGGCCGCTGTGTTTGTGTATGCCGACCAGCTCCGTGACCAGCCCATAGCGGTCGCCATGGATCTGCCGGATGGCTGGCAGGCGGCCAGCGGCATGGAACAACCGGATCCGGGGCACTTTGTGGCGCCGCATTATGACCGTCTGGTGGATTCTCCGATTGAGGCCGGCACCTTCGACCTGGTTTCCTTTGAAGCGGCAGGCATGACCGTCGATTTCATGATTCACGGCATCTGGGATGGCGATGAAGAGCGACTCGTTAATGATATGAGTGCCCTGGTCGAAGCGACAGCGGAGGTGTTTGCCGCCTCGGACACGGGTCTGCCCACGGACTATTACCTGTTCATGCTGCACAGCGGCGATGGTCTGGGTGGCGGTACCGAGTACTACAACAGCACGCTTGTGCATACCGACCCGCGCGCGTTCTGGGACGAGGATCGCTGGCAGGGTTTCCTGGGCCTGATGGCGCATGAGTTTTTCCACACCTGGAACGTCAAGCGCTTCCGGCCGGCGTCGATCGACCGCTACGACTACCAGAACATCAATTACACGGAACTGCTCTGGGTCGCCGAAGGCCTGACCAGTTACTACGATCAATTGCTGCCGGTGCGCGCGGGCCTGGTGCCGGTGGACGATTATCGTGACCAGCTTGCCGATGCCATCAGCAGCGTGGTGGACGCGCCCGGCTACAACCAGGACACACTGGCGCGTGCCAGTCTGGAAGCCTGGACCAAGGGCTTTCACCGCGGCGCCGACCGTGCCCCGGACAAAGCCAACCGCACGGTGTCATTCTACAGTCAGGGTGGGCTGCTGGGACTGGTGCTGGACCTGGAAATCCGCCGGATGAGTGACGGCGATCGCAGCCTGGATACCGTCATGACCGCACTGTATGACGACTTCCCGCTGGGCGGCGGCGGTTTCACCTACGCCGATTTCCGCGAGCGTCTGGCCGCGGCCGGTGGTGACGCCCTGGCGGAACAACTTGACGGCTGGGTCTACGACACACAGCCACTGCCACTGACTGAGGCGCTGCAATCAATCGGCTGGCTGCTGGCGCGCGAAGACACCAGCGAAGACCCGGTGCAGGTGTCGCTGGACGCCTCACTGCGCGGCAATCCTCCGGTAGTGTTCTCGCCGCGTCTGGATGGCGCTGCGTGGCAAGCCGGTATCAATGCCGGTGACGAACTGCTGGCACTGAACGGTGCCCGCATCGGCAGCAACCTGGATGCGCTGCTGCGACGTTACAGCCCCGGTGATGAGGTCGAGTTCTCGCTGTTCCGCGATGGGCAGTTAAAAACCGTGCCGGTGACACTGAGTCCGGTGCGCGGGGAGTTTGAGGTTGAGGCGGATGAGGACGCTGGTGAGCAGGTTGAGACTATACGATCCGGCTGGCTTGGGGACGCGGAAGAAGACAGCGAGGAGTGAGGTGTCCGGCCTAATTTGAGGCCAGTTCAAAACATGAGGAGTGAGTTCAGTTTCCGCAGAAACGTCTGCGGGAGCTGACCTTAGCCCCGCCCGCTCAGGGTCTATGCCCCGTTCGCGCAACGCCTCATCTTTGCCGGTGATGTCGTACCAATGCACGTTGGCGTCATCGGCGGCCCACCGTTCGTAGCGCTCGCGGTCTTCCACACAATCCGGGCAGGCACCATCGTAATAGACCGTCAAAGGTTGTTTTCGGTCACTCATATCACACTCCTTCGCCTTCCTGTCTAAAACGATAACAGATGCACTCAACGTCCGAAACAGCGTGACGCTGTGTGATCTTTCCCCAATCGTTTGACGTAGAATTGCCATCACTCTCGGGAGAGGCAATAAATGAAAAAATTTACAGGTTTGCTGGGAGCCGTTCTTATCAATGCGCTCCTGATTCACTCGGCGACAGCGCAGGGCCAAGGAACTGCGTTGGTGCCGCTACCCTCGCTCGACGACTTCACCCAGGGTGAAGATGGCTGGGCCTTCGGTCTGGGCGCGGGCGTTGAATACGAAACCGCCTACGAAGGATCGGATGAGTTCGGCTTCGAAGCCCAGCCCGCTGGCGCGGTGCAATGGCGCCGGGGCGATAATATTTTCTACTTTGCCGGCGAGGCGCTAGGGTGGCGCGGACGTCGTTCCGACACCTGGCTGTTCGAAGCCACGGTGGCTTTCGATGAAGGCCGGGAAGAAGGCGATTCCGATGACGGCCGACTGGATGGACTCGGCAATACCGAGGAGGGGACTGAATTCGTACTACAGGCGCGTCGTGCCTTCGATTCGGATTGGCGGTATTGGCTGGACGGTCGCGTGATCACCGGTGACAACGGAAACCTGGGTCTTTTTGGCGCCGGACTCCGCTTCGGTGACCAGAATGACGGCACCGGTTCCGAACTGGGCATCGTTGCCGTGTTTAACGACAGCGAGCGCGCAAACCGGGATTTTGGCATTAACGCTGGGCAGTCAGCGGCATCGGGACTGGCTGAGACCAAGCTGGATGGCGGGTTTCGTTCGATTGGTCTGAATTACACGGTTCGTCATTACATCAACGAAAACTGGCAGGTTTTCGGCGAGGTGCTCTACGAGCATTTTGGCAGCGACATTCAGGATAGCCCGATCGCGCGCAGCAACTATGAAGCGGAAGTAGGGGTTGGATTTATTTACGTGTTCTAGCCGTTTCGCGCCTGTCTCGTCGATAGGATTGACTGAGACACATAACGCCCTTGGTAACCGGCGATGGCGTAGCCATTGTCCGGCGCCCCAAGGGCGCGTCGCTGATCGGATTGTTATGTGCGGGCCAGGCATAAAGCTTTAGAGCTTACGCCCCAGCTTTTTCTCAGCCAGCCGCTTCTCCCATCCAGGGCTCATGAAGCTAACGACTTCAAATGCTATCAGCCCCTGAACGATCAGCCCGACTCCAAGACCCGCGAAAATAATGTAAACAACTGGTTCGCCGTGGAAGACAACAAGAAAGACTGCTCCCAAGACCACATAGGTAATCAGAAACTCATAAAACTCCTTCATGCGCTTGGCATACAGGAGGGCTCTTTGTTCATCCGCCTTCAATTCGGTATCGTTTTGCATTGGCTCATCCTCTGGTTGTAAAAGAGATAGATCTACCTCAAACACAGATGCGAGCGCCTTGCAGGTTTCCAAACTCGGCCGATGGCCTTGTTCGACCCGCTGAATAGTGCGGGTGGTGACACCAGCCATTTCGGCCAGCTGGCTCTGAGACCACCCTCTCTTCAATCGCAACTTCCGCACAATCATGACTCCACCCTTGCTGTTTGAGGTGAGCCAAGTCTTGCGCTTTTTTGATCGATAAAAAACGACATAAACACGAAATCCAAACGAAACCTCTATGACAGTTCAATAAAATCAGTATGTTGCGGGCCGCTTCGCAGAACATAACATTTGTATCGTGCGCATGTACACTGATCCGTCGCGGCGGAATGTTCGTGCAGTCGAGATCTTCAGGTTCGTGACCGCCCTGCAGGCCGGCCGACCGCGCCGTGTGCGGGCTCAGCGGCCCAGCAGCTTGCCCAGTTGCAGCTCCAGCCGATTGACCAGCTTCAGGGCGCGCTGATCCTGCAGCGGATAATAGAACCAGGGCTTGGCCAGCTTAGCGGATTCAAGCGTCAACCAGGTCTCCGCAATTGGCAATTGCTCCGCATCACGCGCACAGAATGCCGCACTTTCATCCTCGTTCATGAGTCTGAACGGATAAAAACCACAGTGGCGTTGGCGTTCGGCCAGTTTCATGGCCAGGGTGCGGCGTTTGCCGCGCCAGGCGGGGGCGCCGGGCAGCCAGGCTACGAAAGGATTGCGTAAGTAGCCCATCTGTTCAAAATGCTGGCGGGCCTGCTGTTCGTTGCCGGATTCTCGGCTGGCGAACTGCCAGTTGTGTTCCCGCAGCAGCCGCGCCTGAATCATGAACACGTCGGAGTACCAGGCGCCGGCACTGCGCTTGTGGCGATTGACGTGATAGACCTGATTGCTGCTGTCGTAGCTGACATCGTCAGCGCTGACTTTGGCGCCCAGGCTTTTAAGAAATGCGGGCTGCAGGAAGCCGCGGTGCTGGCCGCTGTTGTAAAGGGCCAGCCAGTGATCGAGGTCGACGCGGCGCAGCGGGCGTACCAGTTGCATGTCATCCTGCAGGGTGCAGATCAGCGTGTTGTCATCCACCGCGGCGCAGGCGCGTTGCATATTGCCGTACAGGCCGCCGTGTTTGCTGTCGCCATTGTCGGCGGGCGGTTGCACCACACGGATCCCTGCGTCTGAATCGGCCAGCTCGGCCAGTATCTGTTGTGTCTGTGTATCGGTGCTGTTGTCGTCGTGGATGGTGATGGCGCAACCGGGCGCGCAGCGCTGGATGCTGTTGATGCAGTGGGCCAGGAACTCGCCGCGGTTGAACGAGAACACCAGAAAGTGCAGCGGCGAGTCACCAGGTGAGCCTGCGCCAGATGCAATGCGGTCGTTCGGGTTGGTGATTGTGTCGGTGTTGGTTGGCTGGGTCACGTGAAAATCTGCTGGCAGCGTGCATGGGTGGCTAACGGCATTATAGGCAGATTACACCCACGCCTGCAGCAACCAGACCCACAGGGGCAGGGTGACAAAGCTGCCCAGCAGGCCCAGTCCGACCAGCGCGGCAACAAAGCGCGGTGCCAGTCCAGCGCCGATGGCCAGCGCGCCGGCGGTGATCATGGGTGGCATGGCGGCCTGCAACACCACTACCTGCGCCAGTAAAGGCTGAGGCTGCAACAGCATAATCAGCGCCGCCGCCAGTGCCGGCATCAGCAGCAGTTTAAAACCCAATGCCATCACCAGCGGCGTCTTCTGCCCGGTTTCCAGTTTCAGACGTAACTGAAACCCCACGGCAATCATCACCACTGGCACCAGCGTTGATGCCAGCGAGTCCAGCGCCAGGGTCATGAAGGGCGGATAAGGCCAGCCTTTTAAGGCCAGGCCCAGCAGCAGGGCGATAAAGGCGGGAAACAGCAGGATTTTACGCAGGATGTTGCCCGCACTGGGTCGGGTGTCCGCGTTGGGGTTGAACCAGGCAGCAAGGATGGCGGCATAAGTCACCAGCGCCAGAAACGACCCGGCCTGGTCGTAGATGATGGCGAAGGGCAAGCCGACATCACCGTAGAACGCTTCCACCATGGGATAGCCCAGAAACGAGGTATTGCCCAGCGGCAGCACCACCAGCAATGCGCCCACCACATTGCGATCCCAGTGCAGCAGTCTGCCCACCAGCAACACCACGCCGGCGGTGCTCAGCAGCAACACCCACGGCAATACGGCCGGAATCCAGAGCTGGCTGGAAAACGCCAGCAGCGGCATTTTCTGTAATACCAGCGCGGGCAGGGCTACAAATATCACATACTGGTTCAGCACGGTGCCGGTGTCGGCAGGAAACTGTCTGACCCGGCGCAGCAGCGTGCCGATGATCAGGTAGATCAGGATCAGTGCAAAACTTTCCATGTCAGTTTCCTGCCGCCTGGCACCGGCCAGATAAAAAATTGAACCTTCCGGTCATGGGTATCGTCTTAAGATCAAAACCATCAGTTACCGGGCATTATGCATCAATCGGCGCTGGATTATCTGGCGCAGGTCCCCGGCACTGTCAAATCAACATGGAGCGCCAAGGATAACGTCCGAAAAGGGCCAGCCATGCAGATTCAGGGGTGCTATTCTGCCTGACATGAATCTTGCCGCCGACCATTGTTATCCCATTGTCCAGGCCCGCGACGCGCGCTTTGATGGCCTGTTTTTTGTGGGTGTCTCGTCTACCGGCGTGTACTGCCGGCCGGTCTGTACGGTGCGTACGCCGGGCCGGCAGCGATGCTCGTTTTATGCGAACGCGGCCAGTGCCGAAGCCGCCGGGTTTCGACCCTGCCTGCGTTGCCGCCCGGAGCTGGCACCGGGACGGGCGCCCATCGACAGCGTCCGGCAAAGTGCACGGTTGTTATTCGATGCGATCCAGGCCGGGGCGCTGGCCACCGACAGCATGGAAGATCTGGCGGCGGGATTTGGCCTCAGCTCGCGACAGTTGCGCCGCATTGTGCAAACCGAATACGGCGTCACGCCGCTGGCGCTGGAGCGCACCCGACGGCTGTTGCTGGCCAAACAGTTGCTGACTGATTCGCCCTTGCGCATTGTCGATGTGGCGTTTGCCAGTGGCTTTGCCAGCGTGCGGCAGTTCAATCGTATCTTCGCGCAACACTACCGGCTGAGCCCGCACACCCTGCGCCGCAACAAGAACGCCGAGGCCGGTGACAGCGTGCCGATCAAACTGGGCTTTCGCGGCCCGCTGGCCTGGGAGGCGCTGGCCGGATTCCTGGCTGGACGTGGCAGTGGTCGCACCGAATGTATCAATGGCCGGCGATACCTGCGCACGGTCGCGATTGATGGGCATGAAGGCTGGATTGCCGCACAGCCGCATTCGGATTCGGTGCTGACAGTGGATGTGTCGCTGTCATTGCTGCCGGTGCTGCCGCAGTTGCAGATGCGCCTGCGCCGATTGTTTGATCTGGATGCCAGCCCGCTGATCATTGATCAGCAGCTCAGCAGCAACCCGCGTTTGCGTGACATGGTTTTGCACACACCGGGTTTGCGGGTGCCGGGCACCCTGGACGGGTTCGAGCTGGCGCTGCGCGCCATTGTCGGCCAGCAGGTCAGTGTGAAATCGGCGACCACAGTATTCGGGCGTTTTGTGGAGCGTTTTGGTCGCAGCATTGTTACTCCGTTTCCGGCGCTGGATCGGCTGGCGCCAACGGCGGAGGCAGTGGCTGTAGCGGACCTGACCGAACTGATTGCACTGGGACTGACCGGCAAGCGCGCCGCCACGGTGCTGGCACTGGCCCGGGCCGTGGCGGGTCGCCACATCATACTTGAGCCTTCTGTCAATGCAGAGCAGGTACGGGCGCAACTGCTGGCGCTGCCCGGGATTGGCCCGTGGACCACCGAGTACATTGCCATGCGCGCACTGGGCGATCCCGATGCCTTCCCCGCCTCGGATCTGGCACTGATGAAAATCATGGAGACGGACAAGCCCAAGGTGTTGCAGGCCGAAGCCGAGGCATGGCGGCCCTGGCGCGCCTACGCCGCGATACATGTGTGGCACTCATTGAGCGCCGGTGGTTAAGACACGTCTGTATTTATGAAAAAAGGAGCCAGGTGACATGATAAACAACAGCTACTACAGCGAAGTTGATTCGCCTTTGGGTGTGTTAACCCTGACCGGCAACGGCGATGCCCTGACCGGTCTGTATATGACAGCGCAGAAACATCGGCCGGCGTTGCCATTGAACTGCGTGCATGATGACAACGTCTTTGTCTCAGTGCGCGACCAGCTGGCGGCGTATTTTGCCGGCGAGTTGCAACACTTTGATGTGCCACTGGCCGGCATCGGCACGCAGTTTCAGCAACGCGTCTGGCAGGCCCTGTGTGAGATACCGTATGGTGTAACTGAAAGTTATGGCGCGCTGGCCGCCCGCATTGGCAAACCCTCAGCGTCACGCGCGGTAGGCATGGCCAATGGCCGCAACCCGATTGGCATCATCGTGCCCTGCCATCGGGTGCTGGGGGCCAGTGGGGCTCTGACCGGTTACGGCGGTGGTCTCGAACGCAAGCAGTGGTTGCTGGCGCACGAGCGGCGGCGCTGATACTCTTTTAATCAGAAAGATAATATTCCACCGACACCACCACGCGCACATTCTTGATATGCGGGTTGTTGCGATCGCGGTTGCTGATGCTGAACTGGCCCTGCGATGCATTTTTTATCTTGCCCAGCTCGCTGTTGGAATCATCGGCAAACTTGATGGCCGCCGCACGCGCTTCCCGGGTCGCTTCTTCAATCATCGCCGGCTTGATGTCATTCAGGCGCGTGAACAGGTATTCCGGTTGCAGGTGATACTCAGCACCGGAAAACACGATGCCTTCGCGGCCCAGGTCAGACAATGAACTCATCAGTCCGCGCACCAGCGCAATCTCCGACGAATACACCGTCAGCGCCTGCGTGGCGGTATACCGGAACTCGGCGCGTGAGCCGTCGCCGTAGGATTGTGCCAGCCGGTCGGTGATCGCAGGCGGTGCCAGGCTGATTGCGTCCTCGGGCAGGCCGTTGCTTTGCAGGAACGTCCGTATACTGGCATTGTTTTCGTCGAGCGTGGCATACAGCGCGCCAAGGTCATTGTCGGCGGCGGTGTACTGGATGGGCCAGATCACGATGTCGGCAGTATGCTCCTGCTCGGCCAGGCCTTTGACGGTGACCGTGCGTTCATACTCTTTGACAGCGACGGCAAAGCTGCCCAGCAGATAGCCTAAGCTGCTTAAGCCCAGGACCAGTGATAAACCCAGCACAATCGCGCTGGTACGGGAGACACTTTTCACAGGCGTTCCTCATGGTCTAAATGACGTTAACATTTAGCCACGAAGATAACGGATACTGGCTGACTGCCAGCTGAACGAACCGGTGTCTGGGTCTCAATCAGGGTCAACCGGCCATCAACAAACAGGTCCTGCCAGCTTGCCAGGGTGCGGAAGTACCACGGTGCCGGGTCACGGAACTGCTCACGTAGTGCCGGCTGGAACCCCTGCCATGAGCCCGGACGCCAGCCGTCAACATAGGGCTGGTCACCGCCGGCGGTTTCCGGGTGCAGGGTCTGTACAAACATCAGGCCGCCGGGTGTGAGCAGCTGCGTGGCGGCGCGGAATACGCTTTCGGTGGACTGCCCCCCAAGCAATGAAAAGTTGCAGACCATGGCATCAAACCGGTACGGGAACGGATGTGCGGCCAGTGCGTCATAGGCCAGCTCGTGAAAGTCACCGCCGCCCGCCTGGCGAGCGGCGGCGATCAGTTCAGGCACCACATCGACACCGGTGACCTGCATGCCGTATTCGGTCAATGCCCGCGCCAGCCAGCCTTCGCCGCACCCGACATCGAGCACGGTCGCCGGTGCATGGGCCTTGATGGCATCAACGATGGCCCGGTCAGTCACGGCCCGTCGTGACTCGATCTGCTGTTCACGCACAGCGTTGACCCAGGGTTTGGCGTTTGTGTGCCACGATTGGATTATGTGGTTGTCATCGTCATGCATGGCGTGTTCCCGGCTGCCGATGGCTGCATTGCAATTGTACGGGCGCATGGGCAAGATACCATGACACGTCGTTAAAACGAATCCGGGGTCTGCCATGTCACCCATTTCCAGGTCTGTCTACAAGAACCGGTTACTCAATCTGCAGATCGAGCTGGTCAAATTGCAGCGGCATTTTATCGCGGGCAATGACAAGATCCTGATCCTTTTTGAAGGCCGTGATGCGGCCGGCAAGGATGGCGTGATCAAACGCATTGTTGAGCATCTGAGCCCGCGCGAAACCCGGGTCGTGGCGCTGGGCAAACCCTCAGACCGTGATCAGTCAGCGTGGTACTTCCAGCGTTACGTGCCCTGCCTGCCGGTGGCCAGCGAGCTGGTGCTGTTTAATCGCAGCTGGTACAACCGCGCCGGCGTGGAGCGGGTGATGGGGTTCTGTTCGCTGGATCAGTACGAAGAGTTCATGGGTTCGGTGGTTGAGTTCGAGGATATGCTGGTGCGCTCGGGCGTCAAGATGATGAAGTACTACCTTGATATTTCCCGCGCGGAACAGGAACGCCGCTTGCAGGCGCGTGCAGCCAACCCACTGAAGCAGTGGAAGATCAGCCCCATTGATGCCCAGGCGCTGGATTTTTGGGAAGACTATTCCATGGCCCGCGATGAGATGCTGGCGCGGACGCACACCGCGGTTGCGCCATGGACCATTGTGCAGGCTGATGACAAGCGCCAGGCGCGCCTCAATGTGATCAGCGACATCCTCACCCGTCTGCGTTATGACGGTAAGGATGCCGCGCTGGTTGAACCGGACACGCGCATCGTGCTGGCCTATGACAGGCACAACCTCGACAACAATCGTCTGGCCCCGTAATCAGAACCGGAACGTGTAGCGAAACTTAACCGTCAGATCCGAGAACGCCGACTCAAAGGTGTTGTCCTTGTCCAGGTCCTGCATGTTGTAGTTCAGCACAATAAAGCCTTCCTGACCGGCGCGCGGAATCCATTGCAGGCGGGTGTTGATGCCCAGCTCTTCGGACAGGTTGTCGTACTGCAGCAGGCTGATCCAGTACAGCGTTGAGGAGAAGGCCACCTGCGTCGACACCGAAGTCAGGCGCGCAATAAAATCGCCCTGCGGCAGGCTGATATCATTCCAGTCGTAGTTGGCCGACAGCACAAAAAAGCGCGACTGGTTCCAGGTCACCGAGCCGCTGATGTTGGTGCGCTCGCCGTTATAGAAATCACCCTGCAGGTAGTTAAACCGGCCCGACACGCGGCGCTGGCCACCGGTGTTCAGGCTGATCTCGCTTTCCGAGAACTGATACTGCCCCGGCTGAATCGCCACCTGGCGGTTCTGGTCGCGGTAGAGGGTGAACGGCCGCAGCACATTCTCGTCATTGCGCGTGTACGACAGGCTGATGCCATCGCGGGTATTGGTCTGCAGTTCCAGCAGCCGGTACACCAGCGCCTGACTTTGCAGCCCGCCTTCAAGTCGTTCGATGCGCTGGGCATCGATACCGGCAAACGCGGTCTGCCAGACGTCACCACCAAAAAAGTGGGTATAACCCACATCTGCCGTCAGATCGCGTACGTCGGCGCGGTTGATGTACCCCATCGCCGGGTTGAAGTTGCGCTGCACCTCTTTGTAGGCCATGCGACCCCTCAGGCCGGTGGCATTGGGCATGCGCAGGCCAACACCGAAGGAGGCATCATCGCCGTCCAGGCCAGGGGTATCGGACTGCTGGAACCAGGCATCGGCTTCCACCGTGCGCCCGCTGGCCAGGCGGTTGTTGAGGTATTTGAAATCGACACCGACCACGCTGTTGTCGACATTGGAGGCGGGGTCGCCGTTGGTGTAGATAAACCCGATGCCCGAGTCTTCCAGCACGTTGGCCGAGATGCGGGTGACAAACAGATCGGACGCATCCACCGCGCCGAACTCATCCTGGCGGATGGCCAGTGTGCCGATATTCCAGCGGCCCACCCGGCCACTGATACGGCCGCCATAGTTAATGTCTACTGGCGCGCCGGTTTCACTCAGGCCCAGGCGGCGGGAGAAAAACGGCCGGGCGTTTTCGCGACTGCCCAGTGAGGTGGCGTCGTTGCCACTGGCCATGCCGCCGATGTTGCCGAACTGGAACAGGTCGGAGTCATTCAGGAAGAAATCGCGTTTTTCCGGGAAAAACAGGTTGAAGCGGGTCAGGTTGACCTGGCGATTGTCCACCTCGGTGGCGGAAAAGTCGGTGTTGATGGTCAGCGCGGCATTCAGCGACGGGGTGATGCGATAGAAGGCATCCAGGGACGGTTCGGTGGACGTCTCGTTGGTCGCCGGGTCGTATTCCCGGCGGCGGTTCACCGACAGTGACGGCACCAGGTCCAGGCCCACGCCTTTGCTGATGCCACTGATGCCGACCATCTGCCCGGAGACGCTGGGGTTGTAGGTGCGGTTCTGTGACACCCAGGCCATCTCTTCGCCGCGCCGGCGGATGGCCCGCCCGAAATTGAAGCCCCAGGTTTCAATGGCCGGGTCAAAGGGGATGGACTTGAAGGGTATCTCAATCTCGGCAATCCAGCTCTCGCCATCGACACTGGTGGCCACATCCCAGATGGTGTTCCAGTCCAGCGAGAAACTGGTGACACTGGTGTACAGCGAGTCATGGCGAGCCGCATTAAGGTTGGTTTCGAACCGGTAACCGGCGCGGCCGGTATTGAACGGATCGAGGATCACCACCAGCCGGTCATCGGAGGGCATGCCCTGGCCATGACGAATCACCGGGGCGGCGATCAGTTCGGGGTTGCTGTCGTACATGCGCGCAGCAACATACAGCGCGTCTTCGTCGTAAACCACGTAGACCTCGGTGCGCTCGGAGGTCGGCGTGCCGTTGCCTGGCCGGGTCTGGTGGAAATCGGTAATGACGTTGGCCTGTTGCCACACCGCATCATCAATGATGCCATCAATGACCGGTGGCTGGTCGACCCGCACCGCGCGAAACTGCCGCGGGGCATTGGTGGGCAGGGATGACGGGTCCGTGTCGTCAGAGGCTTGTGGGGGCTGGGCCCAGGCAGTCACACTGAAAGCAGACGCGCACAACAACAGGCAGGAGCCCGATACAGCAGCGATTTTTCTTGGCATTATTTAATACATCCCGACAACATGAACCATAAGGACAAAATAAGCGCATGATATTAATGCACATTCGCAGATAATGTAAGCAATTCCGGACAGCAGGTAGCGGATTTGCGTCAGATAGCGTCCAACTGGCCGGCCGGGGACAGCCGGGCTGTGTTGGCGTATGATGAACGACGCGTGCGAACAACAAAAACAAGCTGGAGCCACACAACATGAAGCTGTCACCTGCACTGTCACGTAAAGCGTCCCGTCACCCATGCCGCCTGTCCGCCTGGCTGCTGACCCTGATCATGGTCGCCGGGGCAGGCCTGACTGCCGCCAGCGCCCAGGATGCCAGCCAGCAACAGGCGCCACACTGGGTCACGGCCTGGGCCATGAGTCCCAGTACTTTGCCGCCCGGCATGCTGCCGGCCGATGCTGCCGGTCACAACGAGTTTGACGACCAGACCCTGCGCCTGATTGCCCATGTCACGGCCGGCGGTGAGACGGTGCGTATCCGCCTGTCCAACACCCATGGCAATAAACCCCTGCACATTGGCGCCGCCAGCATTGCCGAGCAGGGCCGTGGCAGCGCCATCGCGGCAGGCACCCTGCAAAGCCTGAGCTTTGGCGGGCAGCCGGACATCATCATTCCGCGCGGCGCCGTCGTGTTCAGCGATCCGCTGCCGTTTCCGGTCGATGCTTTCACCAGCCTGAGTATCAGTCTGTATCTGCCCGAGCCCAGCGGATTACCGACCACCCACCGGGCGGCCATGCAGACCTCCTATGTCGGTGCGGCCGGCGATGCCACCCGGGCCGCCAGCCTGGATGATGCGCAGGCGATCGCGTTCTGGCATTACCTGACCGCCATCGATGTCAGCGGCGGCGACGCGGTGTCCACCATTGTCACCGTGGGTGATTCCATCACGGACGGCGTCGGCTCCACCGTCGATACCAACAACCGCTGGCCCAATCTGCTGGCGCTGCGCCTGCGCAATGAAGCCGGTATGCCCACTTACGCCGTTGCCAACGCCGGCCTCAGCGGCAACCGTGTGTTGCATGAACGCTCGCCCATGTTCGGTGAAAACCTGCTGGCCCGTTTTGAGCGCGACGTGCTGGCGCTGAGTCATGTCAGCCATCTCGTGTTACTGGAAGGCATCAACGACATGGGCATGTCGGTGAGCATGGCCACCGATCAGCAGGTCAGCGCCGCGCAGATCATTGCCGGCTACCGGCAGGTCGCGGAGCGGGCACGGGCGCATGGCATCAAGGTGATCGGCGCCACGCTGACGCCGTTCGAAGGCGCCGGGTATTTCAGCGAGGCCGGTGAGGCCAAGCGCCAGCTGGTTAACGCCTGGATTCGTGACAGCGGGTTCTTTGATGCCGTCATTGATTTTGACGCGGCGATTGCTGACCCGGACAATCCGGCCCGCTTGCCAGCGGCCTACACCTCGGACAACCTTCACCCCAATGATGCTGGTTATGCGGCGATGGCCAACAGCATCGATTTATCCATTTTTGCGCAGGAGTCACTGTTTTGAATTATTCCCGCTTGTTAACGCTGTCACTGACGGCCGGCCTGGCCGGTGTCATTGCCGCCTGTTCCGAACCCGAAGCGCCTGTGCCGACATCGCCGTCGGCCATGCAGGCCATGGCAGAACAGGTGGCTGACCAGGAGGCGGCACCGGATGCGGAGGCGCTGGCGCAGGCCGCGCTGGCGGCCGAGATTGCCCTGGGCAGCGCCGTCAAGCGCCTGTGCTCATCCGTTCTGGTGGGTGGCCGTACCGTGGCACATGTGATGTCCCGCGAACTGAACAGCGACGCGCTGAGCGCGGCGGATTTTACCTTTGAAGACGATATTGTCACCGGTGCCATGGCCGTCAACGGTGACACCATGACGGTCCGTGCCCTGTACCGTGACCAGCTTGGCTGCACCCTGCTGAAGGATGTGTCTCCCATCAGTCTGCGTGCGCAGTTCGATCCGGCGCTGTATCCCGCCAGGCCGGATGTGGATGACCAGCCGTGGCCCATCGGTAACCAGGTGAGCCTGCCGGACGATGTGCCCGGTTTCGACATGGCGGCGGTCAACACGGCGGTCGACCAGGCGTTTGCAGACATCGAGCCCAATCAGAACATTGATACCCGTGCGGTGCTGGTGATTCACGAGGGCAGGATCATTGCCGAACAGTACGCTGACCCTTTCACCGCTGACATGCCGCAACTGGGCTGGTCAATGACCAAAACCGTGACTGCTGCGCTCACGGGCATGTTGGCCGCTGATGGCTTGCAGCACGTGGATGCGCCCGCTAATGTGCCAGAGTGGCGCACCGATGGCGATGAGCGTCGCCGCATTACGCTTGAGCACCTGCTGCACATGACCAGTGGCATGCAGTATTCGGAAGTCTACACAGCCGGCTCCATGTCGGATGTTATCCTGATGCTGTACACCACGGGTGACACGGCGGCGTTTACCATCGACAAACCGCTGGCACATGCGCCGGGTAGCACATTTTATTACAACAGCGGCACCACCAACATCATTTCCCGCATCCAGCGTCAGCTGTTCACCAACTATCAGGATTATTTCAATTTTCCGCAAGAGCGGCTGTTCAGTAAACTGGGCATGAACTCGGCGGTGATTGAGCCTGACGCAAGTGGCACCTTTGTCGGCTCGTCGTATATGTATGCGACGCCGCGCGACTGGGCCAAATTCGGGCTGCTGTATCTGCAGGACGGGATGTGGAACGGCGAGCGCATTCTGCCTGAAGGCTGGGTCGATTACAGTGTGACACCTGCGCCTGCTGCCGAGCGTGGCCAGTACGGTGTGCAGCTGTGGCTCAATGCCGGTGCGCCAGGCGATCCTGATAGTCGCCCGTTACCGAATCTGCCGGCCAACATGTATTACCTGTCCGGCTTTGAAGGGCAGAACATCCTGATGTTCCCGGACCAGGACCTGATTGTCATGCGCATGGGCGTCACCACCCGCGGCCCGCGCCCGGTATGGACGCTGGCCGAGTCGGTGCTGGCGGCGATGACCCCGGCAGACTAGTCGGTGATGATCTCCATCGGCGCCACCTCGGAGAACCACCAGTTGACGCCATTATTGGCGAACAACTGGTAGCGTTCGCCGGGCGCCGGTTTTACCAGCTGCTGCGAAAAGGCCGGGATGGGCACCGCAAACGCGCGGTCGACGAACAGGACGCCGCCGTTGAAACCGTCGGGGAACTGCAGCTGCCATTGCAGCAGGCCGTTGTTGTAACGCGGCGCGATGTCGACCACAGGATCGATGCTGGCGGGGATGCAATTGGCCGTCAGGTCTTCGCGGGTAATGAGTTCACCGTTGCCATTGAACATGGTCAGTTCACCCTCGGCAGCGCCCAGCGCGGCAATGCAGTTCTGTGTGATAAAGATCGGCGGCTGCCCCAGCGCGTCATGCACCCGCATCAGGTCACCCTGAATAAAGTTCATCGGCACGAACAGGGTGGCGCCTTCCAGATCGGCCAGGTTGTCGAGCAGGAAGCGGGTGATGCGGAAGTCTGCCATCTGTTCGGTCTGGGTACGGTAACTGGCATTGTTGAACACATGCACCATCAGGAACAGCGCCAGCAGACCCAGCATCGGCAGTGGTTTGGCAAAACGCTGGAAGTAGGCGGACTGCGCGATGGCAATCACGGCGACAATGGCCAGGGCGCAATCAAACGCAAAAAAGATCCGGTCGCCGTGCAGGGTATGTTCAACGATGCCGTGCGATACCGCCAGTCCCGGCGCAGCAAACACCAGCGCCAGGGGCAGCAGCATCAGCGTGCGTCGGGTGTTCAGAAACAGGGCAAGCACCACGGCTGCCAGGATGAACATGCGGGTCTGCAGATACCAGCCGATAAAACTTGCCCAGGCTGCGCCGCTGATGCCCCAGAAGCCGGCGAAGTAGCTGCTCTCGCCACCGATATCGACCGACATGCCCAGCATCCAGGTACGCAATACCAGGTACAGCGCCAGTGCCACACCGGCGCCAATCGCCAACCTGACATTGCGATGGTACAGCGCATACAGGCCGACCAGGGGTGGCAGCACCAGGTACACCTCTTTGGAAATCAGGGCCAGCAACAGCAGCACGGCCGGCAGCCAGGGGGAGCAGGTAGTGGGGTTACGACGGAAGATCACCACCAGCGCTGCCAGGGCAAAAATGCCGCCAATCAGGTAGTGCATGGTGTAAAAGCGGGTGATCAGGGTGTGCATGGACATGCTGGAGAAAATCAGCAGTATCACTGCCCAGGCCGCCATGCGGCTGCGGGTGATCTGCCCGGTCAGGGTTGCGGCCAGTGCCGACACCAGGCTCATGGCGACAATCATGAATACCAGAAATGCATCGGTGCTCATGCCAAACCAGCTGACCAGGGTTTTGTAGACCACCAGGGGTATCGGCGTGTAGTTGGCGGCGGACAATTCGCGGTAGATCTCCGGCACAAAAAAGTGCTGCCACCCGGCGTAGTCCATGGCCACCCGCATCAGGTGCGAATCGTCTTCGGAGAACACGGTCCAGGACAGCAGCGGATACAGCAGTGCGTACAACAGCAGGCTGGCGAGCAGAAACAGGGGGAAGGGTGCGGGGGCGGTGTTATCGTCGGTGCTGGTCTCAGGTCTGTGATTGCCGGTCATGTTGTTGTTATCCGCTTGTGAGGTTGTGTCAAAGGAGGTCGGTTGCCAGCGCCGGGTTCCGTACATGCATTTTCATCACCTGATGAAAGTAGTCCGGATCCTTGATCAGGATGCCGGTCTGGCCCTTGTGCGCCAGTGCATACTGCTGGCGCGAAACCCAGAAGCGCAGCGCCGCCAATTGCAGCATTGATGGCCAGCCGCGTTGTTCTGCATCGCTGAACGGGCGTTGACCGGCGTAGGCGCTGAGCAGGGCGCGCGTGCGTTCGCGGTTCAGGGTAAACCCGGGGTCGGCATTGTCGATGCACCAGTCATTGACGCAGACCGCGATATCAAACAGCTGCCAGCCGCTGGCGGCATTGTAGAAATCAATCACCCCGCTGATGGTGTTGCCCTGGAACAGCACATTGTCGCGGAACAGGTCGCCGTGGATGATGGAGGTGGGCAGCGTTTGCGCAGGTGCGTGGTCGCCGGAGAATTCCAGCCAGTCGCGCAGCTGCAACAGCGCCGGTTCCAGCCAGGACCGGTGTTTCTGCCACGGGTCGTTGAGCAGGCCCAGTGCCTTGTGTACCGTCCACTGTGGCCCCCGGTCACTGTGTCGTGTCAGGTCGCATGCGGATTGATGCAGCCGGGCCAGCATCTGTCCCAGCGCCGCGCACTGGTCGGCGCTCACGTGTTCGACATGCTGGCCGCTGAGCCTGGGTTGCAGCAGCGCAGGTTTGTCCTTGAGGCTGTGCAGGGCCACGCCGTCACGATCGGTGATGACAAAAGGCACGGGCAGGTCGGCGGTATGCAGGCAATCCAGCAGTTTGATGAAAAATGGCAGGTCGGCACTGGGGCCACGTTCTACCAGGGTCAGGACATAACGGCCGGCCTGGCAGTCCACAAAATAGTTGGTGTTTTCGCTGCCGCCGCTGACACCCTGGGCATCAATGAAGTCGCCGACGTCAAAGCGGCTGACGAATTGTGCAATCTCGCTGTGGCTGAGCGGTGTGAAAACAGACATACGAACGGGTTACCAGGCAATAAAAACGGATCTGCCTGCATGATAGCCTGAAGGCAGCGGTGTCGGCCACCGGCGGCGGGTCAGCGGCCCGGATGCACGCGTCCGCGCAGCAGCGACAGGACAATGGCCGGTATGCACAGGGCCACACCGATGCTGAAACTCAGCTCCACCGCGCGCGCCAGTTCCGGGTAGGTCTCGGGACTGATCGGGGTGTTGCCCATCATCAGTGCCAGTGCCAGGGTCACCAGTACCATGCTGTTGAGCTGCCCGATCAGGCGGGTTGTGGCGACGGCACCGGACGCACTGCCGGCATGCGCTTCGCTGACCGAACTCATGATGGCGTTGACATTGGGCGGGGAGAACAGGCTGAAGCCGCTGCCGGTCAGCACCAGCGAGCCAATCACATAGGCCAGGCTGGTGTCGGCATCCAGCCGTGACAATAACAGCAGTCCGACGGCGGTGATGGTAATGCCCGCCGAGGCCAGTATGCGAGGCTCTATTCTGTCCGACAGGCGGCCGGTCACCGGTGCCAGCGAGGCCATGATCACCGGTTGGATCATCATCACCATGCCGGCATGGGTCGCCGACAGGCCCTGCAGGGTCTGCAGGTACAGGCTTATCAACACCACCACGGCGTAGGTGGCGCTGTACATCAACAGGGACACCAGGCTGGAAATGGTGAACACCCGGTTGTTGAAGAACAGATTGACATCCCAGATCGCGTGATCGCTGCGCCGTGCATGGCGCACAAACAGGATCATGCTCACCACGCTGGCGCCGAGCATCAGCAGGCCGCGGGTTTCCGGCAGGCCCGACACGCCCAGGCAGAACAGCACGATGCTGATGGCCCAGCCAATGGCCCCCGGCATATCAAAGGGTATGCGGGTCCGGCCCCGCCATTCGCCTTCCACCCTGAAAATACCCAGTAGCAGCACTACCAGGGCCAACGGCACCTGTAACAGGAAGGCGGCGCGCCAGCCCAGCACGTCGATCACATAACCGCCCAGCAGCGGGCCGGCGGACAGGCCAACGTAGATGCAGCTGACCACCAGACCAATCATTTTGCCGCGCACCCGGGCCGGGAACGCCGAGGTGACCAGCGCCATTTGCGTGGCATACAGCATGGCGGCGCTGACGCCCTGGGCAAAGCGGGCGCTGAGCAGCATGGCGCTGTTGACCGACAACGCGGCATAAACCGAGCTGACAATCACCGCGGCGGTGCCGATCAGGAAGATGCGTTTGCGGCCCACGGAGTCTGCCACGCGCCCGAAAATCAACACAAAAATGGTACTGGCCATCAGGTACACCATGGGCACCCAGGCCAGGATGACGGCATCCATGCTCAGGTCGCGGGCGATCGAGGGCAGGGCAACATTGGCCGAGGACAGCATCAGCGGCGTGGCAAAGGCGTTGAGCAGTATCATCAGCAGTAGCACCCGTTGACGGGCGGTATCCTGCGGTGAGAGCGTGTCTGACTGTGGGTGGCTTGGTGTCAAAACGATTCCTGTGGGCTGGGAGCTGTGCGAGTCCTGCCCGCGCGGGTATGATAACAGCTAAGGCGAGCGCGGAGGCTGCCATGACAGAATTCAATAGCGGGAACCTGTACAGCGGTTTGCCGACCACACCGCAGGCACAGGAGCTGTCCGACATCCTTGCAGGGCAACCGGGTGGCGAGGCAGAGGGGGCGACGATTGAGCGTATCGTCTCGCGTGGTCATGCCACGCCCGCCGATGAATGGTACGATCAGGCCCGTCATGAATGGGTGCTGGTGCTGCAGGGCGAGGCGATCATTGCCTTCGACGACGGGCGCAGCGATATCCATCTGCGCCCCGGCGACTATGTCAATATCCCTGCACGCTGCCGCCACCGCGTGGCCTGGACCACGCCCGACACCGACACCGTCTGGCTCGCTGTGTTTTATTAGAAGAATGGGGACGGAGGCAATACTTTTGGTTCTTTATTGCCCCTTATTGCCTCCGTCCCCATTCTCTCTGTTCGACTGGAGATCAACATGATTAATGAAAATGTCCTGCGCACTCCCGATGAGTGCTTCACCGAACTGCCGGGCTACGATTACCAGCCTCACTACATTGAAACCCTGCCGGGCTTTGAGGGGCTGCGTGTGCATTACGTGGACGAAGGTCCGGCGGATGCCAGCTCTATCGTGCTGTGTCTGCACGGGCAGCCGACCTGGAGCTACCTGTACCGCAAGATGATCCCAGTGTTTGTTGAGGCCGGACAACGGGTGATCGCGCCGGATCTGCTGGGGTTTGGTCGCTCCGACAAACCCGAAGATGACGCCATCTACAGTTTCACCCGCCACCGCGAGATGCTGCTGGCCTTTGTGCGAGCGGTGATCGATACCAAACGCCAGGACCAGCTGGTGACGCTGGTGGTGCAGGACTGGGGTGGCCTGCTGGGACTGACGCTGCCGATGGAGTTTGACGGCCTGTTCACGCATCTGCTGATCATGAACACCAGCCTGGGCACTGGCGATGTGCCTCTGGGGAAGGGGTTTGAGGACTGGCGGGCATACTGCAACAGCCGCCCGGACATGGACATCGCGGCATTGATGAAGCGTGCCGAGCCCACGCTGAGTGATGCCGAGGCACAGGCCTATGCCGCGCCGTATCCCAGCTTGCGTTACAAGGCTGGTGTACGCCAGTTCCCCAATCTGGTGCCGGATCATCTGAACGCGGACGGCGCCGAGGTCTCCCGTCGCGCCCGTGACTGGTGGCGTGAGCAATGGCAGGGCCGCAGCTTTATGGCGATCGGCATGAAAGACCCGGTGCTGGGCCCGCCGGTGATGAAAAACGTGCGCAAACTGATCCGTGGCTGCCCGCCGCCGCTGGAAGTCGCCGATGCCGGGCACTTCGTGCAGGAACACGGTGAGCTGGTGGCACGCGAAGCGCTGAAGGTGTTGTTTCCTTAGAAAAGAATGGGGACGGAGGCAATACTTTCCCTGAAAGTATTGCCTCCGTCCCCATTCTTTCCTTTTACTGCAGTCGCTCCAGCAGGTAGGCGTAGATCAGGGCATCAAGCTGGGCGCGCTGTTCGTTGTTGGCCGCGCCTGAATGGCCGCCTTCGGTGTTTTCGTAGTACAGCACGTCGTGGCCCATGTCTGTCATTTTGGCCACCATCTTTCGGGCATGCGCCGGGTGCACGCGATCATCGCGGGTTGAGGTGGTGAAGAATATCTTCGGATAATCCACACCCTCATGCACATTGTGGTAGGGCGAGTAGCTGCGGATATAGGCCCACATGTCTTCTTCATCCGGGTTGCCGTATTCGCCCATCCAGCTGGCGCCGGCCAGCAGTTTGTTGTAACGCTGCATGTCCAGCAGCGGCACCTGGCTGACCACGGCGTTGTAGAGATCCGGGCGCCGGGTGACTGCCGCACCGACCAGCAGGCCGCCATTGCTGCCGCCACGAATGCCCAGGTGCTCCGGCGAAGTGATGCCGCGAGCAATCAGGTCCTCCGCCACCGCTTCAAAATCTTCGTAGGCCTTGTGGCGATTCTTCAGCAGCGCAGCCTGGTGCCAGCGTGGCCCGAACTCGCCACCGCCGCGGATATTGGCCAGCACATAGACACCGCCTTGATGCAGCCAATTGCGTCCGATGCTTGCCGAGTACGTCGGGCGATAGGAAATTTCAAAGCCGCCATAGGCATACAGCTGGGTCGGGTGACTGCCATCGAGCCGGGCATCGCGTGCCATCACCACAAAGTAGGGAATCTGTGTGCCGTCCGCGGAGGTTGCCATGTATTGGCGGGTTTCAAACGGGCTGGCATCAAACATCGCCGGCAGTTGTTTGATCGCGGTGGTCGCCAGGTCATTGTCCACGTGGTAGAGCGTCGTCGGCTCCAGAAAGCTGTTGTAGCTGACAAAGAAGTCATTGTTCAGGTGTGATGCGTTCTGGATACTGATGGAGCCATTAGGGTCAAATGCCACTGTTTCACGCTGCCAATCACCATTGGCCTGCGGCGTGTAACGGTCCAGCCGGCCACGGACGTTGTCCAGCCAGTTGACCAAAATGGCATCCGCCGTCATCTGTACATCAAGAATGGCACTGCGTTCATCGGGATGCACAAACAGCCTGAATTGCGCCTCACCGGCAAGCACATCATCCATGGGCGCATACACAACGGCCCCCTGGGGGAACCCCTGCCAGTCACTTTTAAGGTCAATGTACAGATTGTTACGGAACAGGCCGGCAATGCCAGCGTCGTTGGGAATCGGCAAAAGCGTCAGGTCGCCCCCTCGGAAAACATAACGGTCCGAGGTGTAAAAAGTCAGACTCTCGTTGATTACCGGGTAAGCGTTCTCGCCATCACGGAGAGTGAAAGAATATACGGACACCGAGTCTGCCGGCGTCGAGTACAACGGTGTCGCTGTTTCGATCGCCTGGCCACGTTGCCATACCCGCAATTGCGCCGGATAACCCGAATCGGTCATGCTGCCGGCACCGGTATCTGTGCCGACAATGACGGTATTCTCGTCCAGCCAGTTCACCCGTGATTTGGCTTCCGGCAATACGAAGCCCCCGTCAACAAACGACTTGTCGGCGATGCTGAACTCACGCACCACCGCGGCATCAGAACCGGCAATGGACAGGCTCAGCAGGCAGCGGTCGTAGTCCGGATACAGACAGTTGATGCCACCCCAGGTCCAGTTTTCGCCTTCGTCAGCGGCAAGCTTGTCGAGATCCAGCACAGTTTCCCATCGCGGCGCATCGGTGCGGTACTCTGCCAGCGTCGTGCGACGGTACAGGCCGCGCACATGCTCGGCATCGCGCCAAAGGTTATACAGATAATCACCGCGTCGCGAGAACCCCGGGATACGGGCATCACTGTTCAGCACCTCCAGCGAGTTTTCGTACAGCTGCTGATAGGACGGATGCGACTGGATCTGCGGCAGGGAGCGGGCATTCTGCTCCTCAACCCAGGCCAGTGCCGCTTCACCTTCAACTTCTTCAAGCCACATAAAATCATCCGCCTGGGTCTGTGTCTGGGCCAGCATGCCAAAACTCATGGCAGCGGCCAGGGCAAAGGTCTGTGTTTTGGCTAGCAAACGTTGCGTCATTGTTTGAGTCCTGCTCAGTTGCGGGTTCGGGGAAAAGAATGGGGACGGAGGCAATACTTTCAGGGAAAGTATTGCCTCCGTCCCCATTCTTTTCCCATTCTTCACTCGTATTGCGCTTCGTGTTCCATCAGCACCTCGCGGATGCTGGCCGCCCAGATGTCGTAACCTTTCTCGTTCAGGTGCAGGTTGTCGGCAACAAAAATGTCCGTCATCACGCTGCCGTCTGCCTGCAGGAACGGGGTGGCAACATCGATGTAGTGCACCCGCGGATCCGCTGCAGCGACCTGCTGGTAGCGTTCATTCAACGCCTGCGCAATCGGCCAGGTTGCCTGACGCGCGACACTGGGCTTGACCGACAGGACATAGACTCGGGCCTCAGGCAACTCGGCATGAATGCGATCAATGGTGGTTTGCAGCTGCTCGATAATGACGTCATTGGGGATGTTGTTGCGGCCCGTATCGTTGTCGCCCTCATAGATCAGCACTGCGCGCGGCTGGTAGGTCAGCGCCACGCGATCCAGAAAATGCAGTACGTCATTCATCACGCTGCCCCCGAATCCTCTCGGGATCACCGTCAGCGGCGCCAGGTCAGCCGGTGCTTGATCATTCCAGAACATGATGCTGGAGCTGCCGGTCAGCACAATGGCATTTTCCGGCGGTGGAGACTGTTCATCCATCGCCTCGAAGCGCTGTATCGCTTCCTCATAGCGGGCCGGATCGGGGAGTTCATAGCCCGCGCCATTCTGGGCCAGCGTCGCTGCCGTACTGGTCAATGCCCAGGCAGTCACCAGCGCTGTACCAAATTTTCGTATCATATTAGTGTTGTCTAACATTCCGCTCTCTCCCGTCATCCGTTATCGGCGGCCCAGCGCCATGCGCGCGCCGCTATAGGTCATGTACATCAGTAAAAATAAGCCAAACAGGCCAAAAATGCGATCAAAAATCTCGAAACCGGTCCAGCGCAGGTAGTGTATGTCATAGATCCGGTCGATCCAGCGGGTATCAGGCCCGCGCTGACTCATACGCAGCGAGTCCCAGTCCACGCTGATCTCCACACCGGTATCAGTGACCGCGTTTAAGCCCGACAGGGTCTGCACTGTTCCGTAGCGCGCTGGATTATGCCGGGTGGCATCGTCGATCAGCAGGCGCAATTCATCACCGGTAGGTCCCGGACGGGGATCCAGCGTAAAGCTGTCCAGATGCTGCCAGCCCTGGGCATCACGCACCAGCAGATGCTCGCCCAGCACCGTGCGGGAGAAGCGCGCCTCCAGCCAGGCTGGATCCGGTACAAACTGAATGATATTGCCCATGGACAACTGCCGCACCTGCAACTGCTCGTAAGCCTCGGTGTACGCCGGGCGTACCAGGAAAAAGATCGCGGTGCTGGCCCAGGCAACAAAGGGCAGCAACAACAGGATGCCAACAAGGCGGTGGACTTTGCGGGGACGCATGGACAGTGGCTCTCGGCTTGAAAACGGGAGAGCAATGCTATTACATATGGGCCCCTACATCTATTCCACAGACAAGGCCGCACCATGCAGATCAACTCGCTGAAAGACAAGCCCCATCACCTGCTGCCGCTGGCCCGATGGCACCACGCCGAATGGTCCTACCTCAATCCGGCGCGCACACTGGATGAGCGTATTGATGAGATGCAGGAGGACCTGCAGGGCAAGGCGATCCCCACCACGTTTGTGGCAGAAGACAACGACGAACTGCTGGGCTCTGCCTGTATCCTGGCCGATGACATGAGCAGCCACCCGGAGCTCAGCCCCTGGCTGGCCAGCGTCTATGTCGCCGAGCCGCACCGTCACAAAGGCATCGGCTCGTTGCTGGTCAGGCGCGTCATGCAGCATGCGCGGGAAAGCGGCGTCAAACGCCTGTACCTGTATACCCCGGACCAGGCGCAGCTCTATGCCAAACTGGGCTGGCAGGTCTACAGCGAAGAACCCTTTAACGGTACGCCCGTCACCATCATGTTTATTGATTTTGCGTGAGTGCATGGATTGAGCAATGCAGAACGGCTGACGCGATGGCGCCCAATGTCAGTGAGAAATAGCCAGACAGGCCGATAGTGTTGGCGAGGGCCGACTTGACTGCGGTATAGGCAACCAGGCCGGCCAGCACAAAGAGGATGGTCCGTATATCCTGTCGCAATGGCGCGTCAGATCGGGCGGTGATCACTAAAGAAATCACGATGACTGACAAAAAAGCCGATATCGCGTCCGCAGAGACTGGCATTGGCTGAATGGTCGCTGCCCTGCCAACCGTGAAGACTAACAGAGCAACAACCAGTCCCAGAAAGGCCAACAAATACTTGATTTGTCTATTTTTCATACACTGACCGTCAACTGCACTCCTCGCAATCCCCAATGGGATAACGTGAACCTCCCGAGCCGTCGCTCGCCAGGAACGTATTGCCAAACCAGGTCGCAGCAGACAAACAGATATAGCTCATAATCCGCATTTGTGCCGAAATGATTGCCTTCAAAATAATCCGTTGGTCCCGAAGACCCACGCCTCTCATGCTTGGCGCCACGCCCTGACAAGCGTATAGTCACCAGTATCAACTATCTGATTTCCGGCCAATAATAACGAGGATGACACGCCCGTGACGCACCCTGACGCCATCAATTACCTGCCCATCAGACTCCCGCGACTGCTCGCCGCCGTCGCCCTGCTCGGCCTTGCCGCCTGCAGCAGCGAAGAGCCAGCGCCGCAAGAAACCATTGCCGTGCGCGCCCCCGCACCTGCCATCAGCCAGATTGCGTTGCAGGACATGGCTGCCTGTGCTGACGAGCTGGCGCCGATTCTCAGCAATTCGGGCACCTACAGTCGCGGTATCGGCACCGCCATGGAAACCACCCAGGCCTACTTTGATCAGGGCATGCGCTTGACCTACAGCTACTATTTTCCCGAAGCCATCGCCTCGTTCAATGCTGCGCTGTGTTTCGAGCCTGCCAATCCCATGATTCACTGGGGCAAGGCGCTGGCCATTGGGCCCAATCCCAACAGCCGCTACGGTGGCGCACCGGATGACCCCATGGCTGCCGGGCGCAGCGCCATCAACGCAGCCATGGCGGCCCGTGACACACGCCCCGACGCCGAACGGGGGCTGATAGAGGCACTGGCGCCGTTGTTCGATACCGAGACGTACCCCGAAGTCGCGGCCCGTACCCAGGCGTTCATCGACGCCGCAGAGGCCAATTACGCCAACAACCCCGATGACCTGGAGGCTGCTTTCCTGGTGTCACACGGCATCATGATGTCGACCCCCTGGACCTATTACGACCCTGACGACGGCAGCGCACTTCCCGGTGTGGAACGTGCGCTGCAGGTCATGGAGGAGGGCATGGCGCAGAACCCCGGGCATCCGGGTCTGACCCACCTGCATATCCACCTGCTGGAAGCGTCGTTTGAGCCGGGCCGCGCAGAAGAGTCGGCCGATCGGCTGGAATCACTGACGCCGATGGCCGGACACATGGTGCACATGCCCGGTCATATCTACATGCGCGTCGGCCGCTACGACGATGCCATCACCACCAACCAGCGCTCGCTCAGCGCCGATGATGCCGTGGTAGCCGAATGGGGCAACCGGGCGCTGCCGCGCACCGGCACGTATTTCCTGTCCGCCACCAACCACGGTGGTCACGCCACCAACTTTATCCACTGGGCCGGCATTCTGCAGGGCAACAGCCAGCGCGCGCTTGACGTGTCCGGGCCGATGGCGGCGATGGCCGACCCGGAGGCTCTGACCCAGGGGCGCGGTCTGCGCACGGTTGTCGCGCACTGGATGACCCTGAAGGCCTTCGGGCGATTTGACGAGTTGCTGGCGCTGGAAAACCCGGCACCCGAGCAACCCTACCTGACCGGCATGCTCAACTACATGCACGGCGCCGCGTATCTGCGGCAGGGGAACATTGACGCTGCCCAGGCCGAATACGACGCCCTGCAGGAGGTACGCAATAACCCGGTGCTCGACAACCAGCGTGCCGCCATCAACACCACCAGTGACATGCTGGCGATCGCCTCCCACGCCCTGGCCGGTGAAATCGCCAGCGCCCGTGGCAACCATCAGGACGCCATTGACGCCTTCCGTGAGGCCGTCGCTTTGCAGGATGCGCTGCGCTACATGGAGCCGCCAGACTGGCTGCAATCCATGCGTCTGTTCCTGGGGCAGGCACACCTGGAGGCCGGCGAATACAACCAGGCGATCAACGTCTTTGAAAGAGACCTGGTACTGTTGCAAAACAATGGCTGGGCGCTGTACGGTCTGACCGACGCGCTGGAACAGGCGGGCGAGGCCGGGGAAGCCGACCTGGCGCGCCTGCGCCTTGTTGACGCGTGGAGCGATTCAGATGTCATGTTGAGCGACAGCGCCCATTTCTAGTAAACGGCGCGTCAGCCAGAGGGGGAAATAATGGCGGATACACTGGAGTACCTTGCACATTCAGTGTCACGGGCCGGTAATCTGGAAGAACTGACGCGGCCCATGCTGGAGCTGCTGGAAAAGATGACACATCTTGAAAGCACCTACCTGACCACCATTGATGAGGCGCAGGGCGTGCAGCGTATCCTGTACGCCCGCAATATCGGTGATCTCAATATTCCCGAAGGCCTCACCGTGCCGTGGAGCGATACGCTTTGCAAACGGGCGCTGCAGGAGAAAAGCTTCCTTACCAAAGATGTACCATCAGTCTGGGGTGACTCGGAAGCGGCGGCCGCTCTGGGTCTGCAAACCTATCTCAGCAGCCCGGTGTATACTGAAGACGGCGAACTTTACGGGACCCTGTGCGGCGCCAGTGCCCACGCAGTGGATGTCAGCAGTGATGTTAACAAGGTCCTTGATCTGTTCTCCCGGCTGATTTCGCAACAGGCGTCGCGCGAGAAGATTGCCCGCGAGGCCACTGACCGGGCCGAGGCAGCCGAGGCCCGTGCCAGTGAAATGCAGTTTATTGCCGAGGTAGGTGCCATGTGCCTGTCTTCGTCCGACCTGCCGCAATTACTGGCCGGTGTTGCCCGCAGCTTTGCGGCGCGCAGCTTCTGGCTGACCACAGTGCCTTTTGTGGCAGAGCGAGGCATGGCGCACGTCCTGCATGCCCGCCAGAAAGACTTTGAGCCCCTGATTGGCACCCTGCTGGATGACGCGCGTGCCAATATTGGTTTCCAGCCCCTGTTCATCAAAGCCAATTACGCCGATGCCGATGTGCAGCGGGCATTGACCGCTGCCGGCCAGTCTGACCAAAGCCTGCTGTTCATGATGTCCGCCGCCAGCGGCGAAGAACTGCTTGGCGGCGTGTTGCTGATTGGCAGTGAAGACAGTATCAGTGACTCGGAGCAGGCCATGGTGCAAAGCTGCTGGCAGGTCCTGACCCTGTTTGCCGAGCGCCACCATGAGCATGAACTGCTGGAAACCGCCAATGCCACCCTCACCCTGCACGCGCGTCACGATCCGTTGACCGAGCTGCCCAACCGGCGCTATCTGGTGGAAGAAATGAAGCGCCTGCTGGGCCACGCTGCCCGTACCGGGGAGGCGGTCTACGTGGCGTTCATCGATCTGGACGGTTTCAAGCTTATCAACGACACCCATGGCCACGATGTGGGTGATGACTTTTTGCAGGAGACTGCCCGGCGTCTGCAGGCCACCGCGCGCACCGGTGATCTGACTGCCCGCTACGGCGGTGATGAATTCATTCTGGTGGCGGTGAATCACGGCGAGCAGATCGACAACGCCGAGTCCGCGATCGCCGGGCGCCTGGAGCAGGCCATGACCGGCACGTTCAAATTGCCTGGCGCGACGATTGAGTATGGCGGTCCCAGTGTCGGCGTCATCAGCTGGCAGGGCAGCGAAGTGCCTGATGCAGACGATCTGCTCGCCAGCGCCGACAAGGCCATGTATGCCGTCAAGCAGCAGCGCAGAAAACGCCATGCCTGAGCTACGATGTAAAGACACGGTCCGTTATGGCCTGTTCGCCACACTGGGCGCCCTGGTGCTTGGTGCCTGCACCGCCATGCCCGGCCCGAGGCTGGACAATCAGGCTCTGCATCAATCCTATTTTGATATAGGTGTCTATGCTGGCGTCGATGTCACACGCGGTGGTCCGCATTGCCGAATCTTTCATCCCATCAACATGAACTATGGTCGCCACCCTGTTATTGTCTGGGGCAATGGTACCGGCACCAGTCCTGCTTCCTACCGCGACCTGCTTGAGCACTGGGCCAGCCATGGTTTTGTGGTGGTCGCCGCCATGAGCCCCAATCCCGGCAGCGGCCGCGAAATGGCGCGTTGTCTGGACCATGCCCTGAATCTGAACAGTGAGCCCGGCCCCTTCCAGGGCCGGCTCGATCCGGCTCGCATCGCCACCGCCGGCCACTCGCAGGGCGGCGCCGGTGCCATCATGCTCGGCCGCGACCTGCGCATCAGCACTGTTATCGCCCTGCAGCCTTATATTCAGGGCGTACGCTTCAATCCCACTGCTGTGCGCGGCCAGCACGGGCCCATGCTGCTGCTGTCGGGCGCCGACGATGTCACCGCGCCGCCTGCCACCCATCAGCAGCCGATCTACGACAACACCGACGTGCCTGTTACCTGGCTCACCTTGCGCGGCGCCACCCATTTCGCACCCATGCAGACCGGCGGCAGCTATCGTGGCGTGATGACCGCCTGGTTAAGAATGCAATTACGCGACGACGAGGAAGCTGCGCGCATGTTCGACGGTGACAACTGCGCCCTGTGCGAAGATGAGAGGTGGACGATCAAGGCGAATTAGCCCGACCATTAAGAAATTGCAGGATAACCACAATGCCCGATAGCCCCTGGAATCAACAACGCCTGGCAGAACTCAACCAGCATGGACGCTTTTTCCTGCGCGGCGAAGCCATGACCCGGCTGGATACGTTCGTGGATGCGGCGTTTGCCTTTGCCGTCACCATGCTGGTGATCTCCGTCGATGATGTGCCCCAGAACTACGAAGAGTTCGTGCAGGCATTGCTTAACGCGCCTGCCTTTATTGCCAGCTTTTTTCAGGTGATCATGTTCTGGCTTGGGCATCGGGCCTGGAGTCGCCGATACGGCCTTGAAGATGGCCCGTCTTTGGTACTGTCCCTGGTGCTGGTTTGTGGGATTCTGATTGTTGTCTACCCACTGCGCGTGTTATTTGCCTCAGCGTTTGGCTATTTTTCCAATGAACTCCTGCCATTTCCGTTTCCATTGGCGTGGACGCAAATGCGAGCGGTGTTTGCCATCTACGGATTTGGCTTTTTTGTCATGTGCATGTTGATCAGCGCACTCTACTGGCATGCCTACCGCAAGCGCGAGTGGCTGAACCTGAGTTCCGCCGAAGTAGTCGAAACACGTAATGAAATCGAATCCTGGCTGATACCGGCTCTGACAGGACTGACAGGGTTGGTCATCGCACTGGTCGCGCCGGGTTCCCTGATCGTCCTGGCGGGCTGGATCTATATGACATTGGGCATCAGTCTGCCGCTGCATGGCCACTTCGCCAAAAAACGGCATGGGTGAAGACTGTTGTTGATCGCCTGCGGTGCCAGCATTTCAGGCCATTCAGTCCTCCTCGACTGTTTCTTGGATCCGCGGCTCGACCTCATTTGCCTTGGCCGCCGCCTGATCACTGTCCAGCTGACTCTGCAGCTCGCCCAGTTCTTGACTGAAGTGCGTACTGCTGGCCTTGATACGGTCGAACACGTCCTGTGCCCGCAGGCAAAACTGCATGGTCGACTCCAGCGGTGCGATGGACTTCTCGGACGCAGTCTTGAGCTCGGCGATTTTTTGCTCAAGCGCCGCAACACATTTGCTCACGTGCGTATCCGCCAGCTCGTCAGAGTAGCGTTGGAGTAACTCGGGCATCTGCCGACTGACGGCGTCGCGTGCTATGGCGTGCAGTTTCTCCAGGCTGTCGTTGCCAAGACGCGATTGCTTGACGGCTGGCTCGACGCTGCGATCACCGTCGTCACCGAATACCTGCTGCCACACCCGACTGCGACTGCGAAACTTCAGATAGTCGCTCATAGCACGGGTAATAGGAATATCCTCTGTGGTCACCTCCATTTTTGGACTGACGGCATGCGTTCCTTTGCCGAGGTCATGCAGGCATCCGTCCAGTGTCTTCTCCACCTGCAGGCCGGCGTCGCGGAACGCGGCCAGCTGTGTCTCGGTGAATTCTGCCCCGGCGTGCTCACCTTTTAACTGTTCCTGCAGGTGCTCCAGCAACAGTCTGGATTGGCGGACGCTCTCCTGTTCAATTTGCGGATTGAGGCGCGCCAACAATTCATTCCAGCTTTCGTTGCTGTCCATCCAGGCTGAAATCTGTTGCTGGCAGGACTTTTCAAGTTGCTCGGCATTGAGCTCGGTCAGGCCTTCGGGCAGACGGCCTTTGGTGTCCTGAAGCGTGTTAAAAGCGTGCTCCCAATTCTGCTGTTCCAGGTTCTGGAGCGCCGCCAGACGTGCCCGTTCGCGCTCCAGTTGCTCCCGGATGTCCTCACGCAACTCTGTCACGGCATTGCCCGTCACCAGTTTGCCGGCTTCGTCTGACAGGTCGCGGGCCAAACGCAGGCTGTCATGTTTGAAATCGTGGAAGTAATCGCTGCTGTTCAGATAGCCGGTCAGGTCCGCGACAAACTCGTCAAAGCCATCGTCGCGAGGCGCCGCCAGCGAGGTCTCGTCTCCCGCAACATCAGAAGGCGTGTGATCACCATGGCTCAAGGTTCTGGTCGCTGCCTTCTGCAAATCGATAGGGTAGATTTTCAGTTGTCCGCTTTCAATGGCGCCGCTCAGGGTCGCACTCATGGACAGTGATCGGAAAGAATCGATGATTTTGTCAGGGTCAAGGCTCTCCAGGCTGGGCTTGAGGGTGCCATCCGGGCTCAGGTCCTGTTTCGATGAATCGATGTTAGCCACCAGAAATATGCGGCTGAAGCAGCTCAGCAGGTCTTCGAATTCCTCGAATACCTTTTCAAAGAACAGGTTGTCGGTCTTGACCACAAAGATGGCACACGTTGCCGTATCGCGGAAATCCCGTGTCATCTGGTCATAGCCGAACCGCATTCGGCTGTACAGCCCGGGTGTGTCCACCAGGACGGAGCCGGACTCAGCCAGGCTCGCAGCGGGCACTTCGATATCCATCCGGCGTATGGCCTGCGGGTAGTGTTTTTGAGGGTCGAAGGTCTCACCCGTATTTTCCGCGGCAACAATAGCCTCTGCCAATTGCGCATGATCTCTCTGAATGGCCTCGGCCATGGAGACATTGTCGGGGAACTGACGCCTGCCACCTTCGTAGTCGGTTGCCTCAAAGCGGCGCTGCTCGCCGTTTTTAACGTAGACCAATGCGGGGTAGGCAGGCAGACTGGAAACCTCGCTCACATAAGCACCGCTCAGTGCGTTCATGAGGGTGGATTTGCCGCTCTTGAGAGGGCCAAAAATCAGCAGAAACGTGCTTTGCTTGCTCACTTTTGCTCTAAGCGTGGACAGCCGCTGCTGAATCTCCTGCAACGCCAGGACCTGAGTATCAATCTTGGTGAAATCTTTGCGTGGAGGCAGGTCGGATAGCGCTTGTCGCAGCTCATCACCGAAAGGCTCGAGTTCCCTGGACAGTTCCTGACAAAAAGCCTGCATATCGGTCTTCACAATCTTTCCTCCTTTGGGTCAGACACCGGCGTTAGCAGGTTCGCTAACAGTCTGAAAATGATCGGATTAGATTGCCTCTCTATCCCAAATGGGGGTTCCTTGGTGGTGACAAAGCCAGAAGAGCACCGCCATAACGAGTCGAGAAGACTATCGCATTGTCTAGGCCCTATACTGACATGGGGGCAAGTGATAGACAATGCGCACTTTTACCCTGCAGAGACCGACATTTAACACCGGCTGGCATTACTTGCCATCCCTGAAATTCGAAACAATCCCCGGATAGCGCAAGAACACGACCACCCACACACTGGCCAGCATCAGCGACTGAAACCAGAAACTGGTCAGGATGGGGCCAAAGAAGTTTTCGCCCCTGATGATGTGAAACAGGATGGCGCCGCCCAGGTGTGCACTCAGGAACAGCGCGCCAATGATTGACGTTCTGGGTAATGCGTAAAGCACGGCCGCGGTGACTTCACCCAGGCCAATCCAGAACACCCACGGCGCCATGGCATCAATACTGGCCAGCGGGTTGGCGCCCAGGATTTTGGTGGTGCCCGCCATCAGCAAAAACAGTGTCGCGGGCACAACCATGATCCAGGCCGCTATCCTGAGATTTTTGTGGGTGTCTTGCATTTACATTCTCCGAAAGCGATGTGCCCGTCAATCGTAATTACTGTGCCGGTTGCAGCCGGATCACGGCGCCATTGTCTTCTTCGGTCAGCAGATAAATAAAGCCATCCGGCCCCTGTGCAACATCGCGAATGCGCTGGTGCAATTCAGTCGCCATGGTTTCGCGCTGCAGTTCCCAGAGGTTCTCGTTGAACACGATACGCTCCAGGCCACCGCTACCGGGCAGGCGCCCGCGCTGAATGCTGCCGGTGAACAGGTTGCCCTGCCATTGGGGGAAGGCGTCGCCCGAGTAGAACATCAAGCCGGAGGGCACGATGCCCGGTTGCCAGATCAGCAGCGCTGACTCAAAGCCTTCGCGTGGCAGTTTGTCCATCGGTTCACCGTCGTTGTAGCTGCCGTAGCCATACAGCGGCCAGCCGTAGTTGCCACCAGCCTTGATGACATTGAGCTTGTCGCCGCCCAGCGGGCCCAGTTCGGCGTGAAACAGCTGGTCGGTCTCCGGGTGAATCGCCACCGCATACTGATCGCGGTGTCCGTAAGAATAGATCTCCGGCCGCACATCGGCGCGACCGATAAAGGGGTTGTCTGCGGGTATGCTGCCATCGTCATTCAGTCGCAGCACTTTGCCTTCCAGTCGCATCAGGTCCTGCGCCAGCGGCCGTCGATCCATGGCGCCACCGACGGTCACAAAGAGTGTGCCATCAGGCGCAAACACCATACGTGAGCCGCCGGAAATGGTCATCGGTGTGCCGATAAACAGCTGTTCGAAATCCCTGAGCGCGTCGCCACCGTCGTAGCGCCCGCGGCCGACCGTGATGGCGTACTCACCCTCGGTGGCCAAGGCGGTGTGGTAGCTGAGATAAATCCAGCCGTTGTCGGCAAACTGCGGATGCGCAATGACATCAAGCAGCCCGGAGTGGAAACCGGTGCGAATGGCCGGCAGGCCGCCGAGCGGTTCCGGATCAAGCACATCGTTGCGGACCACCCGAAGCGCGGGGGTGTAGCGATCGGTGATCAGGATGTCGCCATTGGTCAGTATCTCGAAGCCGAAAGGCCGGGGGATGCCCTGCGCGATGACGGTGGCCGTCATATCCGCATTGACCGTCGCGATCTCCACAGGTCCGTCCGGCAACGGAAAGGGCATGGGTCGGCCCTGCGCGTGAACGGGCGCGGCAACACCGGCGTAAAGTACAAGTGCGGCAATAACAGGCATGAAGCATCGGTGCATAAATCGGATCCCGGGGATAAACAGTTGGCGAAATGGTTGATACGCTGTCAGCGCGTGACTGGATCAGCGATTGCTGCCCCGATGTTATCGTCGATAACCCGGCTGTGACATGAATGCCAGCATCAATCGCGCGAGTTGTTCGCCATGGGTTTCCTGCAGGAAGTGCCCGGCACCCTCAATGATCGTGTGATTCTGTCCGGCAGCGCCGGGGATGCGCTGCTGGAACTCGATGTCACCGCCAGCGGTGATCGGGTCGCCGTCGCTGAAGGCGGTCAGAAAGGGTTTCTGCCATTGTTCGAGTACCTGCCAGGCCTCGGCGTTCAGCGCCAGTTCCGAGGGCACCAGGGATGGCATGATGGCCGGCCCGGCCTTGTAATCGGCACTGGGAAAAGGTGCATCGTAGGCACGGATGATGGCCTCGCGTGCGGGGTCGCCGGCACTGATGTCAACCGCGACAACCTGGCCCACCGGCATGTCGTCCACTGAGCGCGAGTAGGCCGCCCAGCGCAGGAAGCCGGGTTCTGCCTGCAGCTCGTCCCAGCTCACCTCCCCTTGCCACCACAGGGACAACCGGAACATCGGGTAACCGATGATGCCCGGAATGCCATCGGCGGCGGGCAGGCCGGTATTGGCGGCCACCACACCGGCGAAGCGCTCGGGCATGTCGGCCAGCACGCGCAGACCAATCAGGCCGCCCCAGTCCTGGATAAACAGGGTTATGTGCTGCAGATCCAGCGTTCCCAGCAAGACGCTTATCTGGGCAACATGGCCACTATGCGTGTGCGCGGCCGTGTCTGCAGGTTTGTCGGAACGGCCAAAGCCGATCAGGTCGGGGGCGACCACACGATAGCCGGCCTGCGCCAGCACCGGGATCATGTGGCGGTACAGATAACTCCAGGAGGGCTCGCCGTGCAGCAACAGCACCACCTGGCCATCGCGTGGACCTTCATCAACATAGTGCATGCGCAGGCCATCGACCATCACATAGTGCGGCTGGAAGGCATAGTCGGGCAGATTGGCAAAGCGCGTATCGGGCGTCCTGTAAATGCCCGGCGCAATCTCATCGGCCACGGCATCAGCAGCGGCCAGCATTGCACAGCAGGCAAACAGCAGGCTGTTCAGACATCGGCGACAGGCAGGCATGGGCATCTCTCTCAGTTGGGCCAATAGATATATTCGTCATCAGGCTGGTCAGGCACACCCAATGGTTTGTCGATGGTCACCGGCATTTCGATCACGGAGGGCCACATCGGCGGCGGCAGCTCGTTATTGTGCTGCGCCAGCCGGGCCTGCAGCTGCGCTACCTTGGCCGGGTTCTGCGCGGCCAGGTTGGTCTGCTCGGTGGGGTCGTTGCGCAGGTGATACAGCCAGACCTGGTCGGGTCGCTCGGCCTGCTGCAGCTTCCAGCCGTCGGCGATCACCACTTCATAATGACCGCTGCGCCAGAACAGCGCGTCGTGTGGCTCACCACCGGCATCACCCTGAATATAGGGCAGCAGGTTGACACCGTCGATGACCCGGTCGGCGGGCACAGTGGCACCGGTCAGTTGCGCCAGTGTCGGTAGCAGGTCGGTGTGGTGGGTATAAGGGTCGAACTGACTGCCCGGGGCGATGCCATCGGGCCATCGGATAAAAAGGGGTACCCGGATACCACCGCCAAAAAAGGTGGTTTTCCAGCCGCGATAGGGCTGGTTGATATCCGGCAGTCCCAGATAGTGGGCGCCGCCGTTGTCGGAGGTGAAGATGACAATGGTGTTGTCCTCCAGGCCGTTTTCTTTCAGTGCGTCCAGCACCTGGCCTACACCGCGATCCAGCGCCCTGATCATGGCGGCGTAGGTGCGCAGGGTGTGATCTTCTATATGCGCCAGCGCGTCGTAGTCTGACCTGAGTGCCTGCAGGGGCGAGTGCGGTGCCCAGTGTGCCAGATACAGGAAGAAGGGTTGATGCCTGTTGGTCTCGATGACCTTGACCGCTTCGCGGGTGAGATAGTCGGTCAGGTAGCCGTCGGCGGCAAACCGGTCGCCGCCGTTGAAGTCCATCGAATAGCGCCCGACCGACCAGAAAAACCTGTCGATGGGATCAAAGTCCTGCCGCGCATTGACCGCATCGGGATGATCCTCGGGCAGGTAAAGCAGCCCGGCCAGGTTCAGGCTCTCGTCAAACCCCTGCGCGGTGGCCTGTGAGCCATTGTTGCTGCCCAGGTGCCATTTGCCGATGTGCACGGTTTTATAGTCCTGCGCCTTCAACATCTCGGCAATGGTGACTTCGCTGCCGGGCATGCCCATGTCGGCGAAATCGGCCTGATAAATGCCGGGCTGTCCCAGGTGGCTGATCAGGGGGCGCCGATAATCGGCTTCGATGCTGCGGTCCAGTCTCAGGTTGATATCGGCCATGCCGTTGGGCAGTGGCGTAAATTCAAAACCAAAGCGGGTCGGGTAACGCCCGGTCATTAATGCGGCGCGGGACGGAGCACAGATGGCGCTGGCAGACATGGCCTGATTCAGTGCCAGTCCGGCGCGGGCAATGCTGTCGATGGACGGGGTGGGCACACTGCCACCGGCGACGCCGCCTCCGTAGAAGCTGATGTCATTCCAGCCCAGGTCATCAGCAACAATCAGCACAATATTGGGTTGATCGCTGCGTCGTGGTCCGTCCGGCCCGGCCTGCCAGTTGACCGGCTGATGGGGGCCGGTGGGTGAGGTCAGGTCAATCATCAGCCCGGGCAGGTAGATGATCCAGCGATCCATGGTCAGCCAGCCTGTCAGCGGGATGGCCAGTACCATGGCAACGGCGATGCCGGCCTTGCGACGTATGCTCACAGGCGGGTCTCCTTTACCGATCGCGCGCAGCGAAAACCGACATGCATGGACGCGCTGTCGGGGGTGGCCGGGCTGCGGGCAGACACCCGGAAGCCATGGCAGACTGAGGTTTCACACAAAAACGAACCGCCGCGCTGGACCTTGTGGGTGCCGCTGGCCGGCGCGTCGCCGGCGCCCAGGCGGCCGCGGTAACTGGCATGCCAGTCAGCTGTCCATTCCCAGACATTGCCGGCCATGTCGGTCAGTCCCGCCGGGGTCAGCCCGAACTGGCCAACGGGCGAGGTTGCCTTGAAACCGTCGTCGCCGGTATTGAGCACCGGGAAGGTGCCAGTCCAGACATTGGCCAGATAGTCGCCTTCGTGCAGCAGTGTGTCGCCAAAGGCATAGGCAACCTCGCCGTCATGGCCTGCACGCGCCGCATGCTCCCATTCCACTTCGCTGGGCAGACGTTTGTCCTGGGCGTCGCAATAGGCCACGGCATCATGCCAGGATACCTGTGTTACCGGGTGATCGGCCGCCGCCGGGCTCTGCCCGCCAACAGGGTGTTGCCAGCTGGCACCGGGCAGCAGGTACCAGTGGCCGGTGCCGAATTCCATGACGGCAGCGCTGCCCGCAGTCTCAGCCTGTGTGGTGTAGGCATGGCGGGCGACAAAATCTGCAAACGCGCTGACCGTCACCGGGCTGCGATCCAGGTAAAAGGCGTCAACCTCGGCCCGAAACACCGGCTGCTCGTCGGTCGCGCCCGCGCTGGCGCCGATCGGGCTGATGCCCGCCGGAATCAGCACCATGTCGGCAGGCACTGCGGCACTGGCAGAGGCGATCAGCAGCAAAAACGCACAACCTGGTGTATAATAATTATCCATTAGTATAATTAATCAGATTCAAACTCCCCAGGCAAGCATGCATAACGAAAAGAGCCCCAAAATCGCCCCAAAAACCGATGCCACGAGCCGTGCCGGCGCCAGTACGAAAGCAGGCCGGCCAGTGAACGCCAACCCTGAGCAGCAGCGGCAGAACATCATTCGTGCGGCCTTGGCGGCGTTCTCGCAAACCGGGTTTGCCGGCACCTCGCTGCGCAGAATTGCCCAGCAGGCGGGCGTGGCGCATGGGCTGATCCGACATTATTTTCAGGGCAAGGAGGAGCTGTTCCACTCGGCCGCTGACTATCTTTTCGGTGAGATGGCCAGGCCGCTATTACAGGCGGCTGAGCAGGTCGGCACTGATGATCCGGTGCGGCAGTTGACGGTGCAGGTGCGTGCTTATGTGCGCATGTCGGCGCGACTGCCCTACATGGCAGGGTTCCTGATGCAGGCCGGGCTCGATGGTGGCGAGCATTTTGACTATGTCATCGAGACCTATGTGAAGCCGCTGCAGGCGCTGTCACTGGTGCCGTTCCGCAAGGCGGTCGATCAGGGCCTGATGCGCGACATGAACCCGGACTTTGTGTTCCTGATTGCTACCCATGCGGCCATGGCTCCCTTTGCCAACGCCGCGCTACGCAATGCCCTGGCTGACGCCAACAGCGACGATGCGGCGCAGATTGACGAGTATGCCGATACCCTGATCAAGGTTCTGCTGGAGGGGGCGTTGACCGATAAATACCGGCTGCAACAGCAACAATCGTGATCGCCGCGCCATGTGTTTGATTTGTACTCGAGGTTCGTTACCATGGAAATTCCATCGCAAGTTAGTGGAGAGATTCTATGAAAACAACATGGGTACTGGTTGCGGACAAGAGCCGGGCAAGACTGTTTGACTGGCAATCCCGCGACGTGCTGAGTGAGATCAAAACCCTTGTTCACCCCGAAAGCCGTCTGCACGAGCAGGACCTGGTCACTGACCGGCGCGGCAGAGCATTTGACAGTGCGGGGGAAGGCCGCCATGCGCAGCAGCAGCCGACCAGCGCCAAGCAGCATGAGGCGGAGACCTTTGCCAAGGAATTGATCGCCATGCTGGATCAGAGCCGCAGCCGGCAGGAGTATGAGCGCATTGTGATCATGGCGGCCCCCCAGTTCCTTGGCCAGCTTCGTGAGGAGATGCCGCCCGAGCTGCAGAAGGTTGTGATGCAGGAGGTCAACAAGAGTCTGGCACAGGGATCCGTCGAGGATATTCGCAAGTATCTGCCCGAGGTCCTGCCAGTCTAGGCCTGTTACCGCGATAGCGACTGACACCCCCGTCATGGTCCAGCATGGGTTACACTGCGTATTCTGTAACCGGGCTCCCTGAAAAAGCCCGGTTACTCAACAACCATGGTTCTCACTTTGCGCTATCGCCCTGCTGCCCGACACCTTCTCACGGTCATTGCTTTCATTGGCCTGTTTGTCGCCCTGACGCTGCCTAACCGGCTGGCCTGGATCAATGCGCCGGCGTTTATTTTTCTGCCGCTGGAGTTCATGGTCATCGGTCTGCTGTTGCTGGTGCCCGGGCGCACCGGTGATGTGTGCCGCTGGGTGCTGACCCTGCTGCTGGGGCTCGCCGTCCTGCTGCGTGGCTCGGATCTGGTCACCCATGAGATCTTTGCCCGTCCGTTCAATCTGGTGTTTGACAGCCACTTGCTGGCCGACGGCAGTCGACTGCTGACCGGCGTCCTGGGTGATCTGGCGGCGGTCGGTGTGGGCGTTTTGCTGGCGCTGGCTGCCATGTTGCTGAGCGGGCTGGCCTACCTGATGCTGCGACGTATTCAGCGAGCGTTGCGGGCGGCGCCGCGCAGCTCGGCCGCGGTGCTGACGGCAATGCTGCTGACGGGCATATTCCTGAACAGCTCGGGCTGGCCGCGTACCGGCACGTTTACCTGGGACCAGCTGGTCCTGCATGGCCAGGACACGGTCGCCAGCGTTCGTGATATCCGCGCGTTTGCCGAGGTGGTGAACGAGGATGTCTGGGCAACGCGCTCCGGCGAGGGGCTGTTTGGTCGCCTGCAGGGCAAGGATGTGTATATTGTATTTGCCGAGTCCTATGGCCGCGCCTTGCTGGAGCGCGAGCCGTTTGCCGACTCTGTACGGGCCACGTTGACGCAGGCGCAAGCAGACCTGGCGGCCGACGGCGTGCATATGCGCAGTGCGTTCCTGACCTCGCCGACAGTCGGCGGACTGAGCTGGCTGGCCCATGCTTCGGCGCTTTCCGGCGCCTGGATTGACAGCGAAACCCGCTACAAGAGTCTGGTCATCAGTCAGCGTGCAACGCTCAACCGTTTGTTCCGCGATGCCGGGTGGCGCACTGTGGCCGCGATGCCTGCGATCAGCCTGGCGTGGCCGGAAGGGGGGTATTACGGCTATGACAAAATCTACGATGCGCACAATTTCGGGTATCAGGGCCTGCCCTTCAACTGGGTCACCATGCCGGACCAGTACGTTTGGTCGGCGCTGCACGCGCGCGAACGCAGCCAGGGCATCCGGCGCCCGGTGATGGCAGAGCTGGCGTTGATTTCCTCGCATGCGCCCTGGACGCCGGTGGCGCAATTGTTACCCTGGGAGCAGGTCGGCGACGGACAGGCCTTTGACGTCCAGGCGCAATCCGGGCTCAGCCCCGAAGAGGTCTGGGCTGATGTCGACAGTATCCGTGACCACTACCGGCAATCGATTGAATACATGCTGCAGACGCTGGTGTCCTATGTGCAGACATATGGCGATGAAGACCTGGTGATCATGGTGCTGGGTGATCACCCGGCGGCACCGTTCATTACCGGAGACAGCGACGACAAACAGGTGCCTGTGCACCTGATTGCCCATGACCCGGCCGTGATTGACGCCATCGCCGACTGGCAGTGGCAACCGGGGTTGTTGCCCGACGTTGACGCGCCGGTGTGGCGCATGGACCGGTTGCGCGATCATTTCATCGAGGCGTTTTCGTACAGGCAGCAGGAGGGATTGCAGTGACGGCAACACAAGGCTGGCGCGAACGATGGGGGCTGTGGCGATCATTGCTCATGTACTACGGCATTCCCGGCCGTCAGGCGCGCATGCGACGCTGTTATGGCCAGTTCATTCAGCGCGATGATCTGTGTTTTGAAATCGGCGCCCATGTCGGTAACCGCATCATGGCCTGGCGTGCCCTGGGTGCGCGGGTGGTGGCAGTGGAGCCGCAGCCGCTGTTGATGGAGACCCTGCGCCGCCGTTACGGCGCCGATCCAGCGGTCAATCTGGTTGAGGAGGCCATCGGTGCCGCGCCGGGCGAGGCTACCCTGCACATCAGCACCCGCACGCCCACGGTCACCACCCTGTCACAGGACTGGATAACACGTGTGCAAAAGGATGCATCCTTCCAGAAGGTAGAGTGGGACCGGCAGGTCACCGTGCCCGTGACGACGCTGGATGCGTTGATTGCGACCTGGGGCGAGCCGGCATTCTGCAAAATCGATGTCGAAGGCTTTGAGCTGGCGGTGCTGCAGGGATTGTCGCGCCCCCTGGCGGCCCTGTCATTTGAATACATCCCGGCCGCGATTGATATGGCCCTGGACTGCATCAAACGGCTGGAGGAGCTGGGCCAGTATGACTACAACCTGGCGCCGGGCGAAACCCACCGGTTGCAGTTTGCGACCTGGCTCTCTGCGGATGATATGCGCAAGCATCTTGGCCAGCTGCGTGAGGGCAGTGGCGATGTGTATGCCCGGTTGACAGCGCCCGCCTGAATCGCGACCCTGATGCCCCGTTCAGATGACCGTTTAGCACAGGAGGGCACCGTGACGGCTATTGCAATAGAGCATCATCCGCAGCGTCATTGTTTCACCGTCGACACCGAGGGTAAAGAATCCATACTCCAGTACCGTTTGCTGAACCCTGATTCAGATCGACCCGGCGTCGACTTCACCCGCACCTATGTGCCGGGCGAACTGCGCGGTCAGGGCATTGCTGAAGCGCTGGTGCGTCGTGGCCTGACCTGGGCCAGGGCACACGAGCTGGAGATTCAGGCCAGTTGCTGGTATGTGCAGAAGTTCCTGCGGTGACGGGAGCGTTTCCGGAACCACCATTATATATCCATTTCGGCTAATGTTGTCGTTTTTAGCCACACCCTGTACTTCCCAAGTCTCTGATATCCATTGCTAAAATAATCTGGCCTGGTATTTGCTGGGTAATCATTGCCGCATCGCTGAACTGGCAGGCAGAGCAGGTTGCCAAAGCAGGTAAGCTGGCGGGTAAGGATCTTTGTGTTAACAATTTAACAGATAGATGTTGAGGTCTGCCGTTAATTGACTTATCGTTTGTGATGCCGCAAAAGAACGGCGCATAAAAATAATGGAATATCAATATGGCGATGGATAGAGTTATCCAGAAGCAGGGAAGGCCATGGTGGCAGTGGGTATTGGCCCTGTCCGTCGCTATGGTGCTAATCTGGTTTTTGTACCAGGCCATTAGTAATGCGTCGATCAGAACCGCGCGCGTGCCCGCCAGCCAACTGATCATCAGCAATGTGCAGATGGGCACACTGGACGATGTCGTATCGGTGCGTGGCAATGTACAGCCCTTGAACAGTGTATTTCTGGACGCTGTCAACGGCGGTGTCGTGGAGCGCATCTTCGTAGAAGAAGGCGCCTTTGTCGAGGCGGGCCAGCCGCTGCTGCAATTAAGCAATACCTCTCTGCGCCTCAATGTTGCCAGCAATGATACTGCGATCACTGAGCAGTTGAACAACCTTACCAATATCGCCAATGGCCTGGAAACCACCCAGCTCAATACCGAGCGTGAAATCATCAATATTGAATACCGGATCGTGACCCTGGAGCGTCAGATGCGGCGCCAACAGGAGCTGGTGAGTGATCGCATGATTTCGCAGGAAGACTTTGATGCCATTGTTGATGAGCTTGAATATCAGAACCGTTTGCTGACCAACACGCAAGCGCGACAGAAACTGGAAGACCGCATCCGCCAGGATCGCCAGCTGCAGATAGCCGAGCAGATAGAAAAACTGGAAGAAAACCTGACCCTGGCCCAAAGCAGTTTCGAAAGCCTGTTGGTTCGTGCGCCCATTACCGGTCAGTTAACGTCGTTACCCGTTCAGCTGGGTGAGAGCAAAATCAACGGCGAACGCCTTGGTCAGATTGACGTGGTGGACCAATACAAAATCGCAGCCCAGGTGGACGAGTTCTATGTATCCCGGGTCGCCCCAGGTCAGGAGGCGCGATTTATTCTGGCCGGTAATGATTTCAGTGTGCTGATCGACAAGGTGTATCCGGAAATCAGCAGTGGTCTTTTTACCATCGATCTCATCTTTGATACCGATGTCCCGGAAACCCTGCGTCGCGGGCAGACCTTGCAATTGGAGCTGGTGCTGGGCAGCCCACAAGAAACACTGTTGTTGCCGGTTGGCAGTTTTGTACAGGAAACCGGAGGCAATTGGGTGTTTGTACTGGACGACGCTGGCGAAACAGCCTATCGCCGTGAGATCAGTGTGGGTCGACGCAATAATCGTTTCATTGAAGTAAGGGATGGACTGCGGGCAGGCGAGCGGGTGATTACCTCCGGGTATGGTGCCATCGCAGAAGCCGACAGGGTTCAGTTAAGTCAATAAAACCAAAATCACACCAGGGAAGCTGTCGCCATGATCAAACTTGAATCGATCTGCAAGGTTCACCGCACCGAAGATATCGAAACCGCTGCATTGGATGATATCAACCTGACCGTGGAAAAGGGCGAGTTTGTGTCCATTATGGGGCCGTCGGGTTGTGGCAAGTCCACCCTGCTGAATATGCTCGGATTGCTGGATACGCCGAGCAGTGGTCACTATTATTTCAACGAAGAAGACCTGGCTGGCTACAATGAGTCACAGCGCGCCAGTATTCGAAAAGCCAATATCGGGGTGATCTTTCAGAGCTTCAATCTGATCGATGAGCTCACGGTTGCCCAAAACGTAGACCTGGCGCTGTTATACCAAAAGGTACCCGCTGACGAGCGCAAGGCGCGCGTGGAAACAGTGCTGAAACGGGTCGCCATTGATCATCGCAGCAAACATTATCCCCAACAGTTGTCAGGTGGTCAGCAGCAGCGTGTCGCGATTGCCCGTGCCATTGTGACCAATCCGAAAGTGCTGCTGGCAGACGAACCAACCGGTAACCTGGATACAAAAAATGGTGACGAGGTGATGGCGCTGTTGAAAGAACTGAATCAGGAAGGGGCTACCGTCATCATGGTCACGCACTCGGAGCACTACGCGGCCTATGGCACGCGCGTGGTGCGTCTGCTGGATGGCCAGATTGTCGACGCCAATGCCAAAGCCGATGCAGAAGCCGTTCTTTAAACAGCCGATGTCTTTCCGTAAACAGCCGGTTCCATTATGACAGCGGGGTATACACCGTGTTCCTGAACTATCTGATCGTTGCGTTTCGCAATCTGCGTAAACAGCCGGGTTTCACGGCCATCAAGGTGCTCAGCCTGAGTCTCGGTCTGGTCTGTAGCATTCTGGTGTTGATGCATGTGCAGTACACCAACAGCTACGACAAACATTTTGATAACTACGAGAATATCTACCGGGTGGTGACCAGTATCACCACTGATCAGCGCCTTGATGGCATGCTGATCGCTGAAGGCATTTACCATCCTTTGCTGCAGGATTACGCGCAGATTGAGCGAGCCGCCAAAATCAGTGGAGGTAGCGGGCTTTTTGCCAACGGAGATATATCGGCGCCCAATGATTACACGTGGGTCGAGCCTTCGTTCCTGGAAATCTTCTCCTTTGAGTTTTTGCAGGGCGATGCCAATAGTGCACTTTCCGATCCCAATACCGTGGTGCTCACTGAAACAGCGGCGCTGAAATACTTTGGTCGCGAAGATCCGATGGGTGAAGTTTTGACGCTGGAGAATCGCAACGATCTTCGTGTGACGGGCGTTATCAGAGACCTGCCGCCCAATACGCACCTTGATATCGAGATCATGATTGGTGTGGCGACGGCGCGCCAGGTTGTGGGTGAGTCGTTTATGGATGGCACGGCCTGGGCCGGATACGGTGATACCAGACTCTATCTGGTTATTCCTGATCCAGCGTCGGCAGAAGCCCTCCGCGCTGACCTGGTAAATTTTATCGATCGAAACGTACCGGATGCACAGCGTGAATTTGTGGCGAGTGTGGATACCACCCTTGATCTGGAGCGGCTTGAGGATATCTATCTGTCTCCCCGCCAGGGCTTTGCTGCTGCGGACTACAGCCGCCGACTGGTGTTGGGAGGGCTGGTCAGCTTTGCCGTCCTTATCCTGCTGAGCTCCTGTATCAATTTCGCCAACCTGTCACTGGCGCAGATGCAGCAGCGGGGAAAGGAGACCGGCGTACGCAAAACGCTGGGCGCCACTCGCACGGATCTGCTGACTCAATTCCTGGTCGAGTCCATGTTGTTGACGCTGCTGGCGCTGCTGGTTGCGCTGCCGGTCGTCTACCTGGCGGTGGGTCCTTATACTGCACTCACCGGCACGGCGTTTAACTTCGCCAACATGTTTGGGTCCTCCCAGGTGCTTGTTATTGTGTTGTTTGTGATACTCACCGGTTTTCTGTCCGGGTTGGTGCCGGCGCTGCGTATGTCCCGCTATGCGCCGACCGCTGCTATCAGTGGCAAGCGCGATGGGGGCAAATCCAGCCGGCTGGTGCGCTCAGCTTTGACCGTAGTCCAGTTTACGTTTGCTGTGGTGTTGGTGATTCTGGCCATCGGTATAAGCCTGCAGGTCCGGTACCTGAATGAAGTTGATATTGGGTTTAATCGCAGCAATCTTGTTGTGTTGGACAGTATGTATAACCCACGCAATCCGGAGCAATTCAATTATGCTGCGATGGTGGATGATCTGCGTCAGCACCCTGGCATCGTAAACATCGGTAAATCGCAGACACCGCCTCCCAATAATGGCGGCTACAATCCCTGGCGCCACTCAAGCTGGCCGCAGGAAGACGCCCGCGCTATCAGCCACCTGGGTGTGGATGAGTATTATCTTGATGCGATGGAACTGACGTTGCTTGCCGGTCGAAACTTTTCACAGGACTTTCCGGCTGACTTTATAGCCGATGGCCCACCAAATGAAGAACAGACTTACGGGGTTGTGATCACGCAAGCCGCGGTACGAAACTTTGATCTGGGCAGCAATGAAGAAGCCATTGATGAAATTTTGATGATAGGCAACCTGAGTTTTCGTGTCGTCGGGGTGATTGGCGATTTCAGGCTCTCAGGAGGGCTGGAGGACACATTACGATCAACGTCGATATTGCGTGCCAGTGACCAGCCAATGCGGACACTGCTGGTGAGGGTCGATCCGGCACAACGCGCCAGCGCACTTGATCACATCGATACGGTCTGGGCCCGTCACCGGCCTGACGCACCCATCAATCGTGAGTTCTATGAACAGACCTTCAGTCAGCAGATCTATGAACAGACCAATGGTATCAATCGCGCCGCCCAGTTTGCTGCCTTGGTCACGATTGTTATCGCGGCGCTGGGCTTATATGCACTGGCCTACTATTCAACCGAGCGACGCACCAAGGAAATTGGCGTGCGCAAAGTACTGGGTGCTTCGGCGCGATCGATCGTTGAGCTGCTGACACTGGACTTTATCAAACCGGTTTTGCTTGCCTGTGTGTTGGCCAGTGGCCTGGCCTACCTGGCGACGTCTTACTATTTCCAACAGTTTTCAGCGCAAGCGAACCTGAGCGTATGGGTTTTTGTGCTGGTTATTGCGGGCACCCTTGTTCTGTCACTATTGACGGTGGCAGCCCAATGCATCAGAACTGCAAAGTCAGATCCGATCAAATCGCTGCGATCGGAGTAGAAATCAGCGCGCCAGCAACGCCACCAGCAACTTGATCTGGAAATCATCCAGGCGCTCGCCGAAGGCAGGCATTTCGCCGGTGCGTCCGTAAAGCAGCGTCTCGCGGATGGTGTCGAAGTCGCCGCCATACAGCCAGATATCATCGGACAGGCGCGAGGCGCCCAGCATTTCATTGCCGGCACCATCAACACCGTGACAGGCCGCACAGTTTTGCTCGTAGAACGGTTTCCCGGGATGATTCTCGTCGCCGCCTTCGTGCAGCGTCATCACATAACCGGAAACGTCGTCAATTACCTCGGCGCTGAGAATGCTCTGCCAGGCGATCATGTTGGCGCGACGTCCGCCCCGCAGCGTCTGCTCAATCTGCGCCGGGGTGCCGCCCCATTGCCATTCGGCATCCTGCAGGTTGGGGAACAGGTTAGCCTGTCCGCGTCCTTCCGGGCCATGGCAGACTGCACACTCGCGCTGGTAAATGCGCTCGGCAGTAGCCATGAGATTTGCGTCGCCCTGTATCTGCAGCAGATCCATGTCTACCACGGCCGCGCGCGCGTCAGAGAAACTGGCTTCAAAGCGGTCCTGGCTGCTGGCGACCTGCTGCCCTTGCGACCAGTTCAGCAAACCGGGATTGGAGCCCAGCCCCGGGAAAAAGATCAGATAGATCAGGGAGAAAATCATCGAGCCGAACAGCAGCCAGAACCACCACAGTGGCGGTGGGTTATGCCCTTCCGCCAGTGTTTCGTCCCAGACCGGTTCCACCTCGGACTCTTCATGCAGGTCGCGGCCAAAATAGATACTCCACACCAGCCACAATACAGCGGCGAGTGACACCAGGGTAACGACCACAATCCAGCCGGCCCAAAAACCTGAAGGCAAATTGGCCATATCAGTCCTCGTCTTCCAAAGGTATGCGTGAAGTGCGGTCCAGGGCTTCTTTGGTGCCCCGGCTACCGAGCCAGATGGCGAGGCCGATCATGAACGCCATGACCAGCATGTCGCCCAGAAATATGAACATCGTCAATGTGAACCCCCTTCCATCGCGGCGTCTTCTTCGCTGAAACCGGTGCCCAGCATCTGCAGGTAGACGATCAGTGCGTCCATTTCGGTGAGCCCTTCCAGGTCAGCTTCAGCGTTGGCAATTTGTTCGTCCGTGTAAGGATGCCCAAGGCGTCGCAGGACCGTCAGTTTGTTGGTAATGTTGCCGGTTTCGCTGGCCTGCCGCTCTTCCAGCCATGGGTAGGCGGGCATGATGCTGTTGGGCACCACCGCACGTGGGTCAAGCAGGTGCAGCCGATGCCAGTCATCGGAATATTTGCCACCGATGCGGTGCAGATCCGGACCGGTGCGCTTGGAACCCCACAGGAACGGGCGGTCATAGACAAACTCGCCCGCTCGCGAATACGGCCCGTAACGCTCAACTTCGGCCACCAGCGGACGGATCTGCTGGGAGTGGCACACCACGCAGTTTTCGCGCATGTAAATATCGCGGCCGGTCAGTTCCACGGCGGAGTAGGGGCGCGTGTTGGCGCTGGCCGTTTCCAGGCTCTCCTGGGTCAGCACCGGCAACAGTTGCACCAGGCCACCGATGGCCGACACAAACAGAATGCCAAAAATCAGCAGCCCGGTGTTTTCTTCTATCTTGCGATGAAACGTCAGACCATTCATGCGTTAACTCCGTAAGCTGGATCCACCGCTGGCGGTGCCACTTTTACTGCACGCTGTCCTTTGAGCGTCATGAACAGGTTGTAGGCCATGAGCACGGTGCCCAGCAGGAACACCAGGCCGGCGATCAGGCGCAGCAGGTAGTAAGGGGTCATGCTCGCCATGATGTCCTTGAAGTCGAAACTGAGTTCGCCCAGGCCGTCGATGCTCAGCCACAACAGGCCCTGGGAGACACCCGCAGCCCACATGGCAATGATGTACAACATGGTGCCGGCGAAGGCGAGCCAGAAATGGATATTGGCCAGGCGGGTACTGTACAGCTCCCGTCCCGCCAGGCGCGGTACCAGGAAGTAGAAGGTGCCGTAGGTGATCATGGCATTCCAGCCCAGTGCGCCTGAATGCACGTGACCAACCGTCCAGTCAGTGAAGTGGCTGACCACGTTGACGCTGCGGATGGCCATCATCGGACCTTCAAAGGTGGCCAGGCCGTAGAACGCCAGTGACAGCACAATAAATTTGAGTGCAGGGTCGGTACGCAATTTTTCCCAGGCCGTGCTTACCGTCATCACCCCGTTTACCAGCGTGGCCCATGAGGGTGCCAGCAGAATGACACTCATGATCACGCCCAGCGACTGCACCCACTCCGGGATGGCGTTGTAATGCAGGTGGTGTGGGCCGGCCCAGATATAGGCGTAAACAAACGCCCAGAACGCGACCACAGACAGGCGGTAACTCCAGATTGGCCGGTTGGCGATCTTGGGCAGGAAATAGTACACCATGCCCAGAAAGCCACCGGTCAGCAGGAAGCCGACTGCGTTGTGACCGTACCACCATTGCACCACCGCATCCTGCGCGCCGGCGTAGGCGGAGTAGGACTTGTCGATGGACACCGGCAAGGCCAGGCTGTTCACCACGTGCAGCATGGCGATGACGATGATCAGCGCGCCATAAAACCAGTTGGAGATATAAATGGGCTTGATTTTGCGCTGGGCGATGGTGCCAAAAAACACCACACCAAAACAGATCCAGACGATAGCGATGGCGATATCAAAGGGCCACTCCAGCTCAGCGTATTCCTTGGTGGTGTTCCAGCCGGCAAGCAGCGACAGCGCGCCGAGCAACACAATCAGCTGCCAGGCATAACACACGAACCAGGCCAGTCGGGGCGCAAAGAGCGGCACATGTGACGTTCGCTGAACACTGTAGAAGCCGGTCGCCATCAACGCGGAGACGCCAAAACCAAAAATAACGCCATTGGTGTGCACCGGGCGCAGGCGGCCGTACGACAGCCAGTATTGACCAAAATCCAGCGTGGGCCAGACCAGTTCGGCGGCAATATAGACCCCGGCCGAAATGGCCAGTACTGCCCACACCACCGAAAACTGGATCAGGCGGATGACAATCTTGTCCTGGTAAATCTTGTTCTCGGCAGCTTCCATCAGGTTTTCCGTAGATTGGTTTGAATTTCTTATGAAGAATCAGACGCCCAGTAATGGACCCACGCCCAATACCCACAACGACATGCTGATACCCAGCAGACTGACCACCGCCACCAGCAGCCACGCCATCAGCGCCGAGGCCATCAGCATGCCGCGCTCGGGCGGTGTTTCCAGCGCTATCGGGATGCCCGCATACAGCAGATACATGCCCCAGATCGTGGCAGGAATCAGCACCAGTACGTTGACCAGTACATCAGGAAACAGGTGCGCGGCGCTGGCGATGGCCAGCGGCTGGCCGACGATGGTGATCAGCGCCATATGACGGCCCAGTGAGACACTGGCGCCGTAGGTTTTGGCCATCCAGCGGCTGATGATGGCGGTACTGAACAGCCCGAACAGCAACGCCAAAAAATAGCCGATGCTGATGGTCAGCAAGGCATTGGTTGGCATGAACAACGGCTGGTCAGCACCCAGTCGCCAACCGAAATTGGCGGCGCCGATCAGGGAAAATGTGGGGGGTAGCAGCAGTAACCAGAGCGAATAGGTCAGAAATATTCGGCGCGACGAGGGTTCGGATCTGGCCAGCTCGGCAAACGCCTGCTGCGGCTGGTACAGGGATCTGAACAGGGTCAGACTGGAGATGTTAGAGCTCATAGGCCTTCCGCTGGTTGTGGTCGACGTCAACACAGAATCAGACTGCTGCCATGGTCTAATGTGTCGATCAGACCATGAACCGAGACCCTAACACAGAAATAACCGAGAGTTAAACCGTGGCGGTCATGTGTGACGGTGTGCAGTATAGCGGGGCGTGAAGGACACTTTATTGATCCAGCGCAAGATTGATCCAGCGCTGGCCGCATACCGCTCCGGACTTTCGTCTGCGCCACGGCATCAACCCCGAAGCAGGCCCGGCGCGCTCAGGCGCCGGGCTGCAGGCTGGACCGTTATGAATTGTTGAGCGTGACAATGTACTCTGCTTCAAACAGATGGTTTTCAAACATTTCCGGCGTCATGGTACCGCTGACGGTCACTTCGTCGCCCACATCAAGCTGCAGATAACCTTCGTTATCCAGCGGGTCATAACCCATGTCATCGACTTCCACAATCATCAGATTGTCACCGGTATCGAGGACAAGCTCCTCCTCCAGTGGTTCGACTGCAGTAATGGTGCCCTGCAGCGTGGCGTCACCCACGACCACAGGTCCCACGACGGATACGATTGGGTCAACGATTGCGAGGGACTCCTCATCAACTGCGCTGGCGTAGAAATAGGCGCTGATGGATTCCACGTACACACTGCTGGCTTCGATGGTGGTCATCTCGAAAAAATCATCATCGACCAGCCCGTTGACGACCACCTTGTCGCCGGCAAGCAGCGCGTAGGCATCTGCGTCCCGGTCACCGTCGTCCATCTCTACCGTGACCGATCCGCGACCGTAATCCAGCAGAAACGAGTTTTCCTGCACCGACTCAACGGTACCGCCGAGGCTGATCCACGTGTCGTCAGGCTGCAGGTAGGGTGATGGACCCTGTGCGAATGTCGAAGCTGAAAAGAATACGGCGCTGATGGACGCCAGCAGTTTGGCGTTTCTCATAATGACCTCCTTTCGTCATGAATCGAGCTTTCGTCATGCATCGAGCTTTGAAAATTACATAAAGCATCCGTCGCCCGATGTCGGATGAATAAAATGCTGGTGGATACTGATTTGTCAGGTCAAGGCTTGACGCTGACAATCGAGGCGGCTTCGAAGACGCGACCTTCAATCAGGTCCTCGGTCATGGTGCCGCGCACGGTGACCACATCCTGATTCTCCAGTTGCAGGTAACCGACGTCGTCCAGCGGATCATAGCCCAGTCCGTCGACCTCTACAGTCACCATATTCACACCGGTATTCAGGATGAACGCCTGCTCATCACGGTCAACCGCACTGATGGTGCCCTGCAGGGTGGTGTCACCTTGCATCAGCGGCCCCTGAACGGTGACGATCGGATCAAAGAATGTCATCGATTCGTCATCCAGTGCGCTGGCATAGAAAAATGTGTTGATTGATTCCACAAAGACACTGCTCGCCTCGATGGTGGTCATCTCGAAAAAATCGTCATCAATCAGACCGCTGACCACGACATTGTCACCGGCCTGCAGCGCATACGCATCTGCGTCGCGGTCGCCGTCATCCATCTCCACGGTCACAGAGCCTCGTCCGTAATCAAGCAGAAAGGCGTCCTGCTGAACAGATTCCACCGTGCCACTCAGGCTGATCCAGGTGTCATCCGGTTGCAGATAGGGTGACGGCCCCTGAGCCGCGGCAGACACCGAAAAAACTGCGGCGCCAACGGACGCCAGTAGCTGTGTGCTAGTCATGGTTGGCTCCTTTTGTTGGTCAGCGTTTTAGAATTAAGCTCAACAACAGGCTGCCAAAGATGGAGCGGTCAGTCAAGTCGCGACCGGTCGTTCGACATTTGTGTTATCCTGATATTACGCTGATTAATAACGTCAGCTTATAAAGAAATTAAATGGAACAAAAAACACAGAAAAATGTGAATGATATTCAGCATCCATATTTTTATTGTAGGTGTTTTATTATCTGGGTTTTATTACCTGGGTTTGAGTTCCGGTTGAAGGCAGGTAAATAACATAATGAGCGAAAAATTTGCGGACCACGATTTGTTGATGACCGTGCTTGAGACGGTTCAGGAGGCAGTGCTGGTGACCGATGCCCGTGTTGACCTGCCCGGTCCGGCCATTGTGTACGCCAATACAGCGTTCTGTGAGATGACCGGCTACACCCTGAAAGAACTTGAGGGTAAAACGCCGCGCCTTCTTCAAGGAAACCTGACCGATAGGTCGGTAATGAAAAAGCTCAGGGACAGTATGCTCGATCGCACAACGTTTTTCGGTGAGACTTACAACTACCGCAAGGACGGCACGCCGTTCCGCATACAGTGGTCGGTGCGTCCCTATCCTGCGTGTGGCGCTCCCCGTTATTTTATAGCGGTGCAGCGTGACGTCACGGCACTGCGTGATCTGGAACAACAGCGACGGCAATTACAGGCGTTGACAGATATCCAGAGCCGCGCCGGTACGGCTGGCCTGGACCTGCAGGAATTGCGCGAGCAGATTGCGCAGATCGGACTCGAGGTAACCGGTGCCGATGGCGCCGCTGTGGAGGAAGTCCAGGAAGGCGATATGGTTTACACGGCGGTCGCCGGCAGTGCCCAGGGGTCGCTGGGCTTGCGGCTGCCTGTGAGCGCCAGTCTCTCCGGTGCCTGCTACAGTGGCCAGCGGTCAATGTATTGCCGTGACACCCATGCTGAGCCGCGGGTGGCGCGTGCGGCCGCTGACAGGGTGGGTTTTCGATCCGGATTGCTGGTGCCACTGACTCATGAAAATCGTTGTTTCGGTGTCCTGAAGGTCTATTCCAGCCGCGCGGAAGCGTTCAGTGAAAACGACCTGGACATGCTTAACATGGCCAGTCGAGTGCTGGCCTCGTCACTGTATGATGCGCAAAGTTTCAAGCATGAGCAGGATCAGCGCAGCCTGCTGGTTGATGCATTGCCAATCCTGATCGCATTGATTGACGAAAATTTCTGTTTTCGAGAGATCAACGCCGGTTACAGCCACTGGTTTGAGCGCCCCGCGGAGCAGATTATTGGCAGGTCGGTGGCGGAGCTGATCGGCCGCGACATGTTCGAGTCAAGCAGGGCCTTTATGCAGGCTGCGCTGGCTGGCGAGGAGGTGGTTTTTGAGCAGCTGTTTCCGCAGCTTGACGGCAAGTTGATGCCAGTGGAAGTGACCTACATACCGCAGCGTGGCCGTGACGGCCAGGTCAGAGGCTTTTATGCGCTGGCGCATGATATCAGCGACCGCAAACTCGCCGAACGTGATTATCTGACCCAGACCTTGAACCGGCGGGGCTTTGATGCGCGCCTGGACATTGCGTTCAGCACCGCGCGGCGCTACCGGCGGCCGCTGGCACTCATTGTTGTCGATATCGATTACTTCAAACGAATCAACGACAGGTTTGGCCACAGCGCGGGCGACCAGGTTCTCCGCGCGGTCGCGCAGATACTGTGTGAAAAAGTGCGGAGCAGCGATATCGTCAGCCGCTGGGGTGGTGAAGAGTTTGTCATCCTGGCACCGGAAACGCCGCTCAACGACGCCATGCGCTTGTCGGAGCGATTACGGGAAAGCCTGGCGCAGTTAGATCATCCCGGCGTTGGCCAGGTGACTGCCAGTTTCGGGGTTGCCGAACTGGCAGACGAACAGTCCGAGCAGGCGTTAATCAATCACGCCGACCAGGCGTTGTATGCGGCCAAGGCCGCCGGGCGTAACCGGGTTGAGTGTTATCCTGCGTGACTGCGGCTCAATTGCCCAGCAAGGTATCAACCTTCGCTGCGGAGATAAAGTCATTCTCCGACAAGCCGCCGATGTTATGGGTACTGAAGGCCACGGTGGCTTTGTTGTAGCCAAAGGTGATGTCCGGGTGATGATCCTCACCATGAGCGATCCAGACCACCGCGTTAACAAATGCCGACGTCTGATAGTAGTCATCAAACTTGAATGTGCGGCTGATCTGTTTGCCTTCGTTTTCCACGTGCCAGTCACTGTTGATCATGACCAGGTATTGTTTGACCTGCTCGGCGCCCATCGGCGCGGCATCACTGTCACACGGCTGGCATTGTCGGGTTGTCAGGTCAGTCATGGCTGTCCTCCTGCTTCGCAAATGTGTGTCCATGTTAACGTGTGTCCCCGCCTTCACGTCAAACGCGCGACACCATCTGTGCTATACTCGTCGGCTTTTTGAGAATCCCCGGCGCCATGACTGTCTCCACCTATCGTCCGCCTGTCCTTGTGCTTGTCCCGATCAGCATGCTCTGCACACTGGTCGCCGTGGTGTTCGGCCGGCTGGCCTACGGGCTGGTATTGCCTGTCATGCGGGAAACGCTGGGGCTGAGCTACTCCCAGGCCGCCAATCTGGGTACGTTGACCGCGCTCGGGTATCTGGTGCTGTTGCTGTATGCCGGTGTATTCGCCGGCAGACACGGTGGCAAGAAGGCCATCCTGCTGGGTCTGTCCCTGGGGGCGGCCGGATTTGCCGGGCTGAGTCAATTCTCTGCCTATCCGCTATTGATGCTGTGTATGACCCTCATGGGGTTTGGCACTGCGTTTACGTTTACCCCGCTGATCTCCCTGTTGGGCGCCTGGTATCCGGAGCGTCGTGGCATGGTCATCGGGTTTGCCGGCAGCGGCGTGGGCATCGGTATCCTGCTCGCGGGTACGCTGATCCCGATCGTTACCCAGTCAGGCACCGAAAGCTCATGGCGACTGATCTGGGCAACCTTTGCCTGCATCGCCGTGTTTGTCATCGTACTGGTCGCGATATGTCTGCGCGAGCCACCACAGCATGAAGAACCGGTCTCCATGCGCCAGGGCCTGAAGACGGTCTACCATAATCCGCATGTCGTGCGCATGGCACTGATCTACGGCGTGGTCGGGCTGACCTATATCGTCCAGGTGCTGTTTATGTACAGCTTTGCTCTGGATGCCGGGGTTGCGCCGCCAGTTGCCGGACGGCTGGTAGCGATCATGGGCTTTGTGTCAATTTTCTCAGGTCCAATCTGGGGCTGGCTGGCCGACAAAGTAGGCCATGGTCGGGCCCTGACCTTCTGCATGACGGTGGCAATTTTTGCCACCCTGCTGCCAGTTCTCTGGCCGGTGACACCAGCATTTACCGCGCACTTTGTGCTGACCGGCCTGTCGGTCACCGGCCTGTTTACCTCGGTACTGGCGGCGGCCACCAGCACTGTCAGGCCGCAACATGCGGCCATGGCGGTCAGTTTCGTCACCGTGTTTTTTGCCCTGGGACAACTCGTTGGCCCGGCGCTGGCGGGTCTGCTGATTGACTGGCAGCAGGACTTCCGGCTGACGTTTGCGCTGAGCGCTGTGTTGATGTGTGTCGGTGCCATCGTCAGCCATGGCAGTACGGCGGTGGCAAAATCCAGGCCGGCTGGCTGAGCCCGGTGGCAGCCACCGGGCGGGCGAAGCATATCTGCTTCCCGTCAACGGTTATCTGTTGATGGAGACCAGGTAATCACCTTCGAAAACGTGGCCTTCAAAAAAGTCATCCGAAAGTGAGCCGCTGACGGTGATTTTATCGCGCAGATCGAGCTTGAAATACCCTTCGTCATCAAAAGGATCGTAGGGCAGATCATCCAGCTCTACGACGAGGGTATTGAGACCCGTATCAAGGACAATCTCCTGCTCGTCCGGGTCTATCGCAACAATGCTGCCATGGATGGAGGCCTGTCCTGCCACGACCGGCACGGCCAATGGGAAGGCCGGGCTATAGGCCCTGGCTGTTTCATCATCCACAGGGCTGGCAACGAAATACGCACTGATCGACTCTACGAAAATACTGCGCGCCTCGATGGTGGTGGTCTCAAACAGGTCGTCATCGATCATGCCGTTGACAATCACATTGTCACCTTGCAGCAATGCGTAGGCGTCAGCGTCGCGGTCACCATCATCCATTTCTACGGTGATAAACCCGCGCCCGTAGTCCAGTACAAAGGAGTTTCTCTCAACAGACTCGACGCTGCCGCTGAGGCTGATCCAGGTGCCATCTGGTTGCTGGTCAGGAGTCTGTGCCAGGGCAACAGTCGAGGTTGAGTAAAGTACAGCGCCAATTGCTGTCATCAGTCTCAGATTATTCATAGTGAACTCCATTCGTTATGAAAGAATTGAAAAAATGATTCCAGATCATTTCAGTTTCCTTGTCTTTCAGGCTTGCAAAGATAAGACACGTTGTCAAACGACGGGTATTGTCGAAAACAATCCGGTTCGCGACCCTCTGTTATAAATGTTAGGGTGACTTGAATGGATTAATCTTGACGAAGGAGGATGTATGATCAAGAAAATGAGATCTAGCCTGAAACTCACCGCTGTGGCGCTGGCTGGCACGTTGCTGGCCGCCTGTTCGTCAACCAACGACCATTACACGGCGCCGTCGTACGCCACCATGTATAATGGTGACACCTACCGGGTGATCTGCACGGGCATTGAAAATCAGGAAGTCTATGTCAGATACAATGCGCTGGACACTTTCTATCGCCCCGATGAAACCTTGAAAACCCGCGATGAATTTTGTCGGGAGAATACTGTGGGCGCCAGCGCGCGCTGATCTTAGCGTTGATCAGCGCACTGACAGTTCAGCCGCCAGACGTTCCAGCCCATCGATCAGCCGGGGCCCGGCCCGGCTGAAATGGGCGTTACCGTCACCCACGATAACCCGGCCATGACGAACAGCGCGCAACAACAGCCATTGCGGATGATGAGCGAGCAACATCAGTGCCTGTTCTGATTCGGCTTTGGAGTAGCCACAACAGCCGACGATAATGATGTCCGGGTCGCACTCGGCGATTGCTTCCCAGCTGAGGGTGCCAGAGCGCTGTCCGGACTCAACCAGGCAACTGTGGCCGCCCAGCAGGTGGATCAGGTCCGGTATCCAGTGGCCGCCGCTGAACGGCGGTTCCAGCCATTCCAGGAACAGGACTTTTTCGCCGATCAGAATCTGCTGCTGCTCGACCGCTTCCGCCCGGGTGCGCAACTGTGCCACCAGGGTCAGCGCCTCACTGCGCGCTCCCACGGCATCACCAACACGAATGATATCCCCGTACACATCTTCCAGCTTGGAAGGTGCCAGTTCGACGAGTTTACAGTCGCCGGGTAGCGATGCGACTGCCTGATACACATCGCCGGATGACACGGCGCACACATCACACAGCGTTTGCGTCACAATCACATCGGCCTTGAGGGAGGCCAGCAGCTCCAGATCGAGGGCATACAATCCCCGACTGGCGGCCAGTTCCTGGCGCACAAACTGATCTATGTCGCGCTGACTTTTATGCACCGGGACGCGTGTGCTGGTCAGGACCGGCCGGTCGCAGATACCCGGCGGAAAATCGCAGCTGTGCGAGATGCCAACAAGCTGCGAGTTCTCGCGCTGGTGCGCGCCCAGTGCACAGACGATTTCAGTGGCGCTGGGCAGCAGAGATACGATACGCATGCTGGCAGCCTCAGGAGGTTTGCCAGCGCGGCTGGTATCGACGCACGACGTCGTAGGTGCCAAACAGCAGTATGGCGTACAGCGTATCTCCCAGCAGTGAACGTCCGAAGAACGGAATGGCACTGAGGTAACATTGCAAAAACCCATCCAGCGTCCGCGGGTAATACATCAGCCAGGCACTGAGGTTGGAGATAACAAAAAACACGGTTGCCGAGGCCAGCACAGCGCCCACCAGACGACCCGGTGAGCGCCTGCGCGCCAGCCAGACCCGGCCGATCACGGCGCTGCAATAAAACCCCAGGTAGACCAGCGCCATGGCCGGCAACGCATAGAAGCCACCGATCAGGTCACTGACCAGTAACGCCGCAACGGGTACCAGCCAGGCCATACGGTGGGGTAGCAGGGCGCCGGCAAACAGGCCCAGTGCCCCGATCGGCGTCACGTTCATGGGATGTGGCAGCAGGCGCATGGCCGCCACCACGATGATCAGAGCGACAATGGTCAGCAGCTGTGATTTATCCATCTGTTTGATCGCGGTCATGGGCATGTTGGCCTCCTCAGAACTGGTAACGGGTGGTGAGCAGCGCGGTGCGACCGTAGGTGTTGTACCCGTCTACCACCTGATAATCCTTATCGAACAGATTGCCGATCTTCAACTGTACGCTGAGGTCATCAACCAGTTGATATGATAGCGCCAGGTCGAACACAGCATTGCCGGCTACTGAGGACGTCCCGAAGGTAACCGGGTCAACGTCTTTCTGCGTGCCCCGCAGCAGCCACGTCAGCCCGACATCCAGCTTCTGGAATTGTCGCGAAATGCCTGCGCTCAGGATTTCGTTGGGGCGACGCAACAGCGCCTGGCCGGTGTCGCTGTTCTCGTGATCCAGCAGCGTCAGTGCGGCGTTGGCGTTCCAGCCCAGCCAGCTGCCTTGCACCGCCAGTTCAACACCATTGATAGTGGCGCGATCCACGTTGGTCAGGCTGGTGAACGACGCGTCGGTGGTGATCAGGTTTTCGATTTCGTTACGGAATGCATTGACCGACCAGGTGGCGCCGGCGTGGTTACCATCCACGCCGATCTCGACGTTACGCGAGGTTTCCGGCTGCAGGTCCGGATTGCCGAAAAAGAAAAAACCCGGGAAATCGACGTAAAGCTCCACCAGCGACGGGGCCTTGAAGGCAGTGCTGTACGACGTCCACAACTGCACGGTTTCGCCAAGGTTGGTGCCAATAGCGGCTTTGCCGGTGGTCTCGCCACCGAACTGTTCATTGTCGTCGTAGCGCACCGACAGCGTGGTATCAATGGTCCTGTTGCTCAGCGCAAACTGCGTATCCAGCACCGCAAATGCTGCGCTGTTGTCGCGCGTGGTGTCGGTCTGCGCGGCACCGCTCATCTCGTACAGCAGGTCCTCGGCCTCAAAGTCAGCGCCCAGCACGAGGGCATTGCTGTCACCAAGCTGCACATGGTTCTGCCAGTTGATGGCGTCGCGCTCGGTGCGACTGCGTGACGCGAAGTTACTGTCATTGACGCTCTCGTCACTAAAGCTGGAAATCTGCAGGTCACTCTGCCAGCTGTCGGTCGCTGGTAAGCGTAAACCCAGATGTGCGACGCGGCTGTCGCCGTTGCTGATGCCGCCGTCATAGTGCAGTTGCGAATCAGTCAGATGGTAAGCGCCGCGCAGTGTTGCTCCGTTGCCAAACTCATGAGCAATGGACAGATTGGCGGCATCATTGTCATAGGCGCTACGCCGGGCACTGGGTGTGGGCGTATGGATGGGGCGGATGCCGCCGGTCTGGTTGTGCGACACAGTCAGCGCCAGCGAGGTATGGTTACCGCTCAGGTTGATGCCGCCGCTGGCGATGTAGGTAGACTCGGTGCCGGCCGCTGCGCTGAGGTTGCCGCTGAGCCCGGCATCAGCATCACTGCGCGCCGCCTGTTTGGTAAATATCTGGATAACGCCGCCAATGGCGTCGGCACCGTACAGGCTGGACTGTGGGCCGCGCACCACTTCAATGCGTTCGATCTGCGCCACCGGAATGTTCTCCAGGCGGGCGAAACCCTCGCTGGCTGTGTTGGCCTTGACGCCATCAATCAGAATCAGCGTGTGGTCGGAGTTGGTGCCGCGCAGGAACAGACTGGTCTGTGCGCCCTGGCCGCCGGTGCGGGCCATCTGGATACCCGGCGCGCCAGCCAGCAGGTCAAACAGACTGACGGCCTGTGACGCTTCGATTTCTTCCAGGGTAAACACGGTAGAGGCCGCCAGGGTTTCGCCCAGCGGTTGCGCCAGCCGATTGGCGGTGACGATGACTTCCTGGGTTTCGACGCCTGCCGGCGAAGCAGGCTGCGCCGCTGCGCCAAGGGCCAACGGCAGTGTGGCGATGAACAGCGTAGTACCGCCAAGCGCCGTGATGGTTATTGTTTTAGAAGGTTTTTTCAACATTGTGCAATCTCTCACCCGAGTGCGTTACGTCATAAAACGCAGGGAGGAAACTGCAACAGAAAGGCGCTGCGTTAACAGGCAACAGCAAGGGCTACTTTCCGCAGCACTGCCCTCCGCAGCGTGTCGTTGGCATCAGGCCGGTCTCCGGGCTTACAAGTCACAGCCGTCTGCTGACGATTGTCAAACCCCATCACCTTCCCATCAAACTAAGCGCTGTGCGCGGCATGACAGTGGTATATCGATGTGGCTTACTTGCTTACCGTTGCGGGGGCAGCGTTGGCATTGAGCGTCTGATGATGATAGCGCGTCGCACCAACTTCCCGTTTAATTCTGCTGTCTGACAGTAGAACACCTGAAGCGGTCGCAATGGTAGGTGATTCGTTAAGAGAAGGCAAATTTACAGCTGATCTAAAGGCTGTCTGGAGGGTGCGCCCCGTCTTGGCGCACTACGCAAACCTGGTTCCGGCCTCTATGTTTGGCGTCGTACAATGCTTTGTCGGCGACACTCAGCAGTGTCGACAGGGTCGCCGGCGATGCACTGACTACCAGGCCGATGCTAACGGTTGGAGGGGGTGAAATCGTGACGCCGTGGGTGTCAAAACTGCGTCGAATCGCGCCGGCAGTTGCCAGCGCTGCGGTTTCTTCCCGGTCTGGCAGCACAATCCCAAACTCCTCGCCCCCCAGGCGTCCACAAATCGCGGTGTCGCCAGAGAGACTCCTGATGTGGCGAGCCAGCGCGCGGATGACGTCATCGCCGGCAGCATGACCATGGGTGTCATTGATGCCCTTGAAGTGATCCAGGTCCGCAATCATCAGGGCGACGGGCCGGCCGTTCTGCTGACAGTCCTGCAGAGCCAGAGCGGCTTTGGTTTCGAACCCACGGCGGTTGAGAAGGCCTGACAGGGCGTCGGTTGTGGCCTGATGATGAAGCTCGTCTGTCAGGTCAAAGGCAATAGCCACAAAAAACGCTATGGCGAGTGTGACGGTCATCAGTACGTAGGTAAAGTGAACCAGCCCCCAGTACACGGATTGCTCGGATGCTGTGTAGTTGCCAAAGCTGCCCGGAACCACAAATCCCGTTGCTGGCCGAAGAATGAACAGTGCCAAAGTAAAGCACAGCGCACCCAGGACCAGGCGATCAGAGTAACGATGATTTGAAACGGTCAGTAACTTAATGACAGTGATGAAGGCCGGAATCGCCAGGCCGACGCTTACGATCGCGATCCGGCTGATCAGGTCGGGTTGAATGACGAGATACCAGAACAAACTGACCATCGTCAGAGCCACCAGAGCAGACAGTGTCCTTACCGGGAGGGCAATTTGGCGCCGCTGCAATGGTGCGATGGCCAGGGCGCACACACCCGACAGGAAAAGCAGGTTCGCAACAATTCGCTGCAGGTCGGCTGGCCAGGGAGGCAGGATATCCTGCACCACAAAACCGCTGGCACTGAGCAGAAACCCGAGGGCAGCACTCAGGCTGTAGTTCAGCTTCCTCTGGTTTAGCCACAACAGGAAAAAGGCAACGAAGAACAGGAAGCCGATGGCCGGGCTGAGAAGCGAGATGATGAGTTGTCCCGACAAACCGACTCCCTCGCGCCGTCCGGCGATCGTGTGGTGGGGCGGTATGGCGCGCTCCCGGCGTGTGAGCACAATCATACCTGCAGCATACTTGACCTATCAAGTGCTTGCCAATATACTTGCGCGCTCAAGCATAAAGCAAGGAAATAAGCTATGACCACCTCAACGCCAAGCGATCTCATTCTTAAACTGGCGGCGCTCCACACCATGCTCCAGAAGCAGATTGCCGGTCCATTGTCCTACCACGGCATCAGCTTTACCGAGTATCAGGTGCTGAAACAGCTGCATGACGCGCCGGCACAGAAAATGCGCCGGATTGACCTTGCCCAGCAGATTGGTCTGAGTGCCTCGGGGGTTACCCGAATGCTGAATCCCATGGAGAAAGTCGGTCTGGTCAGCAAGGAAGAGGCAGCGCGTGATGCCCGGGTCAGTCTGGTGACCCTGACCACTGCCGGGCAGACTGTTTTTCGGGATGCTGAGGCTTCATTCCGGCAAGCGGCCGGGTCGGTGCTGGCTTCGGTGATTGATGCCGATCAGCAACATCTGCACAGGATTGCTGATAGCCTGCTTTGACAATCTGGCGACCGGCGTCGATGTTATGGCGTTGGCCCGGCTAACTGCCCGACACGCCACTGATCACAACGAAACGTTTTGACTGGATCGGTCAAATGTGGCGCAATGAAGGATCAATAATAAAAAACCCGGAGATATCGCCATGTCTGTATCTCGTTCGATTCTGCTTCGCACCACCATGGGTCTAAGTTGTATGGTGGTTCTGCTGCTCCCGGCGGGCCTGAGTCTGCATGCCAGCAACGACGGTGCGCCGCCGACGCAGGCCGGCAATGGCATCCCGGATCTGCAGGGCAACTGGTCAATCGCAACGCAGACCACGCTTGAGCGTCCGGATCGCTATGGTGGGCGGCTGATACTGACCGCCGAAGAAGCCAGTGAGATCGAGGCGCGGGTACAGGCCCGCAGCCGCGCGGCTGATCAACCCGGCGACCCGGAACGCGACGCGCCCCCGCCGGGCGTTAACGTGGGTGGTTACAACGCCTTCTGGATGGATCCCGGCGATCGACTGGCCGTCATCAATGGCGAGGTGCGAACGTCCATCATCATTGATCCACCGGATGGCCGTCTGCCTTACAACGAGCAGGGCCGGGCCAACCACATTGCCGCCATGCAGATGCGCGAATCCTATGACGGGCCGGAAGTGCGGCCCATGGGTGAGCGCTGTGTGGTGGGTTTTGGATCCACCGCCGGTCCGCCCAAACTGCCGGTGGCCTACAACAACCTGACCCAGATTGTGCAGACCAGAGACTACGTCATGCTGCTGGCAGAAATGAATCATGACGCCCGCATCATTCCGCTTGCGGGCGCGATGCCGGACTCGCCCACCCATCCCTGGCTGGGTCATTCGGTGGGTCGTTATGAGGGCGATACCCTGGTGGTGGAAACCAGCCACTTTCATCCGCAACAGACACTGCGATCGTCACTGCGACACCGATTCTATGGTTCCGCCGACATGCATGTGGTGGAGCGCTTCACCCGCGTCAGTGACGACGTGATTCATTACCAGTTTACCGTCACGGACCCGGAGAACTATTCGCAGCCATGGCGCGGTGAATTGCCCATGAATCGCAGCGACGATCGCCTCTACGAATATGCCTGTCATGAGGGCAACTACGCCATGCCGGGCATTCTCGCCGGGGCGCGCCGCGCCGAAGCAGAGGGCGAACCCTATGCGCCTACCTACAGTGGTGCGTCTTTTTGACCGTCTGCCCGTACCGAGGTGAACGATCAGCCGACGGAGTGGAAAAGTCGCGGTGCTTGCGCCACAGTTGAGACATCGGCAAAAAGCGTTAGTCGAACGCACAGGGCCAGCTCACCCAGCGCATGGTGCTGGAACAGGTGGACATGCCTGGGGGTGCCGTTTAAGCTGAACCGACCTGTTCCCCTGTCGAGAGGTCCGTCCCATGTCTGCAACGCTGCCTGACCTGCACCGTGTCGTTCCGTCTGCCCGCCGATCTCTGTCCCTGGCTCTCGGTCTGGCTCTGGCTGCCACCGCTGCCACATCACACGCAGCCGAGGAGCGTTCTCTGCTGATCGATGGTCTGCGAGCGCCGGTGGAGATACTGAAAGATGCCTGGGGCGTCTCGCATATTTATGCGGAAAATGACCACGACCTGTTCTTTGGCCAGGGCTACAACGCTGCGCGTGACCGCCTGTTCCAGTTGGAGATGTGGCGACGGCAGGCCACCGGCACACTGGCTGAGCTGATGGGGGAACGCATGCTGGATCACGATATCGGTGCCCGGCTGATGCGCTTCCGCGGTGATCTGCAGCAGGAGATGCGGCACTATCACCCGCGAGGTGATGAAATCATCCCGGCGTTTGTGGCTGGCATCAATGCCTATATAGACGAGATGCTGGCGGACCCTTCACAGCTGCCAATTGAATTCCGTCTGATGGATCTGCAGCCGCAGCACTGGACACCGGAGATCGTCATCTCTCGTCATCAGGGCCTGGTGGGCAATATACGTGAGGAGCTGAACCTGGCGCGTGCGGTGGCAAGCACTGACAGCGACACCGTAAAAGAGCTGATCTGGTTCCATCCCGGCGAGCCCGGGCTGCAGTTCGACGAGGCCATAGATACCTCGCTGCTGCAGGACGACATTCTGCGCCTGTATAACGCCGCACGCAGCAGTGTGTCCTTTCTGCCTGACGATATCGATCCACAGTATCGGGCCACCAGCACTGCCAGCAGTGAACGTGTAGCGGAACGCCTCAGCGATCAGCTGGCTGCCCGCCAGACCGACGTGCTGGGGCGTAATCACGATATTGGCAGCAACAACTGGGTGGTCACCGGGGCGTTGAGTGAAAGCGGCTACCCAATCATGGCCAATGATCCGCACCGCGTGGTGGGTGCGCCGGCGCTACGGTATTTTGTTCACCTCAATGCGCCGGGCTGGAACATCGTGGGCGGTGGTGAACCGTCGTTGCCCGGTATTTCCATCGGGCATAATGGGTTTGGCGCCTGGGGTCTGACGGTGTTCCAGGTCGACAGCGAAGACCTGTATGTCTACGAAACCCACCCCGAAGACCCCAATCAGTATCGCTATCAGGGACGCTGGGAGGCCATGCGCACCGAAGAGACCGATATCGCCGTGCGCGATGGCGATACCCGCACAGTGACATTAAAATTCACCCGGCACGGCCCGGTGGTGCACGAACGCCCTGACGCTCAGGCGGCCTTTGCCTTGCGACTGGCCTGGCTGGACATTGGCGCGGCACCGTATCTGGCCGGTCTGCGCATGAGTCAGGCGAGGTCCTGGCAGGAATTCCGGGAAGGCGCGGCCTACAGCCGTCTGCCTGGTGAGAATTTTGTCTGGGCTGATCGCGACGGCAACATCGGGTACCAGGCAGTAGGTGTAGCACCGCTACGCAGCAACTGGGAAGGCCTGTTGCCGGTGCCGGGGGACGGTCGCTATGAGTGGGACGGTTATCTGCCCATCCTGGCATTGCCCAATGCCACCAACCCGGAGCAGGGGTTCTGGAACACGTCAAACGAAAATCTGGTGCCGGACAACTACCCGCACCGCAATGCGGTCGGCTGGACCTGGACAGATCCGTACCGCAGCGACCGCGTTCGCGAAGTCCTTGCCTCCGGCCAGACTTTTAATGTTCAGGACATGGCGCAGTTGCAGAACGATTCATTGTCGATCCCGGCACGGACACTGGTACCTTTGCTCAATGGCCTGACACACAGCAATGATGCCGTGGAGCAGGCGCGGCAGCAGCTGATGACCTGGGACCATCACATGGACATTGAGTCAGTGGGCGCCGGCATTTACATGGCCTGGGAGCGGGAACTGCGCGAACGGGTGTCGGCGATGTTCATTCCCGAGGCGGCCAGCGACTATATCGGTCTTTTGCAGATCAAGCCGACGATTGATCGTCTACTGTCGCCCGATGGCCGCTTTGGTGCGGATCCTTCGGCGGGACGCAATGACCTTCTGCGTGCGGCGCTGGCGGCTGCCGTGGCGGATCTGCAGCAGCGCTTCGGCAGCGACATGGCGGCCTGGCAATATGGTCAGGAAGATTACAAGCATGTGCTTCTGCGCCACCCGATGAGTGCGGCGGTCAACGATGAACTGCGCGCCTCGCTGGAAGTGGGGCCAGCGCCCCGGCACGGCTACAGCTATACCGTCAGCAACACATCCTATGGCGACAACCAGACCAGCGGTGCATCGTTCCGCATGATTGTTGATACCGAGGATTTTGACCGTACGCTGGCCTCCAACACGCCCGGCCAGTCAGGTAATCCGGACAGTCCGTTCTATGATAATCTGTTTGAGGAGTGGGTCGACAACCGTTACTTCCCGCTCTTCTACAGTCGGGACAAGGTGGAGTCAGTGACGGCAGAAAGGCTGCGGCTGGTGCCGGCGGAATAAGCCGTCAACCGGTTGTCTCAAGGGACGTGAAAAAGCGCTTGCCAACCGCCCGATTAAGCATAAAATGCGCTTTTTTATTGAGAGTGCCATCCATTCCATGAACCTGGTGTCGTTCGATATTTTTCGTACGTTGGGCTTGCCGGACACAACGGTTTTGAAACCGGATGACCTGTTCCGCCAGAAGGACTTGCTGCGGCAGGCCGACTGGGTACTGTTTCCCGAGTACTGGCAGCTCAATGCGCTGGTGTATGGTCTGAGTTGTCGGGTGTTCCCCAGTGAGGCCAGTTACCGTATTGGCCATGACAAGGTGGAGATGACCCGGGCTTTTCAGGTTGTGGCGCCGACGCATACGCCATGGACCGAAATCGATGCCAACACCCCTGAGGCACAGGACAGGCTCTGGCGACTGATGCCCCTGCCCTTTGTTGCCAAGCTGCCCAAAGCCAGCATGGGGGACGGCGTGTGGCTGATCGAGAACCGTCAGGACTGGCTGCGTTACTGTCAGCGCACACCGGTGCTGTATGTGCAGGAATATCTGCCCATTGATCGTGATGTGCGGGTCGTGGTGGTCGGGGATCAGGTCGTCACTGCGTACTGGCGCATGCAGTCTGACCGTGGGTTCTATAATAACGTCGCCCAGGGTGGGCACATTGATTACAGCCCGGTGCCTGCCACGGCGACCGATCTGGCACTGACGCTGGCGCGGGAACTGGGCGTGGACCATGCCGGCTTTGATATTGCCCTGGTTGGCAGTCATCCCTATGTGCTGGAGTTCAACCGGTTGTTCGGTAACCAGGGACTGGCCCAGGGATCTGCGATCAGGGATGCCATGCTGGCCTACCTTAACCGCAAGAGCGAGCCCGACGATCCCGAAGGGCCCGCGCCTGTCTGGCCGGTGGCGGTGTGAACGGTGGGTCAGTCGCGCACGTCAGTGCGCCCGCCGATGTCGCGGAAATCGACGTCACCTGAACCGGTATCGCGGGCAATGAAGTCGCCACGCACGTCGCGCACGTCAATATCGCCTGACCCATCGTCTTCGATGATCACGTCGCCGCCAACGCGGTCGATAAAGATGTCACCGGAACCGTCCTCGATTTCCACGCGACTTTCAACATTGCGCAGTTCAATGTCACCAGAGCCGTCATCGATGCGCACCGGACCGGTAATATCGCGGATCCGTATGTCGCCTGAACCGTCATCAATGTTCAGTTCGCCGCGCAGATCCCGGATATCGATGTCGCCGCTGCCATCGTCGATGTTCAGTAGTAGTCCTGCAGGGACCATGATATCGACGTCAATGCCCGAGCTGTAGACCAGATTAAACAGCGAGAACAGGGAAAAGCTTTGCTCACCGTTACGGGTTTCCAAATACCAGGTGTCGCCCCGGCGCTCGTAGACAATGTCCATCTCATCAAGCGCGCTGCGCGAATCGGCGCAGGCCCGGCCCTGAACCTCGATGGCCGCCGTGTCGTCATCATTGCCGATGATGCCCAGGTACCCGGCGCCGACATCAATATCCAGTGTACGGATGTCTTCGCTGTCGAGGTTAAAGTTGATGTCCTTGCACACATCGGCCTGGGCAGCGGCGGCAAGCAGGCAGAGGGGCAGTATGCTCAGGGGAATGATGTTTCGCACGATTGTTGTCCTTTTCTATTCATGGGTTATCAGGTAAATCACGGGTTAGATAAAAGCTTTTGCAAAAGCCTTTTGCAAAAGTGGGGCCAATATTGGATGGTTGGTTTATGTCCTTGATATAAAAGTGTTTTTATATCCGGTTTGCGATGGCGTGGGCGGTTCGCGGACAGGTTATTTGGCGAGATAGGCAGGTCTGTGGTCAATTTCGCCAATATACCGGTCTGACTGCGTTGTCAGGACGTAACCCGGAGGGCGTGTTAAAGTATCCACAGCACACCAGCACGGGGGAACATCTGACCATCATGACAGCTGATACCAAACCGACACCCGAGCACCGACGCAACGTCGTCGTCGCGTATATCATTCTGGCCATTGGTGCCCTGGGCATGTTGCTGGCCGGGTGGCGCTACTGGCCGTCACAGCCCCCGCCTGATTTCGCCAATTACGATGATATTGATGCGCGTAAAGAGGCTTTCTTCGGTTATTTTCTGCCGCTGGTGGAAATGCGCAATGAGGAGATCCTGAAGCTGCGTGCCGAATTGCTGCGTCTGCGCGACAACATGGATGACCTCTCCGGGCGCCAGCAGCGGCGTGTGGCCCAGCTGGCAGAGGACTACGACATCGAGGCCTTTGCCATCAATGAACCAGGCGACTGGGATACGTTACTGCGCCGGGTTGATGTGGTGCCGCCGTCACTGGCGCTGGCGCAGGCAGCCAATGAGAGCGGCTGGGGTCTGTCGCGCTTTGCGCTGGAAGGTAACAACTATTTTGGCCACTGGTGTTATGTAGAAGGCTGCGGCCTGGTGCCGGATTCACGGCCCGCCGGGGCGCGGCATGAAGTGGCGGCGTTTGATTCTCCCGCACAATCGGTGCAGCGTTACATCCGCAACCTGAACAGCCATGAGGCCTACCGTGATCTGCGGGTGAAGCGCTCAGAGCTGCGTGAGAATGACGAATTGATTACCGGGCTGGAGCTGGTCGAGGGTCTGGCGCAATACTCCCAGCGCGGCCAGGCTTATATCCGTGAGCTGCGCTCGATGATCCGTTTTAATGAACTGGATGTGCTGGATGAGTCTCCGGCCGCCGATGTATTGCCACTGGGGACGCACACCAGCCAGTGAAGGCTAGGATTTGATGGCCTGCTTCAGGGTCTGGACTGTCCCTGAAATCTGTGTCGCAAATTGATCATGCAACGCCTGGAATGCCGGGTCCGAAGCGTCGCTGGCGTTCTCTGCCAGCGCTGTCGCCAGGTCCTCTTCTGCCTGCAGACGTTGTTGCAGCACGTCTTGTGTCTGGTCGGCGGTAAACCAGGCGTGCAGCCGGTGCAGTAATTGCTCGCCAGTCTCCCTGTCAGCGTCCGGTGCCGCCGGCAGGTCGCCGGTCTCACGGATGGCCTGTGCCACATTGGCCACCAGCGATGCGCGCTGGTCGGCGATGCGCTTGAACAGCTGCGCTGCCGTGCTGTCATCCACAAACTCTGCCGAATCCCGGTAGTGATCGACTGACTCCTGTGCCAGTTGATGCAATTCCTGCAGAGCCACTTGTTGCGCTGAGCGTAAGATACCCATGTTATTTGTTAACTCCCTGATGCGGACGGGCCAGGGCGATTGGCTGCCCGGCATCTGCATGTTCTTCAATCTGATCGTGCGCGTCAATGGCAGGGGCAACAACCGTCAACGCCAGCGGGCGCACGCGGAACCGTGCCGGTGTGTGACTGACCGGCTCGCCATCGGCATGAATGGCCAGCTGCCGGTTGCCGGTGCTGATGCCTATCTCCGTGGCCTGGGCGCAGAACACTCGACGATCGCGGCTTTGCTGGCCACTGCGCAGCAGTGGCGCCAACGTGATGAATTCCCAAACGGACAGTGGCCGCAGGCTGTAAAGTGACAGCTTGCCATCATCAATGCAGGCATGTTCATTGATGACGTTGCCGCCGCCATAGTAGCGGCCATTTCCCACCGCCAGGTGCATGGAGCGCAGCCGGTATTTTTTGCCATCAAGTGTCAGGTGCAGGCGGAACTGGTCGTGCCGCATGACGGCACCGATCAATGCGCGGAGATAGCTGAAGACGCCCCAGCGCTTTTTCACGTCGTCGGTGAGTTCTTCGGTGACATGCACGCCAAGGCCGATATTGGCGACGTTAAAAAAATAGTGATCGTTAACTTCGCCAAGATCGATGGGCAGTCGGTGGTTGCTGACAATGACATCAAAAGCCTGTGTCAGGTCTTCGGGGATACACAGTGAGCGGGCCAGGTCATTGGCAGTGCCCAGTGGCAATATGGCAAGAGGCAGATCGCACGCCAACAGGACCTCGATCATGGAGCTGAGTGTGCCGTCACCCCCGCCGACAATCACCAGGTCCAGATCAGCTTTGCGGGCCCTCACGGCCTCACAGCTTGCTTCGGGGCTTTGCGAGACCAGGTACTCCACATCCATGCCCGCCTGCTCCAGGCGCCGCAAGCCATCAGTCAGGCCGGCCTCTGCGCCCTGGCGACTCTTGGGGTTGACGATCAGCAGCGCGCGGGTACGGTGTGTTGTCGGGGAGGGCGGTGACATTGCTGCCGCCGGTTGTCCTTGTTTCATACCAGGCTGTCCGTGGGGAAATGAGTGGTGGGCGTTACAGAGTGGCATCCGCCTCCGCCGGTGAGAGGAAGGGCACTGGCTGGCCCATGCGCACGCCATAGATGACCGAGTAGGCAAGAACGTTCTGAACGTACCCGCGAGTTTCCAGAAACGGTATGGTCTCGATCCAGATGTCCAAGGGCACCGGATTGGCGGCACTGCGTCGCAGCCACTGTTTGACGCGGTTGGGGCCAGCGTTGTAGGCCGCCGCCGCGAGCGCGCGGTTTCCGTCGAATTCTTCCAGCAGGCCCGCCAGGTAGCGGCTGCCCAGGGTGATGTTGATTTCCGGCTGATACAGGTCGGCGGTCGCGACCCGCATGCCGGCACCCAGGGCGGTTTCGCGGGCAGTGCCGGGCATCAGCTGCATCAGGCCGCGGGCGCCGGCCGGTGAACGCACGTCGTGCATGAAGGCACTTTCCTGGCGAGCGATGGCAAACAGTAATTGTGCCGGTATGTCCAGTTCGGCTGCCACACGGGCAAACTGATCGCCGTAAGCCAATGGGAAACGCAGCTGCATGTCATCCCAGTAACCGATCTGGATCATGGCCTGGATACTGTTGCGGTGCCAGCCCCATTCGTTGGCCAGTTTGCCGCTGGCCGCTATCTGCGCCGGGGTCATGCGCTGGACTGCGTACTGCCATTCATGGCGGGCACCGGCTTCATCGCCCAGCAGATACAGTTCGCGGGCACGCAATATAGAAGGCAGGGTGGACAGTTCGGCCAGTTGGGGCTGCGCAACGGCCACCGGCTGGTCTTCCAGCTCGTAATCCAGGCCCAGCCGGTCAGCCGCCAGAAAGCCATAGTAACTGCGGGTGCCGGCGACCTCGAGAAACAGTGACTGGGCCCGGGCGTGCGCCGCCTGCGTATCCTTCTGTTCCAGCATGCGTGCCTGCCAGTAACGCCAGCGCTCGCTGTCACGGGCGTCGTCGGGCAGACGGGCGATCCATTCCTCAATGCGCGGCCAGTCCTGATTGCGCAGCGCGTCCCGCAGGATCCAGCTCACCGGTGTTTCGGTGACCAGACTGGGCGTATTGCGCAGCAGCGACTCGGTTTCACTGACAAAACCCTGCAGCAGCAGACGCATGGCGATCAGGCGCTGGTGATCAATCAGGGTGTCGGCGGCGAACTGGTGGACATCATGATGGCTTTGCAACAGGAGCATGGCCAAAGGCGCGTCAATCGTCATCAGGCGGCGAATGCCGTGCAGGATGATCTCGCGGGTTTCGTCATTGTCGGCGCTGAGCGACTCAATGTCGCGCAGGCGTTCGGGTTCACGGTGAACGCGCAGGTAAAGTTCAGCCAGGGTCTGTTCGCGGGTGGGCATCAGTGTGGTGATGTAACGCGCCAGTCCCAGGTGGCCGGCCTGCAGGGTTTTGCTGAAACGCTCCCACGCGATGGCCGGAGTCAGGAAGCCTTCGGCCATCCAGGCATCAAACACCGGATCGCAATCGTTGGGCTGGGAGACGGCGACGTTCCAGAGACGGTCGGCGTCGGCCAGCGTGGTGTAGTCACCCAGCGTCAGGTTGGCGTGCATGGCGCGGCAGGTCAGCTGCGTGGTGGTGTTGTCGGGGTTGTGGTAGCGCACCAGATCGGCGCCACGATTCTCGCGCGCCAGCGCGCTGACCCACTCACGCTCCAGGCGGTCACCGAGATAAGTATTGCGGTTCTGCGCCAGGAACTGGTCAATTTCGAAGAACTGGCCATCCGTCCGTTCGCCGTCACTGTCAGCGCGTGCCAGCGGGTTCACCCGTTGGCTGAGGACAGCATAGTCGAGGTAGGGCAACAGGGGATAATCCGTCAGCTGCTGGCGCAGGTCCTGGAAGGTGTTGCTGTCGTTTGCGGACAGGGCGTTGCGGGCCTGTTGGAACAGTTCCCGCTGCTGCTGCAGGTCAGGCGCGTTGCCGGGACTCTCGGCCGCGTGGGTCAGTCCCGTCACGGCGCCCAGCACCCATACCGTGCCGCCCAGCGCCAGGCGCAGGCGGGACAGGATGGCATTGTGTCGACTGGCAACTGACAACATTGCGCGCTCGCGGAATCGGATGATTGGTAGAATGACGGCTGAGATCATAACACGACAACAGACCTTGGAAATGGCGTCTGTATTGCATCAGCCAGATGCGGGTCATGGGAAGAGGGCGGCGCATTGGGTGTGCGGGTGCTATGATGGCCCGGGGGCCGCACGGACCCCGCGTGATACAGGGATATTAATGAACCCGTAACGTCATCAAGGAACCGGACATGTCGGAAAAATTCAGCGCATTATCACCGGAGTTCATCAACTTTATCGGTGAGCAGCACATCTATTTTGTCGGCACCGCCGGCGCCGAGGGGCGCGTTAATGTTTCGCCCAAGGGCATGGACAGCCTGCGTGTGCTTGGACCCAATGAGGTTGTCTGGCTGAACATGACTGGCAGCGGCAATGAGACCGCGGCGCATGTGCTGGAAAATCAGCGCATGACCGTCATGTTCTGCTCATTCGGCAAGCAGCCGCTGATATTGCGGCTGTATGGCCTGGCGCAGGTGATTCATCCGCGCGATGCCGGCTGGGACACGCTGATCACGCAGTTCGATGACCATGTCGGTGCCCGCCAGATCTTCCGGCTGGCCGTAGACCTTGTGCAGACCTCCTGTGGTTACGCGGTGCCACATTGCGATTATCAGGGAGAGCGCATCACGCTGACAAAATGGGCCGACAAGCGCGGCCGGGACGGTGTGCAGACATACTGGGCCGAGAAAAACACCCTCAGCCTGGATGGCAAGGACACCGGCATCCTTTAGATTTATGTTATATTGACCATTCCATTTGTAAGGAAAGGTAACATAACCCGAAAGCTGTGATCTGAGGAGAATGCCGATGAGTGCGCGAACCGATGTATCTACAGACGCCCGAGGTAGTGAGACGCCTGTCATCCACGAAGTCCGAGTCGCCGAGCTGCGCTCGGTGCTACGCCAGGGGCTGGCTGATTTCGAAGCCAAGCCCACCCACGGGGTCTTCCTGACCCTGATTTACCTGCTGATAGCCCTGTTCGCTGCCCTGTTTGGATTGGGCGAAAATTTCCTGCCGCTGCTGTTCCCGCTGGTGGGTGGACTGGCCCTGATCGGTCCACTGGCAGCCTGCGGTCTGTATGAGCTGAGCCGGCGCCGCGAGCTGGGCATGAATTATGCCTGGTATCACGTTTTTGATGTTGCCAAGGCCCCTTCGCGAGGAGGGGTTGCCGCCATGGGTCTTATCCTGGCGGCACTGTTTGCGGCCTGGCTGATGACCGCTGAGCTGCTCTATGGTGTGTTTTTCGCCGAGCGAGCGCCGGCGGATGTGGTGGCCATGCTGCAGCAGATCTTCATGACCTCTGCCGGATGGCAATTGTTGATCACCGGCACACTGGTCGGCTTCGTCTACAGCGTGGTGGTGTACATGGCCACGGTGGTGTCATTGCCCATGATGCTGCAGCAGAAAACCAGTCTTAGGCGGGCGGTCATGACCTCGTTGCGCGTCGTTCAGAGCAACTGGCCGGCCATGGCGGCCTGGTATCTGCTCGTGGTCGGGCTGGTGCTGCTGGGGTCCCTGCCGTTGTTTGTCGGGCTGGGTATCGTGGTGCCGATTCTCGGCCATGCCACCTGGCATCTGTACCGGCGGTCGGTGACCGTGCCCTGACTGATGTCGGCTAGTCCCTGCGCATTTGCAACCATGCCCGCAGCTGGCGCAGCTCTTCTGGCTGCCAGCCAGCGGGTTCGGTCAATGCCAGCCAGGCATCATGATAGTGTTGGGCGGCATATTGGTGCCCAAAACCGTCAGGGGCTGAGCCCGCGCCCATGTCCGCAGCCAGCTGCAACATGGTGACGATCGGAAACCAGCGCATGTCGCGGGAGACGTCCGGCCCGCGTGGCCCGCTCATCCACTCCGGCTCGCGATAGAAGGATTCGGGGGCGAAAAACGTGACCGGGTCACTGGCATACTGCAGGTAGCCGATGCGGAACGACCCCCAGCGGGCATCGCCCTGCTCCATGCCGCCATTCTGGTTGGCAAAACGCACCACTGAGCCATCACGGAAACGTGGCAGCCATGCGGGTGAGTCGGGGTTGCGGCGCTCAGTGATATTCTGCCAGGTGCCGCTGCGAAAGGGTGGTCCGCTCCACAACACGCCGTCGAACGGATCTTCAATGATATCGTAGAAATCAAACGACAGATCAGAGTTGCGCGCACCGAGGCTGAGTCCGTGCAGATACAGCTTGGGGCGCTGCTCGCTGGGCAGCGTGCGCCAGTGCCCGTAGACTGCCTGGAACAGGCTGCGGGCCATGTCCACACCGTATTCATCCTCTGACATCAATGCCAGCGGACTGGACAGGTAGGAATATTGTGCTGCCACGCTGGCCACATCTCCGCGGTGCAGATACTCCACCGTGCTGATGCCCGCCGGATCAATCCAGCCAGTGCCGGTGGGGGTGATCAGAATCATCACCGACCGGTCAAATGCCTTGACCCGCAACAGCTCCGTCAGCGCCAGTGCCGCGCGCTCGTCCGCTGATTGGGCGGCATTCAGCCCGGCGTATACGCGGATGGGCGGCATTGTGGGTGCGGTGGTAAATGCGCTGATGGCCTCGGCTGTTGGGGTCAGGGAAATAAAACGTCGACCGTGTCGGCCCATGCTCTCCCAGCTCAGCAGTGATTCGGCGCTGCCGGTTCGCCAGGGATCTGCCGGTTGTGCGGTCTCCGGTTCAATCAGGGCATCAATCTGCTGGTACGAGCGATCAGCAGTGCGCAGGGCCATGGTAAAAAACACCCCGTCGATAACTGACCAGAATACAAACAGAGCGGCCATCAGCCCTGCCACGATCGACACCCTGCGCGGCACAAAGCGCCGCAGCTGCCCGGACAGGAACAGGAAGGTGTGGCGGAACAGGCGGGCAAGGACCAGTGTCGCCAGAAAAACCAGCAGCGCGACCAGGCCGATACTGACTACCTGGACGCCGGTGATCTCCTCCATGCCCATCAGGTCGCGCAGCTGGTTCTGCCAGGTGCTGGCGCGCCACAGAAAGACGATAGCGAACAGCGCGCAGACGCTGCCGGCAGCGACCTGCAGAAACCACTGGATGCGGGCTCTGGGCGTAGGCAGGTGGAAATATGACCAGATCAGCAGGGCAGTTACGCCCACGCCATAGCCGGCAGCCAGGGACAGGCCGGAAATGGCGCCCTGAACCACGCCTTCCCTGGGCAGCAAAGAGGGCGTCAACGACATGGCAAAGAAGAACGTGCCGACCAGTAACCCGGTGCTGTGGAAATGCCTGCCCGCGCGCCTCATCAGGCGACGTGCTGTCCATCGGTTCAACAAATCATGATTCCACTGGCAAATGACATGCCATTGAGCAAGTTATGAGGTTAGTCTGGTTAATCGCGGGTACGCTGTCAATGACTCGCGGTTTGGCCCGATTCAGTGGTAGAGGCCGGCAAAGCCTTTTATACTCAATGTCCAGTGAATACGTTCACCAATTATCAGTCCCATATCAGTCAAAGATCAGGAGAAAAAGCAATGAAGTCATTTGATCAGGGTCTGGCCCGCGTCGCCCGCGGGCTGGCCATGCTGACGACACTGTTACTGCTTAGCACCGCCGCGTCCGCGCAATACCTGCAGACCACCATGATCGCCACCGAAACGCCCGGTGACGGCGCTGATACGCTGGTGGTGCTGGTGCCTGCCGGCACTGCACAGGTGAGCCTGCCCGGCTGGAATCAGGCGACCATTGACCAGGTCAATCGCGCGCTGGCCGCCCGGGACTTTGATGGCAGTGCCCGTCAGCAGGTAGAGGTTCTGGCACCGGCAGGCCTGACGGCCGACCGCCTGATTGCTGTGGGTATTGGCGACCCGGCACAGCTGGCCCGTCATGTTGCCGAGGAGATGGGTGCGGCGCTTGCTGTGCATATCAATGGTAGCAAGGCTGCGGTAATTGAAGCCAATACCCGCCTGATTACCGACCCGGCCCGCAATGCCGCGATCGCGGCCGCCGTCGCGCATGGAATTGAATTGCGCAATTACCGGTTTGATCAACTGAAAAGCAGCCCGGAGCCGCGGCCCTCCCAGCTCTATCGCTGGATAGTGCAGTCGCAGACCCAGGCCGAGCAGCAATATGCCATGCTCAACGCCGTGGCACAGGGTGTGTTTACCGCACGCGAACTGACCAATCTGCCGGGTGGTGATGGCCATCCGGCCGCCTTTGCCGAGTATGCCCGCGCGCAGCTGGCGCCGCTGGGCGTGGAGGTCACCATTTTGGGACCCGATCAGGTCGAGGCGGCCGGCATGGGGTCGCTGCTGGGCGTCAGCAAGGGCAGCCAGCACAAAGCGCACCTGCTGGTCGCGCACTGGCGCGGCAGCAGCGACGCGCCCATCGCGCTGGTTGGCAAAGGCAATACATTTGATACCGGTGGTTATGACCTGAAGACCACGGCTTCCATCCTGCAGATGCAGGGTGACAAGGCCGGCGGTGCCGCCGTGGTTGGCGCCCTGAAGGCACTGGCGGCGCAGCAGGTACCGATTAACGTGGTCGGCATTGTGCCGCTGTCGCAGAATGCCATCTCGGGCGAAGCCGTGTTGCCGGGTGATGTGCTCACGGCCGGTGATGGTACCACCATCGAAGTGACCAGCACCGACGCCGAAGGGCGGCTGATTCTGGCCGATGGCATCTGGTATGCCCGCGACCGCTTTGCGCCGCGTGTGATTGTTGATATTGCCACCCTGACCGGTGCCAAGACCACGGCCCTGGGCTCGGAACTGTCAGCGGTCTTCTCCGAGCACGATGAACTGGTGGCCACCATGCGCCAGGCCGGTGAACTCACCAATGAACGGGTCTGGCAGTTGCCACTAGGGCCTTACCCGGGCATCATCGACAGCCGTATCGCCGATATCAGGAACACCGGCTCACCCGGGGCTCAGGCTGGCGCGATCTTCCTGCAGCACTTCGCCCGCGACACACCGTGGCTGCATATCGACATGGCCGGTCAGGCATTGCTCAGCAGCGCCAGCGGTATCCACCCGGCCGGTGGCACCGGCCATGGCGTTCGCCTGCTGACCGAATGGGTCAAAATCTACGCGGCCCGGTAACTGAAAACCGACACCGAAAATCCCGATGGAACCCGGCACCGCCCCGGGTTTCATGGTAACCCTTTACTAGCATCACCCAGGAGCGCATTTTGAAGCCTGTTTTTACATTAGCCAGCAAACTACCGACCCTTAAATCCACAATGACGCCCGCGTTGTTTCCCGCCATCGGTTTCAGCCTGCTGCTGAGCGCCTGTGGCGACAGTCAGCCCGACATCGTTGACAGCGACATGCAGAACGACGCGCCCATGGCCGCGGAAACCGACACCAACCCGCTGTTGGCTGACAGCACGTTGCCCTATGGCATGCCACCCTTTGATCAAATACGCAACGAACATTACCTGCCCGCCTACGAGCGCGCCATGGCCATTGAACGCGAAGAGATCGACGTGATTGCCAGCAACCCGGCACCACCGACGTTCCAAAACACCATTGTCGCCATGGAGCGCACCGGGCGGGAACTGACGCGGGTCGCTCGCATTTTCAGCAACGTCAATGGTGCCAACACCAATCCGGAACTGCAGGCCGTGCAGCGCGAAATGGCGCCACGGTTGTCAGCGCACAGAGACTCGATTTCACTGGACCCGGCGCTGTTCGCCCGTGTGGATACCCTGTACCAGCAGCGCGATGAGCTGGCGCTGGACCCGGAATCCGATCGCCTGCTGGAGCGCTACCACACCAGCTTTGTGCGCGCCGGGGCACAGCTGAGCGAAGAGCAAAAAGATCGTCTGCGGGAAATCAACAGTGAACTGGCGAGCCTGGGCACACAGTTCACCCAGAACGTGCTGGCGGAAGTAAACGCTTCTGCGGTGATCGTGGACACGCGGGACGAGCTGGCCGGTTTGTCCGATGCTCAGATCCAGGCCGCCGCGAATGAAGCCGCCGAGCGTGGTGAGCAGGGCAAGTTTGTCATCACCCTGCGCAACACCAGTGGTCAGCCGCCGCTGGCGTCACTGGAGAATCGTGCACTGCGTGAACGCATCCAGAAAGCATCGGTCGCGCGAGGTAGCAGAGGTAACGAGTATGACACCACGGGCATTGTGGCCGACACCCTGAGGCTGCGTGCCGAGCGCGCGCAAATGCTGGGCTACGAAACCCATGCTGATTTCATCCTGTCCGAGCAGACCGCCGGCAGCAAGGCTGTTGTCAATCAGATGCTGGGCGGCCTGGCACCGGTCGCAGTGGCCAACGCCCGCGTCGAGGGCGAAGAAATCAAGCGCATGATTGATGAGATCGAGGCGGAGCCGTTCGAACTCGAGGCCTGGGACTGGGCGTACTATGCTGAAAAGGTACGTCAGGCACGTTATTCCTTTGATGAGTCAGAAGTGCGTCCGTACTTTGAGCTGAACAATGTGCTCGACAATGGCGTTTTTTACGCGGCGGAGCAGGTGTACGGACTGAGTTTCGAGCGCCGTGATGACCTGCCCACCTATCATCCCGATGTCCAGGTCTGGGAGGTGTTTGATGTCGACGGCGCCGGTCTTGGACTGATGCTGGGCGACTTCTATGCCCGCAGCAGCAAACGGGGCGGCGCCTGGATGAACAGCTACAATACCCAGAGCGGCCTGCTCGGTGGCAGCAAGGTAATTGGTAATCACCTGAACATCACCAAGCCCCCCGCCGGCGAACCGACGCTGATGACCTTTGATGAAGTGACCACGCTGTTCCATGAGTTCGGGCATGTGTTGCACGGACTGTTCTCCGATGTTGAGTATCCGCGATTTGCCGGTACTGCAGTGCCGCGTGACTTTGTCGAATTTCCGTCGCAGGTGAACGAAATGTGGGCGACATGGCCAGACGTTCTGGAAAACTATGCGCTGCATTATGAAACCGGCGAGCGCATTCCGCAGGACCTGCTTGACCGTGTCCTGGAAGCGCGGCAGTTCAATGAAGGCTTTGGTACTACCGAATACCTGGGCGCTTCCATTATCGATCAGGCGCTGCACCAGCTGACGCCGGAGCAGATCCCCAGTGCTGATGACATCATGGCGTTTGAAGCGCAGGCGCTCGCCGATGCCGGACTGAATTACGATCCGGTGCCGCCACGCTATCGCACCCCGTACTTCTCACACATCATGGGTGGTTACTCTGCCGGTTACTACTCCTATATCTGGAGTGAAGTGCTGGATGCGGATGCCGTGCAGTGGTTTATCGAGAACGGCGGCATGCGTCGTGAAAACGGTGACCAGTTCCGTAACGCGCTGCTGTCACGCGGCGGCAGTGTTGAAGCCATGGATCTGTATCAGGACTTTGCCGGCCGTCTGCCTGATATCGAACACATGCTGCGTCGTCGCGGACTGCAACAGCAGTGAGAACCTTCAAGGTTCCCAATACGCTGGTTCTGCTGTTTGCCATGCAGGTGCTGGCGCTGGTCATCACCTGGGTGCTGCCGGCCGGCGAATTTGAGACCACATTGAACGATGCCGGCCGGGAACTGGTGGTTCCTGGCACCTTTGCGCTGTTGGAGGAAAGTCCCTCGCTCAGTGTGGTTGATCTGTTGACCGCAGTGCCGCGAGGCATGGCTGACTCTCAAGGTGTGATCTTTTTTGTGCTGATCGTTGGCGGGGTGCTGGCGGTGATTCGTCACACCGGCGCCATCGAGGCGCTGCTGGGCCGCATCCTGCAACGCTTCAGTACGCGCACCGGCCTGCTGATATTTTTCCCCATGTTTGCCTTTGCCGTCGGTGCCAGTACTTTTGGCATGGCGGTTGAATTCATTACCCTGGTTGCACTGTTGATGACGTTCTGTCTGGCCATGCGTCTGGACGCCATGACCGCGGTAGGCATCCTGGTCGTTGGCTACGGCATTGGTTACGGCGCCGCGGCGATGAACCCGTTCACGGTCATGGTGGCGCAGGATGTTGCCGGCCTGCCACCAGGCTCCGGCATCGCACTGCGGTTGGCGATATTTCTGCCGCTGCTGCTGCTGGGTTTCCATCATGTCTACCGCTACGCGCAACGGGTGAAAGCCGACCCCAGTGCCAGCCTGGTGTACGATCTGCGTCACGAGCACGCGGAAGCATCGGTTGAGGACTACCCGCCACTGACCACCACGCGCAAGCTGGTGCTGCTGGTCATGGTGCTGGGTATCATGACACTGGTAGCGGGGGTCATATTTTATGGCTGGTATCTGACTGAACTGAGCGCGCTGTTCGTGGCACTGGGCATCATCACCGCCATCGTCGCCCGCATCACCCCCGACGACACCGCGGTGGCATTCTCCAAAGGCGTTACCGATCTGGCCGCCACCGCACTGCTGATTGGCATGGCGCGTGGCATTGCCCTGATTCTGGAAGACGGCGACGTGCTGTACACCATCGTGCACGGCCTGTCGGTGCCACTGACAATGGTGGGCGCGGAGTTGGCGGTGGTGGGCATGTTAATGATGCAGAGCCTGCTCAACTTCTTCATCCCGTCGGGCAGTGGCCAGGCTTATGTCACCATGCCCCTGATGGCGCCCATGTCAGACCTGCTCGGCATCTCGCGGCAAACGGCGGTGCTGGCCTACCAGTTTGGTGACGGCTTCACCAATATGATCATCCCCACCAACGGCATCCTGATGGGTATCCTGGGTATTGCCGGCATTCCCTATGATCGCTGGTTCCGCTTTCTGATGCCATTGATGCTGAAACTGTTCCTGGCGAGCGCCGTCATCCTGATCGGTGCGGTCTGGTTTGGTTATTGATGCAGCAGGAAAGACGCTTACTGAGCCGGATACAGCAGCACCGGCTCCAGTTCCACAGCCTGACTGTCGTCGCTGAATGACACCAGGCCGTCCTGCACCAGGCAGTGCAGGGTCATGTTGCGCTGCGCCAGTGCCGCCAGCGCCTGGGTGTGATCGGGCAACAGGTTGATGATGCGCAGATTGTTCTGCCGGGCAAACTGCGTGCTGTTCTGCTCCACCCACATCTCGGCAATACGCCCGCCGTAGCAATACACGGTCACCTGCTGCGAACGCCCGCAGGCCTTGCGCACCAGCCGCTCATCAGGCATCCCCACGTCAATCCAGTGCTCGATGGCACCGGTCAGGTCCTTCTGCCACAGATCTGCCTCATCTTCGGTGCTTAGTCCGCGGCCGAATTCCAGTCGTTCATGCGCGTTCAGGGCAAACGCCAGCAGGCGCACCATCATGCGCTCGTCGGTTTCGGAGGGGTGACGGGCGATGGTCAGGTTGTGGTCCTGATAGTAGTGCTGCTCCATATCTGAAATGTGCAGTGTTGCTTTGAATATTGTTGATTTGGCGGCCATGAGCATCCGTCTGGGTGGCAAAGTGAAGGGTGGATGATACCTTGCTTTGTGGTCCTGGTTGCACAGTCGGTGTCGCAAATTATTTTCCGGCGCGTTAAACCCAAATCGCCAAGACTGCGTCTAACCCTCTAAACACGGAATGTAAGACCGAACATGTCTGCAGACAATACAATGGCCATACGCCGGGCCCAGGCAGGTGATCGCCAGGCCTTTCACCAGCTGTATCAGCAACATATCGGACGTGTGTACGCCGTGTGCTGGCGCTTGCTGGGGGACCGGCAGAAAGCCGAGGATGCCAGCCAGGAGAGTTTTATAAAGGTCTGGCAGAGCCTGCCCGACTTTAAAGGTGACAGCAGTTTTGCCACCTGGCTGCACCGGATAGCCACGCGCACGGCCATTGACTGCTGGCGTCGGGACAAACGTCTGAGCTTCGTTGAGCCGGCAACGGTCGATGGCCTGGCCGAGCAGGGCGGCCAGACAACGGCGGTGGAAAACGCCGACGGACGTGATCTGGAGCAGGCCATCCAAAGGCTGCCGCCCCAGGCCAAAGCGGTTTTTGTACTGTTTGCGCTGGAAGGCTACCGGCACAACGAGATCGCGGTGCTGCTGGGCATTGCTGAAGGCTCAAGCAAGGCGCAGTATCATCGGGCCCGCCACTTACTAAGAGGTTTCTTGAGTGAAGAGTGAACAGGAACTGGATCAATTGATCGCAGCGCTGCCTAGTGAGATGCAGCCGGCGCAGGATCTGTGGCCGTCGCTGGAGGCGCAGCTGCCGGCGCGGCGCCCGGTAAAGCGACGCCCGGCCGCGTGGATGAACCCGGCGCTGGGCGTGGCTGCCGCGCTGGCCCTGATCGTTATTGTCGGCTGGCAGGTCATGCTGGCGCCGGGCGACGTCGCCGTGCCTGTGGCGGTCAATGATACCGTGATGCCGGACGCCGGGGTGGTCCCGGCACAGTACGCCCTTGTTCAGCAGTTTGAGACCATCAAGGCCGAACAACTGGCGCAGATGGCCCCGCACAGTGACTACTTTGGTGACTGGCAGTATCAGCTGGCGTCATGGGATCAGGCCATTGATCAGGTCAGCGGTGCGCTGGATTACTACCCCGACGATCCGCATTTGTTGGCACAGCTGCAGGGTCTTTACGAACAGCAACTGGATTTTTTGCGGCTGATTGGTCGCGTCGATGCAACAGCGTATTTTTCAGGAGAGCAATTATGAATCTGACACTATCACGGACTGGCGCTGCGACGTTGGCCCTGCTGATCGGCCTGAGCCAGGTCGCCGGCGCGGCCGATGCCCCGGTGGTCATCGACGAAACCCGAGCGGTCAGCAGCAACGAGCGCATTGAGCTGGAAGTCATGCGCGGTGAGGTGATCATCCGCACCGGCAGTGACAATACCTTCCGTGTTTCCGGCACGCTGGACGAACTGGCAGAGGGGTTTGAGTTGCGCTCGGAAAACGGGTTTACCTATTTTGAAGTCGAGATGCCACGTAACGTAAACAGTGGCGGCTTCCGCCGCGCCCAGGAATCGGATCTGGAATTTGTGGTACCGGCGGGTAGCCGCATCAGCTACGCCGGCGTGAATGCACAGGTCGATATTGATGGCGTCACCGGTGGCACCCAGGTCAATACGGTGAACGGCGATATCACCGCCAGCAACCTGACAGAGCGGGTTGATCTACGCACCGTCAACGGCGATATCACCGCGCGCAACATTGGCGGCCGCATCGACCTGCAGACCGTGAACGGCGAGATCCGGGACAGCGATTCGGTGGGCCGCGCCTATTACGAGGCCGTGAACGGCGAAATCGAAATTGACAGTGCGGCAGACGAAGTCGAAATCACTGTCGTTAATGGTTCGGTGCAGGCGCGACTAAGAGGTACCAGTGACCTGAGTGTCAAGAGCGTCAACGGTGACATTGACGTCGTCCTGACCGGGATCAGTGCACCGCGGATTTCCGGCAGCACGGTCAGTGGTGAAATCACGCTCTCCCTGCCGGGGGATGTGGATGCGCGCTTCAGCCTGGAAAGTCATGCCGGTGGCAACCTGGTCAACAATATCACTGATGATGACGTGGTGCGGGCCCGTTACGGGCCGGCACGGAATCTGGATTTTTCCACTGGCCAGGGTCGGGGCACGGTCGACATGAGTTCGGTCAGTGGCCGTCTGGAGTTACGTGGCAACTGATTCCTGCGCCATGAATGAGGGCCGGGTAAACCCTTCAGGCTGCTGGTTGCTGAATCCGGTGGTATCGCGCGGTGCGGCATGGTGCTGGCCCTGCGTAGACAGTCCGGCAGATGCGGTGTAGGCTTCAGGTCTTGCCGATGCCCGGTTTGACCTGGAGATAGCGCCCCGTGAGCGTATTCAAGCGATTGACCATGGCCGCCAGCGCCGTGATGATGAGTGTCGTTGCCAGCCAGGGCCTGCCCCAGGACCTGATTCAAACACAAAGCCCGGACTGGGATCAGGTTGATGAAGAGGTGCTGGAACATTTCCGCACCATGGTCCGCATGGATACCACTGATCCGCCCGGGCGCGAAATTGAGCTGACCGAGTACCTGGTGTCGGTGCTGCAGCGTGAAGGCATTGAGGTTGACGTCTACGCGCTGGAGGCCGAGAGGCCCAATGTTGTGGCCCGTCTGCGCGGCAATGGCAGCAAGCGGCCGCTGCTGCTGATGGCGCACCAGGACACGGTCAATGTTGACCCGGACAAATGGGTGTTCCCGCCGTTCAGTGCCGAACGTGATGGCGGCTGGATCTATGGACGCGGCACGGTCGATGACAAGGACAATGTGGCTGCCGCATTGATGACCATGCTGTTGTTGAAACGGCAGAACGTGGCCCTGGACCGGGATGTCATCTTTCTGGCCGAGTCCGGCGAAGAAGGCGCCACCCGCATTGGTATTGAATACATGGTCAATGAACACTTTGCCGCGATTGACGCCGAACACTGCATCGCCGAAGGTGGCAGCGTGGTGCGTCAGGGCGGACAGGTGCAATATGCTGGCGTGCAGACCGGCGAGAAACTGCCGCGTGCCATTGAGCTGAGCAGTACCGGTGTGGCCGGCCATGGTTCGGTACCGCTGCAAACCAACGCCATCGTGGCGTTGTCCAGGGCCATCACGGCGGCCGCTGACTGGCAACCGCCGGTGCGCTTCAGCGACACCATCACCACCTACTTCTCGCGCCTGGCATCCATCTCTGCGCCAGAGGCGGCCGCACGCTACCGCGCGTTGTTGAGCCCCGGGACTGACGAATTCGACAGCGCCCTGGCCTACCTGAAAGCCAACGAACCGCGCAACGCTGCCGTTCTGTTCAGTACCATTTCACCCACCATTGTCGATGGCGGGTACCGGGTCAACGTGATTCCATCGGATGCCACGGCGACGCTGGATGTGCGCCTGCTGCCACAGGAAGAACCGGAAGAGTTCCTGGCGGCGTTACGGCAGGTCGTCAATGATGCCAGTGTCAGTGTCAACTGGGCCGCACGGGATGTGCGTCCTGGCGCCTCAAGCGGCCTGGATACGGAAGCGTTCCGGGTCATCGAGCAGGTCATGCAGGCACACTATGACACCACGGTCATTCCGACCATGAGCACCGGCGCTACCGACATGGCCTACCTGCGGGCTCGCGGTATCCAGTGCTACGGCATCGGTCCGGCCATTGATGCCGAAGACGGGCCGCTGGGTTTTGGAGCCCACAGTGACCAGGAACGTATCATCGAAAGCGAATTCTACCGTTTTGTCCGTGCGCACTATGAGATCGTCGAGCGATTGGCCGCCGCCCAGTGACCAACGTGCCACTCAATTCAGCCGCGGACAGGCAGGGTTTTGCTCATGCGGATATGCGCAATGGTGATTTCGTTAAAGGGGTCACCTTCGGTCTGATATCCCAGTTTCCGGTAAAAGCCGATGGCCGTTTCGCGGGCGTGCATGTGCAGGTGACGGACGCCCTGTTCAGCGAGCAGGCTTTCCACGCGGGTGATCAGTGCACGGCCCAAGCCGGCGCCCTGCATGATCTCATTGACCGCCATCTGGCGAAGTTTGGCGCAGCCGTCGGGCAGCGGCACCACACTGATGCAGGCGGCGAGTTCGTTGTTGTCAGTAAACAGCGCGAAATGCCGATGCGAGGCCTCCGCTGCCCGTTCGCTGATGCCCAGGGTCAGGCCCAGAGGTGCCCGCAGCACGGTTTGCCGTAACAGCCAGGCGCGTTCATAGGCCTCCGAGCCAAAGGTCATCTCGATAAATGTCATCCGCTGAGCGTATAGTCAATTCCGACGCTTATCAATACTGTTGGCGCAGCAGGGCATTCGGCCTGGCAAAATACCCGGTTCGCAAAACAATAGCGGCCAACGTTGGCGCTGTGCTAGGCTCAGGCGCAATGCCAACACAAATAACAATTCCAAGAAAAACGAAGGTGGCTGTTGATGATGATACTGTGCAAGACAACCGGGCGTGTCATGACGCCAGTGCGTAACATCGCTGCGTTTTGCGCAGCATTGCTGCTGACCCCCTGGGCTGGCCCGCTGCTGGCGCAGGACCTGGAGCCGGTGGGGCCCATGCCCTATGATATCCCGGTCAACTGGATAGAGCCCTTTGCCGGTCCCGGCTATTCCTGGGGTGGCAACTCCGGTGTGCATGTTGAATCCAAAGACCGCATTATCGTCCTGCAGCGGGGTGAAACCGAACTGCCTGATCCGGTGCCTCCCGAGTACACCAATTTCCCCGGCTCCATGGGCTGGAATGTCATCCAGGGCCAGGGGCGTACCTGGCAAAACGTCATGTACGTGATCAACAGTGACGGCGAGGTGCTGGAAGTCTGGGATCACTGGGACTATCTGTTTGCCGGCACTAACGGCCCCGGGCCACACCGCCTGCGCGTCAGCCCCTATGACCCCGAGCGCCGTATCTGGGTGGTCGATGAAACCAATCACGTCATCTATGTGTTTTCGCAGGACGGCCAGGAACTGCTGATGACACTGGGTGAAAAAGGTGTGCCCGGCGACGACAAAACCCATTTCGGGTTGCCGCAGGATGTCGCCTTCCTGCCTGACGGCACAGTGCTGGTTGCCGATGGTCTGCAGAACGCCCGCGTGGTGATTCTGGGCCCGGACGGCGAGTACCTGTCCGAATTCGGCAGTCGGGGTTCGGAACCCGGGCAGTTCGCCAGTGTGCACGGTATTGCCATGGGGCCGGATCATGACGTGTATGTGGTGGATCGCAATAACATGAACGTACAGGTTTTTCGTCAGAGCAATCGTGGCAGCGGTGATCCGTATCCGACCTATGAGTTCAAAATGCGGGTCACCGGGCCCAATTTTCCGCTGGATATCATTGTCAGTGACGAGTACTTCTGGGTGACGGATATCAGGCCACCAAAGATTCTGCAGTTCGATTTACAGGGCAACCATGTCTACACATGGTTGTTGCCTGGCGAAGGCCCCACAGCGTGGCTGGAGATGCATTCCTTCTCGGTGGATGCCGATGGCAATGTCTATGGCACTGACAATCAGTATGCGCGCCCGCAGAAGCTGGTGCCAAAAGCCGATGCCGACCCGCGCCTGCTGATTCAGCCACAATACGTGCCGCGCTGACCGGCGGGTGGTTCAACGGCAGCGTTCACGGCCCTTGGCCGTGTACATGGCATTGTCGGCATGCTTGAGCAGGCAGAATTCGTCTTCGCCATCATAGGGGTAGACGGCAACGCCGATGCTGGGAACGATGTCCAATTCAATGCCGTCTACCAGAAAAGGCTTATCGAATGCGTTGTGCAGCTTGTCGGCGACATCCTGTGCTCTGTGCCGCTCGCTGATGCGCTCCACCAGGATGACAAACTCATCACCCCCCAGGCGTGCTGCGGTGTCGGATTCCCGGAGTGACTGCGTCAGCCGGTGCGCGACATGCTGCAGCAATTGATCACCGGCCGCATGACCGAGTGAATCATTCACCCGCTTGAACCCGTTCAGATCAATAAACAGCAGCGCAAAAGAGGTTTGTTGCCGGCGCGCGCGCGCCAGCGTGGTGCGGATGCGATCTGACAGCAGTTCCCGGTTGGGCAGCCCGGTCAATGGATCGTACTGCGCCACATACTTGAGCCGGTCGAACAACTGCCGGCGGCTGAGCGCTTCGGAAATCTGCGTGGCGATCAGCTGCCAGTGATTTCGGTCCGATTCACTCTGGCTGTTGCTGTCATGAAAAGCAGGAATACCCAGCGCATTGACAATACTGTGCAGCTGCCCATGCAGGTCGTCGAGATTGGCGGCAGTGTGTGACGCTTCCGATATCGCATACAACGCCGCCTGCACGGCTTCATTGTGCCGGCGCTGGGTGATATCACGGGCAACCCCGATACGCAGTTTGTCGCCGGTCAGCCAGCGCGCGGTCCACATGATGTGGACAATGCTGCCATCCTTGCGGATGTAACGGTTCTCCACCTGGCGTATGGAACCGGTGGCCATGACATGCTCAGCGCTGTTGCGGGTGAGATCAATGTCATCGGGGTGCACAAAATCGAAAATGATGCGGCCCATCATTTCATCGGGGCGGTAGCCAAAAATCTGCTCGCTGGCGGCCGACACGTAAACGAAACGTCCCTCCGGATCAACGACACACACGGCATCAAGCAGCAGGTCGAGAAAATCGACCGGGGGCGTATAGGGTGGCTGGGTCATGGTATGGGTCAGAGCCTGAATGCGGCCGGCACGGAGGTCAGGTCAAGACCCCAGATAACCGGCACCAAAAAGTAGACTGCCATGACAATCAGCAGTGAGGCAATAACATTCATGGCAAAGCCGGTTTTCACCATTTCCAGAATGCTCAGTTTGTTAGTGGCAAAAATGATCGCATTCGGTGGGGTACCGACCGGCAGCATAAAGGCACAGTTGGCTGCCATTGCGCAGGGTATCATCAACGCAAACGGATGAATTTCCAGTGCCAGTGCCAGGGCTGCGACGACCGGGATGATCATGGTGGCCGTGGCCGTGTTGGAGGTGATCTCGGTCAGAAACAGGATCAGCAAGGTGGCGCTGGCGATGATGATCATCAGGTGGAAGCTTTCGAGTACGGTCAGTTGCGTGCCCATCCATTCCGACAGCCCGGTGCCCCGGAAGCCGGCCGCTATCGCCAGACCGCCACCAAACAGCAACAGAATGCCCCAGGGGATATTGATCGAATCCTGCCAATTCAGCACCCGCGAGGCTTTGCCGGCAGATGTCGGAATCACAAACAGCAATACCGCAGCGACCACGGCAATCATGCCGTCAGTGATTTGCGGCAGCAGATCCGTCCAGATAAAACCGCGTGTAATCCACATGAAGGCAGCGAACGAGAACACCATGGCAACGGCCTTTTCCTCAAAGCCGATCCGGCCCAGCGCATGGCGCTCCTGCTGGATCAGGGCGCGACCGCCGGGCAGGCCCTTGATGCTAATGCGGAACGCCACACGGCCCAGGTAGATCCAGGCAATGCTGAGCAGGATGATCACGACAGGGACGCCGATCATCATCCAGCTGGCGAACGTAATGTCGACATCAAACAGTTGCCGGGCCTGCGCGGCCAGGATGATATTGGGTGGCGTGCCGATCAGTGTGCCCAGGCCCCCGATCGTGCCGGCGTAACCCACGCCAAAAATCAGCGCTTTTTCGAAAACCGGTATATCACCGGCTTCCGGCTTGCCTTGCAGAGAATGGGCAACCTGGGCGGTGATGGCCAGTGCCATGGGCACCATCATCATCACTGACGCCGTATTGGATACCCACATGGACAGAAATGCCGTGGCGATCATGAAACCAAGCAGAATGCGCTGGGTGCTGGTGCCGACAAAGGCAATGATGGCCAGGGCGATACGCTTGTGCAGGTTCCATTTTTCCATGGCGGTAGCAATAAAAAAGCCACCGAGAAACAGGAAGATAATATCGTCACCATAGGCCGAGGTGACGGTGCCGACATCGAGTGCACCGGTGACTGGCAACAGAAAAATGGGCAACAACGATGTTGCCGGAATGGGGATGGCTTCAGTGATCCACCAGACGGCGACCCACAGGGTGGTGGCCAGCACCGCACGTGCTTCAAAGCTCAGGCCTTCAGGCGCAAACAGCAACAGTGTCAGCCCGAACAGCAGGGGTCCCAGGACCAGTCCGATGGATTGTGCTTTGCTATAGGAGGCGGGGGCAGCAGTTTCGTCGCGGGCGTCTTGCGTGTGCATGTTGTTATTGGATCCTTGTGAGCCTGTTGCAATATCGACGGCCGCTCAAGAATACCGCACTCAGGCAGGGCAGTCACCACCACTTCGGTGGTTACCTGCCCTGTGCGATCAGTCAGGCGTCGTCAGGCGTCGTCAGACGCTGAATTTGCGGACCAGTTCGTTGATCCGGGTGGAGGTGTGCTCCAGCGTATTGGCGGTGTCGGTAGAGTGCTGCGCTGACTGCCGTGATGCCTGCACCAGGCTGACCACCTTGAATACATTTCTGTTGATCTCTTCAGTGGCGTAGGTCTGTTCTTCTGCTGCAGTGGCGATATGGGTAATCATATCCTTGATATGGGTAATGGCCTGCGACACCTCCTGCAGAGACCGCCCCGATGCCTGTGCCAGGTCAACGGTGCTCAGGGTTCTTTCCTGGCCCAGTCGCATGGCCGCTGCGGCACTGGCAGCGCCCCACTGGACGGTTTCGATCATGCGCTGGATCTCGGCCGTGGACGCCTGAGTGCGGCTTGCCAGCGCGCGGACCTCATCGGCCACCACGGCAAAGCCCCGGCCCTGCTCCCCGGCCCGTGCGGCTTCAATAGCGGCGTTCAGAGCCAGCAGGTTGGTCTGTTCGGCAATGCCCCGGATCACGTCCAGCACCGTGCCTATGGCAGCCGTGTCCTGTTCCAGTCTGGCCATGGCCTGTGACACGTTGTCGACTTCCCCGGACAGGTCGTTCATGGCGGCAATGGTGCGATCCATGATTGCCATGCCTTCCGCCGATGCCTTGTCCACCTGCTCCGCCGACGAGGCGACATTGTTGGCGTTGCCAGCCACTTCCTGCGCAGTCTGGCTCATTTCGGTGATTGCTGACGCTACCTGGTCGGTGCAGGTTTCAGTGTCACCGGTGTGGCGGGCAATCTCGTTGGCGGAGCGGTTGATGTCTCTGGACGCCACGCCCAGTTCGTCGCTGGTGGTTTGCACAGCGCCGATGATCGCCGCAATCTGGGACTGCATGAACGCCAGATCGCGCGTCAGTGTGCCCAGCTCGTCCTTGCGGACACTGGTCAGCGACTGCTGGAAGTTGCCGTCGGACAGATTGTGGATGGCCTGCATCACGGTCTGCAGTGGTGCGATAAAGCCTCGCCTGATGGTCTGCCAGGTCGCCAGCATGATCAGCACTGCCACACATAACACCGCGACCATGGCCAGCGACGCCAGTTGCTGACTGCTCTGGGACAGCTGCGCGGCGATGTTTTCATTCTGCGCGCTCAGCATATCAGCGGCTTCCTGCAGCACAGCCGTGGGCTCGCGGTCTATGCCTGACACGGCGCGGTCGCCGGCCGTATGGTCGAAACCACTGGCATTGAACGCCTCCAGGCCGGCCTGATATTGTCCCAGCAACTGCTGGTGGCTGCGTTGAAACGACTGCACGGTATTGCGTGCTGCACCGGGCGCCATGGCGGCCAGCAACGCGCCACTGCGCGCCTGTATGTCATTGTGCAAACGGGTAAAACGGTTCCAGTAGTCAGCGCGGCGGTCGGGATCCTGGCCGCGCAACAGCACGTTTTTCCATTCCTGCACCTGGATCTTGAAATTCAGGTTGATGATGTGGATTTCACGTTCCTGTGCAACCTGAACATCAATCAGTTGCCGATACTCGCCAACTTTGCCGGTGAGCGACCAGATGGCCGCGAGACTGACGATGGATAATAATGTGATGCCGCTGACCACAGCGGTCATGAGTCGTGCCTGAATACTGTTCATAGAGAAAAAACGCCGTCTGGAAACTGCCGATGGACAAGCCTGTCGATTGATGATGAATCAGGCATGTGTATCGGCAATGACGGCGAATCATTAACCCCAAATGAGCAGAATCAGCGCGGTGGGCGGGGGATCAGGCGCGGGGTGCGATCCTTGTAGGCCTGCCAGGCCGGGTCGTCGCCCCAGCGTTTGTCGGCGCGGGCCTCCAGCATGGGTATGCCACTGACGCGGGTGATCAGCAAGGTAATAAACACCGGTGAAATCAGCGCCACCAGTTGCCAGCCGCTGAGTGCCGGCAGCGCAATCACGGCAACGCCGATCCACAGAAGAATTTCGCCAAAATAGTTCGGGTGCCGGGTCCAGGCCCACAGTCCGCTGCGGATGAACTGCCCTTTATTGGCGGGGTTGGCGCTGAATGCGCGCTTCTGCGCATCAGCCGCCACCTCAATGGCAAACCCGGTAAGCCACATGATCAGGCCGATGATGGCAAGCAGGTCCATTTCCACGCGTTGCGTGGCGGTGATGGCCGCCAGGGCGGCTGCACTGCTGACAAACACCCAGACTGCCTGCAGCGTCCAGGTCAGCAGAAAGCGCGTGAAATGCGGTTTGATGGTGTCGAAGCGCCCGTCGGAGCCGTCCTTGCGGACTCGCAGAAACAGGAAGCCGCCCAGTCGCGTCGCCCAGATACACACCAGCACGGCCAGCACGGCCGCCCGCCAGTCCTGGTCCGGGGACAGCGCCAGCGCGGTCAGGATCACTGTGACAAAGGTCAGGCTGCCGGTCAGATCAAAATAATGTTCGGTCTGGGCCAGGTAGGAGGGCACAAATATCAGCCAGTTGAGGCCAAAGGCAATGAGTGCGCACAGGGCGAAGACGGGTATGTCGATGCCGCCGAGGTTGGTGCGGGCACCGCCCTGGCTGCCAGCCAGCGCAATCAGCGAGGCAAAAACCACGGCAATGATGATGAACAATAGCAGTTTGACGTTGCCAGTTGGCGTGTTGGTGTTGTTGTTTTTAGCCTCTGTCATGATATCTCCAGCCTGGGGGGCCATCCGTTGGGTGTTGTTGTTACGGACTTGCGATCAAAACAGTTCTATCTTATGGCATTTTTCGACTCAGCTGCCGCCTTCCAGCTCAGCCCAGCGCTCAAACAGCTTGTCCAGTGTATCCTGTTGTGAGGCCAGTGCCTGCAGTTTCTTCTGCACCTCGGCCGGTGGCTGCTCGTAAAAACCGGGGTCTTCCATGGCCCGGGTCATGTCGGCGATCGCGGCCTCGGTTTTTTCGATGTCCCGGGTGACCTGTTCGAGCTCACGCTGCTCTTTATAGGATGGTTTCCTGGTTGCTGCAGGCTCTTTGCCCGCTGAAGGCTCTTTACCCGCTGCAGCAGGCGCGTCACGGGTCGCAGGGGCCGCTGCCTTTTCTGCGGCCGCTTTGGCCTCCGACGGCGCGTCCTCAAAGGACATCATTTTGCCACCCTGGTTCAGCCAGTCCTGGTAACCGCCCACGTACTCTTTCACCACGCCCGGGGCTTCAAACACGATGCAGTTGGTGATGACGTTGTCGAGAAACTTCCGGTCGTGGCTGACCACCAGCAGGGTGCCGGTGAATTCCAGCAGCAATTCCTCCAGCAGCTCCAGGGTTTCCATGTCCAGGTCATTGGTCGGTTCGTCGAGCACAATCAGGTTGGCTGGTTTGCTGAACAGTTTGGCCAGGATCAGGCGGTTCTGTTCACCGCCGGACAGTGACTTGACCGGCTGTCGCGTGCGTTTGGGTGGGAACAGGAAATCCTGCAGATAGCTGATGACGTGCCGGTTTTTACCATTTATTTCAATGAACTCGCGACCTTCGGCAAGGTTGTCGATCACCGTGGCCTCCGGATCGAGTTTGTTGCGTAGCTGGTCGAAATACAGGATCTCCAGGTTGGTGCCCAGTTTGAGGTCGCCAGCATCGGGCTGGGTCTCGCCCAGCAGAATGCGCAGCAGTGTGGTCTTGCCGCTGCCGTTGGCGCCGATAAAACCGACCCGGTCGCCGCGCAGAATCTTGGTGGAGAAGTTCTTCAGAATGGGTTTGTCATAACCGTGGGTCAGGTTGTTGGCTTCCACCACAATCTTGCCTGAGCTGCTGCCCTGTTCCAGGCCGAACTTGGCCTTGCCGGTCTGTTCACGCCGCTGACTGCGCTCCTCGCGCATTTTTTCCAGTGCCCGCACCCGGCCTTCATTGCGTGTGCGCCTCGCCTTGACGCCCTGGCGTATCCAGCGCTCTTCGTCGGCCAGTTTTTTGTCGAATTCGGCATTGGCCTTTTCTTCGGCTTCCAGCTGTTGGTCGCGGAATTCGAGGAAGCTTTCATAACCGTAGTCCCAGCTACGCACATGGCCGCGGTCCAATTCGATAATGCGGTTGCTGATCTGCTGCAAAAAGTGCCGATCGTGGGTGATCACCAGGATGGCGCCGCGAAAATCCCTGATTGCCTTCTCCAGCCACTCGATCGTGGGGATGTCGAGGTGGTTGGTGGGTTCGTCGAGCATCAGCAGGTCGGGGTCGCTGATCAGCGCCCGGCCCAGTGCGGCGCGGCGACGGCTGCCGCCGGACAGGGTTTTCATGCGCGCGTCGGCCGGCAGGTTGAGAATGTCCAGCATGCCTTCGATCTTGTGCTCGAATGCCCAGCCGTCGCGTTCTTCAATCTGTTTCTGCAGCGCCGACAGCTCATGCATGTTCTTTTCGTCGCCCCAGTCCAGGTTTTCATCATGCGTCAGCGCATGGTAGCGGGCCAGCACGATCCCCAGGCCCTCCAGGCCATTGGCGATATAGTCGTAGATGGTCTGTTCGTCCTGCGCCGGCAGGCTCTGGTCCAGATAGGCCACCTTGATGCTCTCGGCACGCCACAGTTCGCCGCTGTCAGGCACGATCTGGCCCATCAACACCTTCATGAAGGTGGATTTGCCAGCGCCGTTCTGTCCCAGAATACCGATACGTTCGCCTTTGTGGATGGTCAGGTTGACCTGGTCGAGCAGCGGCTGGTCGCCAAACGCGAGAGAGAGATTGTTGAGTCGGAACAGCAGCATAACAATGAACGTCCTGGATGCGCCGCGCACGGGCGTCTGCGGCTTGTATTTGAGGCGCTGCAGTATAAACTTATCGGGCTAAGTATGACAGTAAACCCCGGAACCCGTGACACGGACTCGCCCGCTTCGTTCGGTCGTGTCCACCCCAAGGAACTCATGCCCGACAACGCCAGCCCCGCTTTAGATCATCTGCCTTGCGACCACCTGCCCGACGCGCTCAAGCCGGTTATCGACCGATACTGGCAACGGCTGCTGGAGCGTGAGCACGAGGCACCATCAGGGTTGCCTGAATTGCTGGCGCAGCAGGGGCGCCTGGCGGAGCAGATGGCGCTGGTCTGGGCGGCCAGCGACTACGCGGCCAATCTCTGCATAGAACAACCGGCGCTGCTGGTACAACTGGTGGCGAGTAACGAGCTGCTGCACCTGATCAGGGATGACTACGCACAACAGCTACAGCAGGCCCTGGCCGGTCTGTTTGAGCAGCCTGAGCGACTGGAACAGCCTGAGCGACGGGCACAGCCTGACGAGGCGGCACTGAAATCGGGGCTGCGTCAGTTTCAGCAGCGGCAGATGTTAAGGCTGATCTGGCGTGATGTCTGCAAACTGTCGTCGGTGCGGGAAACCGCTGGCGAGGTGTCGGCGCTGGCTGAGGCCTGTCTGGATGTCACCCTGCAGCAACTGCATCGCTGGGCGGTGCAGGCGCACGGTGAGCCGGTCGGCGAGCGTTCGGGGCAGCCCCAGCAGCTGGTGGTGCTGGGCATGGGCAAGCTCGGCGCCTCGGAGCTGAACCTGTCCTCCGATATCGACCTGATCTTTGCCTATCCCGAAGCGGGTGAGACCGACAAAGGCGTCAGTTGTCAGCAGTTCTTTCTGCGTCTGGGTCAGCAACTGGTGGACGCGCTGGATGCGGTCACTGCCGACGGCTTTGTGTTCCGTGTCGACATGCGACTGCGCCCATACGGCAGTGAAGGCGTGCTGGTGTGCAGCTTTGATGCCATGGAGAACTATTACCAGTCCCAGGGCCGGGACTGGGAGCGCTATGCCATGATCAAGGCGCGCACTGTGGCCGGCGACAAGGCCGCAGGAGCGGAGCTGATGCAGCGCCTGCGGCCGTTCAGCTACCGGCGTTACCTGGATTTCTCCGCGTTTGAGGCGCTGCGCAGCATGAAGCAGCAGATCAACAAACAGGTGCGCAAGAAAGGCATGAATCAGGACATCAAACTCGGCGCCGGCGGCATTCGTGAGGTCGAGTTTGTCATACAGGCGCTGCAGATGGTGCACGGCGGGCGCGACAAACGGCTGCAACAGACTTCCTTGTACGACGCCATGGACGTGTTGCGCGAGGGACAGTACCTGCCTGCAGAAACGGTGCAGGCGCTGCGCAACTCCTACAGCTTCCTTCGCGACCTGGAGCACAAGCTGCAGGGTTTCGCCAATAAACAGACGCAGTCATTGCCCGCGGCGCAGCAGGAGCAGTTGCGTGTGGCGGTGGCGATGGCCGTGCCCGATGTGAAACATGCCGACTGGTCAGCGCTGCTGTCGGTTCTGGAACAGCATCGTGACATTGTGCGTCAGCATTTCACCGATGTTATTCACAGTGATGAAGACGACGATGATGCCAGCCGGCACGATGTGGACGACGATGAGCTGCAGGCGCTGTGGCAGCAGGAGCTCAACGAACAGGCCGCGGTGGCGCTGCTCGAGGGCCTCGGCTATGAGGCCGCCGGGCAGACCTGGCAGGAGCTGCTGACCTTCCGCAAGGAAAAGGTGTTCCAGACCCTGCCGGCTGAAAGTCGCACACGCTTCGCGCGCTTCATGCCATTGCTGCTGGCTACGCTGGCGACGGAAAAAACACCCAGCGTCGGCTTTACCCGGGTCATGAAGATGGTGGAGGCGGTGGCGCGGCGCACGGCCTATATTGTTCTGCTGTCCGAGAACCCGGGCGCCATGAAACAGTTTGTCCGCCTGTGTACTGCCAGTCCGTTTGTGGCCGAGTTTATCAGCAAGCACCCTGTGCTGCTTGACGAGCTGTTGACGGTGATGGAAAAACCGCCGGAGAAATCCGCACTGCAGGCCGAACTGGCGCAGGGGCTGCTGCGACTGGGCGAAGACAGCTTTGAAGAGCAGATGGAGTACCTGCGCTACTTCAAGCTGTCGCATACCCTGCAGGTGGCCGCCGCACAGATTACCGGCACCATGACCGTCATGAAGGTCAGTGACTATCTCACCTTTACTGCCGAGGCGGTGCTGGAGCAGGTGCTGGCGCTGTGCTGGCAGCACCTGGTGCGCAAGCATGGTTATCCGGTCAACCAGCGTGGTGACCACGGTCATATGGATTTTGTCACGGTGGCGTATGGCAAGCTGGGCGGCATCGAGCTGAGTTACATTTCCGATCTGGATCTGGTGTTTCTGCATGACGGTGCCCTGGATGAAGACACGGTAGCGGCCGAGGGCCAGAAAAGCATCAACAGCCGTGAGTTCTACACGCGCATGGCGCAGCGTGTGATCACCATGCTGGGTACGCATACCATGTCAGGCAAGTTGTACGAAGTGGACATGCGGCTGCGGCCATCGGGTGAATCCGGCTTGCTGGTCAGCACACTGCCGGCGTTTGAACAGTATCAGCAGAAGGAGGCGTGGACCTGGGAGCAGCAGGCGCTGGTGCGCTCGCGCGCCGTCGCCGGATCCGCGGCCATGGCCGCCGAGTACGAAGCACTGCGGGCGCGCATTCTGTCACAGCCCCGCGACACGGCAGCACTGGCCAGCGATGTCATCAGCATGCGCAAGCGCATGCGCGAAGAGCTGACGCGCAAGGCTGGCCGCGGCGCCTCGCAGCCGCCGTTTGTGATCAAGCAGGGTGAAGGCGGTATCGTTGATATTGAGTTTATGGTCCAGTTTTTTGTGCTGTCTGCGTCGAACGACTGCCCGGCCCTGCTTACCTATTCTGACAATATCAGGATACTGGAAGCTGCGGTCGGCTGCGGTGTCCTGTCGCCGGCAGACATCGACAGCCTGACCCAGGCCTATCTGGCGCTGCGCGGAACGCTGCATGAATTTGCGCTGCAGTACACTGAGTCCGGTCCGGAGTCGCAGGCCCATGACCAGGCGATCACGGACGCACTGGCGCCGCTGGCGGCGCGGCGGGCGGATGTCACCCGGCTGTGGCATAAGGTATTCTCCGACTATGACGCGTAACGCTGCATCACCCAAGCGCATTCTGGTGGTCGGCCCGTCATGGGTCGGCGACATGGTTATGGCGCAATCATTGTTCATCACCCTGAAGGCACAGCATCCGGATGCGGACATTGATGTGCTGGCGCCATCGTGGAGCCGCCCTCTGCTGGATCGCATGCCTGAGGTCTCGCTGGCCATTGATCTGCCATTTGCCCACGGCGAACTGGGGTTGCGGCGCCGGTATGCGCTGGGCAGGTCGCTGCGCGCCAATCATTACGATCAGACCCTGCTGTTGCCCAACTCGTTCAAGTCGGCGCTGGTGCCCTGGTTTGCGGGCATTCCCCTGCGGACCGGCTGGCGTGGCGAAATGCGCAGCTGGATACTCAATGATAGCCGGGTGCTGGCGCCGGCGCAGCTGCCATTGATGGTGCAGCGCTTTGTCGCGCTGGCGTTGCCGGCCGATGCAGCGTTACCATCCGCCTTGCCCGACCCGCTGCCCGTGCCGCAACTCAAGTCCGATCCGGCTCAGGTGGCCGCCGCCATGCAGGCTTTCGGGTTGGCCCGTGCGCCGGGGATTCTGGCGCTGTGTCCCGGGGCGGAATTCGGTGATGCCAAACAATGGCCGGCGGCGCACTACGCCGCAGTGGCCCGTGCGCACCTGCACGCCGGCGGCCAGGTCTGGCTGTTCGGCTCAGCCAAGGACCGTGCCGTGACCGACGATATTGTCGGACAGCTGGATACGTCCCTGCGCCAGCGCTGTCACAACCTGGCCGGGCGCACATCGCTGGCACAGGCGATAGACCTGCTGTCGGTGGTGGATGCCGTGGTCAGTAATGATTCCGGCCTCATGCATATCGCGGCGGCACTGCACCGGCCGGTGGTCGCAGTCTATGGCTCTACATCACCCGGATTCACGCCGCCGCTGACAGATCGGGTAGAATTGCTGTTCACCGATATCGAATGCCGTCCGTGTTTCAAGCGCACCTGTCCGCTTGGTCACAAAAGGTGCCTGACAGAACTGACCCCGGCGCGCGTTATCGAGGCGCTGCAGCGTCTGGCGCAGCCGCTGATCGCAACCCGGTCAATCTAGACAGGGACATACATGGAAACGCTGTTTTGCACATACTGATTGTAAAAACCTCGTCGCTCGGCGACATCATCCACACGTTGCCGGCCGTCAGCGATGCCGCTCGCGCCATACCGGGGCTGACGATCGACTGGGTGGTGGAAGAGGCTTTCGCGGAGATACCGTCCTGGCATCCGGCTGTTGGCCGGGTGATTCCGGTGGCGATCCGGCGCTGGCGTAAAAACGCGTGGCAGAACCTGCTGGGGGGCGAAGTACGGCGCTTCCGGCAACAGCTGAAGCAGAATCGTTATGACCTGATCATTGATGCGCAGGGCCTGCTAAAAAGTGCCATTGTCTGTCGCCAGGCGCGTGGCCCGATTGCCGGGCTGGACAAACACAGCATCAAGGAGCCGGCGGCGAGCTGGTTGTACCAGCAGCGTCATGACGTGCCCAGGGCCGATCATGCCGTGCAGCGGGTTCGCCAGCTGTTTGCCAAATCCCTGGGCTACGGCTTTGACGCCAATGCCCTGAACTACGGCATCAGGGTGCGAGAGGTTGAACGTACGACCGGCCGGGTGGCTGACGCGTCTGCTGATGTGGCGCCGACGTTGATGTTTCTGCACGGCACCACCTGGGACAGCAAGCACTGGCCCGAGCTCTACTGGCGTGAACTGGCACAGCTGGCCACGGGCGCGGGTTATCGCGTGAAGCTGCCCTGGGGCACATCCGATGAGGAAGCCAGGGCAGTCAGCGTGGCACAGGATCTGCCGGGTGTGACAGTCTTGCCGCGCATGTCGTTGAGCTCGCTGGCCGGGGAGCTGGCTGCCAGTGACGGTGTCGTCGCGGTGGACACCGGCCTGGGGCATCTGGCTGCAGCACTCAACCGTCCCACGGTTTCCATATACGGGGCCACGAATCCCTTTTTATCGGGTACCTTTGGTTATCATCAGTTGCAGTTGAAATCGGACCTGCCGTGCTCGCCCTGCATGCGTAAACACTGCCACTATCAGGGCCAGCCACTGACCGACACCCTCAGCAATGGCGAGAGTTTTGTGGTAACGCCGGCCTGCTATCGAGCCTCGCCGCCGGGCGAGGTGCTGAGTCATTTGCAGCGTATGATCAGTCAGGCGGCTGCCACCACGGCCGGGGCCGGAGACCTGCCATGACGCTGGCCTTGCTGATTTATCAGTACTTCCCCTACGGTGGCCAGCAACGCGACTTCATGCGTATTGCCCGTCGCTGCCTCGCGGCTGGCTATCAGGTGCGCGTCTACTGCCTTAAGTGGCAGGGCGATATCCCGGACGGCATGACCGTGATCAGAGTACCGGTCAGTGCGCTGTCACGGCATGTCATGTATCAACGCTATACCGAGTGGGTGGGGGCTGCCCTCCGGCAAAACCCGGTGGCGGCCGTGGTGGGCTTCAGCAAGATGCCGGGCCTGGATGTTTACTTTGCCGCTGACCCCTGTTTCGCTGAGCGGATGCGCCGCGAGCGCCGCTTTGTCACGCGATTGCTGCCGCGCTACCGTCACTTTATGCGTCAGGAACAGGCGGTGTTTGGTGCTGACAGCACGACCACGGTGATGCTGCTGTCGCCGCGGCAGCAACAGGATTTCACTGCCCACTACCCGGGTTGTGAACACCGCCTGCACCGACTGCCGCCGGGCCTGGACCGGGACCGCCTGCCGGGTGCAGATGCGTCGGCGACCCGGGCGGCGTTCCGGCAGCAGTTTGCCGTGCGGGATGATGAATATGCGGTCCTGCAGATTGGTTCGGGGTTCCGTGTTAAAGGCCTGGACCGCTCCCTGCGGGCGCTAGCCGCCCTGCCTGCCGCACTGCGCAGCAGAACCCGCTTCTTCATCGTCGGGCAGGACAAGCCGGGCCGCTATCAGCGTCTGGCAGAGCGCCTAGGCATTGCACACCGCATCGAATTTCTTGGCGGACGCGATGATGTCCCCAGGTTCCTGCAGGGATGTGATCTGCTGCTGCACCCGGCGTTGAGCGAAAGCGCCGGTTATACGCTGCTGGAAGCGGTGATCAACGGGCTGCCGGTGCTGACCACAGACACCTGCGGGTATGCGTTCCATGTCACGGATGCGGGTGCCGGCCAGGTGTGCCCGTCACCCTTTGCACAAAAGGATCTGAATGCACGCCTGCATGAAATGCTGATCTCCTCTGATCGTGCCAGCTGGCAGCGCAAGGGCCTGGCCTATGCCCAGAAAGTGGATCTGTTTGGTCTGGCAGACCGGGCGCTGGCGGTGATCGAACAGGTGGTGCAGGCCGGGCCCGGGCGCCAACACGGAGGTGATAATGACCGTGCATCTGCGTGACGATATCGCTGCCCTGTGGGCGGGACAGGATCCGTTCGCGGCGGCGGAACAGCTGCAGGGCGAGATCTTTCGCGCGGTGAAAAACCGCCGCACCCTGCGCTTCGAGGCTGCCGGCCACCAATACTTCATCAAGATCCATCACGGTGTTGGCTGGCCGGAGATCATCAAGAATCTGATCAGTGGTCGCCTGCCCATCATCAGTGCCCGTCAGGAATGGCGGGCGATCAGGCGGCTGACCGAGCTGGACGTGCCGACCATGACCATCGCCGGCTTTGGCGAGCGGGGCTGGAATCCGGCGCGTCGGGACTCCTTTCTGATAACCGATGAGCTGGCAAATACCGTCAGTCTGGAAACCCTGTGTGCCGACTGGCCACGGCAGCGCCCAAGGTTTGCATTCAAACACCGATTGCTGGAGGAGGTTGCCCGGATCAGTCGCCGTCTGCACGAAAACGGCGTCTGCCACCGGGACTTTTATCTCTGCCATTTTCTGCTGCACTGCCCACCCGGCGTTCAGGCAGACGCCGAGTCAGACTCGCAGAAGAACCCCCGGCTGTCGGTGATTGATCTGCATCGGGCCATGATCCGCGACCGGCTCAGCCGTCGCTGGATAGAAAAAGACATCGCCGGGCTGTATTTTTCCAGCCTGCAGATCGGTCTGACACACACAGACTTGCTGCGCTTTGTGAAACTGTACACCGGGCAGCCGCTGCGCGAAGCACTGATCACCCACGCCGGGTTTCTGCGGCGCATACAGGCCAGGGCAGACCGCACCTGGCAGCGTGACCAGCGCAAGGCCCGTCAGCATAAACTTATCGCGCCGCAGGTCGATGATGAGGGCAGGTAGGTTGGTCAACGACGGACATCAGCCGAGCGACCAAGTGGTCGAGCGCAGACGCCAGTGGCAGGCACTCAAACCGACCCTGTTCACGGCGGGTAACAAACTCGTCTGTCACCGGGAGTGGGGACGCTTTGCCATGTATCAGCGCGCACTGGCCACACCCGCCTTCGAGGCGTTCATTCGGGATCCGGACAGCTTCTTTTACCAGGGCCGGATGCTGAAGGACGGTGATTCCACGACCGTGATGGCCATTACGCTGGATGGCCAGACCTATGTGGTCAAGCGCTATAACCTGCGCAACGTCTGGTATGGTATCCGGCGCCTGTTCCGGCCCACCCGGGCCTGGCGCTGCTGGAGCAGCGCCCACATGCTGCAGACCTTTGGCGTGGCGACGCCGGCCCCGGTGCTGATGCTGGAGCGGCGCTGGGGTCCGCTGCGACGTCAGGCCTATTACATGACAGCGCTGGTTGAAGGTCCGGATGTCTTGCAATTCGTAGGTGATGAGCCTATAAACAGCGCCCGTTGGCAGCAAACCCTGGCGCGCTTCCGTGATCTGCTGCAAACCATGCGGGAACATCACGTTGTCCACGGCGACATGAAGGCCACCAATTTTGTTGTCACTGATGACGCACTGGTTGTGCTCGATCTGGATGCCACACGCGAGGTCAGAAACCGGCGGGCGTTCAGGCACTACTTCAATCGGGATATCAGGCGCTGGCTGGCAAACTGGCGACATCGGCCGGATCTGTTACCGGTTTTGCAGGACAACAGCCCAGACCGGTAAACCAGACACATACACAGATGGTTGTAAGTTGAACACACACAGGACAGGATAAGTAATGTCATTGATTACCCTCGGGCTCTCCGGTGCGTTGGGCTATGATGCCGCCGCGGCGTTATACATTGACGGAGAGCTGATAGCGGCCGTTGAAGAAGAGCGCCTGGTTCGCAGCAAACACGCCAAGGGCATGATGCCGGTGGAAGCCGTCCGCTACTGCCTGCGTGCGGCCAAACTGAAGCCGCGACAGATTGAACAGGTGGCCATTGCCTATGCACCTATCTCGATCTTCAGTCCCGCGCGCTGGCACTATGCCAGCCGGCTCTGGTACGCCCCCGAGCGCAGCCTGGATGCTTTGCTCAATGGCAACCGGCGCTACCGGCGCTACGTGCGTCAGGTACGTGCCATGCTCAGTGAACTGGCCATTCCCTGGGAAAAGATTCGTTTTGTGCCGGTCGAACATCAGCTGGCGCATGCATCAAGTGCCTATCACTTGAGCGGCTTCAAGGAAAAAACCGCCATTCTGGGTGTTGATCTGAAAGGCGAATACGCCACCACCTTCTTTGGTTATGGCGAGAATGGCCAGATCCACAAAATCAAGGAGCTCTACGAGCCTGATTCGCTCAGCGGCATGTATGCGGCGATGTGCGATTACCTGGGGTTCAACATGCTGGACGGTGAAGCCAAGGTCATGGGTATCGCCACGCACGGCAACCCGGACAAATACGACCTGTCCTTTTTGGCCGACTACAGTGGCAAGGACTTCCGCATCAATACCAAGCTGATCGGCACAGTCGGGCTGCGCCGCTACAAGCACCGTGATGTGGGCCACTACTTCAGCCCCAAGCTGATCGAGAAGCTGGGGCCCCGTCGCGCCGGTGACATGTTTCAGGATCCCTATGTACACTATGCTGCGTCCATCCAGCGGCTGTATGAAGAGATCGCCACGGCCATGACCGCGCATTATCTGGCCGATGTCATCAAGGACAGCGGCCGTCTGGTGTTCGCCGGTACCGGCGCCTTCAATGTGAAACTGAACCAGCGTCTGCAGGCGCTGCCCTGGGTGAAGGAGCTGTTTGTGCAGCCGGCCGCCGGTGATGCCGGCACAGCCATCGGTGCCGGGGCCTATGCGGTGGCGAAACAGAATGTACCGGTCAGCAGGCTGCGCCATACATTTCTGGGGCCACGTTTTACCAGTGACCGCTGCGTGCGTGCCTGCGAATCGCATCGCGACAAACCGGTGTGGGAGGTGGTGGAAGACCCGGCAGAAACCGCCGCCGGACTGCTGGCCGAAGGGCACCTGGTGGGCTGGTTCCAGGGACGCATGGAGTTTGGTCCCCGGGCATTGGGCAACCGCAGTATTCTGGGCAACCCGCGCTCTCACGACAGCGTTGAGATGATCAACAAGAAAGTGAAATTCCGTGAAGCCTGGCGTTGCTTTTCACCGAGCATGCTGGAAAGTGTCGCCAGCGAGATGCTTGAAGAGACGCACCCGGCCGATTTCATGACCATTACGTTCAACGTCCGGGAAAAGTGGCGGGCATTGTTCCCGGCGGTGGTTTACCAGGACGGCACCACGCGTGCCCATGTTGTGCGCAAAGCCGTCAACCCGCGCTTTCATGCGTTGCTGGAGGCCATGGAGAAACACACCGGCCACGGCATCGTGCTTAACACGTCGCTGAACCGGCCAGGCGAGGCGATGATCTGTTCGCCCGAAGATGCGCTGGCCATGTTTTTTGGCTCAGACCTGGACTACCTGATCATGCAGGATGTGCTGGTGACCAAGCGCCCGGAATCAACCGATTTCTAGCGGTTAACGAGGCGTCAGAAGTCTTTTTCCATGATCAGGAAGTCGCCGCCACGCTCGGCGGGCAGCTGCCGGAGCAGTCGCAACTGGCCGCTGGCCAGCTGTGCCTCCACCAGCTCCGAGAATCCGCGCCGTAACGTCACGGCGATAATGCTGCCGGGTGCCGCATTGGCGATCACCGCCGGATCCAGTTCTCTCTCAACGCGATCAAATTCGGCCACCCGGCCGCTATCGTAAGCCACGCGTATCTCGTTGGTCACCAGTGCCGCTTCGGCACGGGTGTTCTGCAACAGCCAGGCGGTGGCGTCATCCAGGTGCGCCTTGGAGGCCCCGAAAGACACATGGGCGTCAACCGCTGAAAACAGCGCCAGGAAACCCACTATCCAGGAAAAACGTTGTAGATGGCTGTTGGCCGCGGCCAGGCTCCAGGCGCGATCCACAATAAAGGGCAACCAAAGCAGCAGGATCAGGCACAGCAACAGGGTATATCGCGTGGTGGTAAACCGGGTCAGCAGAATGAAGCCGATCAGGATCAGCAGGGCCACCGTCATCCAGGCCACAAACACGGTGGTGGCGCCGTTTGGCAGCCGGTACAGGCGGCGGCTGACGCCGTAAATCAGCAGCGGTACGGCCGCCAGGCCCAGGCCATCAATGATGAAGACCAGCAGCAGCCCCAGCAACCCTGCGAGCAGGAAAAAATGGGTAAAGTGGTCCACGAACTGCGCGGCGTAGTCACCAAACACCGAGCGGCTCAGCTCATAGGTATTGTTGCCCAGCAGTTGCGCGATATTGTTGGCAAACGGTTGATAGATGCCGGCGAAGCTGCGCAGCAACTGCGGCAGGTCGATCTGGCCCAGCGCGGCCACGGTGATCACCACCAGCAGGGCGAGCAGGGCGCTGAGCCCCGTGATCACTGCCAGCGCCCGGCGACAGGCGGCAGCCGGGTGGGTGTTGTTGAACAGCAGCGCCAGCGGGCTCAGTAACCAGAAAGCGATGGCTTCGGGCCGGAACAGCGTGGCCAGCAGACAGCTGACGACGAACAGCACGGCATGGCGCAAACGCAGGGTCAGCCAGTAGCGCAGCAGTTGCAGCATGGCCAGCAGGCTGAAAGCCAGGAAGCCGGTATCACGGACGATGAGAAAGCGCGATTCATTGAGTGTGGGGAAAATCAGAATGATCAGCGCCGCCAGCCAGACGACGCGCCGTGATGGCGTGGCCGCGGCCACCAGGTTGACAAAACCGAGGCTGATCAGGGCAAACAGTATGGCATTGAGCAGATGGGCTGCGGTGAACAGGTCGAGCCCAGTCAAGGCATGGATGCCGGCCAGCAGCAGCGAATAATGTGCCCATTGATAATGCGCATAGGCGTCAGATATCCCGCTTTGCAGGGCGATCTCGGCGGCCCGGACATATTCGTAGGCATCGTGATTGGGCTGATCATTCAGTGTCAGGGCCAGCCCGGACAGCAACACGCTGATAATGACCGTCAGCCAGCGGATGCGATTGATGCCGTTTACGGCTGGCATGGCATCGGTGCGCATCATGCGTCTGCGCTCCCGGGCGGCCTGACCGGTTTGCGCCGGTAAAGGTCGGGCATGCCGGGCGGCCTGGATTTGAAGCGTCGATGTAACCAGATATATTGCGCCGGTTCGTGACGTATCGCGGCTTCAATGAGTTCATTGATGCGTCGCGCGTCAGTATGCTCATCGCCACTGGGGTAGTCAGGCAGCGGTTCGCTGAAATACAGATGGTAACTGGCGTTGTCCGGGTTGCGGTAATGGGACAGGAATATCACCGGCGAGTTATTGAAGCTGGCAAACTTCTGCGTGGCGGTTATGGTGGCGGCCTTGATGCCAAAGAAGTCCACAAACACCGAGTACTTTGCCCCGTAATCCTGATCGGCGGCGTACCACACCACATGGCCTTCCTTGAGGCGGCGCAGTGCGTACCTGACTTCTTTGCGCTCGATCACCGCGCCGTACAGTCGCTGCCGGCCGCGCTTCATCAAGGTGTCGAACAGGGGGTTCTTGTGATACCGGTAAGTGACGTCGAACGGATGCAACAGGGACATCAGTGAACCGACAAACTCGATGGTGGAGAAGTGCGCGCTGACCAATAACACACCACGCCCCTGTGCCTGCGCCGCCACCAGATTATCCAGTCCGGTGGCCGTTACCCGGTCACGGAAATCTTCAGGGTTGCGGCACCAGGCCAGACCGATCTCCATGACCCCAATGCCGTTGGAAATAAAGGTGTCACGCACCCGTTTGTGCTGCTCGGCGGCGGAGAGTTCCGGGAAGCACAGTGCAATGTTGACTTCGCAGATATGCCGGCGGCTGCGGGCGAACCGATAGCTGATCAGTCCCAGCGCGCGGCCCATGGCCATCTGCCAGGCGAAAGGCAGCCGGGCGATGCACCAGATGAAGCCGTAACCCAGCCACGTTGGCCAAAAGCGGGGGCCGAGAAAATCGCTCAGTTTTGCGTCTTGTTGTGCTGGTCGTCCCACGCCCTGTCCTGTTGTCGTTGTTTTGCGACTTGTCAGGTCGCATTGTAGCAGACTCGCCGCAGCCGTGGCGCGTGTGGTTTATGGCGGCCCCGGCCGGTGGTATCATGCCCGCAGATGGCGGCTGGCTACAGCGCGTCTTTTATGGAACGGCGCTGCGCCGGTCACGCAGGATTCTCAGGGGAAAGCAATGAAGCTGGAGATGCCTCCTTTTCAGCAGGCGACGGTACTGGTGGTCGGTGATGTCATGCTCGACCGCTACTGGCATGGCAAGGCCACCCGTATATCACCGGAGGCCCCGGTGCCGGTGGTCAAGGTCCATGGTAACGATGATCGGCCCGGTGGCGCTGCCAACGTGGCGCTCAATATCGCCGCCCTGGGCGCCGCCGCATCGCTGGCGGGCATCACCGGCCAGGATGAAGCCGGCGACGAACTGGGCCGCCGCCTGGCGGCAGCCGGTGTGCTGTGTCATTTCCAGGCCTCACTCAGCGCGCCGACCATTACCAAGCTGCGGGTCACCAGCCAGCATCAACAGCTGCTACGGGTGGATTTTGAAGAGCCGTTTGCGGACGATGACGTCGCGAAACTGCAACAGCAGGCGATCGCGGCGATGCCTGCGTCCCAGGTGCTGATCCTGTCCGACTATGGCAAAGGCACGTTGGGCGGCAAAGGCGCCCTGGGGCAGACCCAGGCGCTGATCCAGGCCGCCCGTGCGCGCGCCATGCCGGTGGTGGTGGACCCCAAGGGCGATGACTTCAGCAAGTACCGCGGCGCCACCGTGATCACCCCCAACCTCAGTGAATTCGAGGCCGTGGCTGGCCCCTGTCGCAATGAAGAGGAACTGGTCAGCAAAGGCCAGGCCCTGCGTGAGAGTCTGGAACTGGATGCGCTGCTGATTACTCGCGGCGAACACGGCATGACTCTGCTGCAGGCGGCCCGCCCGGTGCTGCACCTGCCGGCGCAGGCGCGCGAAGTGTTCGATGTTACCGGCGCCGGCGACACCGTGGTGTCGGTGCTGGCCGCCGCCCTGGCCGCCGGCCAGTCACTGGAAACCGGCACCGCGCTGGCCAATCTGGCCGCCGGCCTGGTGGTCGCCAAACTGGGTACGGCCGCCATCAGTGGACCGGAACTGCGCCGTGCCATTCAGCTGCAGGAAGGCAGCGGCCGGGGTGTGATGACCGCCGAGCAATTGGCCACGGTGGTCGCCGATGCACGCGTCCAGGGCGAGAAAATTGTCTTCACCAATGGCTGCTTCGACATCATTCATGCCGGCCATGTCGGGTATCTGGAAGATGCGCGCCGGCAGGGTGACCGTTTGATCGTGGCCATCAATGACGACGACTCGGTCAAGCGTCTGAAAGGCAGTGGGCGGCCTATCAACCCGGTCGACCGGCGCATGGCCGTGCTGGCCGGTCTGTCGGCTGTCGACTGGGTAGTGAGTTTTCCCGAGGATACACCGGAGGCACTGTTACAGGCCTTGCGCCCGGACGTGCTGGTCAAAGGCGGTGACTACTCTGTTGACACCGTTGTCGGGGGTGAATTTGTGCAAGGGTATGGCGGTGAGGTGCGTGTGCTGGCCTTTCTGGACAATTGTTCCACGTCTGCTATTGTGGAAAAAATGCAACAGAGTTGATGCCGGGTCCCGGTATTATGACCTATTCGCAATAACAACAATGGAGTAGACCGTATGTTGAAAAAAGTACTCAGTGTGGGCGCCCTGGCGCTGACCTCGGCCCTGATCGTCAATGCCTATGCGCAGGAAGACACCCCGCCCACACCGGCTGAACTGGCCACCGCGGCGACCGAAACCCGCCAGGCAGTCTTCAAGCTGCTGGCCTTCAATATGGCCCCCATCAGCCGCATGGCCCGTGGTGCCATGGAGTTTGACGCGGAACTGGCCGAGCGCAACGCGTTACGTATCGCTGACCTGGCACCGATGATTCCGGAAGTATTTGATGTGTACGATACGCGCGAGTTTGATGTCGACACCGAGGCACTGCCGGTGATCTGGGAAAGTCAGCCCGACTTCGCCCAGAAGGCAACCGATCTGCGCGCCGCCGCGATTACCTTTGCCGGCATCGCGTCAGGTGGTGATCGCAATACCACCATCGCCGGCATCCGGGCCTTCGGCTCTACCTGCGGCAACTGCCACCGCGAGTACCGGGTCGACTGACTGCCCGGCGTTGTCTGAACGACCTGCCCGGTGCAGCCGGTCTGAACCTGGTAAGTCTGTCGGTCCTGACCGTTGATCGACCATAACAATGGAGTTGCCCTTGGAGTCCATATATTACGTCCTGTGCTGGCATTGTCACCGGCGCTGCAAGCATTGTTACGATGAACGTTTCCGCCCCTATGTGCGCGATGAGCTGGAGTCCGTGGTCAGTGAAGCGGCCAGCAGCGCGCCTGCGATCATCAACAACCTGCCGGCATCCATGCAGTATCTGGATCGCAATACCCCCGACCCGGACAGCCCGGATGGTTTCCGGCGCCGCACCGGTCGTATCATCATCTCCGGCGGTGATGTGCTGACCGAGCCGGTACGTGAGCGGGTGTTATACCCCGCGCTGGAAGCGATCCGTGACAAATACCGGGACCGGGGCGGCGTCAAGGTCATTGTGCAGACCACCGGCGACCTGCTCACCGCGCAGATACTGGATGAATTGCTCAGCCGCGGTGTCTGGTCAGTGTCGGCAGCTGGCATCGACGACTATCATGTCGGCATGCAGGGCGAGAAGAAATATGAACTGGCCGAAAAGCTGAAAAAGATGTTTGAAGCGGCGGGCATGATCAGCATGGCCGATCACGATGAGCGTCGCGATACGGACCAGGGCGGCCCGCCGGTGTATAGCCTGTTCGGTGCGACCGACGATGCCTGGATCGGCAAGATCTGGCCTCGCGGCCGTGCCTGGCGCAATAATCTGTCCAAAGCCACTCTGCAGGACAACTTCTGTAATGCCTGGTCGGGCGGCCTGGGTTTCCTGGAGCACGGCTACAGCGGCTCCGAGGTGTCCATCGACCCGGACGGCAACGTCTACCCCTGTTGCCTGAAAACGGCGCGACCGCTGGGCAACCTGACGGAAGAACCGCTGCTGGATATTCTGGACAGTCTGGCGGGGCACCCGGTGTTTGAAGCCATCAACGCGGGCAAGCCCGAGCGCATGGGCCTGAACATGGACTGGCAGGTGCCGCAGTTCCTGGACGCCTGTCACACCACCACCCCGGATGGCAGCAGCTACAGCAATATCTGCATCGGCTGTGATACGTTCTTTCGCGACCACCTGGGCCCCGTGCTGGCTGATCTGCACCGGCAACGATTAAAACGGCGCATCAATGTGATCCCTGCGCACCAGACATCATGAACCGGCCTTTCATGACAGCCTCCAGATATGGCCGCCGGCTATGTGGGTGGCTGGCAGCGGCTGTGGTGCTGACATCAGGCGCGGTCGGTAAGCTGTCGGCGCAGTCACCCGCGCCCTCCGACTGGCCGTCTGTCGTGCAGGCTGCCGAGGGTCAGGCGTTATTCTTTTATGCCTGGGGTGGGGACCCGCAAATTAATGATTATCTGGCCTGGGTGGGCCGACGCGTGAATGAACTGCACGGTGTGCGCATGACTCATGTGCGGTTGGGTGACACCTCTGATGCCGTATCCCGGGTGCTCGCCGAAAGGCAGGCCGGTACCCTGCAGGACGGCGCCGTTGACCTGTTGTGGCTGAACGGCGAAAACTTTGCCAGTCTGAAATCCAACGACCTGCTGTTTGGACCCTGGGCGGAGCAACTGCCCAACTTCGCACTGGTCAATGCGGATGACAATCCGGATGTACGATTCGATTTCACGGTGCCCGTTGAAGGCTATGAATCACCCTGGCTGCGCGCCCACCTGGTGTTCTATTATGACAGTGCCTATGTCGAGGCGGCGCCACGTAACGTGGCAGAGCTGCTGGCCTGGGCACGGCAGTACCCGGGTGAATTCACTTATCCCCGCCCACCAAACTTTCTGGCAACAACATTTCTGAAACAGGCCTTGCTGGAGCTGACTGATGATCACCAGCCGCTTTACCGGCCCGCAGGCGAGAGCGATTTTGAAAGCATTACCGCGCCGCTATGGACGTTTCTGGATGCGTTGCACCCGCTGTTATTGCGTCAGGGGCGTACCTTCCCGGCAAACGCAGCGGAGTTGCGCCGGCTGATGGCAGACGGCGAGACGTCGCTGGCCCTGTCCTTTAATCCGGCTGAAGCGGTCAACAGTGTTATCCGCAATGAACTGCCGGATACTGTTCGCACAATCCTGCCTGACCGTGGAACGCTGGCCAACGTCAGTTTTGTCGCCATCCCCTTCAATGCCAGCCATAAAGCGGCGGCCATGGTGACGGCCAATTTTCTGCTGTCGGTCGAAGCACAACTGCGGGCGCTGGATCCCCGGCATCTGGGTGGTACCCCGGTCATCGACATTGATTCACTGCCATCCGCCGAGCAGCAACAGTTTGCCGCCACGCGCCAGGATCACCCGGCAGCACCCCCGCTGATGAGTGATCGTCGGCAACTGCAGGAACCGCATCCCAGCTGGATGGATGCCCTGGAGCAGGCGTGGATGGCGCGTTATGGTGTCCGCTGACTGCCTCTGGCTGACAGGACTCTGACATGCTGCGAGTCGCGCCCTGGTTCATGTTTGGTTTGTTGGTCCTGCCGGTGGTGGCTGGCTTGGCAACGATCGTCCTGCCGGCATTTGGTTATCTGCCAGCCCTGCAGCACACCGAGCCCGGACTGGCAGTATGGGTGGATCTGCTGGACACCCCGGGTATAGGCCGCAGCGCCATGCTCAGCTTTGCTGCCGGTCTGCTGACACCGCTGCTGTCGCTGGCACTGGTCATGCTGTTTCTGGCCAGCGCCAGTGGAACGCGCTGGGCTCATGCCATGCGTCGACTGGTGGCGCCGCTGTTGGCGGTACCGCATGCCGCCGCAGCCTTTGGCCTGGCTTTTCTGATGGCACCGTCCGGGTTCGCCCTGCGTCTGATTTCTCCCGAACTTAGTGGCTGGCAACGCCCCCCAGACCTGTTGATACTCAATGATCCATTGGGCCTGTCCATGATGCTGGGAATGGTGCTCAAGGAAATACCCTTTTTGTTGCTCATGGCCCTGGCTGCCCTGCCACAGCTCAATCCGGACCAGCGCGTGGCGATGGCCCGCACCCTGGGCTATCGGCCCATACTGGCCTGGTTCTGGACCGTGGCGCCGGCGCTTTACCCCATGTTGCGGCTGCCGTTGTTTGCCGTCATTGCCTTCGCCTCGGCCACCGTCGACGTTGCCCTGATTCTTGGTCCAACGTTGCCGCCGCCATTGAGCGTCCGCATTATCGGCTGGTTCAGCGACCCCGACCTGAACCAGCGTTTGCTGGCCTCGGCCGCTGCTTTGATGCAACTGGCCATTACGCTGTCTGCCATCGGGCTGTGGATCGCCGCTGAAAAAGTCGTTGCCCGCCTTTATCGCCGCGTATTGCTAAGCGGCGTACGGAACACCGGCCATACCCTGCTCAATATAGCCGGTAAAGGGCTGATGGTGTTGACGCTCGGGGCGCTGCTGTTGAGTCTTGTGCTGCTGATTGTTCATGCATTTGCCGGGCCCTGGCGTTTCCCGGCCAACCTGCCGGGCACCTGGACCACACAACACTGGCTTTCCGTGGGGCCGGTGCTGCTGACCCCTTTGCGCAACACCATGCTGCTGGCCCTGGGGTCGACACTGCTTGCTGTCGTGCTGGTGATTGCCGCGCTGGAGCATGAAAGCCGTCAGGCTCGGGCACCGGCGCGGCTGCTGTGGGCAATCTATCTGCCACTACTGGTGCCTCAGGTGGTGTTTCTGTATGGCCTGACCCTGTTGCTGGAGCAACTCCGCTGGCTACCGGGCCTGGTCATGGTCTGCTTTGCACATTGCCTGTTCGTTGTGCCGTATGTGTACCTGTCCCTGGCTGAGCCCTATCGTCGCCTGGACCCGCGCTGGCAGCAATTGTCTGCCACGCTCGGTGTCAGCGCCAATCGCAGTTTGTGGCGGATCAAGCTGCCGATGCTGATGGCGCCGATCGCCACTGCAGGCGCAGTTGGCCTGGCTGTCAGTATCGGGCAGTACCTGGCGACGTTGTTGACAGGGGCGGGGCGTGTCAGCACACTGACCACTGAAGCCGTAGCCCTGGCCTCAGGTGGCACACGCGGCACAATTGCAGTATGGGCATTGTTGCAGGCAGCCATTCCCATGCTGGGTTTTGCGCTGGCGATTGCCTGGCCCCGATTCTGGTGGCGCCACCGACGCGATATGCGAGGGCAGCTGACATGAGCGCTTCACGGCTGACATTAAAAAATATTGATATACGCTTGCATGGCCGGAGGCTGCTGCAACTGGATACGGCGATAGAGCCGGGTGCCACATTGACAGTCATGGGGCCCTCGGGTATCGGCAAGTCCTCATTGCTGGCTTATATTGCCGGTTTCCTCGCGCCAGAGTTTGAGGCCAGTGGTGAGATATATCTGAATGACCGAAGTCTAAACGGGCTGCCCGCAGAGCGGCGTCAGGTTGGTCTGCTGTTCCAGGATCCGTTGCTATTCCCGCATCTGTCGGTTGCCCAGAATCTGAGTTTTGCGTTGCCCGGTCATGTGCGGGATCGCCGGGCGCAGGTAGAGCAGGCGTTACGGGCGGTGGGTCTGGAGGGCTTTGGTCATCGTGATCCAGCCACGTTGTCTGGCGGTCAGAAGGCAAGGGTGGCACTGCAGCGCCTGCTGCTGTCACAACCCAAAGCGGTACTGCTGGATGAACCGTTTTCACGGCTCGATGCACATTTGCGCCAGGAGGTTCGTCAGCATGTGTTTCAGACGCTGAAGGATGCCGGTTTACCGACCATTCTGGTCACCCACGATGCCGAGGATGCCGCTGCCAGTGGCGGCCCTGTTGTAGAGCTCGGTTGACGCCTGGCCCGGGTTGGGAACACCCAGTGATGCTGGCGGGTTTCTGGATATCACGCTGGATTTTATTTTTTATCAGGCGGTGGTATTTGCATTTGGCCTTGCTGACCCCGCCAACCTATCCTGGGCGTTGTTATTGATGCTCTCGTTTGTGGGCACCGGTATCAGCTTTCTTGCCTTTGCTGTGATGGCAGCCTCCAGAATACGGTATGGCTATGTCACTTTGCGTGCCGGTCATCAACAGTCCAGCGCGTGTCCAGATCCCTGAGCATGTACATCGCCTGCGGCATGTTCACGAGCGTTCAAGCGATGTTTCGACGTCAATCCAAGCCCGGTATCCGGTGTTTGAGGAATGCTGCCATCGCCTGCCGGTCCGTGTCGGTCAGCTGGCTGGTATTGTGTTCAATCACCGGTTCCATCTTGCCACCGACATACTCACCGTCAGGTTTCAGCCCGATAAACAGGAACAGCGCCAGGTCATCCTGTGACCAGCTGGCCAGGGCTTCTGCATCAATGGCGTCAACATGCCCATCCGGCATGTCGGCGCCGGCAAACGCCTGCTCCTGCTGACTGATGCCCAGGGCATTGCGCGGGGTGTGGCATTCGCCACAATGGCCCAGACTCTGTGTCAGGTAGGCGCCGCGAGCGATCTGCGCATCGTGGTATTGCACCGGTTCGGGCGCCGCCATATCAGCGAGCAGGTTCCAGCCGGCCATCTGCCAGCGACCCACCCAGCCGGGCAGATCGTGCGCGGGAGTCTGTGCCGCCACCGGGTCCAGTGACAGCAGGTAGGCCGCAATGGCCAACACATCCTCATCGCTCACGCTGGCGTAGGCGCGATACGGAAACGCGGGGTAATAAAATCCGCCGGCAGGCGTGCGGCCATGCTTGAGCGCCAGCAGAAAGTCGCTGCCCTGCCAGCCGCCAATACCGGTATCGGGGTCAGGTGTAATATTGGAAGCATAAAAGGTGCCGAAAGGGGATTCAATGGCCAGGCCGCCACTCAGGCTGCCGCTGTCATCTTCGTGGCAGCTGATGCAGCCACCGGCGTGCACCAGATAACGTCCGCGTTCAATGCTGGCTGCGTCGTCAGGAATTGCAACATCCGGCAGCGACGGCGCGCGCATCAGTGCGGCCACGGCAACCCCGGCAAACGCGATCAGGATAAACAACCATCGGGTATTCAAGAACCTTTACCTCGCAGGTGAATTGAGCGATTGCAGATTCGTTTGCATGCTACATAAAAAAGGGGCGGAAAACATCTGCTTTCCGCCCCTCTGGTGCTGCCTGTCGGTTATCAGTCGGGCAGGGCAACCGCCGTCAGCGTACTGCCGGTTTGCAGCATCACGTACTGCTTGCCGTTGTGCTGGTAGCTGGACATACCGAAGTTGCTGTTTGCCGGTACTTCCACACGACCAATCTCTGCGCCGGTCAGTTTGTCGACCGCAAACAGGTAGGGTGTATCACCCGCACCCAGGCCGGCGTACAGCAACATGTTGGGGGTCACGGTCATCGGCGCCAGGGCGCCGGTGCCGGTGTTGCCCACGTCCACGCCGGCCAGGGCCGGGTGGTTCTTGATGCGGTCCGGCGTTTCACCCACTGGAATCATCCACAGGTGCTCACCGGTGTTCATGTCGATGGCGGTGATGCGGCTGTAGGGCGGCTGATACAGCGGCAGACCCTGGGGACCACGCACCGGCAGTGCGCGCAGTGAGGCGTAGCGCGAGAACGTGCTGCCGGTAGGCAGTTCAATCATGGCATCACGCTCCTGTGCGGTGGTCACCATGCGCGAAGAGCAGGCCGAGCGTGAGGTCACATACAGCACACCACGGGTCGGGTCGGCGACAGCGGGGCCGGGAATGTTGGCACCACCGCCATCACCCGGACACCACAGCGCCGCCACTTTGCCCAGATCATTGTCGCGATGCAGCGGCGGATTAAACAGTGGGCCGATCTCGTAATCGGCAATCGCGTCAATCGCCTGGGCACGCAGCTCTGGCGTGAAGTTGATCAGGTTGTCGTGGGTCAGGCCCTGCATGTCAAACGGCGCGGGTTTGGTCGGGAAAGGCTGCGTCGCCGCCAACTGCTCACCCGGGATCCGCGACGGCGGCACTGGTCGGTCTTCGATGGGCCAGAGCGGTTCACCGGTCAGGCGGTTAAAGGCATAAACAAACGCCTGCTTGGTGACCTGCGCGATGGCAGGCACGGTCCGGCCGTTGATTTCCACATCCAGCAGCACCGGCGCCGTGGGTGTGTCGTAGTTCCAGACATCGTGTTTGACAAACTGGAAGTGCCAGACGCGCTCACCGGTTTCAGCATCCATGGCGATGATGCTGGTGCCGAACAGGTTGTCGCCCGGTGCGTGACCACCGTAGTAGTCAATGGTTGGCGGGTTGGTCACCGCATACACGATGCCGGCTTCGACGTCGGCAGACAGCGGCGCCCAGGGTGATACTTCTCCGGTCAGCTCGCGCGGGTTGGGGATACCTTCCCAGGTGTCGATGCCGAATTCACCGGCTTCAGGAATGACATTGAACTTCCATTTGAAGTCACCGGTTTTGGTGTCAAAGGCCAGGATGTCGCCGGGAATGTTTTCAATTCGGGTCTGGTTATAACCCTGCTCGGCGGAGTTGCCCACCACCACGGTGTTGTTGACCACAATGGGTGGCGAGGACGCGGTGATATACCCTTCTTCCAGCGGAATGCCGTAGTAGGGGTCAAAATCGTAGCCCATGCGCTCGGCAATGATGCGCTGCATGTCGACCACACCGGTCTCCGGGAAGCCGTCAAGGCCTACCGGGCCACCAAAGCCTTCCAGTGGCGCGCCGGTGTCGGCGTCCAGCGCGGTCAGAAAGAACGCCGGACTGATGATGTAAATGACGCCCTTGCCATCCACTTCGCCATAGGCCACGCCCTTGCCATAATCTTTGCGCATGGAGTATTCATGCCGGAAGGTATGCGGTTCGCGGTAGGACCAGATGGTCTCGCCGGTCTCCGGGTCGATGGCGACGACATGGCGGCGCTCGCCGGCCACGGTAAACAGTTTGCCATCGACATAGCTGGGGGTGGAGCGGCCGCTGGAGGCATTGAAACTGGCGCCGTCCCAGACCCAGGCTGTTTCCAGTTCGGTGAAGTTGTCGGCGTTGATCTGGTCGGCGGGGGTGTAGCGCGTGTGTGCGTGATCACCGCCCAGGGTGACCCATTCCACATTGTCCTGTGCGCTCTCTTGTGCGTTCAGCGCAGCGGACGCGGTCAGCCCCAGTGTCAAGGCCAGCGCACTGGCCAGGTGCCGTTGTCCGCCGGGCAGGCCCATGCCCGCAAAGCCATAGCCGGCTCTGTTTATTATTGTCATTGTGTAACTCCCATTTTTATTTTTTGTTACCAGCCGCAGATTATGCCTGTCTGTGCGCATCTGCAAGTGTCAATTAACCACAGTTATAGATGCGAGCGCTTGTTAGGTATACTGCCGACACATAAAAACAGCAGAGGTTTGCACGTGGTGAATACTAAACAAGACGCAATGACCGGTCATGAAGTGGCGCTGGACGTGATCATTATCGGCGCCGGCCTGTCGGGCATTGGCGCTGCCGCCCATGTGCAGGACAATTGTCCGGGCAAGACCTATTGCATTCTCGAGGCGCGCGCTGACATGGGCGGTACCTGGGATCTGTTTCGTTATCCGGGCATCCGTTCGGACAGTGACATGCATACGCTGGGTTACCGCTTCAAACCCTGGCGTGCGGCCAAGTCCATCGCCGACGGTCCCGCGATCCTCGACTATATCAGGGAAACCGCAGCCGAGCGCGACATCAACCCGCATATCCGCTATAAGCACAAACTGTTGAAGGCAGACTGGTCTGAACAGGACGCATTGTGGACGCTGACCGTGGCGGTCGCCGGTAAGGAAACTGTTCTCCTGCGTTGCCGGATGCTGCTGATGTGCTCGGGTTACTACAGCTATGACCAGGGCTACACGCCGGACTTCGAGGGTCGCGAAGACTTCACCGGGCCGGTGGTACACCCGCAGCACTGGCCGGACGATCTGGATTACACCGATAAACGGGTGGTGATCATCGGCTCCGGCGCCACCGCCATGACACTGGCGCCGGCCATGGCCGCCAAGGCCGCCCGGGTCACGGTGCTGCAGCGCTCGCCCACCTACGTGGTGTCGCGCCCGGACCGGGACGTGGTGGCCAATGCCATGCGCAAAATACTGCCGGAGACCTGGGCGTACGCCATCACGCGCTGGAAGAATGTGCTGTTGCAGCAGTTCATCTATCGCCGCTCGCGGACCCGGCCGGCACAAATGAAGGAGAAATTGCTGCACATGGTCAGCAAGGAGCTGGGGCCGGACTACGATGTGGCCACGCACTTCACCCCCAACTACAACCCCTGGGATCAGCGCCTGTGTCTGGTGCCCAATGCCGATCTGTTCAAGTCCATCAGGCAGGGTGACACCACCATGGTCACCGACCATATCGAGCGGTTTACCGGGCAGGGCATTTTGCTGAAAAGTGGCCAGACGCTGCCGGCTGACATCATCGTGACCGCGACTGGGCTGAACATGAAAGTGCTGGGAGGGGTGGCGTTCAGTCTGGATGGCAAACCGCTGGACTTTGCCGACACCTGGACCTACAAAGGGCTGATGTATTCCGGTGTGCCCAACCTGGTGTTCACCTTTGGTTACATCAATGCTTCATGGACCCTGCGTGCCGATCTGACAGCGGAATTCTTCTGCCGGCTGGTCAATCATCTGGATGAGACCGGCACCCGCAGCTGCCGGCCGGCATTAAGAGAGACAGACCGGCAGATGACGGCCCGGCCGTTTATCGACGATTTCTCTGCGGGCTACATGCAGCGCATGATGCACCGCTTTCCCAGGCAGGGTGACCGGGAACCCTGGGTCAATACCCAGGACTACAACCGTGACCGCAAGCTGTTGCGACATGGCAAACTGGAAGACGGTGTCTTGAGCTTTCGTTAGCGGCTGATGGCCGATGCGGAGCGCGAGACCTGGGCAGGCATTGATCGGGCGCCCTGATAGCCGCGTTCCAGTGCCAGCCAGTGGCGCAACTCGAAATGAAAATACGGCTGCTGTTTTTGCCACTTTTGCAGCGACCGGCGCAGGCGGCTGAGGTTGACCTGGTTCCAGCCGTGGTCGTGCGGTGAGCGGATATGGCTTTTGTCAAAATCGATCAGGTAGATTTGCCCGGACGCAGTGATCAGGATATTGCAGGCATTGAGGTCGGCGTGGTCAACATGGTGCTGATGGAAACGCCGGATCACCAGACCGATGGCTTCCCAGGTTTTCTCCGGCAGGGCCTGCTGACACAGCAGCTCGGCCAGCGTCTGGGCGTTGCAGATACGTTCGACAATTACCTCGCCCTGATAGGTAAACGGGGAGGTTTTACTGCAGCGGGCGGCGATCGGACGCGGGACCGGCAGGCCCAGGTCGCGCATGTGTGCCAGCAGCCGGAACTCCTGCCACATGCGCACTTTGTTCAGACCCCGAAAGAAATACGTGTCTTTGACAAACCGGCCAATCAGGCCGCCGCGGTGGTAGCGTTTCAGCACCAGCTCGCGGTCCTCATGCTGAAAGAACACCACCGTGCCGCGCCCCTGCGCATCGCTGCAGATATGGGTGACATGGTCTGCAGAGGTTTCAAAAACAGAATCACAAAACGCGCTGAGCACGTCCTGATTCAACAACACATAGTGATGGTCGCTTTTGTATTGGGTATGTCGCATCGCTTCACTTTATCATGCTGTCATTGTCAACAAGGTGACAGTGACAGGTGTTTTATAGTTTTTATTACGGATGTGGTTATCCCTGATACAAACCAGTGCCGATTCCGGCGGCTCAGCTGAGAGATTAACCCGCATTTTTCCGCTAAGATAGTCCTTTTTAGCCAAAAGCCACGCAATATGAATGAATTCAAGGTGCCCGAGCCACGCTGGAGCGACCCGATCCAGGGCCGTTTTTTGCGACTGGCCGCCAGCGGGATGGTGCCAGCGCGCTGGTTTCTGCCGGATCTGCCGGGGCCGGCGCAGCGCGCTGCACGCGCAGGCCGGCTGCATATCGAGATCGTCAGCCATTGCTGGAATTACGCCCACATGCTGGTGTACCAGCTCAGTTCGCTGGTGCTGTTTCCGCCGCAACAGGTGGATGTCACGATGACCGTCTATTACGGCGAAGAAGATGCCCGCACCGTGGCGCTACTCGACTATTTTGCCAGTCTGCAGATACCCGGCGTGCGCTGGAACTGGCAAAAGCTGCCGCGCCAGGCGCTGTTTCGGCGGGCCATCGGTCGTAACCTGGCGGCCAAGGCTACCCAGGCGGACTGGGTCTGGTTTACCGACTGTGATCTGTTGTTCCGTGACGGCTGTCTCGAGGGTCTGGCAGACGCGCTGCAGGGGCGGCGTGACGCCCTGGTGTTTCCGTCAGCGGAGCATTGCACCGGCCTGCTGCCACCGGAGGCGCCGATCCTGTCGCCGGTGATGGCGCCGCTGCAGCCATTGGATGTCGATCCATCGCTGTTTACGCATTTTCCCCGTGACCGGGCCACCGGCCCGCTGCAGATCACCCACGGCGATGTGGCGCGGGCGGTGGGCTACTGCGACAGTCTGCCGTATTACCAGCAGCCCTCGGACACCTGGTGCAAAGCCTATGAGGACCGGGCGTTTCGCTGGCTGTTGCGGACCCAGGGTGAGGCCATCGATGTGCCCGGCGTCTACCGGATACGGCATGTGGCCAAGGGGCGGTATACCGGCGGCAGGCTCAATACCGGCCTGCGCAGTGGCCTGCGCCGGCTGGTGGCCCAGGTTAAAGGCTAGCGCATTTAGTTGCGATACAGCTTCAGGCCCACCGCTGAGCCCTGTCCGAAACCGCGCCAGTAGGTATGGTTGGCGCGCGCCTGGCCGTCCGGGTTCATGGCGTAGACGCCGTCGGCGCCATCTTCGACCACGTCCAGGTACGCGGCCTTGTCACCCTCTCCCTTCAAGTGCAGATCCAGAAATGCGGTGACAAAGTGCTGCAGGATGTTGTTCATGCGCAGCGTGTCCCACACCGGGTCGGTGTAGTGGCTGGCGCCGGTCGTGTCTTCGCGATCCAGAAATTCAACTGGCAGCGGAATCGGCGCTGCGGCGCTGTGACCGGCGTTCTTGAATACCAGCATGTAACGATCACTGTTCACGGCGCCGTCGTAGATGGCCTTGATGCCATTTTCATAACCGGAGGTGGTATCGGCATCACCGGCGACAAACAGCGTCGGCGCCCGGATGCCAGCCAGGCCGTCGGCGTCCCAGAAACCGGTGTTCATGCCCCAGGGGGCAATCGGCACGCCGGCCTTGATGCGTGGGTCAACGCTGGCGCTGAAGTCGGGGTTTGACGCGGCCAGTTCATTAAGCAGCCCGTTGGGCGGGGCAGCGATAAAACCCACGCCGGCATCGCTGTAGCCAGCGCCCAGGTTGTTGACCGCGCCAAAGCCGCCCATGGAATAACCAATCAGGCCGGTATTGTCAGCGTCAACCAGGCCGCCCAGAAAGTGATTGTTGTCGGCACCGAAGTCGGCGATCGCCGACAGCACAAAGCGCTGGTCCATGGCGCGGTTGTACAGCGTGCTGTTGATATTCTGCTGGTCTTCATAGGTGCTGTCGCGATGGTCGATGGACGCCACCACATACCCTTTGCTGGCCAGGTTTTCCCCCAGATGGCTGAGCAGGTAACGGTTGCCGGGATAGCCGTGGGAAATGATGATCAGAGGGAAGCGGGTATCGCTGCGCAGCGGGTCGGCATCACGCACGGCTCGGCCGTGCAGGGTGGCGATCAGATCCACGTTACGCGTGCGCGCCTGATATTGGGTGCCGGGGGTCTGCCCGGCGGACAGCTGTGCGGGATACCAGATTTCCAGTGTCAGGCTGCGGTCATACAAAGGTGTTTCTTCGTCACGACGCATGTTCAGGACATCGGGACGGTCACTGTCGGTGACCTCGACAGTGCGCACGCCAACATCGAGTTCGCCGAAGTGGGCCAGCTCGGGCGCATCGGGGCGGATCAGATCAATCCGGTTGGTCTGGGCGTGCAGGGTGGAGCTGATAAGGGACATAAGCAGGCTGACAATCAGGATTCTCATAGGGATACCAGTGGTAAGTTATACCAGCGTTAACGTGAGCGAAACAATACCTCAGCCGCCCGGCCCTGTCAGCCCTGCTGTGGCATTTTCGGGTTGGCGAGGGGGTAACGGGCCTGCTCGCGGGTACCCAGATCGTTGCAGATTTATTACATTGACGCTGGGGGCTGATATGCAGGATATTCACGGACTGGCTCGCTTGGATGGAAAATTTACCGGATTCAACAGGATATCGATATGAACAAACTGGACGCCCTCAAAAAAATGACCACGGTGGTGGCCGATACCGGCGATTTTGAGGCCATCAGACGGTTTACCCCGCAGGACGCGACCACCAATCCGTCACTGCTGCTCAACGCCGCCCAGCAATCCCGATACGCGGACCTGGTGCAGGATGCCATCGCCTTTGGTCAGCGCACGGGCGCCAGCACCGAGGCGCGCACCGACGCCGCCATGGACAAGCTGGCAGTCAACTTCGGTCAGCGCATTGCCGACGCCGTGCCCGGGTATGTGTCTACCGAGGTCGATGCCGGGTTGTCCTTTGATACCGAGGGCACCATCCGCAAAGCAAATCGTTTGCTGGAGCTGTATACCCAGGCGGGTGTGGATACCTCAAGGATCCTGATCAAGATTGCCGCGACCTGGGAAGGCATACAGGCGGCGCGGCAGCTGGAGAAAGACGGGATCAAATGCAACCTGACGCTGCTGTTCGGTTTTAATCAGGCCGTTGCCTGCGCCGAGGCCGGTGTCTTCCTGATCTCGCCCTTTGTCGGGCGCATTCTGGACTGGTACAAGGCCAGCACGGGCAAGGACTATACGGCCACCGACGATCCCGGCGTGCTGTCGGTGCAACGCATCTACCGGTATTACAAGACCCACGGGTATCCCACCATTGTGATGGGTGCGAGTTTCCGCAATACCGGGGAGATCGAAGCACTGGCCGGCTGCGACCGCCTGACCATTTCGCCGGCGCTGCTGGAACAGCTGGCCGCTGACACGGGTGTGTTGCCGCAGGCGCTGTCTGCAGACCAGGTCAGTGAGGAGGCGCGGATCAGTCTGCCGGAAGCCAATTTCCGCTGGCTGCTGAACGAGGATGCGATGGCCACGGAAAAACTGGCGGAAGGCATCCGTAAGTTCCATGCCGACTATCTGGCGCTGCGACGCGTGCTGGACGCCTATCCGGGTTGACGCCGGGGGACTAAAAAGCCGGGCAAAAAAACCGGCCAAAAAAACGGCCGGCACCCTGTCATGGAGATACCGGCCTCGGAGATGCCCTTGCGATGTTCCCTGTGAGTCAGCCTTTCAGTTTTGCCGCGATACGGGTCACGTGCTCACCCTGATGGCGGGCAATGGCCAGTTCCCGGTCATCCGGCTGGCGCGAGCCGTCGCCGCCAGCAATGGTGGTGGCACCGTAAGGGGTGCCGCCGCTGACCGTGGAAATATCAAACAGTTCCGGCGCGGTATAACCCAGCGGCACGATGACCATGCCGTGGTGCGCCAGCGTGGTCCAGGTGGAGGTGATGGTCATTTCCTGCCCGCCCCCGGTTCCGGTGGAAGCGAAGACACTGGCCACCTTGCCCGCCAGCGCACCTTTGGCCCACAGACCGCCAGTCTGGTCCAGAAAGTTGCGCATCTGGCCGGACATGTTGCCGAAGCGGGTCGGGACACCGAAAATCACGGCGTCATAGTCGGCAAGCTCACCGGGGGTGGCGATGCCTGCATCCTGTCCGGTCTTGCCACCGGCGGCCTTGAAGGCGTCCTCCGGCATGGTTTCCGGCACACGTTTGATGGTAACCTCAGCGCCCTCAACCCGGGCAACGCCATCGGCAACAGCCTGGGCCATGGTTTCTATGTGGCCATACATGGAATGGTAAAGTACGAGTACTCGAGTCATGGATTATTCCTCCTGCTAAAATGACTGAGTACAGGTTAAGCGAAAACCATCCGATGAATGGCGCAATTATTGACGCTTACACATCGGTTATTTCGATAGGTTAACAGGGGCCAACCCGGGTCTGCATCAGGAGAGCACGCTGTCATGAAAAAAATATTCTCGTTTCTGGGGCGCATGATAGACGCGGTGCGCGTGATACTGGGGCGGCTGCTGTTCGTGTTGATTCTGGGCATTGTGCTGTTCGTGGCATTTTCCGGTCCCGAGCCGCTGACCGTACCGGAGCAGTCGGCCCTGGTGTGGGCACCATCCGGCGTCATTACCGAACAGCGCAGTCAGCCCAATCCTGTTGACCTGCTGGCGGGGTCGGCATTACCGCAGAACTCCGTGTTGCAGGATCTGGTGGATGCCCTGGCGCGGGCCAAAACCGATGAGCGGATCACCGCGCTGGTCATGGATCTGGAAGACCTGCTGGGCGTGAGCCCGGCGCATATCGAAATTCTGGGCGACGCGCTGGCTGACTTCAAGGACAGTGGCAAGCTCATCTATGCCTACGGCGACTATTTTTCCCAGGGCCAGTATGCGCTGGCGTCCTATGCCGACACCATCACCCTGCACCCCATGGGCAGTATCATGGTGACCGGCTATGGCGGCAATCAGTTGTTTGTCCGCGATCTGCTGGACAGGCTCAATATCAACGTGCACGTGTTCCGCGTGGGTGAATTCAAATCGGCCGCCGAACCCTTTACCCGCATGGACATGTCCGAGGAAGCGCGGGCCGATGCGCAAAACCTGCTCGGGGAGCTATGGTCTGCTTACCTGGCGCGCGTTGCGCCCAACCGGGGGCGCAGCCCGGATGATCTGCAGAATTATGCCGATCGTTTTCCGGCCCTGCTGATGGCCGCCGGTGGCGACATGTCACGCGTCGCCTTTGAACAGGGGCTGGTCGACAATATTGCCGGGGTTGATGCGTTCCGGCGCCAGGTGGCAGCCAGTGTTGGCGTGCGCAATGGCAGCTTCCGGCAGATACATTTCCAGGATTATCTGGCGGCCACCGACCGCCTGCTGCCGCCGATGAACGACCAGGTGGCCGTCATTGTCGCTCAGGGCACGATCATGCCGGGCGAACAGCCTCAGGGATTGATCGGCGCCGACAATGTGTCGGAACTGGTGCGCATGGCACAACAGGATGCTGCCGTGAAGGCGCTGGTGCTGCGTATCGATTCGCCCGGCGGTGCGGCACTGGCCTCCGAAGAGATTCGCGCAGCGCTGTTACAGTTTCAGCAATCCGGCCGCCCCGTTGTGGTGTCCATGGGCAGCACGGCAGCCTCGGGTGGTTACTGGATCGCGTCCACGGCCGACCGGATCGTGGCGTCCTCCGCCACCATTACCGGCTCGATCGGGGTCATTGGCATGATCCCGACCTTTGAAGACGCCCTGGATAATCTGGGTATCGGTGTTGACGGCGTCAGCACCACGGCCCTGTCTCGCGCCGGCGATCCGTTGACCGGCATGGACGAGGTATTGCGCACGATCTATCAGAGCACCATTGATGATGCCTATCAGCGTTTCATCCAGTTGGTGTCCGATGGCCGTGACATTCCGCTGGCTGACGTTGATGCGATGGCACAGGGCCGGGTATGGACGGGCGCCCGGGCGCTGGAGCTGGGACTGGTGGATGAACTGGGCGATCTGGACGCGGCCATCGCATCGGCGGCAGACCTGGCCGGGCTGCAGAGCTGGCAGACGATCACCGTGCAGCGACCGCTCAGCCTGACTGAACAGATGCTGATGCAGATGATGGACAGCATGGGCGGCGCCCAGCTGCTGTCCAACTGGCGCAGCAGTGTCATGGGCAATCTGCATGACGCGTCAAGTGGCAGCGCCCTTGATCTGTCACGGGTTCTGGCGGGCCTGCCCGCGCATGAGGTGCGGCGCTGGCAGTCGATGCTGGATCTGGTGCTGCCCGGCAATTATCCGGCGCAACGCCTGCGCACGCTGATGCTCTGCGATTTGTGTGTGCTGGCACCTCTATAGCCGGAAGTGGGTTGTTCTGGCGGGTGGCTGAGCGGGTGATGAACCCTGTGGCAGCCCTAAGGAAGTCCTATGACAGTAAGCGCTATGACAGACAGGCAGCCTGAAAACAGACGCCCCATCAGGACCGGCCTCTACGCCCTGGCCGGTGCCCTGCTGGTGCTGGGCGTCATACGCTACTACCCGCTGGCGGCGATGAACCTGTCCGGCCTGCTGGTCGTGGTGGTGGTCCTGTCATGGCTGGCCTACCAGTATCTGGCCCGGATCAACCTGATGCGCCGCCATGCATTGCTCAGCCACGTCACCCAGGAAGGCAGCCGATTGCGCCGTCTGTTCTGGGACAGTCTGTGGCAGCGCCTGCTGTTGTTGATTGCGGCGCTGACCAGCGCGCTCATTGCCCTGACCATGACCAGTGCGCTCACTGATCTGGAATGGGTTGTCATTATCGGCAGTCTGCCGCTGTTCCTGTTGTTCTACGGACTCAGTCACCGGCTGTTTGCAGCGGAGCTGACGCCCCGGTACCGGCTGCCGGTGTTGCTGAGGATCAGTCACCGTTGCACCCTGGCGGTGAGCGCAGTGGTGCTGGTATGGCTGCAGTTCTATCTGGCGGATGTGCCTGATACCCGGCATCTGGACCTGTCCCTGGTCCTGCAGGCCGGTTATCAGCGCCAGGCTGCGCAGACCGCCCTGGCGCCGGTCGGCGTGCTACTGGGTAGCAATGCTGCATTGAGTGACGGCATGTGGCATCTGATGCAGCTGGCCTCTGACAGTGACGCGCTACTGACACCCGTCAAGTTGGGGGTCTGGCTGATTTTCCTGCTGGTCAACGCCTTGAAGCTGGGCGCCCTTTGGGTGCTGTTACTGGGCATGGTGACGCTGGTGACAGGCCTGCAGAGCGGCAATCAATCGCCCCTGGGCGCGTCGCCGTTCAGCCGTCATTTCTCCATGGCCATGATTGTGCTGTTGATCGTCTACCTGCTGCTGACCCAGGTCAATATCGGCAGTTATTTCGCGCCAACACGGGGGGTTGATACAGCGCCCACTATGGCGCCGCTGGCCGGGCCACTTGATCCATGCGCCAATGTCAGCAGCGAACAGCAACAACAACAGCAACAGGCACTGGCGGACCAGGCGCAGCGCGCGCTGTCCGCCCAGCAGCAGGCCATGATCGGCCGCCTCAACAATGATATCGACGCGCTTGTCGGGCAGGCTTTTGCGCCGGCCTCGGTCGGCGTCGAGCGGTTTCTGGACTGGAATTTCAGTCTGCGCGGGCAGTACACCCAACTGGCGTTCATGGGGCGCACCGCCATCGCCGAATCGACCTTTGCAGACTATATCGGCGGCCAGATTGATCACTATGTAGGCAGTACCGTGGTCACGGGGTTGACCGATATCAACGAAACGCTGGCGGGGCGTTTTGACAGCGAAGTGCGTCAGGTTTACCAGTTGCAGGATGCCTTGATGTCACGACTGCTGGCGTCCGCCAACTGCCTGAGCTTGCCGCAGCCGACGCTGGCACTGGACGATTACATGAACAAGTCGCTGGTGGGGGCCGGCTCCGGTGCCGGCGTGCTGGCCGCGCGCGCGAGCATGCGCATGGGGTCACGCGTGGTCAGTCGCACAGCCACCAGGCGCGTGATCTCCGGCGGGTTTGCCCGGCTCACCGGCAGGCTGGCGACCAGCGCTGCCGCCGGCAGCACCGGCGCGCTGTGCGGACCGTTGGTGTTTATCTGTGCTCCGGCGCTGGCGGCGGCCACCTGGGTGGGCACCGACCTGCTGATCAATGAAGTGGATGAGTCGCTGAACCGGGCGCAGATGCGGGCCGACATGATGGCGGTGCTTGCCGAGGACGAGGCTGCCATGCGCGTGGCACTCAAGGATGCCTATGCCCGCGCTGCGCAACAGATGTTTGCTGACATTGAGACTTACCAGCAGCGGCGCTTCAATATCAACCGCGATGCCTTTCCGCCACCGTGACCGCAACGGCGCGCGTGGCGGCATCGACATTGTGCTGCAGGTGCGCCGGATTGATGGTGCCGGCAATGATTGACGTGACACCGGGCTGGGCGAAGATGAAGCGCAGCGTACGGTAAACTGTATCGACTGTATCGTCTGTGGGGCGCCCTGGTGTTGGCTGCGCCTGATCGTGTCTGCTGCTGGCCAGCGCATGGCCACTGGCGAAGGCCTTTTTGATCAGGACACCTTTGTGCAGGTCCCCGGCGCGCTGGATGACCTCCAGCTCGTCGGTATATCCCGGGTTGCAACTGACCATGACCACATCACACAGTGGCGCCGCCAGCAGCCCCCCGGCCACGGTTTTGCCTGATATCCCGAAGGCGCGGATCTTGCCCTGGTCGCGGCATCTGGCCAGGGTCTCAAAACAGTCTGTCTGTTCAATAATACCGACGTCGTTGCCGTCGGAGTGCACCAGCACCAGATCCAGATAGTCGGTGTTCAGGCGTCGCAAGCTGCGTTCGACGCTTTTCCGGGTATGACCGGCGCTGAAATCAAACGTGGATTTGCCACCCACAAATTCTTCACCGGTCTTGCTGCAGATGACCCAGTCCTGGCGCTGCTGCATGAGCCTTCCCAGGCGCTCCTCGCTGTTGCCATAGGCCGGAGCGGTGTCGATCAGGTTGATGCCCAGCGCCTGCGCCTGCGCCAGCAATGCCAGCACCGCCTGATCATCAGGGATGGTGAATTTACCGGGGTACTTGACGCCTTCGCTGCGACCGAGCTTGACGGTGCCCAGCCCCAGACAGGAGACGTCGATGCCGGTGTTGCCCAGCGGGCGGCGAGGCAGTGCTGCCATCAGCGCAGGGTCTCCCACGGGGAAATCGCCACGTCCGGTGTGGACAGTAACTCGTTGAGTGTTTTCAGCGTGCGCCGGGAATCGTCTTCACCAATCAGACCCTGTTCATCCAGCATGGCGACCGCCGCGTCACCCAGATTGGGGCACAGGGTCAGTTTGGTGGGCCAGCACACCAGCACATCACCGCAGGCTTCGATATAGGCATTGTCCGGACGCTGCTGATCGGTCACACGGGGTTCGGCACGGTTGACAAAAAAACTGCTCCAGACCGACTGGCTGAAATCGATCCATGGGAACAGGCTTTGCAGTTCCTGCCGGGCGAACGCCTGCTGATCCTGCTCGCTGCGCTGTACACCCGACTCTGCCAGTTCACCGCCCAGGTACCAGACCCACTGCGAGCCGTTGCTCTCTTTGCAGGGGTGTGCGGTGACCGTCAGTCGCGGTGTCATGCCAAAACTGTCACCAATACAGTGCATATAGGGTGGTGCCGGGTGGGTGACTTTGACCGTCACCATGTGCAGAGAGCGGCGCTGCATTGATGGCGGTGTCAGCGTGTATGGATGCTGCCAGTCTGCCAGCAGTGCTTCGTTGCCTTCGCCGGCACACAGGATGACGCGTGCGGCCCGCAACGTGAGTGATGACTCGCCGGTGTCGAGTGTCAGTTCCGCGCCACTGTTGTTGCCTTCGCCGCCGCTCAGCTGAATATCACGGCACTGGAACAGTCGGTCACGCCAGGGCGCGGCCAGCGTTGCCAGCAACGAGGGGGTATCCACAACAAAGTCGGTCAACTGGTAAACAGTGCCCTTGACCTTGTGCTCACCGGTATCCTGAAAAAAAGCCGGATACTGCGCCGGCTGCAGTGCGTCAATACGTCCGCGCAATGCCTTGCTGCCGAGGAAAGCCTTCAGGCGTGACCGGTAACTGCCACTGGACCACATGTAAAAATGTGATGACAGCACCTGGCAACCCTGCAGGTCGAGTTCGCCGTCGCCCTTCAGGCAGGCCCGCCAGCGCCCGGGCATGTCGGCAATGGCGCTGCTGGCCGGGCTCAGGTTGCCGTCCAGCGCATACTTCAGGCCGCCGTGAATGATGCCCTGGGAGGCCAGGGTCTGGCCGCCACCCAACGCGTTTTTCTCAATCAGAATGCTGTCATATCCTGCCTGATTGAGGCGATTGAGCAGCCACAACCCGGCAATGCCGCCGCCGACGATGGCAATCTGTACTTTCAGATCTGCGCTCATATGCAATTACGCCATTTGCAAACCATAAAAACAGCCTCGGTGTGCCGACCTGCAGCAAAGTGACAACAAGTGCGTCTATGATGTGGGCAGAATTTGCGCTGACTGCCGTTTCCTGCAATCATCCTCGCTTTTACAGCGTCAATGGTAGCACGCTGGCGCATGCGCGCGCATTGACTCGAAGGGAATTCGCTTGAACAGAGCCATCTACAACTTTGCTTTCTATCTGCTGCTGCCCTTCATTGTGCTGCGGCTGCTTTGGCGTGCCCTGGTGCTGCCGGCACCGGCCTATGCCAAACGCTGGGGTGAACGGCTGGGCTTTGTTGACCTGGCTCATGCCCATCGCGACGAACAGCGCTGGATCTGGGTACATGCGGCGTCGGTGGGTGAGTCGGTGGCCATCTCGCCACTGATTACCCGGCTACGCGCGCAAAAACCGGATTGGGGCATCGTGGTCACCACCATGACCCCCACCGGCTCCGAACGTATCGAGGAGCTGTTCGGCAGCGATGTCTGTCATGTCTATGCGCCTTATGATTACGCCGGGGCGGTAAAGCGTTTTCTTGCCACCTTCAAACCGGCGCTGGTGGTCCTGGTGGAGACCGAGCTGTGGCCCAATCTGGTGCATTACAGCAAAAAAAGCGGCGCCCGCATCATGGTGGCCAACGCGCGACTGTCAGAAAAATCCTATCGCGGTTACCAGAAGTTTTCGGCACTGGGGCGGCCCATGCTGCAGCAAATAGACTGCATCGCCGCCCAGGCGCCCAGGGACGCCGAACGCTTCCGGCGTCTGGGGGTGGCTGAGCAGGCCCTGCACGTCACCGGCAGCATGAAGTTTGATGTCAGCCTGCCGGATAATCTGGCGGCGCTGACAGCAGCGATGGCGCAGCGTATAGAGGGCAACCGGCCAACCTGGATTGCCGCCAGTACCCGCGATGGCGAGGAAGAAAAAGTGCTGGCGGCATTTGCACAGGTTAAGCAGCACGTGCCCGATGTTCTGTTGATTCTGGTGCCACGTCACCCGGAAAGGTTCGCGCCGGTTGAGCGGCTGTGTCGCAAGCACTCACTGCAGGTGGTGAGGCGCAGCAGCGATGTGCCGGTTGATGCCGCCACGGATATATTGCTGGGCGATAGCATGGGCGAGATGCTGGTGTATTACGGTCTGGCGCAACTGGCTTTTGTCGGCGGCAGTCTGGTCAATACCGGCTGCCAGAATGTGTTGGAGCCGGCTGCGCTGGGTTTGCCGGTGCTGGTCGGGCCCTCGCAATTCAACTTCCAGACGATCTGTGAACAACTGGCAGAGGTGGGCGCGCTGCGCACCGTGGCCGACGAAAATGGCCTGGCGACGGACGTAGTACGGTTGTTGCAGGATGACGACGCGCGTCACACCATGGGTGAGCACGGCCGGGTAGCCGTGGGCGCCAATAAAGGCGCGCTGGACCGGATATATGACCTGACGGTACAGTACCTGGGTACCTAGGGTTGCCCCACCTGGCCGCTTTCCCGTTCCGGTGTGTCGGGTCAGGCGTTGCGGGTCAGGTTGTCGGCGCCGTCTGCGGTGGCCAGCACATTGTCTTCGATCCGTATCCCGCCTAATGGCCGCAATGCGTCAGTCAATGGCCAGTTGATGTGACTGGCTATTGCCCCATTGCGAGCGGTTTCCAGCAGTGCCGGTATAAAGTACAGCCCCGGCTCAATGGTCACCACGGCGCCGGCATCCAGCGTACGGGTATTGCGCAAGCCCGGCCAGGCAGGCGGAGGTGGTGCCAGCTCCCCGTCGCGATTGGCAAGTCGGCCGCCGACATCGTGTACCTGCAGACCCAACAGGTGGCCAAGGCCGTGGGGGAAAAACACGGTACTGGTGCCACTATCGACCAGCGTCTGTGCGTCACCGTGACAAATGTCACAGTCCACCAGCAATTGCCCGATAGCCAGATGTGCCTGTCGGTGCAGGTCGGCAAAGGACACGCCAGGCATGACGCTGTTCACCAGCGATGTCTGCAGTGCCTGCATGCCCTGTAACAGCGCGTGGAACACCGGATGCGTATCCGGTGCGGCCCAGGTGCGGGTAATATCCGAACAGTAGCCGTAGGCCCGGCAACCGGCATCAATCAGCAGCACCTGGTTGGGCGGCTGGCTGGCGCGGTCGGCATAACGGCGTTTGTTCTGGTAGTGCAGGATGGCGGCTTTTTCGTTCAGCGCGATGATATTGGAGTAGGGCAGCTCCTGGTCCAGTAACCGGCATGCGGCCAGGTAGGCGTGATGAATGTCGTACTCGTCACCGCCGGCGCGGAAGCGCTGTTCAGCCGCAGCATGGCCTTGCAGCGCATGGGCATTGGCCTGGCGCAGGCGGCTTATCTCGTACGGGGTTTTCACCGCTCGGTCGTAGTCCAGCCAGTTCAGCAGCTGCCGATGATTGATCTGTGAAGCCGGGATACCCAGTTCGGCGGCCAACGCGTGATTTTCACCCAGAAACGCCAGCGTGGCAGCGGCCGGCAACCGGGCTGCCAGTTCCGACAGATTTTCCAGGCAGGTGATATCCAGGCGGTCGGCCCACCAGTTCTCGGTGACCAGCGTCTGATCATGCCAGAAATCGCGCGGTACCAGCGCCAGCAGCTGCGGTTTTTGTCCCGGCCGAAACAGCACAAACTGGTCCGGTCGGTCCAGCGGCGCCCAGCGCAGAAAGTGGCCCCAGGCCTTGAACGGCGGCGCGTGGTCATCGGCGAAATAGTTGTGACTGCCACCGCTGTGGACCAGAATAGCGTCACAGCCGGGCAGGGTATGCTGCAGCGCGCGCGCCCAGTCATCCTGCACGGTGGCGATATGTTGCTGAAATAGCGTTTGAGTATCCATGCTGTGGGATAATACGCGAAAATGCTGACTGGCACATCGCCCTGCTGAGGAAATCCTGTCGCCCGATGACGTCCGACAACCCACAGATTCCGCCGCGTCAACGCAAGATCATCCATTGTGATTGCGACTGCTTTTATGCGGCTATCGAAATGCGTGATGACCCCTCGTTACGTGGCAAACCACTGGCTGTGGGAGGTGCCAGCGAGCGCCGGGGGGTGGTGGCGACCTGCAACTATGAGGCACGCCGTTTCGGCATCCACTCGGCGATGCCCACGGCGACCGCCTTGCGCCGTTGCCCGGGGCTGATTGTGGTGCCGCCGCGCATGGATGTGTACCGGGGGGTGTCACGGCAGGTGCAGCAGATTTTTGCGGACTATACCGACCTGATCGAACCCCTGTCTCTGGACGAGGCCTATCTTGATGTCAGCGACGCCCGGGCCTTCCAGGGCAGTGCCACGCTGATCGCCCGGGATATCCGCAGCCGGGCCCGGGACACACTGGGTATCACCCTATCCGCCGGCATCGCCCCAAACAAGTTTCTTGCCAAGATCGCCAGCGACTGGGAAAAGCCTGACGGCCAGTTTGTTATCCGCCCGGACCAGATTGATGCCTTTGTGCTGCAACTGCCGGTTAAAAAACTGTTTGGCGTGGGCAAAGTGACCGCGGCGCGTTTGCATGCCCTGGGTGTGCAGACCTGCGCTGATCTGCGTGATGTCAGTGAGGAAGCGCTGCTGGCGCAGTTCGGCAGCTTTGGGTCGCGTCTGTTTCAGCTGTGCCGTGGCATTGATGATCGCGAGGTGAAGGTTGAGCGGCAACGCAAATCACTGAGTGTGGAAAACACCTTTGCCCGGGATCTGGCGGACCTGCCGGCTTGCATCGAGCGTCTGCACGAGTTGCATGCGCAGATGCTGAAACGCTGGCAGCCCCTGCAGGCGCGCTATCAGGTGGGTGGGACGTTTGTGAAGCTGAAATTCGACAACTTTGTTTCCACCACTGCCGAGCAGAGTGCGGATTCCTGTGCGCTGGACCTGTTTCCGGGACTGATGGCGCAGGCCTGGGCCCGGCACCAGCGTCCAGTGCGTCTGATCGGTGTGGGGGTCAGACTGGTGCCCCGCGATGAGCGGGCTGCTGACCAGCTGGCACTGCCGCTGGAACTGTAACCCGGTCGCTGTCAGCCGCGTACCCGCATCAGACCTTCCTGGCACACCGATGCCACCAGCACACCGTCGCGGGTAAAGATGTTGCCACGGTTGAAACCACGGGCCTGGGAGGATGACGGGCTGTCCTGCGCGTACAGCAGCCAGTCATCGGTGCGGAACGGGCGATGGAACCACATGGCGTGATCCAGGCTGGCAATCTGCAGTTTGGGATCAAACAGGCTTTGTCCGTGGGGCCGCAGGCTGGTCTGCAGCAAGGTCATGTCCGAGGCATAGGCCAGCAGGTGAGCGTGGCGATCATAGTCCGCCGGCAGCTCGGTGTTGACCCGGAACCAGACACTGGTGACCGGCTCTTTGGGGGTATTGTCGAACAGGCTGTTGATGTCGACATGACGCAGGTCAACCGCGAACTGCCGGGAAAAGCGTTCCAGCAGGTCTTCGCTGATCCTGCCACGGAAACGCTCGGCCATTTCCTTGCGATTGGCGCAGTCTTCGGGCGGCGGCACATCGGGCATCTGTGCCTGGTGCGACAGCCCGTCCTCGGGAATCTGAAACGATGCGGCCATGTTGAGGATGGCCTTGCCATGCTGCATGGCAACCACGCGCCGGGTGGTAAAACTCTTGCCATCACGGATGCGATCGACATGGAAGATGATCGGCTGCTCGAGGTCGCCGGGCCGCAGAAAATAGGCGTGTAATGAATGCACATGTCGATCGCCCGGCACCGTGTGGCTGGCGCTCAGCAGCGACTGGGCCAGAACCTGGCCACCATACACACGGAACCAGCCCTCGTTCTTGTGGGCGCTGCGGTACAGATTCTCATCAAGCTTTTCCAGCTCCAGATGATTAAACAGTTGCTGCAGCTGCTGGTTTTCCAGTGCGTCGGGGGTGACTGCCATGTGCTTGCTTCCCTTTTTGAATCGAATGGGGCGATAAGACGGATAACGGGTTCGAGCATGCCAGTTTAACAGCTATCCTGGCAATCGGCGCCATGACTTTACCCTTCCTGGTGCCGGGCGTATGATCAGATCGCAGGAAAATAACAACAACTGTTCTCTCACAGGAGACCGATATGCGACACCCAACCCTGACTCTTGCCGCCCTGGTAGCGATCGCCGCGACCACGACCTGGATGCAAATGACGCCCGCAACCGCCGCTGACACCCCTTCGCTGGAAGCCGTCAAACAACAGTTTGTTGGACACTATGAACTGGTCAGTTTTATCCAGTATCCGGCCGAAGGCGGCGAAGTGGACGCCAACTACATTGGCCGCATCATGTATGACGAGCATGATCACATGTCGGCCCAGGGCATGCCCAGGGATCTGCCTGCGCGCGCGGCGCAGACCACCGAGCTGGTGCGTGGCGGTTTTGCCTATTGGGGGCCGGTCACCTGGGATGTCGCCAACAATCGGGTGACACACCACGTGGAAGGCTCGCCGACGCGCGGCAGCTGGGTTGGTGAGGACAACGTGCGCTATTACGAATTCACTGACGACGGTTTGCTGAAACTGTCGATCCGCGACGACAACGGTCGCACGACCGGCACCCTGACCTGGCGCCGCATCGGCGACTGACACCTGGGTTCGGGACGCGCCGGCAGCCCGACAGCCATCTGTTTGATACCTGTCAATGAATTGCATGAGCAGCTGAGGCAGTATGAACTGCTTCAGCATCCGGGCGCGAGGACAGGCATATGAACGGTCATCACACGGCTCAACAAACATGGTCCAGTGGTTGCGGCGTCATCGAGCACAGCCAGCTCACCCAGGCGCGTGTCGAGTCGCTGGTGGCATCGCTGGCTGAGCGTGGCCTGTGTGCCCCCGCCGAGGCGTATGGATTGCTGGCTGCCGCCGACCGGCTTGGCAATATGGGATTGTGGCTGACGGCGCACATGACCTATGCCCGACGCGTCTACCTGGACGGGCGGGCGATGGCGGCAGCGGACTTCAAGGATAAACCTGAAGGCCATACCGGCGGCGCCCTGAATATGGTGCCAGCCTACGTCGGCTATCTGCTGGCCAATGCCCTGACCGGCAAGACCCGCGCCTGGCTGATGGGTCAGGGACATTGTGTCGCTGCCATTGATTCACTCAACATACTGACCCGCAACGTCGAGGCAGAACAGGCGCAGCGATACCCGTTCAGTGACGACGGTCTCAGCCGTCTGTGCCAGGACTTTTACAGTTATGAGGTCGGCGCGGACGGCCGCACCGTCGCGCCGCTGGGCAGCCATGTCAATGTTCATACAGCCGGCGGCGCCAGCGAAGGTGGCTATCTGGGGTTCGCCGGCCTGCAATACGTCCACATGCCCTTGCCGGGTCAGGAACTGGTGGCTTTTCTGAGCGACGGCGCGTTTGAAGAGCAGCGCGGCAGCGACTGGTCACCACGCTGGTGGCGAGGGGAAGACAGCGGTCTGGTGATGCCGGTGATGATCGCCAACGGTCGGCGCATCGACCAGCGTACCACCATGGCGCAGGCGGGGGGTGTGGACTGGTTCCGTCAGCATCTGGCGCTGAACGGTTTTGAACCCATCGATATAGACGGCCGGGATCCGGCGGCGTTTGCCTGGGCCATCATCACCATGGCCGACCGGTTGCAGGAACAGCATCGGCAGGTGACCATCAATGAGCGCCAGTATCCGGTGTTATTGCCCTATGCCATCGCCGAAACCGTTAAGGGTTTTGGTTTCCCTGGCGCCGGCACCAATGCCGCGCACAATCTCCCCTTGCCCGGGAATCCGGCACATGATGACGAAACGCGCGCTATCTTCAATGAGGGTTGCGCGCGGCTGTACGTGCCCGAAACCGAACTGCGTGATGCTATCGCCAGCCTGACCAACCACACCCGGCAACAGCGGCTTGCCGAGAAGGATCACTGGCTGCGCGCCATGGATGTACCGGCGCTCTGCCTGCCGGACGTGGTTGCTGCAGAGACCGGCATAAACGTCTCGCCGATGGCGCACTTTGATGGCTGGTTCTGTGACCTGGTGACACTTAACCCAGGACATCGGGTACGGGTCGGCAATCCCGATGAGATTCGCAGCAATCGCATGAACCAGACCCTGGATCTGCTGCAGCACCGGGTGACGTCGCCGGAACCGGGGGTTGCCGAGTCACTGAACGGCGCCGTGATCACCGCGCTCAATGAAGAGGCGGTGGTGTCCGCCGTGCTGGCCAACAAACAGGGCATCAACCTCGCGGTCAGTTATGAGGCGTTTGCGGTCAAGATGCTGGGCGCGATGCGCCAGGAGGTGATCTTTGCGCGCCATGCGCTGGAGACCGGGCGTCAGGTCAACTGGTTGAGCGTCCCGGTCATTGCCAGTTCGCATACCTGGGAGAACGGCAAGAACGAGATTTCCCACCAGGACCCCACGCTGGGTGAAGCCTGGCTGGGAGAAATGTCCGATATGGCGCCCGTGTTGTTTCCCTGCGATGCCAACACCCTGGTGACAACCATGGCTGCACTGTACGGACAACGCGGACGGGTCGCCGTCGTGGTGGCACCGAAAAATCCGGTAACCAGTGTCACCAGTCTGCCGCAGGCTCAGCGGTGTGCCCGGGATGGCGCATTGGTGCTCAGCCATGATGACGGCGCCGACATTCAGCTACTGGCAGTGGGCGCCTATCAGCTGCGGGAAGTGACAGGTGCTGCCAGACGGTTGCGCAGCTGCGGTATCCGCTGTTCAGTGGTGGCGATCACAGAGCCCGGTCGTTTCCGGCAACCGCGTGATGCCATGGAGGCGCGTTACACCTGGTCAGCCGCAGCCATACGTGACATTTTGCCAGCGGTGAGCAAGCGCGTTTTCGTGTGTCATACCCACGCAGAAGTGATGACCGGTGTGTTGCGACCCCTGGACACCGGTCCGCGCAACTGCCGCTTTCTTGGCTACCGTAATCGCGGCGGTACGCTGGATGTGTTCGGTATGTTACTGGCCAATGGCCAGACCTGGGCACACATCGTTCTGCACGCGGCGGAACTACTGGATATCGACGTGGCGCGCTGCCTGGATACTGCCCAATGGCAGGCCCTGCATGGCGTCGGCAACCCGGACGCGGTGCGGTGAGAATGCCATGACACCATGAACAGAAATTTCCTCTACCTCACCCGCGCGGGCATCGATACGCACCAGGAGCCTGTGGTTTACATGCGGGAGGATTGTCATGTCTGCCATTCCGAGGGTTTTGATGCGCAAGGGCGGGTGGAAGTTTGCACCGGCCAGACCAGCATCATCGCGACGCTCAATATCGTCACCGGCGATTTCCTCAGTCATGAAAAGGCTGCCCTGAGTGAAGCAGCCTGGCGTCTGCTGGGCGCCAGTGAAGGCGACAAGGCGTTCTTTCGCCATGCACCGCCGGTCGATTCGATGAGCGTGGTGCGGGGCAAACTGTACGGGAAAACGATATCAGCCGAGGGCGCGCACAGTATCATCAGCGACATCAGCCAGGGCCGCTATTCTGACATTCAGATGTCCGCCTATGTCACTGCCTGTGCAGCCAACAACCTGAATCTGGCGGAGACCATTGCCATCACCCGCGCCATGGTCGATGTCGGGCGGCGGTTTGAGTGGGGCAAGGGCCGCATCATCGTCGATAAACATTGTGTTGGCGGCTTGCCCGGCAACCGGACAACGCCGATCGTGGTGGCGATTGTGGCAGCCAATGGCCTGGTCATGCCCAAGACGTCATCGCGCGCCATCACCTCACCGGCCGGTACCGCCGACACCATGGAGACGCTGACCCATGTCAGGCTGGCGTTTGACCAGATGCGCGCCGTTGTCGAACAGCAGGGTGCGTGCCTGGCCTGGGGCGGTTCAGTGTCGCTGAGCCCTACCGACGACGTGATCATCCGCGTTGAGCGGGCGCTGGACCTGGACAGTGAGGGGCAGCTGGTGGCCTCGGTGATTTCCAAGAAGGTCGCTGCCGGCTCCACCCACGTGCTGATCGACATTCCTGTCGGTGCCACCGCCAAGGTGCGCAGCACCGCGTTGGCCAACACCCTGGCGGATCGGTTGCGCCAAACCGGCGAGGCACTGGGCCTGACCATCAACGTGCTGTTCAGCAACGGCAGCCAACCGGTCGGTCGCGGCATCGGGCCGGCCCTGGAAGCTGCCGACCTGTTGGCGGTGTTGCGCAACGAGCCTGGTGCGCCGGCGGATCTGCGTGAACGGTCACTGACGCTGGCCGCCGCATTGCTGGAGATGGGCGGGCTGGGCAGTGCTGATCACTGTCTGCAGCTGGCGCAGCAGACGCTGGACAGCGGCGCTGCCTGGAACAAGTTTGAGGCCATCTGTCTGGCGCAGGGCGCGTTGAAAAAACTGCCGGTCGCCGCTTTCACGCACGATATTGTTGCCGCACGGGCCGGTGTCATTGCCATGATCAACAATCGGGTGATGTCCAGACTGGCGAGCCTGGCGGGGGCACCCAGTTCGCCTGCCGCCGGCGTCTATCTGCACGTCAGCGTCGGCGATGTAGTGGAACCCGGCAGCGTGCTGATGACGCTGCACGCGGAGGCTGCCGGCGAACTTGAGTACGCGCTGGATTTTTACCAGTCGCACCCGGACGTTGTCCATATAGAGGCGGAAATTGTATGACGACGTTGCTTTTCAGTTTTCCCGAGCAGATACACTTTGGCAGCCGGTTGCTGGCCGCCACCGGTTGGCAACCGGGTAATCTGGACATGCGGCGGTTCCCGGACGGCGAAAGTTACATTCGTATCGACAGTGACGTCCGCGACTGCGACGTGGCGATTCTGTGTCAGCTGCATCAGCCCGACAGCAAACTCATGCCACTGTTGCTGCTGGCTGACACGCTGCGTGACCTGGGTGCCCGGCGTATCGGCCTGATTGCACCGTACCTGGCCTACATGCGTCAGGACAGGCGCTTCAAGGCTGGCGAAGGTATCACGTCACACTATTTTGCAAGGCTGCTCAGCGACCACCTGGACTGGCTGCTGACTGTGGACCCGCACTTGCACCGCATCAGCGACCTGGCGCAGATCTACTCGATACCGGCCCGGTCACTCACCGCCGTGGTCCCCATGGCCGACTGGATCAGGGCCAACATCCATCAGCCGCTGGTCATCGGTCCGGACAGCGAATCGGAGCAATGGGCCGCGAATGTTGCGAAGCTGGCGGGCTGCCCCTGGGAAGTGCTGCAGAAAACCCGGTTGGGTGATCGCAGTGTATCGGTTTCGCTGCCGCATGTTGATCGCTACCGCGGGTACACACCGGTGCTGGTCGACGACATCATCAGCACTGGTAAAACCATGATTCAGACAGCCTCGCATCTGCGGGCAGCCGGGCTGTGCGCGCCGGTCTGTCTGGCGGTGCACGGCGTTTTCGCCGACGGCGCGCTGGCCGACATGCAACAGCATGACCTGCAGGTGGTCACCAGCAACAGCATCGCCGACGTCAGTAACGCCATCGACCTGGCACCGCTGATAGCCGACGCTTTGTTGCAGGGTTAGAACGCGATACAGCTGCCCCGTGCTGGGATCTCGCAGCGAATACCCTGATCCAGCCACAGCTTCTGCGACAGCGCGTCCAGCGCCGATGCTTCACCATGCACCAGGATCAGTTTGGGTTTGCCACTGAACGCCGCCGCCCACTCGATCAGCTCGCGCTGGCCGGCATGGGCGGAGAGGCCGCCGATTGTTTCGATGCGGGCCCGGACCCTGAATTCGTCGCCGAACATCCTGATGTCCTGCTTGCCATCAACCAGCAGCCGCCCCAGGGTGCCCTGCGCCTGAAACCCGATAAAGATGATGGTGTTTTCTTCGCGCCAGATGCGGTGCTTGAAGTGATGCCGGATGCGGCCACCCGTACACATGCCACTGCCCGCGATGATGATGGCGCCCTGCTTGATCTTGTTGATGGCCATGGACTCTTCGGCGCTGCGGCACAGCTTGAGACTGGGCAGAAATTTGGCCAGTGAGTCGCGGCCGGACTCGGTCAGGCAGCGGATGTCCTCGTCGTCCATGATGTGCAGCCAGCGGTCATACACTTCCGTCACTTCAATCGCCATGGGGCTGTCCAGAAATACCTGCCAGTCGTCCAGTTCACCCGCTTGATGCAGGCAGCCCAGGTGAAAAATCAGCTCCTGGGTGCGACCAATGGCAAATGCCGGAATCATCACATTGCCGCCGCGCGCCCAGGTCTCGGCCAACACCTCGCGGAACTGGTCCAGGGTCTGTTCATGCGAGCGGTGATCCCGATTGCCATAGGTGCCCTCCATCATCACCAGGTCGGCACGTGTCGGTGACGCTGGGTCGTTCATCAGGGCGGAATGCCGGTTGCCCAGGTCGCCGGAAAACACCAGTACCTTGTCCTGGCCCTGTTCCGTGAGTGTCAGCTCCACGATGGCTGAGCCGAGGATATGCCCGGCATCCAGGAAGCGCACACTGGCCTGCGCACCGATGTCGACCCGGGTGCGATAGGGCTGGCCCTGACACTGTTTCAGCGTCGCTTCCACATCCTTTGCTGTGTACTCCGGTTCGATCAGCGGCCGGCCGCTGCGCTGGCGACGCAGATTCTCCCGTTCCAGGTCGCGTTCGTACAGACTGAGGGCATCTTCGAACAGGATGCGCAGCAGGTGACGGGTCGATTGCGTACAGTAGATCGGTCCACTGAAACCCTGACTGACCAGCTTCGGCAGCATGCCGGAATGGTCGAGATGGCCATGTGACAACACCACCGCGTCGATCTCGGCAGGCGTAAAGGCAAACGTTTCGTCCTGCACACGCTCGACGGCATCGCCGCCCTGGTGCATGCCGCAGTCAAGCAACACCCGGCCCAGCGCCGGCGACTCAATCAGGTGACAGGATCCGGTCACTTCCTGCGCAGCGCCGTGAAAGGTTACTGTAGCCATGACAAAAGCTCCTGCAAATCGGATGGTCGGAAAATGGTCAGTCCGGCAACAATCATGAATATCAGCAACAGCGTGGCACTCCGGTTAACCGTGTGTCCCTGCCAGAAACGGCTCCAGCGCCGTTCATGCCTTCGCCAGTCGCGATCTAACCATGTTAGCGTAAATGACGGCAGCAAAGCTTGATTCAGTCGACGTTTCAGGCCCAGAGACAGGTGCAGCAATGGCGTATGCTGACGCTGCAGGGCGGACGGCGCCTGCCAGTGGTAACGCCATGCCAGGACGGCCAGCAGCACGCCAACGCCGATCGGCCAGCCCAGTTCCTGCCACTTGTACAGCGGCAGACTGTCGACGGCGGCAGGTTGCATCAGCGGCCACAGCCAGGGCAGGCTCACTGATGCCGCACACAGTATCAGCCAGGCGAGCACGGCCGCCAGGGGCATGTCAGGGCCTGCGGGCTTCTCCCCGGCCTTTTGCCACAACTGCCATAACAGGTAGCAGGCACGGGCCACCACCAGGGTTGTGCCCAGTGCGCCGATCTGCAACCAGACCAGCCAGTGTGACAGGGCGGGGTCTTCCAGCATGGCTTTCAGCGCCGTCTTGGCGGCCGCGCCGCTGCTCAGTGGCAGGCCGGCCAGTGCCAGCGCCGGCAAGCCAATGGCAACGACCAGCCAGCCTTGATGCAGGCGCAAAGGTGCGCCGCCGGCCTTGACCACATTGGCCGCCATAAACAGCGCGCCTTTGGCAAACGCGTGATGCACGGCATACAGCGTCAGTGCGACGCCGATGGTTGCGCGTTGCCCGGGCAGCAGCCAGCCCAGCGCAATCAGGAACAGCAGGAAGCCCATCTGGCTGACCGAGGAATACGCCAGCGCCTGCTTCGCGTCATTGCGCGTCAGACCGAAAACAGCGGCCAGGACGATACTGATCACGGCGATGGCCATCACCGGCGTCGCCCAGGCCGACAGAACGCCATTGTCGGCCTCCGGCAGGGCGCCGGGCAGGAACTGCCACAACCCCAGAATGCCGGCCTTCAGCATGGCGCCGGACAGCACGGCACTGGCCGGTGCCGGCGCCACCGGGTGGGCCTGGGGCAACCATACGTGCAGTGGCCAGAACCCGGCCTTCAGGCCCAGGCCGGTTAACAGCAGCGCCGCGCTGACCGGCGTCACCGGGGTGGCAGACCAGTCGGCAAACAGCAATGCACCGTCCGCAGCGTGGACTCGCATCGCCAGCCCCAGCAGCAACAGCACCTCGCCCAGCACGGCCAATTGCAGGTACAGGCGACCAGCGCGGCGCGCCTGGGGCTTGCCGCTGTGGATGACCAGTCCGTACGCTGACAGGCTCATCATCGAGAAGCCGACATAAAAGCTGAGCGCATCCTGGGCAATGATCAACAGCAGATTGCCGCTCAGCGCGGTGAGCCAGAACAGCCAGAAGCGCAGCAGGCCGGCGTCATCGCGCTGGCTGTAGCCGGCATAGTAACCGGCGATACCCCACAACGTCGCAGTGAATGCCAGCCAGGGCCGCGTCACCGGGCTGTCGGCCGCCCAGCGGGCGCCTTCCCAAAGCGCGGCCGGGGTGAAGGCCGCGTCGCCAATGACACAGGCCAGCAAGGCTGGCAGCAGACTCAGGCTCAGCCACGGTGCCAGCGCCCGCGTGCGCGCCCGGCAGGCGAACAGCAACAGCGCCGCCAGCAGCGGCGCGGCCGGTACACTTGCCCAGATCCAGGCGCTCACAGGCCAAACTCCCGATTGACGATAAACTGGCTCCAGCCCAATGGGCTGAAGATGGTGCCGGCAAATACCCCGACCAGAATGGACAGCAGCGCGGTGATCAGCGGTGGCAGCAACAACATCCAGTGGGTCTCCAAACGCTGGTCGGCAAAATTGTTGTCATGCCAGCCGCCGGCCGGCGGGGCACGGAACCAGCCACGGTAGATCAGCGGTAAAAAGTAAGCGGCATTCAGCAGCGCGGAGCCGCCCAGCACCAGCAGCACCCACTGCTGATTGACCTCCAGGGCACCGGTGATCAGATACCACTTGCTGATGAAACCGGCGATGGGTGGCACACCGATCATGCCCAGCGCGCCGACGGTAAAGGCGGCCATGCTCCAGGGCATGCGCTGGCCCAGGCCGTCCATCTCCTGAATCTTGTGAATACCCAGGGTTTCGGCGAAGTTACCGGCGCAAAAGAACAACGTGACTTTCATCAGGCCCTGATGCACCAGGTGCACAATCGCGCCAACCGCGGCAATGGGCCCGACCAGAGACACGCCGAGGGTAATGTAAGAGACCTGGCTTACGGTAGAGTAGGCCAGTCGTTTTTTGATGTCCTGCTGCTGCAGCGCCCGGATCGAGGCAAAGATGATGGTGATGGCCGCCAGCCACATCAAGGGCTGAGTCAGCGACAGCAAGGTGGTGGCCTCAATGCCATAAACATCATAAACCACACGGATGATACCGAAGGCGCCGGCCTTGACCACCGCCACTGCATGCAACAGCGCACTGACCGGTGCCGGTGCCACCATCGCCTGCGGCAGCCAGCCATGCAGTGGCACCAGCGCAGCCTTGACGCCGAGGCCGAGGATCATCAGGCCAAAGGCGATGCGCAGGCTGAAGGCATGTTCGTCAGCCAGGGCCGTGAGGTAGCCGCCGGGCACAAAGTCCGGGGTGCCGGCAATGGAGTGCAACAGCGCAATGCCCATCAGTAGCAAGGCCCCACCGCCGAGGGTATAAGCCAGATAGACGCGACCGGCACGCAAGGCCTCGGGCGTGCCACGATGGACCACCAGCGGGAAGGTCGCCAGGGTCAGCAACTCGTAGAACAACAGGAACGTGATCATGTTGCCGGCCAGTGCCAGGCCGACGGTGGTGCTGACACAAAGGCTGAAGTAACCAAAGAAGCGCGAGCGCAGCGGGGAGTTCTCCAGGTATGCAATGGCATAGATTGTGGTCATCAGCCACAGCACCGAGGACAGCGCGACAAACTGCAGCGCCAGCGCGTCTCCCTGCAGCACCAGTTGTGCACCGGGCAGAAAGGTCAACTCGAAGCGAAACTCAAGGCCCTGGCTGACGCCTGCCAGCATCAGCCCGACCAGTAGCAGCTTTAACGAGACACCGGTCAGGTTCAGCGTAATGCGTCTGCGGGCAGCGGCCTCCGGTGTGGCAAAAATCAGCAGCCCGGGAATCAGGGAACTGAGGATGATCAGCACCGGCAGTAAGGTGGTCCAGCTCAGGGTCATACACCACCTCCGGCCAGCAACTGGATCAGCCATTCGCCTGACAGCGCCATGCCCCACACCATCAGAGCCGGCAACAGGGCCAGCCAGTGGCCGACACGGTCCGGATTGATATCCGGTGGATTAATGCGGGCGCGATCAAATGACAGGGCCACCACACGAAAAATGTAGGCCGCCGACACCAGTGTGCCCAGCAAGACACCGAGCGCCCAGGGCCAGTTCTGCGGCTGACTGAGCAGCGGTTCCAGCAACACCCATTTGGCCAGAAAGCCGCCGCTGGGCGGCAGGCCGATCAGGCTGCCACCGGCAACCGCAAAGGCGAACATCGCCACCGGCACGGTTTGTGTGGCGCCGCGCAGTCCTGCGACGCGGCGCGTGCCCAGGCTCGACTGCATCTCGCCGGCGGCCAGGAACAGTGACGCCTTGGCCAGTCCGTGCGCAATCACAAACAGCCACAGTGCGATATGCATCTGCGGTAACTGCCAGGTCAGCAGCAAGCCCAGTGCCATCAGTGCGTAACCCAGTTGCGCCACGGTAGAATAGGCAACCAGGGTTTTGATGGAGGGGCTGCGCATGGCCGACAGCCCGCCGGCGGTCAGCGCGATCATGCCGGCGATGGCCAGCACCGGGCCAATCTGCTGCGCCAGCGCAGGAGGTGCCACCTCGCTCCATAACACCCAGAGAATGTACAGAGGGCCTTTGACCACCAGCCCCGACAGCAGCGCACTGACCGCAGTCGGCGCACTGGCATGGGCAGGCGGCAGCCACAGGTGCAGCGGCCAGAGCGCCGACTTCAGCATCAGGCCGGTGGTCATCAGCAACAGCGCAAGGCGGGTGGTGACGTCCGCTTCGGTGCGCGGCGCCAGCAGCAACACATCCAGCTCGCCGTAACGGCCATACAGCAGCGCAACCCCGAGCAGGTAGAACAACGAGGCCGCCAGCGACAGGATCAGGTAGTGGGCAGCGGGGCGGTAGGCCTTTTTGCCCGACAGCGCCACCATCGCCACGGCCGTCAACCCCAGCAGCTCCAGGGTGATATACAGATTAAAAAGGTCCGCCGACAGCCACAGGGCTGCCAGTGAGCCATGCAGGAAACAACTCAGGGCCCAGAAGTCGCGGTTAATGCCGGCGCGGTTAAGCCCGGCATACAGACCAATGAGCAGATGCATCAGCGCCGTAAACAGCAGCAACAGCGCACTGAGGGAGCTCAGGCGCATGCGGATTGCCAGTCCGGTCTCCCAGCCGCCCAGATTAAGCAGCAGACTGGTGCCGGCGGCGGCCACCTCCTGCAATGCAAACCAGGCGCAGACGAGGCTGATCAGCGTGCTGGCAATGGCGATGAACCCGGTGATGCGGGTGCGCAGTGCGCGGCCGCACAGCAACAGCAGCAGGCCTGAGAACAGCGGAATGGCGAGACTGAGCAGGGCAAAGTTCATGGTGGCTGTTTGCCTCCGCCCTCGGTGTTGCGATCCTCGCGGTCGCGTTGCTTGCCGCCCTCCGTGTGCGCAGCGATGATCAGGCGCAGGGCAAAGGCGGTGGCGCTGATCGCCACCACCAGCCCGGTCACCACCAGTGCGTGCAGGACCGGGTCAGGGACCTCACTGCGTCTGGCCAGGCTGACCATGACCAGAAACGTGCCGGCCCCCATCAGGTTGACGGCAATCAGGCGCCGGATGGGGTCATGCAGGGTCATCAGTCCGTGCAGCGACAGCAGGAAGACGGCAACGCCAAGCGTCAGGTATAACTCAATGGCAGTCATCAGCGGTGTGTCCGTCATGAGCGCAGGTCCTCCCATTCGCCGATGACCAGCAGGCTTAGGGTAATGGCGATCGACAGGGTGGCAAAGATCTCGATACTGACAATCAGCAGGCCGCTGGCGGCGGCCGGATAGGTCAGCCAGCCGTCGCCCCAGATCGCGGTGGCAGCTGCCACGCTCAGGAAAAACAGGGCACCGGCCACCACCGACAGGCGCAACCACACAGAGGACCAGCGCAGGGCCGGCAGCAGACCGGTCAGCCGCAGCATCACTGCCGCCGCCGCCAGCAGCGAACCGGCCTGAAACGCGCCGCCGGGCGCGCTGGAACCGCGCCACAGCAGGTAGCCGCCGGTCACCACCAGCAACGGGGCCAGCACCCGTGCCCAGGCTGACATCAGCGCCAGGCTTTCCGGCCAGCGCGAGGTGGCATGGTCATCGGGTGCTGACTCGCGCGGGAACAGTTGCCGCAGTCCGCTCAACGCAAACAGCAGAACCAGCAGTTCCAGCAGCGTGTCCCAGGCCCGGAAGTTGAGCAGCACGGCGGTGACCGGATGGCTGACGCCGCTGTCGGCCACGTTGGCATCGGCCAGCACCCGCAAACTCGGCGTGACATCACTGTCGGTGTCCAGCAGACCCGCATTGAGCAACGAATCGTCGGTCAGCAGGTGCGCCAGAAACATCAGGCTGGCCACCACCGCGAATGCCAGTGCGCCCCAGTATGTGGCGGTGCGGTTACTGCGGTGCAGTTCATCGGGCAGCGCACGGGCTGCGTGCATCAACAGCACCCCGGTCAGGCCGGCGCCGATGGCCGCCTCTGCCAGCGCCAGGTCGGGCGCGTCAAGGCGAGCCCAGATCAGCGCCACCACCACACCAAAGGCAATAAACAGCGCCATGGCATCAGAGCGCTGCGGCGCATACAGGGCGCCCCACGCCATGATCAGCAGCAGCAGGGTGAGGGTCATGTCGGGTAGCAGCTCAGCGGACATGCTGATCGTCCTCCTCGTCCTGCTCGTCCTGCTCAAGGTTGTAACGGGCCAGCAGCTGGCAATTGACGGCGCCCGAGGCCATTACCAGCAGCCACACCAGCAGCAGAATCAGCGCTGTGCGCCAGGATGGATCCAGCAGGGTCAATCCCAGGGCCAGCAGGCCCAGGCCCAGCGTGTCAGTTTTGGTCACCGCGTGCAGGCGGCTGTACAGATCGGGAAAACGCAGCAGGCCCAGGGCCGCCGTCACAAAGAACGCACTGGCGGCCAGCAGGCACAACCAGCCCGTGTAGAAGGCAACGGTGGACACGGCAACGGTGGACAGGGCGATACCGGCATCACTCATGCGCGCCTCCTTCTCAGCATCTGCACCAGCGCCACGGTAATTACCGCCGCCAGCAGGGCCAGCACCAGTGCGACGTCGCGCCAGATGGCATTGCCCTGCCACTGCGCCAGCAGCAACAGAAAGGCGATGCCGGTATTGCTGACCATCTGCAGGCCCAATAGCCGGTCGGCGATGGTGGTCGCATGGGTCATGCGCCACAGGCCGGCCAATGCCGTCAGCAGAATGACACTGGTCAGCCAGATCATGGTGTCTCCTCTGTCTTTGGCAGCAGCCGGGCAAGGTGATGTTCCAGCTGGCTGACGTCACGCTGCCAGTCCTGGCGCGTGTCGAGGGTGTGCACATGCATGCTGTCGCCGTCGATGCGGGCAGCCAGCGTGCCGGGCAACAGGCCGGTGATGGCGGACAGCAGCAGGCGGGCCAGCGGTGATGACTCCCCCAGTTGATGATGCACCCAGCCTGGATGAACATCATCGGCGCGACCCACGGTGCGGCGCGCCACGTCGAGTCCGCCCATGGTCATGCTGCGCAGGAAAAACATCAGAAAGGCGGGCAGATAACGCCAGGCGACCGGTCGCACCCTGACCTTCGCCGACAGGGCGCACAGCACCGCCAGGGCGATAAACACCAGGCCAAAGCCCCAGCCCTGGTTGTTGCTGAGCACCAGCCATAACGCGGCATACACCAGCGCAAGCACGGCGACGGTGGTCAGGCGTTGAGCTCTGGCGACAGGTTTTGGCACACATTCTCCCTTTGTGGTTGCACGGTGGGTAGCTGACAAGCCATCTTAACAAAGTTACAGTGTCTGGCGCGTATCAGATAGAATGTCAGCACAACGTCCAGCAAAAGACCAATCGATGTCGGAATTCAACAAGCGCTGGCTCGCCGAAGCAGTAAGGCGGGACCGGGCAGATACACGAGACGAGGCGGCTGAAAAGCACGCCCGCAGCCTGGCAGGGGACGCTGAGCAGCGCATTCTGGCATGGGCCGCAGTTATCGCCGCGCGCGATGGCCTCGACGAGCGCCTGCAGCGTTGGCGACAGGGCGCTTTCTGGGCCCTGCTGGGCCTGCTGGCAGTGGCGCTGCTCAGTGGTTTCAGCGCAGCGCTGGCGGTGCTCGGTGACAGCCAGGCACCGGTCAATGTGATCTGGGCATTGGGCAGTCTGCTGGGCATCAACCTCCTGTTGTTACTGACCTGGCTGCTGAGCTTCAGCGTCAATGCCCAGGGCGGCTCGCTGGGCCGGCTCTGGTATGTCATCACCGTTGCCATCCAGAAACGGCTCCATGATAACAGCGGCGCTGCTGCCATCACCCAGGCGTTTAATGTCCTGACCTCGCAGGCGGGGCTGAGCCGCTGGTGGCTGAGCCTGGTCAGTCACCTGAGCTGGCTGTGCATCATGCTGGGGATTGTCGCCGGCCTGATGCTGGCGCTGGCGCTGCGCAGTTATGTGTTCGTCTGGGAAACCACGATCCTGCCAACGTCAGTGTTTGTTGCACTGGTGGAGTCGCTGGGGGTGCTGCCCGGTTTGCTGGGTTTTGCCACACCGTCGGCAGATGCCATTGTCAGCAGCGGCTCTGCCGCGGCCTCGGCGCTGGCGGAGCAGGATGATACCGCGCGCCGGGCCTGGGCGTCGTGGCTGAGCGGCTGTGTGCTGGTCTACGGCATACTGCCGCGGCTGTGCCTGAGTGTCTGGTGCTGGCTGCGCCTGGGCCTGGGACTGCGCAAAATACGTCTGCAGCCCAATGCCCTGGCGTGGGTTGCGCTGGCATCGCGGCTGGCGCCTGACAGCGAACAGGCCGGGGTCACCGATCCGGCGCCAGCGGCAGTGCCGGCATTCAGGCGCCGCGCCGGCAAAGCACGGTCTGGGGATGGCAGATTGCTGGTCGGCCTGGAGATTGCCAGTGACCTGCCGTGGCCGCCAGCAGGCCTGGCCGACCGTGTGCAAACCCATCTGGTGGACAGTCGTCAGCAGCGCGAATACGTGCTGGAACAGCTGAGTCTGGATCCGCCACAGAAACTGCTACTGGCCTGTGCCGCGGCACAGTCGCCGGACCGCGGCAGCCTGCACTGGCTGGCCGATGCCGCCAGTCAGACTGCCGCGGTGGCCGTGTGGCTGATGGGGGCTGAGCGTGCCGGTGCCGAGCGCCTGGCCATCTGGCGCCAGTCCCTGCTGGACATGGGCATTGCCGAGTCGGCGATTTACGACGTCAACGAACAGGCGCTGGCCTGGCTGGGGGAGACATCCTGATGTCCACCAACGAACAATTGCTGAACGCCGTTACCGAGCCATTGCGGGTGACGGTGGCCGGCCATACCAATACCGGCAAAACATCCCTGCTGCGCACCCTGACCCGCGATGCCCGTTTCGGCGAGGTGTCCGGTCGGCCTGGCACCACGCGCCACGTTGAAGCAGCGCGCTTGCTGGTCAATGGCAAGGTGCTGCTGGAGCTCTATGACACACCGGGCATCGAGGAGCCTATCGACCTGCTGGCGCTGCTGACTGAACAGGCCGGCAATGCCGGCAACGAAGATGGCCGTACGCGCATTCGCCGCTTCCTGGACTCGGCCCCGGCAAAGGAGCGTTATGATCAGGAAGCCAAAGTGCTGCGCCAGCTGATAAAAAGCGACGCGGCCTTTTATGTGCTGGATGCGCGCGACCCGGTGCTGGCCAAGCACCGGGATGAACTGGAAATCCTGCGTCTGTGTGGTGTGCCGCTGTTGCCTCTGCTTAACTTTGTCGCCGATCCGGCTGCCCGCGAAGACGAATGGCGGGACGCGCTGGCGGGCCTGGGCCTGCATGCCATTGTGCGCTTTGATACGGTGACGCCCACCCAGGATGGTGAGCGTTTACTGTACAGCAAACTCGCCAATCTGCTGGATGCCCACAGCGCGACCCTCAATGCCCTGATGGCCAGCCACGCCGAGGATGCCCGCCAGCGCCACCATTCGGCGCTGATGCTGATTGCCGATTTACTGATCGGTGTGGCCGCCCTGCAACAGCGGGTTTCGTCGCTGGATGCGGCGGTGCTGGACAAGGCATCAGCCACCCTCAATGAACGGGTGCGCGAACGCGAGCAGGCCTGCGTGGAACGTCTGCTGAGTCTGTACCGGTTCTACCCGGATGACCTGGAGAGCGCGGCACTGCCGCTGGTGGAAGGGCGGTGGCAACAGGATCTGTTTGATCCCTACACCCTGCAGACCATGGGCCTGAAAGTGGGCAGTGGTGCTGCCGCTGGCGCCGCCGCCGGTGTCGGTGTTGACCTGATGGTGGGCGGCATCACGCTGGGCGCTGCCGCGGCTGTGGGTGCCCTGCTGGGCGGCGGTCTGCAAACCCTGCGCCACTACGGCAGCAGCCTGATGGGGATGATCTCCGGCGAAAAAGTCCTGCGTATTGATGATAACATTCTGCGCGCGCTGGCGGCCCGGCAGTGTCAGCTGCTGAAGGCACTGGAAGCTCGCGGACACGCTGCGCAGCACAAGATCATCGCGGCCGGGGCTGCCGATACGATATTTGAGGGTCAGCGATTGCCCGCGCCGCTGCGTCAGGCGCAGGCCAATCCGGACTGGGCATCCGCGAAACCGTCCTTCGATTTTGAAGACCGGCGCCAGCAGGCGCTGGACGAGCTGGTGGAGATACTGGCCAGCCGTCAGCCAAGCCCGGCCCAGTCAACATAAGTCAATCAACATAAGCCAATCATAAATACGCAATCATCACTTGCATCACCCATGGGGAATCACATGAAACTTGAATCACTGGCCTTGCACCACGGTTATGAATCCGAAGCGACCACCAAGGCGGCCGCCGTGCCCATCTACCAGACCACCTCGTATACCTTTGACAATACCCAGCATGGCGCGGACCTGTTTGACCTGAAGGTGCCGGGTAATATCTACAGCCGCATCATGAACCCCACCAACGCCGTTCTCGAGCAACGGCTGGCAGAAATGGAAGGCGGTATTGGCGCGCTGGCACTGGCCTCCGGCATGGCAGCAATCACCTACGCCATCCAGTGCATCACCCGTGCCGGCGACAACATTGTCAGCACCAGTCAGCTCTATGGGGGCACGTATAACCTGTTTGCCCACACGTTGCCGACACAGGGCGTGGATGTCCGCATGGCTTCGTTTGACGACTACGATGGCCTGGAAAAACTGATCGACGACAACACCAAAGCGGTGTTCTGTGAATCCATCGGCAACCCGGCGGGCAATGTGGTGGACATCGAGCGCCTGGCCGAGATTGCTCACCGTCATGGCGTGCCGCTGATTGTCGACAATACCGTTGCCACGCCCTACCTGTGCCGGGTTTTCGATCACGGTGCGGACATCGTTGTGCACTCGCTGACCAAGTATATTGGCGGTCATGGCACCACCGTGGGCGGCATCATCATCGACTCCGGCAAGTTCGACTGGGTGGCCAACAAGAAGCGCTTCCCGATGCTGAACGAGCCGGATCCGTCCTATCACGGTGTGGTGTACACCGAAGCCCTGGGCGAAGCGGCCTTTATCGGTCGTTGTCGTGTGGTTCCGCTGCGCAACACCGGCGCGGCTCTGGCGGCGCACAGCGCATTTCTGATTCTGCAAGGTCTGGAAACGCTCGGCCTGCGTATAGACCGGCATTGTGAAAACGCAACAGCGGTGGCGCAGCACCTGCAACAGCATGCCAAAGTGGCGTGGGTCAACTACGCGGGTCTGGCGGACAGTCCGTACCGGGCCACATGCGAGAAGATCTGTGGCGGTCGTGCATCGGGCATTCTGAGTTTCGGGATTTCTGGTGGTCGCGACGCAGGCGCGCAGTTTATCGACGCACTGCAGATGATTCTGCGGCTGGTCAACATCGGCGATGCCAAGTCACTGGCCTGTCACCCGGCCAGCACCACGCACCGGCAGCTGAATCCGGCCGAGCTGGCACAGGCGGGCGTGAGTGAGGATCTGGTGCGCATCTCGGTGGGCATCGAACACATCGACGATATCATCGCCGATATCGATCAGGCGCTGGCCAAGGTGACGGTCTGAGGCATGACCGAGCCTGACGTGAAACCCAAAGCGCCGTTGCTGCGCGACGGCAAGGTACACCTGACCGCGTTTGTGGCCGGGTTTATCGTCGCCACGGCCATGGCCTATATGGGCGGCACGTCGGTAGCCTGGGCGACGCCGGTGTATTATGTGCTGGGCTGGCCGGTCATGTGTGCCATGGTGTACTGGCTGGCACGGCGGTTCCCGTACAATGCCTGGCGCTGGACGCTGAGCATGATGCTGGGACAGGTGTTTTCGTCGATTTTTTTTGGCAATGCCAGTTTCGTGCTGCAGGCCATGTTATTTGTCACACTGCTGTCGGCGCCGCAGTTTGTCGCCGGCGTGTTCGGTGCCCGGGCAGGTGCCGCCCGTGAAGACTCAACCCCACAGGATCCATTATGAAATTTCAAGGCAGTCCAGGTTTTACGCATGCACAGCAGGATCGTATCGGGGTCCTGGTCACCAACCTGGGGACACCTGACGCGCCGACGCCATCAGCGCTGCGGCGCTACCTCAAACAGTTTCTCTGGGACCCGAGGGTGGTCGAGCTCCCCCGCCCGCTGTGGTGGCTGATCCTCAACGGCGCCATCCTCAATATCCGTCCGCGGCGGTCAGCCAAAGCCTATGCCACGGTGTTCACCGACGAAGGCTCACCACTGCTGTTCCACACCCGCCACCAGGCGCAGGCACTGGCACAGGCACTGCAGGCGCGCGGGCATGAGGACCTGGTGGTGGACTTCGCCATGCGCTACGGCAACCCGTCGATTCCGTCAGTGCTGGAAAACATGATGCAGCAGGGGGTGCGCAAACTGCTGGTGCTGCCGCTGTATCCGCAGTATTCAGCCTCCACCACGGCATCAACGTTTGACGCTATCAGCGCTGATTTCAAGCACCGCCGTTTGCTGCCGGAGCTGAGGTTCGTCAATCACTATCATGATTTCGCGCCGTTTATTGCCGCCGCTGCCGAACGCATCAAGGCGCACTGGGCCGACCATGGCCGCGCCGACAAGCTGATGTTTTCCTATCACGGTGTGCCGAAGAAATACCTGCTCAACGGCGACCCCTACCATTGCGAATGTCACAAAACCTCGCGGCTGCTGGCCGAGGCACTGGACCTGAAAGCCGATGAGTGGATGACCACCTTCCAGTCGCGGTTTGGTCGCGAGGAGTGGCTCAACCCTTACACCGACGAAACGCTGAAGGCGCTGCCGGGCCAGGGGGTAAAATCAGTGCAGGTTTTCTGCCCGGGTTTTTCCGCCGATTGTCTGGAGACCATCGAAGAAATAGGTGAGGAGAACCGCGAATACTTCGAGCACGCCGGCGGTGAGCGTTATGAGTACATCACGGCCCTGAACGACCGGCCAGCGCACATCAATGCGCTGGCTGATCTGGTGCAATTGCACATGTCCGGCTGGGAGACGCCACAGCCGGATCCGCAGCGACAGCAACGCGCGATCGCCCAGGGCGCTGAAAAATGACCGACGCTTAAACCAGGCACCGCGCACTAACCATGATATTGGCATGTGCAGCTCAATCGTTGATCAATGCGCCACACGACGACAAAAAAAGGAAAGGGGGTATGCAGACCCGGCTCTGCACACCCCCTTTCCTTTCCATCCACTGCAGCTGACCGCATTGATCAACGATTGAGCTGCGGCTAGACGATGCTGCTTATTGCGCAGTCGCCGCCTCGGCCTCAAGCCACTGGTTCAGATCAATGATGTCCTGCGGCGTCAGCACCCCCGCAGTCCGCTTCAGCTCAAGCGTATCAAGCACATAGTTGTAACGCGCATCCGCATAGTTGCGCAACGCCCCGAACAGCTGCTGGCGTGCCTGCAGCACGTCAACAATGTTGCGCGTACCGACTTCATAACCCGCTTCAATCGCATTCAGCGCTGCCTGTGCCGAGATGATGGCCTGCTGCCGCTGGGCGATGACCAGTGCGTCCGTGTTGACCCGGCGAAAGGCGTTGCGAATGTCCTGCGTCGTGGTTCGGCGGACCAGGTTGGCCTGTTCCTGCTGTGCCACCAGGTCATATTCGGCCTGCTGACGGCGAGCGGTCAATGCGTGACCGGTATACAGTGGAATACTGATAGACAGCCCGATACTCACACCTTCAATGGCGCCCACAGCGCGCTGGCTGCCGTCGGTGCCCTGGCCGCTGTTGGTTTCACTGTTGGAGTAGCCGCCCTGCAGGCTGACCGTGGGCCAGCGTTCGCTGCTGCGGGCCTTGGCGATCTGCGATTGCGCTTCCACACTGTAGCGCGCCGCCAGCAATTGCGGGTTGTTGTTCAGTGCCTCATCGACCCAGTTGTCCATGCTGCCTTCGGCTTCCACAATCGGGAAGTCTTCGCTCAGTACATCAACATTCGGGTGGGGCTGGCCGGTGATGGCTTCCAGGGCCTCATAGGCGCTGGCCAGGGCATCTTCAGCAAGAATGGTGTTGTTGCGCGCCAGGTCATATACCGCCTGCGCCTCATACACTTCGGTAATGGCCACCAGGCCGACTTCCTCACGTTGCTGGGTGCGTTCGAACTCGCGCTGGGATGCTTCTTCTTCCTGGCGGCGCGTATCCAGCTGATCAATGTTACGCAGCACGTCGAAGTAGGCGGTGGCGACACGAATGATCAGTGCCTGCTCCTGAGCGGCAAAATTGAACAGCCGGGCCTGATCGGCTTCCTTGGCGCCCTGGTAGCTGTACCAGTTGGGCAGGTTAAGCAGCGCCTGACTGATGTTGAGACCGTACCGCGTTGACTCCTGGTTGAGGTCGGTGAGGTCAACCACACCTTCCAGGCCGGCCGCCTGGCGCTGTTCGGAAAAGTTGGCGCTGGCCTGGGGCAGCAGGCTGGAGCGTGCCAGTGTCAGTTGTTGCTGGCCGGAGCGCAATTGGGCCTGCGCCTGGCGCAGGGTCGGGTCGTTGCGCATGGCCAGCTCGAGAATGCTTACCAGATCGTCAGCCAGTGCGGGTTGCGCGGAAACAAGCAGCCCGGCCGCGAGAGCCAGCGTGCGGGAAAAACGTCGCATAATCAGAAATCCTGTCAGATCCATCGTTGACTGAAATTATCAATATCGGGCGTGTAGTCCAGATCATTGATATACGGCTACTTTTGTTAAATCCGTCGACTATAGCCTGCAGACATTTGCCCGGCGTTGCGGGCTACAAGAGAACAGTCTGGCTGGTACAGTCGGCATTCTACACAGTGTTACCAAAGGAGCCAAATAACGAATGGCATAAATGTCACGCTGTCCATGCCAGAATCCCGGCGCTGTCCTGTGAAGGCACCCTGGATTCGCGGCAGCGGTAACACTTTGCCTGTGTTTGAGGCATAATATGTTGTTGTTATTCACGCCTTCAACTCACGCTGGTGAGTCAGGCCAGACTTAGGATAGAGCAATGAGCGCCAAGCCAGAACACTTTCTCGACAGAATTACCGAACTGGACGACAGAACCCGCTATGAGTTCAGCAGTTCCGGTAAAGTTTACGTGCAGGGAAGCCGTGCTGACATACAGGTGCCGATGCGCGAAATTCGCCAGTCCGACACGCTGACCGAAAAGGGCACCGAAGTGAACCCGGCAATCCGGGTCTACGATACGTCCGGTCGCTACTCTGATCCGGCGGCTGATGTCGACCTGCGCACCGGTCTGCCCGCCATTCGTGCGCCCTGGATCGAGGAGCGTGGTGATACCGAGCTGCTGTCGGGCGTCAGCTCCGAATTCGGCCGGCAGCGCCAGAACGATGTGCAGACCGCGCACCTGCGTTTTGAGCACCTGCACCAGCCGCGTCGCGCCAAAGCCGGCGCCAACGTCACGCAGTTGCATTATGCACGCCAGGGCATCATCACGCCGGAAATGGAATTCATTGCCATCCGCGAGAACATGAGCATTGCGCAGCTGCGTGAGCAGCAGCTGACCGGCAAGGGTGATGTCACCGATCTGGGATTCCAGCATCCGGGGCAGTCCTTCGGCGCTGCGATTCCCAAGGAAATCACCCCGGAATTCGTGCGTGATGAAGTGGCCCGCGGCCGCGCCATCATCCCGCTGAACATCAACCACCCGGAAATTGAACCGATGATCATCGGTCGCAACTTCCTGACCAAGGTGAACGCCAACATCGGCAACTCGGCCGTGACCTCGTCCATCGAGGAAGAGGTCGAAAAGCTGGCCTGGTCGGCGCGCTGGGGTGCGGACACGGTGATGGATCTGTCTACCGGCAAGAACATTCATGAAACCCGCGAGTGGATCATCCGTAATTCCATGCTGCCCATCGGTACCGTGCCGATTTACCAGGCACTGGAAAAAGTCGGCGGCGTCGCTGAAGACCTGACCTGGGAAATTTTCCGCGACACCCTGATTGAGCAGGCCGAGCAGGGTGTGGACTATTTCACCATCCATGCCGGCGTCTTGCTGCGTTATGTGCCGATGACGGCCAAGCGCGTCACCGGCATCGTTTCCCGTGGTGGTTCGATCATGGCCAAATGGTGTCTGTCGCACCACAAGGAAAGCTTCCTGTACACGCACTTCGAAGACATCTGCGAGATCATGAAGGCCTACGATGTGTCCTTCTCGCTGGGTGATGGTCTGCGCCCCGGCTCGATTGCCGATGCCAACGATGAGGCGCAGTTTGCCGAGCTGGAAACCCTGGGCGAGCTGACCAAGATTGCCTGGAAGCACGACGTGCAGTGCATGATCGAAGGCCCCGGTCATGTGCCCATGCACATGATCAAGGAGAACATGGACAAGCAGCTGGAAGTCTGTGCCGAGGCACCGTTCTATACGCTGGGGCCGCTGACCACCGATATCGCGCCCGGTTACGACCATATTACCTCCGGCATCGGCGCCGCCATGATCGGCTGGTTCGGCTGTGCCATGTTGTGCTACGTGACCCCCAAGGAGCACCTGGGGCTGCCGGACAAGCAGGATGTCAAAGAAGGCCTGATGGCCTACAAGATTGCCGCCCACGCTGCAGATCTGGCCAAAGGTCACCCGGGCGCGCAGTTGCGCGACAATGCACTGTCCAAGGCGCGTTTTGAGTTCCGCTGGGAAGACCAGTTCAACCTGGGTCTGGACCCGGATACCGCGCGTGCCTATCACGACGAAACGCTACCCAAGGAATCCGGCAAGGTGGCCCACTTCTGCTCCATGTGCGGGCCGAAGTTCTGCTCCATGAAGATCAGTCAGGAAGTGCGTGACTTCGCGGCTGCGCAGGAAGGCGCCAATGGTGTCGGGGTGGTGGATGTTGATGCCGGCATGGAACAGATGGCGGAGGAATTTAACAAAACCGGCCGCCAGCTGTATCACAAGGTGTGACCGGGCTATAGCGCCCAGGTTGCAGGTTACAGGTTACAGGGTTCAGATTTCAGACCAACATTGATGAAGAGTTTTTAAAGCATGACCGACATTAAAGCAGAAGATTTGAACATCGAGTCCATTGAGGCACTGATGACACCGCAACAGTTGAAGGCCGACCTGCCGTTGCAGGGCGACGCACTGGCGTCGGTGCGTGATGCCCGACAGACCATTTTCAACATTCTGGATCGCAAGGACCCGCGCCTGTTTGTGGTGGTCGGCCCCTGCTCGATTCATGACCCGAAAGCGGCCATGGATTATGCCCAGCGGTTAAAAGCACTGGCCGACGAGGTCAAGGACACCCTCTACCTGGTCATGCGTGTGTACTTTGAAAAGCCGCGTACCTCGGTAGGCTGGAAAGGGTTGATCAATGACCCGTTTATGGATGATACATTCCAGATTGAAGAGGGTCTGCGCATTGGTCGCAAACTGCTGCTGGATATCGTGGGCATGGGTCTGCCGGCCTCCACTGAGGCACTGGACCCGATTTCGCCGCAGTATCTGCAGGATTTGATCGCCTGGTCGGCCATCGGTGCACGTACAACCGAATCACAAACGCACCGAGAGATGTCCAGTGGTCTGTCCTCGGCGGTCGGTTTCAAGAACGGCACCGATGGCGGCCTGACGGTTGCCGTTAACGCCATGCAGTCCGTCAGCCACCCGCACCGCTTCCTGGGCATCAGCAAGGAAGGCCAGGTCGCTGTGGTCAAGACCAAGGGTAATCCCTACGCCCACGTGGTGCTGCGCGGCGGCAATGCGGGGCCGAACTATGACTCCGTGCACGTGGCTCAAGCCGAAGAGGCGCTGCGCAAGGGCGGGGTCACCACCAACATCATGATCGACTGCAGCCATGCCAACTCCAACAAGGACCCGTCCATTCAGTCGCTGGTGCTGAAAGATGTGACCAACCAGATTCTGGAAGGCAACCAGTCCATCATTGGCCTGATGCTGGAGAGCAACATCAACTTTGGCAACCAGAAGATCCCGAAAGATCTCAGTGACCTGGAATACGGTGTGTCGGTGACCGATGCCTGCATCGACTGGCGTGAGACGGAGCGTACCATCCGGGAAATGGCTGCCAAGCTGAAAGACGTGTTGCCCAGCCGCACTGCCTGAATCCTGTATTGGGATGCCACCAGCCCTGAGCCTGTGTGGCAGCCGGTGAAATACGAAGGACAATAAAGACGCCCACGGCGTCGTCCTGAGTGCTTTACCGGCTGGCGCGCAGGCTCAACCCTTGCCACCTCTGTACGGGCCTACATCACATATTGTTAACCAACCCCAATGCCGCACCCGGCTCTGTTTCCGCGCGCCCCTGCTCAACCCAGTCCTGCACGGCGGGGTGCGCCAGCAGGGTGTCGGCGTAACGCTGCGCCTCGGCGCTGAGCAGCGCACCGTAAGCTTTGAAGGCAATGGCCATCGGCGCAAACATGCAATCGGCTATGGAGAAGCGGCCAAACAGGTACTCGCCGCCAGCGCCGTGTTTGCGCCGACAGCAGCTCCAGATGGCGTCGAGTCGGGCTATTTCGTCGGCAATGGGCTCGGATACAAACAGGTCGACCGTGGCCTTGCAGTTCATCGGCCAGTCCTTTTTCAGATGTGGAAACTCGGCGTGCATTTCCGCGCACACCGACCGGGCCGTGGCCCGTTTGCGCGGGCTGGCCGGCCAGCCCCTGCCATCAAGCAGCGCCTCGGACACGTACTCGCAGATCGCCAGGGAATCCCACACCGTGGTTTCGTGATGCAGCAGTGCCGGTACTTTCAGTGACGGCGACAACGGCCCCAGCTTTTCGGCGGTATTGCGCTGGTAAAGGGCCACATTGACTTCCTCGAAGGGGATGTCGAAGTGCCTGAGCAACAGCCAGGGTCGCATTGACCACGACGAAAAGTTCTTGTTACCAATGACCAGCCGCGTACCACTCATGTGAATTTTCCCCTCATCAGACGTCATTTTCCGGGTATCCGTATCATCGCGTTGATGCTTGTATTACTGCATTAGACACGAGCTTTGTTGCCGCGTCAGGTATAAACGGGGGCTTTGTCCTGACTAATTATGGCAGAATAGTGGCTTGCGCAGCATGGAGGCCGCAGTGGGCTTTAAACACCCGACAAATCAGGTATATTCAGCGCTCCTGACCGGCCGGTCAGCCTGGCGATGGATGAAGGTGGAGGTGCCATATGGCGCGACGAATTGCGATTGTGGAAGATGAAGCGGCCATCCGGGAGAATTATGCCGATGTGCTGCGCAAGCAGGGCTACGAGGTGCAGACCTTCGCCAATCGCCGCGAAGCCATGAAGGCCTTTGACCTGCGCCTGCCCAATCTGGCCATCATCGACATTGGCCTGGAGAACGAGATTGATGGCGGGTTTGCCCTGTGCCAGAGCCTGCGCTCGATGTCGGAAACCCTGCCCATCATTTTCCTGACCGCGCGTGACAACGACTTTGACACCGTCAGCGGCCTGCGCATGGGCGCCGATGATTATCTGACCAAGGATATCAGCCTGCCGCACCTGTCCGCGCGTATCGCCGCGCTGTTCCGTCGCCAGGACGCGCTCAATTTGCCGACCTCGCCGGAGAACCTGTTGCAACGTGACAAACTGGTGCTGGATATCGGCCGGTTAACAGTCCAGTGGGATGGCACGCCGGTGCCGTTGACGGTCACCGAATTCTGGATGGTGCACGCACTGGTGAAGTTCCCCGGTCATGTCAAAAGTCGCCAGGTGCTGATGCAGGAGTCCAAGATTTTTGTCGATGGCAGCACCATCACCTCACACGTCAAACGCATTCGCCGCAAATTTATCCAGATGGATGCCGACTTTGACTGCATTGAAACCGTGTACGGCATGGGTTACCGCTGGAATACGCCGGTAACCGCTGACACCTGAACACAGGACTGCCCATGGCTGGCGCCTTGAAAAATCCATTTGGTATCCGCTCGAAGCTGGTGTTTCTGTCCAGTTTCCTGCTGGTCATTCCGTGGCTGGGGTATGAATATATCCTGGAGATGGAGGACTACCTGCGCCGTGGCCAGGAGCAGGTGGTGCTGGGCACGGCGCGGGCGCTGGCAACCGCCTTGAACGAACGTCCGGAGCTGTTCGACGAAGGGACCTTCAGTCCGGCGCGCCGCAGCGAAAACCTGTACGTGTACCCGATCTATTCGCCCCTGTCGCTGGACGACCTGTCCTTGCTCGACTGGCGCGACTACCAGCGTTACGAACTGTCCTATGGCCGTGCCAATACCATCGCCACGCAGTTGAACCCGCAAAGCGAATTTTCCCGTTATTACCACAATGACGAATCTCTGAACTTCAAGCTGCTGCTCGGTGAACACAACCGTTATCTGTATGCCTATGTGAAAGTGGTGGATAACAACATCGTGTATCGCGCCCAGGACAGCCTGAGCATTCACCGCAGCGACTTTCTGCAGGTGTCGATGGTGTCGCGCGACAACCAGCTGCAACGCTATGTCATTTCACCGCGTGGCCCGGAGTTCATCTACGCTTACGAAATTGGTGATGATCTGCGCGACATTGGCGCGCTCACCCACGAAGAGCGCATCAGTGGCCAGTGGTACGAGACCGATGATGGCTACATCGTCGAGATGCGCATGCCACTGACCATGCTCGGTGACAAGTTCGGGCTGGCCATTTACGACGTGGACAGCGCCGAGGCCAGCAATGTCAGCGCCGTGGTGGCCACCTCTGACGTCAACAACCCGCAGCGCCTGGGCTCGCTGCTGCGCCCGACGCCAGAGATCGACAAGATTGTCGAAGGCATGGGCCATACCAATTCGCGTATCCAGGTGGTCGACCGCGGCAGCCGCGTGTTGCTCAGCGTCGGCGATATCCAGTCGGCCGGCGGCCTGAGCATTGCACCGGCGCCCGAGGCAGAGCCGGGGAACAGGTACTGGCGCTATCTTGAAGACAACATTCTGCACCCGGTTTACTATCGAATATTGACCAAACCGTCCAATGACTTCATCGACGACCTGTACATCGGCAGCACGCTGGCCGGTGCGCACCTGAGCGCGGCGCTGGACGGCCAGCCGCGTACCCAGTTCCGCTCGCTGGACGACAACCAGACGCGTATTCTGGAAGCCGCCTACCCCATCTATGCCGAAGGCGAGATCATGGGTGCAGTGGTGGTTGATCAGAACATGAACGGCATCCGCACCTTCCGTAACCAGGCGCTGGAAACCCTGTTCAATACCATTCTCGGCGTGATGCTGCTGGTGGCCTTTGGTCTGTTCTTTTTTGCGTCCCGCATTTCCGCGCGTATCCGCGCCCTGCGCAACCAGGCAGAGAACATCATTGACGACAACGGCCGGCTGAAAAACACCATTGTCGCCAGCCGCAATTCCGATGAGATCGGCGATCTGTCGCGCAGCTTCTACAATATCGTTGAACGTCTGGGGCAATACACCGACTACCTGGAAAACATGTCGTCGCGGCTGTCGCACGAGCTGCGGACGCCGGTGACGGTGGTGCGCTCGTCGCTGGAAAACCTGGGCATGACCGCGCAGGACCGGGAATCGTCGGTGTATATTCAGCGCGCCGAGGAAGGCATCAGCCGGCTCAACCTGATTCTCACCAATATGAGCGAAGCTACCCGGCTGGAGCAGATGCTGCAGACCTCAGAGAAAGAGGTCATCGATCTGGAAAAAGTGGTGGCCGGTTGTGTGGAAGGTTATCGGCTGGCCTATCCCGAGGCCGTCATCAAGGCCGATCTGCAGGGGCCGGTGATGATCAACGGCGTGCCCGAGTACATTGCGCAACTGATGGACAAGCTGATCGCCAACGCGGTCGAGTTCAGTTACCACAAGAAGCCCATTACCGTGTTCTGTCGCGCCATCAAGGGCCGGGCAGTGCTGCGGGTGAGCAATTATGGCCCCTATCTGCCGGAACAGATGAAGGGCCGCCTGTTCGACTCAATGATCTCGGTGCGGCCGCAGGAGAAGCAGCGCGAGCCGCACCTGGGCATGGGCCTGCACATTGCGCGGCTGATCAGTGAGTTCCATCAGGGCCAGATTCGTGCTGAGAATATTGCCGAGTACGAAGGGGTGGCGATTACTCTGTTGATTCCGTTGCTGGCCGATCCGCAGCGCTGAGCGCCGTTACCGGGATCCGCCCGCTGTCCTGTTGATCCTGACGACCCTGTCGATCATCCCCCTGAGGGGGGACATAGTAGTCCGGGGCGTTTTCCCGCACCACCGGCGAGGTCTCCGCCCAGGCATGGCAGGTGTTGAGCACAAACGGGCGGCCCACATGCGCCTTGCTGTCCGAATCCGACAGCTTGCGGCGGTGGTTCTGCAGCGGTTTGATGGTCTGGATGGCCACTGTCGCCATCGGGTACAGCAGTTCGGTCAGGTGGGTACAGCCCTGCATGCCGCCCACGCGCTCGCGGATCACCCGTCGCCAGCCCGGCCCCATGGTGACGCCGATCAGTGCCTTGTACACGGGGGTGATATCCGGACAGATGGCAAACGGACTGTTGTCGGTGGCCGCCTCAATGTCCTGAATCTGGAATTTTTCGTTGATGGTGACCCGCAGCAGCATCTCGTGCAGTGCCTCACCCGGCTCGATGGTACCGCGCCAGTTGTTGCTGAAGGCATAGGTTTTGGTATCGGTCAGGTGCGCCTCGATATCAAACCAGCCGTCTTCGCGCTCGTAGCCGGTGAAATTGATTTGACGCGTATGGATATGCTCGCGTCGTACTGCTTGGGGCAATGGCATAAATCGGTCCTCCGCTGGGGCGGAGGATTATACCGCAAAAACCGGACACTCGCTCTACGCCGGGCTGCCTACAAATATTCGAAGTGGATCAAGGCATTGCGTGGCTCGCCGGCATCGTCGCGCAGATTGCTGACGCCCTCAAACATCAGCAGGCGACGCGATGCGTTATCGTAGGCAATGTAGATCGGGTCCACGAACCAGCTCACCACCCGCAGCAGCCCCGCCGGCTTGATGACAAAACAGTGCAGGTCCTGCGCCGGGAAATTGCAGTCGGCGTTGTCGGTTTTACTGATGCTGATGCGCACGGTGTCCATGCGTGCCGGCACCAGAAACTCGGTGGTCAGGCGACGGCCATCGGTCAGGCGCTCCCAGTGCTGCCGGACAAACGGATCAAAGCCGGCATCAATGATCATGCCGTCCTCATAGTCAAAGGTGTCAGTCTGTACGTTATCGCTGTCGAACGGTCGCACCTCCAGCTCCACCACCGGGCCGGGCTCGGGGTTCGGATGGCGGGTGATGATGCGCGCATTGTTGCGGTGATCGACCTGGAAAATTGCTGGCGCGGTGCGGGACACCGAATAATCGATGTCCTTCTCGGCAAACACCTCATCATTGTCGCGGCGGTATTCCACGCGCGTGGTGAGGTCGAGATCCGGGTCTTCGGCAAAATGCACTTCCCGGTACAGCACCTGTGACTGGTCGGTTGACCAGGCGGTGCCGATAGCCCACGGCTTCGCCTCAGCGCCAGCCCCCGTCGCGGCGGTCATGCCCAATACAATTGCCACGGTGGCGCGGAAAAAAAAGGCTCGCATACAACTCTCCGATCGGACCATTAACGGGTGGCCCGCAATTTGTTGACAGTATACAGATGAATCAGCAGCGGGAAGATCACCGCCCACACCAGGCCGATGATCAGCAGCGCTGCCCACACCGGTTCAAACAGGTTGACGTTGGCCAGTCGTGCGCCACCGTAGTAGGACAGCGGCGCAAAAAACAGACCGCCGCCCACACACAGGGCCAGCCGGCCGTGGAAAAACCTGAGCGCATAACCCACGGTGGTGCCAAACAGCACCCACAGGCTGGTCAGCCACACCGGCGGCAGTGGATAACCGGTGTCCATGACGCCAATCTGAATGAGCGCCAGGTCACATACAAATCCGGCAATGGCACATTGCACCAGGAACAGGGCCTCGCGCCGGGTATCAGTCACTGCATTGAGGTGCAGTGTCACCACGGCCGCGGTCACCGCGACGGCGACCCAGGAGCCGCCCAGCACGCAGGCCAGCCAGGCCAGCTGGAACACGGCGGCATTCAACACGATATGCTGGCGCTCGCTCAGCGGCACCTTGCCAAACAGCTGGATGTGATGGCCGGCCATGGTGTGCACCTAGCGACGGTTGTCAGCAGCTGTGGGCTGGATACGCGCATGCAACGGTGCCATGCGGTAGTCCGGCTTGGCCATGACAATCTGTGCGGTGTGGATGACGCGTTCCATGAACCCGCCCTGGCAATAGGCCAGGTAGTAGTCCCACATGCGGACGAAGTCGGTGCCAAAACCCTGTGCCCGGATCTCATCGATGTGCTGCAGAAAGGTCTTGCGCCAGCGCGCCAGCGTCATCGCGTAATCCTGGGTGATGTCTTCCAGCCCCACAATCTGCAGGTCGGTGTCGCGCGCCACGTGATGGGCGATGGCGCTGTTGCTGGGCAGGCACCCACCGGGGAAAATGTAACGCTGGATAAAGTCCACGGTGCGCTTGGCATCTTCGTAGCGCTGGTCGGAAATGGTAATCGCCTGAATCAGCATCAGGCCTGAGGGTTTCAGCAACGACGAGCACTTGGCAAAATAGGTGGCAAAATATTCATGCCCCACCGCTTCAATCATCTCGATGGACACCAGTTTGTCGTACTGCCCGTCCAGGTCGCGATAGTCCTTGAGCAGCAGTTCCACCCGGTCTTCCAGGCCTTCATCGATGACGCGCTGACGGGCGTGGTTGTACTGTTCCTGCGAGATCGTGGTGGTGGTCACCCGGCAGCCGTAATGCTTGGCGGCATGGATGGCCATCGAGCCCCAGCCGGTGCCGATCTCCAACAGGTGATCATCCGGGGTCAGCTGCAGGCGCTCGCAGATATGACTGAGCTTGTTCAGCGATGCTTCATGCAGCGATTGTGAATCATCGCGGAAAATGGCCGACGAGTACATCATGCTGGGATCAAGAAAGGTGCCAAAGAACTCATTGCTCAGGTCGTAGTGGGCGGCAATGTTCTTGCGCGAACCGGTCACCGAATTGCGGTTGCGCCGGTGCAGCAGGGCGTTCATGAACCGGGCGATGCGCGACTTGCCCTTGTCCAGGCCCTTGAGCACCGCCATGTTGAGCACCATGATGCGCACCAGTGGCAGCAGGTCCGGGGTGTGCCAGTATTCCTTCATATAGGACTCGCCACCACCGATGCTGCCGTTGAACACCACGTCCTGATAAAACGCGGGGTCGGACACCACCACGTACGCCGTCAGTACATCATCATCGGACTCGCCGAAGTGATGAACTTCGTGCCCCTCATCAATGATGATCCGACCCTTGGTGATCTTGTGCAGCTGACGAAACAACAGGCCGCGGGCCAGCTTTGCCTGGCTGCCTGCCAGCGCCATGACATGCCTGACCGACTGCCGGCCGGCGTCAGCCGCAGCGCCGGGAGCGCCGGGAGACAGAGCGCCCAGATCAAAGTTCGGGCTCAGCGCGCCGGTTTGTACCGAGCCGGTCTGGCGATTGCCGGGTGATTTCATGGTGTTGTGGCTCTCCTGTTTCATGCCTGTGCTATTCCTGTCTCTTTGTTGTCATTCGCATTGCCTGTGCCTGTGCCTGTGCCGGGCGCTGGTGCGTGTGAAACGGCACACGTTTTAACCACAGGCGCAGTGCCTGCCAGTAAATGCCAAATCCCACCTTCATGGTCATCAGTGGATACGTCAACAGGATACGGTTCAGATTGCCGGCCGTGGCCTCCTGGCGCTGCAGCGACAGGCTGGCATTGAACTTTTGCTCACCCTGCTGCCAGTTCTGCAGGTTCAGGTTCAGCGTTTCCCCCGGCGTCGTGCTGTGCCAGCGGTATTGCATGTCCATGGGCATAAAGGGCGACACATGCAGCTGTTTGTCAAAGTGATGCTGGCAAACGGCCTGCCCGGGCTCGCAGGGGATGACATAGGGAATACTGTCTCCCCAGGGGGTGTTGGTTACCTCGGCAACAATAAAGCGCAGCTGATGCTGGTCGTTGAATACGTAATAGCAGGTGATGGGGTTCATCAGGAAACCGAAATAACGCAGGTTGGTCAGCACCCGCACGGGGCCGGTCACCTGCTCGCCGCTGGCCTCGAACACACGCTGGCGCACGGCCTGGGCCAGGGAACCGGTGTCGGGGTCCAGGTAGTCGCGGCGCCGGAACCAGGCCAGTGCCGGCCCGCGGGCTGACCACAGGCGGCTGCGGGCGAGCACGGTGGGCAGCTCGTCCAGGTCCAGGTACATCATGAACACCTGGTAGCGGAAATGGTGCAGTACCCGGCCCAGCCGCCGGTGTCGCACGGTGCCGGTGTAGATAGCGCTGTGCTCGGCGGGAAAGCGTTTGCTCATGCTGACTCTTTCCGCAGTTGTTTCTGGCGCTGCCGTGACATCAGCGTATACCACAGGCCGCCGGACAGTTGTGCCAGGCGCAGCGCCAGTGTCAGCCGGCGCGGGAAGTTGAGCTCCCGCGGGCGCTTTCTCAGTCCTGCCTGGATGCGATCTGCCGCCTCGTCAGCGGTCATCAGGAAGGGCATGGGGAAGTCATTGTTCTCCGTCAGCGGCGTTTCCACAAAGCCCGGGTTGACGGCGCACACGTCCACAAAGTCACTGAAATCAATGCGCAGGGAATGCATCAGGTAGCGGCTGGCAGCCTTGGAGGCAGCGTAGGCTTCGGCGCGCGGGAAACCGATGAACCCGGCCAGGCTGCATACCCCGGCCAGCAGCGGTCGGCTCGTGGCTTTACGCAGCAGGGGCAGGGCAACATTGGTGGTGTTGATCATGCCAAAGAAGTTGGTGTCCATGACCCGTCGGAACATGGCCGGGTCCAGGGTCTGGCCGTTGATGTATTCGCAGGTGCCGGCATTCATGATCACCAGATCCAGATGCGGCGTCAGGTCGGCCAGCAGCTCGCTGCTGGTCTTCGTGGTGTCGTCGTCGGTGACATCGTACACCAGCGGAATGATGCGCCCGGCCAGCGCGTCGGCCTCGTCGCGCACCGCGTCCAGCTTGTCGCGCGTGCGGCCACTGATAATGACCGTGTGACCGCCTGTCGCATAGCGCAGTGCCAGTGCCTTGCCGATACCCGATCCGGCTCCGGTTATCCATATTTGCATGGCGACCTCCCTCTTGACTGTGTTATCCGTGATTGCCTGCCGGCGCCGTGCGCCAGTCTGCTGGTCAGGCTGCCAGTCGCCGATTGATGAAACGGATCAGCGAGCCCAGCACGGGCACATGCTGGTACACCATGGCGCCCAGATCGTATAAATCTTCGTGGTAGTATACCCGGTCGGTAAAGTGAATCAGTGTCACCCCCTTGACGTCAATGGACTTGCCGCGATTGAGGCTGTTGTGACGGAAGCGCATCACCCAGGTGATAGTGGCGGTGTGCTCCGATACCTGCTCGTCCTGATAGCTGAAGCTCATGTCCCGCGCGCCTTCGTACATACTGCGCAGGTAGTTTTTCAGCGCCAGTCGGCCGTTGATGGCATGCACCGGGTCGCGGAACTCGACATCCTGAGTGTAGATGCGGTCAATGCCCTCCAACCCCGCGATGTCCGGGCGCCGGTAGAAGTCCTTGAAATCATTGATCAGTGCCGTCCGCAGGTTCTCGCTGACGGAATTCATTTCAGTTGCCATGGTCGGGACTCTTCATCTATGCCGCTCAGGGCTGTTTATGGGCGCCGCTCAGGGCTGTTTTATGTACACCGCTCAGGGCTGTTTACAAAGACCGCTCAGGGCTGGCCTTGTCGGTAGGCGCAAAACGCGCGTATGCTAGTGCCAGTAGATACGAGTGGGTTATATCGCTGGATCAGCGCAGTGCCGCGGCTGACTTTCAGTGACCGGAAGTGATCCGCCGCTGCAGACGCCGCGTAGAAGTTCTGAATACGCACAAATATCACGGTAAATCAGCCAGGTAGACCGGATTATCAGTGGATAAAAAAGACGATATGGAAACAGCAGCGAGTGTGCACCCGGGTCGCAGTTCAACCCCTGATCCCTGGGCAGACAATGTCCGGCGGGTCGCAGCCAACCGCGATCGGGCCGCGTTTCAGGAGCTTTACAAGCACTTCACGCCGATGATTCGTGCGTTTCTGCTGAAAAGCATGGGCGCCGGGGCCAATCGCTCCGAGGCGGAGGAAATCACTCAGGAAGTGCTGATCAAGGTGTGGAACAAGGCGGCCTCCTTTAATAGCAGTAAGGCGAGCGTCAACACCTGGATATTCACCATCGCCCGTAATACCCGGATTGATTTCATTCGCCGCAACGAGCGTAATGAACGCAAGATCGACATCGAGGATATCTGGCACGAGCCCGAATCTCCCGAGCCGCTGGTGGATCTGCAGCAGCGCCGCGCCGAGCAGGTGATCAAGCAGGCCATGGCGACGTTGCCCGATGAGCAGTTGCAGGTGTTGTACAAGGCATTTATGGAAGGTAAATCGCATAACGAAGTGGCTGAGGAATTGAGCCTGCCGCTGGGCACCGTGAAGTCGCGGATCCGGCTGGCGCTGAACAAAATGCAAATACTGATCGATCGCTAGGCCCGAACGGTTTTTAAACGACATACAGAGACTCACCCGCGACGGGTTCCAATTTTTCAGGTATCACTATGGTTTCTTTTCATCCTGACGCTAAATTTCTGACCGACTTTGCTGCCGGCAATCTGCCCCTGTCAGAGGCGATCTGTGTTGCTGCGCATCTGGAGTTCTGCTCCAAGTGCCGCAGTCACGTGCAGCAACTCAGTGATCTGGGGGCCCAGCTGATGGTCCGTCTGGAGCCACAGCTGACGGCTGCCGACGCCGCCGACAGTGATGAGCGTCAGGGTTTTGAACAACTGATGCAGCGCATTGATGCCGGTGATACCGGCATGACCGTCACGCCCGCACCTGCCGAACCGGCACGGGTCAGTTCTGCCAATCCGCTGGGTCTGCCCCGGGTCGTGCAGAAGCTGGCGGCCGATGGCGTGCAAAGTCTCAAGTGGGGTCAGTTTGGTAAATCCCTGCGTATTGCGCCGATCCGCATCGACAAAAGCTCGCGTGAAACCGCGCTTTATGACATCAAGGCCGGCGGGCGTATGCCCGAGCACGAGCACCGCGGCGAAGAGATCACCGTGTTGCTCAAAGGCAGCTTCTCCGACGCGGAAGGCAAGTATGTCAAAGGCGACTTTGTTGTGCGCCACGCCGGCGAACGTCATCAGCCCACCGCCACGCTGGACACCGACTGCATCTGTCTGGTGAGCCTGGAGCAGCCGGTCAAGCCCAGCTCCTTCTGGTACCGGTTGATGGAGCCGTTTGTCCAGTACCGCCTGTCAGGGCTGGGCAACTAGCACTGCCACTGAATACCGAAACTGGCCGCTGAGCCATTGCTGCGGCATAATGCCGGGTGAACCGACTAACAATCACCCGGCGTTTACCGCCGCCGCTGTGACAGGAACCCCCGATGTCCGCTTACCGACCGGTCTACGATCGTCAGGATGTGACGATCGTCAGCCGTGATACCGCATTCCAGGGCTTTTTTGCCATCGACCGCATTGTGTTGCGCCATCGCCTGTTTGCCGGCGGCTGGAGCCACGACTTCAACCGTGAACTGTTTCGCCGCGACCAGGCCGCCGGCGTGCTGCTGTTTGATCCCAAGGCCGACAAAGTGGTGCTGGTGGAGCAGTTTCGTATCGGCCTGCTTGATGCGCTGGATCAGAGCCCCTGGGCGCTGGAGCTGGTTGCCGGCATCCTCGATGACGGTGAAACCGCCCGCGACATGGCACAGCGCGAAGTCACCGAAGAAGCCGGTCTGCACATCGGCTCCCCCGAATTCATCTGCAACTATTTCAACAGCCCCGGTGGCAGCACCGAGCGCATCACCCTGCTGTATGCCGAAGTCGACGCGGCGCAGGCCGGTGGCATTCATGGCATGGCTGATGAAAATGAGGATATCCGCGTGGTGGTGCTCAGCTTTGACGAGGCCTGGCAGGCGTTCCTGGCCGGTCGCATCAATAACGCCATGGCCATCATCGCCCTGCAATGGCTGCGCCTGAAGCGCGCCGGCATCAACGATGCGGTGGTGGAATAGGCCATGACAGCAATTCTCGACAAAGTCCTTGAACGTTCGCGCTACCGTGTTGATCTGGCCGAATACATGCGCACCTGCGACCAGAACTATATTCGTTTACTAACGCTGATCCCTGCACTAGAATCCAATAGATCAAAAGGCAGTGGCCGGTTGGATGGAAAGCTCTCAGCAGATTCTCCAAACTGTGAGCAGGACGACAAAAAAGAATGGGAGTTCCTGATAGGCTCTGGCAGCCAGGGAGCTCAAAACCACGCGGGTCGTCCCCCGATCCGGATCAAAGTGACCTTGCTGGAGGCATTTGCCTACACCAGCACACTGCAGATCCAGGTACAAAGCGGATTCCCTGCCTGGAGCCCGGCGCCGGTCATTGTGGTCAGGATGTACCACGATGCCAGCACCGCTGAACCGATCAGTTACCAGGGTCACAGACAGATACCTGCCAGGTGCGCCGTTCCCAATGCCGGTATGTACCATCAGGACGAAAAGAGGCAGATAAATGAATTTCTGGCTGAGTGGCTGCGCCTGTGCTTAAGTTCAGGTATCAGTGCGCGTGCGGCGGATTTTCTGTGCATCGGATGAACTATGCAGACAAAGACAAGGGATGACCGGGCTCGACCACTGCGACTGATACAGATCACGGACACGCATCTGTACCGGGACCCCGCCGGGGCGCTGCTGGGGCTCAATACGCAGGACAGTTTTGTGCAGGTAGTCGACCTGATCGCCCGCCAGCAACCCGACCCCGACTGGATCGTGGCCACCGGCGATATCGCCCAGGATGCCTCGGTCGAGGCCTATCAGCGTTTTGCCGACACCATCGCTACCCTGAACGCCCCGTTTTGCTGGATTCCCGGCAACCATGACAGCCGCCGGGTAATGACCAGCACGCCCGCCTTCAAGGCTGCCTTTATGGAGCGTGTGCAACTGGGCAACTGGCAGATCATCATGCTCGATACCAGTGTGCCGGGTGAAGTCCACGGTCTGCTGTCCGACCACGAACTGGCGCACCTGGAAGCCAGCCTGGCCAGCGCCGGCAGCGGAAAGAGAGCCGGCAGCGATGATAGCGCCGCTAGCGAACAAAGAGTCGAGCACTCGCTGGTATGCCTGCACCATAACCCCATCCCCGGCACCGCCGGCTGGATGCAGGACATCGGCCTGCACAACGCCCAGGCCTTCCTCGACATCCTGAAGCGCCATGACAGCGTGCGCGGTGTGGTCTACGGCCATATCCACCAGACGCTGGATTTTGAGGCACACGGCCAGCGTTTTTATTGCACGCCTTCTACCTGCATCCAGTTCAAGCCCGGCGTTGAAGACTTCGCGCTGGATCTGCGCTGCCCGGCGTATCGGTGGTTTGATCTGCACGCGGATGGGCGGATTGAGTCGGCGGTTGAGCGCTTGCAGGACTACACCGTCGAGGTGGATCAAAGCGCTGGCGGTTATTAATCGACATTGATCAGCTTGCTCAGCCATATTTATTTAACGTCAGACACAGAATAAAAGAAAAGGTAGTAACCGCACATGAGCAACACTTACAACTCAGACGCCATTGAAGTCCTCACCGGTCTTGATCCGGTGCGCAAGCGTCCGGGCATGTACACCGACACCAGCCGACCCAATCACCTGGTGCAGGAAGTACTGGACAACAGTGTCGACGAAGCCCTGGCCGGACACGCCAAAACCATCACCCTGACCATGCACAAAGACGGCTCCGTGGAAGTGGAAGACGACGGCCGCGGCATGCCGGTCGACATTCACCCGGAAGAAAAAGTCTCCGGCGTAGAACTGATCCTGACCCGGCTGCATGCCGGCGGCAAATTCTCCGACAAGAACTACAACTTCTCCGGCGGTCTGCACGGTGTCGGTGTGTCCGTGGTTAACGCGCTGTCGCACTACGTCGAAGTCAGTGTGCGCCGGAACGGTCTGGTGCACCAGATGCGTTTCGAGAACGGCGAAAAAGCCACCGAACTCAAAGAAATCGGCACCGTGGCCAAGCGCCAGACCGGCACCATTCTGCGCTTTCTGCCCGACGAAAAATATTTTGATTCCGCCAAGATTTCCATTGTCCGGTTGAAGCATGTGCTGCGCGCCAAAGCCGTACTGTGCTCCGGCCTGCGCGTGGTGTTTATCGACAACACCGTTGATGAAGACAAATCACAAAGCGAAGAATGGTTATACCAGGACGGCCTCACCGACTACCTGCTGCAGGGCACCGGCGACTCCATCACACTGCCGGTAGAACCCTTTAACGGCGAAATGAAAGGCAACGACGAAGGCGTGGACTGGGCCGTGCTGTGGCTGCCCGAAGGTGGCGAGTTGTTGCAGGAAAGCTACGTCAACCTGATTCCCACCGCGCAGGGCGGCACCCACGTCAACGGCCTGCGCACCGGTCTGCTCGATGCCATGCGCGAGTTCTGCGAGTTCCGCAACCTGTTGCCACGCGGCGTCAAACTGACACCCGAAGACATCTGGGACCGCTGCAGTTATGTGGTCTCCACCAAAATGAAAGACCCGCAGTTCTCCGGCCAGACCAAAGAACGCTTGTCATCACGTCAATGCGCGGTGTTTGTTGCCGGCGTGGTCAAGGACGCCTTCAGCCTGTGGCTGAACCAGCACACCGCCGATGCCGAACAACTGGCGGAGATGTGCATCAACAATGCCCAAAGCCGCATGAAGGCCAGCAAAAAGGTGGCGCGCAAAAAAGTGACCAGTGGCCCCGCACTGCCTGGCAAACTGGCCGACTGCGCCACCCAGGACGTTATGGCCGGCGAACTGTTTCTGGTGGAAGGTGACTCAGCGGGCGGCTCCGCCAAGCAGGCGCGCGACCGCGAAACCCAGGCCATCATGCCGCTGCGCGGCAAGATCCTGAACACCTGGGAAGTCGACTCCAACGAAATTCTCGCCTCCCAGGAAGTGCACGACATCTCCGTCGCGCTCGGCGTCGACCCCGGCTCCAATGACCTGAACGGCCTGCGCTACGGCAAGATATGCATCCTCGCCGACGCCGACTCCGACGGCCTGCACATTGCCACTCTGCTGTGCGCGCTGTTCGTGCGCCATTTCAAACCCCTGGTCGCCGCCGGTCGCATCTACGTCGCCATGCCGCCGCTGTACCGCATCGACGCCGGTAAGGATGTCTATTACGCACTCGACGAAGACGAGCGCATCGGCATCCTCGACCGAATCGCCGCCGAAAAGAAAAACGCCAAAGCCAACGTTCAGCGCTTCAAAGGCCTGGGTGAAATGAACCCGCTGCAGCTGCGCGAGACCACAATGAGCCGCGATACACGGCGCCTGGTGCAGCTGACCTTGCCGGATGATGATGTGATTGCTGGCAACAGCGCCACCGATGAAGCATTGGATATGTTGCTGGCGAAGAAGCGGGCCAGTGACCGCAAAAGCTGGCTTGAGGAGTATGGCAACCTGGCTGAGGTAAACTAAACGCCTTTGGACATAAAACCGGACAACCTGAATAGCCCCCAGGTCATTGCCTTGATCCACGAGCATCTCGCTGCCATGGAACCAACGGCCCCCTCAGAGAGCCGACATGCGCTCGATCTGTCCGGTTTGCGCGGCCCAGACATAAGCGTCTGGGCACTGTGGGACGATGACACCCTAGCCGGCATCGGCGCATTAAAGCGCCTGTCCGCCGACCACGTCGAAATCAAATCAATGAAAACCGCGCAGCCCTACCTGCGCCAGGGCGTTGCTGCCCGAATCCTGACTCACATAATCCACGAAGCAAAACAGGCTGGTTATAAACAGGTCAGTCTGGAAACCGGATCTATGGTGTTCTTTGAGCCGGCACGGAAGTTGTATGCCAACTTTGGGTTCGGTGAATGTGGGCCGTTTGGGGGTTATGTTGATGATCCTAATAGTTTGTTTATGACCAAGGCGCTTGCCTGATAGCGCGACTGAGATAGTGTGCGTGCACGCCAGTCATGATATGCGGCGGCACGCTGAACGAGGCTTTTTGGATACCTGGCGGATACAATTTAAAAGGATCAGAGGTTTAAGTTGAGTCGTTCAGGTAGGGTTGTATTGACATGTCGTGCAGAAATGTCCGTTAATCGTGCGTGCGCACGATACAAATGTTAGGTGTACACATGGATCAAGCACAGGATAAGTACCGAGCGCTTCTAATCGAAATCAAGCGCCGAACAAAAGTTGTAGATGCGTTTATGTCTCAACAAGCGCATGCCATTTTTGTCCCGACGACAATCGAAAGCGCCTGTTTACAGATTAGAAAAATTCTAGAGCTCGTGGCTTTTGGATCATTGGTAGCGAATTTGGATGAATTTTCCAAACAACATGAGAAATTCTCAAAATACTGGAACGCATCATTAATGCTCAGAGATATGGAGCGAGTTAATCCAGAATTTTATCCGAAACCAATAATTCAGAGGAAAAGCAAAGAGTCGGGCATACATATGAAGTGGGATGATCGGCCCGACGACTATCTGACAAAAGAAAAATTTGTAAAGGTGTACGAGAAATGCGGAGCAATATTACACTCTGACAATCCATTCGGATCAAAAGTGGACTACGACTACTACCAGTCGGCTTTACCAATGTGGCGGACTGACTTGGTAAATCTTCTAAACGCCCATACTATAAAGCTCGTCGGAGATAAAAATCTATACCTTTTCCAGATGGGGTCGGGTGAAAACAACCCGAGTTACAATGCCTTTGCTCCGGTGTAAAATGAAAACACCTAACAAAGCCAGGCACAGCGACGCCTTTTTCATTGCGGCTCCGCCTCCACTGCAAAGCCGCGCGTGCTGGCGGCGTTAGGCTTCTTCACATCCAAGAGTACTTTGACACATGAACGAAGAATTATTATTTTCCTTAATGGTCGATTTGCACCTTGACGGAGAGCGGCAAGGCCCTGGCGACGAAAAAGAGACGTTGAGAGCATTAGCTCATTCTCAGCTTGATACATCATCTCCGCTTAAAGTCGCTGATATTGGGTGTGGTACAGGTGCATCAACAATCGTATTAGCCAAAAACCTCCCCCATGCAGAAATAACAGCTGTTGATTTGTTTCCTGAGTTTTTAACTGTGCTAAAGCAAAAAGCCGAACAAGAAGGGGTATCTGCCAAGATAAAAGCGATGGAGGGCTCTATGGATGCCCTTCCATTTGCAGATAATTCTTTCGATCTTATCTGGTCAGAAGGCGCCATATACAATATTGGCTTTAAGAAAGGCATTGAGCTATGGAAGCCATTCTTAAAAACTGGTGGAGTCCTTGCTGTCTCTGAAATAACTTGGCTTCATCCAGATCCTCCAGAAGAAATTCGATCGCATTGGGAGGCTGAGTATCCAGAAATAGCTACCGCATCGGAGAAAATTAAGGTTTTGGAAGATGCTGGTTACGATTTGTTGGGGTATTCAGTACTTCCACCTTCAAGTTGGCTCGAAAATTACTATATTCCTACAGAATCGCGAACCCCCAGCTTCATTGCTCGCCACGAAGGCGTTCAAGAAGTTGAAGATTTAATAGCTATGGAACGCCAAGAAGCCAAGCTGTATAAGCAATACAAGAAATGGTTTAGCTACGGGTTCTATGTCGTCGTTAAGAGGTAGGCCAAGAAATGCCTAACAAGGCTATTAAATTCGCTCCCTGCGGTCGCCGGACGCTCGCAAGCTCGCGCCGTTTATGGCGACGTTAGGGCCCCGAGCTACCCATCAATTGTAAGCACTGTGGGTCTGAACGTATCTTGGGCGACTGTATACATAAAAATCTTTTTAATCCTATTGAAAACAATTGCTATCGTGGTGCCTACAGCTCCAGCCACTCAATAAAATCCACTGACGCCTTGATCAACCGGGCCCGAGGCGTTTCCAGCAACGCGGCATGATCACCACCGGCAAGCACGACCCACTGCTTATTCGGATTGGCAATTTTCACAAAGAAGCGGGCATGTGCATCGGTGTTTGCCAGTGGGTCGAACTCGGCCTGTAACAACAGCACAGGCACATCCAGTGCTTCGCCATCCAGCGCATTCCACTGATGCAGCTGATTCCAGTCAGCCCTGACCGGGTCAGCTGCCAGCGCCGCATCCACATAGGCGGCAATGGCTGCCTCGCTGATTGAGCCAGGCACAATAAAGTCAGAGGCCGCCGCTTCCGCGGTATTTGTCCGACGTTCAGGTTCGCTTTCTCCGGAAGCAACCGGCACTTCCACATCGGGATCCGTTGGGTAACCAAACAGCGTGACACTGCGAATCGCCTCGGGATAACGCTGGGCTGTCAGCTGCGCCACCATGGAGCCATATGACCAGCCCCACACGTTAATCTGTTGGCCGGTGCGCGCCTGTAACCAGTCCAATACCATGGCCAGGTCTTTCGCTGCCTTGTCGGGTGTATGCCAGTCGCTGGCATCGCGGGGTGTGCCGCCATAACCCCGTGCATCCAGCGCCCACACACTGTAGCCCAGGGCATTAAAACCTTCCATCAGCGACAGATCTTCGCCGGGCACCTGGAGATCGAAATCAGGCAGGGCGCTCCAGGTGCGACCATGATGCAGGAGTATGTGGCCTTTGGGGTTTTCGACGGACTTTTCCCAGAGGGCCAGTGGATGTCCGTCTGAGCTGATGGTATGTTCTGTCGGCGGCTGCTGCGCGAACGCCGCGATGGGCAGAAAAAGCGTCAGCAATGCGACGAATACAAAGCGAAGTGTCTGTTGTGCAGGCATACCGGTTCTCTTTTTTTATTAAATGCGTGGCTGAAGCATAGGAGGTCCGGCTGGGGAAGTCCAGATGCTGCTGACTTGGTATGTCGCACACAAACAAGGATTAATTAAAGGAAATTTATGTCACTCACATCACTGCTCGTGCCAACCTACACACAAATGCTCGGCTCGCTGTCAGGCTGGCTGAAGAAGGCACAGACACAATTGTCACCCGCAGAGGCCGACGCTCTGCTATCCGCGCGTCTGGCACCGGACATGTTCCCACTCGCAACCCAGATTCGCTTTGCCTGCGTCCAGGTGCAAGAGGCTATCTGCCGGCTCAAGGGTGAAGCCTTCCCGGCAGCTATTGGCGAATTGCTGGAAGAAGGGCGTAATGCCGGTGAACAACCCGGGTCGTTGGCCGATGCGCAGACCAGAATTGATGAAACCATGGCGTTGCTGAATGACCTGGCGCCGGACGCGTTGGATGTAGATGCCGATAAGCCACTCGTGCACGAGCTTCCCAATGGCATGATTCTGGATCTGACCGCGGAGCAGTATGCCCGTGACTGGTCACTGTCCCAGTTCTACTTCCATCTGATGACGGCTTATTCGATACTGCGTAGCGAGAAGGTCGAACTTGGCAAGGCGGATTATGTGGCGCACCTGTTTCCCTATATCCGGCCAGAGACGATACCCAAGGGTTAGCACTCACCATATTCTAAGGACGGAACCGCATGCACTTCTTCAGGCCCGCCAGAACTTATTGTCTGCTACTCCTGATTCTTTTGCCGTTGCAGGTGATTGCCCAGAGCCCGATCACGGCGGACCTGGTCACTGACCGCAGCTTTGTCAGTCCCGGCGGTGAAATCAAACTGGTGATTGAAATTACCAATCCTGCTGACTCCGGCATCACTGTGGAGCGTTACGGTGGTGGTGGCTATGGCGTTAATCACCGACAGCCGGGCCCATCTGCGAAACTGAATATAATCGACGGCTGCGGGCAGGCACTTTGCCCGGTTGATGCGTCGCAGGGCTTTCCGCTGCCGCCCGGTTCCTCGGCACAGTTCTATTGGTATGCGTTGTCAGTGGCCAGCGATGCACCGGCTGGCCATGTCTACAGAGTGTCCAGCATGAGCCTTAAACTCACCGGTCCTGAGTTCAGGAGCATCAATGACGTGCACCTGCAGCGTGACTTTGTCGCGATTGTTGCACCTGACGGGCAGGGTGATGGCGCGACGCTCAACGCGTTGGACACAACCAATCCCAAAGCGGGTTCGGCGAATATCAACGCCACACTGGCATTGAACTACCCGGACACGGTGCGCGCTGGTCGCCATGTTGAAGTATCCGGCACCCTGCACAATCATGGTGATGAACCGATTGTCGGGTATTTTATTCTGGGCTCCGACCGTCACCTGGGCAGTCATGTCAACGCGTACCGGCAAATTTCCTGCCGGTTCAAGTGCCTGTACCACGGGCAGTTTCCGCTTGAGCAGGGGGAGAGCATTGATGTGCTGTTTCGGCAACTTTATTATGAGGACGATTTCCTGTTCGCCGGTAATCTGAACATCATGGGCCCTCATGCCATTGTCACAGACAGGCTTGGGCGAAACGCGTATGTGTATGCCGATGACATCGATATTAATGTCACGCACACTGCGAGCAATCCCACGCCTGCCGTGTATCCAGCGATCCCCGCGCGCGAGCCGTTGGTGTTGAGCACCTCAAGCGATTCGCCATCTGGCCACGTTGTTCTTGACCCGAATACCGGCAAACACTGGTTACCTCTGTCCGTTAGCCAGGGCATGTCGTTTTCGCAGGTGGTGGCGGAAACCAGAGCCGGTGGGCGCTTCGAGGGTTATTCCATTGCCAGTTCGGAAGAAGTCAAAACACTGTTCCTCAACCACAATCATGCGTCGCAGCTTGATTATCCCGACTACGCGCTGTTCGGCGGCCACCGCGACTTGCATGGTGTCACCGGCACGTTGCTGGGCCTCGTTGGGGAGACGCTGGTCGACGCTCATGCGGGTGGGACAACGCGTTATGGTCAGGGTATGGTGGCTGACGTGCCCGAGCCCGGCGGCCAAACGGTGATCATGGGTGTCCGGCAGCAGAACAATACGGGTAGTGTATTCGGGATGTCGGGCAGCTTCTCGTTAGGATCATTCTATTTCACACAATACGATGGCATGGGCACCTGGCTGGTCAAGAGCCCGGCCAGAACCGGCACCGGGCAGGCCTTGCACAGCAAGGATGAGGTGGACTTCCGTTATGGTCAGTTGTTTATTGCGTCGGTCGATGTGGCCGGCCAGACCTACCAGGTCAGTCTCCGGGTCATCGACAAACATGACCTGACCCTGGAGCTGGTCTCCATCGTCGATGAGTTCAGCCGCGAACCGGCCGCCATCTACGATGTGCAAAGCCTGATCCTGCAGATCCCGCGCCTGGGCTATTTTGTCTTCCCCGACGACACGGTCTATTTTGACGTGGAGATGGTGTTGGTGCCGGGGACTGACCCGATGCAGTTTCGGGTGATCAGTGCGGTGGACTCTCCTGCCTTGCCAATCTGACTGGCCTGAACTACAGTGTAATACATTGTATCTATGCGAGGATCCGAATATGGGTGTTACCAGCATCAGGCTCCAGGACGACTTGGACAAGTCATTGGCTGACATAGCCAGGAAGACCAGTCGCAGCAAAAACTGGATTATAAATCAGGCAATTAAGGATTATGTTGAGAATCAGGCGATTGAGGAGAGGCGTTGGCTTGATACTTTGCCTGCTCTCGAATCTGTCGAGTCAGGCAATAGCGTGCCGGCAGAGGAGGTTGAGGCATGGCTCAAGTCTTGGGGCAGATCCGGTGAGAAGCAGTTTCCCGACCGATGAAGTTGCTGTATACCCCTGAAGCGGTTACCGACCTTAGGCGATTGCGCGAGTTCATTGCGGAAAAGAACCCTGAGGCGGCACAGAAAATGGGTCCGCAGCTGGTAGACGACATCTCAACATTAATCACGCTTCCCTACTTGGGTCGCAAGGTTCAGCGTGCCCCAAATCCAGAGATCGTCAGAGATTTGTCGGCAGGCGCATATATTGTGCGCTATCTCCTATTGGATGATGCCATTCACGTTTTGCGCATTTGGCATAAACGCGAAGATTGGGCCAACGTATTGTAGAGAGAGTAGTGAAAAAGACATGTCGATTATAACCACCAATCGCTCGCGACCAGAGGAGCGAACTGTCACTGTGCCGCAGTTGTTATCGAATTGCTGGAGATTCCAGGCAATTGTTTACAGCTGCAGCCACTCGATAAAATCCACTGACGCCTTTATCCAATTGGTAATGAGGGACGCTTAGCCCGGCTGCTACGTGCTGCGTGCCTGCGCCGCCCGCAGTGCCTCCTTCAACTCGATCTCGCACGTGATCAGTTGCTTCTCCGCCTCGCCGCGCTGACGGCGGCCCTCGTCGGCGATGCGCAGCGCGTCGTCGATGGTGGCGATGAGCGCGTCGTTGGCCTGCTTCACCGATTCGATGTCGACGACGCCGCGCTCGATCTGGTTGCGAATGCTTGCACTGGAGGTTCGTAGCGCTTCGGCGTTCGACGTCAGCAGCTCGTTGGTCAGATCGGTGGCCTGCTTCAGGGTGGTACCGGCCTCCATCGAGCGCGCAATGGTCACGGCCATGGCCAGCTGCTGGCGCCAAAGCGGAATGGTGTTGGCCATGGTCGAGCCGATCTTGCTCACCAGGGCTTTGTCGTTCTCCTGTACCAGGCGGATGGACGGCAGGCTTTGCATGGTCACCTGGCGGGTGAGTTTCAGGTCGTGGACGCGGCGTTCCAGATCGTCGCGCTTGGCACGCAGATCGCGTAGCGATTGGGCCTGCAGCATGTCGCCGCTGCTCTCGGCGTTGCGGGCCAGGGCCGGCAGGGTCTCTTCGTCGAGGCGGCGCAGCGATTCCTCTCCCGCGGCGATGTATACCGCCAGTGTCTGGAAGTACGACAGCGTTTTGTCATAGAGCCGATCGAGCATGCCGATGTCCTTCATCAGCGCGCTGGTGTGGTCGTCAAGGCGATTGCTGATGGCGTCGATGTGGCCGCGCACGTCTTCGTACTGCTGCAGGATGCGCGCGATGGGCCGGGCCCGGCCCAACAGGCGCGCGAGCAGGCCGCGCTTGCGATTCGGGTCGAGCTCCTCCACCGGAAATCCACGCAAAGTCGTCACCATCTCGCTCAGCGCCTGACCGGCCGGCCCGGTGTCCTTATTGCGCACGCCCTCCAGCATCTCGTCGGCCACGGTGGTGACTTCGCCCTGGGCGGCAGTGCCGAAGAACAGGATGGAGTTACTGTCCTCGAGATCGATCTCGGCCAGGGCGCGCTCGATCCGGGCAAGCTCGGTACCCGTAGCGGCGCGGTAGGCCGTGATGCCGGTATCGGGCAGCGGCTGCCCGCCGGTTGCGCTGGGGCTGGTTACACTGGAGCCGCTTGCACTGGACGTAGCGTCGTTCATGTCATGATCTCCTCAGTTGATGCCTTCGCGTTTAAGCCGCGCGTTCAGAACCTCGATCTCGACGTCCAGGGTGAGTACATCGTTTTCCAGCAGCTTCTGGTGCTGCGCCTCAAACGTCTGTTCCATGTCGATCAGCAGTTGCCGGAAGTTTTGCTCGAGCGGACGGCTGCGCATCTGGCGGTGAGTGCGCGCGTACTCCACCGTCACCTTTTCGGCGCTGTCGAGGTACAGGTGCAGGAACCGCCGCGCCCGGGCGGCGTCGCGCGGATCCCGCTCGATTTCCGCGAGAATCTGCTTGCCGATGCCGATGATCCGTTGCAAGCGCTCGACGAACTCCGGCACGGCAATGGCCCGGGCGGCAGCTTCGATGCCCTGCAGCCGCCCGTAGGCCTGCTTGAGCTGGACCGTGACAGCGTCGCGGTCTACCCCAGCCACCTCGGGCAGGTCGATGCGCTTGCGCTTGGGGTCGCGGCCATAGAAGCAGAAGTAGCCTAGCGCCGCCAGCACGGCGAAAGCGGCGACGCCGGCCGGGCCGTGCCCGCCGGCGGCAGCGGCGAGGCCGGCGCCGAGCGCGGTGAGGATCGCGCAAACGGTTTTCAGCGGCACCGCCGGTGGATCGAGCCGTTGGCCGAGAAAGAAGCGCGCCTCGGCGACCAAACCGCGCCAGGTGAGCACGCCAGCGCCGAAGAATGCGAAGATGGCTCCGCTAATGGCGGCGAGCCGACCGATTTCGCCGCCGATGAGCGCCACGAAGAAGGCGATCACCAGCGGAAACGGCAGCAGGAAAAGAGCCGCCGACTTCAACACCGGCACCCAGGCCCGACCCTGGCGCAGCAATTCGTCCATGGCTTGGCTCAGTCCTCTGTGAATTCAAGAACCGCTGGTAGCGACGGCAGCGCGGCCCCGTGGAACATCGCCTGGCAACTCGCCACGGTGATGGTGGCCGTAAGCAACAGCAGTCCCAGAAGGCGGAGCGGAAGTCGGGCCATAGGTGCCTCTGATGATGATGGGTACAGGGAGAGCAAAAGGTATCTCCAAACCACGACGTTGTCCAGTTGTGTGACACGCTAGCCAGGTCTTTATCCTTCCTGTAATTCTCTCTGTTTAATCTCTGGCTCTGTGTAATTTCTGGCGCGAACTTATACCGCGCCTTCCCGCACTGCCTCGGCATAATCGGAATCAATGATGGTCTTGCCGATGGGGGCCAGCGCCAGCTTCGCCAGTTTGAGGTGCTGGATGCCGAATGGAATGCCGATGATCAGAATAAAACAAATGATGGCCATCAACAGGTGCCCGAGCGCAAGCCATAATCCGGCGATCAAAAACCAGATGACATTGCCAACCACACCCAACACGCCGGTGCCGACACCATACTGGTCCAGCTCGGCTCGCGGGATGGATTCCCTGCCAAACGGAAAGAACGAAAACTCCCCGATGACAAAGCAGGCCCTGCCCCAGGGAATGCCGATGATGGTCACGAACGCAATCAGACCGACCAGCCACCAGACCAGCCCCATAACCAGACCCCCGCAAAGTAACCAGATGATATTGCCAATTGTGCGCATGCGTTCTCCTGAAGATCCTGATGTGACAATTATTGCTTTGTCCTTGTTTCAAGAAGAAGCAAAAACCATACCACCAAGTAATTATCTGTTTTTAAAACTATTTCTTCCGGACAACTACAGAGGGCATGGCGAAATATCCCAACTAGTCAGTGTAATCGCCACCTTAACACTTAACCCCTGGCCCAACAGCTCACTGAAGGTCTGCGCACAAAAGTGCCAGCGTTCCCTTGGATGTGAACGAGATCTCCTATAATGCACTGAGTATTGGCGGCCTTGCCAAGCTGACCTGCAATGACTACGGCCCAGCGATCCAGGTCTTTGACACTGCGTACGTATAGGCGTACGCTAGTGCGAAACGGAGGTTTGCCATGTCTACATTAAATGCTACTGAGGCACGTTCCAGGCTGTACGCGCTGATCGACGAAACCAGACAAACGCACAAGCCTGTCGTCATTACCGGCAAGCGCGGTAACGCGGTATTGCTGGCCGAAGAAGATTGGAATGCCATCAGTGAAACCCTTTATCTGGTGTCTATTCCCGGCATGCGCGAGTCAATTCGCGAAGGTCTGGAGACAGATTTGGCGGATACTGACCAATCGCTGGATTGGTGATGTGGGAGCTTTACTTTACAAAGCAAGCCCAGAAGGATGCGAGAAAGCTTGCCTCTTCCGGGCTCAAACCTAGGGCGCAAGAACTGCTGGAAATTCTCAGGAAGGATCCGTTTGCCAACCCTCCCCCCTACGAGAAACTTATCGGCGACTTGTCTGGCGCTTACTCACGCCGAATAAATATCCAGCATCGATTGGTGTACCAAGTGCTAGAGCAAGAGCATGCGGTCAAAGTACTGCGGCTATGGACACACTACGAGTAGAGGTAAGCATAATGACGAGAATAACGGCTATCTTCACACTTGGTTGCGCTCTGTTTGCCTCTGCCTGTGTCCATGCTCAGGCCCCCGCTGGGTCCTTGCAGCCCGGTGCCCGCTACGTTGCACTCGGCAGTTCTTTCGCAGCCGGGCCCGGTGTGCCCGAGCAGTTGGGTGACTGCGGTCGCTCGAGCACCAACTACGCCAATCTTGTTGCCGATGCGCTTGATCTGTCGCTTACCGACGTCAGTTGCAATGGCGCTACCACGAACAACATCCGCCATACCCCGCAGAATGGCGCGGCACCGCAGATCGACGCTGTCACGGCTGACACGATGCTGGTCACTGTCACCATTGGCGGCAATGATATTCGTTACACGGCATCGACATTTGCCTGCGCCGGCACGCCTGCTGAAGAACAGTGCACGGCCAATCTGGATCAGCAGGTCATCAATGATGCGGTGAGTGAGTTACCCTCCAAGCTGGCGGCGACCATTGACGAAATCAGGGACAGGGCGCCCCAGGCTACTGTTGTACTGGTGACCTACCCGCGCGTGTTTCCAGTTGATGCGGTCAGTTGTGAAGAACTGGAACTCAGTGCGGAAGACACGCAATATCTGGCAGCACTCGGTCAGACCCTTGAGGATATTTTTGTCAGTGTGTCTGCCCGTCAGCAGAATTTGATCGCTGATACCTATGTTCTGGCTGAAGGCCATGGCCCCTGCGCAGCGCCCGCCACCGAGCGCTGGATTAACGGCAATGTGGTTGCCAGCAGCGGCGTGCGTTATCATCCCACTGCCGAAGGCCATGAGGCCATGGCGCGGTTGGTGCTGGATGCGCTAGGTCGCGAGTGATATGAGCAAGCGACACAGCTCCATTCCCATAAAAACGTTTCCGCAGAAACGTTTATTCGGAGATTGAATTGATTATTCGCTCGTTTATGGAAGCTGACAGGGAAGCACTTCAGCAGATCTACCTTGACTCCAGGCTGGATACTTTCACGTGGCTGGAGCCCGCGTCCATGCGTCTTTCTGACTTTGACAGGCATACACTGAGTGAGGCCATCTGGGTGGCCGAGCGGGAGGGCACAGTCGTCGGATTCGTGTCGGTCGACGAGGGTGACAACTTCATCCATAATCTTTTTGTTATGCCACAGTGGGTCGGCCACGGAATTGGCTCTCAGTTATTGGCAATTGCGCTTGAGAATATTGCAGGCCCAGCCCGGCTGAAGTGTCTGGTAGCAAATGCCAGGGCCATCGCTTTCTACCACGCAAATGGGTGGCAAAAAATGGGCCAGGGTATCAGCGAAGATGGAAAGTACGACATTCTGAAAAAATGGGCTGTGCCTGATCCAAAACGGCAAGGATTCCAACATGGAAAAGATTGAATTTACCCGCCAGGAAAAAGAACTGATGGCCGGGAAGGTCAAGGCGTATTTCCGCGACGAGCTGAACCAGGACATCGGTGGCTTTGATGCTGAATTTCTGGTCGACTTTTTTGCCAGGGAGATGGGCGCGTTCTTTTACAACCGCGGCCTTTATGATGCCGAGACGTTGATCACCGAAAAAGTGTCCGAGATTTCAGAGTTGCTGCTTGAGCTGGAGAAGCCGGTTACCCAGGCGTGATCTTTACGGCGCTTTTCCGGGTTAACCCTAAAAAACGTTTCCGCAGAAACGTTTCTTAGAGTGGAGGTCACAACTGGTTACTATTGGGTACCAAACTTTTCGTGCTCACCCAGATCTGGCTTCTCTCCTTTCATTTTGGCAGCAGTGGTCTTGATGCTTTTGACCATCTTGCTGCTGTCACTGTTCCAGTGTTCGCCTTTGGTGACCTTGATCTCCAGCATGCCAACATTGGGAGATTCTTTGCCTTCGGGGAACCACGCCGCAATGACCGGATTCCAGTAGCGTTCGATCAACGCTTTGTCCCGGATCGCACGACCGGTGCCAGTCAGCGAGACGTAGACATGGTCATGTGGGTCTGAGAACGTCACACAAACATCGTTGTCATCTTCCAGTTCAAAGACCTTTTCTGACTCAAGATCGGTATAGAACCACAGTGTCCCGTCATAGTCGTCCTGCACCAGCACCATCGGCCGTGATCGCAGCTCCTTGCCGTGATGTGTGGTCAGCATGGCGTTTTTGATGTTGTTGATGAGGTTCCAGATTTTCTGTTTATGCTCGGGGCTGGACATAAATTTCCTCCTGAATGCGTCCATGGTTGAATGGCCTGGTCGCACCGTGCACGTCCAGACGTTTTCGATTGTGTTTACAGGGGCCTACGACCGGGAGTGCAAAATGGTTTTGCAGAGAGTGGTTTTGCCGTATCCCGTCCTCAGGAATATCTTTAATCAGGTGATCGGGGGTACATCCGCCATCGGAACGAATGTTCCTGTTGTCAGGTTTTTTTATGGTGATCGACTATTTTTCCATTAACTCGCAGGTCTTGCGGGCGATGACGATTTCCTCATCGGTGGGCAGCATCAGGACTTTGATGCGACTATCGGCATCTGACAGAACGGTGCGGTTCTCCCTGTTTGCCGCCGCGTCCAGCGAGATGCCAAGAAAGCCCAGGCGGTCGACTATTTTTGTACGTACGTTGGCGTCATCTGCCCCCATCGCGCCGCTGAATATCAGTGCATCCAGCCCGCCGAGTTCTGTCACCAGCGCGGCGGTCTCGCGCGCGGCCATGGCGCAGAACAGGTTCACCGCCTGTGCCGCACGCGGGTCGTCGCTGGCAGCCAGGTCGCGCATGTCACCACTGATGCCGGACACGCCGAGCAGGCCAGATTCCCGGTAGAGTATGTCGGCAACCTCTTCGACGGTCCTGCCGGTATGCTGGCACAGATACAGCACAACACCGGGATCAAGGTGGCCGGGGCGGGTGTTCATCATCAGGCCATCCAGAGCGGTCAGCCCCATGGTGGTGGCAACACTGCGGCCATCTTTCATGGCACAGCCGCTGCACCCGCCGCCCATGTGCAGGGCGATCACGCGTTGGCGCTCACTTTCCTGCAGGTGATCCGCCATGGTCGCGGCGATATAGTCATACGACAGGCCGTGGAAGCCATAGCGGTAAAGATCATGTTCTTCAACCAGTTGCCGGGGCAGGGCAAAGTTTGCTGCTTCCGGGCTCTGGCTGCGATGGAAGCTCGTATCGAAACAGGCCACCTGCATCAGGTCGGGGTCCAGTTTTTTCAGTGCTTCGATCAGGCTGAGGTTATGCGGCTGGTGCGAGGGCGCCAGGGGGTTTAGTTTGGCCAGGTTGGTCATGACCGCCTGATTGACCACAACCGGGCCAGCATAATACGGCCCGCCATGCACAATCCGGTGCCCGGCGGCGGCGAGGCGGAAATTATCGATTCGATCGTGCAGGAAATCGGTCATCCAGGTCAGTGCTTTTTCGTATCCCGTGCCCACGTCGCTGTCCGTGGCGATGGTTTCGCCGTGGCAGTCTTTCACTTCCAGCGTCATGTGGTCATGGATCCGGTCGGCCAGGAACCGGTAGCGAAGATCCGGCCCGTCGGCGGTGTACAGGGCACTTTTCAGGCTGTTGGAACCGGCATTGCAAGTCAGAATATAGGCACTCACCAACTGGTTTCCTCCTCCCTGCTCCTGGCATAGAGCAGGGCTATCGCGGCGGAGGCGACGCGTGCAGCGACATCGCCTGCCCGGCTGGTCAGCATGATGGGGACGCGGGCGCCGACGACCAGCCCGGCGGCATTGTAGCCGGAGAGGTATTTCATCTGTTTGTACAGCATGTTGCCGGAATCGATATCGGGAACAATCAGGATATCGGCATCCCCGGCGACCTCGGAGCGGATATTCTTGGCCTTGGCAGCATCCCGGGAAATCGCATTGTCAAACGCCAGCGGGCCGTCGACGATACCGCCGGTGATCACGCCGCGTTCAGCCATCTTGGAAATGGCTGCTGCATGGATGGTGGAGAGAATGTCCTCGGTCACCTGTTCGGTCGCCGACAGAATGGCGACTTTTGGCGTGCCCTCACGGCAGGCGCGGAACAGGTCGATGGCATTTTGTGTGATATCGCGTTTGTGGGCGAGCGTCGGCTGGATGTTGACCGCGGCGTCGCTCAGGAACAAGGGTTTGCTGTAGTTCTCGTGCGGTATGTCGATCAGGAAAACATGACTGATCCGCCGCCCGGTCCGCAGGCGCGCGCTTTTGGCCATGACGGCAGCCAATAACTCGTGCGTGTGAATGTGGCCTTTCATCAGCGCGCCAACCTTGCCATCGGTGGCCAGGGCAACACCTGTTTTGGCCGATTCATGGCTGTGCTCAGCGTTAACCAGCTCGAACGCCGAGAGGTCGGCTTCCAGTTCATCGGCGACCTTGCGGATGCGCGCCTCGGGGCCGACCAGCACCGGCTCCATCAGACCCATCCTGGCGGCCTCGATGGCGCCGGCGAGAGAATTTTTGTCCACCGGATGAATGACGGCGGTGCGCAGGGGCTTGATGTCTTCCCCGATGCCGCGGATCAGCTCCCGGTAAAAAGGAATTGCCTCAGGATCCTTGAGGCGGGTGGCTTTCGTTCCGCTCATGGCTGTTTTCTCGCTCACGGCTGCTCCTTTATCCACTTTTGGTGATAATCCTACACGAAATGCGCCGCGTGCGTCGCCCCGCGCCCAGTTGTGCAGCCCGGTCAGACGCTCTACTATACCGGCTCACCACCTTCCAGCAATGCCACTGTTGTGAAAGGCCACAAAAGTCCACAAAAGGCCATAACAAGAACATACGGAGCCCACCATGCAGCCTGCCACTCGATTGCCTGCCTTTAAGCAACTGATCTGTCTTTTATTTGTCGTCGCCCTGGCGGCGCCGGTGCATGCGGATTCCTGGCCACAACAGGAAGCCGGCGCCGAGGCGGCCGGGTTTACTGCCGCAGGCATCGAGCAACTGGCCGCCGCCATGCGCGAGATCGTCGCCAACCAGGACGTCGCCGGCATGGTGTGGATGCTGGGCAAAGACGGCGTGGTTGCCACTTATGAAGCGGCCGGGCTGGCCAGCGTCGACGCGCAGGCGCCGATGACCCGCGATTCACTGTTCCGTATCTATTCCATGAGCAAACCGGTGACCGGGGTGGCCATGATGATGCTCTGGGAACAGGGGCTGTGGGACTTTGATGACCCGATCAGCAAATTTGTGCCCCAGTTTGCCAACCTGCAGGTGCTGGCCAGCGATGACGGCGACGGCAATGTGGAACTGGACGATCTGCAGCGCCCGCCCACCATGCGCGAGCTGATGAGCAACACCGCCGGTTTTGCCTACGGGCTGTTTGGCAATGACCCGGCCAACACCGCCTTCCGCGAGCAGGGCGTGCTGGCCTCTGCCGATCTGGACGAACTGATCGACAAGGTCGCCGGTATTCCCCTGATGGCGCAGCCCGGCGAGCAGTGGTACTACTCGATCGGCATGGACATTCAGGGTTATATCGTTGAACAGCTCACCGGTATGAGCTTTGGTGAATACCTGCGTCAGCATCTGTTTGAGCCCCTGGACATGATGGACACGCGCTTCTTTGTGCTGCCAAAAGATCTCCACCGCTTTGCCGAAGTGCACTACTGGGACGCCGACGCCGGCCGTCTGGCCCAGCAGGCCGAGCGCACCGACCGGTCCAGCTACCACGATCCGGATCGCCTGGAGTCCGGTGGCGGTGGTCTGGTGTCATCGACCCACGATTATGCCCGGTTTATCCAGATGCTGGTGAACAATGGCGAGCTGGACGGCGCGCGTATCCTCAAACCTGAATCGGTCCGCATCATGAGCACCAACAGCCTGACCGGTGACGAAGACATGCGCTATGGCATCGGTGGTCCCGGCCAGCCAGGGCAGGGCTGGGGCGTTGACATGGCGGTTACCTATGACCCACAGGCCGCCGGCTCGCCGCAAGGGCCGGGCACCTATTACTGGGCGGGTGCTGCTGGCACCTCGTTCTGGATCGACCCGGTCAATGATATTTTCTGGCTGTCGATGATTCAGGCACAGGGCCCGAGACGCCCCGGTGCGGCGAACATGGGTGTGGTGGCCCGGGATATCATCTATCAAAGTCTGCAGGACTAAGTTAGCGTTGTCGTGTCGGCGCTGTGACGGCACTGACACTAAACTGTTGCGTTAGCGTCACGGCATTGTCACTTCCGGCAGGTAGGGTTCGGGGTCAACCTGCGAACTCACTAGCCGGGAGCAATTCCTTTATGACATTCCGAAAAAAAATCCTGACTGCCGTTGTGGCTGCCACCATGGCCGGCGGCCTGTTTGCGCAAACAGCACTGGCGCAGCAAACCGGCGCCGTCCGTGGCATTGTGACTGATGAAAGCGGTGCCTACCATTTCTCTGATGCGCTGATCTCCATTGATGGCATGAATCGCAGTGCGGTCACCGACCGCGACGGCCGCTTCCGGCTGGACAACCTGCCGGCCGGGCAGTATACCGTGCAGGTAAGCTACCAGGGCGGTGTCGCTGAGGATGTGACCATTACACTGGAGCCCGGTGAGACGGAAACCCTGACGATTCAGCTCAGTCGTGACAGCGCCTCTGCGCTGACCGAAGTGCTGGTGCGCGGCCAGGTGGCCGGGCAGTTGTCCGCCCTGAACCGGCGCCGTCATGCACAATCCATCGTTGATGTCTTGTCATCCGATTCGGTCGGTCAGTTTCCCGATCAGAATCTGGCCGAAGCATTGCAGCGCACCAGCGGCGTGTCGGTGCAGCGCGACCAGGGCGAGGGGCGTTTTGTGGTCATTCGCGGCATCGACCCGAGCTTCAACTCCACCACCATCAATGGCCTGCGCATTCCGGGACCGGAAGCAGATTCCAGGGCCGTTAACCTGGACGTGATTTCATCGGACCTGATCGAAACGGTCGAAGTCAGCAAGGCGATCACGCCGGATATGGATGGCGACGCGGTGGGTGGCAACATCGAGATCAAAACCCTGACTGCGTTTGACTTGCCAGCCGGTTTTGCGCGTGTGACAGCAGGCGGCAGCTACAACGCCACCAACGAAAAAACCAGTCCGGATATCGCCGGCACCTACACCAATAAATTCAGCCTGGATGGCGGTGAAGAAAATTTTGGTTTTGCGTTTTCGTTCAGTAAATTTGACCGTAAAACAGTCAGTGACGGCATCGAGGGCGGGGAATGGTCGTTTGAGGAAGGTCCAGACGGGAATGAATACCGGATGCTGGAGGAAGGCGAGCAGCGGGATTATATTCTCACGCGTGACCGCACCAGTCTGGCGCTGAACTTTGACTACCGGCCATCTGACAATACCGACCTGTATCTGCGCACGCTGTACAGTGAATTTGATGACTACGAAACCAAGTTGGAAAATATCTACAAGTTTGCCGATGGGGATATCGAAGCCCTGAACGGATCAGGCGGTCGGTTCATCGGCGCTGAAATGGAGAAGGCAAACTCGGACAGCAACAAGGTGCAGACCATCACCAGCTACAGCCTGGGCGGTGAGACCCGACTGCAGGACTGGGTGCTGGACTACAGCGCCGGTTATTCAACGGCTGGCGAGGAAGGCGCCATCTCTGAAGTCGGTGGCGTTTTTGTCGCCGAGGACGTCGACATCGGATACGACGCCAGCAATCCGCGCAAGCCACTGCTGTTCGGCTTTGGTGCGCAGGCCATTCTGGAGCCGGGCAATTTCATGCTGGATGAGATTGCCTCTGAAGATGTCTTCAACGAGGAGCGTGAAACGGCGTTTACCTTGAATGTGCGTCGCAATATGCTGTTTGGTGACAACCCCGGCTACATCAGATTTGGTGTCAAAAGCCGCCTGCGTGAGCGTGAGAACAACATTGAAGTCGCGGTGTACGAAGGCTTTGGCGCCGACTATTCCCTGGTCGATTTCCAGGCCAGCGGAATGGACTTCCCGCTGCCAGGTAACCTCGGGCCGGGCGTCGATTTTGCCTCCTTCCGTCGATTTGTGGCCAGCAATCAGGCCAGTTTTGAACTGAACGCGGAAGACACGCTGATCGACAGTGCGGCCGAGGATTATGTCATGGAGGAGGATATCCACGCGGCCTACCTGATGGCGTCTGTGGATGTGGACCGCCTCAGCGTGGTGGGTGGTCTGCGGGTGGAATATACGGATTTCAACGCCACCGGTACCCGCGTGTCGATTGATGAGCAGACCAGTGATGGCAACCCGGTCCTGGACCCGTTTCAGGGCAGCAAAAGTTATACCGACCTGTTTCCAAGTGTGGCGCTGCGCTACCAGCTGACTGATCGGACCCAGTGGCGCGCTGCGCTGACCCGTACCATCAGCCGGCCCGGTTTCGAAGCGGCGTCGCCGCGTCAGGCGCTGGAAATCACCGAGGAAGATGACGGCGTATTTGAGCGTGTCGCGGAAATCGGCAACCCGGATCTTGATCCGTTACGGTCAAACAACGTTGATCTGCGCATAGAGCATTATCCAGGTGGCGCCAGCCTCATGTCAGCGGGGGTGTTCTACAAGGACATCAGCGACTTTTTCGTCGAAGCTGACACCGCCGGTCAGGCGCCGTTTGCGAACTTTGACGAAGTCATCCAGACGCTGAACGGTGGTGATGCCTCCCTGTATGGTCTGGAGCTTGAGTACACGCAGCAACTGAGCGGACTGCCGGCACCGTTCAACAACATGTTGATTGGCACCAACTACACCTACACCAGCAGTGATGCCGAGCTGCCCGAACGCGCACAGAAGGGTCGTCTGCCCGGGCAGTCAGATCATATCGGTAATCTGTCGGTTGGCTACGATGATGGTCGCCTGAGCGGCCGCCTGGCAGCGACCTATCGCAGCGAGTTCTTCGAAGAAATCAATGAAGCCGATGACCCTGTCAATGATCGCTACCAGGACAGTCACCTGCAAGTTGATTTCACGGGCAAGTTCCGTGTCAGCGATGCCCTGGAGCTATACCTGAACCTGATCAATTTGAACGACGAGCCGCTGTACGCGTACTTTGGTGATGCGCGCTATGTCTCGCAGCATGAGGCGTATGGGCGTACCTATGAGCTGGGTTTTTCGTATCAATTTTGATGGGACGACATGATGCTGGTGGTCGAGCGAGACAACCAGCGCATTCATCACTTTCGTTTTCAGCGCCGGGGCTGCTGACGAAAGTCGAGTCCCTCTACTATGATGTTGACAATGACCGCCTTCTCGTCGCCGATGAAGCGTTCTCCCATCGATCGATCAGGATTTACAACGGCGCTGGCCAGTTCACGGGAGAAGTCATTGCCAACACATTCTTCTCAAGTGAGCCCGAAGGGATTGCACTGTATCAGTGTGAGAACGGGGAAGGTTACTGGATCATTACCGATCAGCACTATACAGATGACAACAAGTTTCAGGTGTTTGATCGGCGTTCGCTGGCGCATCTGGGCACCATAAAAGGCCAGGTCACCCGGAATACGGATGGTATCTGGCTGGCCCAGCAGGGCTTCGGTCCGTTCCCGGAAGGGGCTCTGTATCCGGTGCATGATGATGGCAGCGTGACCGCGATGGACTGGCGCGACATCGCCAGCGGCCTGTCCTTGACCCGACGCTGTCAGTAACGCGACCGAACTCGTCATACTGCGCCAGGCCACGGATCTGTTCTTCGGTCACCTCATAGTCCCAAGGCGGATTGACCGGAAAGCTGCTGAGTGCCAGAAACCGCGGGCCGGTCAATTCACCGGCATCAATCTGCTGTTGCCATGTCTGCATCTGGGTCAGACCCGGCATAAGAAAACCATTCCGGCCGTCGATATGCTGGACATTGTCTGCGTCATCCAAGTTGTCTCTGATGGCCGCGCCGATGCGCTCGATACGCCCGTCGCGAATCAGTACCTGCTGGTTCCCGGTCACCGTGTCGGACTCGACGTCAATTATGTTGACGGAGTGCAAAAGCAGGGTGTCGGCTCAAAGCAAAAACACTATTCAGTGGCGCATTTGGCGATAAACTAATGCTGTTCGCGACCGGTCCTTTGCCATCAAAAACAATACGGTCGCAATTGCCAGTATTACTACCAGTCCCGGCAAACCCGCTGGGGATATCGCAGCATTGCCAAACTTGATGGTGTAGGCGACAACCAGCAGCAACAGTACCGCCGTTGTCAGGCGCTGCAGAAGGCGCTTGTATCTGACTTCATCACGACCCGGCAGAAACAGGCCGGCGGTCATGGTCACCAGCAGGCCGCCCCAGAAAATTGCGCTCGAGGGCAGGTGGAAGATGACCTGGGTAAAGCTGGCGACGGCAATGGCCAGCGGCATGCCCCAGACCACACCCGGCCAGATCAGGTTGAGGGCATCACGGTATTTGCGCTTCTCCAGCCAGATATTGATGCCGGAGGCAGACACGACCGTCAATGACAGCCCAAGTATCACGTATAACAGTTTGGTGATCACGCCGGCAAAGTTGCCAAAGTGAATACGGTAAACGGAATACAGAATCTGCTGGGCCGGCGCACCCTGCGTGTAACCGGCGGTGTCCAGGTAGTTGCCGGCGGTGTCAAAACGGTAGTTCTCAGACCAGGCCAGCAGGCCGGGTTGTTGCACATAAAACTCCATGAACCGGCTGTCGGTATCCGCGTCATGCACCAGCATATACAACAGTTTGCCGTCGGGCGACATCTCGTTTACCGTTTCCAGGGCCCGGGCGACACCGTACACGGGCGCCTGATTCTCCAGCGCGGGTTCGGCAGGGAAAACTGTTTCAGTAACTGACGCTGGTGTCTGGCCGTCCATGAAAAGAGCAAACATGCCAACCAGCAACATGACAAATCCGTAATAGGCTCCGGTCAGGCCGATCATCAGATGAAACGGCGCGCCCCAGACGCTGAGCCGGTTATGCAGATCCACCTGACCCAGTCGGCCTTTTCCGCCTGAACGCAGTTTAAAGGCATCCTTGACGATGGATGGATGCGATAGAAAACCGGTGATGATCAACGCGCACAGTAATGCACCCAGTGCACTGACTATCACGATGCCAATATTCACCGGCAAATGCAGATTGATGTGCAGTCCCACCAGCATGTTGGTCAGATCATCAACGGCATCGGCGCCCAGGCTGCCGTCCTGATTGACATAACGCCCTTCGGTGTCGCTGGAGAATTTGTAGCGCGGGATCGCCTCGTTCGGAAACACGATGTACATGTGCTCGGTCACGTTGGTGTCACTGCTGGCAATGTAACGGTTGAAACTGTTTTCCAGTACCTGCGGGGCAATGACGACGTTTTCTTCTGCGACTGGCTGCTCCCAGCGCTCTATTTCTTCATAGAACACCACCAGCGTGCCACTCAGGCAGATGATAAACATCAGGCCGCCCACCAGCAGGCCAAGCCAGGAGTGACTGGAGAGAGAACTTTTAACGAGTTTGGCAGGAATATTCATAAATGTGGTCAGCCAGGTAGTGGAATTTCCGGATTGTTGAATCTGCAGTCAGATGAACAGGGCGAGGCCGCCGAGCACAAACAGCGCCGCGACGACCGTGAGGGGTCTGGCGAGTTTGTCCTGGGCAGCAATCCAGGCGCTGAGCGCGCCCCACAGCACCGGCCACAGAAAGATGGCGACCGCGATCTTGTTGAGCAGCGTCCAGGGCAGATAAAGCACGAGGGCGACGCTCAGCATCAGCGACAACAGGCCGGTGGCCGGCACGGACATCAGGAACAGGCCGCCGTGTTTCACAATGTCTGCCGCCTTTGGTCTGGCCAATGCCTGATAGGGTCGCAAGGCAACACGAGACTCACCATTGCGGGGTTCAGTTGCTGCTGCGCCCGAGCTTGCCGACAAGGTGCCAAACAGGACGGCAAGCCAGGTCAGACACACAAAGGTGATTGTGGCATACATGACGCCAAACTCCGGCCCGAAGACACGGGACCAGAGCACCGCCGATGCCAGCGCCAGCAGCCAGCCAACGATCGCGATCACTGCCTGACGGCGCTGGCGCCAGCTCCAGTATATGCATGCTACTGCCAGCAATGACGCCAGCCCGGCCATTCCGCTTGCCATCATGTTCAGTAATCCCACACAACCGACAGGCTGTAACTTCTAGGCTCAGCGAAGTAGGACTGTTCATACTTGACCGAGCTCAGATACTTTTCATCGGCAACATTGTTCAGGTTCAGCGACAGGCTCAGTGCATCACTGACGGCGTAGCTGGCATAACCGCCCAGCACCGAGTAAGCGTCCTGGCTGATGCGGCCATAGGCGGAGTCAAAGTACACATCATCCTGCCATCGCAATGACAGACCCATGTTCAGCTTGGCTGACCACGCTGGATTCCAGTCGGCCAGCATCTTGAATGAATTGCGCGGGATAAAGGTGCGGGCTTCATCGTTGTTGGGGTCTTCCAGTTTCAGGTGGGTATAACCGGCCTGGATGCGCAGCTGGTCAGTGAGATTGCCTGCGACTTCCAGTTCAATGCCGTCTGCTTCCACGTTGATGCCGCGATAAATGGCGTAGGTAAAATCATCACTGTAATCGGTGTCATCAACACCATCGCCGTCGCTGTAGGCAGAAAATTCCTGCAGGTTCTGCTGTTCCGTTCTGAACACCGCAACGCTGGCCAGCAGGTTATTGTTGAACTGCTTTTTTAAGCCCAGTTCATAACTTTTGCCTTCCGCCGAACCCAGGGGCTGCAGGTTTTCGTCCAGATAATATTGCGGCTGATAAATGTCACTGTAGCTGGCATACAGGTTCAGGTCATCCAGCACTTCCCAGGTGAGACCCAGGTAAGGGCTACCGCCGTCTTCGTCGGAATCCGTCGATACACCCCAGCTCACGCCGCGGTTTTTGTAGTCGACCATGCTCATGCCCAGAATGACGTTGATGTCGTCGGTCATCGATAACAGCAAGGAGCCATACAGTCTGTTCAGCGACATTTCATCGAGCGCCGCCTGACTTGGCGTGTCCCAGACCGGACGCGCCACTTCATCACCACGCCAGCCCGGGAACGACGGCATGGCATCAAAACCGGTCAGCGCGGCCGAATCCAGTGTACCTGAATCACTGTCCGCCAGGCTCAGGCCGAGATTGAACTGGTGTTGCTGATCCCAGGCGCTAAAGCTACCCTGCAGTCTGGAATCCCACATCAGCGTGTCGCGATCACCGTCGTACTTGCCCGGATAAGCGAACATGCCCAGGCCGGTATCAGCATCCAGGCCGGTATTCCAGTACACATAAAAGACTTCCGAGTTTTCTTCATAATCGGTCTGGGTCACGGTGCTGGTCAGTCGCCAGTCGTCAGACATTTGCCATCCCAGTTCCACAAAAGCAGTCTGGGTGAGTGTGTCCCAGTAGGTCCAGTCCATGGTGGTTGAGGTCGAAACGGGAAAATCAGCCTGCACACCATTGCTGTAGATGATGGGCGCCGCGCCCCACAGGACGCCATCGCTGTTATTGTCCTGGTGGGTATACCCCAGGGCCACGGTGACGGCGTTGCCAAGTTGACCGTCGACGATTACGGAGCCGACATTGCGATTGTTGCTGTAGTGGTCGAGCCAGCTGTCCTTGTCCTGGTAGACACCGGTAAAACGCATGGCCCAGCGGCCGCTTTCGGTGAGCGGGGTGGAGATGTCGGTGACGATGCGGTGATCATTCCAGCGACCAGCGGTCAGCGTGGTGCTCATGTCAAATTCATTGCCTGGGCGCTTGCGCACATAGTTTACTGTGCCGGAGGGGTTGCCCAGGCCGGTGATGAGGCCGTTGGAGCCGCGAATCACCTCGACTTTTTCGTAGATGGCGGTATCCAGATCGCCCACCACCAGGGTGCCAAAAGGCACACCAATACCGTCCACATGCATGCTGGTGATATCAAAACCGCGTGCATTGTAATAGGTGCGGTCGGTCTCCGACGCGTCCACGTTTATGCCAGTGGTCATCTCCAGCATGCTGTTGATGTCTTCAAGACCAAAATCAGCCAGTGTTTGCGCATCCAGAATGGTCAACGACTGTGGTGTCTCGTAGACATCAAGATCCATGCCGGTGGCGCCGCTGCTTTGGCGATCCTCACGTATGGCCTTGATAATGACTTCCTCGATCTGCGAAGCCTGGGCTTCGGCGGCAACGGCCAAATGAGGAATTGAACAGGTAACTGTGGCGGAGAGAACGGCGAGTGCCAGTGCATTGTGTTTCATTGAATTGAAATCCTGCCTGAGAGTATGGGTATCCGGAGAAGGCGGGTAGTATAACGGGTTTAAACGATATTGCAAATACGAATCCTTCGTATTAGCGATAAAATGGCGTGGTTGTGTAAAGTGGGTGCAGCCGGTTTTATCTTCCGCAAATAGTCCGCGAGGACTACAATCAGGTGCATCTTCAACGGGAGAGCCTCATGATAATAAACACCAGAGTAAAAAGTGCTTTCTGGTATCTGATGTTGTTTGCCGCCATTGGCGTAAGTGCCTATGCGCTGGTCCAGGGGCTGGTGCCGGCCTTGCGGGGCGCCTTTGTTGGGGACATGGTTTTGACCACTCCCAGCGCAGCGCTGCTGCACTTTCTGGGCGGCGGTATTGTGCTGCTGGCCGGTGCCAGCCAGTTTAACAAGGGCTGGCGAAGCCGTTATCCGCAATTGCACCGTTGGGCGGGCCGCATCTACGTAGGTGGGGTGCTGATTGGTGGAATTGCCGGTCTGTATCTGGCTTTTTATGCGTCCGGCGGGCTGGCGGCACGTTTTGGTTTTGGTCTGCTGGCTGTGCTCTGGCTGGTCTCCACCGGCCTGGCTTTTTGTTATATCCTTCAGCGCGATATCGTGTTGCACCAACGCTGGATGATTCGTAGTTACGCGTTGACGCTGGGTGCCGTGACGCTGCGCATCTGGCTGCCGCTGTTTCTGATGATGGGTGTGCCGTTTGATCAGGCCTATCCAGCGATAGCCTGGCTGGCGTGGGTGCCGAATCTGGTGATTGCCGAGTGGGTCTTCCTGAGGCCGCGCGGCATTGGACAGAATCCCTGATTAGGGGTAACGTTGACCTCCCCATTTAAAAATAACAATGACGTGCTTTTAGGGAGTAAGGACAATGCAAAGAAGATCCCTGTTTACCCTGGCGATGGCGGCCATGTTGGCGCTGCTTGCCCTGCCGGCCAGTGTGCTGGCCCAACCCGATATTCAACCGGCCGAGCCGTTCAAGGTGGGCACCTTTGCCATCGGCAACGAGCAGTTTGCCGGCCTGGTGATGCGTGACGATTCCCTGATTGTGGATCTGGTCGAGGCCAACAGGGCGCTGGAGATGATGCCGCAGTACGTGGGCGTCGATATGCCCGGTGATGTACTGGGGCTGATTGAAGGTTACGAATATGGCCTGAAATACCGGGTGTACGAGATCGTCAACGCGCTGGTGGAAGCCGGCCTGTTGAGCGGCAATAACCGTCCTGACTATATTCATGCGGTTGAGGACGTGGATATTCGCGCCCCGATCCAGTACCCCAGCAAGATCATGAACGCGGCGGTCAACTTTTATACCCACGCCTGCGAAGGTTGTACCGAAGAGCAGCTGGCGCAACGCACCCGTGAGCGCCGGGAGAACCGTGGTGTCCCCTATCTGTTTCTGAAACCGACCCGCGGCGCCGTCATTGGTGACGGTGAGAATGTGATCATGCCTTATGGCCGCGACGAGATTGAATACGAAGTGGAGATGGCCATCGTGTTTGGTCGCTCTGGCAAATACGTCTCAGCGGCCCGCGCCTATGACCACGTTTTTGGGTACATGGTGGCTATGGATATCTCCGATCGCGGCGGCCGTCCGCCAGGGGGCTTCAGCTCGGGGCTGGACTGGTTTGTCGGCAAGGGCCATGACACCTTTGCCCCGCATGGTCCGTGGATTGTGCCCAAGGAATTCTATGGCGACCCCATGGAGCGTCTGCACCAGATCACGGTTGTGGATGGCGTCACCGTGCAGGAAGCCCGTGCCGGTGACATGATCCACAACATCCCGGAGCTGATCGAGTATGCCTCATCCCTGATCACCATTTTCCCCGGCGACGTGCTGCAGAGCGGCACCTCCGGCGGCACCGGCTCCGGACGTGTTGAACGGGCGACCGGTTCGGGTTATCTGATAGACGGCGAGACCATCAGCGCCAGTATCGAAGGCATCGGCACGCTGACCCATCGGGTGGTGCGCGAGCAGAGTGTGCCGGACGATCTGTCCGGGGCGCAGTTGCCGCCGACGAGCACTTACCGTAATCAGTGAGGAAAAAGTAATGCCCGATATGCAGCCCATGCCACCTGTCCCTGACGAGTCAATACCGGCTATTGTGGAACGCCATGTGGCTGAGGCCCCGGACGCGCCCTGTATCTACTACCTGGGCGTTACCCTGACCATCGGGCAGGTTGATGACCTGGCCAATCGCCTGGCGAATCGCATGCGCGAGCTGGGGGTGGAGCGCGGTGACGTGGTCGGACTGCATCTGCCCAACAGTCCGCAGTATGTGATCGGTCTGCTGGCTGCAGCCAAACTGGGCTGTCCGGCATCAGGTGTGTCGCCATTGCTTAAACCCGATGAGATTGTTTATCAGGTTGAGAATGCCCATATCCGGCTGCTGATTACCCTGGATCAGCTGTTTGCGCCGATAGCGGCGCAAGTGGACGGCCGACTGCCAACACTGCGAGCGGTCATGACAACGGGCCCCATTGATTTTCTGCCGGCCTGGAAAAAATGGCTGGCGTCAGTGACCGGCAAGGTGCCCAAGGTTGCGTTGCCTGCCTTGGCGCATGTGCGCTGTGTGTCGCTCTGGCCTGATATCAACCTCGCTGACAACACCCGCGTGTTTGAGCCGTGTCGCATGGAAGATGTGTTCATGATTCAGTATACCGGCGGCACCACGGGTAACCCCAAAGGTGCCGAGTTGTCGCTGCGCAATATTATGAGCAATGTCGTACAGAACGAAACCGTGGTGACTTACGATGTCGGCAAGGAAACCTTCGCGTCGGTACTGCCCTGGTTCCACATCGCCGGACTCAGTGCCCTGTTTATGGGGCTGCGCAAGCGGGCACTGATGCTGGTGGTGCCCAATCCCAGGGATGTCAAATCCTATTGCCAGGCGATGCTCAAACATCCGCCCACGGTGCTGGGCAATGTGCCCACCCTGTATCAGATGCTGCTCAGTGAGCCGCTGTTCAGAAAGGTGGATTTCTCGCGTCTGAAAGTGGCTGTGTCCGGTGCGGCGCCGGCACCGGTTGAGCTGATCCGCAAGGTCGAGGAGATCATTGGTCATGGCAAGTTCTGTGAAGCCTATGGCCTGACTGAAACCAGCCCGACATTGACCATGAACCCGCCCGGGCGCGCCCGCCCCGGCACCATCGGTCTGCCCCTGCCGGGCACCGATATCCGTATTGTGGATGCTGAAACCGGCAAAAAGGAAATGCCAGCGGACGAGCCCGGTGAGCTGATCGTTAACGGACCGCAGGTGTTCCGCGGTTATCTGGGGCTGCCGGATGAATCCAATCGTGCGCTGCGCAGCTTTGACGGCAAAACCTGTTTCTATACGGGTGACGTGGCGCGCAAAGACAAAGACGGCTATATCACCATCTGCGATCGCGCCAAAGACATGCTGATTGTTGGCGGCTACAAGGTGTTTTCGGTTGAAATAGAAAACAAGCTCAAAGAGATAGACGAGATCGAGCTGTCCGCCATCATTGGCACGCCTGATGAAGAACGCCCCGGCAATGATGTCGTCAACCTCTATATTCAGCTCTCCGATGCCGGCAAGGCACTGGGCGACGATGCGGTGCATGACAAGGTAATGGCCTACTGTCGCGATAAGATGGCACCGTTCAAAGTGCCAAAATATATCCATATTGTCGCCCAGATTCCGCTGACGCCCGTGGGCAAGGTGGACAAAAAAGCATTACGCAGATGACCAGCGCCATCATTGCGTGGGCTGCCACCACCGGGCGGGCGCTGCGCGGAAATCGATCCGGCAACCTGAGCGGGCGCAAGTCAGGCAGCGCTGTGCACCTGTGTCTTGTGTCCTGCTGGCTGACCGCGACGCTGTTGCCGTCAGCCAGCCTGGCGCAGACCGGCGCTGCCACTGACGATACCCGGCCCACGGTCATGGCCGGCCGGATGCCGGCTGACATGGACGTGGAGCTTGATGGCTTCCTGGACGAGGAAGTCTGGGCCACGGCGCAGCCCATCACCGAATTCCGCCAGCAGGAGCCGGTCGAAGGTGGCGTGCCCAGTGAGCCAACCGAGATCCGGATTCTCTATGACGATCAGGCGCTGTACATCGGCGCGATGATGTACGACTCCGATCCTGAGGGCATCCTGGCCTACCAGTTGCAACGTGACGCCGGGCTGGGCACCGATGACCGTTTTATGTGGATCATCAGTACCTTCGATGACAACCGGACGGGTTATTTCTTTGAAACCAACCCGGCGGGTCTGCTGGGCGATGGTCTGATCGAAGGGGGCGGTGGATTCAACAAACGCTGGAACGGCCTGTGGAACATCCGGACTGCCATCCAGCCTGACGGCTGGTCGGTGGAAGTGCGCATCCCGTTTTCGACGCTGAACTTCGACCCTTCACTGAATGCCTGGGGTATCAATTTCCAGCGCACCATACGGCGTTATAACGAAGAGATTCTGTGGAGTGGCTGGCGTCGTAACGAAGGCCTGTTTCGTCCCGTTCATACCGGGCGCCTGCTCGGCCTCAGCGGCCTGAGCCAGGGCCGGGGCATTGAGCTCAAACCCTTTGTTAATGCATCCAGCAGTAGCGGACCCGCGGCCGGCGCCAACAGTGGCGAGGAAGCCAAGGTGGGCATCGATATCACCTATTCACTGACCCCGTCGCTGCGCGGTGCGTTGACGCTGAACACTGATTTTGCCGAAGTGGAAGTCGATAACCGCCAGGTCAACCTCACCCGTTTCCCGCTGCGCTTTCCTGAGCAGCGCGAGTTCTTTCTTGAGGGCTCCGGGGTGTTCTCATTCAACTGGGCTGATCCCTTTTTCAGTCGCCGGATTGGCCTTGTTGAAGGGCAGGAAGTGCCGATCAGCTTCGGCGCCCGCCTGGGCGGCCAGGTTGGCGACTACGAAGTGGGCCTGTACCAGGTCCGTACCGACGATATCACGCTGGAGAACCGTGATGGCTCGGCGCGACCCTGGGCCGCTGAGGATTTCACCGTAGGCCGGGTGAAACGCCGTCTGTTTCAACAATCACATGTGGGCATGATCTATACCCGACGTGCCTCGGACGGGATCACCGGTGATGAATTGCTGGAAGATCGCCACACCGTGGGCGCCGACTTTGATTTTTACACCTCGCAGTTTCTTGGGCAGTACAATGCCCAGTTCGAAGGTTTTCTGGCCTACCATACCGACCCGGTCGATGGCGGTGACCTGACATCATCCAGCCGGCGTTCGCGCGGTGTCCGCATGGCGTTTCCAAACGACCTGGTTAGCTTTCATTCATCACACCGGGAATTTGGTGAGAATTGGGATCCGGCAGTGGGTTTTGCTGACCGTCGCGGCTTCCGACGTCATCAGCCGACGCTGACCATTGCGCCCCGGCCCCAGGGCTGGGAACTGGTCCGTCAGACTGAGCACGAGATTTATTACGAACACCTGACGGATCTGGACAATCGCCTGCTGACACGCAATATCAATATCACCCCGCTGCAATTGAACTTTGAGAGCGGGGATCGCATGGCCCTCGAAGTCGGGCGCAACTTTGAGAGGCTTGACCGCATTTTTACCATCTACGGCAGCGGTGAAGATGCCATCAGGATTCTACCCGGCGACTACCATTCCGATAAATGGTCTGCCAGCATCAACACGGCCGGCCGTCGTATGCTGTCCGGCGCGCTGGAAGTTGCCCATGCCGGGTTCTGGGGCGGGTACCGTGACAGTATTGAAGTGTCCGGCACCGTCCGGCCACGCATTGGCGTATCCCTGTCGGCCAATTATCAGCGCAACGAGGTTACCCTGCCGCAGGGCGATTTTGACACCAACCTGCTGCGCCTGACCTGGGCCTGGAACCTGAGCCCGTGGACGGCGATCACCGGCAATGTGCAGTACGATGACCTGTCCCATGTGGTCGGTGTTTACGCCCGTCTGCGCTGGATCATACAGCCGGGTAATGATGTCTTCCTGGTCTGGAGTAACAACTGGCTCTACGACGATGGGCCGCTGCGCGACAGCCGTTTTTCGACCCTGTCCAGGGGTGGGGCATTAAAGGTCAACTACACGTTCCGCTTCTAGTCGGGCTTGTTGTTGCGAGCCGACGACACCCACACAAATCAGCCATTGTGCCAGGTAATACGTGGTCATCACCGCCACGCCCGAATACGCGAACGGGGCCACGAACTGGTTCACTGCAATCAGTGTGTCACTGATCATGAATATCAGCGCGCCCATGGCCACCCACATGAACTGCGCATCGTGGCGAAGTCCGGCAGCAATCGCCATCAGGCTGATGGCAATCATGTAGGCAGTAACCGGGGCCGTCATGTCACCAGCCGCCGGCACAATCAGTAGCGTACAGACCAGTGCGTAGACGATGATCAACAGCACCCAGGGCAGCCGCCGGGGTTGCCACTGGAACTGCGTCAGGAACAGAATCGTGTAGGTGATCTGTGCCAGCAGAAACGCCGCCAGCCCCTGTACGAACATGCCCTGTTGTGCCAGCAGAACATCACCAATAGCCGACAGTATCAGGCCCAGGCTCAGAAGCGTGCGGGTCTTGTCACGGGTGCGGGTCAGCGCCAGTTGCAGCAGCATGGCAATGGGGATGATCTTGAAGAACCAGCGCCATGATGACGGGATGAGGTCGGGCAGGGCAATATACAGCAGACTGGAGCCCGCGAAGGCAAGCAGCCACAGGAGGGGTGTGACAGACAGTGGTGATTTCGTTCGCACTGCGTTGATGTCAATCATGATGTGTCCTGTAGCGCTCTGTTATAATTCACCGGTAAGTTCGCATAATTCACGGTACGATGACAAACTGATTGTTAAATCCGGTTCACCAGGAGCCTATGTGTTGAGAAAATTGCTGGACAGGCTCTTTGGCAGAACAGGCGAGCAACCTGCGTCACCCTCTCTTGCACCTGCCTCTCTTGAACCCGCCTCTCATGTGCCCGTCTCTCATGTGCCCGTCTCTCGTGCGCCCGTCTCTCGTGAGCGGGAACAGATCGTCGACCATGACGAGGCTGCCCATGCGGCGCTCAGTGAAGAAATCAAATTCAACGAGATGACGATCCGCGACGCTGATCAGTTGTTTTACGATTACCTGCTGGCCGGGCAAAAAGCTGACGGTATATCGTCGCTGGAGCGCAAGGTTCTGCTTGATATCAACGCGCTGCTGGACAAGCCGGATTCTCTGCTGGCGCGTCTGCCGAAACTGCCGCACTCTGTCAGTAAGCTGATGGCCTTGCTCGATTCCGATGACTTCGATCTGAAAGCCTTCTGTGCCGTGGTGGAAAAAGATCCGACCATCGCTGCGCAGCTGATATCGGTTGCCAACAGCGCGCAATACAATCCCGGCGGCGAGGACATTACTGACATCAAGCGGGCCTTCACCTTGTTGGGCAGTCAGGGCGTCAAGCAGCATGTGTTGCTGTCGTTTGTCAAAAATGTGTCGACTATCAGTCATGTCTATTTCAAGGCGTTCGGTGAAAAGATCTGGATACACAGTGAAGACACGGCACAATTGTGTCGTGATCTGGCCGGGCTGCGAGGTCTGGATGGCGATACCGCGTTTCTGATTGGATTGGTCCACGACATCGGCAAGATAATGATTTTCAAATTGATGGTTGATGCGATCAGGCGTTCCAACCCGGATGAGAAGCTGGGCTCATCAGTGGTCAAACACCTGCTTCACCAGAAGTCCATGCAACTCAGTGTGCTGGTGGTCTCGCACTGGCAGATGCCGGAGGTGGTCGTCACTGCGATTCGCGATCTGGCCCGGGCCGAGCGGCAGTCGTCATACAGTGCGCTGGGGGAGGTACTGATCAACGCCAATTTTATCAGCGAATGGCGCCTGGTTGTTGATGCCGGTCTGGCGTCGGAACAGGATTTCGAGCGGGCAAAAACGCGCATGCGCCTTGCTGATGATGTACGCCACTACATTGTGACGACTGACGCAAAGCCCACCTCGTGACATGCACACCATCGGCTATGCCACCAAACCCATCAGCACCTGCATTGAGCAGCTGCAACAGGCCGGGCTGCGTGATGTCTATCTGAGTGATGAGCCGGGCCCGCGCTCAAAAGACCCGGCAGCTTGCATCCGGTTGGTCAGTTGGTGGGTTTCGCCCCACGGCATTCCTGCAGCAAATCCGCCAGCTTCGCGGCACCCAGTTGTTCCATGGCGTCGATATTGCGCTCGGGGATCTGTTCGGGGTCCGGGTAGTTGGCGAGCACCGCTTCCAGACTGTCTTCGCGCAGCAGCTGCAGGGTTGGCCACGGTGCGCGGTTGGTATAGTTCTCAGCGTCGCCGGGCAGGGTGCCTGCGAATTGATAGTTGGGGTGGAAAGTAGCGAACTGAAACTGACCGACCCAGCCGAATTCTTCCAGCAGGGCGTCGGCCATATCCAGAAAATCGTTGTAGTCGAGAAAATCACCAAGCATCTGTGGAATCACAATCAATGTGGTTTCGATTTTGGCGGGCGGCTGTGCATCAAGCCACGCCAGCTGGCTCTGCAACGCTTCCAGCAACGCTTCGTTATCGCGCGCATCGGTGACCACGATTTTTACCTGATCTCCCTCAACCGGTCGGCGGGCAAAGGGGCACAGGTTCATGCCCACCACAAAGCGGGCAATCCATTCCCGCATCTGGGCTTCGATGTCGACGTTTGTTATATCTTTGTGGTCGCTCATAGTCACGTTTCTCTAATCAGGTTTTATTCCATAGTTGGTGTTTTGGGTGAGCCTGACAACTGCCGTCAGGCATACTCCCCGGCAGCGTGCCCCGACGCCCAGGCCCACTGAAAATTATGGCCACCGAGGTGGCCGGTCACGTCCACGACCTCGCCGATGAAATATAGCCCCGGGTGGTTGCGTGCCTCCATGGTTTTTGAGGACAGCGCATTGGTGTCCACACCGCCCAGCGTCACCTCGGCGGTCCGGTAACCCTCGGTGCCGGCGGGCCAGACTTTCCATGGTTTGCATGCCGACGTCACGCGCGCAATGTCGTCCGCTGTCAGCTGATCGAGTGGTTTGTTCTCCAGCCACAGGTCACACCAGCGCTGAGCGACCCGCTTGGTAAGCTGTTCGCCGAGCAGGTTCTTCAACTCCAGTTTGGGCCGCTGCTGCTGCATCTGTTGAATGTGTTCGGCCAGATCGAGATCGGGAAACAGGTCGATCTCCAGTGCTTCGCCGGGCTGCCAGTATGACGACGCCTGCAAAATCGCAGGACCGCTCAGTCCTTTGTGTGTGAACAGAAGATTTTCTCGAAATGCGGTTCCTCCAGCGGTGGTAACGGTGTCAACAGACACGCCGGAAAAATCCTGGAAATTCTTGAGTTGCCGAGGCTCCAGTGTAATTGGCACGAGGCCGGCTCGTGTGGGCAGTACCGGAATATCGAGGGAGCGGGCAAAATCGAAACCAAAACCGGTCGACCCCAGGGAGGGGATGGAATAACCACCGCTGGCAATCACCAGCGATTCACAGCTGACCGAGAACCTGGGCGTTTGCAGACGATGTGGCGACCCTAAGGTGATATTGCTCGCGGGCGATTGGGTCAGCACCTTCACCCCCACGGCTTCGCACTCGTCCAGCAACAAACGCACGATGTCTTTGGAGGAGTGATCGCAGAACAACTGGCCCAACTTCTTTTCGTGATAGGACACGCCGTGTTTTTCCACCAGTGCAATAAAATCCCAGGGGGTATAACGGCTGAGGGCCGATTTCGCAAAATGCGGGTTGCTGGAAATAAAGTTGTCCGGCGTCGAGTGCATGTTGGTGAAGTTGCAGCGACCACCACCCGACATCAGGATCTTCTTGCCCACTTTGTTGGCACTGTCGAGCACCAATACGCGCCGACCACGCCTGCCCGCCACTGCCGCGCACATCAGCCCGGCGGCACCGGCGCCGATGATCACAACGTCGAATTGTTGATCTGTTGAGGTTTCTGCTGTCATGGGTGGGCATTCTACACGTTCCCGTCGCAGGACGTTTGAAGAGTTGCTCTCGGCTTTCGCTGCCTACGGCGCTTTTAAGGCGTCATGTATGCGGGAGCAGGGTGTCAATCAGTTCTGATTTTCCTGTCATTTTAAATTTGCTTATTACAGCAAGGGGTTGTTTAATTCAGTGATGAGAGTTCGTCTTAAAACATCAGTGTTCGCCACGGCCTTTTGCACAGTGCTCCTGGGTGTGGGCGGCGTTCACGCGCAACCAGATAATCCGGCTCCGGAAACATTGACCGAAGGTGCGCCGGAAGATTTTGTGGGTCTGACAGACCCGGTGCGGGTGGTGCCGATTGTGCAGGAGCCGCGTCACCGAACTGTGCACCGTCTGCAGAGCGACACCGGCGCCGATGTCAGGTTGCTGGACGTGCAGATCAACCCGGGTGACATGACCTTGCCGCACACCCACGATGCCGCCATTCTGTATACCTTTATCAGCAATGGCGACGGACCGTTGAACGGCCGGCTGTCCAGCGTCACACGCTATGTTGATGAAGAATACACCCATCGTGTCAGTAACCCCGGGCCGGGACTGTTCCAAATCATTGCGCTGACCAGTTACGCAGACCCTGTCAATGAGGAAGACGACACAACACTGCCCGCGGGCCTGGCGCTAGCGCCGGATGTCAGCAACGGCTGGTTTCGCGCCTGGCGGCTGGCGTTGGCGCCGGGCGCGTCGACCGGGATTGTTCAGCATCAGCACCCGGCCTATGTGGTGCAGGCAACAGCAGGTGAGCTGCAGCTCATGCGCAGTGATGGCATCACTGAAGAGCTGTTGGCGGCTGGCCATTGGTCAGCAATCAGTGAAGGTCAGCAGTACACGCTGGTGAATCGAACGGAACAGGCCGTAGTCGTCGTTATCAAGGAAGCCCGCGTAACACGTGCCGACTGACCTCAGTCGAGCTCCAGCACCACGGGGCAGTGATCCGACCCATATACATCATTGAGGATCTCGGCGCCTTTGATGCGCCCTGCCAGTTTCTCTGACACCAGAAAATAGTCCAGCCGCCAGCCCACGTTCCGGGCGCGGGCCCCACCGCGCATACTCCACCAGCTGTACTTTACGGTGTCCGGATAAAGATGACGAAAACTGTCGATGTAACCGGCCTTGAGCAGGTTGGTAATGCCATCAATCTCTATTTGGGTATACCCGGCGCTTTTATTGTAATTGGCATCGGGTCTGGCGATGTCGATGGGTTGGTGACAGACGTTCAGGTCACCGCAGATAATCACCGGCTTCTTTATCTCCAGCTGCTCTACATGTTTCTGGAAATCCCGGTCCCACTGCTCGCGATACTCCAGGCGTTTCAGCTCGCTGCCGGAATTAGGTGTGTAAACCGTCACCAGGAAAAGGTCTTCAAACTCGGCGGTAATCACCCGGCCTTCCTGGTCGTGCTGTTCGATATCCAGACCAAAGTCGACTGACAGGGGTTGCCGTCGGCTGAGTATGGCGGTGCCGGAATAGCCCGGCTTGACGGCCGAATGCGGCACCACCTGAAAACCATGCTTGTCGCCCAGGGCAGCCAGAACCTGCTCATCCTGCGCTTTGGTTTCCTGCAGACATAATACATCCGGTTTTAGCTCTGGCAGCTTGCTCAGAAAATCTTTTTTAACGGCAGCGCGAATGCCATTCACGTTCCAGGAAATCAGTCGCATAACACACCTTTGGTTTTGCTTGCTTGACGGGCTTGAGGCCAGCCTATACTAGCATAGCGGAAAGTCATTCCGTCATATTGAGGAACCGCAGCGCATCGGGGTTGGCCAGTCGCTCCGCCAGCCGCTCGATGTCTTCGGCAAGAGCCCGATCGCCCGCCAGTGGCTCGACGCTTTCCCGGACCAGGGCGTAAAGCTGTTGGCTGCTGTCAGAAAAACCATCCAGGCCCCGAATTTCCAACGCCTGCGCCAGCACCATCAATTCGATCGCCAGTACTTTCTGCAGTGTATTCTGCGCAGCCGCGGCCTTGCGCGCGGCGATGGTGCCAAGGGGGACAATATCCTGATTGTCGGCGTTGGTGGATATGGACTGTATGGAGGCCGGTATTGCGTTGCTGCGCATCTCCGCGACCAGTGATGTGGCAGTCACCTGTGCGCCCATGAACCCGCTGTGCAGCCCTGTCTGCTGCCCTTGCATGAACGCCGGCAGGCCGCCGTTACGCAACGGGTCGGTGATGCGCGCGAGTCGCCGTTCACTGTACAGTGCCATCTGTATTACTGCGTTGTGCAGGTGATCACTGGCAAAGGCGAGGTGTTGACCGAAAAAGTTGCCACCGTGCAGGATGGTGTCCTGTTCAGCGAACAGCAGCGGGTTATCAGTGACCGATCCCAACTCGCGCAGGGTCACCTCATTGTGATGCTCGATGCAGTCGAGCACCGCACCCAGTGCTTGCGGCGCGCAGCGAACGGTATAGGCGTCCTGCGGCAGCGGCTGGTTTTGTTGGATGTCGCCCGCGGCAGCGTCTGGCAGGTAGCGTCCGCTGGCGACCCAGGCCTGCAGTTTCTGGCTGCTGGCGCTTTTATGCCAGAGCCATTGATGAATCACGCGCTGGCCGGGGTGTGGCCGTACGTCACCAATCAATGGATGGAAGGCTTCCCGATTGCCCTGCAGCAACTCAGCGTAAAGCAGCGTCAGTGCAGCGCTGAGTTTGACCAGGCGCAGCGCAAGGACGCCGTTCAACGCCGCGATGCCAGTCGTGACAGAAGTGCCGTTGACGAGCGCGATTGCATCTTTACCGGCCAGCGTGAGTGGTTTCCAGCCCAGCAGGTCGTGGGCTTGAGCGGCTGTCATCCAGTCGCTGTCGCCCAGGCGGACCCGTCCTTCACCACCAAGCCCCCGTGCCAGGTGCGCCAACGGTGTCAGATCACCACTGGCGCCCACAGTGCCCTGTGACGGGATCTCCGGCAGAAAATCGTGCGTCAGGCAGTCAGACAGGCGTTGCACCAGCGCCGGGCTGGCGCCAGAGTGCCCCTGAGACAGGCTCAACAAGCGAGCCATGATGAGCGCGCGAGTGTGCAACGGGCTCAGCGCCGGGCCTACGCCACTGCACAGGTGATGCACCAGGTTCTGTTGCAGCTGATCCGAGTGATGAGGCTCCACATAGGTCGTGGCCAGCGGCCCGTAACCGGTATTAACGCCGTATATCAGGCGGCGTTTGGAGATCTGATCGAGCAGATAGTGATGCGAGGTCTCAATGTCCTGCCATTGTGCTTGGTTTAATGAGAAAGGGCTCTGACCAAGAGCAATTCGCTCAAACTCGGCGAGGGTGGGGGTTTCAGTCATCAGTGTGGCTGCCAATAGGGAATAGAGTCGGGTATGCGAGGGCGCTATGTTACGGCAGGTGGCGGGCAAAAAAAATCCCCGCCGAAGCGGGGATTTTATCTTTGGGGCTAGCTGCGGCTTGTATCGCTATAGGATGAAGTTCCCCGTTTCGGTCTCGCTCAACGACACCCCGACCAGTGTGACGACTGTGAGATAATCGTCAGCGCCACCATCCGCATCGATCTGCACGAGAGTATCGCTGCCGGAGGCCTGGAAGTTAAGGAAACCTCCCGAGAAGGCCGTGTTGTTGTTAGGCGCATTGATTGAGCTCAGCAGGCCGCTGAAATCAAGCTTGTCGCCAAGCGTTTTATCGAACCCGGTGATAACCTGGTTCGTGACAGCGACCACTTCGTCCAGGGCCGGCCCCCAGGCATCAGTGCCGCCTGTCGGATCGGCGCTGGCCAATCGCACGGTTGTGGAGGTGCTGTTAGCGGTAAAGCTGAATGTGTGATTATCCCACAACATGTTGGTCGCACTGTTGGCAGCATTAAACACATAATCCTGACTGTCATTGGCTGCTGTTACGCGCAGGGTTTCCGTGCCGCTTGGCGAGCCCGGGTTCTTGGAGAGCGCGAAGCCCACAACATACTCCTGGCCAACAACTGTCGCGATGGTCTGTTCCACATAGCCGCCACCATTCTCGGCATTCATGTCGAGAGTCTTGGAGCCATCTGCAGCCTGCCAGTCGCCAATGTAATTGATCTGGCTGGAAGCCCAGTTATTCAGACCGTCTTCAAAGGATCCATTCTGAATCAGGTTGCTCACAACAAAAGTATCCGCAACCGGTGTCACCGTGACATCCACAGAAGCAGTGCTTGTTGCTCCGAGGGCGTCGGCAATGACGTAACTGAAGCTGTCTGTGCCGTGGAAATCGGCGTTGGGTGTATACACCAGCTGGCCACCAACAATGGCAACTGCACCGTTCTGTCCGTTTGCCGCGGACTGGATGGTGAGGGTATCGCCATTATCCACATCGGTATCATTGGCCAGCACATTGATGGTAACTGAGCTATCTTCATTAACAACGGCGCTGTCCGCCACGGCTTCGGGCGCATCGTTGATACCAGTGATGACGATATCCAGGGTTGCTGTGTCACTGTAGCCTCGGCTATCGGTGACCGTGTAGACAACGCTGTCGGTTTGGGTTTCTCCTGCCGCCAATGACGTAAACTGGCCATTGTCGTCATAAAGGTATTCGCCATCCCGATCCACCTTGAGGATGGCACCGGACGCCAGGTTCAGGGTAACGGAATTGCCGACCATGGCATTACCATCGACATCGCTGATTTCGACAGACGGTGCATTGCCCAGGTCGTCGTTGTCCAACACATTGCCGGACACTGTGGCTGACTGTGCTACGCCGTAAGTACCAATGGTGAAGGCATTCCAGTTCTCATCGGCCTGGCTTTCCCAGGTAAGGGACTCGAGCGCGTTATTGATGGCGAGCACACCGTGGAACTCTGTCATGCCACCGACACCCGTAACACCAGGATCAGTGCTAATACCGAAACGCCCTGGTTCAGGGTTGGTCTTGGCCCAGGCCTCCGTCCAACCAAAGTAACCTCGCTCAGCGCTGCTGTCAGCGCTCGCCACGACGTCGAAATCCTGGTCAAAGAGATAACCGTTATTGTTCATGCTGACGATGGCAAAAAACAGGTTTTCGACGGGCTCAGAGAACGTCAGTGTTCTTGGAGAGTCGGCATGATGCAGACGAATAATGTCATTGTTGGTCGGCCCATTGCCAACTTCGGGACTGGTAAATACTCCAACACCTTCCGTGCTAGTGATGGTGCCCGCAGAGTTCATGGTGACAAAATAGTCTTCGCTGCCAGCAGCGTTGAATTGTACGCCCGGTACTGACCCCCAGGGCTCAGCGGCCTGTCCGTGATAGGTGACACCTATCGTCCTGTCACTAAGCGTGATAGTGCCTTCAACTGTATAAGTGGGGTTCCTGCCACCGACTTGTGAATCAACTGTCGCGCTGGTCCAGTCGACCCAGTAAACCGTGTTGTCAGTATCGCTATTGACACTGCTCGCGGTCAGCGCGTTACTGTCATCCTCGGCAACCGGGCCATCCGCCGTGCCGTTGATATTCACCGTCACGGTGGTGGCTGTGCCATCCACACTGGTAACATTGAATATATCGGTGACCACTTCGCCTTCTTCCAGTTCATCCAAAGCGCCGTCGGAGGCAAAGCTCCAGTTGCCATTGGCGTCAATGCTGAAGCTGCCATAAGTGCCAGCTGTATTGCTTTGAGTTGTGAAGAAGTTTTCGCCGTTGTCGATATCAGCGATTGACAGGGTGCCCGATGCCGTCAGTTGCGCGTCGGTCTCGGTTAGCGTGACGACTTCATTGCCTAGCACGGCCGCATCGTTGACACCGACAGTGGTTATAGTGACGATCTGGGTGTCAGAACCACCCTTGCCATCTTTGATCGTTACAGCATACTCCTGTTCAAACGTTTCACCTTCTCCCAGGCTCTGAAGTAACTGAGTTACAGATGCATTAGGCTCGTAAACCCAGTCGACCTGTCCGCCGGTGCCACTGCCGGTGGTGTCAGTGGCCAGGCTTGCGGTTAAACCGGTATACGACCCAATGCTGGCAACATCCGTGGTGACGGTATGGGCATCACTCAGGTCAACGTCATCAAAATCAAGCGTACCACTGGCGGTCACCGGTGGGTTGCCTACCAGCTGGTATATACCACTGGAATTTTTATAGCTCAGCTCCAGCGATGCTTCGCCACCGCCTTCATAGAAATACAGCTCCAGCGGGTAGACGCCGGGGCTCAGCGTGATGCTGCCTTCAAAAGCAGTTTCCCCGAAATAGCCCGAATTGCTGATGAGTGATTGATTGTTGACTGACAGAAACACCCCGTCGTCGTTAAAGGTGCGGAAGGTATAAGTGTCCGCCTCGGTGATGACAATATCGGTTGTTACCCTGGCAAAGAACGTATTGTTGATACCGCCGTTTGTCGTTTCGCCCGTTGCCAGTGCAGCAGGCCAGGGAGAACTGCCAGGGATTTCGCCCGCGAATCCCGCCGGATCATCCGTGTAGTCGATGACATTCGTGCTGACGGTGTAGTTGGGTGCGTTATTGGCGGCGTAAGTCTTCAGGTTCGCCAACTGGTCTGACTGGTAACCTGTCCACTGCTCCAGCGTGAACGGTGCCTGAACCGGGTTCATGGTGATGGTGGCAGATGTTGTGCCGCCAGTAAATTCAGGCGCGTCGTTGGTGCCGGTGACGGTGATGGTCACATCATTGGTGGCCGTGGCGCCATGTGCGTCCGTGGCAGTAACACCAATCACCACGTCGCGGGTCTCTCCCACGGCCAGATCCTGGAAGTCACTGCCCGGTGCAAACACCAGG
>PASF01000004.1 GCA_002711845.1 Gammaproteobacteria bacterium | reverse complement strand
TGATTGCACCGATTGCGATGGACGAAGGTCTGCGCTTTGCGATCCGTGAAGGCGGCCGTACCGTGGGCGCTGGCGTGGTTTCAAAGATTATCGAGTAAGCAAGACGTAATCTTTGATGTCAGTACAGGTAGTTGCAAACGTAAAATAGCAGGAACCGCACAAGCCGAAACATCCGTCACAGGGGTTTCGGCTTGTGCATCTTGAAAAAGTATAGGCCAGTAGCTCAATTGGCAGAGCGGCGGTCTCCAAAACCGCAGGTTGGGGGTTCGATTCCCTCCTGGCCTGCCATTAAATGGCAGCGCTGAGACAAAATATTATGTCGGATAAATCTACTACACAGGCCCCAAAGCAAGATTTGCTGAAGTGGATAGCTGTTGCAGTCATCGTCGGCGGAGGTGTTTACGCAAACGCCTATTTCGCGGCGGAGTCCCTATTGCTTCGCGTCGTGGGTCTGCTGATCCTCGCCGGCTTGGCGGGCTGGATTGCCGTGCAGACAGTCAAAGGTGCTGCATTTCTGAATCTGTGTCTTGAGGCCAGAACGGAAATACGCAAAGTAGTCTGGCCAACGCGTCAGGAAACAACCCAGACGACAATTATTGTGTTGGTGGTTGTGTTAATTGTTGCCCTGGTGCTCTGGTTGCTCGATACAGCACTGGGCGCAATCATCTCAAGGATAATTGGCTAGTCAGAGGAATTCAGATGGCAATGCATTGGTATGTGGTTCACGCTTACTCGGGTTACGAAAAAAGAGTAATGCTGGCGCTTAAAGACCGCATCGCCCGGTCTGGTATGGAGCACATGTTCGGCGAAGTGCTGGTGCCGACTGAAGAAGTTCTGGAGATGCGTGCCGGGCAAAAGCGTAAAAGTGAGCGCAAGTTCTTCCCTGGCTACGTTCTGGTGGAGATGGAGCTCAATGATGATACCTGGCACTTGGTGAAGGATACGCCGCGCGTGCTGGGCTTTATCGGTGGCAAGGCAGACAAGCCGGCGCCGATTTCGGCGCGTGAGGCCAATCGCATTCTGCAGCGACTGGAAGAAGGCGTGGACAAGCCACGTCACAAGGTTATTTACGAGCCGGGTGAGATGGTGCGGGTAACGGATGGTCCGTTCAACGATTTCACCGGTACGGTTGAAGAAGTCAATTACGAGAAGAATCGTCTCCGCGTGGCAGTGCTGATCTTTGGTCGATCAACGCCCGTTGAGCTGGAATTCAGTCAGGTTGAAAAAAGCTGACGCAGTGGCCTGGCAGCTCGGTTGTGATGCGGAGCTGCGGGCAAAAAAAATGCAGGATAGTTAGCTGTAAACTGTCTGTTTGCCTGCCAGGGCAAACAGCGTAACCGGGGAGCTGCAAAGGGTTTATAAGCCCGGGTCAGCGTTAACACCCATCAGGAGAGTAAACATGGCGAAGAAAGTCAATGCTTATATCAAGCTTCAGGTGGCTGCAGGCAAAGCCAACCCAAGCCCGCCCGTAGGTCCGGCGCTGGGTCAGCACGGTGTGAACATCATGGAATTCTGTAAGGCATTCAATGCGCAGACACAAGGTGTCGAGCCAGGCCTGCCAATTCCGGTGGTCATCACGGTTTATGCCGACCGCAGCTTCACATTTATTACCAAAACGCCTCCCGCGTCAGTTCTGTTGCGCAAAGCACTGGGTATAGCCAAGGGCAGCTCGCGTCCGAACACCGAGAAAGTCGCCAAGATCACGCGCGCGCAACTCGAGGAAATTGCCACTCAGAAGATGCCTGACCTGACTGCAGCCGACATGGATGCAGCGGTGCGCACACTGGCGGGCACAGCCAGAAGTTCTGGTATTGACGTGGAAGGAGTGGAATAAATCATGGCTAAACTGACCAAGAAGCAGCAGGCTATTGCTGCAAAAATCGACAGTACACGTAGTTACGCTATTGCTGACGCTGTTGCGCTGCTGAATGAATTTGCTTCTCCTAAATTCAAGGAATCCATCGACGTCTCCATTAATCTGGGTGTGGATCCGCGTAAATCTGATCAGGTCGTCCGTGGTTCTACGCTGCTGCCAAACGGCACCGGTAAGGACGTACGGGTCGCTGTATTTGCCCAGGGCGATAACGCTACCAAGGCAAAAGATGCCGGTGCCGACATTGTCGGTTTTGACGACCTCGCGGAAAGCATTCAGGCTGGCAACATGGATTTTGATGTTGTTATCGCTACGCCAGACGCCATGCGCGTTGTGGGCAAGCTGGGCCAGGTACTGGGTCCGCGCGGCCTGATGCCAAACCCCAAAGTGGGTACGGTGACGGCTGACGTCGCGACTGCCGTTAAAAACGCCAAGGCTGGTCAGGTTCGTTACCGAACCGACAAGAAAGGCATTATCCACGGTGCTATCGGCAAGATCGGCTTTGAAGCCGGTGCCATCGAAGGCAACCTGGAAGCGCTGATTGCTGACCTGAAGAAGGCCAAGCCGGCTTCATCTAAAGGTATCTATATTCAGAAAGTGGTCCTGTCTTCGACAATGGGTCCGGGTGTTGTTGTAGATCACGCCTCGCTGAAAGCTTGATGATTTGAATTGCGACGCCGGGTATCTGTCTTTTACCCGGTGTTCATGACTTTGGGGTTTTGTCTGCTCCCGTAGCAGGCAGGGCTATCAAAGACCGTAGGTGTTACCACACCCTGTGATGTTTTCAGGTGTGATGACTTAATGTCCTACGCAGATGGTGTAACCCGTTCGGACCTGGTCCGGACATTTCACCAGTTAATCCTGGCCTGATGATGGTTTGTACGCTTGAACCGGACGCAGGACAGGGCAAAACAACAAGGGCTACCTTCGGGAGGCCCCTATCAGGAGTAAAGCTAGTGGCTATTAGGCTTGAAGACAAAAAGCAAATCGTCTCGGAAGTCAATGAAGCTGCTACCAGTGCTTTGTCTGCAGTGCTCGCCGATTATCGCGGCGTGTCTGTATCTGACCTGACAACGTTGCGCAAAGCGGCGCGTGAAAATGGTGTATATCTGCGTGTTGTGCGCAATACCCTGTTGAAGCGTGCGGTGGCGAGCACCGATTACGAGTGCCTTAATCCGGTGCTGACAGGTCCGACCATTCTTGCGTTTTCCATGGAAGATCCCGGCGCCGCTGCACGCGTGCTGAAGGACTTTGCCAAGGGCAACGACAAGTTTGAGGTTAAAGCGCTGTCAATTGGTGGCAAGTTACTGGGTGCCGACCAGCTCGACGCATTGGCAAGTCTGCCGACTTACGATCAGGCAGTTTCTATGTTGATGAGTGTCATGCTGGCACCTGTTACCAAACTTGCACGTACTTTCAACGAAGTGCCCACCAAGGTTACGCGCGCGGTTGCCGCAGTTCGTGACCAGAAGCAAGCAGCATAAAACCGAAACGATACAGTTATTTAATTTTATTATTAGGAGATGTGAGTCATGGCTCTGTCTAAAGACGATATTCTGAATGCAATTGCTGAAATGTCAGTAATGGATGTGGTTGAACTGGTTTCCGCTATGGAAGAGAAGTTCGGTGTTTCTGCTGCTGCAGCTGTTGCTGCTGCCGGCCCTGCTGCTGCAGGCCCTGCTGAAGCCGCTGAAGAGAAGACCGAGTTCGACATCGTTCTGACTGCTGCAGGCGAAAAGAAAGTCAACGTGATCAAGGTTGTTCGTACAATCACGGGCCTGGGTCTGAAAGAAGCTAAAGACCTGGTTGACGGCGCTCCGTCAACTGTCAAGGAAGCAGCAAGCAAGGCTGATGCGGAAGAAGCCAAGAAGCAGCTGGAAGAAGCCGGCGCTACTGTTGAGCTGAAGTAATCCGCTTCATAGCAGTATGAATTAAGTACCGGCAGGGAGCGTTGCTCTCTGTCGGTATTTAATGTTTTGGTGTTTGGCCAACAGCATTTTCCTCTTTTCGGCTGTCAACAGAAAAGGGAACGATTAAAGAATTGGATAGTGGGGTGTATCTGTGCGGCGACAAATTGACCGCGCACGGACACAAAAAGTCAGCTAACGAGCGCTGCGCAGGTTCGTCGTCGGCTGGCATAGAGAACATACTTGCTAGGAAAACACTAATGGCCTATTCGTATACAGAGAAGAAACGTATCCGTAAAGACTTTGGTAAATTGCCAGTTGCCATGGATATTCCATATCTGTTGTCAACGCAGATTGACTCTTACAGGCAGTTTGCCCAAGCAGAAGTATCCGCGGCGGATCGCCAGGAACAGGGCTTGCACGCGGCCTTCAAATCGGTGTTTCCCATTGTCAGCTACTCGGGAAAGGCAATTCTCGAGTATGTCAGCTACGAGCTGGGGAAGCCGGTATTTGACGTTAAGGAATGTCAATTACGCGGTACGACTTATTCTGCTTCTCTCCGTGTACGCGTGCGGTTGATCCTTTATGATAAGGAATCCACAACCCAGGCGATCAAGGACATCAAAGAGCAGGAAGTATACATGGGCGAGATTCCGCTCATGACCGATAGCGGTACTTTTGTCATCAATGGTACCGAGCGCGTCGTGGTATCCCAGCTGCATCGTTCACCTGGCGTATTTTTTGACCATGACCGTGGCAAAACCCATAGCTCCGGCAAATTGCTGTACTCTGCGCGCATCATCCCTTATCGCGGCTCATGGCTGGACTTCGAGTTTGATCCCAAAGACCTGGTCTTTGTGCGTATCGACCGTCGTCGCAAACTGCCGGCCACTGTCCTGCTGCGCGCGCTGGATTATACGGCAGAGCAGATCCTGGCCATGTTCTACGACAACAACAGTTACCGTCTGGGCAAGAGCACCGACGAGTTGATGCTCGAGTTGGTGCCTTCGCGGCTGCGCGGTGAAGTACTGAACTTTGATGTTGTTGACAAAAAAGGCGAAGTCATCGTTGAAAGTGGTCGGCGTATCACTGCCCGTCATATTCGTCAGATGGAAAAATCCAAGCTGGCCGAGTTGAAAGTCAGTGCCGAATTCCTGGCCGGACAATCACTGGCGCACGATGTGGTCAACCCGGATACCGGTGAAGTTCTGTTCGAGTGCAACTCGCTGGTCAGCGCTGATGTTCTGGCGGCAATGCTGGCTGCCGGTATCGAGAAATTCGAAACCATTTATACCAATGAGCTGGATTGCGGGCCTTTCGTTTCCGAGACCCTGCGCATTGACAGCACCAGTTCACGTCTTGACGCGCTGGTGGAAATCTATCGCATGATGCGCCCCGGCGAGCCGCCCACCAAGGACTCCGCCGAGAACCTGTTTGCCAATCTGTTCTTCTCGCAGGAGCGATATGACCTGTCTGCGGTTGGCCGCATGAAATTCAACCGTCGCCTGGGTCGGGAAGAGACTACCGGTGATGCAGTGCTCAGCGTTGACGATATCGTCGATGTGCTGAAGACCCTGGTTGCCATTCGAAATGGCTTCGGTACTGTGGATGATATCGATCACCTGGGTAACCGTCGTATCCGTTCTGTCGGCGAGATGGCCGAGAACCAGTTCCGCGTGGGTCTGGTCCGCGTTGAGCGTGCCGTCAAGGAACGCCTGAGCATGGCCGATTCCGAAGGTCTGATGCCTCAGGACATGATCAATGCCAAGCCGGTTGCGGCTGCCATCAAGGAGTTCTTTGGCTCCAGTCAGTTGTCCCAGTTCATGGACCAGAACAACCCGCTGTCGGAAGTGACACACAAGCGTCGCGTATCGGCGCTCGGGCCGGGTGGTCTGACCCGCGAACGTGCCGGTTTCGAAGTCCGTGACGTACACCCGACCCATTACGGCCGCGTGTGCCCGATCGAGACGCCGGAAGGTCCGAACATTGGTCTGATCAACTCCATGGCCACCTACGCTCGCACCAACAGCTACGGTTTCCTGGAAAGTCCGTATCGTCGTGTGATTGACGGCAAGGTCACCAGAGAGATCGACTACCTGTCGGCGATTGATGAAGGGCAGTATGTGATTGCCCAGGCCAGTGCGAACCTGGACAAGAAAATGCAGTTCGTTGATAACCTGGTCACCGTGCGTTACAACGGTGAAACCACGTTGATGCCTAAAGAACAGATCAACTACATGGACGTGTCACCACAACAGATGGTATCGGTAGCGGCCGCGTTGATTCCGTTCCTTGAGCACGATGACGCGAACCGGGCACTGATGGGCTCCAACATGCAGCGCCAGGCTGTACCAACTCTGCGGGGTGAAACACCGCTGATCGGTACCGGTCTGGAGCGCAACGTGGCACACGACTCGGGTGTCTGTGTGGTGGCTGACCATGGCGGTGTGATCGAGAGCGTCGATGCGTCACGCATTATCGTACGTGTCAGTGATGAAGAGACCAAGGCCGGTGAAGCGGGTGTGGATATCTACAACCTGACCAAGTACACACGTTCCAACCAGAACACCTGCATCACGCAGAAGCCGCTGGTTAAAGAAGGCGACCGTATCGCCCGTGGCGACATTCTCGCCGACGGCCCGTCGGTTGATATTGGTGAGCTGGCTCTGGGTCAGAACATGCGCATCGCATTCATGCCCTGGAACGGTTACAACTTCGAAGACTCGATTTTGATCTCGGAGCGCGTTGTCAGTGAAGACCGCCTGACCACGATCCACATTCAGGAACTGACCTGTGTGGCGCGTGACACCAAACTGGGCTCGGAAGAGATTACCTCTGACATTCCCAATGTGGGTGAAGGTGCGCTGGGCAAGCTGGACGAGTCCGGTATTGTTTACATCGGCGCGGAAGTGGGTGCCGGTGACATTCTGGTCGGCAAGGTCACGCCTAAAGGGGAAACCCAGCTGACGCCGGAAGAAAAACTGCTGCGCGCCATCTTCGGTGAAAAAGCATCTGATGTGAAGGATACGTCACTGCGCGTGCCATCCAGTGTCAAAGGCACGGTTATTGATGTGCAGGTGTTCACCCGCGACGGCCTTGAGAAAGACCTGCGCGCCAAGGAGATTGAAAAATCTCAGCTGGACAAGGTACGCAAGGACATCAATGACGAGTTCCGTATTGTGCAGGGTGCCACGTTCTATCGCCTGAAGCAGGCGCTGGTCGGCAAAACAGTAGCCGGCGGCCCGGGCCTGAAGAAGGGTGCCGAACTGACTGACGAGTACCTGGACAAGCTGTCTGCCGATGACTGGTTCAAGTTGCGCCTGACCGATGAAGAACTGAACAAGCAACTGGAACTGGCAGAAGCCCAGCTGCAGCGACGCCGCGCAGACCTCGATGAGCGCTTTGAAGACAAGAAGCGCAAGCTGGTGCAGGGCGATGACCTGGCACCGGGTGTCCTGAAAATCGTCAAGGTCTATCTGGCGATCAAACGTCGTATTCAGCCGGGTGACAAGCTCGCTGGCCGTCACGGTAACAAGGGTGTTATTTCCGCCATTATGCCGGTCGAGGACATGCCGTTCGATGAGACCGGTTATCCGGTTGATGTGGTTCTCAACCCGCTGGGTGTGCCGTCGCGCATGAACGTGGGTCAGGTGCTGGAGACGCACCTGGGTGCGGCAGCCAAAGGGCTGGGCATGCGTATCAACAAGATGCTTGAAGAGCGCCGCAAGGTCGAAGAAGTCCGCAAGCTGTTGGATGAAATCTACAATACGGTGGGTAACCAGAAAGAAGCGCTGGACGAATTCAGCGATGAGGAAATCATGGAGCTGGCGAATAACCTGAAGTCAGGTGTTCCCATGGCGACGCCGGTGTTTGACGGTGCCAATGAAGGCGAGATCAAGCAGATGTTGAAGCTGGCGGGTATCGATGAAAGCGGTCAGGTGACGCTGTATGACGGCCGTACCGGTAACGCATTTGATCGCAAGGTGACAGTGGGCATTATGTATATGCTGAAACTGAACCACCTGGTTGATGACAAGATGCACGCGCGTTCCACGGGTTCCTACAGTCTGGTCACACAGCAGCCGCTGGGTGGTAAGGCTCAGTTTGGTGGTCAGCGTTTTGGTGAGATGGAAGTGTGGGCACTGGAAGCTTACGGTGCTGCGTACACGCTGCAGGAAATGTTGACAGTGAAATCTGATGACGTGGCCGGCCGTACCAAGATGTATAAAAACATCGTTGATGGCGATCATCGTATGGAGCCAGGTATGCCAGAGTCGTTCAATGTGCTGCTCAAGGAGATCCGCTCACTGGGTATCGACATGGAGCTGGAAGTCTCCGGTAAGTAAGGATCGGAAACAAGCACCATAAAGAATCGCTGATTTTGTGATGCCTGCTGCAAGACAGCAGGCGGAGGAAAGTAGAATGAAAGACTTGCTGGGATTACTGAAGTCACAATCACAATCCGATGAATTTGACTCGATCCGTATCGGCCTTGCCTCTCCGGAGATGATTCGCGCCTGGTCATTCGGCGAAGTCAAAAAGCCGGAAACCATTAACTACCGTACGTTCAAGCCAGAGCGTGATGGTCTTTTCTGCGCCAAGATCTTTGGCCCGGTAAAGGACTACGAATGCCTGTGCGGTAAATACAAACGCCTCAAGCACCGTGGTGTGATCTGCGAGAAGTGTGGCGTTGAAGTTGCGTTGTCCAAGGTGCGTCGTGAGCGCATGGGCCATATTGAACTGGCCAGCCCGGTTGCCCATATCTGGTTCCTGAAATCATTGCCTTCGCGCATTGGTTTGCTGCTGGATATGACGCTGCGTGATATCGAACGTATCCTGTACTTTGAATCTTTCGTGGTCACTGATCCGGGTATGACGACACTGGAAAAGGGTCAGTTGCTGACTGATGAACAGTACTATGAGGCCATGGAAGAGTTCAGTGATGAATTCGACGCCAAGATGGGTGCCGAGGCTATTCAGCAGCTGATGCGTGATATCGACCTGACGGAAGAAGTTAACCGTCTGCGCGAAGAGATTCCCGCCACCAACTCTGAAACCAAACTGAAGAAGCTGTCCAAACGGCTGAAGCTGCTGGAGGCGTTTGCCGAGTCTGGCAACAAACCGGAGTGGATGGTGCTGACTGTGTTGCCAGTACTGCCGCCGGATCTGCGTCCACTGGTACCGCTGGACGGTGGTCGTTTTGCCACATCCGACCTGAATGATCTGTACCGTCGGGTAATCAACCGTAATAACCGTCTCAAACGCCTGCTGGATCTGAACGCGCCGGACATCATCGTGCGTAACGAAAAGCGTATGCTGCAGGAAGCGGTCGATGCGTTGCTGGACAACGGCCGTCGTGGCCGCGCCATCACTGGCTCCAACAAGCGTCCGCTGAAATCACTGGCAGACATGATCAAAGGCAAGCAGGGCCGTTTCCGTCAGAACCTGCTGGGTAAGCGCGTAGACTACTCCGGTCGATCCGTGATCGTGGTCGGTCCGACACTGCGACTGCACCAGTGTGGTCTGCCCAAGAAGATGGCACTGGAGCTGTTCAAGCCGTTCATCTTCGGTAAACTCGAGCGACGCGGTCTGGCGACAACCATCAAGGCCGCCAAGAAAATGGTCGAACGTGAAACACCCGAGGTCTGGGATATCCTGGCCGAAGTGATTCGCGAGCACCCGGTCATGTTGAACCGGGCGCCGACACTGCACCGACTGGGTATCCAGGCATTCGAGCCGGTATTGATCGAAGGCAAGGCGATTCAACTGCACCCGCTGGTATGCGCGGCGTACAACGCTGACTTCGACGGTGACCAGATGGCTGTTCACGTACCGCTGACGCTGGAAGCCCAGCTGGAAGCGCGAACGCTGATGATGTCAACCAACAACATTCTGGCGCCCGCCAGCGGTGACCCTATTATCGTGCCGTCTCAGGACGTGGTCCTGGGTTTGTACTACATGACACGCGAGCGGGTTAACGGCAAGGGCGAGGGCATGATCTTCGCCGACGTTAGCGAAGTGAAGCGTGCCTACGACACCGGCCATGCGGATCTGCAGGCGCGTATCAAGGTGCGTGTTGACGACTTCGAGCTCAACGATGCCGGTGAAAAGATCAAGGTTCGTCGCATGGTGGATACCACTGTCGGGCGCGTGCTGTTGTTCGCCATTGTGCCGGAAGGGCTGCCTTTCTCAATGGTCAACCAGAAAATGACCAAGAAGCAGATCTCCGGCATATTGAACGCCTGTTACCGAAATGTGGGTCTCAAGGAAACGGTTATCTTTGCCGACCAGTTGATGTACACCGGTTATCGTTATTCTACGGTGTCCGGCTCATCTATCGGCGTCAACGACTTTGTTATTCCAGACGCCAAAGCCAAGATCATCGGCCAGGCGGAAGCCGAAGTGGAAGAGATCGAAAACCAGTATGCATCCGGTCTGGTTACCCAGGGCGAGAAGTACAATAAGGTTATCGATATCTGGTCACGCGCCAACGACCTCGTTGCCAAGGCAATGATGGAAGGCCTGTCCACCGAGGCAGTGATCAACAAGGAAGGCAAGGAGGAGCGTCAGGAGTCATTCAACTCGGTGTACATTTATGCCGACTCGGGTGCGCGTGGTTCGCCCGCACAGATTCGTCAGCTGGCGGGTATGCGTGGTCTGATGGCGCGACCGGATGGTTCCATTATTGAAACGCCGATTACCGCCAACTTCCGGGAAGGTCTGAGCGTGGTGCAGTACTTTACCTCGACTCACGGTGCCCGTAAGGGTCTGGCCGATACGGCGTTGAAGACCGCTAACTCCGGTTACCTGACGCGTCGTCTGGTGGATATTTCCCAGGACCTGGTGATCACCGAAGAGGATTGCGGAACGCAGGAAGGCCTGGTGATGAGCCCGATCATTGAGGGTGGTGACATCATCGCAGCCCTGGGTGAGCGGGTGCTGGGACGGGTGCTGATCCGTGATGCTGTGGATCAGCAGACCGGTGAAGTGCTGATCGAAGCCGGCACCATGCTGGACGAAAAAATGGTCGAGCGACTGGAAACCATGGGTGTCGACGAAGTCTATGTGCGCTCAGCGATTACCTGTGATACCCGTTTTGGTATCTGCCGCCAGTGCTACGGACGTGACCTGGCGCGTGGTCATCTGGCCAACGTTGGCGAGGCTATCGGCGTTATCGCGGCGCAGTCCATCGGCGAACCGGGCACTCAGCTGACCATGCGTACCTTCCACATCGGTGGTGCGGCATCGCGGGCGACCGCAGCGGACAACGTCCAGGTTCGCACCACGGGTACGGTGCACCTGCACAACATGAAAACGGTGGAAAATGTCGCCGGCGGACTGGTTGTGGTGTCTCGCTCAGGCGAGCTGATCGTCAATGACGAGTCAGGTCGTGAGCGTGAAAAATACAAACTGCCTTACGGCGCCGTGGTCACACTGGCCGCAGATCGTAAAGTTGAGTCAGGTCAGGTTGTTGCAACCTGGGATCCGCACACTCACCCGATTATTTCGGAAGTGGCCGGTAAAGTTGCTTTCTCCAGCATGGAAGAAGGCCTGACTGTGCGTCGTCAAACTGACGAAGTCACCGGTCTGTCCAGTCTTTCCGTGATCGATCCGGCTGAGCGTCCGACGGCTGCCAAAGAACTGCGTCCAGCGGTGAACCTGCTGGATGCCAAGGGCAAGGAAATCAACATCCCGGGCACGTCCATGCCGGCCGTGTACTTCCTGCCGTCCAACTCCATTATTGGTGTGCAGGATGGTGCTGATCTGAACGTGGGCGACGTTATTGCCCGTATTCCTCAGGAAGGCTCCAAGACACGTGACATCACCGGTGGTCTGCCGCGTGTTGCTGACCTGTTTGAGGCCCGCAAGCCGAAAGAGCCGGCCATTCTGGCGGAGATCTCCGGCACTGTCAGCTTCGGTAAGGAAACCAAGGGCAAACGCCGCCTGATGATCACGCCGAAAGAAGGTGATTCGATGCCTGATGGCAGCTCGCATTACGAGGCACTGATTCCGAAATGGCGTCAGATGACCGTGTTCGAAGGTGAGTTCATCGAAAAAGGTGAAGTGGTCTCCGATGGCCCGCCCTCGCCACACGACATCCTGCGCCTCAAAGGTGTATCGGCGCTGGCTGAATACATCGTCAATGAAGTGCAGGAAGTTTACCGGCTTCAGGGCGTGCGCATCAACGACAAGCACATCGAAGTGATTGTCCGGCAGATGCTGCGTAAAGTTGAAATCAAGGAGCCGGGTGATTCCGGTCTGATCCGCGGTGAGCAGGTCATGATCACCCAGGTGCTGGAAGAGAATGACAAACTGCGCGCAGCAGGCAAAATCGAGGCGCAGTACCAGCGCGAATTGCTGGGCATCACCAAGGCATCGCTGGCCACCGAGTCATTTATATCGGCGGCCTCATTCCAGGAAACAACACGGGTTCTGACCGAAGCTGCGGTTACCGGGAAGCGCGATTTCCTGCGTGGTTTGAAAGAGAACGTGGTGGTGGGACGACTGATACCTGCGGGTACCGGTCTGGCCTATCACGAAGCGCGTCGTCAGGCGTCCGCTGCCAACAAGGCTTTCGAAGAGAGCCCTGGTGTAACAGCGAGCGAAGTCGAAGCGGCATTGACCGAAGCATTGAAAACCGGGGTCTAGGCAGCCGCCGCCCCGGTCTGATTTGCTAAACCAGTTGGCTATTTAAGTTGACTACAGGATGCGAGATCTTTAAACTCTCGCATCCTTTACTCTGGGGATTGTCCTGAACTGCGGCTTGAAGAGCTCGCAGCAGAGGGCTATACCCCAGAGTAACTGAATTTAAGAATATATGAATTTATATGGCAAGTCCGACACAACAAGTCCAGGAGTAATGAATGGCAACTATCAACCAGTTGGTTCGTAAACCAAGACAGAGCAAGATCGTCAAAAGCGACGTACCTGCCCTGCAAGGTTGCCCGCAAAAACGTGGCGTGTGCACCCGCGTCTACACAACAACACCCAAGAAGCCAAACTCGGCACTGCGTAAAGTCTGCCGTGTACGCTTGACCAATGGCTATGAAGTCACCTCCTATATCGGTGGTGAAGGTCACAACCTGCAGGAGCACTCTGTGGTCCTGATTCGTGGCGGTCGAGTAAAGGACCTTCCCGGTGTGCGATACCACACGGTTCGTGGCAGCCTGGATACCTCAGGTGTGGCGGCGCGTCGCCAGGGTCGTTCCAAGTACGGTGCCAAGCGTCCAAAGTCTTGATTTAAAGAGAAATTAATTTAAAACCAGTAAGGCTGCGTGACGCCGGGGCACTAGCACCGGGGTGAATCGCAGATCGACCTGAATTGATGAGGTGATTTATGCCCAGAAGAAGAGTGGCAGCAAAACGTGAAATCCTGCCTGATGCAAAGTACGGCAGCAAAGTCCTGGCCAAGTTCATGAACCACGTCATGGAAGATGGTAAAAAATCCGTTGCGGAAAAGATCGTTTACGGTTCGCTGGATGTCGTAGCGAAGAATACCGGCAGCGATGCCCTGGAAGCGTTTGAAAAGGCGCTGGACGCGATTGCACCGATGGTTGAGGTGAAATCACGTCGTGTAGGTGGTGCAACCTATCAGGTGCCCGTTGAAGTGCGCGCCGAGCGTCGCAGTGCCCTGGCCATGCGTTGGCTGGTTGAGCACGCACGCAAGCGCGGTGAAAAGTCCATGGCATTGCGCCTGGCTGGCGAAATCTCTGATGCGTCTCAGGGTCGCGGCAGCGCCGTCAAGAAACGTGAAGATGTGCACCGCATGGCGGAAGCCAACAAGGCGTTCTCGCACTACCGTTTCTAATTACCAATAAACTCATTTAGTTAAAGATATAGGTGCGATTGTGGCCAGAAGAACCCCATTAAGCCGTTACAGAAATATCGGCATCGTCGCTCACGTCGATGCGGGTAAAACAACGACGACTGAGCGCGTACTGTTTTACACGGGTATGAACCACAAAATTGGTGAGGTTCATGACGGCGCAGCCACCATGGACTGGATGGAACAGGAACAGGAGCGTGGTATTACCATCACGTCTGCGGCTGTCACCACGTTCTGGAAGGGCATGTATCAACAGTACGACGAGCATCGCGTCAATGTTATTGACACCCCCGGACACGTTGACTTCACTATTGAGGTGGAGCGCTCCCTGCGTGTGCTTGACGGCGCTGTTGTTGTACTGTGCGGCTCATCAGGTGTGCAGCCACAGACTGAAACAGTCTGGCGTCAGGCCAACCGTTATGAAGTACCGCGCGTCATCTTTGTCAACAAGATGGACCGCGCCGGCGCTGACTTTCTGAAAGTGGTCAAACAGGTTAAAGAGCGCCTCGGTGCGGTGCCTGTGCCCATGCAGCTGGCCATTGGTTCGGAAGAAACTTTCCGTGGCGTAGTCGACCTGGTAAAGATGAAAAGTATCGTCTGGAGTGAGGAAGACCAGGGCATCACCATGACCTATGAAGATATTCCCGCTGATATGCAGGCCGCGGCCGACAAATGGCGCGAGTTCATGGTTGAGTCGGCGGCAGAAGCCAACGAAGACGTGATGAACAAGTACCTTGAAGGCGAAGAGCTGACCGAGGAAGAGATCAAGGCGGGTATTCGTCAGCGCACGCTGGCCGGTGAAATCGTGCCGACCTTCTGTGGTTCTGCGTTCAAGAACAAAGGTGTGCAGGCGGTGCTGGATGCCGTGGTCGATTACCTGCCTTCCCCAACGGAAGTGAAGGACATCGAAGGTACACTGGAAGATGGCAGCGTTGTGCGTTGTGAGTCTGATGATGCCGCGCCATTTGCGGCGCTGGCGTTCAAGATTGCGACAGACCCGTTTGTGGGCACGCTGACGTTCTTCCGGGTTTACTCCGGTACGCTGAATTCTGGCGATGCGGTATACAACTCAGTGAAGAGCAAGAAAGAACGTGTTGGTCGAATGGTTCAGATGCGCGCCAATAACCGTGATGAAATCAAACAGGTGATGGCGGGTGATATCGCTGCCGCCATTGGTCTGAAGGACGTGACCACAGGTGAAACCCTGTGTGATCCGAATCGCATCGTTGTTCTGGAAAAAATGGATTTCCCGGATCCTGTGATTTCTGTGGCGGTTGAGCCGAAAACCAAGGCTGACCAGGAAAAAATGGGTATTGCACTGGGCAAACTGGCTCAGGAAGATCCCTCTTTCCGTGTTGAAACTGATGAAGAGTCAGGCCAGACCATCATTTCCGGTATGGGTGAGCTTCACCTGGATGTCCTGGTGGACCGCATGCGTCGTGAGTTCGGCGTAGAGGCGAATATCGGCAAGCCGCAGGTTGCCTACCGCGAAACCATCCGCAAGAAGGTTGAAGTAGAAGGCAAGCACGTCAAGCAGTCAGGTGGTCGTGGTCAGTTCGGTCACGTCTGGTTGCGCCTTGAGCCGCTGCCCGCTGATGAAGAGTACCAGTTTGTTAACGAGATCGTCGGTGGTGCCATTCCGCGTGAATACATCCCGGCAGTTGACAAAGGTGTCCAGGAGCAGATGAAGAACGGCTGTCTGGCTGGTTATCCGCTGCTGGCCATGAAGGTGACTGCATTTGACGGTTCCTTCCACGACGTTGACTCCAGTGAGATGGCGTTCAAGATCGCAGGCTCCATGGCGCTCAAGAAAGGCGCGCTGCTGGCTGATGCGGTGTTGCTCGAGCCTATCATGAGCGTTGAGGTAGTCACGCCCGAAGAAAACATGGGTGACGTGATGGGTGACCTTAACCGTCGCCGTGGTATGGTTCAGGGCATGGATGATACTTCCAGCGGCAAAGTTATTGATGCTGAAGTGCCATTGTCGGAAATGTTTGGTTATGCCACAGACTTGCGCTCCATCTCTCAGGGTCGTGCAACATACACGATGGAATTCCTGAAGTATGGTGAGGTGCCGTCAAATATTGCTGAAGGCATCATCAGCAAGAACAAAGGCTGATCGCTGGATTTATTAATTTTTAAGACTTGTTTCGTGAGGTGTTATTGTGGCGAAGGGTAAATTTGAACGTAAAAAAACACACGTCAACGTTGGCACAATTGGTCACGTTGACCATGGTAAAACAACGCTGACAGCGGCTCTGACGCGTGTTTGCTTTGATATATGGGGCACCGGTGAGTCGCGTGCGTTCGATCAGATCGATAACGCACCCGAAGAGCGT
>PASF01000003.1 GCA_002711845.1 Gammaproteobacteria bacterium | reverse complement strand
CCGACACAGCGATTCCTCCATTGCTGTGTCGAACCATATCAGATCAACCGGCCAAGATAATTGTCGCTAGACCGGCCAAGTTAATTGTCGCTTAATAGCCTAACTCGAATTTCACTGTCCACACCAACCCTCAAACCGTAACAAAACGAAGCAAAGCGTATCACATAGTTGATACGCTTTGCTTCAAAAGGTTTCTCTCACACCTGTGCACCTATTTAGTGTGCAGCAATGCCAGTCAATCGCGAATCGCAGTACCTCTTTCAGGTGTGTGTGCAATTATCCATTTATCTGCATTGGCGCTCAGTTGACAACTTACCTAAGCGCTGCCAATCACCCTCAGTTTTATTGCTCTAGTTTCTAGCAAATAAGTCTCGACCCCAGCCAATAGATGCAGTCCTTCTTCGGTCATCGATGCTCGGGATAGGCCGGGCTGTACGATTCGGACGTCAAACTCAAAACGATAATCCTGCCAGCTCGCTTTCAGCTTTTGAAGGAACGCGGCAGTGCCGCGCTCGAAGCGTGAGCTTGGTCCCTTGTCGAGTCGCAATTTCTCGCGTTTGAGCATGTGGATGAACATGCGATTGGGTCGGTCACGCCAGCGGGCGGACTTTTGCGCCTGTCCGCAGACCTCATAGAGGTCTTTGACTCGGGAGCCGGGTATGTCAGAGCTTGAGTATTTGCAGTGATAGAGCGTGACCTGAATAAGGCCTTCTGTGACACGGAGCGCGACTACATCGGCAATCTCGCCAGCGCCGTCGTCGTCAAAGACCAGGTCGTGAACATCGTCATCGGTCAACAATGTCTCTATGACGTGTCGTTGGACAGAGTCTGCTCGCTTTTCAGGTCCCTGAGATTCTGCCCGGATGTTTGTTGTCGACCAGTCCCACACGGCGATCCGCTCGGCCGGGTAAGGTTCTACAGTTTCCCCATCCGGCAGAGCATAGAGATGACTATAAATAAGTAGGGAGCCGTCTCCGAAATCTATCTGCGGAGAGTCCTCGCCGAAGGATTCAGATAGTGTCTTGGTTTTTCCTCCGATCTTGATAGTAGTTTCAGGTCCTGTGCATTGCGGATACTTGGCTCCACCGTCACTGAACACGATCTCGAACTCGGCGGTATGAGTGTCGCTGCGCACAGCAAAACGAAGTGGTCCAGCCCTGTCATGACTGATCAGCTCTATATCGCACTCCGTAAGCACTACTGATTGATCGCCGAAGCTGATCTCGACGCGATCTTCAATTTGAATTAGCAGCGATTCCGGCCAATGGATTGCAACAGGTGGAACGGCAGGTCTTTCGCTGATCTGACGAGGGCGCATGGCGCTCTTGAATACACCATCGGTCGTGATTCCTGGATCGTTTACCGAGCGGCCAATGTCTTGACACCACTCGACCCAGTCGGTCAGATCTCGCACTGGGGAGATGGACCAGAACTTGCCTTTGACGGAGCATCCACGAGTGGCTGGCATGCCGTCAAGAAATCCAGTTGCAAAGAGATTGTTCTTGATTCTGGACTGCGATTTGGCGGAGTCCAAACCGTCAGCAACGTCTACACCCATGTACATGGAATAGCGCACGCCGCGCCCTTGATGGTGGGTAAGCCCGATGTTACGCAGAATAAGGCGCTTGAACCCATGGAGGGCACGGAATACATCCTCACCTTCGACACGAAGTGCAGTTTCACCGCAGACAGTTTTGGCGAGCTTGTCATAAGGACCTTTCGAGGAACTGCTGATATAGAGGAGGCCTGTTGTCTGGTCCCAGTGCATCATGTACAGATCCCAGATCACATTGGTCGCATGCTGCGCTGTCGTCCACCCGGCCTGCTCCTCTGAGCGGGTGACGAAGACCGCTACGCGACGATGCTGGTTGATTTTCATGCCGAGATAGACACCAGAATCGTAGAGATCCTCGGCGTGCAGGGGTTCCCAGATATCACAGGAGGTCCGATAGACGATTGAGTTCATTTTTGGTTCCAACGTCTGCAGCGGGATGTCGTTAAGATCACCGACAAAACCCTGGAACATTTCTGCGCGGCGGACTTGCCGCTCGATCCGCGCCGTGCTTAGCGCTCCCACGAGTGTGTTCCAGTCGGCGTCTTCTGCATAGAGTTTGGACAGCGATCGGTCGATGTCGTCAATGCCTGTGTTGGCGATCACCGTCGCATCCCCAAGCGTCGGGTCTTGCCGTGTAAAGCGACCGACGAACTGAATGGTGACGGCTATGCTCTTGTGCGGATTGTGGAGACCAGCGATCTTGAGTTCCGGGAGATCGAAGCCTTCACCCAGCATGTCGACACAGACGATGATCCTGCTGTCAAAGCGGCGAAGTGCCATCAAATTGGCGATTCGCTCCCGGGTGGATTGCTGGCTGTGAACGATGACTGGCTGAAATTGTGGAAACAGTTGTTTATACAGTTGATAAAGCTCTTTGGCTCGCTCAATTGTCGAACAGCGCGCCATGGCGAGATGATTGAGGCCAGCATCAAGATCGGTTTGCAGAATTTCTCCCAGCTTCTCGGCAATCGCCTGATCAGCGTCCGCTTGGTCAAGGCCGAAGATGGCCTCGAAACGGATTGGCTTAAAGTAACCTTCATCTTGGGCCTTCTTGAGCGGATAGGTATAGATGAACTCGCCATCGACTCTCCGCCCATCCTCGCGGAATGGTGTGGCAGTGAATTGTAGGATTGGCAGCGGTGGGTCGCGATCCACGAAAAGGCTGCGGAAGCGTGCCCAGGTTGGTGCACCAATATGATGGGCCTCGTCGATAAAAAGAGCTGATGCACACTGCGCCATCCTCTCCTGAACCTGCGCTTCGGCGCGGCCTGCGATCTGCATCGTAGTGACTACGACATTAGCGCTGTTGAAGACTTCGTCCACCTCCGTTGGTGTCTTGGGAATGTGGGATAGCCGCATGACCAGTGGGAAGGCAGCAGACGGGGCCAAGCAGTCCTGCTGTCTGAGGACGCCCAGTGTTTCGAACTTGTTGGCTATCTGTTCGCGCAGCGCATCGGTTGGGACCACCACCAGCAAACACTCAAACCGCTGAAGGATATTCAGTGCGAGCATGGTTTCTGTCTTGCCGGTGCCCGTCGGCATGACAATGGTGGCGGGTGCGTCAGAGCGTGTCGCGTGTGCGAGTGCCGCATGGAGCGCCCCGATTTGGGGACGGCGTAACCCACGAACATCGGGCTGGTCGTTCTCTGCGGGACGACCTTCACGAAGATAGAAAGCGTCCTTCCAAGAAGTTATGACCGAAATCAGACGTCTGTTCCGTTCGGCTGTGTCGAGCGTGCTGATGTCGATAGGAGAGCTATTTATCCATCGGCCCTCGCCCTTTTCCAGGGCTTCTGCTATATCGGATGGCTCTGAGGCATCTTGCACCAGTAGGACGAGATCGGAGTCGAGTGGGGTGGCTGTCCGGGCACTGACGATCTTTAGTGTTTCGCCGGAAGATAGGACACATTTGAAGCCGCGAACCCGTTTGATCGCAAACGGCTGGAGTCTGCAGATCTCGCGCAATGCAGGGACCGCGAGTTGCCGTACTGGGCTTTCGAGGACCTTTCCGCCAATCATAAAGCGTGGGGGAAGTAGGAGAGAGATGGCCTCATTAAAGAGATCATCCTGGTCGGCGCTGGCTGGCTGATAGAGCGGCATCATCGTCACGTTCCTGTCATATCGCCATCGAGGAGCTGAGAATATGGATTGCTCCAAGCCCTGTGGCCCTTATTTAGTGCGGCTACATCCTCTAAAACTGCCGTAGGCTTCGCCCAAACACCCAATTTCACCTCGTTCACCATTGACGGCGACTGCAAATGGGTATAATAATTACACGGGTAATGTCGATATGTCCATATAGTTTTTATCCTTATCGACCATGAGAGGCAAAAAGAGCATGTCGGAAACTGCTGCGGCGTTGAAATGGGGCGTGGAACGCCGGCTTGAATTCATCGAGTTCCGTCTGTTTTGGGAGGGGGGGGTCAACCGTTCCGACATCATCGAAATGTTCGATGTATCTGTACCCCAAGCGTCGAAGGATCTGACGCTTTACCAGGAGCGCGCCCCCCAAAACGCCATCTACGACAAGAGTGCGAAGCGCTATGTTGCGAGCCCTCGGTTTTCGCCGATGTTCCTGAAGCCCGATCCCGAAGGTTACCTGTCTCGCCTGCGCTCGTTGGCAGAAGGCCTCACAGATTCAAGTGAGTCTTGGATTGCAAATCCGCCTGTTACCGACATTGCCCTGACGCCGCGTCGCGAGGTCGATTCAGGAGTATTGCAGACGGTTCTTGGCGCTGTGCGCGATTGCTGCTCTCTCGAAATTCACTATCAGTCGATGAGCTGGGAGCGGGTGGACCCTGTGTGGCGCCGAGTGACGCCACATGCCTTTGGCTACGATGGCTTTCGCTGGCATGCCCGGGCTTACTGCCACATCGACAATAAGTTCAAGGACTTTTTGCTACCGCGAATTCTCGGTGTGCGTAGAGTCGGGGAGCCGGGCGCCTTGGCTGATCAGGATCTCCAATGGAATGAAACCTTCAACGTCGAAATCGGGCCTCACCCTGACCTGGTGCCAAGCCAGAAGGCCGTGGTTGAGAAGGATTACGGAATGAAAAACGGTCGCGCGATACTGACGGTGCGCTACGCAATGCTGTTCTATGTTTTGAAACGTCTCGGGTTGCTCGGCGATGCGGCAAAGAAGAGCTCTCGCACACAGCATATTGTCGCGCTTAACCGCGAAGCGACGGAAGACGCGTTGAAGGTTGCTGAACTTCAGCTTTGATGGGCGCATTAGGAATAAGGGAGCGGCTAATGGCACGACTGGAGGAGATCAAGAACGGAGCATCGGTGCGAGGCATAGCCTCGGCACAGTCCGCACAGGTTTTGTCCGTGGACTGGATCGGCGACCAAGCGATTAACGTTGTCTACCGAGATCACAACGGCACCGTCGCCGAATCTGTCCTCTATCGGGACGACGAACATCGCTTAGAGGTCGAACAGAATGGACGGCCGTGGTCGTTCGATGCCGATGGTGCGTTGTTGCGTCTGGTCACAGAGGCCAATCGCATCAAGCTTGCGCACTATTTCGATCCGTATCTGGCAATCCACACCAGTCAGGTCGACCCTTTGCCGCACCAAATTTCGGCGGTCTATGGCGAAATGCTCCCGAGGCAGCCTCTACGCTTTCTTCTTGCCGACGACCCTGGCGCTGGCAAGACGATCATGGCTGGGTTATTGATCAAAGAGTTGATTGCACGCAGCGATTTGGAACGTTGCCTTGTCGTCGCACCAGGTAGTCTCGTCGAGCAATGGCAGGACGAACTTGGCCAGAAGTTCAACCTCGAATTCGACATACTTACACGTGACATGATTGAAACGTCGCGCTCGGGAAATCCGTTCAATGATCACGATCGACTGATTGTCCGTCTGGATATGTTGGCCCGCAATGAAGAGTTGCAAGAGAAGCTCACGAGCACACGGGAATGGGATTTCGTCATTTGCGACGAAGCCCATCGCATGTCGGCGACCTATTTCGGCGGCGAGGTGAAATATACCAAACGCTACCAGGTCGGCCTGAAATTGGGCGAAGTCTGTCGCCACCTCCTGTTGATGTCAGCCACGCCGCATAACGGTAAGGAAGAAGACTTTCAACTCTTCATGGCTTTGCTTGATGGGGACAGGTTCGAGGGCAGATTCCGGGATGGTGTGCACTACGCCGACACCGAGGACATGATGCGACGCCTGACCAAGGAGGAGTTACTACGCTTTGATGGTCGCCCTCTTTTCCCTGAACGCCGTGCGTACACAGTCAAATACCAACTCTCCGATCAGGAAGCTGCACTATACACTGCGGTCACCGATTATGTGCGCACAGAGATGAACCGAGTACAGCGCTTTGCCGAAGGTGACAACAAGAAGCGCAACAATGTCGGCTTCGCCTTGCAGATACTCCAACGCCGTCTTGCTTCCTCGCCGGCTGCTATCTACCAGTCGCTTAAGCGCCGCCGCGAACGACTGAAAAATGAGCTTGGTGAAGCACGGATCGCCGCTAAGGGGCGCCGCTCTGGGATCGCAGATCCAAGTGTCAATCCTGACATGTTGCGCAACATCGAGGAGTATGGCCAGGAAGAGATTGACGAACTCGAAGACCTGATTTCGACGGGAGCGACGACGGCCGAGACGGTTGAGCAGCTCGCAATTGAGGTAGAAACGCTCAAGGGACTTGAGTCGATGGCCTTGGGCGTACTGCGCTCCGGGCTGGACGCGAAATGGAGCCAACTCAACCGCATCCTCGACGAGGATCTGATGGTTGATGTCGATGGTAATCGACGCAAGCTCATCATCTTCACCGAGCCGAAGGATACGCTGCACTATCTTCTCGACAAAGTACGCTCGCGCCTTGGAAACGCCGAGGCTGTCGAGGTGATCCATGGCGGGGTGGCGCGGGAAGAGCGGCGTAAGGTGATTGAGCGGTTCATGCAGGACAAGGATCTGCTCGTGTTGATCGCCAACGACGCAGCTGGCGAGGGTGTGAATCTTCAGCGCGGGCACCTGATGGTCAACTATGACCTGCCTTGGAATCCCAACAAGATCGAGCAGCGGTTTGGCCGTATTCACCGTATCGGTCAGACCGAAGTTTGCCATTTGTGGAATCTCGTTGCGGCCGACACCCGCGAAGGCGAGGTTTATGCTCGTCTGCTCGAAAAACTGGAGACGGCCCGTGAGGCTTTGGGTGGTCGTGTTTATGACGTGCTCGGAGAGCTATTCGAAGGCACGGCGCTCAAAGACTTATTGTTTGAAGCGATTCAGTATGGCGAGCAGGAGGAAGTGAAGGCGCGTTTGCTCCAGCAGGTTGATGGCGCGGTTGATCAGGCGCATCTGCTTGAGTTACTCCGCCGCCGGGCCTTAACCAACGACACCATGCCCGAAGCCAAGGTCGAGGAGTTACGGATTGAGATGGAGCGTGCCGAGGCTCTGCGCCTTCAACCGCATCATATTCAGAGCTTCTTTGTCGAGGCGTTCCAGCACCTCGGCGGTCGGCTCAAGCGCCGTGAAGAGGGCCGCTGGGAGATTACCCATGTGCCAGTGCGTATTCGGGAGCGTGATCGTCAAATCGGAACCGGGGCGCCGATTCAGAAGCAATACGAACGGATCTGTTTCGAAAAGGACAAAATCAATCAACAACCCGTTGCCGCGTTCATTTGCCCGGGACATCCGTTGCTAGAGGCCGTAATCAGCCTCGTCAGGGAGCAATACGAGCAAATCATGCGGCAGGGTGCGATCCTGGTAGACGATACCGATTCCGGCGACGAGCTATCGGCGATTTTCCTGCTGGAGCATACCGTTCAGGATGGCCGGGTAACGAGCATTGGCAAGCCGCATGTGATTTCGCAGCGTCTACAGTTTGCCGCCATCGACAAGGTGGGTAATACAGTCAATGCGGGGATAGCCCCCCATCTCAACCTTCGCCCTGCCACGATGGAAGAGATCGAAACCGTCCGCGACCAGCTTGAAGAGAGTTGGTTGACGACCGAGTTGGAAAAGACAGCCGTCCGCTTTGCCACGGTTGAACTGGCCCAGGGACATGTTGCGGAAGTCAGGGCTAGACGAATACCAGAGATTGAAAAAGTTGAGCAGGAGGTTCGTGCTCGGCTGAAAAAGGAAATCAACTATTGGGACTCGCGGGCGTTTGAGCTGAAAGAAGAGGAGAAGGCCGGAAAGCGAACACGCCTCAATTGGCAGAACGCTCAGCGGCGGGCGGAAGATCTTGCAGAGCGTCAAAAGCGCCGGATGGATCAACTCGAGCGGGAACGTTTCATCTCGTCACAGCCGCCGAGGGTACGGGGCGGTATGGTGGTTATCCCACGCGGACTTCTCGACGCACGGATAAGTATGTCTGGGAGCAATGCGCCACAGCCGTTCACCACCGACAGCGAAGCACGGCGGCGCATAGAACTTGCGGCCATGGAAGCTGTGATGAAAGTGGAACAGGCGCTGGGCAATATTCCGACAGACGTTTCGGACCAGAAGATCGGTTACGACATCGCCTCATATGACCCCGACACCAAGCACTTGCGGTTTATTGAAGTGAAGGGACGCGCTGATGGTGCCGATACCGTGATGATTACTCGTCAGGAAATCATCACATCACTGCACGAGCCCGACAAATATATTCTTGCCGTCGTGCAGGTTGAAAACGGTCTCGCGCGTGATCCGCGCTATGTGCGCGGCCCTTTGGCGGATCATGAGCCCTCTTTTGAGCATACCGCGATTCAATTCCATTTGGCGCGTCTGCTGGAACGCGCTGAGGTGCCGCAATGATAGCGAAGCCTCAAACTACCCGAACCAATACGGCACCGCCTGATTACTTTCAATCAATAAGAGAGCGTGCGTCGAAACGCTGGGATCAGCTTGAAGCCGATCCGGAGCTTGCAGGCCCTTGGCATCAACTATTCAAGCAGGTGCAAAGCCCACGCCATATTCTGTCCGAACTGCTGCAGAATGCCGATGATGCTGGTGCTAGTGAAGCGCGAGTGTCGATCGACAGTGGTCGCTTTGTGTTCGAGCACAATGGAGAGGACTTCATCGAAGCGCATTTCGCCTCGATTTGTCGATTCGGTTATTCGAACAAGAGGGCGCTTCATACTATCGGATTCAGGGGTATCGGGTTCAAGAGCACGTTCAGCCTGGGTGATAGAGTCGAGTTGTTTACCCCGACATTGGCTGTTGCCTTCGAACGCGACCGGTTTACGGAGCCGCGCTGGATCGAGGGGCAGTGTTCGACATCAGGAACCACTCGAATCGAGGTAGCGATTGCCAATCCATTGCTGCACCGAGAGGTAGAAAAGAATCTTGACGAGTGGTTGAAGAGTCCGGTTTCTCTGCTCTTCTTCAGGCAGATTCGTCGGCTCCAGATCGGCGATCGTGTAGTGCATTGGCAAAGCCTTGGTCACGGCCCGGTTGCCGAGAGCGAGTGGATGGCTTTGGATGAAAAGGCGGACAATCCCTTCCTGTTAGTCCGCTCGGCAGAGGAGCCATTTCCGGCCGATGCGCTTGATGAGATTCGCAAGGAACGGATGCTGGGCACAAAAGACAGCGGCGACTTTCCGCCCTGCCGGGTGGAGATCGTTCTGGGCGCGAAGGGTAGACTCTATGTCGTATTACCGACCGGCGTAGAAACGCCGCTCCCCTTTGCTTGCAATGCGCCCTTCATTCAGGATCCAGCACGCCTCAAGATCAAGGACCCCGAAACCTCGCCAACAAATCGCTGGCTGCTGCAGCGCGCAGGCGAACTCGCGGCCAGTGCGATGGTGGAATGGCTCGAACAGACCCGCACCAGCCCACAGGATCGCGCCGATGCCTACAGCCTGCTTCCCGATGTGGACCGTGAGGCCAGCACCCTTGAAGGATCTTGTGCCGCGCTCGTTGAGATGGCATTCGCCGATGCGCTCGACGATCGACCCATCCTGTTGACCGAGGAGGGTGCACTGGTGGCCGCTGGGGCGGCGATTCTTGTTCCCCTGCCGATTTTTGACATCTGGCCTGCAGAGCAGGCTATGGCCCTGTTGGACCAAGAATCGCGCCCTGCCCTGTGTCGGTATGTGTCGGCATCGGACCGGACGAAACTCATCCACTGGAATATGGTCGAGGAGTTCTCTAAAGAGGACCTCGTTGATCAGCTGCGTGGCAATCATCTGCCTCGGCCGTCAACTTGGCGGCACCTGCTGAACCTATGGTCCTACATTGCGCCCGAAGTTACGGATTGGCAGTGTCACGACGCCGACCGCCTGCGGATCGTGCCTGTTCAAGGCAAGGAGGTGCTTTATTCGGCGTCGGAAGTTGTGCGCCTCGGTGAGAAGAAGCTTCTCCAGTCGGATGAGGACTGGGAGTTTCTCGCCGACCACCTGATCGTCCTCAACCAGAATTGGACTCGCTTCCTTGCCGAGCAGCGCCGCAATACGGGAGAAGGAGACGGTGGGCGAGGAGATGCAGTTGAGGCCGCCTTTGCCGTGCTTGAAGAGATTGGCCTTGATGAGACCAGCGATGTGAATGCTGTGATCGAGCGGGTCTCCGCTGGCTATTTCGGATCAGAGCAGCCAAAGCTGGTGGAATGCGTCCGGCTTGCCCAGATTGCTGCCAAGCTCGGCGCAACCATCGGCGAGTCTTTCCGATACGCCTGCGCCGATAGAAAGCTTCGACCGATCTCGAAAACAGTCCTGTTCGACGAAAATGGGGAACTCGAAGATCTGGTGCCGGAGGCCGTTCAACAGACGCAGCTTTTGCATCCAAACTATGTGGCAACCTTTACGTCTTGCTCTCGGGAGGACTGGTTGCGATGGGTATCTTCCGGCCGCTCAGGGCTTCAGACCTTCGCGCCGTTGGTTCAGAAGAATAGGCGAATCTACGGACGACAGCAGATTAACACTGAGGTGCAGGCGCGTGGGCTAAGCGGTACGCTTTACTTTCCCTATGTCACAAGCGAGTTTGTTATCGACGATTGGGACTTCCCAGCAGACTACTGGAAGCACTGGGAGGCATTATCGAACACAGATCCGCGAATATGGGGCAAGGTTGCGGCACGGATTCTTCAAGAGCGCGACACTTATTGGACACGGGTGTCAAGCGCACGACTGTTACAGGTCGCGACCACAGGATCGACAAGGTCGCTCACTTCGGAGTCCCTGCTGGCTGAGTGGCTGCTGAAGCTCAGGGGCAAACCGTGCCTTCCCGATACGCGCGATAGGCTCCAGCTTCCGGCCGATCTGTTGCGGAGAACCTCCGAGACTGAATCGCTGATCGATGTTGAGCCTTTTGTGCATGGGCGGCTTGATCGGGAAACGACACGACCGCTGCTGGATAAACTCGGTGTTCGAAGCACCCCTAGCGGGCCTGGACGCCTGCTCGATCGGCTGCGTGCTCTGGCTAAATCGGACAAGGCGCCGGCGCATGAAGTCGAGAAATGGTATCGCCGCCTCGACCAGATGTTCGACGATTGCTCGTCCACCGACGCCCAGATCATCAAGAACGCCTTCAAGGCCGAGAAACTGATCCTGGCCCAGGATGGGGCGTGGGTGACGTCCGGTGGCGTTTTCCTGACCGGGGATGAAGAGGATGTTCCCGGCGCTGCGACAGTCCGGGCCTCCGTGGTCGATCTCAGCCTGTGGCGGCGCATTGGTGTCGCTGACCGTCCGTCCGCAGATTTGGCGTTGCAGTGGCTCGGCACGCTGGCTTCAGGGAAGGCGCTATCGTCAGATGACGCCAAGCGTGTTCGCACCCTGCTGGTCCGATATCCGACCCGCATCTGGGAAGAATGCGGGCATTGGGTGAACTTGGTGGGCGAATGGGCACCAGTGGACACGCTCGCCTACACACTCAGCATGCAGACTCTGTTCCGGTGGAGTCACCTGCACGACTGGGTCAAGCGCAAGACTGCTGACCTTCAGCGCCTCCTGGCGGAGACAGTACAGGCGCCGCCGTTTTCCGCGCTGTCGGCACTGTCGGATCTTGTCGAAGAACGGTTCAACCAGCCGTCGTTACTCGCGGATTCGGAAGACCGGCGCACCTGGCTGACAGCGTTCGGAACCCAGCTCGCGAGGATGGAACTTGCCGATCCCGTAGAGACCGAGCACGTGCGGGCGCTGGCGGAAGCGATCGCGACGACGAACTGGGTCCAGGCATCCAAGCTGCAAGTCATCCCCTATCTCGATGGTGTCCCCGCCGGCACTGCGCGACTTACCGATATTCTGTGGCTCGATCGGAAGCTGTTCGTTAGCCCATTGTCGAAGGCCAAGCTCGCCAAGCGCGTACCCGAGGAAATCGGCAAAAACCTGGGTGCAGATATTCGTGCGGCGCTGGCCTATGCATTCGAGCGGTCGCCCGAGGACATCAAGGAATATCTCGAAGAGAACTTCACGCTTGGTCCCGAGCGGCAGGCGGCTGCGCCGATTGTCGAGCCTCGGTCCAAATCCGCACCGACCGACGACGATGATGCCCAGGATGCTGACGAAGACGCTACATCGGCCGGGGAAACGGGTGATCCCCACCTATCGGAGGACGAGGAGTCCACAGCGTTGCCCGAGCTCGAGCCGCAACCGGGGGAGCCGGATGGTGGGCAGGTCGATAGTGAAGTCGCGACCAAGCCTCGTACCGCGTCTAAGCCCCCTCGCCCCAGCGTTATCGCGCGCTTCGCACTCGCTCAGGGCTACAAGGCCGATGGCAATGACCGGTTTTTCCATTCGGACGGAAGCTGGATTGGGCGCACCCATAGTGCGCGATTTCCATGGGACCTCCGATCCGCGAACGGTGAGGTCCAGCGCCACTACTATCCAAGAGAACATTGTCTGGAGCGTGAGCCGCTTCAGATCGAGGCCGACATCTGGGGGCTAGTCGACCAGAAGCCCGATATTTATTCATTCATTCTTACTAATCCCGAGGGTGAGCCCGTTGAAATGACAGGAAGCCATCTGCGCGCACTTCGCGATGGTGGTGATATCACAATTTACCCTGCAACTTACAGGCTGGTTTATGAATCCGACCAATAACGTCAAAAAGAAGCTTATCGAGGTCGCGATTCCTCTTGAAGCTATTAATGCCGCCTCTGCACGAGAAAAGTCCATTCGGCATGGTCATCCATCCACACTACATCTCTGGTGGGCGCGACGTCCATTGGCGGCATGTAGGGCGGTGTTGTTTGCTCAACTGGTGGATGATCCATCGAGCTATCCAGATAAGTTTCCGTCCCACGATGAGCAGGAGGCTGAGCGCAAGCGGCTGTTCGCCATCATCGAAGATTTGGTGAAATGGGAGAATTCAACCAACGAGGAGGTGCTGGAACGCGCGCGGGCGGAAATCCGGCGGTGTTGCGGCGGGGTGCTGCCGCCGGTATATGATCCGTTCTCGGGCGGCGGGTCGATCCCGCTGGAGGCGCAGCGGCTGGGGCTGCCCGCCTTTGGGTCGGACCTGAACCCGGTGGCGGTGATAATCGGCAAGGCGATGATCGAAATTCCGCCAAAGTTCAAGGACATGCCCCCCATCCACCCCGGCATCAAGGAGCGGTCATTCTATCGCAACGCCGAAGGGTTGGCCGAGGATGTAAAATACTACGGCGAATGGATGCGCGAGAAGGCGTGGGGGCGCATCGGGCATCTTTACCCGCAGGTGGACCTGCCGAAGGAGTATGGTAGCGGCAAAGGTACCGCGATTGCTTGGATATGGGCGCGGACGGTGCCGAGTCCCGACCCAGCATATGCGGATGTCCATGTGCCAATTACCACAAGCTTCATGTTGAGTTCAAAGCCCGGCAAGGAAGCTTGGATTGAGCCGAAAGTTGATCGGTCGAACAAAACCATGACCTTTGTGGCCCACAATGCTGGGACAAAGTCGGAGATTGCAAAGGCTAAGGAGGGCACAAAAGCTGGACGCGGCGCAAACTTCCGTTGTTTGCTTTCGGATTCCGCTATCACGTCCGAATATGTGAAGAGAATCGCTCAATCTGGCGGGATGGGGCAAATGCTCATTGCCATCGCAACCGAGGGCAAAAATGGGCGTGTCTTTGTGTCTCCAACGGCCGCTCAAGAGACTGTTGCCGTTGACGTGGAACGGCAAAGGGCCCCCGGAATCGCGCTGCCGAACCATAGCCAGTATGTCGGAGTTCTCGGATACGGCTTTGAAACCTTCGGCGATCTGTTCACGAGTCGGCAGCTCGTTGCGCTGAACTCGTTCTCCGATCTGATTGAAGAAGTTCGTGCCCAGATTTTGACTGATGCAGTGGCCGCAGGTTTGCCAGTCGATGCTGAGCCACTGCGCTTGGGGGGGCTTGGAGCGCAAGGTTACGCTGATGCGGTCTCAGTTTATCTTGGCTTCTGCGTTAGCAAGTCGGCTGACTATTGGTCCAATTTGTGCACTTGGAGATCTGACCCTAAGAACTTGGGGGTTGGGCACGTCTTTGCGAGGCAAGCTATTCCCATGGTTTGGGACTTTGCCGAGGCGAATCCATTTTCAAAGTCGTCAGGCAATTTTCTCACATCCCTAGACTGGATAGTGCGCGTCGTTCGCGAGCTGCCCAGCACGACAAGTGGCGAAATTCGGCAAGTTGATGCTCAAAGTGTGGACTATCCGGTGGGCTCAGTCATTTCGACCGATCCTCCTTACTATGACAGCATTCCCTATGCAGATATCTCCGACTTCTTCTACTCATGGATTCGCGGTGCCCTTAGGGAAATATTTCCAGATCAACTTAACACGATCGCCGTTCCCAAAATGGAGGAACTGGTTGCTGACCGGATGCGCCACGGCGGCGCGGATGCCGCAGAGGCCTTCTTTCTGACCGGAATGACCTCTGCGATTAGCCGCATGTGCGGCCACTCAAGTCCCGACTATCCAGCGGCTATCTACTATGCCTTTAAGCAAAGTGAAGTCGAGCAAGAGGGCATCAGCTCAACAGGGTGGGCAACCTTTCTTCAGGCAATCATGGACGCAGGCTACTCGGTGGTCGGCACTTGGCCAGTGCGTACCGAGTTGGCGAATCGCACGAGGGCATCGGGCTCCAATGCCCTCGCCAACTCGGTCGTCCTCGTCTGCCGCAAGAAAGAGGCCTCGGCCGAGGTCATCACCCGGGCTGAGTTCATCCGGGCCCTGAAACGCGAACTGCCCCCGGCCATCGCCGAGCTTCAGGCTGCCAACATCGCGCCGGCCGACATGCCGCAATCGGCGATCGGCCCTGGTATGGGCGTCTTCTCGCGCTATAAGGCGGTGCTGGAATCCGATGACAGACCGATGAGCGTCAAAGCCGCGCTCCAGCTCATAAACCGTGAGCTGGATGAGTATCTCGGCGGTATCCAGGGTGAGTTCGACGCCGACACCCGATTTGCCATCACCTGGTTCGAGCAGAACGGGTTGACGGCAGGCGATTATGGTACGGCCAACAGCATAGCGACGGCACGGGGTATCTCGGTGGAGAGTGTGAAGCATGCAGGAATTGTCGAAAGTGCTGCTAGCAAAGTTCGCATTCTCTCTCGCGACGAACTGGTTGACGATTGGGAGCCTGAAGGCGACAGTCATCTAACGGTGTGGGAGTGCCTTCAATATTTAATTCGACAGCATGAGAAGAATGGCATTTCGCACGATACGGCTGTTCTATTGAAAAAAATTGCGGCAAAAGCTGAGGCTGTCAAAGACCTTGCCTATTGCCTTTACGATATCAGTGCCAATAAGCGAAAAGATGCGAAAGAGGCTACGGCCTATAACGCATTGATTGCCGATTGGGCTGAGTTGACTCGGCAGGCAGCAGCGATCCACGATACACGCGGTAGCGGTCAGGCCCGACTGGATATTTGAAGGGGAGCGGAACGTGGCTAAAAGTACACGCCAATATGTATTTGACGGGATGGAGCTGCTTCCAGCAGCGCTCATTCCGTTTGTCGAAAAACGGATGGAAAGCTCGCTTAAAGGGCACTGGCAGAGCCAGGTACAGGATAAGGTGCCTAGCCTGCGCCCCACCAGCAGTGGCAGTCTTGGGTGGGATCAGGCCGCTCTGTTCAATGCCATGGATCGCTTCTGGGCCGAGGCGTTTAAGGCCGTGCTCGGTAGAGCCGAGCGCTCATTGATAAATGAGTTAGGTGATGTTCGCAACAAGCTCTCACATAATGAAAGTTTCACCTATGACGATGCTGAGAGGGCGCTCGATTCCATGCGCCGCCTGATGGAAGCAATCAGTGCGGGCGAGACCGCCGAGCAGATTTCGAAGATGCGCGACACCATCCTGCGCACGAAGTTCAGCGAGCTGCAGCGTAATGAGGAACGACGGAAGACCCAACGCCTGGATATCTCCGTTGAAACTGTTGCGGGCTTGCTTCCCTGGCGCGAAGTGGTAGAGCCGCATCAAGATGTGGCGACTGGTGAATTCCAGCAGGCCGAGTTCGCTGCTGACCTTGCCAAGGTTCATTCAGGCAGCGCCCCTGCTGAGTATCGTGACCCCCAGCAGTTCTTCAGTCGCACCTACTTGACGGAGGGATTGAGTGCGCTTCTTGTGGGTGCTGCCAAGCGGCTCTCTGGCAGTGGTGGCGATCCTGTCGTCGAGCTACAAACCAATTTCGGTGGCGGCAAGACTCACTCAATGCTTGCCCTTTATCACATGGCAGGTCCAACGCCTGTTCAGGATTTGTCGGGACTGGATCAGTTGCTCGATAAGCACGGATTAACGGTTCCTCAAAACATCAATCGCGCGGTACTCGTTGGCACCTCACGGGGGCCACAGGACGTTCTCAACGCTGATGGAGGCCGAAAAATCCGTACGACCTGGGGCGAGCTGGCATGGCAGCTTGGCGGCGCCGAGGCCTTCGACATGATCGCTGAGAATGATGCCAACGGTATTGCACCGGGCTCTCACCTACTTGAAACGATTTTCAAAAAATACGCGCCATGTCTGATCCTGATCGATGAATGGGTTGCCTATTTGCGACAGGTTTATAAAGTCGTAGGGCTGCCATCAGGTTCGTTTGATGCAAACCTCTCGTTCGTCCAGGCGCTAACCGAAGCGGTTAAAGCTAGCCCTGGTACCCTGCTGGTCGCCTCATTGCCGGCGTCCCAGATCGAGGTCGGCGGCGAAGGTGGACAGGAGGCACTGACGCGCCTTAAACAGACTTTCAGCCGGGTTGAGTCTTCATGGAGACCGGCAAGCCAGGAGGAGAGCTACGAGATTGTCCGGCGACGGTTGTTCAAAGAGATTCCGGGCGACAAGTTCCACCATCGTGACAACACGCTGAAGCAGTTCGCCAAGTTGTATCGCGAAAACGCCAACGATTTTCCACAAGGCTGTGCCGACGAAGATTATCGGCGTAAGCTGGAGAAGGCTTATCCCATCCATCCAGAGCTGTTTGATCAGCTCTATACCAGTTGGGGATCTCTGGAGAAATTCCAGCGCACGCGCGGCGTGTTGCGCTTGATGGCGCAGGCCATTCACGAGCTGTGGATGAACGGCGATCCATCGGTGATGATCATGCCGGGGAGCGTGGCTGTGATTTCGCCACGTGTGGAGCCGGAACTGCTGCACTACCTTGATGTGAGTTGGCAATCAATCATTGCCGGTGACGTCGATGGCTCGGCCTCCACACCCTACAAAATTGACCAGTCGGCCCCCAATCTCAACCGCTATTCGGCGACCCGGCGGGTTGCTCGCGCGATATTCATAGGCACCGCGCCGACGCATCAGCAGCAAAATACTGGACTTGACGATAAACAGATCAATCTTGGCGTGGTGCAGCCGGGTGAACGCCCGGCAATCTTTGGCGATGCCCTGCGACGACTGACCAACCAGGCCAAGTTTATGCATGCCGATCTTGGCCGATACTGGTATTCCATGTCGGCGAGCCTCAACCGCATCGCAGCCGACCGTGCAGCTCAGATCGAGAATGCCCTGGTTCTGATGAACATCGACTCGGAATTAGGTAAGTATGTGAACGGTTTGTCGGACCGAGGGCACTTTGATGCCGTACAGGTTGCGCCTGCGTCGTCCGCCGAAGTACCTGATGAATCGGGAGGCGTGCGTGCTGTGGTGCTGGGTGTTGCGCATCCCCACAATGGCCGCGATGGCTCCGATGCGATGGTGGCTGCCAATGACATCCTGATGCAGCGCGGTAGCACACCGAGAGTCTACCGCAATATGCTGATTTTCATCACGGCAGATGCGCGCCAGCTCGACCATCTAAAAGACGCAGTGCGAGGGGCGTTGGCCTGGGGTGAGATTGTCCGCGATACGGAACGGCTCAATCTAACCCAGAGTGACAGCGCGCTTGCCAAGGCCAAGCAAGCCGAAGCGAACGAGACCTTGAAGACGCGTCTCAAGGAGGCGTGGTGTTATCTGCATTATCCGGCACAGGAAAGCGCCCAAGCAGATGTGGAGTGGGTGTCGGGGAAAATTCCTGTTCAGGACGGATTACTGGCACGGGCGAGCAGGAAACTCGTGGCCGAAGAGGGTTTGCTCATCGAGCTGGGACCAACGCGTCTTGATCGTGATCTTCAAAAATACATTTGGAATGGTAAGCCGCACCTTTCGTTAAAGGATCTGCGGGAATACTTCAATCGCTATGTCTATCTGCCACGCTTGAAGAATCAGGAGGTTTTAGCCAAGGCCGTGCAGGCAGCTGTAAGTAGCATTTTGCCCGGTCCATTTGCCTATGCTGAGCAATGGGATGAAAGTTCGAACACGTATCTGGGGCTTGCGATTGAGCATGCTTCCAATGCAGTAATTGTCATTGATAGCGACAGCGTCATCGTGAAACCTGATGTGGCCGAATCTCATCGTCCGACGCCAACACCACCCGAGTCTGAAGGCACTCAAAGTGATCCGGCAGGTGGGTGGCCGGAGACCGGAGGGCACAGTCCAGGCGGTGTATCCGAGCCGACACCCGTAGAAACGAAGCCGACTCGTTTCACTGGTGCAGTGATGATCTCATCGGAACGGCCTGCTAGGGAGATTCATCAGATTGTCGAAGCGATAGTTGAGCAGCTTACGACCCTGCCGGGCAGCGTTGTGAAGCTCAAGCTGGAGATCGACGCGGAGGTGCCCGAAGGCCTCGAACGTGGGAAAGTACGGACGTTGATTGAAAACGCGAACACTCTAGGTTTTATCGAAAAGTCTATAGAGTAGCGTTAGTAATCTCGAGACAGCTGTCATTGGGGCACGGTTGTCACCGAGGTATGCCAAAAAGGGCAATTCTTGAACCAAGACTTGCATCGCCCTATTTTTCAATACCAAGTTTAGCATCAGCACCCTAGCTAGGGTGCTGATGCTTTAAGGTCCTGCGCGCTTCGCTTGCTAAATCACAACTCTTTAGAGTCTGGTGGGTTGGGGGAGAGCGGGAGCGGACTTGCTGTTTCCTCTCACCGTACCACGGAGTTCTCGCTGTCAAGGGCGGCGCGTACTTCGTACGCTTGCGGCCTGGCCGTCTATGACCCTATGACTGCTTGCGCTGCTCTGTGATGGCTTCGGTTCCGGGCAATTCCGCCCTGGCAACTGGAGCGTAATCATGACCCAATTTTCTCTTTCTTTTGATAACTCACTTTTGGTTCGTGACGACCAAGGTCGCTATGTGCAGGCGTCTGCAGAGCAAATCCTCGCGGCTGCGCGCGAAGCGATCCAAACAAAATTTCAGCGAGGTGCATCGTTTACCTCGACTGACGTCGTCAAAGAATATCTGAGTGCCAAATTGGTAGGGCTCGAAAGTGAGGTGTTTGCGGTGCTTTTTCTGGATTCACAACACAGATTGATCGAGTACGTTGAAATGTTCCAGGGCACTATTGATGGGGCAGCGGTATATCCAAGGGAAGTGGTAAAAGCGGCTCTGCGGCTAAACGCTGCAGCGGTGATATTCGCGCATAATCATCCTAGCGGAAATCCAGAGCCAAGTTCAGCTGACAAGAGTATTACTAAAAGGCTGACAGAGGCTCTGGCGCTACTGGATGTACGCGCGCTGGATCATATCGTAGTTGGGGGTGAGACGGCGGTTTCGTTCGCGGAGAGGGGGCTGTTGTGAGCCAGAGGGGGCTAATGCCCCCTTTTTCCTTATGCGTCAATATTCAATCAAGGCGATTATGAGGGAGTTTGCCTAGTTAATTAGAAAATTGACTCAAAATCCAAGTCGTAGATTTGTTGCGGTGATAGCCTGAGGCCGTAATCAATAAAACTCAGAGAAATGGATATGTTTAGGTCGCTGCTTAGCAATTTTCTTGAAAAAAATGCATTAAAAGGTGTGGCAAGGTTTGATCTGCGATCTGATGATCTAATGTCGCAGGTTGCTACTTACCTAACTGAACTAATTGGTACGCCTGATCGAAAGCGTCTTTATATTGACAATGATCACATTTTTTTTCGAGGGCAGAATAGCAATGATTTGCCCTTATGTAGTTCATTCTGGACTGAGGACGAGCAGATGGCGCGTAATTATGCAAATCCTCTTTTATTAGAGGCCAAATTAATTGAACCAGTTATTTTCATTGAGATAAATAGTTTTTTGGATTGTCTCATTTCTAGATTCTGCGAGCATGAGGAGTTTGGCGATTATATAGAGGCAAATAGTTTTCTCAGGCGGCTTTCTGAAGCTGGGTTTTTTGATCAGTTTACTGAAATCGATGGCATAATTGATCCGACCTCAAATGAATTTGGTGGCTTCAGAAGAGTATATTTTTTCGAATCGAAAAAACTTCAGAAATTGACGTCAACAAACATTCACAGATAATTGATTGCGTGCTGGGGTGTCGTTTGCAGTACCATTGTTGTCAAATTTTACAATACACAATTTTTGCGGGCTCAATTTGTTGAAATAATGAGAATCAAGTTTTTCAGCGACATACATTTGGAGTTTGGCCATGGTTGGCGGCCTCCTCAGGACTGTGCCGGGGACTTATTAGTTCTGGCTGGCGATATTCTAAGATTTGATAACTATACGCCTCTGTTGGATTTCTTACGTGGTTGGGATAAGCCTGTTATATATGTCGCAGGCAACCATGAATATCATCACTGCATAGCTATGCATGCAGCGGAAACAGAGTTTGTAGCTTGGGCTCGTCATAGACTGCCGAATCTTATATTTCTCCAAAACACAGGGGTTAGTATTGGGGGAGTTAACTTCTTTGGCGGAACTATGTGGACGGACTTCCATGGTGGTTGCAAAGCGTCTATGGATGTCGCACGGGTAAAGATTCACGATTTTAGCTTGATACGACGATCAGTGCGCGAAATATTCTCTCCGGAAAGTAGTGTTGAGCTTCAGAATGGCTTCGTTAGAGCATTTGAAAACTGGGTAGCTGGACTGCAATCAGGGAAGGTTGTTGTTATTAGCCATCACGCTCCCTTTGCTGATGATGCCCTTGGAACAATTCCTGAGGGGTTGTGGCCTGCTTATACGTCGGCAAATTTACGGTCGCTAGTTGTCAGGTACAAACCGGACCTTTGGATTCACGGCCACCTGCACAACAGTGTCGATTTTGTCGTAGGGTCGACCCGAATACTAAGTAATCCTAGGGGGTATCCGAATGGACTGGGCGGAGGACAAAATCCAAAGTTTGATCCCTATGGTGCAACTTTTATATTCTAGCGCCAAATTGACCCTTGACTTTATGGTGAATGACGTATATAACGTCCTAAGGACGTTATATACGTCATTCACCAACATAATGGGTCTCAAGTAGTAAATCAAAATATTTGGCTTGACTTCCCGGGGAAACCCTTTATAATAGCCGCATAAGGCTTTAAACGTTGTCCTTAGGACAACGTTTAAAGCCTTATGCGTTTAAACTGGATGATAAATGCAAGAAGTAAGCGCTGCATACATACTGCTATCGGAAAGGGGCCGACTCACCAAGTTGGCTTCGGCATTGGCAACATCTCTAGAGACTGGGCAGTTTCCAGTATATTCTGATTTCCAGCTTTTCGTGGAATTCCGTAGGGTTTATGAAAAGCCTGAAGGTCTTTATCTCAGGCAAAAAGAACCCTCTATAGCAGCATTTCGGCGTACCAAGAACAACCTGCTAGATGCGAATGTGCTCGGTCACGATCCTGACTATCCGCGAGTGGTACGATGTCTGTCGAAACAAGATCTGCCAGCCGAAGAAGTGTGCTGTCTAATTGACCCTTTTTGCTATATCTCCCATATTTCTGCGATGCAGCGGTATGGGCTTACAGAGAGAAGGCCTGATCAGCTTTATCTGACAGTCCCGGCTGTAAAAATAATTTCGGAAATGCAAAAGCTTAAAATGGAAGCTCAGTATTTTGAGACATTAAGCTTGGGGGGGGAGTTCTTGCAAATGACCAGGATCAATCATCCTAGTGTGGTTAGAAAGCGAAAACTAAATGTATTTGAGACCTCCATCTATGGAGATGTGCAATCAGTCCGAGGGACGTTTGCAAGAATTTCTACAATAGGCCAAACATTCGTTGATATGCTTCTTGAGCCACATCTATGTGGGGGAATGGCGCATGTAAGAGATGTTTGGGAAAAACACACAAAAACCTACCTAGAGCACATCACAAAGTCTGTGAACCGAAATACGAGACCTATAGTAAAAGTCAGAGCAGGTTATCTGTTGGATGAAGTCTTGAAGATACGAATTCCAGAAATGGACGAATGGCAGCGGCATGCGCAACGAGGAGGGAGTCGGGTGCTGGATCCGACGAAACCCTACAAAAATACATATTCAGAGAAATGGATGCTTTCAATAAATGTCTAACATGCCAATAGTTATAGACATTGAAGAATGGATTAAAAAAGCAAAGTCAGACCCTCAAAAGTATACTGAGCGGCAGGCGACCGAGATATTTTTAGTGTCGTTAGGTACCACTCACCCATATTGCGGAAAATTCTTTCTTAAAGGAGGGACGCTTATGGGAATTGTATACGATAGTCCTCGTCAGACCGCGGATCTTGATTACTCTACTACTATAAAGCCGACACATGAAAATGTAGAAAACCTTGTAACGAGTCTAAATGGCGCCTTTGCGCGTGTAGCGGCTGATCTGGGATATGCAGACATCGTGTGTAAGGTTCAAAGTATAAAAGTGAGACCTAAACCCAGTAGCTTTGAACAAGACACTGGGCCTAGCTTACAAGTTAAGGTTGGTTACGCAAGACGTGGGGGTAATCAAGAAAAAAGGCTTGAGAAAAATGCGGCGGCACAGGTCCTAGATGTCGACATAAGCTTCAATGAGCCAATTGGTGCTATTCAAGTGGTGAAACTAGCTTCATCAGACAGCCATGAGTTTCAAGTATACTCAATATATGACCTTATTGCAGAAAAATACAGAGCGCTGATGCAGCAAGAAGGACGTAAACGATATAGAAGACAGGATGTTTACGATATCTGGATGCTGTTGAAGCAATTTCATTTAGACGAAGAAGAAAAGATAAAGCTTAAGAATCTGATAGTTGAGAAATGTGGCGCGCGGGGCATTTATCCGAATAAACAATCTCTCAGCGACCCTAAACTAGCACAGAGGGCCCAAAGCGAATGGGATACGCTAGAGCTTGAAATCGGTGAAGTACCTGACTTCGGCTTGTGCTTCGACGTCGTAAGTAAATTCTATGGGGCTCTGCCCTGGGAATGAATTAATCGCTGAGCCCAGGACGAGTGAATCGATGATTCACGAGGGGTAATTTAAACCAAGTGGCCTATGTGAAACCCGGATCGATTTAGTCTAAAGTTTGCGGGAGTTTTGCGGGTATTGTTGTGCATCGTTGTGCCTTATAGTGCAAAAACCTGCAACGGGCGCACTATTAAAGTTATTTAAAACAAAAACATGGCTTTTCCGGTAGTGGCTTCGAACCACTGGGTCGGGAGTTCGAATCTCTCCGGGTGCGCCAATATTTCCTTTTAAAACAATGGCGTGCAATCCTTTAGGTAGGCTGCTCTCAGTTTGAAAACCGTGTAAATGCGGGAGTTTGCGGGACTTCCCTGAGTTTACTAGGTTCGTCAGAACCAACCGGCGGTAGTTAAGTGGGGTCCATGCGACCACTTCCAGCGAATACAGTTTTTGCTGAGTTTTACTCAGCAGGACGCCGCTATTTGCCGTCAACATCGAAAGCCTACGCCGTCTCCGGCATCACCGGAGAGCAGATCGTTTTTGTTGGGGCGGCGGACTCATTACAGAAACCAGGCTATCGCCGTCGAAAAAGCAATACCTGACACCATGCCTGTAATCATTGAGAATTTTGATCATCAGTGAATCTGCAGTGATTAATTCACGTGTTCTTTGTTGGCACGCTCAAAACTTTGGCTGTCACGCTTTCGTGATTCCTTCATGCAAAGACTCAATCAAGGGGCAAAAGACATTGCCCTGCTGCGCGTGACATCGACCGACCATTTCATGCAACACCTTCTCTATGCGCTTCAGTCTGACGATCTTCTTTCGTACGTGCTCCAGCTTATGCTCGGCGAGAGCACTGGCTTCCAGGCAATTAGCGCCATCTTCCAGCCGAAGCAGGTCGCTAATTTCATTAAGACTGAAGCCGAGCTCTTTCGCCGTTTTCACGAACATCAATCGGTCTATATCGGTAGATCCATACCGTCTAATGCCGCCCAACGGACGATCAGGCTCCTTTAACAGGCCTCGCCGCTGATAGTAACGGATCGTCTCAATATGCACGTCGGCAGCCTTGGCCAGCCCGCCGATGGTCATTGTATTGGATTTGTTCTGCATGCTATTGACTCCGTATCCAGCTACGGATGTAACTTTAATCCATTGGAGAGGATCAGGAAAGGAGTAAGCATTATGTCAATGTCGAATTCAGGGCGCTTTCCCCTGGCTGCCGGCGGGGTTGCGGCGCTTTTGGCCTCGGCCTGCTGTCTCGGGCCTCTGGTGCTGGTCTCGCTGGGAATATCCGGCGCCTGGATTGGTAACCTGGTGGCGCTGGAACCCTATCGTCCGCTTTTCATCGGCATAGCGGCGGTGGCCCTGTTCTTCGCCTGGCGCCGAATCTACCGCCCATCGGAGAAATGCCAGCTGGGAGAGGTATGCGCCGTCCCCCGCGTTCGCTCTGCCTACAAGGTCGCATTCTGGATGGTATTGGTACTGGTATTGATTGGCGTGGTGTTCCCTTACGCTCTTCCCCTGTTCTATTAAAAGGAGATTTCCCATGAAAATGCGATTCATTATGCCCTTGTTTATCGCCCTGCTAAGCATGCCCGCATGGGCCGCAATGCAGACCGTCACACTTTCAGTGCCGGGCATGACCTGCCCTACTTGTCCGATCACCATCAAGATGGCTCTAGGCCAAGTGGAAGGCGTCTCGCAGATCGACGTGGACTATCGAGAACGTGAAGCCGTGGTCACCTTCGACGACGCCCAGACGTCCGTGGCGGCGTTGACCGAAGCCACCACCAACGCCGGCTTTCCATCGACCCTCAAATCCACGAACGCGAATGACAACGACTCATCTCAGTAAGGAAAGTCCTCTTATGAGCGATAACAAAACCCCGCATATTGCGGTGATCGGCAGCGGCGGGGCGGCCATGGCGGCCGCCCTGAAGGCGGCCGAACGTGGAGCACGCATTACCCTGATCGAGCGAGGTACCATCGGCGGCACCTGCGTGAATGTCGGCTGCGTACCCTCGAAGATCATGATTCGCGCCGCGCATATTGCGCATCAGCGAAAGGAAAGCCCCTTTGACGAGGGATTGAGCGCCCACGCACCGGTGGTGGATCGGGCGAAACTGCTCCAGCTACAGCAAGAACGTGTCGACGAGCTGCGTGATGCCAAGTACCAGCGGATTTTGCGCGACCACCCAGGCATCACGGTCCTGAACGGCGAGGCCCGCTTTCTTGATGCCCATCACCTGGCGGTCAGACTGAATGAAGGTGACGAGCAGAGCGTCCGCTTCGATTGTGCTTTCATCGGCACTGGCGCCCGCCCGGCGGTGCCGCCGCTACCAGGGCTGGCTGAAACGCCCTACCTGACTTCCACCAGCGCAATGACACTGGAGGCTTTGCCAGAACGATTGATTGTATTCGGCGCCGGATTTGTCGCTTTGGAGCTGGCTCAGGCTTTTGCCCGACTGGGTAGCCAGGTCACTGTCCTGGCCCGCAGCACTCTGCTATCCAGTGAAGACCCTGCAATCGGCGAGGCCATTGAGGCAGCGTTCAAGCGCGAAGGCATCGAGGTGCTCAAGCAGACGCAGGCCAGCCGTACGGAATATACCGACAATGAATTTATTCTCCACACCAACGCTGGTACCCTGCGGGCAAGTCAACTGTTGATAGCCACCGGACGGACCCCCAATACCGAGGCCCTGAACCTGGAGGGTATCGGCGTGGAAACCTCCCGTGGTGCGATCCAGGTGGACGAACAACTTCAAACCACGGTCCCCGGTGTCTATGCCGCCGGTGACTGCACCGATCAGCCGCAATTTGTTTACGTCGCCGCTGCCGGAGGCAGTCGGGCTGCTGTCAACATGACGGGAGGCAAGACAATCCTGGACCTCAGCGCCATGCCAGCCGTGATGTTTACCGACCCTCAGGTGGCCACCGTTGGCCTGACAGAAGCCGAGGCAATCAAGCGAGGCTTTACCGTGGATACCCGCGTGCTGGATCTGGAGAATGTACCGCGCGCGCTGGTCAATTTCGACACCAATGGTTTTATAAAGATGGTGGCCGATCGCGACTCAGGAAAGTTG
>PASF01000002.1 GCA_002711845.1 Gammaproteobacteria bacterium | reverse complement strand
TTCGCCAGCTCATCGCCGGCAATTCCATCTGAAAACAAGGCTGCTGCCTTCCCCTGACCAGAGCGTTATCTCGTCAAGGGCGCGCATTATGCCACAGTATTTTTCCTCTGCAAGCAGAATTTCATCACACCGTCATAAATTTTAACCAACAAGGCTGTTTATGCAAAACGCAAGAGGTGAAACAGCTTTTTCCCCCGCTTGAGCACCACATATCTACCGAACAGGGCATCTGCTCTGGTCAGTGCCGCATCGCTATCTGGCACCTTGACCCCGTTCGCAGACACCGCCCCGGCCGCGAGAAACTCACGCGCCACCCGATTGGAAGCTGCCAGCCCCGTGTTGACCAACGCCTCCACGATGGCGATCGTATCGCCTGAGGCATCGGTGGCCGGCAAACCATCCAGACGCAACTGCTCAAAATCCGGCTCTGTCAGATCGCCCAGTTCACCAGAGAACAACGCCGTGCTGATTCGTTCGGCCGCGCGCAGACCGTCATCGCCGTGAACCAGCGCCGTGACCTCTCGCGCCAGAATGCCCTGCGCCGACGGTTTGCCGGTCGCAGCCGCATCAGCCACCTCGATATCTGCTATGGCAGCCGGCGTTAAATAGGTAAAGTAGCGCAGGAACTTGTATACGTCCGCATCGGCCGCATTCAGCCAGAACTGGAAAAAGGCATAAGGCGATGTTTTGGCCGGATCCAGCCAGACCGTCCCAGTCTCTGTTTTGCCGAACTTCTGACCGTCGGCCTTGGTGACCAATGGCAGAGTCAACCCGTAAACCTGACCCTGATACATGCGCCGGGCAAGATCAATACCACCGGTAATATTGCCCCACTGATCACTGCCCCCGATCTGGATGGTGCAGTCATGACGCCGGTAGAGCTCGGCAAAGTCGTAAGACTGCAGAATCATGTAGCTGAACTCGGTAAATGATATACCGGAACCTTCCCGTTCAATGCGCTGCTTCACAGACTCCTTTTGAATCATCGCATTGACTGAAAAATGCTTACCGATGTCACGCAGAAAACTCAATACGTCGAGCTCTCGCGTCCAGTCGAGGTTGTTCACTACTTCGGCAGACGCTGCGCCACAATCGAAGTCCAGGAAACGACTCAACTGCCCTTTGAGCGAATCCACCCAACCGCCAATGACCTCTGTCGAGTTCAGCTGACGCTCCGCCGCTTTGAAGCTGGGGTCGCCGATCATGCCGGTGGCCCCGCCAACCAGCGCCAGCGGCTTGTGCCCGGCAAGCTGAAAGCGACGCAACGCCAGCAAAGGCACCAGGTGACCGATATGCAGGCTGTCGGCTGTCGGGTCAAAGCCACTATATACAGTGCGACGCCCACCCAGCAAATGAGAGCGGAATTCGTCCTCCGAGGTCATCTGGGAGACCAGACCTCTTGCTTCAAGGTCAGCCAATATATCTACCGTTATTTGTACCATGACAGTTTTCCGTTGTTAATCCGTGCTTGAATCCCAGCACGGATTCTACACCATCAACCTGAATAAGACTTGACCTGAGCAGCAAAAGCCATAAGAATTGGGGTTTGTGCGCGCACCCGGGCAGTCTCCTGGCGACCGTAGCGCACCCGCAGTAATGTACGTATTGAGACAATAAACAGCCTCCATGGACTCGATCGCCAAAGCCCGACATAGCATCCGCAAATATTACCCACGTAACCACCTTCTGCTGGCCGGCGTCCTTGGGCTGGCACTGATGCTTGTGTCCACCCTCGTTCCCGAAGCTCCTGAGAGTGGAGACCGTCTTCGGCGTGACATCGCACTGACCGAACCCGCGACTGAGACAAACACCACTGGCCCGACACCCCTGGTAGGGCCCATTGCGCCAGCCGGTGGCGCGGATATTGCCAAGGCGGCAGACAGCAGGGTCAACTGGCATTCTCTGACCGTACAGCCGGGCGACAACCTGTCAGCGATTTTCGGGCGCGTGGGCCTGTCTGCCCAGGAACTCTACCGCATTATCAACAGCTCGGATGAAGCGGGCATTCTGAACCGCCTGTTTCCCGGCTACGAACTGAGCTTTCATATTCCCGAACCTGGTAAACTGGAACAGCTTCAGGTATTCATGTCGCCGCTGGAAGGCTATGTGTTCACCCGGCAGGATGCCTTCTATCAGGTTGAACCCATCCAGCTGACGGCGGATGTGGTGCAGGTTGTCAAGCAGGGCGCCATTGCCGACAGCCTGTTCCTGGCAGGCCAGCAGGCCAACATCCCGGCCAATGTGATCATGGGCATGGCGGATGTGTTCGGTGGCGTCATCGATTTTCTGATGGACCCCCGATCAGGTGACCAGTTCAGCATCGTCTACGAAGAAAAATACCTCAACGGCGAATTCATCGGCACGGGCGACATTCTGGGCGCCCAGTTTATCAACCGGGGCCGTGAACATGTCGCCGTCCGCTACGAAACAACACAAGGTGATGTCGGGTTCTTCAGCCCCGACGGCGAAAGCATGCAAAAAGCCTTTTTGCGCAACCCACTGGATGTGTTCCGCATCAGCTCCAACTTCAACCCCAATCGACGCCATCCCATCCTCAACACCATTCGCGCGCATCGTGGCACTGATTATGCCGCACCGACAGGCACGCCCGTTCGCGCGACGGCGGACGGCACAGTCACCTGGGCCGCCCGTAACGGCTCGTTTGGCAAACTGGTGGTGATACAGCACAACGGCAGCTTTGAAACCAAATACGCTCACCTGAATGACTACGCGGGCGGCATCAAGAAAGGCAGCCGGGTGCAGCAAGGCCAGATTATTGGCTATGTCGGTTCCACGGGCGGCGCGACAGGCCCGCACCTGCATTACGAGTTTCTGGTCGGTGGCGTTCACAAAGATCCACGCACCATTGTTGACGAACTGCCACAAGCCATCAGCCTGGAGCCTCAGGAAATGCCACGTTTCCTTGAACACGCCAGCCACATTCTCAAGCGTTTCAACGAAACCAGACCTGACACCCGTCTGCTGACCTACACCAACACACCGAGCCAGGCCCCTGGTTCAGAGTGATAGACCATGTTTGATACCGGCTATTTTATAGGCGTTATCTCCGGCACCAGCGTTGACGCGATTGATTGCGCCCTGATCGAATGCACGCCATCGCAGACCCGCTTGCTGGCCACACACGCAGGCAAGTACCCGAAGACATTGCGCAGCGAGATTCTAAGCCTGTGCGAAAGCGCCAGTATCAGCCTGCAGGGCCTGGGCACGCTGGATAACAAAGTCGCCCACGCCTTCGCCCACGCCATCAACATGCTACTGGCGGAATCTGGGCTGGCAGTCGAGCAGATTTCCGCGATCGGCAGTCACGGACAAACCATTTTCCACCAGCCTCATGGGCCCCATCGTTTCAGTACACAGATAGGTGATCCCAATGTTATCGCGGAGCTGACGGGCATCACCACAGTCAGCGATTTTCGGCGTCGCGACATGGCGGCTGGCGGTCAGGGCGCCCCGCTGGCGCCGCTGTTCCACCAACATTTTTTCCATACCCCGGCGGATCGCCGTTGCGTTGTCAATATCGGGGGCATGTCCAACATGACCTTTCTTGATCCGGCAGCCACCGCGACACCCCGAGGCTTCGATACGGGGCCGGGAAATGTGCTGATGGACATCTGGATGCAACGCGAACAGGGTGTTGAGTATGACAGCGGTGGCGCCTGGGCGGCGGCAGGCGCCATCGACCAGGCCTTGCTGCAAGGCTTGCTCGATGAGCCCTTCTTTCGGCTGCCCCCCCCAAAAAGCACCGGGCGGGAACTGTTCAATCAGGCATGGTTACAACGCAAACTTGCCGGTGTTCCACATGCTGTTGAAAGCGTTGACGTACAGCGCACTTTGCTGGAACTGACAGCGCTGACCATCACTCAGTCTCTGGATGCCGCGTCAATGCCGGCGGAGCTGATTGTTTGCGGCGGGGGCGCCCACAACACGGCGCTACTGCAACGACTGCAGCAATTAGTGCCTGACACCCGGGTGATACGCAGCGATGATTGCGGCCTGGCTGCCGACTGGGTGGAAGCAGTCACGTTTGCCTGGCTGGCCCATCAAACCCTGAACCGGCAGGCGGTGGACAGTCGCGAGCTCACGGGTGCCAGGCATCCGGTGATCATGGGCGGCATCTACTACGCCTGACAACGGCGCCTCACATCGGCGAGGATGTCCCGGATAGACGGTCAGATGGAAAATGAGGATCCGCAACCGCAGGTCGTGCTGGCCATCGGATTATTGACGACAAACCGCGATCCTTCCAGGTTTTCCACATAGTCCACTTTGGCACCTACCAGATACTGGTAACTTAGCGGGTCCACCAGCAACGTTGCGCCCTGGTAATCCACGACCGTGTCATCCTCTGCCACGTCTTCATCAAAACTGAAACCGTACTGAAACCCTGAGCACCCGCCGCCGGTGACAAAAACCCGCAACTTCAGGCCGGGCTTGCCCTCTTCGGCGATCAGGGTTTTAACCTTGTCTGCGGCGTTGTCGGTCAACGCGATAATGACTGGATCGTGTGATTGTACAGTGGACATAACAACATTATCTTAGAACTGATTGGGTATTCCCGCGTTGGCAACGGGGCGCGCTGATCGGAATTATGGGCTTAACCTAGTAAAATAGTCAAGTATTGCCCTGACTGGCCACTGCCGGCTTGTCGGTTTCAGCGGCTTCGTGCTGATAGGTTAATGCTTTGCGGGCGCGAGGCTGTTCGCCACTGAACAACAGGCTGCCATTGACCCGCGCGCCCATCACCATTTCAATCAGATGATAGTGCACATCGCCGGTAATACTTGCCTTGGCCGCCAGCTCAATATGATTGCCGGCATGTATATCGCCTTTCACCACACCGTTGATCACCACGTGGGGGACATTGATATCACCTTCGACCATACCCTGCTCCGCCACTCGCAGAACGGCATTGGAGTCCTCTGGGGCGCTGATATCACCGGTCACCCGCCCCTCGACAATCAGTTCTCCGTCAAAGTTCAGATCACCCTTGAGCTCGGTGGCTGCGGATATCAAGGTGTGAGCCATGACTTTACTTTTTCGCGCTTTGTTCTGTGATCCGAACATCAGTTTTCCCCCTGGGGCTGCCATGGCATGTTATCACTGAACTGGAGTGGAGATGGCGTGTCCGCGCTGAATTCAAGCCTGACGTGCTCGGCACTGAACCCGGGCGGGAGTCGCAGGTCGCCCTCAAGCACCTGCAGATATCGCATATCCACCAACTCTGTGAACTCGACTGTTTGCGAGTCCTGCTGACCTTCCTGTTGATCGCCCATGGGCGTCGGCCTGGGCATCAGGGTACCCGTTACCGCCATCTGCAGTTTCCCGGTCAGCTCGCCACCGTTCGCGCCAGTATGCGACAGTATCAGCCGGTATCGGTAATGGTTTGGCAACTCGGTGCTGGACAATTGCCATGACTGAACTTTAATTGCTGGCGTTTCCGCCTCCAGTGCCATGACCTGTCTGTACAATGCCACGTCACGCTCCAGCAACACAATGCGGCGGCGCAGGTCAACAATCGAGGCTTGCGCCTGCGCATTGACCTGCTCATCCACCTGCTGGTTTCGCTCGGCAACCAACAGTGCAGCCCGCAGTTCAGCGACTTGCCGGGCTGCCCGCTGGACGTCGGATACCCCTTGCGCATGCGCAAGATCGAGCTCAGCCAGGTTATCAGCACCGCGCTCGAAGCCAGTGCGATAGGCAAACCACAACGACACTATCAACACAATCGCAGCAGACAGGTAGATGACCGCCCGCTGCCAGGGCCGATGTGGCACCACTGTCATGCGGTGCTGTCTGCTGCCTTTCACCGCTCTTGGCATATCAGGTACTTACAGAAGCAGGGAAATGGTCTTGAGACCGGCAGTTTCGTCCAGGCCAAACATGATATTCATGTTCTGCACCGCCTGGCCGGATGCCCCTTTCACAAGATTGTCGATCACTGACAGAACCACGATATTGTTGCTGCGTTCCAGATAATGCACCGCCAACTGACAGCGGTTGGAACCTTTGACATTGCGCGTGGCGGGCTGAGCCCCCATCGGCATGACATCGACAAAGGGTTCGGATCGATAACGGTCTTCAAACAGGGCCTGTAACTGCGCGGCACTGAAATCCGCAGCCGGCGCGGCGTACAGCGTGGCATGGATACCTCTGATCATCGGCGTCAGATGGGGAATGAAGGTCAGCCCGACGTCCTGGCCGGCCGCCGCCCTCAACCCCTGTGAAATTTCCGGCAAATGCCTGTGGCCGGCCACGCCGTAGGCGTTCATGGACTCGGAAGACTCGCACAACAGGCTGCCCACGGCAGCCTTGCGGCCGGCACCACTGACTCCTGATTTGGCATCAGCGATCAGGCGCGTTGGGTCGATCAGTGCATTCTCCAGCAACGGCAGAAACCCCAGCTGCACCGCCGTGGGATAACACCCCGGCACCGCAATCAGCTGCGCATCACGAATCCGGTCGCGATTGACTTCCGGCAGACCGTACACGGCCTTGGCAATAAGCTCTGGACTCTCATGGGTTTCCTTGTACCAGTGCTCCCACTCGGCCCGGTCCTGCAGACGAAAATCGGCCGACAGGTCGATCACTCGCACGCCCCTGGCCATTAGCGTCGCCGCGCTTTTCATGGCCACCGTATGCGGCGTTGCATAAAACACCACATCGCAGGCGGCCAGTGCATCATCGTCCGGCGCCGTGAAAACCAGATCCACGTACCCGCGAAGATTCGGAAACAAGGCTGACACCGCCGTGCCTTCCAGCTCTCGCGACGTCACGACCTCAATGGCAACGCCGTCATGCAAGGCCAGCAGGCGCAACAACTCTACCCCCGTGTATCCAGTGGCTCCGACTATTCCTGCTTTGATCACGGCATTCTCCTGCATCGTCCGACAATTTGCTTGGTCTGTATTCTAGCACCTGATTCTAACACTTGCAGTTGGCAACCAGTCCTGCCTTTTACCGCCTTAGTGCTGTACGCATTTGTGCGCGGGCGTCATAATCAGGGTTCATCCAATACATAACACAGCGGAGCATCATGGCCTGGATCGAAGCTTTTCACATCATCGCCGTTATCACCTGGTTTGCCGGCATATTCTATCTGCCCCGACTGTTTGTCTATCACGCCATGAGCGAGGACCAGATCAGCAAGGACCGGTTTGTCATCATGGAACGCAAGCTCTACTGGGGCATCAGTACACCGTCCGCGATCGCGACCGTCATTCTGGGGGGATGGCTGGTCGGGTCGGCGCCCGGGTTTTACCTCTCCCAGGGCTGGCTGCACGCCAAGCTTGCCCTGGTCGCCCTGGTTATCATTTACCATATCAGCTGCTGGTGGTTTCTGGTGCGCTTTCGGGAAGATCGCAATACTCACAGCCACGTATTTTTCCGTTATTACAATGAAGCGCCAGTCCTGGCATTGATCGCGATTGTCATTCTTGTGGTTGTGAAGCCGTTTTGAGCCGCCCTGTCCCCGACACCGGCTCAACCGGCCAGCCCGGCAAACCCACCGTGCTTTGCTTGTCCGGGTTGGACCCTACCGGCGGCGCGGGAATCCAGGCCGACATAGAAACGCTGTTTGCCTGCGGCTGCCACTGCCTGCCTGTCATAACGTCACTGACTGCGCAGGACACCGGCAATGTCCTCCGGTCACAAGCCGTTGCGGCAGACCTCCTGCGCGCACAAATTCAAGCCCTGTTTGACGATATCCGGGTACACGCGATCAAGATAGGCTTGATAGACAGCATCAACACTCTCAACCTTGTAGCCGAGGTGATAGCTGACTATCCCCAGATCCCAGTGATCGCTGATCCGGTACTGAAAGCTGGCGGTGGCTTCCGCTTCGGCAGTGATGAACTGATTGCCGCCTATTGCCGACGGGTTGTCCCCGGGGTGACCGTCTTGACCCCGAACACCGACGAACTGAATGCCCTGTGCCCTGCGGAAGCCGACCCCAATTCAGCCGCCACCACATTGCTGGCAGCCGGTTGCAGGCATATCCTGTTAACCGGCACGCATGCACAGACAACGGACGTCATCAACACTTTATACCATCCTGACGCGCCTGCTGAAAGCTGGACCTGGCCCAGACTGGCCGGCAGCTACCACGGTTCCGGTTGCACGCTCGCCTCGGCGCTGGCCGCCGGGCTGGCCCAGGGCATGTCCGTATCCGAGGCCGCGGCGAACGCACAGGCGTTTACCTGGCATGCATTGCAGCATGGCTGGCAGGCGGGCCGGGGCCAGGCGCTGCCGGATCGGCGTCCCGGCAACAACCAACCGAACCGGGCAGGCGACTGAACCGGGTTTGTCATCCCGCCACATGGCTCTGTTAGAATAGGGCAGTACTGAATACACGCCACTCATTTGACCAGACAACAGCAGGTAATCACTTGTCAGATTCTCACGCCGTTATGGGCGTTTTTGCCGGTTCCGGCGTATATGCCATCACCGATGAACATTTGCTGAGCGATGCATCGCTATTGCCGGCAGTCGGGCAGGCGCTTGCCGGCGGCGTAAGGATCGTTCAGTACCGTCGCAAGTCCGGCGAATTCCGTGATCGTGTCGCCCAGGCCGCTGCGCTCAAGACGCTGTGTCACAGCGCCCAGGCCCGCCTGATCATTAATGATGACATTGATCTGTGCCAGGCTGTGGACGCTGATGGCGTGCACCTGGGTCAGTCGGATACCGCACTGGCTGAAGCACGATATCGGCTTGGCCCGACAGCCGTGATTGGCGCCAGTTGTCATGACCAGCCGGCTCTGGTCGCTGCAGCGGAAAAGCAGGGTGCCAGCTACGTCGCGCTGGGACGCTTTTACCCGTCTGTGACCAAGCCCGGGGCGCCGGCGGCCAGCATCGATAACCTGCGTCTGATACGTCAGCAGACGCGACTGCCGATCGTCGCGATCGGTGGCGTGACGGCGGACAATGGCAGAGTGCTGATCGACGCCGGGGCTGACATGCTTGCGGTCATCAATTATTTGTTTGCCGCGCCGGACATACAGGCCCGTGCGGATGAACTCAACAGACTTTTTTAACGATTTTTTGCAATCAGAGGTAACCATGGCCCAGTCCACATCCGAAAACCACGCCGTCACCGGTCGCTCCGCCGCACTGTTTGAAGAGGCCCAGCAATACATTCCCGGTGGCGTCAATTCGCCGGTGCGAGCGTTTCGTGGCGTCGGCGGAACACCGCTGTTTTTCAATCACGGCGAAGGTGCCTGGTTGATCGACGAGGACAGCAACCGTTACGTCGACTATGTCGGCGCCTGGGGTCCGCTTATTCTGGGGCACTGCCACCCGGCAGTCATTGGCGCACTGCAAGCGCAACTGAGTCGCGGCCTGGGCTACGGCGCATCAACGGCAGCAGAGGTCGACATCGCTCGTACCATCTGCAAACTGGTACCATCAATAGAACGGGTGCGACTGGTCACCTCCGGCACTGAAGCCACGATGAGCGCTATCCGGCTGGCCCGGGGTTACACCCGTCGCGACAAAGTGGTCAAATTCGAAGGCTGCTATCACGGCCATGTCGACGGCCTGCTGGTCAAGGCCGGCTCCGGTGCCCTGACGCTGGGCGAACCCGACTCACTGGGCGTCCCCAAGGCCTATACCGACCTGACCTATGTGCTGCCTTACAACGACATTGATGCCATGAAGACCCTGTTCAAGGAGCACGGCGACGAGATCGCCTGCATCATCGTGGAGCCTATTGCCGGCAACATGAATATGGTGCCCCCGGTGCCGGGCTTCCTGGAAACGATGCGAGAGCTTTGTACCGAACACGGCAGCGTATTGATTTTCGACGAAGTCATGACGGGCTTCAGAGTGGCCCTGGGTGGCGCACAATCAGTCTATGGCATCACGCCAGACCTGACTGCGCTGGGCAAGGTGATTGGCGGCGGTCTGCCGGTCGGTGCGTTTGGTGGTCGCAAAGACATCATGGACTGCATTGCACCGCAAGGTGGCGTGTATCAGGCAGGCACACTGTCCGGCAGCCCACTGGCGGTTGCCGCCGGCCAGGCCATGCTCAAGGAGATTCAGAAACCCGGTTTCTATGAAGATCTGGGCGCAACCACGGAAGCCATGCTTGCCGGACTGCGTGAGCGGGCGAAAGCCGCCGGCATTGCCTTCACCACCAATCAGGTTGGTGGCATGTTCGGTTGTTTCTTCTCTGGCGAGGAGAAAATAAGCCGCTTCGACCAGGTCATGGCCTGCAATGTAGAACAGTTCCGCAAGTACTTCCATGTGATGCTGGACAATAATGTCTACCTGGCGCCTTCAGCATTCGAAGCCGGTTTCGTATCGGCCGCACATGGGCAGGCAGAACTGGACACCACCATGGCGGCAGCCGAGAAGGCCTTTGCTGCGCTGTGATAAACCACCCGCGACGCTGACCATCAGCGACCAGGAACAATCAATGAAGGCAGGGACATTTTTATGAGTCAATATGATGTATACGGCATCGGCAATGCGCTGGTCGATAAGGAATTTGAGGTCGAAGACAGTTTTTTTGCAGAAGCCGGCATTGAAAAGGGCTTTATGACCCTGATCGAGGAAGACAAACAGCAACAGCTGCTGGACCTGCTGGCGAGTCGTTACCCACTGAAGAAGCAGGCTGGCGGCGGTTCCGCAGCCAACTCACTGTATGCGTTAAGCCAGTTTGGCGGCAAGGCATTCTATTCATGCAAGGTGGCCAGTGACGAACCCGGTGATTTTTATGTGGCGGAACTGGGCAACCATAATATCGAAACCAATTTGCTGCCGCACCGTGAAGCAGGTTCGACCGGTCGCTGCCTGGTCATGGTCACCCCTGACGCAGAGCGCACGATGCTCACCCACCTGGGCATTTCACAATATGTATCGGATCAGGATCTCAAACCGGAGTCGATCAAGCAGGCCAAATACATCTACATCGAAGGCTACCTTGTTACCTCCGACTCCGCCCGTGGAGCAGCCAAACGCCTGAAGCAGATAGCCGAAGATAATCAGGTAAAAACCGCGATGACGTTTTCCGACCCGGCGATGGTTGAATATTTCCGCGACGGCGTCAATGAGGTTCTGGGAGACGGCGTCGACATGCTGTTCTGTAACGAGCAGGAAGCAAAGATATGGTCTGGCGAGGATGATTTCGAGACAGCCTGCAGCAAACTGAAATCAGTTGCCGCCCGGTTTGCGATCACCCGGGGCGCGCGCGGCGCGCGCTTGTTCGATGGTGCCAGCTATATTGATATTGCTGCGCATGACGTCAAGGCAGTCGACACGAACGGCGCCGGCGACATGTTCTCGGGCGCGTTCATGTACGGCATCACACAGGGCATGAGCTTTCAGCGGGCCGGCGAACTGGCGAGCCTGGCTGCCGCCACCGTGGTCTCCGAATTTGGGCCCAGACTGACACCGGCATCCCACAACGCGGTACTGCAGAAATTTCAGGCTGCCTGATTCAAGGCTGTCAAAGCCGCAATAAAAAAGGCGCCTGTCGGCGCCTTTTTTATTGCGGTAAAACGGCCCTCAGGCCCGCAGATCATCGACGAATTTTTTCACGCCATCAAACCACGATGTCATCTTCGGTGACTGCTGCCCCTCGCTTTCACCGATGGTCTGAAACTCCTGCAGAATCTCTTTCTGGCGACGGGTCAGCTTGACGGGTGTTTCTACAACCACACGGCACAACAGGTCACCGGGCGGACCGCCCCTGACCGATGTAACACCCTTCCCACGCAAACGGAACAGTTTCCCCGTTTGTGTTTCCGCCGGGATCTTCAGTTTAACCCGACCATCAAGCGTCGGCACTTCCAGCTCGCCGCCCAGCGCCGCATCCACGAAGCTGATCGGGATTTCACAGTGCAGATCACGACCATCCCTGACGAAAAGCTTGTGCGGGCGCATATGCACCTGCACATACAGATCACCCGGCGGACCGCCATTGACACCCGCCTGCCCTTCACCGGTCAGACGAATACGATCACCGTCATCGACACCGGCAGGTACTTTGACTGACAGGGTCTTCTGTTCTTCCACCTGGCCGCGACCATGGCAGGTATTGCACGGATCCTTGATCTGCTTACCGCTGCCCTGGCAGCGGGGACAGGTCTGCTGCACAGAGAAAAAGCCCTGCTGCATACGGACCTGGCCAATGCCATTACAGGTCGAGCAATCGACCGGAGTCGAGCCTTTCTTGGCGCCGGTACCATCGCAGGTCCCGCAATTCACTGCGGTGGGAATACGGATCTTGACGGTGGTTCCCTTGACCGCGTTTTCCAGATCCAGTTCCAGGTTATAACGCAAGTCGGCGCCCTTTCGTACACCACTGCGCCCGCCACGACCACCGCCTCCACCAAAGATATCGCCGAAAATATCACTGAAGATATCCCCAAAATCACCGGCACCGGCGCCACCCTGAGGATTGACGCCGGCATGACCATATTGATCATACCGTGCCTTCTTGTCAGGGTCTGACAGCACTTCGAAAGCCTCGTTGGCTTCCTTGAATTTGTCCTCAGACTCCTTGTTGTCCGGGTTCCGATCGGGGTGGTGCTTCATCGCCACGCGACGGTAAGCTTTTTTCAGTTCAGCTTCCGTCGCGTCACGACCAACACCCAGTACTTCGTAATAATCTCTTTTTGACATAGTCCATCAGCCAGGCTGTTTTTTATTTATCGTCTTTGACTTCTTCGAATTCGGCATCAACCGCGTCATCAGACGTCGATTCACTGGCCGCCTCGTCACCGGCGTCACCCGCCTGGCCACCAGCACCTTGCTGCTCGGCATACATCTTCTGCGCCAGCCCGGACGAAGCTTCCGTCAGTTCATTGGTGCGGGTTTTGATCTGCTCAATGTCACCCGACTTCATGGCCTCTTCCAGTGCCGTGATCGCTGCTTCGATTTTCTCCTTTTCTTCAGCCTCGACCTTGTCAGCGGCATCAGACAGCGTCTTGCGGGTCGCGTGAATCAGGCCATCAGCGGTATTACGCGCAGTCACCAGATCCTCAAACTTCTTGTCATCGGCCGCATGTGCTTCAGCATCCTTGACCATGCGCTCGATCTCTTCATCCGACAGACCACTGGACGACTTGATGACGATGGACTGTTCTTTGCCAGTCGCCTTGTCTTTGGCTGATACATTCAGAATGCCGTTGGCATCCAGATCGAAGGCAACTTCAATTTGTGGCGTGCCGCGCGGCGCCGGCGGAATGTCACTCAGGTCAAAACGACCCAGCGACTTGTTCTGGGTCGCCTGTTTGCGCTCACCCTGAACCACATGAATGGTCACTGCGGTCTGATTGTCATCAGCGGTCGAGAACACCTGTGTCTTCTTGGTCGGGATGGTGGTGTTCTTGTCAATCAGTATGCTGGTGACACCACCCATGGTTTCAATACCCAGCGACAAAGGCGTCACGTCCAGCAGCAACACGTCGTTGACTTCACCGGCCAATACCGCCGCCTGAATGGAGGCACCGATGGCAACCGCTTCGTCCGGGTTGACGTCACGGCGCGCGTCCTTGCCGAAGAACTCAGCAACTTTTTTCTGCACCAGCGGCATACGGGTCTGGCCACCGACCAGAATGACGTCATCTATTTTCTTGACGTCGAGGCCGGCATCTTTCAGCGCCATCTTCAGCGGTGCAATGGTGCGCTCAACCAGCTCCTCAACCAGTGACTCAAACTTCGCGCGGGTCAGCTTTTGCACCAGGTGCTTGGGACCTGACGCATCAGCGGTGACGTAGGGCAGGTTGATCTCGGTCTGCTGCGCAGAGGACAGCTCGATCTTGGCTTTTTCTGCGGCTTCTTTGAGACGCTGCAGTGCCAGCGGGTCGCTGCGCAGATCCATACCGCTTTCTTTCTTGAATTCGTCTGCCAGGTAGTCAATCAGCCGCAGGTCGAAATCTTCACCACCCAGGAAGGTGTCACCGTTGGTGGAGAGCACTTCAAAGGTATGCTCGCCGTCGGTTTCGGCAATCTCGATGATGGAGATATCAAAGGTACCGCCACCCAGGTCGTATACTGCGATGGTGCTGTCGCCACCCTTTTTGTCCATGCCGTATGCCAGCGCTGCCGCTGTCGGCTCGTTGATAATGCGCTTGATCTCCAGACCGGCAATTTTACCGGCATCCTTGGTGGCCTGACGCTGAGAGTCGTTGAAATACGCAGGGACCGTTACCACCGCCTCGGTGACGGCTTCGCCAAGGTAATCCTCAGCAGTCTTTTTCATCTTTTTCAGAATCTGGGCAGAAATCTGTGGCGGCGACATGTTGTTGTCGTTCACCCGCACCCAGGCATCGCCGTTGTCAGCCTTGGTGATTTCGTAAGGCACCATTTTGATGTCCTTCTGGACAACATCATCCTGGAACTGGCGACCGATCAGTCGCTTGATGGCGAACAGCGTGTTCTTGGGATTGGTCACTGACTGGCGCTTGGCTGGCTGCCCCACCAGGGTTTCACCGTCTTTCGTGTAAGCAATCACGGACGGCGTGGTGCGATCACCCTCGGCGTTCTCAATCACCTTGGCCTTGCCGCCTTCCATGACCGCCACGCAGGAGTTGGTGGTCCCCAAATCTATACCGATAATTTTGCCCATAATCTCATCTCCACTTAAATCTACCCGTCTTGTCTGACTCGAGACCCGGGCTGATCCATCCAAAATTTGTGTTTAAAACAGCGTTGCAGCTCTATATTGGTACTTTTACGCAGAATTCAAGAGCTCAGCTGTCAAAATGCTCCGGCTTTTTCATCAAACCGGCGTTTCCCGACAGGCACCAGCATCACGCCTGGGTATCAACACCCTCTGTCGGCGCTCTGGATACCATCACCATGGCCGGACGCAGTACGCGGCCGTGAAGGCTGTAGCCTTTCTGCATCACCGCTATCACCGTGTCCGGCTCTGCCGTGGTGCTTTCCTGCATCCCCATGGCCTGATGATACTGCGGGTCGAATGGTTCTCCGGCCGGGTCGATAACATTGACGCTGAACTTCTTCAGGCAGTCGAGGAAGCTCTTTAGCGTCAGCTCAACGCCTTGGCGTAAGGCACGCAGCTTTTCATCCTCATCGCCATCCACGGCTTGCAGGGCGCGCTCCAGATTGTCCAGCACCGGCAACAGGTCCGCGACCAGCTTCTCCTGGCCATACTTATGCGCCTTTTCCACATCCTGCTCGGCTCGCCGACGCACATTCTGCATGTCCGCATGCAGACGCAGAATATCCGCCTGATGCGCAGCCGCCGCCGCCTCTGCCTGGTCAAGACGCTCCAGGGCCTGCGCCAGCGTCAGCTCATCCAGCGGAATGTCGGTGTTGTCAGGTGCAGTCTGCTCACCTGAGCGCGTACCGAAATTCTCACCGGCGCTCTGCGCCGCCTGCTCTTTCTGGTCATTTTCTCGCTGATCCTGATCCTGGTGATCGTGTTCACCGGTTTTCTGTTCTGCCATGTCTCCACCCTGCTTGTGAGTTTCATCAAATTGCTGATATCTGCTCAATATGGGGACGGCATGATATGATTCAAGTCCCTTCACGGATTCAATTTACCGTGTCAAACATCAGCAGGCGGGCTATATTAAGAATACTATGCTGACTCATCTATCCATCCGCAATTACGCCATCGCAGAACAGCTCGAGATCGAGTTCAGGGCGGGCATGACCGCGATCACCGGCGAAACCGGTGCCGGCAAATCGATCATACTGGGCGCATTGGGTCTGGTGCTGGGCGACCGGGCCGATCGCGACGTGGTGCGCAGTGGCAGTGAACGCGCCGATATCAGCGCCGAGTTTGATGTCGGCAGGCTGCCGCTGGCCAGCCAATGGTTAAGCGATCACGAGCTGACGGCAGACGATGATACCCATCTGTGCCTGATAAGACGCAGCGTCGCCGCCGATGGGCGCTCCCGGGCCTGGATCAATAACTCACAGGTCACTCTGCAGGCCATGACCGCGCTGGGCGCGTTGCTGATGGACATCCACAGCCAGCACGAACACCACTCATTGCTGCAAAAACCCACTCAGCAAATGTTGCTGGATGATTTTGGCGGACAACAGGCGCGCGTGCAGAAATTGCGGCAGCTTAGTGAGCAGTGGCGTCAGGCCAGCAAGCAACTGGACGCGCTACACACCGCCCTCACCGAGCAGACAGCCCAGCACGAACTGGCGCGCTACCAGCTGAACGAACTTGAAGAACTGGCATTGGGCGCAGCCGAGCTGGACGATCTGGAGCAGGAACTGGACAGCCTAAGCAATGCCGAGTCCCGCATTGCCGGCATGCGCGCGCTGATTCAATTGTGCAGCGAAGATGATGACAGCAACATCAGCCAGAGCCTGCACCAGGCCCTGAACCTGCTACGACAGAGTGGCGCCGGCAAGTCCCTGGCAAATGTCGAAGAGATGCTCAATACCGCACTGATTCAGATTGACGAGGCCGCCAGCGAGCTGAACCGGCAGCTTGATCAGATCGACATCAATCCTGCCCGTTTGGAAGAATTGAACGCCCGCCTGGCCAGCATTCATCAACTGGCGCGCAAGCACAAGGTGCGTCCGGAGGAACTCGGCGCGCTGCAGCAGCAACTGCATGAGCAACTGGCGGCAGCATCGCAGAACACCGACGATCTGGAGAGGCTGCAGCAGCAGACCCAGGCTCTGCACAAAAGCTGGCTGGAGCTGGCACATGAGCTGAGCAACCAGCGCCAGCAGGCGGCAAAAAAACTGACCAAGGCTGTTAATGAGCAGCTGGGCTCACTGGGCATGGCTGACGCAAAACTCAGCATTGAGCTGCAGCACACGGACAGTGACAAACCCCAGCCCCATGGCCTGGAACATGTGGAATTTCTGATCAGCACCAATCCCGGCCAGCCCGCCAAACCACTGGCCCGAATTGCCTCAGGCGGCGAACTGTCGCGGGTCAGCCTGGCCATACAGGTCATTACTGCCATGACCTCGGATACGCCCAGCCTGGTCTTCGACGAGGTCGACGTGGGTATCGGCGGCGGCATCGCGCGCGTGGTCGGCAAGTTGCTGAAACAGCTGGGCACCCGCAGCCAGGTTTTGTGTGTTACGCATCAACCGCTGGTTGCCAGTCTGGCCAACCAGCACTTGCTGGTCAGCAAACAGGCCAGCGCCAGGACCACCAAGAGCAGAATTTACCAGCTGGATGAGCAGGAACGCTTGCAGGAAATCGCGCGCATGCTGGGCGGCGATTCCGATGGCCCGACACTGAGCAGCGAAGCGCTGGCCCACGCCCGGGAATTGACCACAAGCGCATGACTGACAAGCGCGCCTGACAGGGCGCTCAGTTTTTCTGGCAGTCGGCGCAGATGCCGTACAGATAAAGGCTGTGGTCAGTTATCTCGAAACCAAAGTTGGCAGCGATCTTGTCTTGCCGATCCTCGATGATTTCGTCAAAAAATTCCTCCACCAGTCCGCACTTGCTGCAGACCAGATGATCATGATGCTCCACCGTGGTCAACTCAAACACCGAATGGCCGCCCTCAAACCGGTGCCGCATCACCAGGCCAGCTGATTCAAACTGCGTCAGCACACGATAAACGGTTGCCAGCCCGACCTCTTCGCCCGCGTCGATCAGGGCCTTGTACACATCCTCTGCACTCAGGTGGCGGGTTTCCGAGTTTTCCAGTAATTGCAGGATTTTCACGCGGGGCAACGTGACTTTGAGCCCGGCCTTGCGTAATTCCTGATTTTCTGCAGACATATCGTTTCTCTTGGTTATCCAATGATGCTGCGGCCCGAACAGGCCGTTTTACCGCAGGCAATAGCTAGGGTATTATGCACACTAATGTTGGCAGATGAAAGTTCAGCCCTACACTACTTCAGGTGCGTTAAATGCTAAGAGCCCTTGTTCTGTTGGTGGCGACCATGACGGTCGCGGCCTGTTCGTCGATACCATTGCCGCAGTTTCCCGGCGTTTACAAGATTCCGATTGCCCAGGGCAATATTATCACCCAGGAGATGGTCGATCAGCTGGAGCCGGGCATGACGCGACGGCAGGTTGTGTTTGTCATGGGCACACCGCTGGTTCGCGATCCCTACCACCAGGACCGCTGGGATTACGTGTTTAATTATCAGCCAGGCGGCGGGGAGCGCGGACAGGAGCGCATGACGCTGTTTTTTGAAAATGACCTGCTGAGCCGCTTTGAAGGCGATTTCGAACCTGGTGAAGATGCCGCCTGGTCCGACACTGCCACCAGTAACGGCGACACAGATGGCAACTCCTGACACCGGAATTATCATGGGGACCAATGCTCACGCCACTGCCAACCCGGAAATCGCCAATGTGCTTGATCAGGCGCAGTCGATTTGCGCCGAGCATGGCGCGCGCCTGACGGAAAAACGGCGGCGGGTTCTGCAAGTCGTACTGGAGTCGGCCGAACCGCTGTCTGCCTACCAGATCGCCGACCAGTACCGCGACCGGCACGGCCAGACCCTGTCGGTCATGTCAGTGTATCGCATGCTTAATTTTCTGAAAGAAAATGAGCTGGTGCATCGCCTGGAAACCACCAACCAGTATCTGCCCTGCTCTCATATAACCTGCAAGCATGATCATGAAGTGCCGCAGTTCCTGATCTGCGACCAGTGCCATGGTGTCAATGAGGTGGGTATCCGCAAGGAAATTCTCAGCGAACTGAGCGCCAATATTGAGGACACGGGCTTTACCCTGGCAAGGCAGCAGCTCGAGTTTCACGGCATCTGCGATGCCTGCCGGCAAACCAACACCTGAGCGTGGCGCAACGCAGCCATGCATCGCACCAACACCCGTATCGACGCCGGAACTACAATGAAACTGCCGGCGGCTGGCTCATCTGATCGAGCATTGGCAAGTCTTCAGCGAAGCGTCGGTGGCATGATTCGCAGGTCTCAATCAGTTGACCGCCAGCGCGCTGCATTAACTCAATATTCCGGCTGCGCACCGCATTCACGGCCCTGATACCATCCTGTTCCAGCTGCGCCGCCAGGCGCTGCCATTCCGGATCAGCGACCCACTCCGCGTCCATGGGTCCGGTGCCGGCAACCTGCATCAACCCACCACCAATCTGCACCTGAAAAGCCAGGTGTTCAAGTTCCCGCCAGTCACGATCATTCTGCGGATTGTTCCAGGTCGATGTCCAGACCGGATCGGTCGCCTTATTGACCATGGCCACCATGACATCGTTGAGGCTCACCGGCAATACCGGCCCCTGGTTGTCTGAACGCGAAGGCGCGCCGTTGTCGCTGCAGGCCGCCAAAGTCGCCAGCGCCAATGCTGCCACTACCATTTTGACCCATTCTGTACCGCACCGCATCGCATCACTCCTGTGTCATTTTTTTAGTTAGGATTGTTATTGCCTTTATTTTCAGATTGTTATGCTACGCCTATCGGCCGTTGCAGACAATCACCAAACCGTGACACGAGCATAACAGCGACCTCAGAAGTCCGCGGCAAAGGCCCGCAACGCGTCCACACCCAGCACATCATGCGCTGCCAACTGCAAATCCTGCCGTGGCAGGTGCGCCAGCTTGTCCTTGAGCACAGCCAGATGGATTTCTTCCTGCTCGCGCCGGTCCGCCAGAAACCCGTGCATGCCTTCTGGCAAACGCTTGTTGACCACCAGACCGGCCACATCGACGCTGGCGCGCCGCAGTTGCCCATACAATTCAATGGTTTCAAGCACTGGCAGGCGTTCTGCTGCCAGCACGATGACAAACCCGGTCTGGGCCGGATCGGACAACACGTCACGCAGGCCGGCAAAGCGCTGTTTGCGCCGGTTTAGCAGCCGCCGGATGCGAGTCTCCCGATCTTCCTGGCCGTCGTCAGATTCATCGCCCAGCATTTTATCGCCCACGCTGGTATCGCGATTCAGGCTGTTCAGCACCGCGCTAAAGCGATCTGCCTTGTCACGACGCTTGATCAGGCCATCGGTCCACGCCGACATCATTTCCGGCAGCGCCATCAGCCGTGCGGTATGACCCGATGGCGCAGTATCGAAGACAATCAGGTCGTATGCCGATGCCTGCTCAACAACTTCCGCGATCCGCTCGAGCATGGCGGCCTCCTGCATGCCCGGGGCGTCGCGCGACAACTCCATGTGCTTGTCCACCTCACCTCGCAGATGGGCCGGCATCAGCTTGCGCAACGCACGCGTCACCTCATCCAGGTGCTGATTCACAGTTTGCTCCGGATCCAGCTCAAGGCCATCCAGGCCGGGCGCCAGCTTCACCGGGGTCGCGCCGACCGGTCGGTCAAACAGGTGTCCCAGGTTATGCGCCGGATCCGTGGAGACCAGCAATACTTTTTTACCCGCGTCGGCGGCCGCGACCGCCAGTGCCGCGGATACCGTGGTTTTCCCCACGCCGCCCTTGCCACCAAAAAAAACGATGCGGCGGTTTGCGATCAGCTCTAACAACATGAAATATGATCCAGAGGGGAGCGTTCCATGCCCATACGGCGATGCCAGTCATGAAACCGGTCGTAAGCCACGGGCAACAACTCCAGCGTATAGAAGGCGGCAGGGTTGGGCACACCCAGTGATTCGGAGAATAACATCAGCATGAACAGGTCATCTTCATCCCGCTGTGCGCGCGCAAATGACTGCCGGTACGGGGCCACGTAAAATTCGCGCAGACCTTTCTCCAGGCGGGAAAAAAAACTCGCTGGCTGTCCCGATTTGCTGTCCGTCATAACATCACCTGTCGTCTTGTTTGCGTTCTCATGCGCTCGCCGGCTCAGTCCGCCGGTTTGTTGGGCTGCTCTGCCCGCCGTTCGCGCTCGGCAGCGCGGGCGGCACGCAACAGTCGCGCCTGCTTGGGGTCTAGCTGCAGGGGCCGGTACAATTCAATGCGATCATGATCGCGCAGCACATAATCCTGCGGCAATGGCGATGCCCGCCCGTCCAGGAGACGCGAATAGATACCCATTTCTGCGGACGATACATCCAGATCCGCAACCTGCCCGGCAATGCCCGACAGGCGTACCGCCTGCAATGCAGTGGTGCCCTCGGGCACCTGCAATGGTATCAGAATCTGGTGATCAGGCAGGGCGTAAACAACTTCAACACCAATCATCACACGGCCTTCCCATACAGGGCCTGAGCCCGATTCACCAGTTCATCGACCAGGGTATTGGCCGAATGCTGAAACAGCTTTTCCATGGCTGCGCCCAGCAAACCGCCCGCCCACTCGAACTCCATTCGCAGACTGACCTTGCAGGCATCTTCCGCCAGCGCATCGAAGCGCCATGTCGCGCTAAATTTTCTGAACGGTCCCTCCAACAGACTCATGTCCATGGATTGACCCGGCACCAGCTCATTGCGGGTGGTAAAGGTGTAGCGCAATCCGGCCTTGCCCAGCGTCAGCTTGCCGACCACTTCATCATCTGTGCGACTCAGCACTTCGGCCGACTGGCAACCGTGCATGAAAGCGGGATACTGCTCAATGTCATCCACCAGGGCATACATCTGCGTAGCCGAATAGTTTACCAGCGCACTGCGCTCGATTGTCACCATGATTCAACTCAGGACGCGAACAAGCGCAACAGATCGACAGCAAAGTACTTTTGTGCCACCGAATTGATAAACACGAACAGCAGTACCACCGGCACAAAGGTTCGCAGCGAAAATCCCAGATAGCGCGACAGCGTGGAGTTCCGGAATCCCTCGTCACCCACCGCGAGCTCCTGCATGAAGCCGTCGCGCCAGCGCCAGGCACAGATCACGCAGGCAAAGAAACCCACCAGCGGCAGTATGACTTCCGAGAAGGTGTCGGCAATCAGGTCAAAAAACGATTTCGGGGCACCGCCATAAGGAATGAAATCGGTCAGAAAGCCCGACATGCCAAATGACAGCGCGGCCAGTATCGCGAACGACGTGACTAACCCGGCCTGCACCAGTACCGCCTTGCGGCGTGAATAACACAGCTCGTCGATCATGTACGAAATGGGAATCTCCAGTATCGACACCAGCGACGTCATCGCAGCAAAGAACACCAGGGCAAAGAATACGGCGGCGGCAATGCTTGCCCCCCAGTAGCCCACAACCTCCTGCATGGACAGGAAGATCTGTGGCAGATAACTGAAAATGAGCCCAATGCTGCTGCTGGACAGGTCATCCGGGTTGGTTGCCGGATTGAAGGCAAAAATCGCCGGCAGGATCAGCAGGCCCGCCAGAAAAGCCACACTGGTATCAGCGACTGCCACCATACGCCCGGAATTGACAATCCGGTCTTCGCGGCTGAAATACGAGCCATAGGTAATCATGATGCCCATGCCCAGCGATAACGAGAAAAACGCCTGGTTCAGTGCCGCACTGATGACCGCACCATCAAGGCGACTGAAATCCGGCACCAGATAGTAGCGCACACCCAGCATGGCATCATCGAGCGTCATGACGAACACAATCAGGCCCAGCAGCATGACCGCCAGTGTCGGCATCAACACCCGTGCCATGCGCTCAATGCCGCCCTTGACACCCCCCAACAGCACACCAAACACAGCGACCTGCAGCAGCACAAACCAGGGGAAAATTGATGGCGAGCCAATCATCTGACCAAATGCGGCCGGGTCAGCCAGTTCCGTGAGGCCGCCAGTGGCAGTGCGGAACAGGTAGATCAGGATCCACACGGTCACCACCGTGTAAAATACAGCGATCATGAAGGGTGTCACAATCGCCAACTTGCCCGCCCAGCGCCACCCCCGATGCCCACCCGAGAGGGCCGAAAACGCGCCGACCGGATTACGCCGTGAGTGCCGGCCCATGGCAATCTCGGCCAGCAGCACGGGGAAACAGATGAGGGCGACAAACATCACATAGACGATCAGGAAAACCGCCCCACCATTCTTGGAGGCCATGACCGGAAAAGCGACCAGATTGCCCAGGCCTACAGCGGACCCTGCTGCCGCCAGGATAAATCCCAGACGTGAACTGAACTGACCGCGGTCTGCTGACATACTATCCTCACCGTGTTGTTATTGGCTCTGTTAAACGCCTAGAATGCCCTGCCAGCAGGCGCGCTGTCCACTGCCAGCGCACGCAGTACCACCTTTTAGCCTGCAGATTGTAGCAACCGCAAATTTAGCCGGTCAATTTGAGCGAGGCCGGCTGATTCAAGGTATAATCCGACCCCATGAGCAAAGCAAAGAAATCGAAAACCCCGGATACTACCATTATCCGCAACAAGAAGGCGCTGCACGACTATTTCGTGGAGGATTCCTTTGAAGCGGGCATGGCACTGGAAGGCTGGGAAGTGAAGAGCCTGCGCGAGAAGAAAGCGCAGCTGGTGGACAGCTATGTGGTACTGAAAGATGGCGAGGCATTTCTGCTGGGCTGCCACATCAATCCTCTCAACAGTGCCAGCACCCATGTCATTGCCGACCCGGATCGCACCAAAAAACTGTTGCTGCACAAAAAAGAACTGGCCAGGCTGTTCTCCAGTGTACAACAGAAAGGTCACACCTGCGTCGCTACCAAGCTTTACTGGAAAGGCCATCTGATCAAATGTCAGGTGTCACTGGCCAAGGGTAAAAAAGACCACGACAAGCGTGAAACGGAAAAAGATCGCGAATGGCAGATAGAGAAACAACGCATCGTCCGCCACAAGAACCGGTAAGCACACCCATGACTATCAAAGCCGCCATCTTCGACTGGGATGGCACCGTGGTTGACTCCATTGAACACATCTCCAACTGCCTGCATCATGCCGCTACCAGTATTGGCTACCCGGCTCTGGAGCGCGCTGCGTACAGCAACATCATCGGCCTGGGCCTGGTGGAAGCGTTAAGGACACTGTACCCAACCATCACCAGCGATGACATGGTGGCGATGCGCGATGCCTACAGCTCGCACTTCATGGCCACGGCTGCCACCGCACAAAAGGTGTTCCCCGGCATCACCGATATCCTGCAGGACCTGCACAGCAGCAACCGCCACTGCGCTGTGGCCACCGGCAAAAGCCGGCGCGGCCTGGACCGGGCCCTGGAACACAGCCAGTTGGGCAGCTGGTTTCACATCACCCGGTGTGCCGATGAAACCCGCTCCAAACCTGACCCGTCGATGCTGGTGGAGATCCTCAATCACCTGCAACTGGAGCCCTCTGATGCAGTGATGATCGGCGATACCAGTTATGACCTGGAGATGGCCGCCAACATCGGCATGCCCTCCATTGGCGTGCCCTGGGGTGCCCACCACAGGGACATACTGGCACGGCACAAGCCCATCGCCATTGCCAGCAGCGTGGCTGAACTGCGTGAACTGCTGCGCTAGCAGAGTGTTGCACACTGCCTTCGTGACGACGCCCTTGAAATAAATATGCGCGGCCGCATGTCTTATAGTGTGCTAAACTGTGGTTGTTTAACACATTGGGGGCGATCAGGATTCGACGCCGGTATCAAACTCCAAGGTGCATGTCGAGAGGGTATAGACTCTCGTAAATCAATCTATGCAACTTCTCATAGTTGCCAACGACGAAAGCTACGCACTAGCCGCTTAAGAACTAAGTAAGGCTAGCGGTCGCCCCGGGATGCCTGTAAACCGGTGTATTGCGACTGTCATATAGAACAGGATCGCCAGTGGATCGCGCTCGACGTGAAGCGGCTAAAAGTATCGAGCTCGCCCAAACCACCCTGCTCGTCGGGCCGGTACGGGTTAACTTAATAGACGACGCTAAACATGTAGATCCAAGGACAGAGAGCTGGCGGACGGGGGTTCAAATCCCCCCGCCTCCACCAATCAAAAAAGAAGGGCCATCGCCGCAAGGTGATGGCCCTTCTTTTTTGATTGGTGAACTAGCCCCCGCGGCTGCGAAGGCAAAGATGCAATTCACGACCCAAAGTACGCTAAACTGAAGAGATGATATTACGCAGCTCAATTGCAGCACTGCTCCTGCATCTCACTGCCTGCCTCGGCCCGGTCACCGACCTTTACCCTGCGGACCCGGGGCTCCGACCCGTACCGGTTTACCTGACCGCCCATGGTTGGCATGTAGGCATCGTGGTCGAGGCCGACCGGCTTCGGCGGCACCTGCCTGTGTCACAGCACTACCCCGGCGGACATTGGCTGGAATTCGGTTGGGGCGACGCCGACTACTATCCAAACCCTGACCCCGGCGTCGGCACGCTGTTGAAGGCAGCATTCCTGCCCACCGCGACCGTGATGCATGTCGTCGGTTTCGATGAACCCGTGCAACAGCGCTTTCCCTACAGCCAGACAGTCCCTCTGCAACTCACCAGCGCCGGCATGCAGGCACTGGCCGCGTTCCTAACTGACCACCTGCAGACTGACGCTCAGGGACAGGCGATTTATCGGCAAGAAGGACTGTATGGGGAAAGTGCATTCTTCGCAGCCAACGGGGTGTATATGCTGCCCTACACGTCAAACATGTGGACGGCTCGGGCATTGCGCACCGCAGGGCTGCCAATAACACCCCTTTATGCGGTGACACAGTCCAACCTTGTTTGGCAGGCGAACGATGCAACCAGCAAAATGCCCGCGGAACCCTAGTTCACTTTTTCTGCTGTCTGCTTTCAACTGCATCGAGGCACGATGCTGAGTGAAACCCTCGCTAGCCATCTGGCACGATAACCCATCGTCATGGTAAGCACCATCAGGCCCTGAAGCCAGTGAATAGCCAGTGAATAGCCAAATGACATCGCCAGCCGTGCTCCAAATCCATTGGATCGATGTCCCTATGCTCCTGTCTCATTAACGCTCCCTGCATAAGTGTTATAGACTGCCGGTAGATCATCTGCCTCGCCAATCAACACAAGAGTTTCACCACATGCGCCTGCTTATCCTGATCCTGACGACCCTGATACCACTCACCACGCACGCCCAGGCCTTCGATCTCCAGGCTCACCGCGGCGGTCTCGGCCTGGTCACCGAAAGCACGCTGGAAGCCTTCGCCAACGCCCTCGAGCTGGGCGTCAGCACGCTGGAACTGGACACCCAGGTCAGCGAGGACGGCTATGTCGTGGTCACCCATGACCGGCAGGTATTGCCGCACCGCTGCCTCGACACCGGTCCCGTCAGCGCCGGCGACCCCGAATTCCCCTATGTTGGCAAATACATCAGGGATCTGCACTGGGACCAGATCCGCACACTGGATTGCGGTACACAGCGTGCCGAGCCACATACGGACCAACGGACCGTGCCCAGAGCGCGCATGGTGCTGCTCAGCGAGGTGTTTGATCTGGTCAAACGCTACCGCGCCTATGATGTGATGCTGAACATCGAGACCAAGGTGGAAGCCGGTGCGCCGCACGAAACCGCCCCGCGCGACCAGTTTGTCGCAGCCGTCGTTGAGCAGGTTCACCAGCACCGCATGCACCAGCAGGTCAGCATTCAGAGTTTTGACTGGGGCGCACTGATGCTGGTTAAGGAACTGGCGCCGACGCTGCCCATTGTTGCCCTGTCCAATGCGCAGTCTTTTCTGCAATGCGGCGAACCCGGGGCATCGCCGTGGACCGGTGGCATCGACATGGACGACTTTGACTGCAACCTGCCTGCGGCGGCGGCATCGTTCGGCGCCGATGCCATTTCACCGGTGCACGGCCTGCCCCAGAATGGCGCCATCAGCGATGCAGATTACCAGCCGTTCACCACCGCCGAGATGATCACGCAGGCCCATGCACTGGACATGAAAGTGATTCCCTGGACCATCAATGACAAGGCTACCATGGCTCACCTGGTCAGTATCGGTGCTGACGGCATCATCACCGACTACCCCGACCGCCTGCGCGAGGTGCTGCAGACGAACAACATGGCATTGCCCGGCAGCAAGGCGGCGCCACGTGTCACGCATGCAGGCAGGGTCACGGAAACCGGCATCCTGGCATTGCAGCAACAAATGGCCGAAGGCTCCGTCACCGCCGTGCAACTGGTTGACCGCTACCTGGCCCGCATTGCTGACTACGACGAGCAAGGTCCACAACTCAATGCCATCCTGCACCTGAACGCGCAGGCGCGCGAGCAGGCGCAGGCACTGGACGCGGAGCGCCAGCGCAGCGGCCCACGTAGCCTGCTGCACGGTATTCCAGTGGTGATCAAGGACAACTACAACACCACCGATATGCCCACCACGGGGGCCTCCCAGTCCCTGGCCGATTTTTTGCCCAATGCGGAAGCCACCCAGGTGAGATTGCTGCGCGACGCCGGCGCCGTGATTCTGGCCAAAACCAACCTGCACGAGTTTGCCTACGGCATCACCAGTATCAGCTCGCTGGGCGGCCAGACCCGCAATCCTTACGACCCGACGCGGGTGCCGGGTGGCTCCAGCGGCGGCACTGCGGCAGCCGTGGCAGCCAGTTTTGCCGCCGTTGGCATGGGGTCGGATACCTGCGGTTCCATCCGGATTCCGGCCGCCTTCAATAACCTGGTGGGTTTGCGTCCAAGTAAAGGGCTGAGCAGTATTTACGGTATCATGCCGCTATCACATACACAGGATGTTGCCGGCCCACTGGCAAGAAACATTGAAGACCTGGCCATTGTGCTTGACCTGACCACCGGCTTCGACCCACGAGATCCCGATACCAATGTGATGCATGGTCAACCGCCCATGCTGTTCTCTGCCGCCCTGGGCAGCGCCTCATTGCAGGGCCTGCGCATCGGCAGACTGAACGCTTACCTGGCCACCGCAGAGCCCGCTGTCCAACAGCTGTCGCAACAGGCCTTTGCTCATCTGACCGCCCTGGGCGCCGAGATTGTTGACTTCACGATCCCGGACATGGTACCGCTGATCGGCAATTCAGGATTGATTGGTCACGAATTTGAAGCCGATCTCGACAACTATCTGCAGACCTTTGGCAGCACGCAATACCCCAGTCTGGAAGCGATTGTGGCCGGTGGCCACTATCATGAGGCCGTGGCACCTCTGCTCGCCCGCAGCGCGGCCACCGAGCAGGATCCGCTGCCATACGCTGATGCCATGGCTGCCCGCAACAAGCTGAAACAGGCGATCAATGTTGCCATGGATGAGCAGCAGCTGGACCTGATCGCCTACCCACCCATTTCGGCGATGCCGGTGCGGATTGGCGACACGCAACCCGGGAACAACTGCAGTCTCAGCGGCAATTCGGGTTTCCCTGCTCTGTCGCTGCCCATCGGTTTCAGCGACAACGGCCTGCCCGCAGGCATCGAGCTGATGGGCCGCTCCCTGAGCGATGCCCGGCTGCTTGCACTGGGTTATGCGCTTGAACAATCCTGGTCGCAGCGCCGTGCGCCGGCCAGCGCACCATGACCACCGACCTGCACCGTGAACGCCTTGACGCCGTCCTGCATGAGATCCGCCGCAGCGGCGCCCGCTGCGTGGTCGACCTGGGCTGTGGCAATGGCGAACTGCTGGTCTGGCTGCGGGAACTCGAACAGATTGACCGGCTGATAGGCATTGATATCGACACCGCCGTCCTTGCAGAAGCCCGCGAGGCGCTGAACATCGACCTGTTTGACCCGCCAGCACAGCTCAAGGTTTGCCGCGGGTCGTTCGAAAACACGGACTGGTACGCCAGCAGCCGTGACGGAAAAATCGACGCCGCGATCATGCTGGAAACCATTGAGCATATCGAACCGGGGCGTCTGTCACGCGTTGAGGAAACTGTGTTTCGGGTCTTGCGTCCACCCCTGGTAGTGATCACCACGCCCAACAAGGAATACAACCCCATCCACGGCATGGCCGATCTCGACATCCGCCATCCCGGCCATTATTTCGAATGGACCCGGGCACAATTCAAAGCGTGGTGCGAAGGCGTCGCCAAACGCCAGGGCTACACAGCCCGCTATGCCGATATCGGTCAACGGCATCCGGCGCTGGGCAGTTCCACACAAATGGTCTGTTTTGAGTCAGACCAGTGACAGCTGAATATTGAAGCAGGTACCGAACTGCTCATCAGAGGTCACAGACATGTGCCCACGGTGGTGTTCGGTAATGATGAAGTAGGGATACGACAGACGATGCTCAACCGGGTAAGCGCCGTCTTCCGAGGTTGAGACAAAGAAGGGCTCGAAAATATCCAGCTGTTCGCTGGCAGCCAGTGGCTTGCCCTTGTGCAGCACCTTGATCCACAGCGAATCGAAAAACTGACCGATTTCGATATGAATCAGGGACCTGGACGCCTCATCACCCGCCTTTGCCTTGAGCGCATAATAGGCACTTCGCAACACCCGCGTAAAGGCCTGCTCAAGTTCTGCCGGAAAACAGGACATGGTCGGCAGCCCGTCGGCATAGCTGCGTCGGATCTCTATGTCGCGGAAAGCCAGCCCATCTGTATCGGTGAACAGATCACTGGCCTGCGCGATACTCTGGTCCATGATGGCCGGGATATCCGCCACCTGTTTGGTGTTGGTGTGACTGCGGGCAAGGTCGAGCAGGTTCTGCGAAATCGCTGTCGCCTGACGGGCACTTTGCCGCACGGTTTCCACTTCCTGCAGCAGCACCGACTGGACCGGCCCCAGATCGGTTGCTTCAATCTTCTCGCGGGCATCGGATACATGCTGGAAAATGGTATTGATGGGCAGGCTGATATCGTAGGCCATCGCCGATGCCAGCTCACCCAATGCCGACAGCTTGTCGCGTTCCGCCACCTTGTTCTCGGCGTTCACCTGTTTGGTGATATCGGAAATCAGGATGACAATACCGGTATCATCCGAGTCGCGCAGACGATAGAGGGTGATGTCAAAGCTGTACTGGCCGCGCTGGGTGTGTTTCAGGTGTTGCGTCTGCCCGGTGGTGAGCACGGCATTGACCTGTTCATCAGTCAGGGTGATGGCCGGGTAGGCCGCCCACAGGTTCTTGCCGGTCACGTCGGCAAAAGGGCGGCCGGTGATTTCTTCGGCGGTTTTGTTCCACTGCGTGACCTGTAACTGATCATTGATACCGATCAGCATGACCGGCATGGAGTTGACGATGCTGGTGATGTAGGCTTCACGCTTGCGCAACTGCTCAGCGGTTTCCTGCAATACCTGGGTGCGGCGCGCCACACGATCTTCCAGTGTCGCCTTGATTTCCTTGAGGGCCCGGTTTGAACGTCCGGCACGCAGATTGGCCCGTACCAGAAAAAACAGTACCACCAGCAAAATGATGATCAGCAGGCTGGCGCTGGTATTGGCGATGTATTGCCAGTTGGTGGTGCCATCGTCATCGCGAAAAACGGCGAACACATCGGCGTAAGCGTTCATGCTGACGCCCAATAGTATGCTCAGGGCCAAAACGTGTTTCATGGAATCGGTCTCTTCAGGGAACTGCCTAAGGCCTGAATTGTAGCACGGAAGTCAGGGTTATAAGACCCGTCAGTCCGCGCCCGACTCGACAACAAAGCTCATGCCGGCGTTTTCTTCCAGCCGCTCTATCAGCAGATCCTGCAAGGCCGCGCCGGGCGTCCAGATGCCGCCACTGGCTGCCTCCGGATGCCTGACCAGGCAGAGCGCTGTTTCGGCAATCATTTTTGACGTTGTACCGTAACCGGGATCCATGGTGCCTTTGACACTGACAGACAGGGCATCACCTTTGTCGTTGGAACCAACGAACAGCACGTCGAACATACCATTTTCACGCTCTGCCCGTGACGGACCGTCCCCCGGCTGCAGCGTGCTGGACGCCATCGATTTGTCAGCCGCCACGGCCCTGGCGGCAGCCTCGCCTTTTTCGCCGGGACCGGTCAACAACATTTCATCGTACACAAAGTCCTTGCCATACGGATGCCCCATCAGCAGGTTCGAACGGTGGACGTTTTTGGTATTGATGGTTGCCATGACAAACGGCGCCGACCAGCTGCCGATGTCCTCATCATGCACCGGCGCCAGACCGGCAGGCTGATCCGGGCCGGTAAAACCTTCGGTCAGGGCAAACGGGCTGGCAAGCAGGTCACGCAGACCCGGTTCAACCGAGGCGGCTGCCATGGTCGCTTTAAGGCTGGCCAGGGTGCCACCGGAAAAACCCCCTTTCATACCCCGCACACGCCCCTTGACCCGAGGCAGAGCTGCGCCGAATGTCGCTTTGGCCTTCTGCTGCAAAAAATAGACGCCCAGCTCAAAGGGTATGGAGTCAAAACCGCAGGAAAACAGAATGCGTGCCCCGCTGGCCCTGGCGGTTCCCCCATGCGCCCGGATCATGTCAACCATCCAGTTGGGCTCACCGCACAGGTCAACATAATCCGTGCCGGCGGCTGCACAGGCGGCGACCAGTGCGCTGCCATAGAGCTGATACGGACCCACAGTGGTCAACACCACCCTGGCATCAGCAACCATGGCGTCAATGCTGGCAGGGTCCTCTGCATCAGCGACCACCAGCGGCACAGAGTCAGGTATCCCCAATTCCTGTTGAACACCGGCCAGTTTTGCCTGACTACGGCCGGCCATCGCCCAGACCAGATCGCTATTGGCGCCAGCCTGTTGATTGAGGTACTCGCATACCAGCCGGCCGGTGAAGCCGGTGGCACCATAAACCACAATATCCAGTTTTCGCTCAGTCATTAACGACTCCTGATTGCAGATAAATTTTTATTGAATGACTCAACTAAAACCGACGATATCTTCGTTGAGCACCGACGCCAGTAGCGGGCTGTCGGCGGCACGTACAAACGCGTCATCAATGGCCTGATAGCGCTGCTGCACGACCTGGCGATAGTTTGGATGGGTGAAGATATACAGCTCACCCTGCTTGACCGCCTCCACCACACGCTGCCCGACCACCTCAACGGCCAGCCCGTTGTCGATGATTGCCTGCATGCGCGCGGCGACAGCCGCATCCTGTTCAGTGGCTTCCCGGGATTGCTGATAATCGGCCTGCCGGTTGCGCTCGGACAGGTTAATGCGGGTCTGTACAAAGGCCGGACACAGCACCGACACTTTGATATTGTGCGGCTGCAGTTCGGCGTACCAGCTTTCCGACATGCCCACCACGGCCACTTTGGTCGCCGTATAGGCCCCGGCATAAGGCACACCGACCATACCGGCCATGGAGGCAACGTTGATCAGCCAACCGCCCTCGCCATGCGCTTTGATCAAGGGTATTAATGTCTGCGTCCCGTAAATCACACCCATCAGGTTGACATCCAGCACCCAGCGCCAGTCACGCTCGCCGATCTGTTCGATGCTGCCGGTGCCACCACCGACGCCGGCGTTGTTGACCAGCATGTGAATGCTGCCGAAGCGCTCGGCTGCCTGCCGTGCCAGTTGTTGCCAGTCCTCCAGGCGGGTGACATCCATCGGAACCCCCAGCACCGGCACACCCTGCGCTGTCAACGCCGCAACTGCCTTGTCCAATTGCGTCGCGTCAATATCGCCTAGCACGATGTTCATGCCCTGGGCACCCATCGCTTGTGCGATACTGTAGCCAATACCCTCTGCGCCGCCACTGATGACGGCGGTTTTACCGTTTAACCCGATCATCAATCCCACAGACTGCGTTTCTGCAGCTCGATATTCATGGTCTGGCCACTGGCCTGTTCGACATGGATAGTGAAGGTGTCACCGTCCAGTGTATAACCCAGCGAGCGCATGCCGCCCTCGGTGACGGCATTGAAGTGCACATGGTTGTCCATGATCATGGCCAGCTCCATGGTGATCGGCTCGGGTGTGCGGGCTTTGAACCCGGCGTCAAACTGCTGCACATTCAGCACCAGCGAGCCGTCCACTTCTTCGATGGTGATCATTTCGAACATGCTGGTGCCGCCGTTGCCGGTCATGCGCACCATGGCGGCAATGGAGCCGCCTTCGGGCGCGATCCAGTTTTCCTCCAGGGTGTTTGGTCCCAGATTGCCCGCGTAATTGCCGGTCATCCATGCCAGATCATCAATCGTTGCGGCCGGACCGGCGGCAACACAGATGCTGGACCCCAGGCTCAGCAAGCCGGCGACACAGACGGATTTGATAGTGTTGTGCATGTTGATTCCCCTATTGCTATTGATGTTCAGAATATTTGCTCAGACAGTTTTTCGATCAGTATGAATGCCTGAAGCTTAGCACCACCTTAACGTGGTTTGACAGCCCACAAGCAAGTAATGCCATAATCGGAGGCTAATCTTCGCCATCCGACCCTTTCGCCGGCAGCATCTGGTGTCGGGACAGACAGAGAGACAGTTATGAATTATCGATATATAGGCACCAGCGGTCTTCGTGTCAGCCCCATCTGCATGGGCACCATGAGTTTTGGCAGCTGGAGTGATGAAAAGGAATCGTTCCGTATCCTGGACAAGGCGTATGAGCGCGGCATCAATTTTTACGACACGGCGGAGGTCTACCCGGTGCCGCCGCGCAAGGAAACTGTCGGCATCACTGAAAGCATCTTCGGCAAATGGATCAAGACCCGCGACCGCGACGCACTGATTATTGCCACCAAGGTCGCCGGTGCCGCCTCGGGCTGGTTTGTCCCGCCGATTCGACAGGGTCTGACCGCCATTGACCGTCACCATATTGAACGCGCCGTGGAAGGCAGCCTGCAACGACTGGGCATCGACTACATCGATCTGTATCAGGTGCACTGGCCCGACACTGTAGTGCCGATTGATGAATCCATGGATGCCCTGGACCGGCTGGTGGAGTCGGGCAAAGTGCGCTACCTGGGCACGTCCAACGAAAACGCCTACGGCCTGACCAAGGCCAACACAGTTGCCGAATATGAAGGCTACGCCCGGTTCCAGTCCATCCAGAACAACTTCTCACTGCTCAACCGGCGCTTCCTTGATGAGCTGGCCAATGTCTGCCGCCGCGAGAACGTTTCACTGCTGCCCTATTCGCCCATCGGGGGCGGCGTGCTCAGCGGCAAATACAACCGGGAGGCAGCGCCCGCCAACAGCCGTTTTGGTGAATACCTGCAAATGGATAACCCGCGGCAGCGCGCGATGGCCGATCGCTTCGTCAATGAAGGCACGCTGGCGTCTACCGCGCAATACCTGGACATCGCCCGCGAAGCCGGCATGTCACCGACGACTCTGGCCACTGCCTGGAGCATGAACTTTGACTTTGTCGCGTCCACCATCATCGGCGCCCGCACCGCAGATCAACTGGATGAATCGTTGGCGGCCCTGGATGTCACGCTGAGTGACGACATCATGAAACAGTGCGATGCTGTGCACAAAGCGATTCCCTACCCCATGGGTTAAGTTGATGACATTCCCGGACACAGGAGAGGGTACACCATGACCATCTGGACCCGCGACACCACGTTGCTGCAAATGGCTGAGAATGCCAAAAACTCGGCCGTCACCGCCCTGGGCATTGAATTCACTGAGATAGGCGACGACTTCCTGCGCGGGCGCATGCCCGTTGATCAGCGCACAGTGCAGCCCTTCGGCATCCTGCATGGCGGGGCCTCGGTGCTGTTTGCGGAAACCCTGGGCAGCGTTGCCGCCAACCGCTGTCTGCGACGGGACGATCAGGTGGCCGTGGGACTGGATATCAACGCCAATCACATCCGTCCGGTCTCGTCGGGCTGGGTTGTGGGCACCGCGCGAGCGGTTCATATCGGTGGCACCACGCAGGTCTGGGAGATCAGGATCGAAACTAAGGCCGGTAAAACTGTCTGCGTGTCACGCCTGACCATGGCAATCATTGCACGGCCAGCCAGCTGAGGTGGCCGGTATCGGCTGGCGTCAGTCCCTGAAATAAACCATTTGATGGGTGCTGGCCAACAGCTGGCGGTCTGCTGACCAGACCTCAGCGGTCTGATCAAAGTAGCCATTGCGGAAACTCAGCGCCTTGGCCGTTGCCAGCAGAAACTGCTCGCCCTGTGCAGCCAGCATGGCGCTGTCGGCATGAAAGTAGGTGGTCAGACTGACCGTGCCAATCGGCAGACGTCGCTGCCGCCGTATGAATATGCGCGGAAAATAGCTGTCACAAATCGCTGACAGGGAGGGGAAATCCAGCGGCCGCGGTGGCTCATCGCGCACCCACAGGCAGGAATAGGAATTGTCCTGCTCGGCGCCATCCGCGTCGCCCGGCATTTCCCCATCCAGGTAACGCATGTCGTAACACTGCGTCCAGGTGGGTTTATGAGTTGTATCCATTCGCGCCAGCGATAACGGCTCCGGCACATCCTGTGGCGGTGTCGCCTCAAGTGCCGACCAGGTTTCCCGCCGCACCGCCGTTACCGCAGTGGCAAACGCAACCAGCTCGCCGTTTTGTGTCGCCTGCATCAACCAGTGCTGGGTGGAGCGGTTGGTCCGCACCGGCTGCGCCTCGACCAGCATCTCGCCATCGGCAATGGGCGCGGCGTAGTTTACCGTCAGCGCAATGGGGTCTCCCAGCTTATCCTCGTGCAGCATGACCGCATTGAGCAGCAGTGCCGAGGTAGTGCCGCCGAAGGGACCGATCATGTTGGCGTAGGCGGCACTGGTGTGTGCCTGGTAGCTACCTTTGGATATTGGCTTCAGGGCAATCGCGGTATCGAGCGGATGCATGTAAATCTCCTTTTAGTGTCCGCTGTTTCCGGCGAGCTGATTGTTGGCAACCATTTGCCGAATGACGATGATGGCGTCCCGATCCTGCTGCGAGTAGGCTTCCTTGAGAAAGGCATCGGCATCCAGTCCGCCTTCTATTCCTATGGAATCACGCTTGTAGCTGAAGCGCACAAACAACTGGTCGGGCTCCGGCTCTTCTATGGTGGCAACGCTCTCTGCATGCATCGGCTGTGTGCGACCGTCGATCAGCGTGCGGACTTCCTGCATCGGCACCAGTGTCACCTCATCCCGCAGTTCAAACTCGCCGACGTCGATATAACGGATGAAATGCTCATCGGTATCCGGTTCCAGGCGACATTTGAGCGCGGGATTGAAGTGATCGGGATAGCTGGCGCGATAGACCAGCCCCTGCCACAGAGCCTCGCGGCCGAGCACCGTCAGCTCTGGGTTGGTCAGGTCGTTGACCTGGATGATGTGCTCAAACTCCAGTAATGCGGTCAAACCGGTCTCTCCTGTTAACAACTGAGCCTGTCGACGACCCGGGCAAATCGAGGCAAACCGCAAGTCTAGCCGCCGGACACTGCCGCTGTACACCCAAACCTGGAGGCTGAACCGGATAACCTTCGCTGAGGGCTGGGCTCAGGACCACAGGCCTTTGAATTGACTACAACTACACGTCCTTTAAGGGTATGATCTCTCCCCAGCCATCTAGCGACCTTCTGCTTGCCAAGCGGGCTGACGCCCGGGAGACCAATGCTCGTCAAAATCTACAAAAATATCAGACGCAACATCACCGAGGACGGCCTCATCGTCAGCAGCTCGGGCTTTCTGGTCAAATCCATGGTAGGCAAGGTTGACTTTTCCCGGCCACTGCGAATTCTGGAGATCGGTAGCGGCCGCGGCGCTTTCACGCGCGAAATCATCCAGCGTATGTGCCATCAATCGCAGCTGGATGTGTGCGAGATCAAGGCTGACTATAACCCGTGGATTGAGCAGATCATGACCGGCAGTCCGGACAAACAGGTCCGGCTTCACAACTGCTGTGTCACCGAACTGCTGACCGAAGCGGGCCGCTATGATGTCATCCTGTCATCGCTGCCGTTAAAAAACTTTGAAGGCATGAAGGACAACAACGCCTTTCTGCATAAAGTTATCGAAGCCTTGAGGTTTGGCCTCAAGGACGGTGGTATATACCTGCAATACCAGTACTTCCGCAGCAACAAGGCGGACATCGAGTCCATTTTCGGCAAACCCATGGATGACATTGATTTTGTCGCGCTGAACATCCTGCCAGCGTTTGTCTACAGCATGACCAAAGGCGCAGTCGAGCAACGTGCATAAGGAAAAGCTGGAAACCGTCAATTTCTTTGGTCTTTACACCTGGCTGGCCGTGGTGGCTACCTCGCTGTCATTGTATTTCTTCTATCCCGACCTGTTTGCACCGCAGAATATCCGCCAGTTTTTCTCCGACAACCTGGCACTGGGCCTGCTGGGCTACTTTGTGATTTCCACGCTGCGCGGCTTCACCCTGATCCCGTCCACACCGATTGTGCTCGCCGGCATTCTGGTTTTTCCACCCTGGCCGCTGTTTCTGGTCAATCAGCTGGCTGTCTATTCATCCTCGGCCATCGTGTATTTCATGGCACGCCAGTTTCGCTTCGATCATTACTTTCACGAACACTACCCGAATCAGGTGGAGCGCCTCACCGCCCTGCTCAAGCAGCGTGAATTGATTGTCATCAGCGCGTGGGGGTTCATTCCTGTCGTGCCCACCGACATGATTGTCTATGTCTGCAGCGTGCTGCGCATCAAGTTATGGAAAACACTGCTGGGTGCCTCCATCGGCGAGGGCATCATTTGTGCCATTTACATTTTTGGCGGTGCCGCCGGGCTCAGTGCCCTGCTGGAGTATCTCTGAGACCGGACGAAAGCCGCCTGACGATTGTGCAACGCCGCCGCAACAGTTACTCTTGGGTTAAATAACAATATCAACAAGGTACCCTGATCATGCCCGCCACTTACACAATGTTGCCGCGACACCCACTCATGACGCTCGGTGCGGCGCTGACGTTCAGTTTGTTGTTACTGGCGACCGGCAGCCATGCCGACACCCGCTGGCCCGCCACCGCAGACGGGGCTGAAGCGGCCGGCTTTGCCACAGACACGATTGACCGGCTGGATGCGGCCATGGAGAAAATCGTCGCGGACAATGACGTCGCCGGCATGGTGTGGCTGCTGGCCCGGGACGGCAAGGTCGCCACGTACGAAAGTGCCGGCTTTGCGTCCATAGAAGACCAGCGACCGATGACCCGAGACACGCTGTTCCGTATCTATTCCATGACCAAACCCATCACCGGCGTCGCCATGATGATGCTGCACGAGCAGGGATTGTGGGAGCTTGACGACCCTGTCAGCAAATACATACCCGAGTTTGCCGACCTTGAAGTCGTCCTCTCCCATGATGAAGCCGGCAATATCGAACTGGGCCCGCTGACCCGCCAGCCCACCATGCGCGAGCTGCTCAATCATTCCGCCGGCTTCGGTTATGGCCTGAGCGGCAATGATCCGGTCAACAATGCCTTTCGCGAGCTGGAAGTGCTGGCTTCGCCCGACCTGAATGCACTGATCAGCCGCGTGTCCAACATCCCGCTGCTCTACCAGCCTGGCGACGAATGGGTTTATTCGGTGGCTGTCGACATTCAGGGTTACATCGTCGAAAAGCTGTCGGGTCAGCCATTTGGCGAGTTTCTGGCAGAACATCTTTATGAACCGCTGGGTATGACGGATACGGCGTTCTATGTGAGTGCAGCGGACCGCGACCGGTTTGCCGACGTCTATCGTTGGGATCGTGAGCAGGAGAAACTGATGCGCAATCAGGAACGGCCGGACCGTCCCAGCTACTTTGATGCCGACCGTCTGGAGTCCGGCGGTGGCGGCCTGGTGTCCACCACCCACGACTACGCCCGTTTCCTGCAGATGCTGATGAACGGCGGCGAACTGGATGGCCAGCGCATTCTATCCGCCGAGTCAGTCGAAACCATGCGCACCAACAGCCTGCGTGATGGCCTGCTGCTGCGCGGCGGTGACGACCGGTCCGGTCAGGCCGGCCAGGGCTTTGGTGTTGATTTTGCGGTGATTTTTGACCCTGAGGCGGCGCGCTCGAAACAGGGCGAAGGCACCTACTACTGGAGTGGTGCTGCCGGCACCTGGTTCTGGATTGATCCGGTTCATGACATGTTCTGGATTGGCATGATTCAGAGCCAGGGCGGTAACCGGCCAGGCGCCGCCAATATGCGACAGATTGCCATCGATATCATTTACGACGATCTCAACAACCAACAATAAGCCGCATACTGGCACGGGGACTGACAACAATGCCTGACAAACCCACTTGGCGCACCTTCATTATTGCCTGGCTGTTGATACTGGCCGGCTCTTTGCTGGCACATCAGATCCAGACTGCCGGCGACATCGAAATCAAGGATGTTCGCTTTACTGGCGCCAACGGCAACACCCTTAGCGCGCTGCTGTACATTCCCGACAATGCCAGCGCCCAGACCCCGGCGCCGGGCATTCTGGCAGTGCATGGCTACATCAACTCGCGCGAAGTGCAGTCCGGTTTCGCCATTGAATTCGCCCGTCGTGGTTACGTGGTGCTGGCGCTTGATCAGGCCGGGCACGGATACTCCGATGGTCCGGCCTTTGCCAATGGCTTTGGCGGCCCAGCAGCGCTGGATTACCTGCGCCGCCTGGATATCGTCGATAACGACAATATCGGCCTGGAAGGTCACTCCATGGGTGGCTGGACAGTGCTGGCTGCTGCCGCTGCCACGCCAGATGGTTACCGGTCGATGGTGTTGCAGGGGTCCAGTACCGGCAGCGGCATGGCCATGCCGGGCACACCCGACTGGCCCCGCAATGTTGCCGTGGTATTTGCCCAGTATGACGAGTTTGCGCCGTTGATGTGGGAAGTCGCCGAAGGCGCGGATGCAGGCACAAGTGCCAAACTGCAGGCGCTGTTTGGCACCAGCAGCACTGTTATTGAGGGACAGGTCTACGGCAGTATCGACCAGGGCAATGCCCGCGTCTGGCACGCCCCGCCGGTGACGCATCCCGGCAATCATATTTCCCACACATCCATTGGTCACGCCATCGACTGGTTTGGCCAGACCCTGGAAGGCGGCACGCCTGGCGCTGTTGACGACCAGATCTGGTTTTTCAAGGAAGTGGGCACTTTGATCGGCCTGCTCGGTTTTGTGATGCTGATACTGGGCAGCTTCAACATATTACTCCTGACGCCCTATTTCGACCGCCTGCGTTCGCCGGACGCGCCGTCCGCCTATGTTCGCCGTACCGGCAAATGGTGGGTGGCGGCGACCATCAGCGCGATCATCCCGGTGGCCACATTTTATCCGGCCATGGGCTGGGGCGCAGCCCTGCTGCCCGCGACAGCATGGCTGCCGCAAACCATCAGCAGCCAGATTGCCGTATGGGCCATCGTCAATGGTGTGATCTTTACGATACTGGGGTTCATTATCCGCACGGGCAAATTGACGTATTCCCATCAGCTGCTGCCTTCCATTAGTATCGCTCTGCTGACCGTGGGGATGGCGTACCTGTCGGTGCTGGCGGCGGACTTCCTGTTCAAGGTCGATTTCCGCTTCTGGTTTGTGGGTGTCAAGGCCATGAATCTGAACCAGCTGCAAATCATGCTGGTCTACCTGATACCTTTCACCCTCTTTTTTGTGCTGGCGCTGCGCGCGCTGCACAGCGGGCTGTCAGTTGCCAGTGACCGGCCACTGACGCAGTACAGCAGCAATGCGCTGGCCCTGATGGGCGGTTTTTTGCTGTTCCTGATCGCTCAGTACACCAGCCTGTTTACGCGAGGTGTACTCCTAACACCCGCTGAGCCGCTGAACACGATTGTCATGATGCAGTTTGTGCCGATGTTACTGATCGTTGCCATCATCAGCACCTACACGTATCGCCGCACGGCCAGCTACCTGCCCGGCGCGTTCATCAATGCGCTGTTTGTCAGCTGGTATATTGTCGCTGGCCAGGCAACCCAGTTCGCCGGCTGAATCACATTAATGCAACCCGAGAACGCAACCCAAGGATAACAAAATGGAAGGTCTGGTTACCTCGCTGAACAACATCATCTGGAGCAGCGCACTGGTATTTTTGTGTCTGGGCGCAGGCCTGTTTTACTCCGTGCTGACACGTTTTGCCCAGTTGCGCCACTTCCGGGAAATGTGTCGCCTGCTGTTCCAGGGTAACGAGTCCGAGCAAGGTATTTCGTCCTTTCAGGCGCTGGCGGTATCACTGTCCGGTCGGGTCGGCGTCGGCAACATTGCCGGCGTTGCCGCCGCCATCGGGTTTGGCGGACCCGGCGCGGTGTTCTGGATGTGGGTGGTTGCCTTTCTGGGCGCCAGTACCGCCTATGCCGAATCAACCCTGGGCCAGCTCTACAAGGTTGAGGAAGACGGTCAGTATCGTGGCGGTCCTGCCTATTATTTCGAACGTTGCCTGGGACAACGCTGGCTGGCGGTGCTGTTTGCGCTGGCGGCCATTGTCGCCTGCGGCATGTTCCTGCCCGGCGTGCAGGCCAATGCCGTGGGTAACGCGGTCGCCCAGGTTTTCGGTGAAGGCACCATGGTGGTCACCGAATTTGGCGAAGTCGGATCCAACAAACTGGTCGCGCTGGCCATCATCCTGATGATCCTGGCGTTTATCATTTTTGGCGGTATCAAGCGTATCGCGCATTTCACACAGATCGTTGTGCCCTTTATGGCGATTGGTTACATCATCATGGCGCTGATCATCATTTTCCTGAACCTGAGCCAGCTGCCCAGCGTCATTGGCATGATCTTCAGCGACGCCTTCACTGCTCAGGCTGGTTTTGGCGCAGCGATTGGCTGGGGTGTGCGTCGGGGCATCTATTCCAACGAGGCGGGTCAGGGTACTGGCCCTCATGCTGCGTCGGCGGCGGAAGTGGATCATCCGGCGCAGCAAGGCCTGGTTCAGGCCTTTTCGGTGTATGTCGACACCCTGTTCGTATGCTCAGCCACTGCCTTCATGATACTGATTACGCAACAGTACAATATTCAAGGCACGCTGGAAGTTGGCCAGTTCCTGGTGCAGAACGTGGATGCCGGCACGGAAATCAACTCGGCAGCCTTTACGCAACTGGCGCTGTTCAGTGTATTTGGCAACTTTGGGCCGATATTCGTCGGCGTCTCACTGTTCTTCTTTGCCTTCACGACCATCCTGGCGTACTACTACATCGCCGAGACCAATACCGCTTACCTCAATCGCTATTTCAAGGCCAGAATCCCGCTGGCCGCGGTGAAGTTCATGATCATGTTCATGGTAGCCTATGGTATGGTCAACAACGCCGGCTTTATCTGGACTATCGGCGACATTGGCGTGGGCTTGATGGCCTGGATCAATATTGTCGGCATCCTTGCCATCTACTTTGTCGCCGGCCCGGCGATCACCTGCCTGAAGGATTATGAGGCGCAACTGAAAAGCGGCCAACCCATCACCTTTGACCCGCGCAAGCTCGGCATCAAGAATGCCACGTTCTGGGAACGACGCCACGACAAGGCCAATGCCAGCCCCGACAACAGCCCCAGCAAGGAGACCACGTCAAGTCGGACTGAGCCTGATCAGCCCAGGTAGCTTTTGAAACCATCCAGCAGCATTTGCACCGAGATGGTCACCAGAATCATGCCCATCAGGCGCTCGATGGCTTTCAGGCCACGGGCGCCGAGCAGTTTGTAGAGTCGCTGTGACAGCAACAGTATGCCCGCAGTCAGCGTCCAGGCACCCATCAACGCGATCAGCCAGTCGCCAGAGCGATCCGGGCCGGTCTCTGCCAGCAGCACCAGTGTTGCCAACACCGAGGGACCGGCAATCAGGGGCATCGCTAACGGCACAATCAAGGGCTCCCCTTCACTGCCGTCATCCCCCATGACGCCGCCACGTGACGGAAAAATCATGCGAATGGCGATGATCATCAGCACCAGACCACCACCAATGGAAATGGCTTCACGTGACAGGCCCAGGACGGTGAGGATCGTCGGCCCGGTGAACAGGAACAGCAGCATGATCGCCAGCGCGATTAGCAGCTCCCGGATCAGGATGCGCCGTCGGCGTTCAGGCACGACCCCTGACAGCACACTGAGAAATATCGGAATATTGCCCAGTGGGTCCATAATCAGGAATAATGTGACAGCGGCGGCGAAGGTTTCCATAGTCATCGGGTCCGGACAGATACAGTGGTTACAGGCACCGCATCATACGCGTTTTCCGTCCTGAACTCATCCCGGCACAATAGGTGCAGGTCCCATTCGGGCTCAGAAGCGCACCGTCTGTTGTATCAACGTCACGCCCTGCTCATCACGAATGGACATGTCCAGCACCGGCGAATCAGCAGACCAGTCGATTTCCAGCAGGCCATAATTGGCAACCGCGAAGGCCTCGCCCACGCGATGACGGTTGGGACTGATGGCATGCCATTCTTCAGTCAGGCCTGATGACGTCATCTCTACCAAGGCGAAAGGCAGCCCGGCTTCATCAATGCGGCTGAATTCGGACCAGTGGGTATCGCCCGAGATGATCACGGTGGGCACTGCCGGCGAGGCTTGCAGCAGTTCGAAAAAACGCTGCCGGTCTGCCGGAAAATTGGCCCAGCTTTCCCAGCCTGTGAAGTCCGCCAGCAACTGGATACTGGAGCCGATAATACGCAGGTCGGCATCCACTTCAAGCTGTTGTTGTAACCACTGCCATTGTGTCTCTCCCAACATGGTCGCCGCAGCCGACAGGTTGACATCATACGGCCCCATGTCCTGCGCCAGCCGCGCCTGGCGCTTGGCAGCATCGTGGATTTCCACCAGCCGTGTGCGATTCCAGCGCAGATCCAGCAAAATCAGCTGTACTTTCTGGCCGTCTTCACCATACTCATAGGCGGTATAGATGCCATCGGGCCGAGAGCGACGCTCGGAATCCTCTGGCTCGTTCCAGAAATCCAGCATCACCTGCCGCGACGCCTCCTTACTCGGGTATTCGATGCCGCCATCATTGACGCCATAGTCATGATCATCCCAGATGGCGACCACCTCGGCCTGATTGCGCAGACGCTGAAATCCGTCAACGGCTCCCAGTTGCTCGTACTTGGCCTGCAATACGGCCGGATCCTCACTGTCACCGTAGATATTGTCACCCAGGAACACGAACACTTCCGGCTCATCGGCCAATACCGCCTGCCAGATAGGTTGCGGCCGGTCCTGATGCACACAGGAGCCAAACGCGATGATGGTGCGGTCCTGTGCCACCGTCGGTGACGACCATAACAACACCAGCATCAGGCTCATGATCAGGGAGACTGCAGTTGCAACGGTTACTCTCACGGTAAAAACTCCTTCATCGGCGCCGCCATGGCATCATTGTAGTCCCGATAGTCTTCGCCAAGCCACCGCATCAGCGTCGCGGCAATGGCATCGGCGCTCAGGCAGGTGTCAGTCGCCACGGTGCCGCGGGCCGGAACGCCGGCTCCCATGGCTGCCATCCAGATGGCGTCTGAGCCTTCGATGCCATTCTCGTACATCGCCAGGCCGGTCATGTATTGTTCCACGGCGCGCTGGCTGGCGTGATGCTGCCAGGTGGCTATCGGCTCCTCGCCGCGGCCATGATCGACAGTGATAAACAATGCTGTATTGTCCCGGTACTGATCGAGCGACTGCAGCGTATGCCAGACTTCCTCGATAAAGCCATCGACGCGACGACTGGCAAAAACATACTCATCATACTTGCCGTCATGGGCAAAGTCGTCCGGTTCGCCGTAGGCGATATGAAGCACACGGGGCTGCTGCTCACGCAGGTAGGACAACGCATAGTGATGGGTAAACGCATCATGCCGGACAGTTGGCCAGTGCGGTGAGACATCCTGCTGCAGCGTATTCAGGAACTGCTCGAATTCGTTTGCCGGGTCACTGGCGATGTCGGTATTGACCGGAATGCCGCTGCGCTCAATGTTGTAGATGTAAGGGAAAACATCCCAGGAGCCAAAGGCAGCCGCCCTGTCCGCAAACGCCGGGTTCTGCTGTAACAGCTCCAGGAATGTCCGCTCGGGATTGGGCACCTTGGCATTGGAATCGATGGCGTCGTTGGTTACACCACTGAGTATTTCGTTGTAGCCGGGAAAAGAGAAATTCCAGTCATTACTCATGCGCGCACACGATCCCCGGTCGCGATCCCCGATCACCACGCCCTGCGCGGTCAGCACCTGATAGACAAAGGGCATGATCAGGCCGCGACGCTCGCCGGCGGTACCCCGCCAGAAGGCGCTCATCAGCTCATCGCTGCGCACTGCATAGTCCTCGTGTTCAGCCAGGCGCGGGTCCAGGCCGCGAAACAGCTCCTGCCAGCGCACACCGTCAATCGTAATCAGCACCACATTTTCTGCCGCCCGGGTGTACCCGGACCCCATTGCCAACATCAACATGACCACCACACGTATTTTCATTTTGACTCCCCGAAAACGGGACAGGCCTCATCGGCATGTCAGAAAAAAAAGGCCCGCAGCAAACACTGCAGGCCTTGGTTTTAACCACCTAACGCCGTTTAGAAGTCGACTGTCAGGGTCGCAGTGGCAGTGCGCGGCGGTGCAATCCAGCCGCCCCAGCCGCCAGCAACACCACCGATGTACGACTTGTCGGTCAGGTTGGTGACATTGACTTTCAGGCTGGCACCGTCAAGTCCTTCCAGGTACTGATCAAGGTCCATGCCGATATAAAGATCGGCAACACCGTAACCGTCAATGCGCGTTGTGTTGGAGGCGTTCAGCCAGCGATCACCGACATCTTTGTAAGTCAGACCCGCGGAAAAGTTGTCACGTCGCCAGTCGGCAGAAATGACAAACATGTCCTCGGCGGAGCCGAACACGGTATTGCCCGGGAACACACCCAGCAACGTGTTGGCCGCCGGATCCGGCGTGCCGATGTAGGTAGAATCGTTCTTGGTGTAGGAGAAGTACAGGCTCAGCGTCTCAGTGACGCTGGCTTGCACGGCTGCCTCGATGCCCGATGACTCGATACCACCGACGTTGACATATGCACCGTCACTTTCACCCAGGTAATCAATGCCGTCCGTGGAACCTTCAGGAATGTAGGTGATGCGATTGGCAAACTCGATATCGTAGTAAGTCAGGCTGGCATTGAACATGCCAGTGGTATACCGCAGACCCAGGTCCATGCTGTCTGCCGTTTCCGGCTCAACTGAATCCAGTGCCGTCTGATTGGCTTCCAGCACGCCGTCCTTGATGGAAGAGAAGCTCTCGGCGTAGCCGACAAACGCTTCCAGCCCATCCACCGGTGTCGCGTATACCAGACCACCACTCAACAGCACGTCAGAATCAGAATTGACCGACGCGGTCCGCAGTCCGCCCTGGTGCTCGTCTTCACGATCCATATCAACCAGGTACTGCTTTGCTCCCAAGCGCGCGGTGAGCGGACCCGCAACAATGGTGTCTTCCAGATACCAGGTCATGGTTTCCTGAGGGAAGCTGCGGTCATACTGCGTCCAGTAAGGGACGTGATTAAAATTGTAGCTTGTTCTGGAATCAATAACTTTTAACCAGTCACGCGATTCATTACGGTCATTGTCTTCATACCAGAAACCGCCACGCAACGTGTTGTCGAACTGACTGAGTTCCTGCGTCCAGGAGAAGTCGGCGACAAAGCCGGTACGCTGCTTTTCATAGACAGTGTGGCGATAGGAACTGACCGGTACAGCGCCAGCCGGGAAACAGGCGGGGTCGTAAGCCGGGCCGGCACCGCCATAAGGGAACACCAGCGAGCTTTCGCAGCCCGGACGGGGCTGCAGCGCACGACCACTGGAATCAACGAAGGTAATGGTACCCAGTGGGCTGCCGCCCAAAACCGGTGCACCGGTATTCAGTTCGGAATGCGCGTTACCGGCACCGTCATTGCGTACATCGACGATGTAGGGCGGAATCCAGTCGCCACGGCCACTGTTGTCGTGGTGGTAAACCGAGGTGCTGAAATCGATACCAGACACTTCAAAATCCGCTTTTGCATAGGCCAGCAGGTTCTTGCGCAGGGTAGACCAGGCGCGACGGTACAGCTGGTCGACGTGAGGAATACCCGTCCAGTTGCCGGTCAGGCGATCCCAGGTTGGATCTTCCCTGAATTCCTGTGGCGTGACACGCTGATAGTTGTCTTCATGCGCTTCATCGTAGGAAATGTAGCCAGTCAGCTCAAAATTGTCATAGTAACCCTTGAGTTTGGCAGCGATGTGATCGCGATTGGACTCACCTGAACCGTCAATCCAGGAGTCAATGTCCGAGCCGGACATGCTGATCCACGCATAGGTGTTCGCCATGATTTCGCCGGTGTTGTAGCGCGCGAATATCTTGCGTGCGTTGTTGTCACCGAATGTGGTTGACGCCGTCAGACCGGCTTCACGCGTCGGATCAATACTGCGAAAGTTCATGCTGCCGCCCAGCGCCTCGTGCGACCAGGAGGCGATATCGGAGGTACCCTGAACGACATCGACAGCGGCGAGGTTTTCCGTATCCAGAAAACGGTTGGCCTTGGAGCCGCCGCCGTAATTGGAGTTGCCGTTGGGTATGCCATCGATGGTCATGCCCAGCTGCTGTTCGTCCAGGCTGACCTGAAAGCCGCGGATGCTGATGGTTGTGGACCAGTCATCACCGCCGAAGGCATCACCCTCGTTAACCAGAACCCCGGGGATATAATCGATGGCGCCCAACACGCTGGACGCACCTGACACCTGATCCAGCATTTCTTCTGTTACCGAGCTGCTGGCGAAAGTGCGCATTTGCGACGTCACGACCATTTCTTCCACTGCAGGTGTGCTCTGTGCCAGCGCCAGCGGCGCCGCTGCCAGCGTGCCGAGAGCTAGGCAGACGCCGTGATATAATTTTTTGGTTGTCATTAGGTAAAACCCCAGATAGTGTATTTGGAGCCGGTACTGTAAGGCCTGTCTATTACAACCGAACGACAGTTCGATAACAGTTTTGTAACAGGAACATGACAGTGATACTTGCCGGAAAGGAGACGCCATGGAGGCCACAGAGAACAGTACAACTGCCGTCATGCGCCTGCTGGTGCTTGATGACGATATCAACGTCAATACCACCATTTGCGCAATAGCAGGTCGCGCAGGCTTTGAAACCCGCTCGACCACGCAATCAGAGGAATTCTTCCGGCTGGTGACTGACTGGCAGCCATCACACTTGATTGTCGACCTGGTCATGCCGGATGTGGATGGCGTGGAAACCCTGCACCGACTCGCTCTTTCGGGCCACCAGGGCATTGTCATTGTCACCAGCGGCCTGGGCGGACGGGTGCTGGAAGCTGCCAGCCGGGCAGCTGAAGAAAATGGCCTGCGTGTCTCTGGCGTGCTTCCCAAACCCTTCACGCCGGCCAAGCTGCGCAGCCTGTTGCACCAGGAACCCGCCGACCAGAAACGGGCGTTCGCTGGCGTCGGCCATATGGCACCGGTCAGCGCGGACATGCTGGCAACAGCGCTGACCATGAAGCAGCTGTGCGTGCACTTTCAACCCAAGATAGCCTGTGGCACCGAGAAGGCGGTGGGGTTTGAAAGTCTGGTGCGCTGGCAGCACCCCGAGCGTGGCATGATTTTCCCGGATCAGTTCATCGCGCTGGCCGAGCAGCACGGTCACATCGCCGAATTGACAAGACAGGTGTTTGATCTAAGCCTGGCCTGGTTTGCCGACAACTTTCTGAACTCCGACCTGATGCTGTCAATCAACATGTCGGCGATAGTGCTGGCCGATGCCCAGTTCCCGGCCTGGATACAGCAAGCCTGCGCCCGCTATGGCGTTGCGCCTGCGCAGGTGACGCTGGAGATAACCGAAACCAGCAGCATGGAAAATCCGGTTGCCGCGCTCGAGTACCTGACCCAGTTCCGCATCAAGGGTTTCCATTTGTCCATCGACGACTTTGGTGTCGGTTATTCGTCTCTGGTGCAGCTGGCACGCCTGCCATTTTCGGAAATGAAAATCGACAAGATGTTTGTCATGTCGGCATCGACTTCTATCGAGGCTCAGAAAATCGCCGCTGCGGTGATCAGCCTGGCCAAGGCGCTCGACCTGAATGTCACTGCCGAGGGCGTTGAAGACGCCTGGTCATTGCAATTCCTGCGGGATCTGGGCTGCACCCACGCACAGGGATTTTTTATCGGACGCCCGATGTCGCCCGAGGCGGCGCTGCAGTGGCTCCGCGACCGGGACAGCGGTTGGGGTAACTGATATGAATCGCACGAACCTGGATGAGATGAGCGACCTGCTGAGAATTGCCGGTTCTGCGGCAAAGCTTGGGGGGTGGAAGGTCGATTTGATCAACCACCAGGTGCACTGGTCAGCAGAGACCCGGATCATTCACGAGGTGGCACCGGATTTTCAGCCCACGGTAGACGAAGCCATTGCATTCTATGCGCCGCCAGAGCACCGCAACCGAATCCAGGCGGTTTTTGCGCAATGCGCGCAGCACGGCACTGCCTTTGACGAAGTTGTCCAGTTTATTACTGGCAAAGGCCGGACGTTATGGGCACGCACCATCGGTGAGGCAGTCAAGGATGATACCGGCAAGATAGTGGCTGTCCATGGCGCATTTCAGGATATTTCGGAGCTGATCGGCGCACGCGAGCGCACCGAGCTATTGTCTCGCCAATTGCAGCAGACCATGGAAAACATCAGTGATGGCTTTTTCCTGATTGACCATGACTGGTGCTTCGGTTTCATGAATACGCAGGCGGAAATTCTGCTGGCACGGCGCCGGGATGACCTGCTGGGCAAGTGCATCTGGGACGAATTCCCGGCCGCGAGCGATTCGGATTTCCGACGCTGCTACGAGCAGGCGGTCAGCGAACAGCGCACCGTGCGCTTTACCGAGTTCTATCCGGAACCCTTGAGCGCGTGGTTTGAGGTCAGCGCCTATCCGACACCGGAGGGGCTCGCGGTTTATTTTCGCGATGTCACCGAGCGCGTGAGCAACGAAGAAACCCTGCGCATCAGTAACGAACGATTCAACCTCATCGCCAGAGCGACCAGTGACGTCATCTGGGACTGGGATCTGCTGCATGACACGATCTGGTGGAACGACAACATGCTCAGCGTCTATGGCCATGACATGATCACCAGCGACCAGGGTTCAGGCGCCTGGAGTAAGAACATCCACGAGCATGACCGGGCCCGGGTAATGAATGGCATCACCACCGTCATTAAAGGTACCGCTACGGGCTGGCAGGACCAATACCGTTTCATGCATGCCGACGGATCTGTGCGAACTGTCGTTGATCGCGGCTTTGTCATCCGCAACACCGACGGCCTTGCCGTTCGCATGGTCGGCAGCATGATGGATATCACTGATCGCAAGGAAATGGATGAGCGGCTGCGCCAGGCGCAGAAGCTGGAAGCAGTGGGCCAGCTCACCGGCGGCGTTGCGCACGACTTCAACAATCTGCTGACCGTTATTCTCGGCAATGCCGAACTGCTCACCGAGCAGCTTACTGACCAGCAGCAATTGCGGATCCTGGCGGAGATGACCGCCACTGCTGCCGAGCGCGGTGCCGAACTGACCAGTCGACTGCTGGCGTTTTCGCGGCGACAGCCGCTGGACCCGCAAAACGTCAATATCAACAAACTGATCCAGAGTATGGACAGTCTGCTGCGCCGCACCCTGCCGGAAAGCATCGATATCGAAAACGTCTACGCGGGGGGCTTGTGGTTGTCCGAGGTGGACCCGGGGCAACTTGAGGGCGCCCTGCTCAACCTGGCCATCAACGCCCGTGACGCCATGCCCGACGGCGGCAAACTGACCATAGAGACATGCAACACGCTGCTGGATCAGACCTATGCAGACGGCCACGACGAAGTCGTGGCCGGACAATATGTCATGGTATCGGTATCGGATTCCGGCAGTGGCATGACGCCGGATGTTGTCAGCAAAGCCTTTGAACCGTTTTTTACTACCAAGCAGATTGGCAAAGGCAGCGGTCTTGGCTTAAGCATGGTGTTTGGTTTCGCCAAACAAAGCGGCGGGCATGTCAAAATCTATTCCGAAATCAATGAAGGTACGACGGTCAAGCTGTACCTGCCACGCGCCGTCTCGGCAGGCTCTGGCGTTTATGACGGACACCTGGCACTGGCCATCGAAGGCGGACAGGAGAGTATCCTGGTGGTCGAGGATGATCCCCTGGTACGCGAACATGTGACCGGACAACTGCAGGCGCTCGGTTACCGGGTCCACGCGGCGAGCAACGCCGATGAGGCGCAGGACATGCTGAAGCAGCTGAGCAACATTGACCTGCTGTTCACTGACATCGTCATGCCCGGCACCATGAACGGGCGCCAGCTCGCCGACCTGGCTTTAACATTGCGCCCCGGCATCAAGGTGCTGTTTACCTCAGGTTACACCGAGAATGCCATCGTCCATCACGGGCGCCTCGATCGGGGCGTGCACCTGCTGAACAAACCCTATCGTCGCCAGGAACTGGCCGCCAAAGTCCGTAAAGTGCTGGATGACGGCGATACCGGTGGATGATCGCCCAGCGCTAGTGCTGCAAAAAATTCCCACAGACTGCCAAATCTGATAACCTGACGGCTTTCACGGGAGGCCATGGCTTGAATCAACCGCTGGTAGTCGACCTGGACGGTACGCTGATCCACACGGACATGCTTCATGAATCAGCACTCAAGGTGCTGCGTGAGCGGCCGTGGGCGACACTGTTCATCCCGCTCTGGCTGGCCCGCGGCAAAGCTGTTCTCAAGCAGCGCCTGGCTGATCGTTCCCGGTTTGATCCCGCCAGCCTGCCCTATAACGAAGCATTGCTGACCTGGCTGCGCCAGCAGAAGGATGCCGGGCGCAGACTCATACTTTGCACAGCGTCGCACCAGTCGATTGCCCAATCCATCGCCGATCACCTGCAACTGTTTGATGAGGTCATGGCCAGCGATGGCGAGACCAATCTCTCAGGCCCGCGTAAAGCGGAGGCGTTGACCGCACGCTTTGCCGCGACCGGATTTGTCTACGTGGGCAACTGTGACAAGGATCTGGCGGTATGGAGCGTGGCGCACCGCGCAGTCGTGGTCAATGGGGCCAGCGGGCTGAGTGACCGGGCGCGCGCCGTGTGCGATATCGAGCATGAGTTTCCACTGCGCGCCAGCGGCATGCTGACCTGGTTGCGAGTGATTCGCGCACACCAGTGGCTGAAGAACCTGTTGTTGTTTATTCCCCTGATCGCGGCTCATCAATTCAGTGACCTGGGTACCTGGTTATCCCTGGTACTGGCTTTTTGCGCCTTCAGTTTGTGTGCATCAGCAGTCTATATCACCAATGACCTGCTGGATCTGGAAAGTGACCGCCTGCACCCCCGGAAACGCAGTCGTCCGTTCGCTTCAGGCCTGATTCCGGCATGGCAGGGCGCGGTGTTGATGCCATTTTTACTGGCATCCGGCATCGCCCTGGCACTCTGGGTCAATGTGGCCTTCCTGCAATGGCTGCTGGTTTATCTGGCCCTGACCTGCGCCTATTCCTTTGGGCTCAAAAGACTGATGCTGGTTGACTGTCTGACGCTGGCCATGCTGTACACGCTGCGCATTGTCGCCGGCACTGCCGCTGCCAGCCTGGACCTGTCCTTCTGGCTGCTGGCGGAATCGGTTTTTCTGTTCCTGTCGCTGGCCTTCGTCAAACGCTACGCCGAATTGGCCTTGCAGGCAGAAAGCGGCGCCGTCAAAGCGCATGGTCGTGGCTATTTCACCAGTGACGCCCCCCTGATTCAGACCCTTGGGGTCACATCCGGTTATGTGGCGGTGATGGTGCTGGCGCTGTACCTGAACAGCGAGGAAGTATTGGAGCTTTATCGTAATCCCACCCTGGTGTGGGCTGCCATTCCATTCATGCTGTTCTGGGTCAGCTGGATGTGGATGCAGGCCAGTCGTGGCAATATGCACGACGACCCGCTGGTGTTCGCGGTCAAGGACAAGGCCAGCCTGCTGTCCGGGCTTGGGTTCGCGGTGGTGCTGGTGATCGGATCGGTGGCCTGACCATGGACAACGGTGCATGTTTATGAAAATTGCGTCCTGGGGCCGCCTTGCTGAACACCCACATGAGGTTGTGCCGCTCGCAGATCACCGGACGCTGGTGCAGTCGATTCAGCACGGATTGCCCGGCATCAGCTACGGCATGGGCCGCAGCTACGGCGATGTCTGTCTGAACCCGGCAGGCACCTTGTGGCAGACCCGGCGCATGAACCGGTTTATCAGCTTTGACCAGGGCACCGGCATTCTGAGCTGTGAAGCAGGCGTGACACTGAAGGAAATTCAGGATTGCCTGGTGCCCCGCGGCTGGATGCTTCCTGTGACACCCGGCACGCAATTGATCACTGTCGGCGGCGCAATAGCCAACGATGTCCATGGCAAGAACCACCATGTCATGGGGACGTTTGGGGAGCATGTCACCAGTTTCAGGATTGCGCGAACCGACGGCAGCACCCTGGACTGCAATCGTGACCACCATGCCGATCTGTTCAAAGCCACCATAGGCGGTCTGGGCCTGACCGGCGTCATCAGTACTGCACAAATCCGGCTAAGGCGCATCGACAGCCCCTGGCTTTTGACCGATACCGTGCCATTTACCAGTCTGGACGATTTTTTTTCCCTTGCTGATCGCTCAGAAACCGATTGGGAACATACCGTATCGTGGATTGACTGCCTGACCGGACCGCAGACACGCGGCATCTTCCTGCGCGCCAATCACACCAGTGAGGCCGAGCTGACAGAAAAACAGCTGACGGCACCCGGAACGCGCACGCCGTCAGCGCTCAATATGCCGGTAACGCCGCCCCTGTCCCTGGTCAACAAACTCAGCCTGCGCCCCTTCAATGCGGCCTACTACCACATGAATGCGCGTAAGGCCGGTATCAGCGCGGCGCACTACCAGAGCTTTTTCTACCCGCTGGACAAGATTCAACACTGGAATCGCATGTACGGCCGGCGCGGCTTCTTCCAGTATCAGTGCGTGGTACCGCGTAAAACCGCCAGACCGGCCATCGCTGATATGCTGGCTGCCATTGCTGCTGCCGGCGACGGGTCGTTTCTGGCCGTCCTCAAGACGTTTGCCGAGCGCCCCGCTGCCGGCCTGTTGAGTTTCCCCTTGGCGGGCGCAACGCTGGCACTGGATTTCCCCAACAAAGGCGCGCGAACCGAACGGCTGTTTGCCCGGCTGGATGACATTGTGACGCAGGCTGGTGGTCGCCTTTATGCTGCCAAGGATGCCCGCATGCCGGCACAGATGTTCGCTGAGGGGTACGCGTCTGGTCTGCAAGAATTTTCAGCATTCCGCGACCCAGGCATCAGCTCAGCCATGTCACGGCGGCTGCTGGGCTCCTGACCCCGTCAAACAAATAAGGTATCGGTTATGACAGACAGTACACGCATCGTTATCATCGGCGCCAGCTCCGCCATCGCTGAACACTGCGCGCGTCAGTGGGCTGGGCAGGCTGGCCACGAGTCACTGCAATTCGTCCTGCTGGGCCGGGATCAGAACCGGCTCAATGCGATTGCCGGCGATCTCAGCGTGCGCAACCCGGCGGCCACCAGCCAGATCCTGTGTGCGGACTTCAGCCGCGCAGAGGCCATCGCTAAAACCGTGGCAGATATTGTGGCAGGTGGCACGCCTGATATTGTGCTGATCGCCCATGGCACGCTGCCGGATCAGCAACTGTGCCAGCAAGACCTGACGCTGGCCGCTGACGCCATGCAGATCAACGGACTGTCGCCAGTGCTGTTCGCCGAGGCCTTTGCCGGGCACATGCAGGCTGTCAATACCGGCACCATTGCCATTATCGGGTCGGTTGCCGGGGATCGCGGTCGCAAATCGAATTATGTCTACGGTGCAGCCAAAGGGCTGGTCTCCCGCTACGCACAAGGACTTCAGCACCGGCTGGCGGGCAGCAATGTCAAGGTTGTGTTGATCAAACCAGGCCCCACCGATACGCCCATGACAGCACATCTGAAACAGGATGGCGCCAGCCTGGCCAGCGTCGAGAGCGTCGCTGCCACTATTGTGCGCGGCGTGAGCAAAGGCAGTCCTGTCGTCTATGCGCCCGGTAAGTGGTGGTTGATCATGATGATCATCCGTCACTTGCCGCGCTTTGTCTTTAATAAAATGGACATATAAGGGCTGGCAAGGATGATCGAACTTCTCCCGGGACAAGGACGAACACGTTTGGCGGCTGCCCTGGCAGCCCTGTTAGCGACAGCCTTTGTGGCACTTGCCATCACCGGCACGGCCCGAATGTATACGCCGGTGCCCTTCTGGGACATGTGGGGCGCGACGCTGGGTTTTTATATCGCCATCACTGATGGCGCCAGCTGGTTATGGTGGGCACAACACAATGAACATCGCATTGTGTTGTCGCGACTGCTGTTCTGGCTGGACTATGAGTTTTTTGGTGGCCTGCACGTTTTCCTGCTGGTCATGAACCATGTGTTTGTCGCCCTGGCGGTACTGTTGTTCTGGCGCATGAGTCATGCACGCCTGCGGGACACAAAAACTGAACGTGCCACGCTGTATTTTTTTACCTGCTTCCTCATCGCCTGGCTGTATCAGTGGATGCAGCATGAGAACCTGGCCTGGGCATTTCAAAGCCAGTTCTTCCTGGCGCAGCTGCTGCCCCTGTGCGCGTTTTACTGGTTGCACAAGTCTGCCAGCCATGAACGGGCACATACCGCCTTTGCAGTTGCCTGCCTGTTCGGTGTCGCCTCTGCGGGTACCATGGCCAACGGCATTCTGGCGCTGCCGTTGATGGCGCTCTATGCGCTGATCACCCGCATGCAAATCTGGCGCCTGCTGATTTTGTGCGGACTGGGTGTTATCACGCTCGGTCTGTACTTCAATAACTATGCGTCACCGCCTCATCATGGCTCCACCATTGATACGTTGCTGCAGCAACCGTTGCAGGTGGTGCAGTTCGTGTTGCTGTACCTTGGCACGCCATTCTTCAATCTGTTCGGCCGCGGGACCACTGGCAGCGTGATCGCCATGGCATCGACCGTTGCCATGGCCGCGATTGCAATCACATTCCTGTACCGGGGCATCAAAACACCCAAGCATAATACCCTGACACTGGCGCTGGTTTTTGGCGTTGTCTACCTGGCCGGCACCGCGCTGGGAACCGCAACAGGCCGGGTAACGTTTGGCGTACTCCAGGCGATCAGTTACCGCTATACCACGCCCGCCCTGATGGCCTGGGCCTGTGTGCTGGTGCTGCTCCTGCCGTGGCTGTGTCGCCAGGCACAACAGTTTCCGCGCCCGGCGATCGCCACCCTCCTGGCAGTGCTGGCCCTGATGCTGACTCTGCAGTGGCAGGCAGCCACCCCGCAACATCAACTGGTGTTTGATCGCCAGGTCGCCGGCCTGGCATTGACACTGGGCGTCGAGGATGAGACCCAGATTCAGCATGTTTTCGAGCTGACGCCCGGCCTGCTGCGCACCGTTGAGGTCGCCGAAGCGAGACAGCTCGGCATGTTCGCCTTGCATCCGTGGCGCGACCTCAGGGACACGCTTGGCGAGATCATCACCGGCGACGCCCTGCCATTGTGCAGAGGCCACATTGACCTGGCCACGACGCTCGTCCCCGACCAGGCTCACCTGGCCATTCAGGGCTGGTTGTATAATGCCCATCAACAACAGGTGCCGGCGCTGATTACCATCACCGATGCCGCAGGTATTGTCAGTGGCTTTGCCCTCACCGGGCAACCCAGACCGGATGTCGCCGACGCCGTTGATGACAACGCCTACCTGTCAGGCTTTCGTGGTTATGTGAGCCGCGAGCTGGCCGGTGGCACCGTCGTGCTGATTGCAGACTCGCCGGCGTGCAAACTGGCCTTTGAACTACCAACACATCGACAGAACCCATGAATCACAAGACAGAATCCGACGTAAAAAAGACTATCAAGATCGTACTGCCCGGCGGCGCCGGACTGGTCGGCCAGAACCTGGTTGCCAGGCTGCGCGATCGCGGCTACCACAATATTGTTGTGCTTGATAAACATCGCAGCAATCTGGCTGTGCTGCAGCAGGTCCAGCCCGGCCTGACCTGCGAACATGCCGATCTGGCGCAGCCTGGCGACTGGCAGCGTCACATTGACGATGCCGACGTGGTAGTCATGTTGCAGGCGCAGATCGGCGGTGTCGACTATCAGGACTTTCAACACAATAATGTGGATGCCACCCGACTGATACTGGATACCATCAAGTCATGTCCGACCCAACCCTACCTGGTGCACATCAGCTCGTCGGTGGTCGAATCAGTGGCCGACGATTTTTACACACGCAGTAAACGCGAGCAGGAAACCCTGGTCCTGGAGAGCGGCATCGAGTGCCCGATACTGCGCCCCACACTGATGTTTGGCTGGTTTGATCGCAAACACCTAGGCTGGCTGTCGCGCTTCATGAACAAAGTGCCTGTTTTCCCCATCCCCGGCCATGGACGCTACATGCGCCAGCCGCTATACGCGGGCGACTTCTGCGCGATCATCATCAGCTGCATCGAGTCGCGCCGCGGCCACGGCATCTACAATATTTCCGGTCACGAGAAAATCGACTACATCGACATGATCCGCGATATCAAACAGGCGATCGGGTCGCGCACACTGATCCTGCGCATACCGTACTGGCTGTTTTACGCCCTGCTGTGGACCTGGGCCCGGTTTGATAAAAATCCCCCGTTCACCACGCAGCAGCTTGCCGCCCTGACCGCAAGAGACGAGTTTGAGGTGATAGACTGGCCGGGGCTTTTTGGCGTGCCCTACACACCGTTCAAAACCGCTATTCACGAAACGTTTAATGACTCGCGCTACAGCGATGTCGCTCTGGAGTTTTAGACATGGAGTCGCCGCCGAGCAATTCTACTGACAACCGCATTGCCGTGCTGGGCGCAGGCCCCATGGGTCTGGCAGTCGCCTATCAATTGGTGCAGGAAGGTTATCATCCCGTGGTCTTTGAAGCCGATGACCGCCTGGGCGGCATGACCGCGAGCTTCGATTTTAATGGACTGCAGATTGAGCGTTATTATCACTTTCACTGCCTGTCGGATCACGGCTTGCTGCAGATGCTGGACGATCTCGGCATTGCCGACCGCATGCGCTGGACCGAAACCCGCATGGGTTACTGGTATCAGAATCAACTTCAGGACTGGGGTAACCCGCTGGCACTGCTTCGGTTCCGCGGCCTGAGCCTGACCGCCAAGATCCGTTATGGCCTGCATGCCTTTGTTTCAACCAAACGCACCGGCTGGCAGGATCTTGACCACCAGGACGCACGCAGTTGGATTCGCCGCTGGGTCGGCGACGAAGCGTGGCAGGCAGTCTGGCGCACACTGTTTGACTACAAGTTTTACCATTATTCGGACAACCTGTCGGCGGCCTGGATCTGGAGCCGGATTCATCGCGTGGGTCGCTCCCGCAGCAGCCTGATGCGCGAATGTCTGGGTTATCTGGAAGGCGGATCGGAAACCCTGTTGCAGGCGCTGGCCGCTGCCATCAGAGCTGGCGGCGGTGAAATCCACCTGAACACACCCGTGACAGAAGTTGTGATCAACGATCAACAGCTGGCCGGCGTGAAGGTCGCCTCACCTGATGGCGTCACACCTGACCTCCAGCCGTTCACGCGGGTAATCAGCACCATTCCGCTGCCTTACGTGCCCAAACTGATACCCGCCCTGCCCGACGCAACGCGCGCAGCCTATGCCAGTCTGCGCAATATTGCTGTGGTCTGTGTCATCGCCAAACTGCGCCAGCCGGTGTCCGACAAGTTCTGGCTCAATATCAATGACCCGGAGATGGACATTCCTGGCCTGGTGGAATACAGCAATCTGCACCCCATGGAAAATCATCTGGTCTATGTGCCGTTTTATCTGCCCGGGGAGCACGCTAAATTCGCCGACAGCGATGCCACGTTTATCAACAAGGTGCGCAGTTATCTCAAGAAAATCAATCCGCGCCTGCAGGATAACGACTTTATCGACATCCGCGCCAGCCGTTATCGTTACGCGCAACCGATCTGCGAGCCTGGGTTTGCCGATCGCCTGCCACCGGCTGAATTGCCGATCAAGGGCTTGTGGGTGGCAGACACATCACACTATTATCCCAGTGACCGGGGCATTTCCGAGAGTATGGAGTTCGGCAGGCAACTGGCACGACAGGCGTGCCACCAACGAGACTGATTCATGATCGAGCCGTTCATGTCACGACAGTTCATGATTTTTCTGCTGACCGGCGGCACCGCCGCGGCCGTCAATTTCTGCACCCGAATTATTTACAGCAACTGGCTGGGATTCTCGACATCGGTGGTGCTGGCGTACCTTACCGGCATGGTGACCGCTTACATACTGGCTCGCATTTTTGTCTTCAAAGTCAGCACCCAGACCCTGCAACGCTCCATGCTTTTGTTCGCGCTGGTCAATGTGCTGGCCATTGTCCAGACCTGGGCTGTCAGTTTGCTCATGGCCTACGCCGTTCTGCCAGCACTGGGCGTCACCCGCTACACGCTTGAAATCGCACATGCAGTTGGTATCGTGGTACCGGTTTTCACCAGTTTTCTCGGTCACAAGTACTGGTCTTTCCGCTAACAATCGCTAAACTAGGCGCCCCCGTGACCGACAGTCTGATGCTGGAACCGTTAGCCACGTCATTACCTGGAACAATTACATGTTGCTTGCATCACTGGCCATTGCCATCGGACTCGTCATTCTCGTCTGGAGCGCAGACCGTTTTGTCGAAGGCGCTGCCGTCACCGCCCGACATTTCAATATCCCGCCCCTGATCATAGGCATGGTCATTATCGGTTTTGGCACCTCCGCGCCGGAAATGGTGGTCTCCGCACTGGCCTCCTGGCAGGGCAACCCGGGCATCGCGCTGGGTAACGCCTATGGGTCCAATATCACCAATATCGCACTGATTCTGGGTATTACCGCCCTGATCAGCCCTATTCTGGTGGACTCGCAGGTACTGCGCCGCACCTTGCCGATACTCACTCTGGTAACAGTGCTGGCTGCCTGGCAACTGCTGGACGACTTCATCAGCCGCGCTGATGCGCTGGTGCTGCTGGGAGTCTTTGCCATCATCATGATCTGGACGGTCATCCAGGGGCGGCGTGATCAGCAGGCAGCCTGCCACGATACGCTGGGGCAGGAGGTACTCGCGGACCTCGACACCAGGACGATGCCGCTGCGCAGGGCCATGATGTGGACCCTGGTCGGTCTGCTGCTGTTGATTGTCAGCTCCCGTATTCTGGTCTGGGGGGCCGTTAGCATCGCCCAGGGACTGGGTGTCAGCGACCTCATCATCGGACTGACTGTTATTGCCGTGGGCACCTCCCTGCCAGAATTGGCGTCGTCAGTCATCGCGGCACGCAAAGGCGAACATGACATGGCGCTGGGCAATATCCTCGGTTCCAACCTGTTCAACACCCTGGCGGTGGTGGGCATCGCCGGCGTCATCCATCCCATGGGCGTTGGCCATGAGGTGCTGACCCGGGACATGGCGGTGATGGCAGGCCTGACGGTATCGCTGTTTGTCATCGGTTACGGGTTCAGGGGTCAGGGTCGAATCAACCGTCTCGAAGGTCTGCTGCTGATAGGCGCTTATACAGCCTATACCGCCTGGCTGATCAGCAGTGTGTTTCTTGCCGCATGAAACGACAAGCACTTGCCGTTGTCATGATGTGGTGCCTGCTGATGACCGTCAGTGCCGGCGCCCAGACGCCATTCAGCCGGCAAGTCAGTGAAGCCCAACTGAAAGAGGTCATGCCAGCCGCGGAGCGTTTCAGCGACAAATCCGGCACACCTCCCGTATACACAGCCTTTGCCACAGACCCGGAATCCGGTGAAGAAAGGGTTGCCGGTTATGTGTTTCAGACCTCGGATCTGCCCCCTGAAGAAGTCGGTTTCAGCGCCACCATTGATGTCCTGGTTGGCCTGGACATGGACGCCACCGTGACCGCGATCAAGGTACTGGACTACAACGAATCTTTTCTGTCCAGCCGTGGCGATTTCCTGTCCATTCGCCCTTTCCAGGAGCAGTTCCGACGCAAACCGTTATCGGATCCGTTTCGGGTGGGCCGCGACATCGATGGTGTATCGCGTGCCACCATCAGTAGCTGGGCCACCAGCCGTGGCGTCTACAACGCAGCGCGGAAAGTGGCACAGGCCTATCTCAGCGGCAGTGGTTTTTCCGCCGCTGCGGACAGCGCCAGCAATGCCCGTGCGCATCTTGCCCCGTTGACCTGGGTAGAGCTGGAAGCACAAGGCCTGGTGCAGGTACTGGAAGGCAGGCTGCCTGACGACAGCGTGTTGACGCTGTCCTTCGCCTACATGGGCAATGAAGTCCTGGGTGAAATACTGGTTGGCAGTGATGCCTATTCGCGCGCCGAGCGTGATGCCAGCAGCCGCTTTGATGACGGCAAACTGATGCTGGTGGGCATCGGCGGCAATGCCTCAGATCCTTTCCGTCAGGAACGCTTCGCGATCCAGCAGCGCGACGCTGTATATCCCATGCCACGTCGTCAAACCGTTTATGCCGGCAGCGCCGACCAGGGCAAAATCGCCGGCCAGGCCAATTTTGCTGTGGCCATGATCCTGGACCCGGCCATGGATCTGGGCCTGCCATTTACTGTGTCCTATGATCCACAGAACGGCGAGCCTCCCTATACCATTGATATTCAGCTGGCCGGCATTGCCCTGGATATGGCACTGGATCGGGAGATTCGTGCGCCGGGCGAACCCGCCATGGATGAGATGATGCGGGCATCAGGCGCAGGACTGCTGACTGACATCAACTGGAGCAGAGTGCTGCCGCTGCTGTTGATATTCGTACTGGTGATGACAGCATTCCTGCGCAAGGATGCCCGCCTGCGCTGGCTGACACTGAGTATCACGCTGATCTACCTGGGCTTCATCAACGGTGGCTTTCTATCGGTGTCACACATTACCAACACCCTCAAGCTGGGTCCGTCGATGATTCTCAGCGACCTGCCACTGCTGATGATCGTGGTGTTTACGCTGGTGACAACGCTGATCTGGGGCCGGGTATTCTGCTCGTCGCTGTGCCCGTTTGGTGCCCTGCAGGACATGCTCACCCGCATCGTGCCCAGACGCTGGCAACAAACGGTGCCGGGGTTTATTCATGACCGGGCGCTTTACCTGAAATACGCCATCCTGGCGCTGATTGTCATCATGGCGTTGGTGCAAAGTGATATCAGCATTTTCCAGTACTTCGAACCCTTCGGCACGCTATTCTTTTACAGCACCTCCATTGTATTGTGGACAATTCTGATACTGATTCTGCTGGCATCGACCGTGGTCAAACGCTTCTACTGCCGGTATGCCTGTCCGCTGGGCGCCGCATTGGGTGTCTTGTCGCTGCTGAGTCTGCGTCGCATCAGACGCGTGCCTCAGTGCTCCGCCTGCAAGGTGTGTGAACACGCCTGCCCGACCGGCGCCATCCGCAATCATGAGATTGACTTCAAGGAATGTGTGCGTTGTGACGTTTGTGAAAGCAAGCTGATTGAAAAGGCGGGGGTTTGTCGCCACAGCGTGGCGTCGCTAACGTCTCGTGGCGTCACGCTGTTGCCGGTCAGTCAGCTCGACTGACCGGCAACAGACACACAGGTCAGCACAACATCAGAACGTGCCGTTAATCTTGATGGAAACCACCCGCGCCGCTTCGGCGCAGTAGTACTCAATTTCCGATATCGCGCCGGTGCTGATATTCCCATCAAAGCGGGTACGATCCCGGCACTGGATGTTGTTGGTGGCATTACGCGCATCGAAGCGAACCCTGATATTATTTGGGGTCACGTATTCCAGAAATGCCGTGACATTCGGATCACCGTACATGTTCTCGATATTGTCAATGTCGTAGCGCTTGATGTTGCCTTCGAACCGATTATTCCAGTTCATGCCATAATTGATTCGGAGTGATGGCAGGTCGTGCCGGAAACCCAGCTGAAAGCGCCCACGCTCAAAGTTCTCGAAGCGTCGCTCAATACCCAAAAATGGGTCCCGTATCTCGGAATCTTTCACCTCAAACCTGGATATGATCATCAGGTTGGGCATGTTGATCGCGTTCATACGCACACTGCCGCTCAACCGCAAACCGTACATGTCACCGTCGCCGATGTTGCCATTGGCCGAGATCGGATCGTCCGGTGTCAGCGAGACATCTATTCGTTCAATGACATCGATGTGCTGCATGTAGAAGACACTGCCGTCAATCACCCCCAGATCATTTGGCAAGCGGTATTCAGCACCCAGATCGAAGTTCCACACCTGTTCCTGACGCAGATTGACGTTGCCAGCCATGGTTTCTGCGTCATCATCGCGCGTATCGCTGGAGGCGACAAAGTCGGAAAAGCTCAGCTGGCGCACGGCCTTGGTCGCAGTCGCTCGCAATTGCTTGCCGTTACCGAGGTCATAACGCAGATCCAGTTTGGGTTTGAAGAAATCAAAATCACGCTGATTGTAGACATCGCCGGTCTGGGTAATCTCCGATGCTTCGTAGATCAACGAACTCTCCAGCGTCAGGCGCGAATTGATCTGCCAATTGTGAACCGCAAAGGGCTCGTAGCGAATCTCTTCAACGGTTGAGTTGGCATTGCTGACCGCCACCGGCGTCAGACCACCGAAGCTGTCGCTGCCGGGTCCGGGCCCGGGCAGGCCCAGGCGCAACCTGGCATCCAGTGTCGTCTGCGCACGCTCCACGCCCAGCTCCAGGTCCTGACCATCGGTGAGGCCCAGCGAGTATGAGGTTCGAATGATACGCTCTTCCGTGGTCGCGTCAGAGTTCAGGTAGAGTTCTTTTTCTTCACTGCCACCACCTTCACGAGCGAAGCGCTCCCGGGTGGATGCTTCATTTTTCTCATTGGCTATAAAGAGAATCTTGAAACGATGATTGTTGCTGAAAACGTGTTCGTAATCGCCACCAATCTCCCAGTTATTATTGGTGCCTGGAATGACCTCACGTTCAACAACTGTTTGTGCCGGGCTCGCTGTCAGGTCGGTAATACGACGATCAACTTCCACCGTATTATCGTAGTCCGAATACAGCATGTTCAGGCGCGCGCTACTGCTGGCCGAGAATTCATAGGCCAGGTTGGCGGCATAGGTGTAGGTATACTGATCACGGGTGCGCTCCTCTTCGATGGCGTCGTTGGGCGAAAAATCTCCCAGCACACTGACTTCGGCGCTGGGCCGGTAGTCATGGCGAGGTTCGGCCTCGGCGCTGAGCAGATAATTGAAGCTGCCCTGCTGTCCGTTAAGTGCCATTTTGCCACCGGGCTGAACATGCGAATCCATGTATCGGTCGGTGTTTATTTCGTACGAAAAGGAACGACTGGACATCGCTTCGGTCAACACGATATTGACAATCTGGTCAGCACGCACGTCCAACTCGGCAGAGGTACCGCGAATCAGTTCAATATGCCGCACCTTGTCCGCAGGTATACGCGCCAGCTGGCTGCTTGCCTCATTGCTTTTGCCCGCGACCCGTTTGCCGTCTATCAGGATCTGGTTGCCACCGCCTCCTCCCAGACCACGGCCACCGCTGGAGCCACCGAAGTTACTGCCCGTGGCGGAACCCACGCCGGGGATGCGGTTGATCATGTCCTGCGCTGTCACCGGCGCCCATTGCTCAAAATATGCCGCCGGGTAGGTCACGGTGGAGTCATCGGCAACCTCGGCGGTCTGTGCGTGGCTCACCGGCGCAGCGACAAACAGGGTCAGGCTCAGCACAGAGGCGCTCAGGGATAGAGTCATCGCGCGGGACAACTTAGCAGCGCGTGCGAAATTATAAAAAGTGATTGATTTCATTATACAAATGCTCTTTCTTTTTATTGGTTCTGGGACAACCGGGTGGTATTAAATGACGCTCAAGGGGCGGTACGGTAAGCAATATCGACCCGTCAGGCAACGAATTTATTGCTGCTAATTGTGACAAAGTATCTATTTGGCCAGCGATACGCTATCATCCGCATCCTGCAATACTGCATTACACGTACCTGCCCTGTCGGGTACCTGTCACTTATGTGGGCTGGTCCGCACGCCATGAAGGCGCCCCCGGACAACAATCCACACTGGCGTGCTCACCTCAGGACATTGCTCGATGATCTCATCCAGCCATGCCCGGAACGTGTTCACAATAGCTTTTCAAGTGTTCACATTACAGGTGTACCAAGGGACGACTCACCAAACGTCGCCCCTTCTTTGAGACCAATAGGAAATCAATGAGTTTTGAAAATCTGGGCCTGTCAGAAGGCCTGCTGAAAGCTTTGGCTGATCAGCAATATACTACCCCTACCCCCATTCAAGCCCAAGCCATCCCCGCGATACTAAGCGGTTCGGATGTTATGGCATCCGCGCAGACTGGCACCGGCAAGACGGCAGGGTTCACCCTGCCCCTGCTGCAAAAGCTGGATGGCGGTGAACGCACTCGCGGCGGCCAGATCCGCGCACTGATCCTGACCCCTACCCGGGAGTTGGCTGCACAGGTTCACGAGAGTCTGAAAACCTATGGCAAATATCAGAAGGTCCGCTCTGCCGTGATCTTCGGTGGCGTCAAGATCAACCCGCAGATGATGATTCTGCGTGGTGGCCTGGATGTATTGGTGGCGACACCCGGCCGGCTGATGGATCTATACCAGCAAAATGCCGTCCGCTTTGATCAGCTGGAAGTACTGGTATTGGATGAAGCCGACCGAATGCTGGACATGGGATTCATTCGTGATATCAAGAAAATCCTGGCATTGTTGCCGCCGAAACGACAGAACCTGTTGTTCTCGGCGACGTTCTCCGGCGAAATCCGTGAACTGGCCAAAGGCCTGCTGCAAAACCCGGTGCAGATCAATGTCGCGCCACTGAATACCACTGCAGATCGTGTTACCCAGACCCTGCATCCGGTGGACAAGGCTCGCAAAACCGAGCTGCTCAGTCATCTGATCCGCACCAACAGCTGGTACCAGGTACTGGTCTTCAGCCGCACCAAACATGGCGCCAATAAACTGGTGCAACTGCTGGAGCGTGACGGCATCAATGCCGGCGCCATCCACGGCAACAAGAGCCAGGCGCAACGCACCAAGGTGCTGCATCAGTTCAAGAATGGTGAGCTGCAGGTCTTGGTAGCGACCGATATCGCCGCGCGCGGCATTGATATTGATCAGCTGCCACACGTCATCAATTATGACCTGCCCGATGTACCGGAAGACTACGTGCACCGTATCGGCCGTACAGCCCGCGCGGGTGCGGAAGGTGCGGCCATCTCCCTGCTCAGCGGTGACCAGCTGAAGCAGCTGAAGCAAATCGAGCGCGTGCTGAAAACCACCATGAAGCGTGAAGTTGTGCCCGGCTTTGAGTTGCGCGAACGCCTGGAAGACGTCAAGGACACCGAGACCCGCCGCCCTCAGCAGCGACGCGGCCAGAATGCCGGCCGATCCGCCCCTGCCCGACAGGCAACCGCGCGCAACGGTGCTTCCCGGTCGGCAAATCATGGTCAGTCCCGGTCGGCTTCACCTGCGGGCGCCACCAGTGGTTATCGCGAAGAGGAACGCCTGCAGCGCAATGGCAACACCACCTTCGACGGCGACCGTCCGGTGGCAGCGAAACCCAGAAATCCGCGACCCGCACGCGGCAATGGCAACGGCCAGAACACCCGGCCGCGGCGCAGTGAAGGCGCTAAACTGGTATCTACCTGGTGACCACCCTTGACCCGGACTGTCATATCAGTCCGGGTCAATGATCCCCAGCCGAATGGCTTCCAGAGTAACCTCAGAGCGATTCGACACCCCAAGTTTGGTGTAGATACTTTTGACGTACCCTTTCACCGTATCCGGTGCAAGGCTCAGCATGGCGGCTGCATCCTCAACGCTGTAGCCCTTCCCTACCAAGCATAACACATCCGTTTCGCGAGGCGTCAATGCAGAGGTCTGCATCGCCTCGCCCTTGCTGTTGAAGTGCTCAATCAGCCGCTGCGACGCAGCGGCTGAAATTGCCGGCTGGTTCTTTTTGATACCTTGCAGATAACTGACGATGCGCTCCCTGTCCTGATCTTTCAGGATATAGCCCTTTGCGCCAAGTTTCAGCGCCGCAAACAGATTCCTGTCGTCATCGTAAATGGTTGCCACCACCACATAACAGGGCTCAGGGCGAGCCTGCAGAGCCCGTATTACGTCCATGCCACTGCCGTCCGGCAAGCCCAGATCCACCAATGCCAGATCGAAATCATGGTGCTGCAGCAGCCCCAGCGCCGTCGACAGGTCAGCGGACTCATGCACGGTCATTGCCGGGAATGCGGTTGCAATGCAGGACACGAGCCAGCGCCGGGTTTCCCTGTTATCCTCAACGACCAGTGCCAAGCCTTGCTCAGAAGCCCACATAGTATGCCCTTCCTGGGGGATTGCTTTTCCGGTCTGACTGTAGACAATGACAGATTGCTTGTACACCCCCCATAGACAGGGGTTCACGAGGTCAGCAACAGGAACCTGGCATGTTTCCCACGACAGATCATCGGCTGCAACCGGGGTGCCGCAGTTGGCTATTCCGCTTAGTGGCTCTGTGCCTGAATTTGAACCTGTTGCGGGGCGGGTCAATGATCGTGCTGGTGACCTTGTCCTGCACGCTCGCCCATGCCGCCGACACCGCCGCCGTTGACCCAGTGACAGGAGCCCCGCTGACAGAGGATCCACTGACAGAAGTCACCACGGCGCAATACACGGCCGCTGATGACTTGCCGGCGCGGGACAGTTCACGGGTCTGGCGCCCGCTCACGCTACCCCTGATGAGCGCCGACCTGCCGTCAGCGCTAACGACACCATCAGAAGGCAGCGACGTGTGGATTCGGTTTTACTTGCCTGCGCCAGCCAACGACCGCAACTACAGCCTGCTCTTGTGGCGTTACAATCTGTCAGCCGCCGTCTACTTCAATGGCACCCAGATCGCCGCCAACAGTGATCGGGCGGGCCGGCTGACCACTGCCTGGAACCGCCCCTTACTGGCCAACATTGTCGACGACCTGTGGCGACCTGGTGACAACGAAGTGCTGATCAGGTTGCGTGTGACACCCTGGGGAGGCAACCTTGCGCCGGTGCTGTTTGGTCCGCGGGATACGCTTCAGGAAATTCACGATGCCCGCCTGTTCCGCCAGGTGGATATCAACCGCATCCTGCTGGCATTTGCAGTGATCATCAGCGGGTTCACACTCGCGCTTTGGCTGCTGCGGCGCCAGGACACTGCCTACCTTTGGTTCAGTGCCGCCGGGCTGGCGTGGGCGACGGGCACACTGCACACCGTGATTTATCACAATCCTTTGCCTTACGACATTTGGCTGCCTCTGGTCCATTCAGCCATTGATAGCTGTACATTTTTCCTCTACGGCTTTATTGGCCGCCTGACCCACGTCCGCAAAGCCGGCCGGGAGCGCCTGTTCCTGTTGTGGACCCTTGCTGCCTGCAGCTCACATTTTCTGGTGCCGCCCCAGTGGTTCTGGTACAGCGCCTACAGTATGCACCTGGTCGGCGTGACCGTACTGGGTTTCATGATTCTGCGCGTGGCCCACATCGCTGTTCGCCAACGCCAGTCAGAAGCGATCGTCGTCACCCTGGCCGTGCTGTCGCAAATGGCGCTGTTCAGTTACAGTGCCTTTCAGATGTTTTTTGACAATGCTCAGCGCTGGGACAGCGCATTGACCTATGCACACTTCGGCATTCCGGTGCTGTTGCTGGTTTTTTCTGCGGTACTCCTGAAACGCTTTACCGACGCCCTGTCAGAAGCTGAAACCCTCAACCAGGAACTCGAGCAAAAGCTGGAACAGGGCCGCCAGGCCATTGCCCGCAGTTATGAGGAACGGCGTTTACTTGAACGACAGCAGGCAGCTGAACATGAACGCCTGAAGATCTATCGCGACCTGCATGATGATGTCGGTTCACGATTGCTGTCCATCATTCATGCCGGCTCGGATCGCAAAATGGAAGATATGGCGCGCTCCGCGCTCGACAGCTTGCGTCAGGCCGTCTCCAAGGCCAATACGCCGGATCAAACACTCAGCAAATTGCTCAGTGACATTCGCGAGGAGACCGAACTCCGCCTGCTTGGCTCCGGCCATACCGTGGACTGGCAGCAGACCGGCGAGCTGCCGGACCCACTGCTTGCGTCGGCAACCGCATTCAATGTCAATCGCATCATGAAAGAGCTGGTCAGCAATATTATCCGTCACGCCGGCGCCAGTCATGTCCGCATTCTGGTCAGCGCGGACAGCCACTCACTGACGATTTGTGTGACAGACAACGGCGTGGGCCTGGGGGCGGCAACGTCTGGCGGGAGCGGTCTGAATAATATCAGGAGCCGCGCCGCCGAGATTGCGGCGCAGGTAAACTGGACAAGCAGCCCTCAAGGTACAGAAACCCGACTGGCGCTTTCCGGCATTCTGACGTAAGCGCGTCTATCAGGTTCAGGGCCATCAAGGACAAAAATAGTTTTGCGTTCCATGCGCCTGGATTGCCTCGGCAATTCGCTCCAGGCCCAGCACATAGGCCGCTGTCCGCAGGGTAGTGCCCTTTTGTTGTGCCAGGCGCCAGACCGCCCCGCTCTCTCGCTCCATGATCGGCCGCAGCTTGTGCTGAACCTCCTCTTCGGTCCAGTACAGTCCCTGCCGGTTCTGCACCCATTCAAAATAGGACACCGTAACACCACCGGCATTGGCAAGAATATCCGGAATCACGATCACGCCGTTTTTCTCCAGCACGGTATCGGCATCCGAGGTGACCGGGCCATTGGCCAGTTCCATGATCACGGACGCTTTGATGCTGTCAACGTTGTCACTGGTGATCTGGTCCTCCATTGCCGCCGGCACCAGCAGATCACACTGCAGCGCAAATATCTCCTCGCACTTCATGACTGTCACTTTGTTGCCATTGGCATCTTTGGCATAACCGGTCACTGAGCCGTGCTTTTGCTTGGCATCTTTCAGCTTGTGCGGGTCCAGGCCGCTATCATCATGCACGCAGCCACCCGTGTCGGATACCGCGATGACTTTCCAGCCATCCTGGTGCAACAGCGTCGCAATGGTCGCACCGGCATTGCCAAAGCCCTGAACAACGGCGCGGCGCTGGCAATCTTCCAGACCTATTTCTGTGAGCAGGTTGTTCAGCACATAGAATCCCCCCCGGGCCGTGGCATCGTCACGGCCCAGTGAGCCTCCCAGCGGAATTGGCTTGCCGGTAATCACGGCCGGGCTCGGGTATCCCACCAGGCTGGAATACTCATCAGCCATCCAGCCCATGATTCTGGCATTGGTGTAGACATCCGGCGCGGGGATATCGCGATCCGGGCCTATCATACTGGCAAAAGCATGCACATAGGCGCGTGACAAACGCTCCAACTCGCGCCGTGACAACTCTCTCGGATCAACCCGTATGGCGCCTTTGCCACCACCATATGGCAGATTGACCACAGCACATTTGAAGGTCATCCAGAAAGCCAGTGTCACCACTTCCTCAAAATTGGCATCGGGATGGAACCGGATACCACCCTTGGTCGGACCGCGGGTGTCATCGTAGCGGCAACGCCAGGCCTGAAAAGAGCGGCGGCTACCATCGTCCATGCGCACACTGATACGCGCAGTCAATACTTCCTTGGGGAAGTTCAGTGCCTCCAGCACCTCATCCGGCACGTTGGTGTGGCAGGCGGCTTTTTTCAGCTGACTCAATGCGCCATCAAGTGTCTCTGACATAAAACTCTCCATTTTTGCAGCCCGTTTGATGGTCAGTGACAGGCCATGTGGTGATTTCAGTGGCACATCATAGCTCGGCAGGCGGCATCCTGCATCATCGCTCATTTGACGCAGACGCTCGGGTATTAAGTTGTTACAATGCGACAAATCTGCGTGGTTCAGTGCTGGCTGCAGCTGACCACAGGGTTTACAGGCCACACCCAATGCAACACAGACTTCTGTTACAGACCGGCAGCATTCTCGTCGCCCTGTTGATACTGATACTCGATGCCTTTACACCGCTGGGTTTCGCGCACGGTGATCTGTATCTGTTCAGCATTGCCATGGGGGCTCTGTCTGGCAGCCGGCGGTTTCTGGTCGGCATGACGGTGTTCAGCATCTTGCTGACCGTGATCGGCATTTTTGTGTCTCCGCCCGGACTGGCATTTCAGTACTGGGGCAGCAACCGGGCCATTTCCATCGTTCAGATGGGCATTATTGCCAGCCTGTGTGGGTATATCATGCAGCGTTATCAGCATCTGCAGCGCGACGTCCAGCAGCTTGCTGCCGATCACCAGGCGCTGAAACAGCTTACGCCGCCGCCCGACGATCCACTGGCTCCGTTTCAGTACCCCCGGCAATTCCAGCTGTTTGCCGACGCCATTCCCCAGATAATCTGGACGGCGAACCCTGACGGCAATCTGGACTATGTCAATCTGGCGCTGAGCGAGTACACCGGCAAACCCAGGGTCGTGCTGGCCTCAGGCCAGCAATGGCAAAGCATCATCCATCCTGACGACCTGACTGTCTTGAGCGCACATTGGAAGGACGCGACAAAACGCCGGGTTACCTACGAGCTGGAATGCAGGCTCTGCCGCCATGATGGCAACTGGCGCTGGCATTTGCTGCAGGGCGCCCCGGTCCGCGACGAAGATGGCACCGTCATAAAATGGTGTGGATCGGCAATCGACATCCATGATATTCGGGTATACGCCGAACGTTTTGAACACCTGGCCAAGGCCACTGTCGATGCGATCTCAGACTGGGATATTCAGACCGACCGCATCTGGTGGAACCAGGGCGTGACCAACCTGTTTGGTTACACCCGCGAGGAAATGATGGCCAAGCCGGGCAGCTGGACAGAACGACTGCACCCGGATGACCGGGACCAGGCCGTGGCGGCTATTTACGATACGCTCAATTCAGACCGGGATCGATTGCACAGCCTGTACCGGTTCATCCGTAAAGACAATTCTGTCGCCATTGTGGAAGAACACGGTTTTGTCATCCGTGACAAGGACGGTGCTGCCATCAGGCTTATCGCCGGCATGACGGATATTACGCAAAAGCGGCAGCTGGAAGAGCAGCTCAGTCATGCACAGCGCCTGCAGACGGTTGGCGAGCTGACCGGCGGCGTGGCGCACGATTTCAATAACCTGCTTACGGTGATTCAGGGTAACGCCGAACTGCTGGCAGAAGATCAGGCACTGGGCGCAGAACAGCGCCCGCTGGTCACCATGATCAACGAAGCCAGCCAGCGCGCTGCCGAACTCGTCCAACGTCTGCTTGCCTTTGCCCGCAAACAGCCACTGACACCACAGCCCACAGACGTTGCCGCGCTGCTTGCCAATATTCAGGCACTGGTCCGACAAGCGATACCCGAACGTATCAGTCTAAAACTGATCGCCGAACCCGGCCTGCCGGCGGTGATCATTGATCCGCCGCAGCTGGAGAGCGCTGTGCTGAATCTGTGCCTTAATGCGCGCGACGCCATGCCCGAGCAAGGCAAATTGCTTGTCGAAGTTGGCAGCAGCGAGCTGGATGCAACGTATGTCCAGCTGCATCCGGAAGCTGTGCCTGGCCGCTATGTCACGATTGCTGTCTCGGACACAGGTGCGGGCATGAATGCCGAGGTCCGCGCACGGGCGTTCGATCCGTTCTTTACCACCAAGCCAGGAGGCCAGGGTTCGGGCCTGGGTCTGAGCATGGTTTACGGTTTTATCAAACAGTCAGGCGGCCATATCTCGATGTACTCCGAACCCGGGAACGGCACCACGGTGCGCATGTATCTGCCCGTCAGCGCCGACACTGCGGCCCCTCGCAGACAGGACGACGGTCACGACGGACACAACACCATCGACGCCCTGTTGACCGCTGGCAAAGTTCTGCTGGTTGAAGATGAGCCCCTGGTCAGGCAATATGCAGAGAAGCAGTTTCAGGCACTCGGCTTTGACGTCATCAGCGCCACCCATGGCGACGAAGCACTGGACAAGCTTAAACGATGGGGTCCTTTCGACCTGCTGTTCACAGACGTCATGATGGGTGATGGCATGGACGGCCCCGAATTGGCCAGCGCAGCTCGCCTGCTGCAACCCAATCTTCAGGTCCTGTTCACCTCCGGTTACACCGAAAACGCCATGTTACGTCAGGGTCGACTCGGCGCCGGCACCCATCTGCTAAGCAAACCCTGGCGTCGTGAAGATCTGTTAGGCAAGCTCAAAACGATGCACAATGTCACCACAATCGAATAGAACGATGGGACTCCAGCGATGGCAGCCACGACGCGATTACTGATACTGGATGACGACCCGCTGACCGGGCAGACGATTGCCAATATCGCGATCATGGCTGGAGTAGAGGCGCGTTATGTTGACGAGCCAGCGGCATTCTTCCAGCAGGTCAAGGACTGGCAACCGGATTTCATCGCGCTCGACCTGGTCATGCCCAGAATGGACGGTGTACAGGTCATGGTTGAGCTGGCGCGGCTGGGCTGTCACGCCGAGATCATCATTTCCAGTGGCGTCGGGGGCCGGGTGCTTGATGCGGCGGCGCGCTCAGCGGCGGAACACGGTCTCAACATCGCCGGCGTGCTGGCCAAGCCGTTCTCTCCTGCCCGACTGCGCGCACTGCTTAAGGATGAAGGCGCTGCCGACACCCCGTCAACGGCAATGCCTACTGTCGCGGAACTGACAACCGCCTCCGACAGTGACATCAGCCACCAGGATTTGCAGACAGCACTGGACAGGAAACAGATAACACTGGTTTATCAGCCTAAAATCAATTGCCGCACCGGCCTGCTGGCCGGGTTTGAGGCGCTCGCACGCTGGCATCATCCCGACTACGGGCCGGTGGGACCGGACCGGTTTATTCCACTCGCAGAGCGCTATGGCCTCATTGACGCACTGACGGAATCGGTCATGGTGCAGGGCCTGCGCTGGCTGTCGCAATTGCCCCTGCAGCTTGATGACGCCGCAGAGTTCGACTACTTGCGGCGGCGGTTGCGCGACATAACACTGTCGATCAATATTTCCGCCAGCTCACTGAACAATATCGATCTGTTCGAGCGCATGAACGAGTATTGTCAAAGCATGGGCATCCGTCCCGAGCGCCTGATCTTCGAACTGACCGAGTCCTGTGCCATGGAAGACCCGATCAGCTCACTCGACATTCTCACACGACTGCGTATGAAAGGTTTCCATCTGTCGATCGACGACTTTGGCACCGGCTATTCGTCCATGCTGCAGCTGGCGAGGCTGCCTTTTTCCGAGATCAAGATCGACAAGTCGTTTGTCATGACGGCCGCCGGCTCCAAAGAGTCTCGCACCGTCATCAAAACCATCATCGATCTCGGCCACGGGCTGGGCCTCTACACCTCTGCTGAAGGTATCGAAAGTGATGAAGCGCTCGAGTACCTGCGCAGCATTGGCTGCGATCTGGCACAAGGGTACGCCATCGCCCGGCCCATGCCGGCTGAGGCGGTGCTTGACTGGTTGCGGGAAGGACAGCTGAGCGACGAATCCAGACGACTGCAGGTCCTGCACTCACTGAACATTCTCGACACCCCCCCTGATGAGCGTTTTGACCGCATCACACGACTGGCAGCCCGCCTGTTCAGGGTTCCGATCGCGCTGTTTACGCTGGTCGACAGCAATCGCCAATGGTTCAAGTCCAGTCTCGGCCTTGATGTGACGGAAACCGCTCGCGACATTTCTTTTTGCACCCACGCCATCGAGCAGGAAGATGTGATGGTTATTCCGGATGCCACACAGAACCCAGCGTTCAAGAACAACCCGCTGGTACTGCAGGACCCCAATATTCGTTTTTATGCAGGTTGTCCGGTACACGCAGACACTGGCAGCAGGTTGGGCACGCTTTGTCTGATTGACCGCGAGCCACGGGAGTTCTCGCGGCATGATGAAGCCATACTGCGTCATGCCGCGCAGATGATTGAAAACGAACTGACGGCCGATTTTCTTGCTCACGTTGACCCGCTGACCAACATGCTAAACCGGCGCGGCTTCGACTCCCGGGCGCAGGAAGCCCTCTCTCTGTGCCATGACGCAGATTTACAGGCCTGCCTGTTCCTCCTTGACCTGGTCAACTTCAAAGCCTTCAATCAACAGCACGGACCGGCCGCAGGTGACCGTGCGCTGATCGAGTTCAGCCGCCTGCTGCGCGAGACTTTCCGGGGCTCCGATCTCATTGCCAGGTATGGTGACGATGACTTCGTCATTCTGATGGTCGATATCGACCCGCTTGGCCCGCAGGCAGCACTCAGACGCCTGCGCACCATTGCCAGGGCGATCGAACAACCACACCCGTTTAGCTACAACGCCGGCTGGGCATTGCTGGAATCTGGCGACGACAGCGTGCAACAACTGGTCCTGCGTGCCAGTGACCGCATGCACAGCGAGGACCGTCACTGATGACCCACAACATTCCCGTTCTGTCAGCCATCATGATTGGCATGCTGTGTTACCAGGTCGCCGGCGCAGCCAATGACCTTGACACCGACACCCTTGATGTCAGTGACTTTGCGGAGTGGCAGCAACGCAGTTTCAGCGGCAACACCGATTACACTGTCATGACTGACGAAGACCGGGCTGACGTGGTGACCGCCGAAACAGAGGGCCAGGCCAGCGCCTTTTACCGGCAGGGCCGCATTGATCTGGAGGCCACACCGTGCCTGACCTGGCGGTGGCGCGTCGGTGCAACCGCCCCCGCCAGCCTTGATGAACGCAGCAAGGCCGGCGATGATTTTGCCGCCCGGGTGTACGTGGTCAAACGCGGCGGGCTGGCATTCTGGCGTACCAAAACCATCAACTACGTGTGGTCTGCATCGCAGCCCGTTGGCCAGCGCTGGCCCAACGCCTATGCCGGCGACAACGCGCTCATGTGGTCTCTGAACAGCGGCAACCAGCAGGCCGGCAGCTGGGTGACACACAGTCGTGATATCCAGCAGGACTGGCAGCGAGCCTTTTCCGAGAGTATCGATCACCTGGACGGCATCGCGATCATGACCGACGGTGATGACAGCAACAGCACTCTGAGCGCTGCCTATGCCGACCTGCAATTCAGTGCCCGGCAAAACGACGGATCCTGCACCGGCCGCGGTTGACCTGCCGCCGGTTGACGATAACCCCCAATACCAGAGAGCAAATCATGAAACTGTTTGAAACCCGCACTGCGCCAAACCCACGCCGCGTCCGCATGTTCCTGGCCGAAAAAGGCCTGCTGGATGACGTGGAAATCATTCAGGTGGATCTGCAAAAAGGCGAAAACCTGACACCTGAATTCGTCACCCGCAACCCGTTGAAAAAAGTGCCGGTGCTGGAGCTGGATAATGGCGTCTGTATTGCGGAAACCATGGCCATCTGCAGATACTTCGAAGAAGCCTATCCCGACACCACACCGCTGATGGGCCGCACACCATTGGAGAAGGCGCAGATTGAACAATGGCTGCGATGGATAGACTTTTACTTCATGACACCCACAGGCATGGCGTTCCAGCACACCACCGGCTACTTCAAGGATCGCATGACGCCATTCCCGGAATGGGGAGAGGAATGCAAGATTCAGGCATCAAAATTCATGCATTTCCTGAACAAGCAGCTGGCCGATCGCGACTTCATTTGTGGCGACCAGTTCAGCGCTGCGGACATCAACGTCCTGTGTACTGTTGATTTCAATCGCGTCATAGCACAGCGTATCCAGCCGGAACAGACGCACTTGCAGGCCTGGTATGACCGGGTGTCACAACGCCCGTCCGCCAAGGCCTGATATCACTGACGATCAACCCACAACGGTATAAAGCGTTCGCCGCCAACGATACGTTTCGCATGCACCAGTGCCCGATACCAGCGGCGCTGGGCTGGCGGCACCACCGCCGGCCGGCTCGTCAGCAGGCTCTGTGAAACCTCATCGGCACCTTGATGCTGACTCAGTATATCCAATACGGATTTCCGTGCGCCGTAGGTTTCCTGCAAAAACTGACTGGCCTCATCGGTCAGGTTGACACGATAATGGCGCACCAGCGCCACTGCCAGATGCTCTGCCGCATGGCTCATGTCCTCCACCACATCCTGCGCCATCGATTCAGCGAGCAGCTTCTTGTCTTTGGCGCTCATGCCAGGTTCCAGGTCGCCCAGGTATGTTTCCAACGTCGAACCAATCCCGCGCTGAATGTCCGGGAAGGACAGCTGGATGTGCGGCTCCAGCGCCAGCGCAACTTCAATAACCAGCTGCCGGGCATTGTCGAATGTGAGAGGATTATCCTTGTCGCTGCGGCGTTCAAACAACCCCTTGGTTTCATGAGACTCCAGGTGCTGTTCACGCAGGTACCGCGCCAGAATTCGACAGACTTCCTTGCGCTCTTCTTCATCCAGCCGCACGACCTTTTCGCGAATTCGGACACCTCGTCCACGCGGCCCTATCTGCAGCTCCTCGTCATCCAGATGGGCGTCGGCCATCATCCGGTTCCAGCCCTCAACTGTGAGAAGAAACTCCGCATGCAACTCGCCAATACGCTTGAATGATTCGTGGGAAATTCGATACAGACGCAGCGCACTGGCCATGATTTCGGCATCTCGACGCAACTTGGGCCGCAAACTGGCATTGCCCTTCCTGATCGCATCAACATCTTTTCGTATCCCCAATGCCAGCGCGTCCAGTGCATGGCCGACTCGGTCGACCAGCAAACCTGACGAAAGACCTTCAGGCACATCGTCATAGCTCATGACATCAACCTCTACCAGCCACGACGCCAGACCACGTATACGGTTGCTGCCAGCTGCCTGTGCGATTCGATAGCGGCTGCGTCGACGCTCCATCCGGTCAAGCGCGGCAGCAAGACGCCAGCGCCCCCGATAATCGAACATCAGCATGGGGATTTCACGGCCATTGATCAACTCGAAACACAGCACCAGCATGGATTCAACGTCCTGCATGGTGATCAGCAACAGATTATCCTGTTCAATAGCCGCCAGTACCCGGGAGATAAAATGCTCAGTGCGTGGCATGCCATGGCGCAGATTGGCGATGTCACCCAGATAACGCTGCCGCAGCACGTCCGCCGACTGTGGCGCAGTCTGATGCAGCCCTGCAATGACCGATTCGAAATGTTCACCATGTGCCTGGTGAATGTCAGCGATACGGGAATACAGACCGGCACGTCGGAAATTGTCGATACTGGCCAGCAGACGACCCAGCTCGGCATCGCCGGTCAACTGTTCGCAGGCCATGGCCACCCCTACCGGTGGCAGATCGACTCGTTGCAGGAGCTGAGTGGCGGCCGCACGCTCGCGCACCTCGCCGTCAAGGTTGCTGATCATCAAGTCCCGTGTCGCGAGGATTAGATCGCCCAGTTTATCAGTGACCTCGACGATGGACAGTTGTGCGCGCTCGGTGGCAAAGCCCATTGTGCTGTCATAGACAATTTTGGCGACCAGAGCGATCAAACCACTGAGAATGGTAAAACTGATAAAATAGACCAGCAGCTGGTTCGAAGGCGCCTGGCCAAAGCCTATATAATAGCCACCATACAAACCGACGGCGGTGACGGGCCCGGCCGTCCATGCCAGGCCCAGCAGACTGCGCGACATACGCACGCGCCGGACACTGCGGGCAAACTGATTGAGCCGCTCGTTATCCTCGCGGCCAAGCGATATACCATTCTTTTCCTGTGAGCGCTGCCTGAGCCAGTCCGGCAAACTAAACATATCTCTCCTTCCGTTGTGGGCAGCAGTATAACGCAGACCCGTGTCGTTGACTCATCCGAATATCATCAAACGCGTGGCGCTTATCTGTGTGTAGTGGCCCGGCATTAGCCATGATATTCTTGGGCACAGCCAACGATATTTTCCCGCAATTGACAGGAGATTTCCACGCCATGACCCAACGCAGCGCCGTATCCCGGTCCGCCTCTTCACGGATTGTCAGAGCCCTTGTTGTACTGACCTGCCTCGCTGTGGTCGGCCTGGTGTTGTGGCAAATGCTGCCCAAAAGCACTTTTTCCAGCGACCTGAGCCAGACAGGTCAGGGCACGCCGGCGTTAGTCATGCTGCGCGAGATCCATGTCATGGGCGGTGAGCGCACACTGGCACAAATGCAGACGATCTATCCGGAGTTTCAGGACCAGCTGCTGTTCCTGCTGGTACATACTGGCCATCCCGATGGCGTGGCATTTGCAGACACACACCGTGTCAGCGACGGGTCAGTGGTTCTGCTGGACGGTTCCGGTAACGCCATCGCAGTCATGGGACGGCCGGACAGCGCGGAAGCTCTGCGTGATTTTATCTCCGCGAATGTGACGCTTTGATAATAGGGCAGGGGCACAGAGGTGGGGACCGAGATCGAACGGAAATTCCTGGTCAACAAGGCCAAATGGCAGCCTGACAGCAACGGCGTGCATTATCGACAGGGTTATCTGTGCCCGGGGACGGGCGTGACTGTGCGCATACGGATAGCTGGAGAACAGGCCTGTATCACCGTCAAGGGGCCAAGCCGGGGCTATTCGCGGGCAGAATACGAGTATTCAATACCACTGCCGGATGCAGAAGAAATGCTGAGCAGTTTATGTCAGCAGCCGTTGATTGAAAAAACGCGTTATCCGGTTGATTATGGCGGCCATCAATGGGAGGTGGATGTGTTTGCGGCAGCCAACCAGGGGTTGATACTGGCTGAAATAGAGCTGCCCAGTGAGGACACCGAGTTCCCATTGCCGCCATGGGTGGACCGGGAAGTGTCCGATGATCCGCGATTTTTCAACTCGGCACTGGCGCGGACCCCTCAGCCTCGCTGAGACCCGACCAGCTCAGCCTGACACTTCCTGCCAGCGCAGACTCAGGCCGGCACCAAGCAGGCCTGCCAGGCCCAACAGAACAATGACCAGAGGGACGGACACCAGCGCCGCCAGCGCACCCAGCACACCGGAAACCAGCAACAGCAGCCCGATCACGGTATTGCTCACCGCCACATAATCCGTGCGCTTGTTGCCCCCGGCCATATCGACCAGATAGGTCTTGCGTCCCAGTCGGACGCCGGCATGGGAAACCCCAAGCACGAAGAATGCGGCCGGATAGAACCATTGTGAAGCGGCGGCTGACACGGCCAACGTTGACCAGGCAGCCACCGTCAGCGAGGTCACGGAAGCCAGCGCACAGGCAACGGTAAATACCTGCCGGCTGGAGCGGTCTGCCCAACGCCCCCACACAGGCGAACTCAACAGGCCGGCCAGCCCTTCCACGGCAATAAAAATACCCAACAGGGAGGCCGCACTGCCCAGATCGTCCTGCGCCAGCGCAATATAGAACGGGGCCACCAGACCAGAGCCCATCGCCAGTGCCCGTGCAATCACAAACTGACGAAAAGCCTTGTCTTCGCGCAGCAGTGACAGCCGCGCAAACGCCTCGCTGAGCCCGTTGGCACCCCCTTCGGTGGCGCCCGGGAATTCCGTGATCCGCGCATAGGCGATGATGGCCAGCAGCCAGAGCGCAGCGCCTGCCGCCAGTAGCCCGGCATAGAACCCGATCGCTTCGCTGTCACCGGTTGTGCTCAACAGCAGCCCGACAGTAAACGCCGATAAGCCGGCGATGGCGCTGATCCAGCCCGACAATCGCCCCCGACGGGTTTTGGGAATGGTCTTGCCCAGCACGTCCTTGTAGGCAACCGAGCAGGCGCCGCGTGCCAGGCTGAACACCATCAACAATGCCACAATGACCAACCCCGCGACCAGACCTTGCAGAGTCAATGCGCCCCAGACCATCAGCAACAATGCCAGACCCTGCACGGCGCCGCCAACCACCCATATCCATTTGCGGATTGCCTGACCGCGAACCCAGGCGCCGATGAGCATTTGTGGCAACATGGAGCCGGACTCACGAATGGGTACCAACAGGCTGATCAACCAGTCCGGCGCACCCACCTGTATTAACAGCCAGGGCAGTGTGGTTTTGGCGCTGGCCAGGCGGTCAGCGACGTTGCTCGCTGTATTGGCCATGAGCGTAGACAGGAAATTGCCGGGCGTCTCGCGGCAGGCTTCATCACTGATATCCTTGCATACCCGCCCCTCATCATCTTCGGCAAGGCGCTCATAGAGCGCAGTCTTCCAGTCATCGGTGGCGTCATCAGTCATCGCAAAAGCTTAGCGTTTCTGTGTACAAGTTGCAAAAGCCGGCAATTCCGGTTAGCGTTTGCTCAGCAGTAGAACGACAACAATAACGATTGTTCACCGTGCCCGATTCCCGGCGATCGGCATCTGCAAGAGGCATCCGTTCATGCATCAGTCTCCTACAAGCTCTTCAATTCGCCTGTTCATATTGACCATGGCCCTCGGTGGGGCGCTGGCAGCCTGCTCGCCCGATACCCCGACGCCATCCGACACCGTCGCCAACAGCAATATCAATGCGGTCAGCGATCCATCGGCTGATCTGCAGCTGCGCTTTCTGGAAGCGACGCCGGGTGATGTGATTATCCTGCCCGCCGGTGTTTTCAACTTCGAGCGCAGCCTGACGCTCAATGTCGATAACATTACCCTGCGCGGCGCAGGCATGGACGAGACCATCCTGTCATTCAAAGACCAGATTACCGGTGGCGAAGGCCTGCTGGTCAACGCCAGCAATTTCACCATTGAAGACCTGGCCATTGAAGACTCGCGCGGAGATGCCCTGAAAATTGCACGAGGCGACCACATCGTCATCCGGCGCGTGCGCACTGAGTGGACCAACGGGCCGGATACCAGCAATGGTGCCTACGGTATTTACCCGGTGCAGACACAGCACACACTGATCGAAGGATCGGTCGCCATCGCAGCCTCGGACGCCGGCATCTATGTCGGCCAGTCGCAGAATGTGATCGTGCGTGGCAATCGCGCCGAATTCAATGTGGCCGGGATCGAGATCGAAAACACGATCGGCGCCGATGTGTATGACAACGTCGCCACCAACAATACCGGCGGCATCCTGATATTCAACATGCCCAACCTGCCGGTCGAAGGTCATACCACGCGTGTCTATGACAATCGTGTGCATCACAACAATACCGAGAACTTTGCGCCTCCGGGCACTGCCGTGGCCAGTGTACCCGCCGGGTCCGGTATCATCATCAATTCCAACGACAAGGTCGAGATCTTCGACAACGATGTGGGGCACAACCAGACTGCCAACATCCTGATCTCCAGCTACTTCAGCGCCGGATATTCAGAGCGGGAAATGGCAGAAGCCTTTGACCCCTACCCCGAGACCATTTTCATCTACAACAATACCTTTACCGACGGTGGCGATGCACCCGGCAGAGACGAGCTGGACATGCTGCGACTGGCACTGTTTGGTGACGACGGCAGCTTTCCGGATATCATCTGGGACGGCGTCACGCACCCTGAACGCGCTGACATGATCTACGCCATTTGTGTTGACAATGGCGACAGCGAAGTCCTGAACATTGATGCCGCCAACAGCAACGCCAACCCGCATGTCGACATGGCCAGACACAGTTGTCAGCATGATAAACTGGCAGCGGTGGCCCTGCCTGTCGGGTTAACAGACTAGGAGATTACCCACCATGCCCGTTGCCGGTACCGCTGTTCGCCTTCACGCTGTCGCGGCCCTGGCACTATCGGGCATCCTGGGTGCCTGCCAGGACTCCGGACCGCAAGTGTTCGACAGTGACAGTTACCCGGCCCAGCTGTCGGCATGGCAGCTGTTGCAGGTCCAGGATCAGCAACTGCGGCTCAGTGACTCGGTACTGCCCTACCAACTGGCAACGCCACTGTTCAGCGACTATGCACTGAAGTTGCGCACCGTCTGGCTGCCGGACGGCGCCACCGCGCAATACCATGATCACGAGCCGTTCGATTTTCCGGTCGGCACGGTCATCAGCAAAACCTTCTATTATCCGATTGATGGCGCCACGGCCGTGCGCACCAATGACGAAACACCACGCCTGCTAAAAGCCGACAGCAACCCGGCGAAACTGACTCGTCAGCTGGACCTGGATCGCTATCGGCTTGTCGAAACCCGCCTGCTGGTTCACCAGGCCAGTGGCTGGGAGGCTTTGCCCTATGTCTGGAACGACGAACAGAGCGATGCGTCACTGCAGATAACCGGTGACATTCAGCGCTTGCAGCTGGAACACACGCCGTTTGTTTATGTGGTCCCAAATCGTAATGAGTGCGCAGGCTGCCATGTCCTCGACCAAAATAAAGGAGGCCTGACGCCTATCGGGCCATCAGCCCGACATCTGAACCGGCTTGTCAGTTCATCGGCGGGTGAACAGCAACAATTGTCACTGTGGCAGCAGCGTGGCTGGCTGGCACAGTCTCCGGCACCTGAACAGGTCCCCGCCAACGCCGTGTGGGAGACGTCGATCGCCTCGGAGGATTCACATGCGAGCGTCGCGGCGCGCGCCCGGGCATACCTCGACATCAACTGCGGACACTGCCATCAACCTGGAGGCAGCGGTGACACATCGGGACTGTTTCTGCATGCTGCCGAAACGTCTGCCATGCGCCTGGGGGTATGCAAGCCGCCCGTTGCTGCCGGACGCGGCGCGGGCGGGCATCGCTTCTCCATTGTCCCCGGACAACCTGAACACTCAATATTGAGTTACCGCATCGAAAGCCAGGAGACAGGCGTGCTGATGCCGGAACTGGGTCGCAGCCTGGTACACGAGGAAGGACTGGCACTTATCAATGCTTGGATAAGCAACCAGTCAGGTAATTGCCAATAACAATATTGCTTTCAGTTCACTCGCCGCCGTCGTCAGCCATCTGCTCCAGCACGCGCGCGCCCATCAGGATGCCGGGCATGGAGTGATTGCCTTCATGGCAGGCATATTCATAAAGGTCCGGCGCTGCAAACATGGGCAATTCCCCCGTCCACGGCGTTTCGTACAGTTCCGGATCTTCAATGGTGAATTGGTAACGCAGCTCACGCTCGTTGACCCGTGAAAACCGCTCTGTGATTCTGGCATTGGCCGAGGTGTAGCCGCTCCCGCGAGCGACCTGCTCGGGGTGGAAATTGATGGTCTCTACTACCAGTGTATCGCCGTCATAATAACCAATTGAATCGCCATGCCAGCGCGGTACACCGTGCGGATCATGCTCACCATCAATTTTCACGATGCGCGCATCATGCGCCATCTCTGCCAGAATCATCACATGCGTCGGGCTTTGCACGATCTGCGTGGTGTTGTTGTACAGTGACGGTGTAAACGGCACGATGGACGCAAAACTGAGCATGCATCGTTCTGCCAGTGAGCGTCCTTCCGGGCCGTCATTTTCATCCAACTCCGGGTAAGCCATGACAGCCCGTTGTGCAGCCCGGATATCACGGCCGTTTTCAGCCCAGGGGATGCGACCATCTTCTGGTTCGATGATCAGTGACGTGCGCAGCTCACCATCGATAACGGCAAGCCAGTCACCCGGATTGATCCAGAACGCATTATATCCACCCACATTGTGAGGCCCGGGTGCCTCAGCCCCACGCTCCTCGAGCGCATCCGTATACTCCTGAAGTGAAGGCACCAGGCGCTCGGCGTCTTCCTGACTGATGGTCAGCCGGCCTTCGAACCGTGGATGACGCTCGACAGCCGTTCTGGAGGAGTAATCCCAGATGCCTTGCAGATCCGGAACCCCCCAGGCAGTGACCGGCGCTTGCGCCTCATCAGCAGCGAAAACGGAGGTAGTGAACACGCCGGCAGTCATTAGGGACAGTGACAGCAACGCCGTCTTTTTTTGCAGCAGATAAACATTCATAGGACCACTTCTTTGTTTGTTATTAGTGTTTGGTACCACGTGAATATTTAGTAACACGGGTACCAAAACAGGTCAAATGAATTCATTCATTTTTCGCCGAACAGGCTGTGCGGCTCGATATCATGCGCCTTGAAAGTAGTCTTCGGGTTTGAATACGTCCACTTCAATCGCCGCCATCGCGGCCGCATTGGCATCCTTCATCAGCGTCGCTTCGTCCTTGCTGATGATGTTCGCCGTCAGCGCCTCATCGACGACATCAAAAGACAGACCTTTGGGCAGCTTGCGCGCCTTCTGTGCCTTATGGATCTTGCTCATCACCGGCGCTGCTTCCGAATGCAGGCGGAAGGCTTTCATCAGACATCCCATCCCCGGTTCGTCTTCGGCAAAGGGCGCAATACCGTCGGTCATCCGTTTGAATTGATCATTGAGCTGCTGAATGGCGCCCGCAGTTGGCGGGATCAGCTTGTCCGAAGGGCCTCGCGACAGCGGATTGAGGCGCAGGAACCACGACGACGGGCCTCGCAGCCACCAGCCGACCACCGGCGCATCAAAATTGGCGTGAATGCCCTCAAAGGCATCCTGAATCTGCGCCAGCGCAAACTCGCAGCTGTATTTGACGATGGGCAGATCCTCGGGTTTACTGCCCTCGGCCTTGAATCGACGTAGCGTCGAGATCGCCAGCACCTGCCAGGTCAGCGCATCAGCAAAGCGGCCACCCAGGCTGCCTTTGACTTTGAGCTTGCCGCCAATCAGGTACAGGGCAAGGTCAGCCAGCAAGGCAAACCGTGACGAAGCCCAGGCCAGGCGCCGGTAATACGTGGCAACCTCGCCGGACTCCGGACTGCCGGCACTGAAGCCACGCGTCAGGCCGCGCACCTTGCTGCGGAAAAAGTTGCTGACAGTTTGCCACAGCCAACCCAGCAGTCGCTGCCGGAAGGCCGTGGCATCGTTATCTTCTACAGCCTTGACCAGCGGCAGAGCATAGGGGTGGCAACGTGTCGCGCCCTGGCCAAAGGTAATCAGCGTACGGGTCATAATATTGGCCCCTTCCACCGTAATACTGACCGGCGCACTGCTGTAACCACCGCCCAGAATATTGCGTGGCCCCTGCATAACACCGGCGCCCGAGAACACATCCATGCCGTCTATCAGTGAGCGCTGACCATAGTCCGTGCTGCTGGATTTCAACAGTGCCGAAATGACCGGTGGCTGCTGGCCATTGTCGAGCGCGGAGCAGGAATATACCCGCGCGCCCTCGAAGATGTAGGCAAAGGCGGCAATACGCGCGACTTTTTCCTGCACCCCTTCCATCAGACCTATCTGAATGCCGAACTGATGACGAATCATCGAGTACGCGCCGGTGGCGGCGGCGACCAGTTTCATGCCACCAATGGCGCCAGCAGGCAATGACACTGCACGCCCGCCCGCGAGCTGCTCCATCAACATGCGCCAGCCCTGGCCGGCATAATCCGGTCCACCGATGATCTGTTCGGGCGAGACGATCACATCCTCGCCAATCAGGGGGCCGTTGTAGAAGCTCATGCCGATCGGCAGGTGGTGGTCACCGTTGGTCAGTCCCGGTGTGCCTTTATGCAGCATGACCACAGTGATACCCGGGTACTCACCCTTACCCAGCAGGTTGTCGGGATCGTGCATCTGGAACGCCAGTGAAATCAGGTTGGCGACCGGCGCCAGGGTGATATAGCGCTTGCGGAAATTCATGCGGATTCTGGTGTCGCCGTTTTCATCCTTGAACACCACGCCTTCTGCCCTGATAGAGGCAGCATCAGAACCCGCCGTCAGCTCGGTCAGGCCGAAACAGGGCACGTATTCACCGCTGGCCAGTTTAGGCAGATAATCATTTTTCTGGGCGTCGGTGCCATAGTGCTTCAGCAGTTCCGCAGCGCCCAGGGAGTTGGGAATCACAACAAAGGTGCCGGCTGTTGGGCAGTAAGCATTCACTTTCGCCATGATCGATGAGATTGCAAGGGTTGAGAACGCCTTGCCGCCATACTCTTTGGGAATCAGCAGGCCCATGAAACCCTGCTGTTTGATGTAATCAAGGATCTCGTTGGGCACCTTGCGCGACGTGGCAATCTGGTAACTGTCGATCATCTTGCACAGTGTTTCGGTCGGGCCATCCATGAATGCCTGCTCTTCGGCAGACAGCTGATTGTAGGGCTCCTCCAGCATATTGGCGAAATCCGGGTTGCCAGAGAATATCTGGCCGTCAATCCAGACGGTACCGGCCTCCAGTGCCTGTCTCTCGGTGTCCGAAATACGCGGTAGCACATTGTTGTCCCGCATGAACTTCATAATCATTGAAAACATAAACCGTGTTCCTCGCGAACATCATTGCATAGCTGTACCCCACAGAATAACTGGGATTGAACGAAATTGGAATGCGTTCATTTTTCTGTCGCACACCGAACCACTGTCACAAAAATGCGACACCCTGTCATCCAGCTGATAAGCTCAGCGGGTATGCTGTCAAGATCAGGTAACCCATCACATCAACCAGAGTTCCGGGATCAATCATGCCAATCAGCTGCCCTCATCACACGACATCAGATGCACCTGCCACCGTTCGATTTCGCTCGCGCACAGCGCTGCTCGCGACCCTTTGTGTCGCGCTCAGCACGGCGGCGTCAGTGGCTAGCTCGCAGACCTTCTACCCGGCACCTGCGGAAGAATCACCGGAACATTGGCAGGCGCTGGGGCAAGCCGAACTGCAACGGGCCCTGGCAAGAACGCCAATCACCGCCCGGGCGAAAAATGTCATTCTGTTTGTCGGCGACGGCATGGGCATATCCACCGTAACCGCCGCACGCATTTTCGACGCCCAGATGCGTGGCAGTGCCGGTGAGGAAAACCTGCTGGCGTTTGAAAATTTTCCCTACGTCGGTTTGTCGAAAACCTACAATACCAATCAGCAAACGGCTGATTCGGCAGGCACCATGACGGCCATGATGAGCGGCATCAAAACCCGGGCCGGCGTCATCGGCGTCAACCAGTATGCGGACCGTGCCGACTGCCAGTCATCCCAGGGCACAGAAGTGCCCAGCCTGATGCAGGATGCTGCCGCCCGCGGCCTGGCGACCGGCATTGTCACCACTACCCGCATCACACACGCGACACCGGCGGCCACCTACGCACACACCCCGGAACGCGACTGGGAAAGTGACGCCAACATGAGTGCAGACGCCATTGCTGCTGGATGCCGCGACATTGCTGCCCAGCTGCTGGCCTTCGATTTTGGCGCTGGCATCAATGTTGCCATGGGTGGCGGGCTGGCGGCCTTCGTGCCAGCCACGGAAACTGAACCATTGACCGGGCAGGCCGGGCAACGCCTGGATGGGCGCAATCTGACCCGTGAATGGCTGCAGAAGTACCCAGACAGCGCTTTCATCTGGAACCGCGAGCAACTGGCGGACCTGGACATCAGCAACACCCGGCATGTATTGGGCCTGTTCAATCGCTCCCAGATGAGTTACTCACATGACCGTGCGGGCGACGAGGCCAGCGAACCAGACCTGCCCACCATGACCGAAACAGCCATCCGCCTGCTGCAGCAACAGGGACAGGAGGACGGCTTTTTCCTGATGGTGGAAAGCGGCCGTATCGATCACGCTCACCATGCTGGCAATGCTTACCGGGCGCTGCAGGATACCCGTGAGTTTGCCGCCGCCATTCAGAGCGCCATGGCTCTGACCAGCGACGAAGATACACTGATCATTGTGACAGCCGATCACAGCCACACGTTGACGATTGGTGGCTACGCGACCCGCGGCAACCCGATTCTCGGGGCAGTTGTTGGCAATGACAGCCATGGTCACCCGCAAACGGGCCTGAGTGTCGCCGACGACAACATGCCCTACACGACACTTGGCTACCGCGACGGGCTTGGGTTCGCGGAAGACGCCGGCGGCGACCGTCGCTACCTGATGCCCATCGCCAGCGGTCGGCATGATCTGCGGGAGGTTGACACCACTCACCCGGACTTCCATCAGGAAGCGCTGGTGCCGCTTGAGTCCGAAGGCCATGCCGGTGAGGATGTTGCGATTTATGCGCGTGGTCCCTGGGCGCATCTCATCCACAGCACACATGAGCAACATTACATCTACCATGTCATGCGTCATGCGCTGGGCTGGTAGCTGATTGGCAGCAAGCCGCACCGACACGTTTGTAACGTCAGCCGGCCTCAGGCAGAATGAATGCATTCAGCAGCAACATTACTGCCCGAGGTATTCATGAGCCAGTCCAATGCACACCAGGATCTGAAAGAAACTGCCCATGACGTCATGGCGGACAAGTTCCGGCACTGGCGTCTGACCCGCGACCGCGACAATATCATTTACGCCTATCTGGACCGTGAAGGTGAACGCGTCAATGCGTTGTCTCGTGAAGTGCTCGAGGAGTTCGAACAATTGCTCATGGTCGCAGAGCAGGAACAACTGACCGGTCTGGTTATCCTGTCCGGCAAATCTACCGGATTTGTGTTCGGCGCCGATGTTAAAGAGTTCGACGGTTTCGATTCGGCGGAAAGCGTCACCCGGGAAATCTCCCGGGTACATGACATGTTTACCCGTCTTGAGAATCTGTCCTGTGTCACGGTTGCCGCCATCGAAGGGTACTGCCTGGGCGGCGGGCTGGAGATGGCGCTGGCCTGTGACTACCGTATCGCCAAAGACGTCAGCGCAACCCGGCTGGGATTTCCCGAGGTGCAACTGGGTATTTTTCCGGGCTTCGGTGGCTCGGCCCGTTCGGTCAAAACCATCGGCGGCCTCAAGGCCATGGAACTGATGCTGACCGCCCGGCAGATCAACGCCCGGGCCGCCCGGGCAATACACCTGGTGGACGAAGTCATTGGCCGGCACGAAGAGCTCGTCTGGGCTGCCCGGCGCGCCATTCTGGCAGGCAGGAAGAGCAACGGACCCGGCCTCATCGCGCGCCTGAGCAATGTGATGCCGGCACGCAAACTGCTGGCCATGCAGATGCGGAAACAGACCCGTGGCAAGGCCAATCCCGAACACTACCCGGCCCCCTATCGATTGATAGACACCTGGGAACGTTTCGGTGGCAGTCGCAAGAAAATGATGCGCGAGGAAGCGCGCGTGGTGGGTGAACTGATGGTGTCGCCAACCGCCGAAGGCCTGCGGCGGGTTTACAACCTGATGGAGCGCCTCAAATCCCAGGGCAAAGGCACCGACTTCACTGTACGTCATGTCCATGTCATTGGCGCCGGCACCATGGGCGGTGACATCGCTGCCTGGTGTGTCCTGCGCAATATGGATGTCAGCCTGCAGGACCGCGAAATGAAATACATCAAGCCGGCACTGCAACGCGCGGAAAAACTGTTCCGCAAAAAACTGCGTGATCCGGCCAAGGTCAAAGCCGCTCTCGACCGCCTGCAGCCGGACCTGGATGCCAGCCTGGCGGGACGCGCGGACGTCGTTATTGAAGCCATATTTGAAGATGCCCAGGCCAAGCAGGAACTGTTCCGGGACATCGAGCCAAAACTGAAGGATGGCGCAGTCCTCGCGACCAATACATCTGCCATTCCACTCGAGAAGCTGGCCAGCGTTCTGCAACAGCCTTCGCGACTGATCGGCCTGCATTTCTTTAATCCGGTTGCCAAGATGCCGCTGGTGGAAGTGGTCTACGGGCCGGACACAGACGCCGAGTACCGCAAGAAAGGCGCCGCTTTCTGTCAACAGATCAGCCGATTTCCGCTGCCGGTCAAAAGCACGCCCGGCTTTCTGGTCAACCGGGTACTGGCACCCTATATGATGACCGCTCTGCAACTGCACCAGGAAGGTGTGCCACCTGAGGCGCTTGATGCGGCAGCCGAAGCCTTCGGCATGCCGATGGGCCCCGTCGAACTGGCGGATACTGTCGGACTGGATGTCTGCCTGATGGTGACCGAGGTACTGCATGGCAACAGCAGCGAAAAACAGCCCGACAATCCGCAGCAGGCGTTCATACAGTCATTGGTTGACGATGGCAAACTGGGCAAAAAATCTGGCGAAGGTATCTACGTCTGGGACAAGGAAAAACCCAAAAAGCGTGATGGCGCCGCTGACGGACACGATCTGGCAGCGTTATCCGAGAAGCTGATAGACGTTTATATAAAGGAATGCCAGGCGGCACTTGCTGAGGGCGTCGTTGACGATGCAGACCTGCTGGATGCCGGCATGATCTTTGGCACCGGCTTTGCGCCATTCCGCGGAGGCCCCATGCATTATCTGGAAAATCTCGAACGCCAGCCCAAAGTAGCCAGCTCAGATAGATCAGCCGACACTGACGAAAAAACCGATAACGCGCAGGAGAATACACGTGGATAATGCACCTCAAAACACACCGGCGCTGCGCCGGGTTGTCATCGCCGGCGGCATTCGTGTACCGTTCTGCCGCTCCAACACCGTGTATGCGGAACTGAGCAATCTTGACCTGCTGGCAGACACCTTGCAGCAGTTAAGCAGCAAATTTGATCTGGCAGGCAAGAAGATTGATGAAGTGCTGGCCGGCGCCGTCACCACGCATAGCAAGGACTGGAATCTGACACGGGAAGCCGTGTTGAGCACTGACCTGTCCCCGGCAACACCCGGCATCACGCTGCAGATGGCGTGCGGCACATCGTTGCAGGCGGCATTGATGGTCGCTGCCAAGATTGCCACTGGTCAGATAGACTGCGCCATCGCGGCCGGCACGGATACCACCAGTGACGTTCCCATTGTGTTCAAACGCAAATTCGCGCGACGCCTGATAAAAATGCAGCAGGCCCGGTCGTTAAAGGCTCGCCTGGCGGCGCTGAAAGGCCTCAGACTGGGTGAGCTGGCACCTCAACCACCACGCAATGCAGAGCCGCGCACCGGCCTGTCGATGGGCCAGCATTGTGAACTGATGGCGCAGGAGTGGGGCATCTCCCGCAGGGATCAGGATCAGTTGACGCTAGAAAGTCATCTCAACGCCGCCGCGGCCTATGAAGCCGGTTTTTTCGAAGACCTGGTATCACCGTATCAGGGCGTCAGCCGTGACAACAACATTCGTGCCGACAGCAGTCTCGAGAAACTGGCCACGCTAAAACCGGCTTTTGACCGTGAAAATGGCACGCTCAGTGCTGGCAACAGCTCACCTTTGACTGATGGTGCGGCAGCCGTCTTGCTGTGCAGTGAAGAATACGCACGTGCCAATGATCTGCCCATTCAGGCATACCTGAGTGGTGGGCGCAGCAGCGCCATTGATTTCGTGCACGGCGAGGGCCTGCTGATGGCGCCCACGGTCGCCGTAAGCGAACTGCTGCAACAGCACAAACTGACTTTGCAGGACTTTGACTGCTACGAGATTCACGAGGCATTCGCGGCGCAGGCGCTGTGCACACTCAAGGCCTGGGAAGATGAGGGATTCTGCCGTGACAAGCTTGGATTGTCACAGCCATTGGGGGCCATTGATCGCAGCAAAATCAATATCAAGGGCGGGTCGCTGGCGTTCGGTCACCCTTTCGCCGCAACCGGCGCACGCATTCTGGGGTCACTGGCAGCGATTCTGGACGAAAAAGGCAGCGGCCGCGGGCTGATATCGATTTGCACCGCCGGTGGCATGGGGGTAGCCGCCATCGTGGAGCGCGACTGATGCTGGCGGTCGCCCGCCGACGCGCTAGAACGGCCAGTGCAACTGAATATTGCCACCGCCAAATTTCAGAGAATCAAGATTCAACGTCGGGTTCAGGGTCAGGATGGCACCACTTTGCTGGTGCACGACATAGCGCCAGGGCAGGGTCAGCCGCGCTTGCCAGTCATCGTCCCGGCGATTGTCTGCCGGCCGCTGGGTCAACTGCCGGTCGACATCGATAGCACCGATGGTCAGTGTCGGCTGCCACCAGCTTGATGCGCGGCGTGCCAGTGTCATACCTGCAAACAGCAACACGTCCTCACGCTTGTGAAATCCCGATGTGGCCAGGTTACTGCCAAACCAGCCTTGCTCGTCCAGCGTGAGATAGTGAATACCGCCATGCATTTGTGTGGCCGCCTCCGATCTCACTGACAACGTCACACTGCGCATTTCCCGATCAAAGCTGTCACGCGGATCGCTATTGCCCGGCGTCAACGCGCGGAACTCACGCCTGGTACTTTCCGTTTTGAACGACAACCCGGCCTGCCACCCGGTGGCCACATCAATGTGCACAGCGCCGGCGACACGAAGCTGATCGCCGCGAATGTACAGGTTACTGTCACGGTCTTCATACTGCGCGTGTGGTGAGTAATTGACGGCAAGATCCAGCCCCAGACCTGTGCTTAACTGCTGCTGGTAGTGGGCGAAGAGCGTGACCGGCGTGCGCTGGTATTTGTTGTTGCTGTTGCCTTTATTGTTGTAGAGGCGGTCAACCTGCACCAGGGCCAGCCGCAGTTTGCGGTTATCGTCTGGGTGCCAGGTCACTTCGTACTGAAAATCGATGTCGCCCTTGTCACCGGAAACGTCCGCCGCAAAAGCCGCCTGCCAGTCTTCACCGAACCGCCTGACGACACCCAGCAGTTGCCGGTCAAAGCGCCCGTCAAAGTCTTCACGACGCTGCACTCGCGCCACGATGCCATAGCGATCATCATCGAAGTAGAGGGTTTTCTGCAGATTGGTTTCCAGATAGAGCTCATCGCCGCTGATGCTGCCTCCGCTACCAGACAAACCGTCTTCCCCCGGGGCAGGAAAGTCGGACAATTGCCGGTAGCTGAAGCGATTGATAAAACTGGCACTGTTGTACAGGAACTCGCGACCCTGGACAAAGCCGTCCAGGCGTTGCGGGTGCGGATCACGCCAGGGGCTGTCGGCGCTCACCACAGCCGGCAAGATTGCCAGGGCGGCAATACCAACGATTGAAAGCCGCGTTGGCTTGCCTGGCAACATCTGGTAACTCCTGAAACCGGAAACGTTTAAAGATTTTGTTTATGCTGATAAATACCTGCTGACGCCAGCGCCGTGAGGTTGAGGATACCGCGACCTGATACCGAAGGAATCAGAATATGCGCCGGTTTCTCCAGACCGCACAGGAACGGGCCAATCAGGCGGCCATTGGTAAACGAACGCAATAACCCCAGCGCAATACTGGCTGTATCCATGTTCGGCATGACCAGCACGTTGGCGCGCCCTTTGATAGTGGATCCCTCAAACACCGTGGCGCGAAGCTCGGGATTGAGTGCCGTCAGCGCATGCATCTCTCCGTCGATCTGGACATCAGGCATTTGATTGCGCAGACGATGTGCCGCGGTTTTCATCTTCAGTGCCGATTCATCCTCGTAGGTGCCGAAATTTGAATGCGACAGGAAGGCCACCACCGGCTCGATGTCGAATGACTGTTGCACGAAGTGTATCGCATCCTTGGCGATATCAACGATTTCATCCTCATTGGGATTGACGTTCACAAAAGGGTCCGTCAGGAACAGTGGTCCATCATCCATCAACAGGACGCAGACAGATGACAGTCTGCCTCCCGACTTGGTCGAACGGATGATGGGTCGTATGTCCTTCAGATGCGTATCGAAGCGGCCAACTTTGCCGCACACCATACCATCGGCCTCACCCATCGCGACCATCAGCGCCGCCAACACCGTCGTGTTGCTGTGCACAGTCGTTTTGGCAGCTTCCACTGACACACCGGAACGCCCGACATGATGGTGATAGAACTGCCAGTATTTTTGGTGGACGTCGGCCTCTTCCGAATTAAAGACGTCGAAATCCGTACCTGGCACCAGCCGCAGGCCCATTTTTTCGATCTTGGCATCAATGATCTGCGGTCGGCCAATCAGGATGGGTTTGGCAACACCCTCATCTACCACGGCCTGCATTGCCAACAATACATCCTCGTTCTCGCCTTCGGCGTACACGATACGGGCCGGGTGTTTGGCGGCCAGGTCAATTGACGGCTGCATGAACAGACGGCTGCTGTTGACGTAAGCGCTGAGCTTGTTGCGGTAGGCATCCAGATCATCAATCTGGCGCGTTGCTGCGCCACTGGCCATCGCTGCCTTGACTACCGCCAGCGGCACCTCTTCGATCAGCCGCGGATCAAACGGCTTGGGAATCAGGTATTCTCGGCCGAATTTGAGATCCTCATCAATATAGGCTTTGGCAACAGTTTCGGATATTTCCCGGGTCGCCAGGTCGGCAATGGCACGCACGCAGGCGCGCTTCATCTCATCATTGATATGCGTCGCACCACAATCCAGCGCACCCCGAAAAATGAACGGAAAACACAGAACGTTGTTGACCTGGTTGGGGTAATCCGAGCGGCCCGTCGCCAGAATGGCATCAGGCCGGGCCGCCCGTGCTTCCTCCGGCATGATTTCCGGGATCGGATTTGACATTGCCAGGATCAGTGGATCCCGTGCCATGGTCTTGATCATGGCACCATTGAGGACACCGGGCCCGGACAGCCCAAGGAACAGATCGGCATCCACGATCGCGTCCTCAATGGTGCGGTCGGGCGTGTCGACTGCAAACTGTTCCTTCCAGGGGTTCATGCCCTGCTGTCGGCCCTGGTAAATGACGCCATTGCGGTCCAGCATGCGGACGTTTTCTTTTTTGACGCCCATACTGATCAGCAGTTCGACGCAGGCAATACTTGCGGCGCCCGCGCCGGACGCGACCAGCTTGATATCTTCAAATTTCTTGTTGACGATGCGCAGTGCGTTGTAGACCGCCGCCGCCGCCACGATCGCGGTACCATGCTGGTCGTCATGGAACACCGGAATGTTCATGATGTCGCGAAGGCGTCTTTCGACCAGAAAGCACTCTGGCGCCTTGATATCCTCCAGGTTGATACCCCCGAAAGTCGGCTCCAGAGAGGCAATGATATCAACCAGCTTGTCGACATCGGTTTCGTTGATTTCGATGTCAAAGACATCAATATCCGCAAACTTCTTGAACAGCACGGCCTTGCCTTCCATCACCGGCTTGGCGGCCAGCGGACCAATATTGCCCAGTCCCAGTACCGCCGTACCGTTGGTTATGACCGCCACCAGATTGCCCCGCGCCGTCAGATTGGCCGCTTCGCTGGCATTTCCCGCGATCGCCTCACAGGCGAACGCCACGCCCGGAGAATAGGCCCGGGACAGGTCACGGTTATTGGCGAGGGGTTTCGTGGGCCGTATGGCGAGTTTGCCGGGTGTGGGCTCCATGTGGTAACGAAGCGCGCTATCCTTGAAAGAGTCTTCTGACATTGAGGTCATTCCTGTTCTGTGGCGTGGTAAACATGGGCGTGCGCACAAAATTATCGCCCTCGAGAGGGCGATAATGCGACCGAACAATCGTTCGAATTATTATAACGCTTATGCCAACCGCAATGCCAACTCATAAATGGGCATTGCCAGCCCTGGCACGCCTCACCAGTCAGTGCTGGCGGGCTCGTCAGGATCAGAACGCAGGAACGCAATCAGGTCCGCATGATATTGCTCTGGATATTCGAAATGTGGATTGTGACCGATGCCGGGATACAGATTCAATTCGGCGTTTTGCAGGGTTTCCGCCACCATGCGTGCCTGACCGGCGAAGTCATTGGTCAACCTGTCATCCGCGCCGCCCAGCACCAGTGCCTTGGTATCAATATGCTGCCAGTCGTAGACAACGGGGTCAAAGTACAGGATCGCTTGTTGCCAGGCTCTGATCCGCGCCAGCAATGGCCAGTCCGAGATCAGCGTCTGGCCATACTGGTAGCGGACAAACTCCAGGTACTCTGGCTTGATTTCGGTATTGTAGTAACGCATGTGATTGGCCAGGATGGATCGGTAGCTGGTGTTCTCGCGCACGCTCTGTGCGGCTTCCTCGATATCCCGCCAGGGACGGCCCTGGCGCTGGTCACTCATGCCAATCTGGTTCACAAAGACCACGTGCGTGGTGATATCCGGATAGGTCATGGCAAACCGTGCCGCCAGCATGCCGCCCATGGAGTGGCCGACAATCGCGGTCTGCGCTATGCCCAGATGATCCAGCAACTTTCTGGCATCGGATGCAAAAATGTGCAGATTGTAGGGAATGTCCAGCTTCGATGAGCGCCCGTACCCGATGCGATCGGGAACCACGACACGAAACCCGGCTGCTGACAGGGCATCAATGGTCGGGGCGAAACCGATACCCGCGAAGTTCATGCCATGAAACAGCATCACCGTTTGACCATTCGCGGCGCCGGTGGGCGCGACATCCATATAGGCTTTCAGACCATCCTGGCCAAAATGAGTGACTGGCATGTAATCAACCGGATGGGGATAGTCGATCTCCACCATCGACGCTGATACCGGCCCCCAGTCTGCCGGCGGCTCGCTGGGTGGCTCACCCTGCGCCATTGCCTGGCCGGCACTGCCAAGTAGCACACTTGCCAGGGCCCATGAGCACAGCCGGCGATTTAGTCTTGATAGAGGCATTATTTTCTCCTGTTGTTGTTGGCCTGTTGGGTATTAGCCTGTATCAGTTTACACGAAACTGCGGTGGCTGTTACTGCGCCAGCTTCAGGCCGATGCGTCTGACCTGACCCTCTTCAATGGCCGCAATTGTCCAGACAAATCCCTGCCACTCCAGCTGGTCGCCGAGGACCGGTTTGCCGCCCATGCGCTGGTTCAGGAACTCGCCAATGCTGAGCGCGCTGACCGACGGGTCAGGATGCAGGCCGTAGACCGGTGCCAGATCCGCAATACTGGCCGAAGCATCAAGAATGAAGTCACCGAAGAACCAGTCATCCATGCCTGTGGATGGCGCCACGCTGAACAGGTTACCCAGCGCTGGCAGGTCGTGCTCATGCGCAATAATGCACAGGATATCATCTGCCAGCAATCGTGTACTGCCGGTCGGGTGCAGCAGCTCGCGGCCACGGAACAGCGCCGCGATACGCGTACCGTCAGGCATCTTCAGACGCCTGAGTTCGCGCCCGATGCACCATTTTTCTGCGCCCAGTCGGTAGACAAACAGCTCCCACTCACTGGTGTGGTGGATCTCCAGACCCGCGCGGGAGATGGGCATGGGCTGTGACGGGACCTGGACCTTGGCCAGGCGTGTCGCCAAGGGTATGGATGTCCCCTGCACCAGCAATGACACCAGCACCACAAAAAATGCCAGATTGAAATACAACTGCGAATCGGGCAACCCTGCCATCACCGGGAATACTGCCAGGATGATCGGTACAGCGCCGCGCAGGCCCAGCCAGGACAGATACCAGCGCTCGCGCATCCGAAAGCGGCTGAACGGTGCCAGGCTGATGAACACCGCAAGCGGGCGGGCAATCAGGATCATCCATAACGCCAGCAGCAGCCCGGGTACGGCAATCGGCAGCAACTCGCTGGGCGTCAGCAGCAAACCCAGTACCAGGAACATGCCGATCTGGCTGAGCCAGGCCAGACCATCAAGCACACTGAGAATCGAGGTGCGGCTGCGCAGCGGTCTGTTGCCCAGAAACACGCCACACAGATAGATTGCCAGGAAACCACTGCCCCCCGCATAGGCCGTCAGAGCAAACAGAAACAGCCCGCCACTGACAGCCAGCAATGGATACAGGCCATTGGCCAGTGTGCTGCGATTGATCAGTTGCAACAACAGCCAGCCACCCGCGCCACCCAGTAACACACCGACGCCAAACTGTTGCACGAGGCTGACAATGAACCCCAGTGCCGAATTGTCGCCTCCTCCCTGCGCCGTCGCCAGGATATCGATCAGCGTCACGGTCAGGAAGATCGCCATCGGGTCGTTGCTGCCGGACTCGATTTCCAGCGTGGCACGAACCCGTTCATTGATATGCCTGCCGCCCAGCAGGGAGAACACGGCCGCGGCATCAGTGGAACCCACAATGGCGCCAATCAGCAGCCCCTGAAGCGGACTGAGCCCGAACAGCCAGGCAGCCACCACGCCGGTCAGACCGGCCGTGATCACGACACCAAACGTCGCCAGTGACAAGGCCGGCCACAGCGCCACCTTGAAGCTGGCAACCCGGGTCCGCATGCCACCGTCAAACAGAATGATGGCCAGTGCGAGGTTGCTGGCAAAAAAAGCAAGAGAGTAGTCGTTGAACAGGATGCCGCCGATACCTTCCTCGCCGGCCAGTATGCCAACACCCAGGAATATCAGCAGGATCGGCACACCCAGGCGGGAGGAAACAGCGCTGAATAGCACACTGAATCCTACCAGCAAGGCACCGATCAGAAAAAAACTGTTGATGGCCAATAAATCCATGTCATGTTCCAGACTTATGCTGCGGCCCTACAGATTTTATTGAGCCTCTGATTAACTGCCGAACGGATGCCGCAGAATGATGGTCTCGTCGCGATCCGGCCCCGTAGAGATGATATCTACTGGCGCTTCAATGATCTTTTCAATGTAGCGGATATAAGCCCGGGCATTGTCCGGCAGTTCCGCCAGCGAGCGCGCGCCTACCGTAGATTCGCTCCAGCCGGGCAGCTCAACATACACAGGTTTGAGTCGCTCATATCGATCAACGGTCATGCACGCGGACACGCCGTCGCCATCATCGGTGGGCGTCTCATAGCCGGTACAGACCTTGATGGTTTCCAGCCCGTCGAGCACATCAAGCTTGGTCAGACAGATGCCTGACACACTGTTAATGCGTATCGCCAGCTTCACCGCAGCCGCGTCAAACCAGCCGCAACGGCGCGCGCGCCCGGTGGTGGCGCCTTTTTCCATGCCGACATTGGCCAGGTGCGCACCGACCTCATCAAACAGCTCGGTCGGGAAAGGCCCTGAACCGACACGGGTAGTATACGCCTTGGTAATGCCCAGCACGTAGTCCAGGTAGAGCGGGCCGTAGCCGCTGCCAGTCGCCGTGCCACCCGCCGTGGTATTGGACGACGTGACGAACGGATAGGTGCCATGGTCAATATCCAGCAGGGAACCCTGCGCGCCCTCAAACATGAGGTTGTCACCTGCTTTGCGGTGTGTGTGCACAAGCTCGACAGTGTCCGCCAGCATGGGGCGAACCTGCTCTGCAAATGCCAGGCACTCCGACAGGGTTTTGTCGAAATCGACCGCATCAACCTTGTAATAATGCGTCAGCATGAAATTGTGGTATTCCATGACTTCCTGCAGGCGCACCGCGAGATGTTCGGGATTGAACAGTTCGCCCATACGAATGCCACGTCGCGCAACCTTGTCCTCATAGGCGGGCCCAATGCCGCGTCCGGTCGTGCCGATTTTCTTGCCGTCACCCAGGCGAATTTCGCGCGCCTGATCCAGTGCCACGTGCGAGGGCAGGATGATCGGGCTGGCACCACTGATTTTCAGGCGCTCGCGCACGGGTATGCCCTGTGCCTCAAGCTCGCCTATTTCTTTCATCAGCGCTTCGAGGCTGACCACAACCCCATTGCCAATAACGCAGGTGACGCCTTCGCGCAGTATGCCCGACGGAATCAGATGCAGGACGGTTTTTTTGCCACCGATGACCAGCGTATGCCCGGCATTGTGTCCGCCCTGAAAGCGGGTTACCACGGCCGCCTGTTCGGTCAACAGGTCAACTATCTTGCCCTTCCCCTCGTCACCCCATTGAGTGCCCAAAACAACAACGCTCTTACCCATGTTCCCCATACTCTGTGCTTACATAAAAGTGTCTAAAAAATGCCGTCGAAATTCCTGGCGGGGCGCCCGCATCTAGCGTTCGTCTACGCGCCAGCCAAGTTTTTCATCGGCGACGATGCAGGCGCTGCACTGCAGCTCATGCATCAATTCGTCGTCGGCCGGTTCGGCGCCCAGATGCTGAATGACAATATCGCCATCCCTGCGCAACTGCGTAATCAATGCCTGCAGATCGGCATCAGGGTGGTCAGGTGCCAGTACGACCCGGGCCGACGGGTAATCACGATCACTCAGTTGCGCCAGGATTTTCAGGTCGGCATCAAAGCCGGAGGCCGGACGTGCGCGCCCGAACACCTTGCCAATCTCATCATAACGCCCGCCCTTGGCGACAGCCCGGCCATGCGCCGGCGTGTATGCGGCAAACACGGTGCCGGTATGATACTGATAACCGCGTAACTCGGACAAATCGTATCCCAGACTGACATCCCCGATCCGCTGACTCAGCGCGTCGCTGATCTGTTGCAGTTCGAGCAACGCATCCCGTACGCCAGCCGGTGCCGACGCCAGCATCGCCTTTGCCTGCGCCATGACCTCAGCACCACCACTGAGCTGCGACAGGCCGCGTAACAGCTCACGAATGCTCTGTTCACCTATGTTGGCGTCCAGCCAGCTGTCAGTTTCTGCATGTGCCTTGCGCTGCACCAGGTCAAATAACTCGGTTTCCGCCTCGGTGCTTATCCCCGCCGCAGCCACCAGTCCACGGAAAATACCGACGTGACCCAAAACCACATGTATGGGGCGAATGCCGGCCAGGCGCAGCGTTTCGGTCATCAGCAGGATAAGTTCGATATCACAGGCAACCCCGCCATGCCCGAACAGTTCGGCACCGATCTTGATGGGCACTCGGGAGCTGAGCAGGCCTTGCGGCCGGGTATGCAGCACACTGTCCGCATAACACAGACGTGCAGGGCCAGCACGATGAAGATTGCGGGCATCAATGCGGGCGACCTGCGGCGTGATGTCCGCGCGCACGCCCATCATGCGGCCACTTAACTGATCAGTAATTTTGAAGGTGTGCAGATCCAGATCGTGTGAAGAACCCACCAGCAGCGAATCGAGATACTCGATCATCGGGGTAATCACCAATTGATAGCCCCAGCCCTGATACAGATCCAGTATCTCGCGGCGCAAGGTTTCCAGTCTGTGAGCCTGGGGAGGCAAAACCTCCTCAACCCCTTCCGGCAGCAGCCAGCGGTCAGCGCGTGTCATGTATCCCTTCCTGCCTAATCTTTTGTGCTGAAATTCATTGCCAAGCCGGCACTGAATCAATGCGGTTCTGCGTATCGCCGTGGTCGAACAAAGCCGGCTTGACGCCGGCTGTATCCATTACTGAGACTGAGCTTCGTCGCTACGGAGATATTTGAAGTAGTCACTGGCCGGGTCCAGCAACATCACATCACTTTTCGATGAGAAGGTGTCGCGGTACGAATTCAGACTCCGGGTAAACGAATAAAATTCAGGATCCTGGGTATAGGCCGCCGAGTAGATCGACGCTGCCCGGGCGTCGCCGTCACCGCGGATACGCTCTGAATCACGATACGCCTCCACCAGCAGCACTGCTTCCTGTCGGTCTGCGTCCGCTTCGATCCCGATGGCCAGCTCGTTACCACGCGAACGCAGCTGCTGGGCTTCACGCTGACGTTCGGACGTCATCCGTTCATAAACCGAGGAACGCACATCGTCCGGCAGATCGATACGCTTGACCCGGACATCAATGACTTCAATGCCATATTCGTCAGCCACATACGTATTCAGCTCGGTGGTCAGTTCGTTCATCAGCGCATCACGCTGACCGGATACCACTTCCTGCAGGTCACGCTCACCAAACTTGTTGCGCAAACCATCGTTGACCCGCTGTGCCAACAGCGCATTGGCGCGCGACTCATCGCCTGAGGTCGCGGTATAGAATCGCTCAACATCAGTGATGCGCCACATGGCATAGGAATCAACCAGCAAGGCTTTCTGTTCCAGCGTCAGGTAACGCTGCGGTGTAGCATCCACCGTCAGGATGCGAGCATCAAATTTGCGCACCGAGTTGACGTATGGAATCTTGAAGTGCAAACCCGGAGGGATATCGGTTTCCACGATATTACCGAATTGCAGCATGACCGCACGCTCGGTTTCCTTGACCACGAATACCGAATTGGCACCCACGACAACGATCAGAAATAAAACTGCACCTGCAACAAAATTTTTCATATTAACGAGGCCCCCTTGCCGGCATCTGCGAACGAGACCGGTCCGTCGTTGACTGGGATGAAAGTTCGCGGCTGACCTGGTCGGCAAGCTCACGGAGCTGTTGGTTGTTGAGCTGCAGACCGTTGAATCCGCTGCCCATGGCGCCAGTGCCTGCCTGCTGCATCATGCGATCGAGCGGCAGGAACATCATGTTGTTGCCCCCTTCGACATCGATCAACACCTTGCTGGAGTTACGCAGCACTTCCTGGATCGAATCGATGTAGATACGCTCCCGGGTGACTTGCGGCGAAATCTGGTATTCCGTCAGCAATTGTTCGAAACGATAGGCCTCACCTTCAGCCCGGGCCACCACCTCGTCGCGGTAGGCATTGGCCTGCTCGATAATACGCTGGGCTTCACCACGCGCTTCCGGGATGACCCGGTTGGCATAGGCCAGTGCCTGGTTCTGCACCCGCTGTTCGTCCTCACGGGCCCGGATCACATCATCGAATGCACCCTGCACCGCGACCGGCGGCTGGGCGTTTTCGACGTTGACCTGGGTCACCAGAATGCCGGTCTGATAATTTTGCATGTAGCTTTGCGCGCGTTCCCGCACCTCAGCCGCCACGTCAGCCCGACCCTGGGTCAGGACACGGTCCATCGTCGTCCCGCCGACCACATGACGGATCGCCGATTCCACGGCCTGATCCAGGCCGCTTTGCGGGTCACGGACACGCACCACGTACTGAATCGGGTTTTCAACGATGTACTGAACCGACAACGACACTGTCACGATGTTCTCGTCCGTGGTCAGCATGTCATTGGAGTAGGACCGGGTGTTGACGCGAGAAATATTGACCTTCTGAACTTCGTCGATCAGCGGTGGATTCCAGCGCAGACCCGGCATCACCACCTCATCGCGCAGCTCACCAAAGCGCATGACCACGCCGCGTTCCGCCTCGTCGACGGTATAAAAACCCATGGCGCCCCACACCACCACGGCCAGCACCACGAGACCGCCGAGCAGCCCGGCAGACGCCCCGGCACTGCCACCGCCGCCCGATGAACCGCCACTTTTGCCGCCAAACAGGCCATTGAACTTTTTGCTCAGGTTCTTGATCAGCTCATCAATGTCAGGCGGACCCTGGTCATCACCACGTCGACCTCCCCCGCCGCCACTGCCCCAGGGATCATTGTCTTTACCTTTGTTTCCAGGTTCATTCCAAGCCATCGTCTACTCCGTACCCAGCGAATGCCGGATGATTTTAACGAATAATTGCGCATTAACCCAGCTTTTCAGGAGCCGGCAGTGTCGTTACTGGTCTTGCGGGAGCCGCTCCTCCTGTAGCAGACGCTCAAAATCAAGCCGGGGCAATTTGATCTGCAAGACCACCCTACCATCGTCACCCATGGTTTCCGTCTTTACCGCCCCCCGCGCATATAGGCGAGCGCGCAGACGCCCTTCGTCCGGACGGATGGTCAGGGCCTGATTGACAACATCTTCACTCAGCATTTCGCTGATGGCTGCCAGCAGCAGATCAATGCCGGCGCCGGTTTTGGCCGACACCCAGACCCGGGTCGGCTTACCATCTTCGCCTCTGTCCACCCGGGGCTGGAAACCCTGCGCCAGATCGATCTTGTTAAGCACCTGAAGGCAGGGAATGTCATCTGCACCTATTTCAGTCAGTACTTCATTGACCTGTTCTATATAGTAATCATGCGCCTCATTGGCAACATCCACCACATGCAATAGCAAATCGGCCTGCACGGTTTCTTCCAGCGTCGCCCTGAACGCCTGCACCAGCTTGTGCGGCAGATGGCTGATAAAGCCAACAGTATCAACCAGCACGGCCTCGCCAAACGAAGGCAGCTGGATTTGTCGCAACGTCGCATCCAGTGTGGCGAACAGCTGGTCAGCAGCATAGATACCAGCATGGGTAATGGTATTAAAAACTGATGACTTGCCGGCGTTGGTATACCCCACCAATGATACCACCGGGGTTTCGGCCCGCTTGCGGGAGCGACGGCCCTGCTCACGCTGGGCACGGACCTTGGCCAGGCTTTTATTGATATTCTTGATGCGCTGACGAATCATGCGCTGGTCCATTTCCAGCTGGGTCTCACCGGCACCGCGCAGATTGACGCCACCTTTTTGCCGGTCAAGGTGGGTCCAGCCTCGCTTGAGCCGGGTAGCCGTATGCTGCAGCATGGCCAGTTCGACCTGCAGCTTGCCCTCATGCGTCCGGGCCCGCTGCGCGAAAATATCCAGAATCAGGCCCGTGCGGTCCAGCACCCGGCACTTCAATTCCTTTTCGAGATTTCGCTCCTGACTGGGAGACAGCGAATGGTTGAACAGAACCAGTTCGGCGTCGTGCTCCTGAACGGCGGCGGCAATTTCTGCCAGCTTGCCCGAACCGACGAAGACACGGGCATCCGGCGACTTGCGGCTACCCTTGATAAAGGCAACCGGGTCAGCGCCGGATGAGCGCACCAATTCTTCAAACTCTACGGGATCTTCCTGTTCGCGCTCAGAATCGAGATCTATGTGAACAAGAATTGAGGATTCTCCACCCTCGGGACGCTCAAAAAACAATCATGCCCTCGATTCAGGCCATATTACCTGGTGCAGACTCATCGTCTTCGTGAGTGAATTCACCACCGTTCGTGGTCGGGATCTTCACCGTACGCGCCGGAACAACAGTGGAAATTGCGTGCTTGTACACCATCTGGTTTACCGCGTTCTTCAACAGAATGACAAACTGGTCGAATGACTCTATCTGTCCCTGCAGCTTGATGCCGCTGACCAGATAGATGGAAACCGGGATGCGCTCTTTCCGCAGCACATTCAGGAAAGGGTCTTGTAGGGAATGCCCTTTTGACATTGATATTCTCCTTAAAAAATTCAGCTAAAAAACGTTAAAAAGCAGTTTGGATCCGTCCAGCATCGCCCTGTTGCAGCGATCAGCCACTCTAACCGTAGCGTTTATATTGAGGCCGAGTGGATCAATTTCAAGACCTTAGCCATGGTTTCCGGACTTTCGCTGTCGAAATTGTGCAATTTGCCCCAGCTTCTCAACCAGGTCACCTGCCGTTTAGCCAGCTGTCGTGTGGCAATGATACCTCTTTCCACCATGGCATCAAAGCTGATTTCACCGTCCAGATACTGCCAAACCTGCCGGTATCCGACACTTCTGATCGACGGCAGACCGGTATGAAGATCACCGCGCTGGTGGAGCCTGCGCACTTCGTCAACCAGTCCATCGTCAAGCATTTGCCGGAACCTCTGCGCAATTCCTGTATGTAATACGCTACGCTCTGTCGGCTGGATTGACACAAACATCAGGTCTTCTGACAAGCTGTCGGCGGCTTGGTTCCGGGCCTGCAAGTCAGTCATAGACCGGCCGGTGACCATAAATACTTCAAGTGCGCGCTGAAGTCGCTGCGGGTCATTGGGATGGATGCGCCGGGCGGCAACCGGATCGACATCTGCCAGTCGGGTATGGACAGCCGCCCAGCCGTGCCGCTCGGCCAGCGCCGTGATGGTTGCCCGCACGCCCGGATCCGCCTCGGGCAGCACCGCCAGTCCGTCGCGCAAAGCCTTGAAGTACAACATGGTGCCGCCTACCAAGAGAGGAATGCGACCCTTGCGGCGGATATCAGCCATTTCGGCAATGGCATCGGCGCGAAACCGTGCTGCCGAGTAAGCTTCTGCCGGGTCCAGGAAGTCGATCAGTCGATGTGGCGCCCGGCGCAGAGTGGCGGCGTCAGGCTTGCCGGTGCCGATATCCATGCCACGATATATCTGCGCCGAGTCAACATTGATGATGTCGAATGGGTGCCGTTGCACCAGTTCGATGGCCAGGGCAGTTTTACCCGACGCCGTCGGCCCCATCAGACAGAGTGCCGGACACCGCTGCGCATTCAGATCCATGTCCTTCACTCCCTGCCGGGCGCCGGCATGGTGATCATCATTGCCCACGCAGGAAAAGTTTATCCAGGTCGGCCATGCTCTGATACACCCAGGTCGGGCGCCCGTGGTTGCATTGCCCGCTGCGTTCGGTGCGTTCCATGTCGCGCAACAACGCATTCATCTCGGCGATGCTCAACTGGCGATTGGCGCGCACCGAGCCGTGACAGGCCATCGTAGACAGTAATTCGTCGCGATAGGCGCTGATGCGCTCACTGCGACCGTGTTCGCGGACATCGGCCAGTACATCACGCACCAGCTGCTCAATGTCAGCGCGGGCCAGAATGCTCGGCACCTGTCGGACAATCACCGACTCCCCGGCAACCCTCGCCATGTCAAAGCCAAGTGCTGCCAGCTCATCGGCCTGGGCCTCGGCACATTCTGCTTCCGCCTGACTGACTGCGATGGAGATGGGCACCAGCAGCGGCTGTGCCTTGATACTCTGGTTATCGCTGGCCGCTTTCATGTGTTCATAGGTAATGCGCTCATGCGCGGCATGCATATCGACCACGATGAGACCATGCTGATTCTGCGCCAGGATATAGACACCATGCAGTTGCGCCAGTGCATACCCCAGCGGGGGCACCTCGGCATCCTCACTTAACCGCTGATACAGCGCCGACTGCTCTGCCAGGCCGGCTACCGGTGATGCGCCCGTTCGCCAGCCACCACGGTCAGCGCTGGCCGAGCCGGGAACGCCGGCTCCCCAGCCATGGGTCGCGCCGGGCCCGGCACCCGCAGGGATATCCGGCGGGGCAACCAGTTCTCCCGTACTTTCGTCCAGACGCAGGCCCAGAGGCACCTGCTGCACCGGCGACTCCGTGTGCGGCTGCGTCGCCGTGCCAGCCCCGGTCGCGGCCACCGCCGGCTCCATGTGGTCTGCCGGGCGGACATCAGCCAACGCCTTATGCAGGGAACGGAACAGAAAATCGTGGACCAGCCGTTGATCACGAAAGCGAACTTCATGCTTGGTCGGATGCACATTGACATCGACCAGCGCCGGCTGCAATTCCAGGTACAGGACAAAGGCTGGATGCCGACCATGGAACAGCACGTCACGGTAAGCCTGCTTGACTGCATGTGACACCAGCTTGTCACGTATCACCCGGCCGTTGACATAGAAATACTGCAGATCAGGCTGGCTGCGCGAGAAGGTCGGCAAACAGACCCACCCCCAAAGGCGCAGGCCGGATGCCTCAATATCAATATAGACAGCATGTTCCAGAAATGCAGGCCCGCAGACCAGCCCGATACGGCGCTGTTTTTCCTGCATGGACTGAGCCGCCTGCAGCTGATGCACGGTACGCTGATTGTGGCGCAACGAAAATGCCAGCTCAAACCGGCTCAGGGCCAGTCGTTTGACAACCTCATCGATCCGGCCGAACTCGGTGTTCTCTGTGCGCAGGAATTTTTTGCGGGCCGGCGTGTTAAAAAACAGATCACGCACTTCAACCGTGGTGCCTTGCGGATGCGCCGCTGGCGCCAGTGTTGGCGTCATCTCCTGACCGGCCGCCTCTACCTGCCAGCCGCCTGTGCCGCTGGCATCCGCAGATCGGGAGGCAAGCAGCAAACGTGATACCGAGCTGATACTCGCCAGCGCCTCACCCCTGAAACCCAGACTGGCGATATTCTCCAGGTCGTCCAGGTCGGCAATCTTGCTGGTCGCATGACGACTGAGCGCAAGCGCCAGGTCTTCTTTGTTGATACCCTGGCCATCGTCACGAATCCGGATCAGTTTGCTGCCACCCTGCTCGACTTCCACGTCAATACGCGCAGCACCGGCATCAACGCTATTCTCCAGCAACTCTTTGACCACGGAGGCCGGGCGCTCAACAACTTCGCCGGCGGCGATCTGATTCGCCAGACGCTGGCTGAGCAATGCGATTCTTTTCATGAGCAGCCCTGTTCGGTGTCAGCACCGCCACGCAGTGCAGTAGTTAGCGCGTGAACAGACACGGCACGCCGGTCTGTCAAAAGGCAGGAATCTGCAAAACCTGGCCAATGCGGATTGTATCATTGCGCAGATCGTTTGCCTCGCGCAGCCGTGACAAACTCACTCGATAGCGCTCGGCGATGCCCGACAGCGTCTCGCCCCGGCTGATGGTGTGCTCAGACACCGTGGGTGGCGCGGACACCACCGGCATTGGCCCGCCACCAGGAATGGTGAGGGTCTGGCCCAGCTGCACGATATCGCCACGCAGGTTATTGGCTGCGCGCAGCTGCGACATATTGACATTGTGACGCTGGGCAATCAGCGACAGACTGTCTCCACGCTGCACCACATACTGCCGGTCCGGCCCCTGATTGTTGGCTTTCTGCCAGGCCACCAGGGTTCCTTCGGGAGGACGCTCGTAGAAATAATTCATCACTCCCTGCACGATGGCATCTGCCAGCCGACGCTGGTAGTCGGCCGAGGTCAGCAGCCGCGCCTCGCGGGGATTCGACAGATAGCCGGTTTCAATCAGCAGCGACGGAATATCCGGCGAACGCAGCACCCACAGATTGCCCTGCTGCGGCACGTCCCGGCGCAATCTGGCTACAGATCCCATGGCATTGAGGATATACGACCCGGCCGCGACGCTTTGCTCAATGCTCCACGCCATCGAGAGGTCGAGCAAGGTCAATGCCAGGTCATCCTCAAAGTTTTTCAGACTGGTGTCTCCGGATACGCCGCCCAACAGATCGGCCGAGTTCTCCTTCTCGGCGACCCGGCGAATGTTCTCGTCTTCGGCAATGGTTTGCGACAAGGCATAAACAGTCACGCCTTCAGCCCGTGACGTGCTGAACGAGTCGGCATGGATGGACAGGAAGATATCGGCGCGATTCTGACGCGCCAGTTGCGGCCTTTGTTGCAGCCGGACATAATAATCGCCCTGGCGGATCATGACGGGTTCATAGCCGGGGATACCCTGCAAACGCTCAAACACAGCTCGCGAGATCGCCAGTGCCACGTCTTTTTCGCGGATACGCCCGTCATAGCCGATGGCACCGGGATCGTCACCGCCATGCCCGGCATCTATAGCGACCACAATATTGCGCTGACTTGAGGACGCTACGGTCTGCCGCTCGGCTGGACTGCTGGGCGCTATTTCAGCCGGGCGGGCCGGAGACTCGGCGCCCAGGTCATACAGATCGACCACCAGGCGGTCGCCAAACTCGTCATTGGGCGGCAAGGTGAAACTGGAAGGGTTAACGGGGCCGTCCATGTCCAGCACGATGCGGGTATCGCTCTGGTTCCGGGCTGCGCTGCGCACCGATCGGACCGGGCTGTCGTGCAAATCCACCTGCGCAGTATCGGCAAGCATGCGGGAGTCGTTGACATCAATGACCACCCGGTGCGGGTTATCCAGTACAAACACGCTGTATTCCGCGCGCCGGTCCAGGTCAATGACCACGCGCGTGTAATCGGGTGAGCGCCATACCCGCAGATCAAGGATATCGCTGGCCGACGCAATAGCGGGCAATAACAGTGCGGCACACAACAGCAGGCGTAGCCAGACCGCCGGCGATCGGGACGCGATATGACACGTGTGGTGGCTATTCCTGTCATCCGGCATCTTGCAATAAAACCCGTAAGCGATCAGCGATTTCAAGCCCTTTGGTACTGGCTGCCTCGAACGTCAGACAACGCCCTTTGCCGGCGATTTCCAGCGTGATGGCCAGGTCAGGCGACGGCAGAAAACCCTGCCCCCGACACGGCCATTCAATGAGGCACACGGCAGGCGGCACAAAGTATTCATCAACACCGAGAAATTCTACCTCCTCCGGATCTGTTAGTCTATACAGATCAAAGTGATAGAGAGGAAATTCAAAATACTCATAAGGTTCCACCAGAGTATATGTCGGACTTTTCACGGCACCCTGGTAACCCAGGCCGCGAATCAACCCACGACTCAGGGTGGTTTTACCGGCACCGAGGTCACCGGTCAGATAAATGATGGCGCCGTCACTGCCCAGCGCCTGACTCAGGCAGTCGCCCGCACGCTGGGTGTCAGATTCAGTATGCAGAGGGTAGATGTCCGTTTTATTTATCATTGGTATTCAACACGTTAGGCAAAAACGACAACACATCAGTGGCCAACAGCCCGCGCTCTCCGAGAGACGCCACCGCCTGGTCGGCCGCTTCGCCGTGGGCGCAGACCGCACAACGCAACGCATCCGCAGATGACAATCCCTGCGCTATCAGCGCCGCGATCACGCCGGTCAGAATATCGCCCATGCCCCCGGACGCCATACCCGGGTTGCCCTCCGTACACAGGTCCAGCGGCGGCCGGTCGGCATCGTCCGCACAGGCGAACGCCAGCAGCGAACCGGCGCCTTTAAGCAGGCACTGGGTTCCGGTCAGCGCCTGCAATTGCACGATGGCGGCAAACCGATCACATTGCACCTGTGCCGTGGTGGTTGCCAGCAGTCTTGCCGCCTCGCCGGGATGTGGCGTGATCACCCACTGACGTCTCAGTGCCAGCACCGCGGATTCAGCCCAGAATTTGTCATCCTGCGCTGCCAGGTTTAGCGCATCGGCATCAAGCACCAGGGGTTTTTCCAACGTCGTGGCCCACATCATGCTGTTCTGCAGCATGTGCCTGGACCAGGCCGACTGCCCTAGTCCCGGACCAATGACCAGCACGCTGGCCTTTTCGACCAGTTGCCTGGCCAACGCACCCGCGTCACCCTGCCAGTCATCCATGCCACAGACCATGATTTCGGGTCGTCGCGCCAGCATGGCACTGACATGCACAGGCCGGGTCAACAGGCTGATTGTCCCCGCCCCCGAGCGAGCGGCAGCTTCAGCCGCCATCATGGCCGCACCCCCAAAGCCGGCATCGCCACCAATCACCAGGACACTGCCGGCATGTCCCTTGTGGGCCGACCGCAGACGAGGCTTCAGCACGGCTGTCAGCAACTCTGCATCAATGGCACGCACAGCAGGCCGCTCTGGACCCGCCGTCGCGGACGCTGCCCCGCAGTCGTCAAAGACCACGTCGCCAACATAGTCAGGACCATCACCGGTGTACAAGCCTCGCTTGCGGGCAATAAAAGTGACGGTGGCGTCGGCGCTGACAGCATCGCCAGCAACGTGACCGGTATCTGCATGCAGGCCACTGGGGATATCGATGGCCAGGACAGGCCGGCCGCTGTTATTGATCTGCTCGACGGCATCGGCAAAATCACCTTGTAACGTGCCGTGAAATCCCGTTCCCAGCATGGCGTCGACAATCACCAGCCGTGCTTCGCTATTCAGCGCCAGCAGGGACGCCAGCTGATCTGGGCTGTACGGCGTGGTCGCAACGCCCAGCGTGGCAGCTTTGTCAGCCGCCGTCCGGGCGTCACCGCTCAGGCTGCCGATATCGCCGATCTGCAGCACATGTACCTTTGCCCCGGTCTGCAGCAACAGGCCAGCCAATACATGACCGTCACCGCCGTTATTGCCCTTACCACATACAACAATGACATGCGTGGTCTGTGGCCAGCGTTGCCGCAGCGCCCTCAACGCTGCTTCGCCGGCGCGCTGCATGAGTGTGATACCCGGGGTGCCAGCGGCTATCAGCCGCTGATCAATGGCTCGCACCTGACTGGCGGTATACAAAGGCAGGCTCACTGTCTACTCCATTCGGTTGATCAGACGTTGCATCAGGCGCAAGGCACTTTCCAGTTCTTCAACGGATGTGTCTTCGGTATGGCCGATTGCCCACGGGTCCTGCACCGAGCGTAATTCGTTGTAAACCTGCTGGCCATGATCAGTCAGCTGCACGAGCGGCGAGCGCTTGTGCCTCGGGTTGGGCTCGTAACGCACCAGACCATCGGTCTGCATCACGTCGGTAATCCGTTGCACGGCCTGCCGGGATTGCCCCAATGCCCTTGCAATACCCGGCACAGTCACCCCCGCGCTGGTCAGTGCCACAATGCCAATCACTTTCCAGCGCGCACTGGTCAGGCCGACACCTTCCGCCATGCGATCGCCATCTGCCAGCAGCAGACCATTCAGCCGGAATATTGCCCGCACCAGATCCAGAAAAAGTTTTCGTTTTGGAGAATGCACGATTGACACCCGTTCAATAATGATGATGAACGAATGCTGTCACTTTGACCGAATGTTGTCAATCTGCCAGTCAACGGCGTCTGCGGGCGGCACGCTGAATGGCGCGCAGTACCACCGGCGGCGACATCGGCAGATCGACGTGCCGGGTGCCGGTCGCGCGCGATACCGCATTGGCAACTGCACCCAGCGGCGGGATGATAGGGACTTCGCCGACACCACGAACACCAAACGGGTGACGTGGATTGGGAACCTCCACCAATACCGTGTCAATCATTGGCAGGTCCGAGGCAACCGGTACCCGATAGTCGAGAAAACCGGGATTCAACTGAGCGCCATTATCATCATACTGGTAAGCCTCATTCAGGGCCCAGCCAATGCCCTGAACCGCACCACCCTGCAATTGCCCCTCGACATAGGAAGGGTGCACGGCCGTGCCCACATCCTGAATGGCGGTATAGCGCAGCACGGTGACCCGCCCGGTGTCGGGATCCACCTCAACATCACAGATATGCGTACCGAAACCCGGACCGGCACCCTGGGCATTGATGCTGACGTGGGCGGCTATCGGTCCGCCGGTTTTGCCGGCCTGCGCGGCCAGCGACGACAGTGACAATATTTCCTGCTTGCCGTCGATACTGGCAACCGCACACCCCTCACGCCAATCAATCTGATCAACGGGAATGTCCCACAGAGTCGCCGCGCGTTGCTGCAGACTGGCCACCAACTCGGTCGCGGCCTGAGTAACTGCCATCCCGACCGCAAACGTCACCCGGCTGCCACCGGTAAGGTCCGAATAAGCGATGGAGCTGGTGTCGGCGATCTCGGGCCGCACCCGATCGACGTCTATCTCCAGCACCTCGGCGGCCATCAGTGCCATGGAGGCTCGTGAGCCGCCGATATCCGGATTGGCCGTGGTGACCATCACCGTGCCATCCTCATTCAGCGTCAGTGCGGCACTGGACTGACCACCCATATTGAACCAGAACCCGGATGCCACGCCGCGCCCCTGGTGCTGGCCCAGTGGCGCTGAATAGTGGGGATGGGCCTGCGCCGCCTGCAGGGTTTGCAGGTAGCCGATTTCCTTGAAGCGGGGACCGTACGCCGTGCGCGTCCCATCGCGGGCTGCATTCCTGATACGCAGCTCAAGGGGATCCATGCCCAGGCGCTGGGCCAGCATGTCAATGAGACTTTCCGCCGCAAATGACGCCATCGGCGCCCCCGGGGCACGATAGGCGGCACTTTTGGGACGATTGACGACCACGTCGTAACCAATCATTTTGACATTGGCAATATCGTAGGGCGCAAACGCTGTCATGCAGCCAAGGCGCACCGGAGAGCCTGGAAAAGCGCCCGCCTGATAACACAGAATCCCCTGAGCGGCGACCAACGTACCGTCGTTGAGTGCACCTATCTTCATACTGATGTAACTGCCTGACGCGGGCCCTGTGGCCCGGAATACGTCGGCCCGGGACATCTGTATTTTTACCGGCCGGCCACTGCGTCGCGCCAGCAACACCGCCAGCGGCTCCAGATACACCGTGGTTTTGCCGCCAAAACCGCCCCCTATTTCCAGCGGCGTCACACGAATCCGCGACAGCGGCATATCCAGCAATCGCGCGCAGTAGGCCCGCACCATGAATTGCCCCTGGCTGCTGCACCAGATATCAGTCTGACCATCGCTGGCCACCCGCGCCATACACGCATGCGGCTCGATGTAACCCTGATGCACGGGCTGCGTCGTAAACTCTTCAGTTAATATAATGTCCGCCTGCGCGAAGCCCTGCTCAACATCACCGTGAACCTGTTCGTGGCGGCTGGCGATATTCGACGGGCGTGAAGGTGCCGGCGTGATCCCCTGAGTAATCAGGCTGTCATGTAATACCGGCGCGTCAGGCGCCATTGCCTGCTGCACATCAATCACGTGAGGTAACACTTCGTACTCGACATCAATCAGCGCGAGCGCCTGCTCGGCGGTTTTTGCATCCACGGCGGCAACGGCAGCCAGTGCGTGCCCCTCATAAAGGACCTTGGTACGCGCCAGAATGTTAGCTGACATATCGCGAAAATCCGGCGGCTGCCCGTTTATCAAGGCCTGGTCTTCCGTTATCTCGGGCAGATCACTGGCCGTGATGATCGCTTTCACACCCGGCAGTGCCAGCGCCCTGGCGGTGTCCATACGCAGGATACGGGCATGGGCAAACGGGCTGCGCAAAACGGCCCCCTGCAGTGCATCGGGCAGATTAAAATCGGCACTGAACACAGCACGCCCGGTCACCTTGTCGATGCCATCAGGACGGACCGGGCGGGTACCGACTGAGCGCCAGCTACCGTTCGGTGACCGGCTCATGATTGCGCTCCATCATGGGTTGTGCGCATGTTGTCAGCGGCAGCCAGTATCGCGCGCACGATTTTGTCGTATCCCGTGCAACGGCATAGATTGCCGGCTATCCAGAAGCGGACCTCGCTTTCGCTGGGCGACGGATTGTGATCAAGCAGCGCTTTGGCTGCCACCAGCAAGCCCGGGGTGCATATGCCGCACTGCAGCGCCGCATGGTCAAGAAAGGCCTGCTGTAACGGGTGCAGCGAATCACCGTTTGCCAGCCCCTCCACCGTTTCAATCTGGCTGTGCTGCGCCTCGACCGCGAGAACGAGACAAGAACACACCAGCCTGTCATTCAGCATGACACTGCAGGCCCCGCAATCCCCGGTGCCACAACCTTCCTTGGTGCCAGTTAGCCGGAGGTTGTCACGCAGCACCTGCAGCAGCGTGTCAGCGGCATCACACAGAAATTCGGTTGCTTCACCGTTGATATGCGTGCAGATATGCTGCTTCATAGGCCCTCCCGTGCCGCCCGTTTGCCAGCAATCAGCGCGGCTCGCGCGGCAAGTACGCCGGCCACATGATTGCGATAGTCGATGGTGCCGCGCTTGTCATTGATTGGCCGGCATGACGCCGACACCACAGATTTGAATCGCGTCATCACATCGGCTTCGAGCTTCGATCCCAGTATGACGTCGGCCGCGCGCGGCACCAGCAGTGGCACCGGGGACACAGCACCCAGCGCGATCGTCGCCGCCACCACCACGTCAGCACTGTCCAGGGTCAGGTTGACGGCTGCCCCGGCCACCGCAATATCCATCTCGCTGCGAGGGATCAGACGCAGATAGGCGTCTGCGCTGCGCGGCGGACGCGGCGGCAGATACAGACTGACAACGAACTCATCACTGTCAAGACAGGTCTTGCCGGGAGAACAGATAATGTCGGCAACTGAAACCTGTCGCTCGCCCTGACTACCCAGTATCCGGCAAATCGCACCTGCGGCGATCAGGGCCGGCACCGCATCAGCGGCCGGCGAGGCGTTGCAAAGATTACCCCCCAGCGAGGCGCGTCCCTGAATCTGCACCGATCCGATCAGGTCCATGGCCTCAGTGACACCCGGCCATGCCGAGCATAAAGCGGCATGTTCACTGATGGCCGCACCACACACGGCCGCGCCTACGGTAAAACTGCCGTCACTGGCCTGTTCAATATCCATGAGTTCGGCAATGTGTTTGATATCCACCAACACATCAGGCTTCGGCATACCGGCGGCGAAACGTGCCAGCAGATCCGTACCGCCCGCCATGACCCGGCCCTTGCCGTCAGCCGACGCCAACAACGCCGCCACGTCAGCCAAATCTGTGGGTGCCTGGTATTGCATGCGCTCGCCCTGTTGTTGAATTATTGTTTAAGCAACCACCCGCGAGGGCCCCGCCCGGACGGCAGGCATCGACCGGATTCAGAAGCGCAACAGCAACGTGATGGAGGCTTCAGTGTCTGTCTTTTTTCTGTTCTCAGGCACTTCGGTCTGATGTTTGACGTTGATGGTAAACTTCATGGACAGATTGTCCATGATATCGGTTTCAATGGACGACTCGGATCGACCAATACTTGACCGTTCACCGGCATCCACACTCAACGCCTGAATAAACCGGGCGCTGTCGGAAATATCCCAGCTGTAATCACCTGACAATCGGACAATACCCTCTTCAAAATCATCTTCCGTGTCATCGGTCGCACGTGATACCCGCACACCGGCACCGACGGTGTAGCTGAATGACATGTTTTCAATATCCCGCAGTATCACCTGACCATAACTGACAGAAGCATCCGTCTGACTGTCGTAACCGCTGAACCGGTCATCTTCATGAGCCACCCGACCCTGCACAAAATTGTCCGGGTCAAAGTTGTAGGTCGCACTACCGACGGTGTAAAGTCGTTGTGCCGACAATTCATCATCCGATGACGAGCGAAAGCCATCCATGGAGAAACGATAGGACCAGTCCTCACGAATGGCATCAAAACGTCCGCGAAAGCGGATGTTTTCATCATCGGTATTGCCGGAGGTAAATATGGCACCCAGCTCCAGTTCAGTAGCCAAATCCCAATCCTGAGCAGACAACTGTGTACTGACCGACGCGGCAGCCAGCAGGGCGATCGTACCCAGCGATCGTTTTAGCGATAGCAACATCCAACACTCCTTGCGTGTGAGTGGTAACAGGGAAAGGACTGTTCTGGCAGCCCCTTGAGAACCTGAATTCTGAGCAATTACGCCAGCAAAGTCCAGCGCCGATCCGTTCGCCGTAGGTGCCGGGTGACGGTATTTTTCTGAACATATAGCAGGTACAATGCCTGCAGAACAAACGCCGGGTGAAGGTGTGCCGGGCAAGTGGTCATCGCACAGCAGGACGTTGTGGCGCCCAGCGCCTGGAGAGATGATGAAGACGTTGATTCTGGTAAGACACGCAAAATCCAGTTGGAATGATCAGGCCCAGCGTGACATCGACCGGCCGCTTAATGAGCGTGGTCGACAGGATGCCCCGCTGATGGCGGACAACCTGGACAAGCGCGGCACACACCCGCAACGCGTTCTGTGCAGCCCGGCCCTGCGCACCGCATCCACAGCGGAAATATTCGCCAATCACCTGTCCATCCCCAAAGCGCTTATCCACCTGGAACGCCAGATTTATCTGGCCGGCAGCGGGCATTTGCTGCAACTTGTTCGTCAGCAGGATGACAACATCGACTCGATCATGCTGGTGGGACACAATCCGGCACTGACGGATTTCTTCAACGAACTGTGCAGAGACGCCAGGCTCGACAATATGCCAACATGCTGCGTGGCTGAACTGAGCCTGCCGGTTGACCAATGGTCCAGTCTTCAGTTCGGACAGGCGGAGCTGAAGTACATTGACTACCCGAAAAAAATCATCTGACCGTCGGCTGTTGCTGACCACCCTGTTGGCACTGGTCGGCTTTGCCAATGCTGCACTGGCCACCGCACAGGCGGATCGGCCGACAGAATGGCAAAGCCCGTTGCATCAGGGTCACCCCCTGGTCGGCAAAATCTGGCTGAGCGCTCGGATGCAGTTTATCGAACGCGATGAGTTACAGTCGCTGCTGCAACAGCACCCGGTCTTGCTGCTGGGTGAAAAGCATGACAATCCCGATCATCATCGACTGCGCCTGTGGCTGCTTGACTCGCTGCTGTCGCCCAGCGAACGCTCACTGATGGTGCTGGAGATGCTGCAGCGTGGGCAGCAACCACAGATCGATGCGCTTGCCGACGGCGGAATGGACCCTGACACCCCCGGACTTGCTGACCGCCTGGCCTGGGATGAAGACGGCTGGCCCTGGCAGTTCTACGGACCTGCCGTGACCCTGGCACTGCAGCGTGGCGCCAGCCTGGCCGCCGGCAACATTGACAACAGTGACGTAATGGCAATCTATCGCGGCACCGGCGCGGCAACGACAGCAAGACTGGAGGCGCCGCAACTGGCACAACTGGCACGCGATATCGACAGCAGTCATTGCGGCATGCTGCCAGCTGAGCAGTTTCCCGCCATGGTCCGGGTACAGCAGGCCCGCGACCAGCACATGGCTGATGCGCTGATGTCAGGGGCCGATATGTTTGAAAGGCGCATCCTGCTGGCGGGCAACTACCACGTCCGGCACGATCTTGGTGTACCCAACTATCTCACCCACGACAACGATCTGGATGAACAGACGACACCACCACTGAGCGTGGCGTTTCTGGAGGTAGACCCCGCGCTCGAAGACCCGATGGTTTACCTGCAGCAATTCTCGGAAACCGCCGCCTACGATGTCATCTGGTTTACGCCGGCACTCAGGCAGGATGATTACTGTGCCGACATGAGGGCAGCACAGGCTCCCTGATGCGGGGAATGTGATGCGGCCTCGCCATCTCAGTGGGTCATGGAGTAGATCAGGTAGTTGATGCCCAGCTGATAGGCCATGTTGGCATACTGCGTGGGGTACCGGGGGTGGTAGGTGTGCTCCCAGCCATCCCCCATGTCGGTATTCCAGTTGATGAGCACCATGATTCTGCCATCATCATCCAGAATCGCGTGCACTGACGCCTGATCGACATCACGCTCAGGCGTGTTGTCCGGGTTCCCCAGTGCCGGCACCATTTGCGGTCCGTCGGTATCGTAATACAACCTGAAAATTTCATGGTCCGGCGGCAGCTGGACGATTTCACGTTCCGGGAAAATGTTGCTGAAAGAACTGGCAAAGGCATCCCACTCCCGTGTTCCCCAAAAGTCATCGATCAGCAGAAATCCACCACGCAACAGGTATTCACGCAGATTGGCGATCTCTGGCGGCGAAAAATACGGCCCGCCATTGCGCCCCATCTCCAGCGCATAGATGAAAGGGTACTCAAAGATCTGCTCATCATCCAGACGCAGTACGATGGGGTCCGGCATGACCCTGACATGACTCAGTCGCGCCACACCACGCAGAAAGTTGCGGTCAGCGTCAGGAAAGTCCACAGACCAGGGGCCATAACCGAAGCCCCCGCGGAAGTAGGAATCATACTGCAGACGCACAAAGGCAAACTCGCCCGCCAGGTCGTCGTCGGTATTGGCGCTCAAAAACGGGCTGCCCAAACCAATCAGCAGCGCCAACAGCAACCCGATTGCGGTTGCCGGCTGTCGTGCGCTGGCCGTTAAACGAATTCTGATCATGACAACACCTTTAGTGCCGGGCGCGAGCGAGATGCCCACTACGCAAGTTTGGTGTAAGCTGAGGCAGATTTCAACTGCTGAGCCAAGGATCCTCTGACACCATGAACGCAACCACAATAAAAATGCGTCTTCCGGGCCGATTTCCCGTCTCCCTGCGCCAGCGGGCGCGCCTCTGTCTCGGCGGCCTGGCGCTCACCATGGCTGTCAGTGCCTGTTCCGGAGCCGATGACAGCGCCCCGGCAACGGCAGACATCACCCGTATCGGCGTTGACGTTGTGTCCAGCCAGCCCCATCTGGTTACCGGCGGCAGCGCCCTGATTGACGTCCAGCACGACGGCAGCACAAACTCAGAACCGACGCTGCTGTTGAATGATCGCCGTATCCCGCTGCCGGCTGACGCGCAACGCCGCGATCACGAAGACGGCGTCAGCGTCCGGTTTTTACTGACCGGCCTGGCCGCCGGCAACAATACACTGGAAGTCAGTGCCGGGCCATCCAGCACGAGCCTGACGCTGACCAACTATCCGGCCACCGGCCCGGTGATATCGGGCCCCCAGCAACAGCCTTATCTTTGCCTCAATGCCCTGGCAGAACGCCGCGACGGTCAGCCCCGCCGGTTTGCCATCGGCAACGGCGAATACCTGGACGCCACGCTCCAGGACCAGAACTGCACCCTGCCCACCCGTGTCGACTATGTCTATCGTGGTGCCTCACAGGACGGTTTTCAGTCATGGCCAGACGATGGTTCACGACCAGACGACCTTCTGTTCACCGAGATCATCACCGGTGAACAGGTGCCGTTTATCGTGCGTCTGGAAACCGGCACTCTGAACCGTGCCATCTACCAGATTGCCATGCTGCATGATCCTGCCACCGCCACGCCCACTGGCACCGCGCCCGCCCTGACCTGGAATCAACGCCTGCTCTACACGTTCGGCGGTGGCTGCGAAGCTGGCTATTTCCAGGGCACCAGCACCGGCGGTGTGCTGCGTGATTCGGTGCTGGCGCAGGGGTACGCCATCGCTTCCGCCACGCTGAACGTCAATGCCCAGGGCGGTTGCAATGACGTGTTATCGGCAGAAACGGCGATGATGGTGAAAGAGCACTTCACCAAATATTACGGCGAACCGGTGCACACCATTGGCAGCGGCGCCTCGGGCGGCGCCATGCAGCAACTGCTGATCGCCGGCGCCTATCCCGGTATCCTGGACGGCCTGCTGGTGGGCATGACCTTCTCCGATGCCATCACCTATTTCGCTGACGCGCAGGAGTGCTCCGGGCCCTGGCGCAACTTCGCGAACAACCCTGCCCATGGCCTGGATGAAGACACCCGGGCTGCCGTGGGCGGCTGGCCCAACTGGTATCTGTGTGACCAGTCACTGGGAGACCGGCCGGATCGGATTTCTCCCTTTGACTGCTCAGCAGAAATACCGGCCGCATTGCACTATCACCCGCAATCGAATCCTTCAGGTATCCGCTGCTCCATCTATGACGGCATGCGCAACGTGTTTGGCGGGCATCAGCATCCGGACAGCACCGTTGCCCGCGAGGTTGCACCCAGCCCGCACGACAATGTCGGCGTACAGTACGGCCTGGCCGCGTTGAATCAGGGACTGATCGACAAGTCGCTGTTTCTGGATATCAATGAAAACTTTGGTGGCTGGGACGTCGACTATCAACGCACCGAAGAACGCACACGAGGCAATCCGCAGGCAATCCGTGCTGCCTACGAAACCGGGCGCATCACCAACGGCGCTGCCGGCCTGTCGCGTGTCCCCATTATTGATGACCGCCCGTATCTGGACCACGAGGGCAACTTCCACGCCAGCGTGTATTCGTTTACCACCCGGGCCCGTCTGGAGCGCGACAACGGTCATGCCGGCAACTACGTCATCAGGCGCCACCCGGCCAGTCTGTCACTGGCAGATGAAAATCTGGCCCTGATGAACAACTGGCTGGATGCCATCAGGGCAGCCAACGATGATTTGCCGATGCTGGAGCGGATCGTGCAGGCCAGGCCAGCGGCGCTCAGTGATGACTGTTTCACGGTCGATGGTGAGCGTATTGTCGAACCGGCGGTTTTTAATACGGGCCGATTGTTCGACAACACAGAAGGTCGCTGCAACCAGCTTTACCCCCCGCACGCAGGATTGCGTCTGGTGGCCGGCGGCCCGCTGACCAATGATGTCATGAAGTGCCAGTTGAAACCCATTGACTATGACGACTATCCGGTGGCGTTCAGCGCCGACGAGAAAGCCCGGTTGGAAGACATTTTCCCTGACGGTGTGTGCGACTGGAGCCGCCCCGGCGTCGGCCAGGGCAGCAACCAGACCTGGCTGTCCTTTGGCCCCTCGCCGGTCAATCGCTACCAGCCGACACCTTAAGCAGTAACTGGCTCTGCCGGGCGCCGGGCAAGCACGATACCCAGCAGAGCCATAACTCCGCCAACGCCCAACAGTACCATGTCGCCCACGTTAACGCCGATCATCTCCAGGCCGGGCAAGGCAACAAGGCCACCACCAAATCCAGTCAGTAGCCGACCGGCCTGTCCGGGCAGGCCGCTGCGATCCAGAAATCCCAGTCCGGGCAGATAATCCTGCAGCGAGCCGGCAATCAGCAACACACCGACCGCCACCGTTATGGTGGCTGACAGTGTGTCCCAAAAGCTGCCGGCCATGGTCAGCGCCGGGTCCAGAACAAAAAAGAAAGGGATAAAGTAGATGACACTGCCCAGGCGCATGGCCTTGAAACCGGTGGCCAGCGACGAGGCCCCGGCAATGCTGGCAGCGGCAAAGGCGCCCAGTGCCACAGGCGGGGTAATAAACGACAACATGCCCCAGTACAGAATGAACAGATGCACACTCATCGGATCCAACCCGCCCTGGATCAGCGCCGGCGCCAGGATGATGGCCAGAAAGATGTAGGCCGCTGTGACGGTCATGCCGATACCCAGTACAAAGCTGGTCAGTGCACCCATCAATAGCAGCAGCAATACCGAGTCCCCCGCCAGATACAGCAGATCATTGACCAGCGTACCCGACAATCCTGTCAGTGACAGCGCGCCCACGATCAGGCCGACGCCGGCCATGATCGCCAGCAGCTCAGCCAACAACTTGCCAGCGGCCACCAGAAACGAGCCTGTGGCTTTGATATCCCAACGGTTTTTAGGCGACAGCTGATTGAGCACCAGCAACATGGCGGTGGCATAAAACGGCGCCACAGCTTCGCGCTGCAGGTACACCAGCAGGAAAATCAGGACCATGAATGACGCAATGTAGAACCAGCCTTCCTTCATGGTCGCAGCCAGTTTCGGCAACTGCTCGCGCGGCGTGCCTTTTAGCCCGGTGCGCGCCGCATAGGCATCTATCTGCACAAACAGGCCGAAGAAATACAGCAGTGCCGGTATCGCTGCCGCCAGCGCCACCGTGGTGTAAGGCACATTCAGAAAGGTCGCCATGACAAACGCTGTCGAACCCATGATCGGCGGCAGCAGCACACCGCCGGTAGAGGCGCAGGCTTCCACACCGCCAGCGTATTCGCTGGACATGCCGTCACGTTTCATCGCCGGGATGGTCATCTGACCGGTCGTCAGCACATTGGTGATCACACTGCCGCTCATGGAGCCCATCAGCCCGCTGGAAACGATCGCCACTTTTGCAGAACCACCGCGCACATGGCCAAACATGGCAAAGGCCAGGTTGATAAAAAACCGGCCACCGCCAGTGTGCTGCAGGGCAATACCAAAAATCAGAAAACCAATGACCAGTTGTGCAAAGGCCCGAAACGGGAGGCCGAGAATACTTTCGATACTCATCACATGGTAAGAGGCTGTCTCTGCGGCGGACGATGCCATGCCGGAAATCGGCCCGGGCAACTGATCAGCGACAATCGGATACAGGGAAAACACCAGTACCAGCACAAACAGCGTGGTGCCACCACAGCGCCGCACAGCTTCCAGCGCCAGCAACCACAAGGTATAACTCATCCACACGGCATGGGTCGGGGCGGCAAATTCCCAGCCATAATCCAGCATGGTCTCGGCGTTGACAAAAAAGAACACGCATACCGCGAATGCAATCGCCCCAAGCACGATGTCATACCAGTAGTGCCGAGCCCGGGCGTGTGCCGGGTAAATCAGATAGGCCAACGGCAATAACAGCGCCAGCAGGGCGTAGTAATAGTGATTCTGCACGGTAATGACAAAATCAAGTAACGGGCTCTCTGAGAACAGCCGCAGGGAATCCATGGCCAGAAAGGCGCTGAGCACCGCCGAGGTGGCGACCAGCCAGCGGACCGGCGCCGGCATTGACGCGGGCGAACGTGCCATCAGCGCCAGACCGGATCGAAGCCGGCCGCCTCCAGTCGTTCCGCGCGAAGCTGTTGCCAGCGCGCCATAAAGGCGTCACGGTCATCGATGTTTTCGCCTTCCACATCTCTCCAGGCCTCTGCCAGCACGTCCTGGCGCCGGACCAATGCCTGATTGTGCGCCTCATGCTCATCTGTCCAGGCTCCAATCTCTCGCCAGTAGCGCACCGCGCCGGCATGGTAGGGCACCACCCAATTGAAGATCTGGGACTCCAGTGCCCAGCCGATGGCCCCCGGATCAGCATCCTTGAAATCATCAAAATTTTCGTTAATGACCCGCGTCATCCAGTAAACGGTCTCCTCATCCTGACTCTCCAGTGCGATCAGCACAGGATAGGGGTAGGTTCCTGCTTCCTGGGGGTTGTCAGCGCTGATGCCGGCCCCGCGCGTGGCAGTGTACTGGTTAAAGTAAGGACCGACGGCCAGCAGACGTTGCCAGCAGGCCTCGTCGTCATGGGGTGCCGGCAGCCAGCGAATACCGCGAGGAGATGCTTCCAGCCTGCGGGTGGGGCCGGAGACCGTGGTGCCAAATGCGGCATCAACATCACCGTTGATGACACCTTCCCACATGGCTTCGTAGCCCGGGAAATCGACCCGCTCGACATCATCCCAGGTCAGCCCGCCACAGGCCAGATAGGCTTCCATGGAAATATTGAGTGCCGGTGCGGCGCGCACATAGGGCACACGCCGGCCTCTGAGTTCGGCAAAGCGGGTCACCCCGGTATCAGCAGCGACCGCGACCGCCTGATTACTCAGACCGTTGGAGCTCATCAGCATGCGCAGCGGTTTGGGGCCCCACTGGGGGTCGGCAAACTGGAACATACCCTCTTGGGCGAAGTACGTGGCGACACCATTGGCAGAGAACTGCACGCGCCCGGTATCCAGCGGCAACAGCCGGGAAACATCGTTCTGCCCGGGAATCACTCGCAGGGTGATATTGTAGCGGTCGCGCAGCATGGCGCCGATGGCAACAGCCTGATTGTACCCGGTCGTCCCCAGATTGTAGGCGGTCCACGCCATCTGTCGGGGCAATTCGGGCTGGGCCTGCTGTCCGACCGCAGGTACGGCCATACCGGCCGTGAGGGCCAGGGCGGCGACAAAACCAAGGTTCCTGCTGATCGTCGGCACCAATGCCCATTTAGTCAAACGCATTATTTTTCTCCTGCACGGCTGGCAAGCCGCGGGTGTTGGGCCCTCAATGGGCGGCCCTCGGGTGTCTGGCTCTGGGCACAAAGAGTATCAAGGTCATCAAAAGAGTGGAAGGAATATGCCATACTTTGCGCCATCGGGTAGGGGTGCCGCGACGACCCGACCAGTCACTAACAACTCTGACCGCATGTCGGCAGCAAGGTGCTCGGATGGCCCGAATCATCATTAACAGCTTTTTCCGGGAGTCGCTCGGTGACCAGGGCTCAACATTACCAGCAGACGCTTTTTTGGAGCTGCCTGCCACCTCCATGCATGGGTTGCTGACCTTGCTGGAGACTCAGTATCCCGGCAGCAGGCAGGCGCTGAGCCGGGCCGCTGTCGCGATTGACGGTGACATTTATAACAATGCACTGACCGAACCGCTGATTGACAGCAATGAGCTGGTGTTTATTCCCGCCATTGAAGGTGGTTAACAAGCGGACGAGGAAAAGGGGGTGAGAAAAAAGGGGCTGAGAAAAAAGGGGGGCGAGGAAGAGGCTGCGCGACGGACATCAGATGGCGCTGCACAGTAAATCCGGCGCCTACTGAGCAGCAGGCGCCGGCGCTGCACCCGGCTGAAGCAGCCGGGGCCTGTATTACATGCGACGACCGGTAACCGGGATTGCGCCGAAGTCGGTATTGAAGCTGCCGCTCAGCTGATCTTCGGTCACGGTGCCGTTAAATACCAGCGTCATGGACTGACCCTGCGCGTCAACAGTCGTGCTGAAGCTGACCGCCTCGCCATCAACTGATACCGCGTCGAGTGGCGCGCCACCCAGATCCTGAGAGGTCATCTGACCGGTCAGGTCTTCATTGACATTCAGGTTTGCGTCCATGGCTCCGATTGGCGTATCGATAGTAATTACCCAATCGCCCACCAGCGGGTGCGGCTCAGAAACACTTGCACAGGCACTGATAAATAGCGCCACCATGACACCTGTGATGAGTGAGCCGATTCTTGTTCGCATGATGAATTCCCCTTCAATTTTGATAAAAAGTATTGTGATTTTGTCAGCATAGACCCACATATTCGAAAATAGCGTCTATACCACCAGGCAGAACCCGGCAGTTGTCCTTCATTCCCGGGCCACTCAAAAGTGACAGCGGCTGGAAGCTGGCTTACTGTGATATCGAATTGACCTCAGGTCAACGGCTTTTTCGTTGAAGCACCCAAAAACCCTGACGAATTCCTGCAACTTGCACAAATTCGTCAGATTTCACCAGGCCAATTGCAGTATTTCCATGACATCGTCAGCGCCGCTGATGGTCCTTGGGTTCGCTCTGACCACCCGGTGCTGTGCCGCGGCAGCTGCAATGGCCGGCAACTGGTCAGCTTTCACCCCCACGTCACGCAGGCTTACCGGCAATTCCAGATCCTGCAGCCAGCGGTGCAGGAAGTCAGCGGTACTGTCTTTCTGCGCGCCCAGGGCCAGACCAATCTCGCGCTGCCGTGAGCTGTTGGCCGCCTCGTTCCAGCGCAGCACCGCCGGCAGCATGACGCATGACGTATGGCCATGAGGCACACCGCACATGGCACCCAGAATATAACCAATGCCATGGCTGGCGCCATGCGCGATACGTCCCAGACCACAACCGGCGAGCCAGGTGGCCTGCTGGTTGCGCGACCGCGCCTCCAGGTTGCCGGGATCGGCTTTCATCGCAGGCAGGGATTCGGCAAACAGACGCATCGCGTGCAGGTAGTGACCTTGCACAAACGCATGTGCATCAGCCGAGCAGTAGCCCTCAATAGCATGATCCAGCGCTCTGATTGCCGTCGACAGCCACAGCCACGACGGCGTATGCAAGGCCAGCACCGGATCATAGACTATCTGCCTGGGAGCCAGTCCAGGCGCCTTGTATCCCTCTTTGGCGCCCTTGGCAGTGTCAGTGACCCCCGCGTTGTTGCTGAATTCGGCGGCAGACAGTGTGGTCGGTACCGCGATCTGGTAAACCCGATGCTGACGCTGCAGAGGCGGCTCGGTGCCACACAAATCCCCTCGCAACCCATTACTGAATTGTGCATGGCGCAACAATTCCGCCTCGCTCTCAATGCCGGCATTCAGACAAAACTGGATCACTTTGCAGGCATCGATCATGGATCCGCCCCCAACGGCAAGCAGAATGTCGGCATTCACGGCACGTGCCTGCGCCAGTGCGCGCAACACATCGGTGCGCGGCGTGTGGGCGCCCATGGTATCGAAAACACCTGCCAGCCTGTCACCGAGCGCCCGCTGCAGATCGTCTGTCAGCGCTGTCTGGCGGCTCAGTGTGCCAGAAACAATGGCATAGATCCTGGCATCGGGGTCACTCTGCAGCTCGCCACTCAACACATCGGCGGCCATCGAACCCAAATGCACCCGCTGCAGCCCGGTATAATCAAATGTCAGTGACGCCATGCCCGTTTTCCTCGTCTCATTCAGCTCCCATCATAAACCAAAACTCAGGCACAAATTGAAGCGGTTCATGTTCTGCTATATGCTCTGCTACTGACACTGCACAATTTCTGTTCCGGCGCCGCCCTGACTGCGCGCCCATGCCAACCGATTCGGTTACGAGGCTCACATGATCGAACTTACTATTAACGGAAATACCAGGCAACTGGATATTGAACCGGAAATGCCTTTGCTCTGGGCGCTGCGCAACGAACTGGGCCTGACCGGCACCAAGTTCGGCTGCGGCATTGCGGCCTGCGGCGCCTGTACCGTGCATGTTGACGGTCAGCCTGTGCGCAGCTGTGTAACGCCGGTCAGCGCCGTGCAGAACGGCCAGATAACCACCATTGAAGGGCTGGCACAAAATGCCGCCGGCAGCGCCGCGCGCACCGCAGTGCAGCAGGCGTGGATCGAGCACCAGGTGCCGCAATGCGGCTACTGCCAGTCCGGCATGATCATGGCCGTCAGCGCCCTGCTGGCGGCAAACCCGAACCCTGACGATGCCACCATCGAGCGCAGTGTCAGCAATGTGTGCCGTTGCGGCACTTATCCGCGCATCAGCAAGGCAATACGCGGCGTCATCGCCGACCATGCCGCGCAACCGGACACCACGCGGGGAGACACCGTATGAAGATGAATCGACGCCGTTTTTTACTGGGCACCACGGTTATCGGTGGTGGCCTGTTACTGGGTTATGCGGTCACCCGGCCGACCCGCCAGACACTGGCCAACCGTGATCATGCCGAAGCCGGTCAGACCTTTTTGACCACCTGGCTGCGAATCGACCCGGACAATCAGGTCACGGTAGTGGTGCCTCACTCGGAAATGGGTCAGGGCGTGCTGACGTCACTGCCGATGATGGCCGCAGACGAGATGGACGCCGATTGGAACCAGGTGCGCGTTGAACAGGCACCGGCCACCGATCTGTTTGCCAATGGCGTGCTGATCAAGGGGTTTGCCATGTCGATGGGCCTGACGGTGCCGGCATTTCTGGATCGCACAGTTGATTTTGCCACGCTCAAGGCAGCGGAAATCATGAACATGCAGATTACCGGCGGCAGTAGCTCAGTCCGCTTCACTGGCGAAATGGGCATGCGTGCCGCCGGTGCGGCCGCGCGGGAAATGCTGATCGATGCCGCCGCTGCCCAATGGCAAGTGGCGGCCAGCGAATGCGACGCCCGCAACAGTTTTGTGCACCATGATGCCAGTGGCCGCTCGGCCAGCTTTGGCGAGCTGGCCAGTGCTGCGGCTGCCCTTGAACCGCCGCGCAACCCGACCCTGAAAACCCCGGATCGCTTCACGCTGATGGGGACGCCCGTGCCGCGCATTGACATCCCGGCCAAGGTGGACGGCAGTGCGATGTTCGGCATCGACGCCCGCCCCGAGGGTATGCTCTATGCTGCGGTGACCACTGCGCCCGTGTTCGGGGGCAGACTGGTGCGCGTCGACAATACCGATGCCGTCATGCAACGCCGGGGCATTCAGCGTGTGATTGAGCTGGAAGACGCTGTCGCTGTCGTGGCTGACAACTACTGGCGCGCCGCCGAGGCGCTGAAACAGCTGCAGCCAGTGTTTACCGGCACCGAGTTTGACGACAGCAACAGCAGCGACATCTTTGCCCAGTTCGACGCCGCACTGGACAACGCTGAACGCCATGAAGACGTGCATGCTGGCGATGCGGAGGAGGCTTTCGGGAATGCCGCCGAGATTATTGATGCGCGCTACCGCGTGCCGTACCTGGCGCACGCAGCCATGGAACCGATGAACTGCACGGTGCATTTTCATGACGGCCGCTGCGATGTCTGGACTGGCACACAGGACAACCTGGGCATTCGCGGCCGGGTAGCCTCGGTGGCCGATCTCGACGAGAACAGTGTGACGGTGCACCCGTTCTACCTTGGCGGCGGCTTTGGCCGACGGCTGCCGCAGTCTACCAACACCATTGATCAGGCGACCCGTATCGCCAGTCACTTTGACGTACCGGTACAAACGCTGTGGAGCCGAGAAGAGGACACCCGGCAGGATTACTACCGGCCGGCGGTGAGCAGCCGTTTCCGCGCTGCCCTGGACAGCGACGGGCAGCTTGTCGCCTGGGAGAATGTCTATGTTGGCAAGAATGAACCGGTGGAAGCCGCGCACCTTGCCTATCAGGTAGTCAACCAGCGCATCGACTATGTGGAGAGCCCGACGCATGTGCCGTTTGGCGCGTGGCGCAGCGTTGCCCATTCCCAGCATTCATTCTTTCTTGAATCCTTCACTGACGAGCTGGCCTGGCACGCCAATCAGGACCCGCTGCAATACCGCCTGTCACTGTTGGCAGGCAAACCGCGCCATCAGCGTGTGCTGCAGGAAGCTGCTGCCCGCGCCGGCTGGACAACACCACCACCGCAAGGTCGCGCCCGGGGCATAGCCCTGCAGGAAAGCTTTGGCAGCATCGTTGCGGAGGTCGCCGAAGTTTCGCTGACCGAAGAGGGAGAGGTGCGGGTCAATAAAGTGGTGTGCGCCATCGACTGCGGACGTGTCGTCAATCCCGACACAGCCGCCTCGCAGGTGGAAAGTGGCATCATTTACGGCCTGACCGCAGCCATGTATGGGCAGATCAGCATTGAGAACGGACGCGTCAAGGAAAGCAATTTCCATGATTACGAGATGCTGAGAATGGCGCAGTCGCCGGAGATTGAAGTCATCCTGCTGGAATCCGATGATGCGCCGGTCGGCGGTCTCGGCGAGCCGGCCACACCCCCTATTTCAGCGGCTGTGACCAATGCGCTTTATGCGCTGACTGGACAGCGTGTTCGCGAACTGCCCCTGAAGAACTACCGATTCCTGCCACCGCCCACGGAATCTTCCGGGAACGTCTGATCACTCCCCGATATCACGCCCGCCGCTCTTTGTTCAGTCAACAAATGCTGATCAAAGAACGGCGGGGCACCTGATCAGAAAGCATCGCGACTGAGCATGTTGCTCTGCACCATGAATTCACGGAATTCATGGAACTCCAGGCCCATGGTCTTGTTGCGATCCATGATGGTGAATGGCAGAGCCAGGGCCTGCCTTGATCGCTCCGGCATTTCATCCAGCGACACTTTGCCGTCGATGTTCACATCCATGAAACCCATGGCCAGCGCTGCCAGGTAGTCATCTTCATTGACTTCGAAGTCGTTCTCACCGGGCTCTGCATAACGGAAGGAGATGCCACCATAGAGCATTTCTTCCCAGGTCTGCTCGCCAAACCTGACATTGACGCTGGGGTCAGGGTTGCTCAGATTGGCAGTCGAATTGTCATACACGGTCCGGTGGATTACAAACGTACCCGCGGGTGCGTCGATCGGCTCCTGAAACTGGAAATAACGCTGCCAGTTAAAATCATAGTTGGGCACCGACAACACGACTTCCTCGCGCCCATCAGGGTAGCGGATGGCAAACTCGGACGCGCGCCCACGGTAGTGCGCATGCGGGAACAGACTGTAGATCACAGCATCGCGCTGGAACTGGTAATACGCAGTTTCCTCGTGTTCAGCCACGCCCTGAGGGATGCTCAACTCAGGATTCAGGATCGAAAAGTGCTGCAGGACATGTTCCGGTGCTTCGTCGCTGAAGTACAGCCCTATCTGGGTCTGATCGCTGGTTGCCTTGCCATAGGTGGTATAGTGCATCTGCGTATAGAACGACGTGCCTGCCGGTATGTAGACGCCGGTATTGTCGGGATAAATATAGGTCTCATTGCCAGGCACGAATGTCATCAGCTGCGGCTGGAACAGGGATTCGCCGCTATCAGACTGGCCTGCCGTATTGGAGCTGTCGCCAAAGGTGGCGATGGCGTGGTGCACAACCTGCCTGTCCCCTGGCGCAATCTGCACGGCACGCACCCACACGTCATGATCCAGCGGGTTTTTCACTTCAAAGAACTGGTAGTCAAGGGTGCCGGTGGCCGGAATGTCAAATGCCGGCAAGGTCACCACCAGATCCGGCTCCCCCAGCTCCCACTGTGTGTCCTGCGCGGCCACCGAAGTCAGCGGATCGTTACCTGCACCGCGCGGTGCGCCGGCGTCAATCCACGACACCAGCTGCCTGGCCTCATCAACACTCAGGCTCAGGTCGTGCAGAAATTCACCGATCTCCGGGTCTGCATGCCACGGTGGCATACGTTTGGTCAGGACGGTTTCGCGGATCATCGGCGAGAACCCCTGAATCATGGCATGGCTGGTCATTGCCCACGGCCCGATACCCCCGGTACGGTGGCAATCTGCACACTTCTCGACGAGCATGGGCGCAATGGTGTCGCGATACATCGTCTCCGGGATGTCCGCGATGGCGGTTCGGCGCGGCAGGGGTTCGGCATCAGCAGGCATCGCCTGCACCATTGCTTCGACCGGTTCCTCATCCAGCAAGGCTTGCAGGGTCGACGTGAATGCCGGGCTGTCAGCGGGGCCGCGATACACAATCTGCCAGCGACCTGGCTCAATCACCAGCGCCTCGGCGACGTGGTGCAACGCCAGTGTTTCAGTGACCAGACCTGCTTCATCCTTTAATACCGGCAGGGCCAGGCCCTGCTGTTGTGTATCAGCCAGAATGTCGGCCCGCGATTCCGTGGGCGCCGGATTCAGCATGGCAAACACCACACCCTGCGCTGCCCACTGTTCGCTGAGTCCGTCGACGACGGCATCCACGGCCGCAGAGCCGTTCCGATGTCCCATCAGCACAATGGCCGGCACCTGTTCATGGTAGTGCAGATTGAAGGCCTTGCCATGCTGATCGATCAGCGTGAAGTCAGAGGCACGTACGGTCACCGCGTCAGCAGACGCGGCATCATTGGCGACGGCAGTACCCATCAGGCTCACCGACAGAACCGCCACCCATGCCAGCGGCGCGCCCATGACCCTGTTGGCAATGGCTGCCAGGGCTTTGATGCTACTCGGTATAATGCTCATGAAAATAAACTCCAGAAACGTTGCTTGCTACAAAAATGACAAACTGTCAACAAGATACGCTGCTATTGAACACCCGGTTCAGCACCGGGTCAACAGCTTACGTCTCAGCTCAGCCTCAATCCGCCTGATAATGCTGCTTGATGAAATTACCCAGCAATTCAAATTCATCTCGCCGTGTGCTGGCCTTACGCCACACCAGGCCGATCTGGCGGTAACTGCTGTCATCCATGGCGATGGTTTTTATCCGGGTATTTTTCAGCAGCGGCGACTTCACCGCCATGTCTGGCAAATAGGTGATACCCAGGTCCGCATCCACCATCTGTACCAGGGTCAGCAAACTGGTGGCGGTAATACTACTGACCTTGTCGGCGTTCTTGATATTACAGGCAGACAGCGCATGGTCACGCAGACAGTGGCCATCCTCCAGTAACAGAATGCTGTCAGTGGGCAATGCGTTCATGTTGTAGCGTGCCGGATCGACAAAGGCACTGTCCTCGTGATGTGCCAGAAAAAAATGGTCATCAAACAGGGGCATATCCGTGACATTGCGCAATTCGTAGGGCAGAGCAATCAAAATGAGATCCAGCTCACCGTCCATCAGGCGCTCATAGACACGGTCGGTGAGATCCTCCTTCAGATACAGCTTCAGCTCGGGGTAGGATTTACGCAGCGCCGGCAACAGCTTGGGCAACAAAAACGGCGCGATGGTGGGGATCACCCCCAATTTCAACTGGCCAGTCAGGGGAGCCTGATTGCCACGGGCAATATCCACCATGTCTTCCAGATCGCGCAGCACGACGCGCGCCTGCCGGGCAATATCACGGCCCAGGCTGGTCACTGTGACGTTCTTGTTGGTGCGATCAACCAGCTGGATATTGAGCATATTCTCCAGCTCTTTAATGGCAACACTGAACGCTGGCTGGGAGACAAAACAGGACTCCGCAGCCTTGCCAAAATGTTCGTACTGCTCCAGCGCAACAAAGTATCGCAGTTGCTTGGTAGTGGGTAGATGGTTCATTGCGACTCCCCGGAACGACTGAGTGACAAGAGTTGTATGCGCCGTTTATCGATACATTATACATATCACTTTAATACATTTAATGCATTTTATCTATTCACCCCACTGCCCTATCATTGCTTGCATTGTGAACCATGACGCGTTGTCACCGCTCGCAGGAAGGTAGGTTTTGACTGGTGTACGAATTCTGATTGTACGCTCCCTCTTGGCCGGGATGATCCCCAAAGATCATCCCGGCTTTTTTTTGCACTGAATGCCCATGAGGCGCCGAACGACAGCCGTCGTGCGCCCTTTTAGCATCTGCGGAAATAGCTGTTATACTCCGGCCTCCATCGGCCAATTGCGACAGGTAACAGACCATCATGACCGATTCCGGATTACTGGCACTGATCTCTATGGCGCCACAGCGAGCCGCCGGCCCATGTATGCCCGGCCTGTGGGCTGCACTGACGCTGGTCGCCACACTGAGCACCCACGCCGGGGCTGACGAGCTCACGGACCCCGCTACCTGGCACGGTGAGTGGCAGGCAGAGAATACCGATTTTTCTTTGCTGGTATTGCCGTCGGGGGCTAATTTCCGATTGGAGCCCTTGCGCCCCGCCGGTATCGAATGGCAGGCAGGTGAAGGCATGATCAATGGCAGCAGCGGCACTGTGGAAGTGCGCTACCAGGGCGTGGTGGCACAGGTAATGGTGCAACTGACCACTCCGGAGACAGCCATTGTCAGGTCGATGTCCTGTCAACCGGATTATCATGTCGTCTGTACGCTGGTGCGCAACCAGCAGGCCCGCTTCGTCAAACTGCAGTAGTGCGCGCCGCCCTGCCGGCAGACGACGCACGCAACATTAGGCCATGTCGGACATAGAGCGGATCTGCTTGCCGACGATGCCATACTCAATCGCCTCTTCCACTGTCATCCAATAGTCACGATCGGTATCTTTGGCAACGCGCTCCAGTGGCTGGCCGGTCTCATGAGCAATCAATTTATTGATCCGCTCCCGCATTTTGACAATCTGTTCCGCCTGGATTTTGATATCCGACGCACTGCCACGCGAACCGCCCATGGGCTGATGCACAAGAAAGCGGGTATTGGGCAAGGCAAAGCGATGCTCTTTTTTGGCACCCAGATAAATCGTGGTCGCCGCACTGGCCACCCAGCCCGTGCCCACGACATGCACATCAGGCTCGATAAACTTGATAATGTCATACACGACATCACCTGATTCGACGTGACCGCCGGGAGAGCTAATATACAGGGTGATGGGATCATTGCTTTCCGCCGCCAGGGCCAGCATCCGCTCGGTTACCTGGCGCGCCAGCCGGTCATTGATCTCGCCAAAAATGGTCAGCGCACGTGCCTTGAACAATTTCTCGTCGAGCAATCGGCTTGATGGTTGCGCGGGCGCCTCATTGGCGGACGACATTATTTGCATACTCATTTTCTCCAAAAATCGGCTTGTTGCCAGCGCCTGAGGCCGGGGACCCCAGACCTGAAACTCTCAGCCCGTTATGATACCACGCCCGACACTGGCTGAGCGTCGGGGTGAGATTCGTCGCCCAGGGGCTTAAAGGCAATCAGCAGCTGCGGTAACAGCGTCAGTGCACCTAACAGCGCAACCAGCATGGCAATACTGGTCAGCAAGCCGAATACCATGGTCGGGATAAAGTTCGACAGCACCAGGATCGAGAACCCGGCGACGATCGTCAGCGAGGTGAAATACATGGCCCTGGCGATACTGCTGTGACAATAGAACATGGTCTGCCGGTAGTTGCCGATGCGGTGGAATTCGCGTCGGAACCGGTGCATGTAGTGAATCGTATTGTCCACACCAATACCGATGGAAATGGCCGCAATGGTGATGGTCATGATGTCCAGCGGAATCGCCAGCCAGCCCATGATGCCCAGCACCAGAGCCGCCGCAATGATATTGGGGATGATACAGATGGCGGCAATTTTCAGTGACCGGAACAGCGCCAGGAACATCATCATGATGGCAGCCAGCACCACACCCAGCGTCAGTATCTGCGATTGATAAAGACTTTGCAGTACATTGTTGTACAGTACCAGTGTACCGGTGACGCGCACCTGCTCCGGGCTCAGGTCAAAGTTTTCCTGCATGCCGGTCTGGATATCCTGAATCAGCTGATTGCGATTAAGGTCAGGGTCGGACTCGATGACCCGGACATTAAAACGGACTTCATTTTCCTCAATCGCCACAAACGGCGTCAGCACCGTCGAGCGCAAGGCGTCCGGCAGCATGTTATACAGCAAGGCCCACAGGAAGCTGTCGACTTCACCGCCGTTCAACTCTTCTGCCAGTTGCACCACCGCCCCGAAAGACAGCACTTTGCCGGTCTGTGGATGCTGATCCAGGAATTCATGCATGCGCTCAAGCGTGTTCATTTTATCGGCCGTGAACCAGTAAGGGTTATCACTGCCCGCGTCACTGCCGTCATCAAAGCCATCGTCGAAACCGTCATCAAAGCCGTCGTCCGCGCTTTCGGTCTCCGGCAAGCGGACCACGACATCAAACGACAGCGTGCCACCCAGCTTTTCATCAAACAGCTTCATGCCCTGATAGATTTCGGTGTCTTCGCTGAAATAGGAAATGAAACTGTTTTCCACTTGTAACCGGGTAATACCAATGGCGCTGGCAATAAACACCAGGGCATAAACCCACAACAGTTTGTTGCCGAGACGGTCCGTGGTTTTCGCCAGCAAAGCGGTGAAGCTGGCGCGCATGGCCCCGGGCTGTTCCCGCTTTTCCGCCGGCAGCAGGGTCATCATCGCCGGAAACAGCAGAAATACCACAATCAGGGCGGTCAGTACGCCCATCACCATAATCCACCCGAAAGAAATGATCGGCGAAATGCCACTGACCACCAGCGACCCGAACGCGACAATGGTGGTCAGCGCGGTATACAGACAGGGCAAAAACATCGCTCGCACCGCATGCCGGACGATCTTTTGCTGATTGCTGAAGCGCCGGCTGGCACGCAGCTCCCGGTAGCGCACCATCAAATGCACGGTCAGGGAAATGGTGATGATCAATAGCAGCGACATGAAGTTGGAAGACACCACCGTGACTTTCCAGTTCATCAGTCCCAGTATGCCAACCACGATGATGCCCGCCACCGCACAGCAGGCCAGCGGCAGCAATACCCAGCGCAGGCGGCGGAAAATCAGCCCCAGCGCGATCACGATAAATGCAAACACGCCAAGACTGAAGGTTGCCAGGTCGTTCTGCACAAACGTCACCAGGTCATCAGCGATCATCGGGGCGCCGCCCAGATACAGCTGCACCTCATCGTCATACCCGGCCAGAATGTCACGGATGGCGGCAATATCCTGGTGGCGCAACTCGGCAGCCTGCGCGCTGTAGGCGTCAAATTCTTCAGACACACGCGCCAGTTCCGCAGCTTCGGCATCCGTGAGGCCCTCGGCGTCACGCTTGTTGCGCAAATCAGTCCGGCGGTTTATCAATTCGATGTAGCGGTCATCCTGCTCAAAACTGGCCAGCATGGCCCCGGTGGTGCCATCAGGGCTGATGACAGCGTTGCTGAACACCGGGTTGGTGCGCAGCTCCTCGCGCGCGGCTTCACGGTCGACGTTGTCATCAAGAATGGTGTCATAATCTTCCGAGATGCCGGTCAGCGGCGTATCACCGAATATGGGCACATTGAGCAGGCTGTTGACGGTTTCGATGCGCTCCATCGCCAGCAGCTCATCGCGGATATCAGCCATGATGGCCAGCGATTTATCGCTAAGCAGATCCATGTTGCGTGGGGTAAAGGCAATCGTCACCGAGTCCGTGGCGCCGTAACGCTGACTGACTTCGCGCGTGTACTCGAGCTCTTTGTCATCTTCCATCAACAACGAGTCGGCGGACACATCCAGCCGAAAATCCTGGGCATACCAGCCAAAACCGGCAACTGCTAGCAGCAAGAAGGCAATGACCAGCCAGGGTCGGTCGAAGACCAGCGCACTGTACCAACGCGAAAGAGTCAAACGCATAACATATCCATCGTGTGTAAAAAATTAATGCCGTAAACACCGCCCCGAACTATACCCTGTTGGCGTGCGAATTGTTATCTCACCGGATAACCACCGTAAAAACAGCAACCCCCGAAAACTGTTGGTCTTACGACCCACAGACACCGAGCGGATGTCACAGCATTGTGGCAATGCCTGACGCAACAGAGGCTCAGGTCGGCGATTTTTACTGGAACAGTCTCACAATTCGTCACAATCTTGGACTTGATTACTCGAAGCAGAATTGGTCTATTAGTGATAGGGTAACGTACAAGCGCCATACAAAGGGGAGTTTCATTATGCGCAAGTCAATGACATTGTTGCTTTTTTCGGTTTTTGCCTTGATGCCGCTCATCGGCCATGCTGATGACTATCTGAAGCAGATCAAGGAGTTCGAGCTGGAGGACCATCGCGGTGTGATGCATTCTCTGGACGAATATCAGGACAACGACTATATCGTTATGTACGTCCACGGCTCCGGCTGCCCGATTGCACGCCTGTCGGTACCGACCTACCTCGCCATCGAAGAGGAATACGCCGACAAGAACCTGGAGTTCCTGATGATCAATGCGTTTATTCAGGATGATATTCCGCGTATTGCCAAGGAAGCCGAGGAGTTCAATATCCAGTTTCCGATTCTGAAGGATGCGGATCAGTCGGTGGCACGCTCCATGGGTGTGGAGCGCACCGCCGAAGTGTTCATCATTGATCCCAGGACGCGGGAGATCCATTTCCGCGGGCCGATCAACGACCAGCTGGGTTATGAAACACAACGCAATTCTGCGTCCAACCACTACCTGAAAGACGCGCTGGATACCATCCTGGCAGGTGGCCGTGTCAACATGAATGACATTCCGGATGCCAAGGGCTGCCTGGTAGGCTTCTTCCTGAGCTGATCGGGTCTGCCGGCGGGCAGTCTTCGGGCACAGAAAAGGCCGGTGCTGGGCAGCACCGGCCTTTCTTATGTCCGGCATTTAACAGCCAGCCAAGTATGGGAGGTTACTCCACAAAAGCTCGTTCAATCACGTACTCGGCCTGGATACCGTGGCGGGACTCCTTGAAACCGGCCCCGTCCAGGATACGGCACATGTCCTTGAGCATGGTGGGGCTGCCACACAGCATAAAACGATCATGCTCAGGCGTCGGCTGCGGCAGGCCAATTTTCTGCGCCATGGTTCCATTTTCCAGAACATCAGTAACACGCCCCTGGTTCTCGAACGGATCGCGGGTCACAGTGGGATAGTAGATCAGCTGTTTGCTGACTTCTTCACCGAAAAATTCGTTTTGCGGCAGCTCCTCTGTGATGTACGCCCGATAGGCCAGGTCAACCACGCGACGAACGCCGTGCACCAGAATGACATTTTCAAAGCGGTCATAAATCTCCGGGTCGCGGATAATGCTCATGAAGGGCGCCAGACCCGTGCCAGTGCCGACCAGATACAGATTGCGTCCTGGCAGCAAATGATCAGCCACCAGCGTTCCCGTGGGTTTACTGCTGACCAGTAATTCATCGCCGATCTTGATATTCTGCAGCCGCGAGGTCAACGGACCATCAGGCACCTTGATGCTGAAGAACTCCAGCTCCTCGTCATAGTTGGCGCTGGCGATGCTGTAGGCCCGCATCAACGGCCGGCCCTCCACTTCCATGCCGACCATCACAAAATGGCCGTTCTCGAAGCGCAGACCTTTATCTCTGGTTGTGGTAAAACTGAACAGGGATTCATTCCAGTGATGAACGCTGGTTACACTTTGTTTGGATATTGCAGCCATTTCAAAATCCTGTAAAACGTCGCATGAAAAGAAAAGCGGAAAGTTTTGATGCGTGCATGGTAAACCGCCATGCTATACCAGTAAAATGATTTAATACTATAAGGTTAATCGGAAATTACGATAACATGCTTGACGGTAACGGGAGAGGCCCTGCCATGCATTATACCCTGCGACAGATCGAAGTGTTCCTGGCAACGGCCTGGCACGAGAACGTATCCCACGCCGCCGACAGCCTGTCCATGTCCCAGTCGGCGGCCAGCGCTGCGTTAAAAGAGCTGGAACAACGCTTTGACATGCAGCTGTTTGACCGCGTCGGCAAGCGCCTGCAGCTTAACGACTTTGGCAAAAGCCTGCGCCCTCACGCCGTGGCGCTGCTGAACCAGGCCACCGAGTTTGAGCAGTTACTTGCCCGACAGGGTGAGGTGGGCCACATTAAAGTAGGCGCCACACTGACCATTGGCAACTACCTGGCGGTGCCGATCATGGCGAAATTCATGAACCGCTATCCCGGCTCACGCGTCGACCTGACCGTAGAAAATACCTCTTTGATCACCCAGCGTGTGCGTAATTTTGAACTCGACATCGGGCTGGTGGAAGGCGAGCTGCAGGATTCGACGCTGGAGGTCATCCCCTGGCGCGACGACGAACTCAGCCTGTTTTGCGCCCCGGACCACCCGCTGGCGGGACGACCCACCCTCACCGACGACGACCTGGTCAACGCCGACTGGATCATCCGGGAAGCGGGCTCAGGTACTCGCCAGGCGTTTGAGCACGCCATGTATGGCCTGATGCCCAGGCTCAACCTGCGCCTGGAACTGCAACATACCGAAGCGATCAAGCGCACCGTCGAAGCCGGTCTGGGCATCGGCTGCCTGTCTCGTATCACACTGCAGGAAGCCTTCCGTCGTGGCAGTCTGCTGCCACTTTACGCACCGCAACGCGACTGGATGCGGCGTTTCTACTTCATCCTGCACAAACAGAAGTTCCGCAGCACCGGCATCCGCAACTGGATCGCATTGTGTCAGGAGGACAACGCGGGCACGTTCGAGACTTACGGGCCTGATCAGTGATCCCCCACCTTCTGATTAAATACCGTGTGTTGTGGCTGACCGCCTGCCTGATGGCAGCCGGACTGCTGGCGCTGGGATTGCCCGATACCACCTTTGACACACGGGTATCCGTGCTGCTCGGCGACAACGACCCCTTTGTCAGCGAACGTGACCAGCTGGCTGCCGAGTTCCCGAGCCGTCAGGATATCAGTATCGCCGTCATTGCCGCTGAAGGGCCAACCGATGTGTTTTCGCCCCCCGTACTTGAAGCATTGGGTGCGCTGCACCGGGAGTATCGGCGTATTCCCTATACCGGCCGGGCCAGCTCGGTGGTGGCATATGACTCACCTTTTGGCGAAATAGGCCTGTTCCCGGGCCGTTTCCGAAATTTCCATGACATTGACAACAATGCCATGCAGGCCGCACGCGACAAGGCCATGGCAGACCCCTTCATCAATGGCGTGCTGGTATCGCCCGCCGCTGACCTGGCATTGTTCACTGCCAGGCTTACCTTGAACACAAGCAGCTCGGCACAAAATCGCGACATCGCTGACGGCATTGACGAGGTGCTCAATGACCTGCGCGTGGAACACCCGGGCATCGTGTTTGCCCCGGGTGCCGACGCCCTGTTCGAGATCTCTACGCGCGATGCCATGATTCAGGACCTGACCCGACTATTGCCGCTGGTGATTCTGTTATGCGTGCTGTTCATCTGTTACTGCTTTCAGTCTGTGCGCCAGGGCGCCTGCATTTTGCTGGTCACGCTGCTGACCATCGTCTGCACTGTCGGCACACTGGCCTGGGCGGGCATTGCCCTGAACAGTGTGTCCGTCATGGCGCCGCTGGTGGTGGTTATTATTGCGGTGGCCAACACCGCACACATTCTGTCGGTCTATCGCCAGCGAATGGCCGCCGGTGTGGACTGCCATCAGGCCATGAATCACAGCCTGGCATTCAACCTGCGCCCGGTCTCGCTGGCGGCACTCACGACCGCTATTGGGTTTGCCAGCCTCAATTATGCCTCGGCACCGGCCATCAGTCAGTTTGGCACGATTGTCGCGCTGGGGGTGATGTTTGCCTGGTTACTGAGCTTTCTCAGCTTTCCGGCGCTGGTGATGGCCGTGGGCGGGCCAACCGGTGAAATTCGCCTGGCAGGCGCTTTTCTGGCATTGTGCCAGCGGCTGGTGGCGCGGTACCCGCGTCGAATCCTGGTCGGTGTCATGGCGGCCGGGTTGATGGCCGCCGCCATGCTGCCGCTGAACAAGCCCGATTTTGATCGCCTGGACTTTATCGATCAGGACTCGCCCTTGCATGCCTACTATGAACTGCTGAACGAGCGCATGCAGAGAGGCACCGGTATCAGTTACGGTATTGTCGCCACCCATCCGGTTACCGCAAACGCCGAGATCAATGGCGCCGTCGAACCGGCGTTTTTGCAGCGCGTCGATGCATTCGCCTCGTGGTTGCGCGAGCGCGATGATGTGCTGGAGGTGGCCAGCCTGGTAGACGTGGTGAAAACCATCAACGAGACACTGGAAGGCTCACGAGGCGGTGACAATAGCGACAGCTACCGCCTGCCCGAGTCCGCAGACCTGGTGGAGCAACATCTGATGAACTACGTCTCTGTGCAGACGGACAGCTATGCATTGGCCAACTTCATCAATACTGATTTTTCCACCATACGGTTTTTTATCACAACACGCCCGCTGAGCAATCAGGGCATCATCGACCTGGACCAGGCGATCGGTGACTATTTCCATACCACGTTTGCTGACACCGGCATGCGCCTGCTGCGCGGCAGCAGCGCTCTGCTGTTTGCCCGCATGGACCGAGCCGTCACCGTGGAACTGATTCAGAGCTATCTGCTCAGCCTGCTGATGATCACCATCGCCCTGACCGTTGGCCTGAGAAGCCTGTATTTTGGTCTGATCAGTGTCGTCCCGAACCTGTTACCAGCGACGCTGGTGTTTGGCACATGGGGGTTACTGGTGGGCACTGTAGACCCCTTTGTGATGATGCTGTTCAGCATCAGTATCGGGCTGGTGGTTGACGATACGGTGCATATTCTGAGCACCTATCAACGCCAGCGCCAGCATGGCCTGAGCGTGGACACGGCCATTCAAGCGGCGATCGCCAAGGCCGGCCCGGCATTGACCATCACCACCGCTGTGCTGACCCTGGGAGCACTGATACTGTTGCTGGCCAGCACGCTGTATTTCCAGCAGGCAGCAAGGTTGCTGGTACCGATCGTGGTGCTGGCGCTTGTCCTGGATCTCACTTTTCTGCCGGTCCTGCTGTCACGTCTGGAGCAGTTGCGCGAGCGCTTCCTCACGCGCCGGCAACGGGCTCTCGTCAATTGACCGACGGCAGACTCACGGGTTCTCAACCTGCAGCAAAAGATCTTTCGCATCGCGATAAAGCGTGTCGTTGCTGACCAGTATGGCCTTGTTATGGAACACCGGGCTGACACCATCGGGTACCGGCAGGAAATGTCCATAACGGGCACCCGCTTCAATCGCGATCAACTGCGCAGCGGCAAAGTCCCAGACACTCAGATTTTCGTAATAAATATCGAGACGCCCTGCGGCCACCCAGCAGATATCCAGCGCGGCCGATCCCATGCGGCGCAGGTCCGCACAGTGAGAGAGCATGACCCCCACTCGCCGGATCAACCGCGGCATGTCACTTTTTATATAGGGGAACCCGGTGGCAAACAGCGCCCGGCGCAGCTCGGTTTTCCGCGCGACATGGATGGCCTTGTCGTTCAGGGTGGCACCCTGCCCCCTGGACGCCGAAAACATTTCATCGTTGTACGGGTTATAGACCACACCGGTCTGCAAAACACCATCGACTACCCAGGCGATGGATACCGCCGAGTGCTGATGACCGTGGGCATAGTTAACGGTGCCATCAATCGGATCAATGATCCACAGCGGCCCCTGCAGTTGGCTGAGCTGCGCAAGATCCGGTGCCGACTCTTCGGCCAGGATCTGATGCCCGGGGTAAGACTGGCGGATGGCGTCACAGATCAGTTGATCGACCTTGATATCGGCCTCTGTCACCAGTTCCTGTCCCTCGTGCTTGAAGTGCGTTGCCGGACCGTCACCGCGTTGCAGTTCCGCCAGCATCAGGTCTCCGGCGTCGCGGGCTATACGCTTGCTAAATGCCAGCACTTCGTCAAGCGGCGCCGGGGGACGGTCAATATAATAGTAGGCATAATCCAGCACGCGGCCCCCGATCTCTTTCTGCGCTTCATGGGAGAAGCGCGCCCCCACCTTTTCCGTGCCACGTCGCGAACGACGGTTGTCTTTACCAATGTGGAACCATACCCGCTTCGCCCACTTGAAGGCATGATCCAGCATCAACGTCTTCATTTCGCGGTTGGTCGCCCCACCCCAGCGGCTGCGCGCCAGAAAAGTAAAGCCAATGGCAACTTCTTCCGCCACTGGATCCCACTCGTAATATCGCGAACAGCCCACGATTTGACCTGTGCTGTTGTCGATGGCCACCAGGGCACTGCCAGCATCAAGGGCGCCACTGAAGTAGCGAGATTCGAAAGCCTCGCGCTGGTAGCGCAGCGGGTCCGGATGCAACTCCCAGATCAGCGGATCACTGGCGGTCGCATACAGGGGCTCCAGATCATCTTCACGCAACGGCCGCAAGGTAATCGTGCTGCCGGTCAGGGTTGGCTGGAAATCAAAAGGCTCTTGCTGTGTCATGTTGCTGTCCTGCTGTTGCTTTTTTGTGGTCTGGCTGTGGTCTGGTTCAATTTGCTGCGGTTGTCGTCACGTCGGTCACCAGACTGAATCCTTCGTCAATCCAGCCAGTGATGCCGCCAATCATTTTTTTAACCGGCCGATGCAGCTTTGCCAGCCTGACGGCCGCTTTGTCGGCGCCATTGCAATGCGGCCCGGCGCAGTACACGACAAACAGAGTGGCGTCTGCAAACCCACCGAGGCTATCGTCATTGATTCTGCCATGTGGCAGATTGATCGCGCCCTCGATATGGCCGAGGCCAAACAACGCTTCACCGCGCACATCGAGCAGGACAAAATCCTGGCGGCCGTTGCTGATAGCATGATGCACGTCCCAACAGTCAGTCTCGAACTGCAGCAGACGCTCAAAATGACGTCGCGCCTCGTCGCTGGCTGCGGCTGTCGGCCGGGAAACCGCCGATGATGTCGAACGGGGATTTGCTTGGCTCTTCATAGTACCTCCTGGGGCCTCAACAATGAACTCAGACTGATTATCACCCATCTGGTAACCTGCTTATATTGGCTCAGAAGCCACTCTTCGGGAATATCCGGCCATGACCCGCGTCGCCATTCTGACCTGTCCCGGCACAGCCCTGTTCGACATGGGGTGCGCAGTAGAGCTGTTCGCGTTGCCCCGGATAGCGCTCAATTGTGTTGCCAGTCGAAGTCCATCTGACGGGCCGTCAGCCTGATCATAAAAATAGATGCCGACCTTCATGGCTGATTCCCGCCGGTAGCCAGCATGACCACATAGCGCGCCAGCAGATCTATGTCGGTCTCATCAAGCTGCAGCGCAAATGCCGGCATTTCGACGCCGCCCCGTTCGATGATGGTACGTACCGAGGCCGGGTCCGGCAGATTCATCAGCGCGGGAGCAGAACCACCATCCAGGCCCTGCCCCTGCTCGCCATGACAGGTCGCACACATTTGTAAAAACTGCTGTGCGGCTGCCGTATATTGCTGTTCCGTCAATTCAATGGCGGACGCACGGCCGGACATATCCTGCAACGCGACTGGCTCCTCAGCAAACCGGGTCACCGCACCCGGCAACGCCAGCGCCACCAGCTCTGCCGGATGCTCGGCCGTGGCGACGGCAATGACGATATACTGGTACCCCTCATGAAAGTAGGTCATGGGCGCACCCGAAGCCTTGGCGGGCAGTTCGATTTCCGCAATCACGTCGCCGGTACGTTTGTCGTAGGCACGGAACATGGGTCCGCCCGGGTCACCGCTAAGGTGGCCGGCTTCGGCCAGAAACAGCAATGTGGCGGTGGCCAGGGGCGAGGGCCGGATCATGGGATGCCCCATGTTGGCAAAATCCAGATCCAGCCCCTGCAGGTCGGGATGCTGACGAATATAGTCTGAGGCAGGACCAATGCTGCGCGTCCAGGTATGTCGACCGATATTCATGTCAGTGGCCGTGACCAGACTCCACGGTGGTCTGACAATGGGCAAGCCCCGCGGTCCCTGGATGAATACCGACGGTGCCCGAAGGTATCGCCAATTGGTCAGCGAGGGGTCAGGTGTCAATAACGCTGCAGCCATCGGGGCCCTGCGCAGTGGCACGAACATGGTAGCCGTGTCCGGGTCAAACGCAGCGCCATTCCAGTTGGACCCACCCTGATAGCCCGGATTGACCCAGGTTCCCTGTGTGCCGCCCTCACGCAGCGGCGTCGGCGGCGTGTATATCGGTCCGCGCACGTATTGCGACGCGATAGCCAGCGCTTCTTCCCGCAAAGCCGGCGTAAAGTCGATCAGTTCGTCTTCGTGATACCCCTGGCTCAGATAGGGCTCAGGCAAACGCGGAAAGGGTTGCGTTGGTGAGGCACGTTCGCCCGGTACCTCGCTGGGTGGCACCGGGCGCTCCTCGATCGGCCATACCGGCTCACCGGTGACACGCTCAAACACAAAGGACATGCCCTGCTTGGTCAGCTGGGTAACAGTTTTGATCACCTGACCGTCTACCACGATGTCGCCGAGAATCGGCGCCGATGGTGGATCGTAATCCCACAGCCCGTGGTGCGTGAGCTGATAATGCCAGACCAGCTCGCCGGTGCGCCCGTCGAGACACACCAGACTTTGCGAAAACAGATTGTCGCCATGGCGGTGGCCACCATAAAAATCGTTGGAGCCGGCCTCTACCGGCAGATAGATGTACCCAGTGTCGGTGTCCACACTCATCATCGACCATACACCGGTGTTGCCGGTATGACGCCAGGCATCTCCCTGCCAGCTCTCGTGCCCCGGTTCACCGGGTTGCGGGATGGTATTGAACCGCCATACCAGTTCACCGGTGCGAACATTAAAACCACGGATGTGACCGGGTGTGGCTTCACGGTTGGGCGCGGTAATGGTGCCAACGATCTGGGCGACCACAACATCACCGACCACGGCCGGGGGTGATGACGAGCCCACTGAATCAGCATCACTGCCATCCGGATACAGACCTTCACGCAGCATGACAGTACCATTGTCACCGAAATCGCGGTCAGCCAGCCCGGTGCGGGCGTCAATGGACAGCAGACGGCCGTCCAGTGTGTTGTGGAAAATCCGCGCTTCGTCGCCGTCACGCCAGTAGGCCAGTGACCGGCTGCCCAGGCCAAGTCCGCGATCAGCCACACTGGCCGGGTCAGGTGTATAGCGCCAGACCTCCTGTCCGGTGGCCGCATCCAGCGCCACCACCTGATGCTGTCCGGATGGCACGAAAAGCACGCCGTCAATCATCAGCGGCGTTGCCTTCAAGTTACGGTCCGGGCGATCACCCAGCGGCAGGGCGCGCCAGCGCCAGGCGATTTCCAGGTCACCGACATTGTTGACATCAATCTGATCCAGGGCGGAATAACGGGTGAATCCGTGGTCGCCACCCCAGGTATGCCATTCGCCGTCCGGCGCGCCGTATTGGGATATGGCGGGAGCCGGGCAGAAGGCCAGAAGCACGGCAACGGCGACCCGGCCGCTGAGCCTGCTGATCAAACGATTCATGAGGGTGCCTGTGGTGCTATTGTCATTGTTGTCACATGCTCAGTTGAGCGCTTTCTGTTCAACGATCTCCTGCAACCGGGCCACGGAAGTCTCCAGTGAATTTCTCGCTTCCTCGTCCGAGGATACTTTGGACAACACGAAGTATGCAGTGCGGGCCACCTGGCGCCACCTTGGGTTCGCTGGCAATTTGTCCAAAGACAGGTAACGGTTCATCGAACGTGTACGCAACCGGCCATTGTCAATACTGACGCTCCAGATACGGCTTTTTTCGGCAAGGTCGATAATTGACTCGCCGGTTACCTTCTGCCAGTAGTAATGGCAGTCCTGCATGACCTTGACCAGGGCCTCGCGATACTTTAACTCGCTGTCATCGTCATCGTCGGGGATCAGCGTACCAGACAGATGATTGATCAGCTTATCGAAATGCCCCAACTCGTCGACCAGATCCTTGTGTTTGTGCAGATCCTCCGGCTTGATCTGCGCCAGGTACTCGCCGAGCAACTGGGTTCGCTCCACATTCCGGTTTATCTCCTCGATAATCTGCGGCAGGCTCAGCGTGTCAGGTGCCTCTGCCGGTTCTCCCTGACTGACCGGCGTCATGACGCCGGTCTCAAACACCAGCAGATAAAATTCCTGATCGACCTGACTTAACGTCAACAGGCAGAATCTGCCCTGAACCGATTCCAGCTCAAAGTCAAAATACTCGGTATTGCCCGGCCGTGAGATTCGGTCTTCATTGAACGGGAAATGCACGGCTTCTGCCAGTGCCGGCGAACGCGACATCAACTGCTCCGATACCCGATTGACCGACTGTTGCAGGCAGGCGTCAGCGCTGACCTGCAGCAGCTGCTCAGCGGCATTGTTGATGAAAATCACAATGCCGGCTTCGTCAATGGCCAGCAGCGGATCACCGGTCACATCGAGCAATGCGGCCAGGCGCTGTTCGCGTGCGCGCAGGCGTTTTTCGCTTTCCTCGTAACGCTGCAACTGCCAGCTGAGGCGCTGGTTGTCGCGTTTGACATGGTTGAGGTTCAGCAATTCGAATTGCTTGTCGATGCGGATACGCAGCTCTTCCTTGCTGAACGGTTTGGTGATGTAATCATTGGCGCCCAGGCTCAACCCCTTGACCAGATCTTCGACACGATTTTTTGCAGTCAGAATGACAATCGGCAGTTCATCGGAATCGTAACGCTTGCGGACGATCTGGCAGAACTGGTAACCCGTCATGACCGGCATCATCAGATCCAGAATGATCAGCTCCGGCTTTTCATGACTCAGTTTTTCCAGAGCCTCGGCACCGCTGAGCGCGGTGGTGAGCTGGTAACGGTCAGCCAGATGCGACTCCACGATTCTCAGGTTCAGGTATTCATCGTCAACCACCAGGATTTTGCCCTGTGTCTGTCCTGGCGCTAGCTGCCGGTCATCGCCAACAGTCGCCTCATCGTCGGCCTCTGCATGCAGCGGACCCTGGTTACTGCGTCGTTCAATACTCATCCCGGTCGCCTGCAACGCGGCAGCAAGACCGGCAGGCTTTGATGCAATCACGTCCCGACTGGCGTCATTGCTGTCATTGTCCTCAGATTTGCCCGATTTTTTGCCTTCTGGCAGGGATTTTTTCAGCGGCAGATCGAAATAGAAGAGCGAACCTTCGCCGGGCGTGCTGCGCAACACAATCTCCGATTCGTGCAGTTCCAGCAAGCGCTGGGAGATGGACAATCCCAGGCCGGTGCCACCGGCCTGGCGCGCCTCATCCGAGTCGATCTGGTAGAAACGCTTGAATATATTGCGCTGCTCTGCGGCAGAGATACCAATGCCGGTATCGCGCACAGAGACCCGGACATCCAGCTCCAGTACCTCCACCGCGATCGTGACACTGCCGTGCGGGGTAAACTTGACGGCATTGGCCACCAGGTTGAACAGCACCTGCTGCAGACGGTCCTCATCGCCTTCCACGATAATCTTGGCCGGGGGATAACTTTCAACCAGTTTGATCGGTTTGTCGCCAACCAGGGGCCGGGTCATGCGGGCAACCACCTGACAAACCTCTTTGAGGTCGATATCCCGCTTGTTCAGTGCCAGGTGTCCATTCTTGATAGCGGAGAAATCGATGACATCATTGACCAGGCTCGACAGGCGTTGCGCACTGACTTTCATCAGCGTCAGGGTTTCCCGCTGCGAGGCATTCAGATCACTTGAGCGGTCGGCCAGCATGATTTCTGCCAGCCCGATAATACCGGTCAGCGGGGTACGCAGCTCATGCGACACATTGGCGATAAACTCTTCCTTGACGTTATCAGCTTGCTGCAGCGCTTCTATCTTGAGCTGATTCGCCCGCAGCAGATCCTGCTGGGCAGCCTTGTACCCTTCCATCATGCCCTGCAAACGGTCACTTAACCCCAACGCCAGAACCGTCACCGCGGCCAGCGTCGCAATCTGCACGCCATTGTAAGCCAGCAACGGCGGGATGATGACCCCCATGCGCTGCATCAGCTCGAGCAGGATACCGATCAACAGAATGGTCCAGGCAGAGACAAAGAACCGGGCTGCTCGCACCTGGCGACGCCGGGCCAGCAATCCCGACAGAGTGACCAGCACGGTCAGACACGCGGTGTACGCCAGAGACATGCGATTGACCAGCCCCGAATCGACAAAGAACCCCAGCACCACCCCCAGCACGGCCAGGCCCAGAAAAAGCCGCGCGGCACGATCCAGGCGGTAATCAAGCGATTTGAGATTCAGGAATGAGCGGACAAAGAGCGCTGCTGCCACGTTGGCCATCAGACTGAACACCCCGGTGGCACGGTTTGCCCATGCGGGTGCCTCCGGCCACAGATACTGGTACGCCAGACCCTGGGTGGCAAGGGTATAAAAGCTGCCGAACACGACCAACAGCGCAAAATATGCAAAGCCGGATTCACGGCTGGTATACCAGACCGTGAAACTGTAAATCGCGATCATCAACATCAGGCCGTAGTACAGCCCCGATGTAAACAGGGTGCGCTGAGCCTCCGAGGCGAACAGCGTGGTACTGGCCAGCGACAGCGGGAATTGCAATGAACCGGTACTTTCAACGCGAAAGTAGATGGACATGGGTTCCGACGGGGGCACCTGGAACTCAAAGTTGATACTGCGGTGCATCAGATGGCGGGCACGGAATGGCAGCGCACTGCCTGCGGCATGGTTTTGCCAGTTGCCGGCGGTATCCTGATAATAGAAATCCACCCGGTCAAGATTGGGAAAACCGATATAGGCCACCCAGTCGCGAGGTTCATCAAAGCGATTTTCCAGGTCGACCCTGACCCAGAGCGCGCTGCGCCGGTAGCCCAGGTTCGGCTGCCCCGGCGCCACCCAGGGCAGGCCGGCGCTATTCAACTGGGCTCTGGCTTCGTCAAAGTCCAGTTCGGCGGTCTGGTCTTCAAACAGGATCATTTCGCCGCCCGGCACCAGCCCCCCGGGAAAACTGTCCAGTTCCAATGCCAGTGTCGCCGTCGACAACAGACAGCTTAGCCAGACAAGACTCATTCTCCACGCCTGTTTATGTCGCATCCTGGCTTTGCCTGCCTCCGTCGCCTGTTATGTACTCAACACCCCGAATCATATAGAGTTTAGGCTAACAATAAAACACACGGATCCCATCATGCCAAGCAACAGCAACAAACCCGACACGCGCGCGGGCCGGCCGCTTCTGGTCGCCAGCGCGTTTCTCCTGACCCTGACTGCCTGTAGCGGTATCAATACCTCAGGACCCGGCAGCGACGACGTGGTTGCCAGCTACACGGCGGCGCAGGCCAGCCTGGGCGCGGCGCGCTACAACAGTTACTGCGCCTCCTGTCATGGCACGCGGCTCAATGGCGGTGCAGCCGGCCCTGCGCTGAGCGGCGAAGCCTTCATAACCCGCTGGGGAGGGCAGGCCAGCAGCGCCTTGATACAGCTAATCAGCACCAGCATGCCCCCGGGCGGTGCCCCCGCCCTGCAGTCGGCAGATTATGTTGGTATTACCGCACACATTCTTGACGCCAACGGTGTCGCTGATGGCCCGGTGCCTTTGGCCGTCAGCACCCGCACCAGACTGAACGACATGCCCCGGGCCAGCGCAGTCGCGGCGGCCAGCAGCAATCAAGGCCGGGAAACCACCCCGCCCACCGGCGTCACGGTAGCGGGCACGGTAGAAAATTTCCAGCCTGTCAGTGCCGCCGAACTGGCTGATCCGTCCCCTGATGACTGGCTGATGTGGCGGGGCAACCCGCAAGCCTGGAGTTACAGCGAACTGGCGCAGATCAATCTGGACAACGTCAGTGATCTGCGGCTCGAGTGGGTCTGGAACATGCACACCGGCGATTCTGAGCCGGCGCCGATCGTGCATGATGGTGTCATGTTTCTCATCAACCCCGGCAATATCGTGCAGGCGCTGGACGCGCGCGATGGCGAACTTATCTGGGAACACGCGGCCGGCCCTGCCACCGGTGAGGACATGCGCAACATCGCGATTTATGATGACAAGATCATTCAGGCCACCACCGATGCCCGACTGGTCGCACTGGATGCGCGCACCGGCGAGCAGGTTTGGGAAGCCATCATTGCTGACAGCGACAAGGGGTTTGCCAATTCCAGTGGGCCACTGATTGCCGACGACAAGATCATCGTTGGCCTCGCCGGCTGTGCCAGCTATATTCCGGAAGACTGCTACATCAGCGCCTATGACGCCGACACCGGCGAACTGGCGTGGCGCTTTGACACCATTGCCAAGGCTGGCGAGCCGGGCGGAGACACCTGGGGCGGACTGGCGGATATTTTTCGCGCCGGCGGGGAAACCTGGATCACCGGCAGCTACGATCCCGAGTCTCGCCTGACCTACTGGGGCGTTGCACAGGCCAAACCGTGGGCGCCGCCCAGCCGCCACATGTCGATTCACGATGCCGGCCTGTATACCAATTCGACGCTGGCTATTGACGTCGACACTGGCGAACTGGCGTGGCATTTCCAGCATGTCCCCGGCGAGGCCCTGGACCTGGACGAAGTCTTCGAGCGGGTGCTGGTTGACCGGGATGGCCGCAAGCTGGTGCTGTCCATTGGCAAACATGGCATCCTCTGGAAAAATGATCGTGAAACCGGCGAGTTCCTGGGTTTCACCGAAACCATGTACCAGAATGTGTTCACCCATATCGACCCTGATACCGGCGCGGTAACCTACCGAGACGACATCATCAATGCTCAGCTGGACGAATGGGTTAACGCCTGCCCCAGCAGCGCCGGCGGCAAGAACTGGCACGCCATGAGCTATCATGCGCCCAGCGGCGCGCTGATCGCCCCGCTCAGCCAGACCTGCCTCGATAACCGGGCACGTGCGGTAGAACTGGTGGAAGGGTCTGGCGGACTGGCGTCAAACCGGCGCTTTCATGAGATGCCCGGCACTGACGGCAATCTGGGCAAACTGGCAGCCTACGATGTCAGCTCGCTGACCGAGCTGTGGAGTTATGAGCAGCGCGCGTCATTTATTACCGGGGTCCTGTCAACGGCCGGCAACCTGGCCTTTGTGGGTGACCTGGACCGGCGTTTCCGGGCGTTCGATGTCCGCAACGGCGACATTGTCTGGGAGACCCGGCTTGGCACTGCCGTTCAGGGGCATCCATTGAGCTTCCGGATAGACGGCAGGCAGTACATTGCTGTCACTACGGCAAATGGTGGCACCAGCCCCCGCATGGTGCCACGCGCGGTGGCACCGGATCTGTCACCGCCACCCGACGGCAACGCAGTTTACGTGTTCTCACTGCCCTGAAGCGTTCTGCCATCTCACCATTGCGCCGGTACCCGGCTACAGGCGCAATGGCCAGCCCAGCAGTAATACGCCGATCGCGGTGATGCCCACAATGATGTTCATCGGAATACCGGCGCGCAGGAAATCACTGAACCGGTAGGCGCCGGGTCCGTATACCATCAGGTTGGTCTGATAACCCAGCGGCGTCGCAAAGCTGGCCGAGGCGGCAATCATGATGGCAAACATGAAGGGCTCGGGATCCAGCCCGGCCTGCTGGGTAATCGCCAGCGCCAACGGCACCATGATCACCGCGGCCGCATTGTTGGTGATGGTTTCCGTGAGCAATGATACTGCCACATACATCAGAATCAGCATCAGCCATGGCCGCCCGCCACTCAGAGCGACCAGCCCCTCTGCCAGGGCGTCGGCGACGCCGGTTTTCTGCAGTGCCGCACCCAGGGCAAACGATGCCGCAATCGTGATCAACACCGGCAGATCGAGACTTTTTTCCGCCTGGGAGATCGTCAGACAACCGGTCGCCAGCATCAAACCGGCCGCCAGCAGCGCCGCGTTCAACATGGATATCAGGCCCATCCCGGCGCCTCCCACAGCAAACAGCAGGATTGCCCAGGCCAGCAATGCCTTTTCATGCCGGGGGGTTTCCTTGTCGAGATCATTGACGACGAGAAAATCCTTGTTGTACTGCTGACGGGTCACAAACGCCGGACGCGCCTCCAGCAACATGGTGTCACCGGGCATGATGATAATATTGCCCAGATTTCCGGCGATACGCTCGCCGTTACGGGCCAGTGCCAGCACAATAGCACCGTAGCGATCATGAAATCGTGAACTGCGTATGGTTTCGCCCACGGCGGCGCAGGATTGTGAGACCACCACTTCCACCAAGCGACGCTCGGCACGATCCTGCATCAGTGCATCATTGCCATCGCCGACAGACGCCGTTATGCCATGAATTCTGAGCAGATCGGTGACCGCGTCAGTTTCGCCGGCAAACACCAGACGGTCGCCAGCCAGCAGGATCTCTTCCGACGGCGCCGCCGTGACCACGGTGTCACCGCGCAGAATTTCCACCAGGTACAGACGCTCCAACGCCCGCAAGCCGGCTTTTTCCACTGTCAGGCCGACCAGCGGACCATGCGGATCCACCGCGACCTCTACGGTAAACTCACGCATATTGGCAAAGGGACGTCTGGCACTGCGGTCGGGCAACAGGCGCGGCAGCACCAGTATCATGAAGACCACCGACACCAGCACCACCGGCAGGCCTACCAGGGTGATGGAAAAGATGCTGAATCCGTCATTGCCGGTCAGTGCTTCATATTGCCCGGAGACCACCAGATTGGTGCTGGTGCCAATCAGGGTCAGAGTGCCACCGACAATGGCGCCATAACTCAGTGGGATCAGCAGACGGGAGGGCGCAATGCCGATTTTGCGTGACCAGGCATTGACGGCAGGAATCATGGTGGCGACCACCGGCGTATTGTTAAGAAAGGCACTCAGGGGCAACACCGGCAGAAACATTCTGAACATTGCCGCCCGCAGGGTTTTCGGCCGGCCCAGAAACCTGTTGACCAGCAAATCGATGCCGCCGGAGGCATGCAGCCCGCCAGCGACGGCGAACATTGCCGCGACGGTGATCAGCCCGGGATTTCCAAATCCCGCCAGCGCTTCGTTAGCGCTCAAAACGCCGGTCATACTCAGGATGGCCAATGCACCCAGCAACACCACGTGGGGCGCCAGGCGTGTCACGATCAACACACCCAGCACGCCCAGTGTTAGTGCCAGCGACAACCAGCCCTGCCATTCCATATTGCGCCTCACTTGCCAGGTTTTGTCCGGAAAACCCGGCACCAAACGAATCGGAATGGCAGTATAGAGCAGAAGCTTTATTCCATAAAAGAATATTTAATCATTAAGATATTCTTTTTAAGACTAAAAAGTCCTGGCAAGCTCGCCCCGCTGATAGTCAGTCAATGCCTGTTCAATCTCCTGCCGCGTGTTCATGACAAACGGACCGTACTGCACTATCGGTTCCTGCAGAGGCTTGCCGGCCAGCACTACCAGCCGGGTATCGGTCGCCTGCGGGGTGATCATCACAGTATCGCCATCACGGTCCAGACGGGCTACCTGGCCACGCTTGACCTGTGTCGCGGCTTCGCCCAGGGCTACCGCCCCTTCATAGACATAAACCATGACAGTGTGACCTGCCGGCACTGTCAGCGCATGCGCCTCCAGATTGCCACCGAACACCAGGTCCAGATAAACCGGATCAGTATCCGGCCGCGACACCAGACCATCCAACGGCTGATCATCCAGACTTGCCTTGCCGGCAATCAGCTTGGCGCGGATGCCCGCCACGTCGGCAACCGGAATCGTTGCCGACGCGATATCCCGGTATGCCGGCGGCTGCATCTTGCTGTGTGATGGCAGATTCAGCCAGACCTGGAAACCGCGCATGCGACCTTCGGTCTGCTTCGGCATCTCGGAATGAATGATGCCCGCGCCAGCCGTCATCCACTGCACATCCCCATTGCGCAGGTCACCAACGTTGCCCATATGATCCTGATGCTCCATGTGACCCTCAAGCATGTAGGTGATGGTCTCGAAGCCACGATGCGGGTGCGGCGGAAAACCGCCGATGTAATCACTGGCATCATAAGAACCAAACTCATCCATCATCAGGAAGGGGTCAAAGCGCGCCGGATCACCGGCACCGCCAAACACACGCATCAGTTTGACCCCGTCACCGTCTGACGATGCTCGCGCAGCAATGATTTCCTGAACTGTTTTAATCCTGGTCATGTTCACCTCCCGTCATCGGCATGATGACTGATGTTGAGTATATTACCCGTAATGAACTGATGTTATGATGCAATTTTAGCCGCTTATACATCTGGTTTTTCGAACTATATGAAACTTCCTCGCATCAGCCTCGAACAATGGGCGGCCTTCAAGGCGGTTGTTGATGAAGGCAGCTTTGCCAACGCTGCCGAGGCGCTGAACAAGAGCCAGTCCAGTGTCAGTTATGCCATTGCCCGACTGAATGAACTGCTGCCCACCCCTGTTCTGGAGCTGGCCGGTCGCAAGGCAGTGCTGACCCGGGAAGGCAAAGTCATGTACCGGCGGGCAAGCCAATTGCTGGCGCAGGCCGAGGCGGCTGAACAGACCGCCCAATTACTGGCGCGCGGCATTGAATCGGAAATTGTGCTGGCGATTGACGGCCTGCTTGAACCAGGGCAGCTGATTCCGGTCCTCGACCGGTTTTCACTGATGTATCCGATGACACGGCTGCGCGTGCTGGAAACGCAGTTGTCCGGCACAACCGAAGCGCTGCTGGAGAAAAAGGCCGACATTGTGCTGGGCAATCAGGTGCCGGTAGGGCATCTGGGCACGCCGTTGAAAACCATCCGCATGATTGCGGTGGCCCACCCCGATCATCCGCTGTGCCAGGTCGAGGCTGATGCTGATGCCGGTATCAATGACTGGGAGCTGCGCACCTGGCGACAGGTCGTATTGCGGGACAGTGGCACACGCCGTGAACAGGATGCCGGCTGGCTAGGCTCCGAGCAACGCTGGACGGTCAGCCATTTTTCCACCACCCTGAAAATACTGCGCGCCGGGCTCGCCTTCGCCTTTGTGCCCTATGACTGGGTAGCGCAGGATATCGAGCAGGGACACTTAAAAATTGTACCGCTCAGCCAGGGTGCCGAGCGGCAATTGCCGATCTACATGATGATGACAGCCAGCGACAGTTGCGGGCCGGCAACGACAGCACTGGCATCGCTGTTGACCAGGCACTTCGCCGCTGTCTGACCTGCTGTCAGCGGCGCCGGTCCATCACGCGATCGAACACCGCCCAGTGTTCCGGCAGCAGATCCCGCTCAGCACTGACCTGAGTCCCCAGCAGCAGATAATTGCGCTCTGCGTTGGTGTACGGCAACCACTGCGGCTGACCGGGGGCACTGGGCACCCCGTGATGGGCAAAATTTACCCAATAATCCGACATGATATCTGCAAGACGGTAGTCCATGGCCGAAGGTTGATTTCGCAGTGTATGCACATTGTTAAACACATACGCAATCTCTGCCGCGTGGTACGCCCCCAGTTCCTGAGCCATCGGCCCGGGTGGTCGATGCGTGAAAAAATACAGAAATGCCGGCTCATCGACATTACGGGTCAGGTTGGCCCAGGTCACCATATTCCAGCCAAAGGCGCCGTCACGATAGTTATCAAGCGTGGACTTGCGGATATCGTCTGACGGATAGACCTCCAGAATCATGTCCGCCAGATCGCCATAGACTGAGCGCAGACGCGCCTCATAGGCAGCCGCTGAATCCGGCAGGGCGCTTGCTGCGCCCAGTGTTGTGCCTTCTTCACTGTTGAAACCCACCAGCACAGGCACTTTGTGCTGACGACCCTGTGAAAACATCTGGTAAGGCTGCTCGGGAATCACCCAGCCATCGACGATACCATCGGTGCGAAATCCCGCATCTGCCGCCCGGTCCAGCAGCTCACGGGCAGGCATTGCGCGCAGGTCAGTCAGCGAACCGGCACCCAGCTGGCTCGCCAGCTGCACCCCGGTAGCCGCAGCGGACGCGCCGGCACTGCTCTGTCGATCGAGCTCCACGCGCGTGTCCAGCCGCGCCCCGCTTTGTGCAATGGCTTTGTGAAACAGGCCTTCAGCCAGGGGACTGGCGGTCAGAAAATGTACACTCCAGGCGCCTGCCGATTCACCAAATACCGTGACATTATCCGGATCACCACCAAAGGCACCGATATTTTCCTGCACCCATTTCAACGCCTGAATCTGATCCAGGATGCCATAGTTGCCAGCCGAAAATGCCGGTGACTCAGCCACCAGCTCCGGATGGGCAAAATACCCGAATACGCCGAGACGATAATTGATCGTCACCAGCACGACATCCTTCTGAGCAAGGCTGCTACCATCGTAAGTATCAATGGCGCCGGACCCACGGGTCAGTGCGCCACCATGCAGCCACACCATGACCGGGCGCGACTCTTCCGGCTCGGCGGCCGTCCATACGTTCAGGTACAGGCAATCCTCGCTGTTCAATCGCGCAGGGCGATAGAAAAAAGATCCCTCCGGGTAAGGCTGCTGCATGCAGTCTGGCGCAAAAACGTCAGCCCGACGCTCCCCGGTCCAGCCTGGGGCGGCTTGCGGCGGCTGCCACCGGGCCTGGCCAACCGGGGGGGCGGCATAAGGAATGCCCTTGAACACCTTAACCGCCGGCGACCGCGCCGAGTAGACTCCCAGCAGCTTGCCCTGCATGGTCTCAGCCAGCGGCAGCAGCTGCTGAGCACTGAGGGTAGTCGTCAACAGCGCCGGCACGCTCATCGCGAACCAGTACACCAGCAACCGAATTGTGTGGAATGGTTTTCTAGTTATCATTATTGGCCTGTCCTCCAGTCGGGAGCCATATGCAGCTTTTACTGTTATGCACCAAGTCTGGCACTGCCGTCGTGTGTTTGACAAGTGTATGCAGTAAACTATGCACCATGAATTCAACCACATCCTGCCGATCCCGCCCCGCCCACTGTCTGCCAGCACCGACGCCCCGCCGGTGGCAGGCACTGGGTTGTGTGCTGGCGCTTGCGGCGCCTGGCTGGGCTGGCGCGCAGGCCACCGGCCCGGTCCCGGACATTCAGGCATGTGTGCAGCAGCTGGTCATCCAATCGGAATATCGCAGCGCCAGCGTCACTGACCTGTATGCGCGATGCGAGCGGCAACGCTCATCCGACGCTGTCCGGACTGACACCAGCAGCATCACGGACGACCCCGGCAGCAGCGCTGTGGTGGTGCCAGCCACAGACCTGACCCGCTTTTTTCGTCCCTACAAGGATAATTACATTGTCTTCGGCCGGGCACGCACAGCTGACGGCTCCCCCCCGTTCAGTGGTGAGCAGCTCGATACCAAATTCGAGCTCGGGCTGACCTTCAACCTGTTTCAGGAAATCACCAACCTGACGTTCATGTCACCGCTGGCGTTCGGTTATTCACAACGCTCATGGTGGGACATCTCAGAGGACTCTCAACCGTTTGCAGAACACAATTACAACCCGGAGGTTTTCTGGCGCTTTGACCAGCCGTCCCGGCCACTGGCAGGCAAATTCCCTTTCATCGATATCATTGGCATTGAACATCAATCCAATGGTCTGCCTGGCGCCGGCTCGCGCAGCTGGGACCGCGCCTACGTGCAGAGAGAGTTTGACTTGCTCCCCAGCCTCAGCGTGGATGTCAAGCTGTGGAATGTCCTGGGCGCAGAAGACACCAACAGTGACATTAAAGACTATCTGGGTTCAGGTGAGGTTACTTTCAAGTTCAGCCCCAATGACCGCACGCAACTCCGCCTGAAACTGCTAAAGGGCGATGCGGTGGAGAAGTACAGTTACCAGCTGGACATCAGCTACCGCAGACCCTGGGTAAACAGCGCATTCTTCATCAGTTACTATGAGGGATACGGCGAAGCGCTTATTTCCTACAATCAGAAAACTCGCAGCTTGCGGGCAGGCCTTTATTTTCCACTGGAGGTTTTGTCGCGCTAGAACCTTATCCTTGCTACATTGATTGTGTTTCAGGGCAATAACAGGGATCCAGGCTTCAACAGTGACTTTGCCAACAACCGATGACTCTCACCCGCTAGGCTTTTTCCGCGGCAATCGCTGTGGCCATTATGGTGATCTGCGTATTATTTCTGCATTTCAGCCAATCTACAGCCTGGCCCACCGCCGCATTGTCGGGCTGGAAGGCCTGGCACGCGCCATTACCCATGATGATCAGGTCATTCCGCCTGCCATACTTTTTGGTGTCCGCGAGGAAAACACCATCGTCGAGCTTGACAAACTCTGCCAACTGATTCATCTGGAAAATTTTTACGCCATTGATCCGCCCAACGCCTGGTTGTTCCTGAACGTCGATCCGAAGACTCTGTCCCAGAAGAAAACCTTCAGTGCGTTTCTGAGCAGGCTGATGCTGGAGAAACATTACAATGCCAACCGTATCGTTATTGAAATCCTGGAATCCACCATTGATGACGAAATACAACTGGAAGCACAGATCCAGGAATACAAGGACATGGGATTCCTGATTGCCATTGATGACTTTGGCGCCGGGCATTCCAACTTCGAACGTATCTGGCGCATTCAACCCGACATTGTCAAACTGGACCGCGGCATGCTGCAAAAAGCCGGGGTCGACCCCAGCGTCAAGGACCTGCTAAAAGGCGTCACCAGCATGCTGCATAATTGTCAGTGCATTGTGCTGGCAGAAGGCATCGAAACGGAGCAGGAAGCGGTCGCGGCCATGGATGCGCAGGTCGACCTGGTCCAGGGCTTTTACTTTGCCCATCCTTTTTTACTGTCGGAATCGGTAGCAACGCGCAGCGGGCTGTGGAAATCACTGTATAACAGTTTTGATGAGCTGACGTTGCGCAGCAGCGAAAACGAACGACAATTGTTGTCGCCATACAGTCACCGGTTTGCCGCGCTGACCATTGGTGCACAAAAAAAGAATCAGGTCGTTGATGTGGCTGAGGGCATGTTCAAACTTGAACGCACTATTCGCCTGTATCAGCTAGCGCTGGATGGCAGCCAGTGTCACTCGAACCTTGACTCTCCGACCATTCAGCTGTCGACACGAAATCGCCTGCGGGTACTGGCCGACACGCACGGTGCCAGCTGGAAACGACGGGACTATTTTGTCAACGCCGTGCAGAATCCGGGCAATCTGCAAGTGACACCGCCCTATTTCTCCATCTCCGATGGCACCCTGTGTATCACACTGTCGGTCAAGACCCACATCGAAGACGGCGATTACATTATCTGTTGCGACATACTTTTTGAGCGCTGACCCGGCGCCTGCCAGTGCGCCGGGGCGTCGCCACGACTACCCGGCACCGGGGTGCTCAGGCCTGCGCGGCATCAGATGCCGGGGAAAATATCCGTCACCCCGGCAATGTCCAGCAGCATGAAAATCACCAGCAGAAACAGCACAGTTTCCAGCACGCCTTCGCCCGCGGGCAGTTCATCAATCTGCGCGGACAGCATCGACAGCTCGGCGGCAGTCATGTTCCCGACGCGCAATGCTGCGTCAGCGACATCAACTCCCCGTGCCATGAGTTGCGCCTGCACATCGTCCCGACCGAGGAACTGCACAATTGCTGACCGCTGACTGTCCAGTTGTAACTGCTGCGTCAGTTGCTCTGAACTTACCATGCCGGGGGGCGCTGCATGCGCCTGTGCACCAAGCCCGAGTAACAGCATCATGGCCATAGTCCATACCAAAACGTTTCTGTACTTGATCGATTTCATGACGACTCTCCTTCGTCGATGGCTTCACCGACATTGATGTGATCATCTAGACGCCGGCACCCGCCGCGCCCGCTACGCATCAGGCATTGCTGCCTGATACAGGTGAACATCCCGCTGCGGAAACGGAATACTCAACCCCTCTTTATCAAACGTTTTGTAAACCATTTCATTCATTCTGAAATGCACCGGCCAGTAGTCTGCCGCATTGACCCACACGCGAACCACAATATTGACGGCGCTGTCAGCCAGCGCGGAGACCGCCATAAAAGGCTCGGGATCCTTCAGAATGCGTTCATCGCCCGCGATCAGGGCACCCAGTACAGCGTAAGCCTTGTCCACGTCATCACCGTAGGCGATGCCAAACGTCCAGTCGACACGTCGTGTCGCCTGGGCCGAGAAATTGGTCAACGACCCGGTGGCAAGCGGCCCATTGGGCAATATGATGGTCTTGTTGTCCGGGGTAGTCAGTATGGTAACAAATATCTGTATTTCCTTGACCGACCCCATATACCCCTGGGCTTCAATGAAGTCTCCCACCTTGAAGTATTTGAAAAACAGGATCATGACACCACCGGCGAAGTTCTGCAGTGTCCCGGACATCGCCAGACCAATGGCCAGACCCGCAGCACCGAGAATGGCAATAAAGGATGTCATTTCGATACCCAGCACACCCAGCGCGGTGATATAGACCAGCACCTTCAACAGAATCGCCAGCAGGCTGCTCAGAAACGAACCCAGCGAAGGGTCGACCTTGCTCTTGGCCAGGATGCCTTTCACGACCCTGCCCGCCAGCCCGGCCAACCACAGACCCAGCACCAGGGTCAGGATCGCCCCGATGACTCTGGGCCCGTAGGCCATGGCGAAAGCCAACAATACTTCGGTGCTGACATTCATGTTTGCCAAATCCAGATTTTGTAACGCTTCCATCAAGCAACCCCTTTCATGATGATACCTATTAACAGGCATTAACCTACACTTGTGACTCAGCTGTCAATTGGCAATGAAGTTGCGAACCGGAAGTGACATCCGCATAATGATGACACAATCTACGCTGACCGGAGCCGATGATGCCCCTCCACGCCACCCGGCGGTTTTCTTTGCGCGCCGCCACCCGCAACGCCCTGTGCGGCTGTGTCCTGTCATTACTGGCGACAACGTCGCTGGCGGTGCCGGTGGCGCTGACTGATGTACGCATTATTGATGGCACCGGCACAGCGCCCGTCGAAAACGGCGTACTGGTGATTGATGACGGACGCATCATCGCTGTTGGCGCAGCCGGCAGCGTCACCATCCCTGCCAACGCCGTGAGACAGTCACTGGCGGGTAAAACCCTGACCCCCGGATTTATCAATACCCACGGTCATGCCGGCGCAGTTCGCGGCCTGGAAGCAGGCCACTACAGCCGGGACAACCTGATTCGGCAACTCGATCTGTACGCTCGTTACGGCGTGACCACTGTTATCAGCCTGGGCGACGATGAGGCGGAGGGGTTTGCCCTGCGTGATGAGCAGAACACCGCGTCGCTCGATCGCGCCCGACTTTACGTCGCCGGCCCGGTGCTGTCCGCGCAGACCCCGGAAGCGGCCCGCGCCCTGGTTGACAGAACAGCCGGTATGTCGCCGAACTTCATCAAGATCCGCGTTGACGACAATCTGGGCCGCACCGCGAAAATGTCGCCGGACGTTTATCAGGCCATCAGTGAGCGCGCCGACCACCACAATATACCGCTCGCGGTACATACCTATTACCTGCAGGACACCAAGGATCTGATTCGCGCTGGCGCCGACTTCATTGCGCACAGCGTGCGCGATGTACACGTCGACGATGAGTTCATCGCGCTGATGCGGGACCGCAACCTGTGCTACAGCCCGACACTGACGCGAGAACTGTCAACGTACATTTACGAAAGCGAACCGGCGTTTTTCAGCGACCCGTTTTTCCTGCGTGAAGCCGACACCGGCGTACTGGATACCCTGCGGGAACCCGGGCGGCAGCAACGGCTTCGAGGCAATAGCGCAGCGCAACAATACAAAGCCTCCCTCCCTGTCGCCATGGCTAATGTCAAGATCCTCGCCGATGCCGGTGTGCAGATTGCGATGGGCACTGATAGCGGTCCACCCGCACGCTTCCAGGGTTACTTCGAACACCTTGAGATGTGGATGATGCAGGACGCTGGTCTTGCGCCCATGCAGATCCTGCACGCCGCAACCGGCGGCGCTGCCGCCTGCATGGGACTGAGCGATACCGGTACGCTGGAACCGGGAAAATGGGCCGACCTGCTGATCATGAGCGAAAATCCATTGCAGGACATCAGACATACCCGCACACTTGAGCAGGTATGGATTGCCGGCAAACAGGTATACCCGGCACCTTAACCTGTTAATGCAAACCAGAATCTGAACGAGGCTCCAGGATGTTGCAGTTTATCAAGTTCACTCAGTTGCCGGTCAGCAACCAGCGTCGCGCCATGCGCTTCTATACCGAAAAGCTGGGTTTCAGAATACTTCAGAACACCCCCTATAAAGCCGGCTGGCGCTGGATCGAACTGGGTATCCCCGGCGCGGAAACAGCAATCGTTCTGACCCAGCGAGAGGATGATCTGATCAATGAAGTGCCCAGCCTGGTGCTCGCCGTCGATGACGTAGAGACGACCTATGAAGACTTGTGCGCCCGCGGGGTGCAGGGCATGCAGGCACCCGGACCCGCACCCTGGAACCCAGAGCAGAGCTTTGCCCTCCTGCGCGACAGTGAAGGCAACACGCTGTTGATAGGCTCCGGAGACGACTGACAGCACGCCCGATTATCACCACACCGAGGTCAACTGGCATGGACAGTTTCTGGAGTAGCACCCGTGCGCAGAGCCTCACTGGCGGCGCAGTTCTGGTCATAGTCAGTGCACTGTCTGTTTACCTGCTGGCAGACGCGGCGGGTCAATGGCGGCCCATGCTGACCGTGATTTCGACGCTGTTTGCGCTGGACGTCATCTGCTTCGTGCTCTTCACCTCCGCCTGGGCGGAAAACTCGCGGCAGCGCCTGCTGTCGCTATTGTGGCTGCAGGCAGCGGCCATTGTGTCTCTGTATTTTCTGGTCGATATCAGCTTTGTCGCCATTCTGGGTATTGTCTGGGTCGTTCAGGCTACCGAGATGTTCCCCATTCGCACGGCCGGCTGGTTGTTGCTGGGCAGCGTCTCGGCGTTCTCAGTGAGCCAGGTGTTCCATTGGGGTAACGACAGCCTGATGCTGGCGCTGACCGGATCGGTCACCCTGGGACTGTTTCACGTTTTTGCCATGCTCGCCACGCACCGGGCGCGCAGCGAACAGGCGCTGCGTGAGGAAACCGCAGCCCTGAACCGTGAGCTGGTGGCCACCCGCGAATTATTGTCGGAGCACTCGCGGCAAAGCGAGCGATTACGCATCGCACGCGATCTGCATGATCTGCTGGGTCATCATCTGACCGCACAAATACTGCAACTGGAGGTCGCCACCCACATTACCGACGGTGCCGGACGGCAGAAAGTTGAGCAGGCCCTGGCACTCGGCAAACTGCTGCTCAGCGACCTGCGCACCGCCGTCAGCGAACTGCGCGAAGACGAGCCCATCAATTTTCGGGATGCCGTGCAGAAACTGGTCAGCGATATTCCGGGTATCACCATTGAGCTCAGTTTCAGCGCCACACTGGACGAAATAGAACTGGCCCAGACGCTGCTGAGGTGCACCCGTGAAGCGCTGACCAATGTGCTACGCCACAGTGGCGCCAGCCGCTGTGTGATCACCTTTACCCGGCACAGCGACAATGACTACGTGTTGCAGGTTCAGGATAACGGCGGCAAGCGCCAGAACATTGTGGCGGGCAACGGACTGAAAGGCATCAAGGAGCGCATAGAAGAGGCCGGCGGCAGCGCTCACTGGCGATCCGACAGGCGGGGCTTTCTGCTGGAAATACGCCTGCCAGGCGAACGCACTGCCACCGACTCCGCGAACGCCGCCGGGGCAGCGTAAGCAGTGCTCAGATCACAGCATGCCGCACCTTGGCCGACACCCATTCAGAAACGATTACGGTCGCAAAAATCAGAACGAAGACCGTGGCTACCTGCGCCCATGCCAGATTGTTGATGGCAGCATTCATCTGCAAGCCTATACCTCCGGCACCCACCAGACCCAGCGTCGTCGCCTCACGTATATTGATGTCCCACCGGTAAACACTGATGCCGGCAAATGCCGGCATGATCTGCGGCCACACGGCATAGGCGAGCACCTGCGTACGCGCCGCTCCGGTTGACGACAACGCCTCAACAGGCGTCGGGTGTATTTCTTCGATGGCTTCGTATAGCAACTTGCCGACAAACCCGATCGAGCGCAGCGCGATAGCCAGCATACCGGCGAAAATGCCGGGACCGACGATGGTCACCAGCAGCATTGCCCAGATCAGCGCATTGATTGAACGTGAACTGACAATAATGGCCAGCGCCACCGCCCGCAGGGCAGGGTGCGGCGTGGTATTGCGTGCAGCCAGGAAGGCCAGTGGAAATGCAATCAGAATACCCAGCGCGGTTCCGACGGTTGCGATGTTGATGGTGTCCCACAGGGGCAGCATCAACGACCCGGTGATGCTCCAGTCCGGCGGAATCATTCTGCCGATCAGGCTGCCAGCCTGAGTCCCTGCATCATTCATGAACTCCCAGATGGTGTTGTCTGAGATCACCTTCCAGCACAACAGGAACAGCATGCCTCCCAGCATCCAGCCAGCCCAGATCGCGTATTGCTTCAGCGGCTCCCGGCGCTGCCAGACCGGTACATTATTAACGTGTTTGACTGGCATTATTGGGTCCACTTGCGCACATACCCGGACAGGTATTCGCTCATCAGCACAATCACGATAATCAGCAGCAGGATCGCAGCCGAGGTATCGTAGTCATAGCGGTTGATGGAAGTATTGAGCGTGGCGCCGATACCACCGGCGCCGACAATACCGATGACGGCTGATTCGCGGAAATTGATATCCAGCCGGTACAGCGACAGCCCGATCAGCCGGGGCATGACCTGAGGTTGCACGGCATAGTTGATCCACTGCAGCCAGCCGCCGCCGGTAGCACGGATCGCTTCCAGCGGCTCTTTCTGGGTATCTTCAATGTCTTCCGCCAGCAGTTTGGCCATAAACCCGATGGTGGCGAAGGCCAGTGTGATCACGCCCGCCAGCGGGCCAAAACCAAACATGGTAACAAACAGGATGGCTATGATAATTTCCTGGAAGGTGCGGGAAACAGCGATGATGCCGCGACAGACAAAATACACCGGCAGCGGGGCAATATTGCGGGCCGCACCCAGCCCCACCGGAATCGCCAACGCCACGCCAATCACGGTGGCGGTAAAGGTCATGGTCAGACTTTCCCACAAGCCGGTCAGTATTTCGCCACCGCGACTGGTGAAATCCGGTTGCAGAAACGAGGCAACAAACGCCTGCCCGCGCTCCATGCCCTGAGCAACCCGACTCCAGTTGACGTCGACACTCAGCCATGCGAGCACCACATAAAGCAACACACTCAGGTTAATAATCCAGCGCCAGTGCCGACTGCGGATCAATGGCAACGGACGCCAGCGCCCCTCGCGGGCCTGGGCGATACGCTGCTGTTCAAGTGATGGCAACGGTTCGTTGCCGGTGTCGGCTGCACTCATGGATGCGCCCCGGCAATATCGACACTGGCAGTCGCCGGTGCGTCGGCTTCTTCGTGGTTGTCGTCAGCCACCGACCAGTCCTCTTCGCCGTAGATACTGGTGAGGATCTCCGGGCTCAGATCCTTGGGGTCACCATCAAACACCAGCTCGCCACCGCGCAGGCCGACCACGCGATCGACAAACTGCTGCGCCAGCACCACATCATGGATATTGATGATGGCTGCCAGCTGCTGCTCGCGGCATAGCTCGCAGATCAGCCGCATGATCTGTCGCGAGGTTTTCGGGTCCAGGCTGGCGGTGGGCTCATCGACCAGCAGCAGCTTGGGGTTCTGCATCAACGCCCGCGCAATACCGACACGCTGTTTTTGCCCTCCGGACAGCGCATCACCGCGCTTATCGAACATGGTCTGCAACCCCACCCGTTCAAGCAGGTTGAATGCCTGCTGGATGTCGGACGACGGGAACTGCCGCAGAAAACTACGCCAGAAACCAACGTATGCCAGCCGTCCGGACAGCACGTTTTCCATGACTGACAGACGCTCTACAAGTGCATAGTTCTGAAAGATCATGCCGATCTGTCGCCGAGCCTGACGCAACCTGGCACCCCGGGCGCGGGTGATATCCTGACCATCCAGCTCAATCGAGCCGGTGCTGGGCTCAACCAGTCTGTTGACGCAGCGGATCAACGTACTTTTGCCGGCACCGGAGGGACCGATCAATGCCATCACCTGCCCGGCAGGTACCGTCAGGTTGATGTCATTCAACGCCAGATCGCCGGTGTCGTAGCGTTTGCTCAGCCCGGTTAGTTTAAGCATGGTAGCCTCTTGCTCTTATTGATGAGATTGTCATGGCGCAGATCTCAATCGCAGTTGTAGACGGTGTCATTGGCTTCATCAATGGCACGAATGACCTGCCAGTGCTGTTGATAGTTGATGGGAATGAACGTGGCCATGCCGGCATCTGCAAACTCACGCTGCAGTGCGCTGCCTTCCCAGTCAAAGGTGAAAAATGCTTCACGAATGTTGGCCGCCAGCGCCGGGTGCAGGTTGTGGGCAATACCATAGGCGGTGGTGGGGAAGGTCAGTGACTTGTAAATCGAGCGGTACTGTTCCGCACGCACCACATCCCGGCCCTGCATGCGACGTAGTACCTCATTGGCCACCGCGGCAGCTTCATAGTCGCTGTTGACGACGCCCAGGATCGAATTGTCATGGCTGCCCGAATACGCCGTCCGGTAGTCATCGCCGGCAGTCAGGCCAAATTCGCTCTGCAGCAATGTTGACGGCGCCTTGAAACCCGAATTTGATGTCGGTGAGGTAAATGCCAGCTGTCGCCCGGCCAGATCTGCCGGGGAGTCGATGCCACTGTCAGGATACGTGATGATCTCCATCTCATAGCCGTAACTGCCATCTTCGGCAGCCATCATGGCAAAAGGCGCAAAACCCACACAATTAACGGCGACCGGGGTCGAGCCGGTGTTGAATCCGGCCACATGAAGGCGGCCAGCGCGCATGGCTTCGAGCTGTGCGGCATTGGACTGCACCGGGAAAAACCGCACTTCCTTGCCGGTAAGTGCTTCCATGTGGGTGATGAATTCATCCCAGACCTGGGTATACAGCGCTGGGTCTTCCACGGGCGTGTAAGCAAAAATCAGAATACGCGGATCCCGCCAGCTGGCTTCGTCGGCTGGCAGGTCCGCCACCAGATCCTGGTTCATATCCTGATACCGGGGTGACAATTGCGCCAGCGCACCGCCCGCTGCAACTGTCAACGACAGGGCAACGGTGACCGAAGCCGGCAATGTTCTGATCTGATCCCGCACTGGCACTCCCGATGATGATGGGTCACATGGCTATCATGGCGCTCATCCATGACGCTGCACCCGGTCTTGTGTGCCGGGCTGCAGCGATCATATCACCTGCGACGGATGGGTCAACCATTGCTCCCGGCAGCGTTCAAACTGCGCCAGCGCATGGGCCTCAGCGCGATCATTGACGATCCTGAGGCTATCGTGGGGTGGGTATTCGAAGTCCTGTTTCAAGGCGGCCGCACTCTGACTGGTGATGCCGCCGGCGCGCAGACCAAGCCGTTGCGCGATCAAGGCATCCGGTGCGTCGATCCAGATCAGCGCCAGCCCCGGGACCTGCGCTCGCAGATAATCACGGCTGCGCTGCTTGTAGGCGCCCTGGGTAACAATCAAAGGCTGATCCGGTGCCGCTTGGGCCTGACGGGCGCGGATGCGATCGGCGAGCAGGACAAAATACTCGTCTCGCATGGCATCGGTGAAAGGTCTGGATGCCGCCAGTGCCTGGCGCATGGCCGGGGTAATGTCATCGTCCGCATGATAGATCGGCCAGCCCCTGGCCTCGGCAATCACATCACCTACATAGGATTTTCCGCTGCCTGACAGACCAAACAGAAACCAGACGGGTACAAATTTTTGCGCTTCAGGCATAATTATCGAACAATCATCAGTGGCATAAACAAAAGCGCAGTCTACAATGGATTTGACCTGCCTGCTGCGTGTATGATTCGATTTTTCATGATGAAGTTGCTTTTCCGCACTCGCTAATCAGGTATATGCAATGGGCAGAGCTTACCAGAACCGCAAAGAGTCCATGGCCAAAACAGCGGCCGCCAAAACCAAGGTCTATAGCAAGTATGCGCGTGAAATCTACGTCTGCGCCAAGTCGGGAGGCACCGACCCGGACGGTAACCTGACACTGCGGGGCCTGATCGATCGCGCCAAGAAAGACCAGGTCCCCAGTCATGTCATTGACAAGGCGCTGGAAAAGGCCCGGGGCGGTGGCGGTGAAGACTTCTCGGCGGCCCGTTACGAGGGCTTCGGCCCCGGTAACTGCATGGTGATCGTGGAATGTCTGACCGACAATCCCAATCGGACGTTTGGTGATGTGCGGCTGTGCTTCACCAAAACCAAGGCCAAGATTGGCGCCCAGGGCAGCGTTGCCCACATGTTTGACCACTGTGCCATCCTTGCCATCCAGGGGGATGACGAAGATGCGGTTCTGGAAGCATTGCTGGGCGCCGATGTTGACGTCACGGACATCGAGAACGAAGAGGGTCTGATCACTGTATTCGCCCCCCACACTGAGTACGCCAAAGCCCGCCAGGCACTCCGCGATGCGTTTGGTGATGTTGAGTTTGACGTCGATGAAATCCAGTTTCTGGCACAGACCAGCACCGATATCACGGGTGATGATGTCGCCATGTTTGAGAAATTCATGGAAATGCTGAACGATCTGGACGATGTGCAGAACGTTTACCACAATGCTGTGCTGCCTGACTGACCGCCGACCCGGGCACGTTCAGCGCGTCTGACCCTGCCCGCCGCGGTTGACCACTGTCAGCGCGCCATCAATCCGTTGCAGTGATGGCTGCTCACGCCAGTATGCCTCCGACTGCGGACGGCTGAAGTAATAACCCTGAAAGTACCGGCACCCCATTTCCTGCAAGCGCGCTGCCAGCTCACGGGTTTCCACACCTTCGGCCAGCACACGCAGATCCAGGCTTTGGCCCAGCGCCAGTATTGTTCTGACAATCGCCTCGTCGTTAGGGTCCAGCAACAGGTCACGGACAAAGGACTGATCGATCTTCAATTGCGCCAGTGGCAACCGCTTCAGATATCCCAGTGAGGCATAGCCGGTTCCGAAATCATCCAGCGAAAAGCGTATGCCGTGCTCACGCAGGCGATCCATCTTCGCCACCGTCACTTCCACATCTTCAATCAGCAGGCCTTCCGTGACTTCCAGCTCCAATCGGGCGCCATCAACCTCGTTGCGTTTCAGGCAGTCGAGAATGTGATCAACAAAACCGGCATGGTGAAACTGTCGGGGACTGATGTTGACCGCCAGCGTCAATGTCGACATGATGTCGTCGGTACGCCAGCTCGCCAGCATTTCGCACGCCCTGTCCAGGACCCACTCACCCAAAGGCACAATCAGGCCGCACGTCTCCGCGACCGGAATAAAATCATCCGGTGGCACCTGACCCAGATCCGGGTCATGCCATCGCAGCAAGGCTTCCATACTGTATACCTGGCCTGCCGCATCAATCTGCGGCTGCAGATGCAGACTGAGATTGTCAGCATGCAGCGCCTTGCGTAACGCCGCCTCCATCCGAGTGCGCCGGGTGACCTCAACCTGCATTTCGGGGTTAAAAAAGCGCACCGTATTGCCTTCATTTTTGGCGGCATTCAGCGCCAGATCAGCGGCCTTGAGCAACGCTTCCACGTCACCTGCCCTGGCATCGGAAAACATCGCGATACCAATGCTGACCGCGCAAACATACTCTGTACCGCTCAGGTCAAACGGCTGGTTCAGTTGCTGCCGAAGTACCTCCGCCATATCACGCACACGGACCAGCGCGTCGTCAGCACTGGCAGCCAGATCTTCCACGATCAACACAAACTCATCAGCGCCCAGGCGTCCCGCTGTATCCGTGCTCAACAGACCACGCTCCAGTCGGCGGGCAAACAGCTGCAACAATTGATCGCCAACGTCATGCCCCAGCGTATCGTTGACGATCTTGAAATCATCCACGTCCAGGAACAACAGTGCGCCTTCGTAGCCAGTCTTGTTTCTGCTGGCCATGGCGTGCTCCAGCCGGTCGAGCACCAGGCGCCGATTCGGCAGGCCGGTCAGCGAGTCAAAAAACGCCAGTTGATGCAATTGGTCGCGAATCTGCTTATGCTCGGAAATATCAGTGGAGATGCCGCACAGGGCATAAATACTGTTATCAGGGTTGCGCAGAGGTATCTTGACCGACAGGAAGTCGTATTGCCGGTCATTGCGCAGCAGTGTACTGGTCTCTTCGTCAGCCACACGCTCGCCGCGGCGAATGACACGCAGATCATTCTGCTCAAGTCGGGTAGAGGTTGCTTCATCAAAAAAATCCGCATCAGTTTTCCCGGCAATCTCTTCAGGTGTCACACCAAACAGGTCGCACACCCGGCGATTGGCGTACTGGTAGCGAAGCTTGTAATCCTTGATATAAATATAGGCATCAACACTGTTGAGTATGGTATTCAGACGGGTTTCACTGGCCAGCAGATATTGTGTTTTTTCTGCAACCTTGAAACGCAGCAACATGGAAAACAGGAGAGTCACGATCAGCGCCAGCGACAGGCAGCCGACCAGCCACCAGACAATGGCCGGCACTGCCCGGGCATCCGGATCAATGCTCCAGCGTCTCAGCAGTTGGTAGTACGGTGAACTGTCGTCATTCTTCCAGAGCTGCAGATAAGCATCGATTGTCGCCAGCAGCTCTGCATGCTGGCCCGCCTGCACGGCAAAATACAGACGACTGGGCTGGAACATGATGGGGGTGCGCCCCAGCCCGTATTCAAACGCCATCATGTCACCATAAAAATGGTTTGCTGCGGCTGCATCGGCCTGACCGGCAGCAACCGCCTCGAACGATGCCTCCAGCGTATCAACCCAGAGCCATTCAACCGACAGGTCGAAATTCTCGGCGAGCTCCATCAGGTACCCCTGCTGCACCGAGCCTTGCAGCGCCACAACCGTCCGCCCGTTCAGGTCAAGAAGACTGGCCAGGCCAAGTCCGTCGCGCTCGTACAGTTGCGACCAGCTCAACAGGGCTTCTGTCTGATGAAAATCGAATCGCTGCGCGCGCTCGGCAGTGAAGGCAACGTCCGGCATGACGTCTATGTCACCGGACGCCAGCAACTGCAGACAGTCATTCCACTGACAGGGAACAGACTCGATCAGCCAGCCTTCGCGTTGTGCCATGTTGACCAGCAATTCCCCCAGCATGCCGCCGGGCTGGGCATCAGCGTCGAGAAATATCTTCGGGGAATTTTCATAGACACCAACCCGCAACGGGGTTTGCGCCGTCGCCACGCAGGCAAAAAGTGCACAGGTCAGTAACATGCCCAGCGCCGCCGCCCGGCGTGCTGCAACTTTGCATCGTGTGACAGTGACAGCGACATCCATCAAACTATTCCCTTGCTATTGGCCTTGCCTGTAACCTTGCCCAGCAACGGTTACAGTGCAACTCTGTGCTCAGGCTTTCTTGACAAACTCCGATTTGAGCTTCATTGCACCGATGCCATCAATCTTGCAGTCGATATCATGATCGCCGTCAACCAGTCGTATGTTCTTGACCTTGGTGCCCACCTTGACCACCAGGGAAGACCCCTTGACCTTCAGATCCTTGATGACAGTCACCACATCACCGTTAGCCAGGACATTGCCATTGGCATCCTGAACGGCCTTCTCATCGCCGTTCACCGCCAGCGTGCTGTCTTCAGCTCCCCATTCATGGGCGCACTCAGGGCAAATGAACAGAATACCGCTCTGGTAAGTATATTCCGAACGGCATTCGGGACAGCGGGGCAAATCCACCATTGTTTTTCCTTGTGTCTGGCATTCATCGACATCATATCATCAGTATCATGTTGCCCGGCTACTCCGGTGGGTAGTTGCGGCGGTATACGTCGCGACCCATGCGTTTTATCTGCTGGTCAATGACCCAGTCCATGGTGGCCAGCATCGGCTGGCAATCCAGAGCCGGCTCCACATGCTGCAGCACATAGGCGATAGCCTCCAGTGTGGACACAGCGTCTGCAGAGGGTTGTTTGCGAATACGATATCGCGACGTCGGCAACCCGCGCAAAGCAACCTGTGGCAATGTGCCAAGTGCCGGGAACACCTTCATCATGCGCACGCTGCGCCCCCAACTGGCGTCAATAAACAACAGATCCCGGGGCCTGTCAGCCCATGCGCCACCCGTTTCCAGATCATCAATGGACACGGCATTGTCGCCGGGATAGACCAGCGCCGGATGCATCAGCGGTCGTGAGAACAGTGTGTCGAGAAAATCAGCGGAGGGATCGGGGTTGTCGGGGTCAAGCGGTACCATCTCTGCGTGGCGCAGCGACAGGGTGGCAATTCTGGCAGTGCCAATGGGATGTCTGGCTTCGCGAACATCCTGCAGGATAAACACCGGCCAGGTATTGGCGATGTCAGCAATGCACGCACAATAACAGTAGGCGGGGGGCCGACAACAGGCAGGGCATTTGCGGCGGGACATAACCGGACTCCCAATCGCCGCTGCCCGGACAGGGCAGCGGCTGCGGAGGTTTACAGCTGATTACTCAGCGTCGGCAGCATAGGCTGCACGGTCTTCATCAGTGACTTCCTTGATGCTCAGCTTGATGCGGCCGCGGGCATCGAGGTCCATGACCTTGACCAGCACGTCCTGACCTTCATTGAGGTATTCACCAATGTTTTCCACACGATCAGCAGAGATCTGGGAAATATGAACCAGACCATCCTTGCCGGGCAGAATAGTGATGAACGCACCAAAATCAACGATACGGGCGACTTTGCCCATGTACAGCTGACCCACTTCCGCTTCAGCCGTAATGCGCTGAATCAGCTCGATGGCCAGATCGCGTGATGCCGCATCCTCGCCATAGATGCGGATATTACCATCATCGTCGATATCAACGGATGCGCCACTCTCTTCGGTAATGGAGCGGATGGTTGCGCCGCCCTTGCCGATGACGTCACGGATCTTGTCGGAGTCGACTTTCATCATGGCCATGGAAGGCGCGTTCTCCGACACAGTTTCACGTGCCTTCGGCAACACCTTGTTCATCTCGCCCAGGATGTGAATACGGGCTTCATGTGCCTGATTCAGAGCAATTTCCATGATTTCTTCGTTGATGCCCTGGATCTTGATGTCCATCTGCAGCGCCGTGACACCTTTCTCGGTACCGGCAACCTTGAAATCCATGTCGCCCAGGTGGTCTTCATCACCCAGAATGTCGGTAATAACCGAGAAACGCTCACCTTCCTTGATCAGACCCATGGCAATACCCGCCACCGGCGCTGACAGCGGCACACCGGCATCCATCATCGCCAGTGAGCTGCCACAGACCGACGCCATGGAGCTGGAACCATTGGATTCGGTAATCTCCGACACCACACGAATCGCGTAGGGGAAATCATCTTCTTTGGGCATTACCGCCTGAACGCCACGCTTGGCCAGCTTGCCGTGACCAATCTCGCGACGCTTGGGACCCGACATGAAGCCGGTTTCACCCACACAGAAGGGCGGGAAATTGTAATGGAACATGAAGGATTCTTTTCTGGAACCTTCCAGGCCCTCGATCAGCTGTGCGTCACGGATGGCGCCCAGGGTGGTCACGACCAGGGCCTGGGTCTCACCGCGGGTAAACAACGCCGAACCGTGCGCCTTGGGCAGTACACCCGTCTCAATTTCGATAGGACGCACAGTGCGGGTATCACGGCCGTCAATGCGTGGTGCACCGTCGAGAATGCGGTTGCGCACCACTTTCTTTTCCAGCTTGCCAAACACACCTTTGACTTCCTCGGCACTGACACCTTCCTCGTCACCGGCAAACTGCTCTACGGCCTGCGCCTGCAACTCACCCAGGGCATCATAACGCTGCATTTTGTCGGAGATCTGGTAGGCTTCAGCAATGCCGGCGGCGAAGGCAGCATCGATGGCCCCGGTCAGGGTCTCATTGACCGCCGGCGCTTGCCAGTTCCATGCTTCCTTGGCGGCATCCGCAGCCAGTTCCTTGATGGCTGAAATCACTGTCTGCATGGCTTCATGACCAAACAGCACCGCACCGAGCATCTGGTCTTCGGTCAGCTCTTTGGCCTCCGATTCAACCATCAGCACGGCGGATTCTGTGCCAGCGACAACCATGTCCAGCGCGGAGGTTTCCAGACGCTTGGCGTCCGGGTTCAGCACATAACCGCGCTCGACGTCGAAACCGACACGGGCGGCAGCGACCGGCCCCTGGAACGGCGCGCCGGAAATGGCCAGTGCCGCAGAGGCACCAATCAGGGCTGCGATGTCCGGATCCTGATCCTTGGTCGCGGAAATGACCGTACAGACAACCTGTACTTCATTCTTGAAACCGGCCGGAAACAGAGGACGAATCGGGCGATCGATCAGGCGGGAAACCAGGGTTTCCTTCTCTGTCGGCCGACCTTCGCGCTTGAAGAAACCGCCGGGGATTTTGCCGGCGGCATAGGTTTTTTCCTGGTAGTTGACTGTCAGTGGAAAAAAGTCAGCGCCCGGATTGGCGGTCTTTTTTGCCACCACAGTGGCCAGCACCTGTGAACCACCCATGGTGACCACAACCGCACCGGTTGCCTGTCGTGCAATCTTGCCGGTTTCCAGAGTGACCGTCTGGTCACCATACTGGAATGTCTTGCTTACAATATTAAACATAACCTGTTCCTGTTTTTTATTTGAGACCCGGGCAGCATTGCAGCAACATCCTTTTTACCAAGAGTCTCTTCTCACTTTCTCATCGTTTTGAAAACGGAAGACGTCTTAGCGACGCAGGCCGAGACGCTTGATCAAAGTGGCATAACGGTCAACATTCTTGCGCTTGAGGTAGTCCAGCAGCTTGCGGCGGCTGTTTACCATACGGATCAGTCCACGACGGGAGTGGTGATCGTGAGAGTGTTCACGGAAGTGACTCTGCAGCAGGTTGATGTTTTCGGTCAGCAATGCCACCTGAACTTCGGGTGAACCGGTGTCACCTTCGCCCTGGCCATATTCTTTGACAATGTTTGCTTTCTGTTCAGTTGTTAAAGCCATTCTTAAATCTCCAATATAATATGCGCTAAGTGATAAGACATCCTGTCAACCAGCATAACCGTGCATACTGACAGTTACCTGGCGGTCTCCTTTATTAACCGGTGTGGCTTGACCCGACCATCGTCGAGCACTTCGCCAATACCGATGAATGCTTCTTCATCGTACAGTCTCACCAGACCGTGACTGGGCAATTGCCTCAACATCACGGCCTGCCCCTGCCGAACGTAACCTGCCATCTGTGTTGACAGGATCGCCTTCGGCAAATGTTCTATGGCCAGGTCTGGCGCCTGCAACAGGGCATCCAGCGCCTCTGTACCGCCGGCGTCGAAAATCGCCTGCAACGCCTCTGGCGTGACGCATTCCTGCAACCGGAATACACCTGCCTGGGTGCGCCTTAACGCCGTGACATGGGCGCCGCAGCCAAGTGCCTCACCCAGATCGTCGGCTATAGTACGCACATAGGTCCCTTTGCTGCAATGGATTTCCAGTGACAGCGACGTTCCGTCAAATTCGTGCAGGATCAGATCATGGACGGTGACCTGCCTGCTTTTGCGTTCCACTTCCTGGCCTGCCCGCGCCAATTTGTACAGCGGCTGACCTTTATGTTTGAGTGCCGAGTACATCGGCGGCACCTGCTCAATATCACCTTCGAACTGTGACAGGCATGTGACCAGCGCCTGTTCTGTCAGCTCTCCCACCGGGCGCGTGCTGATAATCTCGCCTTCCGCATCTGCCGTGTTGGTGCGCTCACCCAGCCTGATGGTGGTCAGATACCGCTTGTCCGCTTCCAGCAGAAACTGCGACACTTTGGTCGCCTCGCCAAAACACAATGGCAGCACGCCTGTCGCCAGTGGATCCAGCGCGCCGGTATGGCCCGCCTTGCTGGCCTGAAACAACCGTTTGGCCTGTTGCAGACAGGCATTGGAGCTCATGCCCAGTGGCTTGTCCAGCAACAGAATGCCGCTGATGTCACGACCTTTCCGTTTTCTGTCTGTGGCCAACGTATTACTCTCTTGTATAACTGTCTGCTAGTGCTTGTCAGAATGGCCGGCGCTGTCAGCGTCATCAGACCCATCTTCGGCATCGGGCAAATGCTCATGCGTACTGTCTTCTGCCAGCGCCTTGTCTATCAGGGTGGACAGATAGCTGCCGCGGGCAATACTGTCGTCATAATGAAACTTCAGGGCCGGTGTGGTGCGCAGGCTCAGCTCTTTACCCAGCAAACTGCGCAGGTAGCCGGCGGCCTTGTTCAGAACGGCCAGGCTGTCGTCTATCTCTTTGCGGTCCAGGTCACCCATGTCTTTCAGCTGACTGCCGAACCCGTCCTGCACCAGTCCGCTGCTGAGCACTGTGACAAACACATTCGCGTATGCAAAGTCACGACTGACGTTGACGCCGGTGACCGACACCATGCCCACACGTGGGTCACGGATTTCGCGGCGGATCAGATCAGCCAGAATACGCTGGATCTGGTCCGCGACGCGCTGAGCTCTCGGTGAGGGCTTATTCATAACCGGCGCCCTTACAGCGAACGTGCGACTTGAATGGTCTGGTAAACCTCAATCTTGTCGCCAACCTTGACGTCATTGTAGTTCTTCACACCAATGCCGCACTCCATGCCGTTACGCACTTCGTTGGCGTCATCCTTGAAGCGACGCAGGGATTCCAGTTCGCCCTCATAGATCACCACGTTATCGCGCAGCACCCTGATCGGCTTGTTACGGAACACACTGCCTTCCACCACCATGCAGCCAGCCACCTGACCAAATTTCGGCGAGTTGAACACATCACGCACTTCCGCAACGCCGAGAATTTCCTCGCGCAGCTCGGGCGCCAGCATGCCACCCAGAATGGCTTTTACGTCGTCAATAACGTCGTAAATGACATTGTAGTAACGCAGATTGACGCCTTCGTTCTCGATGACATCACGCGCGGTTTTGTCAGCGCGTACATTGAAGCCGATCAGCATGGCCTTTGATGTGGCCGCAAGATGCGCATCGGTCTCGGATATGCCACCGACGCCGGAGGCGACCACGTTGACTTCCACTTCTTCAGTGCCAATTTTCTGCAACGAACCGACAATGGCTTCCATGGAACCACGTACATCAGACTTGATGATGACGTTAAGGATACCCTTGCCTGCGCGCCCGAGACCGGCAAACATGGCTTCAACCTTATTGCCCTGTTGCAGCGCTGCCTTGTGGTCACGGTGGCGTTCCAGGCGGAACTCGGCCACTTCCTTGGCCTTCTTCTCATCAACCACCACGACAAACTCGTCGCCGGCTTCGGGCACACCATTAAAGCCCAGGACTTCCACCGGAATCGACGGACCGGCAGACTTCACCGAGCGGCCAGCTTCGTCAATCAGCGCCCGGACGCGGCCGTATTCGTGACCGGCCAGCACCACATCACCGACGTTAAGCGTGCCATTCTGCACCAGCACTGAAGCCACCGGCCCACGACCTTTATCCAGCCGCGATTCAATGACCACACCTTTGCCTGATGCATCGATGTAGGCTTTGAGTTCAAGCATTTCCGATTGCAACAGAATGGCTTCCAGCAATTCATTGATACCCTGTCCGGTGTGGGCAGACACCTGCACAAACATGGTGTCACCACCCCAGCTTTCAGGAATCACATCTTTGGCGGCAAGCTCACTGGTGACCTTGTCGATATCAATGTCTTCCTTGTCGACCTTGGTGATGGCCACGACAATCGGCACGCCGGCAGCGCGGGCATGCTGAATGGCCTCTTCGGTCTGTGGTTTCATGCCGTCATCGGCGGCAACCACCAGCACAACCACGTCAGTGGCCTTGGCGCCGCGCGAACGCATGGCGCTGAACGCCGCATGGCCCGGTGTATCCAGGAAGCAGATCATGCCCTGCTCGGTTTCCACGTGGTAGGCACCGATATGCTGGGTAATGCCGCCCGCCTCACCAGACGCCACAGAGGACTTGCGGATGTAGTCCAGCAACGACGTCTTGCCGTGGTCAACGTGCCCCATGACGGTAACAACCGGCGCTCGACTCACAGCTTCGGCGCCGCCATCATAGGCGATGGACTCGTAGAGGTCCTCTTCGATGGCATCGGCAGACACGAACCGGGCGGTGTGGCCAAACTCTTCCACCAGCAATGTTGCGGTATCCTGATCGAGCACCTGATTGATGGTTGCCATAACGCCCATCTTGAACAGACTCTTGATCAGCTCGGCTGATTTAAGTGACATTTTTTGCGCCAGGTCTGGCACAGTGTTGGCTTCACCAATAGTAATTTCGCGCGAAATGAACTCCGTTGGCTTTTCAAAGCCATGTTGCTTACTGCGCGCCTTCTTACGCGGCCCACCACGTCGACCACGGCCACCGGCGCTATCAAAATCATTATCTTCCAGGACAAAATCATCCGCAGTAATGCGCGCTTTGCCCTGCTTCTTGGCAGGCGCCGACTTCTTACGGAACCCGGATTTCTTGTCTTCGTCTTTCTCGTCAGCGTCATCCTTGCGCCCGGTCTTGACCGGCGCCTTGGCTTTGCCGGAGGCGGGCTGCCCGGTTTTGGCTGCACGCGCTGCTTCCACCTGCTCGGCTGTCGCTGCTGCAGCGACATCGGCACTGTCATCCGGCTGAGCGCTGTCCTCAGCCGGCGTTTTGGCCGCAGGCTTGACGTCCTCGCTCGCCGCGGGCGCGTCTTCACCCGCAACTTCGTCAGCTTTGACGGCAGGCTCTGGCTGCTGCTCGACTGCCGGCTCGGGCGGTGGCGCCTGCTCCTGCATATCGTCAACGGTAACCGCCTCGGCTTCTTCCACCGGCTTCTCGGGTTCCAGCTCGCTGCGTTTAACATAGGTGCGCTTCTTGCGCACTTCCACGTTCACCGTCTTGCCACGGCCCTGACCCGATGAGGTCTTGAGCGTGGCCACGGTTTTTCGTTTCAGAGTGATTTTCTTGGGAGCGGAATCAACGGCCTCAGATGCGCCATGACTGCGCCGCAGAAACAATAACAATGCGTTCTTGTCCTCATTGGATATTGGTTCTTCCGCGCGCTTGTGCGGCAGTCCGGCCTCTTTGATCTGGGCCAGAAGCCGTTCCGCGGTAACACCAACCACTTTGGCAAGTTCACCGACTGTTACATCTGCCATTTAGCTACTCCTGTCTACTCTTGGTGCCGGGTTTTGTGCAAACAATTCAAACAAACAGTTTACGCAAACCAGGGCGCTCGAGCGGTCATAATCAGTTTTCCGGCACGTTCTTCGTCCATGCCTTCAATATCCATCAATTCATCAATTGCCTGTTCTGCAAGATCTTCCATGCTGACGATACCCTTGCCCGCCAGAGCCAGGGCCAGCACATCATCCATGCCGTCCATATTGAGCAAATCGGCTTCCAGGTTGGCGCTGGACAGACCTTCTTCCGAGGCGATCGCCTGGGTCAACAGCGCATCACGCGCTCGGTCACGCAGCTCCTTGGCGATATCTTCGTCAAAGCCGTCGATGTTCAGCAGTTCGTCCATCGGTACATACGCCACTTCCTCCAGCGACGTAAAACCTTCGCTGACCAGCAGTTCCGCGACATCTTCATCAACATCCAGTTTTTCCATGAACGTGGTGATAAACCCGCTGGCTTCCTGCTGCTGTTTTTCGTTGGCATCGTCAACGCTCATCACGTTGATTGCCCAACCAGTCAATTCGGCAGACAGGCGTACATTCTGTCCGCTTCGGCCGATGGCCTGCGCCAGGTTGTCTTCCTCAACAGCCACATCCATGGTGTGGCTGTCCTCGTCCATGACAATGGACGCGACTTCGGCAGGCGCCATGGCGTTGATCACCAGTTGTGCGGGGTTATCATCCCACAGAATGATGTCAATACGTTCGTTGGCCAGTTCGTTGGACACCACCTGTACACGCGAGCCGCGCATACCCACGCAGGCGCCGACCGGATCGATGCGACCGTCATTGGTGCTCACCACGATTTTCGCCCGGGAGCCCGGATCGCGAGCGGCGGCGCGGATCTCAATGACTTCCTCAGCAATTTCGGGCACTTCAATTTTAAACAATTCGATCAACATGCCCGGCGCTGTGCGGCTGAGGAACAGTTGCGGGCCACGCACTTCCTGGCGTACGTCGAGCAGCAAGGCGCGTATACGGTCACCGGTGCGGAACATTTCGCGCGGTATCATCTGATCACGGGTCAGCAACGCTTCGGCGTTTCCACCCAGATCAACAAGCACGCTTTCACGGGTCACTTTCTTGACGGTGCCGGATACCAGCTCGCCTATCCGGTCGCGGTATTCTGCGATAACCAGATCCCGCTCTGCTTCGCGCACTTTCTGGACGATAACCTGCTTGGCTGTCTGCGCGGCAATGCGGCCGAAATCGGTGTTCTCTATCTTTTCTTCATAGACATCGTTGACATTGAGGTCCGGATTCTTTTCCTTTGCTGCCGTCAGCGTGATCTGCGCGGCCGGCTCTTCCAGCTCGTCATCCGCCACCACATCCCAGACCCGGAAAGACTCATACAGACCCGTCTTGCGATCAACACGCACACGGCACTGCACTTCTTCTTCCTCGAAGCGCTTTTTGGTCGCCGTTGCCAGCGCCACTTCGATGGCTTCAAAGATTACGTCGCGTGACACTCCTTTCTCATTCGAGACCGCGTCTGCAACCATCAGAATTTCTTTACTCATCATAGTAGTGTCACCTTACACACGGATTCATCGTCCCAGCTGCGAACCGGACCAACATGCCAGTTAAAATGCAATATTGGCCTTATCGACCTGCTGAAATGGAATTTCAATTAATTCGCCGTCAACAGTCATGACTATCTGATCTGCTTCCGCCTTCTCCAGAACGCCCTTGAACTTGCGGCGCCCATCAATCGGTGTCCGAAGGCGCAAATTCACCACGTCACCAATAAACTGACTGTACTGTTCAAATCGAAACAAGGGGCGATCCATTCCCGGGGATGAAACCTCCAGGGTATATTCACCTGACAAGGGGTCCTCCACATCCAGCACACCGCTAACCTGCCGGCTGGCACGCTCACAGTCATCAATGGTGATGCCTTGCGGGCTGTCAATATAGATACGCAGCAGGCTCGACCGCCCACGGGCGATATGCTCTACACCCCACAGCTCCAGGTCCAGCGCCTCGATTGTGGGCTGAAGCAAATCAGAGATCATGTCGACTGATGCTACCACCTTGCGTTAACCCTTTTTAAGACACAAACAAAAAGTGGGCCTGCGGCCCACCTCGAAAACAAAATATTTGTCTTACCGGGGATACCAGCAAACGCTATCCCGGTGGCGGAACCTGTGTACCCGGCATGACCGGCGAACACACTTTTCACACCTTGCACATCGTATACCACTGCAAGCTGAACAAATTTGCGCCTGACCAAAATCCGCACCTAATAAAAAGCCCCATCAAGGGGCTCTGGTACAGAGCCAGGCCAATAAGCGCAGCTACTGCAGTTTGACAACCCAGGCAACTGGATCCAGACCTGGGTTGCACAAATAGTGGTAGCGGGGGCAGGATTTGAACCTACGACCTTCGGGTTATGAGCCCGACGAGCTGCCAGACTGCTCCACCCCGCAACAAAACTTCAATTTTCTCAATAACCTTGCATGACTGCAGTGCTTATCGAGCTCAGATGGCTTCTGGCAAAGCCCTTATCTGAGGGCAGGTATTCTAGTTGCTTGAAGACGCAAAAGTCAAGTGACTTTCGAGCGCGGCCCCATAATCGAGCACGCTTTAACAAACAACTTCCCGCAATTGGTGCCGAAGGCGAGACTTGAACTCGCACGACCATAAGGCCACTACCCCCTCAAGATAGCGTGTCTACCAATTCCACCACTTCGGCCAAAACTTTTACTGCTGCCCGCCCTGCGGTGCCGAATCAGGCACATCAGGCACATCCGAAGACACCGCCGGCGCGTTTAACTGCGGCACATCGGACTCTTCCAGCTCACGCAAAATCTCAGGATTCACAATCGGAGACGAGTCATTCATGCCACCCATGCTGTATTGCTGGGCATAAATCGCCAACACCAGGCTGGTGGCAAAAAAGATCACCGCCGCGATCGTGGTTGAGCGCGTCAGGAAATTGCCCGACCCTGAACTGCCAAACACCGTCTGCGAAGCACCACTGCCGAAGGCGGCGCCAGCATCAGCGCCCTTGCCCTGTTGCAACAGCACCAGGCCGATGATCGCGATAGCGGCAATCACATGCACAACGACCACAAGAGTTTCCATAATTCAGCTCACACTTTTACAAATTTCGATAAATGCCAACGCATCGAGCGAGGCCCCACCTACAAGCCCGCCATCTATGTCGGCCTGCTCAAACAGTTCAGCGGCATTGGCCGGGCTTACGCTACCGCCATAAAGCAACTGTATTGCACCGGCCACGTCAGCATCCTGCGCCGCCAGCAACTCACGGATACCGGCATGCATCTGTTGCGCCTCATCCGCCGTCGCCGAGCACCCGGTACCAATGGCCCAGATCGGTTCGTAAGCAATGACAGCGCGCTCAAAGGCAGCGATACCCGCCACTGTCAGCACGGCGTTGACCTGAGCAGCCACCGTGGCCTGCGCACGGCCCTCTTCGCGTTGCGACAGGGTTTCGCCTACACATAAAATCGGGATCAGGCCGGCCTGCTGGGCCATCACAAACTTGCGCGCGACCAGCTCGTCTGTCTCAGCCATGTGCTGGCGGCGCTCGGAATGCCCCAGAATGACATAGCGGGCGCGGCAATCAACCAGCATGCCAGGTGCAACTTCGCCAGTGAAGGCGCCTTCGTTCCCGCACCAGGCATTTTGTGCACCGAGCACTATTTCGCTGCCACGTATCGCGTCAGCAGCCAGCGCCAGGTACGGAAACGGCGGACAGATGACAATATCAACGCCGTTAATGCCATGCGACACCTTCGCGACCAGCGCTCGCAACAGCGCCTGTATGCTGTCGCGCGAACCGTTCATTTTCCAGTTTCCAACAACCAAAGCCCGACGCATGTAGACTACCCTGTGCGATGCCGGCGCCCGACATTGTTAAAACGGGGCGCCACTATAACCAGTTTACCCTGACCTTGCAAGATCAGCTGTATCACCCGCGTGTCGCTGCGACAACGTCGGCCAGTGCGCTGGCATGGGCGGCGACAGCCGTCTCGTCGTCGCCCTCCACCATGACCCTGATCAGCGGCTCTGTGCCTGAGGGTCTGAGCAGCACCCGACCGCGGCCTGCCAGTTTATGCTCAAGCGCGGCCACCGCAGCCAGCACATCAGGGTGGGACATGACGGCCGCCTTGCTGGCCACCCTGACGTTGACCATATGCTGCGGCATCTTGGTCATTCTGCTGCGCAATTCGTGCAGACTGCCGCCGGTCTGCATCATGGCGGCCAGCACCTGCAGAGCAGAGACGATACCGTCACCGGTCGTGGTCACGTCGAGACACACGACATGGCCGGACGACTCACCGCCAAGCTGCCAATTGTTCTTCTTGAGCATTTCCATGACATATCGATCACCGACATCGGTGCGAACAAAAGGCACATCCAGCGCGGCGAGACCCAGCTCCAGCCCCAGATTACTCATCAGCGTGCCAACCACACCGCCAAAATTGACCTGTCGACGCCGCCGGTCGCGGGCGATGATATAGAGCAGCTCATCGCCGTCCACAACCTGCCCCAGGTGATCAATCATGACCACACGGTCACCATCCCCATCAAACGCGATACCAAGATCGGCTTTCTCCGCCAGTACTTCCTGGGCCAGACTCCGGGGAGACGTCGAACCACAATCCTTGTTGATATTCATGCCATTGGGCGATACACCAATGGCTTTCACGGAGGCACCCAGCTCCGAGAAGACGCTCGGGGCAATGTGGTAGGTCGATCCATGGGCGCAGTCCACCACTATTTTTAGCCCCTGCAACACTGCATTGCCGGGTACCGTGCGCTTGCAGTATTCAATATAGCGCCCGGCAGCGTCAGTGATACGCGTTACCTTGCCAATCTGGTCGGAAGCAACGGTGGTGATATCTCGGCTCAGGTATTCTTCAATGGCCAGTTCGGTCTGGTCCGGCAGCTTGGTGCCGTCTCCGGCAAAAAACTTGATGCCGTTGTCCTGAAACGCGTTATGTGAAGCACTGATCACGATGCCTGCCTGCGCCTGAAAGGTTCGCGTCAGGTAGGCAACCGCCGGTGTGGGCATCGGCCCCAGCATGTTGATGTCCACACCCGCTGACGCCAGACCCGACTCCAGCGCCGCTTCAAACATGTAGCCGGATATGCGGGTGTCCTTGCCAATGAGAATTTTGCTGCGCTGACCGCCAGCGCGTGCGAACACCTTGCCGGCTGCCCAGCCCAGCTTCAGCATAAAATCGGGCGTAATGGGATACTCGCCTACGTGTCCCCGAATTCCGTCTGTACCAAAGTATTGTTTTTCCATTTTTTTGGGCGATTCCATACTTCCCTCGTTTCCCTTTGCGCTGCCGACGCCTCAGCTTGCGTTATTAACCGCCTGCACTACTTTCAGCGCATCTGCTGTCGCGGCAACATCGTGAACACGCACGATACTCGCGCCGTGCATGACGGCCAGCACCGCCGCCGCCAGGCTGCCCGGCAACCGGTCAGCAACCTGCCGCTCAACCACGGCGCCGATCATGGATTTGCGCGACAGGCCGGCCAGCAAGGGCAGGCCTGTCCCCAGTAATTGCTGCATGTCTCTTAACAGGGTGTAATTATGCGCCAGTGTCTTACCGAAACCAAAGCCGGGGTCCAGACAGATGCGGGCGCGCGCGATGCCTGACGCCTCACAGGCGGTCGCGCGCTGCTGCAGGAACGCCTGCACGTCGGCAAGCAGATTATCATAGTCGGGCGCCTGCTGCATGGTGCCGGGCTCGCCCTGCATATGCATCAGACAAACCCCCATGGCAGTGGCCGCCGCCGCAGACAGCGCGCCCTCCCGACGCAGGGCCCTGACATCGTTGACCAATCCGGCACCGACCCGTGCTGACTCACGGATGACAGCCGGGTTGCTGGTATCTACCGACACAATGACATCAAGGCGCCGGGCAAGTGCCTCGATCACCGGCACCACCCGATCCAGCTCTTGCTGTTCGGAGACAGGCGCAGCGCCCGGGCGCGTGGACTCCCCACCGACATCAATAATGGCGGCCCCGTCGGCCACCATCGATTCGGCGCGGCGCAAGGCTTTGTCGAGGGAGACGGAGAAACCCGCAGCGTCGCCGCGTGAAGCCCGCAGGGCGCCACCGTCGGAAAACGAATCCGGGGTTACATTAAGAACGCCCATGATACGGGGCGTGGACAGATCCAGGCGCCGGCTACCGCATTGCAGGAACGGCGCCGACACGTCCGGATCAGTGGTTTGTGACAGCATCAACAGGTCTCGTGCGGTCCGGGGATGTGCCGCGATCAGTGTTCGCTGACCGGGCCTCCCATGGGTTTATCCGAACGGGGCTCATCAGACTTGCCGTCGCGGGCATCGTCCTGCGATTCCGCACGCGCCGAACCGGAGCCACTGTCAGTATCAGACCAGTCCGCCGGCGGCCGGGGCTTGCGACCTGCCATAATGTCATTAATCTGCTCAACATCGATGGTCTCGTACTCCATCAACGCGTCTTTCATCAGCTCTAGCTTTTCCCGGTTTTCGTCAAGCAGCTGCTTGGCCTTGTTGTAGCAGTAATCGATGATGTTTTTCACTTCCTCATCAATCAGCCTGGCCGTTTCGCCGGAATGCTGTTTCTGCGAACCGCCCGCCGAGCGCCCCAGAAATACCTCGCCATCATCCTCGGCGTACATCTGCGGCCCCAGTTTTTCCGACAGGCCCCACTTGGTGACCATATTGCGAGCCATTTCCGTGGCGCGCTGAATATCGTTGGAAGCACCGGTGGTGACACCTTCCGCACCCAGCGTCATCTCCTCGGCGATCCGGCCGCCGTAGAGACTGCAGATCTGGCTCAGAATGGCCCGCTTGCTGATGCTGTAGCGGTCTTCTTCCGGCAGGAACATGGTCACACCCAGGGCCCGGCCGCGCGGTATGATGCTGACTTTGTAGACCGGATCATGCTCCGGCACCAGACGGCCAACAATGGCGTGGCCCGCTTCGTGATAGGCGGTATTGGTTTTTTCCTTGTCCGACATGACCATGGATTTGCGCTCGGCACCCATCATGATCTTGTCTTTGGCTTTCTCGAACTCTTCCATGGTCACCAGTCTTCGGCCGCCACGTGCTGCGAACAACGCTGACTCATTGACCAGGTTGGCCAGATCGGCGCCGGAGAACCCGGGCGTACCACGCGCGATGACCGCCGCATCGACATTGTCGGCGATCGGCACTTTGCGCATATGCACTTTCAGGATCTGCTCGCGGCCACGAATATCGGGCAGCCCCACCACCACCTGGCGGTCAAACCGACCGGGGCGCAACAGCGCCGGATCGAGCACGTCGGGGCGGTTGGTGGCCGCAATGACAATAATGCCGTCATTGACCTCAAAACCGTCCATTTCCACCAGCAACTGGTTCAGGGTCTGTTCACGCTCATCGTGACCACCACCCAGACCTGCGCCCCGGTGGCGACCCACGGCATCAATCTCGTCGATGAAGATGATGCAGGGCGCCTGCTTTTTGGCCTGATCAAACATGTCACGCACTCGGGAAGCACCGACACCCACAAACATTTCTACAAAATCCGAACCGGAAATCGAGAAGAAAGGCACCTTGGCTTCACCGGCAATGGCTTTGGCCAGCAGGGTCTTACCGGTACCGGGCTGCCCGACCATCAGGATGCCGCGCGGAATGCGGCCACCGAGGCGCTGGAATTTGTCTGGTTCGCGCAGGAAATCGACGAGCTCCTTGACGTCCTCCTTGGCTTCATCGACACCGGCCACATCAGAAAAGGTGATCTTGATCTGGTCTTCACCCAGCAACTTGGCCTTGCTCTTGCCAAACGACATGGGACCGCCCTTGCCGCCGCCGGCACCTCCCTGCATTTGCCGCATGAAGAAGAAGAACAGGGCGATAATGATCAAAATCGGGAAACTGGCCACCAGCAACTGTGTCCACAGACTCTGTCGCTCGGGCTCGGAGGCCCGGATTTCAACATTATTGTTAAACAGATCATCCATCAGCTGATCGTCTCCGATCATCGGGATGGTGCTGGTAAAGCGAGAATTGTCAGTGCGGACACCGCTGACATTAACGCCGGCAATATTGACCGAACTCACCTGCCCCGAGCGCACCTCGCGGATAAAGTCGGAATAGTTGACCTGCGTCGCCACCGGTTCCTGATTGATGTTGTTGAATACCGTCAGCAATACAGCCGCGATAACCATCCAAAGCAGTAAATTCTTTGCCATATCGTTCAAGGGAATATCCCCCTTCTCTTTGTGTAACCGGTCGACTGTCTTCCGGCTAATGCTCAAATGAACCTGTTAAACCCGTTAGCGGCCAACATCCTTACAGGTAAAGACCGCCGCAAGCGGGATTGCTATTCCCTCGGACCCCGGATACTTGTTATTACAGCCTGGAAGCCTGATTCCGCGGGCGGGATATGCCAGAACGTGCGGGCTGATATGTTGGTCGGATGCTCCCTAATGATGGGGGCTGATTCTGATATTACAAGATGACGCTTGTCATTGTCCAAGGGTTGCGGGCACCGAACCACGCGCAATGCTTTGTCAGCAGTTCGGGCTGCGCTACAATGGGCACCCGAGGATGCGATCCTCCCGACTCACCTGACTGCAGACCCGTTACCGCTGCCATCGCCGGACACCTTATGACTTCTACCACCCTGGATACCAAAAAATTACGCGCCATCGCGCACAAACTCAAGCCCGTCGTCACCATCTCGCAAAAAGGGCTGTCGGAAACTGTGTGCAAAGAGATCGACCGGGCGCTGCAGCAGCACGAACTGATCAAGGTCAAGATACTGGCTGGCGACCGTGATGCCCGCAAGGAAGCAGCCGAGGAAATCTGTCGTATCAGCAGGGCCGTCTGCGTGCAAACCATTGGCAATATTGCGGTGCTGTACAGGCCGGCTGACAAGCCCAATCCGAAATTGTCGAATATTCTGCGCCATACCCCGGCCTGATACCGGGCACCTGCCACCGGCAAGCAGCGGCGGCAGGCTGCCTGACCCTCAGTACCTCAGATATGCTCTATCTTGCTGATTTCATACTCGATATCACCGGACGGGGCCTTGACCACGACGTCATCGCCTTCTTCTTTACCCATGATGGCGCGCGCAATGGGTGAACCCACAGAGATCTTACCAGCCTTGACGTCCGCCTCATCTTCACCAACGATCTGATAACGTATGGTTTTTTCCGTTTCCAGGTTCAGCAGTGTGGCGGTCACACCAAAGATGACTTTGCCGGACGGCGGAAGCTTGGTGATGTCGATGATCTCGGAGTCGGCCAGTTTGCCCTCGATCTCCTGAATACGGCCTTCACAGAAACCCTGCTGCTCGCGCGCAGCATGGTACTCGGCGTTTTCCTTGAGATCACCGTGTTCACGCGCTTCCGCAATGGCCTTGATAATCGCCGGGCGCTTAACGGACTTCAACTCATTGAGCTCAGCGCGCAGTCGCTCAGCGCCGCCCATGGTCATAGGCACTTTTCTCATATCACTCTCACAGATCTTCGCGATCGTCAAAATCAGGGAATAAAAAAAATACCGGCGGGACCCCTCCAGGAGGCCCCGCCAGCACTGTTCAGACAAACCATATCATGCGGATTATCGGCGGACTTGTCCAGACCTGCTGTATGCGCCCGGTTTAAAGGCGCGCATGCAGCTCCTGTATGGTGTACACAGACAGGTTATCACCAAATTGCAGCGCCTCACAAACCGCACTGGCACTGGCAATGGTCGTGGTGCAGAAGACGTCATGGCGCAGGGCGGTGCGGCGGATCATTGACGAGTCTGCGATCGCCTGCTTGCCTTCTGTGGTATTCACAATCAGGGCAATCTCGTCGTTCTTGATCATGTCGACGATATGCGGCCGCCCTTCCATGACCTTGTTCACTCGCGTCACCGGCAGCCCCGCTGCCTCTATGATGCCGGCAGTGCCGGTGGTGGCAACCACGGCAAAACCCAGCTCATGGAAGTGCCGGGCAACCTCGACCACCTTGGGTTTGTCGGCATCGCGGACACTGATAAAGACGTTGCCGGTCTTGGCGATTTTTTCGCCGGCGCCGAGCTGGGATTTCGAGAACGCTTCGGCGAAGGTGTCACCCACCCCCATTACCTCACCCGTGGATTTCATTTCCGGCCCCAGAATTGGGTCAACGCCGGGGAACTTGTTAAACGGGAACACGGCTTCTTTAACGGCGAAGGTTTTGGGGATGATCTCTTTGGTGAAACCCTGCTCCGCCAGCGAGGTGCCCGCCATGCATCGAGCGGCCACTTTTGCCAGCGACACGCCAATGCACTTGGAGACAAAAGGCACTGTTCTTGATGCCCGCGGATTGACTTCAATGATATACAGATCGCCATCCTGATAAGCCAACTGCGTATTCATCAACCCCACAACATTGAGCTCTTTGGCCAGCGCGGTGACCTGTTCACGAATCCTGTCCTGCACTTCTGCTGACAAATTGTAAGGCGGCAGTGAACAGGCCGAGTCACCAGAGTGAACGCCAGCCTGCTCGATATGTTGCATGATGGCGCCAACCACCACCTGTTTGCCGTCACTGACCAGATCCACATCAATCTCGATGGCGGCATTGAGGAAGTAGTCCAGCAACACCGGACTGTCGTTGCCGACCTTGACCGTGGTGCGCATGTATCGATTGAGCTCTTCTTTGTTGTAAACGATTTCCATGGAGCGGCCGCCCAGCACATAGGAAGGCCTGACCACGAGCGGGTAGGAAATTTTTTCCGCCTCGGTGATGCACTGCTCGACACTGCGCACAATGCAGTTGGGTGGCTGTTTCAGGCCCAGCTTCTGGATCATCTTCTGGAAGCGCTCACGGTCCTCCGCCAGATCGATGGCATCAGCGCTGGTGCCAATGACCGGCACCCCGGCTTTTTCCAGCCCGTCCGCCAGGTTCAATGGCGTCTGACCACCAAATTGCACAATCACCCCGACCGGTTTTTCCAGCGCGACGATTTCCAGTACATCTTCCAGCGTCACGGGTTCAAAGTACAGGCGATCGGAAATGTTGTAGTCGGTTGATACCGTTTCCGGGTTGCAGTTGACCATGATGGTTTCGTACCCGTCCTCGCGCATCGCCAGGGCGGCGTGCACGCAGCAGTAGTCAAACTCGATACCCTGGCCAATGCGGTTGGGGCCGCCGCCCAGCACCATGATTTTCTTCCGGTCACTGGGTTTGGACTCGCACTCTTCCTCATAGGTTGAATACATATAGGCGGTGCCCGATTCGAACTCCGCCGCACAGGTATCAACACGCTTGTACACGGGGCGCACACCCAGCGCCTGGCGGTGCTCGCGTACCTTGTGCTCGGGCGCCTGCAGCAATGCTGACAGGCGCGAATCAGAAAAGCCCTTGCGCTTCAGGCCGTACAGTGTGTCACGGTCCAGGTCCTTGAGCGTCATCTCGCTGATGCGCTGTTCGTCCTGTATCAGGTCTTCGATCTGGGTCAGGAACCAGGGATCGACGCCGGTCATTTCAGCGACAGTAGGCACTGACCAGCCCTGCCGGAAAGCATCACCAATGTACCGTATGCGGTCACTGCCCGCGTCCATCAGTTCACCGCGGAGCGTATCCATGGCATCACTGACACCGGTATCCAGTATCGGGTCAAACCCACTGATGCCCACTTCCAGCCCGCGCAAGGCTTTTTGCAGGGACTCCTGGAAAGTACGACCAATTGCCATGACCTCACCCACGGATTTCATCTGCGTGGTGATACGGTCGTCCGTTTCCGGGAATTTTTCAAAGGTGAAGCGCGGGATTTTGGTAACCACATAGTCGATGGTCGGTTCAAACGATGCCGGGGTTGCACCGCCGGTTATCTCGTTACGCAATTCATCCAGCGTGAAGCCGCAGGCCAGCTTGGCGGCCACCCGGGCAATCGGGAAACCGGTGGCTTTTGAAGCCAGCGCCGACGATCTTGACACCCGCGGATTCATCTCGATCACCACCAGGCGGCCGGTTTTTGGGCACATGCCAAACTGCACATTGGAGCCGCCGGTTTCCACGCCGATCTCGCGCAGCACCGCAATCGAGGCATTACGCAGAATCTGGTATTCCTTGTCGGTCAGCGTCTGTGACGGCGCCACGGTGATGGAGTCGCCGGTATGTACACCCATGGCATCAAAGTTTTCGATGGTACAGACAATGATGCAGTTGTCATTTTTGTCACGGACCACTTCGGTCTCGTACTCTTTCCAGCCAATCAGCGACTCGTCGATCAGCAGCTCATTGGTCGGCGACAGTTCCATGCCACGGGTACAGATTTCAACAAATTCTTCCTTGTTATAGGCGATACCGCCGCCACTGCCACCCATGGTGAATGAGGGGCGGATAATGCAGGGAAAACCCACCAGGTCGAGCGCGGCAAACGCCTCGTCCATGTTCCGGGCGATACCATGGCGCGGGGTCTCCAGGCCTATGGCCTTCATCGCATCATCAAACAGTTCACGGTCCTCAGCCTTGTCGATGGACTCGGCACGGGCACCAATCATTTCCACATTGTATTTTTCCAGCACGCCATGACGCTCAAGATCCAGCGCACAGTTGAGCGCCGTCTGCCCGCCCATGGTTGGCAGAATAGCGTCAGGACGCTCTTTTTCAATGATTTTCTCGACGATCTGCCAGGTCACCGGCTCAATGTAAGTGGCGTCAGCCATCGCCGGGTCAGTCATGATGGTAGCCGGATTGGAGTTCACCAGAATAACGCGATAACCCTCTTCGCGAAGCGCCTGGCAGGCCTGGGCGCCGGAATAGTCAAACTCGCAGGCCTGGCCGATAACAATGGGCCCGGCACCGATGATCAGAATGCTTTTTAAATCTGTACGTTTTGGCATAACTTAACCGTGTCTGTATGTGGGTTGGCCGGATCAGCGCGCGGCGCGTTTTTGCATCAGAGCAACAAATTTGTCAAACAGCGGAGCAATATCGTGCGGCCCCGGGCTCGCTTCCGGGTGCCCCTGGAAGGCAAATGCCGGTTTGTCCGTGCGCTCCACACCCTGCAGGGAGCCATCAAACAGGGAGCGATGCGTCGCGCGCAGGTTGGCCGGCAGCGACTTCTCATCGACCGCGAAACCGTGGTTCTGACTGGTGATCAGCACTGTGCCATCATCCAGATTCTGGACCGGATGGTTGGCCCCGTGATGACCAAGCTGCATTTTCACGGTTTGCGCACCACAGGCCAATGCCAGCAGCTGGCAACCCAGGCAGATGCCAAACACGGGAATATCGGTCTCCAGCACAGCCTTGATCGCCGTGATGGCATAATCACAGGGCTCCGGATCTCCCGGACCATTGGACAGGAAAACACCATCCGGGTGCATGGCCAGCACCTCGGCTGCCGTGGTTTGCGCCGGCACGACTGTCACCTTGCAGTTTCGTTGCGCCAGCATGCGCAGGATATTGCGCTTGACGCCATAGTCCCAGGCCACCACATGAAACGGTTTATCGTGTGCCGTGTCTGGATAACCGGCTCCCAGCGGCTGCCACTCGCCCTGCCCCCACTCATAACTGGATTTGACCGACACTTCTTTGGCCAGATCCATACCTTTCAGCCCCGGGAAGGCCCGGGCCTGCTCAATGGCGTATTGCTCACCTTTGCCGGCAAGCTCGTCACCGCTGAGGATGCAACCGTTCAACGGGCCTTTCTCGCGCAGCAGCCGGGTCAGACGACGGGTATCAATATCGGCGATGGAGACCACATTCTGTGCCAGCAGAAACTCTTCCAGAGTCTGCTCACTGCGCCAATTGCTCACGGTCATCGACAGGTTGCGAATCACCAGGCCCGCAGACCAGACGCGATCAGATTCATTATCTTCGGCATTACAACCGGTGTTGCCGATATGAGGGTAGGTCAGCGTGACAATCTGTCGTGCGTAGGAAGGGTCGGTCAATATTTCCTGGTAGCCGGTCATGGCTGTGTTAAAAACAACCTCTCCGCTGGCCAGACCCAGGGCACCGATAGCCTTGCCTTTGAAGACGCTGCCATCCTCAAGGGCCAGAACTGCTGGATTATTCAATGTGATCTCCCGGATAGTAGACAGGCGAAAAAAAGCGGAATGAAAGCTCTCTCTCATTCCGCTTTTGGATGTGCTGTCTGGTGTTGTGCTCAGTGTTAATCATACTGAGGCGCAATTGTACTGGAAACCCGCCCTTAGGTCTACGCCGAAACCGCACTCACAGACCAAATTTGCTGCCTGATTCCGCGCCCATCAAAGCCCCAGCACATCATCAATAGAGTACAGCCCTGCCGGCCTGCCTCCCAGCCAGATGGCCGCGCGCACAGCGCCACTGGCAAACGTCATGCGGCTGCTGGCCTTGTGGGTGATTTCCAGCCGCTCGCCATTGCCGGCGAAAATGACAGTGTGATCCCCGACCACGTCGCCCGCCCGGATGGTCGCAAACCCGATGGTCTGGCGGTCCCGCTCTTCAGTCATGCCTTCACGGCCGTACACGGCGACGTCATCCAGGTTTCTGCCCAGTGCGTCAGCGATCACCTCTCCCATGCGCAACGCCGTCCCCGATGGCGCATCTTTTTTGTGACGATGGTGGGTTTCCACGATCTCGATATCCACATCATCGCCCATGGCTTTTGCGGCCAGTGCCAGCAGGCGCAAACTGATATTGACCCCGGCACTCATGTTGGGCGCAAACACCACCGGGATGTCGAGCGCTGCATCACTGATCTGCTGTTTCTGGGCCGCCGTAAAACCGGTAGTGCCGATGACCATGGCTTTCTGGTGCTGGCGACACCAGTCCAGATTGGCCAGCGTCGCCGTCGGCGAGGTGAAATCAATCAGCACGTCGAAGGCACCGGCACAGTCATCCAGTGATGTTGATGCCGACACCTGCATCTGACCGGTGCCCGCAATCAGGCCGATGTCCTGGCCTGCCTGAGGATCATCGGCCAGCGTTGTGCCTGCGGCCACACATGCCTCGGCGGATTTATCCGCGACGGCTTGCACCAGGGTCTTTCCCATCCTGCCGGCGACGCCAGCAATTGCTACTCGAATCATAGGTTATTTGCCACTTATTGCTGATCAGCTACCGCAAAATATGCGAGTATAACGCTTAACACGACGAACCAACAGAATACCGGACGCCCGGAACAGGAAGCCAGCACGAAACAAAATGAGCAAATCACCGGTCCCAGGACGCAACAACAGCGACAACGACAGACGCAGGCGGTATGAAGCGCTCGTTGATGAGCTGTATCAGGATGTTTTTCGCTATGCCTACTGGCTCACGCGCAATAAAGGTATTGCTGAAGATCTCGTGCAGGAAACCTTCCTGCGCGCCTGGCGTTCATTTGACAGCCTGCAAAACGAGAAAGCCGCCAAAGCCTGGCTGTTTACCATCCTGCGCCGGGAGAACGCCCGGCAGTACGAGCGCTACCGCCCCGAGCTGATTGATATCGATGATGTCGCCGTGGCGGAAGAACATTCCGCTGAACCGGATCACAAGCAAAAGCAGGTGGAACTGCACCAGGCCATCATGCGGCTCGACAAGGATTACCGGGATCCACTGCTGCTCCAGGTAATTGGTGGCTTCAGCGGGAAAGAAATTGCCGACATACTCGATCTTAATAACAACACTGTCATGACGCGCCTGTTCCGGGCACGCAGCAAGCTGAAGAATATTCTGGTGCCTGACGCTGATAACGAAGAAGCGGGCGAAGACCTGACAGATAAAATAACAGATTGAAACCTATAAAAATATTGACAGCCGAGAGCCTCTCACACGATGGATGATTTGGAATTTCGCACGCGTGCATTCAGCAACCCGTCTGACCAGCAGGAAGACTTCAGGGCGGCCGCCGACGCCAGCCCTGAACGCCGCAAACTGATGGGTGAACTCAATGATTTCGAGCACCAGCTGCAGCGCACGCTGGGAAGCGTTGATATTCCCGCGGGGCTCAAACGCAAGCTCACTCAGCATGCCCGCCCGGCATCCCCCCTGCGCAGCCGCGGCCTGCTGGCCATGGCGGCGAGCATGGTCGTGGCAACCGGCCTGGCATTGAACCTGTTTCTGCAACCCGGGCTCAGCGCCCAGGATCTGGCACTGCATGACGAACTGGTGGAACACCTGCATCAGGAAGCGCCCGTTTACCAGACCGGGTATGACAACGGCAATGCCATCAGCTGGAGCCAGGTTGAAACCATCCTCACAGCCTCAGGCACCGCTCTGAAGTCCCCCGAAGAACTGGCGGCCATGCATATGATATTCGCCCGGCTTTGCGGACTGGCGGGTTCGCGTAGCGCGCATCTGGTTACCCGTGGCGTGCACGGCCCAGTGTCCATCATTTTTATCAGAACGACGCCGGTCAGTCGAGGGGTGGAACTGCGCGACGAGCGCTTTCACGGACGCATCATTCCGGTCGATGAGGGCAACATGGCCGTCATTGGTGAGAAAAACGAATCCCTGGGACGCTACGAACAGATGCTGCGCGAAAACATTGAGTGGTCCATCTAGACCTATCCAATCAGGCCCAGGGTCCACCCAGGCAACCGGCTAACGGGTGCGACGCTCAGAACAGCGCCGCATCCAATGCCATCACCACATCACTGCCAGCCTTGATCTCTTCCGCCAGCGACTTGTATCGGGGCATCAGGCGATCCAGGAAATAACAGCCCAGCTGCACCTTGGCCGTGTAGAAGTCTTTTTCGCTGGCACCGTTTTCCAGTGCAGCGCTTGCCGTTGACACCATTCTTGCCCACATATACAGGTACAGGATCAACGTCATCAGCTCCAGGTAGGCCACCGACGCCGCGCCCACTTCATTGGGGTTGTCAGCACTGGCATTTCGTATCCAGTCCGTGGTGCTGACCAGACAGTCGAGCGCTTCGTCCAGCGTGGCAATAAAGGGTGCCGCCCGCCCATTCTGCTCGGCCTTGATGTAGTCACGGATTTCGTCGACCAGTACGTCCAGCAGCCCCTCTTTATCGAACACCACCTTGCGCCCCATCAGATCCAGCGCCTGAATGCCATTGGCCCCCTCATAGATCTGGGCAATACGGGCATCACGGACATGCTGTTCCTGGCCCCATTCACGCACATAACCGTGGCCACCGAGCACCTGCTGGCCCAGCACACAGGCTTCAAAACCCTTGTCGGTAAACGCCGTTTTGGCAATCGGCGTCAGCAGCGCCACCAGTTTGGACGCCCGTTTACGGGCCTGTTCGTCCGGGTGGAAGTAGGCAACGTCAAGCTGGCTGCCCACGTACATGGCCAGCGCCCTGGCGCCCTCGGTATTGGCACGCATGGTGAGCAGCATCCGTCGCACATCGGGATGCACCAGCAACGAATCGGCGGTCAGCTCTGGCGCCACCGGCCCGGTCGCGGCGCGTCCCTGGAGGCGATCCCTGGCGTAGGCAGCAGCGGTCTGATAGGACGCGTCTCCCAGGCCGAGCCCCTGCAGGCCAATGGTCAGGCGCTCGTAATTCATCATGGTAAACATGCACGCCAGACCTTTGTTGATTTCTCCAACCAGGTAACCGGTGGCGCCATCAAAGTTCATGACACAGGTTGCTGAACCCTTTATGCCCATCTTGTGTTCGATGGAACCACAGCTCAGCTGGTTACGCTCGCCCGCCTCGCCGTTGCTGTCAGGCATGAACTTGGGCACCAGAAACAGTGAAATGCCGCGCGGGCCGGCAGGCGCATCCGGCAACTTGGCCAGCACCAGATGAATGATGTTGTCAGTCAGATCGTGCTCACCGCCAGTGATGAAAATCTTGGTTCCGGTCAGTTGATAACTGCCATCAGCCTGTGGCACCGCCTTGGTCTTGATAATCCCCAGGTCTGTCCCGGCATGCGGCTCGGTCAGACACATGGTGGCACTCCAGCTGCCATCATAAAGTCTGGGGAGGTAAGCCTGCTTCAGTTCTTCGCTGCCGTGGCGAGCCAACGCCAGCGAGGCACCCGCGCTGAGCACCGCATACAGTGCCAGCGAACTGTTGGCTGCCATGATCATTTCCTCAAAACACACCGCCAGCATTTTCGGCATGCCCTGTCCGCCGTAGGCGGGATCGCCGGCCAGGCCGATCCAGCCACCCTGGGCAAACGTGTGGTAGGCATCCCGGAAACCGGTCGGTGTCGTGACCTTGCCATCATCAAAGTGACAACCTTCTTCGTCCCCGCTTCGGTTGAGCGGCGCCAGCAGTGACTCAGCCACCTTGCCGGCCTCGTCCAGCACTGAATTGATCAGGTCCTCACTGACTTCCTCGGTGCCCGGCATGGTTGCCAGCAGCTGGTCGGCGGCCAGTACTTCATTCAACACGAACTTCATATCCCGGACGGGGGCTTTGTAATCAGACACAGTCAGACTCCGGCTGCTTTAACAGCGAACTTGATTGGATGGGATGCCTAAATTACCGGCAGTTGACGTTAACGTCAACGTCAACTATGTGTCAGTTGTCAACAATTGCGCCAGGTCCAGCTGTCGGCCACAGTCATCGGGCGTGTCCGCCGGCGCCCAGGGCAACTCCCCCAGACATGGCGCTGGCAGCGCGGCACGCAGCGTGGCGAGGTTGTCAGCAGCTGCGGGCATGTCGGCGCTGAGGTGATTTGCGACCCAGCCAGCCAGCGGCAAACCGTCGCGACGAACAGCTTCTGCGGTCAGCAGTGCATGGTTGATACACCCCAGCTTGAGCCCGACTACCAGGATGACCGGCATGTTCAGCGCCGCTGGCAATCCGGACAGGAATTCATGTGAATTCAGAGGTACGCGCCAGCCACCGGCGCCCTCCATGATGGTGACATCAGCGCGCTGCATCAACATGCCTCTGGCGAAGCCCACCAGGCGGTCCAGTTGCAGGCGGCGGCCGTCATTGGCTGCGGCCAGGTGTGGGGCTATGGCCAGACGCAAGGCAACCGGGTTGATCTGGTCATAGCTCAACGGCAGGCTGCAGTATTGCGACAGCAACAAAGCATCTTCATTGCGCAGCTGGCCGTCAATCTCGACACAGCCGGACGCGACCGGCTTCAGGGCCGCTGTCGACAATCCCGCCTGACGAGCGGCGGCCAGCAGCGAGGCGGCCACCCGCGATTTGCCGACCTCAGTGTCAGTGCCGGTGACAAAAAAAGCTTTGGGTTTAGTGACTTGCATTGGCGCTCCGGGACCGGCTGGCGATGAACCGGTCATTGACGACCATCAGCGCCTGTAGCAGCTGATCAAATTGAGTATCGGTGTGCACGGCACTCAGTGTAATGCGCAATCGGGCTTCCCCCCTGGGCACCGTCGGTGGCCGGATTGCCGACACCTGCAGACCATGATCACGCAAAAGCGCGCTGGCGGCCAGCGTGGTATCGACATCACCCAGGACCACCGCCTGCACCGCAGAATGGGAATCGAGCACCGGAAATGCCATGTCCGCCATGGCCTGCCGGAATCGGCGAATAAGCAATTGCAGGCGCTCCCGGCGCCATGACTCGTCCTGGCTCACCCGCAGGCTGGTCAGTGTCGCCACGGCCAGCGCCGGCGGCATGGCCGTGGTAAACACATAACTGCGGGCAAACTGCTCCAGGTATTCAATCAGTACCGCATCGCCTGCGACAAAGGCTCCCGCAGTCCCCAAGGCCTTGCCGAACGTGCCCACCAGCACCGGCAATTCGCGGGCGGTCAGCACATTGCCCCTGCCACTGTGTTCGGGAAACAGCTCGATAACCCCCCGACCCCTGTCGCCCAGACAGGCGATGCCGTGAGCATCATCAATCATCAGGCCGGCACCATGGGCGGTTGCCAGCCTTGCCATCTCTGGCAGCGGCGCCACATCCCCGTCCATGCTGAACACACCGTCGCTGACAATCAGGCAAGGGTCTTGTTGGTGCTGCACCAGCAGGTCGGCAAGCGCCTGCATGTCATTGTGCGGATAACGTATCGAACGTGCCCGGCTCAGCCAGCCACCATCGAGCAGGGAAGCGTGGTTGAGCGCATCCTGCAACACCACGCCGCCCTCGTGCATCAGCGCGTTGATCACACCAATATTGGCCATGTATCCGGTGGAAAACAGCAGGGCACGCTCGCGACCGGTGAACTCGGCCAGCGCCTGCTCCAGCGCCTGGTGCGCCCGACAGTGCCCGGTTACCAGGTGCGAACCGCCACTGCCGACGCCGTAACGTGCAGCCCCTTCCTGCCATGCGGCAATCACTGCCGGATGATTGGCCAGTCCCAGATAGTCATTGCTGCAGAACGACACCCGTTCGTGCTGACCGAACCGCTGCACAGCCGCGCACGGGCCCTCGCGCAGTAACTTGTGGCGCACCAGGCCCTGCCGGCCATGAGCCTCCAGGCGCTGCTGCAGGCGTGACATGAAGCCTGAGTGAGTTGCCAACGCCATCACATCGCCGCGTAGAAACGCGTATCCTCAGCGGCCGCTGCCGCCGGCGCATGCGGTTGCCGGCGCTCGGGACGCAGGCCCAGGCGGGCAAACAGTGCCAGGTCGGCGCTCTCTTCGGGCAGCGGCGTGGTCAGTAACTTCTCACCGTAGAAAATCGAATTGGCCCCGGCAAAGAAACACAGCGCCTGCACCTGTTCATTCATCGCTTCTCGGCCGGCAGACAGACGTACGTACGAAGCCGGCATCATGATTCGGGCCACCGCGATGGTGCGCACGAAATCAAACGGGTCGAGGTCTTCCACATTATCCAGCGGGGTACCCTTGACCTTGACCAGATTGTTGATGGGCACACTGTCCGGGTGGGCCGGCATGTTGGCCAGCTGCTGCAGTAAACCATAGCGGTCGGCAGCGCTTTCACCCATGCCCACGATACCACCGCTGCACACTTTCATGCCGGCATCCCGCACCCGACCAAGCGTATCAAGTCGCTCCTGATAGGTTCGAGTGGTGATGATCTCGCCATAGTACTCCGGCGATGTGTCCAGGTTGTGGTTATAGTAGTCCAGACCGGCCTCTGCCAATGCACGGGTCTGCTCGGCGGACAGGGCGCCCAGCGTCATGCAGGTCTCCAGACCCAGCGCACGGACCTCACGGACCATATCCAGCACATGCGGAAAATCCTTGTCCGAGGGATGCTTCCAGGCGGCGCCCATGCAGAAGCGGGCGGCACCATTGGCCCGGGCCAGGCGGGCCTGTTCAATGACCTTGCTGACAGCCAGCAGTTTCTCTTTGGCCAGACCGGTATTGTAGTGACCGCTTTGCGGACAATACTTGCAGTCTTCGGGGCAGGCACCGGTCTTAATGGATAGCAGCGTGCTCATTTGCACCTGATTGGCATCGAAGTGAGCACGGTGCGCAGTCTGCGCCTGGTACAGGAGGTCCATAAACGGTTGTTCAAACAGATCCTGTACCTGCTTGCGTGTCCAGTCGTGTCGAATTTCTGCGGTCTGTTGATTCATCGGGAGTTCCTGGCGTTGATCGGGCAGCAGCGGCACAGGCTCGCTGCTAAAATAGTAAGATGACTAGGTCACGGTCACTGCGCCATTTTAAGCGAGCACAACCCATTGTCAACTTTTGAAATCTTTTTTGGTTGACGAATTTGCGGCCCCGAACATCATGAATCCATACAAAAATATTGTCAGCCGTCTGCTGGCGACGCCGTGCCTGGCATGTCTGGCCGTGCCCGCCCGGCACCGCGGATTCTGTGCTGCCTGCGAGGAGGAGCTGCCCTGGCAGCCACCAGGCTGCGAGCGGTGTGGCGTCGCGCTGACCGGCGTTTGGCCAGACGACCTGTCGACGACCAGGTTCCGCCCGCCTGCCCCCCTGTGTTCACGCTGCCTCCATCAGGCACCCGTGTTCGATCAGTGCCGGTGTACATTTGCCTACGAACCGCCCGTTTCCGATATGATCCGACGCTTCAAGGACAATGCCGGTTTCGCCGAGTATCGTGCTTTGTCCAACTGTTTCACCGAGCATTTCCTGAGCTTTCACGACGATCACCGTGTGCCCTTGCCTGATCTGTTAGTACCGGTGCCATTGCATGCATCCCGACTTCGGGCCCGGGGCTTCAATCAGGCTCTGCTGCTGGCCCGGCGCCTGTCCCGTCAGACCGGTATCCCCGTGCTGGCTGACAGTTGCCTGCGCCAGGCCGGCACCCCCCAGCGTGGCCTCAACGCAGAGGACCGACAGCACAACATGCGGGGTGTGTTCCGACCACTGACCGCCCCTGCGTTGACACCCGGCAGGCACCTTGCCATCATTGATGACGTGGTCACGACCACGGCAACGACGCAGGCCATGGCCTCGGTCATGCGCAATTACGCCGCAACCAGAATCGATGTGTGGGCTCTGGCCCGCAGCAATCATCAAACGGAATCCTGAACCCTCATGCACAATCCCAGTCACGCGCCTGTGCCCGCGGCCCAACATGCGCAATTCACCCAATTCGATCACGACCACCTGATTCATCCCTACACCTCAATGACCGAACCGTCGCCGGTGTTTATGGTTCACAGTGCCCATGGCTGTGAATTACAGCTGGCAGACGGACGCGTGCTGATTGACGGCATGAGTTCCTGGTGGGCGGCGATCCATGGTTACAATCACCCGGTCCTCAATGCCGCCGTTCAAGGCCAGTTGCAGCGCATGTCGCACGTCATGTTTGGTGGCCTGACGCACGAACCTGCCATCCGCCTGGGCCAGCGTCTGCTGAGCATTTGCCCGACGCCGCTGCGCAAAGTTTTTTTTAGCGACTCGGGCTCAGTGGCCGTGGAAGTTGCCATCAAAATGGCCATTCAGTACTGGCAGGCACAGGGCAAACCGGAGAAATGCCGCTTACTGAGTCTGCGCCGGGCATATCATGGCGACACGTTTGCCGCGATGTCGACCTGCGATCCGGTGACCGGCATGCATTCACTGTTTGAGAACAATCTGACTCGTCAGTTCTTTGCCGATGCGCCCCGCTGCCGCTTTCACGAACCCTGGGACGATCGCGATATCTGCTCGCTGCGCGAATTGGTAAGTGCTCACCATCAGCAGCTGGCTGCGGTTATCCTGGAACCGGTCGTGCAGGGCGCCGGCGGCATGTTCTTTTATTCGCCAAACTATCTGCGGGAAGCGCGGGCATTGTGTGATCAGTATGGTCTGTTGCTGATCGCGGATGAGATAGCCACCGGTTTTGGTCGCACAGGCAAGTTGTTCGCCTGTGAGCACGCCGGCATCAGCCCCGATATTATGTGTGTTGGCAAGGCGTTAACCGGAGGTTACATGACTCTGGCGGCGACCCTGACGACCGACACGGTGGCAAACACCATTTCCGGCAATGGCGGCACGTTCATGCATGGCCCGACGTTCATGGCCAATCCTCTGGCCTGTGCGGTGGCAGATGCCAGTCTGGAATTGCTGTTGAGCAGCCCCTGGCAGGACAGCGTTGCGCGGATTGAGCAACAACTGAACACCGGGCTGGCAGTGTGCCGTGACCTTCCCGCCGTGGCAGATGTCAGGGTACTGGGTGCCATCGGCGTCGTCGAGCTGCGACAACCGGTTGACATGACAAGTGTCCAGCCGCGCTTTGTCGAACTTGGTGTCTGGATTCGTCCGTTCGGCAGGCTGATTTACATCATGCCACCCTTCATCATCACGCCCGCACAACTGTCAACGTTGTGTGGCGCTGTGGCAACGGTGGCTGCAGCGTTGGACGGATAATGGTGCTGAATGGCTGACCGGGAGCTGGCGCCGGGTACTCAGAACTGGTACTTGATCGTACCGTAAGCCATCCGCTCCGGCGTGTTAAGAATGCGGGCGGCAGCCGGGTTAACAGCGGGTGTCCACTGCCGTCGATCAAGCTGACTGCGCAGACCCACGGAAATGGACGCATTCCCCTGGCGCCCGGCCTTGACGTTGTATCCGTAACTCAGATCGAGGGTGGCAATTTCGCCCATCAATTCATTGAGCTGCTCGATATTGAGCGTATCGTTTCCGAGTTTGCCAAAAGTTTCCAGCCCGTCAACGTAGCGGGTGACGGCCGTGGCGGTATGATTGCCGATCTGCCAGGTAAACGTCAGACTGCTTTGCAGCTCCGGTGCCATGCCAGTCGCAATACCGGCATTGAGCCCGAACCCCGCTGCACCGCTGTCCGATGTCGCCAGTGCGGCAGCCTGCTCGCGCGACACATCGGTCTGACGGGTATTGTAGATATAGGTGGTATTGGTGCTGAGGATAAACTGCCCGAAACGGGGTGATTCCCAGATATAGGACGCGTTCAGATCCAGCTCCTGGGGCACCGCTCGCGTGGTATCCAGAAAACGACGCTCGCGGCGGTAATCGAGCGAATGCAAAACGTCGTCGGCGGAGTTGAGCGCCGGGAAAGCGTCCAGCAGCAGCTCTGCCTCCACCACCTCAGCGTCACTGTCGCTGACCCGTGCTGCGTCCGCCGTTGCCGGAGACTGCCGATCAAAACCAAACCACTGTCCGACGCTGCTGGATAGGGAGCGCGCGGCGCTGGAGAACATACCCCGGTCAGCTTCAGCATCGGCTGACTGCTGCGCTACGGCCGATGGCATTGCCACCAGAGAGCTCAGGGCCAGGAGAAGGCTGACGATTTGTGGGCGGGTTCTTTTCATCGGGTTTTTAGGAGACCTGATTATTCGACGTTGTCATACGCTCTTGTTCTGGTAATTCCCAAGACCTTGCCGCATCCGCTTCAAGCCAGTCTCGAGCACTCCAGTATACATACTTCAAACCCAGGTTCAAGAGCCCGGCAGCCGGAATTCCGGCCAGATCACCGCCAGCGGTTGCAGCACAAAATCGCGCTGTGCAGCCCGAGGATGGGGCAGGGTCAGCGCCGGCGTGCGGCATTGCTGATGACCAAAACAGATCAGATCCAGATCCAGCACTCTGGCCTCGTTGACGCGGCCGCTGCGCACGCGCCCGAAATCCGCTTCGATAGCCTGCAACGACTGCAGAAATTCCATCGGTGTCACTGACTCCCCCGGATCCAGAACCGCCACCGCATTGCAGAATGGCGGAGACCCTGGCGGACAATCCACCGGCTCGGTCTCAATGATGGGCGACAACACCACCGGCCAGGCACTGAGGGTTGACAGCTGATCCGCCGCCCGTGCCAGCGTGGCGCGGGCGGGGCCGAAACGCGAGGGCAGGTTGGCGCCTAGCGACACAATCGCCAGGCGGTCGATGTCCAGCCCCGCCGGGCCATAGCGAGCAATCAGCTCAGCGGTGGTACTGGGCTGAGAGCTCATGAACCGCGTCGATAAACACTGCCACATTGTCCGGGTCGACGCCGGGGGTGATCCCGTGCCCCAGGTTGAAGACATGGCCGTTACCCTCGCCATACGAGGCCAGTATGCGTTCCACTTCCGAGCGAATGGCCGCTGGCGATGAGTACAGAATGGTCGGATCCATGTTGCCTTGCAGGGACACCTTGTCGCCAATCATGGCGCGGGCACGGCCCATTTCAATGGTCCAGTCCAGACCCACGCAATGGGCGCCGCTGTCCGCAATCTGCTCCAGCCACAAACCACCGTTTTTGGTAAACACGATGACCGGGACTTTGCGACCATCGGCTTCGCGGGTCAGACCGGCGATAATCTTCTTCATGTAGGCCAGCGAAAAAGTCTGGTATGCCCCGGTAGAGAGAATGCCGCCCCAGGTATCAAATATCTGCACAGCCTGGGCACCAGCAGCAATCTGGGCATTCAGGTAGGCGGTCACCGTCTGCGCCAGCTTGTCCAGCAGCTGGTGCATCAGCTCCGGGTGGTTATACATGAACTCTTTGGCATGGCGGAAATCCTTGCTGCCGCTGCCCTCAATCATATAGGTTGCCAGCGTCCAGGGACTGCCGGAGAATCCGATCAGCGGCACCGAACCATTGAGTTCACGGCGAATCAGGGATACCGCATCAGTCACATAAGACAGATCGCGCGCGATATCGGGTACCGGCAGTTGTTCAACATCCTGTTCGGTGCGCACGGTTTTGCGAAATCGCGGCCCCTCGCCTTCCGAAAAGTACAGCCCCAGCCCCATGGCATCGGGAATGGTCAGAATGTCGGAAAACAGAATGGCGGCGTCCATGGGATATCGACGCAGCGGCTGCAGCGTGACCTCACAGGCCATCTCCGGCGACTGACACAGACTCATGAAATCGCCGGCCACTTTGCGCGTTGCACGGTACTCGGGCAGATAACGACCGGCCTGGCGCATCATCCAGACCGGTGTCACATCCACGGACTGCCCGGTCAATGCTCGTAAAAATCTGTCGTTCTTCAACGGTGCCACAGGCAACTCCTATCAATATTGAGGCGGTATTCTACACACAAACCCAGGCCGGCCCCAGTGGGTCAGCCGGGTAATTCGACGATGCTCAGCTGCGGCACAGGTCGGCACCGGCGCTCAGCGTCTGCTGCAGCAACGCGGTGTCGATATCAGACTCGATGACCGCATCACCGAGGCGACGCAACAGAATAAAACGGACTTTGCCCGACTGCACTTTTTTGTCCACTGACATCAGCGACATGAATTGCTCAGCGCTTATCCCCGGTGGCGGGCACACCGGCAGGCCGGCGCGTGCGATCAGCGCCCGCGCCCGGGCCGCCTCATCGGCGTTGATCCAGCCCAGGCGGTGCGACAGGTCAGCGGCCATCACCATGCCGGCAGCGACCGCTTCTCCGTGCAACCAGTTACCGTAACCCATGGCCGCCTCTATCGCGTGACCAAAGGTATGCCCCAGATTCAGCAGCGCACGTTTGCCGCCCTCGCGCTCATCAGCGGCCACTATTCGGGCTTTTTCCTCACAACAGATTTTCACAGCCTGCGTCAGCAGCGCCGTATCGCCGGCAAGCAAGGCCTCGATATGCTGCTCCAGCCAGACCAGAAACTCATGATTACCCAACAGTGCGTATTTGATCACCTCGGCCAGCCCCGCCTGCAACTCGCGGACCGGCAAGGTCGACAACACATCAATGTCAGCCAGCACACACTGGGGCTGATAAAACGCGCCAATCATGTTTTTGCCCAGGGGGTGGTTGACGCCGGTCTTGCCGCCGACCGAAGAATCCACCTGAGACAACAGCGTCGTCGGCACCTGGATGAAGTTGACGCCCCGTTGATAGGTTGCCGCTGCGAACCCGGTTATGTCACCCGTCACGCCACCGCCCAGGGCGATCAGTGTGGTGCTGCGCTCATGGCGCTGGCGCAACAGCTCGTCATAAATCAGCTGCAGCGTCGCCAGGGTTTTGCAGTGCTCACCGTCGGGCAGTACCAGGGTATCCACCTGCAGGCTGCTGTCCTGCTGCAGTGAGGCCAACAGGTTTTCAAGATACAGCGGCGCCACCACATCATTGGTGACCACCAGTACCCGGGACCCTTTTATGTAGGGCCGCAGAATACCGGACTGCGCCAACAGACCAGGGCCAATGAGGATTGGGTAGCTGCGCTCACCCAGCTCGACATCAAGTTTCAGCATGCGTTCAGATTCCGTATGGGTTCAGGTCGCGGGTTGTTCGTATTCACGCAAACGGCGCAGAATTTCGGTGACCACCGTGCGCGGACCACGGCGACTGGTGTCGACCATGATGTGAGCGGTTTCGTTGTACAGGGGTTCGCGTATATTCATTAATTCGCGTATCCGTGACAAAGGGTCTGCTGTTTGCAGCAGGGGGCGGTTACGATCCTTGCTGGTGCGCTCGAACTGCTGCGCGATCGACGCCTTCAGGTAGACCACGGTGCCCCGGCTTTTCAGATTGGCACGACTGTTGGCAGACAGAATCGCGCCCCCACCGGTCGCCATGACAATCCCGTCACGCTGGGTCAGGGTATCAATCATGCGCTCTTCACGCACGCGAAACCCGGCTTCACCTTCAACATCAAAGATCCACGGAATATCTGCGCCGGTCACCGCCTCGATCTCACGGTCCGAGTCAAAAAAGGGCCTGTCCAGCGCTGCCGCCAGCATCCGCCCGATCGTGCTTTTGCCAACCCCCATGGGGCCGATCAGGTAAAGATTGGCGCTTGGCTGCATAGCGGTCAGGTGTCCTTGGGAGGGGCGGTTGCAATTTCAAGGGCGCAATCTAACCCGTCTGCGCGGGAAAACTCAAGCAAAAAGCGGTATTACGGCGCACACCTGAACCTGACCGTGCTCAGGGCGAAACTATTTGCGGCGTGATGAAAATCAGCAGTTCGGTGCGCCTGGCCGCCTGTTGCGTTCGCCGAAACAGCCATCCAAGCCCCGGCACATCGCCCAGTATCGGCGTGCGAACTTCTTCTCGCGTCTGCTCGTCTCGAAAGATACCGCCCAGCACCAGCGTGTCACCATTGTCGACCAGCACCTGCGTAGTAACCGTATTGGTATTGATCGCCGGTACATCACCGCTGCCAGATGCCACCGAATCCTGACGAATGCCCAGCTGCATGATAATGCGACCGTCCGGCGTGATCAGGGGTGTCACGTCCAGTGACAGCACGGCGTCAACAAATTCGGTGATGGATCCGCCGGCAGTGCCGCCTGCCTGCGCCTGATAGGGGATGCGGACGCCCGAGCGAATACTGGCCGGCACATTGTCCTGCGTGGTGACTCGCGGCCGGGCAATCAGTTCTGCCTGACCGGAGTTTTCCAGTGCCGACAACTCCAGCTCCAGCAGTAATCTGCGGCGCAGCACGCTGGCGGCCACCGTACTGGACTGCCGGTGATCGGCCAGCACCGTCAGACCATTGCCCGGCGCCGCGCCCGTTCCTGCCCGCTGCTCGCGGCCGCCGTCGGTCTGCTGCGGATTGCCGCTGAAGGCTCCCCAGCGCGTGCCCAACTGCCGCCCGATCTCGGTAGACGCACTGACAATGCGCGTTTCGATGAGCACCTGCCGCACCGGCACATCGAGTTGACGCAGCAGCGCCCTGACGTCATCGAGCCGGGCCTCGGTATCACGCATGATGAGTGTATTGGTGCGCGCATCCATACTCGCCGAACCACGATCCGACAACAGGCTGCCGGCAGCGTCGGCTTCGCCAGTAACCAGCGCGAGAATGACTTCAACGTCTGCATAGTTGATTTGCAAATAGGCGGTCGACAGGGCGGCAGTGGCTTCCTGCAATCGCTGTGCTTCGCCATCGCGTGCGACAAAGACCGCCGCTGGCGCCACATGCAGGAAGCCGCCCTGAAAGCGCATATCCAGATCACGACTGAGCAATATGCCCTCCAGAGCCCGCAAGGGTTCTACACTGTCAATGTTCAGGGTCAGGCGGCCGCTGACTGATTCGTCCATGACGACCTCCTGCCCCAATTCGTTGGCAAGTAAGCGGATTGCAGCACGCAGATCCATATCGTTGAATTCCACGCTGATCGACGGGGCTTTGTCGTCAGCAGCCGCCGAGGCAGCGATCACTGCCGGCAGCAGTATCAGCATGGCCGCCAGGGCCTTTGCTACCAGGGCTTTTGCTACCAGCCGCCCTAGCGGACACCCGGCTGAACCAGCCATGATCATTCTTCACCCTCCTTGACCTTGCCACGACGACGCCTGGTGGCACCGTGGGCATCGCGCAACACTTCCAGGTAGTCATTGCCGCGTTGAATAAAAGCCACGCGGCGCCAGGGGGTGTGCGCCGCGCCGGCCTGACCGGCAGGCGCCTTTGCCTGGCCATCATGGTTGTCTTCGCGCCTGTGCGTGCCCCTGTCCGCGGCGTGTTCAGAGACCACCAGGAACAGCGTAAGCCTGGCCTTGTCCGACGCCTGTTGCCAGTCAGCCTGCTGAATGCTCAGCGCCATCGGCAGCGCCCGGATATCGGCCAGCAGCGCTGCCAGCTGCAGCCTGCTGGCCTGCACCTCTAACATGATCGTAAAAGCCTGTTGTCCATGCTGTTGCCATTTTTGCTGCGGCCGCAGCGCTGATACCGCAATCCCCCGCGCGGCTGCCCTGGCACGCAATTGATCCAGGGCGCCGGGCATGGTCGCTGCGGTCAGCAACTGTTGATAAACAACGGAAGCTGGCCCATGTTGCCAGGCCAGGCTGATATTGGCTGCCGACCCGGCGCGCAGCTGTGATGTCAGCACGGCCTGTTCACCGGCCAGCGCTGAGGCCCGCGCCAACGCATGACGCCAGGAGTCGATCAGGCCCGGCGCCAGGATCAGCCAGGATATCAGCGCGATCAGCACTACCGTGCCGGCGCATGCCAATGCATGGACTGCAAATGGCCAGTAACCGCAGGTGGACCAATAGCGCAGCTCCGACCAGTCAAAGTCCCGCAGGCTGTGCCAGAATTGGCGCCTGATAGTGGCGTGCCAACGCATCACGGCGCTTGTCCGGGCGGCGTGTACTCGACGCCTGCGCCGTGCAGTGCGAGCCGTATCCGGTAAAAATAATCACGTGACTTATCAGCCTGACCCGGTGGGTTCAGATACAGTGCCTGCAGCTCGGCCGCCGCCGTGTCATCGCGCGTCTCCAGCCTGCGCAGCCACTGGCTGGCGTGCCCGGCCGACTCGGCAGACCCGGTCAATTCGATGACCGGATGCTCAAAGTGCAACTCGCCGAGCATCACGCCCGGTTGTCGGGTCTGCGCAAGTTCGGACAGCAGTCTCGTCGATCTGATGCGGGTGGCGTGTATCTGCCTGACGAACGCAAATGCTGACTGCTGTCGCTGTAAGTCTGCAGACAGCGCATGCGATTCATCGGCACGCTGCTGCAACCGGATGATGCGCTCGCCCAGAATGGCATTGTCATGTTCGCGCGCGGCCAGGGCTGCCTGCACCCGCATGAAAGCGGCAGCGACGCACAGCAGTGTCAGCACCACGGCAGCAGCGACGCTGCTTAGAAACAGTTGACGCCGGCGCAACTGCCTGGCCTCCCGCCAGGGCAGCAGATTGATTCGGGGGGCGCGCGTGATAGCCATCACCGGCACCTCATTGCCAGTGCGCAGGCCAGCGACAACCGCGGTACCGATGCCTGCCAGAACGCCTGCCTGACCCGGGCATGTACGGTCAGGTCTGGCAACATCTGCACCCGGCTGACGGGCCGACCGCAAGCGGTCGAGATCCCATCCGTCAGTCCGGGCAGCACAGCCTGCCCGCCTGCCAGCTTGATGATGACCTCCTGCTCACAGGCGGTGGATATCAGAAATAGCTGGATAGCCCGCCGGATCTCCTGAACCAGCCCGGACACCGGGGCTGGCTCCGCGACCTGTGACGACAGCGCTGCCGGCCCGGCCAGTGAGGACACCCCCGCCTGGTGAGTGCGGCTGTACAGCAGTCGGCCTTGCGCAAACGCATGCAGGCGAAAGCCACACGCACCCAGATCAAGCACTACCTGGACGGTATCCGGACCCGCGTCCCCGACCACCCGTGACAGCGCCAGGGCATCCAGATCAACCACGACGGCACGGAGGTCACACTGTTCAAGCAGCGCCACCCGCCGCATCACCTCGGTGCGGCGGCATGCCACCAGCAGCGCGTCCTGATCCGGTCTGCAGGCCCTGCCATGGTCAGGCAGCCGGCAAAAGTCCATGCTGGCCTCGGACAGGGCAAACGGCAGGTGCTGTCCGGCCTCGACTGCCATCCGGTTCTCCAGATCCTGGTCACCCAGGCCCGCCTCCAGACTGATGGTACGGGTAATCGCGTCCGCACTGGCCACGGCCACCGTCGCATCGCGCACCCGCACCGGCAAATCGGCCACGCTGCTTCTCAGGGCGTCTCGCACGATCTCACTGTCCAGCCCACAGCGGCCGGGCATGCTACACGGCAGCGGCTGCACGGCACAGGCCTGCAGAGCCCAGCCGCGGCGCTGACGACGCATGACCGCAAGCTTGATTGCCGACACACCTATATCTATACCCAGCATGATCGCCCTCCATGGCCTTCACATAGGTTTATTAGCGGATTTCTGCCGGTTGTGCCGGGATTTATCACAAGAATTCCCGGTCAAGGAAGTATATAATCGCCTCAGTTTACGTAAAACCGAGCCAACGTCACCTGACCGATCCGCACGGGACTGCCTGCATGCTGAAAACCTTAAAAGTACTGTTCTGGTTTGGCGTATTCTGCTTAAGCGGCATTTTTATGGTGGCATCGGCGGCCTATCTCTACCTGTCACCTCAATTGCCGTCGGCAGAAAGTTACCGTGAAGTGCAGTTGGAAACGCCGCTTCGTATCCTCACCGCAGACCACAAACTGATTGAGGAAATCGGTGTGCGTCGCGACCCCATTACCTACGAGGAAATCCCGCCTTTGATGGTGCAGGCTGTCATTGCCAGCGAAGACGCCCGCTTTTACTCGCACCCGGGCGTTGATTTTCGCGGCCTGGTGCGAGGTTTTTATGGTTTCCTGCGCGGCGTCAATCTGGGTGGCGGCAGCACCATTACCATGCAGCTGGCCAACAACATCTCTTTCGACAGCGACAATGTTTATGCACGCAAGCTCAAGGAAATACCGTTCGCGCTGCGTATTCAGCAGGAGTTGAGCAAAGAGGAAATCCTCACGCTTTACCTGAACCTGGTGTACTTCGGCCAGGGCGCTGACGGCATCAGCGCAGCGGCAGCGGTCTACTATGACAAGTCAGTGGATGAAATGACGCTGGGTGAGTTTGCCACCATGGTGTCCCTGCTGCCCTGCCCGTCGGTATGCAACCCGGTCACCGATCCGGGCCGTGCCCAGGGCCGCCGCGACGTGGTCATCAACAAGATGCTGGCGCAAGGCATGATTGATCGTGGCCAGCATGCTACTGCCCTGGCCGAACCCATTGCTGCCAGGCGCCACCTGCGTAACATCGAAGTGAATGCCCCCTACGTAGCCGAAATGGTCAGGCAGGAGCTGTTTGAACTGTACGGCGATGATATCTATCGCCTGGGTATCGAAGTGGTGACCAGCATTGACAGCAAAATGCAGGCCGCCGCAACCAGCGCCTTGCGCAGTGGACTGGAAAACTACTATGACCGCCGACATGGCTATCGGGGCCCCGAGGCAAAACTGCCAGTCGTCGGCGAGGACCCCCGAGAGCGCTGGCTGCAGGACCTCAATGTCACGCCTACTTATGGCAATCATCAACCGGCTGTGGTGACCCGGGTCAACGCGCGCAGCCTGGATGTGCTGTTCCGCGATGGCAGTGAAGGCACCATTGAGTGGGCCGGTCTGGAGTGGGCCCGCCCCTTTATCTCCCGCGATAACGCCTGGCCGCCGCCCCAGCAGGCCAGTGATGTCGCCGATGTTGGCGATCTGATCCGCGTCCGTCGCACCGGCAGTGCACTGCAGTTGGGGCAGGTGCCGGAGATTCAGGGCGCGCTGGTATCGGTTTCGCCTGACAATGGCGACATCCTGGCCCTGGTCGGCGGTTACGACTTTCAGTATAGCCAGGTTAATCGTGCGCTGGCATCGCGTCCCCCCGGCTCCGGCTTCAAGGCCTTCCTGTACGGCGCTGCCATAGAGGACGGTTACAACCCGGCAACGCTGATCAATGATGCGCCGTTTGCTCGCGGTGACTATCGCCCACAGAATTTTGAACGCAATTTTGTTGGCCCGATCACGCTGCGCAATGCCTTCAAGGATTCCCGCAATGTGCCGGCCGTGCGACTTTATGACCAGCTGGGAACCAGCAAACTGTTCGACTTTGCTGCCCGTTTCGGCTTCAACACCGACACGTTTCCACGCAATGACCTGACGGTGGCACTGGGCAGCCAGGACGTGCAACCTCTGCAGATGGCCACCGGTTACGCCATGATTGCCAACGGTGGTTATCGCATTGAACCCACGTTCATCAAAACCATCTCCACACTGGACGGCATCGTGTACCGCGCGCGACAACCCACCGTCTGCGACGACAACTGTGACGCCGGGTCCGCCACGCAATCTGCGACCGGTGCGCCATTGGCGGCAACGGCCGTGCTCGACGGCGAGGCAGAAACCGATATTCAGGATCGTGAGCCATTGGCCGACACGCAGCCGGCACCGCTGAAGGCGGAACAGGTAACCGACCCCCGGGTGGCCTACATCATGAACACCATGCTGCGCAGCGTTGTCGAAGAGGGCAGCGGTCGTCGCGTAAATCGTGAATTCGAGCGTCGCGACCTGATGGGCAAAACCGGCACAACCAACGGGCCCGCGGAAGTCTGGTTCACCGGATTCAATCGCGATATCTCCACCAGTGTATTTGTTGGTTTTGATCAGCCGGAAGCGCTGGGTGAGTCGGAACAGGGTGCGACGGTGGCCGTACCCATCTGGATAGACTTCATGAAAGTAGCGCTGGCGGACACACCGGAAAACACCATGCCCCGCCCCAACGGCCTGGTCGATCGCCTGATTGACAGAAATACCGGGCAGATCGCCCGCCCCGGACAGGCCAATACCACATTTGAGGTGTTTATGGCGGAGACCGCTCCCGCCGACAACAGCCGCCGGCCGGCAGACACATCCAACCGCAACAACGACGAAAGTCTGTCCACGGAAACTATATTCTAGCAAGCCTTGCGCACTCGCCAAAAAAAATGGCCTTGTCGCTGAACGCTGACAAGGCCATTTTATCTGGCAAGTTTGCCGATACCCGCTGGCGATTACTTCAGTGTGCGATTGCCGAAACGCTTGTTGAAGCGATCGATACGGCCGGCACTGTCCATGATCTTCTGCTTGCCCGTGTAGAACGGGTGGCACTGCGCACAAACGTCAACCAGGATGTCCTTGCCGATGGTAGAACGGGTTTCAATCACGTTACCGCAGCTGCAGGTGGCCTTGATGGCCTGGTATTTCGGGTGGATATCGGCTTTCATGGTATTACCTCATATTTAACTGGCATCGCCACCACATCGCCCAACCCGTTAAGCGGGTTGCCAGCGCCATGGCACCATACCTGAGTCAGCAACTACGGAAAAGGAATGTTCCGCAGGACTTTGGAAAAAGGGGCGCCATTGTAGCAGAGAATCAGCCGGACGCAAGTGACTGCGCAATTTCGGCCTTAATACGCTCATGATTGCTGACAGTTTCGCGCATGACCTGGGCCAGAATATCCGCCATCATGTCAGGATTGAGCTCATGCCGGGTGCAGGCATCACGAATATCCATCAGCTTTTGCGCTTCACGCTGAGGATCAAAGGACTCCAGCCGGGCGCGAGCCTTGATTTCTCCTACCTTGCGCGTTAATGCAAACCGGTTGGCGAGCAGCAGAACCAGACTCTGATCAAGGCGGTCTATCTGCTTTCTCAGTTCCTGCAGTTCTTTGCCAGGCTCCGGGCTACTGGGTTCGTGACGTTTGCTCATCCTTACTCCGTGGTCGATCTCGATTGCCGGCGGGCCGAACAAAAGCGCCAGGCCGCGATACAGTATAATGGAAGCCAGCCCAGTCTAAAACCAGTTATACTGGGTCTTATTGATTACGCCGGGCTTCTGCTTCCCGACCCTGCCCGGGGTCAGGCGCAGATCCCGATCACTTGTGTGTCGGCGCCAGGCTGACACACCCCGGAATCCTGTGTTCATGACAGCCACACCCGCCAGCGCAGCAGAGCCCGTCACGATATTGCGAGTGGCCGTGCCTTCCCCTCTGCGCCGCAGCTTTGATTACGCCCTGCCCATCGACAGCTCCACGACGCCAGACATCCTGCAACCGGGCATACGTCTTCGCGTTCCGTTCGGCAATCGCGAACTGACCGGGATTCTGCTGGAAGTCAGTGATACCACTCAGGTCAGTGCTGACAAGCTGAAACCCGCTATCGAAATACTCGACCAGACGTCGCTGATCCCGGGGCACCTGCTTAAACTGTGGTTATGGGCCGCACGTTACTATCAACATCCGGTCGGTGATGCATTGCATACGCTGATGCCCACCGGACTGCGGGGCAAAGCTCAGGCAGGTATCAAAAAACGCAAAAGCGATACACTGCTGACCGGCACCACAGAGCTGGACCATCCGGCCCGTGATGACGAGCTCACAGACGAGCAACAGCGGGCGCGTGATGCCATTTGTGCGGCGCACGGGGCGTTCCAGTGTTTCCTGCTGGACGGCGTCACCGGCAGCGGCAAAACCGAGATTTACCTGCAGGTTATCAGCGATACCCTGGCACGCGAGCGTCAGGTGCTGGTACTGGTGCCGGAAATCAGCCTGACCCCGCAAACCGTCGCTCGCTTCCGGCAGCGCTTCCCGCAGAAAAGCGTCGCCATCATGCATTCCGGCCTGACACCACGGCAGCGCCTGAATGCCTGGCTGGCGGCAGCGCAAGGCGAGGCCGACATCATCATCGGCACCCGCTCTGCCATCTTCACGCCGCTGGCGCGGCCGGGCCTGATCGTGATTGATGAAGAGCACGACAGCTCATTCAAACAGCAGGATGGGTTTCGCTACTCAGCCCGCGACCTGGGTGTAATACGCGCGCAAAGCGAGACCATTCCCATCGTGCTTGGCTCTGCCACCCCCAGCCTGGAAAGCCTGCACAATGCCCTCAGCGGGCGCTACCGGCATCTGCGTCTGACCCGGCGGCCGGGCAATGCCAGGTTGCCGGTCACCCGGCTGATTGATACCAGCAGCCAGACGCTGGAAGACGGCTTCTCAACCGATCTTATTCGTGCCATCCGACAGCATGTAGGCAAAGGTAACCAGGCTCTGGTTTTTATCAATCGCCGCGGCTTCGCACCCGTCCTGCAGTGCCGGGACTGCGGCTGGACGGCTGAGTGCCGACACTGCGACGCCCGCATGACCCTGCATCGCACCCCGGTGCATCTGCGTTGTCATCACTGTGAACGGCGCGAACCCGTGCACACACACTGCCCGGAGTGCCAGGGCAAAGCCATGCTGGCGGTGGGCATGGGCACTGAACGCAGCGAGGCCCTGTTGCAACGCCACTTCCCGGAGACACGCGTGATCCGGGTCGACCGGGACGCAACCAGCCGCAAGCACGAACTGGACGACCTGCTGGCAGAAATCAATCAGGGTACGCCCTGTATTCTGGTGGGGACGCAGATGCTGGCCAAAGGTCATCATTTTCCGGCCGTCACCCTGGTCGCCGTGCTCGATGCCGACAGCGGCCTGTTCAGTGCCGACTTCCGCGGTCAGGAGTTCATGGCGCAATTGCTGGTGCAGGTCTCTGGCCGGGCTGGACGCGCCGACAACACGGACAGATCGGGTGAAGTGCTGATACAGACTCGACACAGTACACATCAATCACTGCAGATGCTGATCAATCAGGGGTATCATGCACTGGCGACGCAATTGCTGGACGAGCGCCGGCAGGCTGGCATGCCGCCTTTTGCGGCGCTGGCAATACTGCGCGCGGAAGCCATCAACGCCGGTGCCCCGGCACAGTTCCTGAGCGCCGCGCGAGCGCAGGCCGAGGACCTGCTGGGGCAGATGCCGAACGGACACCAGGTACAGATCAGTGGCCCGTTGCCGGCACCGATGGAAAAACGCGCCAATCGCTACCGTCAACAGCTACTGTTGCGCAGTCCCCAGCGCGCTGACCTGCAGACGCTGTTGCCGGTGCTGTGTCTGCAACTGGAGCAGATGAACACGAAACGCAACGTGCGCTGGTCAGTCGATGTCGACCCGCAGGATATGATATAAGCCGCACAGGGCACGTCATCACACAATCACCAGAACAGCAAGAAGGACAGCTCGTATCATGGTTCAGGATTTCGCCAAACAACGTACTCGCACGCCGCTGGCCGAGCCGGAGCCTCAGCCCTCGAGCGCCAGCGTGGGGCTGCTGCTCACCGGCCTGCTGACAGGTATTGCCGTGGGCGTGTTTATCAGCCTGCTGGTCTACCTGAGCGGAGTGCTGCCGCCGGCGCCCGGCCAGGCCAATGACACCTCCCGTGAGGTGACGCCGGCAGAGCTTGCCACTGCCGCTGACAGCACCGATGCAGATGATGGGGACCTGTCTGCGGAACAGGAGCGCGAGGCAGCGCGTCTGCAACTTGAGTTCTACCAGGAATTGCCCAACTACGAAGTGGTGGTGGATGCAACGCCGATCAATGCCCCCACGGCGGCAACCGCCGCCGACACCCCGACGACCGCGCCACAGTCGGCGACTGAACAGCCCAGCGCGTCAGGCACCTCGACACCGGCAGCGGCGCCAGAGACTGTCGTCGCGTCGGCACCCACCGCCATGTTCATGCTGCAGGCCGGTGCTTTCAGACAGCAGACGGCCGCCAATGCCCAGGCCGCCCGACTGCGGGCTATCGGCCTCGATGCCCGCGTGCGGCAGGAGGACCTGCCGGGACGAACCCTGTTTCTGGTGCAGGCCGGCCCCTATGGTTCGCGCGATGAGATGATGCAGGCGGAACGACTGCTGCGCAACAACAGCATCGAAAGCATGCGCATCACCCTCAGCCAGCCTTGAAAGCGAGTCACCCGTCCCCATATCTGCAGTCAGGACGCGTGATACGACACCGCAATTAGCGACACCCTCTCCGCTGCCGGTTGGCGGCGGACACCGAACACAGGAGAAACGGTTTGGAGCAGTTCCGAGGCACCACCATACTTTCAGTAAGACGCGGCAATAAGGTCGTGATCGGCGGCGACGGCCAGGTATCACAAGGCAATACCGTGCTCAAAGGCAACGCACGCAAAGTCCGCCGACTTTACAAGGATCAGGTGCTGGCCGGCTTTGCCGGCGGCACTGCCGATGCCTTCACCCTGTTTGAACGCTTTGAAGAGCAGCTGGACAAGCACCACGGCAAACTGGTGCGTTCCGCCGTTGAGCTGGCCAAACTGTGGCGCACGGAACGCTCGTTGCGGCGCCTGGAGGCACTGCTGGTCGTGGCCGACAAAGACGCCTCGCTGATCATTACCGGCAACGGCGATGTCATCGAACCGGAAGACAGCCTGATGGCCATCGGCTCCGGTGGCTCATTTGCCCTGTCGGCGGCACGCGCGCTGTATTTCAACACCGACATGGAAGCACGTGACATTGTCAGCAAGAGCCTCGGCATTGCTGCCGATATCTGCGTCTACACCAACCATCAGCACATCATTGAAGAACTTGACCTGGGCTGATCCCGCCTGATCCGCCCCACTGGACTTTTAGCCGGGCAGGACCAAAGCCCCCGCCCCACAGGATGACGTAATGACCACCATGACTCCACGAGAAATAGCCTCGGAACTGGACCGACATATTGTCGGCCAGAAATCCGCCAAACGCGCAGTGGCGATTGCGCTGCGCAACCGCTGGCGCCGCATGCAGCTGGGCACCGATATTCGCCAGGAAATCACCCCCAAGAACATTCTGATGATCGGGCCCACAGGTGTCGGTAAAACCGAAATTGCCCGGCGACTGGCCAAACTGGCCAATGCCCCCTTCATCAAGATTGAAGCCACCAAATTTACCGAAGTCGGGTATGTCGGGCGTGATGTCGAATCCATCATTCGCGATCTGGTTGATATTGCTGTCAAGATGTTGCGCGATGAGCAGATCCGCAAGGTTCAGCATCGCGCCGAAGACGCCGCCGAGGAGCGCGTGCTCGACGCATTGCTGCCGCCAGCGCGCAGCACCGACAACAGCGACAGCTCACCTCTGGCCGAGCCATCCCCCACCCGACAGATGTTTCGCAAAAAACTGCGGGAAGGTGAACTGGATGACAAGGAAATTGAAATCAGCGTCAGCGACAATCCAGCAGGTGTGGAAATCATGGCGCCGCCCGGCCTTGAGGAAATGACCAGCCAGTTAAAGAACATGTTTTCCTCGATGAATACCGGCCGCAAGAAGTCACGACGCATGCCGGTAAAAGTGGCATTGCGCATGCTGCGCGAGGAGGAAGCAGGCAAACTGATTAATGAAGAGGAAATCAAGAACCAGGCCATCGACGTTACCGAACAGACTGGCATTGTGTTTCTCGACGAAATCGACAAGGTCACCCAGCGTGGCGATAGCGGTAACAGCGGCGTATCACGCGAAGGCGTGCAGCGAGATTTGCTGCCGCTGATTGAAGGCTCAACTGTGACCACCAAGTACGGCAGCGTCAAAACCGACCACATTCTGTTTATTGCATCCGGCGCTTTCCACTTGTCCAAACCGTCAGACCTGATTCCCGAGTTGCAGGGCCGTTTGCCGATTCGTGTTGAACTGGATGCGCTGACCGCGAACGATTTCGAACGTATTCTGACCGAACCCAATGCGTCACTGACCGAACAATATCAACAATTGCTGGGCACGGAAAACCTTGCCGTGACGTTCACGCCCGATGGCATCAGCCGCATCGCAGAGATTGCCTGGGAAGTAAATGAGCGCACAGAGAATATTGGTGCCCGCCGCCTGCACACCGTCATGGAAAGGTTGCTGGAAGAAGTTTCTTTCACCGCAGCTGACCTGTCGGCAGGGGACGACACAACCCTGACCATCGACAGTGAGTACGTCGAGAAGCAGCTGGGCGACCTGGCACGCAACGAAGACCTGAGCCGATTTATCCTGTGACCGGCACCGGGACCTCTGACCAGCGCAAACCGGTCCCGACGGACATTCATCTGCGCAGAAAGAGCGGGCTGCTGTCGCTGCAATACAGCGACGGCACCCGTTTTGAACTACCCGCAGAACTGCTTCGGGTGTATTCTCCGTCTGCCGAAGTGAAAGGCCATGGCGAAGGCCGTGAAGTCCTGCAGACCGGCAAGCGCAACGTGCTGATCACGGGCATTGAGGCCATCGGTCAGTATGCGGTGCGACTGGACTTTGATGATGGCCACCACGCCGGCATCTACAGCTGGGAGCTGCTCTATGACCTGGGCACGCACCAGCAGGAACGCTGGCAGCAGTACCTGACACGCTTACAGCAAGCCCAGGCCAGCCGTGATGCGTTGCCAGCAGGCACGCAAGCCATTAAGATTGTTGACCCAGACCGCAATGCCGGCAATGCTGGCGGACAGTGACTTATGAGTGACAAACAGCAGCAGGCCGACCAGCACCAGAACGACACCACGCATTTCGGTTATGAAACGGTCAGCACCCGAGACAAGGCCCGGCGCGTCGGCCAGGTGTTCCACTCCGTTGCCAACCGTTACGATGCCATGAATGATCTGATTTCCATGGGCACACACCGCGTGATCAAACGGTTCACGGTTGAACTCAGCGGCGTGCGCGCGGGGCAGACTGTGCTGGACCTGGCCGGTGGCACCGGCGATTTCTCCATGCGTTTTTCACCCCTGGTGGGCGACAGTGGACATGTGGTGCTCGCCGACATCAATGACTCCATGCTCAAGGTCGGCCGCGATCGCCTGATCGACAAAGGTATTTCCGGCAATGTCACCATCGCCCAGGTCAACGCCGAGCAGCTGCCGTTTGCCGATGAGAGCTTTGACTGCATCTGTATCGCCTATGGGCTCCGTAACGTGACCGACAAGGATGCGGCCCTGCGCTCCATGTACGCCAGTTTGAAACCGGGCGGCCGGGTCCTCGTACTGGAGTTCTCCAAACCCGTCAATCCCATGCTGGGCAAGGCCTATGACGCCTGGTCCACGCTGTGGCCGGTGGCAGGCAAAGCCGTCACCGGTGATGCCGACAGTTACCGTTATCTGGTCGAGTCCATTCGCATGCATCCGGACCAGGAGACCCTGCGCGAGATGATGCAGGACGCCGGCTTCCGCGACTGCAAATACCACAACCTGCTGGGCGGCATCAGTGCCGTGCACGTCGGGTACAAATAACGGCTGAATCGACCATGGCGCTGTCTCTGCTGGGATCCGCACTGTTGCAACCCCTCGAATTTGCCATCAATCGGCTGATCGCCCGCGACCCCCATATCATCAAGGTGCTGAGCGCGGCAGGCGCCGGTAAAACCATTACCGTCAGCTGCACCAGCACGCCACGGTGGCAGCTTAGCCTGACCATACTCCCTGACCGGATCATGCTGCTGTCGGCACCCCAGGACCACCCGGACGCCAGCCTGGCCGGGAACCACCGCGCCTTGAGCCGACTGCTGGTCAGCGATGATCCGGCCACCGCATTGCACGACCCTGACATCGAACTCAGTGGCGATGTACAGCTAATACAGCGCTTGCATCGCGCGCTGGCCGAGCTCGATATCAACTGGCAGGACCTGCTGGGCCCCGCGCTGGGCGATATTGGCACACGGGCAGCGGCAACCGGCTGGGAACACGGCCGCGATACCGTCACGAATGCCGCGGAAGCACTGAAACGCGATATCAGCGATTTTCTTCAGGAAGAAGCCGGGCTGACACCAACCCGGCACGAAACACAGCATTTTACCGATGAGCTTGATGCACTGCGCCTGCGCCTGGATCGCCTTCAGGCGCGGATTCAGCACCTACAGCAGCTTGTGACAAATTGACGCAGCCGCTTGTATTCGGGCCGCACAGTGAGATAATCCGTTAAAGTCCGTCAAGCGTAATAACACGGCATTACGCAGCTTTTCGCGGTGACACGCCGACTGTTAAGCGCGTATTCAGGCACAATTAGCGCATAATGGACGCTCGATCATTTGACGGTCTACGAGCGTCCGGGAGAAATTGCACATGAAGAAGACTGATGGTTTTACCCTGGCATCGGCTGCCGCAGCGCTGATGATGTCCGGATCAGGTATGGCTGCCTTTGACGTGGAAAGTAAGAACCCTGACGCCCCGATCAAGATCAGCCTGTGTCAGAGCGTGCACGCGGCCGGCCAGAGCGCCTGCAAAGGGCTGGGCAATGACGCCGGCGCTGGCGCCAACCCCAGCGGAGACGTCGGTTTTGTCGCGGTGAGCACGGGAAATGCCAATTTTTCCGCTGCCATGTGCCAGGTCATGGGCGGCAGCGAAGCCGCCCATCTGACCGCCATGCCGGATACCACACTCGCTGAAGAAGCGGTTCATGTTGCGTACTGTAATGACGTGTTTACCTGCGCCGGCCTCAGCGCCTGCAAAGGCAACGCCAACGCCAGTTGTGCGGGTCAGAATACCTGTCATGGCATCGGATTCGTCGGTGTTTACACGGGCGACAAGGCGCTGTCTGAATCGTTGTGTGAAAAGCTTGGTGGCACCGTCCTGTCATCACTGTAAAACAGAGCGATACCGTGGGGAATGCCATGCTTGGTTTCGGAATCGGACTGCGCAGCCCCCACTATGACTATGTGCTGGAGCACCTGCCGGCAGTCGACTGGTTTGAGCTGATCACCGAAAACTATCTTGCGCCCGGAGGCCGGCCCCGGGCCATTCTGCGACAAGTCCGTGAGCACTACCCGGTGGTACTGCATGGCCTGTCATTCAATATCGGCTCGGCGGAAGCGCCCGACACCGATTATCTGCACCAGCTCAAACAATTGATCCACGAATGCCAGCCGGCGTGGGTATCCGACCATCTGTGCTGGACCGGGCTGCATGGACGCACGTCGCATGATCTGTTGCCCATCGCCTACAATAAACAGACACTGGCACAGGTCAGCAGCAAGGTCGCGCATATTCAGGACACCCTGCAACAGAACATTGTGCTGGAAAACCCCTCAGTCTATCTGCAGTTCAAATCATCGGACATGACCGAAGCCGACTTCATCAACGCCCTGGTCGCCAACACCGGCTGCAAAATCCTGCTGGATGTGAACAATGTCTATGTCAGCAGCTTCAATCTGGGCCTGGACCCGCTGACACAGATCCGGGCGATCCGTCCCGACTGCGTGCAACAATTTCATCTGGCCGGACACACGCACAATGTCAGCCACATCATTGACACCCATGACCAGGCTGTCAGTGACGATGTCTGGGCCTTGTACAGCGAAGCCTGCAAACACACCGGTGCCGTGGCCACGCTGCTGGAGCGAGACGATCAAATACCAGCGTTTACCGAGTTGATGCACGAGCTGGATCAGGCTCGCCGCCTGCAGCAGGCGGCACTGGCCGGAACCGCGCCACCGCAGCGGGCATGAGCATGCGCTGGGAAGACGAGCAACAGGCTTTCTGGGACTGGATCACCAAACCCCAGGACCTGCGGGACAGCAGCAAGGACATCCGTGACATGTTTGCGCCCCACCGTGAGCTGGATCAGGTGGACGCGCTGGGCATCTACAATAACGCCTATCATCAGCGGCTGATCAATATTTCCGCCGAACTCTACCCCATTCTGTATCACACGCTGGGTGACGCCGTGTATACGCACCTGTGGCTGGCCTATCTGGCCCAGCATCCACCACGCCCCGGCCCCATGGGCCTGCTGGGCGAAAACCTGCATGACTTTGCCAGTCAGCATCCCCAGTTCGGCAAACTGCCGGCCATGCTCGACATCATAGAACTGGAAACGTTGCTGATTACGCTTTTTGACCGCGCTGATCAAAACGCCTACACATTGGCAGACCTGCAGCAGCTGCCCCCCGGGCAATGGCCAACGACCCGCTGGCCGGTCCGTGACGACTGGGCGCTGATGCACAGTGAGTTCGATCTGGAGAAGTATTGGGCCGCCATGCAGCAATTTCTGGCCAGCGACCAGGCACAACCAGGCGAGGTACCGTTCGGGGTCGAGCGCGCAAGCCCGACGGCACGGGCGCAGGGAAATTTTTACCTGATCCGTCGGGTACAGCATCGCATGCAGTTCCAGCGTATCAATGCTCACATGCACTGTTTTCTGAGCGCATTGCGCGCAGGAAACCCTTTCGCCGACATCTGCGCCGGGCTTGCGGAGCGGTTTCCGGCTCAGGATATTCCTGACCTGAGCCTGACACTGTTACTGAAAACCATCGACCTGGAGCTGCTGAGGCGCTAGTGCGGTCAGACCTCGATAATCTCGAAGCTGTGGCTGACCTTGACGCCGCCGTTGGCCAGCATGATGGTCGCAGAACAATACTTGTCCGCCGACAGCTCAACAGCGCGCTCCACCTGCTTTTCGCTGAGATTTCTGCCACTGATGCGGAAATGCAGATTCAGGGTTTCAAAGACGGCCGGAACCGCGTCGGCGCGGGTGGCAGTGACGTCAGCCTCGCAACCGGTGACGTCCTGACGGGATTTTTTCAGAATGCTGACAACATCAAACGACGAACAGCCCCCCGCACCAATCAGCAACATTTCCATGGGCCGGATCCCGACGTTGCGCCCCCCATTGGCCTCCGGTCCATCCATGACCACGGTATGCCCGCTGCCCGATTCGCCCAGAAACATGGCATTGTCTACCCAGCGCACTGTTGCTTTCATTGACCCTCTCCTTCTGTTCGTCCGACGCCTGTTGTCGGAGGTCGCAAGATTACCACAGACCCTCGTCAAAGGTTAGCCAGCCGGTCTACAATGGAGTAGGATTAACCAAGGAATCAGGGTCAGGAGATCACATTAATGGCATTGATGGCCATCACCCCGCACATAGCAGACCTGGAAAATTTCCTCAGTTTCAGTCACCTGCGAAAATACGACCGCAACCAGACATTGATCTATGCCGGCGATGTGCCTACCACGCTGTACTACATCATGCGTGGCACCGTGTCCGTGGTGCTGGAGGACGACGACGGCAAGGAAGTCATTGTTGCTTACCTCAATCCCGGCGACTTTTTTGGCGAAATGGGCCTGTTCGACACGCGCAAGGCACGCAGCGCGAGTTGCCGCGCCAAGACCGAGTGCGAGATCGCCGAAATCAGCTACGAGAAGTTCAATCAGTATATCCGCATGCACCCCGAGATCCTGTTCACCATTGGTCAACAGATGGCCAGCCGCCTGCGCAATACCACGCGCAAGGTTGGGGATCTGGCATTCTATGATGTCACCGGCAGGGTGGCCCGCACACTGATAGAGCTGAGCCGCGAGCCCGATGCGATGACCCATCCCGACGGCATGCAGATAAAGATTACCCGGCAGGAATTGGGACGGCTGGTTAATTGCTCGCGGGAAATGGCCGGACGGGTACTCAAGACCCTGGAGGAACAGCAATTGATTGCGGTCAGCGGCCAGACCATCGTCGTCTACGGTACACGTTAGTCAGGCGTCGCCATCAGCAACAGCCCTCGCCCGGAAGCCGACTGTGCCATCAACTTCTCGCGCTCAGCGCGGATGTAGGTTTTTTTCTCGGCTATTTCAGGACCGGGCAGGCCTTTCATACTCAGGAAGCTTTCAGCGCGCCGGAAACATGACATGGCCTTGATGGCATCTTCGCCATCGACCGCACGCTGCGCCATCAACAGACAGGAATTGACCGCCACCCGCAGACCCAGCATGCGCAACTTGTCCCGACAGGCCTGGTACTGACCGGCACTGATTTTATCGCTCTTGTACAGGGTCACAAAGATTTTCATGGCACGCTGGATATGGCGCTGCGTCATGGTGAGCTCTTCCTCTGTCGCCACCGCCGCGCTGCTGCCCGCATTGCTGTTGCTGCCACTCTGCCTGCTGGCCGCTTCAGCCTCTTTGATCTGCTTATCGAGATCGCTGCGCACCGGATCCAGGGCTTTGATGTTTTGCAGATCCTCCAGCAGACTGCCGAACAGCAGCGCCAGCACCTCGGGATCGGTTTCCATCTGCTGCAATGCCCGAGCGGTCTGGTACACCTGCTTGCGCCGGGACTCCAGCGCCGACAGACGGGATAAACGACTGACATGCTGGCCCTGCCGCTGCGCAGCCTGTTGCGCCAGCATCAGGCCTGCCAGCATCAGGCATAGCAGGAACAGCGTCGACAGAATGTAGGAAGCAACCATGCCCAACCCGCGCGAAAGCCTTAAGAAGGTGACCTTCACTGAATATCGGCTGCAGCCCTGAACAATTTAGCGTCAGGCAAACAGTTCGCGGAGTTTGTCGCCCGGGTGCTCGGCGCGCATGAACGTCTCGCCAATGAGGAATCCGTAAATACCCTGAGACATCATACGCTTGACATCACCGGCATTGGCAATGCCGCTTTCCGTGACAATGAGCTTGTCATCCGGGGCCAGTGCAGCCAGGCGGAACGTGATCTCCAGGTCAGTATGGAAGTCATGCAGGTTGCGGTTATTGACGCCGATCAGATCAAACCCCGCCGACAGCGCGATATCAAGCTCGGTTTCATTATGAACTTCCACCAGCACATCCAGTCCGAAATCACGTGCACAAGCCGCCAGGTCACGCAGGCGCGGCGGGTTCAGTGCGGCCACAATCAACAAAATACAATCGGCCCCCATGGCGCCGGCTTCAGCCACCTGGTAGGGGTCGATAATGAAGTCCTTGCGAATCACGGGCAGTGAGCAGGCTGCACGTGCCTGCTGCAGATACAGCGTACTGCCCTGGAAGTACTGCTCGTCGGTCAACACCGAAAGACAGGTGGCACCCGCCTCGGCATATTGCTGCGCAATGCGGACCGGATCAAAGTCCGCCCGGATCAGCCCCTGACTCGGCGAGGCTTTCTTGATTTCGGCAATCACCGCCGCCTGCTGCGTCTCCATGCGCTCACGCAATGCGCGAATAAAGCCGCGTCGATCCGGCATGCTGGCCACTGCCTGTTTCTCCAGCACCGCCTGACTTGTGCGCTGGCTGTTGCGCTGAATTTCAAACTGTTTGTGCGCGATGATCTTTTCCAGAATAGTGCTGGTATTCACAATGACATTCTCGTATTCAAGCGGGCTCTAAGGGGGCGTGCATGGACACCGGAACGGGCCCATGACAACGCTGGCGTCAGTCCGGGTTCAGTGTCGACGTAAAGCTGGCCAGGGCCTGCAGTTTCTGCAGCGCTTCGCCGCTGCGCAGGATAGCCTGTGCGCGGGCGACACCGGCAGGCAGGTCATCCACCAGATTGGCCGCATATATTGCTGCCCCGGCGTTCAGGGCGACAATGTCGCCGGCCGCTTCGTCCGCATAGGTCAGGGCTTTTTGTACCAGGGCATAACTTTCCTGCGGCGAGCTGACTTGCAGCATGGCGATACCGTCGCGCTGTGTCATGCCAAAATCTGCCGGACTGACGGCGTAGCGGACAATATGGCCGTCCCGCAACTCGCCGATCTGGGTTACTGCCGAGATACTGATCTCATCCAGCCCGTCGTCAGCCGCCAACACCAGCACGTGACGCGATCCCAGCTCCAGGAGCACATCGAGTATCGGCTCAATCCACACCGGGTCAAATACACCCAGTACCTGATTCGGCGCCGATGCCGGGTTGGTCAGCGGCCCCAGCATATTAAAAATGGTGCGCACGCCAATTTCGCGTCGCGCCCCGATCACATGTTTCATGGCGCTATGGTGGCCGGGGGCAAACATGAAGCCAACCCCGAGCTCCGCTATGCAGGCTGCCACTTGCGCCGGTGTCATGCTCAGTTTGACGCCGGCAGCCTCAAGCAGATCGGCACTGCCGCTTTTGCTGGTGGCACCGCGGTTGCCATGCTTGGCCACTCTGGCGCCGGCACAGGCGGCGACCATGGCTGCTGACGTGGAAATATTGAAGGTATCCGTGCCCGTGCCGCCGGTGCCACAGGTATCCACCAGGTGAGCGTCCGGCGGCACCTCGACGGGTGTCGCCAGCTCTCGCATGACCTGCACAGCACCCAGCAGTTCCGGCGTCCTGATACCTTTCATCTGTAACGCTATCAAGACCGCAGCAATCTGCGCATCGGTGCACTGTCCTGTCATCAGCTCGCGCATCAACGCGGCCATCTGCGCGGCACTGAAGTCCTGACGTTCGGTGAGTTGGCGGATCGCCTGTTTGATATCCATAAAACACCTGTTGTTGGTTTGTCTCTGTCAGCGTTGCAGGAAGTTCTTCAGCAACTGGTGGCCATGCTCACTGAGTATGGATTCCGGATGAAACTGTACCCCCTCCAGATCCATGGATTTGTGCCTCAGCCCCATGATCTCATCAACACTGCCATCTGCCAGTTGGGTCCAGGCCGTGACCTCCAGGCAGTCGGGCAGCGTTTTGCTGTCCACGACCAGCGAGTGATAACGGGTTGCCGTGAACGGACTGGGCAGCGCACTGAACACGCCGGTGTTGGTGTGATGAATGGCGGACAGCTTGCCATGCATGACCTGCCTGGCCCTGATGACATCGCCACCAAACGCCTGACCGATACTTTGATGTCCCAGGCAGACGCCCAGAATCGGTATGCGGCCGGCGAAGTGCCTGATCACATCAATGGAGATACCGGCTTCACTGGGAGAACATGGCCCCGGTGAGATCACGATTTTGGCCGGCGCCAGCTTGTCAATGTCTGCAAGCGACAAGGCGTCATTGCGATAAACCTGAACATCTGCACCTAACTCGCCAAGATATTGCACGATATTGTAGGTAAATGAGTCGTAATTATCGATCATCAAGATCATCTGGCGGCTATCCCCTGAATTCCCTTCTATCGCGCCACCTGACGGCGCGACGAGAGCTGCATTTTCTCCCAAAACCGCACAGACATAAACCTCTCAATGGTAATATCGTGACTTTAGCGGGTGCCGGGCTGACGAACGGCGGCGAAAACGGTATGCTGGGGTGTTCTGCAAGTAACCGTCTGGCAAGACAAGGAGACCTCATGAGCCGTGTACCCAGTTATGACAAAGTGACACATCTGCTGACCATTCTGATCAAGTTCCATCAAAAACTGGCAAATGTGTACGGCCGGCTCAGCGCCATGATGGACAACAAATACTCCCGACTGCTGGCCGAAGAGATGCAGCGCCGCGAGCTGCGCCTGGTGGAAACACTGACCGCGTATCAGGAAACGGCGCCCGACCGGATCCTGGGAACCATGCTGCAGGTATCCTACCCAGAGGATCCGAACGAATTTCTGACCAACCTGGAAGCCGACCTGAAACCGGAAACCGCAGCCAGTCTGGACCCCGATGACTTCTACGAGCTGGGCAGTCGCGCCGAGAAATACATTGAGGAACTGCTGACCGTGCTGCATGACGGCAGCAATGTTCCCGAAGTACGCGACGTGTTTGCCGACCTGAAAGCCGGCGAAGAGAAAGAACGTATCGCGCTGAGCAAGGCCTACAACTCCCTGAGGGAAATGTAGACCAGCACGTTCAGATAATAAAACCGCCGTCGATGACGAAGCTGTCACCGGTATGGTAGCGGCTGGCATCACTCATCAGATAGGCGGCAATGCCCTCAAAGTCTTCCGGCGTGCCCCAGCGGCGCGCCGGAATCCGCGGCATGATGGCATTGTGAAACTTCTCGCGCTGGTAGGTTTCCTCAGTCATTGCGGTTTCGATATGACCGGGCAACACCGAGTTTGCCGTGACCCCATAGCGCGCATACTCCACTGCCAGCCCCTTCATGATCGACAGCACTGCGCCTTTGCTGCCGGCATAGGCCTCACCGCCCACCATGCCCAGCTTCGCACCGATGGATGACGTGCCGATCAGACGCCCGCCAGCATCGCCGGCTTCTGCCCGCGCTTTCATGTGCCGTGCCGCCGCGCGCAGGGTCAGGAACAGACCATCCAGATTGACCGCCATCACCTGCCGCCATTGCGCCAGCGTCAGCTCATCAAAGCGGCCACCACCACCGACACCGGCATTGGCAAAACACGCATCAACCCGCCCGAACCGGGTCAGCGTGTCGGCAAATGCCTGCTCCACCACCACTTCATCGACCACGTCGCATTTTATCGCGTGAACGCGCGTGCCAAACTGACCAAGCTGCTCGACGGCCTGACGGTTCTTACTGTCATTGCGTCCCCAGATACACACATCACCACCCTGCCGGGCAATGCCCATGGCAAATCCCAGGCCAATACCTCCATTGCCGCCCGTGACCAGTGCCACTTTGCCGCTCAGATCAAATAATCCTCTGCTCATGATAAACCCTTCATGCCTGCTGTTGAATGTAAGTGTCCCGGCTGCAGCGGGAAACGGATGGCTCGATGGTAGCATAGCCCGGATTAGATGGTTCTTTCCCTGCTACGGATTTAGAATTAGACTTCAACGTTCACCCGGACACACGCCCAGGGGAGGCACCCATGCACATCGAAGGAATCAAGGAAAATCGCGTCACGGTCAGCCTGCGCCAGGGCATCGCTGATGTGCGTCTGAACCGGCCGGATAAACGCAACGCCCTTGATGATGCCCTGTTCCAGTCGCTGGCCGCTGCCGGTGAGGCACTCAAGATGCTGCCGGGCCTGCGTGCGGTGGTCCTGTCCGGCGCCGGTGAATCCTTCTGTGCTGGCCTGGACTTCGGCTCGTTCAAAGGCATGTCGCAGCGTGATGGCCAACCGTCCACCATTGGCACCATGGTGTCCGAAGACGCCATCACGCACCTGGCGCAACAGGTCTGCTGGGTGTGGCAGGAGATGCCGGTCCCGGTCATTGCCGCTCTGCAGGGCCACGCGCTGGGAGGTGGCATGCAGATTGCGCTGGGCGCTGATATCCGCATCGCCCATCCTGATACGCAACTGTCCGTGCGCGAGACGTTCTGGGGGCTGATCCCGGACATGACCGGCACCCTGATGCTGTCACATCTGGTCCGCCCGGATGTTGCGCGCGAACTGGTTTATACCGCCAGAATGCTTGCCGCCGCTGAAGGGCACGCACTGGGGCTGGTCACCCATTTATCGGAAGACCCGCTGGCAGCCGCACAAACCCTGGCCCGCGAGATAGCCAGCCGCAGCCCCGACGCGGTGCGCGCCGCCAAGCGACTGTTAACGCGAACGCTAAGAGCGGAAGCCGCCAAGCAGTTCGCGGCGGAGCGCGACGAAATTCACCAGCTGATCGGTTCCGATAACCAGAATGAGGCCGTCACGGCCTACTTCGAGAAGCGCGCGCCGGTGTTCAAGGATGTGTAATTCCCAGCCTGGCGAGACCCGCCTTAAACGACGATGACGCCCCCGCAAACTGTGATCATCGGTTTACAAAACCCTAAAAGCCCCGAGAATGTCGGCTCTGTCATGCGCGCCGCCGGTTGCTATCAGGCCAGTGCCGTGCGCTACACGGGCGAACGCTTTTCGCGCGCAGTGAAGTATCAGACCGACACCAAGAATGTCCACACCACAATACCGCTGTCCCAGGTCACAGACCTGCTGGGCGATCTGCCCGGGAACATGCAAGTGGTCTGCGTCGAATTGGCCGAGGGCGCCAAAGCGCTGCCGCAGTTTGAACACCCACGACACGCTCTCTATGTTTTTGGCCCGGAGGACGGATCATTGCCCCAGAGTGTCATTGATGCCGCCGACCATGTTGTGTTTGTGCCCACTGTCGGCTGCATGAATCTGGCGGCGTCTGTTAACGTGGTGCTGTATGACCGACTGTGTAAATCGTCACCCTCGGTCAACCACCAAGACCTGATCAAACGCAGCCGCGACAATAACAACCGCCTGGTCGTCAACACCTGACTGAGCGCAGCTCACACGGCGTCGGCATGCTGCCGGCTGGTGTCCGAAATGCGCCTGACCCAGTACCACTCCAGCCAGGCGAAGCCCGCCACCAACAGCGCCGAACCGCCCAACAGACTATGCCCCCACAACGTCAGGTAACTGGCAAACACCACCATGACAACCGGTACGCCGACGACCCACACCATGTCCAGCGCAAATACCCAGGTAACGCCGGTGCGGGCATCCGGCAGTCTTCGGGATATCCAGTACACCCAGGCGGCGAACAGCAGCAATCCGGCACCGACCAGCTGACAAAGCCATGCCGGCACCTCACCGATGACGCCGGCCATGGTCGTGGGTGCAACCACCAGCACGGCGCCGACCGCGGCAGAACAGATAACATTTACCAGCAACGTAGTAGCCAGACTCGGTAATTTCATGACGGAGCTCCTGTCGTAACGATGGTATAAACGCCGACCAGGTGTGATCGGCACGGGAACATCATCCGGCGGATGATCATGCCGCTCAATTACCTCAGAAGTAATGGTCTTGGGTCAGTAAATGCGCAAGAATCAGAGCCCGCCCCAACAAAAGGTAGCTTCCCATGCCAGCCACCGGTCATGTCCTGACGGAAATCCGACGCGCCAGACGCCTGTCGCAACTTGATCTGGGTCTGCAGGCCGACGTGTCAGCTCGTCACATCAGTTTTATCGAAACCGGGCGAGCGCAGCCCAGCCGTGACATGCTGCTGCGGCTGTCCGAGGTTATGGGGCTGAGCCATCGTGACAGCAACCGGCTGATGAATGCCTTTGGGTACGCCGCCGTCTTCTCCGACATGTCCCTGGATGACAGCGCCATGCAACCGGTGCGTGAGGCCCTGCAGATCATGCTGGACAAACACGATCCCTATCCGGCGGCAGTACTCGACTTCGAGTGGAATCTGCTGATGAGCAATACGGCGATGCAGAATCTGATGCTGGCATTGATGCCAGCCGAACGGTTACAGCAATCAGCCAATATGCTGGAACATATTTTTCATCCCGACAGTTTGCGGCCCTACCTGACCAACTGGGAGACCGTGGCCTCTCTGCTGCTGCGCCGTCTGCGTCTGCAACTTAACACTCATCCGACCGCGGGTCTGGCAAAACTGATGACGACACTGCTCAGCATGGATCCGCCGCAGGACTGGCAGACACCGTCCCCGGATTCGTGGGAAGGCCCCATGCTGACCTCCGAACTGGACATCCGCGGCCAACAGTTGAGGGTGTTCTCGACACTCAGCAGCTTTGGCACGGCACTGGACGCCGGCCTGCAGGAGCTGATGATCGAAAGCTATTTCCCGGCGGACGAGGAGACGCGGCGTTTCTTCGAGCGTGCGACCGGTCTTTAGAAGCGGGGCCGGACTTCGACTACCGGGATCGTTTACTGAATTTTTTGCGCTTAAACCGGGGCACTGCAACTGGCGCCGAACCTGTAGCAGCTGAAACAGCGATGATGACGAAGCATGATACGTGTCTTCATGCTCTCTGCCAGGGTGCCTCCCAGATCATAGTCAGGGTCGTCATCCACCAGTGTGCAGGCATACACCCGCACGCCCCGATCGGTATTGACCAGCATCCGGGTGTGCGTACACATGAAATGCTCACGACTCTGTGCAGTCGGGTATTTTTCCATACATGCCTCGGTCACCTCCGGGGTGCCATCTTCAGTGCCAGGTAACCCAAAATCCGGAAAAGCCGTGAAGGCGACTGCATGCGGAATAGCATGTTGACGGAAAACGGCACGGTACTGGGCTTCGATCAATTCACTGTCTTCATCGACCTGCATCTGTCGTGCCACCGACACCTTGAATCCCTGCTCATGCAACCAGCGAATGCTCTGCAGGGATTCGGCGAAACTACCCTCACCCCGGCCCGCATCATGGCGCGCAGCATCAGGGTAGTCCAGGCTGATCCGAAAGCTGACCGGGAACGGGTTGTCCAGCAAGGGCAGAATCTGACGGGCACGCTGCATCAGCACCCGCGTGCCATTGGTCAGCACAAAACAGGGTTTGTGGCGACTGGCATAGTCGAGGATATTGACAAAATCGCGTATGACAAAGGGTTCGCCGCCGGTAAAGGAAAACTGCTCGACACCCATGTCTTCGGCTTCATGGATAAAGGGCTTGAGATCCGCCAGTGACATCGCAGGGATCCGGGTATCACCGGGCCTGGAGCCCTCCAGACAGAACGGGCACGCCAGGTTGCAGGCTGTGCCGGTATGTATCCACAGTTCGCGCAACTGAGTCCCATCGATGTAACCGCGAGGGTCGCCGCCGCGCGTATGTGTCCAGCTATCCACGTGTCGTGGGGACACAATATTGACCACCGGAATGCTGGCGTTGTCAGTGCGTGTCTGTTGCCGGGCAGAACTAGTCATTTTGTTTCTCTTCTCTATCACCGGGATCCGCTGCTGCACGATTGCTGCGCCGGGACCCGTTACGTTTGCGTTGCAGGGCGTCGCTGAACGCTGCCGCCAAGACACCCGTCGGCATGGCGATCAGGCCGATACCCGCAATGGCTGTGACACCTGCGAACAACTTGCCCAGTACCGTGATTGGCGTCACGTCACCGTATCCGACCGTGGTCAGCGTCGCGATGCTCCACCATAACGCCCTGGGAATGCTGCCAAATGCCTCCGGCTGTGCCTCGGCCTCTACCAGATACAGCATGGATGAAGAGCCGACCAGCAGAAAAATCGCCGCCAGCAGGCTCAGCATCAATTCATAACGTCGCTCTCCGACCGCAGACACCACTGCATCCATGGCATCGCTGAAACGGCCCAGTCTCGCCAGCCGCATCAACCTGAGCAGGCGCATCAGACGCAAGACAAATGCGTCATTGGCGCCCAGCGTCACCAGGAACGGTATTATCGCCAGTAAGTCTACCAGAGCCCAAAAACTGACCATATATTTCAGGCGGCCAGCGATTCCCTGATAGCGCGGGTCCTCACCTGCCGCGTAGACACGCGCAACATACTCCAGGGTGAAGAACCCAAACAGCACCAGTTCGATGCCGAAAAACACGTCCCCGAAACGGTTTCGCAGTGTGACTTCGGTGTCCAGCACTGCCACTGTCGCGGCGATGACGACCAGCAGGCACACCAGCCGGTTCACCGGCGACATGCCTTCCCCCGTCCAGGCACCGGCATAGAGCTGGTGGTAAAAACGCTGTCGCACCGAGCCCCTGCCACCTTCAGCTGTCATCAATGTCCTCCGGCTGCCGATCCGGCACTAAATCACCAAACCCTTGATCAATCGCAAGATAACAGATTAAGGCCATGATTTGTTAACTGGCAGATGATCCTTGCCGGGTGAGTCAGCGTACCACTGACAATTCGCCTTCACTCGGGAGACACGACTATTTCAGCACCTCGCACCAACCTCGTCTGGCTCCGGCAGGACCTGCGTCTCGCCGATAACCCCGCGCTCTATGATGCCTGCAACAATGGCGTCGTCATACCCGTCTATATTCTCGATGACAGTAATAGCGGCGAATGGGCCATGGGGGGTGCCAGCCGCTGGTGGCTGCACCATTCGCTGAGCGCCCTGTCGGCAGCGTTGGATGGCAAATTGCTGGTTCTGCAGGGCGACCCCCTGAGCCTGATACCGAGGCTGGTGAAGGCGCTAAAGGTTGATGACGTCTACTGGAACCGATGCTACGAACCCTGGCGCATCAACCGTGACAGCACGCTCAAAAAGCAACTCAATGACAACGGCACCGTGGTCTATAGCAGCAACGGCTCACTCTTGTGGGAGCCCTGGCGCATCCTTAAGGATGATCAGACGCCCTATCGGGTATTCACGCCTTTTTATCGCCGCGGCTGCCTGAAGGCGGAGCCGCCGGCGCAGCCGCTCCCGGCGCCAGGCAAGCTCAAGCAAACGGTGGTCGATGCGACGTCCGTGAGTGACGATAGCTGGCTCCGGGACCAGACGGGCCAGGGCGGCATTGGCAGTCTCGGGCTGCTGCCCACCCTGCCCTGGGACAAAACCATGGCACAGATCTGGGAGATCGGCGAAAAAGCGGCATGGAACCGGCTGCAACAGTTTCTGGACACCGGCCTGAAAGGTTACAAGGACGGACGTAACTTCCCCGCCCAGGCCAAGGTCTCACGTCTGTCGCCCTATCTGCATTTTGGCGAAATTTCGCCTCGCCAGGTGTGGCACGAAGCGCAATCGGCAGGTGCAGCCGGCGGCCTGGAGAATGACCTGGACAATTTCCTGTCGGAAATCGGCTGGCGCGAATTTTCCTACTCATTGCTCTACCACAACCCGGAACTGCCTCGCAAAGCGATCCAGAAACGCTTCAACAACTTCCCCTGGGAACAAAGTGCTGACCGCTTGCAGGCCTGGCAACAAGGCACCACCGGCATGCCGCTGGTGGACGCGGGCATGCGTGAACTCTGGCAAACCGGCTATATGCACAACCGTGTGCGCATGGTGGTCGGCTCCTACCTGGTCAAGAACCTGCTGCTGCACTGGCATGCCGGTGAAGACTGGTTCTGGGATTGCCTGGTGGATGCCGACCTGCCCAACAACAGCGCCAGCTGGCAATGGATTGCCGGTTGCGGCGCTGATGCCGCGCCCTACTTCCGGGTTTTCAACCCGGTGCTGCAAAGTCGCAAGTTCGACAAGGAGGGCGACTACCTGAGGCGATACCTGCCGGAACTGGCCGACCTGCCCGACAAACACATCCACGCCCCGTTTGAGGCACCCGCCGATGTACTGCGCAGCGCCGGCGTGCGACTTGACGAGAACTACCCGAACCCGGTTGTTGACCTGAAAAAGTCGCGTGAGGCTGCCCTGGCCGCGTTCAAGTCATTGCCCTGACCTGCACCCGCATGACCAACTCCCTCACAGCAGGCCCAAATTGATTGCCCTCAGGACGGCCTGCGTCCGGTCACGCACACCCAGCTTTTCCAGAATGGAAGACACCTGGTTCTTGATGGTGCCTTCAGATTTGTGAATGGTGTTGGAAATTTCACGATTGCTGAAACCGCCGGCCATCAGGCGCAGCACTTCAATTTCCTTGTCACTCAGCGTGTCCACCGCAGCCGAATCATCAAATCTGGGCTCCATGGTCGACAGCCCCTTGAGAATTCTTTCCGTGAGCGCCGGCTGCATCAGCGTTCCGCCGGCATGAACCGTCTCAATGGCGCTGACCAGGCTTTCCAGCGACACATCCTTGAGCAGATACCCCCGGGCGCCGGCGGCAATACCTTTCATCACCAGCTGACTGTCGTCAAACGTGGTCAGGATGATGCTGGGCACCATGCAGTCTGCCTCACGCATGGCGTGCAGTGCATCGATGCCGGTCATTCTGGGCATACGAATGTCAATCAACAGAACATCCGGTTGGAAGCGGGCAATACCAGCGACCACCTGACTGCCGTCTTCTACCTGGCCGACCACCTCAATGTCCTCGCTGAGCTCGAGCAGACTGCAGATGCCCAGCCGCACGAGGTTCTGGTCTTCTGCCAACATGACACGTATTTTCATCCCCGGCTCCGGCAGTGAATGGCAAGCAGTCTTTGTAACAGTATGCCATAGCAGCAATTTCCTTCACTAGGTCATAAGTCACCCGAATCAATGTGGCTTTTGGCACTATGCCGACTGACCCGAAGGACGCAACATCTCACCCAGGTTAGACACTGTCAATACGAGGTCCACACCATGATCTGGCTTCATCAATCCACACTGTATTTGCATATTGTTGCAGGCATCATTGCCCTGGTTATTTTCTGGGTACCGGTTATCAGTAAAAAGGGTGCGTTAAATCACAAACGCTTCGGCCGCATCTTTGCCATTATCATGTATAGCGTCGGCTGGTCTGGGGTACTGATGGCCTGCCTGGATTTGTGGCGCCCACTGGCCGCGCATCCTGTCGCCGCGACAATCACACCAGAGGCCATGCCCGCCATCAGCGCCAGCATCCGATCCACCGCAACATTCCTGCTCTCGCTCAGCATCCTGGTGTTGGCAACCACGCGCCACGGCTGGCTGGTCATACAACACAGGGAGGACCGCAGCATTCTGCGCAAACCGGTGCATGTCGCCCTGTGTCTGGCGCTGCTGTGTGCCGGCCTGACCTTACTGGTATTGGGCGCTCTCCGTGATGATATCCTGATGCTGATTTTTGGTACGTTGGAGACCTGGATAGCGGCCGGCTTTCTGCATTACAGTTTCAAAGCCGAGCTGGCACATCCGCGTGAATGGTGGGTGGAGCATCTGGGCGCCCTGATCGCCTCGGGCATAGGCGCCTACACGGCCTTTTTTGTGGTGGGTGCCGCCAGCCTCCTCACCCCTCTGCTCGACAGCGGCAGCTTCGCCGGCCTCGGCGTTGTATTCTGGGTGGCCCCGGGTGTCATTGGTGGTATCGCTATTGCCAGGCTGAGCCGCAAGTATCGGCGCCGCCTGGCTGTCAAACCGGGCTGAACTCAGGTGACTTTATGTCTCACCGCGTAAGCAGGGTCACGCCACAAATCCTCCTGCATGATCCTCGTCAGGACCTCGACGCTGCGCCCCACATCGGCAAACCGAAGATACAACGGACTGAAACCGACGCGCAGGATATCCGGTGCACGAAAATCCGCAATGACCCCATGGGCGATCAAGGCCTGACAAATGGCAAACGCGTGCGGATGTCGATAGGCCAGCTGGGCGCCACGCTGTGCCTCATCGGCAGGCGACAGCAAGCACAGACCGGACAGTCGCGGCGACTGCTCTACTGCCTGCAGGAACACCCCTGCCAGTGCCAGCGATTTGCGCCGCAGCTGCCGGATATCCACATCTGCAAACACGTCCAGCGCCGCATCCAGTATGCTCATGGATATCACCGGTGGTGTCCCTGACAAAAAGCCGGCCACGCCGGGCGCAGGTTCATAGTCATGGTCAAAATCAAATGGCGCCAGATGCCCCATCCAACCACTCAGTGGCTGCCGGGCCTGCGACTGATGGCGACTGGCCACATACAGGAATGCCGGTGCGCCCGGACCGCCATTGAGGTATTTGTATCCGCACCCCACGGCAAAATCGACATTGCAGGCATCAAGCTGCACGGGCAAAACCCCGGCACTGTGCGCCAGGTCCCAGATCACCAGAATGCCCCTGGCCTGCGCCTGCGCTGTAATAGCCTGCATATCATACAGGGCGCCGCTGCGGAAATTGACGTGGGACAGCAGTAGCACCGCGACATCATCTGTCAATGCACTGCCAATATCATCGTCGTCTACCCGTTGCAGACAGCAGCGATCACCACCCAACTGCCTGACCAGGCCCTGCACCATGTACAGGTCAGTCGGGAAGTTGCCCTGTTGGGAGACCACGACATGCCGGCCGGTCTGCATTGCCAGTGCGGCGCTCAACAGTTTAAAAAGATTGACGGAGACCGAGTCACAACAAATCGTCTGACCTGGCGCGGCACCGATCAACCGGGCAATTTTTTCACCCGCACTGACCGGCAAATCAATCCACTGATGCAGGTTCCAGCTTTTGATCAGGTCCTGACCCCATTGCTGTTCGACCACCTCGCGGGCCCGCTGTTTCGCCGCCAGCGGCAGACAACCCAGCGAATTGCCGTCGAGATACACCAAGTCGCGCGGGACCTCGAATGCTGCCGTTTTTTCAGCCAATGGATCCTGCTGGTCCATCAGCACCAACGCCTGTTGGTAAGTTTTATCACCCATAACCTGCCCGTCGAAATCCTCGTGCCCGCTCATGGCGGCAACACACTTTGCAATGTTGATAACAGAACCCTGAAGCTGCGGGTGCCAGGGTGTACCCAGTCGAAATGACCACCACCTTCGACATACAGCGTACGCGCACCCGCCATCAATGCCTGGTTCACCGGGACCAGCGTGTCAGCGGCACCGTGGAGCAGCACCGTGTTGGTGTGAGCCTGGTGCATGCTCGGATTGGCGGCCTGGTAGGCATCGGGCCGCTCCTGCGGCGTACCGCCCATGAACATTGGGGTCGCTGTTTCACAACTGTTGCTGCCGGCGGCATAGGCGTTGAGGTCACTGATGGCAGCCAGTCCCAGCACCGCCGACGCAGCCGGCGTTTCGCGGCCGGCCAGCAACGCCAGGTGGCCGCCAGCTGAGTGTCCGGCAATGACGAACCTGTCTGTATCCAGTCCGTGATCGCGCAGGCTGGGAAGATGACGGATGCCACCCAGAATATCGTCGAACGTGCCTGGCCAGCCGCCGCCGGCATCGCCAGTGCGTCGGTATTCCAGCGACCAGACGGCATAACCGGCCTGTGCCAGCGCTGTGCTCAGGGCAAACGTATGGTTGATGTCATAGGCATTGAGCCAGCAGCCACCATGAATCAGCACCACTACCGGCGGCCGGCTATCAGCCGGCACGCCATCGATGCGGCCTGACGGCTGCCACAGCAAACCAAACTGCAGGGCATCAGCGCCATAGGCAATGCGGGCATCGGGCGCACGGGCCGGTAACGCGTCGAGCTCACCAAAAGCAATATTGGCGTCAACCGTGCCATAGTCGATTCGGGCGGCGACAGAACACGCGGGCACTGAAGCCAGCAGCAGGGCCAACGCGGCGATTCCCAGTGTGGACCGCAGCCTGGGCGATGACATGGTCATGGACATAAACTATTCCTGTCTCCGGACGATAAACAATGAACGCATTCAATATTAGCCTGATCTTGATGGTTGACGCCATGCGCCTTCACGCGCTGCCACTTGAAATATGATTGCGACCAAGACACTATACCGCCCCAATATAATAACAAAACAGTCCGATATAGAATGTCGGTATAAAAAGCACGAGGATGCAATGTCTCAACAGGAAACAGTTGATTCAACCACCAAAATCCAGCATTTGCGTCTGCAACGGATGACCTGGGGCCTGGGTGCCCAGTTCAGTACCTGGCTGGTCATCGGCGGACTTTACCTGTTCGGCATGGTGCCGGGCATGCCAGTCGCCATTTATTTCTGCCTTGTGTCGAGCATCAATATTGGTTTTGCCCTGCTGATCAAAACCAATCTCAATATGCGCTTTAAAGATCCCAGCATGACAGCGGCACAGATTGTTGCCCCCATCTGGCCGGCAGTGTATCTGATGTTTTTTGTTGCCGACCCGCAAGCACGGACCGCTTTTCTGCTGACTGCGATCAGCGGCATGATGTTTGGCTCATTCGTTCTGACGCGCCGCGGCATGCTGTCAGTGGGGGCCTTTATTCTGACCAGTTACCTGGCACTGTTGGCGGCCCTGCATCAGTTCGCACCTGAGCGCATGGATTGGCGTATTGAAATCATCATCGTGTTCACGTATGCCTCGGTGCTGCTCACCGTTGCCTACCTGGGCAGCTACATATCCAGCATTCGCAACAAGTTGAGAGACAAGAACACCCAACTGGCAGAACTGGCGGCGCGTGACCCGCTCACTCAACTGCCCAACCGGCGCTCACTGATGGATCAACTGTCCCAGGAGGTCGCCCGCGTGGAACGACGTTCTGCCGATGATCATGAACTGTGTGTGAGCATGCTCGATGTCGATCACTTTAAGCGCATCAATGATACCTGGGGGCACGACGCCGGCGATGCCATTCTGTGCCGCATCAGCAATGAATTGCGCAACATCATGCGACAGGGCGACTTTCTGGGCCGGTTCGGCGGCGAGGAATTCATTGTCATACTGCCCGAATCGACACTGGACGCTGCCCAACGAACGGCGGAGCGTATTCGGGAATGTGTCGCCAATCTGCGCTTTCCCGAACTGCCGGACGGCGAGCAGGTGACGGTGTCCCAGGGCGTGGCCATTTACCAGGCTGATGAACGTATTGAAACCACCCTGAAGCGCGCCGATGAAGCGCTCTATATTGCCAAGGAAAACGGCCGCAACAGGATCGTGGTGGATCAGTGAAGCAGCTTGAGCGGGTCAGACAGCCTTGAGCGGAATCAGACAGCCTTGAGCGGAATCAGACAGCCTTGAGCGGAATCAGACAGCCTTGAGCGGAATCAGATTGTCATCCACTGTCAGCGCCGGCAATGCCGGCAACGGAATACCCAGGTTATTCTTCTCAAACACCCGGTCAGCCCGATAACTTGAACGCACCAACGGTCCGGCCGCCACCTCCATAAACCCCTTGGCCAGCCCCAGCTCCCGGTACCGGTTAAACTCTTCCGGGGTGACAAAACGCTCCACCTGCAAGTGATTCCGGGTGGGCTGCAGGTATTGCCCCAGCGTCAGGATATCCACGCCAATCGCACGCAGGTCATCCATGGTCTGCAGAATTTCCTCTTCAGTTTCGCCCAGACCCAGCATCAGACTGGTTTTGGTCAGCACGTTGGGCCGGTGCTGCTTGGCAAACGCCAGCACATCCAGCGTTTTCTGATAGCCGGCGCGCGGATCGCGTACCGGGTGCGTCAGGCGCTTAACGGTCTCGACATTCTGCGCAAATACTTCCAGGCCCGACTCCACGACACGGGCGACAGCATCCATATCACCACTGAAATCAGGCGTCAGCGCTTCTACCGTCACTTGTGGTGTGCGCGCCTTGATGGCTGCCACACAGGCTGCATAGTGTGCCGCGCCGCCATCATCCAGATCATCACGGTCTACCGAGGTCAGTACGATATAGCGCAGGCCCATCAGCTCCACTGATTTGGCCACGTGCTCCGGCTCATCCACGTCCAGCCAGCCGCCCGGGTTACCGGTATCCACTGCGCAGAACCTGCAGGCTCGCGTGCACACCGAACCCATCACCATGATGGTGGCCGTGCCATTGTTCCAGCATTCGCCGATATTCGGGCAATGCGACTCTTCACAGACCGTGCTCAGCCGATTCTCACGTACGTTGGCCTTCACCGCCTCAAACCGCTCACCGCCGGGCATACGTGCCCGCAGCCACTTGGGTTTGCGGGTTACAGGCACAACCTGCTCCACGGTGCTTGAGGACTTCTTGACGCCGTCCTTGATGGCGGTGAAGCCCTGCTCGCTGCGGAATTTGCTGCCACTCGGAATGGAAGGAGGACGCTGCTGCTGACTCATCTGTACCTGATCCTGTGATCAAAAAACCAATGCAGCCATGATACCGCATTTACGGCCTCACTATAAGGCTGCCACTTCGCCATGGACCGCCGGAGTGGGGCTGCGGCTCTTGAGATAGTGATCGATGTCACGCCGCCGGGGTGGGGGTGCTTCTTGAGGAGACGCCCGTGAACCCGTCCCTGGGGGGCTCGGATGCGACCGTCCAAGGGTCGCATACGCTCCTCAAGCTGCACCCCCACCCCGGCGACTCTGCAGTGGGCGCCTCAAGAGACGCAGCCCCACCCCGACGCCCCACCAGGTAAGTGCTATTCCGGCAACCGGTACCGCAGCGCCCGCCGCCGCTGGTCCAGTCCCAGCCACACCAGCGGCACCACAATCATCAGGCTGCCCACGACAAACCAGATATCAGGCGCCTCCGCAAACCACACCCAGCCGATCGCCACTGCCCAGATCAGCCCCGTGTACTCAGCACTGGTCACCTGGTTGGCGTCCACATCGCGGTAGGCCACCAACACCGTGATACTGTAACCGAGAATCAATACCCCGGAGCCGATGGCGCCCATCATCACGCGTGGCTCCAGTGCCAGACCCTCCCAGACAAAAAAGGCCGCCGACACCGGCAGCACCAGCAGATAACTCAGAAACAGCCGGTGCAGCGTGGACTGCTGGGTCGGCAGCATGCGCACCATCACCGCATTGATGGCCAGCGCCAGCGCGCCGCCCAGCGCTGCCAGCGCCCCCCAGTTAAACTCGACCGGCCGCAGGATCACCACTATGCCGGCAAAGCCGCTGAACACGGCGAACACACTCAATACGGTCAGCTTTTCCCGGAACACGATCACTGCCAACAACATCACCAGAATGGGCGCCACGTAAAACACCGCATTGGCGGTCGCCAGTGGCAGCGACGTGAGAGCCACGACCATGCAGAAGATACCCGCCATGCCCGCCAGTGAGCGGAAAGCGTGCACTCGCAAACCGTCGAAAGGCGTGACCAGATCAAAGCGACGATACAAGGGCAGCAATATCAACAGCGACAGCAGGCTGCGCAGAAAAATGAACTGAAAAATCGGCACGTCCTCGCCCATGACCTTGACGAAGACGTCGGAGCCGACGGCCAGCGCATTGCCGATGACCAGTAACATGATGGCTTTGGTAATGCTTCCTGCTGGCATTTAGGCATCCAATTGTGAACAAATTCATACTATGATGGCGAACATGCAGCATACTAAAAACACGCGGGAGAATCAGCACAGTGGACTTCAATCTAACCGACAGCCAACGTGAAATCGCCGGTGCCGTGGCACAACTCTGCGCCCGTTTCGACGCCCAATACTGGCGCGACTGCGACGCCGATGCCCGCTTCCCCGAGGCGTTCGTTGCCGCCATCACGCAGGCCGGCTGGCTGGGCATTGCCATGCCCGAAGCCTACGGCGGCGCCGGCCTCGGCATCACTGAAGCGGCCCTGATGGCGCATCGCATTACCCGCTCCGGCGCCGGCATGAGCGGCGCCTCGGCTATTCACATGAACCTGTTCGGCCCGCACCCCATTGTTGTGTTCGGCAGCGACGAGCAGAAACAGCGCTTCCTGCCCCCCCTGATTGCCGGCACCGAACGCACCTGCTTTGGCGTCACCGAACCAGACGCCGGTCTCAACACCACGGCGCTGGAAACACGTGCCCGACGCTGCGAGGATCACTATGTCATCAATGGCCGCAAAATGTGGACCACCACGGCCCAGACCGCCACGCATATCCTGTTGATCACCCGCACCACACCTCTGGCCGAGTGCGCAAAACCTACCGATGGGCTGACTCTGTTCTATACGCCACTCGATCGCGATCACATCGAAGTACGCCGCATACCCAAGATGGGACGCGCCGCCGTCGATTCCAACGCGCTGTTTATCGACAACCTGGAAGTGCCGGTTGCCAACCGCATCGGCGACGAAGGCGATGGCTGGCGCTGCCTGCTCCACGGCCTGAACCCCGAGCGCATCCTGGTTGCTGCCGAAGCCGTCGGCATCGGTCAGGTCGCGCTGGAAAAGGCTGCCAGCTATGCCCGCGAGCGCATCGTGTTTGATCGGCCGATCGGGAAAAACCAGGCGATCGCGCATCCCCTTGCCGAATGCTGGATGGAACTTGAAGCGGCCTGGCTGATGACCTGCAAGGCTGCCAGCCTCTACGACGCCGGCCAGCCCTGCGGCGTGGAAGCCAACGCCGCCAAGTACCTGGCCGCAGAGGCGGCGTTCCGCGCGTGCGAACGTGCCGTCCTCACCCATGGGGGCATGGGCTACGCAAAAGAATATGATGTTGAAAGATTATTCCGTGAAGTGCTGATCCCGCGCATCGCGCCGGTGAGTCAGGAAATGATCAAGAACTTCATCGCCGAGAAAGTCCTGGATCAACCGCGCTCTTATTGATTCTCGACGGCCTCAACTGAATCGGAGGGGCTCCGGGGCGGGGTAACTGGTTTGAGGAGCTTCGGAGGACAGGGACGTCCGCCGAAGAGCCCTACATGGATGGTCTTGTGGGCGTCTCCGAAAACAGTTACCCCGCCCCGGAGACCTTACCACTGACGATTGTGAAACTTACGATAACCGCAGACCCTGTTCTGCCAACGCAACCGCCCTAAAAATTGCCCGCGCCTTGTTCAGCGTCTCTTCCCACTCCAGCTGCGGCACCGAGTCTGCCACCACGCCCGCGCCTGCCTGCACATACAAGGTCGAGTCCTTGATCACCGCCGTGCGGATGGCAATCGCCATGTCCATATTGCCACCCCAGCCGATGTAACCCATGGCACCGCCGTAAACACCACGCTTGACCGGTTCCAGCTCGTCAATGATCTCCATCGCCCGCACTTTCGGGGCGCCGCTCAGAGTCCCTACCGGCAGGGTTGCCTTCAGCACATCCAGCGCAGTTTTGTCGTCACGCATTTCGCTCTCGACGATGGAGGCAATGTGCATGACATGCGAGTAGCGTTCGACAAACATTTTCCTGGGCACGGTGACCGAACCGGTTTTTGAGACCCGGCCGGAATCATTGCGACTCAGGTCAATCAGCATCAGGTGCTCGGCAATTTCCTTGGCATCAGCCAGCAGTTCCTGTTCGAGCGCCAGGTCTTCCTCTTCAGTGGCGCCGCGTTTGCGCGTGCCGGCCAGCGGTCGCACAGTGATCAGGCCATCCTCGACGCGTGCCAGGATCTCCGGCGAGGCACTGACGATATGATGATCGCCCATGTTAAAGAACACCATGTACGGCGACGGGTTCAGGTAACGCAGGGCGCGGTATGCCTGCATCGGGTCTCCCCGGAACGGCACCGACATGCGCTGCGCCAGCACCACCTGCATGACATCACCGGCAAGGATATAGTCTTTGATCCTGTTGACTGATTTTTCAAACGGCGCCTGCTCGAAGCTCGACCGGAAGTCCTGCTCCTGGCTCTGTTGCGCCACGGACGCCAGCAATGATTCTGTCACGGGCAATGTCAGCGGTTTTGTCAACGTCGCTTCGATGTCGTCAAGTCGCGCCTGGGCACGGGCCCACGCATCCGGTGCTGCCGGATCGGTATTGCACACAATCGCGATCGTGCCGCGCAGGTTGTCGAACACCACGACGTCCTCTGACACCATCAGCAGGATATCCGGGGTGTTAATCTCGTCACTGCCCGGTGCGGCCCCCAGCGAGGGTTCCACATAACGCACCGAGTCATACGAAAAGTAACCCACCAGACCGCCGCTGAAACGGGGCACACCCTCAATTTCAGCAACCCGGTAGCGGGCCTTGAACGCTTCCACAAAGGTAAACGGATCTTCCGCCTCATGCGTTTCCGTCACATCACCGTCCTGCTCAACGGTCACGGTATTGCCGACCACCCGCAGCACGGTGCGGCAGGGCAGACCGATAATCGAGTAGCGGCCCCATTTTTCGCCACCCTGGACGGACTCGAACAGATAGGTATGCACGCCATCGGCAAGTTTTGTGTAGGTGCTCAATGGCGTTTCGAAATCGGCAAGCACTTCACGCACTACCGGAATCAGGTTGAAACCCTCTGCAGCCAGTTGCTGAAATTGTTCGGCAGTCATGCGAGTCATGCTCTTCCCCTGCGCTCAGGCAACAGTCTGCAACTGCTGGCGCATAGTTGAAATTGTCTTCTCGTAGCTGTCACTGTTGAAGATCGCCGAACCGGCCACAAACATGTCGGCACCCGCCGCAGCGATCTGGCCAATATTGTCCACAGTAACACCCCCATCCACCTCCAGGCGGATATCAAAACCGCTATCGTCGATCAGGCGTCGCGCCTGCTGCAGTTTTTTCAACGCCGAGGGGATAAACTTCTGGCCGCCAAAACCGGGATTGACCGACATCACCAGAATCAGATCAACCTTGTCCAGCACATATTCCAGACAGTCCAGGCTGGTGCCCGGGTTTAACACCAGGCCTGACTTGCAACCGGCGTCACGAATCAGCTGCAGGGAGCGATCAACGTGCTGGGACGCCTCGGGGTGGAAACTGATATACGTGGCACCTGCCTTGGCGAAATCCTGAATCATCTGATCCACCGGACTGACCATCAGGTGCACATCAATGGCTGCGGTGACACCGTAGTTGCGCAATGCCTTGCAGACCATGGGGCCGATGGTCAGGTTGGGCACGTAGTGATTGTCCATGACATCAAAATGCACGACATCGGCGCCGGCGGCCAGCACCGCGTCTACTTCCTCACCCAGGCGGGCGAAATCGGCTGACAGTATGGACGGTGCGATAAGAAAATCTTTCATGGTCTCGATCCCGGATGTTGTGAGTTCTATCACTGCCATTTTAACGTCTATTGACACAAATTGCGTGGCTTTCTTGTTCCGGCAGGCCCATTGGCGCCGCCGTCACCGTGCATGCTTTATTTGCCTGTCCAGGGCCTGCAGCTTTTCGGGCGTACCGATGTCCTGCCAGTCGCCGTCATGACGCTCTCCGCTGACCAGATTGGCCCGCATGGCACTTACCAGCAGCGGCGCCAGTGGCTGGTAGGCTTCTGCATAACCCGCAAACAGCGATCGGTGTAACACGCTGATGCCACTGTAAGTCAGCCTGGGCGCACCGTTTTCGCGGACACGGCCGGTATTGTCGAGAAAATAGTCGCCTTCCGGATGGTGGGCGGTATTCGGCACCATGACCAGGTGCGCCAGTGCGTGCCTGGGGTCCAGCGGTTGCAGCGCGGCGAAGTCAAAATCGGTCCAGACATCGCTGTTGACGACAATAAAGCTGTCCTCACCCAATAGCGGCAATGCCCGGATTATGCCACCGGCGGTTTCCAGCCGTTCAGGTTCTACGGAATAACGAATCCGCACACCCAATTGACTGCCTTCACCCAGCGCCGACTCTATCTGCTCACCCAGATGATGATGGTTGATCACGATATCCGTGATGCCCGCCTGTTGCAGGCGTCCTATCTGCCATTCGATCAGACTGCGCCCGCCGGCGCTCAGCAGCGGTTTGGGTAATGACTCGGTCAGCGGCAGCATGCGCTTGCCCAGACCGGCCGCCAGAATCATCGCCTTCATGGTTTCAATTCCGCCAGTCTGGCCTGCATCCCCGGCATGGGGCCAGCCTGAAACCAGGCCAGAAACGGCGCCATGGACGGATGCCGTGCGGCAACCTGGCACACGTAATCCATCACCACCGGCAGGTCGAGCAGATATCGCTGTTTATTGTCGCGCAAGGCCAGGCGGCAAAAGATACCCAGCACCTTGATATGCCGCTGCAGGCCCATCAGGTCAAAATCACGCATAAAATCTGCCATGGCGTAGGTGGCCGGGACGATACCCCGCGTCTGCGCCTGTTCATGAAATGCGCCAGCCCAGCGCTGCACATCGGCCAGCGGCCAGACGATATAACAATCGCGCAGCAGCGAGACCAGGTCATAGGTGACCGGCCCTACCACTGCATCCTGAAAATCGATGACGCCAGGCGCCTGATGCTCATCCAGCTGATGGTGCTGACCCGGGCGCACCATCAGATTGCGCGAATGGTAGTCGCGATGGACCCGCACCTTTGGCTGCGCCAGGGCCGAGGCTTCCAGCAACTGCCAGGTCGTTGCCAGCAGTTGCCGTTCAGCAACGCTGAACTGCCAAGCCAGCATTTTTTCGCAAAACCAGTCGTCGAACAATGTCAGCTCGCGGTGCAACATGGGCTGGTCGTAGGGCGGCAACAACGACGGCCGGGCACTGCCCTGCAGCATCAACAACGATCTCATGGCGTGCTGATACAGATTATCGACCCGGGCGATATCACCCTGGGCCTGAGCTTCTTGCAGGCACGGCAGCACCAGCTGGTCACCGAAATCTTCCTGCACCATAAATCCCCGCTCGAGGTCATGGCCGTAGATGCGGGGTGTGCACAAACCGGCATTCCGGAACTCTTCAGCGGCGCGCAAAAATGCCGGATTGTTCTCCTGCGCCGGCGGCGCATCCACCAGCATCAGACTGGCCGGCATTGCCTCTGCCCGACATCCCGCGTCGGGTACAAATCGGAAATAGCGGCGAAAACTGGCATCGCCCCCCAGCGCGCCGGCCCTGACCAGCCCCGGGTCGCATCCGAATTGTTGCTGAATAACCCCCCGGGCCCAGTCCTGCAGCTGCTGCTGCCGTGCTGTTGCACTATCCATCAATACGACCCATCCACAATGCCTGCCCCTGTTCCCCGTTGACCCTAATCAGCCGCCGAGCCTGTCAGCGGCGCCGGGTTTGGCTTTATATAAAAACTTCAATGAATTATCATGCGGACGCTGTTAATCCAGACTGCCGCTATCTCGCCCGACCCATATTCTATTGCCACGGATCGCCTGCACCAATGCCACAGCCGACAAAATCATCTTTCTTGCGCGCCAGGGCGATCCCGTTACCGTTCATGACATTGCCCGCGCCGGTCGCGCGATCAGAGAGCCCGACAATGGTTCCTGCGCTGCTGGTGGCCCTGGCATTGCCCCTGACCAGCTTCGCCCAGGAAGACACCGGCATTCTGACAGACTGGCAAACGCGCGCAACTCTCAGCGAGGCGCAACAGCAACAAATGCCCGCGGCCTGCTGCGGTCTGTTTATCGAGCCGCCCCGCGACGGCGAATTTGCCGATCAGGACCCCGACCAGTCACCGACCGAGATCGACACACCAGATCCGGTTCGCCAGCCAGAGCCCAGCCAGCTTTACGTTGATGGTCGCGTCAGTGTGCAACAGGGTTACCGCACCTTAAGCGCAGACCAGGGTCTGCACCTGGACGAAACCACCAATATACTGACCCTGCAAGGTGATGTGCTGTTCCGGGAACCGGGTTTTCTGGTCACCGGCCAGGGCGCACGCATAGACCAGAACAATGGCGTCAATGAAGTCAACCACGCGTCCTATGTCATTCATGACAGCCAGATACACGGCTCAGCAAGCCAGCTCAGCTACAACAGCGACAGCGGCATGCTGACCCTGGAAAATGGCGAGTTCAGCCGTTGCGAACCCATGGATCCGTTCTGGGTCATGCAGGCCCGCGGCCTGCGCCTGGACAATGCACGTGGCGTCGGTTACGCCAATGACGTCACCCTGCGTATCCGCGATGTGCCCGTCTTCTATTACCCCTATACTCTGCAGTTCCCGATCAGCGACCAGCGGGTCTCCGGCGTGCTGCCACCGTCCCTGAGCAACAGCCGGGACGGCGGTGTGGACCTGGCGGTGCCCTACTATTTCAATCTGGCACCGCACTACGATGCCACGCTGACGCCGCGCATCATCACCCGGCGCGGGCCCATGCTCAGCGCCGAACTGCGTTATCTGGCCACCTGGTCGATGAATACCGTCAACCTGGCATTGCTGCCCAAAGACCGCACTTTCGACCCGGCCCGCGCCAATGCGCCGGGCAGCGATACCCCGCCGCGCGAAAAGCGATGGTTTGCTGGCATGCAGCATGAAGGACAGCTGAGCGAAAACTGGCGCACCTATGTCGACTTCAACGCCGTCAGTGATGCCGATTATTTCCGTGACCTGGGCAGCAGCGACTTCAATCTGGAAAGCCGTACGCATTTAAACAAGGAAGGCGTACTGAGCTGGCAGAATGACGCATTACGGGCCGATGCCCGGGTGCAACGGATAGAAATCATCGACAGCTATATTGCGTCGATTGATATCAACAAGCCTTTCGACCGGCTTCCCGAGCTGAGCATGCAGGGCAACTATCGCACTGGCGACCGTCTGCGCTACGGCTTCAATACCAGCCATGTCCGGTTTGACCGTTCCCTTAATGCCTCGCTGCTGACCGACGATCAGATCAATCGCGGCGCGCTGGTCACCGGCCAACGCGTTGTGGCCGAACCCTATATCAGTTTACCCGTGCGTCGCCCGGGCTGGTTCCTGGTGCCGACGGCCCGCTACCGGTATGCCAGCTGGCACCTGGATGACCAGGCCAATGGCACGGACGATACGCCTGATCGGGGCGTTGGCGTGTTCAGCCTGGACAGCGGTCTGATTTTCGAGCGCCCGGTCGCCATCGCCGGCGACCGCATGACGCAGACCCTGGAGCCACGGCTTTACTATCTGTACAGCGAGTACGCCGAGCAGCAGGCTATCCCCACGTTTGACACCGCGCAGCTGAACTTCAATTTCAACCAGCTGTTTCGTGATGACCGCTTCAGCGGCCCCGACCGGGTGGGCGACGCCAACCAGATCAGTGCGGCGGTGACCAGCCGCTTTATCGACAGCAATGGCCTCGAGCGCGCCCGGTTTAGCGCCGGCCAGATTTTCTATTTCGAGGACCGCAAGGTATCGCTCAACAGTCCCCTGCAAAACTGGTTGTTGCTGCAACCACTGGACACCGAGCGCTCCGCGCTGGTGCTGGAAACCGTGTTGCAGCCTCGCGACAACCTGCGCTTTAGCGCCGACCTGCAGTGGGATCAGGAACACAGCAATATTGATGAAGGCAGCATTGCCGTGCAGTATCAGGCGGCCAATGATGCACTGTTAAACGCCGCTTTCCGGTATCGCGAACGCACCGACGTGTTTCTGGACGCACCGCCGCTGCTGGACGCCCGCATCAAACAGACCGACCTGTCGGCAGTCTGGCCGCTGAACGATAACTGGCGCCTGCTCGGTCGTTGGAACTACGATCACAGCAACAGCAGGAACCTTGAAACCTTTGGCGGGGTCGAATACAGTAACTGCTGCGCGACCATGCGCCTCATCGCCCGCGACTGGGTCAACGACTACGAATTTTTTGAGCAAAACACCAGGCAGAACCGGGGCATCTTCTTTCAACTGTCACTGCACGGCCTGGGCGATCTGACCGGCGGTGGCCTGGGCAACCTGCTCAGAAACAGCATCCCCGGCTTTAAGGAGCAAGACGTAAATGAATAAACTTACCAGGCAATTCCTATCGGGCAGCAAAGCTGTCAGCCTGTGCGCCATGGCGGCACTGGTGCTGCTGGCGGGAACGGGCGCTGGCCATGCCGCAGCGGCCGAGCGACAGGTACTTGATCGGGTCATTGCACTGGTGGACGAAGGCGTCATTCTGCAAAGTGAGTACGACCAGCGCATGCAGGAGATACTGCAACGGGCCCAGGAAATGGACCTGCAACTGCCGCCTCCCGCGCAATTGCGTGAGCAGGTCATGGAAAACCTGATCATCGAAAGCCTGCAACTGCAGCTGGCCGAGCGCGTCGGCATCCGTTTTGACGATGACACACTGAACCGCGTCATGGCCGACATGGCCAACCAGAACAACATGACCTTTGAGCAGTATGTGAATGCTCTGGAGTCACAGGGCGTATACCTGACCACACGCGAACGAATCCGCAATGAACTGGCAGTCAATGAGGTTCAGCGCGGCATGGTAAATCGCCGCATCAACATCACGGATCAGGAAATTGAGAACTACCTGAACTCGGAAAGTGGCCGCGTGGCGATGGCACCGGACTATCTGGTAGATCAGATTCTGATTCCGGTACTTGCCACCGATAGCCCCGAGGTGGCGCGCGCCAAGGAGGCTTTTGCCAATGACCTGCTGCAGCGCGTGCGCGACGGCGCGGATTTTGCCGATGTCCGTATGCAGGCGCAACAGAGCATCAGTGGCGCGGGACAGGGTTTTGCCGTCAGCGGCGGCGAACTGGGCTGGCGCAAGGCCGACCGCCTGCCCACGCTGTTCGCCGACATTGTGCCGGACATGGACACCGGGGAAGTCTCCGAGCCCATTCGCAGCTCCAACGGTTTCCATCTGATCAAGCTCAGCGATGTGCGCGGCGACTCCAACCGGCTGGTTAACCAGACCGAGGCCCGTCATGTGCTGATTTCCCCCAATGAGATCCGCACCGAAGAGCAGGCTCGTCGTCTGGCGCAGGAAGTGTATGAACGCATCAGCGGGGGCGAAGACTTTGCCATCGTCGCCCGCCAGCTGTCCGACGACACGCAGTCCGTGGTGGCCGGTGGAGATCTGGGCTGGGTCAGTGATGGTGGCATGCCGCCCGAGTTTGAAGCCGTGGTGCGCGACCTGGATATTGGCGAGCTCAGCGAGCCGTTCCGGACCAGTTTCGGCTGGCATGTCGCCGAGGTCACCGGTCGCCGCGAACAGGATCTGAGCCGCGAGTTCCGTCGCCAACAGGCCACCAATGCCCTGCGCAACCGCAAGTTCGACGTGGAGCTGGAAAACTGGATGCTTGAGATTCGTGACGAGGCGTACGTCAAGATCATCAATTGATGCAGCTGCTTACACAACCCTGATACAGACGGCACCTCCCTATGGCAATGCAATTGGCTGTCACGCCCGGCGAACCGGCCGGCATCGGTCCGGACCTGCTGGTACAACTGGTCCAGGACCTCAGCCGGTTGCCAGCCGATTGCGAGCTGGTGGCGGTTGCCGACCCGGACCTGCTCGCGCAACGGGCGCTGGCGCTGCACCTGCCGCTGACCACGACCCTGTGGCAGCCCGGCGAATCCGCCAAACGCGCCAACTCACACATCAGCGTACTGCCGGTGCCCATGGCCACCCCCTGCACCCCCGGCCAACTGGATGGTGGCAACGCCAACTATGTACTGCAGACGCTGCGCAGCGCCGCCCAAGCGTGCCTGGATGGCGACCTGCAGGCCATGGTGACAGCGCCTGTACACAAGGGCATCATCAATGATGCCGGCATCCCGTTTTCCGGCCACACCGAGTTCCTGGCCGAGTTCTGCCACGTTGACCTGACCGTGATGATGCTGGCGACCGAGGGTTTGCGGGTCGCACTGGCCACCACTCACCTGCCCTTGCGCCAAGTAGCAGAGGCCATCACCGCGCCGTTATTGCGCAATATCATCAGCATCCTGCACGCGGACCTGCGCAGCAAGTTTGGCATCGACAGACCACGCATTCTGGTCTGCGGTCTTAATCCGCATGCCGGCGAAAACGGTCACCTGGGTCGGGAAGAAATTGATATCATCGAACCGGTACTGCGTGAATTCCGTGACCGGGGCATGCAACTGATCGGCCCCCTGCCCGCCGACACCCTGTTCACTGAAAAATACCTGTGCCAGTGTGATGCGGTGCTGGCCATGTATCATGACCAGGGCCTGCCAGTGCTGAAGTACAAAGGCTTTGGCCGCGCCAGCAATATCACGTTGGGGCTGCCCATTATCCGGACCTCGGTGGATCATGGCACGGCCCTGGACCTGGCCGCGACCGGCACTGCCGATGGCGGCAGCCTGCTGACGGCCATCGAAACCGCCAACCTGATGGCCAGACGCCGACAACAGGTCACTGATAACTGATCCCTCTGATGGAATCGCGAAACACCAAGAGACTCCCTATGTCGCAATACGATACCGGCAAATCCATCGCCATGCCCGATCACCGGGCTCGCAAGCGCTTTGGTCAGAACTTCCTGCAGGACGACAACATCATTCGCCGTATCGTCGCTGCCATCAACCCGAAACAGGGCGAGCATATCGTTGAAATTGGCCCAGGCCAGGGTGCCATCACCACACCCCTGCTGGCCAGTGGCGCGCGCCTGGACGCCATCGAGCTCGACCGCGACCTGGCCGCCTGGCTGCAATCGCGTTTCGCAGACGTGGAGACTTTCACCCTGCATCAGGCCGATGTGCTGAAATTCGACCTCGCCAGTCTCGCTACCGCATCACGCAGCCTGAGCATCGTGGGCAACCTGCCTTACAATATTTCCACGCCCTGCATTTTTCATCTGCTCAAATACCAGTCACTGATCCATGAAATGACATTCATGCTGCAGCTGGAAGTGGTGCAACGCCTGGCAGCACAGGTCGGTGACGACAATTATGGACGACTGGGCATCATGGCTCAGTACTATTGCCAGGTAGACCACCTGTTTGATGTGCCACCCGGCGCGTTTCATCCGCAACCCAAGGTCACGTCAGCCATAGTGCGTCTGACGCCGCATCGCGAACAGAAGCTCATTGCAACCGACACGACTATGTTGCAGGATGTGGTAAGGACGGCTTTTTCCCAGCGCCGCAAGACCTTGAGAAATTGCCTGAAAGGCCTGATCACTGACATGAACCCGGAGGACCTGCCAGTGGACCTGAGTCTGCGGCCCGAAAATCTGAGCCTGGCAGACTACGTCAATCTGAGCAATACACTGAGTGCCGCACGACAGGAGCTGTAATCGATGGCTGACCACAACGTCGATATTTCCGTCCAGACCCAATACCTCGAGGAACAGTCTGACCCGGATAGCGATCGCTACGCCTTTGCCTATACCATCCGCATCGAGAACCACGGCCCTGAAGCGGTCAAACTGCTGTCCCGGCACTGGGTCATTACCGATGACAATAACCAGGTCGAAGAGGTTCGTGGCGAAGGCGTGGTGGGGCTGCAGCCGCTGATCCAGCCGGGTCAGAAATTCGTTTACACCAGCGGTGCCGTGCTCACCACACAATTTGGTACCATGGAAGGCAGATACACTATGGCCAGAGCGGATGACAGCCGGTTTGACGCTGACATACCTGCTTTCCTGCTCTCACGACCTCACTCGGTACACTGATGGCAATCTACGCAATCGGCGACATCCAGGGGTGCTACAAGCCCTTGCGCAAACTGCTCAAAGCGGTGGCCTTCCAGCCTGGCGCCGACGAACTCTGGTGCGTCGGCGACCTCATCAACCGCGGTCCCAAATCACTGGATACCCTGCGTTACCTGCGCGACATCGGCGATGCAGCGACCGTGGTACTGGGCAATCATGACCTGCATTTTCTGGCGCTGTATTATCAATGCACACCGGACTCCATCAATGGCCGGCATACGCTGGATGAGCTGCTGGCGGCACCTGACTGCGGTGAGCTCGCCGACTGGCTGCGGCACAAGCCTTTGACACACTATGACAGTGTGCTGGGTGCTCAGGGTGTACACAATTATCTGATGGTGCACGCCGGCATACCACCGCAATGGGATCTGACGACCACACTGGCCCTGTCCGCAGAGGTCGAAACGGCCCTGAGGGGGCCCGAGTTCCGCAAGTTCCTGAACAAGATGTACGGTGACAGACCGGCCCTCTGGAAGGACTCGCTGACCGGCCGGAAACGGCTACGCATGATCACCAACTATCTGACCAGAATGCGTTTTTGTGATGCCCGCGGCAAGCTTGACCTGCAGATCAAGGAAGGCGTCAACGAGGCGCCTGAAGGTTTCGGGCCGTGGTTTGACTTCGAGCAGATCACCAACCGCGACACCAGCATCCTGTTTGGACACTGGGCTGCGCTGCAGGGCGTCACCCGCCGCGAGCGTGTTTATGCGCTGGACACCGGCTGCGTCTGGGGCCGGGAATTGACCATGATGCGCCTGGAAGACCACAAACTGTTCAGCGTCTGATAGACTCAGGCGCATGACAACCCGCCCTGATGACATCAACGCGTTCGCAACCTATCTGGTGGGGGGCGCCGTGCGCGACACCCTGCTGGACATCGAAGGTTCGGACCGTGACTGGGTCGTGGTCGGAGCGACTCCGGACGCCATGCTCAAGGCCGGTTTCACGCCAGTAGGCAAGGACTTTCCGGTATTTCTGCATCCCGTCACCAAAGAAGAATATGCACTGGCGCGCACCGAGCGCAAATCCGGCACCGGCTACAAAGGCTTCACCGTATATGCCACACCTGACGTGACGCTGGAAGAAGACCTGCAGCGCCGTGATCTGACCATCAACGCTATCGCCCAGGATACCGATGGCAACCTGATCGACCCCTGGGGCGGCGTCAGCGACCTGAACAACCGACTCTTGCGCCACGTATCTCCGGCCTTTGCCGAGGATCCGCTGCGGGTGCTGCGGGTCGCCCGTTTTGCCGCCCGCTTTGCCGGCGAGGGGTTTACCATCGCTGACGAAACCCGGGCACTGATGGAGACCATGAGTGCCAGCGGAGAGCTCAAAGCGCTGGTCGCTGAACGCGTATGGCGCGAGTTTGAGAAAGCCTTGCAGTCAGACCAGCCCCAGGTGTTCATAGAAGTACTGCACGACTGCGGCGCGCTGGCGACACTGCTGCCCGAAGTCGACCGCCTGTTTGGCGTTCCCCAGCCCGCGCAATGGCACCCCGAGATCGATACCGGGACTCACACCCTGATGAGTCTGCAACAGGCCTGCCTGCTGAGTGATGACCTGGCTGTGCGGTTCGCCACACTGATGCACGATGTCGGCAAGGGACTGACACCCAGCAAGGACTGGCCGCAGCATATTGCGCACGAGCACAAAGGCATACCGGCAATAGCCGACGCCTGTCAGCGCCTGCGGGTTCCCACAGAGTGCGCTGACCTGGCCAGGCTGAGCAGCCAGTTTCACACGCACTGTCATCAAATGCAGGTCCTCAAACCCGCGACCGTGTTAAAGACCCTGGAAGGGCTTGATGCCTTTCGTCGCCCACAACGGCTGCAGAAATTCCTGCAGGTCTGCGAGGCGGATGCGCGCGGCCGCGCCGGTCTGGAACAGCAACCTTATCCACAGGCGAATCTGCTCTGGCAGTGTTTTGTCGCTGCCGACGGGATAAACGTACCCACGCTGCTGCAGCAAAAACCCGTGACACCCGGCCCTGATGCCGGCGAAAAGATTCGCCAGATGCTGCACCAGGCTCGCCTGGCACAGATCAGGGATACCCTGTCCAGACTGAGGCCCGATTCATGACTGATCACAGCCAGCAAGCTGTCGTGTTCATTACCGGTGGCGCCCGCCGTATCGGCGCCGAGATTGCCGCCACCTTTCATGAGGCTGGCTATCGCGTCATCATTCATTGTCATCGCTCTCGCCACGAAGCCGATGCGCTCGCCGCCAGGCTCAATGACCTGCGATCCCAAAGTTGTTCGGTAGTCAGCGCCGACCTTAATGACGAACAGGCACTGATGACACTGGGCGAAGCAGCCCTGGCCTGCTTCAAGCGGGTCGACGTGCTGGTCAACAATGCCAGCAGCTTCTATGCCACACCGTTGTCATCACTGACCCAGACACAATGGCTGGACCTGATGAACAGCAATGCCCGGGGCGGTCTTTTTCTGGCTCAGCAGTTGGCCCCCGCCCTCTCTGTCAATGACGGCAGTATCGTCAACCTCACCGACATCAACGTCAATCGTGGCATGGCCGGATTCTCTACCTACACCATGGCCAAGGCAGCCTTGGGCGGGATGACCAGGTCACTGGCGCGCGAACTGGCGCCCAACGTCCGTGTTAACGCTGTGTCACCTGGCGCCATTCTGTGGCCAGAGCATGATGACAATGACGCCACACAAGACGCAGAGCACGCCAGAATACTGGCTGGCATCCCTCTGGGCCGCTTGGGCACACCCGCCGACATTGCCCGCACCGTGCTGTTTCTGGCGCGCGATGCCACCTACCTGACCGGCCAGACCATCCGCGTGGATGGCGGCCGCGCGCTGGGCTGATGCAGCACCCTTGCAAAAATGGTGAATGCATTCAAAATAACGACGAATAGCCTTTGCCCTGCCTAGCCTAGTTGGTTAAGATTCATGAGTCCGTCAATAACATCTATAAAATAAAGAGACTCTGACTATGCTGTCAAAACGCCGAGAGGGAGAGATCCAGCCAGGTATCAAATGGGGCCCCTTCGTATTCCGTATTCCATTTGTCCACATGCGCTTTGCCCTGCCCGAGTTCCTGCAGGGTATCTGTGTCGCCGGCGCTACCGGCCTGGCCCTGGTGCCAGTGATGACCGCGTCCTTTGGCCTCAGCTTCGAAGAAGCTGTCACCATGGCCATGTTCCACACCATGCTGATCTCTGCTGGCTGGATGATCTTCGGCGATCCGCTGGCGCCCGGGTGGCTGACCCCGGCGCTGCCGTTCATCTTTGCGTTTGTTCTGGGGGGCGGCAACACACCGGAGGAGCAGTTCCAGCTGATGACCGCGCTATCACTCAATTTCGCGGCGCTGCTTATTTTCCTCGGCATCACCGGGCTGGGGGCCAAACTGGTGGCCTGGGTGCCCAATGTGCTCAAAGGGGGCATCATTCTCGGTGCGGCAGTGGCGGCATTTCTGCGCATTTTTGACCAGAATGACGCCGCCAGCGCCCTGAACTCGACGCCCATTGCCGCTATAGCGGCGCTGGCGTTGTGCATGTTCCTGACCTTCTCCAAACCCTTCCAGCGCCAGGCGGCACAGATGCCGATACTGGCCAAGATTGCCGGACTGGGTCTGCTGCCGGCCTTCGTGGTGGCGGGTGTGGTCGGTCTGATCACTGGCGAAATGCAGTTCAACATTCAATCCGGCCTGCTGGATGTGCCCACGCATGCGGCCTCCATGTGGGAGAAAGCGTCACCAATGAACATCGGCTGGCCCAGTGTCACCATGTTCCTCAACGCGCTGCCGCTGGCCTTCATCACCTACATCCTGTTTTTCGGTGATGTGGTGACCGGCAACGAAATGATCAAGAATTCACAGCCAATGCGGCCCGATGAAAAACTGGACGTTAACGGCAACCGTACGCACATGGCAACCGGCATCCGGAATGCTGCCATGGCTGTGATAGCGCCATTCTTCGGCACCCAGGGGGTGTTGTGGACCGGTATTCAGGTCATCGTGCTCAAACGCTGGGTCACGGGCCGCGACAAGATGGACTCCATTTTTGATGGCATCTCCGCCTACTACGTTTACGGCTTCCCGGTGCTGTTTATTGTCCTGCCGATTGTCACCATGCTGCAGCCACTGCTGCCCATCGCACTCGCGGTCACCCTGCTGCTGACCGGGTTTGCCTGCGCGACACTGGCGCTGACCACGGTCACCGACAGCACTGAACGCGGTGCCATGGTACTGACGGCCATTGCCTTCTCGCTGTTTGATCCGTGGACAGGACTGCTCGCCGGTCTGGCGACCATTGTTGTCGTGGTAGGTCCCGGCGTTTTCCTGCAGAAAACCAGTGAACCAGCCCCGGAGGTCAAGGCCGCCGCCGCTGAAACGGTAGAGGAAGGCTGATCAGCTCGCAATCGTCTCGTTGACTAGCGGGCGCTGGAGATCCGGCGCCCCTGCCAGTCAAAGTCGATGGGCCACAAAGATTGCCGCGTCTTGTCGTACTGCTGCCACAATGTCGCGTATGTCAGCCCGGACCGAGGGTCGCGGCAACCACCGCAGACCTCTGACATCGGCCACAGCACGTAGGCGTTCTCGGTTATCTCCGGCCGCGGCAACACGATACCCTGGAAATCTCCGACGCAGTCACCGTAGGTCAGAATATCGATATCCAAGGTCCGCGCACTGAACCTGGCACCGCCCCTGATACGGCCATGCTCGTCCTCCAGCGCCTTGATGCGGGCGCTGACATCGGCCAATGGGGTCGGCGTGTCAACCGCCACCGCCATGTTCAGAAAATTATTGCCATCAAAACCCACCGCCAGGCTTTCAAACACCGACGATGTGCGCATGGCCCCGAAACTGGCCTGCAACGCATCCAGCGCCCCCCGGATATGAAAATCCGCCTGCTGATTACTGCCCAGGCTCAGCGTTAATAAAGGCATAACACCATCCCACTCTGGTCACGGGTTTCGCTGGCGTACTCAGGCCAACGGTAAATGGTCGGGCCGCTGACCCCGCTCAATGATTACCCCGACATCACGGGCACCGGTCACCGCGCCCGGTTTACCCAGCCGCAGTCGCAGCCAGCTCACCGGAAACTCGGCCAATACAATGGCCGCTAGCTCTTCTGCCATGGTTTCAATCAGCAGGAACTCGGCCGCCTCGACAAAGGCGATCAGGCGCTTGGACACCGCCTTGTAATCCAAGGTGTTGCTGATATCTTCGGTCGCCGCGGCAGACCTGATGTCAGTGGCCATGTCCAGGTCGATACTGACCGTTTGCCGGATTTCACGTTCCCAGTCATAAATACCGATCACGGTCTGTATCTGCAGTTCTTTGATGTAAACAATATCCATAATCAGGCCCCGGGCAGGTTTTTCAGTGACGGCAAGGTATCCATGGGCCAGCGCGGCCTGGCGCTGATGGCAAGCCCTTCGCGCTGGCCGGCCAACAGCCGCTGGCAACCGGCATAGGCAATCATGGCACCATTGTCCGTACAGAATCGCGGCTGGGCATAAAACAGCTGACTTTGCTGTGCCTGCACCATGGTCTCCAGGCCGGCGCGCAGCCGGGTGTTGGCACTCACCCCGCCGGCAATAATCAGGCGACGCAACCCGGTCTGCTGGAGCGCCCGTCGGCACTTGATAACCAGGGTCTGCACCACCGCTTCTTCGAAGGCCAGCGCCACATCAGCCCGGTCCTGCTCGGTGATGCCGCCGGTGCTGGCCGCTTCAAGCTCTGCCAGCGTGTTGCGAACAAAGGTTTTCAGACCACTGAAACTGAAGTCCAGACCCGGCCGGTTGGTCATCGGGCGTGGAAACACAAACCGACCTGCAGTGCCCGCCATTGCCAATTTCGCCACGCGCGGACCACCGGGGTACGACAGGTTCAGCATTTTGGCCACTTTGTCGAAGGCTTCACCGGCCGCGTCATCCAGGGACTCGCCCAGCAATGTGTACTCTCCGATGCCCTGCACCGCCACCAGTTGCGTATGACCACCGGATACCAGCAGTGCAACAAAGGGGAAGGCCGGAGGATTGGCCTCTAGCATTGGCGCGAGCAAGTGCCCCTCCATGTGATGGACTCCGACTGCCGGGACATCCCAGGCCATGGCCAGCGAACGCCCCAGCGCCGCGCCCACCAGCAGCGCACCGATAAGCCCCGGTCCGGCGGTGTAGGCGATGCCGTCAATCGATGATGCGGCTATCTGTTTATCGGCCAGCAACTGCCGGATCATCGGTAGCGTTTTGCGAATATGATCACGTGACGCCAGTTCCGGAATCACCCCGCCATAGACCGCATGCATGTCGACCTGGCTGTACAGGGCATCGCCCAGCAGACCCTGCTCGCTGTCATAAATTGCTATCCCGGTCTCATCACAGGACGTTTCCAAGCCCAGAACCCGCATATGACCTGCCTTACCTGTAAAATCCGGCGCCGGACCCGATTAAAGCCTCAAGCGCGCAAAAAGACGTGAATAATACGGCAGCCCCCGGCGATTAGCCAGTATTTGCCCGGCACGGGCAATATAACTTTGCATTTTACGCCGTGCCGCATTACCATATGCGCCCTTTTAAATTGAATGCAAAGGTGTCTCTGCACTATGCCAATGGTAAAACTGAAAGAAAACGAGCCGTTTGATGTGGCTCTGCGTCGCTTCAAACGTTCCTGCGAAAAGGCGGGCGTTCTGGCCGAAGTTCGTCGCAAGGAATTCTACGAAAAGCCGACTGCTGCCCGTAAGCGCAAAGCAGCTGCTGCCGTAAAGCGTCACCTGAAGAAGCTGTCACGCGACAACAAGAAGACCAAGCGCTTCTACTGATTGTTCACGATTGCCGAACTGATACTGGATTTCGCTGAACCTGTTTCCGCTGATCCCGGATGCCCCTATGGCCGATAGCACACTAAAGCTCCAACTGACGGAAGCGATGAAAGACGCCATGCGAGCGAAAGACAAGGCTCGCCTGGGTACTGTGCGCCTGGCCCTGGCGGAAGTGAAGCGCATCGAAGTTGATGAGCGCATAGAGCCTGACAACGCCCGCGTGCTGAGCATTCTGGAAAAGATGATCAAGCAGCGCCGGGAGTCCATTCGCCAGTACGAAAGCGCCGGTCGCAATGACCTGGCCGAGATCGAACAGGCGGAAATCGACGTGTTGCAGACCTTCATGCCGCAGCCCCTGTCGGATGCCGAAATAGACGCTATTGTCACGCAGGCCCTGACCGACACGGGGGCCAGCAGTGTGCAGGATATGGGCAAAGTCATGGCGGCAGTAAAACCGCAAATGGCCGGCCGCGCTGACATGGGCGCCGTGGGCCAGCTGATCAAGAACAAACTCGGTCAGGCCTGACGCCTGACGGGTGCATCCGGCGGCAATCCTCATGCTGCTGCACCGCGTTCATTTGCTACAGCGATTTGCTACACTAAATTGACCACCGTTTATTACCGGGTTTACCGTCCATGGCTGGTCTGATTCCTCAGAACTTTATCGACGACCTGCTCAGCCGGGTAGACATCGTTGATGTCATCGACAAACGCGTCAAACTGCGCAAGACCGGCAAAAACTACTCAGCCTGCTGCCCATTTCACCAGGAAAAAACGCCCTCTTTCAGTGTAGAACCGGAAAAACAGTTCTACTACTGCTTCGGCTGCGGCGCCGCCGGCAATGCCCTGGGCTTTGTGATGAACTTCGATCACAAGGAGTTCCCGGACGCCGTGGAGACACTGGCCGCCGATTGCGGCCTGACGGTGCCGCGCGAAGAGCGCTCCCCAGCCGGGCAACAACGCAGCAGCGAAAACAATGAACTGCTGACCTCCCTTGAGCAGGCCAACCTGTTCTATCAGAAGCAACTGCGCCAGCATCCGTCGCGTACCCGGGCGGTGGCCTACCTGAAATCGCGCGGGCTCACCGGTGAGGTCGCCAAACGCTTCGCCATCGGACTGGCGCCGCCCGGCTGGGATAACCTGCTCAGGCACCTGGACGACTACAAGGTCAAACGCCCGATCCAGGAAAAGGCCGGACTGATCATCGCCCGTGACGCAGAAAGGCGCCAGGAAGGCCAGGACACACACTACGACCGCTTCCGCGACCGTATCATGTTCCCGATTCGCGACAGCCGGGGCCGGGTCATTGCCTTCGGCGGCCGGGTACTGGGTGATGACAAACCCAAATACCTGAACTCACCGGAAACCCCGGTTTACCACAAGGGACGCGAGCTGTACGGGCTCTACGAAGCCCGCAAGGCGGCCCGCAAGCCGGAGCGGTTTGTCATTGTCGAAGGTTACATGGACGTGGTGGCGCTGGCCCAGCACGGCATCACCTTTGCCGTGGCAACCCTGGGCACGGCCACCAACACCAGCCACCTGGAGAAGCTGTTCCGCCTAGCCCCAGAGGTGGTGTTCTGTTTTGACGGCGACAATGCCGGTCGCACCGCTGCCTGGCGCGCCCTGCAGGCGTCACTGCCGGTCATGACGGATGGCCGGCAGATCCGGTTTCTGTTTCTGCCGGAGGGCGAAGATCCGGACACCCTGGTGCGCAAGGAGGGCGCCGATGGTTTCCTGGCACGCATGAACAAGGCCGATTCACTGTCCGGTTATTTTTTCGAACACATGCAGCAGGACATTGACGCTACCTCCATGGATGGCAAGGCCCGGCTGTTCAGCCAGAGCATCCCGTTGATCAAGCTACTGCCCCGCGGCCTGTTCCAGCAACTGATGCTGGATCAGCTCGCGCAGCTGACCGGCAGCCAGCGCGATACCATCGACAGACTGCTGCAACAGACACCGGCTGCAGCTGCCGCGCCGCACGATGGGGATACGCCTTCGGACGGACCACCAGATTGGGACGAGCCACCTGCCGCGACCGGCCATGCCCACAGCGCATCCCGCCAGCGACCCGCATCACAGCCTGAAGAGCCGGCAACCCGCGGCAAACGCGTGAGCAAACCCGCCGGCCTGATCGCCATTGAGTTGCTCTTGCATCAGCCCGCCCTGGCGGCCTCTGTAGAAGGGGACCTGAGCGCGTTGCGCGTTCTGCAGGATCCGGATGTGGATTTATTACTGGAGCTACTTGAATTTGCACAGACCGACCCCGATATAACTACCTACGCACTATTGGGCCACTGCTACGGCACACCGCCGGGCAAACGCCTGACACAGCTACTAAAAAACGAAAGAATCACCCCGGCAGCGGGCCAGGCCGAGGAGTTTCGCTTTGTTCTTAGACAGTTACGGCAAGAGGCCGATAAGCATCAACAGCGCCGCCAGTTGCTAGAACAGTTAAAACCACGTTTGCGGTCAGTAAAAAACGAGACCTCCCGGTGATGGACTGTCACTGGAAACCATCCAGCACAAGGGCTATAATGCCCGGCTGATTTTTATTTTCGAAGCGGTTATTTCTAAACCGAATGGGAAGCTATGTCTGATTCGCGCCTGAGTTCACCTCAATCCGGCTTAAAAGCCCTTATTGCCAAAGGCAAAGAGCAAGGTTATCTGACCTACTCTGAAGTCAATGATCACCTGCCCGAATCCATTTCGGACCCGGATCAGGTCGAAGACATCATTCAGATGATCAATGATATGGGCATCAAGGTGTTTGAAGCCGCCCCCGATGCCGATACCCTGCTGCTGAACGATGGCGACGAAAGTGGTACCGACGAGCTGGCCGCGGCGGAAGCCGCTGCGGCGCTGGCGGCTGTCGAAAATGAGGCCGGCCGGACAACCGACCCGGTGCGCATGTACATGCGCGAAATGGGCACGGTGGAGCTGCTGACCCGCGAAGGCGAAATCGTGATCGCCAAGCGCATCGAAGAAGGCCTGCGCGAGCTGATGAAGTCCATGTCCAGCTTCCCGGGCACCGTCGCCTATGTGCTGAACGAATACGATCAGGTCGTCGCCGAAGAACGCCGGCTGACCGATGTCATCACCGGATACCTGGAAGTTGACGACCCCGAACTACCTTCCGCGGCGGACAGTGACGACACCAGCGATAGCAGCAACAACGACGCCAGCAGCAATGATGACGATGACGATTCAGTGATCGACGCATCCGATGACGAAGAAACCACGTCAGGCCCGGATCCAGAAGAAGCCCGTCTGCGCTTTACCGACCTTCGCGCCCAGTACGAACTGACCGAAAAAACAATCAGCAAACACGGCCGCGCCCACAAGAAAGCACTGGCCGAGCTGGACAAGCTGGGCGACATGTTCAAGACCTTCAAGCTGACGCCCAAGCTTTTTGAAGTCCTGGTCAACCAGGCCCGTGCCGCCCTGTTCCGTGTCCGTCGCCACGAGCGCGCGATCATGGCCCTGTGCGTTCGCTCCGCCGGCATGCCGCGCAAGACGTTCGTGACCACCTTCCCGGGTAGCGAGATCGATGAGAAGTGGATGAACCAGTTTGCCAAAGGCAAAGAGCCCTGGGTCGCGCGCCTGAAAGATATCGCCGACGAAGTGCATCGAGCACAACGCAAGCTGCAGGTCATGGAAGAAGAAAGTGGCCTGACCGTTGCCGAGATCAAGGAAATCAACCGTGGCATGTCCATCGGTGAAGCCAAGTCGCGCCGCGCCAAGAAAGAAATGGTTGAGGCTAACCTGCGACTGGTGATTTCCATTGCCAAAAAATACACCAACCGCGGTCTACAGTTCCTCGATTTGATCCAGGAAGGCAACATTGGCCTGATGAAGGCCGTCGACAAGTTCGAGTATCGTCGTGGTTACAAGTTCTCGACTTATGCCACCTGGTGGATCCGGCAGGCCATTACCCGCTCGATTGCTGACCAGGCGCGCACCATCCGTATCCCGGTGCACATGATTGAGACCATCAATAAGCTCAACCGTATCAGCCGCCAGATGGTCCACGAAAAAGGCCGTGAACCCACCCCGGAAGAACTGGGTGAGCGCATGGAGATGACCGAAGACAAGGTCAGACGGGTACTGAAGATAGCCAAAGAGCCGATTTCCATGGAGACGCCTATCGGCGACGATGAAGATTCGCATCTGGGCGATTTCATCGAAGATTCCACAGTGGAGTCACCGGTTGATTCGTCCATTGAGGAAGGCCTGCGCGAAGCAACCCGCGAAGTATTGAACAGCCTGACCGCACGCGAAGCGAAGGTGCTGCGCATGCGCTTTGGCATCGACATGAACACCGACCACACGCTGGAAGAAGTTGGCAAGCAGTTTGACGTGACGCGCGAACGCATCCGCCAGATCGAGGCCAAGGCGCTGCGCAAATTGCGTCACCCGACCCGCTCAGATCACCTGCGTAGTTTCCTCGACGAGTAAGTCCGAAAGAGAGACGAGTAAGTCGATAAAGAGACGAGAACGTCGATAAAGAAAGACAAAAAAAGGGGGCGCAGCTTTTGCTGCGCCCCCTTTTTCATGCGGAGCGTTTAGATTTCCTGGTTGATGCGGATATACATCATACGGCCACGAATATCGTGAACGAAGGTTTCTATACCACCCAGGTTAAAGAACGGCTGAGGGAACCGGTCACCCAGGTTACGTCCACCGACTTCAAAACGCGTGGCGCGATCACCGATCAGACCATCGAAGGTGTACGAGTAGTTGGCATCAATATACGTCATGCTTGATGCCGCAGAGCGACCATTGATAGCAATCTGACCGGCCAGCAGGGCACCCGAGTTGAACGAGTAGTCAAAGCCGTCAATCCAGCGAGCACGCAACAGCGCGCTGTGGTTACCCAGGCTCCAGTTCATGGTGGCATTGGCACGATACTCTGGCATCGGCGGCACTTCCGCGATGGACTCGTTCTGGCTGCCCACGCCGTCACCGGCAGGGATACCCAGACCCAGGTCGTACGAATATTCCAGCGCCTGCGTAGCATCCAGGTTGAACACCAGGTTGCCGAAGCGGCCCAGTTCCAGATCGTAGCGCGCATACAGATCGAGTGCACGATGCTTCATGGTCTGTGCGTTCAGGCGGGACACAATCACCCGGCTCATGACCCCATCAACGTCACGATTGATGTTCTTGTCAGAGTTCGGACCATTGAACCACGCCAGCTTGCTCGCCTGACTGGCAGGATTGCCACCGGCTGCCAGGAAGGCCTGGTAGTCCAGGTTGACCACCTGGTTCAGCGTAGTGCTGGAAATACGATCCTTGAAGTCGTATTCCGCATAATCGACACCGATGGACAAAGCGCCTTCCAGCAGGCTCAGTGATGCGCCCACGTTGAACACATCTGCCGTCTCCGGTGTCAGGTTCTGGTTGCCTTCGTTACAGGCCACACGGAACGCATTGGAATTGTCGAACGGGTCTCCGGCATTCTGCAGACCACAGGTTTGTGGCGAGAACAGATCTACCAGGCCAGGCGCAATAAACGCTGAACTCCAGGAGCCGCGCAGCGACAGCATGTCCAGCGGCTGCCACAGCAACGCCAGCTTCGGATCAAAAGAGTCGCCAATCTGGCCGCCGTAGTCCGTGTAGCGACCGGCAATCTGGAACTCGGCCTCGCCCAGACGGTTAGTCGTCAATGGCACCGCCAGCTCGAAGAATGCCGAATTGACATCCTGCTCGGCCGTGTAGTCAACGGCGCAGCCACCCTGGTGATAGTCACACTGATTGCGCGCAGCATCGAAGTCGACATCCACTTCATCCTGTCGATACTCGATACCAAAGGCACCCAGGATCATACCGGTCGGGATTTCAAACACTTCACCGGTCGCTGCCAGTTCCACTGATTTGAAGGTGTTCTCGGTCTGCGTCAGGCCGGCAATGGTGATGGCATCCACCACCGCCTGCGAGTTGGCATATTGTGGCGTGCCGGTATTGGCGCACACGCGATCGGTACAATTGAAGACCGAACTGGCAAACGGGTTGTAGTACGCGGTCGTGTTGGGCGCCGAAGGATCGGCCACCAGCGTGCCATTAATACCCTGAATCAACGCCAGCTGACTGGAGTTCTTCTCCAGCGCATCATCCTGACCAAACTGATACACACCGGCCAGTGACACGGCCCAGCTCGTGCCGGGCACTTCATAAGTCAACGTGTCAGCCAGACGGATATCGAAGCGATCCACGCCTTGCGGGAAAGCGCCATCATCATTCACGGCTGTTGGCTGTGTCTGCAATTTGAAGGCGTTGATACGCAGCTCTGTGATACGCACATCTTCGTTGAAAGGTATGCCCAATGCCGGGTTGAACGGATCGGCTGCCAGTTGCACCACGCCATTGGCATTTCTCAGCGGATTACCGTCGGGACCTGCCAGCGCATACAGTGGCTCCATGCCGTTGCCACGGTTAGCCATGGCGCGATACGGGTTGCCCGGGTGTTCACCAGCGACCACTGGCAGCTCGGGGATACGACCGCCCGGGTTCTGTGGTGAACCACGCGTAAAAGTTTCCAAACGAGACGCATTGATATTAAAATCATTGGTCAGGCTGTCGTTGAACCGGTGCTCATAATTGGTCCACAGGCTCATTTTGTCCTGTGCGCTCATGAAGTCCCAGAATTCACCAAAATGGAAATTACACGTGGTACCCAGCCGCTGGCCGCTGGCGTAGCTGCCTTTCACGCCTACATCGGTCCCTGATCCGTTATCAATGCCACACCCCGGATCGGGCGTACGTGCAGAAACACCTGTCAACTGGCCCTGTGCATTACGGGTCGGCACAGCAAAGGTGCCCGGGTTACCGGTGCCCGAACGCTGGAAACCGCTGCGCAGAAACTCAGGCCGGTCGGTCTGTTCCAGGGTCGAGCGCGTGGAGTACGACAACGCCATGGCAAAATGACCATTGTCAGTGGCAGTACCGGTAATCAGTTCGTACTGTTTCTCTACCAGATCACCACCGCGGTCTTCCTGATGGAACAGGCTGACATCTGTGCCCTCATAACCCTTGTTGGTAATGACGTTCACCACGCCCGCTACCGCATCGGATCCATACAGAGCGGATGCACCGTCTTTCAGAATATCAATACGCGCAATGGCGATCTGTGGAATGGTGGCATTAAGGTTGGTATTGTTGGTTCGCTGACCATCGACCAGGTTCAGCGTCGCGCCCGCACCCAGACCACGGAGGTTAGCAGAAGATGTCACCCCGCCCTGGCCGCGCGCTGCGTAGCCATTGGTCTGAATATCAGTGCCGTAGTTGAATGTCTGATTGGCAAGCACCTCACCCAGATTGGGCGTGGCATTGGCTTCGATCGCTGCAGAATCGACCACAGTGACCGGTGACGATGAGTCGAAGCTGTCCCGACGGATACGCGAGCCAGTCACAACTACTTCTTCGATATCAGCTGCTGTACCCTGTTGGGCAACAGCAACCATTGGTAATGGCAGCATAACGGACGCCGCCAAACCCATTTGCACAATGGATTTCTTCAGTTTCATGATTTCCCCTTTCTATTAATATCTTCATTATTATTGTCAACACATAAAGGAACTATTGACTATTTGCATCTTTATTCCAAAGCCTTACCGCAAAAGCACTAACGCAGCGGAAACTGTTGATTCAAGGAACCTGTTAGACAACACATAGTCAATTTCATGAAACGCCACCAAAATACCCACACGCTTATTCGGGTTTCGTTACTGCACAAAAAATAGAGATATGACATACCTCAACGTCGCTGTGGCGAGAGAATAGACCAAAAGTTCAAGCTGAGTCAATCAGATACTTTCACCATGAATTCCAGTCGCTTATCATGGTAGATTGATGTTACCGGCAGCAGCCGGCGCCAATTACAACAATAAGGAGTAAGCCGCGGTGCAAGAATTGTTTGGGTCGGTCAATAATGTGTTCGCCTTTATAGGGCCCGTGTCCAACGCGGTCTGGGACTTCCCGACCCAGTTTGGCTGGTACCAGGCCATCCCGCTGCTGGGTCAGATGTCGTTTGCGGTCATCCTGTTGCTGGGTATGGGTATTCATTTCACCATACGCACGCGCGGTGTACAGTGGCTAAGTCTGACCCGAGCAATCCCCATCATGCAGCGTCGGCAAAGCGACCAAACCGGTATCAGCGCCATGGCCTCGTTCATGCTCGGACTTGCCATGCGGGCGGGCCCCGGCAATATTGTCGGCGTGACCGGCGCCATCACCGTCGGCGGCCCCGGCGCATTATTCTGGATGTGGGTCGCGGCACTGTTTGGCATGGCCACGGCCTTTATGGAGTCGGTGCTCGCGCAGCTGTTCAAGGAACGCAAGAACAGTGAGTACGTCGGCGGACTGCCTTTCTACGGCCGCAGAATCATGGGCAACAAACGTTTCGTCGGCATCTTCCTCAGCTTAGCCTTTATGACCTATGCCCTGTTTAACGTACCGGTGCAGACCTTTAATGTATTCACTGCCATTGGCATGATCGCCGACACTGCCACGGGCACCGTCTCCGAGCGTCAGTCACCGCTGTATTACAGCATCGCCCTGATCATGGTCGCCAGTTGCGCCTGGCTGATTCTGGGGGGCATACGCCGGGTGACCGCCTATACCAATTTCCTGGTGCCCATCAAGGCGACGGTGTTCTGTGGCATCTCGCTGCTGATTGTGCTGATCAACTTTCCGCTGCTGCCCAGCTTTTTCGGCGCGGTGGTCACCGGCGCGTTCGCGCCCGACGCGCTGTTCGGCGGCGCCATGGGGGTTGCTCTGGCGGAAGGTGTGCGACGCGGCCTGATGTCCAATGAAGCCGGCCAGGGGACCATCACCATGGCGGCCGCAGCAGCGGACAACAACCATCCCTGCGAGCAGGGTTTAGTGCAGAGCCTGGGGGTGTTCTTCGACACCATCATCATCTGTACGCTGACCGGTTTTATTGTGGTGCTCGCCCATCTGTGGAGCGATTCAGCCAGCAGCGCGCAGTGGGCCACGGACAGCGCGTCACGCATTGGCACCTACCTGGCGTCGGTCGAGGCACTGGTGCCCGCAGCCATGGCCAATACCATCATCATCATTCTGGCCGCCTGTTATTGCCTGTTCGCCTTCACCACGTTGCTGGGCATGATCTCCTTTGCCGAGATCTCCGCCAACTTCATTTCCCGGTCCGATGGCTTTATCCTGACTGTCCGCATTCTCGGCTCGCTGGTATTTGTGCCCTTTGGCGCTCTCACCGTGCTGGCTGGCCTGGAGCTGGGCAACCTGTGGACCATCACCGACCTGACCAATATCATCATGGTGTACTTGAACATACCCATCCTGCTGCTGGGTGCACCACTGGTATACAAGGCACTGGCACACTACCGGGCCACCGACGGCGGCAAGTTCATCTCTGCCGACATTGGCCTGCAAACGGAGCACTGGACCCATGACAACCAGAGGCATTTGTGACAGTCGCCGTCACAAACGCTTCACACTCTGCTGTTACTGTATTCGTCTCACTAAATAAAGAGGTCTGAGCCATGCGTCTGCGTCCGCCCGTCATTCTGATATGCACATCCCTGGCCGCACTGGGGCTTTCCTCGTTGCTGGCGCAGGACCCTCAGCCGGGCGAGCGCCAGTGGATTGCTGGCGACCACCACATTCACAGTCGCTTCAGCGTTGGTTGGGATCGGGAGCAGAACCCCCCTGCGCCCATTCTGGGCGGCGATGCCATCTATCCGACCCCGATGAATGCCTTGATGGCTCGCCACTACGGGCTGGGCTGGATGGTCACCACCGATCACGGCGGACCCAACCATAGCCACGTGAACCTCACGCAAGCCTATCCCGAATTACAGCTGTCCCGCCAGGTGGTGCCGGATGTCATTCAGTTCTACGGTATGGAGTTCGACACGCCCGGGGCCGATCACTCCAGCCTGATCATACCCCACACCCATGATGAGGCGCAGAGACTGCACAGCATTGAGTCCGCCTTCAACAAACGCGAGCCATGGCCAGCCGACCCCAGCTGGGATACCGAACCGCGAATGCTGGAAGCCCTGCAGTTCATGAAAACCTTTCCCGAAACACCGGTGGTCATCGCGCACCACGCTACGCGCTCGGCACGCGGGGAGCGGGAATACGGCCTGAATACACCGCAGGAAATGCGCGGCTGGAATGACCTGGCGCCGGAAATAGCCATTGGTATGGAAGGCTCACCCGGTCACCAGGCCGCCGCCCTGAACCCCGACGGCTCTATTGACACCAACGGTGCCCGCGGCGGCTACGGCAATCACCCGACCATGGGCGGTTTTGATCAGCTTACCGCCATCGTGGGTGGTTTCTGGGACGCCATGCTCAGCGAGGGGCGAGACTGGTGGATCACCGCCAACTCCGACTCGCACGTTCACTACACCGAAGGCGGCTCGGATTTCTGGCCGGGTGAGTATTCCAAGACATATGTCTGGGCCGAGAAATCGCATGACGACATTCTGGACGGGATCCGCGGCGGCCGGGTATTTGTCACCACCGGCGACCTGATCAGCGAACTGTACGTCACCGCCGAATCTGCCGGCCAACAGGCGCAGATCGGTGGTACGCTGGCCGTGCCGGCAGAAGAAGCCGTGACCGTCACCATCCGTTTTCGCGACCCCGACAGCAACAATCATCACGGCGACAACCCCTCGGTTGCCCGCGTTGACCTGATTGTCGGCGAAATGCTGGGACGTGCCAGCGACCCGAGCACCGACCGACACCCTGGTGCTGAAGTCGTGGCCCGCTTCACGCAGGCGGACTGGACGGTCGATGGTGAGTTTCGCGAAGTGAGCTACCGCTTCGACGCTCTGCCCAGTGATCACTACATCCGTGTGCGCGGCACCAACACCACGCAGCTCGAGCCGGCACTCGACCCGCGCGGTGAAGACCCCTGGTCAGATCTGTGGTTTTACGCCAACCCGATTCGTCTGCACGCAGAGGATTGACGAAACTGAAGGGCCGTTAGAGAGATTCGACAAACGCCGCCAGATTGTCAATATCGCGCGCGGACAAGCCCTGCGCTGATGGCCACATCATCTGGCTCTGCGCGCCACGGGTTTCACCGTTTTTATACGCCGTCAGGGCCGTGCTGATATAGCTGGCATCGCGGCCCTGCAATTGCGGGCCAATACCGCCCTCCCCGCCGGCGCCATGGCAGGCCTGGCAGCTGGCGTACACCTGCTGCCCCAACTCTGCCGGACTCGCAGAAGCCGCCGCTTCGGCAGCAGCGCGCTGCTGCTCGACAATGGTGCCATTGGCCGCGACATAATTTTCATAACACTCGCCCGAGCACGTGTGCACGCTCGGGCGCGCCTTAACATCCAGCTCGGAATAGGCGATATCAAAGATAACAAAGGCAAAAACCAGGGATATAACGGGCAGGACAAGATTCTTCATGACAACTCCTGAATTGATGGGCCTGTTACATACGCTGACCACCGATTATCGGATTCAGGGTGCCATGGCAAAATCTTCTCGGCCAGTCGCTCATGGGGCTGGCAACATCGCGCGCGGAACCTTATAATCCGCCCTCTGCAGTTCTGCGCGGGCCTATAACTCAGTTGGTTAGAGTAGCGGACTCATAATCCGTTTGTCCCTGGTTCGAGTCCAGGTGGGCCCACCATATTTTCCGTTTGTTTTTCATCTGCTTACGTCTAATTTAGTCGCTTTTTGCTGGCATAAGTGACGGACTATGCATCCGTTACTTGGGGGCTAGTTCAATAGCCCGTTACTCTCGTCTGGGTGCTCCCCGTCAAGTCCTCGCCGCTGGGGCAGGCCTCGCCTCCCACCTCAGGCCGCCTGGGGCCATGCTCCGGCACAAACCGAGACCCAAGGATGACTGCCCTACTGGCCCGCCCGAGAATCACGAGTGCAGCCCCTGGGGGTGACTTCCTGAGATTTCACGGGGCGCTTGACCTGCAAACACGTCACAACAGTGTCAACAACCCTGTATAGCATCGAATGCTCAATGGGAGGTTCCGGTTATGAAAAACAAAGCAGTATTATCGTGGGTAATAGGTGCCAGCACGCTCATGATAAACCTGCCCGCGGTCGCCCAATGCATAAATCCGGCCCTGGACAGCGAAATCGCGCGCGGCACCGTCTTTATCGATGACAATGCCGATGGCCTGATGAACGCCGACGAGACCGGACTGGCCGGTGTCAGTGTCAGCAATGGCTGCGAGGTTGTATTGACCGGGCCCGACGGCCGCTATGAAATTGCCCTGGCACCGCTGCAGATCCTGTTTATCTCACAACCGTCCGGATACAGCGTGGCAGTTGATGCCAACAACATTCCAGCCTTCTATTACCGCCATTACCCCGAAGGCACCCCCCTCGCCATTGATGGCACCGACGTCGATTGGTTGTTCCCTGTGGCTGAGGCCACCGGGCCATTACCTGACTCGATAGATTTTCCGCTGACCGTCATTGACGATCCCAGCCATCAGTTTGATGCGCATGCCTTTGCTGATCCGCAGGCCCGGTCCGATCTAGACCAGGATAAGCTGCGCGAAGACCTCGTGACTACGTTGATCGGTAATCCGTTCTCAGCAGACTTTGGCATCACGGTTGGTGATGTGGTGTTTGACAATCTGGATTTATATGACCGTCACAAGGAAATGATGGCGCTGATGGATATGCCCCAGTGGTACTTGCCCGGCAACCACGATCTTAATTTTGAATCACCCGATGCACGCTTCGCCACCGAAACTTACAAATTGCACTTCGGCCCGACCTATTACTCCTTCAATTACGGCAATGTACATTTTGTAGCGCTCAATAATGTCGAGTACGCGGGCGCCAATCAGCGCCTGGACGATGGCGACCGCTATCGTGGTTACATTCATGACGACCAGCTTTATTGGCTGGCGCGCGATCTCGCCAACGTCCCGAGCGACAAACTGATCGTTATTGCGTCACACATCCCGCTGGTTTCAGAAGCGGTTGATGACAGCGGCACCGAACCGGCTACAGGACCACATACTGAGAACTTTTCTGCGTTGCTCGATATTCTGGCGCCGTTCGAGCATATCTATGGCATGGCCGGCCACGATACCAGTAACAGCTGGAAAGTTGAGGTCGGCCACAGTCACGGCTGGCATGGTCAACCCTGGATAGCCCACACCCTGGCGCAGGTTCGCGGCAATGGCTGGCACACCGGGCCGGAAGACCTTCGCGGCGTCAACGACGCCATGATGCAGGACGGCACGCCCAATGGCTTCTATCTTTTGCGCTTCAACGACGTTGATGTCACGCCGGAATTCATGCCCTTCCCCTACGGTGCAGATGCCAATCAGCATATGCGCATCACCCTGGATCCATTGTTGATGGCACCCAATGAAGGTAGCGTTAACCGTGGACAACTGCTCCCCGGCTCCAAGATCGTGGTTAATCTGTTTGACGGTGGGGTCAGGGACAAAGTCTGGATGTCGCTAAACAGGGGTGAAAGGCAAGCCATGACTTATACTGTGCGCACGGATCCATTTGCAGAGAGACTTTATGAGCAGCTGCAAGGCCCTGATCACCCCATCAGCAGACCAACCCGTTCCGCACATATCTGGGAGTTACCGCTACCGGACAATCTTGCCCCGGGCGTTCATAGAATTGAAATCTACAGCGTCGATGAATTCAATCAACAGCGAGACGGCGCGCTGAGCTTCGAAATCCTGCCGTTGTAGTCAGCCACCACGCGAGCGACAAATGCGTTCGGAACAGGATCGGCTTCAGCCAGAACAAGTGCTGCTAAATTGGATTATTTGTTAGCCTTCTTCGTCTTAATGCACCGATCTCCGCCGGCTCGAGCCCAGGAAGAAGCATAACCCGGCGTGCGGGGTTTGTCGCAGATGGCCAGCTTTCCTTGCCGGCGACACCGGTATCATGCACCCACTTCTTTCAAACACGCTTCAACAATATTTAAGCCCTCTTCCAGTACATCGTCTTCAATCGTGATCGGCATGAGAAAACGAATGGAGTTACCAAACAGACCGCAAGCCAGCAAAATCAGCCCTTTTTCCTGGGCTTTTTTGGTAATGGCCGCGGCCATTTCAGCCTTGGGTTGATGGGACTCTTTACTTTCTACCAGCTCAAAAGCTGCCATAGCACCCAAATTTCTGGGGTTGGCAACGTGCAGAAATTGTTTTTCCCATTGCACGAAGCGCTCATGTAGCTTTTCGCCTAAACGCTGACTTTTACCCAGAATATCTTCTTCGTCGAAGACATCAAAAACCGCCAAGGCAGCGGCACAGGCGGTTGGACTGCCCGTATACGTTCCACCTAACGAATTGGGACCGGACGCATCCATCACTTTATCGGTACCCACAACGGCAGAGATAGGCATGCCATCAGCCATTGATTTGGCCATGGTCATCATGTCTGGCTGAACACCACTGTGTTCAATAGCGAACATTTTCCCGGTTCGGCCAAAGCCGCTTTGTACTTCGTCAACAATCATCAGGATATCGTTTTCATCACAAATCTTGCGAATTTCCTGAAGAAATTGCGGGGACGCTGAATAGAACCCACCTTCACCCAACAAAGGTTCAATCACGATAGCGGCCGTGTCTCCCGCGGGCGAATCTGACTTCATGGTCATTTTCAAGCCTCGCAGAGCTTCCTCGTCGCTGACACCATGGTAAGGAACCGGATAAGGCGCGCGATAAACCAAGCCAGGCATCGGGCCGAACTCATTCTGGTAAGGCGCTGCTTTGCCGTTCATGGCCATGGTCATGAACGTACGGCCATGATAACCCCCGTCAAAGCAGATCACATTGTTCTTGTTGGTGGCAGCACGAGCGATCTTAACCGCATTTTCCAGCGCTTCTGCGCCCGAATTGGCCAGCATCACTTTCGCATCACCCTTCACAGGTGCGACTTCAGCCAGCTTCTGGGCAAGTTTCACGTAACCTTCATAGGGCATAACGGTTTGGCACGTGTGCATGACCTTATCCAGCTGAGCTTTTACGGCAGAAACGACTTTTGGATGGCGATGACCGATGTTCAGAACACCAATACCACCGGCAAAGTCGATCATACGCTTGCCATCAGCGTCCCAGATTTCTGCATTAAGTGCGTGGTCAGCAAACTGTTGATTGGGACTTGCCGCGCCAGCTGCAACATAACGTTCTTTCAGTGCCTGTAATTCTTGATTGGTCACGTTTTCACACTCCATTGGATCGATTCACAGATTCATAAAGGATTGTATGCACCACAGCCCCTTTAAACAAACCGAATCAACAAAAAATTCAGACGGGCCTGGCTCTACTTCGATGTCCCGAACAACTCAGAGAAGACTCATAATCCGCTTCCCCCTGGTTCGAGCCCAAGCTGACCAAGAATTTTTTACTGTTTATTATCATGCGCTTACCACGATAGTTGCCACCTTCCGAGGGTACAGGTGACGGACCATGCATCCGTTACTCCCGGAAATAGCCCGTTCCTGGGGGCGGGTCGGGGCCGGGTTCCTCTTCGCCAGATCAGGCGTTAATGGGTCAGTGCCTGCGGATATAGCAAGTAGAAAGCGATCGAGATATATTGTGGTCAAGTAGATGACACATGACAGACAGGAGCGCATCATAACATCAACGCTTTTGATACGCGTATTGACCCTTTTCGGCGCCATGGCTACCGTGTGGGCGAGTGCGATAACACAGGCGCAGCCTGCCTCTCCGCTCACCATCATTGACGGTGGTTATGCTGAGCAATGCGCCATGGCGGCGCGCAATCCACAAGCGGCGTCAGGGGTTACGATCACCGGCTCGCGGGTAACGATTTCGCCCATACAGCTCTGCACACTGGCAATACAGGAGGGTGGTGAAGCAGGGAATCGGGCCGCGAGCTATAACAATCGCGGTGTACTTCACTTTGCGGCAGCGAACTATGATGATGCACTGGCCGATTTCACTGAAGCTGTGCATCTGGAGGACACGCTGACGTTCGCTCACATCAATCGGGGCAATGTCTTTAACCTGCGTGAACAGTGGGCGCAGGCCATCAGCGCCTTCGATCGCGCCATTGAACTAGGTATTCAGACCAGTGAGGCCAGGGCGGTACGTGAATTGGCGAGGGCTCATTTCAACAGGGGTATCGCCCACGAAAACCTGGAACAGCTCCGCGAAGCCTATCGCGACTACCTCAAGGCATCGGAACTGGCACCCGAGTGGGAGGAACCGCGCCGTGAGTTGCAGCGCTTCGACGTTGTCAGGTGATGAGTGGTGCATTACTGTCGACTGGGTCCGCCGGAGACAGCCGAGTGCAGCGCTTGGGGTGTGACGTTGTGTAAAGCCACCTGCCGATCACACCAGACCTGGCTCAGCAGGCGTCAGCAGCCTGCTCTGCCCAGTCTCAACGCCCTGAAGGTCAAGCGTGCCGACAGACACCCTGTGCAGCGCCAGTACCTCATTCTGAAAGAAACCAAACATGCGTTTGACCTGATGGTACCTGCCTTCAGTCAGCGAAAGTCGGCAGGTATAATCCGAGAGTATGTCCAGACTGGCTGGCCGGGTTGTCACGTTCTCGTACCGGAAATAGATTCCCTGGCGAAACACGGCAACATACTCGTCCGTCACCGGCTGGGATAACGTGACCTCATAGGTCTTTGTGATGGCAGACTCAGGCGAGCTCAGCTTACGCGACCAGGCGCCATCATTGGTCAGTAGCACAACGCCGGTGGTGTTAAAGTCCAGCCGGCCGACAATGTGGAGTTCGTTCTTTTGGGGATGCTGGACAAGATCAAGCACTGTGGTGTGCCTGGAATCTTTGGTGGCGCTAACGACGCCGCGGGGTTTATTCAGCATCAGGTAAACCGGCTTGTTATCCTGCAGGCACTGACCATCCAGCATGACATGCGTGAATCGGGTCACTTTCTGCTGAATGGAGCATGCGACAACACCGTCCAGCAGAATCCTTTTCCGGGCCAGCAACAGGTGCGTATCGGAAAGCGAATACGCACTGTTCTGACTGATAAAACGGTCAAGCCGTTGGGTTCTGGACGTCATGACGGGTTTATTCAGATCCCGTACAGGGCCTTGAGATGTGCCATAAAATGCGGGCGATTCTCGGCGGCATCACTGCGGATCTTCCTGACCTGGGGTCTTTCTTCCATGCGCCGACAGTAGGCATCCAGCCCCGGCACGTCGGCCAGCGGATCCTTGCCCAGGAACGCCTTACCCACGTTGCGCACGATCGGCAGGTTCAGGATCGCCGCGATATCGGCCAGGGTAAACTGCTCACCGTAGGCAAACTGCTCAAAGCTGGAGAGACGGGGCAGCGCGGCGGCGGCTTTATTGAGGCTGCTTCCCACCTCTTTCAGCACCGCCGGATCGGGTTGTGTGCCAGCCAGCAGATTGCGGATCAGACGGCGCGCGACCAGCTCGAAGTACAGTTCGATGAACTGCGACAATTCCTGCACCTTGGCGATAGCAAAGGGCGATGCTGGCAGCAATGACGGCTCCGGATAGGCCCGTTCGATGTATTCCAGAATGGCGCGGGATTCACTGATGAAGCCCTCAGGCGTTTCCAGTGCCGGCACCTTGCCCAGCGGACTTTTATCCAGGTATTCGGGTTTGTAGGTCGGCCCTACCCCGGTGTAGGACAACACCTCCTCAAACGCAATGCCTTTCTCCAGCATGGCGAGTTTGGGTACGTTGTAGTAATTACTGGCAGAGAATCCGTGTAGCTTGATCATTTTCACTCCGTATTCAGGATATTCGCTCGACTGTAACAGACTGACTTATGACCGCAATCGAGCCATAGGCCGTCAGGAATGAAATATCTGCAGCGTCCCGTCCCACACATATTTTTACCATACCAGCCTCGCTGGCCATGCCGGTAGCGTCAATAAGGTGCCATTCACCGCCCAGGAAGATCTCAGCAACAGCGTGAAAATCCGGTGGATTGACCCCCAAGGCATAAACGCTAGCCATTCTAGCTGGAATTCCGGCTGCTCGTGATAGTGTGACCAGCACATGTGCAAAGTCGCGACAGACACCCCGGCGCTCAACAAACGTATCCAGCGCGGTTGTATAGGTGTCACTTATCCCTGACTCATAAGAAAAATGATCAAATATCCAGTCACGAATCGCGCCAATTTTTGCGCCGCCTTCGGTTTCTCCGAATTCAGACTGCACGAAACTTAGAAACTTGTGCGATGGACAATATCTGGACTCGTTCAGATAAGCGACTGCCGCCCCTGGGAGCAAGTGCATCGGGACTTTTTCCAGTGTCCGGTAATCGGTCAAGACGCGGCTAACCTCTACTGTAGCAGAATAATTAACTTCCAGATTACCCCTGGTGCGAAGCCATATCCGCTCGCCAATCATATCTTCGCCTGATACTCGGGCGAAATGATCGTGCTCTCCGACGTCCAGACGCGTCTCCAATATGTTTTGTTCCGGAATATGTGCCGCTTCCAATTGCAACATCAAGTCAACAGTATCGCCAAGATCGTAATTCAGCACTGATGCTATTTTCAGTTTCATTTGTATCCAAGATCCTCTTTACGCTTAATCTTCAGGAAGATGATCTAAGATATCAGTTTTAGAGCTATGAATCAGGCATTCGCGTTCCGGTAGTCGACGGACCGATCATGACCCCAGGCGATAACGCAGCTTGATAACAAACTGATCCACAATCCGGTCATTCCAGGACTGCTCGAACAGTTCCTGAAACTCGAAGAAGCTGTTGCGCGGCAGATTGGAGCCACGGGTGTAGACAACAAACAGATCAGACAACGGCGCGATCTCCCAGCGGTAGCGTGCCTGGAACGTTAGCCTGGAGATCACGAAATCGTCCGGCTGGTTATCCGGATTGGCCGTCGGTATCAATGGCGCGTTTCTTTCCATATTGACCCGGTAGAAGCGGTCTTCGAACGCCTTCAAGGCTGTCCACTGGGTGCTGATGCGTATCTGCTGCTTGGCCGTGATGAAGTAGTCCACTTCCAGTCGCGGCGCCCACTGATGGGCTTCAAAGCTCGTGTATTGGCCTGCGCCGCGATGCACCAGCAGCGCCTCACGGTCCGTGTAGCTCATGCTCAGGTCCACCGAGAAACGGTCCACCGGCCGCCATGCAACACCGGCGCTACCTCGCACTTGCGTGGAGCCCAGGTCCTCCGGATCTACGTTCAGACCCACATTGTAGGAAAGCGATTGGGCGCGATCGGTTTCATAATTGATACCGGCCCCATAACGCACCGGCAACTGGAACGCACCGGTGCCCCGTCCCAGGCGATCGTCGAATCGCGCCGGGAAATAGAGCAGTGACAGATTCAGGCTGTTGTTGTCCTGAAAGGTATAACCACGCTGCAGAGCAGCGCGAAGCCTCACCGGCAGACCATCGGTGTTCCATTCATTGGTGAGGATAACGCCTGTGGTGCGGTTGCGCAGGCCGGGGAGATCGGACTGGTTGACAAAGTAATTGTAGGAGAGGTTCATCTGATCATTACGGGTCAGGAAACCCAGTTCATTGATGTCGAGTTTGTCATCAATCCAGGTGGCGGTAAGAGTATGCTGTTTGCCACGTTCCGGGCGGTAGCTGAGGTCACCCAAAAAGCCCATACCGGTAACGCCGCTGGTGTCACTGTGCATGAACTGAGTGTCAGCAATCCATCGGTTGTTGCGGGAAAAATAGTGCATATCCACGGCATTGACGACCGAGTCAATATCAGGGTGCTCGACAGTCGTGCCCATCCAGCCCATCGCGCGACGCCCACCCCCGGCCGTGTCTTCATACAGCAGTCGCGCCACACCAAAATTGCGGCCGGTTGCCTGCACGGTGACCGGGGTGCCGTCAGGCAAGGTGCCGGGAATCTCCGGGTCATCCTCTGAGGCAAACAGGGTGCCATACTGCCAGTTTCCGATCTGGCCGGAGTATTTGACCGCGCCCAGCAGCTCGGTGGGCCGGCTGACATCGGTAGGCAGAACATTCACATTGCCGGGAACATCAAAGCCGGCGGCGCCACCAATACGCCGGGTGTTGAGAATCTGGATCGGGCCACCGGGCCCGCCTCCGCCACTGGAGCGCGGATGGGTGTTGAATATGCCCTGACCTTCAAGGAAGAAGGTGCGCTTTTCCGGGAAGAACACTTCAAACGCAGTCAGATTGACCACCACATCATCGGATTCCACGGTGCCGAAGTCAGGGTTCAGACTGGCGGACAGCAAGGTGTTGGAGGTGGGACGCCAGTAGATGTCGGTGCCAACTTTCGATTCCGTGTCGTCACGCAGACCGTCGAAGCTCGCTGAGGCAAACGGATAGAAGGTCAACTGGCGCCGCGACTCGATGTCTTCAAGTTCATACCGCTCGAACGCCGACAGGTATTGATTGACCGTGCGCGGTAGCGGCGGCGAGGACCACGCCTCCCCGCCGAGGTGGCCCACCTGACGCTCATAATAGAAACCGATTTCCCGGGTCCCGTTCGCGGCCTGAGGTAAGGGCATCATGGCCCAGGGAATGAAGTATTCCACGCTCCAGCCGTTTTCAAGCGCCTGGGTGCGGGCATTCCAGGAACCGTCCCACTGCATGTTCAATTGACGCTCAGGCAGGATGGTGCCATCGGTCATGGAGTCGCCCAGATTGATGCGCAGGAAGTAGCCATAAAGGCCCTGTCCGGACGGATCCAGACCGACCACGAAACCATCCCGGTCCAGTTGCGTGTCGCGGGACGTCATGCGTGCCACCAGAGTGTCTTCTGGCTGAAAGTTCATCGCGCCCACGTAAATGCCCTGTTCGGTATAAAAAGCGCGAACATGCGTCTCGTAAGGGACTTCCGCCAACGTATCCGGGTTGATCACCCGCATGCCGTCGACATAGGGAAGATCATTCCAGACAGCTTCGTCAAGAAAACCGTCCAGATCGATATCGACCTGTTCTTCGTCAAGGCGCGGCAGTTGGGGTACGGATGGCTGGGCGTGAGTGTCAGCGCTTAGCGTCAGCACCCAGAAAGTCGCAACAAAAAGGCTGACAACCAGAGGATATCTTAATGGTGGGCTCATCGTAGCGCTCCGCAGGACGAATGATCTGACTTTATTGTTTTTCCGTTCAGACCAGGGCTTGTATCAAGACCTAGTCGCTGCTTAACCAATCAGTATACGGCACTTTGAGGTTGAATCTAGCGCAACGTTTGGGGAGGGTACAGGGGAGTTACAAAGAATTGCACTTTCCCGTCAGCCAACTATCCTCCAATAATCGAACCACGACGCTTCCGTATAGCGACGGTCCGGGGCGGCAAATAGCCGTACGGCTATTTTTATGGCGCAGAAAACAATATGATGTCTCATAGCGGCATTCTAGACATAAGAAAAATTCAAAGAACTGTTCTTTGACTCTTAAACGCACGACTTACCGGGAACAGGTAATGACTGACACAAGCGCAAGCAAACAACAAAAACAACAGCAGACGCCACCGCCCGTGTTTAATCCCTACGCCACCGCCAGCGCCAGAAATTACGCACTGGGCGTGCTCACCGTTGTTTACAGCTTCAACTTTATTGACCGACAATTATTATCGATCCTGCAGGAGTCCATCAAACTGGAACTGTCGTTGTCAGACAGTCAATTGGGTTTGTTGACCGGATTTGCGTTTGCCATGTTTTATGTCACGGCCGGCATCCCCATCGCGCGATGGGCCGATCGTGGCAACCGGCGCAATATTGTTGCCCTCGCCATCGGTGTGTGGAGCTTTATGACCGCCATCAGTGGCTTTGTGCAGAACTATCTTCAGCTGTTGCTGGCACGTATCGGTGTCGGGATCGGCGAGGCGGGCGGCAGCCCACCCTCCCACTCGATTGTGTCTGACATTTACCCGCCTGAAAAACGTGCGACTGCGCTGTCCATTTACTCGACCGGTGTCAACATCGGCATCCTGTTTGGCTTCCTGTTTGGCGGCTGGCTCAATGAGTTTTTTGGCTGGCGAGTTGCCTTTGTGGTCGTGGGCTTACCCGGCATACTGATCGCATTGCTGATTCGCAGGACGTTGGCCGAGCCGATCCGTGGGCTGAATGAAAATAAACAGGTCCCCGAAGCACTGGTACCTTTCAAGCAGGTTTTGGCACTGCTGTGGAGCCGAAAATCATTCCGTCATATGGCGCTGGCGGCCGGACTCAATGCGTTTGCGGCCTACGGCACACTGAATTGGCTGGCGTCCTTTTTTATCCGCAGCCACGGTATGACTACCGGTGAACTCGGCACTTGGCTGGCCCTGTCGACCGGGCTGTTTGGTGCCATCGGCGTGTTTGCTGGCGGTATGATTGCGGACAAACTGGCGCCGCGCGACAAGCGGTGGTATATGTGGCTGCCAGCCATCGCGGGCTTCATCAGCCTGCCTTTTACGATGGCGGTCTATTTAACGTCAAGCCAGTACACGGCATTGATCCTTGCTTTTATACCCGGCTTGCTGTTCAACGTTTATCTGGGTACGACCATTGCCACGTCGCACGCACTGGTTGGGCAACGCATGCGCGCCACCGCGTCTGCAATATTGTTCCTGATACTCAATATTATTGGTTTGGGTCTTGGCCCCTGGTCAGTCGGCATGCTGAGTGATTACCTGTTACCGACACTGGGTAATGAGTCGCTGCGTTATGCCATGGTCGCATTGATTCCAACGGTATTGTTCTGGTCGTCTTGCCATTTTTATCTGGCGTCAAGGAATCTGCGCGCGGACCTGGTGGCCGCCCCGGACTGATTTTTCTACTGATAACGGCGTCGGATCCCAGGGGAGTGGCGCAGGCGCAAGACAAACACCAGCAGGGCCGGTAAAAATGTCACCGTCACAACAGCGGCGCCCACCAACCCGAACAGCACGATCGCGCCGACACCCCGATACAGCTCAGTGCCTTCCCCGGGCAGCAACACCAGCGGTGCCAGCCCGCAAAGCGTGGTGATGGTGGTCATGGCAATCGGGCGCAGGCGCGAATTGACTGCCATCATGACGGCATCGATCACGGCGGTGTTTTTGTCTGCCAGGTTTCGACGCGCCTGATCCACCACAAGAATGGGGTTGTTAACGACCGTCCCCATCAGGATCAGGAAACCCAGCATGGTAATCATGTCAAATGGCTGCCGTATAGGCTGCAGACCTACCAGCGGCAGCAGGTCGCCGACAAAGTTCATCAGTGCCAGGCCGACAATCCCACCTGCCACCCCCAGCGGGATCGTGGTCATGATCAGCAATGGGTAACCCCAATGCGAAAAAATGGCAACGAGCAGCAAGTAGATGATCAGCAGCGCAATCAGGAAGTTATCCATCAGGGCATCGCGTGTTGCATTCAGCTGGTCGCTGGCACCGGACAGGCTGACGTCTACCCCGGCCGGCCACCTGCCCTCATCCTGTAACGCCTGGATCAGATCAACACGTACGCTTTCCACCCCGGTTTCAAGCGGCACGTCATCGGGCGGTATGATATTGAGGGTAACAGTCCTGCGACCGTTGACGCGGCGCACCGTGCTGGTATCAACAGTTTCCTCAATGACGGCCAGTGACGACAGTGGCAGACTGCTGCCGTCGCCTGTCCGTATCAGGATGCGCTCAAGATCTGCCAGCCTCGCTTCCTGATCACTGCCACGTTCGCCATAGAGGTAGAGGTCAATCTTGTCATCATCCTGAAAAAAATCGTCGACATAAGCCCCTTCGGTCAGTGCGGCTACGGTAAAGCCGATGGCATCGCCAGACAAGCCCAGTTCAGCCACACGCTGCCAGTCCGGACGAATCTGGACCAGAGGCTGTGCCAGAGTCAACGCCGAGGGCTGAGACTGAATCCGCGGATTGTCAAACACCTGCCGGGCGCGGTCGTACGCCAGGTTGGCCGCTTCATACACCGAGACCAGATCAGGGCCGGAAATATCCATGTTGATGCTGCGGGTGCCGCCATCGTTGCTGGAGATGATCGAGCCTTTGGCAGCAAAGGCCCGCATACCTGGAAAGGTTTCGTAATAGTCGGTCAACGCCGTCATCAGCGCTTCGATATGACGGGGGTTCACGGTTTCAGCGATGATACGGATGCCCGAAGGTGATATCGACAGATTCAGCGAGGTGATGGGCGGCACCTCCGTGTCACCGCGTTCGTAAGCGGACGGATCGGCGTTCACGTGGGGCAGAAAATATTGACGTACCTGCTCGCCTATCTCTGCCATGGTCGCCAGATTGTAACCCGGCGGCGCATTCATGGAGGCAAATGTCTTGGCTTCTTCGCCCTCAGGCAGATATTCCGCCGGCGGCGTCAATACCATAATGATAAAGACACAAGTCGCTAGCGTGCCGCCAATGACCAGTACGCGTCGCAGCGGACGCTCTGCCAGTGCCCGGATCACATGACTGACACGTGATAATCGAGACCCGTTGCTGGTGCCAGAGCTTGCCGCCTCCTGTTCCTTGCGGCATCCGGATCGACTGGAAAAATCAAGCCGCGCGCTCAGTGCCGGAATCAGGAAAATGGCAACCATCATGGATACCAAAATGGCGCTGGAGATGGCAATGGCGACATCGGAGTAGAGCTGTCCGGCTTCTTCTTCGATGAACAGAATCGGCAGGAACACCAGAATTGTGGTCAGGGTTGATGCCAGCACCGCAGGCCAGACTTCACGCACGCCCTGCACTGCCGACTCGAACCTGTCGAGGCCCTTGCGTCGATAACGTTCGATGTTCTCCAGCACCACAATACTGTTATCAATGGTCATGCCGATGGCAAAGGCGATCCCGGCCAGCGAAATGACGTTGATTGTGCGCCCGGTCAGCATCAACCCGATAAACGCCGCTATCGCGCACAATGGTATACCGATCACGGCAACAAAAGTGGCGCTGAACGATCTCAGGAACAGGAACATGACCAGCGTCGCGAATACCGCACCAATGCCCAGGTTGGTCCATACATTGCCAATCGATGCTTCCACGTAACGGGTGTCGTCGGTGCTCAGTTGAAGCGTCAACCCGGCCGATTCCAGCACGTCACGATTGATCAAGTCTACCTGGGCCATCATCGCATCCTTGATGGCCAGCACATTTGAGCCACTTTGCCGGCGCACTTGCAGGCCGAGGACTGGTTTGCCGTCATAGGTGGAAATTTCCCTGGGGCGTGCCTGGCCCAACTCGACAGTCGCCACGTCGGACAGTCTCACCAAGGCGTCACCTTCGCGCGAAAGTACCACCTCGCCCAGTTCATCGCGGGAATCAAACCGTCCCACGGTGCGCAACAGGTATCGACGCTTGCCGGCCGTCAATTCGCCACCGGATATGTCCTGATTGCGGGCTCGGATTGCGTCACGCACATCCAGCACGCTCAGGCCCCGCTGCGCCAGCGCGGCACCGTCGACATTCACCTGCAATTGACGGTCCGTGCCCCCACCGACAGAGACTTCCGAAACGCCGGGCACACTTTCCATCAGCGGGCGAACCCGGTCTTCGACAAAGTCCTGCATCAACTCGATGTCAATGTCCCGGGGGTTGTCGGGCAGGGTGGCGACCCTGAAATACATAAACGCATTGGAGGAAAAAGATGCCGCGACGATTCGCGGTTCATCCACATTGCGCGGATAGGACGGTACCTGGCTCAGGGCATTATTGACCTGAATCATTGATTCGACCGCATCCGTACCGAACGGAAACTCCAGCTCAACCTCTGCCGAGCCACTGCCTGCGGTAGCGACCAGTCGGCTCAGGTTGGGCACATTGCGCAGATACCGTTCCTGCTCGATCAGGATGTCTTTCTCGATATCCTGCGGGGTCGCGCCGGGCCAGCGCGTCTCGACACTGATGGTCCGCACTTCAACATCAGGAATCATCTGCACGGGAATACGGATGGCAGCTGCAATGCCAATAATACTGATGATCAGGGTGACGACGGTGACCAGAATGCCGCGCCTGACTACGCTGGCAAACATCAGTGAGCCTCCCGCTGCCCGGTCCTGCTGTCAGCACGTTCGACCTCAATACCCTGGCGCAGGGATTCATTGCCACGCGATACGACTTGCTCGTTGCCGGCAAGGCCCGACCCGATAAATGCACGGTCACCCGCCATGCCTGCCAGACGGACACGTTGCTCGCTGACCGTGTAAACACCGCTGTTATCGTTCGCTGCAGCCAGCCAGACGGTTACCCGCCCATCGGGATAACGATTGAGCGCATCACGGGGAACTGACAATACCTCGCTGCCGCGCTGAACTGTCAACGTGCCCTCCACACTCATGCCCGGATTCAGGCGCTGGTCATCACCTGTTTTTGCGCGTAGCAGAAAAGTGCGGGCATCTCCCGTGTTCACCGGCACATAGTTGAGGATGGTCGCCTGGCTGGCGGGGCGGCCATAGGCGCTGATGTGCAACGCCGTGCTGTCGTTGAGGTAGGAAAACACCTGTTGTGGCACCTGGAAGTCAATGACCAGAGAATCGGTATCTACCAGCGTAAAAACCGACGTGCCTGGCTGAACCCACTGCCCGGCATCTGCCGAGCGGCGGCTGATGATCCCGGCAAAAGGCGCCTGCAGCCGGTGACGGCGCAACCGGGCCTGTTCAAGGGCCACCGCCGCCTCAGCTGACGCCAGTCTTGCTTCGGCGCTGGCGACATTGCTTTGTCGCCGGTCGACCTCGGTGGTGGCGATGTTGGTTCCGGCGCCGACCGAGCGCGCTTCATCAAGCACCCGCCTGGCTTCGGCCAATTCGCTGTCAGCCTGTTGCCGCAGCGCCTGCGCCTGCTGTACTGCAAGTTCCGTCAGCTCATCATCTAGCGTCAACAGCTCGTCACCAGCCGTCACTCGGTCCCCGACGTCCACTCGATGCGCCAGCACCAGCCCGGCAATGGCGACCGACATATCGGAGCGGCGCAACGCCGTGACGGTGCCATTTAGAGGGACTTCCTCCAATAGCGGGCTGCGCGCGACGCTGGACAGTTCGACACGCGGTCGGTCCTGGGCAGATACGTGCCCGGATAATGCCATCACAGCACACAAAGCCAACGCGAGCCTGAAGAATGAGTGCATTCCATGCTCCTTCCGGTTTTTAACGAAAATCAGATGTTTCAACCAAGGTACGGGGTTAAACACTATTCGGACTAGTCAGCCGATGCCTCAGGCCGGCCACAGACGCGGCACCATGATCAGGGTGACCGCGAGTGCCAGGATATTGAGACCAAGCCCGAAGCGAAAGTAGTCGCGAGCACGGAGATGCCCGCCAGCACCGCGATGGGGCTTGCTGTCACGATAGTAAGTGATCACCCGCATCTCGAGGGTATTCATGGCTTTCAGTTCGCTGACCTTGATATTCACGACCCGGGAGCGCGGCGGTACGACTGCCTCGGCGAAAGCTTCGACGATCTTCTCCTGCCCCTGGAGCAGCTGTTCCGAGTCCCGAACGATGGCAATGGGGGTGATACCGTGGCGACCGAGTTCAATATTCTCGATTAGGTAATGCTGATCCGCGCTGAAGGAATCCGTTTGCCCCAGGTTTGATCCCGGATGAACGCACCGCTATTGCAGGGACCCGGCCCCATCGCGTTGAAGAAAGTCCTGCGCGGGGGAAAAACCTTCCAGAACCCCGTAGTACAACGCAATAGCGGTGGCCATTGAGCGGTTGCGCACCCCGAGCTTTCGATAGATATCCTTCACGTACCCGTCCACCGTATGTGGACTGATGGAGAGGGTTCTGGCAATTCGTTTGTTGCTGTTGCCCTGCGCAAGCTCACGGAGAACGTCCTGTTCACGCAGGGTAAGGGGAAGCGACTGTGGATCCGGACTCTGTGCGTTCTGTGTTGCAGGGCGCATGTTACTGACCACGATTTCAGCTGATGTTGCCGGAAATTCTCCCCCCTGTGCAGGGGGGCTGACAAATGAAAAATAGCCCTGTTTCGAGTTAGTTTTTCTTATCCGTCCACTCCTTGGCTATGATCGTTTGCACCCACCCATAAAACGCTTTGATAATGTCATCACCGGCATGATCACTGCGGTATGCCAGAAAACACTCGCCATGCCGGGTCACCCTGTCGGGCAGGGGAAGCACAAGCCCGTCGTCATCGCACATGAATTGATAGGAGGTGGGCAGATAGCCCATCGCGACGCCGATACCGTTTTTCACTGCCGCAATACTCGCCTCCACCGTGCTGACGACCAGTTCATCGGATGTCTCCGTCAGCGCGTTCCATTGCGTTTGCCAACGCGGCCACTGATACGAATCCCCGGAAATCCTGATCAATCGGCAGTCACTGAAATCGCCATCCAGCAACCCCGGGTGTTGTTGAAGGTAACGTCGGCTGCAGATCGGCGTCAGTGATATTCGCACCAGCGGCTGATATGTCAGTCCTGGCTCGTTGCCGCACTCGTGGCGAATCGCGACGGTCGTTTCCGAGTGTTCAAAATCGATTCTGGAGATGTCGGCGTCAATCTGAATATTCAGCTCAGGGTATCTGGCCTGAAACTCGTGGATATTGGGAAACAACAGGAGGCTTGCAATATTGGGCAGCGTGTTGACAACAAAACGGCGCTTTTTTTTCTCTTTACGAACCGCCAAAGTGGCGCTATCGATCAGGTCCAGCCCGCGTTTGACGTGAAGATAGTAGCGCTTTCCTGCCGCTGTCAGCGCGATTTTTCGGTTTTCCCGCTTGAACAGCGTGATCCCGAGGTGTTCTTCGAGCGCTCTGATCTGATGACTGACCGCTGGTGGTGATACAAACAGCTCCTCCGCCGCCTCCTTGAAGCTCAGGCGGCGGGCGGCGGTTTCGAATACCCTGATCAGATTAAGGGATGGTAGTCGTTGATTGGCCATGGACGTCTGTAAACCCCGGTCGTGATCATCGACAATACTAGAGCGATGACAACGCTGTCTAGCCGAAACGTTCGCTGGCAGATTGCAAACCTGTCACAACACTGTCAATAACACTGTCTAGCATCGAATTTTCAACAGTGGCGGGTCGAAACACAGCCCGTTTCGCTCAGAGCCAGTGATGCAGAAATTTAACAACCGTTAGCTTTCTTTGGTTTATTGTGGCAGTCTCCGCCAACTAATACGGGCTCCATATCCAGTTGCCCTGGAGCAGCGCCCAAGCGCGGCCATTAACCCTTCTTGCTTGTCGTCTGCTTACCGCAGGTTTAGTGACAGGAACGCAGATGAAACCCCAGACCAAAGGACTAAAGCGCCTGATACATGCCACACGTTACTCCTGTCAGGGATTGCGCGCGTTGTGGCAACAAGAGGCTGCTTTCCGGCAGGAGGTTGCGCTGTCGCTGTTACTGACGCCCGTGATTATCATGGTTGACGTGACGCCGGCGGAACGCGCACTGCTGGTTGCCGCGTTGCTCCTCATACTCATTACCGAAATACTGAACACCGCCGTAGAGGTCGTCATTGACCGGATCGGTCACGAGAAACATGAACTGAGTGGACGAGCGAAAGACATGGGTTCTGCCGCCGTGATGTTCAGCCTGATTGGCGCAGCAATAATCTGGGGTATTATTTTATGGCCGTTCTAGTCCGCTCTAATCAGTATCAATCTATCAACTGATGGCCATCCAGCCCCGATTGATCATCATCAATCCCATCAAGATAACCAGCACCCCGGAAACACGCATCAGGTCGTGAATCGTCCTACTGGAAAGGTAGCTGGCAAAAAACCCGAAGCCGAGCAATGCCGGTAACGTGCCCAATCCAAAGAAGCACAACATCATGGCGCCTTCGACAGGACTCCCCGTACCTGCGGCCATAATGTACATGGCCTGCAAAGGCCCACAGCCCAGCAACAGGCCGTTCAGCAAGCCTATCACGAATGGCCGCTGCGCACGCCCAAGGGCGGCGGTAACTCTGTCTGTCAACGCTTTGGGAAATCGAAGATTCAATTTTCTCAGCGGCGCGAACAGGCTCAGCATTTTTAGCCCGAAAAGCAGAAGAAAGAAACCGGCAAACAGCGCAGCATAACCTCGCATTTCCGGGGTGACAGTGATCAGCGCCCCTGCCAGCCCAAAAACCCCGCCCAGCAGGGTGTAGGACAGCGTTTTGCCGACACCGTAACTTGCATGAGCCATGACGGACCGGCCCATGCTCTGGGACCTGTCCACATAACTGACAACAAAACTTCCACACATACCAATACAGTGGAAGCCAGTAAAGAAGCCCAGTATAAACAGTGTTGCCAGGCTGAGTTCCGTGGCCATCTGCGTCATGACGCCGGGCATCAGGCTGCGCCCCCACTGGACAATGCCCCCAATCACCAGCAACAGACCAATGAAGATCAGTAGCTTACGCATGCGTGACGGGCCTTTGGCAACGACCCCGGCGGAGCCCGCACAGGGTTGCTGGCAGCTATCGGCGTCGGTCTGGATGGGCACATCATAGCCAGCCAAACGAACGGCATGCGCTATTGCCTCCGCTGTCGTTCTATCGCCATCAAAAACCACCGCCACCTGCTGATCAACATGACTGGCATTGACGTCACTAACACCGTCCAATCGCTTCAGAGCACTTTCAACAGCATCTTCGCAACCACCACACACCATGTTATGGACAGTTAACGTCAGTTTTTGAGATTCCATACCTTTTACCAGAGTTTATCTATTTGCTTTTTTGTGAAGGAAATGGTTAATTAATATTGTGCTTCACAGCCATTAAAACTTCCTACTAACCCCAGAAGAGGACGATAAAATGTCGAGAGAAACTGGAGATCGTTATTATTGCGAGTCTTGCAAGTCTGAATTGGTTTACGTAAAAGGATGCCCATGTCCTGGCACCATGCCCCATTCGGAAATCTGTTGTGGCAAACAAATGACAAAAGTCACTTAATAAAAGGAGACAGGGCGACTGGCGCGGCATCGCCAGTCCGGACCAGAAACAAACCAGGCCAGGGACCACCCCATCTCTCCTGCAGATTATCCCGGTATAGCTTCCTGCACAACGCGACACGTTGTCGCACTTGACCTGGCTCAAACCCAATTGCGCTCTTCATCCAAACCGCCCTATCATGAGTGACAATCCGTAATTGCCAGTCAAAAAAACGAACAGGCAGAATCAATCTGGCGAGCGCCGCTCTCGGCGCAGGTAAACTGTAGAAGAGGTCATCATGAGCCCAAAAAGATTTCGCGTTGGTCGCCTGGATCACGTTCATATCCGCGTGCCGGACCGGGACGTGGCGGCGCGCTGGTATGCCGACTACCTGGGTTTCGACACGGTCGACAGGTACGAGTTTTGGGCCAGCGGAATAGAAGGCGGCCCGCTGCAGATATCAGCGGACGGCGGCAAGACCATGCTCGCGCTGTTCGAGGCCAGCGAGGGGCATCCGATGGCGCCGCAAGTGACCGGTGTTGCCTTCAGCGTCGATGCGGAGAGCTTCACGGCGTTCGCACGCTCGCTCCCGAATGGCATTAACGGGCCATCGGGCGAGCCGCTGCGCACCAATGATGTTGTCGACTTTGACATGTGCTGGGCCTACAACTTTACCGACCCCTGGGGCAATCAGTTCGAGCTCAATTGCTATGATTATGAGCGCATCAGGACAGGTCTTGTACAGGCATACGGTGTCGATCCCGTGCGCTACTGGCCAAGGTCCTTGTACGACCAGTATAGAAAATGATGCGCCACGTTATCGCCAACAACCGATAACATGACGCAACAAACCTATTTTTGCGGGCAGATCAGGAATTTCTCGCCGGTGTGCTTGGCGTAATACTGACGCACCGTGTCAGCATCAAGCGCCTCTGCCAGAGAAATCTCATTGGTATAGTGGCTGGCAAACGTGGTTTTCAGTTCGCGGGCAACGCGCGTGCGCAATCGTGCCGCAACCTCCATGCCAGCCTTTGCCAGAAAGTTGGGCAACAACCAGCCGCCGACGCCCCATGCCATACCATAGGCGCGTTGCAGCACAGTCGGCGAAGTGTCCAGATTACCGTACAGATACACCTGCTTGTGCTTGACCGAACCATAGATGCTGTATGCACCCGGGGTGCGCGCTGCTGCCGCCTCCATGCAGGCCAGAATATTCGACGCCAGTGTGCCGCCGCCGGTGGCATCAAACGCCAGCGTCGCACCGGTGGCATGAATGGCATCGGTCAGCTCAGCCATGAAATTCTCGGAACTGCTGTTGATCACGTATTTGGCGCCCATGTCTCGCAACAGGGCGACCTGCTCGTCCTTGCGAACAATATTGACCAGCTCCACACCATCAGCCTGGCAAATGCGCACCAGCATCTGCCCCAGATTGGATGCGGCGGCAGTATGCACCAGTGCCGAGTGGTCTTCCATTTTCATGGTTTCGATCATGGACAGCGCAGTCAGCGGATTGACGAAACATGATGCACCGTCTTTGGCGGTATGTCCTTCCAGCAACGGCAGGCACGCGTCAGCATTCACGACACGGTATTGTGCATACATGCTGCCCCCCATGACCGCCACGACCTTGCCTGCCAGGCCTTTGGCCAGTTCATCACTGCCGGTTGCAACCACCGTGCCCGCACCTTCGTTGCCCACAGCCAGCGCCTGCCCCACACGCGCCTTCATGACCCGCATGCCCTGTTCGGAGACCGGCGCGGTCAAGACGGTGTTCTGGCCCTCGCCAGCAGAGGTGGCGGCACTGATATCCGACCAGCCAAACATCACGCCCTGATCCGACGGGTTAATCGGTGTGGCCTCAATGCGCACCAGCACCTGGTTGGCCTCGAGTGCCGGAATGGACTTTTCTTTCAGTTCCAGGCGCAGTTCGCCAGACTCACTGACGGTGGAAAACATTTGCAGATGGGTAGAGGGTGTGGTCATGTAGCTCCCGTAGATTCGTTTTGCGTGGATTGATGTCTGTTTAGCCGGCAAGTGTAACCGATATTGAGGTACGTTGCTGACATCGGTCTGCTTACCGTATCCGCTTTTCCACCCGGTCAAAAAAACCCTGAACCAGCAGCGCCAGCACCGCGGCAGGAATCGCCCCTTCCAGAATCAGTGCGGTGTTATCCAGACGAATGCCGGTCAGGATAGGCTGTCCGTAACCTCCGGCACCAATCAAAGCACCCAGGGTCGCGACGCCGACGTTCATGACGGCTGATATCTTGATGCCGGATAGAATTGACGGGATCGCCATGGGCAATTCAATGCGTCTCAGGATCAGGGAATTGGGCAAGCCCAGCGCCCAGGCTGACTCCATCACCGTTGCCGGTATCTGCCTGATCCCGGCATGGGTATTGCGCACAATCGGCAACAGGCTGTACAGAAACATGGCCACGATGGCAGGCAGGGCGCCGATACCGAACAGCGGTATCATCAGCACCAGCAGCGCCAGTGACGGAATGGTCTGCAGGACGCTGCTGATGCCCAGCAACACGGACTCCAGACTGCGTACCTTGGCCGCCAGCACACCCATTGGAATAGCCACCAAAATGGCCATTCCCAGAGAGATCGATACCAGCGTGAGGTGATCCAGCGTGTTTTGCACAAACCGCGGCCACAGCCCGCTTGACGATGGTTCGGAGACAACCCCGAAGCGGCTGCTCATAAAGTCGCCGGCGACCATGGCATCGTCGCGCTGGTCGAGTTTGACGGCCGCATTCATGGCGATCATGGCCGTTTCATCGATTGCGCCGGTAAAACGTTCCAGCGCGGCCGCCGCAGCAGGCGACAGAGTGTCCCGATAGAGAAACACCGCGTCATAATCAGGGAAAAACTGCTGATCATCGATCAGTGCCACCAGATCGTAAAAGGCAATCTCCGGGTCTGTGGAGTAAAGATCCAGCACATCTATGTTGCCACTGGCGATGCCGCGATAGGCCAGGGCGTGATCGAGCCCGGTCACGCTCAGCGGCGCCAGTCCGTACTCGGCGCGGACCCCCGGCCAGCCGTCCTGTCGCTCCATGAACTCATTGCTGAAACCAAAACGCAGATCCGTATGGGCACGCAGATCGCTGATCGTCTCAATCCCCAGCGCCTCGGCCTGTTCACGTCGCATACCCAGGGCGTAGGTGTTGTTAAACCCGATGTTGCCGGTAACACCCACCCCGACAGCCGACAATGCCGTCACCATGTCCTGCCGGCTGCTGATGCCCTGACCTGCCAGGATTTCTTCAGTGATGGTGCCGGTATAGTCAGGATAGACATCGATTCCACCGCTGAGCAGAGCATTCCAGAGGATTCGGGTGCCGCCCAGCTGTTCGTTATGGAAGGTTGAATAACCGGCCTCTTCCAGTGACTGCGCTGCCAGATGGCCCAGCAGCACATTTTCAGTGTACAGCTTGCTGCCAATCGTCAGGGGCTGGGTCTGGGACTGGGACTGGGCCAGCACTCCCGGGGACAACAGAGTCAGGCACCAGGCGTACACGTAAATAGAACGCCACATGTCAAAGATCCTGCAGCGGACTGCGCTGCGCGGTGACAAACTGTTCCACAAACGCGGTTGCCGGGCTGCGCATCAGTTCCCGCGCCGGCCCGTCCTGGATGACCCGGCCCTCCTGCATCAGCGCGATACGGTCTCCCAGAAATGCCGCTTCGCCAAGGTCATGGGTCACCAGCAGTACGGTTTTACCCAGCTTGCGGAAGATGCTGCGCAGGTCATTCTGCAGCTCATAGCGCACCAGAGGGTCGATGGCGCCCAGCGGCTCATCCATCAGCAATACAGGGGGATCCAGCATCAGTGCGCGCATCAGACTGATACGCTGGGCCTGGCCACCAGAGAGCTTTCCGGGACGACGCGTCAGCAGGGACGGGTCAATACCGGTCAGATCACACAGCGCGTCTATGCGTGTGTTTTCCTGGTCAGCACGCCAGCCCAGAAAGCGGGTGACCAGCGTGAGATTGTCATGCGCCGTCAGGTGCGGGAACAGCCCGCCACTCTGGATCACGTAGCCCATGCGCCGGCGCAGTGCCAGTCGGTTTTGCGGCGTCACCACCTCGTTATCAATGCTCACCTGGCCCTGATCAGCCGTGAGCAGGCCCATGACAATGCGCAGCAGGGTTGACTTGCCACAGCCACTTGGACCAATCAGCGACAGCGTCGTGGCCGCCGGCACGGTCAGAGAGATTCCCGCAAGCACGGTGGTCTGACCGTAGACCTTACTGACGTCCTGTATTGCAATCATCGATTTAGCGCACCCCCGGATTGAGGACGCCCGGCTTGCTGGTCTCGCGCGCCAGATCCGCGCGACAGGCCTGCCAGTAGACATTGAAGCGACGCACCAGGTGGTTGGGCTTTTCCGCATAGAGGCGCTGGCCCAACGGGAACGCCCGGGCCTGCAGCTGCGCACGCCGACGGTCACAAAGACCCAGCAGCGCCTGCAGATCGCGATCGGCATCGAAACGTGCCGGCTCTTCGGACAGGGCCTGTCCAAACACCGCCAGGTCATGGTCGTCGCCCAGATCGTCTGTCAGGTCGTGCACTTGATGCTGCCATTCATCCAGCACATCGTCCCAGATCGGACGCAGCACACGGACATGATAACGATGATACTTGGCACGCTTGCGCCACTCGTGAAAGTTCTCGGTCGCTGGCGTTTCAGCCGCCGTTGCCATCGCCTTGCGACCCCGCCGGTAGGTCTGTTTCAGCCCCGGTGCCAGCGACTCAAACCCGTCGCCAATTGGCCACCCGTTGACCCGCGTCCGCGCCTCGCGGAGCGTGTCGGCGAACAGCTCAATCCGTTCATCCAGACTGACCTCTTCTTCGGAGACCTGCTGCTTGCGAACCACCAGCGCATCGCGCACCTTGCCAAGGCGCTGACGGTTGCTCTGTCTGGCGAATATGTCGATCACCATGTCGTAGGTTTCCAGCAATGCCTCCGCATCCCGCACATAGGACAGGCTGCGTGCGGCATCGCGGAAGCATTTGTTCTCCAGTTTGTACACGTTGTCGCCATGTTCCAGGTCGCCGCGGGCCAGCCGCAATAAAGCACGGATTTTTTTACAGCGCTTGCGCACCTGATGCACCGTGTCGTGCCTGTCCAGGCTACGGTCAGTGGCCTCGTCGAGCGCCTTGTCGATCTGCTCGGTTGCCATGCGCCGGATACCCTTCCCTGCTGATTCGCCGACCTTGAATTTAAAAGCCATTCAACCAGCCTCCTGCGTCTTTGGCGTTGGCCTGATCAGAAGCTCGTTCACATCAACATGGGCCGGCTGAGCCAGGGCGTACCTGACGGCTTCGGCGATATCATCAGGGCGCAGCGCGTTGTCGGGGGATTCGTCAAAGAATGGCGTGTCTACCATACCCGGTTCAATGAGTGTTACCCGGATGCCACTGCCGCGCAGCTCTTCTCGGACGCCGTAGCCGATCGCTGATACGGCCCATTTGGTGGCGCTGTACATGGAACCGGGGATCGTTGCCCGACCTGCTGCTGAACCGGTAATCACCACGTGTCCCCGGGACTTTCTGAGTTCGGGCAGGCACACCTGCAGGGTAATACCGACACCGAGAATATTGGTGAGAATCATATCCTTCCAGATCTCAGGGTCGGCACCGCTGAAGCCCCCCGGCTCGCCGCCGCGGCCGGCGTTGGCGAAGACCGCATCGATCCGGCCGAACGCCTTGATCGCTTCGCCTGCCATGGCCTGCTGGTCGGCGACCTGCTGCACATCGCAGGCCACGGTAATCACATGCTGATCGCCTCCCAGCTCCTGCTGCAGGTCTTTCAGCCTGTCCTCAGAGCGAGCGGCCAGCACGAGCCGGTAGCCGGCATCGGCCATGGCCCTGGCGGTTGCGGCGCCAATGCCTGAAGATGCACCGGTGATGACCATCACCGGCCTGTCGTTGTGCACACTGCTACTCATCTGTGTCCTCCTGTCTGCGTAGGAACATTGAATGTATCAGATGAGTAGAACGTATTACTGATAGGCCACGTTGTCCAGTTTCGAAAACCTTGACGCGGATCCGTGTTTACGACAGCCGGCGTGAGTTGCCGTCATCACGAAAGATGATCAGGGGGCGCACGTCGTCGTCAGACGCCCGCGGTTGCTGCGCCAGCGCTACCTGATCGGTGACCAGCGCGTGGTGCGGAGACTTGCTGCATACCGGATCCGCATTGCGGGCGTCACCGGTCAACATGAATGCCTGACAACGGCAACCGCCGAAGTCCTTGTGCTTTTCGTCACAACTGCGGCAGGGCTCCTTCATCCAGCCATCGCCGCGATAGGCGTTAAAGGCATCCGACTCGTACCAGATGCTGCGCACATCGTGGTCGCGCAGGTTGGGGAATTCCAGGCCGGGCAGCATCCGGGCTTCGTGGCACGGCAGCGCCAGCCCGTCCGGGGCGATATTCAGGAACACGGTACCCCAGCCATTCATGCAGGCCTTGGGTCGATCCTGATAATAATCGGGCACCACAAAATAGAGTTTCATCTTGTTGCCCAGACGGGCACGGAATTGATTGCAGACCGCCTCTGCGTGCTCCAGCTGTTCGCGACTGGGCATCAGGTGCTCGCGGTTCTTCAGTGCCCAGGCATAATACTGGCTGTTGGCCAGTTCCACATGGTCCGCCTGCATCTCTTCTGCCATTTCCAGGATCTGTTCAATATGATCGATATTGAGCCGGTGCAGCACCACATTCAGCACCATCGGGTAATCGTACTGTTTGATCAGCCTGGCAACCTTGAGTTTCAGGTCAAAGGTGCGGGTGCTGGACAGAAAATCGTTCATTTCTTTCGTGGAGTCCTGAAACGACAGCTGAATCTGGTCCAGGCCACCGGCCTTGAAGGCGGCAATGCGTTTTTCAGTCAGGCCGATGCCGGAGGTCAGCAGATTGACGTAGTAACCCATCTTGCTGGCTTCGGCGACAATCTCTTCGGCGTCATCGCGCATCAACGGTTCACCGCCGGAGATACCCAGCTGCACGGCGCCCAGTTCACGCGCCTCGCCCAACGCCTTCAGCCACTCTTCGGTGGTCAGCTCTTTTTCAAACGTCGAGGCGTAATTCAGCGGGTTATAGCAGAACACACAATGCAGGGGGCACTTGTAGGTGATCTCGGCATTGACCCAAAGGGGTGGTTTGATCTGAGGTACGTTGGTGGTGTCAGTGGGTGATGATCCAGCCTTTGTCATGGGCATGCTCCAGAAAGTCGCTAACGTCTTGCTGCAGATCGGCACCCGGAAAGGCGGCCTGCAGACTGCTGATAATGTCTGTGGCAGTGCGCTGGCCATCGATGCGCTGGAGAATCTCGCCGGCACTTTCAGTCAGCTTGATCAATCCTTCAGGGTACAGCAGCACCCAGGCATTCTGGGCTGTTTCCCACTGCAGTTTGTATTGCCGGGCGAATCGCAGCGGCCGGTCGTTGGCCAGACTCATGTCGCCATCCTCGCAATCGCACCGCTGTTGGTTTCACCGATACCGTAGGTGACCTGCATGGCGTCCAGCATGGTCCACAACACATCAAGTTTGAATTGCAGAATAGTCAAAGCCCGCTGTTGTTCCCCCCGGGTTTTAAAGTGGGCCAGGGTTACCCGCAAGCCATGTTCAACATCGCGTCGTGCTTCCGACAGACGCTTACGGAAGTACTGATAGCCGCCCGCGTCAATCCACGGGTAATGCTGCGGCCAGCTGTCCAGACGCTTCTGGTGGATGGTCGGCGCAAACAGTTCGGTCAGTGACGAGCACACAGCCTCCTGCCAGGGGGCTGTTCTGGCAAAATTGACATAGGCATCGACCGCAAATTTAACGCCAGGTGTCACGCTTTCCAGGGAAATCACTTCATCACGGTCCAGGCCTACCGCCTCGGCCAGTGCCAGCCAGGCTTCGATGCCACCTTCTTCCCCGTCTGCGCCATCATGATCAAGGATACGCTGTATCCACAGGCGACGGTGGTCCCGGTCCGGCATATTCGACATGACAGCGGAGTCCTTGACCGGAATCATGACCTGGTAATAGAAACGGTTGAGTACCCAGCCCTGCACCTGTGCCTTGGTGCACTGCCCACTGTTCATGGCAATGTGGAACGGGTGGAAAATGTGATAACAGGATTCTTTGCCGCGCAACCGGGCTTCGAACTCCCCGGCTGACCATGGTGCAGCGATATCAGTTGTCATGCACAAACTCCTGCGTTTTCTCGAAAAAATCTGCTGGAAAATCGGTTGAAAGGGCTGTCAAAGACTGAAGTCCATGCCATCAAAGGCGACATCGATATTTTCCTGCTGCAGCATCCGACGTTCGCTGGAGTCTTCACGCAGGATGGGGTTGGTATTATTGATATGGATGAGGACCTTGCGTGACGCGCTCAATGGCCTAAGCGCTTCGATCATGCCACCGTCGCCCGACTGCGGCATGTGCCCCATGTCCAGCGACAGTTTGTTGCTGATGCCCAGCGCCTGCATTTCATCGTTGGTCCAACAGGTGCCATCCACCATCAGGCAATTTGCCTGCTGCATATAAGGCAACAGGTGCGGCTCGATGGAGGCCAGGCCAGGGGCATAAAAAAGTTTCTTGCCGGTGCGCGTGTCTTCCAGTTGTATGCCGATATTGTCGCCCTCGTGTGGATCGTGGCGATGCGGCGAAAACGGTGGCGCCTTGCTACTCAGGGGCACTGCGGTGATGCGGATATCGTCAATGCCCTTAACCTGAAACGTTCGCCCGGCAGCTGTCGGAATCTGATGCCAGGCCACACCACAAAAATGCTCCAGCACTTTAAAGACTGGATTGCCCTGAGTCAGATCCTCATGGACCATGTCCGTGCAATAGATATCAAGCGGCGTGTTGCCTTCGCGCAACATGAACAGACCGGTGGTGTGATCAATTTGTGCATCCATCAGGACGATGCCTTTGACAGCCGTATCACGGATGGCACGACCCGGCTGCAGCTCGGGGAAGCGCTGGAACTGCGCCAGGATATCGGGTGACGCGTTGAACAGCAGCCAGTTGATATTATCGCTGCTGATGGCAATGGAGGACTGGGTACGTGGTGACGCCTCAATGGTGCCTTTACGCACACCGTCACAATTCGGGCAATTGCAATTCCACTGCGGGAACCCGCCACCGGCGGCAGAACCCAGAACGCGTACTCTCATGGTTTTTCCTTACACACTGTCTTTTTCAAAAGGCTTAATGTTTCAAAAAGCTTACAGTCGCTAACTCAAAGAGAGAGAAAGCCTCCTCGCGGGGAGTCGACCTTCTCTCCGGGGTCAATCTCCATGCATCAACCGGCCAATTAACGGCTGGCGAAATACATGGTCACTTCAAAGCCGTAACGCATTTCGGTATAGTCTGGTTTAGTCCACATAAGAGTCATCTCCAAAGTAGTTAAGCCCTTTCGCAAGAGCTGGGTTATCCCGGGTCCCCGGGGGCTCATGCACAGTCAGTTTCAATTACCTGAGCACAAGACGTTTCGATTCTGCCCCTGCCAGCGCCCCGCGCGCTGCCGCATTTTCAGTAAAAGCCACTCATGATTTTCATTAGATTACTGACTGCACTCTTGGCAAAATGTCGGTATCGCTGTAAAAAAGCGCTACAACGAACCCATGGAGTTGCTCATCAACAGCTTATACCCCCCAATAGAGCCGTTTTTTACGGATACACTGGCCGTCTCCCCACGTCATTCACTGTATGTAGAGCGCAGCGGCAAACAAGGCGGCCACCCCATCATCTTCCTGCATGGCGGCCCGGGCAGTCAGGTCAGAGCCGCCCATCGGCGTTACTTTGACCCTGAATTTTTTGACATTGTGCTGTTTGATCAGCGCGGCTGCGGTCAATCGATGCCGGCCGGCGAGACGCAGGACAACAACACCCAGGCTCTGGTCGAAGACATCAACACAATCCGTGAGGCTTTGGATATCCGTGGTCGGATGAGCCTGTTCGGCGGTTCCTGGGGCAGCACACTGGCACTGGTGTACGCGCTGCACTACCCTGAAAATATCGCGGCCATGATACTGCGCGGCATATTTCTGGCTTCCACAAACGAAATCTCATGGTTCACTCAGGGAGTGGCGCGTTTTGCTCCCAAGGCCTGGCAGCAACTGACGGACGGTATGGGTGATGACCTGATCGACGCTTACTATCAGGCTGTTTTTAGCACCGATGAACGCAGCGCCAGCGAAGCCGCCAGACGCTGGACAGCGTTCGAGATGCAGATAATGGGTATCGGGACTCAGGCACCAGGCGCGGACCCGATACCTGCGCCGCAGGCCAGCCTGGCACTTCTGAACCGGGCCCGTGTGCAGTTGCACTTTCTGAAGAACCAGAGCTTTCTCGCTGATACCTCTTTGCTGGACACGGCACAGACCATCCAGGTACCGACCACCATCGTGCACGGAGAACTGGATTTTGTGTGCCCACCGATCACTGCCTGGCGCCTGAACCAGAGTCTTCCAAATAGTCGATTGCGCATGGTCAACAATGCCGGCCATGGCGGTCTGTCCGACCAGCTTGCGCCCGCGCTGCGTGAAGAGGTCGATGCGTTGCGCGACCGCCTGCTCAGTCAATGACGGAGAAGTTGCCATGAATCTGCGTTTGCGCGTCAGCCTGACCATATCAGTGATCGGTATTGCCTGCGTTGCTGTCATGGCGTACATGCTGATCGACTACAAACGCAAATCCATTGACCAGGAAATCGAAGCCGGCACGCGTGTTGCCATTCAACTGCTGCAGGCCATTTTGCCTTCACCGATTGAAGCAGCCGTAAGCACCGACCCGCTGGCAAGCATGACCGAATACCTGAGCAATGTCGGCCGGGTTCGCGCCAACGAGGTCCGACTGTTCGACAGCAACAATAACCTGTTGTACGAATCGCCGCCATCCGAATACAAGCAGGGCCGCTGGGCACCTGACTGGTTTACCGCACTGGTGGCGCCCGGCGCTGAAGAAGTTCGCCTGCCGATTGCACAAGGTTCGATCCTGATTACCCCTGACTCATCCCGGTCCGTACTGGATGCCTGGGATGAACTCTGGCAATTCTCGCTGTTTTTTCTGGTCTTTTTCCTGCTGCTTATTGTTGCGGTTTTTCTGATACTGGGGCACACGCTGAAACCCATGAAAGACATTGTCAAAGCACTGTCGCAGATTGAGCAGCGCAACTATCACGTGAGACTGGACAGCTACCGGCTACCGGAGTTTGATACCATTTCGCAAACGTTTAACAGAATGACGTCATCATTACAGGATGCACTGATCGAAAATGCGCGCTTGGCCAAGGAAGAGCAGCAACGACTGGCGGCCGAACTGGAGCTGGAACAGAACCGCCGCTTTACCCAGCTGATTCAGGTCAGGCTGGAAGAGGAGCGACGTGCCATCGCCCGAGAGCTGCATGATGAACTTGGTCAGTGCGTCACCGCCATCAAAACCATCGGTACTGCCATTGCCTCGCGCGAGCGCGACAGCCAGACAGAAACCCGTCAGAACGCGCAGACAATCGTAGAGGTCGCGTCGCACATTTACGATGTTGTTCATGCCATGATTCGCCAACTCAGGCCCAGCGCACTCGACCACCTTGGTCTGAGTGATGCCATCGTTGAGCTTATCTCGCAATACCGTCGGCAGCATCCGCAGCTTGCTATTGAATTGTCGTCGGAGGACGGCCTTGATAATTTTGATGAAAACGTCAATATCACTGTGTATCGCGTCATTCAGGAATGCCTGACCAATGCAGTCAAACATGCCGAAGCGACCCGTGTAGACGTGGCGCTGACATGGCAGGTCGGTGATCCGGACAGGCTGGAGATCCGTGTCAGCGATAACGGCAAAGGCATGGACAGCGAACTCGCCGAAAGTCAACGCTTCGGTCTCATCGGCATCAAGGAGCGTGTGCAGGCTTTTGGGGGCGACGTACGCCTTGAATCGGACCTCCGCGCCGGGACGACGTTGATTGCCACGCTACCGCTACATCGGGGCGTATCATGAATAACAAACCCATCAAGGTCATGCTGGTTGACGACCACACCGTCGTGCGTATGGGCTTCAAGCTGCTGCTGCAAGGATCGGCCGACATTGAAGTCATCGGTGAAGCGCAATGCGGTGAAGATGCCGTCAAACAGTTTCAGGCGCTGGCGCCGGATGTCCTGGTACTGGATATTTCCATGCCCGGCATCGGCGGCCTGGAAACCATCGCGCGGGTGCTGGCCAAGGCGCCAAAACAGAAAATACTGGTGCTATCAGCCCACGAAGATGTCATGCACGCACGGCGGGTACTTAAAGCCGGCGCGGCGGGCTATGTGACCAAACGCAGTGCCGCCGACGTGCTGATGCAGGCCATACGTGCGGTTCACAAGGGCCAGGTTTACCTGGAACCCGACATTGCCCAGGTCATGGCCGTCGAACAAGTGTCAGGGTCGAAAAACCCAGTGGATGCCCTGACCGAAAAGGAATTCAAGGTGTTCATGGCACTGGCCAAAGGCGAATCGGTACAGGCAATAGCTGACGTCATGTCATTGAGCCCCCGCACCATCGGCACGCATCTATACAACATCAAACAGAAGCTGGATGCAGGCAACAGCGCCGAGCTGGCGATCATCGCCATCCGGGCCGGGCTGATAGCGCCTTAGACGTCGCGGGTTGCATTGAGAAGCAAAAACGCGTACAAAAGAGGTCAGTAAATTGGTGCGAGGTCGCCATTGTTTCATGCTGAAAAGGTAGAGAAAACCCACACGACATTCACCATGTCAGGGTGCCTGTCCCCCCGTCAAAACGCCAGAGAAGTGGATTGCATCGCTGACCAACCACGAGGTTAACTGGCATGCATATATCAATTAGAACTTTTATCCCAAATACCTTGTTGCTCATGTCTGTCCTGGCTGGCACCCTGGCTGTGCAGGCACAGGATACGCAGCCACCACAAACAGCCGTGGCCACATTTGCCGGCGGCTGCTTCTGGTGCATGGAGCCACCTTACGACGAATTGGACGGCGTGCTGTCAACCACGTCAGGATACATTGGTGGCTCTGTTCCAGATCCCAGCTACGAGCAGGTATTGACCGGACGCACTGGCCACGCCGAGGCAGTCCAGGTTGAGTACGACCCTGATCGGATCAGTTATGAAGAGCTACTGACAGTGTTCTGGCGCAATATCGATCCCCTGGATGTCGGCGGACAGTTCTGTGACCGGGGCAGCCAGTATCGCAGCGCGATCTTTTATCACAATGATCGACAGCAGCAACTGGCGCAGGCATCTCGCGACAGGCTGGAAGAGCAGGCCGGGCTGCCAGGACCCATTGTCACAGAGATTGTGTCAGCGCCGGCGGATGAATTCTATCGCGCCGAGGATTATCATCAGAACTACTATCAGGAGCATTCGGTGAGATACAAATTTTACCGCTGGAACTGCGGCCGTGATGAGCGACTTGAGGAACTTTGGAAGTGAAGCTGACTCAGGCCCAATCCACCCACCCGTTAATTCTCTGTCCCCGGGAGAAAACGCTCGCCGATATACGTCTGCGGATGCGCCACAGGCCGGATGACGCGCAAACAGGACGTCTCGCTGAGATTGACTAGCTATCGGTCAGAGCCATTCACGAGGATCCACGCCGTAGTACAGGCGCAACTGTTCGAACAATTGCGGATGCTGCTCCAGCAGTTGCGCCGGTTTTTCGTAGAACGTTTCCGTGGCCACGGCGAAGAACTCAGCGGGCTCTGTTGCACCATAGAAATCCAGCACCTCTTCGACCCAGAGCGGGTGCGAATCAACGTTCTGCGCTCTTTCCCGCAGGCGGGTAAACTCGTCGTTGAATACCTCTGCCCATTGCTGGTAGGCAACACGGCTGGCCAACAATGGCGCGCCATTGGTTGCACCACTTTGATGGTCAAGCTGGTGGGCAAACTCATGCAGCACAACATTATAGCCATCGCTGAAATCACTGGCGCCGCGCTGCACATCCTCCCACGACAAAACGATACGGCCGTTGTTCCAGGATTCGCCCGCCAGCGCCTGCTCACCGTGTGAGACCAGGCCATGATCATCGACATCGCCGTGCCTTACCAGAAAGCCGGTCGGGTAAACCAGGATGGAATGCAGGTCGGAATAGTAGTCACCGGAACGGTTAAGTATCAGCAGACAGGCCTGCGCCGCGATACTGACCCTGACATTGTCATCAATGGGCTGACCGGCGCAACCTTCGAAGCGCTTGCCTGCAACAAAATGTGTGATCCGGTTTTGCAGGGCCAGCTTCATCTTTGCCGGCATCCGGTCGTAGAAAGGCAGACGCTGCCTGACTATTTTCTCCCAGTGAGCAGGAAACGCTCTGGCATCGAGACGTTTGCGACGCCAAGCGGGATAGACAAACAACCACACCGCCACTGTCACGACAAGCATGAATAGCAGTACGATCGTCATGCGGCTGGAGAAGTCCATGATATGCGCCGTCAGGAAATGCCGGTCCAACGCAGCCCGGCATCGGACTCATGGACGACATACTTACTTGATCTTGATAATCTCCACCGGCCGCTCATATATCTCTTTACGCTTGTCGTACAAAGGAATAGTGGTACCGCTTAGGCGATTGGTCACCAGGTCTTGCAGGTCAACATCGGCAACCACGATCTGCTCGATATTGGGCGTCCCTTCTGCGGCAATGCCATCACGTGCGAACGAAAAATCGGATGGCGTAATGACACTGGCCTGACCGTAGTGCATACCCAGCCCTTCGACCGCCAGATTGCCAACCGTGCTGGTCATGGCGACAAAGACCTGGTTTTCAATGGCCCGCGCATGGCAACAGTAGCGCACACGAAGAAACCCTTGTCGGTCGTCTGTGCACGACGGCACCATCAGTATATCAGCACCAGCTTCGCACACCAGGCGTGCCAGTTCGGGGAATTCAATATCGTAACATATCAGAATCGCGATATTGCCATAAGGCGTCTCAAACAAATGCAGTTTGTCGCCTGCATCCGTTTCCCATTTTTCACGTTCCCAACGTGTGCGATGGATCTTGTCCTGCTCGAATATGTCGCCATTGGGCGTAAAGTAATACGCCGTGTTAAGTAGCCGCCCATCTTCCTTTAATGTCGGGTGACTGCCCCCGATCAAGTGAACCTGCCACTGTGCCGAAAGCTCCTGCATCAGGTCCTTGTAACGGCGTGTGTAATCGTTCATGTTCCTGACCGAGGCACGCAGGTCCGACGTGTCCATGAACGACAGCAGTTGTGTGGTCAGAATCTCAGGCAGCAACACAAAATGTGGCTTGTAATCCCCGGCCGCCTGCATGATGAAACGCACCTGATTCTCGAAGCCTGCCCAGTCATTAATCTGGCGCAATAGATATTGCACAGCTGCAATGCGAACAATCATAATCAACTTTCCTCTTTTGTGTTGCCTGGTGGAACCATGAAGAATTGCCTCTTCACCAGAGGCAATCTTTACCTTTCCCTGCTCTGCTCCAGTGTGCTTCCGCGAATTTAGCACATCTGGCCAGCGATAGGCTGCCTATCCGCACTACCCGAACCAGTTGTTCAGATACACAATCGACATATAACGCCCGGCCTTGCCCAGCCCGACCAGTACCAGAAACACGGACAGCCGGACTTTCATGGTTCCGGCAATAAACGTCAATGCATCGCCGCCAACAGGAAGCCAGGCAAGCAGCAACGACCAGTAGCCGTACCGGCCGTACCATTGCTGCGCACGTGCCACCTGTTCTTTTTTGAAATAGAACCAGCGCCGGTCCTGGAAGTGCAGCAGGTAGAGGCCCATGACCCAGTTCACAACCGCCCCCAGCGTATTGCCCAGCGTTGCGATGATCACCAGCAGCAACGGGTCGCCACCCGCGCGCAACAGCGCAAACAACACCACCTCGGAATAGAACGGCAGAATGGTGGCAGCCAGAAAGGCACTGATGAAAAGTCCGAAATAGGAAGCCAGCATCAGTTTCTCTGAGTCAGCCAACGGAACAGCGCAAGCTGCCCGGGCAGATAAAAAAGGTACTCAGGGTGCCACTGAACGCCAATGATGCGCCGTTTGTCCGTTGCCTGTATGGCCTGCACGATGTCGTCCAGGTCGCGCCCTACGACCCGCAGGTTTTCGCCTGCTTTGTCGATCGCCTGATGATGCAGGCTGTTTACCCGGATCCGCAGTTTACCCATCAATGAAGCCAACATGCTGTCGGATTCCAGCCGAACCTGCTTGGTTGGCATCAGTCCTGGCCGGTTGTAGGTGCGGACGCGCAGCGGACGAATATCCTGGTGCAGGGTGCCGCCCAATACCACATTGATCAACTGGGCACCGCGACATATGCCCAACAGCGGTATGCTTTGCTTCAGGGCTCGTTTGATCCAGCGAATTTCCAGCTCATCGCGTTGCGGGTCCGGTTTGACTTTCGCATCCATGTCCTGCCCATAGTGCTCTGGCGAAATGTCATCCCCGCCGCCGATAATAAGGCCCTGAAGATCGACCTCGCCCGGATCATGGCGTACGCTGATGCGAACCGCATCGGCGCCGACAAGAAACAGCGCCAGCCGGGTACAGACCCAGCTTGGCGCCCAGCGGCGGCTGTTGCCGGTCACACCAATCCGTGGTCTTTTATCCATCGATCGACTCTCTCAATCCAGCGTTGTTCGTTGATGCCCAACAGCGGCCGTGAAGCCGCGATAAAATCCTTGCCGAGCTGATCCATGAGGTCTGGCTGGCAAGCCAGCTTCTCCACGACCACCCAAAGGTTCCAGCTCTGTGCCAAATCCCATTGCGCGTCATCAATCGAGCAATTGGACAGACGATAGTGAAATGTCGGGCGCGCCTTTATGCGCTCATCGTCTACGGCCTTTTTAACTCTATCCTCGTCAAGATGGGCCAGCAAAGGCAGCATGTCCAGGGCCCGGTTGCGAGTTGCGTTGTGTTCCAGATAACTGTCAAAAACGCGATCGATATCGGGCGCCCGGGTATTGATGATGTCTCTAACGTAAGCTTCCGGATAAAGATCAACATAAGGGGTGATACGGCGCGAGACATTGACGTCATGAGCCTGCACCAGCCACCATTGCAACAGTGAAAACGCCTTGATATGACGGTGTATGGTATCCGCATCGAGCGCTGGCAGCGCGGCATTGACGTGAACGCCAAAGGCGGCCAGCACGGAGTCTTCTGTGCCCATGGCGCCCGCCAGGCGCAGCTCGCGCACCATCGGGTCAAGCTTATGCAGGACGGTCACAGGAATCGGCGGACACACGACTTCGATCGGCACCACCAGACTCGCCGCATCACGCAACAGAGTCACATGATCGGCGTCGGGGTTTTGTTCTGCGGTTTTTTTCAGGTAGCTCCAGTCCAGTTCGACATGAAACTCGCCCAGCCCATCAACCGTGACCAGATGCAGGGCCTTGTGCTTTTTGGTGACGTCACCGCCCAACGCCTGCCTGACTGCCTCACTGGCCTGGCTGAGACTCAGGCCAGTGAATTCGAGCTCGAAGCCTACGGTGCGCTCGTCGCCTTTGTGATCGTTCAGTGTTGGAGCCTGCCGGTATTGGATGGGAACCTCTGTCTGCAAGTTTTTGGGGATACTTGCAGTCTACCCGCTCTCCCGGAGGCCGGCAAACACCTGCGCTCCGGATCAGTCCGCCTGAGCCTGGATTTTTCCGCCCCGAGCCGATGCCATCAATTGCAGAATGCGTTGCGTGATCTCAGGCTCCAGGCCTTCAGTATGTCCCTTGTCCAGGCGCACCACATCTGCGACCACGCGTTCATCAGCGCACGCAGGGTACTCGAACACATCGGCCGTTCCGGGTGCCACTTCACGGCCCCAGACCGGGTAGCCAGCACGGCCGGTGTCGTAAATCCAGCCCGGCTCGGTGTCGACGACCTGGCTGTGTTGCCGTGCCTCGCACTGGTAGCGCTGTGCCCAGGGCGAGCTGTCTGGCAAAGACTCAATTTCATATTCACCAATGGCGAAGATGTGGGAGAAATCGCAATCCGGCAGTGTTTCATCAGCGGTGCTGCGCGGTCGTGACGGCGGCGGTGAACCATCGGCCAGGGGAGGCCCGAAATTGTCGACAAACGGTGCCTGACCAATGCGACCACCAGACAGACTGAGCATGCCATCGACCTTGTCCGCAAAGAACTCGCTGCACACCAGGCGACGCGACGTCATGCCACCCTGGCTATGACCGGCCAGCCAGAACGACCTGATGTTGTCGGCACCGAACGCCTCGGTAACCTGACGGGTAATCGCCTGCAGGTAGGCGTCGTCGGTTTGTGGCGTCCAGACCCGCACGCCGCTGCCACCGCCCATCGACGCCGAACCGGCAGCACTGGGTGTCGCTACCACCAGGCGGTATTCTTCCTTGTAATCCATGACCGGAAAATAGTGCCGCTGCCAGTTGGCGATGGAGCCGGCACCATGAATATTGAGCACAAACATCACGTCCTCGCCCGGCTGCAGATCACACGGGTAATCCAGAAAATACTGGCGACCGCTCTCCGGCTCGGTAACGTTGCCTGGCGCTGCAGTTCTGGCAGCACAGTCACCCTCGGCGCAGTGCAAGGGCGGCGGTGTTTCACACACCACACCCAGAACATCAGCTGCCAGTGCCAGCTGCCCGGCTGACAATAACCACAGCGCCAGTGCGCTGCCGCTGAGTCGACGTAACCTGAAAATCCTGTTCATAGCGCCCCCCTGATCAAGATTGAATATCCGCTTCACGTTACACAGCACTTTACACAGCGGTACTCGCCAACGACACCCGGAAAGCGTCAGACAGTCGGTATTCTGCGACCAGGCCTGCAACCACGCTGCGGGGCGAGGCATCAATCCAGCTGGGTAATATCACGCACCGCGCCCTTATCGGCACTGGTGGTGAGCGCCGCGTAAGCTTTGAGTGCCGCACTGACTTTACGGGGCCGGTCTTCCGCGGGTTTCCAGGCCTCCTTGCCTTTGGCGCACATGTCGGTGCGGCGCTGTGCCAGCACCTCTTCACTGACGTCCAGCCGGATGCTGCGGCCGGGGATGTCGATCTGGATAATATCGCCCTCCTCAACCAGGCCAATGGCACCACCCTGGGCCGCCTCTGGCGAGGCATGACCGATCGACAGCCCTGACGTGCCGCCCGAGAACCGGCCATCGGTCAGCAGCGCGCACGCTTTGCCCAGGCCTTTGGATTTCAGGTAGCTGGTGGGGTACAGCATTTCCTGCATGCCGGGCCCGCCCTTGGGCCCCTCGTAGCGGATAATGACCACGTCGCCGGCCTTGATCTGATCGCTGAGGATGGCTTTGACGGCACTGTCCTGACTCTCAAACACCCGCGCCGGGCCGCTGAAGGTAAAGATACTCTCGTCAACGCCGGCCGTTTTCACAATACAACCGTTCTCGGCGATATTGCCATACAGCACGGCGAGGCCGCCTTCCTGGCTGTACGCCGACTCGATGTCGCGAATACAGCCGTTCTGTCGATCATCGTCCAGCGTCTCCCAGCGCGTAGACTGACTGAATGCAGTCTGTGTTGGTATACCGGCAGGGCCGGCCCGGAAAAACTGCTTCACCGCCGCGCTGGCATTGCGTTTGATGTCCCATTGATCCAGCGCCGCCAGCATGCTGTCGCTATGAATGGTGGGCACCTCGCTGTGCAACAGCCCAGCCCTTTCCAGAGAGCCGAGAATGGCCATGATGCCGCCAGCGCGATGCACATCCTCCATATGATATTTGGGTGTAGACGGCGCCACCTTGCACAACTGCGGGACCTGACGCGATAACCGGTCGATATCTTTCAGCGTAAAATCCAGTTCCGCTTCCTGTGCAGCGGCCAGCAGGTGCAGGATGGTGTTGGTGGAGCCACCCATGGCAATATCCAGCGACATGGCATTTTCGAAGGCTTTAAAGCTGGCGATGTTGCGCGGCAGGACGGCGTCATCGTCCTGCTCATAGTAGCGTCTGGTGATATCAACGATGGTGCGGCCGGCCTGCAGGAAGAGCTCGCGACGATCAGCATGTGTCGCCAGCGTCGAACCATTGCCCGGCAGCCCCAGCCCCAGTGCCTCCACCAGGCAGTTCATGGAGTTGGCGGTGAACATGCCGGAGCAGGAACCACAGGTGGGGCAGGCTGAGCGCTCATATTCGGCGGCCTGCTCGTCGCTGACACTGTCATCGGCGGCCGCGACCATGGCGTCCACCAGATCCAGTTTGATAATCTGATCAGCCAGCTTTGTCTTGCCGGCTTCCATGGGTCCGCCCGACACAAAGACCACCGGAATGTTCAGGCGCAGTGCTGCCATCAACATACCGGGGGTGATCTTGTCGCAGTTGGAAATACACACCAGCGCATCAGCACAGTGCGCATTGACCATGTACTCAACCGAATCTGCGATGATTTCGCGCGACGGCAGACTGTAGAGCATGCCATCATGGCCCATGGCGATACCGTCATCGACGGCAATGGTGTTGAATTCCTTGGCAACGCCACCGGCCTGCTCTATTTCGCGCGCCACCAGTTGCCCCATGTCCTTGAGATGGACGTGGCCGGGTACGAATTGGGTAAAGGAGTTGGCAACAGCAATAATGGGCTTGCTGAAATCCTCCGTCTTCATGCCGGTGGCACGCCACAGCGCGCGCGCGCCGCTCATGTTGCGGCCCTGGGTCGAGGTATGGGAACGGTATACTGGCATGTCGTCGTCCTTCCTGTGCTATGCAGTCAAATGTGCGGAAACCGAACACAATTGTGCGGAAAACCATGCCATGACGGAAGTGAAATATTGTCAATCAAGTATTTCATAATACGAAATACAACAATCCGGCTCAAGCCAGCAGGGAAGCCAGCACCCGGCGCTCACCCTTAAACGGCCGACGGCCGTGCATGACCAGCGAGTTATCCACCCAGGCCACATCCCCAGCTTGCCATGCCAGGTCAAACGACAGGTTTTCAGCCAACTCGATCACCGTCGCCATGGCCTGAGGATCAATCACACTGTCATCACCAAAACAGATCGATTTTTGGGCCACATTGCGCTTGTCCTGCCACCCCTGAAAAGCAGCAATCAATTGATTGAAGAACACCCGGCGCCCGTCACCCAGCATCCGTACGGCAGGCAGCACCGGTGTGGTCACACGCAGATTGTTTTCCGGCAGCCATTGCCAGTGATAACCCAGGCTCTGCAGTTTGCGTTCAGCAGTCTCTTTATCCGTCGCATTCAGCGTACTGCGCCAGTTTCGCCCCTGCCCGGACTGCAGATCTTCCACATCAGGCATGGTATTGGTGTACTTGACGCCTTTAGCTTCGCAATCTGCCACAAATGCTGGAACTTGCTCCTCCATCTGCTGCAGCAATATGTCCGAGCGGCACAACGGCGTGGCGCCGCCGTTGGCAGCGGCATGCTCACAAAAGAAAAACAGCCCGGAAGGATAGACGGGCGTCTGCGCCATTTCGTGATGCAGGTAGATGGCAATATCAGGCGGCGCCTCGTTGGCCGTGAAGACCCGCTCAGTCCGGTTGCGTCTTACCGCATTGGACAATGAATCAGTGTAGGTGAAGTTTCTCAGCCCGAAGAACTGTATGAACGCGTCAAAATCCTGATCCGAAACCAGCGGGAAACCACGAAACAGAATGGCCCCGTGCTCGGCCAGCTCACGTTGCAATGTCTCCAGATGCTGTTGCACCCAGCTGGCGACGGCAGGCATCTCCGCACGGCTGCCAGCAGGCATCAGGTAGACGCGTGGAAAGGCTTCCGGGTGGGACTGCTGACCCGCCACGGCCCGCGTCTCTACTGCCAGCTCGGTTCTCTGCATATCGATACTCACTGCTTGACCTTAGTCATAAATGGGGTAGAAATGGCCAAAGGCCTGTTCACAAAAAGCACCCGGATCATTGAATCTTCGATGACGGTTCAAGGCGGAAATCGCCGCCATCTCCTCGTCACTCAGGGTAAAATCGAACACCGCCAGGTTCTCGGCAAGCCGCTCAACCCGCGAGGTTTTGGGAATGACCGCGGTGCCGCGCTGAATGCCCCAGCGCAGAATCACTTGCGCGGGTGAGCGCTGCAGGCGTTCGGCGATCTTGACCACGACTGCCTCGCTGAATACCGACTCCTGCTCACTGGCCATGGCCAGCTCCACATAGGACCCGGCGCCCAGCGGCGAAAAAGCGGTCACGGCAAGGTCATATTGCTGGGCCAGCCTGATCAACCGCGCCTGCGTCAGATAAGGATGCGACTCGATCTGCAGCATGGCCGGTTTTACCGTCGCGTAAGCCATCAGATCGTGAAGCAGGGCGCTGTTATAATTGCACACACCGATATTGCGCACCAAGCCGGCATGCACCAGTGCCTCCATCGCTCGCCACGTCTCCGATAAAGGCACCGGATCCGTTTCCATCGTCGGCGGCTCTGCCTCGGGGTCGAATATCCATTCCGGCGGATAGCGTTCGGTGATTGGCACATACTTCAGGGCAATGGGAAAGTGCACCAGGTACAGATCCAGATAGTCGACACCCAGATCGGCCAGCGTTTTTTCGCAGGCCTCACGCACATGCTCAGGTCGATGAAAGGTGTTCCACAATTTGGACGTTAACCACAGATCCTCGCGCGTGCAGATACCCTGGTCGATAGCACGGCGGATGCCCTCCCCGGCCTCGGCTTCATTGCCGTAATCAGCGGCACTGTCCAGATGCCGATAGCCGGCATGCAAGGCGTGGCTGACCATGGCTGCGGTATCTTCCCTGGCAATCTTCCACAGACCGAAACCGACGGCCGGCATTTGCTCGTTGTTTACCTTGATGCTGTCTTTCATGATTGCCCGCCTTCCGGTGCCAGTAAATGAGTCAGTTGCTGCGCGGCCAGGAAGCCATCGATCGCCACGGCCTGTCCACTGCGTATGGACTCCTGTGCGGCGCAGGCCACGATCATGGACCACAACCCCTGCTGCACGGTCGCACAATCGACCGACCTGCCATCCAGTTGATCCATCAACGCGATATGCTCGAAATAGGTCGCGCCATGATGTCCGCTTTGTTCGATTAACGCCGGGTATGACAATGCGGTGCGACGCGATGCGCCGGATTCGCCCAACTCCACGTTGACCGATGTTTGCGTGGGCTGCAGGGCGTGGAAATCAAAGCGTTCATGGGTAATCAGCCGGCCCCGTTCACCCACCACAATCAGCTCCTCGCTGAAGTCAGGACAGAACATGTTAAGCGTGAAACTGGCGCGGATGCCATTGGCATAGTCAATGCTGACAAATGCATGGTCATCAATGTCAGCCGGTACACCGTCCTTTTCAAAGTCCAGAAAATTGACTGCGCGCCCGCCACTGGCATAAACCCGAATCGCGCGGGAGTCTGCCATCAGATTGATCAGATCAAAGTAATGGCAGCATTTCTCCACCAGCGTACCGCCGGTGTTCTTATTGAACTTGTTCCATTGCGCCACCTTGTCCAGAAACGGCGGGCGATACTCACTCATGCTGATGGTATGCACAGGGCCGAGACTGCCACGGACCTTGACTTCATGAAACGCTTCACGGTACTGGGCTTTGTAGCGGTATTGCAGGCCGATCTGCACAAACGCGCTGTGTGTGCGCACGGCGTCCATCAGCGCCGCGGCATCCGCCAGTGTCGTTGCCATCGGTTTTTCGAGAAAAATGGGCTTGCCACTGGCCAAGGCGGTTTTTAACACCTCAAGGTGGGTAACGTTCGGCGTGCAGATCATCAACACATCGGCGTCCGGGTCATTGCAGGCCGAGGCCAGGTCGGGGTAACGGCGCAGCGGCGCCTGGCAGATCGTGGCGTAAAGCGCCTCGGCAGCGTCCATGCTCGCCGGTTGCGGGTCATAGATGCCCAGCACCTTCGCCCGGCCCAGCAACGCGGCTACACGCATGTGCTCCTGCCCCATAGTGCCGGTACCAATCACCACCAGGTTGTGGCTCGGTGCGTCCTGTCGGTACAGATAGCGGTCAGACTCAACAATATGGCGCTGACCTGGGGCGTTTTCAAAGAATCGTAATCGTGGTTTGGTCATTTAATGTCTCAATTTGCGGCATCGATTCAGGCCATGGACGAACCGGCTTGTGTCTGCCGGTAAACCTGCCATGTCCAGATAAAAATATTGCCGCCTACCAGTAGCAATAGCAATGGCCAGAAGGCCGTCGTAAAACCGCCGACCAGCCCGACCGGCGAGAACAGCAGATACAGCGCCACCACGCAGGACATCAATGTGACCGCGCAGGGCAGGGCAAACCGCCACGGCGTCAGGTCCAGCAGCTGCCGGGGCTGATAGGTCCACGTCTCACGGCGTGGCCGCATCCAGCCGAACAACAGCATGATGGCAACTTCTATCACAAACAGTATCGCGTAGACATGCAGGAAATGGATAGTCACCGCGTCATCGAAGACAAAGCGCAGCAAACCGTAGGCGATGACATGAAACACGATCGCCACCTTGGCGCCCAGTGCCGGCACGCGTGTGGTGAACAGGCCCACGATGACCACCGCAATCACCGGAATATTGTAGAACCCGGTGAACATGCGAATCAGCTGCCACAGCCCTTCCGGCGCGTATTGCAACAGCGGCGCGATGGCAAAGGAGAACAGGGCAATGACCACACTGGCGAGCTTGGCAACGCGCACCATGGATCTGTCATCAACCGGCTGCTTCTTCAGCGGGGCATAGACATCCAGGCAAAACAGGGTTGCAGCACTGTTCAGCAGCGAATTGAAGGAACTGAATACTGCACCCAGCAACACCGCCAGAAAGAACCCGGAGGCATACACCGGCAACACATCACGCACCAGTCTGGGATAGGCAAGATCTATCGAGCTCAAACCAGGCCCGTACATATGAAAGGCAATCACGCCCGGTATCATCATCAGAAACGGTACCAGGACCTTGAAAAAGCCGGTAAACAACACGCCCTTCTGACCTTCAGCAAGGTTTTTTGCCGCCAGGGTCCGCTGGATCACGTACTGATTGGTGCACCAGTAAAACAGGTTGGCCAGCACCATGCCGGTAAACAGCGTGCCAAAAGGCGTCGGATCGGTGGGCCCGCCGATGGCATTGAGCTTTTGCGTGTCGGTACTGGTAATGATTGCCAGACCCTCGCGGATGCTGCCCTCGCCCAGTGCCGACAGTCCCAGCAATGGCACTGCGATACCAATCAGCAGCAGCCCCGCACCATTCAATGTGTCGGAGACCGCGACCGCCTTCAGGCCGCCAAACACCGCATACAGACTGCCGGTGAAGCCAATGGCGATAATGGTCATCCATAACGCCTGGCTATAACTGACACCAAGCAAACCGGGCACATCAAACAACTGCAGAACTGCAATGGAACCGGCATAGAGTACGGAAGGAATGGTTACCAGCCCATAACCCACCATAAACAGGATCACCGACAGCCGCCGCACGCCATCATCAAACCGGTTATTGAGAAAGGCCGGCAGGGTGCTGAAGGCGCCAGCCAGATAGCGCGGCAGGAAAATGAATGCCATGCAGATGGTCGCGAACGCGGCCGTTACTTCCCAGGCCATGCTGCTCATGTTGAAACCGTAGGCCGACCCGTTCAGGCCGATCAACTGCTCCGCAGACAGGTTGGTAAGCAGCATGGAGCCGGCGATAAAGACCGCGTTGAGCCCGCGGCCGGCGAGAAAATAGCCATCTTGCGTGCTGACCTCGCCGCGACTTTTGCGGAACGATATCCACGCCACCAGCGCCATGAAAAATGCACAGCTCAACAGCGTTGCTAAAAGGTCACTGGTTGCCACTAAATGCTCAGTTATTGTTCACGGATAAACGGTGTGCAGTGATACCGCATTCCGCTGCCAGCGTCAAACCATGCGAGAACAACGCGCCCGTTAGCTCGGCCCGGACCTCGACAGGCCGGATGAGGCGCTAGAAATAGCCTTCGCGCTTTTTTCTCTCCATCGATGCCACCTGGTCTTTGTCCAGAGTACGCCCCTGGCGCTCGCTGGATTTGTCCAGCAGCAGCTCCTGGATGATATCCGGAACGGTCTGCGCTTGGCTGAGTACGGCACCGGTCTGCGGATAACACCCCAGTGTGCGAAAGCGAATATGCCGGGTGGCTATGGAATCACGCTCTGCTGCATTCAGATAGGGCAGCATGCGTTCATCATCCAGCGCGAATATCTGACCGCTGTCGCTGGCCACCCAGCTGTTTCTGGGCGCGGCAAAATACAGGTCAACCAGATCAATCTTCTCCAGCATGATATATTGCCAGACATCCAGCTCTGTCCAGTTGGACAATGGGAATACGCGGACACTCTCACCCTGACCGACCTTGGTATTGAAGATGTTCCACAACTCTGGGCGCTGATTCTTCGGGTCCCAGACCTGGTTTTTCCCTCTGACCGAAAACACGCGCTCTTTTGCCCGGGACTTTTCTTCGTCCCGGCGCGCGCCACCCAGCGCAGCATCAAAGCCGTAGCGGGCCAACGCCTGCTTGAGCGCAGCCGTTTTCATCTGGTCGTTGTACTGCACGGAGCCCGACTCGACCGGGTGCACGCCAGCGGCCAGGGCGTCGGTGTTGGTATGCACGATCATGTTCAAGCCATACCTGTCCGCCAGCGCATCCCGGAAGCGCGCCATTTCGGCAAATTCCCAGGTCGTGTCAATGTGCAGCAGCGACAACGGGACCGGGGACGGGTACAGTGCCTTACGCGCCAGATGCAACATCACCGTGGAGTCCTTGCCAATGGAATAAAACATGCAGGGGTTGTCGAAACTGGCGACAACTTCGCGAATGATATGAATGGACTCTGCTTCCAGCGAACGCAGATGCGTGAGGTTGAACATGCCTGTCTCCTGTGATTTTCCATCGACCAAAACGTGCTCAGCGAGAAGCTTTGACCGCCGTGTGCCATCTTCAGGCAAAATATCTCATCTGTAAAATAGATATTACATCACTATTTATTCTTTTTTTACGAACTTATAACGCCCGGCAACCCAGAGCCCGTAACGGCGGCGCCCGATAGACGAATACATGCTTGACCTTTCGTTTACTTGTATCCGATTATAACGGCTGATCCCCTGGTATGGCGTCCGAACGTCGCACATTCTCTCACCAACACGCTGGTTTCTGCCCCAGGCAGGGAGACTGACACTCATGAAACATGTTTACCTGGCCACCGGCTTGCTGTTTTGTACAGCGCTGGTCTCGCTTCCTGCAAATTCACAGCAACAGACCCGCATCATCAATGGCAAGCCCGCATCCACAGCAACCTACCCCTGGATGGCCAGTTTTTTTATCCAAGGCGGCAAGGACAGTGACAATGGCGGTGGCTGCGGCGGCAGCCTGATCGCCCCCAACTGGGTACTGACGGCGGCACACTGCTTTCTCAATGAAGCCGGTGATGCGATTGCCGACGATCCGGCCTCGCTGACCACGGTCACCCTGAACACCGACAATATTGTTGACATTGCAGCCGGGGCTATCGAACGCAGCGCCAGCCGCGTGCTGATTCACCCCAGCTATCAACCCGACACAGAGACCAGCGCCAACACCAATGACTTTGACATTGCGCTGGTGGAGCTGTCATCAGCGGTCAGTGTCACGCCAGTCAAGCTCTTCACGGGCGCGATACCGGCGCATTTGCCGACCATTGTTGCCGGCTGGGGCGCCACCATCAACGATGGCAGCGCCCCCTCTGACACCCTGCTGCAGACGCAGCAACGTGTCAGCACCGCGGCGCTCTGCAATTCAGCGCATGAGGGTGTGATTACGTCCAACATGTTCTGCGCGGACGGGTACACCAATACCGACACCTCGGACACTTGCCAGGGCGACAGTGGTGGTCCCCTGTTTGTCAACCTGGCGCCGGGCCAGGGCGCCGTGCAGTTGGGCATTACCAGTTTCGGCGGCAGTGAGACGGCCAACTGTGGCACGCCTGGCTCGCCCGGTGTCTATGCCAGTATTGCCGAGCTTTACAGTTTCATCAACGACAATGCCACCGGCATGACGGCGATCAACTCTCTGTCCGATATACGCGCACTGCGCAATGTGTTTGATGGCGCAACCGATACGGTCACCATTCCCAAAGTCTATGTAGACAGTCAGAATTTCTCTGTGACGCTGAAGCACACCGGCGACCTGAATTTTTTCCTGGCCACCGCCGATGAGAACACGGCTGACGATCCCGACGCGATACCGTCATTCTTTGACGGCCCCAATAACGTGCTGATTTTGCCGCAGGTAAAGGTCGGACTGGAAACCTTCAATGTCACCTTGCGCCACCTGGGTGACTTCAAATTTTCAGTGCAGGCCGCAGACCCGATTTGACATCGGTGGACATGACGCACCGGCTCGAGCATTCGACAATCGGAGATGCAGACGGTATCTTTAGGTTGTAGTAAATGCACCAGACCGGCCACAGCCAATCAGAAAAACGATTGTGGTGGCAGGGAAAGAGCCAGTGAAGCGACAGACAAGCAGGATTTTGTCATCCCTCACTTCCGCAGCCCGTCAGGGCTTGCCCGATGGCTGCGGACTGATCGGGTTGTGTCTGCTGTCCGGTGGCACCGCCGCACAGCAAGGCGCGCGCCAGTCCACCCTGCAACCGGCCAGTACACAGGCACAGAGCATCGAGCTGTTGTGGTGGATCATGCTTTGGGCCGGCGTTGCGATTTTCCTCGCGGTGATGGCTTTGCTGGCCTGGGCCTTGTGGCATGGACGACACCGTGAATCGCCACTGGGCCTGACCGCCAGCAAAAATTTTGTGCTGCTGGCCGGCGTGGCCATCCCCGCACTGGTACTGGTGATTCTGGTCGGCGGCAGCCTGCTGCTGGGCCGCAGCATTGCGTCAACGCCGCCTCCTGATGCCATTCAGGTCCGCGTCACCGGCTGGATGTGGTGGTGGGAAATTGAATACCTCGACAGCGCCGGCAACGTCACGGCCACCACCGCCAATGAAATGCATGTGCCGGTCGACCGACCGGTTGCCATTGAGCTGGTCTCAGGCGATGTCATTCACAGCTTTTGGGTGCCGCAACTGCAGGGCAAAACCGACATGGTGCCCGGCAAGGTCAACAGCAGCTGGTTCGTTGCCACCGAAGCAGGTCAATACCGGGGACAGTGCGCAGAGTTTTGCGGGCTGCAACACGCCCTGATGGCTTTTGTGGTGGTTGCCCGGCCCGAGGCCGAATTTAATGCCTGGCTGGCGCATCAGGCCGAACCTGCCCCCACCCCGACCACCGACGCCGCGCAGCAGGGCCTTGAGGTTTTCGAGCAGTCCTGTGGTCAATGCCACCGCGTCCGGGGCACCCGGGCCGTTGGCGTAATCGGTCCGGATCTCACGCATCTGGCGTCCAGGCGGACACTTGCCGCCGCGACACTCACCAATAACCAGGGACATCTGGCCGGGTGGATCGGCGATCCCCAGCGCGTCAAACCCGGCAACAAAATGCCCCGCACCCTGCTCTCCCCGCAGGACATGAACAATCTGCTGGCATACCTGGGGACGCTGGAATAATGCATAAGTCACCAACATATGACCAGACACCCGAGGCAACAGCGCCGCTGTCGCAGACCTGGCAATCGCCGCCGGGGTTTGTCAGCTGGTTTACGCACGTCAATCAGCGCCAGATTGGCTACCGCTTTGTGGTCACCTCGCTGATATTCTTCGCGTTGGCCGGCGTGCTGGCGTTAATCATGCGCCTGCAGCTGATCGCCCCGGAAAACACCCTGCTCGGTGCCGATTTTTACAATCAGCTGTTCACCATGCACGGCACCACGATGATGTTCTTTTTTGCCGTGCCCGCCATGGAAGGGCTGGGCATCTATCTGGTGCCACTGATGATCGGGACGCGCGACATGAGTTTTCCGCGCCTCAATGCCTTTGGCTATTACGTTTACCTGATCGCCGGTGTCTCGCTGTTCGTCGCGCTTTTCCTCGGTATGGCGCCGGCGGCTGGCTGGTTCAGCTATGTGCCTCTCGCCAACATCGCGTTTTCCCCCGGCAAGGGCATGGATTTCTGGACCTCGATGATCACCTTCATTGAAATCTCCGCGCTGGCTGCGGCTGTTGAGCTGATCGTCACCATACTCAAACAGCGAGCGCCCGGCATGACACTCAACCGCATGCCGCTGTTCGTCTGGTCCATCCTGGTGATGTCGTTCATGATCCTGTTTGCCATGCCCACCGTTATGGCCGGCAGTGTGCTGCTGGCGCTTGACCGGGCCTTTGACATGCAGTTTTTTGTCGCCAGCGGTGGCGGTGATCCGTTGTTGTGGCAGCACCTGTTCTGGTTCTTCGGACACCCGGAAGTTTATATCATCATGGTCCCGGCGCTGGGCATCATCTCCACTGTCATTGCCACGTTTACCCGCAAGCCGGTTTTTGGTTACACCGCACTGGTGCTGGCCCTGGTTGCCACCGGCTTTGTGTCCTTCGGCCTGTGGGTTCACCATATGTTTACCACCGGCCTGCCGCACCTGGGGCTGAGCTTTTTCACCGCCGCCGGGGCGATGATCGCCATCCCCAGTGGCGTGCAGGTTTTCTGCTGGATCGCCTCGCTGTGGGGCACCCGTATCCGTTTCGCAACCCCCATGCTGTTTGTACTGGGCTTCTTTGCCATCTTTATCATCGGCGGTCTCACCGGCGTCATGGTTGCCTCCATTCCATTCGATACCCAGGTGCATGACAGTTATTTTGTGGTTGCGCATCTGCATTATGTGCTGATCGGCGGCGCGGTCTTTCCGTTCTTTGCCGGCCTGTACTACTGGTACCCCAAGATGACCGGGCGCCTGATGTCCGAGCGCTTGGGCAAATGGAGCTTTGCCCTGATATTTATTGGTACCAACCTGACATTTTTCCCCATGCATCAATTGGGTCTGGAGGGCATGCCGCGGCGGATCTACACCTATCTGGAAGGCATGGGCTGGGGCGACCTCAATTTCGCCATCACGCTCGCAGCATTTGTGCTGGCCGCCGGTTTCCTGCTGACGCTGATCAATGCCGTTATCAGCCGCACCCGTGGCGCCGAGGCTGGCGACAATCCATGGCAGGCGGACACCCTGGAATGGGCAGCGACGTCACCGCCGCAAAACTACAACTTCCGACACCTGCCCGTTGTTAACAGCCGGCATCCGCTGTGGGATGAAGCAGACCTGACGCGCCGTCAATATGTCAAAGGTCTGCGTGCTGATCGCCGCGAACTGCTGGTAACTACCCTGCTGGAGGCGCAGCCGCAAAGTGTGCTGATCATGCCCGGCCCCAGCATCTGGCCGTTCCTGCTGGCCCTGGTTGTGGGTTTTGGTTTTCTCGGTTTCATGTTTCAGCCATTGCTGTTTGTCGTCGGTTTCGCCCTCAGCTTTTTCGCGATCACCGGCTGGCTGTGGCCCAGAAAGCCATGGATAAGTACGAAGGAGAACTGATGTTGTGCGGAGGTGATTATGTCAATGTCTGAAGTCACTGAGCCACAATTCAGTGTCGATGCGACCCAGCTGAGCCGATTTCACGGCGGTACCGATGCGCCGATCTGGTGGGGTATCGTGGGTCTGATTCTGATCGAAATGAGCGTCGTAGCCGCCTTTGTGATCAGCTATTTTTATCTGGTAATGGTCAATCCGACATGGCCTCCGGAAGGGCAACCGGCATCGGAACTACTGTGGCCCACCGTCTCCATGGTTCTGTTACTGGTGAGTTGCGTCACCATGTACCTGGCAGGTAAATCCGTCAATCGTGACCGGGTCACCGCCTTTGTCATCTATACCTGGGCCTCCGTGGCGCTGGCCACTGTGGTGCTGGTCATCCGCTGGCTGCAGTTCCAGACCTTCGACTTCAGCTGGAATGACCATGTGTATGGCTCCCTGGTATGGACCATTTCCGGTTTCCATTTCCTGCATGTGGTATCCGCAGCCACCGGCACCTCGGTTGTTGCATTGCTCGGCATGAAGAAATTTTTCAACAGCAAACAACGCATCGGCGTGGTCGTGGATACCCTGTACTGGAATTTTGTCGCCCTGGCATGGATACCGTTCTACCTGATCCTGTACTGGGCGCCCCGAATGACACAAACAGCAGGAGGATAATTGCATGCAGACTGGCCCCCGCCAGCAGCAGAGAATAAGCAATCTGCGCCTGTGGCTGAGTGCTTTTGCGCCGGTGCTGGCGTGGGCCCTTCATGTCTCAGTGAGTTATGCGTTTGTGGAGTTGTATTGCCAGCAACTCTCCGCCCTGGGCGACCGCGCGGCACTGGTCATCCTGTCTCTGTTCACCGCGGCCATGCTGTTGATGGCCATCCTGGGATGTGTGCGCTGCTATCAGAATCGGCGTGCCATCCGCCTGGCACCCGAAAGTCAGCGACGGGGTCTTTTTATCGCCACATCCGGACTGCTGCTGGGCATATTCATGATCGCCTCCATACTGATGCAGACACTTCCTCTGCTGGTGGTGCCACCATGCATGTAATGGTCTGGCCCAAGTCGCTGTTGCCGACATTTGCGATGCTCGCCACCCTGATCTTGATCAGCAGCGCCAGTGCTCACACATACGGTGACGGCAGTGATTTTAACCCCTGGCGACCGGATGCGCTGACCACCGTGCTGCTGCTGACAACCGCGCTGCTGTACTGGCGCGGCCAGCGAACCCCGGAGACCTTGCCCGCTGAACAAAAAAACCGGCAATACTGGTTCTGGGCAGGCTGGATACTGCTGGCGGTGGCGCTAAGCCCACCGATTGATCCGATGGGCAATGCGCTGTTCTCGGTCCATATGATTCAACACGAGCTGATGATGCTCGGTGCAGCACCGTTGCTGGTAATGAGCCGGCCGTCAGCCAACCTGTTGCGCGGGTTGCCACGCCCGACGGCGCGCGCCATCGGCACCCTGCTGCGCAGGACCGGGGGATCGCGCTGGCTTGCCTGGCTGGGCGCGCCGATCAACGCCTGGATCATTCATGCCGTCGGGCTCTGGGGCTGGCATATTCCGGTGCTGTTCAACGCAGGTCTGCAGAGCGACCTGGTGCACACAGCGCAGCACATCAGCTTCCTGTTTATCGCACTGGTGTTCTGGTTCGCGCTGCTTAAACCGAAGCAAACCGCACCGGCAGCCAATGTCATCTATCTGTTTACCACGGCGCTGCATGCATCAATGCTGGGGGCACTGCTCACTTTCTCCTCACGGATCTGGTACACCCCGTACGAAACCTCTGCGCCGCAATGGGGCTTTACCGCCTTGCAGGACCAGCAACTGGGCGGGCTGATCATGTGGATGCCGGCGGGCATCGTTTTTCTGCTTGCCGGGCTGGTGTCGCTGGCCGCCGTCATGCGCAGCAGCGAGCCCGACCAGCCCTCACCCCGGCGCGCATCGACGCGGCCAAGGGCCAACACGGAGCACTCTCACTCATGAGCAACAGCGCCACAACGACCCTGTTTGTCTCGGTGATGCTGGCCGGCATGCTGTTGGCCGGATGCAAACCCGAAACGGTGTCACAGGCGCCCAGTGGTAACGCCGAACGCGGCATGCAAGCCATCAGGCTCAGTGGCTGCGGCAGTTGTCATGAGATCCCTGGCATTGATAGCGCCGACGGCCGCGTGGGGCCGCCTTTGACCAACCTGGCACGGCGCGCCTACCTTGCCGGCATATTGCCCAACAACTTCACCAATCTGGTGCGTTGGCTGCAACACCCCCGGGACGTAGCACCGGAAACGGTCATGCCGGATAGCGGCCTCGATCGGGCTGCTGCGGAAGATATCGCGGCTTATTTGTATACGATGGAAGGACGATGAAAACTGAAACCAGGCGTGTTTACCTTGCCGTGGTGCTGGTGGCTGCATTTGCAGCCATCGGTGCCGGTATCTTTGTTTATGCGGGTGTGTATGACACCTCGGCGCTCAGGCAGCATACATCTCTTGTTTATGAATCGATGGCGGTGGTGCGCTCTCGATCAGTGGCAGCACGCAGTGATTACGAAGCACCGGACCTTGCGTCGCTGGACTGGCAGCATGCCGGCATCGTGCAATACGAAGCCAATTGTCGGCAGTGTCATGGTGCGCCCGGGCGCGCCCCGGACAGTTTTTCGCTGGGCATGAAACCGTCTCCCACAGCCATCGTGGAACTGGCGCGAACCCGAACCCCGCAGGAAATATATACCGTGGTTGAGCAGGGCATCAGAATGACCGGCATGCCGGCCTGGGCCTATCGCATGAGTGCAGAGGAAATGTGGCAGGTCGTGGCACTGGTCAAACAGCTCGCCGATATGACCCGGGCAGATTATGATCGCCTTCTGCGCCAGGCCAGCGCAGCAGCGACAGGTCAGGCATCGCAGCAGGGGGCACAGGTGTCTGCATCCACCAGCGATGAGCAGCAAGACTCGCTGACTGACTCGGGGAAAGTCGCCCTGCAGCAATACAACTGCGTCAGCTGCCACGTCATTACCGGCATCACGGCTGCACGTAAGCACGTCGGGCCACCATTGACGGGCATGACCCATCGCAACTACATCGCCGGAATTCTGGAATACAGTGACGAAAATTTTGTCCGCTGGGTAACAGCGCCATCCGCTGTTGACCCGGACACATTGATGCCCGACCTGGGTGTCACTGAGGCCCACGCGCGTGCCATGCTGAGCTACCTGAAATCGGTGCAGGAGTGATCAAAAAAAAAGGCGATGCTGTGTGTTCACAGGCATCGCCTTTTTTTAACAGTTCTCAGGCCGGGTAACCGGCCTGAGGGTCATAGTCACTTCACATCAAAGCGATCCAGTGTCATGACTTTGGTCCAGGCATTCACGAAATCGTGCACGAATTTTTCTTCGCCATCGTTGATTGCATAGACCTCGGCTACCGCGCGCAGCTCGGAGTTTGACCCGAAGATCAGATCCACCGGCGTTGCTGTCCACATCAGGTCGCCGGTGTCGCGATTGCGGCCCTCGTAGATGCCTGCATTGGCGTCAGACTGTGACCAGACCGTCGACATGTCCACCAGATTGACGAAGTAGTCATTGCTCAATGTGCCAGGCTGATCAGTAAACACACCATGATCAACGCCGCCGACATTGGCATCCAGTACACGCATGCCACCCACCAGCGCAGTCATCTCCGGGATGGTGAGGTCGAGCAAGGCCGCTCGCTCGATCAACGCTTCGGTGGGGGATCGCGGATGCCCCGCTTCAATGTAGTTGCGGAACCCGTCAGCTGTCGGCTCCAGCGGCGCGAAAGATTCCGCGTCAGTCTGTTCTGCCGTGGCATCGGTTCGACCGGCGACAAACGGTACGTCAACCTCATGACCAGCGCGCTCGGCAGCCTGCTCAATGGCGGCGGCGCCACCCAGAACAATCAGGTCGGCGAGCGACACGCGCTTGTCGCCTGACTGGGCGCTATTGAAGTCACGCTGAACGCCTGCCAGTGCATCAAGTACACGCGCCAGCTCATCCGGCTGATTGACTGCCCACTGGTTCTGCGGTGCCAGACGGATACGGGCACCATTGGCGCCGCCACGCATGTCCGTACCACGATAGGTAGCGGCCGATGCCCATGCGGTTCTGATCAGCTCGCCGGTTGACAGGCCTGTTGCCAGGATGTCCGCCTTCAACGCCGCCACATCCGCGTCATTGACCAGCGTATGATCAACGGCCGGAACCGGGTCCTGCCAGATCATCTCTTCCTGCGGTGCCAGGTTACCCAGGTAACGCGATGACGGCCCCATGTCACGGTGTGTCAGCTTGAACCAGGCTTTAGCAAACGCCACCTCAAATTCTTCGGGGTTCTCCAGCCAGCGCATGGTGATCTCGCGATAGGCCGGATCTTCTTTCAGTGCCAGATCGGTGGTGAACATGATCGGCGCATGACGCTTGGACGGATCGTGTGCGTCGGGCACCAGGTTTGCGGCTTCACCATCGGCCGGAATCCACTGCAGGGCACCCGCAGGGCTTCGGGTCTGTACCCACTCATAACCATACAGGTTTTCCAGGTAGTTGTGCGTCCAGGCAGCAGGGTTCACTGTCCACGCACCTTCCAGGCCACTGGTGATGGTGTCGGCACCGCTACCGCTGCCGTAACTGTTCTGCCAGCCCAGACCCTGCTGCTCAATGCCAGCCGCAGCCGGCTCGCGCCCGACATTACCTTCGGGGCGGGCAGCACCGTGAGCCTTGCCAAACGTGTGTCCGCCGGCGATCAGGGCAACCGTTTCTTCATCATTCATTGCCATGCGGCCGAAGGTCCGGCGGATCTCTTCTGCTGCGGCCAGCGGGTCGGGATTGCCACCCGGGCCTTCCGGATTCACGTAGATCAGGCCCATCTGACTGGCACCTACCGCTCCGGCCAGATCACCGTCGTCAGTACGACGGTTGTCGGCCAGCCATTCACCTTCGGGCCCCCAGTTCACCTCTTCCGGTTGCCAGGCGTCAACGCGTCCACCGGCAAAGCCGTAAGTTTCAAAACCCATTGAGTCCATGGCAACCGTGCCCGCCAGCACCATCAGATCGGCCCAGGAAATGCTGTTGCCATATTTTGCTTTCAGCGGCCACAACAAACGCTGGGCCTTGTCGAGGTTGGCGTTGTCCGGCCAGCTGTTCAGCGGCGCAAAGCGCTGCATGCCACCATCGGCCCCGCCACGACCGTCCGTGATGCGGTAGGTGCCGGCACTGTGCCATGCCATGCGGATGAAAAACGGTCCGTAATGACCATAGTCGGCAGGCCACCAGTCCTGAGAGGTGGTCATCAATACTTCCAGATCACTGATCAGGGCATCCAGATCCAGGCTGGAGAACGCTTCAGCGTAGTCAAAATCGGCGCCCAGCGGGTTGCCCTGCGCATCGTTGTAGCGTAAAGGTTCCAGACTCAGTTGGTTGGGCCACCAGTATTCGTTGGTGGGCGCGCCTTCCTGCGCGAACACGGGAGACGTCAGGGTTATTGACGATACAGCGACCGCCATTGCAATGGCCAGCGAGAGTGAGTGTTTTCGCATTATGATTTTCCTTTTTGGGTGTTGATCTTTATGACACGCCATATACTAAAACGAATATAGAATTAGTTTTAATACGAAAATACTATGACATTGATTCGGAAAATGAATGCATAACACAGGATTACCGCTGGATTGCCGGGAGACCTCCTACTTCACTGACTCGCGCTGACGATGCTGCCAGTCGGGCGCCTGCCAGGAGGGTGCAGCGCTGGGCGTCAATGGCGTTCTGCCCAGAATATGATCCGCCGCTTTTTCGCCGATCATGATGGTGGGTGCATTGATGTTGCCATTGGTCAGCGTCGGCATTACCGATGAGTCCACCACTCGCAGATTCTCAATGCCATGTACCCGGCAGTGTGTGTCCACGACCGCCATCGCATCGCTGCCCATTCGGCAACTGCCACAGGGGTGATAGGCAGTGGCAGCACTGGCGGCTACCCATGCATCGATATCGTCATCAGTCTGCACCGCAGGACCTGGTGATACCTCTTCGCCGAGGTAGTCGGCAAACGCAGGCTGGGCAAAAATCTCGCGGGTCAGCCGCAGACCATCCCGGTAGGCTTGCCTGTCTGCGACTTCGTCAAGATAATTAAAAAGTATATCCGGGGGCGTTTCCGGATCACTTGACGCCAGTTGCACACGTCCGCGACTCAGTGGTTTGTTGGCGCCCAGATGCACCTGAAAACCATGGCCCTGCAGAGCGCTGGAACCATCGTAGGCGATGGCACCGGCAAGAAAGTGATACTGCAGATCCGGGTATTGCAGACCGGCGCGACTGCGAATATAGGCGTTGGACTCAAAGTGGTTGGTCGCGCCCAGCCCGGTTTTGAATAGCAGCCAGCGCGCCCCGATCAGCAACTTGCCCAGCGGATTGAGCCAGCCGTTGAGTGTGCCTGACTTGCGGCTGGCATGTTGAATCCAGACCTCAAGGTGATCCTGCAGGTTCTGGCCTACACCGGGCAGGTCATGAACAACACCCACCCCCATGTCCTGCAGGTGCGCCCTGGGGCCAATGCCTGACAGCATCAACAGTTTCGGTGAATTGAAGGCGCTGGCAGACAGGATAACGTCGCGGCGCGCCCTGACCGTCACCACCTCGCCCTGGTGGCGATATTCCACACCCACCGCACGCTTGCCGTCCATCAGGACACGCGTGGTCAGCGCATGAGTCTGAAGGGTCAGGTTCGATCGGCTCAGGGCGGGCTTGAGGTAGGCATTGGCCGTGGAACAGCGCACACCGTCACGAACCGTCATGTCCATGCGGCCAAACCCTTCCTGGCGATAACCATTGTAGTCTTCGGTCACCCCATAACCGGCCTGCCGACCGGCCTCGATAAAGACACGGTAGAGCGGGTTGCGCATGTTGTTGCCATTTCCAATGCCAACCGGCCCCTCAACGCCGCGATAGTCATCCGTGCCGTAAAGGCAATCTTCTGCACGTTGAAAATAGGGCAACACATCTGCGTATCCCCAGCCTTCTGCACCTTGTTCCCGCCACTGTTCAAAGTCACCCGCGTTGCCGCGAACATACACCATGCCATTGATCGACGACGAGCCACCAATGACCTTGCCGCGCGCCTGGTGCACCGCGCGCCCGCACAGGCCGGGTTCGGGCCGCGTGTGCAGTCCCCAATCATATTTTGGGCTGCTCATGGGGATGGACAACGCGGTAGGCATTTGAATGAACAACGAATTGTCCATACCACCAAATTCCAGCACCAGCACCTCGTGCTGCCCGTCGGCGCTGAGTCTGTCGGCCAGCACGCAACCGGCAGAACCGGCACCCACAATAATGTAATCGGCACTGCGATCAAAGTTTGCTTCGTTCATTTACATACTTCCTGCTTTAACGCCTTGTACAGGGAAAACATCATCAGGATCAGCACCATGGCAAAAGGCAGGCCCATGATAACCACGGCGCCCTGCAGCGTCGCCAAGCCGTCAGCCAGCAACAGTGATAATGTCAGCACACCAATAACAATCGCCCAGAAGATACGCAACCATGATGCCGGGTCCGGTTGCCGTACCTTGCCGGGCACGCCGCGGCCATCAATGACAGGGTGCCGGACAGTGAGGTTGGACAGCACCAGCGAGCCGGAATCACCCGAGGTAATGAAGAACACAATCGCCAGAATACTCACCACGACCGTGGTCACCGACGACCAGGGCAGGCTTTCCATAAACAGATAGATGGACGAGCCGGGGTGGTCGATGGCCTGTTCGGCAAATTCACTGCCGGCCGCACCGCTCATGGCCAGATCGATGGCACTGTTACCGATGACCGACATCCATACCATCATGAAACACAAGGGCAGTATCAGCGTTCCGGCGACAAACTCACGGATGGTGCGCCCGCGTGAAATACGTGCCAGAAACAGGCCGACAAATGGCCCCCAGGCTATCCACCAGGCCCAGAAAAACACGGTCCAGGCATTGAGCCACTCCACCGGGCGATCAAAGGCATAGGTATCGGTGGACAACTGGAAGAAATCGCCGAGATAGTCGCCAACATTGGTCACCATCACGTTCAGCAGGAAAATGGTCTTGCCACTGAACAACACGAACACCACCAGCAGCAAGGCCAGGGCCATGTTGAATTCCGACAGGCGACGGATGCCACGATCCACACCCGTCACCGCTGACATCGCCGAAAACAGCACAATCAATACTGCCAGCGACGTTTGCACGGCAAGGCCCTCGGGGAGTCCGAACATATAGTTCAGGCCGAAATTGAGCTGGATAATGCCAATACCCAGACTGGTGGCGATGCCAAACACGGTGCCCAGCACAGCAGCGATATCGACCGTGTGACCCACGGCGCCATTGATGTGTTTACCGAAGATCGGGTACAGGGCCGACCGGATGGTCAACGGCAGCCCCTGGCGATAACAGAAAAACGCCAGCGACATGCCGACCAGGGTGTAAACACCCCAGCCCGACAGCCCCCAGTGCAGAAATGTCAGCTCCATGGCATGGCGGGCCGCCTCGACGCTACCTGGCGCCTGATCCAGGGGCATCAGGAAATGAAACAGCGGCTCGGAGACGCTGAAGAACAGTAAATCGATACCAATACCGGCTGCAAACAGCATGGCGGCCCAGCTCAACAGCGGAAACTCAGGGGTGGAGCCGTCCGGCCCCAGGCGAATATCACCAAACCGTGAAACCGCAATGGCAATGACAAACAAGAGGTAAACCAGTACGGCCAGAAAGTAGAACCAGCCGAAGCTTCGCGAGACCTGGGCCAGAACCGCATTGATGACCACGATGGCCTGATCGGCGAACATCAGCGCCCACAGGGCAAACAACAGAATGCCAGCGGCGGAACCAGCCATCACCACCGGATTGATGTGACGGGCAGACGGGTGGTCAGGCAAGCGTTGCGCTGACTTTTCTGGCGGGGGTGTTGCTTGCGGGCGCATGGACGGCCCTGCCGAATCGGACAAACCAGACTCCTCCGAGGATTAGGGACGGGTCATTAAAGGCAGCTCAGCCAGCGAAGTCAACCGGTGAGTGCCATGTCGGCGCTCACCGGTCGTTTATCAGCGCTTGATGCGTGACTTGTACTCACCGGTGCGAGTATCGATTTCAACAGAATCGCCGATTTCGCAGAACGACGATACGGACAGCTCATAACCACTGTTCAGCCGTGCTGTTTTCATCACCTTGCCGGAGGTATCACCGCGGGCAGAAGGCTCGGTGTAGGCGATTTCACGCACAATCGAGTTGGGCAGATCAATGGAGATGACCTTGCCGTTGTAGAACACTGCCTGGCAGATATCTTCCATGCCGTCTTCAATATAGTCGATGACATTGTCCAGGTCGTCTTTCTCAATCTCGATCTGTTCGTAGTCGGTATCGACAAACACGTACATGGGATCTGCGAAGTAGGAATAGGTCACTTCCTTTTGCTCCAGCACCACGTTTTCCAGCTTGTCGTCAGCCTTGAACACCGTCTCGGTCGCGACGCCGTTGAGCAGGTTCTTGAGCTTCATTTTGCAAACGGCAGAATTGCGGCCTGATTTATTGAACTCGGTCTTCTGCACTTTCCAGGGCGACCCGCCGACCATGATGACCTGACCGGCACGGATTTCTTGTGCGATTTTCATGAATGCGTACTCAAATAATGGGGTAACGGCTAAGGCCGATTACGGTAGAACTGCATCAGACTGCTCGCCAGATCAGGCAAAGCAGCCAGTTTTTGCTGCCAGTTCCGGGCCCTGTGGGTAAGGTCCGGGAGTTGCGGGCGCAGATCATGCCATAATTTGCGGCAGTCTGCATCAAGATTCCAGAACCGGGTAAATCTTGCCAGTTTGTCGGCGCTGCCAGGTGACCACCGGTCTTCACCATAACGCTCCAGAAAGGCATCCAGTTTAAGCTGGTGCGCGTCATCCTGCTGCGGATAGATATGCCAGATCAGCGGTCTGGCCGCCCACTGGGCGCGCACAAACGAATCCTCGCCCCGCACCAGATTCAGGTCACAAACGCTAAGCAGCCGATCATAATCGTCCAGCGACAAGAAGGGGATGACCGCAACGCTGAGTGAGTCCCGGCAGATCACCTCGCCGACGGCCGGGGTATGCGTCAGCTCCAGTGCATCAGCCACATCGACCAGCAGACTGCCCGCAGGCACGACACACAACACCGGCTCCGCGCCTTCTGCCAGCGCTGCAAACCAGCTCCTGAGGGCGACATTGCCAGGTGGTCTGGGATAGGCAAACAACGATATCCACAGCGACCTGTCATGCGCGCAGCCTGAGGCCGGCACCAGCTCGGCCCGCGTTCGCGCTTGCTCTGCCTGCCAAGCCTGGTGTGACGCCAGCAGATGCCGCTCGCGTATCAGACCGCCGGTGGCGGCGGTAAATCCGGGGAAAAAGAAGGTTTTTTTGAGCACAACCGGGGTTGCGCAAGTCCCGGTTACCGGCGCTGACTGAATAGATTGCTGACCATGATAGTCTTCCACCCACGCTTCGGCACTGAGGTATTCCAGATTGACCCAGCAGGGCGGGGCCCGGCGGCCCCCCTCTTTGGCCATGGCTTCGATCAGGGTGTCCGGCAGACTGCAACCGAACGCCTCGATCACCATGCCGGCCGACGCCAGCGACGCGGTCCAGTCAATGCCATCATGCCAGCGACGCAACAGGACGCCCTGTTCTTCGATGTGCGTCAGCGAGCAGCCATCCTCTCGCTGCAAAAACACCAGCGCCTTGTGCCAGTCATCGATGTAGAGCACAACCTGTTGCTCATGCTCAACGACCAGTTGCCGGGCCAAACGCCAGCACACACCGATATCACCAAAATTATCGATGGCGGTACAAAAAACAAGCCAGGTATCGTGGTCGCATGACCAAGCAGGCGCGACGTTGGCAGGCGCGTGTTCGGGAACTGACATAAACAGCGCCATGGGGACGCAACAGGACTAATGGAAGCAACAGCATAACGCAGTCCATGTGACATGGCCAAGACAAGCTGATTAGCCAATCAGGTACTGTTGTATGGCAGAAAATTATGGGACGATAAGTTCAGGTGAAACTCATCACGATCCGGCAAGCGCCCCATGTACCCATCGTCAACGCCCTTGACCCGTTCTCCCGTCAAACGCAGGCCCCGTTGGACCCGCCTGCATCGGCGTGCGTGGCGGATAGCCGGTATCTACGCGGTGATTGCCACGGTGTGGATTGTGTTCTCAGATCAGGTGCTCGCGTTCTTTGTCTCCGATCCGGCAGCGCTGGTGCGCTGGAGCGTCTATAAAGGCATTGGCTTTGTAGCCCTGACGTCGCTACTGCTGCTGACCATGATGCAGCGCGCTTATGGCGCCATTGAAGACGGTTATGTCAGCCTGAAATCCCACAAACTTGAGATTGAGCGCGGCAACCGGCTATACGAGGCACTCAGCCAGATCAACCAGTCGATTGTGACCTCCGCCGATCGCGACGAATTGTTCCGGTTGGTCACCCAGGCATTGGTGAGCCACGGCGGGTTTCGAATGGCCTGGATTGGCTGGCACCAGCCCGAACAGTCGGCATGGACGCCGCTGGCGGCGTTTGGTGACGGCACAGACTACATCGACTACATCATTGAGCAGACCCACGGTGAAGATCTCAGCGCTGGCGTCTGGGGCGGTGTCATCCGGGATGGTGTGCCCTACATCTGCAATGATGTGCTGTTCGATCCGGCATCGCAAGGTTGGCGCCGCGAAGCCATCAAGCAGAATCTGCAGTCGTTCGCGGTGCTGCCACTGCGCATTGCCGGCCAAGTACATGGGGTATTGTGTGTTTACGCCAGCGAGCCCGATTTCTTCCGGCGCAAGGAGATCAACCTTCTTGAGGAAGCGTCACTGGATGTATCGTTTGCACTGGACAATTTTGCCTTGACGCAGGAGCGACAAGAAGCTGAAGCGGCTGCCCATGAGGAGAGCCTGTTTTCGCAGGCCATGATCGAAAGCATGCCGGGCATCGTCTACTTCTACGACGAAACTGGGCGGTTTCTGCGCTGGAACCGGAACTTTGAAGTGGTGTCCGGCTACAGTGCCGAGGAAGTGGCGCAGATGCACCCGTTGCAGTTTTTCGACGTCGACGAACAACCCCTGCTTGAAAGCAGCATTGCCAGAGTGTTTACACATGGCGAGGCGTCCGTTGAAGCTTTCTTTCGCTCCCGCAATGGCGACAAAAGGCCGTATTTCTTTACCGGCCGCAGCGTCAACTATGAAGGGCAGAGCTGTCTGGTCGGCGTCGGCATTGATATCTCCGATCGCCGCAAAGCCGAAGATGCGTTGCGCGAACTCAATGAAAATCTGGAACACCTGGTGTCCGAACGCACTGACGAGCTGCAGGCTGCAGTGATCCGGGCTGAAGCCGCGGACCGTATCAAATCTGCATTTCTGGCAACGATGTCACATGAACTGCGCACGCCCCTGAACTCGATCATCGGTTTCACCGGCATTGTCCTGCAGGAACTGGCGGGGCCACTGACCGGCGAGCAAAGGAAGCAACTGGGCATGGTTCAGGGCAGCGCCCGTCATCTGCTGGAGCTGATCAATGATGTACTGGATCTGTCCAAGATTGAGGCCGGGCAACTGGAAGTCCGCTGCGAACCCTTCGACATCCGGGTGTCGGTGGCACAGGTGATCCAGTCGATGCAGCCCATGGCCGAGCGCAAGGCCATTGATCTGACCTGCACGCTGGCTACCGGGGTGCCTGAAACCATGCGAGGCGACAAGCGCCGCACGGAGCAGATCCTGCTGAACCTGCTTAGCAATGCCATCAAGTTTACCGACACCGGCGGCGTCGCGCTGGAGGTGTCAGTGGCAAACGATGCCATGCTGCGCATACGCGTGGCCGACACCGGCATTGGTATCAAACCGGACGACCTGGCGAGTCTGTTCCAGCCTTTTCAACAGGTCGACTCAGGCCTCACCCGCCAGCATGACGGCACCGGCCTGGGACTGACCATCTGCCGACGACTGGCCGAACTGCTGGGTGGTCGTATCACTGCATCCAGTCAATGGGAGATCGGCAGTCGTTTCACAGCCCTGCTCCCCCTCAATGTGGTGGATGCATCATGACAAAAACAGTCCTGTTGATTGAAGACAACGAACAGAACCGCTACCTGACTACCTTCCTGCTGGAACGGCACGGTTACACGGTAATCTCGGCGCCTGACGGCATGAGCGGCATAGAATTGGCCAACCACTGTGCCCCTGATATTATTCTGCTGGACATCCAGCTGCCCAGATTGGACGGTTATGCCGTGGCCCGGGCACTGCGCCAGTTGGGGAAACTGGAACAGGTGCCGATTATCGCCGTTACCTCGTATGCCATGGTTGGCGACCGGGAAAAAACCCTCACAGCCGGATGCAACGGCTATATCGAAAAGCCCATCAACCCCGATACCTTTGTCAGCGAGATCGAGCAATTTCTGCGCGGCCAGCGCCCAGCACACGAGGCTTCATAAAAACACCATGAAACTCATCCTGCTTGTCGATGATAATGAAGACAATCTCTACTACCTGGAGTCACTGCTGGGCGGACACGGGTATCAGACCATCACTGCCCGCCATGGCGCCGAGGCCCTCACCAAGGCGCGTAAACGGGCGCCAGACATACTGATTTCGGACCTGCTGATGCCGGTCATGGACGGGTATACCCTGCTTCGCCACTGGAAGCATGACCAGGCCCTGCGTGGAATACCGTTTATTGTCTACACCGCCACTTATACCGAACCGGAAGATGAAGAGCTGGCGATCAACCTGGGGGCCGATGCGTTTATCCTCAAGCCGGCAGAGCCAGAGGTGTTCCTGGCCAAACTGCGTGTCGTGGAACAACGGGTGATAGACAACAGCCTGAACACACCCTCTCAGTCCGGCGGTAATCAGGAAGCGCTGCTCAAGGAGTACAGTGAGACCCTGATCCGCAAGCTTGAAGAAAAAATGCTGCAGCTGGAGGAAGCCAACCGTGAGCTGCAGCTTGATATCGCCCGGCGCAGGGAGGCCGAGGACAGGATCGAACAGCTGGCCTTCTACGATCCGCTGACCGGCCTGCCCAACCGGCGGCTGATGCAGGACCGGCTGCAACACAGCATCGCCGCCAGCTCCCGTTTGCAACGCTTTGGGGCACTGCTGTTCATAGATCTGGACAACTTCAAGACCCTGAACGACACCAAGGGCCATAACGCCGGCGACAAATTACTGATGATGGCGGCGCAGCGCCTGGACAGTTGTGTCCGCGAAGGTGATACGGTCGCCCGCTTTGGTGGTGACGAATTTGTGGTGATACTGGAAGCGCTCAGCGACAACGTCGATCAGGCGGCCAGCAGGGCGGAAGTCGCCGGCGAAAAAATACTGCGCGCGATGAGCAAACCCTACCAGTTGCAGGGCGAGGATTATCACGGCAGCGCCAGCGTCGGGGTCAGCCTGTTCCGAGACCGGGATATCAGCGCCGAGGAATTGATTCGCCGTGCCGATACGGCGATGTATCAGGCCAAACGAAACGGGCGCAACACCCTGTATTTTTATGACCCTGCCATGCAGGCGGCACTTGAGGCACGCCTGCAAATGGAAACGGACATGCGTATCGCGCTGGAGGAGACACAGTTCTGCCTGTATCTGCAGCCTCAGGTCGACACGGATGGCAATGTCGTGGGCGCCGAGGCGCTGATCCGGTGGATCTCGCCCGAGAAAGGCATTATTTCGCCTGTTCAGTTTATCCCGCTGGCTGAAGAAACCGGGCTGATTGTACCCATCGGTAACTGGGTACTCAATGCGGCATGCCGCAAGCTCAAGATCTGGGAAAACAGTGCGGTAACCGCCAGCCTGCAACTGGCGATCAACGTCAGCGCGCGACAGTTTCACCAGGACGATTTTGTTGACCAGGTGCTGACCGCGCTCAGCAAGAACCGCGTTCGCCCCGGCAGTCTGAAACTGGAGCTGACCGAAAGCCTGATCCTCGACAACATCGACTCAGCGGTGGATAAAATGAATGCACTGACGGCTGCCGGTGTGCGTTTTTCCATGGACGATTTTGGCACCGGCTACTCGTCACTGTCATACCTCACCCAGTTACCTTTGCATCAACTGAAGATTGATCAGTCCTTTGTTCACAAAATGCATGACAGACCCGTCAATGCCGTGATTGTGCAGACCATCATCGGCATGGCCAATAACCTCGATATCGAGGTTATCGCTGAAGGCGTGGAAACTGCTGAACAGTTTCAATTCCTCAAAGACCAGGGCTGCCCGCTGTTTCAGGGATACCATTTTGGTAAACCCGTCTCCGAGAAAGCGTTCGAACAGGCACTGACCAGGGAACCCGGCTGCTAGTTGGATGCAGCACTGTCGATGGTGTGCCCGAAAAACACTGCATTCATGAACAGCCGCGTGGTGCCAAACCAGAATGCCCGGAAGTTCGGGTTATCTGTCATGGCAATGACCCGGCCCGACCCGTGCGCGGTCACCACAATGGCCGCCGTGCCTGCCATCCGGTCAATGTTCTGCTGCGACACATAACCGCTGGCCAGGGGCGAATCAGTGTACTGCAACGGGGTGGCGTAGGGATTCTCCGCCCGTTCCATGAACAGCGTGCTGTCACGGAAGACCCGCAGCAGCGGGGTATTGTAGCCATAACCCAGCGGGTGGCTCAGATCCAGGCGGGTGTTGAATATGCTGCCGCCGATCAGTTGTTCGCCACGGTCACGCGTCATGTCTGCATACGCCCTGGGAGCATCACTTGCCAGTTCACCGCTATCGATCAGCGTGATATTGGCCAGTTGATTCTCGGCCGCCCAATTCAATGCCGTCTTGTAAACGATCAGGGTGCCGCCAGCCTCTATCCATTGCTTGACGCGTTCTGTCTGTACCTGCGAATAGCTGCCACTGGCCATGATCAAGACGTTGTAACGATTCAGGTCAGCCTGTCGCATGCGTGACTGGGTCAACAGGGTAATGGGTATCTGGAACTTCTGATCAAACGTATGCCAGGCCTCACCCACTTCCGATGAACGGGTCCCTTCACCAGCAATCAGGGCAATGCTGGGCCGTCGCAGATCACTGAAGCTCGGACTGCCCAGATCGATACCGGCCGAGGACAGGCCCGTTTCCATGGCATACACCGTCATGCCCTCTTCCTCACTGGCCTGTCGCATCAATGCGTGAATCTGGTCCGCCGATACGTCTTGCGGACCGACCGGCACCATGATGGTGCCGTAATCGAATTGACGGGGTCCGTTGGCCGTCGGGGCGGTAAACGGTTCAGTAGCGACCTTGGCGCGGACACCGGCATCCAGCAGGCGATACATCGCCCGCGATGCATAAAACTCATCCCACTCAAACAGGTAGGCGTAGGCATTGCTACCGCCGACAAATTCACCCGTCGGGAACTGCCCTGCTTCGACCGGCTCACCCAGCAGGGCACTGTCAAACTGGCGACTGCCCAGTTCGGCAAACGGCGTATTGAAGGCGTACGGAAACGTCCACGTGGAGACATCGTAGAACAGCGTGTCGGGAAAGCTTGTGCGGCGCTCAAAGATGGACTCGATCAAACGATGCTGCCCCTGATCGGTGGGCACCACATAGGCCAGCCCGCGTCTGAAGGTTTTCCCGTCCTGTTCCACATCCTCATCCAGTACATGCACGGCAATCTGGTGCTGACGCAGAATCTCCGCCATGCGGTAGGCACTGCCACTGTCATCCGCATCACCAAACACATAGGCTTTGGTATCGGCGGCATCGGCCATGTCCAGCGCCTCCTGATAGAACTCGCGCTGATAGTCCAGCAGATCCGTGCGCAGCGCCAGCGCACCTTCCAGGGTCGACAACGAACTCAGGAACTGGTTCTGGATGGTGAACGGAAAGCGCAGCACGCCGTGCACAGTGTCGCGGGCGTGTCCACGTGAACTGGCCTGTTCGAACAGAATACCCACCGCGCCATTGATGTCGGGGTAGGTTGAACCCTTGCCATAATAGAAGTCATCGAAACTTTCACGGGCGTAATACAGCCGTTGGTCGGCATCCAGAATCTGTGCATGAAACTGTGCTATGGCCTCAGTCAGCTCCTGGTTGCGCGCGGGTGTCATCGGGTGCGTGCGCGATGGAATACCAGGCTGAAAGAAAAATGTGTTATCCGACCCCATTTCATGATGATCGGTCAGCACATTCGGGCGCCAACGATAGAAATTGGACAACCGTGCACGACTTTCGGGATGACGCAAGGGCAGCCAGTCACGGTTCAGGTCAAACCAGTAATGATTGGTCCGGCCGCCCGGCCAGGGCTCATTGTGCTCCATGTTATTGGGGTCGGACGACAGGGTCATGGCACGCCGGCTGTTGGCCCACTGGGCGAAACGATCCAGTCCATCCGGGTTAAACGAAGGATCCACCAGAATCACGGCGTTGGCCAGAGCCTGCTCAATCTCCGGCCCCCGGGCAGCGGCCAGGTGATAAACGTACAACAGGGCGGCATTGGCACCGCTGGGTTCGTTACCGTGCACGCTGTAGCCCTGATACAGCACCACAGGCATATCAGCCGTGCTCAGTGCACCGCTCCGTGACGGATCACTCAGGGTCAGGTGCTGCTGACGGATCTGTTCGAGCCGGCCATGATTCTGGGGCGAGGTAATGGTCAGCACCAGCAATGGCCTGTTCTCATAGGAACTGCCGAAACGTTCAATGCTGACCCGGTCGGACGCCTCGGCGACCGCATACATGTAGTTGACCAGTTGATCATGGCGCACATGCCACTCGCCGGGCACCATGCCCAGCACCTGTTCCGGTGTCGGAATAGCCGGGTCATACTGCACGCCCGGCGGCAGATAATAGTCCATGCTGGCAACGGCATCGGCCGGGTTCTGCGCGTTGGCCAGCGGCGCGCAAATGCCAAAAACAAATAGCAGGGCTGCGCATAAACCCGTCAACGGCCTGTTTCTGCCGTTGTTGTACAGCTGACTGTCACCCGTGTTTTGATTGCGGAAAATGGACGTTAGGACGGTATTCTTCATGGGAGCAGCGCCTTGTTGTGAAGTTGGACGGGGGTGTCAGACAAGCAGACACCTGCCGGGCATCAAGCCATCAGCGGTCAGAATATCGTCTTGCGCCGGCAATGGCTATACGGAATTTGTCCCCTGCCGGCGACGGGTATCGCGAATCAGGTCATACGCGCTGGCAATATCCCGGGTCTTGCGTTCCGCTATTTCGCGCATGCTGTCCGGCAGGCCCTGACTGGCCAGTTTGTCCGGGTGGTTCTCATTCATCAGCTTGCGGTAAGTACGTTTGAGCTCGGCATCGCTGATGCTGGCCGGCACGCCCAGCACCTGATAGGCATCGGCCAGTTGCTGGTCCGGCGACCGGCTGCCGGCACCACCCTGCCCGCCCCGCAACATGGCTTCCAGCTGCGCCACCTGCGACTCGGGCAAACCCAGCCCGCGCGCGATGTGCAATAACATCTTGTGCTCAGCCGGATGCACCTGGCCGTCAGCGGCTACCGCGCTGATCTGGATTTGCAGGAACATGCGCAGCAGGGCCGGGTGGCCCCGGCCGACCTGCCGAAAGCGCAACAGTTCAGCGTCAAGGTCGAAACCCGGCGCTTTACCACGATTGAACGCGGCAATTGCCTGTTCGCGCTGCTGACCGGACAGCCGCAACTGGGCAAACACCGCCTCTGCGGCTTTCACTTCGTTTTGGGTAACAACGCCGTCAGCCTTGCACAGGGCACCCATCACAGCAAACATGGAGTCCAGAAAGCCAGACTGTATTCTGGCCAGACCGGCACCCGCCTGCTTTCTGAGATAGGCTGACAAAAACCAGCCTGCCAGTGCGCCCAACACGAATCCCAGCGGGCCACCCATCAGTGACCCGACAAACCCACCCAACAATACCGCAATCAAAACACTACTCCTGTGGCCACGATGGCCAAGACAATGATCATACTCCGACTTTTTCCAGGCGGCGCCGGCGCTCATCAAACCACAGCCGCCCGACCGGCACCGCAGATCTGTGCACCCGGTTGCTGACGATATCAAACACGTCGCCGTTTTTCCCCTGTAAACACACCGGCACGCCGGCGGCTTTGGCAATCTCCGCATTGCAGCGCATGTGCCGGGCCTCCCCATGCACAGGAATGGCGATACGCGGCCTGACCCACTGGTACATCTGCGCCAGCTCATCCGCATGGGGATGACCAGAGGCATGCAGGGCGCGCTCACTGTGATCGGCATGTGTCACTTTGATATGTCGCGCCTCAAACCCGGCAATCAGGCGTGTCACGTCCTCCTCGTTACCCGGTATGGTTTTGGCGCTGAAAATGATGTGATCCCCGGCAGACAGATTCACATCCGGATGGTTGTCCATCGCCAGTCGGTGCAGCGCAGCGCCCATTTCTCCCTGACTGCCGGTGGCCAGCAACAGCACCTCCTGCGGTTGCAGATAGCCCAGATCGGCATTGTCCACCACCGAGAAATTGTCCTGCAGATATCCAGCCGCGCGGGCGCAGGCCGTCATATTGTGCAATGAGCGCCCGAGCACGCCCAGATACCGCTTCGCCAGCCACGCGACATTGCCCAGTGTCTGCAGGCGCGCAATATTGCTGGCAAAACAGGCCACCACGACCCGGCCCTCGCTTTCCCTGACGGTTGCCAGCAGACCTTCAAACAATTCCGACTCCGACACGGAACTGCCGGCGTGCGTCGCATTGGTGGAGTCACACACAATGGCATCAATACGCGAGCGCCCGGCGGCCTGAAACAGTGTCGGGTCAACGGCGTCACCCACGACCGGCGCGGCATCTATTTTCCAATCGGCCGTATGCAGCACTTGCCCGACCGGGGTACTGATCAGCAAAGCATTGGTTTCCGGGGTTGAATGCGTGATCGGCAGCCAGCGCAGGCGAAATGGCCCCAGATCCAGTGTCTCGCCCGGCTGCACGGTCACCAGTGGCGCGTCGACACCGGCCTGGCGCAACTTGCGCTGCAGGACCTGACGGGTAAACGGTGTGGTGTAGATCGGGCAGCGGAACTGCTGCCACAGATGCGGTATGGCGCCGATATGGTCTTCGTGTGCATGCGTCGCAACAATCCCCAGCAATGCCTCACTGCGGTTGGCAATAAACATCGGATCAGGCATCTCCACCCGATTGCCGGACGAGGGCTGATCGTCGATTTTCTCGAACGTGACGCCGCAGTCCACCATCAACCACTGCCCGGCATGCCCATACAGGTTGAGGTTCATGCCGATTTCGCCACAGCCGCCCAGCGGCAGAAACCATAAATCCTTTTGGCCCGGACTACCGGAAAAACGGGTGACTGACACAACAGGCCTTTTGCTGATTACTGAATCGGAAAATCAAAATACTGATCCGGGAAGGGTTCGTCACGCAGGGTATAGTGCCACCACTCCTGATCATAGTTGGCAAAACCGGCGGCCTCCATCAGCTCACGCAACAGATGGCGGTTGGCCAGCACATCTGCGCCGACCTCGGGGTTATCGGTATGTGACAGCGGGTCGAAACAATCGTAACTGGTGCCCATGTTTATGCTGTTATCGGGAAAGCGGCGGGGTTCGCTGCCGCGACAATCGTCATCCGCCATCGGCTCCGCCTGGGGTTGCAGCGAACCCAGCCGCACCAGTGTCAAATCCACCGTGCTACCCCGGCTGTGACCGGAGCGCTCGGCAATATAACCACGGGAGAACAATTCGTCTTTGGGCACGTCGGGATAAAAAGCCGCTTTCATTTTGTCATCATCCGGGTCTGCCGCCCATGCAACAAAATGATCCACCGCACGCTGAGGCCGGAAGCAGTCGTAAACCTTGAGTGAATAACCCTGCAGATTGGCCTCGGCCTGCACCTGCGCCAGTGCATTGGCGGCCGGCGTCGTGAGGACACAGGCGGGCGCCAGATAGCCGTTGATGGGGCGCCCGACAAAATTGTTGCTGCCAACATACCGCATATCCAGCTCGATGGTATCGTCCACCCGGGTCAGCGTGCTGAAACCCGATGGCAGCGCCGGGGCATTGATGGACCCGGCACACTGCGTCAGCAACAAGACAGCACCAGCGACGATCACCGTCAATCGCATGCTCATGCCGGGCCTCCCCTGTTCGACAGTTCGTGCCGGGCCGCCTCCGGGTTCGCCGCCGCTGGCTGGCGCTGGTCACGACATTTGATCTGCACGGCCTTCAGAAAATTACGCAACAGCTGATCCTTGCACTCCCGGTAGTGCTTGTGACCCGGCTTGCGAAACAGTGCGGTCAATTCATGCTGGCTCAGACTCATGCCAACATCGTCCAGCATCGCCAGCACATCTTCCGATTTGAGATTCAAGGCAATGCGCAGTTTCATGAAGATCATGTTGTTGCTCAGTTGCTGCTCCGGCGGCGACTGAGCACCTTCTTTTTTACCGCGTAGCGCATTGATCAGACCGTTGAGAAACGTCGCCAGCATGACGTCGTCGCAAAATACAAAGTCGGCATCATCATCGGCTTTCAGCCAGTTACAGACCTGATCCCGAGTGACCTGACAATTCGCCTGGGCAAAAACGTCGATCATTTGCTGATCACTGTAATCGAACGCGTAACGCAGGCGCCGCAACACATCATTGTTGATCATTATCCGGCCTCCGTGAAGACGATACGCAGCCGCTGCCCGGCAAACTCGATGACATCACCGGCCACGATTTTTTTACGTTTCTGAATTTCAACGATATCGTTGACGCGCACCATGCCATCGGCCACTACAGCCTTGGCTTCGGCGCCACTGCCGACCAGGCCTTCGAACTTGAGAATTTTGTAAAGCTCTACCGGTACCGTGTTGACTTCAACATCCAGCGCGTCTGATGGCGGCTGGCTGCCCGGATTATCGGGAGTATTGCTGGTCATAATTTTCCACTTTTCTGAATTGTCTGGCTTACGTCTGTGCCGTGAGTTGAATACCGTCGGACCGAATCTCGATCACACCCTGTTTGTACAGCCGACCAATGCTTTTTTTAAAAGCCCCCTTGCTCAGGCGGAACAAACGGGCAATTTCGTCAGGCGAGGATTTATCATGCACCGGCGCGAAACCGCCCTGTTTTTTCAGATAGGCCACGATCAGCGCGCCCTGTTCATCCAGTACTTCAGTGGCAGGTCGCAGCGAAAGATCAATACGGCCGTCCGGGCGAACATGTTTGATATAACCTTTGATGGATTGACCAAAACTGAGCCGCTGCGACACGTCGGCACTGTGCAATACGCCCCAATGACTGTGATTGATAATGGCCTTGAAGCCCAGGTCAGTGCTGTTGGCAATAATCAGATCGACCGGCTGTCCGGCATTGAAGCGATGTGGCGTATCGTCATCAAGAAACTTGTCTATCTTTGACGACGCCACAATACGGCCGTGCACCTTGTCGACGTAGATGTAGACCAGATAGGCGCGCTCTTCCTCCATGGGCCGATGCTGCTCCATGAAAGGCACCAGCAGATCTTTCTCCAGCCCCCAGTCAAGAAAGGCACCCACGGCATTGCGATCCACCACTGTCAGGTAGGCGAACTGGCCGACGGTGGCCCTGGGCATTTGCGTGGTTGCTACCGGCCGGTCTTCGCTGTCCAGATAAACAAACACCTTGATGTCGTCACCGATGGCCGTGCCCGCCGGCACATGACGGCGCGGCAACAGGAGCCGATCGCCTTCGCCGGCGCCCAGATACACGCCAAAATCCGCGAATTCAATAACTTGTAAGGTATAGACCTTGCCTAGCTGCAACATGTCACGCTCAAATAATCAGGTTTTGCTGATTATACAGAGAATCGCCTGACAAACCTTGATCATTTCCCACACCCTGCACCTGTCAGGACACCGGTCGGTCAGGGAACGGTATAGTAAGTTGCCGCGCCAGGACCTACCGGCAGCCCGAGCAGGAACACCCAGACATAAAACAGCAGGATCCAGAAAATGAAGAAAAATATCGAGAATGGCAACATGGTGGCGATCATGGTGCCGATACCAATATTCTTGTTGTAGCGCGTCGCCCAGGCCAGAATCAGACCAAAGTAGCTCATCATCGGCGTGATGATGTTGGTGGTGGAATCACCGATGCGATAGGCAGCCTGAATCAGTTCTGGCGCATAACCGACCAGCATCAGCATGGGCACAAACACCGGCGCCGTGACAGCCCACTGCGCCGATGCGGAGCCCAGCATCAGATTGACAAAGCAGCACATGATGATAAAAAACAGAAACACCAGGGGGCCGGTGAGTTCCGCACTGATCAGGAATTCAGCGCCCGTCACTGCGGTAATGACACCCAGGTTGGTCCAGCCAAAAAACGCGACGAACTGCGCCGCAAAAAACACCAGCACCACATACAGACCCAGGGTTGACACCGCTGATGCCATCGCGTCAATGACGTCGCGGTCATTACGCATGGTGCCAGCAACACGGCCGTAGGCAAATCCGGTCACCAGAAAAAACAGAAAAATAAAGGCCACGATGCTGCGGAAGAAAGGCCCGGCGCCGCCATCAACCGGATCGCGCAGGGGCGCACCCGCCGGCACCGCCAGCCAGGCAATCAGCCCCAGCACCAGCACCGCCGCGACGCCCGCGGCCAGCAGACCCTGACGTTCAACCGGCCTGAGTTTCTCCATGCTGCTGCCGTCGAGCACGCTGGGATCCGCATGGCTGTCATCGTAGTCGCCCAGTTTGGGCTCCACGATATAAATCGTTACCAGCGAACCCACCGCCGTGATCAGGAAGGTGCTGACCGCCATGAAATACCAGTTGGCAGTGGCATAGACTTCATATGTCGGGTCGATCAGACGCGCCGCCTCCTGCGTGATACCGGCCAGCAGCGGGTCGACGGTGCCTATCAGCAGGTTGGCACTGTAGCCCCCGGAGACACCGGCAAACGCCGCGGCCATGCCGGCCAGGGGATGACGTCCGAGCGCCAGAAAGATGGCACCGGCCAGCGGCACCAGCACCACATAACCCATCTCCGACGCGGTGTTGGAAATGACCCCGGCGAAGACGATCGCTACTGTGACCACATGACGCGGCGCACTGAGCACAATGCCACGCACCATGGCAGAGAGCAGGCCCGACTTCTCGGCGATACCGACGCCGAGCATGGCCACCAGCACCACACCCAGCGGCGCGAAATTGACAAAATTGCTGACCAGATTGCCCAGAATCAGACGCAGGCCTTCCGCGTTGAGCAGGCTTACCGCCTGAATGGTGGCACCCTCCGCCGCCGAGGGCCTGGGGTCCTCAACTGAAACGCCGAGCGCGCCGAACAGGCCGGACAGCAGCACCATGCCGAATGCCAGCAGGGCGAACAGGGTGACAGGGTGGGGCAACAGATTACCCAGCCATTCAACGCCATCCAGAAAACGCGTAAACCAGCCTCGTCTGAAGACCTGTCCGGGGTTGCCTTGGGACATCATTGTTCCTCTTGATTCAAGTCCAGAGCGTCTGCCAGACGCGAGTGTTGCCAATTGACACAAAATAGTGAAACGTTTTTTCTAAAGCTTTCAGAATTTCGGCCGTTTACTGTCTTGCAGCGCCCCCCTAAACCTGAATTCGACGGCGCGGTGTCAGTCAGTTATCCGTGCCCTACCGTCAGGCGACATTATCAAACATTTTTAAGCAGAGAAAGCTCATGACTTCCATTTCAACCCGTACCCTCTTACGCCGATCCCTGATCATCGGTTTACTGTCGGCATTTGCCACCACGTTCACGCACGCACAGCAGGGACAGATTGCCCGCAGCGACGGTGGCAGTGACGCCATCGCGCGCTTTGTGATGAACTTCGGTCGATTTATCGACTGGCCGGATGCCGCTTTCAGCAGCGCTGACAGCGACCTGCGTGTCTGCGTGCTCGGTGAAAACGAACTGGGCCGCTCCCTCGACCAGCACGTCAATGGCAAGCGCGCGGGCGACCGCACGATCGCAGTGAGCAACCTGCCCGGCAGTGACCTGGCATCTGCCCGTACTTGCCACATCGTGTATGTCAGCTCCAGTGAAACCGGCCGGACTGCCGAGATTACCGGCGCCGTGGCCGGCTCACATGCGCTGACGGTCAGCGAGATCAGCAACTTCCCCGAAGACGGCGGCATGATCGGCCTGAGCGGTGAGCGCGGGGATCGTATTGCCATCCGTATGAACCGGACTCTGATTGAGAATACCGGCCTGAACGTTCGCGAACAACTTATGCGCGCCATTCAGTGACGGTGTAAACCACACGACTGCCGCTGGAGGACCAAACCGTGTTAAAAATGAACTGGAGTCTGAAATGGAAAGTGCTGACGGGTGTCACACTGACCAGTGCCCTGGCGGTAGTGATATCGACGGCCATTCTTGTTTCTGTTGAACTGCGCCGCCTTGATGAGTCAATGAGCACGGAGGCGCTGACCACTGCCCGCCTGATCGGCGCCAATACCACCGGCGCCCTGGCTTTTTTCGATGATGCTTCTGCCACCGAAACATTGCGGGCGCTGGATGTGAATGACCACATCATGGCCGCCGTGCTGTTTGATGACAGCGGTAGTCCGTTTGCCCGATTCCTGGCTGATGGACAAAGCGCCGGCTCGCTGCCGCAAAGTCCAGGCCGCCAGGAAGTGGTGCAACGTGCCGACCTTGGTTATCTGGAGCTGTTTGAGCCCGTGCGCATGGACGGCGATGTGATCGGCACCCTGTACATGCGCATGAGCCTGGCAGAGCGCCAGGAGGTGATGGCAACCTATACGCTGATTTCCATCCTCATCGTGCTGGGCGTGACCGCCCTGGCGCTGGCCATTTCGTTCCTGATCCAGCGCTCCATTGTACGGCCGGTGTCTGCGGTGGTTGAGGCCCTGCGCGATATGGCCGAGGGCGAAGGTGATCTGACCAAGCGCATTCATGTGTCCAGCAATGATGAAGTGGGCGAACTGGCACACTGGTTCAATATCTTTGCCGCACGCGTCAACGATGTGGTCGGCAAGTTCAAGGAATCGGCCATCAATCTCAGCGCCGCTGCCGAACAGTTGTCTGGCACCATCACCAAGACCTCCGCCGGCGCATTGCGGCAACAAAGCGAAATTGAGCATGTGGCCAAGGCGATGTCGGAAATGTCGACCACGGTCGAGGAAGTTGCCCGCAATGTCGGCATGGCTGCCAACGATGCCCAGCAGGCAGATGACGAGTCCACCAAGGGCGCTGACGTGGTGACCCAGACCATGGGCGCCATCAATGCGCTGGCCCGCGACATAGACCAGGCGTCGGAGGTGATCTCAAACCTGCAGAAAGAAACCGACAGCATTGGGTCGGTACTGGATGTGATTCGGGGTATTGCCGAGCAGACCAATCTGCTGGCACTTAACGCGGCGATCGAAGCGGCGCGAGCGGGCGAACAGGGCCGCGGTTTTGCGGTGGTGGCGGACGAAGTCCGGACCCTGGCCAGCCGTACCCAGGCCTCTACCGAGGAAATCCAGAACATGATTACCAAGCTGCAGTCCGGTGCCAACCAGGCTGTGCAGGTCATGGTCAAGGGCAAGGACCAGGCCGCATCAAGTGTTGACCACGCCAGCCGCGCCGGACAATCGTTGCAGAACATCACCCGCGCGGTGTCGGTGATCAAGGATATGAGCAATCAGATTGCCAGCGCCTCAGAAGAACAGTCTGCCGTCAGCCTGGAGATCAATCGCAACATCAACAACATCTCCGATGTCGCCAACGAAACCGCCACCGGTTCGCGCGAGATCAGCACCGGTGCCAGTGAACTGGCGCGACTGGCCGCTGAACTGCAGAAACTGGTTGGGCATTTCAAATGTGATGAGCCGGGCCAGCAGCGCGCCTGACCCTCACTGTCACGGCGCCGCAATGACAAATTGCGGCGCCTGCCAGGCATCCAGTTCACGCTCCAGCTCGGCCGCCAGGCTGAGCAGCGTGGGCTCGGACCACGGCAAACCCACCACACTGATTCCCAATGGCAGATTGCCCGTAAAGGTTGCCGGCACCGTGACCGACGGATACCCGGCAATGGCCGCCGGCCCGGACGTGCCAAATCCAAAGCCGTCGCCACTGTCGGGGTCTATCGGCCAGGCCTTGCTGTATGACGGCAGGATGATGGCATCAGCGCCCTCAGCCTGCAGAAACTCATTGAGCATGGCTTCTGCGAGCTGCCGGCTGCTGGCCAGTGCTGCCTGATAGGAGGCCCGATCTGCGTCGAGATCAACGGCCGCGGCCTGCTCCAGGTATTCCTGTCCAAACGGGCCCAGCGCCTCTTCACCGCGGGCGTTGTTGAACGCGACCAGCCCGGCAAAACTGTTGACGTCTTCGGCCACCCCGTAATCCTGCAGCCATTGCTCCAGATCGCGCCGGAATTCATAGATCAACACCTCGAACTCGGCTGCCCCCATTTCCCGGGGCGGCTGCCATTCGGTGAGCTGGACGACATCAACGCCGCGCGATTCAAACATCGCCGAGAGCTGATCAAAAACCGGGGCAAAGGCTGGTTCGCGCTCATCATAGGCCCGCACCAGCACCACTTTCTGCAGGTCCGGCGTTTGATCGACGCTGTACGTCAATGGCCGGGCAAAGCGACTGCGCGCCTCCGGCGTCAGCATGGCATCCAGCAGCAGTGCCGCGTCGAATACGTGACGTGCCATCGGCCCCGCGATATCCTGCGCACTGGCGATGGGGATGATGCCTTCCCCCGACACACTGCCACGGGTGGGTTTGATGCCGACGATCCCGTTGATGGCAGCCGGGCACATAATGGAACCGTCTGTTTCTGTGCCTACTGCCAGCAGTGTCATATCTGCCGCCACAGCGACTGCCGAACCGGCACTGGATCCACAGGGCGTATGGGTCAGCAGGTGCGGATTGCGCGTCTGCCCACCCAGCGCCGACCAGCCACTGATAGAGTTTTCACCACGAAAGTTTGCCCACTCTGACAGATTCGCTTTGGCCAGAATAATGGCGCCAGCCTCGCGCAGCTGCGCCACCAGTGGCGCATCACGGTCAGTCAGGTGCCCCTGCAGGGCCAGCGCACCGGCGCTCGTGGGCATGTCATCTGCCGTGGCAATATTGGCCTTCAACACCACCGGCAAGCCATGCAAGGCCGATCGAATATTGCCCGCCGCGCGTTCAGCGTCCAGCACCTGCGCACGCGCCAGGGCATCGGCGTTGACATCAATGATGGCGGCCAATGCATGCCCCTGACGATTGTCGCGGTCAATAGTGTCCAGATAGTAAGACACCAGTGTCGCACTGCTCAGCTCTCCCTGTTCCAGCGCACTCAAAGCCGCACGCGCATCCAGCCACCGGAGTTGTTCTGCCGGCTCATCGTCGCTGCAGGCTGACAGCAATAACAGGGCACCCAACAACACCGATCGTCGACACAACAACATTCCGTCACCTTTTGAAAAGCGTCTCTGTGAAAAAAGCGGACTTGGCATTGCCAAGTGATTGATCATAGGGGGCTTTGACAACAGTTGCCAGTGCGTTTCCCATTCTTTCCAGCATACGTTATCCTCAAAGACAAAATAACAGATCAGGTATCGTCGTGATGCTGCGCACCAGAACCACAACACCTGCTTTCAGCACCTGTGTCGGACAGCATTCTTTGCCGGAGGCTGTGTGCGTCCTGGCCATGCTATGCTGCCTCGCCGCAGCACCCGCGCAGCTTCATGCCCATGGCAGTGTGGTCGACGAAGGTGATGCCTGCGTGATCCAGTTCGGCTTCTACAGCGCCCACTTTTCCATATTCCAGCCACATGTCTCCGCGCATCAGAGTTTCTGTGAAGACATCCCGGAAGCAGGCGAAAGTGTGTTTGTCATGGAGTACCGGCACGACTCCATGCGTCAGGTTCCGCTTGAATTCCGGCTTATGCGCAACACCAGTGGCCTGGGCCGCTTTGTGCGCTGGCAGGACATTGACGCAATGCCCGCCGCGCAACTCAGCGCTGATACCGTGTTCCGGCAGTCGCTGCCGCCGCAAACGGACGGCGTCGCGCGGGTGATGCATCATTTTGAAACCCCCGGCGACTTTATAGGCATCGTCAGCCTACCCCACCCGACTGACGATATTGTTTACCACGCGGTGTTTCCATTCAGCGTAGGTGCGTCTGTCTGGTCGAACTGGCCCCTGGGTATCCCCGTGCTGGCACTGCTCTGGTTCGCCATCAGGCGGGTACGCCGCAAACCCCTTGCGTCCGGAGCAGATCATGAACCTGTCTGAATACCTGCGTCTGACTGTCATCATTGCCAGCCTTGCGCTGGTCCCTGCCACCGTCGCCAGGGGCGCCACGGTTGACGAACCGCTAACGGCAGTGAGCCAGCCAGCGGGCCTGCGCGTATCCATGGTCAGCGAGCTGCAGCCGCTGGCCATCAATCAGATGCACAGTTGGGTCATCAGCCTGCACAATGCCCAGGGCGAGCCCATCAATGACGCCGTCATCCAGGTCGATGGCGGCATGCCACTGCACAACCACGGCCTGGCCACCAGCCCGCAGGTCACCGGGAGGCTGGGCGAGGGCAGATACCACCTGCAGGGCGTGCGCTTTCACATGAATGGCGACTGGGAACTGCGGTTGCAGATACAACATGACAGTGTGACCTACCGAACCACGTTCAACCTGACGCTGTAACAGACATGGCACTTATGCGACAGAAAAGACTGACCACACTGACGCTGGTAGCGAGCCTGGTAGCTGCACTGACCTATCTGGCCTGGCAGCAGCTGCCCATGCCGCTGCCCGCGCGCTGGAGTCCGCAGGAAGTGGCAATACTGCAATCACTGGCGTTGCATAACCTGCCGCCCGTGCCACCAGACCCGGGCAATGCCGTCGCGGATGACCCGGACGCCGCGCAACTGGGGCATCACCTGTTCTTTGATACACGCCTGAGTGCCGATGGCAGTGTTGCCTGCGCCAGCTGCCACCAACCCCAGCATCATTTCACCGATCAGCGCCCGGTCGGTGTCGGGCTGGCAGTAGTTGACCGCAATACCATGGGACTGGCGGGGATCGCCTACAGCCCCTGGTTTTTCTGGGATGGCCGCAAGGACAGCCTGTGGTCGCAAGCGCTGGAACCACTGGAGAATCCGCTGGAGCACGGCAGTCATCGCAGCGAGGTCGCCACCCTGATCCGGTCCGACGCAGACTATCGCCAGCGTTATCGCAGCGTCTTCGGGCCTGAACCCGACCAGCATTCTGACGACCGGGTCTTTGCCAACGTCGGCAAGGCGCTGTCGGCCTACCAGCGCAAGCTGATGCCGGGCGCCACGCCGTTCGACCACTACGTTGCCAGCCTTGATACCAACAACGATACTGACACCGATACAGACATCTCCCCGGCACTGACCGGGAACAACCTGCTGAACGATGATGAGCTTGCCGGACTGCGCCTGTTCATCAGCAATGCTCAGTGCCTCAACTGTCACAACGGCCCGCTGTTTACCAATAATTCGTTCCATAATACTGCCGTGCTGTCCGCGCCGGGCCTGCTGCCGGCGCTGGGCCGTGCCGACGGATTGCGCCGCGCCCAGGCAGATCCGTTCAATTGCCTGGGCGAATTCAGCGATGCCGGCACCAATGACTGTCAGGAGCTGCGCTTTGCACGGGGCGGTGATGACATGATCGGCGCACAGCGTACACCCAGCCTGCGTGATGTCAGTCAAACCGCGCCCTATATGCACGCCGGGCAAATGTCCGGGCTTGCCGAGGTGATTGAACACTACAATAATGCTGAGCTGGCAATGCTCGGCCACAATGAGGCCAAGCCGCTGAACCTGCGCGCCGTGGAGAAACGGCAACTGGAGAGTTTCCTGCGCAGTCTCACCGCGCCGCTGGCAACCGCTGAACACTGGCTGGCGCCACCGGCGACATTGCCACACAGTGCGCAGCCTGCCGCAATCCAATCCGACGCGACACTTGAGCAGAGAGTCACCCAATAGACACTTTCATCCTTGACTGGCTGCAGCGCAATCGAGAGCTGGCCATCTACCTTGTGCCGCTATTCGCCTTTGCCGAAGCCTGTGTCGGCATCGGTCTGCTGATTTCCGGGGCGATACTGGTCGCCGTCGGCTCCTTGCTGCTGGCTAATGACATTGCCACTCTGGGCCAGATTCTGCCATTGGCGCTGGCCGGCGCCTTACTTGGCGACCACGTCGGATTTTACACCGGACGCTGGCTGGGACCTCACTTTCATCGCGCAGGCTTTATTCAGAAACATCGCGCAAAACTGCAAAAATCCGAGGCCATGATTCTGCGCTATGGCCCCTACGCAATTTTTATCGGACGGTTTTTGCCGGCCATTCGTAGCCTGGTGCCGGCCATGCTGGGCATCAGCGGATTTAACGCCACTCGCTACTCGGCGCTGGATGTGGCGGCATGTATGCTGTGGTCTGTGTGTCTTGGCATCATACTGTGGGCCATTGAAAACATGATAGGCTAGCAGGCCCCGGTACAACCACGACCGAATCAGGACCATGAACGCACGCAAACGCTTATTGATCATTTATACCGGTGGCACCATCGGCATGCAGCAGACCCCCGAGGGACTCGCGCCAGCGCGGGATCTGGCGGCCGACATCCGGGAAATGCCCGAGCTTGGACAAACCTTCCAGACCCACCCACCCGTGCTGGACACCCTGAGCTACGACCCGTTGCTGGACAGCTCCGACATGACACCCGGCCGCTGGGTGCAGATCGCCCAGGACATTCTGCAACGCTATCGCCACTACGACGGATTTGTCGTGCTGCATGGCACTGACACACTGGCCTACACGGCATCCGCACTAAGTTTCTTCCTGGAACGCACCGACAAGCCCGTGGTCCTGACCGGTGCGCAGCTGCCCTTTGCCTGGCCGCGCAGCGATGCCCGCAACAACCTGATCTCGGCGCTGGAAGTGGCCGCCAATATGCCCGACACCATGACCCAGGTCTGTGTCGTGTTCGGCCCCCGGATTCTGCGCGGCAATCGTGCGACCAAAGTGTCCGCCAAAGCCTATGACGCGTTTGACTCACCCCGCTACCCGCATCTGGGCGCTATCGGTATCGACGTTGAGTACAACCGTCGCCGCCGCTTTCCGGTCGCGTTTGGCAACTTTGGCAAACAGGGCAGCCTGCCCCCCGATGATGCCGTGGCCCTGATCCGCCTGTTCCCTGGCTTCAGTGCCACCACACTGCGCGCGATCTGTGACAACAGCAACCTGCGTGGCATCGTGCTGGAAGCGTACGGCGCGGGTAATGGCCCCAGCCAGAACCAGACATTTCAGGACACCATTGCTGATGCGGTGCGTCGCGGCATCGTGGTGGTGGTCGTGTCCCAGCCGCTGGACGGTATTGTGCGCATGAGCAGCTACGCCGCCGGCAGCGCGCTGGCGCGGGCGGGCGCCATCAGCGGCCGGGACATGACCACGGAAGCTGCCTTGACCAAACTGTACTACCTGATCGCACTGGGATACAGTGCTGAGACCATTGCCAGAAAGATGAAAACACCGATCGCCGGCGAGATGCGCCGCTGATCGGCTGAACCTGTCTGCCCGGCTGTAACCGGTTATCCGAGGTCACCATGAAACACACACTGAGACGCGTCATTCCTGTCAGTCTGCTGGCCCTGCTGCTGGCCTGTTCACCGGCAAGCGAGCCCGCACCGCCATCAACCACATTGCCAGCAACAGACACGCAACCGGCGTCGGCGCAAACCCCGACCACTGAAGCGCCGGCAGCAATCGAAGACTTTTTTGCCCAGTTTACCGATCAATGGGTCCGCGCCAACCCCAACCTGGCGATCAGCACCGGCTATTTTGACGGCGATGAGCAGAATCAGCTGGAGCAGCAGATCACGCCACTGACCCTTGCTCAGGAACAGCGCATCATTGCGCTGGCCCGTGACGGGCTCGCGCAACTGGACCGCTACGACCTGGATCAGGAAAGCGATGCCGTGCGCATCTCGGCCGATGTCATGCGCTGGTCCCTGCAACGCGTGATCGACAGCGAAGCGTTTCTGGCGTATGAGTTCCCGCTGCAGCAGATGAACGGTGCCAATGTGGGGCTGGTCAATCAGTTGACCGTGGTTCATCCCTTGCGATCCGCCAATGATGCAGAAAACTACCTGACCCGCCTGCAGCTGCTCGATGATCGTATGCGCGAGGCTACCGCAGAGGCCGCCCGGCGCGCCGCTACCGGCATCATCCCGCCCACGTTCATTCTGCAGACCACCGTCGAGCAGATGGACCGGTTTATCTCCAACTCGCCACGCGACAATCCGCTGGCCACAACATTGTTCAGCAAAACCGGGAGCGTGGAGGAACTGACTGAAGACCAGCGCGTTCAGCTGCTGGAACGTGCCGCCATGATTGTCGAAGAAGAGGTCTACCCGGCCTGGCGCGATGCCATCGGTGAATTGCAAGCACAATTACCCTCGTCTACCAATGATGCCGGATTGTGGGCCATCGAAGGGGGTGACGCCTATTATGCGACGCAGCTCAAACGCTTTACCACAACCGACCTGACCGCCGATGAGATCCACCAGATTGGCCTGCGCGAAGTGGCTCGCATCGAAACGCAGATGGATGCGCTGATGCGCCAGATCGGTCTCAATGAGGGCACCGTGGAAGAGCGCGCAACGACTCTGCAACAGCGCCTCGCCTACCCGAATACGGATCAAGGCCGGGCCGCACTGATGGACGATATCGAAATCTATCTGCGCGACGCCGAGTCCCGGGCTGAAAGCCTGTTCGACAATCGACCAACCACCCCGGTCATTGCCCAGCCCTACCCCGAGTTCCGCTGGGCAAATGCTGCGGCTTCCTACACATCACCGCCGCTGGACGGTTCACGCCCCGGCATTTTTCAGATGCCTTTGCGAGAGGATCGACTGAGCAATTTCACCTTGCGCACCCTCGTTTATCACGAAACCGTGCCAGGTCATCATTTCCAGATTGCGTTGATTACCGAGAATGACGAGTTGCCACGTTTCATGCAAATACGTGCTTTCGGCGGCATCTCGGCCAGTTCCGAAGGCTGGGCCCTGTATGCCGAAAGACTGGCGGCCGAGGAAGGCTGGTACGAAGATGACATTGAAGGCCTGCTCGGGCAGTTGGACTCGGAGCTGTTCCGCGCCCGGCGCCTGGTGGTCGACACCGGGCTGCACGCCAAACAATGGACGCGCCAGCAGGCGATCGATTATGGCATTCCGCCCAGCGAAGTGGATCGTTATGTCGTTTATCCGGGTCAGGCCACGTCCTACATGATTGGCCAATTGCGCATCATCGAGTTACGCGAGCGGGCTCGTGAGACGCTGGGTGACCGCTTTTCCATGCAGGACTTCCATAACGTTGTGCTCAACCTGGGCGTCGTACCGCTGACGGTACTGGAGCGCGAAGTTGATGCTTACATTGCTGCGGCAAGCGAGGTTTGAAAATGAACAACTTTATCCCCGGTTTGGCATTCGGTGTTTTGGCAGGCAATGCCATACTGACCCCGGTGGCACTGGCCGATGAACAGGCATTACACGATATAGCGGCGGCAACCTCGGCACAACGTCTTGAGCAGGACATTGCCACACTGGCCGGTTTTGGCACCCGCCACACATTGTCGGACACCGAATCCGATACCCGCGGCATCGGGGCTGCCCGGCGCTGGATCAAGGCCGAGTTCGACCGGATCTCTGCCGACTGCGGTGGTTGCCTGGAAGTATTCTACGTCAGTGACATCGTGTCGGGCACTGCGCGCGTGCCGGACCCGGTTGAAGTGGTTAACGTCATCGCCATCCAGCGAGGCAGTGAACAGCCCGACCGCTTTGTCATGATGAGTGGCGACATCGACAGCCGCGTCAGCGACATCATGAATTCAACCAGCGACTCACCCGGCGCCAATGACAACGCCACCGGCATGGCCGGGACCCTTGAGGCAGCGCGGGTACTGAGCCAGTACAGCTTCCCCGGTTCGATTATCTACGCCGGTCTGTCCGGCGAAGAGCAGGGACTGAACGGTGGCGCCATTCTGGCGGCCCATGCCCGCGAGCACAACTGGGATATCAAGGCTGTCATCAACAATGACATGATCGGCAATATTCGTGGTATCAACGGCGTCATCAACAACACCACGGCGCGGGTTTTTTCTGAAGGTACGCGCTACGTGGAAACCGAAGACGAAGCCCGGCAGCGTCGTTTCCAGGGTGGTGAGGTCGACTCCGCTTCACGCAATATGGCGCGTTACATCGACGACATGGCTGATCGCTACATTCCCAATCTTGATGTGATGATGGTCTACCGGCTGGACCGGTTCGGCCGCGGCGGCCATCACCGGCCCTTTAACGAAGCCGGCTTTCCCGCCGTGCGCATCATGGAAACCAACGAAAACTACAACTGGCAACACCAGGATATACGGATAGAGGACGGCATTGCCTACGGCGATGTACTTGAGCATGTCGACTTTGACTACGCCGCCAAACTCACCGCTCTCAATGCCGTTACCATGGCAGCCATGTCCTGGGCGCCAGCGCCGCCAGCCAATGTCAGCATCCGCGGCCAGGTCAGCCCCGACACCACCCTGAACTGGGACAAAGTATCGGGTGCCACACACTACAGGCTGCACTGGCGGCTGACCACCGAGCCACAATGGACGCACTCACGCACAGTGGGTGATGTCGATGAGTTCACCCTGCAGAATGTGGTCATCGACAACTACTTCTTTGGCGTGTCCAGCGTGTCCGCCAGCGGCGTGCAGAGTCCCGTTGTATTCCCCGGACCCGCCGGCGCCTTCTGAAAACCACCTGCGTTGTCATTGCTTCGTTAAAAGCAGACTTACAATGTTCATTTACTCTTTGTAAACTGCGCTTGTAAGCCTGCTTTTGCCTCGCACTGACTGCCTCGAAAACGTTTTCAGTGAGCTACTTTACCTTGGGAGATTAAATCACTGCCCCGGGTGGTAGGTGCGAACCGCCCGGGCTTCGACATCTTCGCGGTAATAGGCGACGTCCTTGAATTCGCGATCCACGTAGCGCTGTGCCTGGTCATCAAAATGCGGCGAGGCCGGGTCGCCACTCTGACCGCCGGCCAGCAGACTTTTGGCCCGCACCCGGTCACCAAACTCCACCACGGCAACAAAGCTGTTACCCGATGAACCGTAAATCCGATTGGTGCCCGGGTAGGCACGCGCGCCGAATGACGCCAGCGCGCCCCAGCGTGACGATGCCATCCCCACTGGCAGGCTCGGGGCATTGTCGCTGTAAGGGTGATCGATATCACCGGTGATGCGCTGATAGCGGTTTATGTCACCCCAGGGTGTGTTCCAGGTCCCAAAGGCTTCGGTCAGCTGTAACAGTGTCGCGCTGAACACCGACAATCTGTCAACCGGATCGCTGTCCGTGCCCAGCCAGTTGATCTGTTCCATCTGGCTCAGCCCGGCCGGCGTGTCGATTTCTCTCGCGGCGTTCATCCCATAGAAGTGCGCCAGGGTCATTCCCACTGAGTCGGTGCTGACCCGGTAATCCCAACTGCGCAACGCCTCGACCGGCTGCTCCAGATCAGGCCAGTCCGCTTCCAGTGCCTCCCAGGCACTGATCAGCCCTGGCACCAGGTGCTCAAAGCCGTTGACATAAGGGTCATACGCCAGCTCAATCAGCGATTCAAGGGTCATGTCCGAGGCGTTCTGCAGCAACCGGACTGCCTGCAGGCCACGAAAATTTTCCGCTTCCGGTGCCATGTAGGGCGGGAAGTTCTCAGCCCGCGGACTGTCCGCACCGGCCATGGTATACGGCGTCGCGTTGGTGTTCTGCAACCAGCCATTGGGCGGGTTCACCATCATCACGGTTTCCTCTACCTCATGAACGCCCTGCCAGTCGGTTGCCGGGTGACTGCCGTCCACCGGTTGTGAATAATCAAACTGCGTATCTCGCCGGGGCATGAAATTGCCATGAAAATAGGCAATATTGCCCTCTGCATCGGCAAATACCGTGTTGTTCGAGGAGTTGGTGCGTATATCCATCATGTCCAGGAACTCATCATAGTTGGCGGTTTTCATGCGCAGATAGGACTGACGCAGGGCGTCCACAGAATTCCAGTTGATGCGGGTGACGACCCACCTGTCATCCAGCATGTGGGTGACCGGCCCCTGGTGAGTCATGTAACGTTTGAAACTGCGCGTCTGTATCACACCGTTATCATCAAGATAGTCGAGTGTGATATCCGATACCGCAATGGGACGCAGTTCGTCACCGTAGCGATAGAAAAGCTCATCGCCTTCCTGCACCACGTCATGCACAAACTCATCCATGAAGTCTGCGCCGGTAGAGGTGTGCATCCAGCCGGTGGTTTCATTGAATCCCTGATAGATAAAGAACTGACCCCAGGTTGCAGCCCCGTAGGCATTAAGGCCCTCATCACTGACCACATGGTATTCGCCCCGGAAAAAGAAACTGGTATGCGGATTGATCAGCAACATGGCATCACCCGACGCAGTACGCGATCCTGCCAGGGCAAAGCCATTGGAGCCGACCGGCTCATCATGTATTGACTCGGCCAACGACGGAGGGGCCAACTGGGCCACTGCCGCCGGCGCCGCGCCAGAATAAAAGGCTTCGATACCGGGCAGCGGAATCTGTTCGATGTCACCGCCAATGGAGCCTTCAAAAAAATAGAATGGCATCCATGACTCAAAGCGCGAGAGCAAGGCGGGCTGGACCTCCGGATGCGTCGCCAGGTAGTAGTTCAGGCCATCGGCAAAGGCATCGCTCAGATCCTGCAGCCATGCGGGTGCGTCTGCATATGCCGCTCGCGCTTCCGCTTCGCTCATGTACAGCCTCGCTCGCAGATCACTGAACAGGGCTGACTCGCCCTCAACTTCGGCCAACCGGCCAATCGCCCAGGTATAGTTGCGTTCGATGCGCGAAAAGTCATCCTCCGCCTGCGCATAGAGAAATCCGAATACGGCATCGGCGTCGGTTTCGGCGTAGATATGCGCGACACCAAAATCATCACGCATGATGGTGACCCGCTCGGCAATAGCCTGCAGCCGCTGCAGCTCTGAACCGGCGCTGTCAGACTCGGGCGCCGAGCAGGCGGGCAACATCACCAACAGCGCCAGTAACAACAGGCTTTGGCGAATATAGTGCGGGTATGCAGTGATCGAAACCATGGCGGAACTCCGTTATTGTTGTTTTGCAGCAGTCTCTGGACCGACAGACGAATACTTTTCGGTCACGATGTAACAGATAAAACCCAGCGCGATGATGACGGCAGCAACTGCAGCCTCCTGCGGACGGTTGAAGGCTATGAAGGTCAGTGTCCAGATCATGATGGCACTGTAGATCAGTGGCGGCAACGGGAAAAGCCAGGTCCGGTAACTGCCAGCCTGCCTGTCCGCGCCTTTTTTAAAGCGCAGGACAAAAACCCCCAGGACGGTGGCCAGGGAGCTAAGCCCGAGAATAAACCCTGAGAATACCAGCACCGACTCAAATGTAGACGTCACAATGAACAAAATAGTCAGTCCGCCCTGAGTGTACACCGCCGCCCTGGGCACACCGCTGCTGTTGCGCACGGCCAGCAGGCGGAACAGCCGGAAATCCTCACCCATCACCTGCAACACGCGTGGCCCCGCCATCAGCATGGCGCTGACGGTCGAGATCAACAGCAACGACAGCACGCCACCCATGACCAGCGCGCCGGTGCTGCCAAAGGTTGCCTGCGCCACAATAACACCGATTTCCAGGCGACCCTCGAGCTCGGCCATCGGTACGGCGTACAGAAAGGCAGCATTAAGAGCCAGGTATAACAGAATTACAATGGCGGTTCCGCCAATCAACACCAGCGGTACCGAGCGTGCCGGGTTTTCGATCTCTCCGGTAATATAGGTGGCCGAGTTCCAGCCGGTATAGGCATAGTTGACGTAGATCAGCGACACGGCGAAGGCACTGCTCATCAGCAGCGTACCGTCACCGTCGGTCGGTAGCAGATTGATCGGCTGCGGTGCATCCACCGCGATACCCACCAGGCCCACAAATCCGACAATCAACACTACCTTGAGCACCGTGAACCAGTTTTGCAGCCCGCCACTGGCCTTGTGGTTACGGCCATGTACAAAGGTCACCACAGCCACCAGCACCAGTGCCGCCGCCATGCGATCAATCGGGACCAGGTGGCGCACTGACGAATCCAGATACGCGGCAAAGGTCATCGCCGCCAGTGCTGTGGGCGCGGCGAACCCCACGGTCAGCGACACCCAACCGGACACGAAGCCGATGGACGGGTGGTAGAGCTGACTGAGAAAATTGTATTCACCGCCCGAACGCGGCAAACGACTGGCCAGTTCGGCATAGGTCAGCGCGCCACACAGGGCGGCCACGCCCCCCACCAGCCACAGCATCAGCAGCACAAAAGTCGATTTGATATCAATGATCTGATAGCCCAGACTGGTAAACACGCCAGTACCGATCATGTTGGCAACCACCACAGCAATGGCCGTCGCCGGTGTATACCTGGACGTTGTCTGTGTTCTGGGGTCAGGCGTATTGGCGGCGTGTGTGCGGGTATCGGTCAAGCGTGGGACCTCGCTGAGAGACTGGTTCGGAGCTGTCGGGCTGAACGGTAGGCAAAACCCGCATCAAGGGCCCATAATATGACCGAAGCCCGCTCAGGGAAAGCTGAAATTGTTGATGGCATCACGTTGCCAGACGAAGGATAGATGGCATGATTGAACGCATACAGACATCGTTGGCCAATTTTGTGGTGCCCGACTCCATGCTGAGTCTGTTGATCAGCACCGGACTGCTGATACTGGGCCTGCTGGTCGTGCGGGCGTTGATCGCACGCTTCATCAAGCGTCAGGTGGAATCGCTGGAACTTCGCCGGCGCTGGCTCGTGCAGTCCCGAAACGGTCTTATCCTGCTGCTGATGCTGGGCCTGGCCTTGATCTGGGGTGAGGAGCTGCGCACCCTGGCCTTGTCGATCGTCGCGATTGCGGTGGCCTTTGTGGTGGCCACCAAAGAACTGATCATGTGTATCACCGGTTCCATTCTCAAGGCCGGCGCAGGCTCTTTCAGCATCGGCGACCGGATCCAGATCAAGGAGTTCCGCGGCGACGTCATTGATCAGAACCTGCTGGCGACGACCATCCTGGAGGTGGGTCCGGGCAAGTTGACGCATCAGCGCACCGGCCGCATGGCAGTGATTCCCAACGCCCTGTTCGTGTCCGAACCTGTGATCAATGAAAGCTTCACCCATGACTATGTACTGCACGTCTTTACCGTGCCCTTCAAGCGCGACGATGACTGGCGCAGCGCGCAACAGGCCATTGTCGCCTCGGCGCGCAAGCAGTGTGCGCCGTTTCTGGAGGAGGTGCGCCGCTACATGAACCGGGTCAGCGTGACCCGCGGCCTGGAGCCGCCCTCTGTGGATCCCCGGGTCACCTTGCAGGTACCGGTGGCGGGAGAGATTCACCTGATCGTGCGGGTACCGGTCAAGTCGGGTCAGCGCGGCTTTATCGAACAGGCGATCATGTCCGAGGTATTCCAGAACAACGATTACCTGCCCCGTCCACCGGGCAGCGGTGTACCACAGCAGACCGTGCCGCCGGCGACTGACCTGCCATCATGACCCGTGCACGCTGGTTGCGGTGTCTGCGGCGGCTTCCCCGACCAGAATCGACAGGGCGCCGTCACAGGTGACATTGCAGGCAGTGCCGAAACTGTCCTGTGCCATGTACAACGCAATCATCAAGGCGACTGCCGTTTCGCTGAAACCCAGCATCGACCCCAGCAGGCCGACCGCTGCCATCACCGCCCCACCCGGCACACCCGGCGCCGCCAGCATGACAATGCCCAGCATCAGGATGAACGGCACGATAATGGTCAGTGACGGTATGTCCAGACCATTGTAGATCGACATCACCGCTACCGCACAGCTGACAATGGTAATCGTTGAGCCTGACAGGTGCACAGTGGCAAACAGAGGTACGGTAAAGTCCGCCACATCCGGGGACACGCCATTGTTTTTGCTGCACTGTAGCGACACCGGAATGGTGGCGGCACTGGACATGGTGCCCAGCGCCGTAAAGTACGCTGGCAGCATATTGCGGATCAGCCCGAGAGGTGACTTGCCGGCCTTGATGCCTGCCAGCGTGAACAGCGTCAGGATCCAGGCCCAGTGCAGCACCAGGGCCATTACCAGCACCACGCCGAAGGTGCGCAAGGTACCAAACACGGTGCCGGCCGCGGCAAGCTCGGCAAAGACGCCGGCGATGTACAGCGGCAACAGCGGAATGATGATGCTGACCAGCAGCCGCTGAATGATCTCACGCCCCTGATCGGACAGATCTTTCAATTGCGTGGCACCGGTGGCGGCGATACCAACGCCGAAAATAAAGGCCAGCGCCAGCGCGGTCATCACATTAAAAACCGGCGGTATGGTCAATTCCACAAAGGGGGCTAGCACCACCTGGCCGGTAGCCGGGGTGGCAGAACCGGGCGTGGTCAGCATCGGGACCAATATGGCGGCGACCACAAAAGCAGCCGTGCCGGCCAGCAGCGTCGACAGGTAGGCCAGGCTCAACGACCGGCCTAACAGGCGTCCGGCATTTCGGGGCAACGCCGCGATACCGCTGGTGATAAAGAACAGGATCAGCAAAGGTATGGTAAAAAACAGCAGCTCGCCAAACAGAGCCTTGAAGGTGATCAACACCTGGGTCAGCCCGTAAGGGGCAAAAAGTCCGATCAGAATGCCCAGCACAATGCCGGCAATCAGTTTCAATATCAGCTGCATGACTTGCTCTCGTGAAGATGTCTGATTTTTCGTTACTGTCAGCAAAAATACACAGTCAGACGGCAAATTACCATCCTTGCCGCCACCGGACGGTGGCCAGCAATCGTGTTGTCCTGCGCGCAGGGCAGCGTATCCCCCACCAAATTGACTCACTCAGGGTGCTGCCGCATAATCATTCCAGCGTCCGGCTGCCTGAACACAGCCCGACCGCCAACAACAACAATGCCGAGGTTACCCACCCATGAAACTGATTTTCCCGACCACTGCCGCAGCGGCCCTGCTGCTGGCCAGCTCAATCACGGCGATGGCCGATGACAGTTCGATCAACAGGATTGAACCATCAGCATTCGGCATCGACCAGACTGAAATCGCCGCCATCCGCGCCCAGATGCAGGCCGCCGTAGACGGCAACCATATTGCCGGCGCCTTGCTGCTGGTGGGCAACAACGATGGCGTTGGTCTGCTGGAGACGGTCGGCACGCAGGGGCCCGACGACGCCACGCCGGTGGACGCACAGACCATTTTCCGTATCTACTCGATGACCAAACCCATTGTCAGCGTCGCCGCCATGTCCATGGTGGAGGACGGCCTGCTCAGCATTGACGATCCGGTCGGCAAATACCTGCCCGCATTCAACTCACTGGCAATCATCGATCAGGAAACCGGTGCTACCCGCCCCGCGCAGAATGAAATGACGGTGGCACATCTGCTGACCCACAAATCCGGCCTGGTGCAGTCCATTTTCGCCATGGGCACTACCCTGGGTGGCATGTACGAAGCCAATGTGCCGTCTGATGGCAGTGCCACGGCCCGGGAAGTTGCAGACAGCCTGGGCAACCTGCCGCTGTTGTTCGAACCGGGAACCGCCTGGCATTACGGGCACTCCACCGATGTGCTGGGCGCAGTGCTTGAAGCGGCTGCTGGCCAGACCCTGGACGTGATTCTCAATGAACGTATTTTTGCACCCCTGGGCATGGATGAGACCAGCTTTTATGTACCGGTTGCCAAGGCGTCACGCATTGCCGAGCCCGTACACGGCGCGATGAGCGACAATACCGTGGTGCGCCCTATGCTGTCCGGTGGCGGCGGGTTGAACTCAACGACAGAGGACTATATCCGCTTTGCACAAATGCTGTTGAATGACGGGGAATATAACGGCGCCCGGATTCTTGAGGAAGAGACACTGGCACTGATGCAGGAAGAGCGCATCACCGACGATGTCTCGCGCGAATATTTCTTCTATGGCGATCGGGGCGGCTGGAGTCTCGGGTTTCATTTGCAGCCGGTGGACGCCGCCGACCCTGACGGTCCCAGCAACTTTGGCTGGCGCGGCATTGGCGGCACCCTGTTTCTGGTGGACCCGGCCAACGACTTTTTCATGATCTACATGGAGCAGAAACGTGGGGGTCCACGCGGCGCCCCGTTTGACAATAACGTCGCGCAGCGTGTGGTCTATGAGGCCATTGACTGACCTGACCCCACTGACAGAATGTCTCCTTGAAAGCCGGCCATCTGCGCCGGCTTTTTTGTGCCCCCGCTGACCTCCCCCTGGTCACCACGGTCGACGAATTCTTAAAAAGGTTGGCGATCTTCGCCAACCTTCAACATCGTTCGCCAGCTAACCCGATTCCCCTGCCGGCAATCAACGTCTGGAAGAACAAGATAGCCAACTGTTTTAAAAGGACTTTCAGCCCATAAAGCAGGGTTGGCCCCAAATTTGCTAATTCCATTGCCAATCATGAACGACAAGCCGGTCAGGTATTTTTAACGATGGCTTTAAACCATCAACATGGCTGATCACGTCTCATGCGTGATGAGCCTGTGACGCGGCAGACAACAATACTGTTTTATTCGATTGGTACAAAAATGAAAATCAGCGACACCTCTTCACAGGACATAGCGCTCAGCCCGGCCAATGGCCGAAAAAAAATACTCATTTTGTCGGCCGTTGTCGCCCTGCTATTGCTAGCCTGGGTCACGGTACCTGCTGTGCAACGCTGGAGCCAGGCACAACAGTCAGTCTCAGCCGAGCGTCTGCGTTTTGCCGAGGTTGTCCGCGGCGACTTTGTTCGCGATGTCACTGTTCAGGGTCGTATTGTTGCTGCCGTCAGCCCCACACTGTTCGCCAGTCAGGGCGGCACCATCACATTCTCGGTGGATGCCGGCGATACCGTAGCAGAGGGCCAGGTGCTGGCCACCATCGACAGCCCGGAGCTGCAGAACCAGTTGCTGCAAGAGCGCTCACGTCTGATGTCGCTACAGATAGAGTATGACCGCCAGCGCATTGCCAATCAGCAGGAAGTCCTGGAAAACACTCGCGCCTTTGACTCAGCAACCATTTCCCTGAAAGCGGCTCAGCGAGAACTGGACCGTTCGCAACAGGCCATTGAAGTGGGGGCCATCACCGCCGTCGACTACGAACGTGCACGCGACAACCTGGAAACGGCCCAGGTCATGCACAAACATGCCGCGCTGGATACCGAACTGGACAACGAGCGCCTGGAATTTGAATTACAGACGCGGCAGCTGGCTGTGGAGCAACAGGCGCTTCTGGTATCGGACCTGACGCGTCAAGTGGACGAATTATCCATCGTATCGCCGGCCAGTGGCATCGTCGGCAATCTACTGGTTGATCAGAAAACCAGTGTGACGCGCAACCAGGCCGTGCTCAGCGTCGTCGACCTGTCGGCGTTTGAAATAGAAGTACAGGTTCCCGAGAATTATGTCAGCGACCTGGCACTTGGCATGCTTGCCGAAGTCCGGGCCGGTTCACAGCTGCAACGGGCCACTCTCGTGGCTGTATCTCCTGAAATCGTCGACAACCAGGTATCGGCACGTCTGCGGTTTGATGAACCGGTGCCCGACGGCTTGCGACAGAACCAGCGACTGAGCACACGGATTCTGCTGGAAGAAAAGCTCGACGTGCTGATGGTTCAGCGCGGCCAGTTTCTGGAGAGTGGCAGTGGCCGTCTGGCCTATCGTGTCATCAATAATATGGCCTACCGCACCCCCATCGTCATCGGAGCTACCAGCCTGGCATCCGTGGAAATACTCGACGGCCTGACGGTCGGTGACACCATTATCGTCTCCGGCACTGATGCCTTTGATGATGCTGATACCGTCATGATCAACAACTGAATAACCCGCATTACCACGTCCGGCACAGACCGTGATCACAAGGAGAAGAACAATGTTAAAGATGACCCACATCAGCAAGGTGTTTCGTACTGACCTGGTTGAAACACAGGCCTTGCGTGATATCTCACTTGATGTTGCCGAAGGTGAATTCATTACCATCACCGGTCCGTCGGGCTGCGGTAAAACCACCTTCCTCAATATCGCCGGACTGCTGGAAACCTGGACCGACGGGCAATACCTGCTGGATGGTGAGGATGTCTCCAGGCTGAGCGACTATCAGCGGGCCAAACTGCGCAATCAGAAAATAGGGTTCATTTTCCAGAGTTTCAATCTGATGCCTGATCTGAACCTGTTCGACAACGTCGATGTGCCCCTTCGATATCGCGGCATGAAAGCGGCCGAACGCAAAGATCGTATAGACCGCGCACTCGACTCGGTCGGTCTGTTGTCACGAAAAAAGCATCTGCCTTCACAGCTGTCCGGCGGACAACAACAGCGTGTCGCTATCGCCCGCGCACTGGTCGGCGAACCGCGCTTCCTGCTTGCCGACGAACCCACCGGCAACCTCGACTCGAACACAGCCGAAGGCGTCATGGAACTGCTGCAATCCATCAATGCTGCCGGCACCACCATTATCATGGTGACCCATGATCCTTCGCTGGCCAGCCGCAGTGCCCGCAACATTCATTTCCTCGACGGCTACATAGCCGATACCGACCCCAACACGGTTGTTGGACAACTTGAAGCGGTCAGCTGACCCGGAGGCGCAACATGTTCATCTACTATGTCCGGCTGGCGCTGCTGAGCTATCGCCGCAACCCGATCCTGAGTTCACTGATGGTGCTGGCTGTGGCCATTGGCATTGGCGCCTATATGGTGATCTTTACGTTGAACTATTTTATGGGCGGCGACCCCATTCCACACAAAAGCGCTCAACTGTTTCATGTGCAACTGGACTACGGCAACCCCTCATTCCCCGACTTCGACCCGCCCCCGCAACTGACCTATATCGACACCCTGGCGCTGCTGGAGCTGACCAGCCGTTACCCGAGAACGGCTTCATCAAAGTTCGTCGGCGTCGTCGAACCAGACAACCCGGAAATACGGCCGTTTTCGGTCAGCGGCCGTGGCAACTTCAGTGATTTTTTCACCATGTTCGACATACCTTTTCAATACGGCAGTGGCTGGGACCGCAGTGCCGATGAGGGCCGGCAACAGGTGATTGTCCTGTCTCGCGAACTCAATGAGCAGCTGTTTGGCGGCATCGACTCCGTTGGCGAGACTGTTCACCTGCATGGTTACAATTTTACCGTCACAGGTGTGCTCGACAACTGGTCTCCGGTGCCCAAGTTCTACGATGTCAATAATGGCCCGTTCGACCCGATCGAGGAAGCCTATATACCCTGGCACCTGATTGTCGATCTGCGCATGGACAGGGCAGGCAACACCAATTGCTGGCAGGCGCCCGAAGGTGATGGGTTTCAGGCGTTTCTCAATGCCGAATGCGCCTGGATCCAGTTCTGGGTAGAGCTTCAGGACCGGACGGCCTATGAAGACTACCTGAACCTGATAAACAATTATGCTGCAGAGCAGAAATCGTTTGGCCGCTTGCAGCAGCCGGTGGATAAGCGTCTGTTTGATGTCAATGAATGGATGGTTGAACAGGAAGTGCTGCCCGATGAAACGCGTATTCTGTCGGCACTGGCGGCCATGTTGCTCGCAGTGTGCCTGCTCAATACCGTGGGGCTGCTGCTGTCGAAGTTCCTGGGCAAAGCGCCGGAAATCGGTGTCCGGCAGGCACTGGGGGCTCACAAAGGATCACTGTTCATCCAGCATGTCATTGAAGCCGGGTTTATTGGTGCGCTGGGCGGGTTACTGGGCCTGGGTGTCGCCGCCCTGGGTCTGGAGGGCATCAAGGTACTCATGGGCGACCTGATTGTCTCCGACTGGATGCATCTGAATCTGACCGTGGTTGTGGTGACCATTGTGCTGGCCGTCGTCAGCACCGTTATCGCCGGTCTTTATCCAATCTGGCGGGCCTGCAATATCAATCCGGCCATCCACCTGAAACTGCAGTAGGAGAAACGTATGGAATTCGGACCTATTCTACGCGCGCTGCTGCGCAACAAGCTGGGCGTCATTCTGATTGCCGTGCAGATCGCCTTCACCATGACGGTGATTGTCAACGCGGTCTACATCATCAATCAGCGTGGCGAGCTGATGAGCCGCCCCAGCGGCACGGACGAGGACAACCTGTTTTATATTCGCAGCATCGGCTTTGGTCAGAACTTCAACGAAGAAGTGACAGCCGCTGATGACCTGGCGCGACTCCGGCAGACGCCGGGTATTGTCGACGCCACCGTCATCAACACCGTGCCGGTCAGCAACAGTGGTTCGTCATCTGCCTTTTTACTGGAGCCGGGCGAATTGGCGTCCAGTGTGCCATCCGCCATCTACTATGCCGACCACGGCAGCCTGAACACCATGGGGCTTGAGCTGGTAGCGGGCGTCGATTTTACCGAAGCAGATGTGCTGATTCGCGAATCATCCAGCAATGCGAACGCCGATACGGTCATCATTACCCAGGCCCTGGCTGAGCAGCTTTTCCCCGAAGGGGCGCAGGCAGCGATCGGGCAGGTCGTCTATACGCCTTCCGATCAGGCCGTTCGTATTATCGGCGTGGTCAGACAACTACAGGCACCCTGGCCACTCTGGGAAGACATAGAAAATGCCGCCATTTTTCCCGAAATTGTGATAGATGGCGCCTCGCTATACCTGATCCGGACTGAACCGGGTGAACAGGACCGTTTGATGCCGATGGTGGAGGAGATGCTGGGCGCCAGTAACGAGCAACGTATCCTGCGTCAGTTGCGCACCATGGCGGATACCCGGGAGGAAAGCTATCGCATCGATAGTGTCATGACCCGTATCCTGAGCATTGTCATTGCCACACTGGTTTTCATTACCGCCATGGGCATTGTCGGCCTGGCTGTGTTCAGCATCAACCGGCGCCGCAGGCAGATTGGCACCCGCCGCGCGCTGGGTGCAACACAAGGCTCGATTCTGCGTCATTTTCTGGTGGAGAATGCCATCATCTCAGGCATGGGTGTGATTGTTGGGGCCGTGCTGACCGTTGCGTTCAACATGTTTCTGGTGCAAACGTTCAATATGCCCAGAATTGGCTGGTATTACATTCCGACAGGCATGCTGGCATTACTGCTGGTTGGCCAACTGGCCGTGATCGGTCCGTCCCGGGCGGCATCGCGCATCACCCCTGCGCTGGCAACGCGGTCGGTCTGACGCCGCTCCGCGTTGATTGGGAGCCCCTGAACAAGGCCGGCGCGATCTGCTCAGGGGCTCCCTTGCTTTCCACCTAAAAGGGGAGCAATATCAATCTGTTCGCGTTTTTGCGAACCTGATAAAAAAACAATAACAAGGAATTATCATGAGCACAGACGCACCCCCGGCGGACTCGCTGCCCGAGGCTTCAACGGCCTCAACAACGACCATGCGCAAAGTGGCCCTGACGTCGCTGGCCGGTACCAGTATCGAATGGTATGACTTTTTCCTCTACGGTACGGCGGCGGCACTGGTTTTCCCCATCGTATTCTTCCCCTCTGACATGCCCGTTATGGTGGCGCTGATCGCGTCGTTCAGCACCTTCGCGGTCGGGTTTATTGCGCGACCGCTGGGTGGCATTATCTTCGGCCATTTTGGCGACCGGGTGGGCCGCAAAAAAATGCTGGTGGTGGCGCTGATGATGATGGGGGTGGGCACCACCCTGATCGGGGCGTTGCCGGGTTATGCCACGGCGGGCGCCGCGGCCCCCATCATGCTGGTGGTACTGCGCTTTGTGCAGGGCCTGGCCATCGGTGGTCAGTGGGGCGGCGCGATGCTGCTGGTGACGGAGACGTCGCCTCCGGAGAAACGCGGCTGGTACGGCGCGTTCGCCCAGGCCGGCGCACCGATCGGTGTGATTTTGGCCAACCTCGCCTTTCTGCTAATTTCCTATGCAGTCTCGGAAGAAGCCTTCATGAGCTGGGGCTGGCGCATTCCCTTCCTGGCCAGTGTGGTGTTGATTGGCATCAGCCTGTACGTGCAATTGCATCTGGAAGACACACCTGCATTCAAGGAGCTGGAACGCGTCAAGCAGCTCAAACATCATGGTGAAGATCTGATGGCGCCTGAAGAGGCCTTCAGCAAGGTGGCTGCCGACAGTCGCGCCGTTAATATGCGCCGCTCGCCGGTGCTTGAAGCTCTTCGGCTGTACCCGGGCCGTATCTGTCTGGCGGCAGGTGCCTTCCTGTCGATCCAGGTGACCTTCTATATCATGATCGCGTTTGTTGTCGCGTACGGCAGCAGTGCGGAAGGTGTCGGCCTGCCACGTGACACCTTGCTCGCCGCAGTGCTGATAGCCTCAGTGATACAGATCCCGTTCCAGTTCTGGGCGGCGGGTTACTCGGACCGCCACGGACGCCGGGGCATTTTTATGCTGGGCGCGGTATTGACCGGGGCCTGGGCGTTCGCCATCTTCCCGCTGGTTGATACCGGCAATTTCTACCTGATCACGCTGGCGTTAACCCTGGGGCTGGGTTTCATGGGTCTGCAGTACGGGCCTCAGGCGGCGTTTTTTACCGAGCTGTTTTCTACCCATGTACGCTATTCAGGCGCCTCGCTGGGCTATCAGATTGGCGCGATCGTCGGCGGGGCACTGGCGCCTACCATCGCGGTGCTGTTGTGGAACCAGTACGGCATTTTTTACGTGGCGCTGTACATGGCGATCGCCTCTTCGCTGACCCTGCTGTCGGTATGGCTACTGACCGAAACGCACGGCACCGATATTGATGCCGTCGAGTGATGTGACAGATGAACGCTGAACGGCGGCCCGGCGGGGTCTCGTGCCGCAGTTCAGTCCCCGCGCGGATTTATTTCTGTTCGTAGTGCCCCATCAGCATGCCGGTTGCCAGAATGTGACCATCAATGGCTTCCAGCAGCTGGGTCTTGTTTAGGCCTTCCGCTAGGTCCAGCTCCGTATCCAGCGCATAAATACGGAAGTGGTAGGCATGCAGTTTGCCATCTGCGGGCGGACGGGGACCAAAGTAACCGGTCATCCGGGCACCGTTGACGCCGTTGATCATCCCTGCCAATGCGGGCACACCGGTCACCTGGGGATCTTTGCTCAAACCTTCAGGCAATTCGCCGGCATCCGCAGGAATATTGTAGGCAACCCAGTGCACAAAGGGTTGCGGTGTAGGGGCAATGGGATCGTCCATCACCAGCGCCAGCTGCTCGGTGCCTGCCGGCAGATTGCTCCAGCTGATCTGCGGCACCGTATTGTCGCCGTAGGCAGAATAGGCCAGCGGCACCATGCCGTGATGATCAAAGGCGGTGCTGCTGACAGTGATGGTATCTTCCATCTCCGCTGCCGACAGCAGCGCCGGCAGGGCAAGCAGGCTGAGGCCAATCGCTGCCAGTGTCTGTTTTATGGTTATCATGATGTGTACTCCAGGGTGATTAACAACTGTTCCAATGTCATCAGCCAGAATAGAACAGGCCGCCCCGCAACTCAATGCATTCAACGCCACTTTGCGACGACGCTATTGTCTGCGCCGGTGTAGCGTGACAGACTGCAGACCATGGACAAGGAAGCACCCAACAAGACCGGTATCGGCAGCCTGCTGCAGGCAGCGCGGTTTGTTTTACCTTACAAAAAGCAGATTCTACTGGCATCGGTCGCGTTGCTGTTTACCGCAGGCCTCACCCTGGGTCTGGTGCAATATGTGCGCATCATCGTCGACTCCGGTTTTGTGGCCGGGTCCACTCAATCGTTAAGCGGTGCCGTTGTCGGATTTCTGATTGTCGCCATTCTGCAGGCACTGGGCACGTTTGCCCGGTTTTACTGGGTGTCCTGGCTGGGCGAGCGGGTCACGGCGGATATACGCAAAGCCGTATTCGATCATTTGCTGACCATGCACCCGGCGTATTTCGAAGACAACATCAGTGGCGAAATTCAATCGCGCATCACCACCGATACCACGTTGCTGCAAACAGTTATCGGTTCGTCGGCCTCCATCGCGTTGCGCAATACCCTGCTGCTGATCGGCGGCGTCATTTTCTTGTTTATCACCAATCCGCGGCTCACCAGTGTCGTACTGCTATGCATTCCGCTGGTGATCGGCCCCATCATCATTTTCGGACGCCGCGTACGGAAATTGTCCCGGCGGACGCAGGACCAGATCGCCAACGTCGGCGCCTATGTCGGCGAAAGCATTCAACAGATCAAAACCGTACAGGCCTACAACCATCAGCAAGAGGATCAACGCCTGTTTGCCGGTCATGTGGAAACAGCCTTTAACGTCGCGCTGTCGCAGATTAGGTCACGGTCTTTGTTGATTGCGATTGTCATGACCCTGGTTTTTGTTGCCATGGCCGCCATGATCTGGGTGGGCGGTCAGGATGTCATCAACGGCCGCATGAGTGCCGGCGAGCTGACTGCCTTTGTCGTTTACGCGGTCATGGTGGCATCCGCAGTCGGCGCCATCAGCCAGGTATTTGGTGACCTGCAACGGGCCGCCGGTGCCACCGAGCGGCTGACTGAACTGCTGAATGCGGCATCAGCTATCAGCGCGCCGGCAGCGCCGGCTTCACTGCCCGCAGACGTGCACGGCAGGCTCCGGTTTGACAACATCCGCTTTTGTTATCCAACCCGGCCAGACACCCCCGCGCTGGATGGGTTGGCACTGGACGTCGAAGCTGGCAGCAGCCTGGCTCTGGTGGGGCCCTCCGGGGCCGGCAAATCCACGCTGTTTGATTTGCTACTGCGCTTTTATGACCCGTTGAGTGGGCGCATCCTGCTGGATGACATCGATATCCGATCACTTGATCCGATGGCATTACGGCGGCACATCGCGCTGGTCAGTCAGCAGCCCACCATCTTTACCGGCACCGTTGCCGACAATATCCGCTACGGCTGCCCCGACGCCAGCGATGCGGCAGTGCATGCCGCCGCCGACGCGGCGTTCGCCAGCGAGTTCATCACCCGGCTGCCGGACACCTGGAACAGCCAGTTGGGTGAGGCCGGCATCCGCCTGTCCGGCGGTCAGAAACAACGCCTGGCGATTGCCCGGGCAATCCTCAAGGACCCGAAAATTTTATTGCTGGATGAAGCCACCAGTGCTCTGGATGCCGAAAGCGAGCGTACAGTACAAATAGCACTGGAGAAACTGATGCAGGGGCGCACAACCCTGATTATCGCGCACCGCCTGGCGACAGTCCGCAATGTTGATCGAATCGCGGTCATGGAGGCAGGCCGGCTGGTGGCCACTGGCAGCCATGATCAACTGCTGACCAGCAGCCCGCTGTACGCCCGTCTCTCCGCTCTGCAATTCGACACTCAACCCTGAGTCCCGACGCATGAACAGGAGACAGAATCATGACCGAACCAATGACGCGCGCGCGAGCCGCGCTGGAAGCACTGTTCGTCGCTGACGCATTGTCCATGCCCGTGCACTGGTACTATCGCCCGGCCGATATTTTCCGGCAATTCCCCGGCGGCGTGCAGGCATTCCACGATGCCCCTGCTTTTCATCCGTCGTCTATCATGTCGCTGCATTCCACCCGCCAGGGCGGGCGACAAACGCGCGCACCGGCGTCTGGCGGGGATATCGTCGGCGATGTCATTCTGAAGGGCAAACGTCAGTTCTGGGATGTGCCCAACCAGCATTACCACCAGGGGATGCGTGCGGGCCAGAACACACTCAACGCACATTGTGCCCGTGCCGTGATGCGATCGATCGCAGCGAACGCAGGACACTATGACCCCGGCGTTTATGTGCAACATTACATTGAGCTACTGACGGCAGATCCGCCACAACATCCGGACACCTACGCGGAATCCTGTCATCGAGGATTCTTCGCCAACCTGGAACAGGGCAAGCCGCCGCTGCACTGCGGGGCGGTCACACACGACACACCTTCCATTGGCGGGCTGGTGACCATCGCGCCCATTGTGTTTGCCGAGCGACTGCGTGGCAACTCTCTGGAAGCTGTGCAGGACCTGTGTCAACAACACCTGTTTTTGACGCACCCGGATACCGGCCTGGCACAAGTGTGCCGCGCCTATGTCGCACTGCTCGACAACCTGCTATTCCGCGGCCAGACTGACGATGTCATGTCCATGCTGTCACACACGGCCCGGCACAGCGCCGGACTCAATCTGCCCGATCTGCTGGTCCGGACGCGGGACGACAGTGACGTCCTGGGGCGCAAATACTCCATCGCCTGTTACATTGATGGTGCCTGGCCAGGGATACTTTATCTGGCAGCCCGGTATCTTGACGACAGCAAACAGGCATTGATCGCCAATGCCAACCTGGGCGGTGACAATGTCCACAGAGGGGCCGTGCTTGGCGTACTCGCAGCACTGTGCCAGCCCTCTGCGCAGGTGCATGAGCTGTTTCAGCGCCTTGCTGACCGGCCTCAGCTGGACCGGGAAATCGACAATATCCTGGGGTCGCAACGCTGACAGCAGCACGTCCCATCCGAACGGTCACTTTCACTTGGCACGGGGTCAGAGTATCATCAGGCAAAACAACAAAGCAGACCGGCTATGGACCTGATCACCAACTACTACGAGAGCCTTGTTTACGAGTCCATCCAGCGCCAGCTGGCTGGCACTGCCGAGGCCCACAATGATGACTACATCGCCGACGTTGCCTGTGTGGCGCTCAACAGATTACCCGCCCGCTATGTGCGGCATATCGTGGATACCCGCTTCTTTGAATCTGAAGAGGAGTACACCATGAATGCCCAGTCCGTGGAACGGGCCGTGACCCACGCGCTGACGTACATCAGCGGACGCCACGGCATCTCGCCAGACGGTTCAGCGCATTTCCGGCCGAGATGAGACGCCTGCTCGACTGTCGTGCGAAACGGAGTGTACTTCATGATGATGCCATCGACAGACTCAAACCCCTCACGTGTCAGTCTGCCGGCCATTCTGGCGGGCCTGGGCGCACTGCCATTTCTGGCCAGCAGTCTGCTGTTGACGCTGGGTGTCTACAACCTGCCGTTACTGGGAAGCACCGCAGAAATCTTGCGCAGCTACAGTCTTGCCATCGCCGTGTTCATGTGCGGCATCCATTGGGGGCAATACCTGCAGGATGCACAGGCCAGAAATCTCAACCTGTTGATGGTCAGTAATGGTCTGACAGTGATCTGCTGGCTGGGTTTTCTGATGGCTTCGTTTGTCGCTTATTTTGTGATCGTCATCGCGATCTTTCTGGTATTGCTGTGGGTGGATTATCGCCTGCACAAAGCAGGCAGAATAACCGCGCGCTACTTCAGGATGCGCCTGGCGGTCACCGCGGTGGTATGTGCATCGCTGGCCTTACCATTGAGTTTCAGCTGACCCGCCCCGCAGCCGGTTCAGCTTGCCCGGTTCAGTTCATAGACACACATATTCACGGCCGCAGCCACATTGAGCGACTCCACGTCACCGCTGCCGGGGATGGTGAATATGCGGGCACCCATGGCCTCCAGCGATTCTCTTGGGATCCCACGAGCTTCATTGCCAAACACCAGACACTGGGACTGCATGAACGACGCCGAGATCAGCGGCGCCCCCTGCATGTCCAGGCAGGCAATATTCCCATAGCGCAAAGCAAGCGCTGACAGGGGCACCTCCAGCTCCATGGGCACATGGAACACTGCCCCCATACTGGCACGTACAACTTTGCTGTTGAACGGGTCGACACACCCCGGACTGAGCAGGCAGGCGAAATCACCGAACCACCCCAGCGTCCGCAAAATTGTGCCCAGGTTGCCCGGGTCCTGGGTTTCAAAAAGATAAATGGCACGTTGCCCGGGCACTGCTCCGTTGCCCTTCAGGGCGGCCATCGGTACCCGGGCGACAATACCCTGCGGCGTTTTGGTATCTGACAACTGTGTCATCAGCTTTTCGCTGATAACGGTCTTCTGCAAAGGCCCCGGCCAGCCCTGAAAGGACTCGGTAACATAGAGCTCACTGTCCAGCAGCGCGGTGTTGGTCAGCGCGGCCTTCTGCAGCTCCAGCACCAGGTGTTCACCTTCGGCCAGAAAACAGCCAAACTGCAGGCGGTACTTTTTTTGATGTAATTTTTTCAGCTCATCCGTTGTCAGTCGATCCATGCGTTATTCCCTGTTATTGATAGCACAGGCATCTGCCAGCATCGCCTGTGCCAGCGCTTCAGCGACCTTGATGCCATCAACGCCTGCAGACAGAATGCCACCGGCGTAACCGGCACCCTCGCCGGCCGGATACAGGCCACGGGTATTAAGGCTTTGCAGAGTCTGCACATCTCTGGTGATACGCACCGGCGATGAGGTTCGCGTCTCAATACCGGTCAACACGGCATCATCCCGATCGAAGCCGCGGATCTGTTTGCCGAACGCCGGCAATGCCTCACGAATGGCACGAATTGCATACTCAGGCAAAGATGTCGCCAGGTCACCCAGTTTTACGCCAGGCTTGTAGGACGGTACGACATCACCCAGATTCGTCGATGCCTGGCCGCGCACAAAATCGCCAACCAATTGCCCGGGCGCACTGTAATCGCGCCCGCCCAGCTCAAACGCATGCGACTCAAGCTGTTCCTGAAGCGCCACGCCTGCCAACGCGTCGCCGGGAAAGTCCTGCTCGGGATTAATGCCCACCACGATGCCAGCGTTAGCGTTGCGCTCATTACGGGAGTACTGACTCATGCCATTGGTCACCACCCGACCTGTCTCCGACGTCGCCGCCACAACGGTGCCGCCCGGGCACATGCAGAAGCTGTAAACCGCGCGGCCATTGCTGGCGTGATGCACCAGTTTGTAGTCTGCTGCACCCAGCGCCGGGTGACCCGCATATTTGCCCAGTCTGGATCTGTCGATCAGCGATTGCGGATGCTCGATACGAAAACCAATGGCGAATGGCTTGGCCTCCACAAAGACACCCCGTTGGTGCAGCATGCGGAACGTATCACGCGAACTGTGTCCCAGCGCCAGCACCACATAGCGGGAATCTATTGTTTCGCCGCTGTCCAGCGTAACGCCGGCAACCCTGCCGTGATGAAGCGTGATATCGGCGACCCGGCTCTCAAAGCGGATATCGCCGCCCAGCGACTTAATCTCCTCGCGCATGGCCGACACCACACCGGTCAGACGGAAGGTGCCAATATGCGGTTTGTTGACAAACAGGATCTCTTCGGGCGCGCCCGCCCGAACGAACTCCTGCATGACCTTGCGACCATAGAACTTCGGATCCTTGATTTGACTGTAGAGTTTGCCGTCCGAAAACAGGCCGGCCCCGCCTTCACCAAACTGGACATTGGATTCGGGCGTCAATTGATGGTTGCGCCACAGAGCCCAGGTATCGCGGGTGCGACTGCGCACATCCTTGCCACGCTCCAGCACAATGGGCCTGAACCCCATCTGCGCCAGAATCAGTGCTGCAAACAGACCACAGGGGCCAAAGCCAATGATCACTGGCCGCTCGCGCAGTTCAGCCGGCGCCCGGGCCACCGGATGATAATCAGTATCCGGTGCCGGCCTGACGTGCTGATCTGCGATAAAACGTTGCAGCACGCTGGCTTCATCGGCCAGCGTGACGTGAATGATGTAGACGAATGTGATTTCGGTGTTTTTCTTGCGCGCATCGTAGCTGCGCTTGAAGACATTGAAGTCCAGCAGCTCGTCATCACCAATTTGCAGACGTTTTACAATGGCAGCGCGTAATGCCTCCGGTGGGTGGTCCAGCGGCAAGGCAAGTTCGGTCAGACGAATCATGGTCGGGCCCCGGCCGGTGACTCCGGCAAAAGGTGTTGGCATGCAGCAGGCATCACGCGCGGTACTGCTCAATAGGCGACTATGCTATGCTTTCACCCCGAAAAAGTCATCCTCAGTGTACCCGGCAATCACATGGCCCGATCAAAAAGCAGCAAACGCTGGCTGGACGAACACGTCAACGACCCGTACGTGAAAAAAGCACAGATCGACGGGTTTCGCTCACGCGCCAGCTACAAGCTGCTGGAAATTAACGAAAAAGACAAACTCATGCGTCCCGGCATGCTGATTCTCGACCTGGGTTCGGCCCCCGGTGGCTGGTCGCAGGTGGCCGCCCCCATTGCCGAACCCAAGGGCCGCGTCATCGCGTCCGATATTCTGCCCATGGACAGCATTGCCGATGTTGACTTCATACAGGGCGATTTTACTGAACAGGATGTGTTTGATCAGATCATGACCGCCCTGGGCGGTGCTCACGTCGACCTGGTGATGTCGGACATGGCGCCTAATATCAGTGGCGTCGACGCTGCCGATCAGGCAGCGTCCATGTACCTGGTGGAGCTGGCCCTGGACATGGCGCGACAGACCCTGAAACCCGGCGGCAACTTCCTGGCCAAGGTATTCCACGGCGAAGGCTACGACGATTACGTCAAGGACCTGCGCAGCAGTTTCGACAAAGTGGTTACCCGCAAACCTGATGCCTCACGGGCACGATCCCGTGAGGTGTATCTGGTCGGCAAAGGCTTCAAGGGCTGAGTCAGTAGCCCACCGCCGCACCGTCGCCCGCCCGCGAATCTGCCGCACCGTGATACAGACCATTGTCACGATCGATAAAAATACCCATGGCCGAGCCCTGGTTACCGCGCACACGGGTTTCATGCCCCTTGGCTTCGTAGAGACGGATGGTGTCGGGGGAGAATGCGTTGGCTTCCATGCTGGTTACATCGGGCAGCCACTGGTGGTGCATGCGCCCCGCCTCCACCGCCTGGGCCACATTCAGGCCGTGATCAATCATGTTGAGAATCACCTGCATGGTGGTATTGATGATGGTGCGGCCGCCCGGGCTGCCAATGGCCAGCACCGGTTTGCCGTTCTGCGCGACAATAGTAGGAGACATTGATGACAGCATGCGCTTTTGTGGCACCACCAGGTTGGGCGCAGTGCCAATCTGCCCATCCCTGTCCGTGACACCTGGCACCGGGTTAAAATCACCCATCTCGTTATTGAGCAGGTAGCCACCACCTTCAGCGACTATGCGCGAACCGTAGCCGTTCTCCAGAGTATAGGTCAGCGACACCATATTGCCGTCTTTGTCGACCACAGAAAAGTGCGTGGTTTCTTCGCTTTCATAGATATCCGCAAATTCGGTTTCATCACTGACGGATGCCCGGTCCATATTGATCGTTGCGCGCAGCGACGCCGCATGCTCTTTGCTGATCAGACGACTGACCGGCATATCCGGATTAAAGTCCGGATCACCCAGAAATTCGGCACGATCAGCATAAGTACGACGCATGGCTTCGGTCAGCACGTGCAGATAGTCTGCCGAGTTGTGGCCCATTTTCGCCAGGTCAAACCCTTCCAGAATATTCAGCATCTGAATGATACCGACCCCGCCGGAACTGGGTGGCGGCATGCTGACGATGTCGTAACCACGATACGTGCCCCGCACCGGCTCACGCTCAACCGCTTGGTAAAGCGCCAGGTCCTCCTCGGTAATCAGTCCGCCATTTTCCTGCATGAACGCGGCCAGCATGCGCGCATTCTCGCCTTTGTAAAAGCCGTCGCGGCCCTCATGCTGAATGCGTTCCAGCGTGCGCGCCAGATCGGGCTGTACCCAGGTATCGCCGAGCTGATAGGGCTCACCGTTATTCATGAACACCGCAGCTGAAGACGGGAACTGCTCCCAAAAAGGCTGATTGCGATCGAAGCCACTGTACAAGGCATACGTGATGGGAATACCCTCACGGGCCAGCGCCACCGATGGTGCCACCAGGTCGGCCCAGGGCAGGCTGCCAAGCGACTGATGAGCCGCATACAGGCCGGCCACCGTGCCGGGGACACCCACGGACAGATAGCCGCGGTGCTGGGCATTGCTACTCATGCCGTCTGCCCCCACGTACATGCGCTCAGAGGCAGCCAGCGGCGCTTTCTCGCGGAAGTCGAAGGTGGTGGCATGGCCATCATCACCGTGATAGACCAGGAAGCCGCCGCCGCCAATGTTGCCGGCTGTTGGCCAGGTCACTGCCAATGCCAGTGCGGTGGCCACCGCCGCATCAACGGCATTGCCGCCATCCTGCAATACATCAACCCCCACCTGCGAGGCAATGCGAGAGGCACTGGTGACGATCCCGTTTTCCGCACGCAACGGGGTTTTGCCGCTCTGCGCCCACAGGGCTGCAGGTAACAGGCAGATCAGTATCAGAGCTGTGGCTCTGGCAAACAGTCCGACGTTTGTTGTTATTTTCATGTCATGGGCTCCGCGAGCTTGTCAACGATGAGAGACTCTATTTACTGGCGGCTTCGGCCAGCAGACTGTCTATGTACAGAAGCCTGAGCTTCTGTGTCACTGGACCGGGCTTGCCATCAGCAATGTTGTTGCCGTCAATGCTGACCACAGGCATCACCAGTGTGGTGGCGCTGCTGATAAACGCTTCATCGGCCGACATCGCTTCCGCCAGCGTGAAGCTGCGCTCTGTCAGCGACAGCCCAGACTCTGCGGCCAGCTCCATGATCACCCGGCGCCGAATGCCGGGCAGAATGGCGTTGGACAGCGCGCGCGTGATGATGGTTTTGTCCTTGATGATGAAAGCCGACGACGAGGCTCCTTCGGTGACCTTGCCATCCTCCACCATCCAGGCCTCGAAAGCGCCCTGTGCGGCAGCCTGCTGCTTGGCCATGCACTGGCCCAGCAGATTCAGTGATTTGATGTCGCGACGCTGCCAGCGCAGATCGGGCACCGACACCACCTTGACGCCGGCCTTGGCAGCCGGGTTGTCGAGGAGATTGCGCGGCGAGGTGTAGGCCATGATAGTGCTTTTGATATGCAGCGGGTAGGCAAAGTCACGCTCCGCAATACCACGGGTAATCTGCACATAAACGCTGCCTTCCGTCACAGAGTCGCGTCGGATCAACTCACGCAGCATGTGCAGGTAATCCGCTTCGCTGCAGGGCCAGGCAATCTCGACCGCGCTGAGGCTACGCCGCAAACGTTCCAGCGAGTATTCCTCGTCGACCAGCTTGCCCATCACCACCGGAATGACTTCGTAGACACCGTCACCAAACAGAAACCCGCGATCGAACACGGAAATGCTGGCCTTGTCAGATGGCAAATATTCACCGTTTACAAATACCGTCTTGCTCACACCGCACCTTCTGAATACACGACGTTGCAGGCTATTGAAAAGCGTCATCGAGGCAGCCAGTGCGACCCGAAAACAGGTGAGGAAGCGGAGTTTACACGTCGTAAATGAGCACTCTGAACCTGTTTTTTACGAAGCAATGGCAATGCAGATAGCTTTTCAATGACCTGATAAAAAGGACATTAAAAAAGGGAGCCTAGGCTCCCTTTCCGTGATGCTGGCTCCAATGGAACCTTCTCTGAAATCAGAGAGGGGTGTTATCAAACCACCAGGTCGTTACTCCCAGCTTTATTAATTGCACCAACATCCATTGAAACCTTAGCTGAATCACTCGACATTGGATCACCTCCTTTTTCATTTCTCAATTGAACATGGCCTGAGAGTAAGCTTGAAGTTGCAACAGTGTCAACAAAATAATGTCAGTTTTTTTTCATACTGCGCAACAGACCTAAACCCAGTATCGCCATGACCATGGAAATCAGCGGATTGAGGTAGTTAAGAAATGCATAGGGCAGATACTCCAGCACCGGCACACCCAGTGTCGCGGCGTAAAATGCACCCGCCGTGGTCCACGGAATCAACCCGGTGCTCATGGTTGCGCCCTCTTCTACCGAGCGCGACAATACCGCATTGTCGATCCCTTTGCTTTCAAACGCAGGGCGAAACAGCTGGCTGTTGAGAATGATGGTGATATAGGCTTCACCCATGCCAATGTTGCCGAGGATGCCGGCGCCGATGGTGCTGGCAATCAGGCTGGCGGTCCGCTTGAGGCGGGCGATGATGCCCTGCAGCAGCGCCTGCAGGAATCCTGCCGCAAACAGCATGCCTCCCAGCGCCAGTGCCATCAGTGACAACAACAGGGTCCAGCTCATGCTGAGCATGCCACCGCGCCCGAGCAACTCATCGAGACTGGCAATGCCAGTGGTACCGGCCTGGTTACTCCACAGATTGTTGAGCACTGTGACCGCACTCTGGCCCTGATACACGATGGCGATCAGCACCGCGACCACAACGCTCGCGGTCATCGCCACTTCCGCCGGAAACCGTCGCAGACTCAGCGTCAGCATCACCAGTAGCGGCAACAGGGTAACCAGCAGGTTCAATCCATAGGCTGACGACAGGGCCTGCTGAATCTCCGCGATTGCTGCGGTCGGCAGTGCGTTATCGGCGTAGCTCAGCCCCAGACCCACAAATATCAGCAGGCTGACCAGAAAGGCCGGCACGGTGGTGTACAACATCGATCCGATGTGGCGAAACAGGGAGGTGCCTGCGCTCATGGCGGCCAGATTGGTGGTATCTGACACCGGCGACAGCTTGTCGCCAAAGGTCGCGCCGCAGACAATCATGCCTGCCACCAGTGGCAGCGGGATTCCCATGGTGCCGCCGATACCGATCAACACCACGCCCAGTGTGCCGGCGGTGCCCCACGAGGTGCCCGTGGCCACCGACATCACACTGCACAGCACCAGACCCGCGGCCAGAAACCAGGCCGGGCTGAGCAGGTTCAGGCCATAATAAATCAGGGCCGCCACCGTGCCGCTTTGCATGAAGGCTGCAATCACCAGACCGATCAACAGAAAGATATAGATGGCCGGCAAGGCACGGCTGATACCGTCACTCATCATGGCGCGAATAGCCACAAAGCGGTAACCCAGTACCCGGCTATTCAGCCCCGTCCAGATCAGACAGACAAACAGCAGAATGTGCAAACTGACACCCAGCCCAAACAGACCGAGTGCGATAATGCCCAGATTGCCACCAAAACACAGCGCCCCGTGCGCGGCACTGGGCCGCCTGGCCTCGCTGTCGGCTGCACCCGGTATCGGATCAGTCGTCATTCAGCGACGCTGCCACGGCGTTAAAAAAACTGTCCCGGTGCATGGCAAAGCTGGCGCCGGTGGCCTGCGGCCAGGCACCCTGCACGACAATTATCAGATTCTCACCAGGATTGAAATAAATGCCCTGGCCAAAGATGCCACTGGCACGGTACGTACCATCACCATTCAGCCACCACAGATACCCGTAGTTATCGCTGCCCGGCGAGGGTTCGGTGGACTCGGCAATCCAGTCTTCGGGGACTACCCGGGTGCCATCATGCAATACACCGCCATTCATCACCAGCAGTGCCAGGCGCCCCCAGTCACGCAGCACCGGGGACAGGCAGCAGCCCCCCAGCTCTCCGCCATAGGGACCATGGCTGATCCAGGTGGCATCACTTTCCATGCCCCAGGGCTGCCAGATCTTTTGTGTCAGGTAGGCTGCCAGGTTATTGCCAATGGCAGCGCGTACGATGGCGCCTGCCAGATTGGTTTCTCCGGTGTTGTAATTAAAGCGTTCACCCGGCTCGGCAACCCGCGCTTTCTCGCCCATGAACTGCATCAGTGCCAGCATGTCGCTGGGTGACGTAGCCACATCAGACGCCGGATCCGCGTAGTCCTCGTTCCAGTCAGTACCCGAGGCCATCTGTAGGACATGTTTGACACTGACACCGTCATAGCTGCTGCCGCGCAGCTGCGGCAGGTAATCGGTGATCGGGTCGTCAACGCTGCTGATGTAGCCATCGGCGATGGCCGCACCGGTCAGCAGCGACACCACTGACTTGGTCATGGAGAAGGACACCCACTGAGTATCCTCATCATTACCCAGGCCATACCGCTCCAGCATGATCTCGCCGTCCCTGAGCACCAGCACACCGCCGACATGATTGTGACGCATATAGTCATCCAGATCGAAGGTTTCGCCGTTTACCTGGTAGCGCAGCATGGAGAAGTCCCGTTCGGCGCGTGGCAATGGCATTACCTGGTCACCACGCGACACATGCCGCACCGGGCTCAACAGAGGAATATTGCGGAATCCGGCAATCTGTTCATCGCCCGACCAGAACAGGATGCTTCCGTCAGTGGGCAGGTTCTGCGCGTCCGTGGCCGGATCGAGCCAGCGTACCTGATCACCGGATTGTGCCAGTGCCCATGCTGGCGATAGACAGAACAGGACTAACAAGGGTTGCAACAGACCGCGTAATTTCATGACTCATCCTCTTGTTTTAGTTGAGCTGCACCGATACGCAGCGTACCGCAGCAGACGAATAAACAACAGAGTGATTAGTAACCCTGCGAGCAGTCACTGACAATGCCTCTGGCAGCCAGCGCCATGCCGAGTTTGCCGATCTCATTGCCAGCACACAGCAGGTCACCCAGATCGGGCTGTTTGTCTGTGTTCAGCCGCCCCAGCGCGTCCGGCGACTGCCCCTGAGGTCCCAGCCCGGGTTGATCAGGCAGGGCCTGAATATGGGCAGCTATTTGCTGCAGCCAGGACAGGTATGCCTGTGCAGAGACCAGAGGACCGGGCTGAAGCTGGGAATCCTGGCGCAAATGCTGCGCCCAGTAGAACTCGACAAAAGGCACGGCTGGCTGCGGCTTGACCCATACTTTATCGCGCAGGAAATACATCGCACCGCGCCAGACATCATTGCCCAGACTGTCCCTGCCCAATTGCCTGGGTACCTGTTCGGGCGAAACGGCGGCGCCGTCAGCATCTCGTAACCAGGTCAGATTGTTTTGCTGCAGCCAGCGCCAGAACCCGGCTCGTGTCATGCCTGACTGATCATGGGTAACGCGTACCGGCACTTCAAATGCGGGCCCGGTCTCGGCGAAGTCATGAAAGGTGGTGAAGGTATGATGGCCATCCGTCAGATAGTATCGTCCACCTGGACCCCGGACGACTGTCTTCATGGTGTCCGGCGCAAAACCGGTAATGTCACTGAGACGACATGAAAATGAATCAAGCTGTTGCGGCACTGAGCCTGCCGTTATGTCTGCGCGATCACCGCGACCATGGACCTCGCACAGATCATCAAACAGTTTGCGCCGATCGATGAGATAACGATGCAACTTGTAATTTACCTGGTCATGCGCGATAAAGGCTTGAGTGGGCTGCAATGCACCCACAGCCACCATCACGATATCGTCATCGGCCTGGCTGGTGGTAAAGCAGGCACACAGCAGACTCGCGACCAGTGCAGCCTGGCAGATGACTCTGATATTGAATTTGGTACTGGGCATGAGCCTCCCGACCTGTGGTCATCGCTAATTGGCAGCAGACTTAAATAATCTATCAGTGTGACAAACAATCATGACAACTGTGTTACAAAACTGTCTTGAGCAACAATCAGGTGAACTGACCGCTTTCATTCACCGCAATGCGCCGCTGCTGGTGTTGACTGGCGCGGGCATCAGTACTGATTCTGGCATTCCGGACTATCGCGACAGCCATGGCAACTGGAAGCGCAAACAGCCGGTGCAGCATCAGGACTTTATGCAGAGCGCTGCAACACGGCAGCGCTACTGGGCGCGCAGTCTGGTAGGGTGGCCAATCATGCAACAGGCACAACCGAATCTCGCTCACCACAAAATCGCCGAGCTGGAGCACAGGGGCCTGGTGTCCCTGCTGGTGACACAGAACGTCGACCGCCTGCATCAAAAAGCGGGCAGTACCGCTGTCGTGGACTTGCATGGACGTGCCGACGAACTGGTGTGTATGTCTTGCGGCTACACGGAGCAACGCGCACTCATGCATGCCAGATGTTCAGCACTCAATCCTTCTCTGGGCAGCCTTTCTGCAACCGTTGCACCCGACGGCGACGCCGATCTGGAGATGGACTTTTCCGATTTCATAGTGCCAGGTTGCCCGCAATGTGACGGCATACTCAAACCGGACGTGGTGTTCTTTGGTGACAACGTACCGCGGCCTCGTGTCGACAAGGTATTCGAGGCACTCGCGGGCAGTCGTGGCCTGCTGGTTATCGGATCGTCACTGATGGTGTTTTCGGGGTTTCGTTTTGCTCGCCAGGCACACCAGGCCAACATACCCCTCGCGCTTCTTACACAGGGTCGTACCCGTGCTGACGACCTGGCCAGCATCAAGTTTGATACGGCGATTGCACCCCTGCTAGGCTCAATTTAACCAGGTCAGCAGGGGTGCACTGATCATCAAGGAGCCTGGACGGGTTCCGGCGCCAGCTCGCAATTCAGACACATGACATTCTGCACCGGCTCACCTGCGGCCAGGTCTGTCAGCCAGTCAACAAAGCGCACGCCTTCAACTTCGTAGCTGTAGACTTCCGGACGCAGCAGGATGGTGTGCATCGAGCCTCCAGCAACGTAGTAACGGAAATCCGGAATGGCGTCAGCGATTTCGTTCAGGTTGGTCTCCAGCAGCGGCAACAGCGACTCGGTGGGCGTACCGCCCAGTGCCAGAAACTGTTTCTGAACGTCGTCTTCGGCGTTGTCATAGGAAGCGTATCGGATGTCCGGACGTGCCTGGGCGGCGCCAATGTAAAGGTGGTGGAAACTGAACTCATCAGCCGGGATGTCGCTGATATAGCTCATATTGGCCAGCACTTCATCGGTGGCCCAGACATCATAGGGATTAAAATTGGCAAATCCACGGTAGCCGCCCGACGCATCGCCAAGCTGCACCACATCAGCTTGCGGGTAATGCTGCGCCATCTCCAACGCATAGAACGGTGAGGGGATAGACCCGGCGCTGGATCCGGTCACAAAGATCTGCTGCGGCACCAGGACATGGTCAAAAGCCCATTGCATGGCGGCGCTGGCATTGACCAGGCCACGGTGCTGGATATTGACCTCATGGGCTGCATGCCCCTCGATCTCTGGTGCCATGTGGGTCTGCACCGAGTCGCCGAGATGGACATCGGCAGAGCAGTAAGGGGCGTAAACAATGGTGTAATCGGCAAACGGGTTCTCAGGATGATCGAAGGCCAGGATGCCGTGGGCATTGGCCGGATCGGTCGCCGCCAGGTTGATCTGATAGCTGGGCTGCAGGTCCGGATCACAGTTGGCTCCATCCCAGCAGGCACCGCCGCCTTCCAGGTAAAACATTAACTTGTCAGGCTCGCCCTGTTTGACAAAGAAGCGATACTCCGAGCCATCAGAACAGACGGTGTCGCCACCAGGCGCGAAAGCGTTCCAGCCCGACGCAAGGCCGGAGAAATCAGCATAGGTCTGCTCGTCTGCATCAACAGCCGGCACATTGACGGCCGTCGGCACATCAGGCACTGCGGGTGGCTCAGGCTCACTGCAGGCAACGAGGGACACCATGATGACCAGAATGATGGCCACCAGTCTGGCAAATGTCGGGGCGGAAGCGGTGTTATTATTAAGCATACGCCTGATCTCTCAATTGTTGTGTGTGACAGGTGTAGGGAAGCCTCTGGGCAAGACCATGTTGTATCACATTCAGTAATAACATACGATTCAACGCAGGAAAAGTACACCCCAGCCAGAGGCTTTCCATGATCGACGTTTACAGCTCGGCCACACCTAACGGTTACAAGGTCACGGTGATGCTGGAAGAGATCGGTGCAGACTACACCCTGCACTCCGTTAACCTGTCGGCCGGTGAGCAGAAGACACCGGCGTTCCTGGCCATGAACCCCAATGGCCGTATTCCGGTGATTGTTGATCGCAGCAATGACGACTTTACTGTTTTTGAATCCGGCGCCATCATGATCTATCTGGGGGAAAAATTTGCGCGCCTGTACCCGGAAGACCCGGCAACCCGATCGCGCACCCTGCAATGGCTGATGTTCCAGATGGGAGGTGTCGGTCCGATGATGGGCCAGGCCAATGTTTTTTATCGCTACTTTCCCGAGAAGATCCAGCCCGCCATCGACCGTTACCAGAACGAGTGTCGGCGTCTGTTTGAGGTACTTGACAGCCGCCTGTCAGCGTCCGAATATCTGGCTGGTGACGTGTACACAATTGCCGATATCGCCAACTGGTGCTGGGCGCGCACCTACAGCTGGTCAGGCGTCAGTGTGGACGGCCTGACACACCTGCAACGCTGGCTTGACCAGCTTTATGAGCGCCCCGCCTGCCAGCGCGGCATCAAACAACCAGAGCGCAGTCGCACGCCGGATGACATCGTCAAGGGTGCACAGAACATTGTCGTGCGCTGACAGTTGTCCAACCCACAAAACCGAGAGCCCGTTTTATCATGACCCGAATCACCTACATAGAACACAATGGTACAGAACATGTTGTCGACGCCAGCAATGGCGACTCAGTGATGGAAGCCGCCATTAAGAATCTGGTACCGGGCATTGATGCCGACTGCGGCGGCGCCTGCTCCTGTGGCACCTGCCATGTCTTCGTGGACGAAAACTGGGTGCAGGCGGTTGGCGAGCCCGGAGAGTTCGAAGAGCCCATGCTGGATATCAACCCCGAGCGCAGCGCCAATTCCCGGCTGTCCTGTCAGATCGACATCAGTGATGATCTTGACGGTCTGGTCATGCGCCTGCCGGAGTACCAGTTCTAGCGCAAACGCATCCGCCAACGGAGTGTCAACATGCCAGACGTAGCAGACCACAGCACCAAACGCAGTCGCAGCCTGGTCGGTCGTGACCCGTGGACCACGCCGCTGGAAGAAATCGACCTGGCGCATCCGGGCATCTGGCAGGCTAATGAATTCCTGCCCTTCCTGGCGCGCCTGCGTCGTGACGCACCGGTACATTACTGCGCAGACTCGCCACTGGGTCCTTACTGGTCAGTGATGACGTACAAGGACATCATGACCATGGAGGCGGCGCCCCACATCTTCTCCTCCGAGCCTACCATTGGCATCGTTGATGTGATTCCGGAATTCACGCTGCCCATGTTTATCGCCATGGATCCGCCCAAGCATGAAGAGCAGCGCAAGACGGTGCAGGGCGTCGTGGCACCGGCCAACCTGAAGAACCTGGAAGGGCTGATCCGGCAACGGGTCATCGCCATCCTTGACGCTCTGCCCAGAGACGAACCCTTCAACTGGGTAGAGCTGGTGTCACGTGACCTGACCACACAAATGCTGGCGACGCTGTTCGATTTCCCGTTCGAGGATCGTCACAAACTGACCTACTGGTCGGATGTTGCCACCGCCATTCCCGGCGCCGGCCTGATTGACAGCTATGAAGAAGGCTTTGAAATTCTCAAGGAGTGCCTGGCTTACTTTTCCAGTCTGTGGCAGGAACGCGCCAGCAAGGAACCCGGCAGCGATCTTATCTCCATGCTGGCGCATGGCGAGGCCACCCGCAACATGCCGCCACGGGAGTTCCTGGGCAATCTGATACTGCTGATCGTGGGTGGCAATGATACTACTCGCAACTCCATCAGCGGCGGTGTGCTGGCACTCAATGAGCACCCGCACGAATATCAGAAATTGCGCGACAACCCGGCACTGATCCCCTCCATGGTGTCAGAGATCATCCGCTGGCAAACCCCGCTGGCCTATATGCGCCGCACCGCCAAAGTGGATACCGAACTGGGCGGAAAGACCATACGCGCCGGTGACAAGGTACTGATGTGGTATGCCTCCGCCAACCGCGATGCGGAGGCCATCGACAACCCCGATGCGTTTATCATCGACAGGCCACGCGCACGCCAGCACCTGTCTTTTGGTTTTGGTATTCATCGCTGCATGGGCAACCGCCTGGCAGAGATGCAACTGCGCATTCTTTGGGAGGAAATCAGCCAGCGCTTCGACAAAGTGGACGTTGTGGGAGAGCCGAAACGCATCTATTCCAGCTTTGTCAAAGGCTATACTGAATTGCCAGTCATCATCCGCTCGTCTGCGGTCAAAGCCTAGCGCCGGTTACTCACCTCAGGCTTTGAAATCGACGTCAGTGGCAACATCTGCGTCATAATCCACATCACTGCGCTCGAAACCGAACAGCTTGAGGAATTCGTGCTTGTAGCCCGCATAGTCGGTTAACTGGAACAGGTTATCATTATTGACTTGCTGCCACAGCGCCTTGCACTCTGCCTGCACGTCTTCGCGCAGCTCCTTGTCATCCATACGCAGGCGCCCCGCCTCATCAACATCGAAAGCCTGGCCGTCGTCGCGATACAGCTGCTCACGAAACAGGCGGTTCAACTGCTCAATGGTGCCTTCATGCAGGCCTTTGTCTTTCATCACCTTGTATACCAGAGCGATATACAGCGGCATCACCGGTATTGCCGCGGAGGCTTGCGTGACAACAGACTTCAGCACTGCCACATTGGCACTGCCACCGTAGTTGTTCGCCAGCCGGGCGTTAAGCTCGGACGCGGCGCGATCAAGATCTTCCTTGGCCTTGCCCAGGGCGCCATGCCAGTAGATCGGCCACGTCATTTCCGTGCCGATATAACTGAACGCAACCGTTTTCACGCCCTTGGCCAGCACGTCGGCCTGACTCAGCGCCTGCATCCACAATTCCCAGTCCTCGCCACCCATCACCGTGATGGTATCGGCGATTTCCTCATCAGAGGCGGGCTCCACTTCCGCGTGAATGATCTGATCCTTGTTGGTATCGATCGCGGTTGACTGGTATACATCACCAATGGGCTTGAGCACGGAACGCTTGAGTTCACCGGTGTCCGGCATTCTGCGCACCGGTGATGCCAGTGAATACACCACCAGGTCCACGTCACCCAGATCCTGCTTGATCATGGCAATGGTCTGCTCGCGCACCTCATGGGAAAAAGCATCACCGTTAATGGATCTGGCGTACAGGCCTGCCTTTTTGGCTTCCTCCTCGAATGCCCAGGAGTTGTACCAGCCCGCCGTACCCGGCTTGGTCTCGGTACCGGGCTTCTCAAAAAAAACACCCACTGTGGCCGCCTGGTAACCAAAAGCCGCGGTGATCCTTGCTGCCAGGCCATAGCCACTGGAGGCGCCGATCACCAATACCTTTTTCGGACCCTCGTCGTGCACGCCCTGCTGCCGGGTCACCGCTATCTGGTCCCTGACGTTGCGGAGGCAGCCGGTCGGGTGCGTTGTGGTGCAGATAAATCCACGGTATTTTGGCTTTATAATCATTTATATCCCTCTGTCTTCGCCAATATCGGCGATTTCCGGCCAGTCGCATCATTCGCCACTGAGCTGTTGGTTCATTGTTCGCGCTATTTTACCCCAGGCGCGACGCCCGTGGACACATCCATGATCATGCGCGCCAGCAGGTACAGCCGCGGTTCTATCGAGTCCAGCAGCACATACTCATCGTTGCTGGTGTGCGCCCCGAAGCCCTGCAGGCCGAAGCGCTCAATCACCGGCGCCTCAGTCTGCAATGCCGCAAAGGCAGCATCTGTGCCACCGCCCTCGGCCTGGTCATTGACGCCCAATGTCATGCCCAGTTCCTGGTAGATGCGCTGGCCATGCGCGGCCAGTTCTCGCGATGCGTCCGTGGCCTGCAACGGTGGCCGGCGATTCTCGAAGCGCAGACTGATCTCTGTGTCCGGTATCAGGCGGTTGCTGATCCGCTCCTGAATACGTGACTCCAGACGCTCAAAGTCTTCCAGCCGCAGCATACGGACATCTGCCGTTGCCACGGCATCTGCCGGTATCACATTGCGGTTGGTCCCCACCTGCGCCAGCGTCCAGTTCACCTTGAACCCGACCTCGGGATCCGACAGATCATCCAGTTGCAAGAGTTGATGCGCCATTTCGTACAGTGCATTGCGCCCCATTTCCGGTGCCGCGCCGGCGTGGGAAGCGCGCCCTTTGACTGACAGGGTGACGGCGCCAATCCCACTGGTGGCCAGCGACAGTGCATCATTGTCGATGCGCGAGGGCTCGGCTGAAAACACCGCATCATGCTCGGCGCCCAGGCGCGTCAGCATCGCGCGCGAGCCTGGAGAGCTGATCTCTTCGTCGCCATTGATCAGCACCGTCAGCGTCCCGTAGTCATCGAATCCGATGGCCTGCAGCAGGGCGATGACATGAATGATCAGGGCAACACCCTGCTTGTCATCGGAAATACCCAGTCCGTAGGCGCGATTACCGTCAATTCGGAACGGTTGCTGCGCCAGCATGCCGCGCAGGTAAACGGTATCCATATGCGCAATCAGCAGAACCCTGCTGTCCCCGGTACCGGCAAACCGTGCATGTACCATGGGCCCGGGCTGCTCCGGCGTGTCGAACATGCGATAAATATCATCGCTCGCTTCCAGCAGCGCCACCTCACCACCCAGCGCCCGCAACTCGTCAGCAATCAGTGTTGCGATCTGCTCCAGCCCCTCACGATCGCCGCTGCCGGACTCAATGCCGACCAGTCGCTCCATGGTGGAGATCATGGGTGCTTTCTGTACGGTAGCGGCGTCAAATACCGCCGGATGCAACTGCGCAAAAGACACCTGCCCCGTTAACAGTAGTAACAAGAAAGCTGTACTGCGCGCGCATACTCTGACCATGTCATTCTCCGTCTGGTGACTGACGTGTCACCCGTGCTGATGGTGGTTGTCAGTTTCGCAAGTACGAGGCGCCATTGGCATCAATGATCGCCCCGGTCAGGTAGTCGGTTTCACTGCCTGCGAGAAAGGCGACCAGGTTACCAATCTCGGACGGCCGCCCTATCCGGCCCAGCGGACTTTGTGCCGCAACGTCGTCCCAGCCCTGCTTGCGAATACGCGGAGACGCTGCCGGTGTTTCGGTCCAGCCCGGCGCGATCGCGTATACACAGATGCCGTGCTCACCCAAAGCCAGCGCCAGCGACTGGGTTGCCGAGTTGAGCCCGGATTTGGCAGCGCCATAGGCAGGCGCCGTCGGCTCACCACGAAAGGCGCCACGTGACGTTATATTGATTATTTTGCCGCTACCCTGTTCTTTCATGGGTTTGGCCGCGAGAAACGCCAGATTGACTGGCGCCATCAGATTCAGCTGGAGGCTGTGTTGCCAGGCGTCCTGCCACTCCCGATAATTGCCATTTTTAATGTCCTGTGGCGTAAACTGGCCAGCAGCATTCACCAGCACATCCAGTCGCTGATAGACCTCCAGCACGTCCGACACCAGTTTGCCTGCGTCATTGGCATCGGCAACATCAGCACAAAATGCCTGATGTCCGTCACCGGCCAGTTCCTCCAGCAGCGTCATGGCTTCGGCTTTTTTGCTTCGATAATTGACCGCAATGGTAAACCCGGCGGCCGCCAGTGCGATGGCACTGGCACGGCCAATCCCTGACGCCGCACCGGTCACCAATGCGACTTTCACTTCAGACATACATTCTCCTGGTCTCTCCTGCTCTGCCAGCACCTTCACAGATGTTGATCAAACCAGCCTTTCAGTGCATTGGCCGCGGTCACGCCATCATCACCCATAAACAAACCGTGGCCAGCACCTTCAATCACCACGAAATTCCGCTCGATACCCGCCGATGCCAGCGCCTGGTACATGTTTTCGCTGTGGCTGATATCGACCAGATCGTCGGCATCACCATGCACCAGCAACACAGGCGGGTCGCCGGCGCTGGCAAAGTCTACCGGCGACACCGTCGGTGCCAGCGCGGCATCAAAGTTCAAAGCCGGGAAATTGTCATTGGGACCGGTCATGCCCCGCAGGTTGGTCGGTGGCATGTAAGCCACGACCGCCGCCGGCCGATACGGCTGATCATCCGTGGACAGACCCAGCATCAGCGACAGGTGACCACCGGCGCTGATCCCGGAAACGCCGATGCGCTCGGGATCAACGTCATAATCTGCCGCGTTGGCAGCGATGAACTGAAATGCCTGTGACACATCATTCCAGGCTTCCAGCACGTTGTAGCGCGGGCTGCTGCCATGGCGAACCGCAAACACCGTGTAGCCGGCATCCACCAAAGGGACAAACATGGATTCATAGGCGTTCTGCATCATCGGGCTGGACATCCAGCCGCCGCTGATCATGTAGGCGACGGCGGCGCCGTTGGCATTGCCGTCAGGCTGATAGACATCCATGACCATGGCCAGGCCGTCTTTTTGCCCGTATACCACGTTACGAAGTGTTTCCGCCTGCGCCGTCACCGACAGGGACAGCATCAACACCAGAGACGGGACCAACAGTTTTGATACAGAAGTTAAAGAAAAAATCGACATGTAGCACTCCGGATCTGCCTGTGTGCAGACTGTGTTGAAATCGTCAATCAGATTAGCCCCAGCCTGACAGCGAGTCAACCTGGCAGCAATATCTGCCAGTAGCCCACATCGAGCCACTGGCCGGACTTATAGCCGACCTCTTGCAGCTGCGCAACTTTGCGAAACCCGAGACGCTCGTGCAAGGCGACACTGGCCACATTGGGCAAGGCGATGCCACCCATGACGCTATGCACAGAACTGCGCTTCAGCTCTTCCAGCAGCGCCTTGTAAAGCGTTGTGCCCAAACCTTGTCCCGAACAGCCCGGCGCAAGATAGACTGAGCTTTCCACCGAATAGCGATAGGCACTGCGGCTTTTCCACGGTGTCGCGTAGGCGTAGCCTGCTACTGACACCTGATCGCCCGACACCAACTCGCCGACCAGCCAAGGCAGTGATGCAGACACCACAGCCTGGATACGTGCAGCCATCTCGACCGGTGCGACCGGCACTTCTTCGAAGGTCACCACGGTGTTGGCAATGTAGTGATTATAGATGTCGGCGATCGCCTGCGCGTCGGCCTGGCTCGCCGGCCTGATAGTCATGGTCATGAGTCGTCATCTTCGGGCATTGGTGCCGGCGAATATACCCTAAATCCAACCCGCGAGCTGCACAAAATACAGCGTCGCAAAGCCGAGGTAGAACAGGCCGGACACCAGCATCGCCAGTGAATAGAACGGACCCGGTCGCAGCGCCTGCGGCAGACGGGTGTGGTTGACAAATAAGGCGGTCAGGACAATAAACGGTGTATGGACGGCAGCAATGATACCTGACGCGGACATGATCTGGACCGGGTCCTCAAACACCACTACCACCACGACGGGCAGCACGCCCGTCACCACCACAATAAACAGCCGCTTGAGTGTGCGCCGCGATAACGTGAAGAACCCTGCCTGCGTTTCGGCGGGCCCGTCAGGCGCTGCACGGTCCGGTTCCACGCGCCCCAGTATCATCGTCATGTCGGCAAAGCTGCGGCCCCAGCCGTCCTGATTGGCCAGAATGCTGCCACCCAGCGCAATGATGATGGCGGCCAGCATCATGATCTCGCCGGCTGCGCCCCAGGTCTCGGAGAACAGACGGCCCAGGTCGTCAGCCACATCGCTGCCTTGCGGCATCACGCCTTGTGGCGCAAGCAGCTCGGCGCCCAGCACCATAAAGGAAAAAATCACCACCAGTCCGCCGAGCACACCGAGCGTGGCGGCCCCGTTCATGACGCGCAACCATGCCTGAATTCGTTGCGTGCGCTGCTCAAACGTGTCGGGGTCACTGCGCTGCCGGGCCTGGTCCCGAGGCTCTTCAATCAGGCCCCCACCGTAACCTCTTGACGCCGTCCAGTACCCGAACCAGACAATGCCCATGGAGCCCGCCAGTATCGTGCCCACCCATGGCAGAATGATGTACAGGTCGGCATTCTCCGGCACCCCGGGGACCAGACCCGCCATCACGCTCTGTCCGTCGGAAAACACGACTATCGCCGCGACAACGGTCAGCAGCATCAGTACCACAGCCATGATCCGACTCAATCGCTCGATTTTCATGTACCGGCCGCTGGCGGTAAAGCCCGTGCAAATGACAACAACCAGCACACTGTAAAGCCAGTTCGCCCCGGGCAGGACTGACACCAGTGCGCTGCCGACGATGGCAGATAAGCCGGCGATACCTACGGTCGCGGCAAACAGCTGGGGCAGCAGGATCAACCAGACAGCCCAGTTGCGCGGACCTTTCAGGGTGTGCATGCCTTCCAGCATGCTGTGCCCGGTCACCACCGAGAAACGCGCCATTTCGCGAATCATGACCCACATGAAAAAGACCACGAGCAACAGCAGCCAGAGCAGGTCGTACTGATAGGCAGAGGCCACGCGCGGGGTGAACAGAATGGAACCGGTACCCACCGCTGACAACATCCACAGCAGCCCGGGGCCGTACCATTTGAGTTTGTCCTTACCGACCGGGGGCAGGGGAACCACCGACCGAATCATTGTGTCGGTTTGGTCAGATCTGGTCATACCGGACGAACTACCCACTCCGGTTCATCGAATTCGCCAAGCGGGCGAATGTCGCACACATGCGCCGCACCGCGGATAATCTCCGCGACGCTGGCATCATGCTTTGCTTCCATGGCGTCGCGAGCGGCCTTGCTCTCCCAACTGGCGATGGCAATCAGGACATTGGGGTTGTCCAGTTTCCGGTGCAGCTCGGTACCACGGGCGCCCGGCGCCTGCTGGATGATCTCGCTGGCGCGCACCCATGCGTCCGCGTACTCTTCGGCGCGATGACCGGGCTTGATGTGAACTTCAAACAGGTATTTCATCTGTCCTCCACGTCAGTTGTTCGGAAAGTCAGGGGCTTTATCAAATCGCTACTCAGGCGGGCCGCATCCGGTAGATGGCCCGCTGCTGAATGGAGCACACACAGCGTCTGCTCCCGGCCATGAACAGGTTGAAAACACAATCTGCAAACTCATGACCCTTCTTGTTAAACAGATCGGTAATTGTCATTTCGCTGACCAGCGGCGTGCCCAGCGGCACTGCCTGAAAGTTCTGGGCGCGGATTTCCAGATGAATCCAGGGACTCATATGCGCCACGGCAGCAAAATGGCGATTGGCGCAGCCCAGCAGGAACGACATATTGGCATAGCCACTGTCACCCTGCCTGTCACCCCGGCCGTCACCCCGCCCTTCACGAGTGCCCGCCGATGTTCGCAGCAATGTCGGCATACCCGCCTGATCACGAAGATAGGTCGCCATTTCATGCTCAGCCGACCACAGAAAAGACTTAGCGGGGCATCCGTGTTCACGAAACTTTTCCATGATCTCGCGGGTTGCTTCCGGGCCCGAATAATCGTCAGCCATGAGTATGTGCTGCTGGTACTCCGGTTCAACCTCCAGTGCGTCGGGCAGCCAGACCTCCGCGGTGGCGCACAGACGCTCTTCACTGCGCAGTTGCGCATGATACCGGTTGGCAGACGGCTGCTGCGCCACCTCAACCTGGAAATCGCACGCATCATACACAGGCGCTTTGATGGTGGCATGCACCGCACCGCGCCCCAGCCAATGCAGCCCCCATGCCTGCACCGCTGGCTGGATCAGATAACATGATATTGTTACACCCGGCACCAATGCACCGGTGAACCCGTATTCCCGTGCCAGCTCATCGGAATGAATGCGATTATCCGAGTCCGGCACCTGGTTGAACGCCTGGCCCTGCCAGGACTGAGGGACCCGCATGACTATTTAAGGCCCCAGATACGCGCAACCGCCGTATCACTGCCCAGCGTGCCGACAATCAGTGACACCGAGCTGACCACAAAAAATGCAACGACCGGTATCAACGCACCCAGCTGCCCTGCTGACAACGCCAGGTAAAGGGAGACAGCAAACAGCACCAGAAACAGCGCAGCAACCGCCAGTAGAATCATTCTGTGTGACGGCCGGTAACTGACGGCTGGTTCGCCTTTCTCAAAATAGGCCAGTACCGGGCGGCACAGCCGTTGCAACATATGTTTCATGATTCCGTTTCCATGTTGGCAGTTTTTCGCAGAGTGACCAGCTCGACATCAATGGTGACGTTCAGCGAGGTCAACGCTGCAGCGCGGGCCCGGCCATCGGCACTGGCCCGATACAGATGCGGTGTCATGGTCAGCAGATCCTGTATCGGACCGGTACCGACTATATCAGTTGTATAGCGGACGGTCTCAGCCGCGACCCTGGCGAAACCTGCGGGCACATCGTCCCGGGTTGCGCGCGCCGGCTTCAGACTGGGATAAATGATCTCCCGCAGTTCCAGCAGATGCGACGGTCCCGGGTCAAGCTGTATCAGCAAACCGTCATTACGCAGGACCCGCGCGAACTCACTGTATACCGGGAAACCGAACATGCACAAGACCCGGTCCAGTGTCCCCGACAACACCGGCAGATTGGCATTGCTGCCAACCACCCAGCGCATGTTGTGGTCCCGTCGGGCCGCGCACTGCACCGCCCACTTGGAGATATCCAATCCCAGCGCGGCCAGACGCAGCGAGCCTTGGGCGGCAGCAGCCAGCTGACGCAGATAGTACCCTTCTCCGCAACCGGCATCCAGAACAGTGGCGCGCCGATGCGACGCCAACCCGTCAAGCAGGGTGCCACAGATTGCCTGAGCCACCTGCGCATAATGGCCGGCGGCGAGAAAGCGTTGACGCGCAGCCACCATGTCTTTGCTGTCACCCGGTTCGCGCGAGCGCTTCTTCTGTACCGGCAACAAGTGCAGGTACCCCTGTCGCGCCACGTCAAAGTTGTGTCCATTGTCGCACTGCCAACTGCCGCCGACATCGGCCAGCGCCGCACCATCCAGCGGGCAGGCCAACTGCGCAAAAGGCAGGCAGGGGCTGTCGCCTGAATGGCCCGACATCATGTCCGACCACCGCCGGTATGCGGCTGCAGGCCTAGGTGCCTGGCCCATGGCACTGCGATGCCCGCTGCGATAAGGTAAATTAACGCCTGGATGAAGTATTCTGTCATGGCGGCTCGCTCGCTCGGGGGGCCTCATTCTAGTGCACTTTCAGACCACCGGCCAGCCGCGGCTACCATTACCCGGGCGGTATTGGTATTCTTGGCCACAAACAATACTGATAGAAAACACAATAATTTTGACCAATTCCAACAGCAGACCCATCTCGCAGGCGCTGAACAGAAGCGCCCCCCTGCTGGCACTGGCAGCTGCCATTGCCCTGATCTGCGCCCTGGTAGCCAACCGTCTGTGGTACCAGGACACCACGGTCACCTTTGAAAATCGCCTGATAGAAAACATCCAGGTACTGTTTCTGATACTGGCCACACTGCAGCACACACTGCAATCAAGTCGCCTGCCGGCCACTGCCACGACTGACCGGCTCTGCCATCAGATCGGCAATGCTGTGTCTGTCCATCATGATACGCGAACTGGATATCGACAAGCTGGGCTCACAGGCAGGCTGGGCGTACGCAGAGAATCTCATCCGATTGACCGGTGTCGCGGTGTGGCTATGGCTGCTTGCCCGGGTGGCTGGTCATCGCCAGTCGTTGTGGCAAAAAAAGCTGCACATATTGTGCACACCCAACAGCGTGCTGACCGGGGCGGGCGTGCTGCTCTACATGGCATCCTGGTTTTTTGACAAATCCATCGTGCCACTTCCCCAGGACCGCAGCCAGCTGTGGGAAGAGACACTGCAGATGAGTGGCACGGTAGCACTGTTTACGGCAGCGCTACCGCCAATCTCGGTGAATACACGCTAACTGCCGTTCGAACTGAGTTTATCCTGGGTGCGATGGTCGAAATCGGAAGCGTCATGCCTCTCGCGCAATTGCTCATGCAAGTCGCCCCAGGACCGGTTCACCATTCTTCCGCGCTGCACTGCCGGTCTTTGTTCTATCTCCCGAGTCCACCGAACGACATGGGTATAGGTGTGCGTGGCCAGAAACTCCGCAGCATCGTAAACTTTGTTATTGACCAGTGCCCCGTACCAGGGCCATATCGCCATATCGGCAATGGTATAGTCATCGCCCGCGATAAAGCGGGATTCCGCCAACTGGCGGTCCAGCACATCCAGCTGTCGCTTTACCTCCATCGTATAACGATTGATCGCATACTCGTATTTTTCCGGCGCATACGCATAGAAGTGACCAAACCCGCCGCCCAGGAAAGGCGCACTGCCCATCTGCCAGAACAGCCACGACAGACATTCGGCACGCCCGGCATTATCTCGGGGAATAAATGCGTCAAACTTTTCGGCCAGGTACAGCAACATGGCGCCGGACTCAAAAATACGTACCGACGGTGTCACACTTTGATCAACCATGGCCGGTATTTTCGAGTTCGGGTTGATGTCTACAAAACCACTGCCGAACTGGTCACCGCCCATGATATTGATCAGGTACGCGTCATACTCGGCGCCTTTGTGTCCCGCTGCCAGCAATTCTTCCAGCAAAATGGTAACCTTGACGCCGTTGGGTGTCGCCAGCGAATACAGTTGAATCGGATGCTCGCCCACGGGCAGTGGTTTGTCGTGCGTTGGCCCGGCAACCGGCCGGTTGATACTGGCAAATCTGCCGCCGCTGGCTTCTTCAGGGTTCCATACTTTTGGCGGCGTGTACTTTTTGTCGCTCATGCATACTCCTCTTGGCCTTACCTGATCGCAATCGGATTTACCACGACCTGGACTGCGCCTTTGAATTTCGGCTGGCCCAGTACAAACATGAACGCTTGCACCCCATCGGCTGCCAGCGCTGCGGTGTTCATGCTCTCCAGAATGTAAACACCCTGTTTGGCCAGCAAGGTCTGGTGTACCGCAAAAACCCGTTGCGGGTTTTCGAACGGTATCACTTCCAGGGCCGGTGTGTCTGCGCCTATTGCGACCACGCCAAGCTCTGCCAGGTACTCGGCCCCTTCCACGCCCAAACCCGGCTGGCTGGAAATATAACGCTGATTGTCGACGCCCAGTAATTGCAACCAGCCGGTGTGGAACAACACCACATCACCGCGTTGAATCTGTAGCCCCTGCGCGCTGGCTGCCGCATCGATTTCGGCGCGATTGAAGGCAGTGCCTTCACTCACCATATCCACCCCGAAGTGCCGGGTCATGTCCAGCAGCACCCCACGCGTCACGATCGGCGGAATATCGTGGGTGCCCAGCTCCGCCAGCCCGGTGTCCCGGACAATCTCGGCGGCGGTCAGGCCGTTGTAGTACTGATTGCCAATCCCCAGATGCCCAAGGCCATCTATCTGGGAACCGATACCAAAACTGGTGGTGACCCGTTCATCGTTCGAGGTAACCACATCAGCGCCCACGGGCACGTTGGCACCGGACGCAATAATGTCGATGTCATAGGTGCGTCCACCGTATGCTGGCGCGCCTTCCTCGGTATCTATGCCCAGCGAATAGACCTGGCCAGTCTGGATCAGGCTGGCCGCCGCCAACACTGCCTCCCGGCTCAGATTGTTGGCGGCGCCAATACGGTCGTCGGCACCGAATCGTGACGGCACCCAGTCCTGCGCGGAGGCCAGCCCTGCACTACCGCCGGCGACAATCAGTATGAAAAGCAGATGCTTCAGGTTATCAGGCATGGTCTCAATCCTCGTGGTTATTTTTGTTTTGTTCCAGAAAACGTTTTATCCATTGTCCAACCAGTGACCCATCGTGCGGCACAGAGAAACTGGATTCGACCTGCGCCAGCATTTCCGTCGACCATTGCCCGGCACGCACATGCAGCAACGCCCTGGCGTAGTCAACACTGAATTCGGGATGCCCCTGAATCGCCAATACCTTGCCCGGTATGTAGAAGGCCGCATTCGGGCAGAAGTCATTGCTTAGCAGGCGCTGCGCCCCTTCGGGCAGCGCCAGCACCTGGTCGCGATGACTGGCGATCAGGTTCACAGTCTTGCGATCACCAACAAATGCCGGCTGTTGCTGCACACGGTATTGCATGACACCCAGGCCCCAGCCCGCGTCGGAGCGGCCGGCGCGACCACCCAGAGCATGTGCCAGCAACTGGTGACCAAAACACACGCCCACCATTGGCTTGCCCTGCCGGAACAGTGTTCGCGCATACTGCCGAAGCGCCACAATCCATTGATCATCAGCAAAACTGTCATGTTTGCTGCCGGTAATGAGAAACCCGTCGTACTGCTGCGGGTCCTCCGGGTACTGACCATCTATGACGTGATGGACCGACAGCTGCCAGCCGCCTGTCGCCGGCCCCAGCAAATGCTCAAACATCAGGCCATAACTGCCATAATCAGGTCGCAGGCTGTCGTGCAGGATATCAGCGTCAAGGATGGCAATTTTCATAAATCTGCAAAGCTCTTCAGAATTAAGTGTCGGGCGAGATCAGACCTGGACAGCCTGTGACCGGCCAAGTTGCACGATAGAAAATATCTATCGTGCCGGTTGATAAAACAACATTCACCGTGTCATTGGACCTGATGTATAGTCTTCCGACAAGGCAAAACGATGACCCGTTTCAAAACCCCATCTACCATTGGAGACAGACATGGACAACAATAACGGCAACACTGCCGGCAAATGCCCGGTAATGCACGGCTCCCGCACGAAAATGGGGGGCAGCGGCACAGCGAATCAGCACTGGTGGCCCAACCAGCTCAACCTCAACATTCTGCACCAGCATGCACCCAGATCCAACCCGCTGGGGGAAGACTTCAACTACGCCGATGCGTTCAAGAAGCTCGATCTGTCAGCCGTGAAGAAAGACCTGGCGTCGTTAATGACAGACTCCAAAGACTGGTGGCCAGCCGACTACGGCCACTACGGCCCCTTTTTCATCCGCATGGCGTGGCACAGTGCGGGCACCTACCGCATGGGTGACGGACGTGGCGGCGCCGGCGCCGGCGATCAGCGCTTTGCGCCACTGAACAGCTGGCCGGACAACGGCAACCTGGACAAGGCGCGTCGGCTGTTGTGGCCAATCAAGAAGAAGTACGGCAACAGCCTGTCCTGGGCAGACCTGTACATTCTCACCGGCAACGTGGCACTGGAAACCATGGGTTTCAAGACCTTTGGCTTTGCCGGTGGTCGCGAAGACGTATTCCAACCCGAGGAAGATATTTATTGGGGCGCCGAGGACGAGTGGCTGGCGACCAGCGACAAGCCCAACAGTCGCTATTCCGGTGAGCGTGACCTGGAGAACCCATTGGCTGCCGTGCAGATGGGCCTTATCTACGTGAACCCGGAAGGTCCCGATGGCAACCCCGATCCATTGCTGTCCGCCAAAGACATTCGCGAGACCTTTGCCCGCATGGCCATGGACGATTATGAAACCGTGGCATTGACCGCAGGTGGCCACACCTTCGGCAAAACCCACGGCGCCGCCGACCCCGACCAGCATGTGGGCCCCGAACCTGAAGCGGCTCCGATTGAGCAGATGGGTCTGGGCTGGAAGAACAGCTTCGGCAGTGGCAAAGGCCGCGACACGATCACCAGCGGTCTTGAAGGCGCCTGGACACCGACCCCGACGCAATGGGACATGAGCTATTTCGATGTCCTGTTTGGATACGAATGGGAATTGACCAAGAGCCCGGCAGGCGCAAACCAGTGGCAGCCCAAGGGGCTCGCCGACAAAGATCATGCTCCGGATGCTGAAGATGCGTCCAGGCGCGTTAAGATAATGATGTCGACCGCCGACATCGCGATGCGGGAGGACCCTGCCTACCGCAAAATCTCCGAGCACTTCCACAAGAACCCGGAGGAGTTCGCCGACGCCTTTGCCCGCGCGTGGTTCAAACTGACACACCGTGATATGGGGCCCAAATCACGTTATCTGGGCCCGGAAGTGCCGGCAGAAGACCTGATCTGGCAGGATCCGGTGCCTGCGGTTGACCACGAACTGATCAACGCACAGGACATCAACGACCTTAAGGCGCAGATCCTGTCGTCGGGCCTGTCGATCTCCGAGCTGGTCTACACCGCCTGGTCTGCTGCGTCGACGTTTCGTGGCTCGGACATGCGGGGTGGCGCTAATGGCGCACGCATCCGTCTGGCACCACAAAAAGACTGGGAGGCCAATCAGCCCGCGCAGCTGGCCAAGGTGCTGGACTCGCTGGACGGTATTCAGAAAGCGTTTAACAGTGCGCAGTCCGGCAACAAACGTGTGTCCGTGGCCGATCTGATTGTACTTGGCGGCACAGCTGCTGTGGAAAAGGCAGCTCACGATGCGGGTCACAACGTCACTGTGCCGTTTACGCCAGGACGCACCGACGCGACGCAGGAGCAGACCGACGCTGAGTCATTCGAGCCGCTGAAACCTGAGGCAGACGGTTTCCGGAACTACCGACGGGCCGCGTTTACGGTGTCCGATGAAGAAATGCTAATCGACAAAGCCCAGCTGCTGACACTGAGCGCGCCGGAGATGACCGTGCTGGTTGGTGGCTTGCGAGTGCTGAATGCCAATTACAGGCAAGCCAGTCACGGCGTGTTTACCCAGACACCCGGCAAACTGACCAATGACTTCTTCGTCAACCTGACCGATCCTGACCTGGACTGGGCACCGGCCTCTGCCGATGCCGACGTGTTTGAAGGCCGGGATCGCAGCAGCGGCGAGGTCAAATGGACCGGCACCCGAGTTGACCTGATCTTCGGGTCCAATTCGCAGCTGCGCGCCCTGTCAGAGGTCTACGCTCAGGATGATGCCAAAGAGAAGTTCGTCAAGGACTTCGTGGCGGCCTGGACCAAAGTCATGAATGCAGACCGTTTCGATCTGGCCTGACCCCTACGCACCACCTGCTCCGGAACCGGCGTTTAGCACCGGCTCCGGCGCAGATGGCTTGCGTCATACTCTCTCCCACTGCCCTGCAACAGTGCACCGCCTTCAGCAACGCCCCAGCACAGCCCTGACCACGAACCTCGCATAACGGGCACCCCCACCCCAGTTGTTTGACGCATCGAACCCCGGCAACCCCTGATATATAAAGGGTCATCATCAGACACTCGTCACTGTACCGACGACTCTCTGCCAATGGCACCCATATTGCTTAATCCAATTATCTGCAAATTGAACAGGTCAGGAGCAACGCCGCATGTCCAGTACGATAAGTACGCCAGACACCATCACCACATCTCGCCCATCCCGACGCCTCCCCTTACGCTCCACACTGGCCGCCTGCGCGCTGCTGTGCTCGACACTGGCAACAGGTGCCGAGAACTGGGAGCTGCCGGATGAGCTCAGCGACAAGCTGAGCAGTCTGCCTTCGGGCGAACGAAATTTTGTTGTAAACGGCAGTTTCCTGCCCTTCATGCCGGCACGGCAGATGGAGCTGGAACTGGCCAATCGTGATGCAGCCAGCATCCAGTCACTGATCACAGACCTGCTGGCCGTTGCCGGGGAAATGGGCTACGACCCGAGTCGGGACATGGGCGCCATGCCGCTGAATTTGACGGCAAACAGTTTTAACAGTGGTGTCCTATTGCCCGCCATTCTGCGCGACGACAAACGCGAACCCGGCCCCTTCAGTGTGCACCGTTACATGTTCCCCGAATCCGGCATCCCCACGTTTGCCGGCGCACCGGTGGCAGTGTGGCCCGAAGACCTGACGGCGGGCAATGTGGATGTTGCCATCGTCGGCATTCCCAGTGACATGAGCAGTGGCCGCCGCAACGCGGAAGCCGGCCCCAATGTCATGCGCTCGCTGGACACCATCGCCGAGCTGGACATCCAGACGCTGGTCGATCCGATGAAGGTACTGACCGTTGTCGACTACGGCGACTTCCGTGTTGATAACATGAGCATTGAACGCTCCGTGGCGCATGTCACTGCCATGGTCGCCGAAACGGCCGGCACCAGCGCGACACCCATGATGGTCGGTGGCGACACCTCAATACTGTACCCAGCAGTCAAAGGTGTTGCCCAGACCCACGGCAATGGCAGTTTCGGACTGGTACACTTTAGCGCGCACCCTGATGCCCGGCGCGATGCCGTGCACACCATCTCCGACGATCAGGCGCTGTTCATGCTGCTGGACGAAGGCATCATTGACGGCGCCGAGCTGATCACCGTCGGGCTGCGGGGCGACGCGGCCACGGAGACCACACTGCAGTGGCTGCAAGACAATGGCGTTCGCTATCACACCATGGCCGAAGTCAACCGCAGCGGTTATAGCGCCGTCATGGACCGGGTCGTCGCTGAACTTGATGCACTGCCTGAACAGCTGTTCGTCTCCATTGATGTCAGCGTCATTGACCCTGGTGACATGATTGCTGCCGGACGGGTATCCGCCAACGGCCTGAGCATCCACGATGTGACATCAACCGTTCGTTACCTGTGCGCAGCCAGAGAGATTGTCGGCTTCGAAATAACCGACATGGCGCCCGCGCTGGACTGGTCGCGGCTGTCTGCCCTGAACTCTAACGCCGTGCTCAATGCCTGCCTGGTGGGCATGGCATCGCGCAAAGCGGGCTTCGCACCCGACGCGATTCACCCGCTGGCGCTCGATCACGGCCAGGACTGAGCCCATGAACCACCGCTGCGATTTAAATGGCGACCTGAAACCTGCACTGACGACTGGAAAACGTATGATGAAAATTCCGACACCCAAGACCTTGATCTCCGCCAGACTGTTACCGCTTGCCGCCGCCGTGATGCTGGCCGGTTTTGGTGCCAGCACACACCTGGCTGCGCAGCCGCAATCGGCAGCCGACGAACCCGAACACGTGACCGGCACCAACCCTTACCCCTTTGACACCGAAGATCCACGCGAGGAAGACCGGCCCGGCATCGAGCTGCCGGACAGCGTTTCCGACAAGCTCGCGCTGCTCAGCGAAGAGCAGATAGCGTTTCTGCAAAGCGGCGATGCGGGGCGCTTCCGCGGGGATCTGGAAAAAACGGTTGAATACCTGGAAGAAAACACCCCCGAGCATATTCTGACCTGGGTTGAAGCCATGCAGAGTGTGGTCAGCGCCCAACGCTACACCGAAGGCCGGGATGCACCCAACATTGCCCTGAACACCGACTCCCCCATTTTTAATGCCTGGCGTCTGCGCAGGCCGGCATCGATGGACCCGGAACGTGAAGCCGGCACAATATCGCTGGGTCGCTACAACGGCGGTGGCGGGCCACCCACATTTGGTGGTTTCCCGCTGGCGCTGACGCCGGAAGACCTGGTGGCAGCAGAGGTTGATGTGGCGATTGTTGGTGCCCCCCTGAACATGGGTTCGGGCTGGCGCGACTCGGGCGCTCAGGCCACCACGGACATGCGTGTTCGTGGCCGGGCGCTGGGCGGCAGTGATCAGTACGTACAGGTCAACCCCGGCAGCGTACTCAACATTGTCGACTACGGTGACATTGCCATTGACAACGCCAGCACCGAGCGCTCCATGCAGCATATCCGGGAAGTCGTGCGCGAGATCGGCAACACCGGCGCGGTCCCGGTCATCGTCGGTGGTGACCATTCCCTGTCCTACCCCAACGTGGCCGCCATGGCTGACGTTTATGGCAAAGAAGAAGTGTCGGTCATTCACTTTGATTCGCACTACGACGCCTGGTGGGGCAGCCCGCACCTGATCAGTCACGGCGCCCCGGTATACCGTCTGCTCAATGAGGGCCATGTGCGTATCCAGGATTACATCCAGGTGGGTCTGCGCTCCAGTGGCCCTGATGAGGCAGCGTTCAAATGGATGCGCGAGAACGGCATGCGTTATCACACCATGGCGGAAATCGAACAGCGTGGCTGGGAAGCGACCCTGGACCGTGTTGTGAAGGAGGCCAGCGAAGAAGGCCGCAAACTCTATATTTCATTTGATATCGATGTCATCGATCCGGCCTTTGCCGTGGCAACCGGCACGCCGGTATCCGGCGGCCTGGATATGCGCGAGTCGATCACCATCGTGCGCCGCCTGTGCGCGGAAGCCAATGTCATCGGCTTTGAACTGGTGGAGCTGCACCCCTACCTTGATCCGACCTATATGACCACGCTGAACAGCGCCCACGTGATCAAGGCCTGCCTGACCGGCCTGGCGATGCGCGAAGAAGGTCTGACCGAAACGCACTACCTGAGTCCGGTATCGTCCGAGCATGCGGTGGACGACTACTATGGCGACCAGGCGGATTTCCTGCGCCACACCGAGGCGCTGGAGAGAAGAGGCGAAGACAGTGACGATGACGCGGCAGAAACCTCAGAGGACGCGGCAGCGGAAGGTAACGAAGTGATAACACCGACGCCGACGCCCTGAGCCTATGGCCTTTCTGCTCGCTACGCGACCCGGTGCAAGGCGCAGATCTTGTTGCCTGCCGGGTCGCGCAGGTAGGCCAGGTAGAGTTTGACGCCGGGGCCTTCACGCACACCGGGCGGGTCTTCACAGGCCACGCCGCCGTTAGCCAGCCCCGCCTTGTGCCAGGCGTCAGCCGCCTCCGGGCTTTCCGCCGCAAAACCGACAGTGCTGCCGTTACCATTACAGGCGGGCTCACCGTCTATCGGCTTGCTCAGCGCAAAGACACCGGCCTTGGTACGATAGAAGCATCGACCCTTGGCATCCACCGTCCCCGGATTGATGCCCAGCGCGCCCAGCGTGGCGTCGTAAAACTGTTTTGACGCGTCTATGTCATTCGCTCCCAGCATGATGTGGCTGAACATTGCCATTCTCCTCGTTGTTTTTAATGTTGTACGAACCCGGCGTAACGTACACCAGACAGATCCGCCATGTCACGCTTCCAGGTCGCCAGATCATCATGATTGAGCTTGCTCAACGCATCGTGGCCGCAGGCCCGGGCCATGACCTGCATCAGTGCGACCGACGACTGCAGAAAATTTCTCAGTCGCACCGAGGCATCATCAACATCCAGCCGCTGACGCAACTCCGGACGCTGCGTGGCGATGCCTGCCGGGCAGTTATTGGTATTGCATATTCTTGCGCCCATGCAACCGATGGCCTGCATGGCACTGTTGGCCACGGCAACCCCATCGGCGCCCAGCGCCATCGCCTTGACAAAGTCTGTAGGCACGCGCAGGCCGCCGGTAATAATGAGTGTCACTCGACCACTGGCATTCTGTTTGTCCATGTAATGCCGCGCCCGCGCCAGCGCCGGAATCGTCGGCACACTGATATGGTCGCGAAACATTTCCGGCGCTGCACCGGTGCCGCCGCCCCGCCCATCCAGAATAATGTAGTCGGCGCCGGCATCCAGCGCGAACTGAATATCGCGCTCAATGTGATTGGCACTGAGCTTGAACCCCACCGGAATACCGCCAGTCAGTTCGCGCACATGACCGGCAAAGCTCTTGAAGTGAGCAATTGACGACAGGTCTCGGAATGTCGGGGGCGAAATGGCGTCCTCTCCTTCGGGAATGCCCCGCACTTCGGATATCTTGCCTTTGTTCTTGCTGCCCGGCAGATGACCACCGGTCCCGGTCTTGGCACCCTGGCCACCCTTGAAGTGGAACGCCTGCACCTTGGTCAGCAACTCTTCGCGGTAGCCGAATCCGGCACTGCCCAGCTCAAAGAAATACCGGGAGTTTGCCGCCTGCTCTTCCGGCAGCATGCCGCCCTCACCGGAGCAGATACCCGTGCCTGCCAGCTCAGCCCCTTTGGCCAGCGCAATCTTGGCTTCTTCGGACAACGCCCCAAAACTCATGTCAGAGACAAACAGCGGCATTGACAGCACCAGTGGCTTCCTGGCTTCCGGACCGATAACCAGTTGTGTCGCCACCTCGGCATCATCCATCAAGGGTTTGCTGGCCAGCTGTGCCATCATGATCTGGATATCATCCCAGTGCGGCAGCGTGTGCCGCGGCACCCCCATGGCCGTCATCGGACCGTGCTTGCCCAGTGTCGACAGGCCTTCTTTTGCCAATTGCTGAATGAACGACAGCGTGGGTTCTTCCTGGGTCGATTTGGCAATAACACTGTCGTCGTCTTTCGATGCCTTGCCTACCTGATCGTCACTGAAGCGTTTGTGGGTGCCATCGCAATACGGCGGATTGCTGGTGTGCTTGCACTGGCACAGATAGACATCGCCGCTGTCGTCTGCGGTGAACTTTTGGGGCGTCATACCCGTACCTTTGTGGGAACCGTCGCAAAAGGGCTGGTCACCGGAGCGGCCACAGGCACAGAAGAAATAGGTCTCCCCTTTAGTCAGCGACTTTTTGACGGGCTTGTTATCCGCTACGACGGGCTCACTCATGGAAAAACCTCTGTTTGAGTTGACGATGTCCAGCCTACCAGTCCATGGTAACAACATGAATACAAAAACGTACGAACCAATGCTGTTAATGGATTTTACCGACCCGGACACGCAGACAGCCTGGCACCCCATCAATGATGGCGTCATGGGCGGCCAGTCACGGGGCGAGCCCCAGTTTGTTGACCACAGGCTGGTCTTCAAAGGTGTCATCTCACTGGCCAACAATGGCGGTTTTGCGTCCGTCCGCGCGCGCGACCAGCACCATGACCTGAGTGCCTTTGATGGCGTGCTGCTGCGGGTCAGGGGCGACGGGCGCAGCTACCAGTTCAGGCTGTACACCGATGCCCACCACCAGGGGTCGCGGATCGCCTACGCCACAACATTTCAGACGACCAGAGACGCCTGGCTGGAGCTGCGCCTGCATTTCAGCCAATTGCAGCCCACGCTGCGTGGCCGCAGGCTGTCCGGCCCGGCGTTTGATCCCCGGCACGTCCAGCAAATGGGCTTTCTACTGGCCGACAAACACGAGGGCGCATTTGAGCTTTGCGTCGACTGGATCAAGGCGGTTTAGCGGGACTGCTGAAAAACGTTGAATCGCTTGTGCACGGAGAGTAACGTGACTATTTGGCCTGAACGGAGATGAGCGATGGACGTGCAAATTAATGGCATTCTGGGGCTGATCTGGCTGGTGATTGTTATCTGGGCGGTGATTCAGGTGGCACAAAGCTCGGCCGGAGGCACCCGCAAACTGCTGTGGATACTGGTGCTGCTGTTCCTGCCGGTACTGGGACTGATACTGTGGTTCCTGCTGGGGCCCAAAGCCCCCAAAACGCGCTAGCGCACCGCCAGACCGCAGTCATCCACACACAAATCATAATGGCCGGGCGTCATGTCGCGTGCCGCGCTGTTCATCAGATTTTAATTAAAGGTTCATGATCAATTCGGAATCGTTCACTACGCTAGGGGGCAGTTAACCCACCGCAGGAGTGAATCGATGAAATACAAGGCAGTAGTGGCCGGCATCCTGGGCATGTCAGCCTCCCTGGCAGTATCCGCCAATGACCATGGCGCTGCAGTAGCAGACAGTGTTATCGAACAGCAGCAGCAGGCTTTGCTGGAGAACACCACAGGCCAGGGCTTCGGCCCGCAATCGCCGCGTGATCTGGCCAACCCGCAGGGTGAGAACCTGCGCCAGTTCAGCATGGCACCGGGACACGACCAGCTTAATCTGTGCAATATCCATTTCCACAGCAACGCCGAACACCGGGGCGGCGAGTTTACCCGTTACGCTGGCAACGGTGACGGTCACGGCAACCACACCGGGTTTCTCTATGATGGCGAACTGCCCGCAAGCCAGCTGTCACCGGTCTCGGGGCAGGTGTGTCCGGCCAACAACCAGTCTCTGCAGCCGGGGGACACCATCGAAGTACACTATGTGTTTTCAAGCGCGCAGATCAACCCTGGCCCAACACTGGGCGCCTGCCTGGATGACAACACCATGAACCCTCAGCTGCGCGTGGAAGGCCAGGTCCTGGTGCTGGTTAACGATCGCTCGGCGCTGGATTTCAACGAGCTGGCGGCCATCGGCGAGCGCGGCGGATACCATCAGGCGCTCAATATTCCCCTGGACACCGGTACGCCCATTCAGTACACCGGGTCCACTACCGGCCCAGCGTATAATGAAGCTGGGTCGCCATTGCAGGTGAGCTGGAGTGTGCGACCGGAGGTGGCATTTGTCGACATCGAGACTGTTGGCGACTGGTGCGATGACAATGTGTTCGAGGAAGACCACGCCCATGGCGTCCGTAACCTGGTCACGCATCCCTCCCTGCTGTCACCCATGTAACAACGCCAATCAGGTAATCCTGAAACGGTAACCGAGCCCCCTCACCGTCTGAATCATGGATTCGTCCGGTGGGGGGTTATCCAGTTTCTGTCGCAAACGGCTGACATAAACATCAACGATATTGGTCAGGGGTTCAGATTGCTGTCCCCAGACCTTGTTGAGAATGCGTTCACGAGACAGCGCTTTGCCGTTGTTCTGCATCAGAAAAGCCAGCAGGTCAAATTCCAGGCTGGTCAGGGAAATTTCGACGCCCTCGCGCCGCACCAGCCGGCTGGACGGATCCAGAGCCAGGTTGCCCTGCTGAACCACGTCGACGGCTTCCCCTGCCTGCCCCTCGATCCGGCGCCCCAATGCCTGCACCCGCGCCAGCAACTCATCAAAATCAAAGGGCTTGCACAGGTAGTCATCGGCACCAGCACGCAGACCGGTAACCCGGTCATTCACATCATCAAGCGCCGTCAACAACAGTATCCGGCTTTTTGGCGACCGCTTCAGAATCGCCGGCAGCTCCAGCACACTGTCTTCGTCGCCAAACAGCCGGTCCAGTACGATGACATCGGGTTGCTGCTGATACGCCTGCATACTGACCTCATGCAGCTGGGACACAGTCGTGCAATCGAGCCCCTCCGCACTCAACCCACGGGCAATGAAGTTAAGCAGGGAGCGCTCATCATCTGCCACCAGTACCTTCATGACTTTTCCTCCGACGGCAGCGACAGGGTAAACGTGGAGCCCTTGCCAAGTGCCGAATCCACGTTCAACTCACCGTCGTGTGCTTCTGCAATGGTGCGCGCAATTGCCAGGCCCAGGCCGGAGCCTTCAACCGACCGATTGATTCTAACAAAGCGTTCAAATATATACGGCAAATCCGCTGGCGCTATCCCGGCGCCCTGATCGATCACCGAAATCTTCAACCGACCTGCCTGCTGCGCCGCCTTCACCACCACGGCGGTGTCTGGCTGCGAGTATCTGACCGCGTTATTGATCAGGATGGCTATCACCTGGGCCAACCGCTGGCGATCGCCGTAAAGCTGTGCCTCTTCGCTGTCGAAGGCCCACTCAAGCTTTATTCGATACGCGGGCTCCAGTCGTTGCCAATGCTCGACCTGCAGCCTCAGCCAGCCGGACAGGTCGAACCATTCTGACTCCAGTATCAACTGCCCGGATTCTGCACGGGCCAGAAGCAACAAGTCATCAACCAGCCGGCTCAGCCCCACGGCCTGATCCAGAATGACGTCCAGGGTTTGCCGGCAGGCTGTCTCGCCGACGGTGGGCTGCCGCAGGGTTACCTGGGCCTCACCGCGAATGACCGTCAGCGGCGTGCGCAGCTCGTGGCTCAGATCCGCCAGGAACTGCCGGCGTCGATTGTCTATATCGGTCAGTTTACCGTTAGCATCAATCAGCTCCCGGGTCCGTTTGGCCACTTCAAATTCGAGCTGCTTGCGGGAGCGCTCCGCGGACAACTCATGTTCCTGTAGCTGCCGACCCATGGTATTGAACGATTGCACAATGGGCAGAAATTCCCGATCCAGCGTGTCCGGTAATCGATGATCGTAGTTGCCTCTGGCCAACGCCTCGGCGCCATTGGAAATTGCCTGCAAGGGCGGATAGAGCTGATTGATCAGCCACCAGCATGCCAACATGATCAGCGGCAGGCCCAACAGTCCGAATGCCGCCGTGAACCAGACGATGGCGGTGTTAAGCATATCTATGCGGGCATTGATCGCCGTCACCACATTGCTCTGTCGGGTGACCGCAGCGTTGATGGCCTCCCGGAACTGGTTATCAATCGTGACCTCAAGCAATGTCCTGAGGCGGTCCTGCCTGTTCAGCGGCATATCATCACGCGTCGCGGCAATGGACTGGAATTCATTGATGATCTGTGTGACCAGTTGCGCCAGCCCCTCAGTGTCCTCGACGCTGCCGCGGGTCACTTCCAATCCCAGCGCCTCGCGCTGCGCCAACTCCAGGCGCCGGATATTGCTGATCGTCTCGCTGATCTGTTCCTGCTTGTTTCGAACACCGGCCTGATTCGCGGTCTGGCCAAAAATCAGACCGTCAGTCAGCTGCTTGAACAGGCGATAGGAAATGCTCGACAGTTGCTGGTGCTCCACCAGCAGCGTTTGTGCCATGGTGCTTTGCGACAGATTCTGTCGGGTGATCTGCGCAGACACCGCCGCTGACAGCAGAACCACAATCAGCGCCACACAGGAGGCACCAGCAAATAGATACAGTTTTCGCTTGAACATCAGCGCGCCACCCAGCCACCACAGACGGGGAACACCTGCCCAACAAAACAGTCGGCAGCACTGCTGCACAGGTAGGCAGCAAACTGGGCATCCTCGCGCGCACTGACCAGCCGTCCCAGTGGCACCTCCCGCGCCAGCCTGGCCTGAAACTTCGGGTTGGCCTGCACGTCTGCCGGGAAATAGGTCGGGTTGTCCACAAAATTCTGGGCGATGGCATTCATCTGAATATTCAGGGGCGCCAATTCCACACCCACGGCCTGCACATAGGCCACTTGTGCCCCGCGGGCAGCACTGTAGGTTGACGCTCTCTTCATGCCACGCAGCGCAGAAGCGCTACCCACCACCAGAATCTTGCCGCCGCCACGCTTGCTCATCATGGGCGCCGCTGCCTTCACCAACCCAGGCAGCGGATCCACGAGCGCGGCAAACACCTCGCGCCACTCGGCTTCCTCTACCTCCGCCGCCGGTGTTGACGGCGCCATCATCGACAGATTGGCGACCAGCACGTCAAACTCGCCGGCCTCCTGCACGATGCTTTGTGCGTTGCCCGGCGTTGACAGCTCCCGGTCACTCGGGATGACAGTTGCACCCTGCTCAGCGAAGACCTCACAAAAGGCCGGCCCCATGAATTCCGTTGCCTGCGTGACCAGTACCCGCTTGCCCGTCAGCATGTTCTGCATTCACATTCTCCCCCGCACCACTGCTGTCTCAACTTCCACTTATGGTATAACGTTGCAACGCACGCCGCCACACGGCTCACGCAGACATCGGTCGAGTCACTACTGTCCATCATGGCATCCAGCATGCTGGTTATTGCCACCTTTGCCGTGGGCTCCATGGTATTGACGACCCAGCACTGACGGCGGCGGCCAAAGCGCATTCACGCAAAGCACTGGCAAGGTCGGAGCGGGCGATGTTGCATCAGGATGATATTGAGGCTGTGCGCGAGGCCGCCAGGTTTTCTGCCGACAGCTGATGCGCAGTCATGTGCTGGCCGTTTCGCGCTGACATTTCCAGCAGATCTCAAAACTGCCCTCGTTCTCTTCCTGGCAATGCTCGCACTGCCAGGGCGCTTTGCCCACCGGATTGTCTATTTCGGTATCAATGACAGCAACAGCCCGGTCGAAATCCTGATCATGCAGAATCCACAGCTCATGAAAAATATTGTTGATGCCATGCCTGGCGCCGGCCGGAATGGTGTACTCGTTCTTGACCACCGAATCGATGTCATTCAGCGCGAGCACGTTTTTCACTGAATGCAAGACAACGATATTTTCATGCGTGTAAATGTGTTTCACGATGATTCTCCATCAGCTGCGATTGCACCCATTTCACAAAGGCTACCGGCATAATCAATCATTGCGGATTTGAGTGCAACTAAAAGCAGATCCTCACAGATTGCGTCACTTTTAGCGGTTTTCTGCCTAAGATAAATAGCCCGCGTCCGGACGGCGGCAGAAATCGGGCGCCATTTGCGGTAGGATAGGCAGTCGCCGCCATAGCAAACGCACTGATTGCGAAGGAGATGACGCATGCAGGCATTCCTGAGCACGTGGCAGGAAGCAGCCACAACCAGCCTGGGATTTTTCTGGATGGCCTTATGGGCCTTCATTCTGGGTTATATCATCAGTAGCCTGATTCAGGTTCTGGTGACCCGCGAGCGCATGCAAAAAGCCATGGGCAAAGATGGCCCCAAAAGCATCGCACTCGGCACTTTCTTTGGATTCCTGTCCAGCTCCTGCAGTTTCTCCGCACTTTCCACCACCCGCGCCCTGTTCAGCAAAGGCGCTGGCCTGGCGCCATCATTAGCGTTCATGCTGGCATCGACCAATCTGGTGATTGAACTGGGCATGGTGATTGCGATTTTTCTCGGCTGGCAATTTGTCGTCGGCGAATATGTCGGCGGCCTGCTGCTGATTCTGGTGACCTGGCTGCTGATTCGCATTACCCGACCCCGCCGGCTCGAGGCCATGGCCCGCGAGAGGACCGAGCAGGCACACGAACACGGCGATCACAGTGAGTCGGTCAGCTGGCGGGAGAAGATCACCAGCCGCGCATACTGGCAGGATATCGGCACAACCTATGTCATGGAGTGGCAGATGGTATGGAAGGATGTGCTGATCGGCTTCACGGTTGCCGGTATCATTTCTGCCGCAGTGCCACAGAGTTTTTTCCAGGCACTGTTTCTGGGCTCAGGGGGAGACAATGCCGCTAACCCCGGTTTCTGGCTGACCCTGCAACAGGCCTTGATCGCGCCACTGGCCGCATTTTTCACCTTCATCGGCTCCATGGGCAATATACCTCTGGCGGCCGTCCTGTTCGGGCAAGGGGTGACGTTTGCCGGGGTTATGGCGTTTATTTTTTCCGATCTCGTCGTGCTGCCGGTGCTGCGGATCAACGCGTCCTACTACGGCTGGAAGATGGCGCTTTACATCCTTGCCATCATGCTGGTCGGTATCGTGTCGGTCGCGCTGATAATGCACTACGGCCTGGCCGCGCTGGGCATGCTGCCCGAGTTCGCCGGCGGCCGTGATCCAGGCGAGCGCGAATTTTTTCAGGTCAACTATCAGCTGGCGCTGAACATTGCCTTCCTGCTGGCCACTGCGGTATTGCTTTGGCTCTATCGTCAAGGCAAGCAGGCCGACGGCGGTCACCACCATCACGACCACGGCGGCGCCTCATTGACCGACAAGGTATTACGCGCGCTGTCTGCGCTTGCTGCCATCTGGCTGGTCGGCGGGGCCGCACTGATGCTGATCTGACCACACCGTTTCTGACCCAAAAGGAGTAACTATGACATTTGCACTTTCAGACATGACACTTATCAGTCACGACCTGGTGCCAGGAGAGCGCATTGATAACAAACACAGCTTTGACGGTGGTAACGTGTCGCCAGACCTGCGCTGGACCAACATCCCCGAGGGCACCCGGTCATTGGCCGTGTTCTGTCACGATCCCGATGCGCCGCTGATCTCGACGACGGGCAACTACGGTTTTGTGCACTGGCTGATTTATAACATTCCACCTGAAGCCACTCACCTGCCACAAGGCTGTAAAGAATATGCGCAGGGCATGAACAATTTTGACAACGCTGGCTACGGTGGTCCCAAGCCGCCATCGGGCCACGGCCGGCATCATTACTTCTTCTGGGTGCTTGCTCTGGACCTGGAGCCGGTGCTGGCCGATGGCCTTGAGCTGGCAGCGTTTCTGGAGAAAGTGGAACCCCATGTACTGGGCATGAACCGGCTGATGGCACACTACGAGGCCTGACCCGGAACACAGCCCGGTGACGTCAAAGCATTCGCCGCACAATGCCATCCTTGCGCAGCATATGCCGAACAGCGGCGCCGATATGGCCGACAATCAGTACCGCCAACGTTATCGCAAGCGCGCCATGTACCCCAAATAATTGTTCGGCCAGCTCGCGATTCTGTGGCACAAACGGCATGGCTGGCAGATCGTAGCCACCCAGTGTTACCAGCGCCGGATAGGCCGTGACACCGGCCCAGCCAGACAACGGGGCCAGCACCAGCAGCAGATAAAGCAGATGGTGCAGTCCCGTCGCGGCCTGTGCCAGGCGGCGCGGCATGGTGTCCGGGTAGGACGGCGTGCCAAGCCGTATTTTCATAGCGATGCGCATCAGCATCAATAGCAGCACGGTGAAACCGATGGCTTTGTGTGAACTGTACAGGGCATTGGTGAGCGCGCCCCAGACATTGGCCTCACCGCGCGCCGTCATCCATAATCCGACGGGAATCAGCGTCAGCACCATGACGGCGACCAACCAATGCACGACCCGCCAGCCGACCGGATACTTCCGGGCCCGCAGCGAAGATGTGTTCACTGTCCACCGCCTGGCATCACTCTATTCATCTGTGCCCTCAATTGCCACCGCCTCAGCGCTATGTGACATGACCACGGCAACTTTCCAGGTGCCGCCGCCTGATACCAGTGTATACGTCGCGCCCAGCGTCTCAAGCATGTTGCCGCTATCGTCGAGTCGGGTCCAGACTGTGCTCGCCATGGCAGTTGTGTCACTCAGCAGCTTTATCCGGCAGGTGTCCAGCCGGGTGCGGCTGAAGCCACGCTTTCGCAGGCTGTCAAACACCGGCATCATCATACTGCGAGTGTCATCATAGGACGATGAGGAGAACACGGCCCCCTTCGAGATCACCATGCGTGGAACACAGAAATGCGATAGCCAGGCGTCAAAGTCCAGACTCGAGAATGCGTCACCTATGGCACGCAACCGTTGCCTTATTTCATCCTGTTTCTGTATATTCATGACATTTTTACACCGATACTGTGGCCTCTGCCAAGATACCTCTCATTCATACAGATGATCAAGCCAGGATGGCCACTGGGGTTATTAAACAAAGTTGGCACCCCATCACTCCCTTAATCAAAAAAGAATCACAATACAACGACCAAGTCGCCTTTTTGTCTGTTTTTTTGGGGATCCGTCGCAAACAGGCGCGTTTGACAATAAAAGTTACAATTAATCCCGTCGTCGATAGAAAACGTTGTCACAGCTTTGAAAGCCTTTTGTCACAAGGCCCGACCTTTCGTATTGGGATTTTTTCCCAGCCCGGACTCTTCGCATAGCCTGTAAAATCGCGGCTCCCAGCGCAGTCAATACTTTCCAGACACGTTGATAAGTCTTAGAATCGCGCCGCGCCGGAACTTGAACAGTGCCGGATCACATTATTTGTAATTTTTTCGTGACTCTGAGGAACCGACATATTTGGGGAGAACCAATGTCAACTATCTATAAGAATTTCAAGCGCAGTAAGAAAGGTGCTTTCTCTCACCTTATCTCTGCATGTATTGCTTCGTCACTTGTAGTACCTGCAATTGCAGCAGCACAAAGTGACGCACCGGAACTTGAAGAAGTTGTGGTAACTGGCTCTTATATTCGTAACAGCGCATTTGCCGGCGCATCACCGGTAGACACCGTCAGCCAGGCCGATCTGCTTGAGTCTGGCGCCCCGGCGATGGGCCAGTTTATACGTGACCTGCCCTACACCCAAAACACTGATGTGGTCGCCAACGTAAACTCAACCCAGAACGGCCAACAGGATTCCAATGCTGCGCGATTTAACCTGCGCGGCCTGGGCGTCAACAGTACATTGACTCTGGTTGATGGTACCCGCTCAGTGAACGACGGCGCCGTCGCTTCGTTGCTGCCAGACATTGCCATGAGCCGACTCGAGGTTGTGCTGGACGGTGGTTCTGCGCTGTACGGTTCCGACGCGGTGGCCGGTGTCGTCAACCTGATTCCGATCAAGGAATTTGATGGCATTCGCGTGCGCAGTTACTACCAGGCAGATCAGGATCGCTCCTTCGAAGAGCCGAAGCTGGCAGTCCTTTTCGGACGCTCCTTTGCTAACAGTATCAACTGGGTAGCGGCGCTGGAAGCATCGAAGAAAACACCCGTGCTGCGATCCGAGCGCCCAGAGTACCTGGCATACGATATCTCCGAATCCACCTCAGGCAACCCAGGTGCATTCCAGCGTGCGGTCGGCGGTATCGGTGACGGTGGCACCGGCGGCCTGCTACGTGATCCGGCCTGTGGCACCTACAACGATGGCGCCGAAGACAAAACCCAGTCCGGGGCATACCCCAGTGGTCAACCCTACGGCTCAAGCACCTGCCTTTTCCACTACGGCCCCCAACATGACTATGCCCGTGGCAATGTTGATTACACTTTTTTCAACAACCTGACCTGGGATGCCACGGCTCGACTGCAGTTTGAATTGCAGTCCAGCTACAACTACCGCGAATCACGTTACAACACATCGTCCAGCCTGTCGCAAAGCACCAACAATCAGTTTGCGCTGCTGGTCCCCGGCGATCACCCCGCCAACCCTTTCGGTTTTGACGTTGTACCGCGCAACTGGCGCCCGTTTACCGGCAACCAGGCCACTCAGCCTTCGTTCCTGGAAGACGACGGCCGCGAAGTACAGGATTACCGCTATTACACCAACAGCAACAAGCTGAGTGCACGCTATGATATCAGTGACACCTGGACCGGCTATAGCTACTACACCGTTCAGGAGACACGCCGCAGTGTGGAAAGCCGCACGTTGCTTCTGCCGCATTTGCAGGCTGCACTGCAAGGCCAGGGCGGCCCTGAGGGCAACCAGTACTTCAACCCGTTTGGCTCTGCCGATCCACGCTCACCTGACTATGTTCAGGGCGTGACCAGCAACAGCCAGGAACTGGTGGACTGGCTGTACAACGTGCAAAACCAGCAGCAGGTCAGCCGGAATAACCTGGAAGTGTTCGAGACCATGGCCACTGGTGAAGTTTTCCAGACACCGTGGGGTGCCTCGCAAATGGCTGCGGGCTTCCAGCGCCGCGAAGCGCGTGTACGGGACTACCCTAACCCATTCTCGGTACTCGGGCAGAACTACAACAGCTCGATTACCGATGCACCGCCGGTGGCCAATGACTACGATGACAACGTCAATGCATTCTTTGTAGAGTTCGAGGTTCCGCTGTATGAGACCCTGAGCCTGCAACTGGCTGCCAGGAACGAAAAATTCACCGACCAGAATCTGGAAACCACTACACCCAAGATCGCCCTGCGCTGGGAGGCCTTGCCTGACCTCGCGCTGCGCGCCTCGTGGAGCGAAAGTTTCCTCGCACCCGCACCCGGAGCCAACCGACCCTTCAACCCCAACGAAGGTTGTGGCGAAGTGTTTTCTGGCACAGACCCGATCACCGGCCGTACGCTGGCGGGTTCAACCAGCTGCTCCTCCGGCAACCCGGATATTCGCCCGGAGACTTCTGAGATCACCAATATTGGTTTCACCTGGGAGCCACTTAACGAACTGAGTCTGAGCGCGGACTTCCAACGCATTGATTACCAGGATCGTATACGGGCGTTGAGTACCGTTGACGCGGTAGAGCTGCAATTTGCGCAAATGCTCAACGCCATTGGCGCCACACCTGCGACATACGATGCCACTCCCGGTTCGGCAACCCGAACTGCGGCTAATGCGTGGCTGGCGGCGCAGGGCCCGTTGACCGGACCTGGCGTACAGCGTAGTGACACAGACCAGTCCGTGGTCAAGACCATCCGTAACTCGGCCAATATCGCCGAAGTTGCCATTGATCTGGTGGATGTCAAGGCGCGGTACTCCATCCCCACCACGACCCTGGGCAACTTCACGACCACGCTGAGCGCTTCGTATTTCGCCAAATACGAGTATGTCGATCTGTTCGGTGTTGTACGTGACGCACGAGGCCGTCAGAACGGCGACAGCGGCATTGTACCGCCGATGCCCAAACTGAAGGCCAATGCCCGACTGAGCTGGTTCAAGGATAACCACAGTGCGTCAATGACCGCGAATTATCAGCATCATGTCACCACTGATGGCTCTTTCTTTGCGTTCACGACAGGTTACAAAGCGCCACGCCTGATTGATTCACAGACGTTGATCAACGCGCAGTACTCGTATCTGTTTGACAACTTCTACGACAGCGAGTTGACGTTGAGTGCAGGCATCACCAATGTCTTCGATGACCGCGCCCAACCTCTGCCGCAGCTCGGTGGTTTTGAGACACGACTGCAAACGCCGTGGGGACGCCAGTTCTGGATCAGCCTTGATTGGCAGCCGTTCTGATACTGACCTTGATTAACGGCCCCTAAAAAAAGCCGCTGCCCCGTGTCGGGCAGCGGCTTTTTTTATGAATTATTGCCTCTTTTAAGCGGTTCAGGCCATATCAATTTTTACATGCTTCATGGGATTTTTGTATCTCAATCAGAAGTTTGCGGACTGTGCAAACATCTCCCTGGTCTCGGGCAACCCGCCTAAAGGTATTTACTCGCAGACCTCGGAAACCTCTGGTCAGATTTTCTTTGCGACGACCGAGTATATGTGCCAATCATGTGGCTCTCCGCCAGGCGCTGTGCCTGACAAACGATGTTCATTGAACCGGAGCACCTCATACTTCACAAAAAGTTTTTGGACCTCCTCCTCAGTGTAAATCGCCACATCTGGCCAGAAGTCTTCGCGATTGTACTCGGAGCCAGCCATCGTATCCTCTGGGCCGAGAAACGAGCCGCTGAAAACTCCCCCCCGGTGCAAGCATTCATAGACTTTGGTCCAAACATCCGGGAACTCCTTCTTTGGGCAGAAGAAAAAACTGGCGTCAGCAATAACCAAAGAGGCCTTCGGAAACTTGTATTGGGTAAAGGATGACCTGGAAAGCTTCACGTTTTCAATGCCCCTGAAGCGCCTCTTACATCGTTGTATAGACTCCTCTTCCACGTCAAATCCGTGCACAGTGAATCCATTTGCAGCCAGATAATGAATGTCTGCACCCGCCCCGCAGCCACAGTCTATAGCGACCCTGGGCGCAGCAACGTTATCAACCGCAAAGACCAAGTCTTCCCGAATGCGCCGGTTTTCAGTTTCATCAAAGTATCTGCTAATCGCTGCACTGGGCATTGAGAAACCTACGAATTGTAGTCACTATTTACAAATGCCTGGAATCCACGGTAGCCCATTCGCTGGACATCAAATCCCGTATTCGATTTAGCCATGAGCTTGTTCGTTGACGAAATCAAGAGCGCCGTGGTCCTTCCAGATTGTTGGTTGAACGGTCTGGGGGCTCGATTCCTGTCGCATCGATAAATTCTGCCCATTTTTTTGCGACCTTCTCTCCGGTGTCACCGGAGAGAGGCGACCAACCATGGATTCGGTTCTCTACTGTGACAATGTGAGCTATTGCGTCGGTAGTTTGGTGCATATACAAGAGTGCATACATTTCGGCTGCCGCGGCCAAGAGCCTGGTGAGTTTCGGCCGTTCATTAGCCTCATTTGTACGCTCTAAAGCATCTCGCAATGCGAGTGTGTAGCCTGTCAGTTTTTTTAGAATGTCTTCCATAGCTAATGACACTGGCGCCACCTCAAAAAAATCGCCTCTGAGGCTGTTCTATCCGCCTTTTCGCGACTTGCCCCAAACAGACCTCTTCAGGCTGGTCGGTGTAAATTAATTCATACGGCGCCATAGGCGCGGACTGTATGAGATTGTTTAGGAGTATTGACCACATACCGTTGGACAACCTCTCCGTCGTCGTTGATCTCGGATTCGAGAACGCCGCCATTCGCGATAATCATTCTTGCAGAAGGCTCATTGTGTTTGTGACAGTGGACGTACACAGGATTGATTCCGTGCTCAGCAGCCTTCTCTAAAGTGAGCTCCAATAGCCGATTCCCAAGAGCTCTACCTCGCCAAGCCGGTCTAATCCCCAGCCCAATATGGCCACCTGCGTATCGGATGCGGTCGTTGAGATAATGGCGGAGGTTGGAAACGCCTACAATGTCACTCCCATGAACTAACCAGTAGGTGGTTGCTGGCACGAACCCCTCGGGGAGGTCAATGCTTTGCCTGAATCTTTCCAGCTTCGCCAACAGTGCCGCAAAATCAGAGTGATCGAAGTCGAGAGGGAAGGGGTATCGCTCCTCATCTCCAAGCTCCTCGATGTAATCGCGGTAGCTCTCTTCGTATTCTATTCCTGGAAGTATCAACTGCACCTGATGATGGTCCTTAACGCCCGTATTCTCTGAATACGCCATTTAGGTGACTTGATAGCATATTCCGGCAGCAGAGGGTATTGGCCGAATGGGCAGAGGGATGGTTCTGACGCTAGAGTGTTTCAGCAATCGCCAGGACGAGACTGAAATCGGGGCGCTCGCGGTAGTCGACTTCAGCGAATTTGGCTTCGATGGTGCCATCAGGGCTCAACAGAAATATACCGGGATAGGGAATACCATAGGCGCGTTCGCCGGGCTCGTACTGATCGTTCACGATACCGAGCGCACTGAAATGCTGTGTGTCTTCATCCCGCAGCAGCGGGAAGTCAGTGCTGTAGTCTATTGCGGCATTGTTGAGTGTTTCCAGGGAGTCGTAGGTCATGGTGGCGACATTGAACCCCATGACTTCGAACTGGGGTGCAACCTCCACCAACTGTTGCAGCTGGCTGATGCAGTAAGGGCACCAATCAAAAGAGCGGCTCAACACCAATACCAGGCCTTTTTCGCCACTCAGGTCGGCCAGCGTGCGGACGGTGCCGCTCTGGTCCTGGGCAGCAATCGGCGGCAGCTGGGTGCCTTCGGGGAAGTCGGGCGCCCATTCCCATGATTGCGCTAATACGCCGGCGCTGAACACGGTGACAAGCAACAGGGGCAGGGCGTTGATCAGGCGTGACATAAGGCTTCCTCGCAATTCTGGTGATGGGATGGCAGCGCGGCTACTTGTAACAGGGACCCGACGCGGCGGCGTTTATTTCAGGCGTTGTCTTTTTTTCGGTCGGACGGGTGGTTGATGCCGTCCATGACTTCAACGTCGCCCAGTGCAAACGGATTGACGCCTTCAAGGCAGGCAATGTTGTAGCCGTACTCGGCGGGATTGGAGCGCCGCTGATGATGGGTATATATACCACAGATCTGGCAGAAGTAGTGTTTGGCAACGCGCGTGTTGAATTGGTAAAGCCGCAGCTGGTCTTCACCCTTGATGAAGCGGATGCGATCCAGCGAGGTGGTGCCGGCAATGGCGCCGCGGCGGCGGCACAAGGAGCAGTCACAGCGCCGTGGCGTGACCACGCCGTCGGGCAGGTGCAACTCCATGACCACTGCGCCGCAATGGCAGCTGAAACGGTGGTATTCCAGTATGTCAGTATCGCCGATGCGCTTGATCATGCAGGGGGTCTCTTGATCATTCGATTGTCCCGGGGCCCGAATTTCCTGAATGTTAGCATGTCGGGCGGCGGGCTCGCTCAGGCAAGCCAGGGCTTGTAAAGGTCACCTTCATCGCTGCTGGCCTCTTCAGTGCTTTCCTGCGCCGCGCTGGCGTCATACTCACGCACCAGGCCGACAGCCGTGTCGTAGTCGTCTTCGGCCACCAGCACGTTGGCAAAGCCATCCATGGCCAGGTCGCCGACGGCACCTTGCAGGTAGTGCCCGCCGACATGAGGCTCGATGTCGTTGGCGCGCAGCATACCGGCCACGATATGGGCTTCGATGATGTCGTTGGCGCGGTAAACGATTTTCACGGGGTCTCCTGTCGGGGGCTCAGGGCCTTCTTTGGCTCAAGGCTGTTTTGGGGCTCAAGGCTTCTTGCTGGGCGCTCGGCGTTTACCCTTGTTTTTGTCCATACGTACTTTGGGGCCGCCGCGCTTTTTATTTTTGGGTTTGGGCGTAAAGCGTTTGTCGCCGGGTGCGCCTGCGGGGGCCATGGTCGGTTCGCTAAAGTCTTCACGCGGGCTTCGTGCTGGGCGTTCGCTGGCAGCCACGGGCGCACCGTCAGAACGGTCGGGCCGGTTCTTGCGGAAGCCTTCAGGTTTGGGGCCATCTTTTTTAAAGCCCTCTTTCTTGAACCCTTCCTTTTTGAACCCCTCTTTCTTGAACCCCTCTTTCTTGAAACCCTCTTTCTTGAAAGCAGGTTTCTTGAAGTCACTGCCGGCGCCGTCGCGGCGGTCCTTGTTAAAGCCCGGGCGCTTACGTTCAGGCCGGGTGTCTTTTTCAGCAGCGGCCTCGGCTGCGCTCATGCGTTCCAGATCCAACGCCTGATTGCAGACACGTGTGCGCTGCAGCGTCTGGAACACGTCATCGGGCATGCCGTGCGGCAAGTCGATGGTGGTGTGGTCGTCATAGATCTGGATTCGGCCGATGTAGCGACCTTCAATGCCACCTTCGTTGGCGACTGCGCCGACTATTTCCCGCGGCGTCACGCCGTGGTCGTGGCCAACCTTGATGCGGAACCGCTCCATGGCCACATCTTCCCCGTCGTCGAACTCGCGCGCTTCACGGCGCTTGCGGGCCGGGCGATCCGACACCGGGTCACCGGTGAACTCGTCGTCGCTGAGCGCACCAAACAGATCCTGCATCGGCGGTTTGCTTTTGACCTTGCGTGCGGGCTTCTCTGCGGGCGCGCTTTTGGCCGTATCGCGGGCGCTGGCAACAAAGGCGTCAACATCCGGCGTGCTGGCAGCGGCTTTGTCGGCCTTACCAGCTTTGACCGCCGGTGTTTTGCCGTAACCGGACTTGGCGACGCCCACGTCCTTGAACGAAGGCTCCAGCGGGCGGTCTTTCTGCAGCAACCAGGCCATGGCGGCAGCGGCATCTTCAACGCTGCAGTCATGCTCCTGGCAGAGGTCGGCGATCAGTCCGTGGAAGAAATCCAGGTTGTCGTTTGCCAGCGCAGCGGCGATGGTGTCCTTGAACTGTTGACTGCGGTGCAGAATCAACTCGCCACGGGTTGGCAGCTCCATGCGTGTGACCTTCTTGCGCGTGGTGCGCTCGATGGACTGCAGCATGCGCTGTTCTCGCGGCGCCACAAACAGGATCGCCTTGCCGCTGCGCCCGGCACGGCCGGTGCGGCCGATACGGTGTACGTAAGTTTCATTGTCATAGGGAATATCATAGTTCATCACGTGGCTGATACGCTCCACGTCCAGACCACGGGCGGCAACGTCGGTCGCCACCACGATATCCAACTGGCCATTCTTCAACTGCTCAACCGTGCGCGTGCGCAGCTGCTGATTCATGTCACCGTTCAGGGCAGCGGCCGAAAAGCCGCGGGCATTGAGCTTGTCCGCCAATTCCTGGGTGCTGTTCTTGGTGCGCACAAAAATGATCATGCCGTCGAACTCTTCTACTTCCAGCATGCGCGTCAGTGCATCAAGCTTGTTGGTGCCCTGCACCAGCCAGTAGAACTGTTCGATATTGGCGTTGGTGCTGGTCGCGGTCTTGATGCTCACTTCAATCGGGCTGCGCAGGTACTTTTCCGCGACACGGCGAATCACCGGCGGCATCGTCGCAGAGAACAGTGCAACCTGGCGGCTGGGCGGCGTTTTCTGCAGGATCAGTTCCACATCATCAATGAAGCCCATGCGCAGCATTTCGTCGGCTTCGTCCAGCACCAGGGTCTTGATGTCACCCAGGTCCAGCGATTTGCGATTCAGGTGATCGAGCAGACGCCCCGGGGTGGCCACCACCACGTGGACACCGCGACGCAAGGCCTGCAATTGCCGTCCCATTTCCTGGCCACCGTAAACCGGCAATACGTGAAAGCCACGCATACCTTCGGCATAGGTCTGAAAGGCCTCGGCCACCTGGATGGCAAGCTCACGCGTGGGGCACAGCACCAGGGCCTGGGTTTTGGGGTTGGTGACGTCAATATGCGCCAGCACCGGCAGTGCAAACGCGGCGGTCTTGCCGGTACCGGTCTGCGCCATGCCCACGATGTCGTTGCCTTGCAGCAGGGCCGGAATGGTCGCCTGCTGGATGGGCGAGGGTTTTTCGTAACCCACTTTGTTGAGTGTTTCTAACAGAAATGCGGGAAGATCAAGCTCAGCAAAACTGAGATCCTGAACGGGCGTGGTCGACATAATGGTGCCTGCGGGCGCGGGGAATTCAATAAAAGGGCGGCGATTATACGTCAGAAGCGCTCTGACGTACAGCCGTCACCCGGGCACCAACTCCGCGCAGCCCGCGCTGTCAGTCGTGTTCGCGCAGAAAGTCGACGGCGCGGTCCGGAAAGTCGGTAAACAGTCCGTCAACATTGGCTTCGAAAAAAAACAACGCCAGCATGTGCTCAAAATCGTCGGCATAGGCCGGAATATGGCCAGGATCCAGACGGAAGGTGTAGGGATGCACCTGCATGCCGGCCTGGTGCGCGTCGCTGACCAGCGAGCTGATGATCAGGCCATCGCGGGTCGATTCCGGGCTGATGATCATGCCCTTCTCCGGGCCCACACCGTCGGCATACTGGGCCAGCTCACGCATGCCGCTGGCACTGAGCATCCACTGGTAGACCTCGTCATCCCCCATCAACTGTACCAGTTTCAGCTCCACACCCAGCGCCGGCAGGACGTCGTCATGCACGCGCTTGAGCTCGTCGAACTCGAACGTCTGTAAGTAGACGTTGCTGTCTTTGCTGGTGTAACCGAAGCGCTTGAGCTCGCTGATGATGGCGGTGCTGATGTCCTTGCCGTTGGCGTGGTGGAAGGCCGGCGATTTGATCTCGGGATAGATGCCGATGTCCTGACCGGAGGCCCGGTTCATGCCCTGCACCATCTCCAGCTGCTCGGCAAAGGTATGGACCTGGAAACTACCCTGCCATAGCGGGAAGCGCTGCGGGTAGATCTGCTCCTCGACGCCGCTGTCGCTCAATCGGTAGCCTTCGGTAACCCTGAGCAGACGCAGCTCGGCCAGGTCAAAGTCCACCACATAATGCCGGCCATCGGCACGAGCGCGGCCGGGAAACTGGTGGCGGACGTCGGTGTTGCGGTCCAGGGTCAGGTCATGCCAGACGATCAGCTTATCGTCACGGGTCATCACCACATCCTGCTCCATGAAGTCGGCGCCCATGGCATAAGCCATGGCAACGGCCGGCAGGGTATGTTCGGGCAGGTAACCACTGGCGCCACGGTGGGCCACCACGATCTTGTCGGCCGCCTCTCGCTGGGCGTAGGCGGGCTCGATAGGCACCACATTCCCCAAGACCAGACCCATGACCAGAACCCCGCTCAGAATTCGCTTGATTGCTGAATTTGCCATCAGTGTATCCTTTTTTTACTCAATATGTTGATACCGCCAGCCCGCAGTCTACAACATTTTTGTGACAGTTCACTGACGCCTTTTCCAGTCAAACGCGTAGGCGAGGCCGCCAGTGCGGGGCGAAAACCGGCGTTTCGTAGCAAAGCAAAGCCACGATTCAAGCGCGCAGCTTACTAAAAGAAAGTGAGCATCTTGAGCCTGCTGTTAACGAAACAATGGCAACTTTGTCAGCTTTTTAGCTGCCCAGGCGGTAGCGGAGCTTGATGACAACTGTATCCGTAATCCGCTCGCTCCAGGCATCGAACAGCAGATCCTGATAATCCCCTTCCGTGTTACGTGGCAGGTTGCTGCCGCGGGTATAAACAATAAACAGATCCGACAGCGGCGCAATTTCCCAGCGATAGCGGGCCTGAAAGCTCATCTGGCTGACGTTGAAATTGCCCGACGTGACAGTGGGCCTGGGCACCTGGATCAGGTGCCGGACGCCGGACGGGTCGATGCGGTAGAACTCATCCTCACGCGCCTTGATACCGGTCCACTGCATGGACACCCGGAACTGCTGTTTGGCGTTGATAAAATAACTGGCATTCCATTCAGGAAACCAGCCCACGGCGGTAAACGCGGTCAGGCGGTCACCGCCCTGGTGCACCAGCCAGGACTCTCGATCGCGGTAGCTGACATTGAGGTCAGTGGAGAAGCGGTCATTGGGCTGCCAGTCAATGCCCATGCTGTATTGGATATTGTTGTCACCCAGGTCTTCCTGCGAGTTACCGATACCGACATTAAAACTGACGGGGCGCGAGCGGTCACTGCGCCAGGTGAAATCGTACGACAGCCGATGCGGTATCTTGTAGGTGCCGTTGCCGCGACTGAGCCGGTCATCGACACGCGGCGGAAAGTAGCGGAGGTTCATGCTCAGCTGGGTGTTGTCCTGATAGGTCAGGTTCTGGCCGAAGAACAGGCCCAGCCGCACCGGGCGCCCTTCGCCGTTCCACTGGTTGATGATATTCATGCTGCGCTGGCGGCTGCGATAACGCGTCAGTCCCGACTCGGTGACGCTCAGCCGGTAATCCAGTACGTAGTGATCATTGCGCTGCACGAAGCCGACGTCATTGATGTTCAGCGTGTCATCCAGAAACGTGCCATTGACCGTGTGCTGTACGCCGCGCGCCGGCCGGTAATTGAGATCAAAAAAGCCGCCCTTACCGGTGACATCATCGACGTCGCTGTGCAGCAACTGACCATCAAACACCCAGCGGGTATCACGTGAAAACCAGGCCACATCGACGCCGTTGACGGTGGCCTCCCGGTCCGGGTGCTGCAGGCGCGTTCCGATCCAGCCGATGCCGCGGCGACCGCCACCGCGGGTGTCTTCGTACAGCAGTCTGCCCACCGCAAAATCACGGCCCTGTGCCTGCAGGTTGACCCGCGAGCCATCAGCGGCGGTGCCACGAATCACCGTATCGTCTTCGCTGGCCAGCAGAGACCCGTAACGCCAGTTGCCCTGCGAGCCGGTGATCTTCACCGCCCCCAGCAGCTCGGTAGGCGTGTTGCGCTCGGTCACGCTGGTTTCAACGCCGGCGGGTATATCAAAGTCCGGCGCAGCACCGATACGTCGGGTATTGAGCACCGTGGTGGGGCCGAACGGCCCGCCACTGGCGCGTGGCGAGGTGATAAAGGTCTCCTGACCTTCCAGGAAAAATGTGCGCTTTTCCGAGAAAAAGTTCTCGAAAGCGCCCAGGTTGACCACGATGTCATCGGATTCCACGGTGCCGAAGTCCGGATTCAGGGTGGCAGACAGCTGGGTATTGGAGGTGGGGCGCCAGTACACGTCGGCGCCCACCCGGCCTTCACTGTCGCCGGTAATATTGTTGTAGGTGGCAGACGCGTAAGGATAAAACGTAAACTGCGTGCTGGGACTGACGCCCTGCAGCTCGAACTTCTGGAAGGCAGACAGGTACTCGGGGTTGGTGTTGGGCAGCGCCGGCCATGACCAGGTTTCATTCTCCGCGGCGTACATGCGCTCGGTGTAAATGCCGATTCGCCGGGTATCGCCGCTGTCCGGCAGCGTCATCATGTTCCAGGGAATGAAGATTTCCGCTGACCAGCCATTGTCCAGCTCCCGGGTTTCGGCCTGCCAGGGCCCGTCCCAGTCGCGGCTTATCTGTTTTTCCGGCAGGATGGTGCCATCTGACAACGTGCCGCCCAGATTCACGCGCAGATAATAGCCATACAGGCCCTCGCCGGAGGCATCGATGGAGATGACATAACCGTCGCGCTGCACGCCATCGTCACGAGAGCTCATGCGTGCCACCAGCGTTTCTGGCGCCTGGTAGTTCATCACACCCACATAAATGCCACGCTGATTGTAGAAGATCCGGCTTTCCGTGGCCAACGGCGCCGGCGCCAGCGTGTCAGGATTAATGACCCGCATGCCATCGAAGGACGGCAACCTCTGCCAGACCGCCTCATTCAGGAAGCCATCAAGCTCGATGTCGGCCACATCACTGCCGATCTGCGCCATCTGCATGACACCACTGGCACTGCCCTCCTGAGCGTGGGCAACGGGCACCAGCGCTGTCGTGGCGGCAATAACAAGACTGAGGCTGAGAATGAGGCTGACGGTATGTAACAGGCATAAAGCAAAGCGGCCGGTAAACGACGCCCGGGTGGAGAGAGTCTGCATGAGGAACTGATACCTTGTTTTTATGATTGGCCGGATTATATCAGTTTGACTCCAAGCGACCAGCGCGCAGCACACACAATGGCAGCGCGTTTAACATTGTCACAATTAAGGCAAGCGTCACAATGCGGCAGGATTGTGGTCAGCGACCCTGATTGAACACCACATTGCCATATTTCATCACAAATGTTTTGCCATTCCTGTTGTCTGAATCCCTGACGGCAATCATTTCGCCGCGACAGGGCTCAGTCAGCAGTTCGCAGTAGACACGAGGTATAAGCATGAGATTATTCAAACGCAGCAGCAATCCGATTTTTGTCGAAGAGGAGGATTACAACTGGGGGAACAAGCGCGGAAAGGGGTTCCGCTATTTTCTGCTGCTGGTCACGATGACCGTGATCGCTGGCATTGTCATCTCCATGGTTGGCCCATAACCGGTCCGACGCACCGGTCATCGACACAAAAAAAGGCTACCCTTGCCGGATAGCCTTTCCTGTGGGTCGCCCAGATTGTCAAATCAAGCTTGTCGAATCAGGCCTGGGTGAACATCGGCTCGCCATCGGCGGCCGGCTTGAACGTCTCACTGTAAAGAAAGAAGTCCGTCAGCACGGCGCGCAGATGAATGGACGCGTTCAGATTGTCCACCAGCTCCGAGCTCATCTTCGGCTGCGCCAGCACAAACCGGATGGTGGCGCTGGCCTTGCGTATATCGTCAGCAATCACCTGCTCATACTCGTGCCCGGAGTCGTGCAGCGAGGCCAGGACATTCTGCATGGATGCCAGCATGTCCTTCAGCGTCGGCCGGGCGTGAGGTGGCGGGTAGGCGTCCTCGTCATGCGACGGACGCCCTTGTGCTGCGTACGCCAACAGGAACTCGTAGCCTGACTCGACTACCTCAATATCTTTTTCCAGATTCTTTACGTCGGTCAATCTTTCACCTTCCATTTGCTAGTGTCGTGATTCGCGCGCATTTCATCCTCGGAGATCCAGCCTTTGACCATGGAGCGGGTGTAGAAGATCTTCTCCGGACGCAGCGCAAAGTAGATATGGATTGCCGTGAAGGCGACCAGCGCCAGCGTTGCCAGGCCGTGCAGCAGGAACATCAGGCCCAGCTGAGCCTCGTCTGCCACTGACGGTCGCTCCCAGAACGGCGTGCGGATATTCAGGAACAGGATGACTCCAGTGACGATCACCAGCAGCACCAGCACGGTCATCGCCAAATGCAGGCTTTTTTGCTCGAATGAGTATTTTCCCGGCTTGCGGGTTTCATCAAAGGGCTCGGCGAAATCGGCCGGCGTTACCCATATGGACTTGAAGTCCTGCCAGAACGAAGCGCGAATGATGTGGAAGACCACCACAAAGGTCAGCAGCAGGCCGGCAATCCAGTGAATACTGAGCCAGGCGAAGTGAATGCCAATAATGGGCATGACGCCCGTTGCAATCAGTGCCAGCATACAGGCGGCCATGATCCAGTGAAAAGCGCGATCGATGGCATCGTGACGGTGGATTTTTTTACCTTCAGGTGAAGGTTTGGCCTTTTTCTTGGCCAGCGCTGCCATAAAAATGGCATGAGCGGCGAGCAGCACCAGTATTGCGACGGCGACTACCCAAAGCAAATCCCAGGACACACCCAGAATGACCTCATCACCCCATACATCCCGTTTATAACGTACGATTTCCACGCGATTTCCCCTCATCTGTAAGATATTGTTTTTTAAGGCGCTTTCCAGACACCATGTGATCTACACGCACGCAGTGAAGCAACTTCACCGCGCCTGCTTGACGCTTTCCGGGCTGCCTCGCAGAAACCTCGCTGACGCCGGCCGCCACCACTGACATTAAGCAAGTGTGCCAGTTCCCCTTAAAATGCTTGTGAAGCCTAGGGATTCAGGGGGCATACAGAACGAGAAGGTTAATCCAGACATGAACATTTATCAAGCCAAGATGCGTCCCTGACAGGGATCGTCACAGCTTGACATATTTTCGTTCGGTGGTATTGTGTCCAGCCCCCGTATTGCAGCGTACCGTGGTGGTACTACTGTCCGGACTGTTGTCCTGACCTTGCCGGATACGCCGTCCGGGGTGCAGGCAGCGTCATCGAGCCGCGTCAAATCAAAAATCCAAAACCCACGCATCTCCTGGCTTGCAACGCTTGTAGAGCGATCGTGTCGGCCAGGAACGTTAACGATAGCCGAAGCGGAAATAACATAACGACATAACGAGACTTAGCGACTTATGACTGATCAGGCCCAATACCCCTACAAGTTTGGCTTCCCGGAACAGAACGGACTCTATGACCCGGCGAGTGAAAAAGACTCCTGCGGCGTCGGTTTTGTTGCAGACATTAAAGGTCGCCCCAGTCATCAGATCATGCTGGACGCCTATCACCTGAACTCGCGCATGGATCACCGCGGCGGCTGTGGCTTTGAAGCCAACACCGGTGACGGCGCCGGTATCCTGATGGCGCTGCCCCACACCTTTTTTGCCAACGTTGCCCGTCAGGAGCTGTCCACCACACTGCCAGAACAAGGCAAGTACGCGGTCGGCAACATCTTCCTGCCACAGATCAGCAAAGAGCGTGAATTCTGCCGCGATGCCATCAACCAGATTATCGCCGAAGAAGGCCAGACCCTGCTGGGCTGGCGCGTGGTGCCGGTTGATGCCGACGGCGCAGACGTCGGCCCGGCAGCGCGCATGGCGCAGCCACAGATCGAGCAGCTGTTTATAGGGGCTGCTGACGGGCTGGACAAGGAAGCCTTCGAGCGCAAGCTGTACGTCATCCGCAAGCGCTTTACCCACAAGCTGCGTGGCGACAAATCACTGAGCGAGGCCAAAATGGTCTACGCCTGCAGTCTGTCCACCAAGGTCATTGTCTATAAAGGCATGCTGACACCGGGCCAGCTGTTCCCGTTCTACCAGGATCTGACCAACCCAGCCTGTGAGACCCACATGGCCATGGTGCATTCGCGTTTCAGCACCAACACCTTCCCGTCATGGGATCGCGCCCAGCCCAACCGCTTCATGAGCCACAATGGCGAGATCAATACCCTGCGCGGCAACGTCAACCAGATGGTGGCGCGTGAAGGGACATTAAATACCGACCTGTTCGGTGACAAGCTGAAAGACCTGTTCCCGATCATCGACTCGGACTGCTCGGACTCCGGCTCATTCGACGCCGTGCTTGAGTTCATGCTGCTGTCTGGCCGCTCCCTGCAGGAAGCGGTGATGATGATGATCCCGGAAGCCTGGCAGTCTGACGTCAACATGACCCAGGACAAAAAGGACTTCTACGAATTCCATTCGGCGCTGATGGAGCCGTGGGACGGCCCCGCCTCCATTGTGTTCTCCGACGGCCATTACATTGGCGCGGTACTGGACCGTAACGGCCTGCGCCCCAGCCGTTATTACGTGACACATGATGACAAAGTGATCATGGCCTCGGAAGTGGGCGTGGTGAAAGTCGACCCAGCCAACGTTAAGGAAAAGGGCCGCCTGAAGCCGGGCCGCATGTTCCTGCTCGATTTTGAGCAGGGTCGCCTGATCCCGGATGAAGAACTGAAACACAGCATTGCCGCCAAGCGCCCCTATGGCGAGTGGCTGGCCAACCAGCGCGTCACCCTGGACAAGCTGTCTGACGGCAACGAAGAGCATTCGCTGGATTCGGAAAATGTGCTGGCACGCATGCAGGCGTTCGGTTACACCACCGAAACCATGCAGTTCATGTTATTGCCAATGATCACCCAGGCACGTGACCCGCTGGGTTCCATGGGCAATGACTCCGCCCTGGCCTGTCTGTCCGACAAGCCGCGCATGATCTACGATTACTTCAAACAGCTGTTTGCCCAGGTCACCAACCCGGCCATCGATTCCATCCGTGAAGAAGTGGTGATGTCGCTGGAATGTTTTGTCGGCCCGGAAGGCAATCTGCTGGAAACCCGAGAAGACCAGGCCCATCGCCTGAGCCTGAAGCACCCGATCCTGTCCAACAAGCAGCTGCAGACCATTGCCAACATGGACTATAACGGCCTGCGCACCAACGTCATCGACATCACCTATGACGTCAATGGCAAGGAAGACTTCCAGGGCGCGCTCGAGCGCATTTGCCAGGAAGCCAGCCAGGCGATCGCTGACGGCTATGCCTTTGTCATCCTGTCTGACCGCAAGATCAGCAAGCAGCGTGCCGCCATCAGCGCCCTGATTGCCTGTGGCGCGGTACACCATCACCTGATCAAGACCCATGAGCGCACCCGCATCGGCCTGATTGTGGAAACCGGCGAAGCGCGTGAGGTGCATCACTTCTGCCTGCTAACCGGCTACGGTGCAGACGCAGTGAACCCTTACCTCGCGTTTGAAGCGGTATGGCAGGCACAGCTCGACGGCCTGCTGGGCACTGACTACAACACCGAAGACAAAGTGGTGTACGCCTACAAGAAAGCCGTGGCCAAAGGCATGCTCAAGGTCATGGCGAAAATGGGCATCTCCACACTGCACTCCTATAAAGGCGCGCAGATTTTCGAAGCCGTGGGCCTGGCCGACGACATCGTCAACCGCTGCTTTGTGGGCACCGCCAGCCGCGTACAGGGTGTCGACTTTGCCACGCTGATCGAAGAAACCGAACGTCGTCACCGCCTGGGTTTCCCGGCGAAAGACGAGAACCGCATCCCGGTGCTCAACAACCCGGGTGATTTCCACTGGCGTAACGGTGGCGACAGCCACATGTGGGATCCCAGCGCCATCTTTAACCTGCAGAATGCCGCGCGCACCAACAGCCCGGATGCCTACAAGGTGTTTGCCAAATACACCAATGAGCAGACCACACGCGCCTGCACCCTGCGCGGCCTGCTGGATTTCCGCAAGGACACGCCGGCCATCGCGCTGGATGAGGTTGAGCCCGCCAAGGATATCGTCAAGCGTTTCGCGACCGGTGCCATGAGCTTTGGCTCCATCTCCGAAGAAAGCCACGAGGCACTGGCGGTGGCCATGAACCGGCTGGGCGGCAAGTCCAATACCGGTGAAGGCGGTGAAGATCCGATCCGCTTCCAGCCCATGGCCAACGGTGATTCCAAGCGCTCTGCGATTAAACAGGTCGCTTCGGGCCGTTTTGGTGTGACCATCTGGTATCTGAGCAATGCCGACGAACTGCAGATCAAGATCTCCCAGGGCGCCAAGCCCGGTGAGGGCGGCGAGCTGCCCGGCGGCAAAGTGGACGAGCAGATCGCCCGTATCCGCCACTCAACCCCGGGCGTGGGTCTGATCTCTCCACCACCGCACCATGACATCTATTCCATTGAGGACATGGCGCAGTTGATCCATGATCTGAAAAACGCCAATCGCCAGGCCCGTATCAGCGTCAAGCTGGTCTCGGAAATCGGCGTCGGTACGGTTGCCGCAGGTGTGACCAAAGCGAAAACCGATCACCTGGTGATTGCCGGCCATGACGGCGGCACCGGTGCATCGCCGCTGACCTCGATCAAGCACGCCGGGCTGCCGTGGGAGCTGGGCGTCGCCGAGACTCACCAGACCCTGGTGATGAACAACCTGCGCTCCCGCGTCGTACTGCAGACCGACGGTCAGCTGAAAACCGGCCGCGACGTGGCCATTGCCGCACTGCTGGGTGCCGAGGAATTCGGTTTTGCCACCGCGCCGCTGGTCACGCTGGGCTGCATCATGATGCGCAAGTGTCACCTGAACACCTGTCCGGTCGGCATTGCCACCCAGGACCCGGCCTTGCGCAAGAAGTTCAAGGGTCAGCCCGAGCATGTGGTCAACTACCTGTTCATGGTGGCCGAAGAACTGCGCGAAATCATGGCCAAACTGGGTATCCGCACCCTGAACGAGATGGTGGGCCGGGTCGACCTGCTGCAGAGCAACATCGCCATTGACCACTGGAAAGCCAAAGGCCTGGACCTGAGCAAAATTCTGGCACCGGCCAAGGCCGTGTTCCCGAATACCGGCACCTATCAGACCATGGCGCAGGACCACGGCCTGGACAAGGCGCTGGACAACCAGTTGATTGAGCTGGCGGCACCGGCACTGGAAAAGGGCGAAAAAGTCGACATCGAACTGCCGGTGATCAACATCAACCGCGTAGTGGGTACCATGCTGTCAAACGAGGTCGCCAAACGCTGGGGCGAGCAGATGCTGCCTGACGGCACCATCAACATCAAGCTCAATGGCTCTGCCGGACAAAGCCTGGGCGCATGGCTGGCCAAGGGTATCACCATCACCGTGGAAGGTGACTGCAACGACTTCGTGGGCAAGGGCCTGTCAGGTGGTCGCATCGTGGTGTATCCGCCGAAGAACAGTTCCTTCAAGGCCGAAGACAATATCATTGCCGGCAACGTCAACCTGTATGGTGCCACCGGCGGTGAAGCCTACTTCCGTGGTATCGCGGCCGAGCGTTTCGCAGTCCGTAACTCCGGCGCCTCTGCCGTTGTTGAAGGCATCGGCGACCATGGCTGCGAATACATGACCGGGGGCCGGGTGGTCATCCTGGGCAAAACCGGTCGCAACTTCGGCGCCGGCATGAGTGGCGGTGTCGCCTATGTCTGGGACCAGGATCAGAGCTTTGCACGTCAGTGCAATACCGAGTCCTATGAGCTGGAAGGCGTCAGCGATGCCGCTGACCTGGATGAGCTGAAAACGCTGATCAGTAACCACCTGCACTACACCGGTTCCACGGTGGCGCAGCAGATTCTGGACAACTGGGATCAGGCCGTAAAACAATTCGTCAAAGTCATGCCCAGCGATTACAAGCGGGTTCTGGCGGAAATGGCAGCAAAAGAACAGGCGGTCGCCGTTTAACAGCGAAGGCGAGCAGGATCATCGGGCATGGCCGTCCAACAACAGCCAGCCAGGATATAAATTTCGAAGAATGGGTTAAGACATGGGTAAACCAACGGGTTTTAAAGAATTTGAGCGCAAGACTGAACCATATCGGGCGCCGGCGGAGCGACTCCTTGATTACAAGGAGATCTACACCGAACATGACGAGCAACACCTGGCCACCCAGGGTGCGCGCTGTATGGATTGCGGCGTCCCGTTCTGCCAGTCTGACAACGGCTGCCCGGTCTACAACCTGATCCCGGAATGGAACGATCTGGTTTACAAGGGCCAGTGGCGTGACGCGCTTGACCGTCTGCACAAGACCAATAACTTCCCCGAGTTTACCGGTCGTGTGTGCCCGGCGCCGTGTGAAGGTTCCTGTGTACTGGGCATCAATGAGCCCGCAGTCACCATCAAGAACATTGAAAACGCCATCATCGACAAGGGTTTCGAAAACGGCTGGGTGGTGGCCAATCCGCCCCAGCTGCGCACCGGCAAGAAAGTCGCTGTCATTGGTTCCGGCCCGGCCGGTCTGGCGGCGGCCGCACAGCTGAATCAGGCTGGCCACGAAGTGACGGTGTACGAGCGTGCCGACCGTATCGGTGGCCTGCTGATGTACGGCATCCCCAACATGAAGCTGGAAAAGGACGTGGTTGATCGCCGCGTCAAACTGCTGGAAGAGGAAGGCGTCAAATTTGTCACCGGCGTTGATGTCGGCGGCCAGGGTGCCAACGCCATGCCCGCTGACGAGCTGCTGGGCAAGGTCGATGCCATGTGCCTGGCCACTGGTGCCACCACCGCCCGTGACCTGGGCATCCCCGGCCGCGAAGGCCCGGGTGTGCACTATGCCATGGAGTTCCTCACCGCCAACACCAAGAGCCTGCTGGATTCCGAACTCAAGGACGGGCAGTACATCACCGCCAAAGACAAAAACGTCATCGTTATTGGCGGCGGCGATACCGGTACCGACTGTATTGGCACCTCGCTGCGTCATGGCTGCAAGTCGCTGGTCAACTTTGAGATCATGCCCAAGCCGCCGCGCGAACGCCCGGGTGACAACCCCTGGCCGCTGTGGCCGAAAATCTACCGTGTGGACTATGGCCACGAGGAAGCGGCGCACCGCGACGGCAATGACCCGCGTGTATACTCCATCAGCGGCAAGGAATTTGTCCGGGATGAGCATGGCAAATTGCTGGGTATCAATACCGTGGAAGTGGATGCCAACTTCAAGGAAGTACCCGGCACCACCAAATTCTGGGAAGCCGACCTGATCCTGCTGTCCATGGGTTTCCTCGGGCCGGAGCACTATGTCAGCAACCCGCTCGGGCTGGAGCTGGATCAGCGTTCCAACTACAAGGCCGAATACAAGGACTTCCGCACCAACCACCCGAAAGTGTTTGCGGCCGGCGATTGCCGACGCGGCCAGTCGCTGGTGGTGCGCGCCATCGACGAAGGTCGCCTGGTGGCAGACGCCATCAACAAGTATCTGGACGCGTAAGCCGACGGGATTGTCGGTCAGCGGCGCTGATGTCAGCCGTCGCTGACCGGTAACCGACATACGACCTTGTGTCGTTAAAACGCAGCCATGATCCCTGTGCTACACTCCCTGAAACACCGGATCCCGCGCTATCAACGGATCCACGACGGCGGATGGACAGGATGAGCACACCAGTACTGGAACTGACTGACGTCACCAAACGTTACGGCGATTTCACAGCCGTCAACAAGATCAATATCAGCATCCCGCAGGGCTCCGTCTACGGCTTTCTGGGCCCCAATGGCGCCGGCAAAACCACCACCATTCGCATGATTCTGGATATCCTGCGGCCCGATGAGGGCCAGATTCAGGTACTGGGTGCGCGCTCCGCCATGAAAGTCCGCGATCGCATTGGCTACCTCCCGGAAGAAAAAGGTCTGTACAAGAAAATGAAGGTGTGGGCCATCATCGCCTACTTTGCCACGCTCAAAGGCATGAACCGTCGTCAGGCCAAAGACAAGGCGTACACACTGCTGGAAAAGTACGGCCTGCATGACTTTGCCAATGCCAGTGTGGAGTCGCTGTCCAAGGGCATGGGGCAAAAGGTGCAGGTGCTGTCTTCCATCGCGCACGACCCGGAGCTGGTGATACTGGACGAACCCTTCTCCGGCCTCGACCCGGTCAATCAGGAAGTCCTGGAACAATTGATCCGCGACCTCTCGGCCAACGGCCAGACCGTCATTTTCTCCACCCACGTCATGCAGCATGCTGAACGGCTGTGCGAGCGCCTGTTGCTGATCACCCAGGGCAGCAAGGTGTTTGACGGCACCGTCGATGAAGCCCGCGCCATCATTCCACGCCGTATCGTGCTGGAGACGCGCGACAACATCAGCCCCATCCGCTCGCTGAACGGCGTTCTGTCGGTGCAGGAACACCCGGTCGATGACGACACCCGCCTGCCCGGCACCCGGCAATGGGAGCTGTATGTCAAAGAACAGACTGACCCACAACTGATCCTGCAGCATTGTTTTGAAAGCGGCGTGTCACTGAGTCGCTTTGATTTCACCCAGGCCAGCCTGCATGATGTCTTTGTTCACCTGGTCGGCCAGGAAGCCCGGGAGCACAACTTCAGATGAACACGTTTGATGGGAACCGTTAAATGAGAGTCACGCTGCTGATCGCCTGGCGCGAGTACATGGAGAATGTCAAAACCAAGGGATTCTGGATTGGCGTGCTGCTGGTGCCGATTGTCTTCTTTTTGATTTTTCATGTTTCCAGTCGCCTGGCAACCGCCACACCAACCCGTTATTACCTGCTGATTGATCAGTCCGGCGACTATGCCGCTGCCGTGGAAACCGCCATCCGGCGCGAACACCAGCGTCGGGTCATGCAGGATTTCATGCGTTATCTGCAGGAAAACCGGACAGACGTGAATGCCGCCAGCTTTCGCGTGGACCCGTCCTCACAACTGAATCAGTTACTGGACAATTATGACAACGACGAAGTTGCTGCGCTCGATCAGTGGCTTTCCAGTGGCGGCCTGAATGTGGCGCTGACCATGGCGCAGCCCTATCTGCGCGACGGTGCGCCCGACTTCACCGAGCCGCGGCCCCAGTTCGTCGCCGCCCCGCTGCCGCCCGGGGTTGACCCCACCGCAGACGCCCAGGCCATCGTCGAACAGTTGCGTCCGTATCTGAATGGCGAGCGCCGTATCGACATGGCTGGTGACAGTGCCAGCCTGTTCGCGCTGATCCTGATTCCGCAGGATGTTGACCAGGATATTGTGCGACCTGCAACCATACAGGGCCTGATGACCCCCGAGGAAGGTCCGCGCGGCGTGCAGTACTGGGCTGGCAATCTCACCGACACGCGCCTGTCGGGCGCCATCCAGAACAGCATCAACAGTGCTATCCGGCAACAGGAATACGCACGCCAGGGCATCGACATAGCAGCCGTACGCAATGTGCAGCGTACGCGTTTGCCACTGAGCCGGCTAGACCCCGGCAAAGAGGTGGGCGACGAGGCGGTCAGCCTGGCGGACACCTTCCGGCAATGGGCTCCCATGGGTTTTGTCTATCTGATCTTCATTTCGTTGATGCAAAGTGTGCAATACCTGCTGAGTAATACCATCGAAGAGAAATCCAACCGGATCATCGAAGTGCTGCTGGCGTCGGTGACGCCGGGCGAACTGATGATGGGCAAGTTGCTGGGCATTGGTATCACCGGTATCACCACCATTCTGGCCTGGATAGGGTCATTCTTTGTTTTTATCCGGCTGTATCAGACAGTCGAAACCGCGATGATCGTGCAAGTACTGGACGTCCTGCTGAGTTCGGATCTGATCCCATATTTCGTTTTCTACTATCTGTGCTGCTATGCGCTGTATGCCGGTATCTTTCTCGCCATCGGCAGTCTGTGCAACACCCTGAAAGAAGCACAGAGCCTGATGATGCCGCTGATGGCGGTGCTGGTGGTGCCCATCCTGACCATGAGTTTCATCGCTCAGGATCCCAATGGCACACTGGCCCGGGTGATGTCCTGGATTCCGCTGTTTACCCCGTTTACCATGATGAACCGGGCCGCCGCGCAACCCCCCATGGTTGACGTGATCGGTACCACCCTTGTGCTGGTGCTGACCACCGCCGCAGTGTTGTGGTTGTCCGGCCGGGTATTCCGGCAGGGCATACTGCGCTCGGGGCAACCACCGCGCATTATTGAACTGTGGCGCATGCTGCGCCGCTCGGCCAGCTGAGGAGCCAGACCGTGTCGCGACAAATGGTGGAAAACCGAGCTTTTATCATCGTCCTGGGCCTGATCACCCTGGCCTTCCTGACGATTCTGCAGCCGTTCTGGAGTGCCATATTCTGGGCGTGCGTGATGACGCTGTTGTTCTTCCCGCTGCAACGGCGCCTGCGCAATCGGTTGAACGGCAGAGAGTCGGTGGCGGCGCTGTTGACCCTGCTGGCAGGCCTGATCCTGGTGGTCATCCCGGTTACGGTCATCGCCTTCGCCTTTGTCGCCGAGGGCGCCCAGCTTTACGAGTTGATCGAGAGCCAGGAAATCAACCCGGAACAATTTATCGAGCGCATCGGCAGCGCCGTGCCGGTGATACCGGATGTTCTGCAGCGTCTGGAGATTGATGTCTCCAGTCTGCGCTCCTACCTGTCGGACTCCGCCATTGCCCTGAGTCGCCTGCTGTCACAGGAGGCCCTCAGTTTCGGCCGCAACACCGTCAGTTTTACCGTGGGGCTGGTGCTGATGCTGTACTTGAGCTTTTTCCTGCTGCGCGACGGGGACAAGATGATGGGCTGGCTGGGGAGCGCGGTCCCGTTGGAAAACGAACGTCGGCAAATGCTGTTCCGCAAGTTTACCGAGGTGGTGCGCGCCACCGTCAAGGGCAATCTGGTGGTAGCCCTGGTGCAGGGCGCCCTGGGCGGGTTGATTTTCTGGATTTTGGGCATTACCGCCCCGGTACTGTGGGCGGTGGTCATGGCGTTTCTGTCGCTGGTGCCTGCGGTCGGCGCGGCGCTGGTGTGGGTGCCGGTGGCCATTTATCTGTTCGCCACCGGCGACATCCTGCAGGGCTCGATCCTGGTTGCCTACGGTGCCGTCATCATCGGCCTGGCGGACAATGTGTTGCGCCCGATCCTGGTGGGTCGGGACACCAAGCTGCCGGACTATGTGGTGCTGTTCTCGACTCTGGGCGGTATCAGCCTGCTCGGCATCAACGGGTTTGTCATCGGACCCCTGATCGCCGCGCTGTTTATCAGTTTCTGGACCACCTTCAGTCAGGACTTTAATCGCTGAGCTGCAAGCGGCTGCAGTGTGGGTTAGAATAGCGGCTTTGCAGTACCCCGGTGGTACTCTAGATCGACCAGACAACGCAGGAGCCGCTCTTGAACAATCGCCAGATCGCATTTATCGGTGCCGGCAATATGGCCAACAGTCTGATTCGCGGACTGCTGGCCAAAGGCGTTGCCGCCAATCATATCCATGCCAGTGACATTGACAGCGAGAAACTGCAGGCCCTGAGCACGGAGTGCGGTATCCGGACCGGCGATACGGCCAGCGTTGCGGCGGTAGCAGACGTCATCATTGTCGCCGTCAAACCTCAGGTGATGGCCACGGTCTGTGCTGCGCTCGAGCCCCTGATCGCCAAACCCGACTGCCTCGTCATCTCCATTGCTGCCGGCATTCCGGTGGCATCGCTGGCCCAGTGGCTGGGTACCGGACGGGCGATCGTGCGCTGCATGCCCAACACCCCGTCACTGGTCGGCGAAGGCGCCACCGGCCTGTACGCCAATGACCATTGCAGCGCTGACCACAAGGCGCTGGCCGAAGACATCATGACGGCGGTCGGCATCGCCTGCTGGTTACAGGCGGAACAGGACATCGATACGGTAACGGCATTATCCGGCAGCGGCCCTGCCTATTATTTTCTGATGATGGAAGCCATGGAAAAAGCGGCTGTGGCCATGGGCCTGACGCCCGAGGTTGCCCGCCAGTTGAGCATCCAGACAGCGCTGGGCGCCGGCAAGCTGGCTGCCAGCAGCGACGTCGCGCCTGATGAACTACGACGTCGGGTGACGTCGCCGGGCGGCACCACGGAACAGGCACTGCTGTCATTTACCAGCCAGGGATTTGAATCGACCGTAGCCAAAGCCATGCTGGCGGCGCAGCAACGTGCTGCCGAACTGGCCAAATAATTCGATCGCAGGAAACCACACTATGAACTCTTTTGGCAGTATCGGTACTTTACTGGTTACCACCCTGGGCTCGCTGTATTTGCTGGCCATCCTGCTGCGCTTTTTGCTGCAGCTGTCACGCGCTGACTTCTACAACCCCATCACGCAGATGATTGTGCGGGCCACCGATCCGGGTGTGCAGATCTTTCGCAAGTTCATCCCGGGCTTTCGTGGCATCGACTTTTCCTCGCTGGTGTTTGCCATTCTGGTGCAATGCGTCCTGATCAGTGCGCTGATTTTCTTTGCCGGGATCCAGTTGCCGGACCCCGGCCTGATCCTAACCTGGGCACTGGTAGGCCTGCTGAGCTTTGTTCTTAATATCTATTTCTGGGGTCTGCTGATTTCCATTGTCGCCAGCTTCATCGCTCCCTATAGTGCCCACCCGGCACTGGTGCTGGTGCGTCAGCTGGTGGAACCGGTCATGGCGCCGTTCCGGCGTCTGTTGCCGGCCATGGGTGGCCTGGACCTGTCACCGATCTTTGTGTTCCTGACGCTGCAGATCATCCGTATCGTGTTAATTGCCCCGGTCAACGCCAACCCCGCCTTCGTGCCAGGTCTGTGATGCCCGACACGTTGCCGGAAAATTCCGTTGGCATTGTCACCCCCGAGCTGTACCGATTCGAGGAGCCGTTGACCTTGCGCAGCGGCAAGGTCCTGAAAGCCTACGACCTGATGGTGGAAACCTACGGCACCCTGAATGCCGACGGCTCCAATGCCATCCTGATCTGCCACGCGCTCAGCGGCGATCACCATGCGGCGGGTTATCACAGCATGGACGACAAAAAGCCAGGCTGGTGGGATGTGTGCATCGGTCCCGGCAAACCCATCGATACCACGCATTTTTTTGTTGTGTGCCTGAATAACCTGGGCGGCTGTGCCGGCAGCACTGGCCCGGCCTCCATCAATCCGGACACCGGCACCTGGTACGGTCCCGATTTTCCCGTGGTCACCGTGCGTGACTGGGTCAACAGTCAGGCACGACTGGCTGACCGGCTGGGCATTCAGCAATGGGCCGCTGTCGTTGGCGGCAGCCTGGGCGGCATGCAGGTCATGCGCTGGTCCATCAGTTATCCCGAACGTGTACGTCACGCCGTGATGCTGGCCGTGGCACCGAAACTGTCCGCGCAGAATATCGCCTTTAACGAGGTTGCGCGGCAGTCCATCACCGCCGACCCGGAGTTTCATGCCGGCCGCTACCGCGAACATGAGGTGCTGCCCAAAAAGGGCCTGATGCTGGCGCGCATGGTCGGCCATATTACCTATCTCTCCGACAGCGCCATGCGTGAGAAATTCGGCAAGGTTTCCGATGAGCTGAAACAGGCTTCACTGAACCTGGGCCGCGACCTGCGCGCCGGGAAACTGAGCTTCGGGTTTGATGTCGACTTTCAGGTGGAAAGTTATCTGCACTACCAGGGCGAGCGTTTCTCCGAAACCTTTGATGCCAACACCTACCTGTTGATGACCAAGGCACTTGACTATTTTGACCCCAGTGTCGACTACGACGGTGACCTGAGCAGGGCATTTGCCAACAGCAACTGCCGTTTCCTGCTGATGTCTTTCAGCACCGACTGGCGCTTCCCGCCGGAACGCACACGGGAAATTGTCACCGCCTTGCTGAAAGCAGGCAAACAGGTCAGCTACCTGGAAGTCGAGGCCGATCAGGGTCATGACGCGTTCCTGTTACCCGTGCCCCGGTACATGCAGGCACTGACCACGTACATGAACGTCGTCAAGGATGAGGTGGGCGCCTGATGCGAGCAGACCTGGATATTATTCGCAACTGGATCGCACCTGGCAGCCGGGTGCTTGACCTGGGTTGTGGCGATGGCAGCCTGCTGCGATACCTGCAGGACAACCTGCAGACCATCGGCACCGGCCTGGAAATAGACGAGACCAAGATCAATGCCTGCCTGGCCAAGGGCATCAGTGTGATCCAGCAGGACCTGAACAAGGGCCTGCAGAATTTTGAATCGCAGAGCTTTGATACGGTGCTGCTGACACAGACGCTGCAGGCTGTGCATTTTCCGGATCTGCTGGTGGAAGAAATGCTGCGCATCGGCAAAAACTGTATCGTGACCTTTCCCAACTTCGGTAACTGGCGCGCGCGCCTGCACCTGGCCGTGAAGGGCCGCATGCCGGTGTCAGAATACATACCGTACGAATGGTACAACACGCCCAATATCCATTTCTGCACGGTGCGTGATTTTGATGTGTTCTGTCACGACAAGAACATCAATGTTATTTCCCGGACTGTGGTGGATTACAAACATCGCGACAGCTGGTTCATACGGGCGGCACCGAATCTGCTCAGCGAAATTGCCATCTATCACTTTTCTCGCGCGCCGGCGCGCTAGGCCAGGTGGATCATGAACACTCGTATCGTACTGGCCTCGGGTAATCAGGGCAAACTGCGCGAACTGCAGCAGTTGCTGCAACCGCTGGATGTTGAACTGGTGTCGCAGGGCGACCTGGGTATTGATGATGCCGAGGAGACAGGCCTCACATTTATTGAAAATGCCATTCTCAAGGCGCGACACGCCAGTGACATCAGCGGTCTGCCAGCACTGGCCGATGACTCCGGCCTTGCCGTTGATGCGCTGGGTGGTGCACCCGGCATTTATTCGGCACGGTTTTCTTCCGCCACTGATGGCGCTGAGCCGACAGGCGATCGCGCTACCCGGGACACAGCCAATAACCGGAAATTGCTGACGCTGCTTGACGGTGTCCCCGACCGCAATCGCACCGCGCAGTTTCATTGTGTGCTGGTGTACCTGCGCCATGCGGCCGACCCGGTCCCGATCGTCTGTCACGGTGTCTGGCAGGGCCGGATCCTGCTGTCGCCGACGGGCGAGGGCGGCTTCGGCTACGACCCCCTTTTCCACGTACCATCAATGGGCTGCAGCTCTGCCCAGTTAAGCGCCGCACAGAAAAACGTCATCAGCCATCGTGCTGTTGCCATGCAGGCACTGCTGCAACAATTGCCAGCCCGCCTGTGAGTGACATGCCTGCAGACAACGCGCCCCTGACGCTGCCGCCGCTCAGCCTCTATATCCATGTACCCTGGTGCGTTCGCAAATGCCCGTACTGCGATTTCAATTCCCATGAACAAAAAGGCCCATTACCGGAAGACGACTATATTGACGCTCTGCTGGATGACTTTCGCCACGACCTGCCCTATGTGCAGAAACGCGACATCAGCAGCATTTTTATTGGCGGTGGCACACCCAGCCTGCTATCCGCCACCGCGTACGATCGGTTATTGACCGGTCTGCAGACAATGGCTGATTTCGCCAGTGATATCGAGATCACACTGGAAGCCAACCCCGGCACGGCCGAACGCAACAAGTTTGCTGACTACCGCAGCGCCGGCATCAACCGCCTGTCACTGGGCATACAGAGTTTCAACCCCGGGCAACTGCAACAGCTGGGGCGGATACATGACGAACAGGATGCCGTGCGCGCCATCGACTTCGCGCACAAGGCCGGTTTCAACCGCCTGAATCTGGATATCATGTATGGCCTGCAGGCACAGTCACTGACGGATGCCATGGCCGATCTGCAGCAGGCCATTGATGCGGCGCCGGAACACATCTCCTGGTATCAACTGACCATCGAACCCAATACCGTATTTTTTAAACATCCGCCGCCGCTGCCGCCCGAAGACACGCTGATCGATATTCAGGACAGTGGCCTGGCGCTGCTGGCCGAACACGGCTTTGCCCGCTACGAAGTGTCGGCCTTTGCCAGGGCCGGCGGGCAGTCGCGCCACAACCTCAATTACTGGCGTTTCGGTGATTACCTGGGTATCGGCGCCGGCGCGCACGGCAAGATCACCCAGCGCTCCCGGCAACGCATTCTGCGCATGCACAAGCGGCGGCAGCCCGGTCATTACCTGCAGGCGGCGGCGTATATCAAAAAGCAGCGGGAAACCCAGGACGGTGGCAACCTGCTAAACCGCTATCCCTATCTTGCGGATGCCGGCCCCATCGAGACCGATCAGCTGGCACTGGAGTTTCTGCTCAATGCCTTGCGCCTGCGCGAAGGCTTCACCGCAGAGCAGTTTGAACAGCGCACCGGCCTGCCTTTCAGCCAGATCGCAAAGCAGGTAGACTCATTGCAGCAGCGACAGTTGCTGCACGTGGATGGCAACCACATCCGCACCACGGATACCGGATACCAGTTCCTCAACAGCGTCCTGGAAGCATTCGTTTAAATCACCACGGGGATCGCCAATGCGTAACACTCGCTCGCTGATGCAACACATGGATGCCGTGCTGCGCTTGCCCAGCATCAGTTCCACCAACAGCAGCATCGACATGAGCAATCTGCCGGTGATCCATTACCTGGCAGAACAATTTACGGCACTGGGTTTTCAATGCGAGATCATGCCCTGTGAATCCAGCAGTGAGCAGGGCAAGGCCAACCTGATCGCGACACTGGGCAGCGGTCCGGGCGGCCTGGTGCTGGCCGGCCACACGGATACCGTGCCCATGGATGAGGCTCTGTGGTCGATGAACCCGTTGCAGATGACCGAAAAGGACAATCGCATCTATGGTCTGGGCAGCACCGACATGAAGGGATTTTTTGCCCTGATCCTGGAAGCAGTGCGCAGCTTTGTCGACACCCCCCTGCAGCAGCCGCTGATTGTCCTGGCCACCTCTGACGAGGAAACCTCCATGTTGGGTGCCCGCAAGCTCGCCGAACTGGGTCGGCCCAAGGCGCGATACGCGGTGATCGGCGAGCCGACCGGCATGAAACCGGTGCATGCGCACAAGGGTGTGATGATGGAGTCCATTCGCCTGCAGGGGCGCAGTGGCCATTCGTCTGACCCCAGCCTGGGCATCAATGCCATGGAAGCGATGCATGATGTGATTGGCGAACTGCTGCGCTTTCGTGCCGAGTTGCAGGAAAAATACCGCAATCCGCTGTTTGCCATCGAACTGCCCACCATGAACCTGGGCTGCATTCACGGCGGCGACAACCCCAACCGCATCTGTGGTCAGTGCGAACTGGAGTTTGATATCCGTCTGCTGCCCGGTATGGAAGTGGAGGTCATGCGCGGGCTGATTGATCAGCGTCTGCGCCCCCTGGCCGAGCGCTGGCAGGTCGGCTTTGAACTGACCCCGCTGTTCCCCGGCGCACCGGCGTTTCTGTGCCCGGCCGAAAGCGATCTGGTGAAAACCGCGGAACGGCTGACCGGGCACAGTGCCGGCACAGTGGCCTTCGGCACCGAGGCACCCTGGCTGCAGCGAATGGGCATGGACACCATCGTGCTGGGCCCGGGCGACATTGAGCAGGCGCATCAGCCGGATGAGTACCTGGCACTGGACCGCATACAGCCCTGCGTAGAGCTGTTGCGCGACCTGATCACGCACTATTGTGTCAAAAGCAACGCCACGGCAAACTGACAATCGCGCTACAATCGCGTACTCATGACATCTGACATCACAGGGAATTGCCCGGCAGGATAACAAGGCATGGAAAATCTGGCTCAATACATCGACTGGTTCCGGCACTCGTCCAGTTACATCAATGCACACCGCAAGAAGGTGTTCGTGGTATTGCTCACCGGCGAGGCCATTGCGCACGACAATTTCAGCAATATTGTCCATGACATCACCTTGCTGCACAGCCTGGGGGTAAAGCTGGTGCTGGTGCACGGCGCGCGTCCGCAGATCAATCAGGCGCTGGATCAGGCCGGACTGGAAGTGCGCTATCACAATGCCCTGCGGATTACCGATGCAGAAGGCCTGCAGGCGATCAAACAGGTGGTAGGCGGCATGTCGATTGATATCGAAGCCCAGTTTTCTATGGGGCTCGCCAATTCCCCCATGCACGGCGCCGACATCAAGGTCAGCCGGGGCAATTTCATTACCGCACGACCACTGGGTATTATCGATGGTGTGGATTTTTCCCTGACCGGTGTCGTGCGCAAGGTCAACGCGCTTGCCATTCAGCAGCACCTGGACAAGAACAACATCGTGTTGCTGTCCAACCTCGGCTATTCACCCACCGGTGAAGTGTTCAACCTGTCAGCCGAGGAAGTCGCAACCGAAGTGGCCATCGCCATGAAAGCCGAAAAACTGATCCTGTTTGTTCCACAACGCGGCGTCATGGATGAACACAATAACCTGGTCAGCACGCTGAGTCCGGTAGCCGCCGCCTCATTGCATGATGCCCTTGACGGTAATAACGAACAAAGTAACAACGGCGTCCGTGAATCGCTGGCGGCCGCCATCAAGGCCAGCAGCAAAACCGTGCATCGCTGCCACCTGATCAACTACGCCGACAACGGCGCCCTGATTGAAGAGCTGTTCACCCGTGATGGCAATGGCACGCTGGTGTCGCGTGACAATTTTGAGCTACTGCGCCAGGCCGTGATCGACGACGTCGGGGGCATCCTGGAGCTGATTGCGCCACTGGAAGCAGCGGGCGTGCTGGTGCACCGTTCACGCGAGTTGCTGGAGGCGGAAATCGACTACTTCAAGGTCATCGAGATGGAAGGCACCATCATTGCCTGCGCCGCCATCTATCCGCTGGACGAAGACAGCGGAGAGATTGCCTGTATCGCCATTCATCGCGACTATCAGGAAACTGGCCGCGGCGACCACCTGTTGCGTGCGCTGGAAAAGGAAGCACGCAGACAGGGCATGAACAATGTTATTGTGCTGACCACCCAGACGGCGCACTGGTTCATGGAGCGCGGCTTCACGCCAATACAGATAAATGAATTACCGGCGAAAAAGCAGGACATGTACAACTACCAGCGCAACTCCAGGGCATTCCGCAAGCAACTGGGTTAGACATTTAGCGTTCCAGCACCACGAAACTGTAATCGTAGGGGTTGGCGCCGGAGGCAGAAAAGTCGTCGCGCCCCAGCTCGTGCCAGGCCGCCAGTTCAAACTCGGGGAAGTACACATCACCGTCAACATCGGCATGTACCTGGGTCATGTACAGCCGGTCAGCCATGGGCAGGGCCATTTCGTAGATCTGCGCCCCGCCCATCACCACCGCCTCATCACCGCCATCTATGGTGGTGACATGCTCCGCCAGGGTGATGGCAGCCTCCAGTGACTGTACCACTTTGACGCCGTCAGCATGGTATTCGGGGTCGCGACTGATGACAACATTGGTGCGCCCCGGCAAGGGCCGCCCGATAGACTCCCAGGTTCTGCGTCCCATGATAATGGGTTTGCCCATCGTAACCTGCTTGAAATATCTCAGGTCTTCCGGCAGATACCAGGGCAGGGCATTGTTGCGGCCAATGACTCGATTGCGGGCCATGGCCCATATTAACGCCAGTCTCATATCATATCCTGCTTGTTCCGCTACACGGCGATGGGGGCGGGTATACCAGGATGTGCCTGGTAACCCACGATATCAAAGTCTTCGTATTTGTAGTCGAAAATACTGTCTGGCCGACGCTTCAGTGTCAATCGGGGCAATGGCAAAGGCTCGCGGCTGAGCTGAAGACGGGCCTGATCCAGATGGTTACTGTACAGGTGCGTATCACCACCGGTCCAGATAAACTCACCCACGTCCAGATCGCACTGCTGGGCAATCATATGTGTCAGCAGTGCATAAGATGCAATATTGAACGGTACCCCCAGAAATGTGTCCGCCGAGCGCTGATACAACTGGCAGGACAGTTTGCCGTTGGCCACGTAGAACTGGAACAGTGAATGACAGGGCGGCAGCGCCATGTCATCGACGTACGCAGGGTTGTAGGCGACCACCATCAGGCGCCGGGAGTCCGGGCTGGTCTTGATCTGGTGTATCAGCTTAGTGATCTGATCAACCGATTTGCCGTCTTTGCCCGGCCAGGAACGCCACTGGAAACCATACACCGGCCCCAGGTCCCCGTTCTCATCCGCCCATTCGTCCCAGATCGAAACCCCGTTCTCCTGCAGATACCTGATGTTGGTGTCACCGCTGAGAAACCATAACAGCTCATGGATGATGGAGCGAAGGTGCAATTTTTTGGTGGTCACCAACGGAAAGCCGTCCTGCAGATTGAAGCGCATCTGATGACCGAACACCGACAGAGTGCCGGTGCCGGTGCGGTCGGTTTTTACCGCACCTTCATCAAGAATTCGTTGCAGCAAGTCCTGGAACTGTTTCATGCCTCTCCTCTTTTATGCCTGTTTTGCCGACGCCGGCTGCCGGTAAGCCACCACCAGCAGGATGGCACCGGCGATGATCATTGGCACCGACAGTACCTGACCCATGGTCAGCCAGTCCAGCGCAACAAAGCCCAGCCATGAATCGGGCTCACGATAAAACTCAACAAAGAAGCGCTGGACGCCATAACCCACGGCGAACAATCCGGACACCGCATAGCGTGGACGTGGCTTCGATGAGAACCACCACATCAGCCCAAACAGCACCACGCCTTCCAGTACCGCCTGATACAACTGCGAAGCATGACGTGCCATATCATCAACATGCGGAAACACCATGCCCCAGGGGGCATCAGTGGGACGGCCCCACAGCTCGCCACCGATAAAGTTGCCGATACGGCCGACACCCAGCCCGAACGGCGCCAGCGGCGCGATAAAGTCGAGCACATCAAAATAGTGTTTGTTGATACGGCGCGAGTAGATATAAAACGCCAGCATGACGCCCAGAAACCCGCCATGGAATGACATGCCGCCTTCCCAGACCCGCAACAGCCACAGCGGATCTGCCAGAAAACGGTCAAAATTATAGAACAGCACCGATCCAAACCGGCCACCCAGCACCGCGCCCAACGCCCCGTAAAACACCAGGTCCGCAACCTGCTCGTCGCTGAACCTGAATTTTGCCCAGACCGATCCGCCCGCCTGAGCGCGCCGGGCACGAAGGCGGGCCAGGTACCAGGCCCCGGTAAAAGCCACAATGTACATGATGCCGTACCAGTGCACCGTTAATGGCCCCAGGGAGAACGCAACGGGATCAATATCGGGGTATGTCAGCATCTGGATTCCTCAGGGTCAGTTGGTGCGCGATGAGCGCAGCAGGCGGTCGACACCGGCATTGTACAGCGCCAGGTCCACGCAGCTGCGGATGCTCTCGGCATCACTCATCTGCATCACATCATTGAGCAGGGTTTTAGCCGTGCTCAGGGTTATGGCGCGGATCACCGCTTTTACTTTCAGTAATGTCGAGGCATTCATCGACAGGGTATCAAACCCCATGGCCATCAACAGTATGGCCGCGCCCGGGTCACCCGCCATTTCCCCGCAGATGCTGACCGGCCGGTTCTCGGCATGCGCCGCGGTGACCACATGTTGCAGGGCGTTCAGCACGGCCGGATGGAAAGCCGAGTACAGGTCGGCAACCCGGGGGTTGTTCCGGTCAACCGCCAGCAGATACTGGGTCAGATCATTGCTGCCCACCGAGACAAAATCGACGATCTGGCACAGTGCGCGGGTAAGATACACCGCTGCCGGCAGTTCCACCATGACGCCGATCGGTGGCATCCTGACATCCAGGCCTTCTTCCTGCAATTCCCGCAAAGCACGCTTGATGATCTGCGTGGCACTGGTGACTTCCTGCAGGTTGGACACCATGGGCAACATGATCTGCAGGTTATCGAGCCCTTCACTGGCACGGATCATGGCCCGGGTCTGGGCAATAAAAATCTCGGGGTGGTCAAGTGTCACCCGTATGCCACGCCAACCCAGAAACGGGTTGGCCTCTTCAATCGGGAAGTAGGGCAGTGACTTGTCACCGCCGATATCCAGTGTCCGCATGGTGACGGGCTTGGGTGCAAACGCCTGCAACTGCTCCCGGTAGATATCCGCCTGCTCCCGCTCGCTGGGGAACTGTTCGCTCAACAGGAAGGGCACTTCGGTGCGGAACAGGCCGATACCTTCTGCACCGTGATCCAGCGAACGCACCACATCGGTCATCAGGCCGGTATTCACCCACAGACTGACGCGATGGTGGTCGGGGGTAATACAGGGCAGATCAATCAGGGTCTCCAGGCCCCGGACAAACTGTTCTTCCTCTTTCAGGACTTCGCCGTAGCGGGCCAGAGTCGCTTCTGACGGACTGGTCAACACCGTGCCATTGTAACCATCAACAATCAGCGGGCGACCGTCCAGCTTGCGATAAGGCAGGTCCACTGCGCCCATCACCGTGGGTATGCCCATGGTGCGCGCCAGAATCGCGACATGAGAGTTACCTGACCCTTTTACCGATATCATGCCCGCCAGCTTGTCCCGGGGTACTTCCATCAGCATCGCGGGCGCCAGCTCTTCGCCAACCAGAATGGTATTCTCGGGGTACTCGCGCTGCTTGGTGCTTTCGGTTTCCTGCAGGTACGCCAGCACCCGGCTGCACAGATCCTTGATGTCGGCCGCACGCTCGCGCAGGTAGGGATCCTTCATCTGTTCGAAGGATTTAACATGGTCAGTGGCCACATCGGCCAGCGACCCCTGGGCCCAGTTGCCCTGGCGTATCAGTTCATTGACCTCACGGCCCAGGGCATCATCGTCGAGCATGCGCAGGTAGACATCAAACAGCTCGCGCTCTTCGGGGCGCAGCTGCTGGCCAACACTCTCGCTGAGTGCGCGTATGTCGTCGCGAACCGACGACAACGCTGTGGCAAAAGCGCGCAACTCAGCCTCGATATCGTCGATCTGGCGACTGGGGATGATGCTCAGATCTGCGTGGGGAAACACCACCACCGCGTGCCCGATGGCGACGCCGGAAGCGCCGGAGATCCCCGAGAAACTGCTGTCGGTGCGGCGCTGGCCGGACGGACTGACGCCCTGAATGGCGCCGGTGGCCTCGGCAGCGGCAATGACGCCCGCCAATTGCGCGGACAGGGTAATCAGGAAGGCTTCTTCACCCGCATCAAAGGAGCGTTTTTCCCGATGCTGCACCACCAGCACACCCAGCACCTTGCGATGGTGAATGATGGGCACCCCCAGAAAGGAGCTGAAGGCTTCTTCACCGGTTTCCGAGAGATAGTGATAGTTCGGGTGTGATTGGGCATCTTCCAGGTTGACCGGCTCGGCATTACGGGCCACCAGCCCTACCAGACCCTCGTCCAGTTGCAGACTGACATGACCAACCGACTCCTTGCGCAGGCCTTCGGACGCCATTAACACATGGCTGCCGATGTCGCTGTCCAGCAGGTACACGGAACACACCTGGGTGACCATGGCGTCGCGTACACTCGAGACGATGACGTCGAGCGCGGACTGAAGGTCCCGGGCAGAGTTAACGGCCTGAACTATGTCTCGCAATCTATCAAGCATATGGGCCAGTGTGTCAGCGTCTCACGAGTTAATGAACCGGTTCAGGGGCTTGATCAGCTGTTTTAAAGCCTGGCGATAGACTTCTCTTTTAAACTCAATCACCTGACTCAGCGGGTACCAGAAACTGACCCACTGCCAGTCATCAAACTCCGGCGTCATGTTCTGACTGGCCAGACAGATACGCGATTCATCTCCCCGCAGCCCCAGCAAAAACCATTTCTGTTTTTGCCCGATACACACCGGATTGGAATTCTGCCGGATATAGTGCCGCGGCAACTGATAATACAGCCAATCCCGCGTGCTGGAGAGGATTTCCACGTCCCTGGCCTCAAGCCCGACCTCTTCTTTTAATTCCCTGTACATCGCCTGCTGCAGGCGCTCACCCTGACGAATACCGCCCTGCGGAAACTGCCAGGCATCCTGGCCTATGCGCTTGGCCCACAGGACCTGCCCTCTGGCATTACAGATGATGATACCGACATTAGGTCTGAAGCCTTCAGCATCGATCATGTTGGTATCTCATTGAATCCCGGTTACTCAGTGACGTATTTGTTGCGCGATGTCAGCTCTGCATTGTTTCACAAATTCGTCCGGCAAAAAAGCGCCGGTCTCAGGTTATAATGCCGCCCCGTTCATACCATTCAAGCAGATAGCTGGGACTGACCTGATGACAAAACTGGCCATTTTTGACCTCGATAACACGTTGCTGGCAGGCGACAGCGACCACGCCTGGGGCGAGTATCTGTGCCATGCCGGCCTGGTCGATGCGGACGAACACCGGCGCCGCAACGACGCCTTTTACCAGCAGTACAAAGAAGGCGTACTGGACATGAACGAGTATTGTGAATTTGCCATCGCACCGGTGGTCGGGTTACCGGTCGCCCGCCTCAGCGAGCTGCATGCCAACTTCATGAACCAGTTTATTGAACCGATGCTGCAGACCAGCGCTCAACGACTGATCGACGAGCATCAGTCCGCCGGCGACATCTGTCTGATCGTGACCGCTACCAACCGTTTCATCACCGCACCGATCGCGGAACGGCTGGGCATCGAGCATCTGATTGCCACGGATCTGGCGCAGGTGGCCGGCGTGCTGACCGGCAGGATTGACGGTAAACCCTGTTTTCAGGCCGGCAAGATCGGCAAACTCCAATCCTGGCTGGACGCCCGCGATGATGCGTCGCTGTCCATGCACAACGCGGTTTTTTACAGCGATTCCTTCAATGATATCCCGCTGCTGGCAGCCGTCGGCGAGGCTGTGGCGGTGGACCCCGATGACAAGCTGCGCCAGCATGCCCGCGAGCAGGGCTGGCGCATTATCAGTCTGCGATCAGGTTAATATCCACAATCAGATCGTCCGCCAGGCGTTCCAGCTCGGCGCGCAGCGTCTCGATATCGAGTTCGGCCGGAATGTGCAGCAACGCCTCGGCCCGGAACAGGGTATCGGATGACATTGGCGCCGGCACACATTCGGTATCCAGATCGTCCACATTGACGTGCTGACGCGCCAGCGCCCCGGAGATATCACGGATGATCCCGGGCCGGTCATTGCCCACCAGACTCAGCCGCAGTGTGCGCTGCGGCTTCTCGGTTTCAGCCTGCGCCGAGCGCTCAACGATCAGCTTCAGTCGCGGTGACAGTGCATCCAGCGCTGCAACCAGTGCTTCGGCCTGGCTTTCTTCAACACTGACGCGCAGAATCCCGGCGAACTTGCCGGCCAGCCGCGACATGTTGCTTTCCAGCCAGTTGCCCTGATGCTGGGCGACAATCTGCGCCAGCGACTCCACCAGACCTGGCTGGTCATTACCGATCAGTGTCAGCACCAGATATGTTTTCATAGACAACAACTCTCTTCAGTGTGTGCGGGCGCCAGGATCATGCGCTTCAGGCGTCGATCATGACCCGCCGCGGAAATTGGCCGAACTCTTCCCAATAGCTGACGCGCTCAGGCAGATCACCGGTCACCGCCTGGGTATTGCCATTGATGTCCGTGACCCGGGACACGATGGTATGTTCCCCCGGAGCTGCGCCCTGCCAGTCAAAATGGAAAGGTTTCCAGCTGTAGGCGGACGCCTGCGGATCAATGACCGCCGGCTGCCAGGCACCGCCATCTATGCTGACCTCGATACTGCGCAGCGGTGTGCCGTCGTTCAGCGCAAAACCACTGATACGGTGACTGTTGCCGCGCCGGGTGACCCGGGCGATAACGGATTTGAGATTCATGCGCGCGACCGAATTCTCTACCCAGCGCTCCTGATCACCCACCCTTTCCTTTTTCAGGGTCACGTAATCGCGGCCCATGAAGCGGCCCATATAACGGGTGTCCTGCACGTGAATCTGGGTCAGCCATTTGACGTTGGCGACACCATAAAAACCGGGGATCAGCAATCGCACCGGGCGCCCGTGATGAACAGGCAGCGGCTGGCCATTCATTTCAAAGGCGATCATATTGTCATCACGCATGGCGTCTTCCAGCGACAGGCTGCGGGCAAAGGCCTTGTCGACCTGGCGGCCGCGGATTTCTTCCTGGCCGATGTCGCCGCCGAAAAAGACCACTTCCCGGCCGTTCTCCTGCACACCCGCGCGCTCCAGCAGGGCCTTCAGGTTGATGCCGCGCCAGCGCGCATTGCCCACCAGACCGTGATACATGCGGTTGCCATTACCGCCACACTCAAACCCCACATCGAGTGTCTGATCAGGCTGCGCCATCAGCTCATCCAGTGTGAAGCTCAGTGGCCTGTCTACCAGGCCGGTGACCGTCAGCCGGTAGCTGTCGACATCCAGTTCGGGCTGACCGTAGTGCTGCACCACATAAAAGTCGTCACTGTAAAAATTATTGATCTGCCGGGTGTCGATGATGTGTGTCATGCCCGGACGCCGCGGACCGGGGTCATAACCGTCGGGCACGTCCAGAAACGGCATGATCGGCTCCCCCTGGGCCAGTGCCATCCACGGGAAGCTGGCGCTGGCCGCCATTACCCCGGCTCCCAACCCGGCTTTCAACATGTTTCTGCGGCTTTCGCTCTCAATTGTCATAACCCCACCTTTTTCGCGTTTATTATAGTTATCTGAAGGCCGCGGCTCAGTGCTGATGTCCGCCTGGCCCGTGCACATGACGGTGCGCCACTTCCTCTGCAGTTGCCTGACGCACACCGAGCACTTCGATCTGATAGTGCAGAGTCCGGCCTGCGTACGGGTGATTGGTATCCAGGTCAACGTTGAACTTGCCCACCTTGATCACCAGCGCATTCTTGACGCCACGGTTGGTTTTCACGGAGACAATGGCCCCGGGCACCAGATGCTTGCGCTCGGGGGCACGATGCAGGTGCTTGATGGGTATACGCAACATTTCGTTCGATGTTCGCGGCCCATAAGCCTGCTCGGGCGCCAGGGTGATATCGATACGGTCACCGGCGCGCTTACCGGCCATGGCCTGCTCCAGTCCCGGCACCACATTGCCGTGGCCGTGCAGGTACAGCAGGGGCTGGCGGCCGAACGAGGCCTCCAGCCAGGGCGAGCGATTGCCATCAGGTCGCACTTCGCACAACCGGTAGTGAAACGCGACAACACGATTGGTGTCGACACGCATGGTCAGGTGTGATGGCGGCTCCTGGACACTGCTGAAATTGACAGAGGCACCTTCTACGCGCTCTTTGGGCGCTGGTTCAGCCGGCTGCACTGCCGCCGCGGTTTTTGCCGCAGCTGGCTTTTTGGCCACGGCTTTGCGGGCTGCGGGCTTATCCGGCGCGGCTGATGATTTGCCGGCTTTCTGTCCAGGCGCTGCCGCCGCACTTTTGCTGGTTGTCTTTGCCTTGCTGACAGCGGGTTTGGCCGTTGATTTCGCGGCTGTTTTAGGCGCGACTTTGGGGGCGGCCTTAGGCGCTGCTTTCAGGGCCGCCGTGGCCTTTGCTGCTGTGGTCTTTGCTGCTGTGGTCTTTGCCGGCCCGGCCGCCTTGGCCGTGGGCTTTTTCGCTGCCGCAGGGGTTTTGGCCGCAGGCTTGGCCGGTGTTTTGGCGGTTGTTTTAGCCGGTGCCTTTGTCGGTGCTGGCGCTGCAGGCTTGGTTTTGGCCGCAGGCTTGGTTTTGGCCGCAGGCTTGGTTTTGGTCGCAGGCTTGGCGGCAGGCTTGGCCTTGGTGGCAGTCGCGGCCTTGGCTGCCGGCTTTTTCACGGCAGCCGCGGTCTTCGACGTCTTAACAGGTTTGTCAGCGCTGGTGTCGGCTTTTTTAGTGCGTGTCGCTTTGGTTTTAGTGTCAGTCATACCGATCTCTCTCTGTCAGGATGATCGATTCTAGCAGATTGCCCCGACGAAGAAATACGTCTCCCCGCTTTGTTTGATTTTCGGCCTCCGGTTTGGCCAAGAAAGCATTAGAATCAGGCGGACAACTGCGTTATGTTCAGTGCGTGTGCAACATTGCTTAACTGTCAGAGCCCGGAGACCACTCGATGCCATTGAAGGACACCAAAACGGAACAGAACCTCAAGGCGGCATTTGCTGCCGAGGCGCAGGCCAACCGTCGTTATCTGTACTTTGCCCAGAAAGCGGATATAGAGGGCCATAGCGATGTGTCTGCGCTGTTTCGATCGACTGCCGAAGGCGAGACCGGTCACGCGCATGGCCACCTGGAATATCTGGAGTCAGCGGGCGATCCCGTGACCGGACTGCCGATTGGCGGCACCGCCGACAATCTCAAGTCCGCCATAGCTGGCGAGACCCATGAATACACAGACATGTACCCGGGCATGGCACGGGATGCACGGGATGAGGGTTTCGACGAAATCGCTGACTGGATGGAAACCCTGGCCAAAGCAGAGCGATCCCACGCGCACCGGTTTCAGAAGGCGCTTGACCTGCTGGAGGAGTTATAGGCCCCCATGCAGGCAGACAGCCACAATCTGACCCTCGCGGACATTGGCACGCTGGCGCAATACCAGCAACGGCGTCACGACATCCGCCGGGCCATGATTGCCCACAAACAGAATCGGCGGGTAGCACTGGGCCCGCATGTCACCCTGCACTTTGAAGACTGGCATACCATGAAGTACCAGGTGCAGGAAATGATGCGTGCCGAGAACCTGCACGATGAGCAGGATATTGCCCAGGAACTGGCCGCCTACAATCCATTGATCCCGGATGGCAACAACCTGAAGTGCACGCTGATGATTGAACTGTCCGACCCCGGGCAGCGACAGCAGGCCCTGCGCAAACTGGTCGGCCTGGAGCACAGCATTGACCTGCAGATTGGCAACAATGCCCCGGTGAACGCCATCGCCGACGAGGATCTGATCCGGACAACGACCGATAAAACCTCAGCCGTGCATTTTCTGCGCTTCCAGTTCACCGCCGAAATGATCGCCGCCGCCTGCGCAGGTGCACACTGGACACTGGCAAGCCGTCATCCAGCCTACGCTTACCAGGTAACGCCACTGCCCGACAATATTGTCAACGCGCTGTGCCGTGACTTTACGGCTGCCCCAGGCCACTGACAGCCTTGTCGGAAATGGTGTATAATCATTGGCTTTTCACGGTGAACCCAAAGGTTGACAGCATGTCCAAGTCTAAAAAAGATCTGCCCGTTTGTGACCGCGATGATCTGGCCCGCCAGATGGCAGCTTTCGTCAAGTCGGGCGGTAAAGTTCAGCAAATTCCGACCGGTACCAGCGGCCAGACCCATACCCGCGGCCCTCGTCAGATCATTCTGAGCCACAAAACAGCCAGTTAAGTTGTGTTGTGGCGCTGAGACAAGAGCAGCTCCACGAACCCGCTTGCATCAGTCTGCGTCCACCCTGCTGATCTCGTACCCCCGCTCCGAGAGCATTGCCAACAGGCCATGCTCTCCGACCAGATGCGCTGCACCAACGAGCACAAACTCAGTGCCAGGCTCGGCAAACATGGCCTCGATCTGCGGCATCCAATTGTTGTTGCGTGCCACCAGCATGGTGTCATAAAGCGCCGGCGCCTCCTCCAGCATGGGATTAATGAACGTTGTTGCCAGCGTCTCCCGGTCACCCGTGCGCCAGGCCGCGACCAATTCCTCGATTGCCTCCCCAACGTTCTCCAGATCACTCAGCGTATACGCCACAAACTCGCTTTCAAAACCTTCCCCCATACCGGCCAGCAAGGCAATTTGCTGATCAATGGTTTCCAGCTCGCCGCGTGGCTTGCCATCACCCATGGCACGGGTGTTGAAAAATGCATCGACGCCCTGCGGGGTAAAGCCGCGGCGCTGGAATTCGATCATTGACAGGGTGCTGAGCAACATTCCCGGCTTGAATTTCTGCATCATCGCCATGGGCAACCCGGCGCTTTCCGCATGCGCGGTCAGCGCCGCGTAAGTGCTCTCGTCCAGCACACTCTGCAGGGTACGCTCGTCCTGGTAGGTAAGCTGCTGCATCATGCGCGCCTGCACGGCCATGTCCATCATCTGGCTCTGGTCAATTTCGAAAAACAGCCGGTCCGAGGCCTGATAGGCGGTCTCGAACGCCGCCGGCAGCGGATAATCACGGGAGCGCAGCAGGTGAATGGTGCCACCCAGGTAGACGACGCTTTCATCTTTGCTTGCCTGCCAGACCGGGGCATCGGCCTGGGCCGGTGCGGCAATGGCAAACAACAGCAGCAGGGCAGCCGACAACCGCAGAAGACCATGCGCCGGCGTCTTGAGACGCTGCACTTTTGCGGGTTTCTCTGATAGTTTTACATACCTGTTCATCATTGCTCCTGTTCAATTATGGCAAAACTGCTGTTCCGATTACGCCATGTCCCCGATGACGAGGCCGCGGAAGTCCGCGACCTGCTGACGGCGCACAATATTTCATTCTACGAAACCAGCGCCGGCAACTGGGGCATTTCCATGCCCGGCCTCTGGCTGCACCGCGATGCCGACTATCCGCAGGCCCGGTCGCTGCTGGATGACTACCAGGCCGAGCGCCAGCAGCGAATGCGTGCCCAGTACGAGGCCGACAGGGCAGCCGGGACCGCCGACACCCTGCTTACCCTCCTGCGTCAGGACCCGGCCAGGGTTATTGCCTACCTGTTTATCATTGTTGTCGTGGCCGCCATTTCAATTCTGGTGTTCTACTGACGCCGCCCTGTTCATTGACTTTAGTTGAACGGCGCCACCACGGTGATCGGTTTTTTCTATCAATGCAGGTGCCGACTCAAACGATACGTTTTATCTATCGTTGTGCAATAAATATTTCATTTTACCTAAGCTTGCTTCACCGTTATCATGGCATCCGTTAACTTAATCAGCCACCCCCTTCACAGGACCGGCTACACGGCAAAGGAGCACAAACGTGTCATTGATCAACACCGAAGTAAAACCATTTAAAGCAACTGCTTTCCATAACGGCGAATTTGTGGAAGTCACTGAAGCGGATTTCAAGGGCAAGTGGTCAGTGGTATTTTTCTACCCGGCCGACTTCACCTTCGTGTGCCCGACCGAACTGGGTGACCTGGCCGACAACTATGCCGAGCTCAAAAGCCGCGACGTAGAAGTATACAGTGTATCCACTGACACCCACTTTACCCACAAAGCCTGGCACGACAGTTCTGAAACCATCGGCAAAATTACCTATCCGATGATCGGCGACCCGACGGGCGTGATCAGCCGCAACTTCGAAGTCATGATCGAAGAAGTGGGCCTGGCCGAACGCGGCACCTTCGTGATCGACCCCGAGGGCATCATTCAGATCGTGGAAATCTCTGCCGGCAACATCGGCCGTGATGCATCTGAGCTGCTGCGCAAGGTCAAAGCGGCCCAGTATGTTGCCAAGCACCCAGGTGAAGTGTGCCCGGCCAAGTGGAAAGAAGGCGAAGCGACACTGGCGCCCTCACTGGACCTGGTCGGCAAGATCTGATTCAACTGCTTTGATCGCTTGCATTACCTGATCTTAGCCCGAAAGCCCGGGCGCGAACCGTCCGGGCTTTTTTGTGCCCGAAATTTGTTGTCTGTATAAAAGTTTACTCGTGGATCGTTGTAGTAAAGAGGAATTAACCCGATGTTAGACGCCAACATGAAAGCCCAGTTAAAAACCTACCTGGAGAAAGTCAGCCGGCCGTTCGAGATTGTTGCCTCGCTGGACGACAGTGCCAAGTCAGGCGAGCTGCGTACGCTGATCAGCGACATCGCGGGTCTGACCGACAAAATCACGGTCCGGGAAGACGGTGATGATGCCCGTCGCCCGTCATTTGCCCTGCAACGTCCGGATGCCGAGATGCACCTGCGGTTCGCCGGTATCCCCATGGGCCACGAATTCACGTCACTGGTTCTGGCGCTGCTGCAGACCGGCGGTCATCCGCCCAAACTCAGCGATGAGAAAATTGAGCAGATCAAAGCCATCAAAGGCGAGTTTGTCTTTGAAACCTACTTCTCCCTGTCCTGCCAGAACTGCCCGGATGTGGTGCAGGCACTGAACCTGATGGCCGTGCTGAACCCCAATATCCGTCATGTTGCCATCGACGGCGCGCTGTTTCAGGACGAGGTTGACCAGCGTCAGGTCATGTCAGTGCCCAGCATCTACCTGAACGGTGAAGCCTTTGGCCAGGGCCGCATGGGCGTTGACGAAATACTGGCAAAAATCGACACCGGCGCGGCGGAGCGCGACGCCGAAAAGATCAGCAGCAAAGAGCCTTTCGACGTACTGATCGTCGGCGGCGGGCCCGCCGGTGCCTCGGCAGCCATCTATGCTGCACGCAAAGGCATCCGCACCGGCGTGGCTGCCGAACGCTTTGGTGGCCAGGTTCTCGACACCATGGCCATTGAGAACTTTGTGTCGGTACAGGAGACCGAAGGGCCGAAACTGGTTCGGGAGCTGGAAGAACACGTCAAACAGTATGACGTCGACATCATGAACCTGCAGCGGGCCTCGGGACTGGTACCGGCAACCGAACCCGGCGGCCTGCACGAGATAAAATTTGCCAACGGCGCGTCCGTGCGCTCCAGAACGGTCATCCTGAGCACGGGTGCACGCTGGCGTGAACTGAATGTGCCCGGCGAAGCCGAATACCGCAACAGGGGCGTGGCCTATTGCCCGCATTGTGACGGCCCGCTCTATAAAGGCAAACGGGTTGCCGTGGTGGGCGGCGGCAATTCCGGTATCGAGGCCGCCATCGATCTGGCCGGTCTGGTCAAACATGTCACGGTGCTGGAGTTTGCCGACACACTCAAGGCCGACGAGGTGTTACAGCGCAAGTTGCACAGCCTGCCCAATGTCAGCGTCATCACCTCGGCACAGACCACGCAGGTGCTTGGCGACACACAGAAGGTAACCGGCATCGAATACAAGGACAGAATCAGCAACGAATTACATACCGTCGAACTGGAAGGTATTTTTGTCCAGATAGGCCTGTTGCCCAACAGTGAATGGCTCAACGGCACGGTCACCACCAGTCCGCATGGCGAGATCGAAATTGACGCCAGGGGGCAGACCAATATCCCGGGTGTATTCGCCGCCGGTGATGTCACCAATGTGCCTTACAAACAGATTATCATTGCTATGGGTGAAGGCTCACGCTCATCACTCAGTGCATTCGATTATCTGATTCGCCATTAAATCCGGTCTTTCCACCCCAAGCTGCGCACGGGGTGGAAACCAGGCATTGCCTTATCCGCTGATCCGCTGCATAGTTTCTGACGTAGATTCCCGCCTGAAGCTTGAACCAGGACGCAAAGGATGCACGAGCCCAATAATCAGAAAAATCAGCCTGACCCGCTCAATCAGTCAAGACGTACGGATCCCATTCAGCAAATCCGTACCAAGCGCATAAGCCAGGGCATTCTGGTTATGCTGCTGGCGGTCTTGACACTGTCGTTGGTCAATTTTTTCGCCAGCCAGAGCGTGGTGGTGATTGCATTGCTGTTCACCATCGCATTTCTGCTGCTGTCCCTTCTTCTGCTGCGCAAGGGCTATCCGCAGGCGGCCGCTGCGCTGACCGTGTTTGTGATGTTTGTCTGTGTCGCACAGGCCATGTGGGGTGGCGCGGGCCTGCGCTCATCTGCCCTGACGGGCTATCCGGCGGTACTGCTGTTTGCCATGATCATGCTGGGCAAACGCACTTTCTATGCCGCGCTGGTGGCCATGCTGGTGTACATGGTGTTCCTGGTGTACGCGACCAGCCTCGGCTTACGCACCGGCCTGGAAGATGCCACCAGCTTTCGCTGGCTGGGTGACTACGGCGTCATCCTGATCGCGGCAGCCTTCATTATCCGTGTCCTGGCCTCAGACTTGCTGGCCCTGCTGGACGCGCTGCATATCCAGATGGACGCAGCCAACCAGTCAAAACTGCAGGCCGAGCATATGGCCAATCACGACAATCTGACCGGGTTGCCAAACCGGCGTATGGCCGAGCACTATTTCGAGGAGCTTCTGCGACAAAGCCAGCAGGATCAGGCCGGTGTCGGCCTGGTATTTGTTGATGTGGACAATTTCAAGACGTTTAATGACTCGCACGGCCATGACCTGGGAGACGATCTGCTGCGCCATCTGGGCCAGACCATCAGTTCGCAACTGCGCAAATCCGACCGGCTTGTGCGCATCGCCGGCGATGAATTCCTGATCATGCTGTCAAATATTTCAAGGGACAAGGATGTCGAGTTGATACTGGAGAAAATACGCGGCGCGGTGGCCAGCCCTGTCACCCTGCAGAATGAGACGCTGATACCGGCCCTGTCCATGGGCATCGCCCTGGCGCCCGAGCACGGCCAGGACTTCAAGGAGCTGGTCACCAAGGCCGATCACGCCATGTATCAGGCCAAGGCCGCCGGGCGCAACCGCTACCACTTTTTCCGCCCGGCATAACTTGATTTAAAAACCCTGGCAAAGCCGCCGAACCCGGGATCGATTGTCGGCGCCTCCTATCAGTACATGCCCCTGACATTCATCGGCAACGCAAACAGACTGCTGCGTGCGGTCACAAAAAGCACATTACGATCAGGCCCGCCAAACGTCATATTGGCCGGTGCCAGCGGAAATGTCAGCGTCTCCAGCAGCTCGCCCGCCGGACTGTAGACCGTGATATTGTTGCCACCGGTCAGGTACAGGTTGCCGTGTTCATCCAGGGTTACGCCATCGGAGCCCTGACTGGCAAACAGACGTTTATGGGTCAGTTCGCCCGGCGCGCTAATATCATAGGCATAGGTTTCATTGCCCAGGTGGTCAGCAACATACAGCGTCTGTCCGTCGCGGGTGCCAATGATGCCATTGGGCTTGACCAGATCGGTGATGATCGCTACCGCCGCATCGGCGCCGGGTGCCAGATAGTACACATAATAGCCCGGCTGTGGATTATTGGATTCATCCCCGTAGCGCGGATCGGTAAAATACAGGCCGCCGTCGGCATCGACCCACAGGTCATTGGGGCTGTTAAAACGCTGGCCGCCGTGCTCGTTAATGACCACTGTCGCCTGGCCATTGCTGTCCAGCATGGTAATCCGGCCGGCGCCCCCTTCGGCGGCGAACAGTTGCCAGTCGCGATCAAAAAACAGGCCATTGGTACCGTTGCTGTTCTCACGAAAAGTCTGCAGCTCGCCATCGTTGGTCCACAGATAGTTGGTATTGGCAGGAATATCCGAGAAATACACATGGCCCTCGGCATCGGCGGCCGGCCCCTCGGTAAATATAAACCCGTCCACCAGCAGTTCGACTTCGGCACCGCTGGCAACCAGGTCTGCATCCTGAGCCAGCGCAGAGCCCACGGATAAAGACAGAACGCCGGCAACAACACCTGCAAACAATCGGAAGGTCAGTTTTTTCATGGTCAGGGACTCCACACTATCGGGGATTGGTTTGGTTTCAGCCACGGCCCAGAAACGGCTGCCGCGGATCCAGCACAGTGGCGTCGATGATGGTAGCATTTTGCGGCATGCTCAACATCAACACCGCCACCCGGGCGATGTCAGCGACGGCCATCTTCGGCTCGTCAACGACTGACTTGGGCGCCTTGTCCCAGATGTCGGTGTGGACATTACCCGGGTGCAGGCAGCTCACCATGATACCGATGTCGCGGCCTTCAATGGCCAGCGCCCGGGTCATGCCCTGCAGGCCGAACTTGCTGGTGGTGTAAGGCACCGAACCGAAGCGGGGTGTTTCTGATGAGATACTGCCGATATTGAGGATGCGACCGCCGCCGGTGTCTTTCATGACCCGGAACGCTTCGCGGCTGTACAGGAAAGCACCATTGAGGTTGGTATCCATGACCCTCTGGAAGTCTTTCAGGCGCAGATTCTGCACCGCACCGGCCCGCGCTATCCCGGCATTGTTGACAACAGCATCAACCTTGCCAAACAGCTGCAGAGCCCTGGCAAACACTGCCACGGTATCATCCTCGCTGGCGACATCCGCCGGCATACCCGACAGGGCAGGGTGGTTGATCGCGCTCAGCGCCTCATCAACACTGGCCTGCGAGCGACCGGTAATCAGCACCCGGCCCCCTTCGGCAAGCACCGCTTCTGCAATCGCCTTGCCGATGCCGCGGGTACCGCCGGTTATGATGATGCCCTGTTGTTCCAGCAACTGCGCCATGGTTCGATCCTCTGGGTATGGTCATATGGCGCAGACCATATCACTTCACTGCCAGCTTGACCACTGCCCGGCCAGCGCCGGTGGCTGAGCGCTTTCGGCCAGTGTTGGCTTGACCAGCAGCCCGCTCATGGCGGTCGGCAATTGTGATACCAGCAGCTGATCGCCGCGGCCAAGCGCCGGCGAGCGCACCAATACCCGGTAGGTGCCGGTATCATCCAGTTGCTCACCCACCCGTTCAATCTCGACCGCCTGCAAACGGTTGTCGGTAATACGGTACACCCGGTTATTGTCATACACTGCATGGATGGGCAGCGCCACCACATTGGCTTCCTCGGGCAAGGCAATGGTCAGGTTGACCACGGAACCCAGTGCCATGACCGAATCAGGGGCCACCCGGAAAAAGGCATCAATACCGCTTTGACCGGCCTTGACCTGCCCGGCAAGCCCTTGCAGCTCGAACCCCAGTCGCTCACCGGCAATGGTGGTGGCCGCTACCACCGACTTGCCGTGGTCGAGTGTCCGCCTCAGCCGCTGGGCTATGTCTACCGGTACTGGCGCCCGAACCTGCAAACCCTCATAGTCAGCCACTGACAATAACGGACTGCCGGCGCTGACGCGGTCACCGGTGGCGACAGTCAGTGCGGTCACCCGACCGGCAAACGGTGCCCGGATATCCGTATGCTGACGGTCCAGCTCGGCCTGGCCCAGGCGCGCTGCCGCCTCTGCAATGGCGGCTTCGGCCTGTTGTTCCTGGTTGGGAAAGTCGAGCAGGCGCGACTGATGCTGGGCCAGCAACATGGCACGTTCGGTCGCCTCATGGCGGACATCATCTAGCTGGGCATCGGCGATCATGCTTTTGGCATGCAATGATTCAAAGCGCTGCAGTTTTTCCCGCGCCAGTTGCGCCTGGGTCTCGTGATGCAAGCCCAGATCGCGTGCCAGCCGGTGTTCGTTCTGTATTGAGCGCAGCGCAGCTTCAGCGCGCGCCAGCGCGGCGCGGGCGGATTGTTCCGCCAGCATCACCTCGGCATCATCCAGGCGCAGCAACGTATCGCCGGCTTCCACCCAATCACCCTCGCGGCGCAGTACCTGGATCACTGTTGCGGTGATGCCAGCTCGCAAGGTTGCTGACTGGTCAGTCTCCAACTTGCCATAGACCTGAATGGTCGGTGCCAGCGCCGCCGGACTGACCTCCCGATAGGATACCGGCCATTCACGTTCAGCGCGCTCAACCGGCTCAGCGTTGGGTCCGGTGGCGATAACCAGCAGGCTCAGTATCAGCAACATGCCAAACACCAGCCCGCCGGCTGCCTTGACACCGAGATATCGGAATCGGGCCAGGGTTCGACCCACATAATATTGCTTGTTCATGTTCACAGTCCTTTTTGTGACAGGTCATTAAAATTTTCAGTGCGCGGCAACAGCCGCACCAGAAACGCTTTGCTATCTTCGATAAGCACAATCAATGCAGGTACCACCAGCAACACCAGCAGCGTTGCGAACGCCAGCCCGAAACACAGCGTGATGGCAATCGGTACCATGTAGATCGCCAGGCTGAAGGATTCAAACATCAGCGGGGACAGGCCGGCCACGGTGGTCAGTGAGGTCAGCATCACCGCCCGGAAACGCGACAGCGCGGCGCTGCGCACGGCATCCCGCAGCCCTTTGCCGGCTGCCAGTTCGCGGCGCAGGAAGCTGACCAGGACGATGGAGTCATTGACCACCACACCGGTCAGGGCAAAGAACGCCAGCATGGTCATCAGGCCCAGGTCGACCCCCATGACCCAGTGCCCGGCGATGGCGCCGGTCAGCCCCAGCGGTATGGCGATCAGTACTGCCAATGGCCAGGTGTATGAGGCAAACGACCAGGCCAGAATCAGGTAGATGAAGATCAGCGTCAGAATGGCCCCCAGCTGCATCGTGGCCATCAGTTGCTGGTTAAACAGACTGGCACCGCCCAGATCGGAGCTCAGGCCGTAACGCTGATTGATTTCCTGCAGCGGTCCATCGCTGACGCTGGCCAGAATGCGCTCGGCATTGTTCTGCTGGCTGTCCACCGAGGCGCTGACCATCACTGACATGGAGCCACCGTTATGGTTGATCACATCGATACCCCGGCGGGTACTCAACTCTGCCACCTGGCCCAGCGCGACGATGTCACCAGACGGCGTGCGTACCGGAAACTGCGTCAGCGAGGCGATATGATCACGCTCGGCATCGGGCAGCATCAGCAACACTTCCAGCTCGGCGTTGTGCTGATTGAAGATCTGCACGCGACTGCCATAATAGGCCGCGCGCAACTGCTGACCCAGGGCTGCCGTGGTCAGCCCCAGGGACTTGCCCTGCGGGGTCAGCGAGAAGATCATCTGATCCTTGCCGTAAGGCAGGTTGTCATGGATATTGCTGACGCCGTCGTAGCCGGCCAGCACCGTCTGCAGGTCCTCGGACGCCTGTTTCAGACTGTCCAGGTCGTTTCCGCGCAGCACCAGTGACATGTCCGGCGCACCACCGTTGGCGCCACCGCGCACTTCAAGTACCAGTTGCTCCACATAGGGTGGTGTCAGCACTTTGTCCTGCCACTGATTCACAAAGGGCTGCGGGGCCAGCGAATAGACATCCTCCCAGGCATACTCGATACGCATGGATCCATACTGCAGGCCGGTCTTGCGCTCCTGATTCAACAACGCCGAGTTGAAACGGACGAAGTAGCCATTGATGTTGTTGGCACCTTGTTCGGCATTGGTGTCCTCCAGGGTCTGCTCCAGGTGCGCCATGAACGATTCGCGCTGCTGTGGCGTGGCGTCTACCGAGAAGCTGACATTGGCCTCCAGCATCTGCAGGCTCATGCCGGTGACAAAGTTCATGCCCACACGGCCGCTGATCACCAGGCTCATGGCCAGAATCACGCAACCAAAAGCAGTCAGCAGGGTAGCCACCGGGCGCGCCAGTGCCAGCTCCAGCACCGGTCGGTAGTAGCGATCGCGCAAGCCGTAGAAAAAGCGGTCGAATCTGTCACGAAACGCGGAACGGTTATTGCGGTCCATGCGTGCAAAACCATGCTTCAGGTGTGCGGGCAGAACCAGGAAACATTCCACCAGCGATGCCACAATCACACAAAACAGCACCATGGGCATGGTCGCAATCACCGCACCCATTTCACCGCCGGTAATCAGTAAGGGTACAAACGCTGCCAGTGTGGTCAGGGACGAGGTGACGACGGGCATGAACATGCGCCTGGCGGCCCCGGCTGCAGCGTCCTCGGGAGAATGCCCCTGTTCAAACAGACTGACAGCATCTTCACCGACGACGATGGCATCGTCAACAACGATCCCCAGCGCCATGATAAACGTGATCAGGGCCAGGATATTGATGCTTCCATCAAAAATATAGAAATACAGCATGGTTGCGAACAGAAAGCTGACCGGAATCCCTGCCATCACCCAGAACGCCGTGCGGGTATTAAGAAACACAAACAGTGTCAGCACCACCAGCACCAGACCGGACCAGGCATTGCTGGCAATGACCTCCAGCTGTTGTTTCAACAACAGCCAGACTTCCTGGTATACATCGATGCTGATGCCTTCAGGCAATCTGGGCCGGGCCTGATCCAGCCAGCTCTGCAGCACCTGTGCTGACAGCATGGCGTCAGAATCGGTCACACGGTAAAGATTCATCTCGATGGCCGGCTTGCCGTTCTGACTCAATACCGGCTGGCCAGCACGCGGACGCTTCTCAATCTGTGCCACGTCACCCAGGCGCACCAGCTCACCGCTTTCCGGCACCCGCACATCAAGCTGCTCGAACTGGTAAATATCACGCCGCTGATCCAGTGCGCGCAACTGCATTTCGCCCTGGTCGCGGGCGATGATACCCGCGGGTACGTCCGCACTTCGCTGTCTGACTTCTCCTGCCAGACTGTCCAGTGTTGTGTTCATCGCCAACAGCGAAGCGCTGGAGACCTGGATTGCCAGCTCCTCCTCTGGCAAACCGCTAAATTCTATGCGGTCAACGCCGGCGGCATACAGTTCACGTTCAAACTGGCGCACCAGCGGCGTCAGCTCTGCCACGGAGCTGCCGCCGGTTACCAGCAATGAGGCGATGGGTTCGTAGGAGGAGCCTCGACGCGCAACAATCGGCTCCATGTCGGCGGGCAGATTGCGCACGCGGGCAATCCTGTCGTTGACATCATCAATGACCTTGCCCATGTCCGCATCAAACTGGAACTCCATGCGGATGTTTGCCGAGCCCTGCGTGCTGGTGGAATACAGCTGTTGCAGGCCCGCCATGGTGCGCAACTGTTGCTCAATGGGCACCACAATCAATTGCTCAACATCTTCAGCCGCGGCGCCTGGCCAGCTGGCATTGACGATAATGACGGGCCATTCCACGGAAGGATCCAGCTGGGTGTTGATGCGGGAGGAAGCCCACAAACCCGACAGGATCATCATGATCATGACCAGGTTTGCCGCCACCTTGTGGCGAGTGAATAAATCGATGATGCTTGTCGTTGTCATATTCAACACAACCTGTGTTTGTTCCCGAGCCAAGGGTCAGTCCCTTTGCTAAAGGCAATTCACAGATCGTGCCAAAGTTCAAGGCACTGATTTATATGACATATATTTTGAAAGACAATTTACGCCGGACACCTTCGCCGCGCAATCAGGCTAACAGATGGTGTTTTTAACCACCTGGCATCGGGTTTCCAGTAGCCAGTCCACCGCCTGATTGGCCGCGTCTGCAAAAGGTCGCAGCACCAGATCTGCGCCCGCGCTTTCCAGTAGCGCCGCATCGCGGTTGTTGTTGGCGGTCACCGCGATGCTCCCGGCAAAACCTTCACGCTTGAGCGTTTTCAGCATGGCCATGTTGACGTCACGCTCTCGGGCGGTGCTGACAATCCAGCTGACTTTCTGCAGGGGCAGGGTCTCCAGAAATTCAGGATCTTCCGCGTCACCAAAACGCACTTGCATATGCTCACTGGCCTGCAGACGAACCACTTCAGGATCAATATCCACCCCCAGCACCTTGCTGCCACGCGCCTTGAGCCGGTCGGCAATACCGCAGCCATAACGGCCCAGACCAAAGATCACGATGTCTGGTCGCACGCTGTCGTCAGTATCGTATTCGCCTTCTCGATACGGCTGCCGGCGCTCAAAGATGGACAGTATCGGCGCCAGCCGGTCATACAGCTGATGGGAGTACAGAATCAGGTAAGTCGACCCGCTGATGGTGATCAACCCGACCAGGGTGATAAGCCCCACCGTGTCACTGTCCAGATGGCCCAGGCTCATCCCCAGTGCCGCCAGAATCAGGGAAAACTCGCTGATCTGCGCCACCGTCAGCCCGGCCAGGAAAGCGGTGCGCTTGCGGTAACCCATGATACCCATGATGATGATCACGATCAGCGGGTTACCCAGCAACACAAAGGCTGAGAAGATCAGTGCCGGCGCAATCTGCGCGCCAAGGGCGCCTATCTCCAGGCCGGAACCCAGCTCGATAAAAAAGAACAGCAACAGAAAGTCACGCAAACTGACCAGGCGCGCGCCGATCACTTCACGGTAAGGCGTCGACGCCAAGGAGACGCCGGCCAGGAAGGCACCGACTTCTTTACTGAAGCCCAGGGCATCGCCTGCTGTCGCCAGTGCCACTGCCCAGGCGATCGCGAACAGCACCAGCATCTCTGACGATTGCGCCATGTGGCGGGTAACGGCGGGCACCACGTATTTCATCAGGGCTGCCACCAGCGCCAGCATGGCAATGCCCTTGAGCAACACCCAGAGCATCTCGACCGCCAGGTTGTCCGAGCCGGCACCGGTGCCCGCACCCAGTGCGGTCAGCCCGATCATCACCAGTACCACCACAATATCCTGGACAATCAGGAAACCAACGGCGATACGCCCGTGCAGCGCGTCAATTTCCTTTTTATCAGACAGCAGTTTGACAATGATGATGGTGCTGGAGAAGGTCAGCGCAACGCCGACGTAAAGCGCAGCCACCGGGGACAGGCCCAGCGCCAGTGCAATCAGGAATCCAAACACCGAGGTGAACAGCACCTGCCCCAGTCCGGTCGCCAGCGCCACCGGCCCCATGGTGCGGATAATGTGCAGGTCCAGCTTCAGCCCGACGACAAACAGCAGCAGCGCAATACCCATGTGCGCCAGCAGCTCGACCTCATCAGTCGACTCGACCCAGGACAGGCCTGATGGCCCCAGCAGAATGCCGGCAGCGATGAAAGCGACGATCAATGGCTGCTTCAGCATCAGCCCGACCGAGGCAATGAGGGTGACCACGGCCAGCATGGCAGCGACTTCTACAAATACACTTTCCATCGGCAACGTGGCTCCGCGACGACTGACAGCGCAGCACTGATTCAGGACTGCGTGTTATTGATACCCCTTGGCCTGCAGCTCAAACAGGGTTGCGTATTGGCCACCCAGCGCAAGCAGGCTGTCATGATCACCCTGTTCGGTAATTTTGCCTTGATCCAGCACAATAATGTGGTCGGCAATCCGCACGGTTGAAAACCTGTGGGAAATGATGATGGAGAGTCGGTTGGCGGTCAACTCGCGGAAATGCGCAAAAATGTCGGCTTCGGCTTTGGCATCAATGGCCGCGGTGGGCTCATCCAGAATCAGCACCTCGGCCTGGCTGCGCATGAAGGCCCGCGACAGGGCAATTTTCTGCCATTGCCCACCCGAAAGCTCTTTGCCATCTTTGAACCAGGTGCCCAGCTGGGTATCGTAATCGGCCGGCATCTGCTTGATAAAATCAGCGGCCAGGCCTTTTTCGGCTGCATCCGTGATCAAGGGTTTTTCGGTCAGGTAATCGACATCACCAACACCAATATTTTCACCGACCTTGAGCTGATATCGCGCAAAATCCTGAAATATGACGCCTATTCGCTGCCGAAGCGCATCAATGTTCCATGCCTGCAGATCCAGACCCTGGAACAGGATCCGGCCTTCGGTCGGGGTATATAGTCGCGTCAGCAGCTTGATCAACGTGGTTTTGCCAGACCCGTTCTCACCCACAATGGCCAGGCTTTCGCCGGCCCGGATATGCAGATTGATGCGATCCAGCGCCGCTGTTGCCGAGCCCGGGTAATGGAAACTGACCTGTTCGAAACGGATACCATCGTCCGGTAGCGGGCCTTCGGTAGCGTCACCGGTGGATTCCGGCACATTGTGTCCCAGGTATTCAGTGAGATTGGATAGATACAGATTGTCTTCATACATCTTGTTGATCGACGTCAGACAGCTGGTGACCGCGCCCTGACCTTGCCGAAAGACTGCAATGTACATGGTCATCTGGCCCAGGGTAATGGCCCCTGCCACGGTCGCGAAGGCGACCCAGCCAAAGGCAAAATAGAACGCGCCACTGGCAATCAGCCCCAGGATATAACCCCAGAACCCGCGACGCAGCACCAGATTGCGGTCCTCTTTATAGATATTGCGGAAGATATCGACATATCGCTGCAGGAACAGCCGACCCAGCTGCATCAGCTTGACCTCCTTGACGCCGTCTTCACGGGTCAGCACCATCTCCAGATAAATCTGCATGCGACGCTCGGAGGAACGGCGGCGCTGATTACGGAAGGCCTCACCGGCATATTTGGCCTCGGCCATGAAGGCCGGCACGCCCGCAAGTCCCAGCAATAGCACCGCCCAGGGGGAAAACTGAAACAACAGGAAGCCGTAACTGACCAGCGAGATACCGTCACGCAACAGATCAAAGGTGGCAATGACCAGGCTCAGCGGCCGGCTCGAGGCTTCACGCCGGGCGCGCACCAGCTTGTCGTAGAACTCGGAGTCTTCGAAGTTGGTCAGCTCAAGCGTCAGCGCCTTTTCCAGGATCATGACGTTGACCTGATTGCCCAGCAGCGCGCGCAGCACCGACTGGCAGACCGTATTGGCCTTCTGCGCGCCGGTCATCAGCACGACCAGACCCAGCTCAATGAGGATATAACGCAGCAGGTCGTCGGTGGCCGCGTCGCGGGCCGCGCCCTCTGCATCGATGGCGGTGACCACCGCATCCACGATCAGCTGACCGACCCAGGCGATGGCTGCCGGCAACACCCCGGCAATCAGGGTGACCAGCGCCATGGCGATGGTCAGTCCGGCGCTGCTGCGCCAGACGATATCAATGGCCACGCCACTGTACCGGAATACCGATACAAAGCGCATGAGCCAGGCGACCGGCCTTGCCTGTGACAAGGTGTTTTTCACAATAATACGTCTTTCAACATTCGGTCGACCGGCTCAGGCGCAGTGGCGCTATCTCAGTGCGTTTGCGGCATTACAGCATTTCGGGATTGTAGGCACGCAACAGGATACGATCGGTATTGCGCCCCAGACTTGGGTCAAACGGGCCGCTGGTGCGGGGATCGTCCTCTGCTGCCAGCAAATCGCTGGCAGCCACACTCTCATAACCCGCATCAAACAGCGCCTGTTCGATCTCTTCCTGGGTAATCCGATGCAGGGCGGCGTTGTCTGCACCGTCATTGCCGCGATGGTCGATGATACCCAGGATACCGCCCGGCTTCAGCGTTTCCTTAACGGCCAGCAACATGGCCTGGGCCGCTTCCGGATCACTGTTGTACAGGTCGTGGAAGTTCAGTGCCGTGAGCGCAAAATCGACAGTGCCTGGCTCTATACCCAGGTCGCTCATGTCGGCATTCACGCGCTGTACGTTGGGCAGGCGATTATCCGCCAGGCGGGCCTGTACAGCCGCTTCCGTATTGCGCATACCCAGCGAACGTGGGCTGTTCTGCATCAGCACGGTGCCTTCCGGGCCCACTGCGTGTGATAGCACTTCTGTGTACCAGCCACCGGACGCCATGATGTCCATGGCCGTCATGCCCTCTTCCAGCCCCAGAAAACTGAGCACCTCAACCGGTTGGCGGGCGGCATCACGGGCCTTGTCTTCTTCCGGGCGGTCAGGGCTGTTGAGCGCCGCCGTCAGGCCTGCCTCGTCAATTGCATGGGCTGACGCCACCAGCAGCATTGCCGCTGCGAATATGCTTGCCAATTTTTTCATTGCGATTCCCCTTCACTATGACTGTTATTGGAAATATGTCGTTGTCATACACGACCTGGCCAGATGCATGTAGTGCAAACAGGCAGACACCACGAATTGCATGGCAATCGTGGCCAGAGACTTAACAGCATAGGGCAAAATGGCAGTAACTGGAAGGCAGGCCATGGAGGTGGTCGCTCAAACCAGGGCGGCAGAGCCGGATCAGTGCAGGCGCCGCGATTCCATCAGCTCTTCCTCGAAGAGCTTTTTGACGCGCAGCAATTCCTTCATATCACCCTCTGATTTCAGCAATGGCAGGTGATTTTCAATATCCAGGATGATGTTGGTGATGCTACCGGTGTCCAACGCGCTGAGATCGACGTCGAATGGCCAGTTTACATCTTGGCTTGTATCGCGATTCATGGCTTTCCCGGCAGACCCCTGTGGACTTATTGGCAGACTGATAGACGTATTCAGTTTGTCGTCCGTGCCGGGCAAAGCTTTAACAGTATTTCATCAGAACAGACCTTAGCCCAGGGCTTCGCGTATCAGGCGATTCTTCAGCACAGACCACTGATCGACCGCTCGCATACCCGTATTGCGCAACCAGCGTACCGCCAGCGGCTGGTCCGCATACAGCCGCTTAAAACCTTCCATCATGGCCATCATCGCCAGATTGTGGGGCTTGCGGCGGCGCTGATAACGGCGCAGCACCAGCGGGTCAGTCAGCGTCCGCCCGGCTTTGGTGGCACGGATCAGTTCCTCAGCCAGCACCTGTACATCCAGCAGCCCCAGATTGGCACCCTGGCCCGCCAGTGGGTGGATGCTGTGGGCAGCATCGCCAATCAACACCACTGCGTCGCGGTAATATTGGCGGGCATGGCGCTGGCGCAACGGAAAACTGTGGCGCTGCGCGCATCCGGCAACCGGGCCCAGCCAGTGCTCACTGATCTGACTCAGCGCCTGGCAGAAGGCGGCATCGTCCATGGCCATCAGGTCCGTCGCCCGCTCTGGCAACAGTGACCAGACAATCGAACAGTAGTGCTGGGCATCCTGCGCGGCGTCTGCCGATGCCAGTGGCAGAAAGGCCAGCACCCCCTCGTCCATGAAACACTGCCGGGCGGTGAACTGATGCGGGTCGCGGGTTTTGATGGTCGTGACAATGGCATGGTGTTCATAATCCCACTCCCGGGTGTCAAAACCGGCCAGCTGGCGCAGCGGTGAGTTGGCGCCATCCGCTGCTATCAGTAACCCGGCGCTGACATGCTGCCCATCATCCAGGGTCAGTTGTGCCCCATGTTCCGGGTCAGGGTGGTAGGCCTGCAAGGTCGCCGGTGCAAGCACCGTCAGCGTGGTACCGCCCTGTGACGCGCTGGCCAGTTGCTGCAGGCGGTCATGCAGCGCCCCGGTAAGCACGCGGTTTTCGACAATGTGCCCCAGCGCCGGGGCATGGATATCCCGGGCGGCAAAATCGATGCTGCCGGTCCCATCACGCTCGTGCACATGCATGCGGGTATAGGCACACAAACGCTCGGCGGGCATGCACTGCCACACCCCCAGATCTGTCAGCAGTCGCTGCGAGGCGGCGGTCATGGCGCTGACCCGAGGATCATAGTCATGGATACCACCGGCCGGGTCCGCCACCGGGTGCTGCAGTGGCTGGCGATCAATCACGGCTATCCGCAATCCGCTGTCGGCCAGCGCCAGCGCCATGGCCGCGCCGGTAATGCCAGCGCCCACTATTACGATGTCATAGTCAGTCATGGATAGTCACTCATGGTCAACTCGCTTAGTTCGTGTCCACCCCTATCTGTCGACGGCGGCATGGTCTATATTACGGCTTATCATAACGGTATCAAATCAGCCTTGACAGCAGGAGTCTATCATCCATGACAGCAGAAATGAGCGCGGACGCGGCACAAGCCCTGATCGGCACGGAAACCGGCGTCAGCCAGTGGCACACCATCAGCCAGCAGCAGGTCGATCAGTTTGCCGACACCACCGGTGATCATCAGTTTATTCACCTGGACGAAGAGCGCGCCAAAGTGGAAACCCCGTTTGGTGGCACCATTGCCCATGGTTACCTGACACTGTCCCTGCTCAGCATGCTGGGGGCGGAAGCCGGCACCGTCCGCCTGTCCGGCACCAAAATCACCATCAATTATGGCCTGGACAAGGTGCGCTTTCTGAATCCGGTCCGCGTTGGCGCGCGCATCCGCGCCCGTTTTGTCATGCACAGCATCACCGAAAAAAACCCCGGGCAATACCTGATCAAACATCAGGTCACCGTGGACATCGAAAATCAGGATAAACCGGCCATGATCGCCGAATCACTTAGCCTGGCCGTAACCGGCTGACGATCGGCCACTTCAGGCAATTACTTCATTCAGCTACCTCAGGACATTAAACATGCATACCAGTTTACGAGTGGCAGCGAGAGGACTGACGATTGTGGGACTACTGACGCTTATTTCATGTGCTGGTGAACGGCCGGCAACGCTGGGTATCCAGAATGGCCAACTGGCAACGTGTCCGGATTCACCCAATTGTGTGTCCAGCTTCGAACAGCGCGACAGTCATGCCATTGCGCCGCTGGACGGCAATATCGCGACCGTGCGTGCTGTGCTTGAGCAAATGCCGCGCGCAGCAATCNTGACCGATGATNGCAATTATATCCATGCTGAATTCACCAGCCGCCTGATGGGGTTTGTCGATGATGTCGAATTCCTGGCAGACCCGGCAGCAGGCCAGGTACACGTGCGCTCGGCATCACGGCTGGGACACAGCGATCTGGGTGTGAATCGCGAACGCGTGGAGAGCATTCGCGAGCAGATGGCGACACGCTGACCGGGGCTAGAAACGCACGTCATGCCTGTCAGCCATACCCATGGCCTGACGGGCAAACCAGCCTTTGGCCGGCGGCATCAGATCCATCAGTAACAGGCCGAGATTGCGCCCCAGGGCCAGGGCCGGCTGCGCATTGGAAAACAGCCGTGTGGTCACGTCGCTGAAGGTTATGGTCTGCAACTGGTCGCCGGACTGGGCGGCCACAAATGCCTGCAACACGTCCATGGCCCCCGGATGCCTGCGTTCCCTGTGAGCCTCCACCAGCAGTTCCGCCAGCGCTCGCGCATCGCGTAGCGCCAGGTTCAGACCCTGTCCGGCAACCGGGTGCAGGGTATGAGCAACGTTGCCCAGCAGCACAATACCCGGGCGGATCTGTTCCCGCGCCAGATTGAGACTCAAGGGATAAAGCGACCTGGCGCCGGCATGCGTGATACGACCCAGGCGCCAGCCGAAGCGCTGCTGCAGCGCCTCTATGAATTCCGCCTCCGGCAGTGCCAGAATACGCTCGGCGCTGTACATCGGAGGACCCGACTTGGGCTCAGTGACATCGGCCAGCGTCCACACCAGCGCACCGCGATGCTGACGCTCGCGGCCGACAACGTGGTCGGCCAGTGGCAGCATGGCCAGCGGCCCGGTATCCGTAAAGCGCTCGAAGGCCTGGCCATGATGATCATTGGCAAAGGCAACATTGCAGATCAGTGCCTGTTGGCCATAGCGTTTCTGTTGCACGGCAATACCCAGTTGCCGGCACAGTCCGGAACGACCACCGTCGGCCAGTACCAGCAGGCGGGCACTGACCGTGTCACGTCCGGCACCTTTCAGGGTCAACATGACCCCATCGCTGCTGGGCTGGACATGCTCAACGCTGGCCGGCGCGCACACGGTCAGGCGCTTGTGGTCACGCAACGCCTGCTGCAAGACGCGACCGAGATGGCGATTTTCGGCGACGTAACCCAATGCTTCCACGCCCATCTCGGTGCTGTTCAGGCGGGTGGCACCAAAATGGCCCTTGTCGGACACATGAATGTCGCGAATGGCAGTCACATCGCTGGCCAGCGCCGGCCACAGGCCCGCCTGCTCGTAGATCAGGCGGCTGCCCCAGGACAATGCAGTGCTGCGTGCATCAAAGTCTGCGCTCTGGTCGTCACTGTCAGCGGGCGGCGACGCTGCATCAAGCAGCAACACGCTTAGATCACTGCCCTGGGCCAGCCGATCCAGCAACAGGGCGAAGCTGCTGCCGACCAGGCCTCCGCCCGCGATGACAATGTCGTATTCCGGTTTCAGGTCTGCGCCGGTCATGGTCTGTGCCTGCTCATGCCCGCTCAGCCATCAGCGCCTCAATGGCGTCGGTGGTTTTGGGCACCCCATCCGTCAGTACTTTATTGCCGGTTCGGGTGACCAGCACATCGTCTTCAATGCGAATGCCAATACCCCGCCATTTTTTGGCAACCTTGCGGTTGTCGGGAGACACATAGATACCCGGCTCCACCGTCATCACCATGCCCGGCTCCAGACGACGGGGCTTGTCGTTGAGCTGATAACTGCCGGCATCATGCACATCAATGCCCAGCCAGTGGCCGGCACGGTGCATGTAGAAATCGCGGTAGGCGCCTGCCTCGATCAGCCTGTCGGCATCGCCTTTCAGCAATCCCAGCTCAATCAGACCGTGCGTGATAATGCGCACAGTCACATGGTGGGGCTCATCCCAGGGCACGCCGGGACGGGTTGCAGCGATAGCCTCAAGCTGCGCCTTGAGCACGATGTCGTACAGGGCTTTCTGCTCTTTGCTGAAGTGTCCATTGACCGGAAACGTACGGGTAATGTCAGCGGCGTAGTAGTCATACTCGCAGCCGGCATCAATCAACACCAGATCACCGTCACGCAGCGGGTCGCGGTTTTCGATGTAATGCAGAATGCAGGCGTTGGCACCGGCAGCCACAATGCTGTTGTAGGCGGGCGCACGACTGCCCGACATCATGAACTCATGCTGCAGCTCGGCTTCCAGGTGATATTCATGACGCCCCTCGCGGGCAGCCAGCATGGCCCGTTTGTGCGCGCGCGCAGAAATGTCGGCGGCCGTCTGCATAAGGTCGATTTCATACTTGCTCTTGAACAGCCGCATCTCATGCAGCAGGGGATCCAGCATGACAAATTGCTGCGGGGCCTTCGCGCCCATGCGCGCCCGGCTGCGGATATTTTTGACCCAGTGGCTGATCCGCTGGTCGAAGGCCGGGTCACGCTCCATGCAGTAATAGACCCGCTCACAGCCATCCATCAGGGTGGGCAGGATTTCATCCATCATGTCGACAGGATAGGCTTCGTCCAGCAACAACTGAGCCCTGGCCTGTTCTGGTCCGGTGAGAATGCCGGTCCACAGCTCCTTGGTTTTGTCCTTGGGCTGACAGAACAGCACGACTTCACCCTGTTTACGCCCCGGAATCAGCGCCAGTACCGCATCATCTTCGGTAAAGCCGGTCAGGTAATAGAAGTCACTGTCCTGGCGGTACGGGTATTCGGTGTCATTGCTGCGCGTGCGCTGCGGTGCCGCCGACAGCAGGGCAATCGCATGTTTACCCAGCTTGCCCATCAACGCCCGACGTCGTTTTTGCGCCTGCACATGAATAGCCGCGGCAGCGGCCTCGTGCGCGCCTGCACCCTTCCCGGCAGGCTGAGAATGTCGTTTTGCCATAGATTTTCCTGAGATTGTGTCTCGTGTTATTGACCGCCCACAGCCAGCTCTCTATAGTAAGGGATGAGCAACCGAACTGGCCGGCGGAGCCTCCCGCATCATTACAAGAGCCTCCTGCATCCTTACTAAGAGCTTCCTGCGTACGTAATCGATATGAATGACGATCAATTCAATACCCTTGATGAAAAAATCAATGCCCTGATCGCATTGTGCGCCGCCATGAAGCAGGAAAACCAGTTGCTGCGCGCCAGTCAGCATAACTGGCAAACGGAACGCCAGCAACTACTGGAGAACAACCGCCAGGCCAAGAGTCGCCTGGAGTCGGTCCTCAGCCGCCTGAGATCCATGGAACAGTCGCAAAGCGCCTGAATGTGAAACCCTTATGAGCACTCCACAGGAAGAAGCCAGCACGGTTGTGGTCAAGATCCTTGATCGCGAATACCAGATCAGCTGCCCGCCGTCAGAGCAGGATGCACTGCTCAAGTCCGCCCGTTATCTTGATGAAAACATGCGCAAAATCAAGGCGCGTGGCACGATACATGGCCTGGAAAAAATCTCCGTGATGGCCGCGCTGAACATCACTCACGAACTGTTGCAGAAGAATCGCCAGATTAACGAAGCGCGCCACAGCTCGGCGCAGCAGATCAAATACCTGGAAGACAAAATTGAGCGCGCGTTGCACAGCGCCCGCCAGATCGAGCTGTAAACCCTGCCGTTGGCGCACCTGTCGACATTGTTACAAAAAAGTTCCCGCTTTTACTCGATACCCCAAAATAACTTCTATATACTCGATCCATAGTCACCTGGAGTACAGGCCAGCTGAAAATGTTCTTGAGCCGATATCTGTTACTTCGGAGGCTCTTCGCAATGATGTTGTTGAGCATGTCCGCACGACGGAAAGCCTGATACATCGCTGGAGCCACCACCTGAACCTGTGGGTTCAGGACTATTTCGGCAGCGGTACTCTGGGTGGCTTCCACTCGCTGTAATCTTCAGGTCATCATCTTTGATCAGTGCATGAAACCTTCATCGCCGGTTCCACCACCCCCACTCAATACGCTACGCCAGCAATTGCGTCGTGCACGGCGACAACTGTCCGCCAGCCAGCAACGTCATGCCGCCTTTGGTCTGGCCCGGCACCTACGCCATGCCCTGCTCTGGCAGGGTGCCCGACGGATCGCTTTTTATCACGCGGTTGACGGTGAGATTGACCCGGGGCCGGCGCTGCGCCTGGCCTGGCAGCTGGGCAAGGCCTGTTATCTGCCCGTGCTGCACCCCATCAAGGAGAATCAGATGGTGTTTGTCCGCGTATGGCCCGGCAGCCGGCTGGTGTACAACCGCTGGGGTATTGCAGAGCCGAAACCGGCACTTAAGCACAGCATTTCGCCAGGCACACTGGATCTGGTGCTGATGCCACTGGTGGGGTTTGATGAGGCCGGCCATCGTATCGGCATGGGCAAGGGGTTTTATGATCGCACATTTGCATTCCGGCGCAGCCAACATCGCCGGCCTGCCCTGGTGGGGCTGGCTCATGAGTGTCAGAAGGTGGCCGGCGGCATTACCCCATCAGCCTGGGATGTGGCGCTCGATGCGCTGGCGACACCCAGGCGCTACAAGGCCCTGGCCAGCCATCGCTGACATTGTCCAAGCCGTGCAGGCTATTGATTTATAAAAGGCCGCTCTGTGCCACACCGCTAACCAAGACACTGAGTCCAAACAGCACAACAACAACCATTAGCATATCGGGTTTGCGTTTCATGAGATGTCCGCTACTGTTAACTATCTAATTATTTAATTATTTAATTATTTAATTATTCCACTTTCCAGTTAATTACGTCTGTCATCTAACAAACCATCAAGATATCCCTGCTAACATGCTGAAGATTAATACAATAACAGGCCCCTGACAATGATTCATTGTAAAATTTTTGCACACTTTTTATCACGTCCCCGGCCTTATCTTGTTATCGGCACTTGCCTGAGATAAATATACTGTATATATTTACAGCTCCATGACGCCAGACTCATTGACCGGCACCGGAGCATGCACATGAATACCCGCGCAACCCCAGACACCGCGACAACCACCACGGAACACAAGGTTGATCAGTTACTGCAGCAATCGCGGGACCTGTGGCGCGGCACCCGTCAGCCTGCCACCAACGACCAGGGTGCCGGGGGCGGCCAGCGCAACAGTCGCGATTTTTTTGCCCGCGGCGCTTTTGCGGATGATCTTTTTACCAGTGATCCCGCGCCCTTTGCCGCAGACAACAGCGGCGAGGCCGGTCAGCGCACGGGTCATGCAGAACTGGACGCCCTCCTGCCATGGGGTTCATGGCCGCAATCCGGATTAATCGAAATCGTCAACAAACAGGCCGGCATCGGCGAACTGCAGCTGCTGGCGCCCCTGTTGCGCGAACGCAGCCAGCAGGAATCCTCCATCCTGTGGATTGCGCCGCCTTATCCGCTGCACGGCCCGGCCCTGGCGCAAATGGGCGTCAACACCCGCAACAGTTTTGTGGTACCGGCCCAGACCAGCTGCAACCAGGCTTTGTGGAGCATCGAAAAGGCCCTGCAGTCGCAAGAGTGCGGACTGGTTCTGGCCTGGCAGAACTGGCTCAGCGCACGGGTGATCCGTCGCCTGCAACTGGCCGCCCGTGAGGGCAATACGCTGGGCGTGTTGTTTCACCAGCGTCCAGCCGCACATTCACCGTCAACATTGCAGCTGCAACTGAGCAGCGCACCTGTCAGTGAAGCCGGTTATCGCAACATGGATGTACAGGTGCTGAAAGCACGCGGCAGTCACCGGCAGGGACGGGTACGCATCAAGCTACCATGCTGAGCCGCAGGCAAAGCCAACCGTTTGCCCGTTCACCGCGAGTCCCGGCCCGTGCTGCCTCCAGGCAATCCACTGACGTCCGGATCGATGATCACACCCGCGGCCATCCCGCAACACGTCACCAGCGCTCTGGCCTGTGGTATGCACTCTACTTTCCGGCACTGCCCGCCCCTGATCCCGATGCAGGTATGCCGTCGATCGCTGCCGTGGCACAACACTGTCAACATATCAGCGATTACATCAGCCTCGACGGAAACGATGCCCTGGTACTGGAGGTAGGCAGAAGTCTGCGTTACTTCGGCGGTCTTGCGCGCATCCGGCAAGGCATTGAGTCCGGCATGCCCGCAGCGTTACGTCACAGCGATTATGTGCAGGCGGTTGCGCCCAGCGCCAGCGCCGGGTTACTGATGGCACGCAGCGGTTTTGAGGCAGCCATCCGTAACCCCGAAGACCTGCGCTCGCGCCTGGGCGGCCTGCCTGTCAGCGCTCTTGCCATTGACCTGCGGGTCCGCCGAAAGCTCACCAAGTGCGGATTGCTCTATTTACGGGATATATGGCGCCTTCCATTGTCGGAGCTGCGCATTCGGTTCGGCAGGCACCTGAGTGAATATATCGAGCATTGCCTGGGATTGCGACCCGAGATACGCCAACGCTGGCAGCCGGCACCGGATTACCGGGTGAGCATCGAGGCCGACCATGGCCTGCATTCAGTGCAGCAGATCCTGTCGGTATGTGAACAACTCCTGCAGCAACTGGAGAGCTTTCTGAAACAGCAACACCTGTGCACTGATCAGCTGAATTTTTTCATGGATCATGCCCCGGATCACCGGGAAACCATCACGGTTAATGTTCGGGAGCCCGATCGCTCAGCAAAACTGTTTTTATTATTGCTGGAGACACAGCTGTCGACATTGACCGTCGATGGAGAAATTTACGCCATCACCCTTCATGTCAGGCAGTTCACTGACTTCAAGCCGGCCGGTGGCTTACCACAACAACATCGCGCTGACCGCCGGCAACACTACTCGCCATTGCTTGACACACTGGCGGCCAGACTGGGCAGTCAATCGGTGCAGCGATTGCGGTTACAACAGGATTATTGCCCCGAGTTTGCCACGCGCATGGTGCCTTATCTGACACCACTGCCGGAAGACAGTGCCGTTGACAGCAGCAGTAATCCAGCCACCATCAACCAGCATCCATGCTGGCTGGTACAACCACCCAAGCCATTATCCATCCGCAACCATAAACTGTATTACCTGTCTCCATTGACACTGATACGTGGGCCACGGCGTATCGAGACGCGCTGGTGGCAGGATCAGGCTATACGTCGGGATTATTATGTCGCCACCAATGTACAGGGACATCTGCTGTGGATTTACCAGGATCTGGCGCACAATAAAGAATCAATTAACCGTCAGTCCGCCTGGTATCTGCACGGTTTTTTCGGTTAGCAACGGGGATACATGGCCACGCTAAAGCGCGCTCTGCCATAACTCTTCCATGTAAGGAAAACTCCAGTTTTCAAAATGCTCGCGCGCCTCAATGCTGTCCTCAACATGTGCTGAAGAAAGATCCACAACGCGCTGATCGAGCGGCATACTGGAACGAACTGAAAAGAACACTTTTACCTTTGGTTTCAGCAATGATTTTTCGTTTTGTTCAATCACGACAGCAAGACGCTGGCTCTTTAGGCGCACCAGTGAGCCTATCGGATAAATACCCACCACTTTAACAAAAGACTGAAAGAGCACAGGGTCAAAATGCCCCTTCCATTGCGCCATCTTCTGCAGTGACTCAGCGGGCCCCCAGCCTTTTTTGTACGGCCGATTCGACGTAATCGCATCATAGACATCACAGATTGCACCCATGCGGGCATAGACACTGATGTCTTCACTTTTCAGACCATGCGGGTAACCACTGCCATCATATTTTTCATGATGGTGCAGACACACATCAACCACCATGTTGGGAACGTCACCGGTACGCAGCAGTATTTCCCGGCCTTTTTCCGGGTGCGATTTGACCACCAGGAACTCTTCATCACTCAAGCGGCCAGGTTTGTTAAGAATGACCTCCGGCACTGCCATCTTGCCCACATCATGCAGCAAACCTGAATAACCGGCCTCACGCACCTGCTCTTCATTCATGCCCAGCTCTCTCGCCAGGGCTATCATCATGGCGCACACGGCAACCGAATGCATATAGGTATAATTGTCAGAGGTTTTCAGGCGCGCCAGCGTAATCAGCGCATGCGGGTGTCGGCTGACTGACGCGGTGATCTCATCAACGACCTCGCGGGCTTCAACCAGAGAAACGGTATTACCCATACGCGCTTCGCCAAACATTTTCATCACCGCAGACCGGGAGCGGTTGCACAGCGCCCGCGCGCGCTTTAACTCATTCTGGAAGCTGCCCAGGGCAGCTTTGGTTTCATGCAGCATCACGGATGCTTGATCGTTGTAACCCTCACCGGCAACAGGTTCTTCCCGGGCCACCGATTGCGTCAGCGATCCCTGACTCTGTTTTAAATCAATACTGACATGAGAGATGCCGGCGTGTCGTATTTTTGCCAGGTCAGCCGGGTCTTCCAGTAAAAAACTGGTTTTCCAGAAAGGATGACTAAGCCAGGATCCGTGAAGCTCGTGAATATACATACCCAGCTGCAGATCCGCGACCGGTATTTTTTTAATCATGACGATGTGGTGCCGTTGGGAACATGGTATTTTGCAATTCGGACATGATAGCCGCTCGCGACGCACCACGATAGTGCTAGAATTGCTTTTATAAACCAACTGCCTTTTTATCGTCTGCCGCGCAGACATCACCACACCATGCCGGTTAATCAGAACGCTGAAAACATAGCCACCACCCGAGCCTGGATTCAGATTCATGTGTGTGTGGTGCTGTGGGGATTTACCGCGATTCTGGGCAAGCTCATTACGCTGGAAGCGCTGCCGCTGGTGTTGTGGCGTATGGGCCTGGTGGCAGCGAGCCTGTTTCTGTTACCGATGGTGTGGCGCACCGTTTCCGCCCTGAAGCCGACGCTGATACTGGCCTTTGGCGGCATCGGGACACTGGTCGCCTTGCACTGGCTGACTTTTTATGGCGCCATCAAACTGTCCAACGCCTCAGTCGCGGTGACCTGTATCGCTACTGTGCCGGTATTTCTGTCGCTGGTCGAACCGATACTGGCCGCACGCCGCTTTCAGCTCAAGGAACTGCTGCTGGGGCTGATGGTGCTGCCCGGCATTGTCCTGGTCGTGGGCGGCACACCCCAGAGTATGAATACCGGTATTATCATGGGCATTGTATCAGCCATGTTCGTGGCCCTGTTTGCCGCCCTCAACAAACGTCTTATTCTGCGCGCCGACCCGCTCAGTGTCACCGCCATCGAAATGGCTGCCGGTTGCGCGCTACTGATGGTGATGGGGCTGATTGCCGGTTCCCTGAGTGCATTTGCTGACGTGGCAGGAATCCTGGATAGCAGCACCTCCATTTTCGCCATCCCGGCAGGCACTGACATCGTGTGGATGGCCGTGCTGGCGTTTGGTTGCACCCTGCTGCCGTTCGCGCTGTCACTGATGGCGCTGCGCCATCTGTCTGCCTATGCCAGTGCCCTGGCAGTCAATCTGGAACCCATTTACGCTATCATGCTGGCGGCCGTGTTACTGGGCGAGCAACAGGAGCTGAGTGTGCGTTTTTACCTGGGCGCCACCATCATCATTGCGGTGGTGTTGATTTATCCCTGGCTGATGCGCTCTCCCTCAGGCAAAGTCGCGTGACGCCACCTGCATGTCGCCGAGCCAGTCACTCAGGTCAACCAGCGTACCGGCGACCACATGGATGACGCCGTCACTTTGCTGCAGATAACCGGCAACACCCAGCAGGCTGGCTTCGTGCACGGGCCGATAATAGTGTTGTAGCAACTGCGGCCATACCACCACATTGATAAAACCACTTTCGTCTTCCAGCGTCAGAAACGTGACGCCAGAAGCAGTTTGCGGACGCTGACGGCAGGTCACCAGGCCCGCCACCTTCAGGCGCCTGCGGTCCGGCAGGGCAGACAGTTCATCCGCCCGCAACACGCCATGCGCAGCCAGGTGCTCACGCCACAGAGCCAGTGGGTGCCGGCGCAGGGTCAGGCCGGTGTGATTATAATCGGCGACAATATCCTGTGCCTCGCTGGGCCGTGGCAGCATCAGGTCCAGATTGTCAGCCGATCGCCGGTAGTGCTCACCCATGGCAGCAAACAGCGGCGGCAGCGCCTCCACCGCACTGGCATCCCAGAACGCCCGGTATCGGTCAGCGGCCAGACTTTTCAGGGCATCACCTGCTGCCAGTGCATCGCTGTCCGTTTGCGACAACCCGGTGCGCCGGACCAGGTCAGCGATGCTGACAAACGCACGCTCAGCGCGAGCCTGCACAAGCGCGTGCATAGCGTTGCCGGACAACCCTTTGAGCATGCGCAGCCCCAGCCGCAGCGCGTGGTGCTGAACCCCGCGGGTCATGAGCACCGGCTCCAGTGTGCAATCCTCGTCGCTGCACTGGACATCCACCGGTAACACCTGGCCTCCGTGGCGCTGAAAATCCTGCACCAGTTGTGACGGCCCGTAAAACCCCATGGGCTGGCTGTTGAGCAGAGCACACACAAAGGCCGCCGGATGATGGCGCTTGAGCCAGGCGGACACATAGGCCAGCAACGCAAAACTGGCTGAATGTGATTCCGGGAAACCGTAATCACCAAACCCTTTAATCTGTTGGTAGATCTGCTGCGCAAAGGTTTCCTCATAGCCCCGTGCCCGCATGCCGCTGATCAGTTTTTCCCGGAACGGCTCCAGCCCGCCTTTACGTTTCCAGGCGGCCATGGCACGGCGCAACTGATCGGCTTCACCGCCACTGAAGCCGGCGGCAACCATGGCTATCTGCATCACCTGTTCCTGGAAGATCGGCACCCCCAGGGTTCTTGCCAGCACGCCGCGCACGGCGTCGCTGGGATAACGCACCTGCTCCAGTCCCTGCCGGCGCGCAAGATAGGGGTGCACCATGTCACCCTGAATGGGACCTGGCCTGACGATGGCAATCTGGATAACCAGATCATAGTAGTTGCGCGGGCGCAGACGCGGCAACATGCTCATCTGGGCCCGTGATTCGATCTGGAACAGGCCCACCGTGTCAGCCTGGCAGATCATGTCATAGGTCTGTGCATCCTCGGCCGGTACCTCTGCCAGCGCCAGTGGCCGACCCTGGATGGCACCGACCAGGTCCAGTGCCTTGCGTATCGCGGTCAGCATGCCCAGTGCCAGCACATCCACTTTCAGCAGCCCCAGCGTCTCCAGGTCATCCTTTTCCCACTGGATCACGGTTCGGTCAGCCATACTGGCGTTTTCGACAGGCACCAACTGCGCCAGCGGTCCTTCGCTGATGACAAAACCACCCACATGCTGGGACAGGTGGCGCGGGAAGCCGATGATCTGCTGTACCAGAAACACCAGGCGCTTCAGCAATGGCGCCGGTATCGATACCGGCTCCAGCCACACCGGCTCACCGTCACTGTCCATACGCAAAATATTGAGCAGCTGTTCAAGCTGCTCGTTACCCAGCCCCAGTGCCTTGCCGACATCACGTATGGCACTGCGGCGGCGGTAGCAGATGACGGTAGCGGCCAGTGCAGCACGGTGGCGACCATACTTGCGGTAGATATACTGAATGACTTCTTCGCGCCGCTCATGTTCAAAGTCGACATCAATGTCCGGCGGTTCATCACGCTCTTTCGACAGGAAACGCTCAAACAGCAAATCCAGTCTTGCCGGGTCTACGGCGGTAATGCCCAGGCAATAACACACCGCCGAGTTGGCCGCCGAGCCCCGGCCCTGACACAGAATATTCCGGCTGCGGGCAAACACGACGATGTCATGCACGGTCAGGAAAAAGTGCTCGTAACCCAGCTCGGCGATCAGGGCCAGCTCCCGGTTGACGATGCCTTTTACTTTTCCGGGCACACCCTGCGGCCAGCGCTGCTTCATGCCCGCCTCGGTCAGCTGCCGCAGCCAGCTTTGCGGCGTCTCGCGCACCGGCACCAGTTCCCGGGGGTACTCATAACGCAGCTCGGACAGACTGAACTGGCACTGCCCGGCGATGTGCAGCGTTTCCTGCAACAGCGCTGCCGGGAACAACCGGGCCAGTGTCTGCCGCGTACGCAGGCACTGCTGGCCATTGGCAGGCAGCGCGAACGCCAGGGCTGACACCGGCTTGCCCAGACGGATGGCAGTCAGCGTATCGCGCAGCGGGCGTCGCTGCGGGTGATGCATCTGCACGCCACCGCTGGCACAGATCGGCAAACCGGTGTGCGCGGCCAGGGCCTGCAAGGCCGTCAGTTTTTCCCGGTCATCCGCATCCAGAAACAGCTGTGCGCTGATCCACAGCCGGCCCGGAAACAGCCCACCCAGCCATTGCAGATCAGCTGCATACCTTGCCACAAAAGCAGAGGCTGATGGCATCGCCTGCAGTCCGTAACGGGTCTGACCGGGCGGCAGCCACAGGGCCAGGCAATCATCTCCGTCAAATGCCTCCAGCATGCTGCGGGTAAGCAGGTATTCACCTTTACTGGCGGCACCGCGGGCCTCACTGATCAGCGTACACATTTGCCCATAACCGCGCCGGCTACGCGCCAGCAGCACCAGTTGCAAGCCGTCCTGGCAGACCAGTTCAGTACCGACTATCAGCTTGAAGTTGGCAGCCACTTCGCCTGCAGACTTTATCGCAGAATAGGCACGCACAATACCCGCGACAGAGCATTCATCGGTAATGGCCAGTGCCCGATAACCCAGTTCCCGGGCACGGTTGACCAGCTCTTCAGGAAAAGAAGCGCCGCGAAGAAAGGAGAAATTGCTGATGCAGTGCAGCTCGGCATAGGCCGGTGCCGCGTCAGGCAGGGGATTATTAGTGCACATAAAAACACCGGCAAAACGGCTGTATATTTATACAGTATTTTGCCGGTGTTTTAAATGCCTGATATGCACAGCATCAAGAAAACGTAGCCGAGATAGTCAGTGCAAGGCAGATAGTTTTCTTCAGTTAATGGGTGTAATGCCATCTCCAATGGGTGACCCCGGTGCCCGCAGGTGGCCAAACAACAGCTCCTCAACGAACTCCACACACTTGTACTCCAGCAGCTTCATGTTCTCGTCCTGATGACGGTACAGATGCATGTTGATGGTCCAGGGACGCTCGTACACATTAGGGTCGTTCACCGTCGCTTCATACGCAATGGTGTTGCGATCCAGCATGGTGTAGCGCTCCTGCACGTGCATGTCCCAGCCGCTGTGGTAGTTACCGGAACGGTCAAACCAGGTATCGGGCATCTGACCGGTCACGTCAATCACCAGCGTGTCGCCATCCCAGGTACCGTTGTTGTGGCCCATCCAGCTGTCCACCTGGGCTTCCAGCTCCGGACGATCCATGTGCACGATACGGTCAGCACCGGCAAACTGATAAGCGATCAGCGTGGCGTCAGGCGCCTGGAAAATCTGGAACGGGTAAGGCTGATAGGTCGCGCGCGGTACGCCCGGCAAATAACACTTGGTTGCCGGATCGCGTTCCAGCCAGTTGGCCTGGTTCTCTTCTTTGGCTTCACGCATGCCGGGCTTGTAAGGCAGCATGCCGCCTTCCACCACGCCCATGCCGGGAGGTACAGCCAGATGAGCACCGGCCTGCAGGGCAGACAACGGACCGTGACGCGCTTCATGCGGCTCAAGATCCCAGTACGCGGTATTCATGGCCTGCCAGATACCACTGAGGTTGGGCTTGCCATCGGGCGTGCGGGGAATCTCGGTGCGTGACTGATTCTGCGCCTGGGAAACGTCCTGGGTAACCCAGAACGCGCTGACGGCTGCGGCCGTGGCCGCTACCGCAAAAAATGTTTTGAATTGTGTTTTCATGAACAACCTTGTTTTTTTGTCTGTTAAAGTCTATTCCCGTAACGAGATCATTGCCCCAGACGCATCGCCCGGTTGTTCTCGTAATCCCAGGTGCCATCTTCCACACGCTGCCCCTGCAGAATGTTGACCATGCCGTAGTTGCCTTCGTGGCAGGCATATTCAAACATTTCGCCATCGGAGCGGAACATGGGCACAATGCCGGTGATCTTGTCTTCAAACGCCAGCGGGTCTTCCACGGTGAATTCGTACTCGACCACACCCTCGGCAGTGCGGGTGAACTTCTCGGTCAGCGTCTTGTTGGAGCTGATGCCGGTGCCACGGAACGTCTGGGTCTTGCTATTAAAGTTACGGGTTTCCACCACCAGCGTGTCGCCATCCCAGTAACCGCGGGAGTCGCCGGTCCACTGCGTGATGTTTTCCGGAATGTGATCCCGGCCGTCCATCGGGACAATGCGCGACTCATGGATCATTTCGTTGTAGATGACAAAATGGTCTTCGGTCTGGAACAGCTGCACGTTGTTGTTGTACATGCTGGGCATGAAGGGCGGTACCGAGTTGAAACCCAACAGACAGCGCTCAGAGATACCACGGTCTTCCGGGCCGTCTTTGGCAATACCACCCACGGCAACACGCACTGGACGCTCACCATTGTAATCCGGACCCAGGCCACCAAAGGCAACCGGAGCGCCTTCCACACGGGCCGGCATACGGCCGTCTTCCGGATAGATCAGGATGGATGTCCGCAGATTGAGGTCCTGAGGCATGCCTTCTACCCAGAACTGGTTGTAACCACCAACACCGCCCTGAGAAGAGTTGCCGTCACTGGCCGCTGCGGCCTCGGCAGCACGCTGGTCGCGGGCGATGACTTCTTCCGGTGTATAAAACTGACGATCACCGTAATCGCGCGAACGCTCCAGTGGCGTGTTGGAACTGAAATTCCATACACCGCGCAGATCAGGTGTACCCCATTCAGTGCGTGGCGCCTCGAAACCCTCATCATGATCATCAGCCTGAATGCTGACCGCCGTCAGGGCCATGGAGCCGGCCACTGCAGCGGCTATTGCTGCTGATAAAATTGTCTGTTTTTTCACGTTAATCTCCTCAGAGAGCTTGATTTCAACTTGTTCCTCGGCATTCCCTGCGGTAACAAATTTCCAGAAAATCGGGTGATAGTTGTACAAATTATGGACTTCGCAGGGTAATCCAGCCCCTATTATTATTCAAGCCTATGGCTGACCATACCCGATATAAAGACAGTTTTGGGCGTCAGACTGCTGAGGGCTCTTTATTCGCTGAGGGCTCTCTATGCGCTGGGGGCTCTCTATGCGCTGAGGGCTCTTGACACGCTGAGGGCTCTCTATGCGCTGAAGGCTCTCTATGCGCTGAGGGCTCTTTGCCCGTCATGTGAACACCCTGTTATACCCTCAGACCTTTGGCATGTTAAATTGCTTACGCAAATCCGATGTTTTTGGAGAACTCATGATCCCGTATTCTTTACTTGATCTGGCGCCGGTGGTGCAGGGCAGCACACCTCGGCAGGCATTACTGAACTCACGCAGTCTGGCACAGACAGCGGAGGCCTGCGGCTATCAGCGCTTCTGGCTGGCCGAGCACCACAACATGACCGGTATCGCCAGTGCCGCCACCGCTGTCGTCATTGGTTTTGTCGCCGAAGGCACGCAGCGCATCCGCGTGGGCTCCGGCGGGATCATGCTGCCCAATCATGCCCCCTTGATGGTCGCCGAGCAGTTCGGCACGCTGGCGTCTCTTTACCCGGAGCGGATCGATCTGGGTCTGGGCCGTGCCCCGGGGACAGACTCGCTGACCATGCAGGCATTGCGACGCTATCAGGACAGCGTCGATCAGTTTCCACGCGATGTGCAGGAGCTGCAGGGTTACTTCCAGCCAGTAACGCCAGGCCAGGCGGTCCAGGCAGTCCCCGGTGCCGGGCTGCATGTGCCCTTGTGGCTGCTGGGCTCCAGCCTGTTCAGTGCCCAGCTGGCAGCCGCGCTGGGCCTGCCGTTCGCTTTTGCGTCCCACTTTGCCCCGGATCACCTGATGCAGGCACTGGACCTGTATCGCAGCCGCTTCCGGCCCTCAGAACAGTTGCAATCCCCATACTGCATGGCGGCGGTGCCCATGTATGCGGCACACAGTGCCGACGAAGCCCGCGTGTTGATGAGCTCGACACAACAGCAGTTTATTGCGCTTAGAAGGGGGACGCCCGGCCCATTGAAACCACCGCTGGCAGACATTGAAGCGCATTTTTCCGCCGCCGAACTGGCCGGTGCCGGTCATGCGTTACGGGAGGCGATTATCGGCGATCCGGATGATGTGCAGCAGGGCATTGCGCGCTTCATTGAGCGCACCGGCGTCGATGAAATCATGTTCAGCGCCCATATCTTCGATCACGAAAAGCGCCTGGACAGCGTGCGTATCGCTGGCCAGGCATGCCGTGCGCTGGCAGGCCAGACAGTGACTGCCTGAGCCTGCCACCCGGGTTCAGGCCGGGCGCTTGCGCCACACGGAGACCTGGCTGACGATGTACTCATACTTGCGCCGGTGTTCACGGATCATGAAAGGCAGATCCTGCTGATGAACCAGCTCATAGCCAGGCAGCAGCTCGCCCAGCTTTTCCAGCGCCGCCGCACTGTCGGGTCCATCAACAAATGCGTCCACCGGGGTATACTGATCCATCCAGGTATTGGGCGATGACAGCACCAGTACGCCCCCGTCACGCAGCAGCGCGTTCGGCCCGGTAAACTGACGCAGGCAGGCGGCCGGATCCGGCAGACGGCACAGCAGATTGCTCATCAGCACAGCATCAAAACGCGCATCGGGATGGTTATCAACATCTACGCCCGACGCCGCCAATTGGGTCGCGTCGCCCTGAATAAATGCCACCCGAGAGCGATCAATCGTTGCGGGCACTCTGGCCATCATCGGCGTGGTATGACGGCCGCTTTCCAGCCGCGAATAGGCCAGACTGCCCTGTCGCTGCAGGATGTTTGCCGCATCGATAAATGCCTGGCTGTAATCAAGGCCGAGTACGCGCCGGAAGCGACGCGCCAGCTCGAAACTGGCCCGACCGGTGGCGCAGCCCAGGTCGAGAACAGCCTCATGGGCCCCGGCAAAGTCACCGACCAGTTCCGCCATGGTTTCCATGAATAGACGGGTTTCCGGATGCCCGACAGCCGCACTGATGTCCTCGTCACGCTGTTCGGCGCGCGATCCCCAGTGGAACAACATGTATTGATCCAGCAAGGCATCGGTTTCATAACGTTTGCCACCGTCCTGGGTGACCGCCGTGTCATCACCCTGTACCAGACGGAACCCGGCATGCTGGAAGAAATGCGGGCGGAAGTGGAAACGCGCCCAGACACTGGCCTCATCACCGGTGCTGATGAACGACCCGCCCATGATCATCTGATGCTGATCATCAAAACACGGCGTGCTGAAGTCCACATAATACGGATGAATGGCAAAATCGGGCAATGGATGGAAGACGTCCTCACTCCACTGCCAGACGTTGCCCAGCACATCGTGGAAACCCTTGCCATTAGCAGCAAATTTCTCCACCGGCCCTTCGCTGCCGTAGTGCAGGTTGTGATTGATGGGTCGCTGGCCCGGCGCTCGCGTGCCCGGATCAGGCAGGGCGGGGTCACGCATGACCGGGTCGCATCCGATCAATTCGAGGGCCTTCGGGCCGTTCAGCCCTGGTTGCCACTGACGTACCGACTGCCATTCATCATCATGCAGCGCCAGATGTTCTTTTTCGCTGGCAAGACGGTACGGGGTTTTTACTCCATCGCGTTCGGAGCGCCAGGCGCAATAGGCCTTCGCCTCATAGAAATTGACGATGGCCGGCCAGTCCCACTGCATGGGTTCGACACTGAACAGCGTGCGTAACCTGTACTGGTGTGATCCGACCGGGCCATCCTGCACCCAGAAGGTTGGCCAGCGGGTGTTGCGGAACCGGCGCCAGGCCCAGCCTTTCTCGCTCCAGTACTGTTCATCCAGGTAGGCACCGGAGCTGACAAATTCGTAAAATTCGCCATTACTGATCAGTCGTTTGCTGGCGCGGAACGCTTTGACCCTGCGGGTGTCGGCGCCGTACTCGTTATCCCAGCCAAATGTCGGCCAGTCAGCGGGCTTGCCGACCGAGACGGTCTGTGCTGCCACGTCAATCATGGGATTTTCGGCCGGATAGTGCAGACCGGCAACCGGGCGCGCAAAACGTTCCGGCGGATTTTTCGCCAGCGGCAGTGCGGGCCATTGCTGTGGCGCGCGCACATACTTCAGTGGCAGCTCGCGCATCAGCACGCTGGATGTCTCCAGGTGAATGCGCTCGTGCTCGAAACACATGACCAGTGCCCAGCCCGGGCTGTCCATGGTTACCGGCTTGTCAAACTCGGGGTGGCTGCTGATCAACTGATGCACGGTCTGGTAGACCTGGCGTCGATACTCCCGCGCCTCGGCAACGCTCGGCCAGATCTCCTGTTCACCGTCATGCAAATCATCCCAGCTCATTTCATCAACACCGGTTTCAAACAGAATCTCGTAATCCGCGTTCAGCGGTTTATCGAGCAGACCCGCCACCAGCAGTTTGTTGATGTAGAACGTGACCGGATGGACGTAATAGAAGATCAGCGGATGACGGGTCTTGTGATAGGGCCTGACAAAATAGGCTTCCTCACTGACCAGCGCCGAAAACAGGGTTTCGGTGAGCTTCCAGGTATTGTCAAAGTAGTCGAGCAGCGCCTGTCGTCCGGCGGTGATGTTCAGTCCCGGCAAACTGACTGCTCGCTGCCCGTGCCACCTGGGTTCTGTCTGGGGTGCTTGTTGGGGTTCTATTGTGGATTCTGGGGTGCCGGGTTCTGTGACCGGCGCTGAGTCAGCTAAAGCTCGAGTCATGAGCGGGTATCCTGTATTCTGGCAAACATCATTCTGGCAAAAACCGATTTACGAGAGGCTATCATTTTGCGCAGCAAACTTCCCCAGGTGGGCACCACCATCTTCACCGTGATGACGAGAATGGCACAGGCACATAACGCCATCAACCTGTCGCAGGGATTTCCCGATTTTGACTGCCCGGCGGCACTGCGTGAACGTGTCTCGTTCTATCTGAACGACCGTCGCAATCAGTATTCGCCGATGACGGGCGTGCCGGCGCTGCGCGAACAGATAGCCGTCAAGGTTGAGAATCTATACGGTTGCCGCGTGGATGCAGATCAGGAAATAACCGTGACATCGGGCGCGACCGAGGCGCTGTTTGATGCCATTCAGGCGACGGTCGGCGAGGGCGACGAAGTCATTATGTTTGACCCCGCCTACGACTCGTACGATCCGGCGGTGCGGCTGGCCGGTGGTGTCCCTGTCCATATTCCCATGCGTGCGCCAGTAGCGGGACAGGGCTGGGGCATTGACTGGCAGCGCTTCGCGGACCGGATCACGGCGCGTACCCGTCTGGTTATCATCAACTCACCGCACAACCCCAGTGGTTCAGTGCTGACCCGGGACGACCTCGACACACTGGCAGAGCTGATTCGCGACCGCGATATTCTGCTGCTATCCGACGAGGTCTACGAACACATGGTGTTTGACGGCGGCCATCATGAAAGCGTGTTGTGTCATGCCGAACTGAAAGAAAAGAGTTTTGCCGTGTTTTCATTTGGCAAGACTTACCATGCCACCGGCTGGAAGGCAGCGTACTGCATCGCGCCGCCGGCATTGACTGATGAATTCCGCAAGGTGCACCAGTTTGTCACCTTTACCTCGACCAGCTTCATACAGCATGCCATTGCCGATTTCATGCGCGATTGCCCCGAACATCACCTGCAGCTGCCGGCTTTTTATCAGCAAAAACGCGACACCTTCGCGGCCCTGCTCGCCGACGCCCGCTTCACCTTCACGCCATCGGCTGGCACTTACTTCCAATGTGTCGACTACAGTGCCATCAGTGATGTGTCCGACATGGAATTTGTCACCTGGCTGTGTAAAGAAAAAGGCGTGGCGGCCATCCCGTTGTCGCCGTTTTGCGCGGAAACGCCTCAATCCCGCGTCATTCGTTTTTGTTTTTGCAAAGACGACAGCACACTCGAAGCCGCGGCTGCGGTGCTGCGGGCGCTTTAACCTCATGCTGCCCGATCAGGCCGCCAGCCTGCTGACCCGGATCCGCGAGCTCGCCGCGACCCTGGGGTTTCAGCAACTGGCCGTGACCGACATTGACTTGAGCGCTTACCAGCCGCATCTGGATGCCTGGCTGGCCCGCAATTTTCATGGCGACATGGATTACATGGCCCGCCATCGGGACCTGCGGCTGCACCCTGACGCGCTGCACCCCGGCACCATTCGGGTACTCAGTGTCCGCATGGACTATAGCCTGGATAAAGAGCAATCGCTCACTCCGCTGAAAAACCCAGGCAAAGCGTATATCTCACGCTATGCGCGTGGCCGCGATTATCACAAGCTGATTCGCAAGCGTTTGCAACAACTGGCCGAGCACATCACCGACCTGGCCGGTCCCATGGGTTACCGTGCTTTTGTCGACAGCGCGCCGGTGCTGGAGCGGGCTCTGGCAGAAAAAGCCGGGCTGGGCTGGATTGGCAAAAACACCATGCTGCTGAACAGGAAAGCCGGTTCGTGGTTTTTCCTGGGCGAGCTGTTCACTGATCTGCCGTTGCCCATCGATGAGCCGGTAAGTGGTCACTGTGGGTCATGCACCGCCTGTCTGGACATCTGTCCGACACAGGCATTTGTGGGTGCCAATGAGCTGGATGCGCGGCGCTGCATTTCCTATCTTACCATCGAACTTAAAGGCAGCATCCCCGAGTCACTTCGCCCGGCTATCGGCAATCGCGTGTTTGGCTGTGACGACTGCCAGTTGATCTGCCCCTGGAACAAGTTCAGCCAGCTCAGCGAGGAGACCGATTTCGCGCCGCGTCATGGCCTGGACAACGCCGATCTGAGCGAGCTGTTCATGTGGAGTGAAGAGACATTTTTGCGCAACACCGCCGGTTCAGCGATACGTCGCACCGGCTATGAGGGCTGGCTGCGCAACCTGGCGGTAGGGCTGGGCAATGCACCCAGCACCATCCCGGTCCTTGACGCACTGCACAGCCGTCAGCACCACGCGTCGCCACTGGTGCGCGAGCATGTGGCCTGGGCGCTGCAACAGCATGCACAGCGAACGCTTAAAGCTTGAAGAAATGCCCGCGGTAATACTGCAGTTCACTGACCGAATCACGGATATCATCCAGTGCCTGATGGCTGCTGGTCTTGGTGAAACCACCCAGCAGATCCGGACGCCATCGCCGTGCCAGCTCTTTGACCGTGCTGACATCGAGATTGCGGTAATGGAAAAAGGCTTCCAGTGTGGGCATGTATTTGACCAGAAAGCGACGGTCCTGGTGGACACTGTTGCCGCACATCGGTGAACTGCCGGTGTCGGCATACTCGTGCAGAAAATCCAGCGTTTGCTGCTCAGCATCCGCCTCGTCGGCGCGACTGGCACGCACCCGCGCAACCAGACCGGAGTCACCGTGGGTGCGCTGGTTCCACTCGTCCATGCCGGCCAGCACCGAATCGGACTGGTGCACAGCCACTACCGGGCCTTCTGCCAGAATATTCAGATCAGCATCAGTGATCAGTGTGGCGATTTCGATGACACGGTCGGTCTCGGGCTCAAGACCGGTCATTTCCATGTCAATCCAGATCAGGGTTTTGCTTTTGTCGACAACAGCCATGATGTTTCATCCTGGTTTAACCCATCGGGGATTCGGGTCCCGAGGTTTTATTTTAGCCGCGCGGGGTCCCACGGGGCACCCATTGTAATAGAATGCCGGGTCATGGCCAAACGACGACTGAACGAACATCAATTACGGCGCATCAGCAGCCAGCAGAAAGCCCGTGGCAAGCCCACCGCGCCGGCTCAGCAACGCACTGGCAGCGATGATGAAACAACGCTGGGTCCGGAACAGGAAGGCCTGATCGTCTGCCACTACGGTCAGCAACTGGATGTGGAATCGCTGAGCCCGGCAACCCAGGGCCAGCTTTTTCGCTGTCACCAGCGCAGCAATCTGCCCCCGCTGGTCACGGGTGACAAGGTCATCTGGCAGGCCGAGGGCAACAACACCGGCATCATCGTCGCCCTGATACCCCGGCATTCGGCCATGAGCCGACCCAATGCCCGCGGCGAGCAGCGCAGCATCGCCGCCAATATCGACCGGGTAGCGGTGGTGTTCGCGCCAGTACCCGAGCCCTTTGGCAACCTGCTTGACCGTTATCTGGTGGCCATCGAACACTTGCGCCTCAAACCCCTGCTGTTGCTCAACAAATGCGACCTGATGCCAGCGGAAACCAGCAACGCTGACGCGGATGCGGCCGCATTAAAAGTCTCGGATCTGCTGAAACTGTATGCCGGCATTGGCTACGACACCTTGCGCGTATCCTGTCATCAGCCAGTGAGTATCGACGCGCTGCGGCATATGCTCAGCGGCGAAACCGCCGTTTTTGTCGGCCAGTCCGGGGTTGGCAAGTCGTCGCTGATCAACACCCTGCGTGGCATCGACGATGATGACAACGCAGCCGGTGCCGCCGATGTCGGCGGCCTGTCCAGGGGCCGGGCGGCAGGCCGTGAGAAGGGCACCCATACCACCACTGCCACGAAACTCTATCACTTGCCGGGCAGCGGCGATCTGGTGGACTCACCGGGTATTCGCGAGTTTGGGTTGTGGCACATCGATGCGGAGCAGCTGATGGATGGCTTCGTGGAGTTTCGGCCCTATGCCGGGCAGTGCCGTTTTCGCGATTGCCGTCACCAGCAGGAACCGGGCTGTGCCCTGCTCGCCGCCGTCAAAAAAGGCAAAATCCATGCCTCGCGCCTGAACAGCTACCATCATATTCTGCAGGAGCTGGGCCGCAGCTAGGCACCCTTGCTGGCCGCATGACCGGCGTCAGAAAATTTCCGGCATATTCTCAGGTACGGCATCAGCCGGCGGCGCACCACCCTCCAGTTCGGAGGTCAGGGTATTGTCCATGATGCGGCGCTCTGCCACCTCGTTGAGGACCATGATCACGATGCGCCGATTGGAGGCATCCGCCGGGTTGTTCGCCAACAGCGGCAATGATGAGCCCATACCGATAATCTGGGCAAACTGCTGAAAGGGCATGCCGCCCTCCACCAGCGCCCGGCGGGCAGCATTGGCGCGATCAGCAGACAGTTCCCAATTGGTATATTGCGCCAGATCGCTGCCAAACGGCACACTGTCGGTGTGCCCATAGATACTCACTTTGTTCGGAATATCCTCCAGTACACTGGCCATGGCCCAGAGTACTTCCAGGGCATAGGGCTGCATCTGTGCCGAGCCGGACGCGAACAGCGGCCGGTTTTCGCGATCGATGATCTGGATACTGAGGCCGTCTTCGGTCACTTCCATCGAGAGGCTGTCGCTGAACCATTCAAATTCCTGGTTGCCGGCAATCACTCGCTCCAGCTGACCTGCCATACTTTGCAAAAGCTGGGTTTCACGCAGTCGTGCCAGCTCAATATACTCCAGGTTCTCGAGCTCATCATCGTCGGCCTCAACCGCCTGCTCCCGGTCTTCCTGCACCAGCGCCAGACTCAGTCCCTGGTTGGGAAGCGTCAGGGGCCGCCCCTGCAGGTCAAGCACATAGGGCGTGCCCCCGTCACCGGAACTGGCCAGACTGCGTGGGTCGGAGAAATAGCCGGCGATGACCATCTTTTCAAGTTCGGTGGTACTCTCAATTAACCATAACACCAGAAAGAACGCCATCAGCGCCAGGGCAAAATCCGCGAACGCAATTTTCCAGGAGCCACCATGGTGGCCCGCCGCGTATTTTTTTACTCGCTTGATGACGATGGTCTGCTCTGACTTTTCCAAAACAATGCTCTTCCGTCAGTGAATTCAACGCCCTTTAGCGGCTGCGAATGTGCTCATCAAGCTCGGCAAAGGAGGGACGCTCGCCCGAGTACAGGGTTTTGCGGGCAAACTCGACTGCCAGCTGCGGCGGCAGGCCGTTGGCCGTGGCAACGATCGCGGCCTTGACACATTCGAACATTTTTATTTCTTCTTCGGCGACCGACGCGAGACGATTGCTCATCGGCCCGACGAACCCGTAAGCGGCAAAAATACCAACAAAGGTACCCACCAGCGCCGCTGCCACACTTTGCCCCAGTGCTTCGGGCGGACCCCCGAGCTTTTGCATGGTGATCACAATACCCAGTACCGCAGCGACGATACCAAAGCCGGGCAGGGCATCGGCAACCCGGTGCACGGCATGCGAGGGCTCACTCAATTCATGCATCTGGGTTTCTATTTCGGCGTCAATCATGGACTCGATTTCATGCGGTGCCATGTTGCTGGTGGTCATGATGCGCAGGTTGTCAGTCAGAAATTCAATGATACGCTTATCCTTCAGCAAGGCCGGATAACGGGTAAAGAGTCCGCTTTCGGCGGGCACCTCAATATCGCCTTCGATGGACATCATGCCTTCGCGGCGAGCCTTGTTGAAAATATCAAACAGCAGACCCAACAGGTCGAGGTACAGTTTCTCGCTGGTACTGGACCCGAAAATGGCCCTTGGCAGACTCTTACCGGTCTCCGTGACTAGATGCATGCTGTTGGATATCAGAAAGGCACCCAGGGCGGCGCCGAAAATGATGATGAACTCCGATGGCTGCCACAACACGCTGAGGATGCCGCCGTGCATGATATAGCCGCCGGCCACGCTAAGCAGGACCACCAGAAATCCAATAATAAACAACATGACCTGCTTGACCTCCAGCCGGATAAAAATGCGCTGCTTCCATTACATCGGACAATGCCGGAAAATCATTAGCCCAACGGGCATAAATACGCCAAACTTGTGCGCTCGGACCGCCTTGATTAAGCTTGCGCCTGACGAACCTGAAGGACGAACACAACCACCCGGCGATGCAGCTGTGCAAACAGGAAATTCATGAAAGATTCGCTTTTCATTCTGATGCAGTACCTGGCCCCCCAGCACCTGCTGTCCCGCCTGGCAGGCAAACTGGCAAATTGCCCGTGGTCCGTCATTAAAGGACCTTTTATACGCTGGTTTATTCAGCGCTATGGGGTCGACATGACTCAGGCCCTGGAACCGGATCCCAGCGCCTATAGCTGCTTCAACGCGTTTTTCACACGCGCCCTCAGAGCAGATGCCCGTCCGCTGCATGGCGATGACAGCACCATACTCTGCCCTGCTGATGGTGTTGTCAGTCAGCTGGGGCCGGTCCGTGATGGTCTGCTGCTACAGGCGAAAGGGCGCCGTTTCAATCTGCAGGCACTGCTGGGCGGCGACCCCACCCTGGCCGCCGAGTTCGATGAAGGCTGCTTTGCCACCATCTATCTGTCACCCAGCAACTATCACCGGGTGCACATGCCTTTGCCTGGCGTGCTGCGGGAAATGACCTATGTGCCCGGCAAACTGTTCTCCGTCAATCAGCTGACCGCAGAACGGGTTGATGACCTGTTTGCGCGCAATGAACGCCTGGTGTGTATCTTTGATACAGATTGCGGACCCATGGCCCTGATCCTGGTGGGCGCCATGATCGTGGGCAGCATCGATACGGTGTGGTCAGGTCAGGCAGCGCCGGCGCCACACGGCTTGCGCAGAACTGACTATCGGCAGCAGCGGCCTGCGGTGCAGATCGCCCGGGGCGGCGAAATGGGACGATTCAAACTCGGCTCCACGGTCATTGCCGTATTTGCCGAAAACCGGGTTGAACTGAATTCGGCACTGGCGGCGGGCAACTTCATCGATATGGGCGCCATGCTGGGTACTGCGATAGCGGCCGAGGACCGCCACCTTTGACGCCGGCGCTGGCCGAAAGTCGGAGAAACCGCTAAAATCGCTCGCCGGGAAATCCTACCTCCAGACTATTGCGAGCCCCCTTATGAACAAATTTGAAAATGTCACCGTGGTCAAAGCCGCCAACATTTATTTTGACGGCAACGTCACCAGCCGGGTTGTCGAGTTCGACAACGGCGATGTAAAAACGCTGGGTATCATGATGCCGGGCGAGTATCGCTTCGGTACCGAGAAAAAAGAGATCATGGAGATCCTGTCCGGGCAGGTGGAAATTCTGCTTCCCGGCGAAGATCTGTGGCGCAAAATTGCCGGCGGCGATACCTTTGAAGTACCCGCAAACTCGGCCTTCGACATCAAGGTAATGGCGGTCACCGATTACTGCTGCTCCTACCTCGGCTGACAGCCTGGCAGCCAAAACTGGCTGCCCAGACTAACTGCCCAGAAAAGTCTGGTAGGCAATATTGCCGGTCTCTTCCTGAAACTGATAGGGGATCTTGCGCACAAAATCATCAAAGGCCGTGGTGTCTTGCGGCGCCACCTGCAGCCCGACCAACACCCGTCCATACGCCGCGCCATGATTGCGGTAATGGAACATGGAAATGTTCCATTGCTCGCCGAGCAGATCCAGGAAGGTCATTAACGCACCGGGGCGCTGCGGAAATTCAAAGCGGAAAACCCGCTCATTCAATGCCTTATCGCTACGGCCCCCGACCATGTGGCGTATGTGCAACTTGGCCGCCTCGTTATGGGTCATGTCATGCACTTCGAAACCTTTACTGCGCAATGTCGCAATCAGTTTCTCACGACCACCGGCCGGATCATCAATTTCAACACCGACAAATATCTTGGCGGCGGCGGAATCTCCGTAGCGGTAATTGAACTCAGTGACACTGCGCTTGCCCAGCACCTGAGAAAAGCGGCGAAAACTGCCCGGTTTTTCATCCAGCGTCACTGCCAGCACGGCTTCGCGACTCTCGCCCAGCTCCGCCCGTTCGGAAATATGCCGCAGCCGATCAAAGTTGACATTGGCACCGGTAACCAGCGCCATCAAGCTCATACTACGAAGTGACTGCTCACGTACCGATTTCTTAAGACCCGCAACAGCGACCGCACCGGCCGGCTCGGTTACCGCACGGGTATCATCAAAGATGTCCTTGATGGCTGCGCATATTTCATCGGTGGTCACCGTCACCACTTCATCAACACAGTGTTTGAGAATCTTGAAGGTTTCCTTGCCGACCTGATTGACCGCAACGCCGTCAGCAAACAGGCCCACCTGTGACAGTTTGACCCGACGCCCGGCCGACAGCGCCGCTTTCAGACAGGCGGAGTCTTCAGCCTCAACGGCGATCAGGCGGATTTCCGGCCGGATATACTTGATGTAGGCCGCCATGCCCGCCATCAGCCCGCCGCCACCCACGGGCACAAAAATGGCATCAAGTGGGCCACTGTGCTGGCGAACAATTTCCAGGCCGACCGTGCCCTGACCGGCAATCACATCACGGTCGTCAAAGGCATGCACAAACGTGTAACCCTTTTCGGCGACCAGGTTCATGGCAAATTCAGCCGCGTCATTGTAGGTGTCGCCGTGCAGGATCACCTTGCCACCGCGTGAGCGTACGCCATCGATCTTGATGGCCGGTGTTGTTACCGGCATCACGATAACGGTGTTGATGCCCAGGGTGGTGCCAGCCAGGGCAACGCCTTGCGCATGATTACCGGCGCTGGCGGCAATGACGCCGCGTCTGGCGGCCTCCGGTGACAACCGGGACATCTTGTTGTAGGCCCCACGCAGCTTGAAACTGAACACCGGTTGCAGGTCTTCGCGCTTGAGCCAGACGTCGTTCTCCAGCCGGCGACTGAGGGACGCGGCCTTGTGAATAGGACTCTCAATGGCAACATCGTAGACGCGCGCCGAGAGAATATCTTTAACGTACTTGTCCATGCCGGTTGCCTTGCTGCGGGTCCTCCCGTGTGGCAATAAAAGGGGACGGAGGATATTATGGCGAGTCATAATATCCTCCGTCCCCTTTTATTGCCAGCAAACTACAGGAAATCATCATGGACCAGAATGAACTGAAGAAAGCCGTCGCCAGGGCTGCTGCCGACTACGTCAAAAGCCGTCTGGATGAACGCACTGTGGTGGGCGTGGGCACCGGTTCAACAGCCAATTACTTCATTGAATACCTGGGCGAGTTTAAACATGACATCCAGGCCACTGTGGCCAGCTCTGAAGAAACTGGCAAACGGCTCAAGGCGCTGGGCATTCCGGTGATCGATCTCAATTCGGCGCCAGAGATCAGTGTTTATGTCGATGGCGCTGATGAGGCCAACGAGTATCTGCAGCTGATCAAAGGCGGCGGTGGCGCGCTGACCCGCGAAAAAATAATCGCAGCCGTGGCCAAAGAGTTTGTTTGTATCGCCGACGGCAGCAAGCTGGTGGATGTGCTGGGCCACTTTCCATTACCCGTGGAAGTGATTCCCATGGCGCGCAGTCACGTGGGTCGCGAAATTGTAAAATTGGGGGGCGATCCGGTTTATCGGGAAGGGTTCGTCACCGACAATGGCAATATCATTATCGACATCCATAATATGAGTATTGTTGATCCCCGAAAACTGGAACAACAACTCAATCAGATCACTGGCGTGGTCACTAATGGACTGTTTGCCGCAAGGCCGGCCGATAAACTGATTCTGGGAACGAAGGACGGACTCAGAACGCTGAGCCTGTGATACCCGGATTTTTCTCAGCTAAATTCAGGCAACAGATGCCCCAAACTGCTGAAATCAAAGCAATGGAATATCGCTGGCTATTCTGCAGACCAGTCTTGATGTCAGTGCACGGCGAATAAAAAAACGCAGGGGTTTTACGCCCTGCGTTTTCGTATTTTACAGAGGATTTACGTTCTCTGCCTGTGGCCCTTTCTGGCCCTGAGTTACTTCCATAGTAACTTTCTGGCCTTCGTGCAGCGTCTTTCTTCCAGTACCGTTAATGGCACTAAAATGGACGAATACGTCCTTTCCACCTTCCTGCTCAATGAAACCGAAACCTTTCTCGTCATTGAACCACTTAACGGTACCTTCTACTTGCTGTGACATATTGCTCTCTTGCTATTTCCAAGGGACAGACCAGAAAACGTTCCCGGCGGATCCCGATATTTATTAACACAGTTGACAAATGCGTCAACTGCTGGATTCGACACTGAACCCTAAAAGCAGTGTACCGCTATATTTTGTCGCTGGGAATACAGTTTTTAACGAAAAACGACGAAATATCCGCTTTTTCAGTAAAACTATCGCAAAAACTGTGATGTTCGTCTCAATAGCGCTACAAGCCACCGTTTTTAATCAAAAATCTTCCCCGGATTCATGACCTTATTCGGATCAAAGACCTGCTTCAGTGCTCTCATGCTGGCAATTTCCGCCTCACTGCGGCTGTATTGCAGGTAGGGTTTTTTCAGCAGCCCGACACCGTGCTCGGCAGAGACACTCCCCCCATAGGCTTTGACGGCATCAAATATGTCATAGCTGACGTCGCCGCATTGCCGGAAGAACTCTTCCTTGGCCAGCGCATCAGGCTTGAGAATATTCAGGTGGACATTGCCGTCGCCGATATGGCCAAACCAGATGATCTCAAAGTCCGGGTACTGACGGGTGACAATGGCATCGACTTCTTTCAGGAAAGCCGGCACCTTGGACACCTGCACCGAGATGTCGTTTTTGTAGGGCGTAAACCGGGAGATGGTCTCCGAAATATCCTCGCGAAGGCGCCAAAGGCTGCGGGCCTGGGTAATATTCTGGCTCATGGTGCCGTCAAGCGCCCAACCTTGCTCCACACAATGTTCGAAAACTGCCATGGCCGCTTCCATCACAGCCTCACTGGTGTTTTCAAACTCGATCAGCGCATAGAAAGTACCTGCCGTGTCAAAGGGACGCTGCAGGCCTTTTTCCGCCATCACATGCAGCAGTGCCTTTTCCGAAAAGAACTCAAAAGCGCAGATATCCAGCGCCCCCTGGAAAGCCTGCAACACATGCATGGTCGCTTCCAGATCATCCACCGCCAGTACCAGCACAGTCGGGTCCTTGGGGGGCGTTGCCAGCGCCATGGTAAGCTCAACGATAAAACCCAGTGTGCCTTCCGATCCGATAAACAGGTGCCGCAAATCATAGCCGGTGGCATTTTTGACCAGGCCGTGATTCAGTTCCAGCAGTTCGCCGGTGCCGGTGACCACCTTCATGCCCATCACCCAGTCGCGTGTCAGGCCGTAGCGGATGACCTTGATCCCGCCGGCATTGGTGGCGACATTGCCGCCAATCTGACTGGATCCCGAGGAGGCAAAGTCGACCGGATAGAAGAGCCCCTTGTCGTCGGCAAACTGTTGCAACTGCTCGGTAATGACGCCCGGCTGGCAGACCACCTGTCGATCGACCGCGCTGAAATCCAGGATCTGGTTCATCCGATCAAACGCCACCACCACTTCCCCGTTGGCGGCAACCGCGCCACCACTCAGGCCGGTGCGGCCGCCCGACGGTACCAATGCGAACTTCTGTTTATTGGCCAAGCGTACCAGTGCCTGCACTTCCTCGATGGATCCGGGAAAGACAATGGCAGCCGGGTTTGGCTCATAGACCTTGGTCCAGTCCTTGCCAAAAACCTGAAGGGATTCATGATCTATACTGACACGGTCTGGTCCTACAATTTCAGCCAGGGTGGCCGCCAACGTCTGCTGCATCGCGCTCATTACCAGGATTACCTTTTATGTTACTGACGGCGTTTATGGTACCATAGCGCGCCTCGTACCTGAGAGCCTCATCTCAGAACCCGCTGACTGTCAGAACTCGTTAAGAGATACCGCATCGTATGAAACCTACATCTCTGGATAAGAGCAAGATCCGTTTCCTGTTGCTTGAAGGCGTGCATCAAAGTGCCGTCAACACCCTGCATGAAGCCGGCTACACCAATATCGAATACCTGAAGACCTCGTTGCCCGAAGACGAGCTCGTTGAAAAGGTCAGGGACGTACACTTTATTGGTATCCGCTCCCGCACCCAGTTAACCGAACGCGTGTTTGATGCTGCCAGCAAACTGCAGGCTGTCGGCTGTTTCTGCATCGGTACCAACCAGGTCGATCTCAAGGCAGCGCTGGTGCGAGGCGTGCCCGTGTTCAATGCACCTTATTCCAATACCCGCAGCGTCGCCGAGCTGGTTATCGGCCAGACCATCCTGCTGCTGCGCCGGGTGCCGGAGAAGAACGCGCAGGCACACCTGGGCGTCTGGCAAAAAGTCGCCACGGGCTCGTTCGAGACCCGCGGCAAAAAACTGGGCCTGGTCGGCTATGGCAATATCGGTTCACAGCTCAGCGTGCTGGCCGAATCCATGGGCATGAAGGTGTATCTTTACGACATCGTCACCAAGCTGCCGTTGGGCAACGCGGTGCAGGTCTCGTCACTGAAGGAACTGATGCAGACCTGTGATGTGATCAGTCTGCATGTACCGGAAACGCCACAGACAGCCAATATGATTGGCAAGGAACAACTGGGCTGGATGAAGAAGGGAGGTATCCTGATCAACGCATCACGCGGCACGGTAGTTGATATTGATGCGCTGGCTGATGCACTGGAGACCGGTCATCTGGCCGGTGCCGCCGTGGATGTATTCCCGGTCGAACCGCGCTCCAATGATGACGAATTCGTTTCCCCACTGCGCAAGTATGACAACTGCATCCTGACACCACACGTGGGCGGCAGCACCATGGAAGCGCAGGAGAACATTGGCATGGAGGTCGCCGAGAAGCTGGTGCGTTACAGCGACAACGGCTCATCGATCACGTCAGTGAACTTCCCGGAGGTGGCTCTGCCATCACATCCCGGCATGCACCGGCTGCTGCACGTGCATGAAAACGTGCCTGGTGTACTCTCGCAGATCAACCGCATTTTCTCGGAAAGCGGCATCAACATCTGTTCGCAGTATCTGCAGACCAATGACAAGATCGGTTACGTTGTCATGGACATAGCGGAAGAGGACAGTCACATCGCGCTGGACAAGCTGCATGAGATCAATGGCACTATCCGGTGCCGTGTTCTTTGGTAGTTCTTTGCAGGTTATTCTTTGTTTTAGCCGGGATCGGTCGGCACGCTGCTGCAGATTTGCACTAGGTCAGGGAGTGGGAGGGAGCGCGGTGGACCAATCAGGCCGCGTTTTTCCTTTGGGCTCACAGCCGATCAGCGGGAGGACTGTCTGAGTCCCGAGCGCGCGGCGCGAGGTCGAGTTCCGCCCCGCCGGCTGTGAGTGCAAAGGAAGCGGTCGGTCCAACGTGTCCCTCCCACTTCCTGACCGACCCAAAACAAAGCGTTACTTGATCCCGTATTTGTCGCTCATTTCCTCAAGCGTATAGATCTTGCCCATGCGATCAGCATGCCCCGCCGTACCGAAGGCTTCCAGCCGATCCTTGACCACACCCTTCATGGCCTTCATTGTGGGAATCAGGAACTTGCGTGGATCAAACTCCGACTTGTTTTCCGCCAGAAACTTGCGCACCGCGCCCGTGGAGGCCAGACGCAGGTCCGTATCGATATTGACCTTGCGCACCCCATGCTTGATACCTTCCTGTATCTCCGACACGGGCACACCGTAGGTTTCCGGGATCTCGCCGCCAAACTCATTGATGATCGCCAACCATTCCTGGGGCACCGACGAGGATCCGTGCATCACCAGATGAGTCTCTGGAATACGCGCATGTATCTGCTTGATACGCTCGATCGCCAGGGTGTCGCCTGTGGGCGGACGGCTGAACTTGTACGCGCCATGACTGGTGCCCACGGCAATCGCAAGCGCATCCACACCCGTGTCAGCAACAAACGACGCCGCTTCCTCTGGGTCGGTCAGCATCTGCTCATGGGTCAACTTTCCCTCGGCGCCAATGCCATCTTCTTCCCCGGCCATACCGGTTTCCAGCGACCCCAGACAACCGATCTCGCCTTCTACCGACACGCCACAGGCGTGCGCCAGTTGCACCACATTACGGGTAACACCCACGTTATAGTCATAATCCATTGGCGTCTTGCCATCCACGCCCAGTGAGCCGTCCATCATCACCGAGGAAAAGCCAAGCTGGATCGAGCGCTGGCAGACGGCAGGTGACACGCCATGGTCCTGGTGCATGACAATGGGAATATGCGGAAACTCTTCTATCGCGGCCAGAATCAGGTGTCGCAGAAAATTGGAACCAGCATATTTTCGGGCACCGGCGGATGCCTGCAGGATCACCGGGCTGTTGACTTCATGGGCGGCCTCCATGATGGCTCGCACCTGCTCCAGGTTGTTCACATTGAAGGCAGGGACGCCGTAACTGTGCTCGGCGGCATGATCCAGCAGTTGTCGAAGACTGATAAGTGCCATGTTAATTACCTCTTGTTAGTTTGGATTCCAAAATAGTTCAGTCCTGGCCGCGAGTTTCCAGCATTGCCACGGCAGGCAACACATCGCCCTGCACAAATTCCAGGAAAGCACCGCCACCGGTCGATATGTAAGAGACCTGATCGGTAATACCGAATTTGTCGATCGCGGCTATGGTCTCGCCACCACCGGCGATGGAGAAGCCGGCATTATCCGCGATGGCATTGGCCACCGCCTGAGTGCCACCGGCGAAAGCATCAAATTCAAACACGCCCAACGGGCCGTTCCAGATAATGGTTTTCATGCCTGCAATGATCCCGGCCAGCTTGATCGCCGTTTTGGGGCCGATATCCAGTATCATGTCATCGTCCGCTACGTCGCTGACATGCTTGATCGACGCCTGGGCATCGGCAGAGAACGCCTTGGCCACCACCACATCAACCGGCAGCGGAATATTGGTTTTCTCCATCAGCGCGCGGGCGGTTGCCACCAGGTCGGTTTCGACCAGTGATTTACCCACCGGATAACCGGCCGCCAGCAGGAATGTATTGGCAATGCCCCCGCCGACGATCAATTGATCGGTCTTGTCGGCCAGGCTTTCCAGCACTTTCAGTTTACTGGACACTTTGGCACCACCGACAATGGCAAGCATCGGGCGCTCGGGTTTTAGCAGCGCCTGTGCCAGCGCGTCAAGCTCACCGGCAAGCAGCGGGCCGGCGCACGCCACCGGCGCAAATCTGGCGACGCCATGGGTACTGGCCTGGGCCCGGTGCGCAGTGCCGAAAGCATCCATGACAAACACATCGCACAACGCCGCGTACTGTCTGGCCAGCGCCTCATCGTCGCTCGTTTCGCCCTTGTTGACGCGCACATTCTCCAGCAGCACCATTTCCCCGTCGGCCGGCAGCGCCGCTTCCGGGTTGTCCAGGTAGTCCGACACCAGACGTACATGGATATCCAGCAAATGGCCAAGATGGGCGGCCACCGGTGCCAGTGATGCATCGGGCTGATCGGCTATTGGCACGCCTTCTTCCGGGCGCCCCAGGTGCGACATCACCATCAGCCGGGCGCCAGCGGCCAACGCCATCTTCAATGCCGGTAGCGCCGCAACAATGCGGGTGTCATTGCCGACCTGGCCATTTTTAACCGATACGTTCAGATCCTCACGTATCAGCACACGCTGGCCACGAAGGTTGAGGTCCTGCATTCGTTTGATGGTGCCTGAAGTTTTCGTCATGAGTCTAAGCGGTCCTCCAAGACCGGAGAGCGCCGAGGCGCTTACAGTTGGCGAATCAGATTGGCTACATCCAGCATGCGGTTGGCGTAGGCCCATTCATTGTCAAACCAGGTCAGTACCTTGATCAGGTGCGGTCCACTGACCCGCGTCTGACTCAGGTCCACAATGGCCGACCGGGCATCATGATTAAAGTCGCACGAAGCCAGTGGCTCATCGGTGCAGGCCAGCACATCGGGCATTGACCGTGCCGCCGCTGACCTGATCGCCTGATTGACCTGGTCAATGTCTGCGTGTTCACGGACTGTCACTGTCAGGTCGATGGCTGATACATTCAGGGTTGGCACCCGCATCGCCTGTGCGGAAAACCGGCCATCAAGGTGGGGCAGAATGCGCCCGATGCCTTTCGCGATTTCCGTATCAACCGGAATGATTGACTGCACGGCACTGCGGGTCTTGCGTAAATCCTGATGGTGATAGGCATCAATAACAGGCTGGTCATTCATGGCCGAGTGGATGGTGGTGATCACCCCATACTCAAGTCCAAAGGCCTCATCCAGACACTGAATCACCGGCACTACACAGTTGGTGGTACAGGACGCTGCCGAGATCACCCGGTGCGATGCCTGCAGCGAATCATGGTTGATACCGTACACCACGGTGGCGTCAACGTCGCTTTGTGCCGGCTGCGAAAACAGGACACGTCCGGCACCGGATTGCAGGTGTTGTTCCGCGGTCGCTCGATCGTTGAAGGTCCCGGTACATTCCAGTACCAGGTCAACATCGAGCTCGTGCCAGGGCAACGCGCCGATATCACGTTGTGACAGCAGAGTGATGGTCTGGCCATTGACCACCAGGTTCCCGTCCTCGTCCAGCGCCACGTCACCATGAAAACGACCGTGCGTGCTGTCGTAGCGGGTCAGGTGCGCCAGCGTGCGTGCGTCCGTCAGATCATTGATGGCAACGATCTGCAGATCCTTGTGTGCTGCACTCTCATGCAGCGCACGCAACACACAGCGTCCAATTCGGCCATAACCGTTAATCGCCAGCCGATAGGGCATAGTATGATCCCGCGTTACTTCAACAGTTCTTCGGCTTTGGCAACGATATTGTCTGCAGTGAAGCCGAACGCTTTCATCAGGGCACCGCCGGGTGCCGACTCGCCAAAGCTGGTCATGCCGACCACGGCACCGTCCAGGCCCACGTATTTGTACCAGTATTCAGCTGCGGCAGCTTCTACCGCCAGGCGTTTGCGCACCGCTGATGGCAGAACCTGTTCCCGATAGTCGGCGTCCTGGGCGTCAAACACGTCGGTGGACGGCATGGACACCAGTCGCGCCTTGACGCCTTTGTCCTGCAGCGTCTTGATCGCATCGCGGGCAATCGCCACTTCGGACCCGGTAGCAATCACGATCAGCGCAGGCTGACCCTGGCAGTCTTCCAGCACATAGGCGCCACGCTCAATGCCGGCCAGCTGGTCGTTGTCGCGCGCCTGGTGCGGCAAACCCTGACGGGAGAATACAAGCGAGGTCGGGCCGTCCCTGCGCAGCAGCGCATGCTTCCACGCCACCGCTGTTTCCACAGCATCACAAGGGCGCCACACCGACATATTGGGCGTGGTCCGCAGGTTGGCCAGCTGCTCAATGGGCTGGTGTGTCGGGCCGTCTTCACCCTGACCGATGGAGTCGTGGGTATACACGTTGATGGTGTGTTGCTTCATCAACGCACCCATGCGCACAGCGTTGCGTGCATACTCCATGAATATCAGGAAGGTACCACCGTAGGGAATGAAGCCACCGTGCAGCGCCATGCCGTTCATGATCGCAGTCATGCCGAATTCACGCACCCCGTAGTAGATGTAGTTTCCATCTGCACTGTCGGTAATCGGTACACTGCCTTTCCAGAGCGTAAGATTTGACCCGGCCAGATCGGCAGAACCACCGATCAGTTCCGGCAGGATTTCACCAAACGCGGCGATGCTGTTTTGTGAGGCTTTGCGCGACGCAATGCTTTCGCCCTTCTGCTGACAGGCGGCAATATGTTCTGCGGCGCGCTCGGCAAAGTGACCGGGCAGCTCGCCTTTCTGACGGCGCACCAGTTCCATGGCCAGCTCCGGATGTGCTTCTTCGTAGCGCACCAGTTTCTCTTTCCAGCGGGTTTCCGCCTGGAAACCGCGTTCGGTGGCATCCCAGTCAGACTTGATGTTGTCCGGTATCTCAAAGGCTGCGTGCTCCCAGCCCAGCTGCTTGCGGGTGGCGACGATCTCTTCGTCACCCAGCGGTGCGCCATGGATGCCGGCGGTGCCGCTTTTGCCGGGCGAGCCGAAACCAATGGTGGTGCGACAGCGGATAATGCTGGGGCGGGCCGTGTCTTTGCGGGCGGCTTCGATGGCGGCTCTGACCTGCTCTGCGTCATGACCATCGACGGCCAACACGTGCCAGCCATAGGACTCGAAACGCTGGGTGGTATCGTCCGTAAACCAGCCCTCAACCTCGCCATCAATGGAGATGCCGTTGTCATCGTAAAACATGATCAGCTTACCCAGGCCCAGCGTTCCCGCCAGCGAGCAGACTTCGTGCGAAACACCTTCCATCAGACAGCCATCACCGGCAAACACGTAGGTAAAATGGTCGATAATGTCGTGGTCTGGCCGATTGAACTGAGCTGCCAGGGTTTTTTCCGCGATCGCCATCCCTACGGCATTCGCCACACCCTGTCCCAGCGGACCCGTCGTGGTCTCGACGCCAGGCGTGTATCCAAACTCCGGATGACCCGGTGTTCTGGAGTGCAGCTGACGGAAGTTTTGCAGCTCCGACATGGGCAGGTCGTATCCGCTCAGATGCAGCAGCGCGTAAATCAGCATGGAGCCGTGACCGTTGGACAGGACAAAACGGTCACGGTTCATCCACTGCGGATTCACCGGATTGTGCGACAGGAAGTCATTCCACAGCACTTCGGCGATATCGGCCATGCCCATCGGCGCCCCGGGATGGCCGGAATTGGCTTTCTGGACAGCATCCATGGCGAGGGCGCGGATGGCATTGGCGCATTCTCTGCGCGAGGTCAGTCGGGTGGACATACGAGTGGAGCTCCTGTACGCGGGGTTCGGACCGTCGAAAACGCGTATTTTCCCGCAGTTGGGCCTTATTTTCCAGACATATCCGGCCTGTTGATGAACCCCTCGGCAAAACGCTCTATCAAAATATTTTGATATAGATGCCAAAGCTGTTATAGTTCGCGGCTTATGAGCGCCACGACCCAATCGATAGACATCAATACCCGCCTTGCCATTGGTGGCAACACCGACGAGCTGGCGCGCGTGTTCAAAGCCCTGGCGGATCCGCTACGGCTCGATATCCTGCGCCTGCTGCGCGCAGAGTCGTTTGGTGTGCTTGAATTGTGCCGCATTGTTGATGTCCGCCAGTCCGCGTTAAGCCATCACCTGAAGATACTGGCCCAGGCCGGTCTGGTGTCCACCCGGCGCGAGGGCAACAGCATCTTCTATCGCCGCGCACTGCTGCTAAGCGACGACACCCTGCTGAGCGTCAGGCAATCTGCCTTTGCCGCGCTGGACCAACTGCCGCTGCGCCGCGAGCTGGCAAGCGGTATTCAGCAGATTCATGACGAACGCTCCGAGCAGTCGCTGCTGTTTTTTGAACGCCACGCCGAGCGTTTTCTGGAAAAGCAGGAGCTGGTCGCCGAATACGCCCACTACCGCGACACCCTGCATGACCTGCTCGATGGCCTGACACTGCCGCCACAGCCACAGGTTCTCGAAGTCGGGCCCGGCGAAAGCCCCTTGCTGAGCGAACTGGCGCGACGTTTTCAGCATCTGACCGCACTCGACAACTCCATGGAAATGCTCAACCGCGCCCGCCAGTCACTGGCGCAGCGACTGGGCAAGGATGATACATCGCCACAGGTCAGCTTCATCCACGGCGACACCCGGATAGCGCTGACGCAAGGCCTGCGCGTTGATCTGCTGATTTACAACATGGTGCTGCACCACATCCCGTCGCCACGGGAGACTTTTCAGGATTGTGCCCAACTGCTGAATCAGCATGGCACATTGCTGCTGATTGACCTGAGCCACCACGACCAGGATTGGGTACGCGAATCCTGTGGCGACCTGTGGCTCGGCTTTACCGAACAGGATCTGGACGCCTGGGCGGACGAAGCCGGCCTCGGCTGCGGCCAGCGTGTCTACCTGGGGCTGCGCAATGGCTTCCAGGTGCAAATGCGAATATTTACCCGAACCCAATGACCAACAGACGTTAACTGCATTAACTGACATCAGAAAAAGGACCTTAAGCATGACAACCAGCTTATTTACCTCCGAGTCCGTGTCCGAAGGACATCCGGACAAAATCGCCGACCAGATCTCCGACGCGGTGCTCGACAACCTGCTGCAGCAGGATCCGCACGCCCGCGTTGCCTGCGAAACCCTGGTCAAAACCGGCATGGTCGTTGTGGCCGGTGAAGTCACCACCGAAGCCTATGTCGACCTGGAAGATATCGCCCGCAAAGTGGTCATCGACATTGGTTATGACCATTCCGACAAGGGCTTTGACGGCCACTCCTGTGCTGTCCTCAACGCCATCGGCAAACAATCTCCCGATATCGCCATGGGCGTTGACGAAACCCAGGATCACGAACAGGGGGCGGGCGACCAGGGCCTGATGTTCGGTTATGCCAGCAACGAAACCGATGTGCTGATGCCGGCCCCGATCACCTATTCTCACCGACTGGTCAAGCGTCAGGCGGAAGTACGCAAGAACGGCACGCTGCCCTGGTTGCGACCGGACGCCAAGAGCCAGATTACCTTCCGCTACCAGGACGGCAAGCCGGTGGGTATCGATGCAGTGGTGCTGTCCACCCAGCACGACGAAGACATCACACAAAAAGATCTGCAGGAAGCGGTGATGGAAGAAATCATCAAACCGGTGCTGCCTGCCGAGTGGCTGGACGCCAACACCAAATACTTTATCAACCCGACCGGCCGATTTGTGATAGGCGGCCCCTTCGGAGACTGTGGCCTGACCGGTCGCAAGATCATCGTGGACACTTACGGCGGCATGGCCCGTCACGGCGGTGGTGCCTTCTCCGGTAAAGACCCATCGAAAGTTGACCGCTCGGCAGCATACGCCGCGCGTTACGTTGCCAAGAACCTGGTCGCGGCCGGCATCGCTGATCGTTGCGAGATCCAGGTGTCTTATGCCATTGGTGTGGCCGAACCGACGTCGATCAGCGTAGAAACATTCGGTACGGGTCGAATCAGCAACGATCGCATCGTTGAACTGGTGCGCGAGCACTTTGAACTGCGCCCGAAAGGCCTGATCAAGATGCTGGACCTGATTCGTCCGATTTATTTCCCGACTGCTGCTTACGGTCATTTTGGCCGCGAAGAAGCTGCTTTCACCTGGGAAAAAACTGACAAGGCTGATGCGCTGCGTGACGCGGCCGGCCTGTAACCCATTTCTTTCGTCAAAGGTATATTTATGAGCACCACCGATTATAAAGTCGCCGATATCAATCTGGCCGAGTATGGCCGTAAAGAAGTAGTCCTGGCACAGGCTGAGATGCCCGCATTGATGGCTTTGCGTGAACGCTATAAGGCCGAGCAGCCGCTGGCTAACGCAAAAATCATCGGCTGTATCCACATGACCATCCAGACTGCCGTGCTGATCGAAACCCTGGTCGAGCTGGGTGCCGAAGTGCGCTGGTCGTCCTGTAACATATTCTCCACCCAGGACCACGCAGCTGCTTACATCGCTGCCAAGGGTATTGCCGTCTACGCCTGGAAGGGACAGACCGAAGCTGAGGGCGATTGGTGCATCGAGCAGACCATTCTGAAAGACGGTCAGCCATGGGATGCCAACATGCTGCTGGACGATGGCGGCGATCTCACCGGCATGGTGCACAACAAATATCCGGCGATGCTGGACAGGATTCACGGCATCACCGAAGAAACGACCACAGGCGTGCACCGCCTGCTGGAAATGCTGGAAGAAGGTTCACTGAAAGTGCCGGCCATCAACGTCAATGACTCGGTCACCAAAGCCAAGAACGACAACAAGTATGGCTGTCGCCACAGTCTGAACGACGCCATCAAGCGCGGCACCGACATGCTGATGTCAGGCAAAAAAGCGCTGGTTGTCGGTTACGGCGATGTCGGCAAAGGATCCGCCCAGAGCCTGCGTCAGGAAGGCATGATCGTCAAGATCAGTGAGATTGATCCGATTTGTGCCATGCAGGCCTGCATGGACGGCTTCGAAATCGTGTCGCCTTACAAGGGCGGCAACAACACGGGCCGCCTGGAAGATATCGACACCGCGCTGCTGGGCAATACAGACCTGATCGTCACCACCACCGGTAACATCGATGTGTGTGACAAGAACATGTTGCAATCGGTCAAAAGTGGCGCTGTTATCTGCAACATCGGTCACTTCGACAATGAAATTGACACGGCCTACATGCGCAAGAACTGGAAGTGGGTTGAGGTCAAGCCGCAGGTGCATCAGGTGTTCCGTGGTGATCCGGAAACGAACCCGGAAAACTATCTGATTCTGTTGTCTGAAGGCCGTCTGGTTAACCTGGGCAACGCGACGGGTCACCCGTCACGCATCATGGATGGCTCGTTTGCCAACCAGGTGATAGCCCAGATTCACATGTACAAGCAGGCATTTGCCTCGCGCTCCGCTGCAGAGAAAGAGCAGATGCTGCGAGTTGAAGTGCTGCCCAAGAAACTGGACGAAGAAGTCGCGGCGCTTATGGTCGGTGGTTTTAGCGGCGTGTTGACAAAGTTGACAGCGACGCAGGCCAAGTACATTGGCGTTAAGACAGAAGGACCGTTCAAAACTGAGTCATACAAGTACTGATCTTGTCTGACCCGTTGCTGCAGGCTGCCCGATGGGCAGTCTGTAGTTTTTCAAGAGAGAACACCCTATGGATATCGTCAATACTGACGCACGTTTCAGCTTCGAGTTCTTCCCACCGCGCACGGACGTGGGCGTGGAAAAACTGGAAGTTGTTCATCGCGAGCTGGCTGCCCTGAAACCGGATTTCTTTTCTGTGACATATGGCGCTGGCGGATCAACCAAGGATGGCACACGACAGACGGTGGCCCGTATCAAGCAGGCGGGCTCGGATGTTGCGCCTCACCTGTCTTTTGGCGGCTCAAGCCGTGAAGAGATCGAGGCTCTGCTGAACAGTTATCAGGCCATGGGCATCAATCGCCTGGTGGCCCTGCGCGGGGATATTCCGTCCGGCACGGGCACCGCGTCACAATATTATTATGCCAACGAACTCATCGAATTCGTGCGCAAGACCACGGGTGACCATTTCCATATCGAAGTGGCCTGTTACCCGGAAATTCATCCGCAATCGGACAGTTATGACGCCGATATCGGTTTTTTCAAACGCAAGGTGGATGCGGGCGCCAACAGCGCCATCACACAGTATTTCTACAATCAGGATGCGTATTTCTACTTCCTCGACAGCTGCACCAAAGCGGGTATCGACATCCCCATCGTGCCAGGCATTATGCCGATTACCAACTTCACCAACCTGCAGCGCTTCAGTAACAGCTGCGGCGCAGAGATTCCGCGCTGGATCCGGCAACGCCTGCAGGCCTATGGTGACGACAGCGCCAGCATTCGCGAGTTTGGTATCGACATGGTACATAGTCTGTGTGAGGATCTGCTGGCCGGCGGTGCGCCGGGCCTGCATTTTTACAGCATGAACCAGACCGAGCCGGTGCGACAGATCTGGCAGCAGCTGAATCTGCGTTGAACCGGGTCACAGGCGGAGGCCGTCATGCGCTTGTCACGATTTTATACGGATCATCCCCTGGTGGCAGACACCGATGTGGTGCTCGACGGTGATCAGGCACATTATCTGGGCAAGGTGCTACGGGTAAAGCCCGGCCAACAGTGCCTGCTGTTCAACAGCCGAGACGGCGAATTCCTGGCCGAGGTCACGGACGTCAGCAAACGCGAGGTTCGGCTGCATGTGCTTGAACCGCGCGACGCCACACCGGACTCTGTGCTGTCCGTGCATCTGGGCCTGGGCCTGTCGCGCGGCGAACGCATGGACTATGCCATTCAGAAAGCGACCGAACTTGGCGTTACCGAGATCACTCCCCTGTTCACCGAATTCAGTGAAGTAAAACTGAGTCATGAGCGCGCAGACAAACGCGCTGCGCATTGGCAGAAAGTGGCGATCAGCGCCAGCGAACAGTGTGGTCGCTGCAGCGTGCCCGCGATAAACAGTCCGATTATGCTGAATGACTGGGTGTCGGACGCACCGGCCGGGCAAGGCTTCATGCTTGATCACACTGGCACAGAAGGCTTCACCGGCGCCGCGCCGAGCGCGGTCTGGCTGCTGGTAGGTCCCGAAGGCGGCACCAGTGACACCGAAAAGAACCTGGCTATCGCGGCCGGTTTCACCACCGTCAGACTCGGCCCTCGCGTGCTGCGCACCGAAACTGCGCCCGTTGTCGCGCTGACCGCGCTGCAACTGAAGTGGGGCGACTTTTAATGGGGGCGGAGGCAAAGGTTTAATGGAAGGTTTAATGGGGACGGAGGCAATACTTTTCTAAAAAGTATTGCCTCCGTCCCCATTAAACGCGTGTAGAAAACGGACAAAAAAAGGCCGGGTTCAAATGAACCCGGCCTTTTTTGGTGAGAGCGTACTCTCAGGGGGATCTTACTTGGTGAATTCCGGGTAGGCTTCCAGGCCACACTCGGAGATATCCACACCTTGATCTTCCTCTTCTTCTGATACCCGAATGCCGATGACAGCCTTCAGCGCAATCCAGACGATGAAGCTGGTCACGAACACCCAGATGAAGATGGTCAGGGCGCCGATGATCTGGCCAGAGAAGCTTGAACCGTCGTTGGTGATCGGCACCAGCAACAGACCTAGCAGACCACAGGTACCGTGCACAGAGATCGCACCGACCGGATCGTCGATCTTGATCTTGTCCAGGAAGATGATGCTGAACACCACCAGGATGCCGCCCAGGCCGCCAAACAGTGTTGCCTGCAGGGCAGTCGGCGTAGAAGGCTCGGCAGTAATCGCGACCAGGCCAGCCAGCGCACCGTTCAGTGCCATGGTCAGGTCAGCTTTGCCGAACAGCAGTCGCGCTGTGATCAGAGCGGCGATCAGGCCGCCAGAGGCTGCTGCGTTTGTGTTCAGGAACACCATCGCTACCGCGTTGGCGCTGGCAATGTCGCCCAGCTTCAGGACCGAACCACCGTTGAAACCGAACCAGCCCATCCACAGGATGAACATACCCAGTGTAGCCAGCGGCAGGTTGGCACCCGGAATAGCGCGGGCGGTGCCGTCAGCGGCATATTTGCCCTTACGTGCGCCCAGCAGGATCACCCCGGCCAGTGCTGCAGCAGCGCCTGCCATGTGAACAATGCCGGAACCTGCGAAGTCAGAGAAGCCCAGGTCGCCCAGTGTGTACATGCCAAAGACAGACGCGCCGCCCCATGTCCATGCACCTTCCATCGGGTAGATGAAGCCAGTCATGACCACTGCAAACGCCAGGAAGGCCCACAGTTTCATACGCTCAGCAACCGCACCCGAGACGATAGACATGGCAGTTGCCACAAAGACCACCTGGAAGAAGAAGTCAGATGCGCCTGAGTAAACAGAGCCACCATCAAAACCGTTTTCAGCCGAAGCCGCCAGCGCATCAGCAACCAGCGTATCGCCACCGGCGATGCCGGACAGGAAGTAGCCGCCGCCGTACATGATGGCGTAACCACACACCAGATACATGGTGCAGGAGACCGCGAACAGTGCAACGTTCTTGGTCAGAATTTCAGTTGTGTTCTTGGCTCGTACCAGGCCCGCTTCCAACATCGAGAAGCCAGCCGCCATCCACATTACCAGTGCACCGCACACCAGAAAGTAGAAGGTGTCCATTGCATACTGCAGTTCAAAAATTTGGTTTTCCACCGTTATTTCCTCCGCTTGAGAGCATTAGTCAGCTTTTAAACAGCTGATTCTCCAGTTTCACCAGTTCGGATACGGATTACCTGAGTCAGGTCCGCAACAAAGATTTTCCCGTCACCGATTTTGCCGGTATTGGCTGCCTTGGTGATGGCCTCGAGTGTCTGATCCAGCAGATCGTCACCGATGGCTACTTCAATCTTCACCTTGGGGAGGAAATCCACCACGTATTCTGCGCCACGGTACAGCTCGGTGTGACCTTTCTGACGGCCGAACCCTTTAACTTCGGTCACCGTAATGCCCTGCACGCCAATCTCGGACAGTGCCTCGCGGGCATCGTCCAGCTTGAAAGGCTTGATAATCGCCGTTACTAACTTCATATGTCGCTCCTTACTTGTTAATACCTGCGCCGCCTATTCAGTGCAGATACACCTGAGAGTCACTATGCATGGCCCGTGCCATCTTGGATATCCACTTTTAATTCAATTAGATACGCATTTGAACGGTGGGCAATACGCAGTATGGCGGTAAGATGAAACAAATGCTGCACCATCGTGGTGCGCTGTGATTTTTGCACGCACCACTATCGATCGCGGCAGAAGAATTTATGGGGACGGAGGCAATACTTTTTGCATTCTGAAAAGTATTGCCTCCGTCCCCATAAATTCCCCATACTAAGGTAATCAGGCAACGCAGAACCAAGGGGATACAGCAATGACCAAGCGCTCAATAATCGATGAACTCAGCGAACAGATCAGCAGGGTATTGCCGCAGGTCAGTGCTGCCGGGGAGGAAGTCAGGGAAACGGTCAGAGGCGCGGTGAAGCAGTCACTGGCCCGGATGGATCTGCTGACGCGCGAGGAGTTCGAGGCGCAGACGCGCGCCCTGCAACGCGCCGAGGGGCGCATTGAGGAGCTGGAAGCCGCCGTCAAAGCCCTGGAGACGCACTTAAAGCGCTGACCCCCCGATAGCTCGCCGCCTCAGCCACATGCTCCGGCGCGATGGCCGCACTGGCCTCAAGGTCGGCAATCGTGCGTGCCAGTTTGATCAGGCGATGACAGGCCCGTGCTGATAGCCGCAGGCGCTCAACGACCTGCTGCAACAACAGGTCACTGTCCTTATTCAAGGCACAGACCTTCTCCAGTTGTGCAGCCGTCAGCCGGCTGTTCAACACACCGGCCCTGGCCAACTGCCGCTTTCTGGTCACCAACACCTGTCGGCGCAGGTCGGCATTGTTCGGTGCGCCCGACGGCTCTCGTCCCATCAAGTCACGCCCCATCAACTCACGATAGTCCAGACGTGACACTTCGACATGCAGATCAATCCGGTCGAGCAAGGGTCCGGAGATTTTCTCCAGGTAACGTGCGATGCGCTCAGGCGTGCAGCGACAGGGTTCCTGAGCGTCGCCATGATAACCACACGGGCACGGATTCATGGCTGCCACCAATTGAAACCGGGCGGGGAATGCCACCCGATAATCAGCCCGTACAATGGTGACCGTCCCTGATTCCAGTGGTTCTCGCAGGCACTCCAGCACGTGACGCTTGAACTCGGTGAGTTCATCCAGGAACAGCACGCCGGCATGTGCCAGCGTCACCTCACCTGGCGTCAGGTGACGACCACCCCCCACCATGGCGACACCACTGGCACTGTGGTGCGGCGCCCGGAACGGCGGCAGTGCCCATTGGCACGGGGTCAATGGCTGCCCGGCGACCGAACGGATCGACGCGGCCTCCAGCGCGTCGGCTTCACTGAGCGCTGGCAACAGGCCGGGCAGCGTATTGGCCAGTAGCGTCTTGCCAGTACCGGGTGGCCCCACCATCAGCATGTTGTGGCCACCCGCTGCGGCGATCAACAAGGCGCGCTTGGCCAGGTGCTGACCGCGGATATCGGCAATGTCTGGCGTGCGCTGAGCCGTGCCGGCATCGGGCTGGCCCCGGGTATGGGGCAGCGCCAATAGCGGCGCATCCATAAAGTGCTGACAGGCCTCCTGCAACGTGGCGGCAGCGAAGGTATTGCCTTCAACCAGGCAGGCTTCGCCAGCATTGGCGGCCGGCACCAGCAAGCTGCGCCCGGCACCGCGTGCGGCGATCACCGCCGGCAACACGCCCTGCACACTGCGCACGTCGCCTGCCAGCGCCAGCTCACCCAGGATTTCAGTGGCGGCGAGTTTTTCTGCCGGCAGTTGCCCGGATGCCGCGAGGATACTCAAGGCAATCGCCAGATCATAACGGCCACCGCTTTTAGGGACGCCTGCCGGTGCCATGTTGATGGTAATGCGGCCGGACGGAAACTCAAGGCCAGCATGAAGAATGGCACTGCGCACCCGTTCGCGGCTTTCCTTTACCGCCGTCTCCGGCAGACCCACCATCGACAGCGCGGGCAATCCGTTGGACAGATGGGTTTCCACCGTCACCAGCGGCGACTCAACTCCCTGATTGGCGCGGGTATAAACCACTGCCAGCGACACAGCATCCTCCCTGAAAGCGTCCGTCCCTGTTACGGCGCACACGTCTGTCTCGCGCCGACTGTTTCGCCCACGCGTTCGTGTCAATTCTTTAGATGTTGTAGTTCAATCGGGAAGGGCTTGCAGACGAATTTGCGCGGCAGGGGTTCAACAACGCAGCGGCCGGTCAGGTGGCCGCTGCCAGCACTGACTCAAAGCCACGTTCACGCTCCATGGCCAATAGCACAAGAAAGTCCTCGTAACTGATCGGGCGACTGAAGTAATAACCCTGCACCTGATCGCATTCGTGCTCGCGCAGGAAGTTCACCTGTTCAACGGTTTCAGCACCTTCAGCGATAACTTCCATGTTCAGACTGTGCGCCAGATTGATCATGGCCTTGACGATGGTGGCATCATCCGGGTTCCTCTGCACATTGCTGACAAAAGAGCGGTCTATTTTCAATGCTGAAATCGGCAAGCGCTGGATATGGGCGAATGAGGAGTAACCGGTACCAAAATCGTCCAGTGAAATGGCGATACCCAGCTCACTGAGCTGACGCAGGCTCTGGTCGACGGCACTGCCCTCAATCATCATCGTGGTTTCGGTCAGTTCAAACTCCAGCCGGCCCGGAGCAATATCGTGTTTGCGGATGATATTGGCAACCGTGCGCACAAAATTGCTGTCCTGAAACTGTTTAAAGGCCACATTCACTGCAATCTGGATATGATCATAACCTTTGGCTGACAGCTCATTCAGGTAATTGCAGGCAGCATGGATGACCCAGTAACCCAGTGGCACGATCAGGCCACTTTCTTCAGCCACACGAATGAAGTCACCCGGCGGCAGCAGGCCACGCACCGGGTGCTGCCAGCGCACCAGCGCCTCCACCCCGATCACACGATTGCGGCTGATATCAATTCGCGGCTGAAAATGCAGCACAAAGTCTTCCTTGCGCAGGCTACGGCGGATTTCAGACTCCAGTTTCAGCTCTTTTTGCGCCGAATCGGTCATATCGCGCGTGTACAGCTTGCAGGTATTGCCCTTATCCTGCTTGGCCGCACGCATGGCCATATCGGCATGGGCAAACAGGGTGTCCACGGTCATGATGCCGGCATCCTTGATTGCCAGCCCCAGGCTGACATGCATCTTTACAGCGTGCCGCGCCAGCGGGAACGGCTTGTTCATGGCCTGCAAAATCGCATCGCTGCGCAATGTCGCCTCCGATTCCACAGAGCCCACGGCATTCTGAAAAACCACGGCGAATTCATTGCCGCCAATACGCGCCAACCGCTGTGTGGGCGCCAGCGCGGACTGGATACGTTCGGCAATCAATTGAATCAGCGCATCACCGGCGCCCTGTCCGTAGGACACATTCACTTTCTTGAACTGATCCACATCGATCAGCAGCAGCGCCACACAGGCCGGCTCGGACTTCTCTGCCAGCACCGTGGCCAGCTGTTCGCGCAGATGCTGTCGATTGCTTAAGCCCGTTAGCGGGTCAGGTACACGCGCCGGCATCGAGCTGACACCGTGCCGACGGGCGCCGAAATGCAACAAGGCACTGCGCATCAACGGTGCACTCAGCGTCTCGCGGGACAATACTTCAAAGTCTTTGGCGGAAGCCTGATGGCGACTGCTGCCATGGGCCACCTTGTCGCTCAGCACCACCAGCGGCAGGGTGATATGTTGACGACTGAGCTCGATCAGCAGGCGGGCCGCAATCTGGACGTCGGAAACGGTGCCCCACAACATCAGGTGGAATCGACCCAGATCACGTGTCGCCAATGCATGCGGATCCGCCGGACAACTCACCAGTTCACTGGGAATATCCGTGATGCTGTGCAGCAGGCGCTCCACCAGGCTATGGTCACTGTCCTGTTCAGAAATTAGCAATATGCGCACTGCGCAGCTCCCGGCTTGGGCATAAAATCAAGTCCATACTGCCCCATAAGGGACTATCCCAGTTTCTGCTATCGGCCAGTTACGCATAAACTTTGATAAATTAGGGTGATGCAGCTCACAATTATGATACATATCAGTTAAATCATCATCCTTCCGCCTGTTTTTTCTGTTCCGCCCCAGTCACACCCCCGTGTTTTCGCAGCTGGGTTGTCATCAATCGACTGGGTTATACTACCCGGCCTTCGCTCACGCATACCCCAGGAATCGCCCCCGTTTGTGAACCAACTCAACCCCCGACAAAAAGCCGCCGTCCGCTACATCGGCTCACCGCTGCTGGTGCTGGCAGGCGCAGGCAGCGGCAAAACCAGCGTCATTACCCAGAAGATTTCCTACCTGATCAACCAGTGCGGCATTCCGGCGCACAAAATTGTGGCCGTCACGTTTACCAACAAGGCGGCAAGGGAAATGAAAGAGCGCGTCGGCCGATTGCTGCGCGCCAACACAGAGGGCGCCAGCGCCCGCGGATTGACCATCGCCACCTTTCACCATCTGGGGCTGACGATTATCCGGCACGAGCTCAAGCACCTGGGTTTAAAAAGCGGTTTCTCCATTTTTGATGGCCAGGACGCGCTGGCGCTGTTGAAAAGCCTGATGCTGAAGGAACAGGATGTCGACGAAGCCAGCCTGCGCACACTTCAGAACCAGATCTCGGACTGGAAGAACGATCTGTTGCTGCCCCCGCAGGCACTGGCCTCAGCGCAGGATGCCGATACCGTGTTCGCCGCCCGTGTGTATGAAGAGTATCAGCGCCACCTGCGCGCCTTTAATGCGGTCGACTTTGACGACCTCATCCTGATGCCGGCAACGCTGTTTCAGGACAAGCCGGCCGTGCTGGAGCGCTGGCAGAACCGGGTGCACTATTTGCTGGTCGACGAGTATCAGGACACCAACACCAGCCAGTATCTGCTGGTAAAGCTGCTGGTAGGCCCCCGCAACGGCCTGACCGTGGTGGGCGATGACGATCAGTCGATCTACGCCTGGCGCGGCGCCCGCCCAGAGAACATGCTGGAGCTGCAGAATGACTACCCCAATCTGAACGTTATCAAGCTGGAGCAGAACTACCGCTCCAGCAATATCATTCTGCAGGCGGCCAATACGCTGATTGCCAACAACCCGCATATCTACGATAAAAGCCTGTGGAGTGAGCTGGGGCTGGGCGAGCCCATGCGCGTGCTGGCGGTGCCCGATCAGGATGCCGAGGCCGACCGAATCTGTACCGAGATCCTGAGCCTGTGCGTGCACAAACAGCTAAAGTTCGGCGACTTTGCCGTGCTCTACCGCGGCAACCACCAGGCGCGACTGCTGGAAATAAAGCTGCAGGCACACCAGATTCCCTATCAACTCAGCGGCGGCACGTCCTTCTTCTCGCGCGCCGAGATCAAGGACATCATGGCCTACCTGCGGCTGCTGATAAACCCGGACGACGACAACGCGTTTCTGCGCATCATCAACACGCCACGGCGCAAGATCGGCCCCTCCATCCTGGAAAACCTGGGCACCTACGCCAATGACCGCGGTGTCAGCCTGATGGCGGCCTGCGACGAGATGGGTCTGGAACAGGTGATGGCGGCGCCGCAGATCGACAAGCTGCACCGCTTCAGCCACTGGCTGCGCGGCGTTGCGAGCCACTGCCAGCAGGATGACCCAATCCGGGCCATCCGCGAGATGATCAACGACATCGACTATGACGGTTGGCTGCACCAGAACAGCGCCACGCCCAATGCCGCCGAGCGGGCCATCGGCAATGTGCAGATGCTGGTGGAATCTTTGGCAAACAGTCTGCGCAAGGCCGCCGACGACACAGACAATGATGCCCTCAGCGAGGCAGACAATATCGAAGCGGCTATCAACAAGCTGATCCTGCGTGACCTGCTGGAACGCCAGGAGGACGACGCCGTGGAGAACCAGGTGCAACTGATGACACTGCACGCCGCCAAAGGCCTGGAGTTTCCCTGGGTGTTCATCATGGGCATGGAAGAAGAACTGCTGCCACACCGCAACAGCATCGAGAACGATGACATCGAAGAGGAGCGCCGACTGGCCTACGTCGGCATCACCCGCGCCCAGCGTGGCCTGGTGTTTACGCTGACCAAAAAGCGCAAGCAGTTTGGTGAAGTGATCAGCTGCACCCCCAGCCGCTTCCTGGACGAGCTGCCGCAGGACAACCTGCAGTGGGAAGGCCGGGGCGACAGCACGCCGGAGCAGAAGAGGCAGAAGGGGCTGGATGCACTGGCGGGGCTGCGGGAGCTGCTGGGTGGATAACAGACAACTGAAAAACTATCTCCGTTGTCATTGCGTCGTTAAAAGCAGGCTTAAAATGCTCATTTACTACTCGTAAACTGCGCTTTTGCGCCTGCTTTTGCCTCGCACTGCCTGCTTCGATTACGTTTTTCAGTTGTCTGTTGGCATAAAAAAGGGCGCCTAAGCGCCCTTTTCTTTGACCAAGCGCATCAATTACTCGACGCTTTCAGCCAGGATGTAGTCTACAACGGCTTTCAGCTCGTCATCGGAGCAGGTGAAGCACATGCCTTTAGGCGGCATGATGTTGTTGTAGCCATTGATGGTGTTCTCGTAAAGCGTTTCCAGACCTTTTTCAGCACGCGCTGACCAGTCGTCAGCATTGCCAAGGCGCGGGGCACCGGCTGCACCGCTGTTGTGGCAGGCCGAACAGCTTTGCACGTAGGTGCGCGCTGGGTCAAAGCCTTCGGAAACCTGCGCCAGCGTCAGGGACTGCTGATCCGCCGATACGCCACCGACAGTCATGACAGACGCCAGGATCAGACCTGACAGTGCAACACCGGTTTTAACAAGATTCTTCAATTTCACGTTTATACCCCTCACTTCACGCATTTAAATGGTACTGCGGTTTACGGTCATTATCTGCCATTCAAGCTGAACCGCAGATGAATAATCAGCGGTTGGTCTGGTTGCCCGACAGGTAGTCCACCAGCTCGGCGATCTGGTCATCGGAACAGGTGGAGCACATACCACGTGGCGGCATGGCGTTAATGCCATTGATGGCATTGGTGACAACGGTGTCTATGCCGACGTCAGCAATTCGCGATTCCCAATGCGCCGCATCGCCGCGCTCGGGTGCACCGGCCATACCGGTGTTGTGGCACATTGCACAGTACTGGTCATAGGTCGCTTCCGCACTGAACACCGCACTGGCGGCACTCGCCGCGATCGTTGCACCACCGGAAGCACACTCTTCACCGGCCAGACAGACACTACCGACTGGCTGCAGGCGCTCAGCAATTTGCTGGTCACTAATGGACTGAGCCCAGACTGAGCCGGCAAGACCGATACTCAGAACCAACAGGCCGAGTTTAACTACACGGGATTTAAAACCGTTGCTCAACATTCTTCAACTCCTGGCTTGGAAAAGACTAGACATCTTGTACTGCAGAATACGTCCGAGCAAGATGCTACAGATCAGTAACAGATGTATTATACACCCTCCGTCTGTGTTGGGCTAATGGGGACGGGCCTAATGGGGACGCAAGGAGTACTTTTTATGTCCTTCGTCGCCATTTGGGGTGTCTATCCAGGGCAATTCCAGCGGCAGATGCCACTGGGCCTGCTCGCACTTGCTGATCAACAGCTCGATAAGCTGGTGGACGTTATCCACTTCCAGCGGGATGGCAAAGATCGGCTGAAACTGGCTGGGCTTGACCATGGCATCAGGCATGGGCAAGCCCTTGAACGCCAGCGTCAGGCGCTCCTCGCCTGACTGCACCATCAGCTCGGTGGCCAGAAATACGTGTTCGGGTGCGTCAGTCCCGGCCTCGTCCGCCTCAGGCCCAGCCTCGCCTGAGCCTGAGGCTTTCGGCTGCGCTGCTTTTTTGTCTGCCACCTGCCGCTCGGCAATCTCCTTGTCTGCGGCTTCCTTGGCCGCCATCGCCTCCTGGTGTGCCATCTGCAGCACTTCCTGCCAGTAGACGGCCGGCGTTTTTTCCAGCCCGGTCAGTTCGGGCAGTTTGGCCAGCAACTGTTGCAGCACCAGCATCACCATACGCCGGGTCAGCAGCATGTGCACTTTGCTCTTGTCAGGGCGCTGTGCACAAACCAGCAATCGATCTTCGAAGGCGCTAAAGCGCATGCTGAAGTTGTTGCTGACCGGGTAGGTGATCTTTTCGGCGTTATGTGTCATTTATTGCTGTTGTTCTCCATTGCTGACGCAAGAGAATCGAAATTGAGTGAGCCTGCGTCATCGCCACCCAAAAGCTTATCCAACCCCGCATCAACTGTCTTTTGTTTGGTTTTTGCAAGAGTTTCTGCTCGCTGCGCGAGTTGCTGGACCTGCGGAGCCGAGAATAGCTGCCCATAGGCAAGCGCCAAAGCCCCTGAATCCCGGAGTTTCTCGAGTCGCGGGCTGTCCAGTTTATTCAGGGCTTCTTCATTAATTCTGTGTAATCCGTTAATTTTCAGAGCTTCCCTGTTTCCCTCACGGGCAATACTAATAGGCCATGGTTCAATTAGGCCCGCCTCGGAGAGTTCAGCACATGCTAGCAATGTAATGTGCCTACCGGTTTCGCGCTGACTCAGAAACTCGAAAACCGCAGCAGCAGACGAGTCGAGCTCCCCTTCGCCATTGAAAAGTCGAGGTTGCTCCCTGCTTTCACTCAAATGATCTGTGCGGATGCTGAATATCTTGTTGCCATTATCATCATCCAACAACGCAAATGGAAAAGCCCTTAGATCAGCGGGGACATAACTGCACAGCCATTGTAGCTCGTCATTCACGAAAAGGTTTTGTTCACCGCCGAGGCCTAGCATTGCCACTGCCTGATACTCGCCCTCGTTGTTCTGCACAAACCCCAAGGCATAATGTGGAAGCAATTTCGCCAGTTCTGCGATAATAAAGGGCACCAATTGGTGAGACCTCGCGAAACCAAACCCGGATCTCGGGCGCCAATATTTGTCTGCATGTGCGGCGCGTGAAACCGCAATCCATTCACTCATACTTTCTCCTTGAAAATCCTATATCAATCAGACAAATTGCCAATCACTAACAAACAGAGAGCCATACAGTCACTTTAAGCGACCTGAAGCGCTCTGAGAATAGGCAATTCTTTTTGTGCAAAGCTATTAGCCTGCGCCGACAGTTCGGCGATATTGTCATCTGCTGTTTCCAGGGTCTTGCCTTCAATGATCAATCTCTGGCCTTGCGAACTGAGTATTTGCCAGGTGAACTCCGTCCAGTCACCAGGCTGTTTTTTACCCTGGCCTATTGCCAGCAGGAACAACTGCTGAAAACGGGTGACCTGGACACCGCCACCGGTAACGGGGCTGGCCAAATAAATAATATCGTTTCCACCTCGCGCCTTTTTGCAGATATAGTGATTAACGCGATCGGTCTGCTTTTTTGCTTTGGTAATGACCGCATCATCCTGCACCGCTGCAATATGTCCGATCGCAGCCAGCACCATGATCACTTCAACCAATTGAGCGAAATTAATGCCCTTTTGCTGTATAGCCTGCTCAAGTTGTTCTATCGTTCTTGGCTTGTGATCTGCCAGGTAATCCAGTACTGGCCCATAAACCACTTCGCTCATGTTTGCCTCTCCCAGACTTCCATTTACCTTGAGCGAGACATCTGGCCGATGACTAACCAGGATTATTCTCTGGGCTCGAATAGCCTCAACTCTATCCAGAGCATTCATTATTCGCGGACCTTTTACCCAATAGTCTTTCCGGAACTGTTGGTTGACCATGAAGTCCCGGACTGATTCGCGGAACATCAGGTCGGGAATGTTCTTTAGAAATTTCTGTTGTTCATCGCTAAGATTAACGATATCGATATTGTCCAAGTAATTTGCCGAGCAAGCGTAACTGACTTTTGCGGCTTCCAGCCAATCCACCATGGTTGCAAAATGCATAGGATGCCAGTCACGGTTAAAGTATTCGTGAGCCAGATAATGACGGTTCTGCGTTTTCAGTTTCTCGACTCTGTCGCCAACCTGCGGATTGGCACGTGAGAATAGTGGATTTGTGGCCAACAGCTTGTCAGCGAAATCGACAGCATCGTCAATCCTTGAAACAATTCCACGGCCTTCCGAGCCGATAACTTCAGCATGCTCGGTCATCAAATGACGCATGGGCGCGAAAGTTGCCCAGCCTGGCAAGGTGTTGTAACTTATATACAACACGCCGCCAACTTTTAGCTTACGTCGGACAAACTCCACAATGATGGCTCTATTTTCGTCTGATATCCAACTCCAGATACCGTGAAGTCCTATGTAGTCAAACTCCGGCAAATCCTCCCGGTTTGAAAATTCGGCAAAGGATTCATCGTAGAGCTTCGCTTGCGTGCCTGATAGCGCGGCCAGCTCCTGAGCAAAACCAGCCTGTGCCGGGTTAAAATCAGTGCCGCTCCATTGAACAACAGATGCGGCTGAATGGAGCACCGCACTCAACCCCTGCCCAAATCCGAGCTCACAGGCTGTGCCCACTTCGGGGAAGACCATACCCTTGTTCAAAAACGCCAGCTTGACTCGCAAGGGGTTAAGCTCTGCGTAGTAACCGAAGGTATAGCCAATGTCGGCTACATAGCCGGCGCTCCAATTACTCATTCTTGTCTCCGTCGTTAATATTCTTTGTAACGCCCATTATTTTTCGCATCAGTGGCGTCTACAGTCATTAAAACTATCGCCTACTTTACAGCATTCCTCAAGAATGCCTTTAACAAATTTCACCATTCCTTATTTGGAAATGGTTGCCTGAACTGCAAAATTCGTAATTTTTTGTTTCCCCCCAAAAAAAACCCCTGGGTCTGCAGACCCAGGGGTTTTTTAATCCCAGATTCGTTCTAATGAATGAATCTGTATCTTCTTCCGATTACACCAGCAGGATAGCTGCTGCGTCGATCGTAGTAACACCTGTCAGCACAATCACGCTATCAGCTGTACCATCGCTGTCCCAATCCACATACAGTCGGTTGGAAGAGCTATCCAGCGCAACGCCAACCTGGTTAGCAGTACCGTTCGCAGCGGTGTTCTGCAGGAAGGTCTGTGCGTCAGAAGCATTGCTCTGAACGCTTACCAGTGCGCCAGCAGTAACCTGGGCAGCAGCCACGTCGAAGCTCAGTACGTCACCAGTTCGTGAAGCAACTGTTGTAGTTGCACCTGTACCGGCAGCACCGTTAGTGCCGTTGCCGAAGGTGTTTGCACTGAAGTCAGTGATCGTGTCCAGAGCAATCAGGTTGGACTGATTGGCCGCTGTGTAGGCGAAGATGTCATTACCAGCGCCGCCCGTCAGCGTGTCTGCACCAGCACCACCTGTCAGTGTGTCGCCTTTGGAACCACCAATCAGCGTGTCACCTTTGGCACCACCGGTCAGGGTGTTCGCCGCAGTGGCAGAACCAGTGATAGTCAGTGCAGCAGCTGCCGCTGTGGCAGCAGAAGCATCAATCGTCACACCACCAGTGTTGTCTGATGCATCAACAGTAGCCAACTTGGTCAGCGCAGCATTAGAAGTAAAGCTAACTGCTTGCGAACCGTTAACGTCCAGTGTCGCCAGCGAAGTAGCTGTCGCACCCAGTGCCAGCGTGTAAGTTGCCTTAACGTTCGTGGCACCAGCAGTTGTGCTGGTGACACCCGTGTTGACGTTCAGCGTTTCAACACCTGCAACAGCAACGGTAGACGTTACGGCAGTGTTTGAGTTTGAAGCCAGAGCCGCCTTGTGGTTCAGCGTCAGGTTCAGCACGTCGCTTGAGCCAGTTGCGTCTGTCATGGTCAGCGTCAATGCGCCATTGTTGGTAACGATGTCACCATTCAATGTAACAGAGGCGTTTGCACCCAGGCCAGATACAGTCTGCGCACCAGTTGCACCAACGGTCTGGAAGCTGGTGATACCAGACAGCTTGGATACGTTAACGGCTGCAGTCAGCGCGTCAGTGATGCTCAGAACTTCAAAGCCGCTGATTTTCGCCAGGTTAGTAGACGAGTAACCAGAGACAGTTGTGTAGTCAGCCAGTGCCAGTCCAATAGTGTCAGTGCCATCACCAGCAGTGATAGTTGCGCCAGCTGAAGGGGCTGCTTGCAGTGTAATGGTGTCATCGCCTGCACCCAGAGTAACTGTAGACGTTGCAGCCAGTGCACTTGATACAGTCACTGAGTCGTTGCCTGCACCGGTATCTACAGACTTCAGGTTTGTACCAGCAACTGTCAGTGAGTCTTTACCTGAACCTGTAGTGGCAGAGAATGACGTGGCTGCTGAGCCACCTTTGAAGGTCACGCCGCCGTCACCGGCAGTCAGGGTAGCAACTTTGGTCAGGTCGACATTGGAAGTCTTCAGTGAACCGGCACCAGACACGGTCAAGGAAGTCAGAGTCGCGGCACTGTCAGTGAAGTCAATGGTGTTGGAGCCAGTCGCTGCAACAGTGGCAGATGTGAATACATCAGCTGCAGTTGAATCGACATTGACGTGTGCATTGTTTGCAGTGATTGTCGCGCTTGTCGCTTTAGCGGCAGTTGCCTTACCCAAGTCAATTGCAGTGCGGGCAGACGAAGAACCCACGGTGTCAAAAGTCAGCGTCAGCGCTGAACCGGTAGAACCATCAAATGATACAGCGTTTGACTGATTCTTTACTGTCAGGGCTGCACCAGCAACGCCACTTACTGTGCCGGTTGCTGCTGTAGAAGCAACTGTGCTGTTAGCTACTGTCACGTTGGTCACGCCAGACGCGCCAGACAGGCTCAGTGAGTCTGCAGCATTGGTCACACGAACAGTAACGTTTTCGATGTTAGACATGCTGGGGGCAACTACTGCGCCGCCGGTCAATGTGATGTTGATGGTATCGGTACCTGCACCGCCATCCAGTACGTCTACGCCCTGCAGGGTGTTGATCAGAGTACCGTTGCCGTCTTGTGCAGCACCCGCAGTGAATGTGTCGTTACCAGCACCACCAGTCAGCGTATCTTGGTTGCCAGTCAGGGAGAGAGACTGACCCGCTTCAGCGTCGCCAGTAATCTCAGATTTAGCTGAAGTCACGCTGGCTTCTGTGTTATCGATAGTAGCGAGAACTTCCTGCAGGTCAGCCAGTGAAGTAGTGGCCTGCTGCTTTTCAACAGTGTGGAATGTAGCAACTTCAACTTTGTTGTTGAATGCAGCTGCAGCGTTGCCCCAGACCGAATCAGTCTCAGGAATTGCTTTCAGTGCAGCTACGGCAGTCAACACAACATCAACGCGAGTTGCACCAGCGTTCATTTCGGCAGTCAGGATAGTTTTGATTGCGTCTTTTTCAGCTGCCACAACCAAGTTGCCGACCATCTGGTCTACCAGCTTGCCTACGAATTCTGAATTCGCCAGGAATGTTGGGAAAATGCTTTTGAATTCCGCGCTGTTGGCCAGGCTTGCAGCGATTGCTGTATTGCTGTTGCCGGCATCGGAAGCGGCTGTCAGGTCAGAGAGAACTGCAACACCGGGAGCAGCGTCAAACATTGCTACTACTATGGTGATGAGCTCTGCACGAGTTTCGATTGTCGCCATCTGTTGTAACTCCTTAAGGATTAATTCCAAATTGTTTTATCCGATTGTGACATGCCTAAACAGCAAATGACCGCATATCGGCTGTGCCAAGGATAAACGAGGCAAGCGTTCCTGCTTGTGACGTCAGTCACATCCATGAACATTACCCCGCAAAGCCTGGCAAATCTCACTTGGGCCACTCAGGAAACGCACTAGAAAGTGTGCCACAAGCGGACAAGCTACGCGATCATACGCCGGCAGGGCAGTAAAGACAAGTCTGATAACAACAAATTTGTGAGCTTTGCCGTGTAAGCAGCTCTAATTATTAGACTAATGGCTAATTGCGGATTGGCTGGTCAGTTCTCAGAAACGATGACTGATACCAATCTCGACCGTGCTATCGGTGCTGCGGAACAGCTCCAGGTTGCTGCGCTGCTTCTGGTGGTAAACGTTAAACAGCAGGGTGGTGTCGGGCCGGCCGGGCAGCAGGGGCCGGCGGTACTGCAGTAACACGTAGCTGCGCTTGATTTCACGCTGCGCGCCCTCGGCCAGGATGGGGCTGTAACCACGTTTGTCGTCGGTTTCGGTGTGATTGAGCTGGGTCAGCAGCACGCCGCGCGGCAGCTGCCATTGCCAGTCCACATTAAACTGCCAGCCCTGGCGGCTGCCGCCGGGCCTGCCAGTACGGATGGGGCTGTTGTTCAGGGCGCTCAGTTCAGCGATCACCAGCTGCGGGCCCAAGCGGTTTGCCAGCGTGCAGTTAAGCCCGGCGCCGACTTTGCTTTCCACGGCATTAAGCCGGCTTTGATCGTGAAACAGCTGGTGCTGGGCAATCGCGCTGAGCTGTGGCCGGCACACGCCCAGGCTGGCATCGGGCATAAACCGGCCACCGGCTTCGGTGGCGGTATACAGCGGGCTGCCGCCGAAAAACAGATGGCTCATGCCGGCGTTGAGTTGCCAGCTGCGCTCGCTGCCAGGCTTGATAAAAGCATATCGCGCGTCCAGTTGCACCAGATCGGAGGCCTGATCGTCACTAACCCGGCCGCGCAGCTCGACCAATACATTGTGCTGATGTTCAGGTGCCAGCTGCCGGTAGCGACCCCCCAGGCGCAGGTTCACATACGGGCCGCGTTTGGGCCGGAATTCCGGGTTCAGCGGCAAGACCACCGGTTCCCCAGACAGCGTCAGGGTAATCTGCCCCGGCGCCGGCGCGCCATTGAGGTTGTTGTCGTAGCCCACCAGTACGTCGGCCTGCAGGCTGGTTTGCCGGGTCATGCCGCGCCAGGTCTGCTGGCGATCCTGCAGCACCGTCTGCAAGCCGGCGGGCAGATCATCGCGCGCCAGCAACTGACGGTTCAGGTCCAGCGCCGAGAACAACTGGCCCTGCAGGTACAGGGCCTGCGCATAATCCATCTGGGCACCGCCGTTGTCAGGGCTCAGCAGCAGGGCGCGCTCCAGCGATTCCAGCGCGCGATCCAGGCGGCCGGTGTTCAGTTGTGCGGCACCTCTTAAGGCAAAGTAGTCTGTGCTTTGCAGGCAGCGGGGTAACAGGGGCTCCAGTTGCTGTTCGATCTGCGCCCAGTCGGCGGGCAGTTGCGGGTTTTGCTGCAACAAGGGTGTCAGGTCGGGGCAGGTTTGCGTCGCCGGTGTCGACTGGCTGTACGCAGGCGTGGCGATGCCCAGACACAGCACCAGGCATAGCGCTGCCGTTGTGACAGCGGGTGGCAGGATATACAAAGGGCCAGCGCCTGTCCGGGGCGTGTTCCGGGAGCCGGGGGATACTGCATTGTTGTGATCGGGCGGGGCGCTGAATGGCATGCGGGCAATTATCTTGAATCGCCTGCCGCTAAGCAATAGCGGGGCTGTGAAGTTTTGGCCATTCAGCTACGCTGGCAGGTCAATAGTGATATCGACACGAAATAACGGTGAGCGCCAAGTCATCTGCAGCGTAAACCAGACGGTTCGTGTCATCAATGCGTCGCGACCAAAAGCCTGTCAGGTTTTCACGAAGTGGTTCCGGCTTGCCTAATCCGGTAAATGGTGTGCGCATGGCTTCATTTATCAACCTGTTGATACGGCGGAGCGTTTTGCGATCCTGCCCCTGCCAGTATAAATAATCGCGCCAGGCTTCGTCAGTCCATGACAAAAGTCTACTCACCTTTTAATTCTCCAGCTCTCCCGGCCTGACATTACCAGCGTGATACTGGACAATTGATTTGCTGAGATGTTTTGCGTTTGCAGGCGAACGCAGCAAATGCACAGTTTCCATCAGGCTATTGTAATAATCCAGCGACATGACAACAGCATCGTCGGCGTCACGACGATTGATTATCGTCGTATCGGCATCATTAACGACACCGTCGAGTACCGCCTTCAAGCCGTTTCGCGCTTCGGTAAAGGACACAATTTTCATCGCCAGGGTCTCTATTCTCAGGCTCTATAGCCAATTTGGTATAAGGCAAATTTATTTAAGTGGAACACACTTAGCCAAGTATAGACGCTGACCCGGACATGTACAATATGTTGTGCAGGTTATGCGCCTTTACCACCCGACACAATCTTCAGGTTGAGCTGCTCGGCGCGGGCGTTACGGCGGGGGGTGTCGCTTTGCGTGGCATCAACAGCCGGAGCAAACAGCGTGTGCGGAATACGCAGACCGTTGAGCAGGTAGCTGCCCTGGGATTCAGGCTTCAGATCGCTGAGCTGACGGGCCACACATTCACCCAGCAGAATCGGCTGCGCCAGCTCGGCCGTCATTTCCTGGATACGCAGGGTGATGGTGACCGTGTCGCCGAGCAGGGTATGGGTACGGCGGTTGGCCGGACCAATGGAACCGACCAGCGCCGGGCCCTGTTCGATGCCGATGCCCAGCGCCAGTGGCTCCAGGCCGGCGGGCGGATTTTGCGGCATGTCCCTGTCAACGATAACCTGCATGTCCTGGCCGGCGGCCAGCGCATGCCGGGCAGCCTCGGCGTTCTGGCCGTCCCACACCGCCAGCAGGCTGTCGCCCTTGAACTCCTGAATGCGACCACCATGCTGTTCCACAATGGCAGCGGCTTTGACAAAAAAGAAGTGCAGCAGGGCGGCCGATTCTTCCGGCGGACGCGCTTCACCAAAGGCAGAGAAGTTACGCAGATCAGCGCTGAGCAGGGTGACATCACAGCGTCGGGCATTAATGGCCGAGCTGGGCAGACTGAAGGCTATCTCGCGGGCAATGTCACTGGGCAAATAGCTGTTCAGATTGCCAAACACGCGGCTGCGCTCGGCGCGCACGCGGCTTTGCTCCAGCAGCAGCAACAGGCTGGCAGCCAACAGGCCAAACACCGCCGGGAACAACCAGCCCAGCCAGATTTCATAGGCCGCGAGTAACTGCCAGTGCAGGGACACGGCGACAATTGGCATCAGTAACGCGGCCGTCGGCAGTCCGTATGCCGCAACCCGCTCTCGGGCGCTGGCCAGCAACAGGGCGGTACCGGCAAACACCAGCGCCAGCAGCGTCAGCAGCCATTCCGCGCCACGAGGCGTGTAGGGCATGGTGGTATCCAGCAGGCTGCCCAGCAGGCGGGCCTGCAATTCCACGCCGGGCGTGGCGCCGTTATACGGTGTGGGCACAATATCACCCATGCCGAAAGCGGTGCCGCCTACCAGCACCCAGGCATTTTCCAGCATGCCAGGCTCAATGTTGCCGTTGATGACATCAACCGCGGACACCGCGCGGAAGTTTTGCGGAAGGTCTTTGTAAGAGATGCGCAGGTTGCCCTCGGCATCCAGTGGAATGTTCAGGCCGGGGTAGGCATCCAGACGCAATACCTGCTCGGGCGCCAAAAGGCCGCTGCCTTCGCTCAGGTTGACCGACCAAGTGGGCGCATTGGTGGCCTGCAGCAGCGCGCTGAGTGCCAGCGCCGGGTAGGCCTGACCATCAACACAGACAAACGCGGGCACCTTGCGAATACCGCCGTCACTGGCAACGATGGGTGCGATGTGCCCCTTGGGGATGGCACTGAAACCCGCGTGCGGGGCAATAAAACTGTTCGTTCTGTTGGCTGCGGCAGCGCAATCCACGCCGGTTAGCGGGAAAGTCATGACGCCGGTTCGGACGTTCTGCTCCTGCTGGCCGTTGGCCGGCATCACCGGCACCTGCGCCAGCACCGCGCCCCGCGAGGCCTCCAGGGCCGCGATCAGTTGTTCGTCGCCCTCGCGTGGCTCCGGGTAGGTAATATCGTGCAGTTGCAGCTGCACACCGGCAGCATTCAGACCAGTAACCAGGCGCGCCATGTCACTGCGCGGCCAGGGCCAGGCACCAATTTCAGCGAGGCTGGCTTCATCAATGGCAACAATGGTGATGCGCTCTTCCGGCGTGTCGTCGGCCGACATCAACCAGCCCTGAGCGCCCAGGCGTTCTTCCAGCGTCTCCAGCGGACCGGCAAACAGGTTCAACAGCACCGCACTCAGCGCAGCTGCGAGTGCCAGCATCACCAGGCGCCCGCGCGCGGGCAGCAGACGCAGGGCGAGTGCTACCGGATTGACAAGCTGATTCAGACGGGACAGGTGCTGCATGTCAACGGGCGTCCCACAATGTCAGGCCTTGAATATTGCCGCTTTCCAGCTGTTTCTCGAAGAAGTAACCGGCTTCCTGGCCGTCAAGGCTGACAGCGCCGGCCATGCGTTCAGTGTCCGAACGGGTATGGAAATAGCCACCGTCATACAACCGGCCACTGGCGCTGAACTGCACATTGCCGGTCAGGCTGTGATTCAGTTGTAACGATGTCGCAAATCGGCTGCTGTCAAAATTGATATCCAGCGAGCCGTCATTGACAGCCATGGTCGCGACGCCGCTGTCTGAATGATAAAACGCCTGCGCACTGGCCAGGCCAAAACTGACGGTGCCCAGGCCGCTGGCAATACGCTCGCCACCGTTGCCGTCACGGAACAGCAGATAGTCTGCACCGCCGGGAATGGTGACATCACGGCCGGCGCTTGCCTCAGCCATGGCAACAGTAATACGTTCCTGCTCCGCCTGGCCATCGGCCCAGCGCCCCCAGATCAGGTTTCTTTGCGACAGTTCGGCACCGGCAATTGCGGTGGCGGGCGTAAAATCAACCACGTCGGGCCGGGGTTGCGTCGGCGGCTGCGGCTCCGGCTGTGGTTGTTTTGGCGATGTCACACTGGCAGCCTCGTCCTTGACACGCTGTGACGTCACACTTTCCAGGTAAATACCGGTGCCGGCATTCTTGTCGTCAGCGTTACCCTGCGCATCGTTCATGGCAAGCTGCACTTCCTCTTCCATCATACCGGGACCACGCTCGACCACCGCGGGCAACAGGCGCGGCGCGGTGCTGCTACCTTCCAGTTCGATGACCTGCAGGGAGCTGCCGGTCAACTCCACGGCGTTGACCAGACAGGGGCCGAAGCTGTCGGCACTGCAATCGCTGGAGAACGGCGCCATCACGATCACCCCTTCGTTGACCAGCGCGCGCACCGCCCGGGGCGTGGCGCTGACCACAAAGTCGGTGCCACGCACGCCGATGGCGGCAATGGGGGTGTTCAGTCGAAAACGGTCGCGCGCGGCGCTGGCGCCGTGGCCGGAGATGGCGCGGGTAATGCCTTCTTCCAGGTTCAGTTTGATGGCAGACAGGGCAGGCTGGTCGGCATTGTAGTCGTACTGCACGATTTCCAGGCGGCTGTCCGGGCGCACACTGACCAGCGCCTGATCCACAAAGCGGATGTGGACGTGACCATTGGCTTCGGTGAGAATGCGATCGGTAGCGCGGACTTCGGTGCCCGGGGCCACGGCCGCCTGGCGACCACTTTCCGAGATCAGCCAGGCCCTGCCCAGCACCAGACTGACCTCACCGACGGCGGGCTGAGATGCAGTGATGGTCAGCGGCGCGGACGCCTGAGCAACAGCCACAGACGTGCCAACCAGCGGCATTGCCACCAACAGCGCTGTCATCAAGGCGTAATAAAGGCCTGATTTAATCGGTTTCTGGTTCATCGGGTCAGTCCTGTCCAAGCGTGAATGTAAGCCTACCCCAATAGACCGGCGCCGCGAGTGATTGCGGTCACACCGGCCTCAAGTTCCCGTTTTTTGTGTCTTCTTTATGCCACTCCTGTGCCGCTTTTGTGCCGCTGCACACACCGAAAGCGACGCGTTTGCTATTCGGCATTAACTTACTATAATGGCTTCGACTGTATACAACGCCCGCCACACAACGGTTTGCGCCTATTGCAGGGCCGGATAACAAGATCTCACAACACAGAGATACCTCACAGCAGAGAGCGCCACATGCAGGTCACGCCGGAGCTTCTGGCAACCTTTCCGGGTCTGAAGCCGCTGCCACAAGCCACACTCAACCACCTTGCGCAGCAGTCCAGTGTGCGCAAGTTTGCCCGCCGCGCCGTGGTGCTAAACGCCGGCGTGCGCGAGGAAAGCGTGTGCTTCCTGTTTGAAGGCCGCCTGCAGGGTGTTGATTTTACAATAGATGGCCGCGAAGTGGGACTGTATTTTGTGGAACCCGGCGACTTCTGTGGCGAACTGGGCATGTTTGATCACGGGCCCCAGCCTGAGTTTGTCATCGCGCTGACCGCGGCAGTGGTCGTGTTTGTGCCCATGGACAGCCTGCGCGAGGCGTCCCTGCAGGCCCCCATTCTACTGAACATGCTGGGCGAGCGGCTGGCGGCAAGAGTGCGGCAGATGACCCGCCAGCGCTCTCTTCTGGGCCTGCCCAGTATCAGTCAGCGGGTGTGCTGCCAGCTGTGGATGCTGGTGCCGGAGAAAGCGCGCGATAGCCTGCAGGACACAGTGATTCTGAATCCGCCCACGCACATGGAAATCGCCATCATGCTGAGCCTGAGCCGTGAATCGGTGAGCCGCGTGTTCCAGATTCTGCAGACCCGGCAGATCGTCAGGCGCGACGGACCGGGCATGCTGCTGGTGACCGACACCGGCGCCCTGAAACAACTGGCCGAAGGCGCGGAAGAACTGTGATCAGGCGCCAGACTGCGCTGGTTAGTAAATCGCCCCCATCACGGTTATAATCCGCCGGATTGCGCACCGGGCGTGCCTGGCAGGGTTGAAACCCGGTGGCTTACCCCAACATACTTGTTCTATCGCTTGATGGCTGCTCCCTGCGATCCAGCAGACTGACCGGCTGTTTTCCACCCGCAAGCACGGATGAATGACTCAAACACAATGAATAAAACACAATGACTAAAACACGATGAATAGACCCAAAAGCTCTGTGACCTATCCCGAACTGTACGATGCCATGACGTCCGTGCGTCGCTACTTCCTGTATGCCGGCCTGTTCAGCGCCGCCGTCAATATCCTGATGCTGACGCCGATCATCTACATGTTGCAGGTATACGATCGTGTGATCTCCAGCGGCAGCTACTCGACTCTGCTCATGCTGACCCTGTTGATGGTGTTCCTGACCATGGCCATGGGTGGTTTCGAATGGGTGCGTTCAATGATCCTGACCAGCGCCAGTAACCGCATTGAACTGCAGCTACGTGAGCGGGTTTTTAATGCAACCTTCAAGAATGCCCTGCTGTCGGGCAACAATAATTCGTCACAGCCATTAAACGATTTGTCCAGCCTGCGTCAGTTCATGACCGGCAACGGCCTGTTCGCCTTTTTTGATGCGCCCTGGTTTCCGATCTATGTGGCCATCATGTTTGTGTTCCATTTCTGGTTTGGTGTGGTCGCCATCGTCGCCGGTATCGTCATGGTGCTGCTGGCCTGGGCCAACGAGAAAGTCACCACCAAACGCCTGAAAGACGCCAACACCAAGGCCAACCAGGTGAACGGCCAGGTGGCTGGCAGCATTCGCAACTCCGAAGTGATCGCGGCCATGGGCATGACCGCCGACATTCGCCGCGAGCAGGAGAAAAAATCCGACGAGGTACTGGGTTTGCAGACCGACGCCAGCCGCGCCGCCGGCGTTTTGACCAGCATATCCAAAACCTTCCGCATCACCACCCAGTCCCTGATCCTGGGTCTGGGTGCGCTGCTGGCCCTGCAACAGGAAATTTCCCCGGGCATGATGATTGCCGGCTCCCTATTGCTGGGCCGGGCACTGGCGCCCATCGACCTGTTGGTCGGCACCTGGAAAGGCTTCTCGGTGGCACGCGCGCAATATGAACGCCTGGGCCAGTTGCTGGAAACCATTCCGGCCGACAAAGACCACATGAGCCTGCCGGCACCCGAGGGACACCTGCTGCTGGAGCAGGTCATGGTGGCACCGCCGGGCACACGCAATGCGGTGGTCAAGGGTGTGTCACTGGAGCTACCGGCCGGTGAAGCGCTGGGCATAGTCGGGCCCAGCGCCTCCGGCAAATCCACACTGGCGCGCGCCATTCTGGGTATCTGGCCGACGCTGAACGGCAAAGTGCGCCTGGACGGCGCAGACATAGCGGCCTGGGACCGCGGCGAGCTCGGCCCCTATGTGGGATACCTGCCCCAGGATATCGAGCTGTTCACGGGCTCCATCTCTGACAACATCTGCCGTTTTGGTGAGCCTGATGCCGAGCAGATTGTCGCCGCTGCCAGAATGGCCGGCGTCCACGAGATGATTTTGCGTTTGCCAGACGGTTACGACACCGTCATCGGCGGTGCCAGTGGGGCGCTATCTGGCGGCCAGCGGCAACGCATTGGCCTGGCACGGGCGGTCTATGGCAACCCGCGCCTGCTGGTACTGGATGAACCCAACTCGAATCTGGATGATGCTGGCGAGCGCGAACTGGTTTCAGCATTGCAACGCGTGAAAGAACAGGGTGCCACGGTTATTGTCATCACTCACCGCACCATGGTGCTGCACGGCATGGATAAACTGCTGGTGATGAAAGACGGCCAGGCCGTCAGTTTCGGCCCCACAGATGAAGTGCTGGCCAACCTGACCGGAAAACGCGCGTGATTGACAACAAAGTCGCACCTTTAACTTATTTGACAGACTTAACGGAAACCGATTGTGGCAGATAACAACGAACAGAACACGACAGCCCCGGACGTGGAAACCAGTATGGAGTCGCCCAAGCGCGTCGGCCTGCTGATATTTTTCCTGGTGTTTGGTGTCTTCGGCGTGTGGGCCGCCGTGGCGCCCATTGACGGCGCCGCGAACGCACCCGGAACCGTGATCGTGCGTTCCAATCGCCAGGTAGTGCAACATCTAGAGGGCGGCATTGTGCAACAGATACTGGTGCGCAGCGGTGATGTCGTTGATGCCGGTGAGCCGTTGCTGGTGCTGGACAGCACGCAACAGACGGCTCAGCTGGAAATGGCCAATGCCCAGTTTGTGGCGCTGAGCGCACTGGAAGCGCGCCTGATCGCCGAGCGTGATGGGCTCGAACAGGTGCAATTCCCTCTGGCGCTGTCTGCGCTGGAAGCTAACGCTGTGGTAGAAATGGCATCACAGGAGCAGATATTCCGTACTCGCAAGAGTCAGCTGGAAGGTGGCGTTGATGTCCTGCAGCAGCGCATTGAACAACTTCAGTCACGACTACAGGGTCTGCGCGCCCTGCGCGAAAGCAAAGAAGAGCTGGCAGCGTCATTCAGCGAAGAGCTTAACGATGTTCGCGCGTTGCTGGAAGAAGGCTTTTCCGACAAAAACCGATTGCGCGAACTGGAGCGTAATGCATCGTCCCTGCGCGGCGAAGCGGCTGAACTGACTGCCAATATTTCATCGACAGAAATGCAGATCGGTGAAACCCGCCTTGAAATCATTCAGGCCGAACGCGAGTTTCAGAACGAAGTGGCCAACCGGCTCAGCGAAGTACAGACCAACCTGCGTGATGTCTCCGAGCGCCGCAATGCCCTGCGTGACATTGTCAGCCGCACTGTCGTGAAAGCACCGGTGGCCGGCGTGGTGAATGGCCTGCAGGTGCATACCGAAGGCGGCGTGATTGGCCCCGGTTATCGAATCGCCGACATTGTACCGCAGTCTGACGAACTGATCGTCGAGGCACGTGTGTCACCCATTGATATCGACCGGGTGGCCGTGGGTCAGGAAGCCAATATTCGTTTCTCCGCTTTCAACAGCTCCGTGCCGAGCATACAGGGTGTGGTCATCAACGTATCGGCCGATGCGTTTACTGACGAGAACACCGGTGCGTCCTATTACACTGCACGCGTGGAAGTCACACCGGAAGGCCGTGCCAATCTGGATGGCCTGGCACTGGTGCCGGGCATGCCGGTCGAGGTATTTATTGCCACCGGCTCACGCACCTTCCTGCAATACCTGATGAAACCCGTCACCAACGCGCTGGCGCGTAGCTTCCGGGAAGATTGACGCTATGACGCAGATTGATCAACATCCCCGCGCACCATTGTCACTCATCCGTTTGCTTGGCAGCGCCGCGCTGGCTGTGCTGATCTGGGCACCGGTCGGTCACGCCGCTGAGAATGACGCGATGGCCGCCGAAGCGGCGGCCGAGGCGGCGATGACACAAAGCGGCGCCGGCCGCACGCTGGAAGACTTCTTCGTTTCCGCCATGGAATACAGCCCCCGTATTCGTATTGCCGAAGCCCGGCGCAGCATTGGCACGGCGCGCAAGCGTGCAGCCAGCAGACAACTGTTACCGCAGATCAGCGCCAGTGCCAATGTGTCGGAGAACCGTCAGGAAGCGCTGGATCGGGTTAATCGTTATCAGGGCGAGCGCTACGCCCTGCAGCTGCGCCAGGTGCTGTTTGACTGGCAGGCGTTCGCCCGCCGGCGCTCGGCCTCCATGGAAGAGGAACAATTCGAGGCTCAATACTTCGCCGAACTGTCGGCACTGCTGACCGAAGTGGCAGAGATGTATTTCGAAGTCCTGCAGGCGGAAGATGCGTTGCGTTCCATCGACAGCGAACTGGAGGCGACACAAACCCAGCTGCAGCAGATTGAGCGCATGCACGGCCTGCAGATGGTACAGATTACCGATCTGTACGATGCTCAGGCGCGGCTGGCGGCCGTGGAGGCTGAGCGCCTGAATCTGGCGACGGAGGTGACACTGGCACGCGAGGCGCTGCGTTCGGCGTCGGGCCTGGGTGTCGGCGATCTGTACACCCTGGGTGACGACGCGCAGTTGCCCCGGATTGAGGGTTCGGTGGGTGAGTGGGTGGCACGGGCACGCGAAGACAACCACATGATCCTGGCACGCGAGTACGCCGTGAAAGCGGCTGAACGTCGGGTATCTGAGCGACGCGGCGCCTATATGCCCAGAGTCAGCCTGATTGCACAACAGCAGCAGTCCAACCTGGGTTTTGACAATCAATTGCTCAACAGCCGCACTGATACCGGCTACCTGGCGCTGGATGTCACCATCCCGTTGTTTGCCGGCGGCAGCAACCGCGCCGCGGTCAGCGAGGCGCGCAGCCAGGAAAGCATCGCCCGCAACGAACTGCGGCAGTTGAACCTGGATGTCAGTGAGCGCACGCGCCTGGCGTATCTGCGCTTACAGTCAACCGAACAGCAGATCGCGGCAGCGGAGAAATTGCTGGAAGCACGCCGCATCGCCAGCCGGGCCAGACAGCGCGGATTTGAACTGGGCACGGTCACCAGTGTGGATGTCCTGGACGCAGTGCGCGACGAATTTGTCGCCGAGCGCGACCTGCAGGCCGTCCGTTATGAACACATCAAGATGGGCCTGTACCTGCGCCGCGATTCCGGCACGCTGACCGCCGACGACCTGGTTGATATCAGTGTCAGCCTGCAAGCGCCGGCAGCAGACTGACGACAGCAACGACAGACGGCAGGCTGTTGAAAAACGTTTTCGAGGCAGTCAGTGCGAGCCTGCTTTTAACGACGCAATGACAACGCAGATAGTTTTTCAATGGCCTGTCACTCGATCAGGACGTTGATAGGCTGGCCATTGAAATAGAGTTCGCCCGGGTTGCTGTCGACACCATAGCCGATATAAAAATCCACATCGATCTCACTGATGCCAGCTTCCGCGGCACGGAACTGCGTCAGTATATCCAGATCCTCCACGGCATCCAGCACCTTGCGCTCACTGACCGGCACCAGTTGCACGTCAGGTTGATAAGCCACCAGCTCGCCGGCCGTATTCTTCACCAGAATTTCGCCTTGAGGCGTGATCAGGGCAACGGCCAGAAACCCGGGCTGACCCTGGTGCTGGGGATCAATCTCGATACGACCGCGCACATCAAAGGCCTGTATTGATGACACCCGGTTGGTATAACTCTGGCCGCCATTGCGGGTCACACCCCCAAAAAAGCGGGCATTGGCTGTGCCTCCCTGAAAACTCTGCTGGCCACTCAGGGTGAGCAGGTCGCCACTTTGCAGCACCACGGACATCCGGTAGTTGCCGGTATTGGTAACCCCGCAGGGTGGGGCAACATTGCTGCTGTAGGTATTGACCAGGATCGTGTGCCGGCCCGCAGGCAGGGTGCCGGTCAGACGCGGGTTGCAGTTGCCGGCGCTGTCCTCGTCAACCCGCAACGCACCCAGGCTGGCATTACCGACAAACAGCACGCCGTCCAGCTGGCCATCGGTAATCAGATCAACCGTAACAAACAGTTCTTCGGTCAAGTCCAGCGTATAAACATCCACAAAACTGTTGTCGGATCCACCGCTGAGTAACTGCTGAACCCGACAGTCACCGCTTTCCAGACTGCCAAAAACCCAGCCGAAGCGCGCCGGCCGGTAGTCACAGTTTTCGATGCCGGCATACAGGGTATCGGCTCCGTTGATGTCGTCAGCCTGCAGACGGGACAAATTGCCGATGGTGGAGTTCATGATCGCCGGCTGGCTGTCATCATGACCAAGACCCAGCACGTGCCCGAGTTCATGCAGGGCGATGCGCTGGAAGTCGTATTCACGTGTGGCGTTGCTGCCCGGCCGCTGCGGGCCGTCGTACACATCAAAGTTCAGGTTGTTATTAAAAATGATGTCTGCCTCGACGATATCGGCGGTGCCCAGGATATTGAATTCGGTGAAAAACACCGTGACGGCCAGCGTCGAAGCATTAAACGCATTGCCACAAACCGTGTTGCGGAAATCAATGCCGTTAAGGAGTTCAGGAAGACTGCCCGGGCCGGTGCCCGCGCACGGGTCGCGGTACAGCGGGCTGACGTCGAAATTGAAGCGGGTTTTTTCTGTCCATTCCCCGGCGGCGCGCTGCAGGGCCACCGACCAGGGGGTGCCGCTGCGTGAGGTGCCCGGCACGCCGGTAAAGATCAGCGCCTGCGCGCCCGGCCACTTGTTGGCGTTGGCGCTGATATCAAAGGCGTGTGCTGAGGCGCCGAACATTGACATGATCAGAACAGGGACGGCCAACAGGCTGCGATAACACGTCATGGTGCCAGCTCCTGCACACGTTCACGCACCAGCGCCTTGAAGCCGGCCGCGCTCATCGCAGAACGCTCATCGGCAATAGCCTGAATCTGCACACCGCTGGCAACGCCCTCCTCATTGAGGATCTGGGCCGACGCAAACGGGGCTATGCTGACTGCCCGGATGGGTTGATGACCGGCGCTTTGTACATGGGCGCGGCCATTGCTGTCCTCGACGATCAGATAGTGCCCCTGCGACCAGCCCACCAATGGGTGTAGCTGCTGCTCCTGCAGTGATTCGACAAAATAGACACCGGTTTCGCCCGCCTCAGGCAGCTGCATTTCACTGACCTCAAGCTGGCGATTGCCGACGCGGCCACCCAGGTAACTGAGTTCGATGGTGGCGCCTGTGTAGCTGCCCTTGATGACATCCAGGATCTGGAATTCAACAAAGGTATGTATGCTGCGCGGCCCGGTTTCGCGTGCCTCAACAGCCAGTACACGACCCTCAAAAACGAATTCGGCATTGGCAACCACGTCATCGAACGACAATTGCGCGACGGTGGTGGCCAGCGCGGCGGGGGCTGCACTCAGCAGAAACAGGATCAAGGCAACTCGGCCAATGCATGTCATACGGTTACTCCCTCCAGGCGGAACTGCCCGGATTATGTTGGCAGGCACGAAGGACTGGACCCGTGCCAACACAAATTTATTGTCGGCCGCGCGGATTTTTCTGTTAATTACCGGCTCAGGTTCTGCATGACATGCACCAGTTCACGGCGCCAGTGCTGCGGATGGCAACCCAGCGCGGCGATCGTATCGGCCTTGTCCAGCACACTGAAAGACGGCCGCCTGGCCGGTGTCGGGTAAGCGCTGGTCGGGATCGGGTTGATGGGAATAGCGCGCGTCAATAACCCCTGGGTGATGGCTTCATCCTGAATGGCCACCGCAAAATCATACCAGCTGGCAAGGCCGGCATCAGTCCAGTGCAGAATGCCCGTCGGGCGTTTTTCCACCGCGGCAGCGACGCAACGGGCCAGGCCCAGCGTTGATGTCGGGGTGCCGATCTGATCATCCACCACGTTCAGGCTCTCCTTTTCTGCCATCAGCCGCAACATGGTTTTCAGGAAATTATGCCCATAGGGTGAATACACCCAGGACGTTCTCAGGACCAGACTGTGGTCGCGCGCCAGATAACGGACATGCAATTCGCCTTCAAGCTTGGTGCGGCCATAGATACTCAGCGGATCGGTCTGGTCGTCCGGCGTGTAGGGTCGGTGGCTGCGCCCACTGAACACAAAGTCGGTGGAGATGTGCAGCAGCCAGCGATTGTTTTCCTTGACCCATCTTGCCAGATGTTTGGGGCCGGCGGCGTTGGCCGCACGGGCGTCCAGATCGTCGGTCTCCGCCTGGTCTACCGCGGTGTACGCGGCGGCGTTGATGATGATATCCGGCGCCAGTTCGCCCAGTTTTTTGCGCAGTGCGGTTTCGTCGCTGATATCTAGGGCAGCACGGTCCAGCGCGATCAGATCGTGATCCAGGGTTTTGAAGTGCCGCGTCAGGGTCAGACCGAGCTGGCCATTGGCCCCCAGCAATACAATTTTTTGGCTCATGCTGAAGGCCCCTGTTCAGTCGCGTTGAAAACTGGCGCGTCACGCAACAGCAGACCATGACGGTCCTTGTCAGACAGCACGGGTTCGGCCACACCGGCCACCAGCGGCCAGTCGATATTCAACGCTGGGTCGTTCCATAACAGGCTGTATTCGTCGTCCGGCGCATAATAGTCGGAACATTTGTAGACCATTTCGGCACTGTCGCTGGTGACATAAAAGCCGTGCGCAAAACCAGGCGGCACCCAAAGCTGATGGTGATTGTCTGCCGACAGCAGGGCACCGACACTTTGCCCGAAGGTGGGTGAGTGCTGCCGCATGTCCACCGCCACATCATAGATCTCGCCCGCCACCACCCGCACCAGTTTGCCCTGCGGCTGTTTTAACTGGTAATGCAGGCCACGCAGAATACCCTGTGCCGATTTGCTGTGATTGTCCTGCACGAACCGGATGCCAGGCACGTGCTCATCAAACAGCGACTGGCGAAAGGTCTCCATAAAAAAGCCACGATGGTCGCCGTGCACAGTCGGCTCGAGCAGCAAAACATCAGGGATCTCGGTGGCAGTGATTTTCATTTTAAGCAACTACTCCAGATTTCAACTATAACTCGTCAGGCACATTTACATCCGTGCAATACATAGGCAGCAAAAGGAGTCCGCTGGCCAAACAACACCGATTTGTCCCCTGACACTTTGTCCGCAGAGCTGCGCCAGCTCAATCCCTGATCAGGCGCAACAGATATTGCCCGTAGCCATTTTTTGCCAGCGGTGCCGCCAGTGCGCGTAACTGATCGGCATTGATGTAGCCATTCGTGAACGCGATTTCCTCGGGGCAGGCGATTTTCAGACCCTGCCGCTCTTCCAGGACGCGAATGAAGTTGGCGGCGTCCAGCAATGACTGCACCGTGCCGGTGTCCAGCCAGGCCGTGCCACGGCTGAACAGTTCCACCTGCAGCGCACCGCGTGCCAGATAGGTCTTGTTGACGTCGGTGATTTCCAGCTCGCCGCGCGGTGATGGCTTGATGGACTTGGCAATCTCGATGACGTCGTTGTCGTACAGATACAGGCCGGTGACCGCGTAATTGGACTTGGGCTGCGCCGGCTTTTCTTCCAGGTCAATGGCCGTATTGTTGTCGTCCAGCGCCACGACACCATAACGTTCGGGATCATTGACGTAGTAGGCGAACACAGTCGCACCGCTTTCCTGCTGCATGGCATTCTGCAGTTTGTCTTCCAGCGAATTGCCGTAAAAAATGTTGTCGCCCAGAATCAGACACACGCTGTCGTTGCCGATAAAGTCTTCGCCGATCAAAAACGCCTGCGCCAGCCCGTCCGGACTGGGCTGCTCCGCATATTGCAGATTGATGCCCCACTTGCTGCCGTCGCCCAGCAGGTGGCGGTATAGCGGCAGATCAGCAGGCGTGGTGATGATCAGGATATCGCGGATACCGGCCTGCATCAGGGTGCTGAGCGGGTAATAGATCATGGGTTTGTCATAGACCGGCATCAATTGCTTGCTCACCGAAATGGTCATCGGATGCAGGCGGGTGCCGGTGCCGCCGGCGAGAATGATGCCTTTGGTGGTCTTGTTGGCCGTTTGCCGTCCCGGTGATTGTTGCGCTGGTGTGTGCTCCATGGGCCCCGTCATTCCTTTACTGTGGATGCTGTGCTTGGTTGAGTGCCGCCACGATGGCGGGCAACGCCTGGTAGAAAGTCAGTTGCGGAGTATAGCCCAGATCACGCTGACTTGCCGTGCTGTCCACTGTGTAATTGCGGGCCAGGGCCCGATAGCTGCGCAGCCCGGGTGAATTATTGATGGGCAGCAGACGCCCCAGTATCTCCAGGGTCAGCGCGCCCAGGTAAAACACGGCTTTGGGTGTGGCCCAGGCCGGCTGCGGTTTGCCCAGTTCGTTGCGCATGGCCTGCTCGAGCGCCTTGATATCATAGCGCTGACCATCGCTCAGCACATACACCGGCGCCTTGCCACCCACAGCGCACTGCGAGGCCAGCACCACAGCCTGACACAGGTCCTGCACACCGATCAGGGAAAATGCCCGGGTAAAGCGGGGCAATGGCGGCATCAGCCCCCGGTCCAGCAGCCGCAACAGGGTCATCAGATTGCCTTTCATGCCGGGGCCGTAGACGTTGACCGGGCGCAGGATCACGACCTCGATGTCGCCGGCCGCATGCGCTGCCTGCAACAGGGCTTCGGCGCGCTGCTTGGCATCGCCATAGGCGGTTCGCGGCTGGTCATAAACCGGGTCTGCCAGAATGCTGCTGACGTACACCAGCCGTCTGACCCCGGCTGCGATGGCGGCGTTCAGCAGATTGGCCGTGCCGTCAACATTGGTGGCATACAGGGCCTTGATCTGTGCCTGATTGACATGGGCATAGGCCGCCAGGTGGTACACCGTGTCGATGGTCTGCCCGGCTTGCTGAAACAGCCGGGTGAGTGTGGCCGGCTGCAACAGGTCGTGCTGCGGCCGGGTCAAGGTCACCACCCCCACCGCGTCAGCGTTAAGACGCTGCTGCAGATGGCGACCGACAAAGCCGCTGGCGCCGGTCAGCAGCACCGCGGGTGGGCCCGGATCTGACTTGTCGGCGGCCTGGCCGGCGTCGGTGCTCATAACCAGCGCCAGCCATGGCTGGAAAAGAAACGGTATGCCGAGCGGCCAAACATGAGGATATGGTGAAGGCCCTTTTTGGCGCTGTTGCCGCCCAGGTGAGTAATGCACATCTGCGGCAGGTAACTTAAGTGACCCACCGTGCGGGCGCGGATGGACAGATCGAAGTCTTCGAAATAGAGAAAATAGCGTGGATCGAAACCACCCAGCTGACGCAGCGCATCATGCCGGAACAGCATAAAACAGCCGCTGATGATGGGCACGTCAGCCTGGATCCGGTCACTGGTCAGGTCGCGCATTTCATAGTGCTGCAGACGCCGGCGGAACCGCTGCCGGAGCCAGCTGGGGGCAAATCCGCGCAACATAAAGTCGAACACGCTGGGGTAACGTTTGCAGCCGGATTCAGGCTGCCCCTGGCCATCGACGATCGCCGGTGAGGCCGCCACAGCTCCAGGGGTCTCCTGGAGATAACGGATACCCGCACTGAGCGCCTGGGCATCAACGATGACATCGGGATTCAGAATCAGGTGATATTCGCTGTCGCCACGGTGAATGACCAGATTATGTGCCTGGCCAAAACCAATATTGCCGTGGCCGGAGATCACATCCACCTGGACGGCATCACCGATACCGTGCATGCATTGACGCAACAGAGGTTCAAGGGTATCGGCGTGGTCCGCGTTGTCGACCAGGCTGATGTTGGCGCCATCCAGCACCCCGTCATCCCGGGCGATCCTGATGGCCTGGCGCAGAGACGTCAGGGTATCGCTGAGCACCCCCTCATCAAACCCGTAAACAACCAGTGATACCGTGAGTTGCACAGACATTTAACGAGGGACCACCCGATCTCCGAACGGGGTGCGGATCAGGCGATAACCTTCGGGCACGTCGGCCGGATCAATGCGACGCGGACGAAAACGCTGTTCTTCAGCGCGGCTGGCGGCGGCATCGGGTTCACCGCGCTCGCGCGCGGCACGCAGCGCCGCGGCAAAGGGATTCTCCGGTCGCTCTTCGGCATTCTCGTCGCTTGCGTCAGCAGCGCGGTCTTCAGCGCGCCGGTCGCGTCGTCGCTCCGGTTCCGGAGGCGGTGCCACCGGCTCGGCCGTCGTCAACGCCAGTCTGGCAGTATTGTCGCCCTCACAGGTCACACCCTGGTCACGATCGTTGAAGCAAGGCGCACTGCCGGGATGTTGCAGCAGCACGTGGCGTGCCGCCACCTGGGTGACGGCAAAGCCCGGGTGACCGGGGATGGCCGCGCTGCCGCCAGCACCGGCATCAATTGTAATGACCTCGCCGCTGCTGTCGCGCACACTGACGCGATAGCGATCACCGAAACGTGAGGTGCCGATTAGGGAAAACTGTGGGCCGCCGCCTGCCACAACCGCCGGATTTCGCGGACCGGAAGCCTGATTCTGGTCGTTACCGGCGCCCTGTTCGATGGACTCAAACAGCGTCAGGCTGTCAGCGGGCTGGGCCTGCACGGCCGCTGACACGCAAAATGCCAGCGCGGCGCAGACCGGGACCGCGATACGGGTGGTGCGATTGCTGATGACTGTGTTCATGGCTCCGCCCAGGGCTGGTTGAATGTGCCGATAACGGGTTAGACGCACCATCTTAGCGTTTAGTTTCCGGCACGGCAAAGTACTGCTGCACAGTCGTCGCCACGGCCGCTTGCAATGTGCCACTCAGTTCGGCGTCAGTGAATCGGTAGAAAGCTTCGGCATGGCTGACCGTGGCGGGCAAAGAAAAGGTGCGTGCTTTGTTCAGCGCCATGATCAGTTCGGGGTAGTTGTTCTGTGCGTTCTGACTGGCATACACCGCCATAGCCTGCTTTTTCACGGGCAGCACGGGCGTGATGTCGAGCAGACAATTGACCGGACTCTGCACGCTGATTTCATAGGACCAGAACTGCGGCAGCGGACCGCGCCAGGCACGACGCTGCAGCTGTTGGGCAGCCTGCCATACCAGTTGCGCGGTCATCCGGTGATCGGGGTGCAACTCCAGTGCGCCGGGGAAAAACACCGTGGCCGCCGCGGTGTCCGCAATAACAGTGGCCATGCGCTCAATCAGCCCTGCTGTCAGCGTCAGCCCCCGGTCAGGCTGATCCCAGGTCTCCGCGTGCGCGACTCCCAGCAGAGCACAGGCCGCTGCCAGTTCCTGCTGCCGGGCTTTTACCAGGGCAGCCGTCTCGGCAGCATTCGTTGCCTCTCCGCCCAACGCCCCGTCGGTCAGCACAATCACATGGGTGCTGATGCCCTGATCTGCAGCCAGCCGCAAGGCGCCCCCCATGCCAAAGGTTTCGTCGTCAGCGTGTGGGGCAAATACCAGCCAGGGGCCGGACGGCAGATCGGCGCATTGGTAAGGCACAAGGACATGTTCTGGATTCATGACATGAATTGTAGGCGTTTTCAGCGGTTTTTTTTAGCGTTTTCTGGCGATTGGGCGGCTATTTATGCTTAAATTCGCGATCTTACCGGACGGGTTGTCTCCCGCACCCGGAATTGTCAGGGATACTATGTTTTTCAGCTTAATGCGTCAGTGGGTGCTGTCGCCGGTCCGTCACTTCCGGCTGTTCCACCAGTTTGTCCGTCAGGAGTTCAGCGGCCAGTTCGCCGGGTCACTGGGCGGCTTCCTGTGGCTGTTTGTCACGCCGATCGTCAATATCATCATTTACTCCTTTGTGTTCAGCGTGGTGTTCCGCGCACCGATGCCGGAAAATTTCGGCGATGTGCCGTTTGTGATATTCCTGATGATCGGTTACCTGCCATGGTTTGCTTTTGCTGATGCCATGGGCCGGGCCAGTGGCCTGCTGCTGGAAAAAGCGCCGCTGATCACCAAGGTCATGTTCCCGGTGCAGCTGATCCCCATGGTGGGGACGCTGGTGCCCTACCTGGTGCACGGCATCGCGATTTTTGTATTCCTGCTGTACCTGGCTACCCAGGGGTATTTCGACCTGATGTGGCTGTGGCTGCCGGTCGCACTGGGGCTGCAGTTTCTGTTTACCATGGGCCTGGTGGCCATTCTGTCCGCCTTCTGTGTGTTTCTGCGCGATATCCAGCAGATGGTGACGCTGATGCTGACCGCCTGGTTCTTCCTGACTCCCATCATTTATCCACTGTCGCTGCTGCCTGAAGACCTGCGACCGCTGATGATGCTGAACCCCATGCACAGTTTTGTGCAGTTTTATCGCGAAATCATCCTGCTGGGTGATTTCTCCGTGCCGCATTTCCAGGTCATGGTGCTGGCTGCCGTGGTCAGTTTCCTGCTTGGCGGCTGGCTGTTCATGCGTATCAAGCACGCGTTCGGGGATGTGTTGTAATGCACAGTATTCTGGTTGACAACGTGTTCAAGGATTTTCGCATTTACGACAGGCCCCAGGACCGCCTACTGGAACTGTTGCTGCGCCAGCCTCGGCATCGCATGTTTCATGTACTGCAGGATATTTCCTTCAATGTCATGGAAGGCAAAAGCCTGGGCATTGTTGGCGACAATGGCGCCGGCAAGTCCACCTTGATGAAACTGCTGGTCGGTACGCTGGAACCCAGCGGCGGCACCCTCGAGATCCGCGGCCAGGTAGCGGCACTGCTGGAACTGGGTGCAGGCTTTCATCCGGAATTCAGCGGCCGGCGCAATATCCACCTTAACGCCAGTCTGCTGGGCGTGCCGGACGATGACATCGACGCGCTGGAAAACGACATAATCGAGTTCTCGGAACTGCAGGATTTTATCGATCGCCCGGTAAAAACCTATTCGTCGGGCATGTATGTCCGCCTGGCTTTTTCCATTGCCACCATGGTGCGCCCGGATGTGCTGGTCATCGACGAAGCCCTGTCTGTGGGGGACATTGCCTTCCAGAAAAAGTGTGTGCAACGCATGAATGAGTTCCGTGCCCAGCACAAGACCATGGTGTTCTGCAGTCATTCCATGTACCACGTGCAGGAACTGTGTGACACCGCGATCTGGCTGGAGAATGGCAAAATTCGCGAAATGGGTAAAAGTGCTGAAGTGGTCGCGCACTACGAAGACTACAGCAACAGCCGTCGCGTCTACACCCGGGGCGAAGAGCAGGCCAACAGCCACCAGCAGGAAAAACCCGAGGCCGTCAAGGATTGTCGCATCCTGCAGACGTTGGTGCGTAATGTGGACGGCGAGCTGATAGACACCATTGATCCTTTGCAGGATTTTGTCATGGAGCTGCAGGCGGAAATACTGAACGATGATGTGATCTGCTACTTCGGTTTCGCCCTGATGAAAGACCTGGAGGAGGTGATGTCTTCCTATCTCGCGATCGACCGCCCGGACGTGGAACATGGCCCCTTTAAAAAGGGCGAGCGCATTACCGTGCAGGTAAAGGTACAGGCCATGGCCCTGCGTGTCGGCAAGTTCCACGTTCTCAGTGGTGTCGCGGACGAAAGCGGTTTGTTGTGGTACGACACACGCCTGAGCAAGGAAATCAGTATCAATCCGGGCAAGGGCTGGGGCACCCTGGTGATGCGCTCATCCTGGACCATGCAGCGCGACTGACAGCCGTCTTAGGGCTATCTATATGCGCTTAGGGCTATTTCAAATGCGCTTAGGGCTATTTCAAATGCGCTTAGGGCTATCGGTCGATGCGGGCGGGTGTGGTGTCGGGCAAACGCGCGTAGGGGTTGACCTGGTAGATGCGTGCGCGGTTGTTGAATGAGCGCACCTCCATGATCTGCATCATTGCCTGCTGCACCGGATCAGCGGCAACCGGATCCTGCGATTGGACGGCATTGTCTCCTGCATCACCGTCGTTGTTGTTGTCCCGCGCCGGATAGGCGTACACCGAATAGAAACTGGAGGTATTGAAGCCCAGCCAGGGCGACAGTTCCACCATGCCCTCCAGCGGCACAATCTCACCCACCTCCCGGATCGCGCGGAAGTCCGTCTGCTCACGGTGGGCAATGATCTCCTCAACCAGGTCGTCATCCAGCCCGGGCAACAGCCGCAGAGCCTCCCGACTGGCCAGGTTGGGGTTGACCGCGGATCCGGTCCCGTAAATGGTAAATGCCGCCTCAAGATTCACATCGGCAAACAGCTCATCAAACCCGCGTATCAGGCGCAGCTCTTCCACCGTGTCAAACTCGGGCACGTTGCGCGCCGTGTAGGGTGTCTCCAGAGACTGGTAATAGTCGTCTTCCGCACCACCTGGCGTGAGCAGGGAATTAAGGTCGGTCCAGTCTTCCCAGGCCGCCAGCAACGCCTGAACCTCGCGCGGATCAAACCCTTCACCCAGGCGTTTTTCGATAATCCGCTGCATACGGTCGCGCTCCATCCGGTTGAGATTTATCTTGCCGGCGTGGTCGTAGATACGCACCACCATATCGTCGTCAGCGGCATAGTTCAGGGTCAGTGGCTGGCCATTAAAACGGTAGGCCGGGATGCGGAATTCACCGTCATCGTTGAGCGTCAGCTCCTGGCCGACAGGCACCTGCATACGCTCCATCATCAGCTCCATTTCCGCCTTGTGCAGGGTCGCCATCACGGCCGCGTAATCCTGATTGCCCGCCTTGTTGTGAAAGGCCGTGGTTGCCGACAGACGGATGTTGGCCGCCAGTACAGTGACCAGAATGGTCATCACCACAGCGGTCCACAACACCATGATCATCACGGCACCGTGCTGTTGTCGGTTCATTGCAGCATTCCCGTATTCGGCGTCAGATTGCGATGCTCGACGGTCCTGATCGGCGCAACGACATCCAGTGCATCGGTCAGACCGCTGTCACGCGTGGGCCGCAGCAGAATATGCACGGCCATGGGCAGGGCCAGCAGCTCGGTACCGTCCCAGTTGTCGCGCCAGCGGCGCTCGAAGTCCAGATCTTCAAACAGGTAGCGGAATTCCAGCGTGTAGTCAGCCAGCAGCAAACGTGGCTCCGCGTCCGCCAGTCGTTGCTGGGGATTGTCGCTGAGCGCCGGTGCCAGGTGCAGAAAGACGCCGGTGCCCGGTTCGTCGTACAGGCGCCACGCGGTGAGACCGGCATTACGTTGCGGCGATACCGTGGACACCCAGCTCAGCGCGGTCGGTTCGCCGGCAAAAAATATATGCCGGGCGAGTGTTTCCGGGTCCCGGTAACTGTGTGGAAAGGCGCCCTGCAGGGCGCGTTCCAGTTGCAGGATGGCAACCGTTTCATCCAGGGTTTCTTCCAGGCCTTGCGCATTGTTGTCCCAGTCTCGAATCACGCCATACATGCCAGCGGTGAGCATGGTCAGCAGCATGGCCGTCAGTGACAGGGCGATCATGATTTCGAGCAGCGTAAAACCACGCATGCGGCCTGGCATTGACAGGGGAGGCGCAGGCATCATTGCGGCAGGTCCAGGCGTATCCAGCGCACACCTTCTATGACTTCTTCAGTCTCGCTGTCGATGATTTGAAAGGACTGCAGCAGATCATTCATCGGCGACGTCCGGCGCAGCACATCTGGCAGAATCTCCACCGCCTCGCTCTGATAGCGGTCATTGTCGATGATCGGTTCGATGTCCCGGTATTCATTGTCAAGCAAGGCAAAATTGATGTGCGCACGGGCTGCCATGGTTTCCTGCAGCGTGGTCTGCGTGCGCACCGCCAGCTGTTTGCTGCCTGCCGCCAGACTGAACAGGCCGCCGAGCACCAGGCTGGTGATGGTCAACGCCACCATGACTTCCAGCAACGTAAAACCCCGGTGGTTTGCCGTCTTCAACAAGGCGCCATGTCTAGTCCTCATCCAGCACCTGTACCCGACCCGAGAACGGATCCACACTGATGGTCTGTCGTCGATTGTCCTGGCGCATGGTTAGCTCGCCGCCGGTGCTGCCGCCCTCCGGGTAGAAGGTCACCTGAATGCCGCGGTCGGTGGGCATATCCTGCCCGGCGCTGTCACGATAACTGAGGGTGATGTTCTCTCCGCGCCAGCGACCGACAACATCGGTCGGTGCCTTTTCGGGCTCACGGGCACCGATATCGGCCTCGTCAGCGCTGCTCAGGAATTCGATGGTGGCCGGGGTGCCTTGCACCACCGCCATGCGGCGGGCGTAATTCAGCAGCCCGGTCGCTTCCCGGGTCTGCGCATTAAAGCCAGGCGAGTCCAGCGTGGCCAGGCCCGGGCCCAGCAGCATCGCCGCCATGCCCAGTATGCCCAGTACCAGTAACAGCTCGAGCAGCGTGAAGCCCTGCTGGGCCGTGACCGGCGGGCCGGCGTCCGGCCGACAATGGATCGATCTGTCAAATACTGATATCGGCGTCATTGCCCTCGCCACCGTCGCGGCCGTCGGCGCCGTAGGACATCAGGGTATAGTCACGGCCGTCGGACTCATACTGATACTCATTGCCCCAGGGATCCACGGGCAACTCGCCGCGAATATAGGGGCCGTTCCAGGTGGAACGGCTGCTGGTGTCGCGCACCAGGCCGTCCAGTGAGTCGGGGTACTGACCAACGTCCAGGCGGTAGGCATCCAGCGCGCTGCCCAGCGATGAGATTTGCGACAGCACGGCATCGCGGCGCGCGCTGTCAGCCTGGTTAAACAGGTTGGGCGCCACCATCACTGCCAGCATGCCCAGAATGGCCATGACAATAAGCAGTTCGATGATGGTGAAACCGCGCATCCGGGTCGCACCAGGTGCCATGTCTCTGCGTAACTTCATATCTGCTTCCTCACTGTTAATTCTCTTCCGAGAGCATTTCCGCAGCCAGCTCGAATCGGTTAAGGATTTCCTGATAGCTGGCGTTGTTCTGTTCGTTGACGTTGATAATCTCTGGCCGGATGACAATGAACAGCTCGCGGCGCTCATTGTTGTCACGCTGGTAGCTGAACAGCCGGCCCAGGCCCGGTACCTGATTGAGGATGGGTACGCCGGTATTCAGGGCATCGTTGTTGTTCTGGATCAAACCACCCAGCACCACATTCTCGCCATTGCGCACCACCACCGTGGTTTCGATTTCCTGATTTTCAAAGATCGGGTTGCCGCCGACGCCGGAGCTCTCCGATACCGACGACAGCGACTGCCGGATTACCAGGTTGACCACGCCCTCGCCATTGATACGCGGGGTGATGTTCAACTCGATACCAGTATCACGATATTGGATATTCTCCGTGGTGCCAATATTGGTATTGGTTTCGCCAAGCCGCACCGGTACTTCGGCGCCGATCCGGATCTGCCCCTCCATATTGTTGACCACCGTCAATGACGGGCGTGCCAGCAGCCTGACATCATTATTGATGGCGATGGCCTCGAGCGTGGCCTCGACACGGGCCGAACCGTCCAGAAAAGCACGATTGAACAGCAGACCGCCCAGGCCCGACGCACCCTCGGCACCGGTGGGCAGGAAGCCGGTGGCAACCCGAGAGGACCCACTGGCCGTTTCCAGCACCCGGGACCAGTCCACGCCAAAGGCAGTGTCGTCGGTCAACACGACCTGTGCAATGGCCGCGTTCAGCATGACCTGCAATGGCGCCGCGTCCAGTTGACTGATAATGGAAAGCAATTGCCGGTAGTCACGCGGGTTGCTGCGAATCAGCAGGGTATTGGTGGCCTCGTCAGCGACAATGGTGACGCGCAGGTCAGCCGATACCGCAAACGACGCGACCATCGGGCTGGCATTGACAGTGCCTGGCTGGCTGCGTACCACCGGCTCGCCCTGATCATTCAACTCGATCACAGTACTGTCGGCCGCGTCGGGATTCTGGTCGTTGCTGCTGCGAACCTCTTCGTTGTCGTCTTCGCGGCGGAAAACCTCGGTCAACGTTGTCGCCAGCTCAGTGGCGTTCAGGTTCTTCACCTGGTACTGAAACAGTTGCTCGGCCTGCTCCTGACGGTCGGCATCCAGAATGCGGATCCAGCGACTGATCTCATCAAAGCCGCGGCTGGCCGGCGCGGTCACCAGCAGCGAATTGATGCGTGCCAATGCCTGTACCTGAAACGCCGGTGAACCGCCCTCGATCAACAGCAGGATATCTTCCAGCTCCTGCGCGACATCGCCGGCGCTGGCATTGCTCAGCGGGTACAGTTGAATGCCCTGATTCAGGAACGGGTCATCATCAATGAGGTCGAGCAGTTCATTGACCCGCGACAGTTGTGTGCGACTGGCGGATACTGCCAGCGTATTACTGTTGGAGATTCGTACCACTGTGCCGTCGGGCTCCACCAGCGGCGTGAGTATTTCCAGCGCCGATTGCACGGAAACATAGGTCAGCGGGGTAATCTGCATGATCCGGCTGGCAGTGCCGGCCTGCAGGTTGTCCGGCGTGGCGATTTCCACCGGCAAATTGGATTCGCCTTGGCGGGCGTAGTAGATATCGCCTTCTCGCTCCAGCAGGACCCCGTTTTGACGCGTCAACAGCCGCACCAGTGGCCAGATGTCATCGTAGGACAGCGGCCGGTTAGCGGCCGTGCGGATACTGACCACATCGGCAATGGTGGGATCGATGATCATGGTAATGTCGAGCGCATCGGCGAGCTCGCTCAGCACATCGCGCAGGTCTGCCTGTTCATAGTTCAGCTCGACGATGTCTGGTTCGGGTGTCTGCGTTGGCTGGGGCACAGCTTCGCGGTAGCCATCGGCACCGGGACGTCGTCCGTCGCGATTGATCTCACTGATCAGCTGCTGGCGCTCGGCTGCATCGGCTGCCTCTGCCATCTGTTGCGCTGACATGCCAGCTGCTGACTGTGTCGTATCGCGCCCGGCAGCGGCAGACGAGGCTGGCGCGACCGGCGCCGAGGTGCTGCCATTGCGGCTGCCCGCGCCAGGCTGCATGGATGCGCATGACGTCAGCGCAATTGCCAAGCCGAGCAAGGCGATAGGCCTGATGTTTCCTCTCACGTTCGGTACTCCCGGTAGCTGTTGCCCTTGTTCCGACAACGATACTTGCCTGTCATTAAAATTGTACTGCATTCATACTGAACACCGCGGACAGCATGGTGATGGTGATACCGCCCACGGCGATACCCAGTAACAGAATCAGTCCGGGCTGCAATGCAGACACCAGACTGGCCATTTGGTTTTTTACATTCTGATCGAAGGTCTCCGCCGTTTTCAGCAAAATACTGCCGGTACGGCCGGACTCTTCACCGACAGCGACCAGCTGATGCAGCAGGGTCGGGAACACACCGGCTTTCTCCAGCGAGATTCCCAGCCCGGCGCCACCGCGCACATCTTCTTCGACTCGGGCCAGCAGGCGGACGAGTTCGGTGTTACTGACGACTTCCCGTGCCACCCGCAGGGCCCGGATCAGCGGAATGCCGGCACCCAGCAACGCGCCCAGCGTGCGGGCAAACACGGCACAGTCCCGGTACAGCAGCAGATGCCCCAACAACGGAATGCGCAGCAGAAAGGCGTGCTTGCGCCGTTTGGTGGCGGCATCGCGGTCCTGCCAGCGCCACCAGAACACCAGCGCCAACATCAGCAATACGACCAGATAGCCGTATTGTTTGACGCCATCACTCAGGGCCAGCAGAAAGGCAGCCGATGCGGGCACATCCGTGCCGGCGTCCTGAAACATCACAGCAAACTGCGGTATGACAAACACCAGCAACAGGAACACCGAGATCACCCCGGTGATCAGCAGTACAATCGGGTAGACCATGGCAGATATGATCGCCTGGCGGTTTTTCGCACTGGTTTCCAGAAAGTCCGCCAGGTCTGGCAACAACTGGTGCAGAATGCCGCCTTCCTCCCCAGCGCGGACTATATTGATGTACATACGCGAGAATACATCGGGGCGGGTTTCCATGGCCTCGGCCAGACTTTTGCCTTCCTTGACATCGCGGCGCATGGTCACCACCAGTTCGCGCATGGCGCTGGACTCGGTAATACCTTCCAGCAACCGCAGCGCCTTGTCCAGCGGTACCCGGGCATCGACCAGGGTGCGAAGCCCGGTGGTAAAATCCAGCAGATCGCTTTGGCGGATTTTTTTGCCGGTACGGACGCGTTTTTCACTGTGGCTGGCGCGGCTGATTTTTACGGGCACGAGCTTACGGCCTGTCAGCAGCTTGACGGCCTCGCGCTCCGAGTCCGCGGCAATGTGACCCCTTTGTATCTTGCCGCCCGCATCATAGGCCTGGTAGTTGAACTGATGGGTGCTCATGATGCCGCTCCGGCGCGGGTGACACGGACCACTTCTTCGGGCGTGGTCATCCCGGCGGCGAGTTTTTCCAGCGCATCTTCACGCAGCGTTTTCATGCCTTCCCGGATGGCCTGACTGCGAATGATATTGGCATCCGCGCCGGTGGCTATTTCGTGACGAATCGCATCAGACATCACCAGCAGTTCATACAGGCCGATACGTCCGCGGTAGCCGGTTTCACCGCAGCGCTCGCAGCCCTTGCCGCGACGCACATGGGGATAATCCCCGGCCCGGATCTGCAGCACCTGTTCCTCATCGGGGGTAATGGTATGCGGCTCACCACAGTCAGTGCAGATACGTCGCACCAGTCGCTGGGCCTGCACACACAGCAGGCTGGAGCTGATCAGGTAACCTTCCACACCCATGTCCTGCAGCCGGGTGATGGCGCCGGCGGCATCGTTGGTATGCAATGTGGAGAACACCAGGTGACCGGTCAGTGCTGATTCAATGGCGATCTCGGCGGTTTCATGGTCACGTATCTCACCCACCATGATGACATCAGGGTCCTGACGCACAATGGAGCGCAGGCCTGCGGCGAAGGTGAGGCCGATCGCCGGATTCGCCTGAATCTGGGTGATGCCCTCCAGCTGATATTCCACCGGGTCTTCCACCGTGATGATCTTGGTTTTCTGACTGTTGATCTTCTCCAGCGTGGCGTACAGCGTCGTGGTTTTACCACTGCCCGTAGGCCCGGTAATCAGAATCATCCCGTGGGGCTGGTTGATCAGACTTTGATAGGTGCCCAGAATATTGTCCGGCATGCCCAGCTGTTGCAGACTGACAGCGGTATCGCCACGATCGAGTATGCGCAAGACGATAGACTCACCGTGGACACCGGGCAGGGTGGAGACCCTCATGTCCAGCTGCTTGCCGCCGGTACGAAAATCGATACGGCCATCCTGCGGCAGGCGCTTTTCACCGATATCCATGCGTGCCATCAGTTTCAGGCGTGAGGCCACCGCAGTGTTGATGCGTGCCGGGAGTCTTTCAATGCGATGCATGATGCCGTCCACCCGACAGCGCACATCGAGGTGTTCTTCATTGGGTTCAAAATGTATATCGCTGGCATTCAGATCCAGTGCGCGCGCAAACAGGTGGTTCACCAGGCGAATAATCGGCGCTTCCGAGGCCAGGTCCTTGAGTTCCTCATCGTCCTCAAAGCCCGACACGAACAGATCATCAGTGCCAGCGGTGTCGATGGTGGGCGACAATTCGGCGCGCCAGTGCTTGATCAGCCGCCTGACTTCATCCGCTTTACCCGGTCGAAAACGCAGCGGCAGATTGCTGTCGCCGGGGCCGGCATGGTTCAACACAAACCTGATACGCGCGCGCTGCTGGCTGTCCGGCAGGTTGTCGCAGACCAGTTCGCGACTGTTGGTGAAATCCTGCGCGGGCGCAATGCCGGCAGGTTCCAGCAGTTGCGTGAACACGGGCAGGCTGATGGCATTGGACATGGGTCAGTCTCCTGCCGACGTTGCAGCGTTGTCGCGGCTGAAACCAACCACAGTGATTTCACCGCTGTACATATTACGGGTTCGACGCATACTGAAATAGCTCACTGCCAGCCAGGGCCGGGACTCATCCAGTCGCGCCAGGAAGTCCAGGGTATTGTTCTGGTTGTCCAGATTAAACGCCAGGGTTTGCTCGACCAGCAGCCAGTCATCGGTTTCCCGTGATTCGGCGAGGCTGGTTGAAGTAATAGTGACACCTGTCTCTTGTGCGATTTGCCGCACCCGCCTCTGAATATTGGCCGCCAGCACCGGCACCGTCGGTCTGGCGCCCGGTGCGTTGTCATTGCCGGTAAATAGCCTGGCGTCGAGCGTCTGCAATTGCCGGTCTATATCCTGACGGCGTTGCTGCCATAACGCTGTGTCTTCCAGCAGGCGTTGTTCGCGGGCGATATCCAGCCGCAGGCGCTCTATACGCTCCGCCCGCTCCTGATAAACCTCGCGGATCAGCGGAATGCCATTGGACAGCCCGATGATCAGCGCCAGCACCAGCGCCAGGCGCAGAATATTTTTTTCGCGTGAGGTCAGCGATCGCAATCCCGCAGGCATCAGTCGTCCTCCGGGAAGTACCATTCCTGGTAGACAGGGAAGTTGACTGTCGTCAGTCGCAGATCAATGTAGAAACGGTTATTGCTGGTCGCACGGGCGAAATCCACTTCGGTAAACAGCGGATTCATCTCGAGCTGCTGAAGCAGGCCCTGCGGGTCATTACTCTCGCCCTCGATACTGATATAACCCTCATCCAGTTCCAGCGACGTCAGCACGTTCGGACGCATTTCCGCCTGCAGGGCCAACAGCATGGCAGATACATCCTGGTCGGGAAACTCCGTGAGAACTCCCCAGCGGGATTCGAAGTCACGCACCGCCAATTGATCTTCACGGGCAGGCGCTGCCAATTGTTGTTGTTCGGCCAGCGACCGCTCCAGACTGCGCAGCTGCAAGCTCTGCACCACAAACGGCAGGGCGCCAAGAACGGCAACAGCAGCAAGCATTGCCGCTGCCAGCCACAGGCGCTTGCCTTTGTCGAACTGGTGACGCGCAGCCAGCGCTGCATCCGGGACCATGGCATAGCCGCGCCCGCTCGGGTGACGCGCGTCGCTGATGTGTTGCTGCCAGGCCTGCCGATAATCCTCCGCACTGCGTAGCGTCAATACTTGCTGTGCAGAAGCCGTCACAACCGCCGTTTCTGCTTGCCATTGCTCGTCAAATGCCGGGACCGAGAGATCTGCCAGGCTGGTTTGCAGGCAATGCCGGACGATGCCGTCGCGGCAGGACAGAAGCACCTGGTAGCCACTGTCACGGTCATCAACCGTCACCGCCTCCTGCTGACTTGCCAGCAACGCCGGCCGGGGCATGACCGCAGCAAGGAACAGGGACTGGTCGGCAAAAGCATGGTGCAGGGCATTCAGGGTGGTCGTTGGCAACCAGAAAGCCGTCAGCGGATCAGCCGCTTGTGCGTTTTCCTCGACATTGACAGCCAGACTGAGGGGGTCATCGAAACCGGGCAGCAGACTGTCTGCCTGTAATTGCAGTGCCGGGCGCACGGCGCCGGGCGCCACACCCGGCAAATCAACCGGCGTGGCCAGGAAATCGGACGGCGGCAATAACAGCAGCACATTGTGTTGCAGGATTTTGCGTGAGTCGGCTCTGCCACCGGTTTCGGCACTGCCTGGCGCGTCGGCGTTGGCGAGCACAGCGGCCGCAGCATCGGCGATACTGTCGGCAGTGCTGTCCCGCTCGGCAAGTGTGGCCCAGCAGCCTGATTCAAGGTGATAAAGGCGGTCGTCAAATACCATCAGGACAGCATTGACGCGGCGCACGATCGCGGCGCCCGGATCAGTCGTGTTCAGCGAGCGCCCTGCGGTCGACAGCAGCTGGCGGACCTGTTCGCCGATATCGCTCAAACCCATGTGGTAAATCCCTGTTGTTGTTGCTTGCTGCGTGAACTTCCTGTGACGTTTGTCACCGTCATAAAGTTTGTATCGACGGTCTAGTCATCATGCCGGTGCCTGCACACACGGTTCCGGCCGTCAGCCTTGGCTTTGTACAGTGCGCTGTCAGCCCGGTGGAACAGTGACTCCGGTCCATCGTCATGCAGCGCATCCGTGACGCCAAACGACACGGTGATTTTCAACTGCTGCTCCTTGAAATGAAAGGGTATGTTGGCTATGGCCTCACGTACCTTGTTAAGCACGTGTTCGGCGTCGGCAGGCCGTGTATTGGGCATGATCAACACAAATTCTTCACCGCCGTAGCGCGCCACAAAATCGCTGTCCCGTAATCGTGACACCAGTTCTTTGCTGATAATTTTTAACACCTTGTCGCCCGCCAGGTGACCATAGGTATCGTTGATATGCTTGAAGTGGTCGACATCGGCCACTGCCAGACACAAGGCCCGGTCGTCGTCGCGTCGTTCATGGCTGGCGCCGTCGCGCCAGTCATCCAGGACACTGCGCAGGCGCTGGTTGTAAGCGTCCCGGTTGGGCAGATCGGTCAAGGTGTCAGTTTGCGCTTTTTGCTGTTGCTGTGAAAGGTGCAGGCGTAATTCCCTGGATTCGGTCTCCAGGGCACCGATGCGCTCAATCAGCAGGCGCATGTCCTGGGTCATGCCATCGTCCTGCTGCTGACGCTGGTTCTTGAAGCTGTCCAGCGAGTTTATGATAGCACCGATCTGTGACTGGACACTCACTTTCAGCGTGTCCAGATCGGCATCGGCGTTCGCGACGGCATTGCCAATGCCCCGTATCTGTTCACGCACCCTGGCGTCCATCGCCGCTTCGTTGGCAGCGCTTTGATCGGCATGTTTGCGAGAGGTGTCAACAAAGGCCGAGACCTGCGCCAGGCTTTCATTAACTTCCGTCAGAAAGTCCTGGAATTCCAGTCGCTGATCATCGGCAGCACTGCGCAGGATCAGCAGAATTTCTTCCAGGACAGCGACAAATTCATACCAGTTGAGCCCTTTAAGAATGTGACGCCGAATGGAGTCGGCCAGTTTCACGGATTCGCCGGTGATGTGAATGGATTCCAGAATTCTGAGCAGCAGTGGTTCTACATGGCCCGCGATGAAAGAGAACGCCGGCTCGGCCAGGCCGGAGCCATCACGTATCAGTTCGCCCTCAATATCCTCGCTGTCCTCGGGGTCGAGCTTGGCATGCTGCTGACGCAGGGCGCTATCCTGCAGGTCAGTGGCGCGACCACTGATTTTATGGACGGCTGCCGCTGCATTGAGGGCATTCTGGTCGTTGTCGAAACGGGGTTCTTCGTCGGTTTCCTGCTCGTTCTCGAGACGGACTTTGAGGTGGTCAGCGGCCGGCGCGTCGTCGCGGTCCATGAGCTCGCCGGTGAGGGCGTGGTCTTGGTGGGGGGCGGGGGGCTCTTTATGCGCTGAGGGCTCTTTATCCGCTGAGGGCTCTTTGTGCGCTGAGGGCTCTCCACCCGCTGAGGGCTCTTTGTGCGCTGAGGGCTCTCTACCCGCTGAGGGTTCTTTACCCGCTGAGGGCTCTTTACCCGCCGGGGGTGCGGCCGGGGCGGTGTCGCTGCTGCCGAACAGGCGTTGCCAGAGACCGGTGCTGGCCTGACCCGCACCCATGTGTTCCTGTTCCTGCAAACGCAGAGCCTGCACTGACTCGCTGAGCAGTTCGATAAATTGACGAATTAACCCGGTGTGCTGCTGCGGATCTTCCAGGCGGGTCGACAGGCTGCGAGAGAATTTTTTTAGTTGGCGCCGTGAAGGGCCGGGGAGGGGAACCTGCTCGAGTTCCCTGAGGCTGCTTTCAAAAGCCTGTTTCAGTGCCCAGGTACTGGCGTTTTTTTCTGTATCCAGACGGATAATGGATTTTTCGATCTGCTCCAGCAACGCTTCCAGACCGGTCTCCCGATCATCGTTGCGCAGCGTGCTGCGCAGCTGGGTCAGCTGTTTGTCGAGGACCGGGTCGCTGCCGTCGCCGGCAAGACTGACGCCGAGCAGACCCCGGCGTAGCAAGCGTATGCGGTTGCTGAGTGACTTCTCGCGCTGCTCGTGGTCTTCCAGTGCATCAAGAAACTTGCGTTTCCAGCGCAGCGCTTCTTCGCCCTCTTGCATCCGGTGAACCATAGGCCCGTATCCTGACGCTTTTTCAGCGCCTTATTGTTGACCGCGGCAATACCACCCCCATCGCGTCAGAGGGCGGCGCGTTCCTGTGCTACCAGGAAGTCGACGATGTCCAGCATATCCTGTTGTGTGCGCACGGCCTCATTGGTCGTTACCAGATACTTGCCATTGACGATGACATTGGGTGTGCTGCGGATCTGATAGTCCTGCATGCGGCTTTCAGCCTGGTTGACCTTGGTGCGCACCGGGAAGGAATTGAATGCGCGTGAAAACGCATCTGCATCCACACCGTGTTCCGTGAACAGCGCGGCCAACTGGCGCTCATTCTGCAGGCGATTGCCCTGCAAGTTGATGGCTTCAAAAATCGGATCATGGACGGCGGCCACGACATCAAGGCTCTCAGCCGTGTAGTAAGCCTGCGCATGAACCTTCATCAGCTCATTCCAGATCGCCGGATAACGGACATAGTCAACATCGTCGGGGGCATTGTGCGCCCAGTCGTCAACCAGCGGCTGAAACCGGAAACAGTGGCCACAACCGTACCAGAACACTTCCAGCACTTCGATTTTGTCCGCATCATTGGTGCGGACCGGTGCCGGCAGTTCCTGATAGTGGGTGCCGGCGACATACAAAGAAGGCTGCGCCCATACCGAGAATGCCAGTGCGCTCAACAGCGCCACGGCGCCCAGTTTTATTGCTTGCTTGATCATGTTGCTACTCCACGTTGGTTCTTGTGCCGTTTAGTAGACCGCAAGACGGCTGAATAATTGCTTAACTAACACTATCTCGGCTTTGCCTTCCTGCGTCGCTCTACCTCCTGCATCCATGCAGTCGTGCGTTGCCATTGCTTCGCAAGAAACAGGCTGTCCGGCTTAGTTGAGGCCGGAAATATAGCTGGCCAGCGCTTCGATTTCAGCATCCGTCAGTCGCTCGGAGACGATACGCATGGGCGCTGCATCCCCGTCGTTATCACGCGCGCCGGAACGGAACGCCTTCATCTGGCTTTCAATGTACTCGGCGTGCTGACCACCCAGTGCCGGGAAACCGGCCTGTGCAACGCCACTGCCGGTGGGCGAGTGACACGCAGAACAGGCGGCAATGCCCAGGTCGGAAATACCTGCACGGTAGATCTGCTCGCCCAGCGGCACCAGCTCGGGGTCTGCGCCCTGCAGGGTGATTTCCTGAGAGGCATAGAATGCCGCAATATCCATCAGGTCCTGATCATCCATGTTATCGAGCAGACCGGTCATCAGCGCTATTTCGCGAGCGCCTGACTTGATGTCACGCAACTGCTTGAGCGTGTAGCGCTCACCTTGACCGGCCAGTTTGGGGTTGCTGCCAAGCTGGCTGTTGCCATCGGCACCATGGCACGCGGCACATACCTGAACTTTGCCTTCACCCGCGGCAGCATCACCTTGGGCAGTCGCAGTTAGGCTGGCAGCAGCCATGAGAATTGTCGCCAGGGAGAAAAATAATTTATTCATGGATAATCGTAGTTCCTAAAATTGGTTCCTGAACAGCCGTGATATCGCTTTAGGTGCACGGGGCGTATTTTCGACGCAGCGCAGCGACCCGGGAGTATACCACAGCTGCCTATGATGTGTAGAATGCCTGCCCATGAACTATCAAGCCGCCAAATTTGTCATCAGCGCCGCCAAACTGCGCGATTGCCCGCCCGACAGCCTCTGTGAGGTTGCCTTTGCCGGGCGCTCCAACGCCGGCAAATCAAGCGCCATCAATACCCTGACCCGTAACGGCCAGCTGGCCCGGACCAGTAAAACGCCGGGACGCACCCAGCTGATCAACTACTTTGCCATTGACGAAGGACGTTATCTGGTCGACCTGCCCGGTTACGGTTATGCCAAAGTACCGTTGTCAGTGAAAAATGACTGGCAGGTCCATCTCGAGCACTACCTGAACAAGCGCGATGCCCTGACCGGTTTGGTGCTGGTGACCGACATCCGGCATGTGTTCAAGGATTTTGACCTGATGATGATTGACTGGGCGCGCAAGCGACAACTGCCCTTGCATATCCTGCTGACCAAAGCTGACAAGCTCAAGCGCGGGGGTGTCCAGGATGCGTTGACGAAGGCCAGGCAGGCCCTGGCAGGCATGCCGGATGCCAGCGCCCAGGCGTTTTCGTCGCTCAAGCGCCACGGTGTCGATGTGCTGGCACAGCGGCTTGACGGCTGGCTGGGCGAAGCGATGCCGCTGGGCGAGCCCTCCGTGGCCGAGCCGTCAGTGGGCTTCATCCCAGTTGTCCCCGACGCCGACGTCAACGACTAGCGGCACATCCAGCGCCGCAGCGGTGGCCATGCGGAAACGCACGCCATCGCTGAGCAACGCGACATCCGCGTCGGCCACCTCAAACACCAGTTCGTCGTGCACCTGCAGGATCAGCCTTGCATCCAGCACGCCGGTGCCCAGCCAGTGGTCTATGTCCACCATCGCCTGCTTGATGATATCCGCTGCCGTCCCCTGCATCGGGGCGTTGATGGCCGTGCGCTGCGCGGCCTTGCGCAACATGCCATTGCCAGCCTTGATATCAGGCAGGTAAAGCCGGCGTCCGAACAGCGTTTCGATATAACCCTGCGTTTCAGCCAGCTCGCGGGTCCGCTCCATATACTCAAGCACACCGGGGTATTTCTCAAAATAACGATCAACGTATTGCTGCGCGTCATGACGGTCAATGCCCAGCTGCTTGGCCAGACCAAACGCCGACATGCCGTAGATCAGGCCAAAATTGATGGCCTTGGCGCGGCGGCGCTGCTCGCCGGTGACCTCGTCAAGGGCCACGCCAAACACTTCTGCGGCGGTGGCTTTATGAACATCCAGAGCGTTGGCAAAGGCATTGAGCAATCCCTTGTCCTGCGACAGGTGCGCCATGATCCGCAATTCAACCTGTGAATAGTCGGCGGCCACCAGTTTGTAACCGCGGGCTGCCACAAAGGCCTGGCGGATCTTGCGCCCCTCGGTACTGCGGATAGGGATGTTCTGCAGATTGGGCTCGGTCGATGACAGACGTCCGGTGGCCGCCACGGCCTGCTGGAAGGTTGAGTGGATACGCTGGGTGCTGCGATTGAGCTGGGCCGGCAACTTGTCTGTGTAGGTGGATTTGAGCTTGCTCAGGCCCCGATGCTCCATGATCATGCTGGGCAGCTCATACTCCAGCGCCAGTTCCTGCAGAATCGGTTCCGCCGTGGAAGGCTGGCCTTTGGGTGTCTTCTTGAGGATTGGCAATTGCATTTTTTCGTACAGGATAACCTGCAGTTGTTTGGGCGACCCAAGATTGAAGGTTTCACCGGCAAGCGCATAGACTGCTTCCTCGACCTCGCCCAGACGCGCCGCCAGCGCCTGTGACTGTTTGTGCAGCAGTTCCGGGTCGACCGCAATGCCATGGCGCTCCATACGCTGCAACACGGGTGCCAGCGCCAGTTCGTAATAACGATAAAGGCCGTCCAGCTCACCGGTTTTGCGCAGCTGGGAGGCCAGCAGATGACTCAGTCGCAGCACCGAATCGACCTGCGGCCCGAGCCAGGCCAATGCTGCCGCCGGGTCTGACTGACTCAGTGCCAGTTTGTTGCGACCACTACCGGTCAGCACATCCCTTGAATCCAGACGCCTATGGAGATAGTAAGCGCTGACATCTTCTACGCTGTGATTGGTCGCTACCGAATTGAGCACATAAGCCGCCAGGTGGGTATCAAAATGCCAGCGCCCGACCTGGATGTCATGATTTTGCAGAATATGGCTCAGCCGCTTGGTGTCATGTGCCACCTTGCGCACCAGCGGATCTTCCAGGATCGGTTTGAGCGCGGCAAGGGTGGTGCGTCTATCCAGGGTTGACGGCGCTTCCAGGCTGTCATGCGCCAGTGGAATATAGACGGCCTGCCCGGGTTGCCAGCTGAATGCCAGGCCAATGACCTGTGACAACATATAGTGCTCGTCAGTCATCAGCAACGCGATCGCGGTCTGTTTTGCCGCCTTGATCGCGCCCACACAGCGCCGCAGCCCCGTTTCATCGTTGATGAGTTCGTAATGTTCCTCGTCAGTATCGAGTTGTTCATCACCCAACGCGTCTTCGCCTTCGGGCGCCGGCGTGCTGCCCAGTTCTTCCTGCACGGCCGCCAGGGCAGTGGCGGAAACGGCAACGCCAGCTTTGTCCAGTTCCTTGACCCAGGTCTTGAACTCCAGCTCAGTGAACAGGGCCATCAATTGGGTCTGGTCTTCCTCACCGGGGATCAGTTCGTCCAACGATAACGCCAGCGTCACGTCCAGTTTGATGGTCGCCAGCTCATAGGACAGCCGCAGCTGTTCAATGTTGTCGCGCAGCTTCTCACCCACCTTGCCAGCGATGTCGTCAGCATGCGCAATCAGGTTCTCGACAGAGTCATAGGTCTGCAGCCATTTGAGCGCGGTTTTGGGGCCAACACTGGGGACACCGGGGATGTTGTCGACCTTGTCGCCGGTCAGCGCCAGAAAATCCACTATGCGTGCCGGTGGCAGGCCAAATTTGTTGACCACGCCCTCAGGGTCCAGGCGCTCTCCAGTCATGGTGTTGATCAGTGTGACGTGATCGGTCACTAACTGGGCGAGGTCCTTATCGCCAGTGGAAACCAGCGTGTCACGCTGCTGTTTGCTGGCCTGGGCAGCCAGCGTGCCAATGACATCATCCGCTTCGACGTCGGGGACGACCAGCAGAGGCAGGCCCATGGCCCGGATAATCTGGTGGATGGGGTCTATCTGGCTACGCAGCTCATCGGGCATGGGCGGGCGATGCGCTTTATAGTCCGGGTAAATGTCATTGCGAAAGGTGCTGCCCTTGGCGTCAAACACCACCGCCACCGGACTGTCCGGGTATTCCTTTTTCAGGCTGCGGATCATGCTGATCACGCCCTTGATGGCACCGGTCGGCTGACCCCGGCTGCTGACCAGTGGCGGCAGAGCATGAAAGGCACGAAACAGGTAGGAGGATCCATCAATCAGGATCAGGGGGCTGGCGGATGGCATATGCAAACGTCCGATGTGATAGGGGTAACGGTATCCCTATGGTATCAGACCCGGACAACAAGCCGGGAACGTTTCAGCGCGCCCCGCACTGTCTGAAGGCATTGGCCACATTGTCCATCAGTTGGATGTACGCCGTCGGCCCGGAAACCAGGCTCTGCCCGACGGTATCAACCCGGATGCGGCGCAGATCCTTGTCGCCCAACAGGGTTTCCACCGTTGCGGCCTGTGTCGTGACATCTTCCAGCAGACAATTGAGTGGCGTATTTTCCACGGCGCGGCGCACTGTCATCATGTGTCTGACGCCCGGTTGCAGCTCTTCGCTGGCGACAAACACCAGTTCATGCTGCAGGCCGAACTGGCGCTCAAAGTACTGAAAGGCATTGTGATACACCGCGTATTGGGAGTCAGCAGGCAGCAGACTCTGCGCATCAATACCCTGTTCAAGTGCCGTCAGGCGCTGCTGGAACAGTTCAAGATTGGCGTCATAAACGCCGGCATTGGCCGGGTCCAGCTCGCGCAGTGCCGACGCCATGGCATGCGCAATCAGCCAGGCATTGCCGGTGTTCAGCCAGACGTGCGGATCAATGGTATCTGCCAGCTTGTGTTTGTGGCCGGCGTGCAGTCCTTCATCGGGAATCAGCACTTCGCGGCTGTCCTCGCCATCAAGGCCGGCATGATGCACCTGTAGCTCAGGCAGTGCCAGCACCTGCAGTTGCCGGCCGTAAGCGCCAGCCTGCACCACGGCATCCGTGAGATAGGTTTCCAGCTCAGGTCCGACCCACACAAACAGATCTGCCTGGCGCAGAGTACGCAACATGGACGGGCGCAGCGTGAAATGGTGATAGGACTGATCGGATGGAATCAGCACCTCGGGTTCACTGATGCCATCGGTGATGGCGCTGGCGATCATCTGTAACGGCTTGATGCTGGTAACCACCTTTGCCTGCGCCAGCACAGCGGGACTGCATAATGCGACCACCAGCGCCAGCAATAAGGACACCGCAAAGCGCGGCGCCAATATGGCTGACGCAAACGTAGTACAATACGCTGCGCGTTGTTTCAGTCTGAGTTGCAGATACGGACGCAGACTGGTGATGCCGGGTTTGGTTTTCATGAAAATCCAGGGCCTCATAGAAATGCTATGATATACCATTTCTATGAAACAGTTTAGTATTTGCCACATCACGTCACAATTTTCTGTGTCACATGGCCAGCGCATGGACGGGGACCAATGAACAAACACGCACTTATCCAGGCCGACAACATCGGTTTCGACGTTGCTGACCGCCACATCCTGCATCAGGTGAGTCTGGAAGTGCAGCAAGGCCAGCTGCTGACCCTGATCGGCCCCAATGGCGCGGGCAAGACCACACTGGTGCGGATTGTCCTGGGACTGTTACAACCGCACACCGGGACATTGAATCGCGCGGCCGGATTGCGCATCGGTTACATGCCGCAAAAGCTTTTTATCGAGCCGACTCTGCCGCTGACAGTCCGACGTTTTTTGCAACTGGCCGCGCCCGGGCGACGGCAACCGGTCAAACCCCTGTTGGAAGAGGTCCGTATTGCCCACCTGATGGACCAGCAGGTGTCGGCGTTGTCCGGTGGCGAGCTGCAGCGGGTGTTGCTGGCCCGGGCCCTGAGCCAGTCGCCGCAATTACTGGTGCTCGATGAACCTGCCCAGGGCGTGGATGTCACCGGGCAGGTCGAACTGTATCAGCTGATCAACGCCATTCGCGACCGGCATGGCTGCGGGGTACTGATGGTCTCGCATGACCTGCACCTGGTAATGGCCACCACGGATGAGGTGATCTGCCTGAATCAGCATATCTGCTGCCACGGCAAACCCGAGCACGTCAGCAATGATCCGGCTTACCTGGCACTGTTTGGCCGCCGCGAAGCTGAGACGCTGGCGGTCTATACCCACCATCATAACCACAGTCACGATCTGACCGGCGATATCAGCCATGATGCGTGCAACCACGACAAGGATCACGGTCATGGCTGATTTCATGGTTTATGCATTAATTGCCGGCCTGTTCATCGCCATGGTCGCTGGCCCGCTCGGGTGTTTTGTGGTGTGGCGACGCATGTCGTATTTTGGCGACACACTGGCCCACTCATCGCTGCTGGGCGTGGCACTGGCCATTTTGTTCAGCATCAATCTGCAACTGGCCATCCTGACCAGTTGCGCCGTGTTTGCCGGCGTCCTGCTGTTGCTGGAACGACGGCAACTGTTGGCCACCGATACGCTGCTGGGCATTATCGCGCACAGCACGCTGGCTTTCGGCCTGCTGGTGCTGTCGCTGTCAGACATGGTGCAGGTCAATCTGATGGCGTTTCTGTTCGGCGACCTGCTCACCGTTACCGGCAACGACCTGATATGGATCATAGGCAGTTGTGTGCTTACCGCCGGCCTGCTGTTTCACTTCTGGGACCAGTTCCTGGCACTGACGGTCCATCGGGAGCTGGCGCAGATTGAAGGCATTGCCGTTGACCGGCTGTACGCGCTGCTGGTGATGCTGATTGCACTGCTGATTGCGGTTGCCATGAAAATCGTCGGCGTGTTGCTGATCACCTCATTGCTGATCATACCGGCGGCCGCAGCACGCCGGGTGGCAAACACGCCGGAGCAGATGGCCGTCGGGGCTGCCATCGCCGGTTGCCTGTCAGTGCTGGGCGGGATGTCGATGTCGTACTTCTGGGATACACCAGCGGGGCCATCCATTGTGGCCACGGCGTGTTGTCTGTTTATCCTGCTATACCTGAAGCCGGCGCCTCGCTAACGTTTTTCAAACTACCTCGGCTCTGGCCCCCTGCATCTTGATCAGATGGTCTGCCGGATGATCTGGTAGGCTTCCAGAATACTGGCTCGGCGAATGTTGGGCTCAAGAAAGCCGCGATACTGGCCCTGCGGATCGATCAGCAGAATATTGCCGCTGTGGTCGACCATGAACTCATTGCTGTCGCTGCCGTCCTGCGTGGGCACCGGCATCACCCCGTGAGAGATATACAGGTCCCGAGCCAGGCGCGATACCTCAGAGTACTCCCCGTTCACGCCCAAAAAGTCTGGGTGGTAACCCTCCATATACTGCGCGATCTGGGCCGTGTCATCACGGAACGGATCAACGCTGATCATCACCACCTGCGTATCAGCCTGATAGGGGCCGGCGTCCAGATCACGGTAAAAACCGGTCAGCTCGTTCATGGTCAGCGGACAGATATCGGGGCAGTTGGTAAAACCAAAAAATATCAGGCTCCATTTGCCTTGCAGGGTCTGCTCAGTGAAGGGTTCGCCGTGATGATCAACCAGACTGAAGGGCTCGAATGCCACAGGTTCTTCATACACCATGGCGCCAATTTCGCGCAATTCTTCGCGGGACACGTCAGCCGTATTGTTGCCGGCATAACGATAGAATGTCACGACCAGCACCAGCGCTACCCACAGCAGACACACAATCAGGGTGATCTTGATATTTCTCTTCATAATTTGACGCCTGTAAAACAATTGTCAGGAAAACAGTCAGGTAAACAGATAGTGATCAACCAGCAGCACTGGGAACAGCACCATCAGATAGATGATGGAATATTTGAAGGTGTCCATGGCCGTTGATGGCTTGGGACGGTACATCAGCATCAGTGACCACCACAGGAATCCGCCGCCCAGAATCAGTGCGGCAGCCAGGTACAGCGGGCCGCTCATGCCGATCAGCCAGGGCAGCACACTGACCAGAATCATTATTACGGTGTACAGAATAATGTGGATCTTGGTCAGGTGCTCGCCGTGAGTCACCGGCAGCATGGGGATACCGGTCTTGGCGTATTCATCCTTGCGGTGAATGGCCAGCGCCCAGAAGTGCGGCGGCGTCCATGCGAAAATGATCAGTACCAGTATCAGGGCACCCGGTTCGATGGTGCCGGTGACCGCCGACCAGCCCAGCAGAGGCGGCATGGCGCCGGACAGACCACCAATGACGATGTTCTGCGGCGTGGCTCTTTTCAGGTAGCCGGTATAGATGAAAGCGTATCCGATAAAAGACGCCAGCGTCAGCCAGGCACTCAGCGCGTTGACCCAGAACAGCATGATGGCCATGCCGGCCACCCCGATGGCTGCAGCAAAGGCCGCCGCCTGCCTGGGCTCCACTCGCCCCTGCGGCATGGGCCGGTTATGGGTGCGCCGCATGACCGCGTCAACTTTGCGGTCAATCAGATGGTTAACCACGGCGCCTGAGCCGGCTACCAGCGCGATGCCCAGATTACCCAGGATCAGCACGTCCAGCGGCACCATGCCGGGTACAGCCAGGAACATGCCGACCATCGAGGTCAGAATCATCAGCATGACCACTCGAGGCTTGCACATCTCGTAATAATCGCGCCAGCTGGCTGACTGTTTCTGCGTAAGCTCTGTCACAAGGCTCTCTCTTTTGCCTGGAAGCGCCCGGGCTGAGCTTCAGGCGTTATCCATGCTGAGTTTGTCAATGAGGGTTGGTAATTGTACCGCAAAACACCATTTTAGCGAAAAAAATGAGGACAATTTATTCTATCCGCGTTAAATTGGTGCCATGCACGGTCTACAAATACAATAACGCTGTGCCCGATTAGTCTGATTTCAAGCGTTGTCATTTGGACCGATAGACGTTCGACCAGCGATCTCATGAATAAAAAAGGAGAAGCTAGATGAAATGTATCTATTATCTGTCACCAACCCTTAAAAGCACCCATCAGATCTCTGACGATCTGCATGCCATCGGTATCGATGACTGGTTCCTGCACATCCACAGCAAGGATGAAAGCGGACTGGTCAAAGAGCACCTGCATTCCAGCAATTACCTTGAGTCCCTGGATTTTATCCGCGAAGGCTTTATCGGTGCGTCCATCGGTTTTGTTGCCGGCCTGGCGATGGCCGGCCTGGCTTACGTCACTGAACCGTTTGCCATGCCGATCCCGTTGATCGGGTTCATCGGTATTGTGTTCCTGGTGACCTGTTTTGGCGCGTGGGTTGGAGGTCTGACCGGCACCATGCAGACCAACAAAAAGATTGCCCGCTTCAAGGGCGACATACAATCCGGCAAATACCTGATCCTGATCTACGCCAAAGAGCACCAGGTCAGCAAGATTCAGGAAATGATGTCACAGAAGCATGCCGAGGCCACTTTTGCTGCGGTTGATCCTCACTTTCTCAACCCGTTTGCAGATCTGCAGATGGTTCGTGCCTAATTGCGGCGCAAGGCTGCCAGGGCTGTTGCACTGATTTAAACATTACTATACGATCCTGAGATGTGGGCGGTGTCTGACACCGCCTGCTCCGCTCCACTGATCCATGTTACACGTTGAGTACCCATCCGAAAGATAAAAATAAAAGGAGGGAGCGACGTTGTGAACGTACTTGCCTGTACCGTTCGTAGTCAACTGCGTGACTGCAACACTCATACCCGATCAATCCCGCTGTGCCGGGGTTCGCGGTCTTTTATTATCTTTCGCTATACAGTTGCCTTATCCACTGTTGTCCGTGCTCGCACCTTCACAAGGATATCCCGCGTATGGCTATTGCTGTTGTTATCGTCCTGTTGGTCGTCGGCTCCGTTGTCTTCCATTTTGTCAGCCCCTGGTGGTTTACTGAAATCGCGTCGCACTGGACGAATGTCGATTTCACCATCAACCTGACATTCTGGGTGACCGGGTTCGTTTTTGTTGCTGTGAACCTGTTCCTGGCATACAGCGTGTATCGTTTCCGTCAGCGCAAAGGCGAGGCCAGCAAGGCGGTTTACGAACCGGAAAACGCCAGGCTTGAAACCGGCCTGACCGTGCTGACCACGCTTGGTGTGGCCGCCATGCTGGCACCCGGACTCTTCGTGTGGGCACAGTTTGTGTCCGTACCGGAAGAAGCGACAGAGTTCGAAGCCTTCGGTTCGCAGTGGCAATGGGCGTTCCGCTACCCGGGTGACGATGGCGTGCTGGGTACCGCTGACATCCAGTACATCACCGAGACCAATCCCTGGGGCATCAACCCCGACGACCCCAATGGCCAGGATGACCGGGTCGTCAAAAAACCTTACATGATGCTGCCCATCGACCAGCCGGTGAAAGCCCTGCTGCGCTCGCGCGATGTGCTGCACAACTACACCGTGCCGCAGTTCCGCATCAAGATGGACATGGTTCCCGGTATGGTGTCATACCTGTGGCTGACGCCCACCCGAACTGGCGTCTTCGATATCCTGTGTGAACAATATTGTGGCCTGGGACACCATATCATGCGTGCGCGTATTGAAGTGGCCGAGGCAGATGAATACGCCGCCTGGTTGCAGGCACAGCCCACGTTCGCGGAAACCCAGGCGCAGCCTGATGCCGATCTGGCCGCAGGTCAGCAGGCATACACCGTTTGCGCCAGCTGTCATGGCCAGCAGGGCGAAGGCAACCGCGCCATGAATGCGCCCAAACTTGCCGGCCTGCAGCCCTGGTATGTCGATCGCCAGCTCCGTTACTACCAGACGGGTGTACGCGGCACTCACGAAGATGATTCGTTCGGCCGCATGATGGCGCCGATGGCCAATACCGTGGCGTCGCCTGAAGCGCGCGCCAACGTCTCCGCCTACATCGCTTCGCTGGAGGACACGCCGGCGGCCAACACATTGACCGAGGGTGATCCCGCGCGCGGCATGCGCATTTACCAGGCCAACTGTGCGTCCTGTCACGGTGATGACGCCGGAGGCAGCTGGGCAACCGACGCCCCGGCACTGGCGGGCATGGATGACTGGTACATGGCGATTCAGCTGCAGAACTACCGGGATGGCATTCGTGGCAATCATCGAGACGATGATTACGGGTATCAGATGACATCCATGGTGAAAGCAATGCGCACGCAACAGCAGCAGAACGATGTGCTCAGCTACATCAATACCCTGCGTTAATGGTGAGCAACAAAACGACATTCGAGATACAAAATACAGATAACCGCAGGTTCGGTTGATACCGGGAGGACGTTTTCATGGCATATGTTCCATTAGCGGACCAGGATGATGCTCACGCAATGCACGACCCGCAGAGTTTCGTGACCAAATACATCTGGAGTCAGGATCACAAGGTGATTGCGATCCAGTATGGTGCCACGGCCATTTTTGTGGGCCTGATTGCACTCGGGCTTTCCATTCTGATGCGCCTGCAGCTCGGCTTCCCGGATACCATCAGCTGGATTAATCCGGCTTTCTACTACCAGGCTGTGACCATGCACGGCATGATCATGGTGGTTTACCTGCTCACCGCGCTTTTTCTTGGCGGTTTCGGTAATTATCTGATTCCGCTGATGGTTGGCGCCAGAGACATGGTATTTCCCTTTCTCAACATGTTGAGCTTCTGGCTTTACCTATTATCAGTGATCATTCTACTGGCCAGCTTTTTTGTGCCGGGCGGCCCCACCGGGGCCGGGTGGACGCTGTATGCCCCCCAATCCGTGAGCCATGGCACCCCCGGCAGCGAAGGCGGCATCCTGTTGATGCTGATTTCATTGGCGGTGTTCATTATCGCCTTCACCATGGGCGGCCTTAACTATGTCACCACCATCCTGCAGGCTCGTACCCGCGGTCTGACCCTCATGCGCCTGCCACTGTCAATCTGGGGCATTTTCACGGCAACCGTGCTGGGTTTGTTCGCGTTCCCGGCCCTGCTGGTCAGTGCCATCATGATGGGCTTTGACCTGATCCTGGGCACCAGCTTCTTCATGCCTGCGATGATGGAGCTGGGCAGCCAGAATGATCATGAGGGCGGCAGCCCCATCCTGTTCCAGCACCTGTTCTGGTTCTTCGGTCACCCTGAAGTGTACATCGTGGCCCTGCCTGCGTTTGGCCTGGTGTCTGATGTCATCAGTACCCATGCCCGCAAGAATATTTTCGGTTACCGCATGATGGTGTGGGCCATCATCGCAATCGGCGGCCTGAGCTTCATGGTATGGGCACACCACATGTACGTCAGTGGCATGAACCCGTATTTCGGCTTCTTCTTCGCCACCACCACACTGGTGATCGCGATACCCACCGCACTCAAGGTGTACAACTGGGTGCTTACGCTGTGGCAGGGCAATATCAGACTGAACACACCCATGCTGTTTGCCATCGGTTTTATCTTCACATTTGTTCACGGGGGCCTGACCGGTCTGTTCCTGGGCAACGTGGTGATCGACGTACCGCTGGCCGACACTTACTTTGTGGTCGCACATTTCCACATGGTGATGGGTGTGTCGCCGGTGCTGGTGCTGTTCGCGGCGCTGTATCACTGGTATCCGAAACTGACCGGACGCATGTTCAATGAAACCATGGGCAAAGTGCATTTCTGGTGCACCTTCCTGGGGACTTATGCGATCTACCTGCCCATGCATTACCTCGGCTTCCTGGGGGTGCCACGGCGTTATTACGAAATGGGCAACACTGACTTCATCCCGGCGTCGGCGCAGGCACTGAATGCCAATATCACCTTGGCTGCCATCTTCGTGGCGACCGTACAGGTGCTGTTCTTCATCAATGTTTTCTGGAGCTTGAGGCACGGCGAAAAGTCTTGTGGCAACCCCTGGGGCGCCACCACGCTGGAATGGCAGACACCCGATACCCCGCCCAAACATGGCAACTGGGGCAAGGATTTACCGACTGTCTATCGTTGGGCCTATGATTACAGTGTGCCTGGCATGGACAAGGACTTCGTACCGCAAAACGAGCCGGGCGAGGAATATGAGAAAACGGCCCATCACAAGGGAGCACAACGGTCATGAGCTTCTATCGTGATGTCACCAATAAACCCTGGAATACTGTAGGGCTGCCCGAAGGCATCGAACCGCGCCCGGCCTTTAATATGCCCAATGAGAAAGTGGCGCTGATCGTGTTTGCGATCTGTGCCAGCGTCCTGTTTTCCCTGCTGGTCGTGTCGTACTTCATCCGCATGTCAGTCGGAGACTGGGTACCACTGGCGACGCCATCAATGTTGTGGGTAAACACCGGGATGCTGGCACTGAGCAGTGTCTGTTTTCATTTTGCGGTCCTGCAGTCGCGCAGGACCGGTACCGTCCGCTTCCGTTCCAGCGCCGGTCTGTTATCGCTGGCCGGTGGCCTGCTGGCGGTCCTGTTTATTGCCGGGCAATATGCAGTGTCAGAGCAATTGCTTGCGACCGGCCATGGCGTGCGGGTTAACGCCGCCAACTCGTTTTTTTACCTGCTCACCGGTATTCATGTGGTGCATTTGGCGGGCGGATTATGGGTGTGGGCAAGAGCACAGCTTCGGCTGGCGCTGGGCAACACTGCCAAGGATGCACGCCTGAGTCTGGAGCTGTGTGCCTGGTACTGGCACTTCCTGCTGGTCATCTGGGCAGGCCTGTTTTATCTGCTGCTCTCTACCTGAGCAAGCGACGGCAGGGCCACGATTGAATACAAGAATAGAAAAAAAGGAATCTATCATGAGTCACAGCAGCACAGTTGATGCAAGCGTCAGTGGCGGTCCGGCCCCCGAGGCCGCTGGCGTACCTGGTTTCATAAAGGACTGGTCATCGGACAAACAGACCTATCATGTGCCTTGGGGCAAGGCCATGATGTGGATCTTCCTGGTCAGCGACACCTTTATTTTTTCCTGTTTTCTGGTCGGCTACATGACGGTTCGTATTTCCACGGCCGACCCATGGCCGCTGGCAACCGAGGTATTTGCGTTGTCATTCTTTGGCAGCGACCCGATTCCGCTGATTCTGATTGCCATCATGACCTTTGTGCTGATCACCAGTAGCGGCACCATGGCACTGGCGGTGAATTACGGTTATCGCAAAGACAAGAAAAAGACCGTGATTCTGATGTGCGCCACCGCTGCGCTGGGTGCGATGTTTGTGGGTATGCAGGTGTACGAATGGTCGAAATTGATCGAATACGGGGTCAGGCCCTGGAGTAATCCCTGGGGCGCAGCGCAGTTCGGCGCAGTGTTCTACATGATTACCGGTTTTCACGGGCTGCATGTCACCGGGGGTGTCATTTACCTTCTTGTAGTAGCGCGCAAGGTCTGGCTGGGGCACTACGAAAAGAAAGGTTACGAGATAGTCGAGATCACCGGTCTGTACTGGCACTTTGTTGACCTGGTGTGGGTCTTCATTTTTGCGTTTTTCTACCTTTTATAACCCTTATTCGATTTCTGGATTTACCGCTGAAGGAGACAACACATGGCATCAACAGCAAGCGGACAACAACAGCACCCTCTGGGGCTATACCTGAAAATATGGATTCTGCTGTTTGTGCTGAGTGCGTTCAGCTACATGGTAGATTATTATGATGTACAGGGCTTTTGGCGTTGGACGCTGGTGCTGTTCTTCATGGTCCTGAAGTCCGGCTTTATTCTAGCCATTTTTATGCACGTGGTGTGGGAGAGAATGGCATTGGCATTGACCATCCTTGGTCCGCCTTTAATTCTGCTATTGCTGATATTCTTCATGGCGTTTGAGGGCAATTACACGCAGGACGCACGTGTGCAGTATTTCGGCCATGACGCCGACCGCAGCCCCCTGCATGTCGAGCACTGATGGTGCCGGTCCTGGCAGACAAATCGCGCGGGACATCAACCCAGACTGGAGTGGCGTAACAGCCGGTCCAGATCTGTCTTGATGTCCTCGATGGTGTGACTGCCATCGTAGTACATCATGACATTACCCACCGGATCGACAAAAAACACATAATCCTCAGCTGTCAGATCTAGATCCACCCCTTTGGCAGCAAGGCTTTGCTGTAACTGCTGCGCTGAGGAGTAGGCAATGCCCATGCTGGGATACTGCTCACGGAAATGACTGGCAGTCTGCGCGGCAATCGGAGCAGCATCCGCGTGCAGGTAGTAACGGCGTACACGTTCGATGTTCTTGCCCAGCGTTATATGCAATTGACGCAGGTAAAACACGCGCTCTTCACAGGCTGCATCGCAGGTGCCGGCATTGACGAAAATCATCAGCCAGGGCTGGGCGACATAATCTTCCTCACTTTCCAGCGTTGCCACCAAATCTTCAAACGATGTGAACATCGGTGCGCCGGTCGCATCAGACATACCCAGATCAGTGATATCCGCAGGGGGCAGAATGAAATTCCCCTTGTTAACAGTCCCACTGCCAAAGCCACCCGACTCGGTGGCGGTGCGAAACGCAAACGTCGCCATCGTGATCGGCACGAATGTAATCAGCAACAGGAAGGCCAGCTTTAGTTTGCTGCGGGTCAGGTCTTTCATATCAGATCTCCGGACGTCTGAAACTGAATATTAAATAGAGAATTACAAGAACGGTGGCCATAAAGAACCATTGCACTGCATAGACACGATGCGTTTCCGGGCTCAAAGTAACCGGTTGCCAGTTTATCTGCTCAAGTCCAACTGCGCCGGGCTCAAGGCGCACACTGTAAGGCAGCACGGGTTCGTTCAGTATGGCCGATATCTGCGCCACATCAAGACGCTGGATGACGCGTGGCCACGGGTTCTCGCCGGCAGGCTCTTCATCACCCAACACCATGATATCACCGCTGGGTACGTACACCGCGCCCAGAATTTCCGTCTCCTGCCCGGTGACATTGACATCGGGCAGGGTCTGACGATCTGCGCCCTGGACAATCCAGCCGCGATTGACCAGTAACAGCCCTGCCTCAGTCCGGAACGGTGTGATCAACTCATACCCTACCCGTGACTGGTTAATGCGGTTGTCTAGCAGAAACTGCCGTGACGCGTCATAGCGCCCGGTCGCCGCTACTCGCAGCCAGGCGATGTCGTCAGCGCCTTGCCAGTCAATACTGGCAATCTGCACCGGCGTTTGTGTGGCTCGCAGATCATAACTGGCCTGGGTCTCACGTTTTTCCTGTTCACGCGCCAGCTGCCAGAGCCCCAGGTAAACCAGAAAGGGCAGCAGCAGCGCGGTAAACAGTGTCAGTTTCCAGTTAAAGTGGAACACACAAACCTCTGTCTTGTGAGACCTGGTATCGGTGATCAGAATCGGTTCTGCAGTGAATCATGTTCTGCTACCATACGTTTTCATTTCGTCACCAGGATTAAGCATGCTCAGAGCGATTATCGTATTTTTGCTGATAGCGATTGTGGTCAGTCTGGTTGTGGGTTACGTCTTTTTCTATAAAGATCAGGGCCGCTCCAAACGTGTCATGTACGCGTTGGGTGTTCGAGTCACACTTGCTATCTTACTGATGATATTTGTTTTTTACGGTATCAGTACCGGGCAGCTGAGTTTCGGCGCGCCCTGGAGCTGAGCTTCACGGATCACTCGCTGCGCTGCGGAAGGACGATCAAGAGCCTCAGCGAAAAAAAAGACGGCCCGTCATGCGAGCCGTCTTTTCTTGTTATTTTTTTATTACTGCTGAGGCTTTATATGCAATAGACAAAGATGAACAGGCCCACCCAGACCACGTCAACAAAGTGCCAGTACCAAGCTGCAGCCTCGAACCCAAAGTGGTCGTTGGGTCTGAAGTGACCCTTGATACACCGGATCAGCATGACCAGCAGGATAAAGGTACCCAGCGTCACGTGGAAACCGTGGAAGCCGGTCAGCAGGAAGAACGTGGAACCGTAAATACCGGAATCCAGCGTGATGCCGTAATGGCCATAGGCTTCAACGTATTCCAGTGCCTGTAGACCCAGGAAGATCACACCCAGACCGACTGTGACAAACATCCATTGAATCAGGCGCTTGCGGTTTTCGGCTTTCAAGGCAACGTGCGCGAAGTGCAGGGTCACCGAAGATGTAATCAGGATCACCGTGTTCCAGAAGGGCAGATAGCCGGCAAAGAACGCGGGCGACCAGGATTTAACGTTCAGGCCGTCGTTAGGATTCTGATAAATTGAGGGGTCCGGATTGACGAGCAACGGCCATGCCGCCTGGAACTCCGGCCACAGGAACTCACCTGCGCTGCCCTTTTCGCCTTCGCCACCCAGCCAGGGTACCGACAGGGTGCGGACATAAAACAGTGCGCCGAAAAACGCAGCGAAGAACATGACTTCGGAGAATATGAACCAGCTCATGCCCCAAACGTATGAGCGCTTGAGCTGGGCACTGTTCAGTCCGGCATGGTTTTCGCGGATCGTGGTGGCAAACCACTGGAACAGAATGAAAGACAGAATGGTAAAGCCGATCAGGGCTGTCCATGTCGAGCCGGTGACGCTGACGCCGGCGGTGATATCGTTCAGTACTCCGCCCAGACCGTATACCGTCAGAAACAGACCAATGGATGCAAAGAACGGAAATTTGCTCTGTTCCGGCACATAATAGGTTTCATGGGAGCTTTCGCTAGCCATCTTTATTCTCCAAAAAAAACAATATTATTGTCGTTTATCGTGCTGCTATCGCTTTCAGTTTGCTACTTTTTTCCGTGATGTCATACAACGTATAGGACAAGGTCAGCTTGCTGATCTCTGCCGGCAGTGCCGGATCGACAAAAAAGCGCAACGGCATATCGGCCGATTCGCCCGGCTGCAATATCTGCTCCTCAAAACAGAAACATTCAACCTTGTTCAGATGACCGGCTGCCGCGTTAGGCGCGACGCTGGGTATTGCCTGTCCCACCATTACCTGATCAGTATTGTTGGTGACCTTGTAACTGATCATGTTGACGTCACCGGGCATGACCCTGACTTGGGTGGCACTGGGCACAAATCCCCAGTCCATGTCGCCGTTTTCCCGGGCAATAAACTGAACCGTCACTTCGCGGGTTTCGTCGATGATTTCGCCGGCCTCGGCTTGCGCAGCCAGGTTATTGGTATTGCCGTTCAGCCCGGTGATGTCACAGATCACGTCGTACAGCGGTACCAGAGCGAATCCGAAAGCAAACATGCCTACAACAGAAAACAACAACTTTGTTACCAGTGTCTTGTTTTTAGATGGCGCTTTGTCAGTTTTCATGGTTATTACTCCGATAGCGTGTTGACGATTAAGCTGACTGTTTACAACCTGTCGCAATTTACCACTCATCGCGTGCTGTCCCCCCCGGCCGCGCCGGGTGGGACGGACTCAGGGTTACTGAGCCTTGATCAGGGTCGGGTCGGGCGGTGTTTCAAACGTGTGGTACGGCGCCGGTGACGGCACAGTCCACTCCAGACCCTGAGCACCTTCCCAGACCTGAGCCGTTGCTTTCTTGCCACCGCGTACACACTTGATGATGACAAACAGCAGGATCAGCTGGGAGAAGCCGAACAGGAAGCCGCCCACACTGGAGATCCAGTTGAAGTCAGCAAACTGCAGGGCATAGTCCGGGATACGACGCGGCATGCCGGCCAGACCCAGGAAGTGCTGTGGGAAGAACAGGATGTTGACGCCGATGAAGGACAGCCAGAAGTGCAGCTTGCCCAGCGTTTCGTCATACATGTAGCCGGTCCACTTCGGCAACCAGTAGTAGGTGGCAGCCATAATGGAGAACACAGCACCTGGCACCAGTACGTAGTGGAAATGAGCGACCACGAAGTAGGTGTCATGGTACTGGAAGTCGACCGGGGTGATTGCCAGCATGACGCCGGTGAAACCACCGATGGTGAACAGCACCACAAACGCGATCGCAAACAGCATCGGTGTTTCAAAGGTCATGGAGCCACGGAACATCGTTGCCACCCAGTTGAACACCTTCACACCGGTCGGCACCGCAATCAGCATGGTCGCGTACATGAAGAACAGCTGACCGGCCAATGGCATGCCCACAGTAAACATGTGGTGTGCCCAGACGATGAAGGACAGGAACGCAATCGACGCCGTTGCATACACCATGGAGTCATAACCGAACAGACGCTTGCGGGCGAACGTCGGGATGATGGCTGAGATGATACCGAATGCCGGCAGAATCATGATGTACACTTCCGGATGACCGAAGAACCAGAACAGATGCTGGAACAGAACCGGATCACCACCACCAGCGGCGTCAAAGAACGCGGTGCCAAAGTGGATATCAAACAGCATCATGGTGACCACACCGGCCAGAACCGGCATAACCGCAATCAGCAGATAAGCTGTGATCAGCCAGGTCCACACGAACAGCGGCATCTTCATCAGCGTCATGCCGGGGGCACGCATGTTGAGGATGGTGGCAATCACGTTGATCGCGCCCATGATGGATGACGCACCCAGAATATGGACGGCAAAGATGAAGAACGTGGTGGAGGGCGGTCCGTAGGTCGTGGACAGCGGAGCATAGAAGGTCCAGCCAAAGTTGGGCCCGCCGCCTTCCATGAACAGAGTGGATACCATCATCGCGAACGCGAAGGGCAGAATCCAGAAACTCCAGTTGTTCATGCGTGGCAGCGCCATGTCCGGCGCGCCAATCATCAGTGGAATCATCCAGTTGGCCAGCCCCACAAACGCAGGCATGACCGCACCGAAAACCATGATCAGGCCGTGCATGGTGGTCATCTGGTTGAAGAAGTTGGGCTCTACAAATTGCAGACCCGGCTGGAACAGTTCAGCGCGAATCACCAGGGCGAACGTGCCGCCCAAGAGAAACATGGCGAAGCTGAACCACAAGTACATAGAGCCAATATCTTTATGGTTGGTAGTAAACAACCATCGCGATATGCCTTTGGCGGGGCCGTGATGATGATCGTGTGCAGCGCTCATGGTCTTTACTGTCCTTCTTGAATATATGCGTTGACTTCAGTTGGCTGAACCAGGTCGCCTGTGTCGTTGCCGAAGGCATTACGTACATAGGTGATAACCGCAGCCAGTTGAATCGGGTTCAGCTGTCGGCCATAAGCCGCCATCGCCGTGCCGGGAACACCATTCACCAGTGTGTCCATGGTGATCAGGCGGTCGCCCGTGGCTTTGTCGCTGCCGGCAACAGCAGGGAATACCGGCGGCATGCCCTGACCGTTGGCCTGGTGGCAAGCCACGCAGTTCTGGTTGTAGATCTGCTCACCCTGGGCCATGGCATCTTCCATGCTCATTTCGGCACTGGCCAGTTCACGAATCTCGGCGGCGGCCTGCTGCTGTTCGGCGTACCAGGCCTGATATTCTTCAGGCGGCAATGCGTGCACGACGATGGGCATGAAGCCATGCTCTATGCCGCACAGCTCGGCACACTGGCCGCGGTAGATACCAGGCTCCTCAACCACCACCCAGGTTTCGTTGATGAAACCGGGGATCGTATCTTTCTTGATGGCAAAGTCAGGCACCCACCAAGCGTGAATCACATCGGCAGATGTCATCAGGAAGCGAACGCGGGTGTCGGTAGGAATCACCAGTGGCTTGTCAACATCCAGCAGATAGTTTTCTGACTTTTCGATGGCGTTGCTGATTTCTTCGCGGGAGGTGCTCAGGATGCTGAAGAAGGACACTTCCTCTTCATCCATGTTTTCACGCAGATAGGTATATTCCCAGCGCCACTGGTAGCCGGTGATTTGAATATCCAGCTCGGAACCGGTGGTGTCGTACGCATCGGTCAGCACACGGGTTGCCGGAATCGCCATCATGATCAGAATCGCGAAAGGAATCAGGGTCCAGACAATTTCCACTTTGGTGCTTTCGTGGAAGGTTGCCGGTTTGGCGCCTTTGGATTTGCGATGATGGATGATGGACCATAACATGGCGCCAAATACCACAATCCCGATGGCAACTACCCACCAGAAGATTGTCATATGAAGGCCATAGGTATCTCGACTCATTTGGGTTACGCCCCTGGGCATGTTCAATTCCCAGGCTGCATGCAGACCCGCACTCCAGAACATCAGAGTGCTGAGGGCAAGGCCTAACCACAGCTTTGCTTTGGACAACATTCGCCGTGTCTCCGTAATAGTAAGAAAGGGCTGTTACAAACGTTTTCAGGTTTTATTGTTTTAGCCCGGCGTCTGCAGTATCGCAGGGGCGGGCAGCTTTAATCACCGTGCCGATGTGGCGGGTATCGAATCCGGCGGGCCGGACGCTGAAACCAGCGCAAATCTTGCAGCCCGCCCGGGACTTACCGGAGTGGGCTTTGTTGGCAGGACATTCGGGTTACATGTAAAGCGCCGAGCATTATAGCAAAACTTATTTCGATAATGCCATCGTAACTGGCCAGAATCGGTCACTCTCTTGCCAAAAGACGGCACCACGCTGTCAATTCAAACCGCAAGCACTGTATACGATTGCTCCGGCGCATCTCTGCGCCAGATCAAATTCTCCCGCTATTTATTGTATTTTCAGGCCTTCCTGTTTCAACAGGGCAGCCAGGTCAGGCTCGCGACCCATGAAATCCAGGAACAGGGTCAAGGCATCTGCGCCACCGCCTCTTGACAATATTTTGTCAAGAAATGCTTTGCCCGTGTCAGGGTTCAGCACGCCGGTCTCCTCAAATCGGGAGAATACATCAGCGGACAGCACTTCGGCCCATTTGTAGCTGTAATACCCGGCCGCGTAGCCGCCGGCAAAGATGTGAGAGAAGCTGTTTTGAAAGCGATAATAGTTCGGGACCGGATAGACGGCGGTTTTACTTCGCGCCCTGGCCAAAATATCACTGACAAAGTCGTGCGACATATCGACCGGCGCCTGATGCAGGGCAAAATCGAACAACGCAAATTCCAGCTGGCGCACACTGCGCATGCCGGATTGAAAGTTTTTGGCGGCCAGCATCTTGTCCAGCAAAGCCTTGGGTAAAGACTCTCCCGTCTGGTAGTGCCCGGAAATCAAGCCAATTGATTCAGGATCCCAGCACCAGTTTTCCATCAGCTGGCTGGGCAGCTCCACGGCGTCCCAGGCAACACCGGTGATGCCGGAGCAGCGCAGGTAGTTTTCCCGGGTCAGCATATGGTGCAGACCATGACCAAACTCATGGAACAGGGTGGTGACATCATTGTGGGTCAGCAATGCCGGCGTCCGGTCGTCGGCCGGCGGTGCAAAATTGCACACCAGGTAGGCCACCGGAATCTGCTGCTGGACGGCCATACCACTGGCCGTGATCAGCCGCCGGCTGCGACAGTCAGCCATCCACGCGCCGCCGCGCTTTCCCTCACGGGTAAACAGGTCAAAATAGAATCGCGCGACGATGTCGCCATCCCGCCGGATATTGTAGAAGGCCACGGACGGGTCCCAGACGCCTATGCTGCTGTCCTCTTCAACCTGCACGCCATACAGGGTTTCGACGATGGCAAACAGCCCCTTGCGCACTTTGTCCAGCGGAAACCATGCCCGCAGCTCTTCCTGCGAAATATCATAATCCTGCTTGCGCAGTTTCTCGCTGTAGTACCCCACGTCCCAGGCATTGAGCGTGTCCACACCGTGCCGGGTGCGAGCGAAGTCACATAATGCCTGATACTCCTTTTCAGCGGCCGGCCGGCTGTAACGGATCAGGTCGTCGAGAAAGGCGTTGACCTGATCTGTCGACTTGGCCATTTTGCGCGCCACTGACAGGGCGGCATAGTTGTCGTAACCCAGCATCCGGGCCATCTCCTGTCGCAATGCCAGGATCTCGCGAATGATGGGATAGTTGTCCAGTTTATCTGAGGCGGCTCCGAGCGCCTGATCAGAGGCGCGGGTGGCAAACGCCCGATACATTTCCTCGCGCAACCCTTCGTTATCGGCATACGTCATCACCGCGTAGTAGCACGGGAAGTCCAGCGTCAGCAGATACCCCTCAAGGTCTTTACTGGCCGCAGCCCTGGCTGCCGCCTGCAACGTCATCTCGGGAATGCCGCCCAGCAGGGTGTCATCGGTCAGATGGCGGGTCCAGGCGCGGGTAGCATCCAGCACGTTGTTGCTGAAGACATTGGCAAGATGACTGAGTCGGGTCTGGATGTCGGCGAACCGCTTTTTTTCTGACGGCGGCAGGCTGACACCCGCAAGCCGGAAATCAAGCAGCGTGTCAGCAATGATCTTGCGCTGTGAATCATCGAGGTTGAGCGCATCGGCCCGCGCGCCCAGCGCCTCGACACAGGTATAAAGCTGCTCATTCTGACCCAGTGCCGCATAGTATTCGGTGATCAGCGGCTGGCAGTCATTATACGCCTCGCGAATCGCCGGGGTATTGGCGACAGAGTTCAGGTGACTGGCGGTGGACCAGACCTTGGTCAGTCGGTCGTCCAGGTCGTCCAGCGCGTCCATCAGACTGTGCCAGTCCGGTGCCGTCTGGTTCTGCTCATCGGCCAGTATGGCCTGCAGCGCCGCCCGGTTTTCCTCCAGCACCTGCTCCACAGCCGGGCGGATGTGTTCGGCGCTTAACGCCGGAAAGTCGGGCAGGCGATCAAATTCCAATAAGGGATTACGGGCAGCGGCTGACGGCGTTGACATTGGCTAAAACTCCTGTCGTACTTGAATGCGATAAGGCATCATATCATTGTTGTCCACATCATTAGGGAGGATCATACCGTGACCATTCAGGCATTCGAAACGCATACACCCAGACTGGCAGACGGCGTGTTCGTCGATGACAGCGCCCTGGTCATCGGTGATGTTGAGATCGGCGCAGATTCATCGGTATGGCCGATGACCGTCATTCGCGGCGACATTCACCGCATCCGTATCGGGGAGCGGAGCAGCATTCAGGACGGCTCGGTGATGCATGTGACACACGCCGGCCCGTTCAACCCTGATGGCTACCCGTGCACGGTGGGCAATGATGTCACCGTGGGCCACAAAGTCATGCTGCATGGCTGCACCATCCATGATCGCGTGCTGGTCGGCATGGGTGCCACAGTCATGGACGGCGCCGTCGTTGAAGCGGATGTCATCATCGGCGCCGGCAGCCTGGTGCCACCGGGCAAGACGCTGGAAAGCGGTTATCTTTATGTCGGGTCCCCGGTCAAACAGGCCCGGCCGCTGAACGATGACGAAAAATCGTTTTTCCTGTACAGCGCCAAAAAGTACAAAGAGCTGAAAGACCGCTACTTGCAGCAGTCAGCTTAACGCGTCGCGCAGTGCCTTGATGACCGGCGCCGTCTGCGGGCGGACGCCGCGCCACAATCGGAACGATTCTGCCGCCTGTTCCACCAGCATACCCGCACCATCCAGTGCCATGGCAGCGCCTCGCGCCCGTGCCCAACCCTGAAAAACAGTGCCTCCTGGCGCGTACACCATGTCATAACAAGATGTTGCGGTTGAGGCGATACCATCAGGCAGGGGCGGCAGCTCGCCCTGGAGTCCGCCGGCACTGCCGTTGATAATCCAGTCAAACGCAACCGTCTGCGACTGCAGGTCAGCATAGGACATCACCCGGATATCGAACTGGTCGACAAACAGCCGGGCCAGCGCCTCGGCTTTTGCCACCGTGCGATTGACGATACACAGCGATGCCGGCGTTGCGGCGATCAGCCGCGGCAATACCCCGCGGACGGCGCCGCCCGCGCCCAACACCAGTATGTGGGCGCCTTGCAGTTTACCACCATGGTTCTGCTCAATGTCGCGCACCATGCCCACGCCATCGGTGTTGTCGCCCGCCAGGCGCCCATCCTCAAGTCGATACAGGGTGTTGACCGCGCCAGCACGGTCGGCATTGGGTGCTCGCCAATCCACCAGATGCCAGGCGGCTTCCTTGTGCGGCAGGGTGATGTTCAGGCCTTTGCCACCCTGATCAAAAAATTCGCGCACACTGTGCGTGAAATCTTCCGGGGCAATTTCCAGGCGCTCATAGGTGATCGCCTCGCCGGTCTGCCCGGCAAACAGACCATGAATGAGCGGCGACTTGCTGTGCGCGACCGGGTAACCCACCACCGCGTAACGATCATTGCCGCTCATGGTATCAAACCCATTCTCTGGTGCGCAGGTATTCGGTGTACAGCTTTTCTTCCTCGCTGCCGGGCGCCGGATGCCAGTCATACACCCAGCGCACTTCCGGCGGCAGGGACATCAGAATGGACTCGACCCGGCCCAGGCCGGATTGCAGACCAAACAGGGTGCCTCGGTCATAGACCAGATTGAATTCCACATAACGGCCGCGACGGTAGCGCTGAAACTCTTTGTGCGCCTCGGTAAATGGCTGGCTGACCCGTGCCTCGACAATCGGCACATAGGCATCAAGGTAGCTATTGGCTATGTCCTGCACCAGTGCGAAGCTGCGCTCGAAATCCAGTTCATTGAAGTCATCAAAAAACAGCCCGCCAATACCACGGGGTTCCTGACGGTGCGGCAGGTAGAAGTACTCGTCACAGGCCTGTTTAAACCGTGGGTAAAGTGCCTCATCGTGTTTGTCGCAGGCATGTTTGGCCACCTGGTGCCAGTGCCGGCAATCATCGTCATTGCCATAATAAGGCGTCAGGTCGTATCCTCCACCGAACCACCATACCGGTGCTTCACCTGGTTTTTCGGCAATAAAGAAGCGGAAGTTTGCATGTGACGTCGGCACAAATGGATTGTCCGGGTGAATCACCAGGGACACGCCCATGGCCTGAAAGCTGCGACCCGCCATCTCCGGTCGGGTGGCTGACGCTGACGGCGGCAATGAATCACCATAGACGTGGGAAAAGTTGACGCCGCCTTTTTCAAACACTGCGCCGTCACTGATCACCCGACTGATGCCACTGCCACCTTTGTCGCGCTGCCAGGCGTCTTCATGAAAGCGGCTGCGGCCGTCAAGCGCTTCCAGCCGCTGGCAAATCGCGTTCTGCAGTTGCAGTAAAAATTCGCGAACCCGGTCAGCATCCGCGGCCGCGTCATCGCGCTGGGTGTTGACGTTTGTGTTATTGCTTGTTGCCATAATCCTGCTTTCCCCTGATGTGTCTGAAGCAGCTCCGGCACCGGTGCCTTGGCTGGGTTATCCCGCCTGGGTTATCCCGCGTTAGTCATCCTGTCCGGATCACGCGACCGCTATTCAGGTCGATGATCTGCGATGGCCTGGTGGCGCCGCCCAGTGCGCCCGGCAACACATAGTCGAGTTGCCGGCCCAGCGTTTTTTCCACCATGAGCCTGCTGGTGGCAGGCGCAGCCCCGGCGATATTGGCTGACGTGGATACCAGTGGTGCGCCGAGCGCCTGACACAGGTCCCGCACTCTGGGGTGCAGGCTGACCCTTAACGCCACCGCATCGTGGCTGCCCTTGACCCACCATGGCACCTGCTGGTCTGTATCGGGCACCAGAAATGTCACCGGCCCCGTCGTCGCCTGGTTGGCCCAGGCTTGTTGTAGTTGCTGCTGTTGTGTTCGGGGCAGGGGGGCCAGCAAGTAGGCGAATTGCGCCACTGTTGCCGCGACCAGTATCATACCTTTTTCAACCGGCCGTTGTTTGATCTGTAACAAGGCCAGGCAGGCATCCTGATTGTCCGGGTCGCAACCCACCCCCCAGACTGCTTCGGTAGGGTAGGCGATAACGCCGCCGGCCTCGATCACTCTGACGGCTTTTTTCACGTGAAGATCAAACATCTCTGGTCGCTCCCGACTCTGAATCAGTGAACTTGTGAACCTTTCAACCTTCCAACCTTTCAATCCGTGGCCCTGGCCATTGTCAGCTGTTCGTGCCCGGCCTGTGGTCTTGCCACTGTCAGCACCGGCGCCGAAAATTAGCCTATGCGCCGGCTACTTGCAAGTCGGCCGCCGCACCCAGCTACCGCCGCGTTTGACGATAGCACCAGACAGCTCAAGCGTCAGCACCTGTTGGCTCAATGCACTGACCGTGAGCCCGGTCCTCGTCACCAGCGCGTCCATGTTGACCGGATCTTCGCCAATGCAGGCCAACACGCTGTTTTCACCTTCACCCGGGACGCTGCGGTGAGGGTCGGAGCCGCCATGGCCGGCGCTGTCGGCGGCTGGCAAGACAGCATCTGAACCGGTGGCTGGCCGGAGCTGCGCCAGCAGATCCATCTGGCCGTGATACAGTGATTCGACATGGCTGAGGATATCATCTGCTGTCTCCACCAGCACGGCACCCTGCCGAAGCAGGTCGTGACAACCCCGGCTGCGGTGACTGTTGACTGACCCGGGCACGGAGAACACCTCCCGGTTTTGTTGCAACGCCAATCGTGCCGTGATCAGTGAGCCACTGCGCAGGGTCGCTTCGACAACACACACACCCAGGCTCAGACCACTGATAATCCGGTTTCGGCTGGGAAAATGTGATGCAACTGGCGGCGCATCCAACGACAGTTCAGAGATCAGTGCGCCCTGGGGCGGACCGGCTGCCGCGATCTGCCCGGCAAGGGTCCGGTTGCCCGGGGGGTAAATATCGTGCAAACCATTACCCAGCACTGCAACAGTCGGGCAGCCGGCCTTGACGGCGGCTTTGTGCGCCTCGGTATCGATTCCGGCAGCCAGCCCGCTGCACACAACGAAACCTTTTTGTGCCAGTTCCACGCCCAGCCGGAACGCCACCTCCCGGCCATACGCCGTGCTGTCGCGGCTGCCAACAATGGCAATCATGGGCCTGGCCAGGACGGCGGGATCACCACGCACATAGAGATACGACGGGTGGTCATCAATCTGCCTGAGCAACGGGGGGTAATCTGCATCATCGACAGTGACCAGGTGGTTGCCGGGCTGTGCCAGCCAGGCTGAAACCTTTTCCCTCTTCTGTCGGTCTGTTTTGCGCATCGGCTCTTCCTTCCGCCATTAGGTCTGTGGGGGCCTTATGTTATACTGAGGTTATTCACGTACTTGGGTTATGGCACAAAAGTGTCGGCCCTGCTGAATCGAAACACGCAACTGGAGTTGAACCATGGCAAAACTGGACATACTGGAATTTCCAGATTCCCGACTGCGCACCATTGCCAAGCCGGTACAGCAGGTGGATGACGCCCTGCGGCAGGTCATCGATGATATGTTCGAGACCATGTATGAGGCACCCGGCATTGGTCTGGCGGCGACGCAGGTGAATGTTCACAAGCAGCTGATTGTAATAGATATTTCAGATGACAACAGTGCGCCACTGGTGTTTATCAACCCGCAGCTTGAAGTGCTGGATGATGACCTGGAGGAATACGATGAAGGCTGCCTGTCGGTGCCCGGCTTTTACGAGACGGTCAGTCGACCACGTCAGGTTAAAGTGAAGGCGCTGGATCGTGACGGTGAAGCATTCGAGATGATTGCCGACGGTTTGCTGGCGACCTGCATTCAGCACGAGATGGACCACCTGAATGGCAAATTGTTTGTCGATTACCTGAGCACGATCAAGCGCCAGCGCATCCGCAGCAAACTGGAAAAGGCCCACAAGCAGGCGGCAACGGCCTGAGCACAAACACCTGTCGTGACCCGCAGCGGACACAGCATGGACACAGATACCAAGACACGCTTTTTGCACGACCACTCACCATATTGGGTACTGAATGAAACTGGTTTTTGCCGGCACGCCCGCGTTTGCTGCCACCCACCTGTCCGCCCTGATAGAGCACGGCCATGAGATTGTCGCGGTGTACACCCAGCCCGACAGGGCCGCCGGCCGGGGCAAGAAACTGCAGGCCAGCCCCGTCAAGGCGCTCGCTGTCGAACATCAGTTGCCTGTTGTGCAGCCTGCGACGCTGAAAGACCCTGAGGCGCAGAGCGCGTTGGCAGCACTAGAGCCGGATTTGATGATTGTGGTGGCCTATGGCCTGTTGTTGCCCCAGGCCGTGCTGGATATTCCGCGCCTGGGGTGTATCAACGTCCACGCGTCACTGTTGCCGCGCTGGCGAGGCGCCGCCCCGATCGAGCGGGCGCTGCTGGCCGGCGACTGTGAAACCGGCATCACCATCATGCAAATGGATGTGGGCCTGGACACCGGCGACATGCTCTACAAACTGAGTACGCCGCTGCGTGACAACGATGACCGCCAGCAACTGGAAGACCGCCTGGCCACACTGGGCTGTGAGGCACTGCTGCATACCCTGGCGAACTTTGCATCGCTGCGCGGGCAGGCACAACAGCAGGATGACTCGCTGAGCACCTACGCCCGCAAACTGGACAAGGCAGAATCGCAGATCAACTGGCAGGCAAGTGTCATTGATATTGCCCGCACGGTTCGTGCCGGTATCGGGCGGCAGCCCGCCTTCTCTTTTCTTGACGGCGAACGCCTGCGCCTGCTGCACGCCAGCGCCACGCAGTATGAGCTGCCCGCTAACGTGGTACCCGGCACTATTCTGCCCAATACCGACCGTCACTGTTTCGCCATCGCCGGTCCGGATGGGGTGCTGCAAGTGACCGAGATACAACTGCCCGGCAAAAACCCGGTCGCAGTGCGCGACATCATGAATTCACGCCCGGCACTGTTTGCCGCAGGCAAGCAGTTCAGCAACGACGCCTGCGATGAAACCCGCTAAGGTCAGGGCCACGGCGGCGCAAATACTGGCCCGGCTGCTCCGGCAGCAGGGCTCACTGGCCAGTCTGTTGCCCCGCGCCAGCGATGTGGCTGCCCAGGATCAGAACCAGATGTCCCTGCTGCGTGAATTATGTTTTGGCACCTGTCGCTGGTACCACAAACTCAACCTCGAGCTTAGCTCCCTGATCGACAAACCCCTCAAGAACAAGGACCTTGATATTCACTGCCTGCTGCTGGTGGGTATGTACCAGCTGGAACATATGCGCCTGGCCGATCATGCGGCCGTCAGTGAAACCGTCAACGCCACCGTGATACTGAAGAAAGGCTGGGCCAAGTCGCTGGTCAATGGCGTGCTACGGCAGTACCAGCGCAAGCGGGCAAGCACCGACCACGGCAACATCGACCCCACCGTCACCACGGCACTGACGTATGCTGACTGGCTGGTGGATGCCATTCGGACAGACTGGCCGCAACAGTCGGACCAGATTCTGTCGGCTGGCAACCAGCACCCGCCGATGACCCTGCGCGTCAATCTGGCACGAGTCAGCCGGGCCGCGTACCTCGATCAATTGGCAATCGAGGGCATTGAGGCAACACCCGGCAACCTGGCAGAGTCGGCGATTTACCTGACGCAGGGCCGGGCAGTCAATACGCTGCCCGGGTTCAGTGATGCTCTGGTCAGCGTACAGGACGAAGCGTCACAACTGATCCCCGGGTTGCTGGCTGCGGGCGGCGGGCAACGCATCCTGGATGCCTGCGCGGCGCCGGGCGGCAAAACCTGTCACGTGCTGGAGACCCTGGCGCGCCACGGCGATGCACCGCACACGATGCTGGCGCTGGATATCGAGGCTCGCCGACTCGGCCGTATTGAGGAAAACCTGCAGCGGCTGATGCTGGCCTCGCCTGCCGTGCACCTGCAGGCCGCCGACAGCAGTGAACCGGCAAGCTGGTGGGATGCCACGCCCTTTGACCGAATTCTGCTGGACGCACCCTGTTCTGCCACCGGCATTATCCGGCGCCAGCCCGACATCAAAGTGTTGCGTCAGGCAGATGATGTCTCCCGGCTGGCGGCCTTACAGCACAAGCTACTGGCCAGCCTGTGGCCATGCCTGGCGCCCGGCGGCATGATGCTCTACTCCACCTGTTCGGTGCTGCGCGATGAGAATGACCGCCAGATTATGCGCTTTCTCGAAGAGACGGCGGATGCTGAAGAAATACCAATAAACGCCGGTTGGGGCGTCAGCACCGGCGCCGGACGTCAACTTCTGCCCACCGATCAGGGGCCGGATGGATTTTATTTTGCCGTTTTGCGAAAAAACCCCTCATGAATCTTGTCCGCCAGACTTGTAAGCCAGCGCACAGGGGCGGATAATTTGCCGGCAACGCCCCAAGGGCCTCAATATCCGGCGGGCATTGTGCAGGAGTCTGCGATTGCATGAAGATAATAATACTGGGATGTAATCAAGTTGCGATTTCCCTGGCAGAAAATCTGGCCAGCGAAGCCAACGACATCACCCTGGTCGATCCTGACGTTGACGCCTTGCGCGAACTCAAAGACCGCCTGGACGTCGGTATCGCCCAGGGCTGGCCCTCACATCCCGACGTACTGCGCATGGCCGGCGCGGAAGATGCTGACATGATCATCGCGGTAACCGAGAACGACGAAGTCAACATGGTTGCCTGTCAGATTGCCTTCTCCATCTTCAAGACCCCGAAAAAGATATGCCGCCTGCGCTCTGCTTCCTATATGGCGCAGGAAGGCCTGTTCCGCCCCGAGTCCATCCCCCTTGACGTGGTCATCAGCCCCGAGCTGTTAGTGTCCAATTACATCGCCCGACTGATAGAGCTGCCGGGCTCCTTGCAGGTCCTGGACTTTGCGGATGGCAATGCCCAGCTGGTCGCGGTGCGCGCCTACTATGGCGGTCCTTTGGTCGGTCAGGAAATCCGCTTTCTACGCGAGCACATGCCCAATGTGGATGCCCGGGTGGCGGCCATTTTCCGTCGCAATCGTGCCATCACGCCGGAAGGCTCCACCGTCATTGAAGCCGATGATGAAGTGTTTTTTATTGCCGCGCCCAAAAACATCCGGGCGGTCATCGGGGAGCTGCGCCGTCTGGACAAACCCTACAAACGTATCATTATCGCCGGTGGCGGCAATATCGGCATCCGGCTCGCGGAAGCGCTGGAGAAGCGCTACCAGATCAAAGTCATCGAACGCAATGCGACCCGTTGCGAGTATCTGGCTGAGTACCTGAACAAGGCCATTGTGTTAAATGGCGAGTCCTCGGACAAACAGCTGTTGCTGGAAGAGGGCATTGAGGATACCGACGTCTTTCTGGCGCTGACCAACGACGACGAAGCCAATATCATGTCCTCCATGCTGGCCAAACGCCTGGGCGCTCGCAAGGTGATGTGCCTGATCAACAACCCTGCGTACGTTGATCTGGTGCAGGGTGGCGAAATCGATATCGCCATCTCTCCGCAACAGGCATCCATCGGCAGTCTGCTTACGCATGTCCGCAGAGGTGATATCGTTAATGTGCATTCACTTCGCCGCGGAGCCGCAGAGGCACTGGAGGCGATTGCGCACGGCGACAGTCATTCGTCCAAGGTTGTAGGGCGCGCCATCGAGGACATCGAACTGCCGGCAGGTACCACCATCGGCGCAATCGTTCGTGACGAAGAGGTATTGATTGCCCACGACGACATCGTCATCGAGTCTGGTGATCACGTTATCCTGTTCCTGACCGATAAAAAACGCATTCCTGAAGTTGAACGGCTATTCGCCGTCGGGTTCAGCTTCTTCTGATACGGAAAGCCTACAGGTACTCATGCATATAGGTGTTGTTGCGAAAATCGTCGGTGTTTTGCTGATGCTGTTCAGCATGCTGGCCAACCTGCCGTCCATTCTCGTGTCCTTTATCTACGCGGATGGGGAGGCGTCGTCGTTCCTGACCTCGCTACTGATAACCTTTGGTGTGGGTTTCAGCCTGTGGGTCTTCACCTTTCGCAGCCGCGAGGAAATGCGCACGCGCGATGGCTTCCTGGTGGTGACGCTGTTCTGGACCGTACTCAGCACGTTCGGCGCATTACCCTTCCTGTTCTCCACCAATACACCTCTTTCGGTTACCGATGCAGTATTCGAGTCATTCTCCGGCCTCACCACGACTGGTGCCACCGTGATTACCGGACTGGACTTGCTGCCCAAGTCTATCCTGTTCTACCGGCAGCAGCTGCAGTGGCTGGGCGGCATGGGTATCGTCGCACTGGCCGTTGCTGTGCTGCCGATGCTGGGTATCGGGGGTATGCAATTGTATCGCGCCGAAAGCCCGGGGCCTGTCAAGAACGACAATCTGGTGCCGCGCCTGGCAGAAACTGCCAAGGCGCTCTGGTACATCTATATGGGACTTACCGTGATCTGTGCGCTGGCATACTGGGCCGCCGGCATGACCCTGTTCGACGCCATCTGCCACAGTTTTTCCACCATCGCCATTGGGGGTTTCTCCACGCATGATGCCAGCATGGGGTACTTTGACAGTCACACCATCAATCTGATTGCGGTGTTTTTCATGTTTATAGCCGGTATCAACTTTGCGCTGCATTTCACGGCGTGGCAGCGGCGCAAACTTGTGCATTACCTGCGCGACCCGGAAACCAAGTTCTATGCCTCAATTCTGCTCTCGATTGCTGTATTTACCGTGCTGGTGCTGTACCTGACCGAGACCTATGACATCCAGAATGCCTTTGTCCACGGTCTGTTCCAGACCGTCTCGGTGGCCACCACCACCGGTTTTACCACCGCCGACTTCAACGCCTGGCCGCTGGCCTTGCCGTATCTGCTGATTTACGCATCCATCATTGGGGCGTGCGCCGGTTCAACCGGTGGTGGCATGAAAGTGATCCGGATCCTGCTGATCTTCAAACAGGGCTTTCGGGAGATCAAACGCTTGATTCACCCCAATGCGGTCATCACCGTCAAGCTGGGCCGCACCATGGTACCGGATCGTGTCATCGAATCGGTGTGGGGGTTCTTTGCGGTTTACGTCCTGGTATACCTGGTGCTGCTGATCATTCTGCTGGCGCTGGACCTGGATGTGGTCACGGCATTCAGCGCCGTGGGGGCCAGCCTGAATAATCTGGGCCCCGGCCTGGAGGGGGTGGCCAGCAACTACGCAGACATCGGCAATACCGCCAAATGGGTGTTGTGTCTGGCCATGCTGCTGGGGCGACTGGAAATCTTCACCCTGCTGGTGCTGTTCATGCCCATGTTCTGGCGCCGGTGACCGGCCGCTAACAATTCGGCAAGGGCTGATTCACGCGCTCAGTAGAAGCGCTCGGTCTCGTCAGCCGGCCGTTTGCGAAACCGCTTGTATTCCCATTGATACTGCTCGGGCGCCAGCCTGACACAGGCTTCTACCGAACGGTTGAGGGCCGCCGCCGCCTGTGTGGTGTCCGCGCTGGCGATGTCTGCGTCCGCCGGCATGCAGATCAGGTCAAAGCCGGAGCCGTCTGGCAGGCGTTTGGCAAAGGTAAACAACACCACCGCGTTGGTGCGTGCGGCCAGTTTGGACACCAGAGTCATGGTATAGGCCTGATGGCCGAAAAAGGGTGCAAATACGCCGCCTTCACGCGGCTGCTGATCAGGCAGTATGCCGGTGGATGCGCCTTGCTGCAGAGCACGGGTCAGTTTAACCACGCCGGCCCGATCGGTGGCCACCAGTTCCGCGCCGGCACGCGCCCGGGCCCCGGCAATCAGGTCATTCAGGCCCGTGAGTTTGGGACGTTTGTACAATGTGGTCAGCGGGGCCAGCGTCGACACATACAAGCCCATCAATTCCCAGTTGCCCAGATGCGGTGAGCAATAAATGATACTGCGGCCGCTGGCCAGGGCGGCATCAATGTGTTCCTTGCCCTGAACGTTCCTGATCATGCCCATGACATGATCAACACTGCCATACCACATATGGCCCAGCTCAAAGCCAGCCTTCAGGGTTTCCTGGACGCTGCGTCTGGCCAGACGGCGCCGCTCGGCGTCATCCAGCTCTGGCATGGTACGCTGCAGATTGATCAATGTGACCCGGCGGGTTTCCGTGGGTAGCGCATACACCAGCGTGCCGATAAATTCGGCGAGCCTGTGCAGCAGCGGCAGGGGAATCCACGACATCAGGCGTAACAGACTTTTGACCACGATTGTTTTGACGGTATTGATGAGCAATGCCTCGCAGAATGGCGATTTGAATGACAGGCGCCATTTTAGCGCAGTAGATATTAACTGCCTAATCCCGCATAATTGCGGCTTTTCAATCGATTGAATTTGGGGTGTGTCTTGTCCGCGCAGAGTCCGGCTATTGCCGATGTAAAAACCTTTCAGGGTCTGATCCTGGCGCTCCAGGAGTTCTGGGCCAGGCAGGGGTGTGTTGTGTTGCAGCCACTGGATCTGGAAGTCGGCGCCGGCACGTTTCACCCGGCCACCTTCCTGCGCTCCATCGGCCCGGAAAGCTGGCGCACTGCCTATGTGCAGCCCAGCCGTCGTCCCACCGATGGTCGCTATGGCGAGAACCCCAATCGCCTGCAACATTATTATCAGTTCCAGGTCATCCTCAAGCCTTCACCGCCGGATATTCAGGATCTGTATATTGAATCACTGCGACATCTGGGCATTGATCCGACGGTGCACGATATCCGTTTTGTCGAAGACAACTGGGAATCACCGACACTGGGCGCCTGGGGCCTGGGCTGGGAAGTCTGGCTGAACGGCATGGAGGTGACACAGTTCACCTACTTCCAGCAGGTTGGCGGTATTGAATGCTTCCCGGTCAGTGGCGAAATTACCTACGGACTTGAGCGAATCGCGATGTACCTGCAGGGCGTGGACAGCCTGTATGACCTGGTCTGGACCAAGGGCCCCGATGGCGTGGTGACCTATGGCGATGTCTTTCATCAGAACGAAGTGGAAATGTCCGCCTACAATTTTGAACATGCCAATGTCGATGCGCTGTTTGCCAGTTTCGATGAGTGCGAATCGCAGTGCACCACCTTGATTGAAAAAGGCCTGGCACTGCCAGCCTATGAACAGGTTTTGAAGGCGTCGCATTATTTCAACCTGTTGGACGCACGCCAGGCAATCTCGGTGACAGAGCGTCAACGCTTTATTCTGCGAGTGCGCACTCTGTCGCGACAGGTGGCCGAGGCCTACTACGAAAGCCGCCGTAAGCTCGGTTTCCCGCTGGCGCCTGCCGCCCTGCGCGAAGCAGCCCTGAAAGGCTGAATCATCCTTCACTTATTTCACGGACAGCGTTGCCAACTGACACCATGACCCATACCCAAGAAAATAAAACGACGGACAAAGATTTTTTAGTTGAAATTGGTTGTGCGGAGCTTCCGCCCAAAGCCTTGCGCGGGTTGTCGGAAGCGTTTATCACCGGCCTGCAATCGGGTCTGGATGGCGCCGGTCTCAGCTACGCTGCCATCAGGCCGTTCACCAGTCCGCGTCGACTCGCCGCCCGTGTTGAGGGTTTGTCCGCAAAACAGGCTGATACCAACATTGAACGCTTCGGGCCGGCCGTTAAAGCGGCCTATGACAAGGATGGCAACCCCACGCCCGCTGCGTCAGGTTTCGCGCGCTCCTGTGGCGTCGATATTGCTGCGCTGGCGACCGTTGAAAAAGACGGCGTGGAAAAACTGGTTTTCCGTGCCGACAAAGCCGGCGAAGAAACCGCAACATTGCTGCCCGGTATTGTCGCTTCGGCGCTGGCGAAACTGCCAATTCCGCGCAAAATGCGCTGGGGCAGCACACGCGACGAATTTGTACGACCGGTCTACTGGCTGGTGATGCTGTTCGGTGATGACGTCATCGACACCGAACTGTTTGGCATCAAGAGTGGCCGTACTACCCATGGTCACCGTTTCCATTGTGGCAAGGACATCACGCTGACGTCGCCGGCTCAATACGAAGGCCAGCTGCTCAATCCGGGGTATGTCATCGCTGACTACGACGCCCGCAAACGCAAGGTGCGCGAGCTTGTTGAAGCGCAGGGCGTCGCGCTGAATGCCGAGGTCCGCATTGATGAAGACCTGCTCGAAGAAGTCACCAGCATGGTGGAATGGCCGGTAGCGTTGACCGGACGCTTTGATGATCACTTCCTGTCAGTGCCTCCTGAAGCGCTGATCTCATCGATGAAGAATCATCAGAAAACGTTTTATGTGCTCGACAAAGACGCTCAGATGCTGCCGTATTTTGTAGCCGTCGCCAATCTCGATAGCAAGGATCCAGCGCAGGTCATCGCCGGCAATGAGCGGGTGATTCGCCCACGCCTGGCCGATGCCGCGTTCTTTTTTGAAAGTGACCGCAAACAGACGCTGGCGTCACGGCTCGAGCAGCTGGGTACGATCGTATTTCAGCAACAACTGGGTACTGTCGAGCAGAAGTCGCGACGCGTTGCCGCACTCGCCGCCAGTATTGCAAAATCATTATCGATTGAGCCGGCGCATTGTGAACGCGCGGCACTGCTGGGCAAGTGCGACCTGGTCAGCCACATGGTGGCCGAGTTCCCGGAACTGCAAGGCATCATGGGTCACTATTACGCCCTGCACGACAACGAATCCCCTGAAGTTGCGCAGGCCATCACTGAACAGTATCAGCCTCGCTTTGCTGGCGATGCCGTCCCGGCGAGTGCCACCGGCGCGGTACTGGCCGTGGCAGAGAAACTCGATACCATTTGTGGCCTGTTTGCCATTGGGCAACCACCGACAGGCTCCAAGGATCCGTTTGCGCTGCGTCGCGCGGCGCTGGGTGTGCTGCGTATTCTGGTGGTGAAATCACTGGATCTGGATTTGCAAAACGCGATCAATGAAGCGCTGGCCGCGTATACCAGCCAGGGCTTAACAGTGCCAGATGACACATCTATACGAATATTTGAGTTCATGCTGGAACGGTTCCGCGCCTGGTACACTGCCGAGGGCGTATCGGCCGAAGTCTTCCAGGCGGTAATGGAGCTTAAACCCGCCAAGCCCCTCGACTTCGCGCTGCGCGTCGCGGCCGTGCAGCAATTCAGCAGTCTGCCGGAAAGCGGCGCGCTGGCCGCAGCCAACAAACGTGTGTCCAATATATTGCAGAAGCAGGAAGGGGACATCGCCGATACCATTGACAAGTCCCTGCTCACTGAGAGTGCCGAGATTGCGCTTGCCGAACAGCTTGACCGCCTGGCGCAGACCGTTGCTCCCATGTTCCGGCAGCGGGACTACACCAAAGGCCTTGAAGCGCTGGCCGGCATGCGCTCGGTTGTCGATACGTTTTTTGATGACGTGCTGGTCATGGATGACGACAGCGCCGTGCGGCAGAACCGCTTGGCGCTGCTGCGCGAGCTACGGACCCTGTTCCTGCATGTGGCTGATATTTCCTGCCTGCATAAGGCATAGGCCGACATTGCAGGCGGTGGTGCTATTCCTATAGTTGTTGTGCGTACCAATCCAATGAATAAACTGATAATCCTGGATCGTGACGGCGTTATCAACGAAGACTCCGACGCCTTCATCAAAACTGACGACGAGTGCATCCCGATCCCGGGTAGCATCGACGCCATTGCCCGTCTGTATAAAGCCGGCTATCAGATCGTGGTGGCGACCAATCAATCGGGCATTGCGCGCGGTCTGTTTGATGAGCTTGCACTGGCCAGGATTCACCAGTCCATCAATGATCAGGTCGAAGCGCTTGGCGGCATGATCGCCGGTTTCTTTTATTGCCCGCATGGCCCTGATGACAATTGCCTGTGTCGCAAACCCTTGCCTGGGCTGGTGCACCAGATAGCACAGGAGCTGAATATCTCCGTAGCCAATGTACCGTTTGTTGGGGACAGTTTACGCGATCTCCAGGCTGGCCAAAGTGCCGGGTGTCAGCCAGTACTGGTGCTAACCGGGAAGGGATCGTTTACGGTCACCGATGGGCTGCCGGCGCCACTGGCCGACACCGCTGTGTATGACGATCTGGCCGCTTTCGCCAACTCATTGATAAAATCGGATTCGTAATGATCAGCAAGATTCGTTCAGTCTTATTCTTTCTGGGATATGCCGGCCTTACCTTCATCATTTCGGTGTTGATCATTTCCCTGTTCTGGCTGTTGCCGCCCAGGCGCCGATACTATCTGTATGCATTGTGGTGCCGAATGGTCATCGTCTGGCTGCGCATCACCAGCAATGTCACGTATGAGATCGAGGGCAAAGAGAATATTCCTGATTACCCAGTGATCATTTTCAGTAATCATCAAAGCACCTGGGAAACCATTTTTCTGTATCAATTGTTCACGCCGGTGTGCCCGATACTGAAAAAAGAATTGCTGGAGATTCCTTTCTGGGGATGGGCGCTGCGCCTGCAGCGACCAATAGCGATTGATCGCAGCAAACCCCGGGAAGCCGGCAAATCATTGTTGAAGCAGGGTGCAGAACGCCTGCAGGAAGGGGCGTCGGTCCTGGTATTTCCAGAGGGGACCCGGGCACCCACGGGCAAGCTTGGCAAGTTCTCGCGGGGCGGGGCGCAACTGGCGGTGGCAACAGAAACCGAGGTCATCCCGGCGCTGCATAACGCCGGCAAGCACTGGCCCGCCGGCACTACGCGCAAGAACCCCGGCACCATCAAGCTGATAATCGGTCAACCCATACAGACCACCGGCAAGACCTCCAAAGAGGTCAATCTGGAGTTCCTGGCCTGGGTGGATTCAAGGCGTCATGAGTTGGGACTTGAGTATGCCAGTGAGCCGGGGGCTGTAGACGAAGTTTTGTAGCTTTGTCGTTTACAGCACGACCGTTCGGGCTCAACCTGATTGGCTGACAACCAGAAATTAAAGCGCGTTGCACTGGGTGGTACCCGACGCCTTCAGGAGAGGCGACTGGACATTACCTCGCTGGAGAGCTACCTTTTAATTTTATTAGCCAGGAGTAGTCGTGCGATGGTGCGTAGCGTCTTACTGATAACGTTCTTTGTCCTGAGCCTTGCCACCAATATCACGCGCGCTGCCGATGCGATGCCAGGCTGGCCTGATGTCGTATTCGATCCGATGATTCCCACCCTGGAAGATGTGGTGGGTCACGCGCCCGGCACACGGATCACATCGACCGATGAGGCAATAACCTATCTCAGAGCATTGGCTGCTGCCGCGCCCGAGCGGACCCGGCTGGTGGAGTACGCGCGCAGCTGGGAAGGGCGTCCGCTGGTCTATATGCTTGTGGGCAGCCCGCAGACCATCGCGGCTGTTGAGGAAATCAAAACCGGCATGCAACAGCTCGCCGACCCGGCAGACCTCCAGTCCAGTCGCATTGATTTGCTGGTCAGTGAACTGCCGGCCGTAGTCTGGCTGGGCTACGGCGTGCATGGCAACGAAGTATCATCAACAGATGCCGCGCTGCTCACCGCGTATCATTTGCTGGCAGCGCAAGGTTCGCCACTGTTCGACAAAATCGAGGAAGGTGCACTGGTCGCCATCGACCCGATGCAGAACCCGGACGGTCGCGCTCGCTTTGTCCATCACTACCGTCAAACTGAAGGCCTCGCACCGGCGACCAGCGCTATTGCCGCCGAGCGACGCGAACCCTGGCCAAACGGTCGCACCAATCACTACCTGTTCGACATGAACCGCGACTGGCTGCCATTGACACAGCCCGAGACCATCGGCCGCGTCGCCGCGTTCCTGGAGTTTTATCCGCTTGTTTACGTGGACGCGCACGAGATGGGCACAGACCGCAGCTACTATTTTCCGCCGCCGGCCATGCCCTACAACCCGCATATCACTGACCAGCAAAAGGAGACACTGGACGCTTACGGTCGCAACAATGCAAAGTGGTTTGATGACTTTGGTTTCGAATACTTCACCTCCGACGTCTATGATGCCTACTACCCCGGTTATGGTGATTCCTGGCCCGCGTTCCATGGCAGTATTGGCATGACCTTCGAGATGGCGTCCGCCCGCGGCATGGCGGGCGAGAGAACTAACGGTTCCGTGGTCACCTACGCAGACGGCGTCCAGCGTCATTTTGTCGCCAGTATTGGTACCGTTGAGACCGCTGTCGACAACCGCGAGCAATTCCTGCGTGACTTCGTTGAGTATCGGCGCTCCGCTGATCTTGGCGAGCATGGCGGTCTGCGGGAATTCCTGATTCCACGCAGCGGTGATGCTGTTGCCGCCGATGCACTCGCCTCGCTTCTCGTGCAGCACGGCATTGAGGTTCGACGCACCCGCGAAAGCGGCAGCGCCTGCAATATCGATCTACCCGTCGGCTCTTATCTGGTCAGTTCGCGGCAACCGGCCGGACGTATGGTCCGAACGTTTCTCGAAGATGAAAGCCCCATGGATGCTGACTTTCTTGCCGAGCAGGAACGCCGCCGTGGCCTCGGCCTGCGCGCGCAACTCTACGACATCCTCGGCTGGTCCCTGCCGCGACTTCACAATGTACCCGTCACTGGCTGTGATGACGTCTCTGTTGCCGTCGAGGATTTTAACGGAGAAGCTGGCCTGGCCTGGCCGCTCCCTTCAGCGTCGCAGGTAGGCTGGGTCGTACCCTGGGGCACACGCGCCTCCGGCCGTTTCCTCGCGGCGGCCCAGCGCGAGGGTCTATTGGTGCAGGGTGCAGATCAGGCCTTTACTTTGGGTGAACGCCGCTACGAACGCGGGGCGCTGGTGTTACGTCCCGCCGATCAGTCGGGCATGACATCGGCAGCCGTACATCAGCGAGTGGTTGCGCTGGCTGAGGCAACAGGCGCCGAGGTGGTAGCGACTGATACCAGCTATTCGCGCGAAGGCATTTCCTTCGGCAGCGATTCCGTTCAGCCCCTGCCGGCCCCGCGTATCGCACTGGCCTGGGATGCGCCGACCGTTTCGTACTCTGCCGGCAACACCCGATTTGTTCTTGAGCGGCAATTCGGATATCCGGTGGAGCCGGTGCGCACGCGGGATCTTGGCCAGCCGGAACTGGATCGCTACGATGTGGTGATACTCCCGGATGGCGCTGACTATGCCCGCGAGCTCGGTAGCAGCGGCGTTGCGCGCCTGAAGGATTGGGTGTCACGTGGTGGCGTTGTCGTTGGCATGTCAGGCGGCACGCGTTTCCTGACTGCCGATGATGTAGGGCTGTTGCCCACCGCGCGTGAGCAGCTCGCCGGCGGCAAAGCGGCCGACGAAACCGAAGGGACACCGGAAGGCTCCATCATCACCGATGCAGATGCCTACCAGCAGGCGATTCTGCCCACAGAGCCGCGGCCAGACCCAATTCCTGGTGTACTCATGCGCGCGGTACCTGACCCGGATCACTGGCTTAGCGCGGGCGTCAGCGATGGCGTGAATTTCATGATCGACGGAAGCGACGTGTACGTGCCGCTAAGACTGGACCAGGGCGGAAATCCGTTGCGTTTCGCCCAGGCCGATCAACTCGCGGTCGGCGGTCATCTTTGGGCGGAGAATAGAGAGCAGTGGGCCTGGAAGCCTGCAGTGATGGTGGCCGACCACGGTGCCGGGCTTGTTATCGGTTTTGTGGCCGACCCGACTTTTCGCGCGGCCCTGGATGGCGCCAACATTGTGTTTCTGAACGCGGTGCTGCGCGCCCCCGGGCAGACGAACAAATTACGTTAAGTCAGTAGTCGACTTAGGCCACTGGGCATACAACACCCTAGTGGCTGTGACGACGACCTCGATAGCAAGCCCGTTGGATGTGTGTGGTTTGGCGCTTCATACGAGTGCGGCGCTTCTTGCCACTCACCCGTCAGACGAAGGCGAGATCCTGAAAAACAGGCACTAGCGTGATCAGGAGATAGCCGTAACACGTTGTTTTTTAAATGTATTTAAAAGCCGATCCAATCAAGCTGATTGCTATTTCAGCTTGATTGGCGTATAGGGCAAAGTCAACGTATGGGTTGCCCCACACAATGTGGGGGTACAAAAAAGGTGGCTTTGACGACTGTTGATTTTATTGAATTTTTTCTAGCTTATGCTTCCCTGGAAATCCACTGAATACACCCATAACTTGGCAATTTCTTTACGGTTGAATCATAAGCTGGATTTCTTTATTAAATACAAGCAGATACCACCTCCCAATTATACGGTTTGACCCGCTCGGAAGACCTAGATTCATACTCTACTAAGCAACTCGGGTCATTAGCCTTATTTTGTAAAAGTCTGGGAAAACTTAGAATTAGCACTCATGGGCTCAGGTCGCGCTTATACAATAATAGCCTATACGAATCTCCCTGGGAAAATGGCCCCGTAGCTGCGATCAGTTTGTAAGCCCCAGCGAGACCGGATCGGTGCTCAGTAGAGTTAGCACTTCGCCTTTCCGGGAGCCTCACGGATCAACAAAACATTATCCAAATAGTAATGATTTGTAGTCCAATATGAGTATTTTCGGTGCGACGCCCGGTGCTTTCTCCTTATAACTAGACCGGATATTCGGGGGGACTGCACTGTAGCAGGATCAAGCCTGTCTTTGGCCCGGGATAGCGTTCTTAGCAAACCTCGGTGAAGCATAAGGATAACCCTGCGCGGTGTTTTAATATCGTCACAAATTCATGGTATCAACAGAACACCAACAATAACGATAGGGCGCCTTTCGTTGCGTCCGGGGTTATATAATGTCTTTGTCTGAATTGTGCAAACCATCCTTCGCATCCAGCATGCGCCCAGCAATCGCAGCGCTGGGAGCTACGCTCTGCATAACTGTCAGCGCTGTCGCCACGGCCCAGACCTGGCAGGGTAGCGTTGAAGTCGTTGCGGGCAACAACACCGGCCAGACCATCAGTGGTTATGTGTTTGAGGACAGTAATGGCGACAGCCGTCGTCAGAACAACGAAGCAGGGGTGGCTGGCGTGCTGGTGAGCAACGGCCTTGAGGTGGTGCGCACCGACAACACTGGCCGCTACCGGATTGCGGTGCGGCCCGACATGGACCTGACGGTTGTGCAGCCCGCTGGCTGGCAGGTGCCAGTCGACCATCGCATGGTGCCGCAGTTTGGTTACATTCACAAACCTGGCGGTACACCTGTAGCGCTGCGCTTCGGCGGCCTGCCGGACACTGGCCCGGCCCCTGCCGAAGTCAATTTTCCTCTGCGCCGGGCACCGCAAACCGGGGACGGCTTCACTTGCGCCGCCATCGGCGACAGCCAGACATACTCCAATGGTGAAGTAAGCCAGTTCCGGGACAGTGCCATCGCTGATCTGGTGCAGATGGATCTGGATGGCAACGATTGTCTGCTTTATCTGGGCGATGTGGTGGGTGACGACCTGGATGTGCTGGAACGCCTGCTGGAAGTCGGTTCGGTAGTAGGTGTGCCGCAATGGATGGCACTGGGCAATCACGACATCGACTTTGACGCCACCAGCGATGCCGACTCTTCAGACTCCTGGCGGCGCATATACGGCCCCACTTATTATGCCTACGAAATAGGTGAAGTCACTTTTGTAGTTCTGGACAACATCGTTTATCCCTGTGGCGAAGATGACCTGCGCATGCCAGGCCGCGAATTCTGTGTAGAATCTCCCCGCCCCGTTTACAACGTTCGAGTTCACGATACGCAATTGCAGTGGCTGGACAACCTGCTTACACACATCCCCGAAGACAGGCTGGTAGTGATGGCGCACCACGGCCCTATGCTCTCATTCTACGGGTCAGACTCCTACCAGCACCAGGATGACGCCACAGCACGTATCCATGAACTGCTGGAAGGCCGTGAAGCCTTGTCCCTGTCGGGACATCTTCATACGCTGGAAAACATTGCCCCGGGTGAGTCATTTGGGGGCTGGCAGCAGGCGCTGGGTGTAAGTACAGCACCCTTTCGCCACATCGTTGCCGGTGCAGCGTCCGGACACTGGTGGCAGGGAGACCTGGCACTCGATGGAGACGCCATGGCCTTACAACGAATGGGGGCGCCCAAGGGCTTGCTGATGCTTAAGTTTCAGGGTGCGGCCTACGAAGAACATTATATCGGGTCACGAATCGACCCGCGACGTGGCCAGTGGGTCGACTTCAACACCCCTGCGTTTCGTACCTGGTTTGATCATCTTCAAAGCTGGCGGGGGCAACCAGCACAAGAACGCAACCCGACCCCACCAGTGTCGATCAATGATCTGGCAGACACCCGTATTCTCACACCACAAGAGTTGCAACAGGGAGTCTACGTCACGGCCAACGTGTGGAACGGCAGTGTCGAAACGCGCGTGGTAGCGACTATCAATGGAGGCGAACCGCTGACCATGACTCGAACCCAGCAAGGTCGAGGCGAGTCGGCCTATATCGGCGCAGAGTTTGCCGACCCTTTTACCGTTAAACGCCAGTCGACGGTGGGCCGTTTTGCCATCGAAAGCACCATGGGCACCGATAGAACCCAGGGTTATGAAGCCTACCGCGGATCACGCTTTCAGGGACCACCGCAACCACAGACGGCAATAGCAGACCGCAACATGCATTTATGGCGCGCACAGCTACCAGCGGATCTTGCGCCAGGTGTGCATATAATGGAAGTAACCAGCACCGATCGCCACGGCCGCATGTACAAGGATAGGGTAGTATTTGAAGTCAGATCGGAGCGACCCGACCCTCTGCATCGAGTTGAGGTGTGGGACATGGCGCTACCGCTTTAGAGCGACCTGCCGGCAGAACCTATGTTGCTACGCGTTTTAACTTCGATCATCGTCGCTCTGATGTTGGGCGGCTTGTCATTCCAGACTCTGGCCCAGGAATGCGAGACGTTAAGCGCAGAAAATGCCGACAGGTGTTTGCTTGTTTCAAGGCAAAAGCAAGCTGCTGCTCTGTATGCTTCGTTTTCTTCATGACAAATGGCCCTCCTGTGAGCCGATTTTGCCAGAAATCTATAGTTTAGGATGCTTCGATTAACAGGGAGGAGGTCAGGCCATTCATATTATCGAACATGCCAGCAAGGGAGAGCTTTCGAAGAATTCCCAGACAACCCATTGTTTTAATTATGTATTTTTTGCGACCAAGCTTGAAGAGGGGGCTTCAAACTCGATCGCAGTCTTAACTTTGTCAACTTATGGGTTATTTTGCCAACTTATGAGTTGCCTGTTGGGGAAAGCATAAGGTGACATAAGCGTTCATTGATTTTATTAGCTTTTTTCAGCTTATGAAGCCTATGGAAATATACCGTTTCACACCATAAGTTGACAAATTCCTTACGAATTACTCATAAGTTGAAAAAAGCTTTAAACATCAAGAGCAAAGGCTCAACCCAAATGAGTGTTTTCAGCGGTTTTCTCTCTGCTATCTAAACCCGAGTCTTTTCCCCGCCTGAATCGCCAGCAATCTTCATCCGAAACTTAGTATAACTCCCTGGTCTTCACAATGTGAAATCAGTGATTCGCTTGTATTTATTGTGTAACCCACTCGTAAGGTTAACTGGGAATCTCATCAAGGTCATTGTTCTAAATACGGGGGTAAGGTCAAGACTAACCTTACCCCCGTATTTAGAGCCATGACGGTAGTGAGACTGGGCTGGAGGTAACCTCATAGTACCCTATCTAATTTACCAGTCTAAAACTACCAGTATCAGCGCACTTAAAGAATGTCTCCTCGGAGGCACGGACACGTAGAATGTATTCCGTATTCGCTTTGAGTGATACGTTTATTTGAGCACGGCCTGCTCCTGATGTAGATGGGCATCCACGCATGGAATCACTATCTATTTCCTTAGCATTTTTTGGAGAGTCACCTTCTAACAAAGTTAACGATACTGCCACTTCATACGAACTTACTGCGAAGATCGAATTAAGCATGGATTCAGAGTTAAACGAAAAATATCTCGTGGGTAACGAATCTCCATCGACTCCTGTTGTTAAGCAACTTGTGGTCAGATCAAATTTTTGATTGAAAAACATTCTGCTTATTTTTGTTACGGGGGTGACCCCACAGGATTCGTTATTGCCACCTGACTGGCTGGTATTAAATGTCGCCGTCACCGACTTCGCTTGGTCCACTGTCACTGTACAGTTTCCGGTTCCACTGCACCCCGCACCGCTCCATCCTGCAAAAATTGATCCAATACTTGCTGATGCACTCAGTGTGACACTTTCGTTGTTATCGAACTCGAAACTGCAGTTGGTTCCGCAATTGATACCATCTGGGCTACTCGTGACAGCACCTTGGCCGGCGCCAGCCTTGGTGACATTTAAGGAACGGGCGCCGGATCGAGCATTGAAAGTCGCCGTCACTGACTTCGCTTGATCCATTGTCACCGTACAACTTCCGGTTCCACTACACCTCGCGCCGCTCCATCCAGCAAAAATCGACCCACTGCTTGCGGATGCACTCAGCGTGACGCTTTGGTTGTAATCAAATTCAGTGCTGCAGCTAGAGCTGCAATTGATACCAGACGGACTGCTGTTGACGTTCCCCCTTCCTATTACAGTTAAACTCAGCTCCTTCTTCGTTTCTGGGCCCAGAGCTAAACGAAAACCAATAGTCCTAGAACGTTGATCCTGGAGTTGATTTTGTCGACCAGATGATGGCCAAAACAATGAAAAGTCATTGTACGAACCACCTCGGTAGATGACGCCGTACGTGCACTCAGCCTCCAACCAAACACTACCGTCGGTAGGTGCACCTTCGTAGTTATAATTACCACAATCCTGCACGAATTCGCTTACATTTCCGTGCATGTCATGCAACCCGAATGCATTGGCTGGAAAGCTTCCGCCAGGCGCCTCCCTGTATCTCCATGTATCTAGGCCCCCTTCGTGCTTAAAATTTGCGAAATTTTCACTTAAGGAATAATTTCCCCAGGGAAAGTCGCCCGTTGAACCAGCTCGAGCAGCATATTCCCATTCAGCCTCTGACGGCAGCCGAAACTGGAGCCCTGTTTTATCATTCAGCCAAGGTATGAATTGCTGAGTAATCTGATTATGGCTTACACCTTTTACGGGAAAGTATCCACGATAGCTCGGGGAATCGGTCGGCGGGCTGAAGGTGCACCCACCATCGGCAACACAAGCATCCCACTGAGCAAACGTAACTTCGTATTTTCCCATTCGGAACGCTGACACGTTAACTGTACGAACTGGCCTCTGTCTCCTTTCGAGATGATTCCCCATACTAAAACTGCCCGCTGGAATGTTAACCATTTCATGCCCCAAGATGACCTGCGAGTCTGAGGTATCAGTTGCTCTGAATATTGCCGTCACAGAGATGTCTTCGTCCATTGTCCGCAAACAACTGGTGCTCATGAGGTAATAGGTACAACCACCACCCCATCCAACGAATATTGAGTCACCATTGGCGACAGCACTAAGAGTAACTGTCTCGGAATCTTTGAAGTTAGCGCTACAGTTAGCACCACAACTGATACCAGTCGGGGTGCTCATGACAGCACCCTCACCAGTTCCACCCGTTGTAACACTTAGAGTATGAGCGATAGCTTTTGTTTTAAAGACAGCCGTCACCGACGCTGCATCACTCATGGTCACCACGCAACTACCGGTACCACTGCACGCTCCCTCCCAACCGGCGAAAGTAGAACCACTACCCGCCGTGGCAGTGAGTGTGATCAGTTGTCCGCTCGTATAAGAAGCGCTGCAGCTGCTGCCGCAAACAATGCCAGCAGGATTGCTAGTTATTTCGCCCTCGCCAGTTCCTCCTTTTGCCACGGTAAGCGTTTTAACAGATTCAACATCAGCCCATTTGAAAGATTGGTGCGCCTCATCAAATTGCTTTAAATACGCGTCAAACAGATTATGAGCGGAGTTCGCCCCGGACATGTACCGCAGGAGCTTTAGGTTTGAGCTGTCCGTATCCAAACCCACTTCGTCTGTAAATGATTTGCAGGTACTTAGCCTAGAAAAATCAAACGAGGGGGATCCACCGGCCTCAGCAAATGTATAGTTATTGCCAATAGGCCGGTAATTGCCGCAAAGGCGCGATGCAAACGGTACCGGGTCATTGTTGTTTACAAAGTTTCGAACGTTCAGGGATCCCTTGTATTTGCTCACAAAATTGCTGCGCCCTACCGCCGGTGAGCCGTAAGTCTGCACCAGGATGTCTTCAGGATTAACACCGATTTCGATCAGATAAGCGCCCAGTAGCGTTGCGATCGCACCGCCTAGGCTGTGACCCGAGAGCACAATAACTGGGCTGTGGTCACCTCGTGCTGCTCCCTGGAAGTATTGCTCCAGCGTCACATCTCGGCCAAGGCCTCTGGCAAAAAACTCGGATTTTGGATCTGGCAGCACATCATCAATGACAAACCTGACGGCCGATGCAAATCCGCCATGTACTGCGGTACCGTAAAAATTGGCCGGCTCAATGAGTACATTTCTAACCCAATCAAAATTTGAGTGACTGCCCTCAAATGACAGGAAAATAACGTCTCTGTTTGGGTCGGTCGAGGGACGGCCCTCTATTCCGTAATCTTGCACAGCGATGGCGATATTCAGATCATTGACCAAATAGCCCCACTGTTGAAACGGGTTGTTAGGTTTTGGGATAACGCCTGCTTGGGCGCTGTACAGTATGTTATTGCCACGACCAGAGAGATCTCTAGGGTTTATCTTTTTAAGTGTTTCATGAGCAACTTGCTTGCTTGGGTAATAGCTTCTGTTGGCAGTAAGGGTGACCATGGCAGAATAGCCAGCAAGATTGCGATCAAATAGCCACGTGTTGCTTCGGTTTAGTCCGTTATACAGAGTTTTGATGCTGCTGTTACTCTGCACTACAAGCGAGCGCCAATTAAAATTGGATCCGCTCTTGTTGTAATTGGGCGAATCTACTCCGCGTACCGAGACGCCTGCGGTTTCGGCTTTGTACTTGTCCTGATAAAGTTGCTCAGTCTTTACATCAATACTGAAGTCGCCGCAATTAAGCATATATCCGTCAACAGTGCATTGGCCGTTCTTGATTTTATCCGGCAGGGTTGCTACATCGATTCCAGCTGAGAAGAGGCTAGTCAGCAGCTCGCCCACCGCCATCCCAGCACTATTACAGGCATCTCTCATGAGTTGTGCTGCTGTTTCAGATACCAGTGAAACTAAATAGGAAGCTACACTACCCTTTGTGCTCAAACATGAAATCAGCGACACAAGGCTAGTTGCTGTCTTTTGCACTCGTTTGGCCGCATCACCTAATTCATAAGTGCTGCCAAAGCCCCCGATCGCTTCGCTGGCGCTGAGCGCGGAGATATACGGCGTACGAAGGTTTGAGATATTGAGCGATCCGGAAGGTGACAGCTCAGCAAGCAGCGCAGCATTGAGTTGTGCATTATCCACGGTCTGTGTATTTCCATCAGGTGATGTGATCACGATATCAACGCTTGTATCTGTGTAGTTTGAAAATGCAAACACAAAATCATCAACCACGAGCCCACTCGGCAATCCAGACTCCTCGATATAGACCGTCATGACATTCCCGTCCGTATCCTCAAAACCAACCGCCTGAAGATCCGATACGTTGCCGCTTGCGTCGTTGTCACCGAGCAGCAATATCTTTTCGCCTTTCTGGTTCATCATGACAGCCCTGACTTCGCCATCCTGACTACCCTCCAGGCTCAGGAACGTCAGCACATGCTCTTCAAGGCTCATGATCGACAATTCACTGCCTGAGGGCAGTAGCTGTAGATCCAGTGCGTAGCGTACCGACTCCACTTGGTTGTTGGCGATGATTGAGGCATAAGGGATGTGTACGCGGCTGGTGGTCAGATCAACCGTGGCCGGATAAATTGGCTGCTCAGAACGAGCGGGGCCAGCCCCACGGATCTGGAAGCGATCACCTGGCAGCAGGTAAAGATCAACCCACAACTGCTCGCCATTCACATCAATGTTTGGAATATGCAGGATAGATTCTTCAGCATAGAATATTGAAATGTTGGGCCCGTAGTAAGCACGACCATCATCACGCTCAAAAATGGCTGTGACCGAGTGCGCGCGGTCCATACTCAGTTGGCATGTGCCAGCACTGTTAGCGCAAGATCCGCTCCAGCCCGAGAAGCGTGAACCCGATTGTGCGCTCGCGCTCAATGTTACCGTCTGACCTGAGTCAAATGAAGCTGAACATGAGCTAGTGCAATTAAGACCAGTCGGGCTACTGGCAATGGCGCCCTCGCCAGAGCCTGAAGTGCTCACGGACAGCTGATATTTCGATGGGGTGGTTATGGCTACATCTAGAGCCACTCGAAATCCAGTGTTCGTGTAGCTGCGGCCAAGGTTTCGACTTATAAAGCTACGAGCAGGGGATCGAAATTGTGCCGGCTCATTCTGCCAGGAGCCTCCCCGGCGAATGGCCGATTGGCAGTCCCCCTGAGCCCAGGCGCTTCCGTCAGTTGGCGCGCCGTTGTAATCATTGTTCACGCAATCGCTAACATACTCATGAACATTGCCGTGAGCGTCGTGCAGACCAAATGCATTGGCTGGGAACCTGCCTACAGGGGCCGTGTTGAGCCACTGATCCCGTCCACTTGTCCGGCCATTGGTGCCATCACCAAAATTTGCGTATTCATGGTCTGCGGTATCGCCCCACGGGTATGCGGTTGTGGAGCCGGCCCTGGCTGCGTATTCCCACTCAGACTCAGACGGCAGACGGTAAGTCTGGCCTGTTTTGCTGTTTAGCCAGGGTATGAACTGTTGCACCACATCGTTATAACTGACGTTCATAACAGGGCGACTGCCTCGCCCCCAGCCCTCATCCGAAGGGCGATAGGAGCAGCCGTTATCAGCCACACAAGCGTCCCATTGCGCAAACGTGACCTCGTATTTACCTATGAGAAATGAAGGTACCGTCACTGTGCGAACGGGTCTTTCACGACTAGAAAAGGTGTCGCTGCCCATTTGGAACGAGCCAGATGGTATCGTAACCATCTCCCCGGTAAGGGTTGTATCTGCAGTAGTGTCGACAGCCGCAAGGGTCAATCCGAGTGAGAGGAGTATTCTGCTAAGAGGAAGAGCACGGAACATAGCTGGTACCTTTTTGTGCAAACGACCTACCGTTCAATCGTTTAGATACTTTATATTGTAAATTGATCATTATTAAAAGCGGATCCTCTGAACCTTACAGGACAATAGACTGAGTTTTAAATAACCCAAATGGGTAGGTCTACCTCGGAATTATCGGCAAGATGAAATATGTAGCTATCTATCATGTAAGCTTTTGGTGCTTTATCCTGATTAATTGGAGCTGCTCATGTTCTAGAGAGCCTTACATGAATAAATTACAGGTCGTCACCATACTTGAACTCCTAAAAATGCTAACCTCAGTGAAATATAGCTAAGAGATACCTAACAGCCTGGGTACGACAGGGGCCTTAAAATAAGGGATTTTCCACTGTGGTAGGGTTTTTTAGATTTATCTGGACGGACTACAATTAGGGGAATTCCAGTCGAAGGCGTTCACGCAGAAAACTAATGCGATACTTTTTCGAGTTCTATAGCAGGAATGTAAACGACTTTGTTAATGCATTTAGGCCGCTTCTAAAGGACTATGGACACTAAATCGAAAGCTACGTAGCTCCAAGTTTAAAGTGTATTTTTTATCTGGGTGAGTTTGCGACCCCTAGAGTAAGGGATCCTGTTTTCAAAATTATAGTAAGGATTGTGAAACTATGAGTCTTAGGAGAAATTTCTGGAAGCGTATACCCGAAAAACATCTTTCGATTATGAGAAGAGAAATATTTACTATCGATGAGCCGATTGGTTCGCCTTTTCTGGAACTGTATGGCGGGCAAAACAAAGAAATATACCAATACTTATTTGATGGTCATTCACCATATCTGTACGAAAAGATGGGACAAACTCCTTCCATTATTGTCGGTCGAAAAGGGTCAGGAAAGACGACATATCTTAATAACATATCATTCAAAGATAATGTCCTCCCCGTTCAGTTAAATTCGTGGGAGGCAGTTGAGGAAGTTCAACAGATAGTTCAAACATATATGGATTGCGGCCAAGAACCAAGAGCTGAGCGTATCGGATACATTTGGCAATGGATGTTTCTATGTGCAATAGTGCGTGAACTGGCCCCCTCGATAAAAGAATTAAGAGATCTTGATGAGTTCAATAGCCTCATCACCGCTAAGGAGTTCGCTAGATCTGGACTATCTGCCGTTACAACACTGATTAACAGTAAACTGAGAGCCTATTATTCCGGAGATCCTAACCTAAGAGAAACATCACTAGTCCTTTCTTTAATTAGCAATCGTGCCGAAAGACTGGACCATCTGCAGAATAAGGTAGCTGATATACTTGCAAGCCTGGGTAGAACAGCAATTGTACTAATAGATAATGAAGAGGACGTGATGACAAACACGTCACAAAACTCAATAGATAGCACCGCTAAAGGAAAGGCTATATCTGGGCTTTTGAATCTATGCGGTCGTTACAATAAGGGCTCCATGAATATTCAGATTAGATACTGTATTCCTGCGGAACAGTTCCTAAGTTTTAGAAATTTGTCAAAGAGCGAAGGAAAGGACTTTTCAAGTCTACACTTACTTCATTGGTCCAGTGGTGAGTTATTATCCTTAGTTGCGCATAGAATGATGTTGCGACTATTTGTTTATAAGGACTCTGATGACGTCTCTGCTGAGTTATACAATAAACTGGCAAAGATAAACATTTATGACCGACAAGGTGCCAAGGTTTTCATTAAGGAGATACTACCCGAAGAGTTTCTCAATCATAGAGGGCTTCCAGAGGACAGCCTCGCCTACCTTTTGAGACATCTTCAGATCCTTCCGCGGCAGATAATAAGGCTGTTCAACGCTATGCTTTCTAGAAACCTTATGCTGCGTTTACCTTTGCTGCCTATTAGAGCGGATGTGTTTAAAGACTCCATTCGAGAGGAGGAGGATAAACTCGCATACGAGATTGTGGGGGCATATAGGACCTCCTATCCGGAAGCTCTAGCTATAAGAGATCGTGTTCTGCCGAATATCCCGTTAATATTTACTTACCAAGATCTGCCAAAGTATTACGGCGGGAATGAAGATTTCAGTTCAGGGAAATCCGTACTAAAGGAATATCGAAAGCATGGTATAGCAGTATCACCAGATCGATTTCTGCGTTGTCTCATAGAAACAGGAATGATAGGTCGCGTTAGAAGCCTCGGCGATTTTGACGCAAATGGTTATATTAATGCTGAGTTTGAGTATTCCATGCCAGAGACAATCCAGTTATGCAATAGTGATCGCCTTGTCATTCACCCCGTCTTTTGTGGGCAACGAGTGGAATCAGCAAACAGTAGCTTTGGAGAGGGGTGTTTAGGGGTTTATCCGCATGATTGTGACCCTGATAGTCAGATTAATAGATCTATTCTTAAGAGTAAATTTATCGGGAGCAGATAATATTAGGTGGATAGCAATTGTAATACCCCCATTTTCAACAGCAGTTACTCGTAGAAACTTATGCTGCCATCAGTAGTCGTCGTGGTGGTACACCGCCGATGCCTGTATGGGGTCTTTCGTTATTGTATTTCCGACGTCACCCCGAAATTGAGTAGCAGCGCGATTTAGAGTCCTACCGAATTGACTCCGGATTTGCCGGCCACTTGGGTCAATCCAATCTCACTAAAGCCATGGTTCTAAATTTGGGGGAAAGGTCAGCTGGATCATAGATCTTTATTGTGCGATTCCGCCTAAGTTATCGGGCGAAAGAACCCAATGGCCTTCATAAGCGTTAGATGGATGTCCAGGAGTCTAGCAAGTCTACTTTGACGATTGATGGAAAATGGAAGGATTACAGTTTGGCTTCGATATCGTAGTCAATAAAGTTAATGTTATGCGTTGTCCGTTCATAGGCCTGAGTTACCAAATCTACGTATCTATTATATTCTTTAAACATTGACTCAATCTCTGTATTGGAGAGTCCCTGCATCAATAGTTGACGCTGAACATAGTCGAATAGGTTTATTATAGGAATCATCAAGATTGTAACTTCGTTCCGTAATGTCATGCTCTTTGCTGAATATAGTGGGTCTATAAATTTCTCTAAATTTACAAGTCTCAGCGGCGACCCACGTCGCCATCTTTGGAATATCTTTTTGACCTTACTTATGTCCGGATTTTTTTCGCGTTGCCGAGGACTAAGTGATGCGTTTGTTATGTCCTCAAAGAAGCGCTTGTCGGTTATTTTCTCTTTTCCGCACTGATATGCCCATATCTGCTTTTGTTTATTCAGGAATACTTCTACGCTTCTTATTAGAGCTTTATCGTTGGTTGCCTGCGGTAAGAAAAAAGTAAGTGCTGCTTTTTCATTCCCTATATCCTTTCTGTACTTTTCGCTTGAAACACGCAAGTAAAGTTCCACTAGTGCCGCCCAATAGAGCACTCGAGCGACCAAATATTTCTGACGGCTGAATGGGTCTTGACAATCAAAACCTGGTAGAATCATTATGCGTTCAACCATGCCATTGTAAAATGAAGTCAACACTAGCTTATCACCCGATAGCTGACTCAGCTGAGCGTGTATTTCACGCTCGCTACGGCAAAGGTTCCTCAAAAAAAACCAAAATATCGCGGTGCTCTCGCGCGGATCCTTGGCGATGAATGCTTTGGCTGTTCTATCTATGAGCTCCCAATCTCCATGTGCACTCCAGTCCTCATCTGCGAAGATATCGCTAAATTCGCTTAATTGATTCTCTGTGAGATTCCTCCGTAAGAATGACCAGACGTCTTCGGGTTGGATTTTGCTTTGCGAGAATTTTCTAAATAAAGTCGAGTCTGCGCCAACCTTCCTTCTCAGAACGAAGCTAAAGCCAGACCGTATAACCTCTCCCGTTGTACGCTCCCTTTCTGCTTCTCTGAAGATTAGGGAAACAAGGTTGTTGAAAAGTATGCCATCAGCTGTACTCGTAAAATTCAATGAGATGTCCCTTTTTTCACTGTTCGTGGAGTGTATCTTCTCTTCGTTTTACAAAACTTGATACGTGGAGAAATTCGATGACAAACAAAACCCTAGCCAATGTTATAGGACTTGAAAAAGAACTGCATACACAGAGTGGCCTAGAAGAGGAGTTGCCCAACGAAAAATACTATCCAAAAGCCGTTTCGCCTAAAGAAAACTACTGGTACCTCACAGAGAGTGGATGGATTCCCTGGAAAGATATGGATTTCACGCAAATGAGAGTTGGATTGAACATCTACATGGTTGTTTATTCGTATTTCTCGCCATTTCTCGACCCCGGCTCATTTACCGGCAGTTCACGTCCGCTGTGGACTGCAGATCAAACCAGTGGTGACTTCGTTCATACAGCGGACAAACTAATTAGAGAATACGGGGCGATGCCCGAGGGCTCTAACATTTTTCATGCGCAGTAAGCACAAGACGTCAATTTTCAATCCAAAAATGTAGTTCTTTCCGTAAGATACGGCTATTGCCTGTCGCACAGGCAATAGCCTGGTAACAAACTGTCAATTTTGAGCCCTTTACGTACGGATCAAGCATGGTAAAAGACTTTGGCAAAAAATAGGGCTCCTGATTGTAGGTCGAAAGTTGCCGGGGCCACGTTTTCAAAAAAACACCCATTATCTGACCACTATCAGCTCGAGTTCTACCCAGATTCAACGAATCACTTTAGATAAGTGTCACGGATCTCCCTATCTTAAGGTGATTTCTGACCATCTTGGGTGCCGCCGGCCTTTTGTCTCTTTTGAATGCCATAACCCTTAGCGCCCCGTTATCCGGCAATTGATGCGGCAATATTACCGGCGAAAATAGTGGTAGACGTTTGCATAATGGAGCCAGCGCTTCCAAATGAGGACTTCAAAGAGCTGGAAGACATAGCCTTTGATCTTATCCGCAAATGCTCAAACAGGGCTACCTTGTCTCCGATGGGCCAAAGAGCCCGGTTCGTTTTGGTTTTCCGCCCAAGGCGCGCGAGAGGAGGTCAACTAAACTCTAGCCGGCGTAAACAATCAAAAGCGAGTTCAGCAGTCAGTAAAATAGGCCATTTTGAGACGATGCAAATTAGTGTCGCGGGGTTTTAAGGTTTGATCTAGACTTTCTCGGCCCCGGGCGCCGGGCAATACAACTCAATTGCCTTTGTTAGCGCATAACACAAAACTATTACTGTTTCTGAGTGCTTCGGTATTAGAATCGTAATTATATATCCATAGATTCAGAAAACCCCTTTCTACCAAAGGGAAAGCGTGGTCTAAATATTGTATGAATTCAGGTTATTATCTATTCTAGCAACATTCCAACCGAACGATTTAATAGTATCTATAGACTGATACCACTAGCCCATTCGGGCTATTTGCTTGCCAAACGATACATGTTAAAAGAACTTACCGTTGTCAATATAGTAACCTTGCGGTTTCGTAATACCAGAAAAAGGTTGCCAGAGCCTCAACCGTAAAGATCCAAAATTAGTTCCTTTAGACTAACAACGATATCAGGAGTAGCTATGGCTAAGCAGCTAATTATTCTGGTGCATGGGATGGGGACTCATCCCAAAGGTGAAATGGAGAAAGCCTTCAAGCAAGGCTTAACGGATCGAGCCGAAGGTTTCGCTGTAGATGTAAAGGAGAAACTAAAGTCCGTCGATTACGTAGAGTTCAACTATAGCGATTTTTTCGATGCAATAAGAAATCAATTCGCCGAAAACGCCCAAGCTAGGAAAACAGGTTTTAGCTTTTTGACTGGAAAAGGTTTCGAGGTGAGCTTGCTAAAACAGCTGACGAGCTTCGAAGCGAATATGGGAAAGGACGAATTTTTCTATACGCACATGTTGGACGTAATCTTGTACTCCACTACTTATTTTGGTGAAAAGATACGTGTAGACTTCCTCAGCTTATTTGAAGCAAAGCGCCTCAAATATGGTCATAAGAATATCCATATCATCTGCCATTCACTCGGCACAGCTGTTGTTCACGATGCATTGTCGAAATATTACAGAGTAGAGTCTGACCCCTACGACGATATTCCGGACTTGAAACCAGGCAACTTCAATATCGCCTCCTTATGGACCTTCGCAAATGTTAGTCGTATGGTCAACTTACTCAATGGCCAATCTGACCCAATGTCATCTACCGTTTGTACCGGAGCGGAGGGCTGTGCGCGTAATCTTATTAACATTAGCCATAAATACGACCCTTTTACTTGGTTCAAGCAGTACGACAGAAAAATGAAGGACGGAGTAACGCTGGAAAGCTCTCTAATTAGAAACGTGAACACTCATGATTTCTACGAATACATTACGGAGCCTAAAGTTGCCAGAGCGTTAATGCGCTTTATATATGGAGTAAATGTTACCGAGGACCAGAATGCTCTTTGCGTAGAAGCATACAAGAAAAAAACACTGAAAGGCGAGGTTAAAGCACTCCGCGATATGATCAAAAAGCTTCGGGACGACCCTTCCATTTCGGAGATAAAGAAAGCAATAGCGCAATACAAAAAGTTACAGTCCGAAATAGAAAGAATATCCGCTGAACTTGGCGGCAACGATTAGGAGGCGTGTAACCATGGATAAGCGTAGCGTTTTTATATCATTTTTTGCAACTCTAATATTCGCGTTCTCGTTTCAGCTTACCAACGCTGAAGAACAAACAGCTATCGACTGTAGTATTGATTCCTATCCAGGAAGTGAATTCTCCGCCCTATACACGCTGGGGAGAAAAACCGGAGAGGACCTGTGTATCCAATTGATCCGATCACGCATCGACAACACCCTTACTACTAACATGTTGACCGACTTGTACAACGACCTGGCGCGTGACTTGTTATCTAACTATGCCACCGAGGCGGAGAAGGCTTTGGACAGTAAGGGACTACTACAGTCCGCAAATTACTCCGAACAATTTGTTGGACTTCAAACCACATTCAGTAACTTCGATATTGGCAATCCCGTTCTGCCGGAGTTTATCCTAGAAGACGGTGTTTTATCTGATGAAGCCGTGGGCTATTTCGAACCGCATCCAAACAGCCTAAGCCGCTTCACTGTTACGGATACTGGTCTGTGTGTGTCCGCTGCGGCTAACAAAAGCTGTAGAGACCTATTCAACGATTTCGCAGATGCATTCAATCCCTACCGATCTGCCTATGACAGGCTTTATGATAATACTACGTTACTTTCGGGCATGGCAAAAAACTGGGATGAGTTCTTAGAGGTCAGCAAATCTCAGACGCTGCTGGAGGTCTGGTTTACCACACTAGCACACCGTGGTCATTTCCGTTCCGATCACCTTGTAGGACCACCCAGTTATCAAGTTATCGCTTTGCATCCACAGGTCATTTATAACAGTATGGATAAAGCCGCGGATGGCAATAATACGGAGTTTGGTTTAGCTGTGGAATGGCTAGGAGTCAATTTTTGGGACTTGAAACTACCCTTCGGTTTTTCTGTCGCGAGTGTCTATGCCGACCGCGCGGAAGTCGATGATGTCGGCCATGGTTTTTTACTCCATTTCGATAACCGTTACTCCATTGGCTGGGCTGACCACGGAGATGAGGAAAGTGTCTACGTAACTATTGACCTCCTCAAGTTGATTGGAGATAAAAGGTCTAAGTTTGACCAATACATGAGTCGCTTCTAAACATTAGACGAATTATTGCGTTTAGTTTGATTGGGGAGGAGGTCAGATCTCAGTTACCGGGCACTGGAACTGTCCAATCTCACTAAGGCCATGGTTCTAAATTCAGGAGCAAGGTCGTCGATCCTATCTTTTCTTGTGCACTCTTTAGGCCTAGTGCTATGCCTAAGTCTTAGCATCAAACGCACTGTCCGCTTTAATTGCGGGCTAGGTCACTTACGTAATATAACTCTTTTACATCGACACAGATTGAATCAGTGCTCAACCACCCGATACCCCTCCGGCGTATACTCGATCGAGCTCGGAAAATCCGGGTCCCGCACCGAAGTGTGCCCCACAAACACCGCGTCGCTCGCTTCACGATTTGCCGCATACTCGCGCATAAAATCCGCCTCCCCCTCCCGGTCAGGCAATTGGCCTTCAAGTGCCAGACGCACGATTTTGGCCACCGCCTCGGGCGACTCGCGCTGCGGGTAATGCGCCGCCAATGGCAGCAGCCAGTAGGAGCTGGGCGCGACGCGCTCATTCAGGTAGTTCATCCACACATACTGCGAGATGCGCACTGGGTTCACTGTATCCTGCAGGCCCCACAGATAGGCCACCGGCACCGGACTACGCGGCAGGTTGTTCAGCCAGCGTTGCTCGTGTACCTGGCGCTCCAGCAGGTAGCGCCCAACGTGCAGTAGCGCGGTGTCGCCATCGTTGAAGGCAAAGATGTCGGAATAAGCCACATCCTGAGGATCGCCCTCGGTCAGCCGTGGCCGCGCCCGGCGCCGGGCAATCATTGCCGGTCCTGCCTCGGCATCCAGCAACGCGAGCTGAAACGGCACCAGGCTGGCCAAGGGCAGGTACATGCCGCTATTGGAGAGAAAATGATAATTGATGGTGTAGTCCGGGTTCGGGTTATCCAGATACAAGCCCAGAAACGACAGCCCGATACTCACACCCCGGTCGTGGGTATAAAGGGCAAAGTCATCGAAGTCGATGACCTCGCGAACGAAGTGGTCCACTAGCCGGGCGTTATCTTCCAACATATAAGAAAAGCCATCCAAGGGCTTGTCGGAAAACCCCGAACCGGGAAAGTCCAGCACCGCGATGTAGTAGTCGTTTTGCAGTAGCGGGATCAGCCGGTAGTAATCAAAGCTGGAGTTGGGAAAGCCGTGCAGCATCAAAAGCTGCGGATTATTCGGATCGCCGAAGGTGCGATAGAACACGCTCACCTGTGCGCCGTCGTTGCCAGCAACGGTGGAGGTCCACTCGAAATAGTCGCCGACCTTATACCAGGCTTCTGCCAGTGGGGAGTGAAATTCTGCTCTGGGATCCTGTGCTTTCATTTCAATCGGAAACAGCAGCGTTAACAACATCAGAAAAACTGGCTTGCCTGTTTTCATAATCTGCGTCCATTGATCAGTCCAATCCAGCCTATTTCCTCGATAATAGGCGATTCAACACACGGTTGCCATATTCACAAGGACTCTAACGTTCGTAGGGCACGGTGAACCTTGCAGTCAATTCCACTCTGTGCGGCGCAGTGATAGAGAAAAACACTGTCTTCCCCCGGGGAAACCGCCAAATACGAAGAACAACCTCTAAAAAATCAAATAATATTCCATCAAAACTATTTACAGATAACATAATTGGGGCTAGTATTACCTTATTGTGATATTAAATGGATAATTAAATGGAACAAATTAGCCGAACACCCGAAGAAGTTTTGTACGCGCAGATCAGCGCTGCTGAAAGGAGTCTATATGAAGCTGCCAATGAGAACCTCTCGCTGGAGACATACCTGCAGCAGATCGATGATGCCTCGCATCAGCTCATGGGCGTTGCTCAGTATATCTTTGTAGATTCAGTAGAGCTGTCGACACTCATCCCCAAGCGATTCTTCAATTATGCAGTTGAAGGCATCCCTTATTTTTCACTGACCTACCAGGGGGAGGAAGTTGGTGAGAATTACCATGCCGATTTTGGCGGCGAACTGAATGCTTTTATTGCCTACAACGAGCTTTTCACTTGCCTGAGCGAGTCGATGGGGGGAACCCAACCTGCCTACGGGATGAAGGTCGTGCTCAACATGTTCTTTGCCCGGCTCAAGCTAGACGCAGCGCTGTACAGCGGTGAGGAGACTTTTTTAAGCATTGCAGAGGTTGCCCTGCTGGCGCGGATGAAGGAGAAAAGCGTGCGGAACTTTGCGCACCGGGAACTTGGCGCCGAGCATAATGCTGACAGCAGGATCACGCTGATTCGTGCGACAAAGGCGCGGCAGTGGCTGTTGTCGCGAAGAAAGTTCAAGCCTGGTATGGCCCTTAAAACAGCGCCGGCGCGCCAGGTGCTGGTGGAAATTTACAACTCTTATTGCCATTAGGTTGTTGAATAGCCCAGCGGGAGGTGGCGCATATAACACCCGCAACCATGCCCACTTTTGTACTCTGCCTTCGACTTATCACCGAAGGACCTTTAAAAAGCAGGGCTCGAGCTGCGCATGCTTCAGGCGTGCTCGTGTTCGGACCCAGGGGTGAATGGCTGACAGCTGGAAAGACAGCACGTTTTTGCGTTAACGCGATGCAAGCAACACAACTGGCCAGTGCTGAGAAACAGCCTGGCAATCAACCCGAAAAAAGGAGCTAACAATGCCAGTATCTCAAGAGATGATGTCCAAGAAAATAGCCTTTGTGCTTGTCGATGGTGCAATGATTTACCCGGTGAAAATGACGCGTAGAGATAATGGAAGAACCACCTTTCGTGTCTCCGATGCGGGCAATACCATTGACGCATGCGAAGAGGTCGACGAGCAGACTATGATTCAGAAAGTGTTAATTGACGGGTTTGCTGTTCGATGCGCCTCGGCTGATGGAAAGAGAAATGGTCTTTACAGGCCAAAGGGCCGGGCGGTGCGTGAGGTGCGCGTGCTGGGAGCCGCCTAGTAAAATCTGGTGCTGTAAGATGGGGCGGCTTGATTGGCCGCCCCTGAGCCGCTCACTTGGGCGGGTTGTTGCCCCGGCCGCCGCCCGATGGGTTGCCTGTTGTGCTGGGCCAGTTAGGGTTGATCGGGTCGTCGTCATTATCCTCATCCGCTGCTTGATACCTTTCCCCGGGTTCAAGCTCATAGCCGGTGCTGAAATACGTATTGACCTGTCGACACTCAGAAAGCCTTAACATCTCCGGACTCATATCCCTTACTTTGGCCTTGAATGCCTCCATGTAATCACGAGAGCCGATAACCCGAACGCTCAGGGTTTTTCCGTTTATGCCCACCTCGACATCAACATGGTAATTCTTGGAGATATCTTGAAGCTTTGGCTCGATAAAGGAGAAGACCTTTCTTCGGGCAAGGTCTTTGCGATCGCTGTAAAACACCATGCTGGTGTAAAATTCATCACTGAGCCCGCCCGAGCGATGCGCCAGAGCATTGATATCTCGCTGGGCATACACGCTTTCAAGCGTTCGTTTGTCTTGGGTGAAAACCACAGCGGAGATGACACCAGGAAGGGCTGTTAACTCGATTTGTGCGTGAGGGTATTTTTTCTCCACGGCCTGTTTGATGTTATCAAGAACCGCCTGACTTGCCCGTCCTTGCTGATTAGAGTTCATAGACTCCTCCATTAGATTGAATATGCATCGCTTTTTGATCCTTGATTTAGCCTAGTTTTTGCAGCCGCCATGGAGCCGATGGAAAACCAGATTTCTGGCCGAATGCAGAGATTGTAAATGTAACTGTAGTTGGGCTACTAATAGGAAATGGACTTTCCCCCTGGTTTATGGAGATTTCTAGCCCATTTTGAGCGCAACCGGCCTTTTCCTTTCAGTACACGACCCTTAGCTCCCTTGAGCCGGCAAATGATACGGCAATTTTACCGGCGAAAACCTCCTTCTTATCTCGTAGAATATTAGGGTAGCCTAATTATTATCAATAAGTTACTATATTTTCTATTCGGCAAATATACCGGCAAAAAGAATGGCAGCGGACGTTTACTTAATGGAGCCAATGCTTCCAAATGAAGACATCAAAGAGCTTGAAGACCTAGCCTTTGATCTTATTCGCAAAGGGTCAGCCCTTGCATCACGACTGGATCCAGCCGTTGCGCAAAGCATTGGGGATCTGGTGCGCTCGATGAACTGCTACTACAGCAACCTCATCGAGGGTCACGATACTCACCCAATCAGCATTGAAAAGGCGATGGCGCAGGACTTCTCAAGCGATCCTAAGCAGCGCAACCTGCAGCAGGAGGCGGTGGCACACATCGAAGTGCAAACGATGATTGATGAGAATGCGGCGCCGCCACTGGCGCCCTATGGGGAGTACATCAAATGGGTTCACAAAGAGTTTTGTGTGCGCTTGCCAAAGGAGCTTTTGCAGGTAAAAAATGAGCACACCGGCAAAGTAATCTCGGTTGTGCCTGGTCAGTTCAGGGAGGATGATGTGCAGGTGGGTCGACATATACCGCCGCGGCCAGAGGATCTGGATCGATTCATGGGCCGATTTGAGCAGGCGTATGACCTAGGCAGACTATCCAAGGTAAAACAGGTCATCGCCATAGGGGCTTCGCATCACCGGTTGGCCTGGATCCACCCGTTTCTTGACGGCAATGGCCGGGTTGCCAGGCTTTTCTCTCATGCCTTTTTGCGCGAGCTTGAAATAGGCAGCACGCTTTGGTCAGTCTCAAGGGGGCTGGCTCGAAATGTGGAGACTTACAAAGAGCGGCTGATGGCCGCTGACTCGCCAAGAAAAGGCGATCTTGACGGCCGGGGCAATCTCAGCCACAGGGAGCTGGTCAATTTCTGTCAATTCTTCCTGGAATCGTGCATTGATCAGATCGATTTCATGAGTGAGCTTCTTGACTTGGATACCCTACGTATCCGCATGGAGATCCACATCAAAGAGGAGATCCAATTTGGGCAACTGCACAAAGCATCATGGCCGCTGCTGCAGCAGGCGCTGCTGCGTGGGCAGTATAAGAGAGGCGATGCTCAAGAAATTACGAACTATGGAGAGCGTCAGGCGCGCGATGTATTGGCTGAGTTGCTCAAACAGGGGTACCTTGTCTCCGATGGACCAAAGAGCCCGGTTCGTCTTGGTTTTCCACCCAAGGCACGCGAGCGATGGCTACCCAAACTTTACCCGGCGTAATCGCTCAGAAAGGAGTTCAGGCAGTACAAAAAGGCATCAATCAATTATGCGAGAAGAAGTAAACGAATGGCGGGGGTTTTGCTTAAATTGATGGAAACTACAGCTATTAGCAGCATCACCTCATAGTTTGAATGCTACACTTATTATCATATGCGGAAGAAGTCGCGCGGGGAGTATCCGATTGCGGGATCACATAGCCATACGAATGGTCGAGCAAAAGTGCGAGATATTAAAAAGAGGAGGGTTATGGCCGTCGCCGCCAGCCATGAGGCCTGTTGCGTGGCTGAACAACTTTGACTCGCCCGACAAGGTAATTGCTGCTAGCCTTCTTGATCGATTCACATACTGCAACAGTCTTACTGTAAATGCGATGCTTAGATCTGCCTGGCAATCTGTGGCTGACGGGTTTCCAAAGGGTCCTAACGTTCCTAACAGAGAATTGCTATTGGGTGGACTGGAAAGATCTTGGATAACCCCTGTTGAAGGCGAGACACCTAGACCCACGGATTCAGGGTACTTATTTTGTCGCAAGGCAAGACAAATACTTCGTATGACCGATGAAATGATGATTGATACCCGCACAGGCATCGAGAAGGCGCGGCAAGGAGATACAATAATATTTGTCGATGATTTTGTGGGGAGTGGTGACCAATTCCTTGAAACCTGGACACGAGCGTATAACAGAAGAGGGGAGTCATTTGCCACTATCCATCGTGAAATTGGGTACAACGCGATCTACATTACTCTTGTGACGACGGATTATGGGCTTGCTGAAATCAACCGGCGTGCTCCTAATGTTGCGGTTTGTCCTGCCCACGTGCTCACAGAGAAATCAACAGTCTGCGGTTTAGCCAATGCCGGGTTAATAGATCGCGACAGCACCGAACATTTTCTTGAAAAATATTCGAAAAAATTAACGCCCAAAGAAGATTACATGGCCGGCCAACCGTCTTATTTGAAATACGGATATAAGAATAGGGGGTTGCTTATCGGGTTCGAACATTCTATCCCAGATGCAACATTACCAATATTCTGGTCCCCTGGAATTGAGGGATGGGAGCCTTTAATTGAAAGATTATAATTTACCGAAAGATGAGATTACCTTTCTTCGGCAGCTTTTTGGTGAAAATCGAGCCGAGTGGTCAGAGGCAGTCTTTAGTGAGCTGTTTGTCCCCCCAAGTTATTTAAAGAAGCTTCAATCATCTCGACCAAGCTTACTTGTTGGAGGCAGGGGTACGGGAAAAACAACAGCACTTCAATCACTGAAGTATGAAGAGACGTTAGCAAGACTCGTGTCGGACGGGTTTTCCTTCAGTGATCAACAGTACCTTGGAATCTTGATTCGAATGAACAAGAACCGAGTTCACGCTTTTAAAGGGGCGGTACTTGGCGAGGAGCAGTGGAACAAATGCTTTGCTCACTATTTCAATTTAATCGTTTGCAAAGAACTAGCTAAAATGGCCGGGTGGCTGCAGGATCAAACTGAGAAGGAGCTTCCTAGCAGTGCGATATCCGCAGTGTCAGAAGATCTTGGACTTGGAGCGTGTAGCACCATTGATGAGCTTATACGATTAGCTGACAGCGGAATATCTGCCCTACAATTGTATGTTAACAACCCGCACAATACGACTTCAGTGCTAATGTCTATGCCCGAGTCGCCACTACGAGTGTTTGTTGAGGCTCTCGAAAAACATGAATTGCTAGGGGAACGGGTAATTTTTTGCTGTATCGACGAGTATGAGAATCTTCTAAACCACCAGCAAGCAGTCCTAAATACGTATATTAAACATGCTGAACCCCCACTTTCTTATAAAGTTGGGGTTAGACGATACGGCCTTAGGAATCATCAAACCCTAGACGTAAACGACCTGCTAAAAACCCCGGATGATTACGGGGAAATTCAAATCTCGGATGAGGGTTTCGATCTTTTCGCGACCGGAGTCGCCAATAAAAGACTAGAGTTCGCCAAGCAAAATGGTCTAAATGTACCCCCAAGAATTGATCAATTCCTTGAAAATATGACATTTGCCCAAGAAGCCATGAAGCTTGGCGTCGGAAAAATTGCAGAAATCGTTCGCGGTGAATTAAGTCAGAGCGATTCTGACATATATGACTTTATACAGACTAGACCTGACAACGAAGTTTACTTCTTGAAGTATTGGCAAGAGAAGAGTGGTGACACGCTTCTAAACCTCGCTAAAGATTGGAAAAAGAACATTGATAAATGGGCTACTCGGTTGGGTAATCACGGTTATGCCAGCCTATTTTGGGTAACAAAAGGCAAAAAGGGAGTGCGAATCAGGAAGTATTATAGCGGCTTGAACACGATATTAGCCCTCTCTGGTGAAAATATTCGATACTTTCTGGAGCTTATCGATTCAGCAATTGCTCATGAGTTTAAGAATTCGCCAGATGTATTGCCGGAGGAATTATTACTCTCTGCCAAGTCACAAACTCTTTCGTTGCGGGATGTGGGTAGGCGTAGACTGGATCAGCTGGAAGGCCTCGCCGACAATGGTGTGAAATTAAAGCGGTTAGTCCTAGCAATAGGGAAAGTTTTTTTTGAGCTAGCCAGATCGCCAGCCAATAGGTCTCCCGAGACCGTTTCGTTTGTGTTAAAGGGTGAGCCTGATGACCTTAGGAACATCTCAAGGCTATTACGAGATGGCGTCGGTCATTTGGCATTCGAAGTCTCTCCGAGAACAAAAGATACAACCGATGTAGAGTTACAAGATGAAGAGTATAGGCTACACAGAATTTTTACTGGATTCTTCGAAATTTCCTATAGGAAGAAGAGAAGAACTGAGTTCGAGGCCAAACACCTTCTTGCCGCAGTGGATGGTAACCCTTCTAAGGCAATTAATTCTCTGCTAAAGAAGCAAAATATGTCATCGGACGAAGAGTTGCCCGAGCAATTGGCTTTCTTTTCAGCATTTTACGACGATGCAAAGAACAATTAAGGGAGTGATAATGCCGTGGTCAAAGCCGCAGGAGACGCTTCTTGCTTAGCGTAATTCGTCCGGCTACTCACACGCTGAGGTATAACGCCCTATCCCTTGAGGACATTGGGGAATTCGAATGCGTCATTTTTTCGGATGAAAGAATGGACGATCGAGGGTCCATGACGATCTGGGAGGAAATTAAACATTCTTCGCGTCATGAATACATTCAAATCACAAGATTTGGTGCAGAAGATATATGTGTTAATACAAAATTTGAAGAAGAAATAGTGATCTCGATTCTCGATCAAGACAAGCTTAAGTCCATACTATCAGGCAAGGAAATATTACTAGATATATCTGGATTGCCTTACAACATTTGGGCCCCAATCTTCAAAGCGGCTTTCGACTCTAAGATCAAACTTCGAGTTCTGTACGCAGAGCCTGAATCGTACCGCTTGCACAAGAACCCCTCTTCATACACTACATTTGACTTGTCTTCTGAGTTTTCAGGCCCAGCACCGTTGCCAGGATTTGCGAAACTTGAGGATCCATCCATGCAACGAAAAAGTGTTTTTGTAGCGTTGCTTGGATTTGAGGGAAATCGGCCTAGATCGCTGATATATCCGTTAGATCCAGCACCGCGCGTTATTCCAGTGATTGGTGTCCCAGGATTTCAAGTTGAGTTTCCTACTTATACAATCACATGTAATCAGGAGGTATTAGACGAGTTTCAAGCTCATTCGGATATAAGATACTCACGAGCAAGTTGTCCATTCGAATTATACGAAACATTAGGTATGATTCACCGTGATAACCCCGACGCGTACATGTATATTGCCCCAGTTGGTACAAAGCCACATGGGCTGGGAGCAATCTGGTATGCGATCGCTCATCCTGAATTCACCGAAATCCTCTTTGACCACCCCATTAAAAAGAAAGGAAGGACATCAGGAATCGGAACTATTCACATCTACGATTTCTCGGAGGCGCTGGGTGGAAGTTGACCTTGATCGGTACTATACCCCTATAAGCTTGGCTGAGGAACTCTTGTTAAAAGAGTTCCGCGGAGAAGCATGCGTCGCTGTCGATTCTACCTGCGGTACGGGCAATCTACTTGCTGCTGCATCGAATGTTTACCGAGAGACTCAATGCATTGGGCTTGACCGCGACCGAAATGCGATCTCAGCGCTGAGAAGGAAAAATCCTGGTTGGATTTTGTCGGTAGGCGAAATTCTAAAAGATCGCAGTTACAAAAGCACTTTGGCTGCCAACGCTGGAGCTCGTTGCGATTTACTCCTTCTTAACCCACCCTTTAGTCAAGGCAACCAAAAATCTGTACAAGTTACCTATGAAGGACATCATTTAAAATCTAGCATCGCAATGGCGAATATTCTAAAAAGTCTAGAGCTTTTCAAGCCAAAAAATGGTGCTATGGTGATAGCACCTGAATCAGTTCTTTTTTCTGAGTTGGATGCAGCCGCTAGGCATTACATAGAGAGCCGATACAGCATCCATATTATCGGCGAGCTGCACAATGAGACCTTTAGGGGAGCCCGGGTACGATCTACCGCTATAAAAATATTACCTGGTGTAAAGGCCAAAGGTTCTAGTGTGAATACTATTTCCGTCGCAGATAGTATCAAAGTCAATTTGGTTAGGGGGAGTATGCCAGTACACTTTGCGAAGAGCGGCCGCGGTAGGGACTCTATCCCTTTTGTTCATTCCACTGACCTAAAAGACTTAGTGTTGGGTCAGCAGCCCTCCTCCATTAAAATAGGGGCTAGTAGAAATGGCCGTGTATCCGGACATGTAGTTCTATTGACGCGGGTTGGCATACCAAAATTAGACTTTATACAACCGCTGGAGTTACACGAAGAAACCCAGTTGTCTGACTGCCTCTTTGCTTTGTGTTGTAGCAGCAAGACAAAAGCGATCACAGCGGCAAGAAGGATACGTGCAAATTACTCCAACTTACTAGATATTTATAGAGGTACGGGGGCTCGATACGTTACTGTACAAAGACTTAAAAATTGGCTCTTGGAGTATGGGTTTGAAGTTAACTGATAGCATTTAAGTTCTACGCCGACGTCCAAGTTAGTCAAGAATTAGGGCCTACCCCATTTTGTAAGCGTGTGACCTTACCCCCCAAATTCAGAACAAACGCCCTGATAAGATTTCCAGTAATTGTAGTTGTAATACCCCCATTTTTAATTGCGCCTGAGAGTAGACATCAAGCGGCCAATGCCAGCTTCTGGTTTGGGGTTATGCCTCCAAGGGCCATATTAGGTC
>PASF01000001.1 GCA_002711845.1 Gammaproteobacteria bacterium | reverse complement strand
ACTTTTTTTCGAGCGCCTCAGTCACGATCTCAGCTTTAAGCTTCTCCTCGGCATACATGCGTTTGAGTCGGGCATTCTCCTGCTCAAGCTCTTTCATGCTATTAAGCGACAATTAACTTGGCCGGTCTAGCGACAATTATCTTGGCCGGTTGATCTGATATGGTTCGACACAGCAATGGAGGAATCGCTGTGTCGGGTAAACATGTTACAGATCAACAAGTCAGGTTATATATGGAATACCGAAAATCACATACACAGACGGTGTCAGCGGCCAAGGCCGGGCTGTCTGAGCGCACGGCTCGGCGCATTGATTCCAGAGCACATCAGCCGGTGGCCAAGAAGAGAGCCTGGCGTACCCGTCAGGATCCTCTGGTCAATGTATGGAAGCCCATCGTGGTGCCGCTGCTGAACCAGATACCCGATTTGCCCGCGATCGATATATTCGAGCACCTGTGCGAGTTCCACGCGGACAAGTTCGACACCCGTAGCCGTCGCACACTGGAGCGACGGGTCAATGACTGGCGACAATTACACGGCCCCGATCTACCGGTAGTCTTTCCTCAGGAGCACTTCCCTGGTGAGCAAGGCATCGCAGACTTTACCTGGGTGGAAGCGCCTGTGCTCATAGCCGGGGAAGCGACGCCCCACATGCTGTTCCATTACCGACTGGTTTACAGTCGATGGGCCTACGCAGAGCCGGTGTGGGGCGCAGAAAGTTACACAGCACTGGCCAGCGGGCTAAGCCGCGCATACCAGGCCAGCGGCGGCGTTCCTAAAGAGCAGCGCACCGACAGTCTGAGTGCAGCCTATAAAAACCGCGCCGAGCAAGATGACTTTACCGACAACTATGCCCAGTTCTGCCAACACTACAATGTTAAACCGACACGTAACAACCGGGGCCTGGCCCACGAGAATGGCGCCATTGAGGCGCCCCATGGGCACTTGAAGCCGCGTCTGATGCGGGCGCTGCAAATCCGCGGCAGCGTTGAATTTGGCAGCCGCGAGGAATACGCCCGGTTCGTTGCTCAAATTGTCGCCCGCCATAATCGGCGCATCGACAGCGCCTTCCAGATCGAGCAGCGACAATTACAACCGCTGCCTCTGGCTGCCAGCGTCAATTACACTGAACACATGGTGCGCGTCTCGCGCACCAGTACGATCACCTTCAAGCGGGTAACCTATACCGTCCCATCGCGCCTGAACCATGCCAGAGTGCTGCTACGGGTGTTCGATGATCGGCTGGAGCTATTTTGCAGCGGCACCCACACCTTGACCTTGCAACGGCTGTTTGCGCGTAACCAGCAGCGGCTGCACAGCGTCAATTACCGGCACGTCATTGAGTCCCTGGTTAAAAAGCCGCGAGCGCTGCGTCACTATCGCTGGCGTGACGAGCTGATCCCCGGTGGGGATTACCAACAGATCTGGCGCTGGCTTGAACAACATCACGATGCTGATCGAGCCTGTTACCTGATGGTGCGCCTGCTGCATCTGGCGCACAAAAGTGATGAAGAACAGGCGCTGGGTCGATACGTTCTGAATCAGCTTGGTCAGGGTCAGTTCCCTTGCTTGCTGCAATGCGAAAAACGCTTTCTGGGTGACCCGCAACCGATACCTGAGATCACGGTCAGCCAGCACGCGCTGTCCCAGTACAACCTCCTGATCGCACCCGGGGTGGCTGCATGAGTAGTACAACAGCAGCCTTGCCCTTGATGTTAAAACAACTGCGCCTGGCCAGCATGAAAGAGAACTGGCAGAGCATGGCCACCAAAGCAATCAGCCAGCAGTGGACACCCCAGCAGTACCTGCATGAGCTTTGCCTGATGGAGCTGAACATCCGCGAGGATAAGCGCCTCAAACGTTATCTGCATGAGGCGATGCTGCCTGCCGGTAAACGCCTGGGCGACTACGACTTCAAGGCTGTCAAAGGCGTGCAACCGGTGCAGATCCACACCCTGATCAACGAGCGCCAGTGGGTCAGTCGCGGTGATAATGTGTTGCTCTTTGGTGCCAGTGGCGTTGGCAAAACCCATCTGGCCAGTGCGCTGGGATACGCCTTGGTCGAGCACGGTGTGCGGGTCAAGTTTATGCCGGCCACGCTGCTGGTCCAACTACTGCAACAGGCCAAGGCGGAGCTGCGGCTCAGTGATGCGCTGAACAAACTGGATCGCTACGCGGTGCTGATCGTTGACGACATCGGTTATGTGCGTAAAACCGAGCAGGAAAGCAGTGTGCTGTTTGAGTTGATCGCTCATCGTTACGAACGCGGCAGCCTGATCATCACATCAAACCAGAGCTTTGAAGACTGGGACCAACTGTTTGACGATACGGTCATGACGGTGGCCGCCATCGACAGACTGGTACATCACGCAACCATTATCCATTGTGAAGGAGACAGCTATCGACGCAAAACCGCCCTGAAAAAGGAGAAGAACTAAACGGCGTCAACCGGCCAAGATAATTGACGCTGAACCGGACAAGATAGTTGACGCTGGATATTAGGCTCAGTGCTTTTGCTGAGAGTCTGAGTGGGCCTCTGGGTCATGTCCCATTTGATCGAGCCGTTCGGGCCGATCTGGATCTATTTCGAGGTTTGCGCGAGTCCGGCGCAACCTGGCCGCAAATCGCCAACGCCTTGACTGCAGCCGGAGCGCGTCGCCCCGACGGCAGCATCATTTCCTCCGATCATGTTCGCAGCGCTGTCACCCGACAGCTAAAGCGCCTCCAGGCGAGGGAAACACAGCGAGCACGTCCTATCCCGTCAAGCAGGCAGACATTTCCGAGCGAATCATCCGTGCAAACCGCCGCCGACCGCCGCGTAACTCCAGATTATAAGCCGAACGGGCCGGCCGGTATTCGTTCAGGAAGCGAGAGAAACAAGACCAGATCGAGCACCGAGCCCACTACTGCACCGATCTCTGACCAGCGTAACAAGTCGATTCTAGAAAAACTGGCGCGGACCCGCAAGCTACGCGAGTCCTGACGTCTCGTTTGTGTGTAAACTAGATATTGTGGAAAACATGGATTCTTTCAAAACCAACCTCGATAACCAATAGGTCTCCGTTTAGCTCCATATCACGCCCCATGGACTCATAGTCTAAATAGGGTGCTAAATGCTCAGGGACCTCACCACATTGCTCAGTCAATTCCTCTGCGTAATCAGCCAGCGATGCATAATACCCACAATGGCCCTCATCAGCGACCCTGCGAGCTTCATCCCAATCTCCAAGTAAATTTAGTAGTTCACCGCCGAATTCCGGAAATTTAGATAAATAATCAGCAACTTGGCACAAAGCCTCAATGCTTTCATACTCAGCTACGGGGTAACCTGCAAAGCCCTCATAATCGTGTATAACATGTTCTTCAGCCCCTGCCATTGGTGACGCTTGGAGCATTGCTTGAATTTCATCTCGAATCGAATCCGGATCATCGGAAACCTCAATCCACTTGCCGTGCAGAACATTACTGTTGTAAGCGGCCAGATCTGCGACGTAAATACGGCGTGTCTCAGTCATTGTTCAATCCTCATTTAGGCTTTTGGGGTATGTCCGCTATTGCGCACATGCCCCACTGCCGACGAGGGCGACTCGGCGAGGGTGAAAAAATCCACAAAAATCGCAGAGGATCCACTGCGTGGAAACTGTCTATTTTTGTTGATTTTGAGGGGGACAAGCCCCCCTCTCTTTTTGCGAACTATTCTCATGAATGTTGATGGCCATCTAAAATGGGCCACCGATTTCAGCCGAACCACAAAAAAATGGACTCAAAATCCACGTGATCGAGAGCCGTTCCGCTATCTTTAGAGCCACGGTGAAATCCCCACCGCATTCAGTAGTTGAGGTATTACCTATGAACGACGAACACAACGGAAACCACGAAAGCCTGCAGTCGAAAATGGAGGAGCTCGAGAAATTTAGTAAACACCGCGGTTTGCCTAGCCCCAAGAGACTCATCCTGCTATTCAAGGAAGGCACTGCGCATAGGCACATAAGCGAGCTCCCTCCACGAATACAAAGCGCAATAAACGAGAACCTGGGAACCATCCAATTTATAGAGGCGTCTTCAGATGAGCTTCATCAGTTCTCGCTGACTCACGAGCAGCGCGCGCGGTTTGACGCAGGTGAACCGATACTCATTGCCGCAATCCCATCCGAATTGCGGAAGCAGCGTGGCTCTGGAGGTCAACCAAACGATCCCATAGAAAAGGAAACGAAAACCGCACTGGCTGTCACGGTTTTTGCTACTGTCGAAACAGTACGGCACTTGGTGGCCTTCCGCGACAAACGTATTCACCAAACCGTCGGGGCTAGCCGAGAGAAGGTGATTGAGGCCTTGATTGAATCGTGGCCAAAAAGCGATTCCCGATTTAGAACAGAAAATGGAGCAGATAGAGATAGCGAACAGGGGGCAGGTAGAGATAGCGAAGAGAGGCCAAAAAAGCCTCTCGAGAAGCACCTTGATACCTTATGGGTTAATGGCCGAAAACGCTGGAAAAAACTGTATGGCTTTGAAAGTCTGACTAAAAAAGCTGAGCAGAGAGCCAGCCGTTTCAGAGACTCCACAACCGCTGACATTACCCGAGAAATTGAGTTTCATAAAAATCTTGTCCTGGGGCTGGCGCTCTGCGAGGCACGCAGCAGCAGAATGCGGCAAGCAAGCAGTAGTATTAGCGATAAGGTATCCATGGGCAAAGTAGAGAGTAAAGGACAAAGAGCCGAATTCGCAGCCACAACACCCGACCAATACCGAAGCATGGCTGAACTGTTACCAGCTGCGTTTGCCGGCGACATAAACCCCTCAGACCTGTTTCTGACCTACGACTGGACTAGACCACGAGAATATTTTGATACGATGCGCCTCATCGGTCGGTTTTATCGAGGCCAGGACGCTGAGTTTTCACTCGATCATATGCTTTGGTTAGTGTCGGCATTAAAGTTTCTCGAACGGTGGAGCCACCAACCTAGGACGGGAACAGCCCCGTCCCAACTTGAGGAAACGTTCTGGGCTCAGGCCATGCTATCTGTGATGCCACATAACGAGTGGTTACGCTTTATAACAGAGGCGTATCCAATAACCGAGCGTGGGGGAACGGTTGTCGCGCGCCTACCGAAAAATTGACCATTGCAAATTCCTGCGGTGATGGAGATCGAGTTCAGCACTTGTTCCCAGACCGATCGCCAATATTGGCCTTGGTGTGTCAACGGCAATCTAATTTTGACCCACCGAGGATGCGGCGCTTTCCTTGGTCAGCTTTACATTGCCGGTGACAGTGAACAGGATGCTGAGGCGTTCACCCACTATTATGACAGTTGTTTACTTCCGGCGAACGCTTACTTCTCAAATAACGACCAAGCAGCAATAGTAGTAATACATTACTACTATTACTGACTGACTCAAGAAGAACAAATCCATGTCAACAGATGCTAAGGAAATGATCTGGGCGGTAGCAGATAAACTATACGAAGAAGGTGGGTGCGATAAGTTTCCCATTGTTTCCACGATTCGTGAAGAAACTGGACTAGCTTCGCAGACTGTGACCTTACCCCCAAATTAGTACCACTGGCTCGATGAGATATTCCTATTATGCCGCCCTTTTAGCAAAAGCGGCAGGTGTCATGTAGTTCAGCGTACTATGGGGTCTTTCGTTGTTGTAATGATCGCGCCAGGCATCGATTATTTGCGTTGCTTCCAGCGCCCCCTTCATAGAGTTCGTCCTGCTGGATGGAACACTAATCCCAAACCCATGCGGCAGGTCAACGTCTGGTCACTCATTCTCTTATCGCCCGGCAAAACTAATCCATCGCCTTCATTTTTTTCTACCTCAGGTCCTTCTGAAAATGCCCCACCTCTCACTGGACAGTGATGCCCCCTGTTTCATCACAGATTTCTCCGAATAACCTTCTTTTTCGCAATGGAATCGAGAAACGGGACTCAAAATCCAGATCCACGGTACTCGGTGAAAGCAAAATAGCAATTTCAACTTACAACCTTCACAGGAGCAACCGATGTCTTCTAAAAAACAGGACTCAAGATGTAGCATATATATAGTGGCCAACGAAAAAGGGGGCGTCGGCAAATCTCTGTGCTCTTTGGCACTCTTCGATCGGCTCACTCTGGAGGGGGAAACTCCTGCGGTAATCCAGATTGATCGCCAGCGCCGCCTGGCTGATGTAATAGGCACTGAGGTACTCACTATTGAGTCCGACCCTAAGGCCTCCCGCGTTGACCCTGAGATCGAGTTCCGCAGATTCAGCCCTATTCTAGAGTTGATTGAATCAACTGCCGGCAATGCGCCACTGGTGATCGATTGCGGTGCAGGTGAGGTTGGCCGATTCGCCACTTGGGCGGCCATGGTCGACCTGGAAGAGGATTTGCAGGAATGGGGAATCACCTGCCACATTTTAGTTCCGTTTTTATCAGAGCCCGAAGCAATCCGGCAAGCGGTTTGGTCGGCCGAGAAGCTCAAGTCAGCCCTGACCACATCTACCATACATTTCATTGAAAATTGTCGAGATGGCCGATTGTCAATAGCGCACCCTCTCTCAGCCACCGCCGCTGCAGTAGAGGAACACCTAAAAAAATGGCAAAAATCCTGCCACACGCTTGTGTTCCCTGCAATTCCCGGAGGTTCATGGCGATTGTTTGAGGCCGCACGATGCCGATTTATAGATGTCGTTGACATGTCGACCGCCCAGACAATTGCAGCCACGGGGCTGCCTCGCGCAGAGGCAAAAATAGCTCGCGGTGATGTGTCTCAATGGTTGGTGACAGTATTCAACGAATTCGATCGGGCACTAGGATTGGGGGAGTCATCACAATGAATCGCTCACAGTTTTCCAAGACCGCCAATGCAGCAATCAACGAAGGACGCATAGCGCGGAAGGCATTGGCGGAGCATAACGCTAAAAGTTTCGTAAGTGGCGCTAGCGAATTCGATCCTCGAGCACTAACCAAACTCGGTAGTGCGGGCATGCGGCGGTTTATCGAAATCGTTCAGGCTAGCGGTACACCCATAGACCACCCACCAGAAAACTCACATGAACAAGCGGCTACGCCGTCACCCGATCCAGGAAAAACTACGTATGGCTGGGCGGCGCAACAGTGCGCAGAGCCGAACTGGGGCATTCGAGCCGTTTTGTACGGGATATTTACTGGTAGCGCAGTTTTTCTCTGCGGTATCGCTGTTCTTGCCACTCTTCCATTGTAAAGGATCACAAAATGAACTTAGAAAAGCCTCTCCTTCCCTCAATCGCCTGCGCACTCGTCGCATCCACGACGGTAGGCATCATCGCGACACTTTACTGGATTATTGGCCCAGGCAAACTGCCAGTAACTCTATTTAGTATCTGGGAATTTGTCTGGGATCTGGGGTTTGCGGACCCGAACAGTACTTGCAGCATAGAATTGGCCTGTCGTGCGTCAAATCTCCGCGAACTTTTTGCAGATCAAATGATCCGCAATCATATAATTCTGATCGTCGGGGCAGCGATGATTGGCGGGGCTGTAGCATTCATAGTCAACATAGCTCATGCCCCTCTAAGAGAAGTTGCACAAACGATTTTGGGCAACAAGCTGCTATATGATGCGGACGCTCGTAGGTCTTTCCGTCGTTATTTACGCAAATCCGGGAAGATTGATGATCAAGGTTTGTGGCTTACGCCACATGTGCAACTGAACAGTAATGCTGAGGCCTCAGGTATAAGCGTACTCGGTGGCCACGGCTCCGGGAAAAGTGGTGTAACTCGAGCCTTGGCCGGTCAAATACTAAAACGTGGTGGTCTGACCATAATTAACGATGCGAAAGGAGACGTTACTGCTGGACTACCCCAAGAAGATTTCATATTGCTAGCAGCTAGAAGCAGCATGGGGTGGCTCTGGGCGATTGGACGTGACATTACAGACCCTCATGCCGCTTCCGAGTTGTCGATAAAATTTATCCCTTCGGAGCTAACAGGCGAATCCGTCTGGCCGAATTCCGCGCGCAGCATTTTATCAGCGCTCATCGAGTCCTTACAGCAAGAACACGGATTGGCTTGGGGTTGGGAGGAGTTGTATCAATGTGTTTTCCAATCGTCCCAGAGGATACATGCACGTCTCAATCGAATCAAATCACCTGCAGCAGAAATACTTGAATTCGATAATCAGGGAAATCTGAACAAAACCAGTCAATCAATTCTTCTCACATTATGGATCGCCGCGCTTCAGTCCATCAGACCAATCTCTCTTCTCGCCCAATCAGTTCCAAAGTCGCGTCGGTTCAGTATCTCTGAGTGGCTATCGCCGAGCTCATGTCTACCAAAGACAATCGTGCTTCAGCATGCAGCGGACTACCCCATACTCTCGACCGCTGTAAGCGGGCTCTTGCTTGAAATTGTTGCAGGCAAAATTCTCGCGCCTTCCTCACCTAATCGCCAAACTGCGTGGCTACATCTAATACTCGATGAACTGCATGTTCTCAAACATTTGGAGCGATTACCGGAACTACTTAGTGTTGGCAGGGAAAAAGGGGTTAGGTGCATCATAGCTACGCAGGACTGGGAGCAGATCGAAAAAATATATGGTCCAGAGGATTCGAAAATTCTCGATGCACGATTCAGAATAAAAGTTGTCTGCCAACTAGGCATCTGCGAAACCCGGAACCGAGTGGTCAAGGATTTCGGAGGGCAGCGTACTACGGTGGAATGGGATTTCGCTGGAGAAAACAAACCGAAAACCCGTCGCGAAAGTCAGGTGTCAGTCATCGAGCACCATCAGTTATCTGATGAGCTTGGCGTAATCAAAAAGGGTAGAAAATTGAATGTGCGCGTAGCGATTTTTGGTCTCGGTTCGCCAGGAATTCTAAATATACCATTTACTTCGTGGCCAGCACGAAGGCCCGCACACGTACCTCTGCCGCCGCGTTCGAGCCAAACTAAAACGCGTACTCGTCCGAGTTCAAGCTCCTTTAAGACTAAATAACCCAGAGTATTCTCGATCCACCATCGCGTATGGCCGTTTTTTCTCAAAAGCGGCTAATACAACAGGTTTGTGACTCAGAATCCATTTCACGGCTACCAATCCATGAGAAAAATCATCTACCAACTACTTAACACAGGTAATTAAAAATGGTCGCCACATGGAATCCCGCAGCAAGCAGCTCTTATTATACATCCCAAACAGATTATTATTTGGAGGGAAATAACCTCGGCGCTTGGTACTGCCCGTCGGGTCAGTTTCATATTCATGACGCTAGCACAGTTGATTTAAGAGAATTCGAAAATCTATTCGCCGGGATAGGACCTGAAGGAGAGTCACTTTTGCCGCCTTCCGGCAGGCGCATCGACCGCATACCGGCTTTCGACTACACAATGTCTGCCTCACGATCAGTGTCGCTCCTTTGGGCCGGCGGAAGCCCTGAGACGAAACTGGCTATTGAGCACGCCCACGCTGAAGCAGTCCGCGCAGCTCTCAAGGTTTTAGAGCGGGAGGCCAGCTACGCTCGCCGGGGTAAGGGCGGGCTTGTTTACGAAAAGGTTTCGCTGACTGCCGCCTGCTTTAAACACGGAGACAGTCGCCCTGCTCTGCACAGCGATGGCCGGCAGTTTGGGGACCCAAACCTTCACACACATTGCGTGATACCTAACCTCGCCGTCCGGGCGGATGGCACAGTCGGTGCTTTGCATTCAACCGTGCTACGCGACTGGAAAATGTCTGCTGGTGCCACCTACCATGCGGCTCTTGCACACGAGCTACAAAAATTGGGATATGCAATAGACCGTATTGGTCATAATGGGACTTTCGAAATCGCCGGGATTGACGATGAGATCATCAAATATTTCAGTGCGCGTCACAATGAAATTATCGACGAGCTTTCTGAGGCCGGAACCACAGGAAAGGAATCTCCTAAGCTCGCTGCATCTGTAGCTAAATCAACCCGGCCAGCGAAGTCACCGAGCCATGACTTAAATAGCGCCCAAGTGTGGAAGGAGGCCGCTCTGGCCAACGGCTTCAATCTTTCTGATCTCCAGACACTGGCACTGGAGGCAGCAAAGGAGCGAAATATCACATCCCTGCCCACAGCAATCATCAAGTACTACCGGTCAAACGTTATCAGCGAGCTGATGGACACTCGCAGCGTGGTGGATCGGCGCGACCTGATAAGAGCCGGAACAGCTGCACTCGTAGGCTCAGGGCTAACACCTGACCAAATTACCAATCGAATCGAAGATCTCGTCAAAACCAAGGATTTTATAGCTCTGGGGACCGACCTGATAGGCGCGCTTCGATACTCAACACCCGATCGCATCAGGATTGAAAAGAACGTGGTCAGCATCGCATCCGATATGGCCCGGGGAATCTGGCACGAGATTGACCCAGATGACATAGCAGAGCGCTCTTCTCAACACGGATTAAGTGCGGAACAATCAGCAGCAGCTCTCAGAGCTTGCAGTGCGGCTAGAATCGCTTGCATTGAAGGCAGTCCAGGCTCTGGAAAGACTACGACGCTCGCGCCGATTGTTGAGGCTTATAAAAACGCTGGGTTGCGCGTAATCGGCGCGGCTTCAGCCTGGCGCATTGCCAATGAGTTAAAAAACGACCTTCAAATAGAAACCCGCGCGCTCGCATCATGGCTGGAAGTGGCTCGCCATGACTTCAAATTCCTCGATCATCGCACTGTGCTGATTGTGGATGAAGCTGGACTCATTAGCTCAGAGGATACCCACACCCTGCTCCAGGCGGTCGAGAAATCAGGAGCCAAAGTTGTGCTCGTTGGTGACCGGGATCAACTACAGGCCATAGGGGGAGCTGGTGGGCTCCCATTGGTAGCCAGGGCAGTAGAAAATGCCAGTGTGTCCACTATCGTAAGACAACATGAGGCATGGGCTCGCGATGCTGTGACAGCGCTCGGAAACGGGGATGCGGATTCAGCACTGGTGGCTTTCGCCGAACACGGCCTGCTTATTGAGGCCGAGGGAGAAGCTGTATCAATCAGAGAGCTCGGCGACCGCTGGGCACAAATCCGTCGGTCAAGCCCTTCTAAATCAACGCTGCTTATGGCTAAAACGAATGCGGAAGTTCGTGCCATTAATGAGCAAATCAGATCCCGACTACAAGCTGAAGGAGTCATTTACGGCCCGGAAATACTGCTGCGCACGATTACACCATCAGGACACACGGCGAAAATTAATTTGGCCGCTGGAGATGAGATACGGTTCCTGAAACGGGACGACGCGCTGGGTGTAATTAACGGCACGACAGCAACTGTCTTGCGTGTTCCGGATCGAACAGAAAATGCTGATTTAGATGCTCAAGTAGTAGATATCAGCATCCACGGCCGCCGCGTAAGTTTCCCACTGTCCAAACTGGCTGATGATAACAACCGATTGCCAATTAGCCACGCCTACGCATCGACTATTTACGGAGCGCAAGGCCTGACTGTCGACAACGCGATTGTGCTGCTAAACCCGGCCTACGATAAACATGACACATACGTAGCAGCCAGTCGCGCGCGTGACAGCACACAGCTAGTGATCAATAAAAAGCTCGTCAACAAAAGCATTCGCCTCGGGCAGTCTGCTCCGTTTATCGATCGCAATACAGAGCCGTCACAAGCGGAGCGAATACGGTGGCTGGCAGCACGTATGTCCCGATCAAGCATAAAGGAGTCGACTGTCGATTTGCTGGAGTACGAGGCCCACAAGAGAGCCGCGCTTCAACTGCGACAACTCGAAAAACGCCAAGACCTGGAATTGGGAGCATAACGGTGAGCGGGTGTGCCCCCAAACGACAATATCAGGCTATCGGCGGCTGACGATGATGATCTTACCAAGGCTCATCAGAGCAAAGGACGCTCCGGGCTATCTGGGCATGAACCGGAATATGTTCAATGCTCAGGTAAAGCCGTACCTAACGGTGATTCCCCGAGGCACGCAGGGAAAAGCCTACGATCGGCTTGACCTGGACGCTTGGGCCGACGATGATAAACGTCGCAACGGGCGCACTCCTGAGAAAAATTTAAGGAGTACGCAATGGGAAGAAAACGATCGCCAGGCCTCACCAAAAGGGGCGAAATCTGGCATATCGATAAGGAAGTCCGCGGATGGGGGCGACTTTGCGAAAGCACTGGCCTCAGCTCGCTCGAAGACGCGGAGCTCTACCTAGCCGACAGGTTGAGGGAGATTCGCCTGATTCGGTCCGGGCAGAGGCTGCCCATCAAGTGGCGCGAGGCGGCAACGAAATTCCTTACCGAGAACATGCATAAGGCATCAATCGATAAGGATGCTCAACATCTCGAGCTGCTGGATGAGCACATTGGTTCGTTGCTGATTGACAAGGTCCATGATGACTCTCTGAGGCCTTTTATAGACCAACGGCGTCGGGACGGTGTCAGAACCAAGACAATCAACAACGCGCTGACGGTGGTGAGACGGATATTGAACCTGGCCGCGCGTTCTTGGCGACTGGAAAATGGGCTGACCTGGCTTGAGACGGCACCGCTGATTTCGATGCAAAAACCGGCAACGGGTAGGTCTGATTCATTAAAGCCATATCCATTGGACTGGGATGAGCAGGAAGCACTGCTGAGTCATCTAGCACCGCACTTAGCTAAAATGACCGTTTTTAAGGTCAACACCGGGTGCCGGGAGTCTGAGGTCACCGGGCTTCGCTGGGAATGGGAGTGTCAAACTGATCTGACCGAACTTGCAGGTCGGATATTTATCATCCCTGGGGATGCGGTGTTGCCGAATGATGCGGGTGTGAAGAACCGCGATGATCGATTGGTGGTGTTGAACGATATTGCAAAATCGGTTGTCGACAGCTGTCGAGGCGATCATCCGGATTACGTGTTTGTGTATAAAGACAAGCACATTCTGCGGATGAACAACAGCAGTTGGCAACGCGCATGGCAAAAAGCGGGACTGCCATGTAATGGTACATACAGGAAAGGAGTGCACAATTTGCGACATACTTGCGGTCGCAGATTGCGAGCCGCGGGAGTATCTAAGGAAACGAGGAGCGTGATACTGGGTCACCGTAACGGAGACATCACAACACACTACTCGGCACCGGAGATTCAGGAGATTTTGACGGCGCTTAACAAGCTATGCCAAGACAAGTCCCGCAAAACTCCCGCACTGACAGTTTTCAAACTGAGAACTGCCAGGCAGGCAGCTTAATAGTCATTGATTCTTAAGCTAAATTTGGCGCACCCGGAGAGATTCGAACTCCCGACCAAGTGGTTCGAAGCCACCTACTCTATCCAGCTGAGCTACGGGTGCGTGGTGCGGCATTATATAGAGATCTAAAGCTCAGGTCACCCGTCCATGGGTAGATTATTCGTCCTCCGATTGATAAATCCTGAAATTGTTGCGGCCCGAGCGTTTGACCTGATACAGAGCAACATCAGCCTTCCTCAGCAGGTCTTCGGCGGTATCCGGGCTGCCCGGTACGTAAATGGCAATCCCCACACTGAGCGAGACCTTGAATTTCAGCACACCGGTATCAAATTCTTCACGCATCGCGCTGAACACCTTACGTGCGACTAGCTCAGCGTCCTCGACGGTGCTTATCTCTGACAATAGCAGCACAAACTCATCTCCACCCTGACGAGCCAGGGTGTCAGACGTTCTGACGCAGACGCTCAGCCTGGTACCCAGCCATGTCAGCAACTCATCGCCAACATCATGACCGTATTCATCATTTACCTGCTTGAAATGATCAATATCGATGAACATCAGCGCAAACGAGCGCTTGTGCCGGCGGCTCAGTGCAAGCGTATGCACCAGCCGCTCCTGCAGTAACCGCCGGTTGGGCAGGCCGGTCAATTCATCATGGCTGGCTTGATAAACCACCTGTTTCTGCAGCTCCTTGCGCTCAGTGATATTGTCAATTTGCGAAACGTAATGCAAGGGTTGTCCCTGCGCATCTCTGACCATGGAGACACTGAGCACTGCCCATATGATGGAGCCATCTTTGCAGAAATAACGTTTTTCCATTTGGTAGCTGGCGATCTTGCCAGCGGTGAGGGCCGCCAGGTGCTCAAGGTCCAGCTCCAGATCATCAGGGTGTGTAATATCCTGGAAGGTCAATGCCAGCAGCTCATCTTCCTCATACTGCAACATGTCCAGCAGCGCTTGATTGACTTCCAGCCATTCGCCCTGAAGACCGACCAGGGCCATACCCACGGCGGCTGTTTCGAATGCCCCCCGGAAGCGCTGGTCACTCTCGCTCAGCGCCAGCTCCAGGGTCTTCTGCCGATCGATATCAGTGTGGGTTCCGATCGTGCGCGCCGTCCTGCCGTCCTCAGTCCTGCTGATAATCGCGCCGCGACCCAGGATCCAGCGCCAGCCACCTTCGCGGGTTTTGAGTCGGTGCTCGAGGCTGAAATATTGGGTTTTACCGGAGATAAAGTCGGCCACTGCAGACTCTGCGCGCTCCCGATCAAGCGGGTGCAGCAGGCGCTGCCATTCTGCAAAATCATTTCTGATTTCATCATCGGCATAGCCGAGCATGGATTTCCATTCGGTATTAAAATTCACTTCATTGGTGAGATTGTTCCAGTCCCAGACGCCATGTCCGGCCCCTGACAATGCCGATTTCCATCGAAACTCAGTTTCCAGCAGTTCCCTGTTCATGGCGGCCGCGCGCGCTTCGGCTCGCTCTTTACCGGAAGATAGCGCCCATATCAGCAAGGCCATCAACAGTGTAAACAGTCCGCCGACAAACAGCACCGCTTCCGGCTCCGTGTTTTCATGCGGCTCGATGAAGCTGTCATCGGCTGTAAATCTGACGGTCCAGGTGCGCCCGGCAATCGCAAGCAGCTCCGTGCGAGAAAAAGGCAGCTCAGTTGCCGCCAAAGGCTCATCCTGCGATGAATACAGCAAGGCTTCGTCGTCGGGCTCTGTGCCATCGTAGATACTCAACCCTATCGAAGACCCGTCCAGCTGTATGCCCTGCATCAATATATCCATGCTGAACGGCGCATAAACCCAGCCCAGTAGCTCGTTGGCGTTGACCTGTGTGCCAATGGCCTCTCCGGCATACAGCGGCAGATACAACAGCACGCCGGCAATCGGGCCACGATCAACATCCTGCACCAGACTTACTTTGCCGGAAAGCGCCAGGTCACCACTGAATCTGGCCCGGTCCATCGCCTGGCGCCGAACCGGCTCGGAATACATATCAAAGCCGAAAGCATTCAGATTATTGCCACTGAAAGGCTCGATAAAAACGATGGCGGTGTAGGCATCACGATCACCCGCAGGCGATACGGCATATTGGGGAAAGCCGGCAGCTCGGATATCTGCCACATGCTGACCCAGCTGTTCAGGAGCGATATTCAGCGCGTAGGCAATGCCCAGAATTCCCGGGTAGTTCTGTTGCAAATCCAGCTCTGCCGTATAGGCACGAAACTCCTCCCGGCTGACATTATCAGATGCAACAAAGAGGCCTTTGACGCCCCTGAGTACCTGGCCGTAGACCTGCATGCGTTCCTGAATCAGGTCCAGGCTGTCACTGGTTTCCTGCTCGAAACGATCCTGGTCCTCCTCGGTCACGGCCCTGACTGCGTTTTGCCATGCCAGCAAGGTCAGGAATGCGCCGATCGCCAGTACGGCAATCGTCAGTGAGGAGATTCTAGTGACCCGAAGCCACTTGTCGGAGAATGTTTTTGCTCTGTTCAGCATCATGCCTGCTCAGTTTACCGCCGCGCCCCGCACCAGCACCTGGGCCTGCACGGTCTGTGGGTCGGTTTCGGCAGGCAATGTCAGCCCCGAATCAACATCTCGCGTCTGGCCCGGGGCAAGCTCGCGCACCAGGACGGCGCGACGCACACCCTCCCGGCCCACAGCGGCCTGTATCTCAAGCTCTATCTGCGTCAGCGCGACAGGCGCCCGATTGAGCACGCGTATACGAATCTGCCCATTCGATCCCACAAATGCTTGAGCCTGTACATACGCACTGGGGTTATCCACAACATCCAGTCGGACATAGGATGCCTGAGCCTGTGTCCCCAACTCGCCAGGCGCCTGGGCCGCCTGTTCAAAATACTGTTTGGCAGCGCCCCGATCATTGGCTGCCAGCGCCATGGTCCCCAGCTCGTTGGTAGCCAGCGCCGTGGGCAGCAGGGCAACACTGGCCTGCAGGTCGGCGCGTGCGCGGCTTTGATTGCCTTGGCGGGAATACGCCAGGCCACGACCCAGGTAGTAGTCAAAATAGGCGTCATCGCGCACCAGCGCCTGATTGTAGAGATCAATGGCCGCATTGTAGCGACGCTGCATCAGCGCGATGTCGGCTTTCAGGCCATAAAAACGGGCCTCCTGCGGCACCATGGCGATGGCGCTATCCAGTTTCTGCTCGGCCTCTTCCACCCTGTCATCGCGCAGCAACGCGTAGGCTTCGTCAAATGCCTCATAGGCAGGCTGGGTTTCATGCAGCCGTGCAGTGCGCTGCCGATACGGGCCCTCGCCCAGCTCTCCGTTGGTGTAGCCTTCAGCACGTAACTGTGTCACCAACTCGCGGTTGTTCTGCACCCGCTCAGTCGATGGTGGGTGGCTGGCAAAAAAACCTTCGACCCAGCCGGGGGCATTGCCCTCCGACAAACGGACAAAGGTTTCCTGCAAACTCACGGCAGCCGCCGGATCGTAGCCAGCTTCTGCCATGTACCGGGTGCCGTACAGGTCGCCCTCGCGTTCGGCATCGCGGCCGTAGCGCGTGCTGATCAGCTGTGCGCCCAATTGTGCGCCGCCTACGATCACGCCAGCATACTCATTATCGTGTACCGCTACCGAGGTCACCAGCAGCGCGCCCTGCAGCAGCATACCGCGCTCCATTGACTGGGCGCCATGGCGGGCGGCCGAGTGCACGACTTCGTGCCCAAGCACGGCGGCAAGCTCGGCTTCATTATCGAGCTCCGTCAGCAAGCCGCGGTTGATGGCAATCTTGCCCCCTGGCAATGCCCAGGCATTGGGCACCGAGCTATTCAGCACGACAAACTCGTATGGCAGATCACGCGGGCTCTGCGCGGCTACCCGCTGACCAACCTCGCTGACATAGGCCGTCAGTTCGGGGTCGATGTTCCACTGCCCACCCTGACTTTGCTGGGTGGGCAGATAGTTTTCCTGGCCCAGGCTGATTTCCTGACGCTCGGAGACAAAGGTCAGTTCGCGGTCCCCAGTCACAGGATTTTCCGCACAGGTGGACAACACCAGAGCCAGTGTCGCTGCCAGTAGCGGGCGCAATAAATCAGGCTGATACCGTGTCTTGTCTGTCATGAGGGCTCCCCGGTGCGATATATCCGATAATCAATTGTAGTCCTCGCAGGGGTCAGCAGCAATCGCCTTGAAAGGCGCGGCTCTGACACGTTCTGTTGCAGACCCGCGCTTTCTCGGGCGCAACAAACGCGTTAATATCATGGTCTGTCCTGGCAACACCATCGTAAAAATTAGAAAAATCCCCAGAAAAAAATCACCATCCTAATTCAGGAAAGAGGAGAATCCGCTTGATCAGATTTCTGCTGCTCATGTTTTTACCCATTTTCGCGTCTTTCAGCGCGCAAGCGCAGACCGCCTCGGCCGAACGTGGCGCCGAGCTGTTTCAGTCTGAATGTGCACGCTGTCACGTGCAGGCCGACATTGAAATGCGCATCACCAATGACTGGCTGGGGCGTCCCGCCAGTGAGCTGCACAGCGAAATCATGGCCACCATGCCTGCCGAAACCCCCGGATCGCTGAGCCCGAACCAGTATCTGGACCTGACCGCCTACGTTTTGCAGCTGGCCAATGCCACGCAAAGCGGCGAAGGCATGACACTGCCGCAAATGCTCGCCCTCAACATTGAACGCGCCGAAGCAGGCGCCGGACCGGCGTATTATCCGTGGACCAGCATGAACGGAGACCTGAACGCCAACCGTTACTCGCCACTTGAACAAATCAATGCCGACAATGTCGCAGAGCTGGAAATTGCCTGGACCTGGAGCGGCGCCAACTACGGGCCACGCCCGGAAGGTCTCAATGTCACGTCTCCGATCATGGTTAACGGTGTGCTGTATGCCACCGTCGGCACCACACGTAATGTTGTGGCGATAGACGCAGGCACAGGTCAGACCCTGTGGATGTGGCGCCCGCAGGAAGGTGAACGGTTTGAAGAATCACCCCGCAAGAACTCCGGCAAAGGTGTTGCCTACTGGACGGACGGCGACCAGGAAACCATTTTTGTGGTGACGCCGGGCTATTATCTCGTGGCGCTGGATGCGCACGACGGTCGCATGGTGGAGTCCTTTGGTAACGGCGGCACGCTGGACCTGATGGAAGGCATGCGCTTTTCCGAAGTACGCGACGACCGGGACATCACCCTGACGTTCCCGCCTACCGTGGTTGAGGACGTACTGGTGGTGGGCGCAGCGCACCAGGTCAGCATGCGCCCGCCGACAGCCGACAACGTCAAGGGGGACGTGCGTGGCTTTGACATTCGCACCGGCGAACTGCTGTGGACCCACCGCAACATCCCTCAGAAGGGTGAAGAAGGTTACGATACCTGGCTTGAAGGCTCTGCCCAGCATACCGGCAATGGTGGCGTATGGACCGCCATGTCGGCGGACCCGGAACTGGGTCTGGTGTACCTGCCGGTAGAATCCGGCACCGGTGACCGCTACGGTGGTGATCGTCCGGGCAACAATCTGTTCACGGGTTCCGTGGTCGCCGTTGATTACCGCACCGGTGAGCGCAAATGGTACTTCCAGCATCTGCGCCACGACATCTGGGACTACGACACGCCGTCAGCACCGGTGCTGGCCGATCTTCCCGACGGACGCAAATTGCTGGTACAGATGACCAAGCAGTCGTTTGCCTATGTGTTGGATCGTGAGACCGGCGAGCCAATCTGGGAAATGGAAGAGCGGGCGGTACCGCAATCTGATGTGCCCGGTGAGTGGACCTCGCCCACCCAGCCATTCCCGACCAAGCCACCAGCCTACGACCGGCAGGGTTTCGGTGACGACGATCTGGTGAATTTCACGCCGGAAATCCTTGCCCGCGCCAGGGAAGCAGTTAAGCCTTATCGCATGGGTCCGTTGTTCCAGCCGGCGTCTCTGGCGAACGCTGAAGACGGCACCATTGGCACACTCAGTCTGCCCGGCACGCTGGGTGGGTCTAACTGGGAAGGGGCCGCTTACGACCCGGACACCGGTATGCTGTACATTCCCTCACGCACGGATGTCGCGGTGCTGTCGCTGGTGCCGGGCGCCGAGTTCTCGGAAGTTGACTGGATTCAGGGTCCTGCACGCACACCGAATGTGGACGGCATCCCCATTGTCCAGCCGCCATGGGGCCGGATTACTGCGCTCGACCTGACCACCGGCGATATGGCCTGGTGGATTGCCAACGCGGACACGCCAGCGCGCATTGCCAATCATCCGCTGCTGCAGGGCCTTGCGCTTGAGCGCACCGGCATACCGACCCGCGCCGGGTTGCTGGCAACCAAAACACTGCTGTTTGCGGGTGAGGGACAGGGCGGCAATCCGATCTTCCGTGCCCATGACAAGGCCACTGGCGAGATCATTGCCGAAATCGATCTGCCTGCTTCGCAGACGGGTCTGCCAATGACCTATGCCCATCAGGGCAAGCAGTACATCGTCATGTCAGTCAGCGGCAGCGGGCCTGCCCAGTTTGTCGCGCTGACCTTGCCTGACTGAGGGCGCAACAGCACAGACCGCAGAGCCTGCAAGGCTTGCCAACAAGAACGGCGCCCATGAGTGGCGCCGTTTTTTTTGCCTTGTGAAAAGCCTCATGCATGCGGCTTAGACATCAAGGCTCTATTTTGATATAATTATCACGTTTTCAATATTCATAGATAAAAACTATAGATATCTGATATTGCGAAACACACGTAGCAACGCCAGCTTACATCAACTTTTCATTAACAAAGGGAAACACACTGTTTGTTATGACTACTTTTCAAGAAGCGCCTGCGCTTCAAGAAAGACCCGACCCCCGACAAACCATTCAATTACGCACCCCGACATCCGAAGACGGTGCGCCTGTCCACAATCTGATTCGCAAGAGCGCGTTTCTGGACGATAACTCCCTGTATTGCTATCTGGCCATCTGCACGCACTTTTCGCAGACCAGTGTTGTGGCAACCATGGGTGACGATATCGTTGGCCTGGTAACGGCATATATTCCGCCACAACAGCCTGACACACTGTTTGTCTGGCAGGTAGCGGTGGATACTGTCGCCCAGAAGCAGGGGCTGGCCGGACGCATGTTGAATGCCATTCTCGCCGCTGACGCGTGCAAGGCCGTCCAATTCGTGGAAACCACAGTCACCAGCGACAACGCCGCTTCACGCGCGATGTTTGCTTCATTGGCCCGACGCAATAACTGCAGCATTGATGAATCTGTCATGTTTGACAGGCAGACGCATTTTCTCAATCTGCACGACACCGAGTACAAGTTGCGCATTGGACCTCTTAGTAAAGACACCCTTGATGGAGAACAGAAATGACAAATATATTTAAGGATATTGAATCTGAAGTACAAAGCTATGCACGTGCATTTCCGGTCATTTTTGACAAAGCTCAGGGTGCGTATCTGTATGACACTGACGGTAAGGCCTACCTTGATTTTCTGGCCGGCGCAGGCACGCTGAACTATGGTCACAACAATCCGGTACTGAAAAAGGCACTGCTCGAATACATCGAGCGTGACGGTATTGCGCACGGCCTGGACATGCATACGAGTGCCAAGGAAGAGTTCCTGACCAATCTCAATGAGCTGATCTTCAAGCCGCGCGACATGAACTACATGGTTCAATTCACCGGCCCGACTGGTACCAACGCCGTAGAAGCAGCGCTGAAGATTGCCCGCAATGTAACCGGCCGTCACAACATCGTCGCTTTTACCAATGGTTTCCACGGGGTATCCCTGGGCGCCATGGCAGCGACCGGCAACTCCCATCACCGCGATGCTTCAGGCATTCCGCTGGGCGGCGTCACACACTTGCCATACTCGAATTACATGGGCGAAGAACTGGACACCGTGAAGTTCTTCGAGAACCTGTTGGAAGATTCATCCAGCGGTCTGGACAAGCCCGCGGCGGTTATCCTGGAAACTATCCAGGGTGAAGGTGGTTTGAACGTGGCCAGCAACGATTGGCTGCGCGCCATCGAGAAGTTGTGCCGCAAGCACGACATTATCCTGATCGCCGACGATATCCAGGCCGGTTGTGGTCGTTCGGGACGTTTCTTCAGCTTTGAAGAGTCGGGCATCAAACCCGACCTTATTACGCTGTCGAAATCGCTGAGCGGTTATGGTCTGCCCTTCGCGGTCACACTGATTAAACCAGAGCTGGACACCTGGAAGCCCGGTGAGCACAACGGTACGTTCCGCGGCAATAACCATGCTTTTGTAACGGCGAATGCTGCACTTAAAGAATTCTGGTCAGACGACAAATTCCAGACCGACGTGCAAAAGAAAATCGCGCACCTGACCACGCGCCTGAAGAAAATCGCGGGCAAGTACGACAGGAAGCTGGTCAAGGCCAAGGGCCGCGGCTTCATGCAGGGCCTTGAGTGTCGAGATGGCGAGTTGGCAGGCAAGATCTGCAAATACGCTTTCACCAAAAACCTCGTCATTGAAACCAGTGGCGCCGACAGTCAGGTCGTGAAGTGCCTGTGTCCTTTGATCATCACCATGGAAGAGCTGGACAAAGGTCTCGATATACTTGAAGAAGCTGTGGCACATACTTTCCAGAAAGAGCTCAGCATAGCGTCCTGAGACGCCGACTGATCATTTAGATCAGACATTTACCGAAGCTACAAGGAGACAGCATGATAGTCAGACAGTTACAGGAATGTGAACAGAGCGATCGAAGCGTAAAGTCGAAAACCTGGCAGAGTGTGCGCATGTTGCTGGCAGACGACAACATGGGTTTCTCGTTTCATATCACCACCATTTTCGCTGACACTGAAACCCACATGCATTACAAGAACCACCTCGAGTCGGTGTACTGCATTTCCGGGAAAGGTGAAATCAAGGATTTGGCTACTGGGCAGACTCACGCGATAACGCCTGGCACTCTGTACGTACTGGACAAGCATGACAAGCATATTCTTTATGCACATGAAGAATTGAGCCTGGCCTGTGTCTTCAACCCACCGGTAACCGGTCGCGAAGTACATGATGCCGATGGGGCCTACCCCGCGTCATCCTGATCGCGTTATCGAACAAAAAAGCCCGCCCCTGATATAACAGGGGCGGGCTTTTTTGTGTCTGCCAAATGCGCGTGGCCGAAGTGTTCTGGTCAACCAAATCCTGCCACAGACTAGAATGCGGTAAGGCCGGTTACGGGAATGATACTGGAAACCAGAATCAGGTACGCCAGGTTGAAGAGCAACAGCCCATAGTGCACGGTACGATTGTGCGTAAACAATAACCAGATGACCGAAAAACTGACCAGCACGGTACCCAGCGAGCGACGCTCCCAGGTGTCAGCAAAATCCGGCAACAACGGGTCTGATGCCCGTGACAGCACCAGAAAAATGATCACCATGCCGAAGAACCAGTTCTTGGTCTCAAAGTAGTGCGCCTCCAGGTCCATCTTCTGGTAATAACGCAGCTCCGGCGTCAACACAAACGTCAACAGCACCATCATGATGGGCGCCGCCAGAAACAACACCATGGGGGCTACTTTGGTGAAATTGTAGGCCTGGTACTCCCAGAACCCCAGGTAATGGTAGGTGATAATGATCAGTAACCAGAACGACCAGCCTGCCAGCAGCCATGGATGACTGACACGGTGGCGTGCGCGGATGATCTTGCCCCAGCCCATCAGCAGTTCAGCCATGGCAAACGCGACCACAACTGACACAAACATCATGATGAACTCGAATTTGGACAAGCGCCCTACTCCTGATCCTTACCCGCAAGAAACATACTCAACGCCTGTTTGTTCAGTGTTTCGGCGTTGTCCTGGTAGACAATTTCTTCAAGTAATCCTGCCAGTGACTGCCGGAAATCGTCCGGATGCAGATAGGCTGCCACCTGACCGTCCGCCGGCTCCAGCGCGCGTTGTTTCAGGTCGCTACGATGGTCCTCACTGATGATAATGACCGGCGAGGGGTCGCGCAGAGGGCTTTTGCGCTCAATGGCCCGCAACCGGTAGAGGAACTGATCACGTGGTTTTTTGTGACTGTTCCAGCCCGTGATGATGCAGGCCAGTTTATTGGTCAGCCAGCCAAAGCCACGGTCGTACTGACGCACAGCATCCATGGCATTGGCTTCGTTATAGGTATTGATACTGGTGTATTTGCCGGTGATACCGATTTCTGCAGCAACGTCGTCCACCAGACGGTTATCAATATCGTAAATCAGGACAACAGGTTTGAAACGCATTCCATGCCCTCAGGCTTTTCATTATTTTTTTGTGGACACACTTCTCATGACGACACTGGCCGAGACCGGTTCACGTGTCGTTCGGGTGCGATTGGCTGGCACTGAGGTGTCTTCATAACCAAAGGCCAATCCGAACAGTATACGGGTTTCATCGCCCAGACCAAAGGCATCACGCACCAGGTCCGGGTAGTTGCGCATGGTGCCCATCGGGCAGCTGTGCACGCCATTGGCGACCATCGCCAGCATCAGGTTCTGTGCGTACATGCCGACATCAATGGCCACTGTGGTACCGAAGGCCTGGTCCATGCCGATAAAGGCCATGTAGGGCGCATCAAAAAACTCGAAGTTGCGCAATACTGCCCGTTCGCGGCCTTCCCGGTCATGGCGCTCTATGCCCATCTGCGAGTACAGCGCAACCGCGCACTCTACCTGCCGCTTGCGGTATTCACCGTCAAAATCACCCCGGTACTCGTAATCCGGAGTCGCCGGTTCGCGGGCAATCACACGGCGCTGCATCTCTGCGCTGAGCTGATCGCGCAGCTCACCGGTGGCAACAAACACCTTCCAGGGCTGCACATTACAGTTGGACGGCGCCAGCTGTGCCAGCTCAAAGATACGGGTCAGTACCTCATCAGCGATGGCGTCCGGCAGATAGCCGCGGACCGACCGGCGCTGATGGATGGCGTCATGCAATGTCATCCCGGCCATCAGCTTAACAACTGCCCGCCGTCGACATCGACGGTCGTCCCAGTGGCATATCCGTTCAGCATCAGGTACACCAGCGCACTGGCGACCTCCTCCGGTCGCCCGATTCGGCGCACCAGCTGCCCCTGGGTCATGGCAGTCACGCGTGCTGACTTTTCATCACCCATCCAGTCAAACAGCGCAGTATCTACAATACCGGGCGACACCACGTTCACCCTGACCGGGCTCAGCTCGACCGCCAGGCAACGCACCATGTTCTCTACCGCACCACCCACGCAGCTCAACGCCGACATATTGGCTTTGAAGCGACGCGCTGGCGCGCCGCTGACAAAAGTGATGCTGCCATCTTTGGCAACAAACGGGGCGCCGATGCGGGCGACTTTGGCGTAACCCCACAACTTGCCGAAGGCAGCCTGAAACTGCTCTTCAGTCTGTTCGACAAAGGGTTTGAGCGTGCGCGTGCCGCCAGTGGCAGCCGACACCAGGTGATCAATGTGCCCGATCTCCGTGAACAGACGAGTCATGGCATCGTCATCGTGAGTATCCAGCTGCACCAGCGCCACCTTGCCCTCACTGGCGGCGCGGGCTTTCTCCATGTGTTCGGCGGAGCGCCCGCAGGCCCAGACCTTGCCACCCAGCTTGCTGGCGGCGATTGCGGTGGCCAGACCGATACCCGAAGTGCCGCCGATAACCACGATGTTCTTTCCGTTCAGCACAGTATCTGGTGCCAGCATGTTCCTTCTCCCTATAGATTGTCGAATGGCGCGATATTAGCACAAATGCCCGCAGACCTGCCTCTGCCCCTGACACCGAGGCAAAAACCGTGAAGCAACGCACACCTTTAGCCCTATTGGGCAGTTGCCAAGTGCCGGAGAACAAGGATAATACACACGGCCTGCCGGTCAGCTGAATACGTTCACGGTTTACGCTCCAAGCAGCTGTGTGCCGGCGCCATAACAACCAAGAGGCTCTTTGTATGACCCGCTCATGTGTTCGATTTCCAGATTACCGCAGCATGCGTGCCACAGGCCTTCGCCTGCCGCTGCTGGGCACGCTGATTTTTCTGGCAAGTGCCTGCAGCAGCTGGGTCCAGCTTACCCCGGCGGGTGAGCAGGTCAGCCTGGCGACCGCGGCAGAAGTCACCAGTTGCCGCCGCATCGGCGTCACCAATGTCAATGCCCTGGACAGCATAGGATTCGTCGATCGCGGCGCCAGCCGGTTGCAGGCAGAGCTGGTGGATCTGGCGCGCAATGAGGCAGGCGAAGACGGCGGCAACCGGATAGTACCGGAATCGACCATCAATGAGGGACGCCAGACTTTCGGCATTTATCGGTGCTGAGGCAAGTCATTGCCCGGCATCGCTACCCCAACTAGCAATAACAATAAATCAATCAGTCCTGGTTTTAAGCGGTAACAGGGCGTACTGGAGTCACCCCGATGGAGAATGGGCTTCTGGTGCTGAGCCGCTTTTTTGCCGGCGCACCCGCCACCATGGTCAGGCACAGGCTGCTGGTCTGCCTCGTGCTGCTGGCTGGCACTGTACTCAGCGCTTACAGCATTGCCACCCGCACCAGCCTGGACATGAGCATTGACAGCTTTCTGGATCAAAGCGATCCGGCCATCACGGCGCTGAATTCGTTTCGTACCCAGTTCGGCAGTGACGACTCCGTGTTTCTGGTGTACGAAGCGAGGGACGGCAATGTTTTTTCTGCTGAGTCGTTACGCGCAGTCAGTGAACTGACGGACAAACTGCGCAACTGGCGTGACCTTGATCCTGCCGACTACAACGCCGACCTTGAGGAACTGGGGCAAATCAGGCGCGTGCAATCGATTACCACCCTGCGCGTCCAGCAGGTGGATGGTAATACGCTGCGCTCGGAAAGACTGGTGCCCGAGGTCATTCCGGATGACGCCGAGGCACTGGCAGCCATCCGCGACAACGCCATGGCCGAGGACGACTTCAGGCTGGCGTTCTACTCGGCCGATGCCCGGTTCGGGGCCCTGATGATACAGACAACCTTCGGCGCCGAACCGGTGGCGGGTTTCGAGCCCGCCGTTAACGCCGAAGATGTCACGCTGGGCGACTTTTTCAGCGATTTCGACAGCACCGCCAGCGGCGACGGCGGCTTCGACCTGTATTATGACGAGAGCGCGACCGTTCAGGACATTCCCTTCCAGACCGTCGACATGGTCGAGTACCAGCGTTTTTTTACAGCGTTGAGCGAGGTCTTCAGTGACGTAGACGACACACTGGATTTCTACCCGGTAGGCAATCCACCCCTGATGGCCTGGGTGTTCGAGGTACTGCAACAGTTTGCCTGGCTGGCAGCGGGCATGGTCGCCATTTTTGTGTTTCTGCTACGCACCCTGTTCCGCTCCTTCAGCGCCGTCGCCTGGTCAATTCTGACCATTGCGCTGAGCCTGGTCTGGACCTGGGGCATAACGGTTGCGTTTGGCGTGACACTGTCGACCATGATTTCGCTGACGGTGCTGCTTGTCTTTGCAGTTGGCATCGCCGACTGTGTGCATGTCATGAGTGCCTACTTTGTTTATCGCCAGCAGGGCCGCGAGCACCATGACGCACTCACCGGCGCCTATGGCAAAACCGGCCTGGCCATCATGGTCACCACCATCACCACCATGACCGGGGTGCTTGCCCTGACCACCTCTGGCCTGGTGCCCATCAGGGTGTTTGGTGTCATGTCGGCGCTCGGCGTGTTTATGGCATTTTTCTTTACCCTGGTGTTACTGCCCATTCTGCTCAGCGTCTGGCACCCGGGGGCACAACCGGCGCATCAGCCAGGCTCAGAACAGCCCGACGGCCAACGCGGACGGCTGGCAGATCTCTGGCGACAAAGCCCGGTGCCGCTGCGAGTCCTGGCGATTGTCGTCGGCCTGACACTTCTGATTTGGCTCACGGGCATTGTGATGGGGCTGTATATTGCCCTCATTGGTGTGGCGGCACTGGTGGTGCTGCGCTGGCAGGACCGGCTGCTGGCCGCCTGTCCGCCGCTGGTTGCGCGCCGGCCAAAGACCATTCTGCTGTTGTTTGCCACCCTGTTCACTGCTTCCCTGTATGGCACCAGCCAAGTCCAGATCGACAGCAACGTGTCGGAACTGGCACGTCAGGACAGCGCGCCGCGGGTTGCTTACAACATCGTCGATGAACACATGGCCGGGGCGCAGAATATTTCCATCATGATCGACAGCGGCGTCAGCGACGGTTTGATGGAGCCCTCGCTGCTGCGCGCGATGGAGACACTGCAGAGGCACATCCTTGAGCGTTATCCCGACGAGGTGTCCCGTACCTATTCACTGGCCAATATAGTCAAGGATACCCATCAGGTCATGAATCAGGACAACCCGGCGTACTACCGTATTCCGGATTCTGCGATCACCGTGTCGCAGCTGATGTATCTGTTCAACAGTGCCAACCCGGAGGAGCGACGCAGCCTGGTCTCCGATGATTTCAGCCGCAGTCATATCACCATCAACGCGTACAACGCCGGCTCGTATCAGTATCAGCTGTTTTTTGATGAACTCGGTGAGGAAATTGATACCGTATTTGCACCACTGCAGGCGCGATTTCCGGATCTGGAAGTCACCGTCACGGGTTCGGTTCCCTTGATGATGCGGGCCATGGATGAAATCGCGCAGTCACAGTACAGCAGCTTCCTGCTGGCACTCGGCGTCATCAGCGTGATCATGATTGTCACCCTCGGCTCCGTCCAGGCTGGACTGATCTCTATCGTGCCCAACCTGATTCCGGCGCTGCTCGCCTTCGGCCTGATGGGACTGCTGGATATCCCTCTGGATACCGATACCCTGCTGATTGCGCCGGTGATCATTGGCATAGCCGTGGATGACACCATCCACTTCATGACACACTACCGTGTCGAGTTGGTGCGCACACGCAACATGCAGCAGGCACTGGACAGCACCGTGCACGACGTCGGGCGCGCAGTGCTGTTTACCACCATGATTCTGGGCCTGGGCTTCGCCATACTCGGTTTCTCGGAGTATCTGGGCATGGCCAAGATCGGTATTTTTGGTGCGCTGGCAATATTTGTCGCACTATTGTGTGACCTGCTGCTTCTGCCAGCCATACTGATGAAATTCAAACCCCGCTTCGGGCTCAAGGGGCCAATTGAGGAATTCGCCAGCGCGATGGACAGTTCCGCTCAGATTAACCGCAAACACGCCGGAGACAATGCATGAGATTGACAGTAAAAGGCCTGCTCCTGGCCGCCGCCTTCATCACCCTGACCGCCCACGCGCAGGTGGATTCCCAACTCAGCGGGCGGGAAATTCTTGAGCGCGTGGAAGACAACCAGCGTGCGGTGTCGGATGCGGCATTCAACCGCATCCAGCTATCCAGTTGCCGCTTCGGTCTGCAGAACAACCAGATCACCTGCGCCGAACGTCCTCGCGTCAAGGCGCTGGAGTCGGTCAGCATCAATACCGGCGAAGACAACCGCGATACCCAATCCATTTCGATTGTGCTGGAGCCGGCAGCCGAGCGCGGCATCGGCATGCTGAGTTATGCCTACGATGATCCCGGCCGCGACAATGAAACCTGGCTGTACCTGTCGGCACTGGGTCAGGTCAAACGTATTGCCAGTGGCAACTCCGACGATGACTCGGAATCAGCATCCCTGTTTGGGTCGGAGTTCACCACTGAAGATCAGGATACCGGCAAGCTGGAAGAATACGACATCAGCATTCTCGAAGAGAGCACTGAATCCGGACGTGACGTCTGGGTCATTGAAACCCTACCCAATGCCGAGCGTGCCCGTAAATCCCGTTACGCACGCACTGTGCAATATATCGACAAAGACCGATTTGTCGTGCTGAGAGCAGACATGTACGACCGCCAGGGTCGCGAGATCAAACGTTTGATGGCGTCCCGTATTGAGCAGGTCAATGGTGTGTGGACCGCCCGTTCCCTGACCATGATGAACCTGGTTGCCAATCGCCTGTCCAATATGGCGATCCTGGAGATCAATACCGGCATTGATGTCGCAGAAAACTTCCTGACGCCTCGAACATTGACCGACGTTGCCTTTCGCGAGGCCGAACTCAGCCGCATCCGTGCGCAGGTCGATTGAACCCTGACTGGCTGTCACCGCTGGAGACCGGACCGTTGCCGACGCCCCCTGACTGCAGATTCCGACACCGGATGGCCGGCTGCCTGACGTTGCTGCTGACCGTTGCCAGCCCGCTCTCTGCCCAGGGCGATGATGTTGACGCGTTTCCGGACGCGGTTGAATTCGATATCGGTGCCTTTGATGATGCCGCGTTTGATGACAGCGCGTTTGATGGGGTGGACCTGTTTGCCACCGCCACCGAACCGCCGGGCAACTTCCGCTTTCAACTCAGCCAGCAAACGGTTGCGCATCTCAGCAAGCATCGTTATGCCACGCCCACGGGCGATATCGACACCCAGCACCGTGGCCTGGAGAACAACCGCCTGGGTCTGAACATTCGTTATCAGAATCCGTTTGCCGCCGGCTGGCTGCTGCAGGGCAGCGCTCAATTACGGGCCTATCTGCCTGGCGACTATGAACACGACAACCCCGGCCGTGATGGTTGGGAGTGGCGCCTGAATGAATTTTTTGTGCAACGCAGTGGCGCGCAGAACAGTTTCTCCTTTGGCAGACAGACCATTGTCTGGGGTGAGACCATTGGCATGTCGGTGCTGGATGTCATCAACACCACCGAGTATCGCGACCTGACCATCATCGACATCGAAGATGCCCGGCTCAATCAATGGCTGGCGGTCTGGGATCACTTTGGCGAGCACGGCAACTGGTCAAGTTTTATCAATCTGTATCCCGAATTTGATCCGGTGCCGGTCACCGGCAGCCCGCTGTTCCCCGAACCGGCAAGCGTCAATGGCCAGCCCCTGCGCCTGGGCAGCCACGACCGGGACCGGCAGCTGTTTGAAGCAGGCACCCGCTGGAGCCGGACATTCACCGGCAGTGACCTGGCGGTCATGGCGGCGCGCCTTTATGAAAACACCTTGCGTTACACCCTGCCCGACGATGGCAGCAACCGGGCCCAGAGCCAGATCAACGATTTCCTGCTCCTGGGCCTGAGTGCCAACCGCGCCATTGGTCGCCTGCTGCTGACATTCGACCTGGCCTACAGTCATGGTTTGCTGACCGAGGTGGCACAGCGCGTGCCCGACGGTCCTGGCGGTGTCGGCTGGTTACCGGGCTACGACAAACAAAACCGTTTAAGCATGGCTGCCGGCTTTGAATATGGCATCTCTGCCACCCGGCAGATCAGTCTGGGTATTCAGGCACAACGCTTTCTCGACTTACCCGATGATGACGTCGCCATCCAGTGGCGGCAGCGCGACGTTGAAGGCCTTGCCCTGCTGCGCTACAGCCACAGCCTGCGCAATGAGGAACTGATGTTGTCGGCCACCGCACAGGTCGCCCTGGACGGGGAAGAAGTGTTATTCAACCTGGCCGCCGACTATCGCCTGAGCGACGCCTGGGAGATTGCCGGCCAGATTATTCTGACCCATGCCGCCGACGACAGTGCGCTGTACTTTCTGGATCAGGATGTACGTGCCGGGCTGACGCTGAGCTGGTCTTTCTGACCCACATGACCACCCGGCCTGCCGCCTCAGGTGATGGCCTTCACGCGACTTTTGCCAGTGGAGTCGAAGATCTCTCGATCAAACTCATTCTCCCAATTTGCCACCGTGGTCGCCACCGACAGGTCACCGGTGATATTGACACTGGTTCTGAGCATATCCAGCGGCCGGTCAAACGGCAGCACAAAACCCACCACCACGGCGATCTGTTCCGGGCTCAGGCCTATCGTGCCCATCACTGCCGCCATCAGAAACACTGACGCCCCGGGCACCGCCGCGGTGCCGATGGATACCATGGTGGTGGTCGCAGCCACCAGCAGGTAGTCAATGAAACTCAGCTCCACGCCAAATACCTGCGCGGCAAACACTGACACCACACCGACATAAATCGCCGAACCATCCATGTTGATCGTAGCGCCCAGCGGCAGCACCGTCGAGGCAACGCCCGGTTTGATACCCAGATTTTCCTCCGCTGCGGTCAATGTCACCGGCAACGTTGCCATGCTTGAAGACGTCGAGAAAGCCACCAGCATGGCATTCTTTGCGCCCTTGAAAAACTTCAGTGGCGATAGCCCCAGGACAAATTTCATGATGCTGCTGTGCACCACCACCGTGTGGAAAACCAGCGCGATGATCACGGTTGAAGCCAGTGCGACAACGTCAAGCAGCGCCGTCACGCCCTGCGTGCCAGCCACCCAGGCAATCAGTGCAAACACCCCGAACGGGGCAAACTCCATGACCCAGTGTGTCAGCTTCAGCATGACTTCCGCACCGGCGTCCATGATATCGGCCATGGGCTGAGCCTTGGCGCCGACCACCAGAATACCCATGCCAAAAATCAGGGCAAAGAAGATGATCGCCAGGACATTGCCTTCTGCCAGGGCTGCCACCGGATTGGTGGGGACAATTGACATCATGCGCTCGCCGATCGGAATGGGCGCCTGCAAGGTGCCAGGTGTTGCACCAGACAGGTCGACACCGATGCCGGGCTGAATAATCGCGGCCAGCGTCAAACCGACGATAATGGCAACCAGCGTTGTACCCATGTATATCGCCAGTGTCTTGATGCCCAGCGAACCCAGTTTCTGCGGATCTCCCATGGCGACAATGCCGGCCACGATGGTAATGAAAATCAGTGGCACCACCACCATCTGGATCAGACGGATGAACAGATCACCTATCCAGCGGATTGATTGAGCGCCTTCGCCCCATATCGCCCCGACAATGACGCCCAGAATCAGCGCCAGTACGATCCGTTTCCACAATGGTGTCGTAAACCACTTCTGAGCAAAGGTGTTTGATGAACCCGCCACTTTCGTTGTCCTCTTTTTAATTTTTTGTCTTTATTTGCTGCTTCGGGACAGACTATCTAAATCCTTGACGAAGTGCCAATTATTTCCATTTATGCGACAATGCCGCCTCTCTGGCGTATAGCAGGCAAGACTTCATGACAGACTGGGTCAAAGGCGTGGTGGCAGACATCACGCACTGGACAGAAAACCTCTTTTCACTGAGCATCCGGGCAGATGTTGCCCCCTTTACCGCGGGCCAGTACACCAGCCTGGCGTTGGATGTCGACGGCGAGCGCGTGGCGCAACCCTATTCGATTCTCAGCGCGCCCGGCGTCCAGCCGCTGGAGTTTTTCTTTTACACCCAACTGGAAGGCGATCTGTCGCGCGCGCTGTCACGCAGGGTTGCCGGTGATACGGTGTGGGTACAACAGCAACCGGAAGGCACGCTGACCCTGTCCGGCATCAGCACACCCGCCCGAAATCTGTGCCTGATGGCGACCGGCACGGGTGTCGCACCGTTCATATCAATGCTGCAGACCGATCAGCCCTGGCAGCAGTTTGAACACGTTGCCCTGGTGTATGCGGCACGTGTCTGGGATGACTTCCAGTACCGGGAGCTGTTTACCGCCCTGCAGGCGCGGTACCCGCAACGGTTTACCCTGGTGCCATTCATCAGCCGTGAGCAGCGCGACGGCACACTGCATGGCCACATTCCTGACAAATTGCGCAACGGTGAACTGGAGCGCCACCTGGGCCATGAACTGCGCGCTGAAGACAGCCATGTCATGCTGTGCGGTAACCCGGGCATGGTCAAGGACGCCGTGGCGATTCTGCAGGATCGCGGTTTTCGCGACAACCGACCAGGACAACCCGGTCAGCTGAGCTACGAAAGCTACTGGTAAAGCACGCCCGCACCACACCGGGTCTGGATTTCTGCTCGAATTCCTATACATTAGGAAGCTGCCGCAGTTTTTTCCGGAGAATTTAGCCATGTTCAGTGTCGCCGTAACCCAAGTTTGCCTGTTTTTCCGCCGATCTTCCGCCGGCATCGCCATTGCCCTGCTCGCCCTGGCTGCTTGCTCACCGGAAGCGCCAACGGCCGAGCAACCCGACAGCGCCGCCGCGGCCGGCCAGGCAGCGATCAACTACTCGCGTGTCTACCCGCCCAACCCTGATGACGCACTGAATGCACACATCTACGAACTGGATAATGGACTGCGGGTATACCTGACGCAGAATACCCAGGAACCGCGCTTCTATGCCGAAATAGCGGTACGGGCAGGCAGCAAACAGGACCCCGCCGATGCGACCGGGCTGGCGCACTATCTCGAGCATCTGCTGTTCAAAGGTAACCGCTCACTGGGCACCCTCGACTACAGCGCCGAACAACCTTATCTGGCGCAGATCGAAGCGCTCTACGAGCAGCATTTCAGCGAGACTGATGAGCAGCGCCGCGCAGAGATTTACGCGGAGATCAATCGGGTTTCACAGGAAGCGTCAATGTATGCGGTACCCGGTGAGCTGGATACGCTTTACAGCAGCATGGGTGCCAGCGGGCTGAACGCACACACCTGGCACGAGGAGACAGTTTATAAGGTCAGCCTGCCCGCCAACCGTCTGCGTCAGTGGGCGGCAATAGAAGCGGATCGCTTTGTCGATCCGGTGTTCCGTCTGTTTCATACCGAACTTGAAGTGGTCTACGAGGAAAAGAATCGCACACTCGATAACCGCGACCGCATCGCCTACTACGCGTTGGCTGACCTGCTGTACAAGAATCACCCCTATGGCCAGCAGTCCACCATTGGCGATGCTGAACACCTGAAGAATCCTTCACTGGTTTATATCCAGGAATATTTCGATACCTGGTATGTGCCCAACAACATGGCGATCTTTATCAGCGGTGATATCGATATTGAAGACACCATGCAGGTCATCAGTGCCGAGTTTTCCGACTGGCAAGCGAAGCCATTGCCGCCGGAGCAGACCTGGCAGGAAGCACCGGTGACCGCGGTAGAGCGCGTCACCGTCACCTACCCGGGACAGGAAGAAGTGCAAATGGCGTTTCGCACGGTCCCTAACGGCCACCCGGATCAGGAAGCCCTGATGCTGCTGGACATGATCCTGGACAATCGCACTGCCGGGCTGATCAATCTCAACCTTAATCAGCGTCAACGTGTGCAGGCTGCCGGCTCATCACCCGAATTCCTCAATGACTATGGCTCTCAGCGTCTGTGGGGTGTCCCGCGCGACGGCCAGACGCTGGCCGAGGTCGAGGCACTGTTGCTGGAACAGCTGGATATCATCAAGCGTGGTGAATTTGAGGACTGGATACTGCCCGCCATTGTCAATGACTTTCGGCGCATGAACATGCGTGGTCTGGAATCTAACACGGCACGTGTGGCGGACATGCGTTCGGCGTTTCTGTCCGATGCTGACTGGGACTATCACGTTAACCAGATGACACGTCTGCAGGCCGTCACTCGCCAGGATATCATTGCTGTGGCCAACCGCTATTTTGGCGACGACAATTATGTCGCCGTACACCGTGTTGATGGCCCGGCTGTTATCCCGCCGGTCGACAAACCGCAAATTGATCCGGTACAGATCGACCCCAGTCGCCAGTCGCAGTTTGCTGCGCAGATTCTGGCCATGCCGTACGAGGAAATCGAGCCCACCTTCCTGGAAGCCGGTCGGGACTATGAGATCAGCGAATATGCCCCCAATGTGCCGCTGTATTATGCCCGCAACCCACTGAATGAACTGTTTACGCTTAACATCAGTATTGATGTAGGCACAGAGCACAACGATGTGCTGAGTCTGGCCAGTGCCCTGATGGGCAAGGCCGGCACGGCTGATCTGTCTGCTGAAGACCTGCAGAAAGAGTGGTATCGGCTGGGCAGTGATTTCGGCCTGAGCAGCAGCGCCAACGAAACCAGTATTGCCATTACCGGTCTGGACTCACAGTTCGAGGCCACGCTGGCATTGATGCTTGAGCTGATCAGTGATCCGCGCGCCGACGAGGCCACATTTACCGAGCTCAAACAGACCATTCTCGAAGCGCGTCGCAACCAGCGCGAGGATCCGCAGGCCATCAGCCAGGCCCTGTATCTGTACAATCGCTACGGCGACGATTCGCCAATGCTGAAGGCGATGAGCAGCGATGCCATTCAGGCGGTAGCGCTTGATGAGCTGTTGGCGCTGATCAGCGGTCTGCAGCAGTATCAGCATCGCATCAGCTACACCGGCTCCATGCCGCTGGAACGCGTCACTGCCATACTGCGTGAACATCACCAGCCAGGCGACGCCCTGGCCGAGCCGCCGCCCTATGACTACCGGCGCGCACGCCAGATCGCCAACAACGACATCTATGTCATACACCGCGAGACCGCGCAGTCGCAGGTACGCCTGGAGTTTCCCGACGGCACCTATGACGAAGAGCTGGTTGTGCCCGCGTCCGTTTACAACAGCTATTTTGGTACCAGCATGTCCAGTGTCGTATTCCAGGAATTGCGCGAGGCACGCGCACTGGCGTACTCGGCCGCTGCCAACTATTCACAGGGCGGGCGGCCACAGGTGGAAACACTGGTGCTCGGGGCCATCGGTTCGCAGAACGACAAAGCCGCGGAAGCCACCGCTGCGTTTGTTGACCTGTTCGACAATATGCCGCGCTCCAGTGATCGTTTTGAGGATGCCGTTAATGCCCAGATCAATCGCTATCGCACCTCCACGATCGGTTTCCGGCAGATCCCCGGCACCGTCTACGCCTGGCAGCAGCTGGGCCTGAACGGTGACCCGCGCAGGCAGCGCTTTGCCCAACTGCAGGAGATGACGCTGGAAGACCTGTTGCAGTTCCAGCAGGCCCATGTCGCCGGTCGCGCCAAATTGATATCCATTGTCGGTGACACCAGCCGGATTGACATGGCAGCACTTGCCGGCCTGGGAGATATTCGCGAACTGACCGTCGACGACGTTTTTGTGGAGTAACGCCATGGCGCGGGACGAAACACTGGCTTCACAACCGGTACTGTCGATTGCCGCGCTGGACAAGCGCTACGGCAAAACCGCGGTGTTGAATCAGCTTCACCTTAACGTGGAGCGTGGCGCCATCCATGGCCTGGTGGGGCTCAATGGTTCCGGCAAAACCACCACCATGGAATGTGTGCTGGGCATGCAACCCTTTCAGTCAGGCAAGCTACAGGTGCTCGGTCGACATCCGTCCCGCCTGTGGCAGGGCCGGGGCGACGTTGTCGGTATCTTCGACGCGCCCAGCCTGCATCCGGCACTGACTGTCCGTCAGGCACTCGAGCATGCCCGGCTGGTGTGCGGCCATCCGGTCCGCACGCCCGCCGAGGTCGAGGACTTGCTGGGTATCGCTCGCTACAGCAACTATAAAATAAGACAACTGTCGCTAGGCAACCGGCGCCGTACGTCCATTGCGCACGCGCTAATCGGTCAGCCTGAGTTCATCGTGCTTGACGAACCCTTTAACGGCCTCGATGCCGGGGGTGTTGATGATGTGCTGGCACTGATCAAAAAACTCAATCACGAACATGGCACCACTTTTCTGCTGTCCAGTCACCAGTTGGCGTATCTGGAAAACGTCTGCACGCACCTCGCAATATTGCATCGGGGCCGAATTGAGCTGAGCGATCATGTAGACAACCTGTTCCATGGCCGGCAGGCGCGCCTTGATGTGTCCTGTGATCAGGCCAACAGGGCCAGTGTCCTGCTGGCCGAGATGCCGGGCGTCAGCGACATCACACGCACCGGCGACAACGACCACGCCATGCTCAGCATGACATTGCATGCGCTTGACGCAGCAGCGGTCAACACAGCCCTGGTGCTGGCCGGCATCTCAGTGTCGGGCCTGGAGATGCGCCGTCCCAGCCTGACCCAGCTGTTCCACGATATTGTGGGGACACACTGATGGACGCATTCATCACAGCGCTCAGGGCCGAACTTTATGTCGCGCTGCGCAGCAACTCGACGCGCCTGGTGGTTGTCCTGCCGGCGCTGATCAGCAGCGTGCAGCTGCTGTTGCTAAGCTTTCGCAGTGCCGGCGAGCAGGCTCGCGAGGCGCTGTCGGGGCAGGGTTTCGGGCAAACATCGGTAGCAGGCGCGGACGCCTGGGGCGCCCTGGTAGACGCCATGTCCACCGGACTGACACTGACTGGCTTGATGCTGGTCGCCTACGCCGCCTGGAGTTTTGCCGGCGACCGGGACAGTGGCGCCCTTCGTCATCTGCTGATTCGACGCGTCAGCCGGCGCGCGCTGTTGGCAGCAAAACTGGTCAATGTGCATATCATTGGGGCGCTGTCGGTGGCGCTGATGCTGGCAGTGGCGACGCTGGTCGCCAATGCCCTGTGGGATTTCGGCCCGGTCGTCGAGGACGGTTATGAGCTGATCGGCACCCAGGAGATCCACGCCGAAATTCGCCTGGGATTGATACTGGCACTGATACCCTTGCCGGCTGCCATCGCGCTGGGCACGCTTGTTTCCGTCAGCACGCAGAATGCCACGCAAGCCATCACCGCCGCGTTGGGCCTGACCCTGGCGCTGGACATTTTCAAGGGACTAATGGGCGACGCCTCCGGCTATCTGTATGTCAGTTATCAGGCGTCGCTGCTCAATGAGTCCTATCTCAGCGATGTCAGTCGACTGGTGCGCGGTTTCTCCGATGTGCTGATCGACCCGGCCGCCTTGCAGCTTAACCAGTGGGCACCCTGGCCGCAGATGCTAGTGATGGTTGTGGCCAGCCTGATCATTGTGCAATACCGGAAACTGTGACCCGACTGAGAAGACTGAAACCACGTACGAAGGAGTTATGACATGAGGCCTGGATCCGGGTTACTGCTACTCTGCCTGGCGGTGCTGAGCGCCTGCGTCAGCTATGAGCCCAGACAGCGCGTGCCGACCCTGGCGCTGTCGCCGGACACGGTTGTGCTGGCGACCAACACGGGTGCGGCGGCAGTGCCCGGTGTCAGTTTCGGATTGACCGGCGCCATCAACGAAAGTGACTCGCTGACCAACATCAGTATCCTGCCCGGCATCCGGGTTCGCGCCGTCGCACCTGGCGGTCCCGCCGAGCGGGCCGGCATTCGCGCCGGCGATGTCATCCTCAGTATCGACGGCACCGAGAGCAATCATCCCGATGTGCTTGATGCGCTGGCATTGCAAACCCATGAAGCACAACGCTTCGAGTTTGAAGTACGACGCAATACCACTGTGTTCATGGCCGCCGTTGAGGTGACCCCGGTCACCGCGCAACAGGCCGGACCGGTTGAACTTTACCGCGCCGACCCGGTGCTGCTGCGCGCGGGCTTCAGCACCGAACTGCTGCAGGATCCGGCCGGCAACCGGATATCGGGCGCGCGTGTCGTGCGCCTGTTTGATGACAGCCCGCTGGCAACTGCCAGCATCGGCATCAACGCCATCATTCTCGCCGTCGATGACAACACGATAGAGTCGGCGCAGGGCCTGGTCACCACACTGACCCAGCGCTACCAGCCGGGTGACAACGTCACACTCACTGTCAGTCAGGGCACCAACATTCGTTATCAACGTGTTGACTTGTGGCATCCTGGCCGCAAATTGAGCCGGCTCAGCCTGTGGCCCCTGTTTCGTTATGAATCAACGCTGAGCCCGGACCAGACCCGATTATCCGTGGGTGACCTGATACTGTTTTCGCTGTTCTCTTATCAGCGCAATGGCGCCGAGCGCGAGTACAATGTGCTCGGGCTGTTCCGTTCGGCCAGCGACTATGGCGAATTGATTGAGGAGTAAGTGGTTTGAGGCGTAAGGGCTTGACTAAAAACAGGCGCAGACACCCCTCGGGGGCACTGACAGTGATGCTGCTGGCTGCATTGACTGCGCCCGCCACACCGCTGCAGGCTCAAACTGAAAGCAGGCAGCTCAATTATATCGCATCCGAATTTCCGGCACCGGCATGGCCCAACCAACTGGCCATGGCTGACCTGAATGGCGACGGACGCAACGATCTGATTGTCCCGCAATGGACCGCCGGGGCCGGCCGCCAGTTGCTGGTATACCTGCAGCAGGACAATAACCGGTTCCCCGCACAGCCCTCCAGCTACATTGCTATCGTACCGGAGGTGGTCGCGGTCAGTTTTGCCGATATCCGGTCAGAGGCCGGCGACGAACTCCTGTTATTTACCGGCACAGGCGCGTTCAGCCTGTCATCAGCCATTGATGGCTACAGTGGCAATATCAGACCGCTGCTGGACTGGCCGTTGATAGCGGCGATTCCAGATCGTCAGGTGATCGAATTCCTGCCACCTCCCACTGATATTAACGGCGATGGACAGGTGGATATGCTGCTGCCCGGCCCGGAAGGTTATGGCGTATTTCTTGGCGGCCCGGACGAACAGTTCACGCTGGTGCAGCGTTTCAGTACCGTCAATGAGGACCTGGATCCGTCTGCCCTGCCCGACAGCGCCGGGCGCTTCTCCACAGAGGTGCGATTCAACCGCCAGGACGGCTTGGTGGTCAGCCTTGAAGCGCGTCCCAATTCGGCGTTTACCGACTTTCTGGATGATGCACGCAGCGACGACAGTAGCGTCCTTCTGGCACGCAGTCTGTGGCGACCACCCGCCGTTTTCGCCAACATCCACGGAGCCGACAGCAACGACATTGTGTTTCTTAACATCGGCGATGATATCCGCGGCCAGGTCAATGTGCTCCGTCAACATGCCGACAGCCGCTATGGTGACAGCCCTGACTGGCAGGGGCCCATCACCATGGAGGGCGACATCCAGTTGCTGGATGTTAACGGCGATAAGCTGACCGACGTCATGCGCGTGGTGGAGGATGCCAACGACTGGGTTGTCTATTTCTATCTGAACCGCAATGGTGAGTTCGATTTTGACCAGCCAGATCAGGTCATGCGTTTCAGTGGCTACGATGTGCAAATCAATATCAGCGACATTGCCGGCAACGGCTACCCGGTGCTCAGTGTCAGTTACTACACCATCCCGGTGGTCAACGCGATTCGCAATACCAGCATCGTGCGTACCCAGCTGCTGTACGGCAATAACGGCAACCGGGCGCAGTACCGGTTCAATAACCGGCCCGATTTCCGACTTGAGGAAAATTTTTCCGCCAGTAATATTCGCGGCCTGTCCAGTCCGATCATGCTGGATGCCGACCTGAATGGCGACGGGCGCATTGATGCGCTGTACCTGACCGACGAGGGCACACTTGCAGCGAAAACCATTGACGCCAGCCTGCAATTTGCCAGTGTACCGTTCTGGCAGTATGTGCCGCAGCGCACTATTATAGCCTTCAGCGTCCAGGACCTGAACGCTGACGCGATTCCCGACCTTCTGCTTTACCACTCCAATACCATCACTGTACTGGTGTCTTCGCCATGATTCGTTCCTGCGCAATCCGCTGTCGTTCCGCTACCACGCCGGCAGTGCTGCTGGCCGCCAGCCTGATGACAGCCCAGGCCCAGGCCAATAATACGCTGCCTGGCTACCGACCTTTCAGTTTCTCTCTGCCGCCAGCGACGGCACGCATGTTGATTGTGGATGCCGACAGCGATGGCCTTGATGACCTGATGACTTTCGCCGGCAACACTGTCAGCCTGTATTTTCAGTCATCCGGCGGTTTCGATTTCTCTGCCCCGGGCACACAGATCAGCTTGCCGGGCGAAGCGGTGGGCTGGGACATCAGTGGCAATTATGCCGCGCAGGCAGGCAATGACGGCTGGTCTCTGCTGGCGCTGATCGACGGGGAGCAGGTACTGCGCTGGCACATCCGGGCACAACAGTTCGTTTCAACCGACCCCTTGCTCAGCGGCCTCGGCGGATTCCTGGCCCAGGGCGTCTATCGACTCAACTTTTCCCGTGACATCAATGACGACGGCCTCGCCGACCTGATCATTCCCGGCGCCGGCGCGCTGTCCCTGTACATCCGCAACCCGGATGACAGTTATCAGCCACCACTGGCTATTGTTGCAGACATGCAGCTGCGCACCGTACTGTCGCCGGACAATCCACGCGACCTCAGTGTGGTCGGCGCAGAGAGTCGGGCTCTGGTTGCTGATCTGACCCGAGACGTCGGTCAGAGCCTGCGTATTCCGCTGCTGACACTGCGCGATGTCAATGGCGATGCACGCCCCGACCTGGTTTCCGATACGGACGAACGCCTGGACGTTTTCCTGGCCAATGCCGGCGATACCGGCGACTACTTCCGGGCGACACCAGACTACAGCGTCGATCGCACCGCGATTCGTGAACGACTGGGCGAATTTGATGTCGACCAGCTCGACTTTGCCAACCTGACCGGCGTGCTGGCTTTGACGCATGAAGAGATTCTGCAGGACATGAACGGCGACGGCATCGACGACATGATCCTGCGCGAAGGGGGCCGTGTCGCCCTGCATCTGGGCAGTGAAGACGGCATTGATTTTGATCGGGCAGATCAGATCCTGCGCTCTGGCGGTAACGTGCTCAGTGTCTTCCTGCAGGATGAAAACGATGACGGGCAACCCGACCTGTGGTTGTGGCGGGTGGAACAGGTGTCACTGGGGGATGTGTTTCTGTGGCTGGCAATATCCGGCACCATCAACATCGAAGCCTTTGTCTACCCCAACGAAGGCAATGCCTTTGCCCGCCGGCCGGCGCGCCGACTGACCGTCGCTCTGCGCTTCCCTTCGGCGGTAAGAATGATAAGCTCGGTGCAGGATGTGCGTGAGCGTGCCGGCGATACCGACGTGGTGTTACCCACCGCCCGTGGCAATCTGTCATCCGGTCAGCCGGACGCGACGCGACCCGCAAATTCCATGGACGATCTGCTGGTGTTGCTGGAAGACCAGGTTGAGGTTTTTTACCAGGCGCTGGCGCCTGAACCCGACGCGGACGACGACCGCTTTCTTGCCTCCATCGGGTATCGACGGGACCGGGACGACTATGAAATTGATATACGCCGCATCATCGACGAGTTTGATATTGGTGTGAATCGAGACGTCAATACCGTCAGCGACCGCCAGCCTGACCTCAGCCTGCCCGTCACCGGCGATGCCAGACGCGGCGACATCGTTACTACCGACCTGAACAACAACGGCGTCGATGACATCATGGTGTTTATTGAGCGCAACGACACAGCCGTGACGGGGTTGATATGGCTGTCCGACACCCACCAGGAATCGTCATTATGAAAAAAATTGTCTGGATCAGCTTTATCAGTGCACTGGTTGTCGTCAATGTGCTCGCCTATGCCGCCGACCGGCTGGGCGATGTTTATATCGCCATGCCTTACCGTCTGGTCGTGGTTCTTGGAATCACGCTCATCAGCTGTGTGTTTGGCGGCGCCTGGGTGCTGATGAAACGGGCGGATGAAGAAATACCGTCAAACCGGGACGCCACCGCAGCGGCGCGCAACCGTGAGGACCGTTCATCCTAGAGCGGCCACACCCAGAGCAATACCGGCATGCTGACCGCCACCACGACGATCTCCACCGGCAAACCCAGCTTCCAGTAGTCGCCAAACTTGAAGCCACTGGGCCCCAAGATCAGTGTGTTGTTCTGATGTCCGATCGGTGTCAGAAATGCACAGGAGGCGCCAATGGCGACCGCCATCAGATACGAATCCGGGTTCACACCCAGCTGCGCCGCGATGCTGATGGCAAGCGGGCACATCACGGCAGCCGTCGCGGCATTGTTCATGAAATCCGACAGCGTCATGGTGACGATTAACACCAGCGCCAGCGCAACCACCGGGTTGCCCTGCGCCACCGAGTCCAGCAGTGCTGTCGCCAGCACGTCCGCAGTACCGGTGCTGGCCATGGCCCCGGCGACTGGCAACAAAGCGCCCAGTAACACAATGACCGGCCAGTCGATGGCATCATACACGGCGCGCGGCGGCACAATCCGCAATGCCATATAGGCCAGCACAGCGGTCGAGAATGACACAGCAACGGGCAATAACCCCAGCGCCGTGACGCCAATGGCGCCGATAAAGATGGCCACCGCCAGCACCGCCTGTCCCTTCACCGGCACCCGGATATCCCGCGTTGCCAGCGGCACACAACGGTAATCCCCGGCAAACCCCGAGACCGCCTCAGGGACACCTTGCATCAACAGGACATCGCCAGCCTGGACGCTGGTTGAACGCAGGCGTTTGATCGATCGACGTCCCTGCCTGGACACGGCCAGCAGGTTGATGCCGTAGCGCGTGCGCAATTCAATGTCGGTGGCAGAACGCCCCTGCAGGGGCGAACCCGGCATCACGACCAGTTCCTGAATCACCAACTCATCAGACTTCGCCGGTGCCTTGGTGTCGGCATCCCCCTCAGCGTCAGCACCGCTTTTACCCTCTGCGGCTGAGTCGGTTCCGGTTTTTTTGCCTGTACTTTTACCGCCACTTTTACCGTTCGGTCTGCCCGATTTGACAGCCGTGTCGGATGCACGTTTAGCAGATCTGGATTTTTTACTGTCCGGCTTTTTCACATCCCCGGCTTCGGCATTTTCGTCGTCAGTGTCATCCTGCTCGTTGCTGCTCTCCAGCACCTCCTCTTCCAGCTTCAAGCCCATGCTGGACAGTGCCGCACCCAGGGATTCCGGTTCCGCCTCGATAACCAGAATGTCGTCTTCCCGCAAGACCCTGCGCGAATACGGCGCGATCACCCGCACCTCACCGCGCACCATGCCGACGATCTGCGCGTCCGCCTTTTCCAGAATGACTTCCACTTCACGCAGCGTCTTGCCAATGGCCTTGCTTTCACCCTGAATCCTGACCTCGGTCAGGTAGGTGCCGGTGTCAAAACTGGCGGTCTCGGCATTGCGGCGCGCGGGTACCAGACGCCAGCCCACCAGACCCACGAACAGTATGCCGACCAGGGTGATCGACAGCCCCACCGGGGTAAAGTCAAACATGCCATAGTGCCCCATCCCGGCTTCGTCACGAAAACCTGAGACAATGAGGTTGGGGGGAGTACCAATCAGGGTGGTGGTGCCGCCGAGTATTGATCCGAAGGCCAGAGGCATCAGCACACGCCCCGGCGGCAGGTTCTGTTTGACGGCAATCTGGATCGCAACCGGCATTAACAGTGCCAGGGCACCCACATTATTCATGAAGCCGGAAAGAATCGCCGCCAGTGCCGTCAGGGAAAAAATGCTAAGCGTCTGACCCGCGCCGGCAGGCAATACCTTTTGCGCCAGCGCATCAACCGCGCCGGTGACCTGCAGCCCGTAACTGAGCACCAGTACACAGGCTACCGTCACCACCGCGGGATGACCGAATCCGGCAAATGCTTCTGCCGAAGGCACCAGACCAGTCAGAATACACGCCAGTAAGGCTCCACCAGCCACCATATCGTGGCGCCAGCGCCCCCACATGAACATGCCCATGCTGCAGACCAGAATGGCAATAATCATCAACTGGTCTACCGTCATACACACACTCCTGTTGCTCTGCCTGCCGGGCCAGTGCCATTGGCCGTTAATGGTATTAGACACTAACGCCCTGACCGGAGCAATGCCCGGCGGCGAACAGCATGGAGCGCAACGCGCTTGTTGTCAGTCTGTGCTTTCTGTTACGCTCCAGCGACCCTGCAGTCACTGCATAACTAGGAGATTGATCGTGAAAACAACAATGTTTAAAAGAATGATTAACACTCTGGCCTCGGCATCGTTTGTGGTACTGGCGGTATTGCTGGCGCCGGGACAGGCCCAAGCCCAGGACAATGGCCCGGTATACGAGCTACGCACATACACGGCAACGCCCGGCAATCTGGATAAACTGCTGGCGCGCTTTCGTGACCACACCATGGCACTGTTCGAAAAACACGGCATGACCAATATCGGCTATTGGCTGCCAACTGACCCTGAAGAAGCGCAAGACACACTGATCTATCTGCTGAAACACGACAGCCAGGAAGCAGCCAACGCCTCCTGGCGCGCTTTTGGCACCGACCCGGCCTGGGCGGTCGTTAATGAAGAGTCCAATCGCGACGGTGCGATCCTGCAGGGCGTGGAACGTAAATACCTGACCGCGACCGATTTCTCGCAGATGCAATAACATCATCCTGAACTGGCTGGATGCGCGCAATCTACAGCGGCCAGACCACGGGCATCAGTATGGCGCCCACAATGAAGATCAGCAGGGTCAATGGTAGTCCCAGTTTCAGGAAATCCACAAACCGGTAACCACCCGGCCCCATGACCAGCACATTGGTCGGGTGCGACACCGGACTGGCAACGCTCACCGCAGCAGCCAGCGCGACGGCCATCATGGCCGCGTGCGGCTGCACACCCAGACCGATACTTACCGACAGGGCGATTGGCGCCATGATCACCACCAGCACCACGGTGGGTATGATCAGCGTGCCCATCACCGTCAGCAGGTACAGACTGGCAACCGTCAGCCACGGACTGTAGTCACCGGTCATCAGCAGCAACTGATCCGACAGGTATATCGCTGCGCCGCTGCCCTGCATGGCCGCGCCCAGTGGCATCATCCCCGCCAGCACCACAATCGAGCGCCAGTGAATGGCCTTGTAGGCCTGTTCCATGTTCAGGCAGCGGCCCAGCACCATCAGCGTGGCGCCGATCAGGGCCGCTATATAGATCGGCATCAGGCCCAGAATCGACAACAGCACCACCAGTGCCATGCTGCCCACGGCAATGGGCGCCCGGGACTTGTCGACTTCGGGTGCCGATACCGGGTTGAGGATGATCAGATCCCGGTTCCGGTTCAGGGCGGCGAGCTGTTTGATCGGCGCTACCAGCAATAGAGCATCGCCACGCTGCAACTCCATGTCGCCCAATCCGGAGCGGTGGGGCCGGCCACCACGCCATAAAGCGGCCACTTCGACCTGCCAGGCCTCGCGCAGTTTCAGGTCAGCGACGGTTTTGTTATTGATCCATTTGTGCGGATGCATGATGGCTTCGACCATCGCCAGTTTGCCCTGTTCGAATATCTTCATGTACGGCGTGGCATCGTCCAGCATGCGCAGCTGCTGCAAGCCACGCAGCAGATCAAAATCCTCCTGTCGACCCTGCACCAGCAGCAGATCCCCCCCCTGTATCTCTTCCTCGGCTGGCAGGGGCCGAATAAAGTCGCCATCGCGGAACATCGCCAGCAGCCGCAGGTCAAACGCCTTGCCCAAGCGGGTATCGCCCACGCTGCGGCCGGCCAGTGACGCCTCCTTGGGGACTTTCAATACCAGCAGTCGCTCATCGAGATGGTATTTTTGCTGCACACGCTCCTTGTCGAGCGGTGTCGCACCGATCAACTGGTATTTCTCGCGCAGCGTTTTCAGCACCTTTTCATCGCCCTGGATCAGCAACTGGTCACCGCTGACAAAGGTGTAGTCCGCCAGGCGGGTGCGTCGCACGGTTTCGCCGCTGAGCACGGCCAGCAACCAGGACTGGGTCGACTCGTAGAATTCGGCCGCGGTCATGCTCTTGCCCGCCAGGTTGGAGTCGTCGCCGAGGGTGACTTCATACAGGCCTGCATCTTCCAGCAGACGATCATGGAGCACAGGCGCTTCGCGCTCGATGGACAGCTCACTCCACTGTCGCAGCAGTTTGAAACGGTCCAGACGCCCCTGCGCCAGCAGAATGTCGCCAGCCTGCAATCGCGTCACTGACGACGGCAGGGCCTGGGTATGTCCTCCGCGGCTGAGCGCGATGATCATCAACCCCGCTGCCGTGGTGAGCCCCGCTTCACCCAGGTTTTTGCCAACCAGCAGCGACGCGTCGGGCACCTGCACCGCAAAAATACGTTCTTGCAGGCTGTACAGTTCACGCAGGTCCCGACTGTCGCCGGTCTCGGCGACAGGGTCGCGGGCTGGCAGCCAGTGCCGGCCGACCAGCGCCACAAACGCCGTGCCCACCAGCAGCATTGGCACGGCAATCGGCGCAAAGTCGAAAAAACCAAACCCCTCAAACCCCGCGTCCTGAAGCGCCGTGCTGACCAGCAGATTGGGAGGTGTGCCGATGATGGTCAGTGCACCGCCGAGCAGACAACCGAACGCCATCGGCATCAACAGCCGTGACGGTGTCGCGCCCACCTGACGGGCGACCCCCACAACCACCGGCAGCAGCAAGGCGGTGACCCCCACATTGTTCATGAACCCGGACAGGACCCCGGCCAGTAACATGAACGTCACCACCAGCGCCATTTCGTTGCTGCCGGCTATTTTCACAATGCGCTGCCCCATGACATCAGCGATGCCGGCGCGGGTGAGCCCGTCGCTGAGAATAAACATTGCCCAGATGGTGATCACTGCCGGGTGACTGAACCCTGCGATCGCGTCCTCCGGGCTGACCAGGCCGGTAACGGCCAGCGAACACAGCACCAAAAGCGCGACCACATCCATGCGCAGCTTGTCAGTGGCAAACAGCAGCACGGCTGTCAGCAGGATGGTCAATACCAGTGCGATATCAAATGTCACTCAAACAGTCCTTTCGTGAGTCATACAAGATTAAGCCTCCAGCGTGCTCATATTCCCAAAAAAAACCTGAAACATCAATATGATAAATAATTCACACGATCCACCGACAGCCCTGGGCGGGGTTTTACCCGATTGCGCACCCCGTGCGGTGCACCTGATTGAGCTTTCCCGGGAAATGTGATTATATCTGCGCCCATGAAGACACGTCTGATAATACTCTTGCTTAGCGCGCTGACAATGGGGTCCTGCTCCGACGAGCTGGCCAGCAATCGCCCCTTTATTCTCACCACGGCAACCACCGGTGGTGCCTACTACCCCATTGGCGTGGCCATCGCCACCATCGCCAAATCCCAGCTCAGCGACGAGTACGATATCAGCCTGTCCGCCATCAGCTCCGCCGGCTCGCTGGAAAATATCAAACTGTTGCGGGACAACCAGGCTCAGTTCGCCCTGCTGCAGGGGCCATTTGCCGCCTGGGGCTGGAATGGTGAAGGTCCCATCAGTCGCCCGCAAACCGGACTGCGTTCGGTCGGCGCTGTCTGGCACAATGTTGAACATTTTGTGTTGATGACAGAGCTGGTGGAAAACGGCACCATGCAGGATTTTCGTCAGCTGGATGGCGAGCGTTTTGTGCTGGGCGCCCGCAACTCCGGCGCCGAGCAGACCGGCCGTTATATCTTTGATGCTCTGGACATTGACTACGAAAACCGCCTGTCGCTGGCCTACATGGGTTATGGCAGCGCCGCCAATGCCATTCAGGATGGCAATATCGTGGGCATGAATGTACCCGCCGGCGCCCCGGTCAGCGCCATCACCCAGGCCTTTGCGCAGATGGGTGAGCGCATATCCCTGCTCAATTTCACCCAGGACGAGCTGGACGCCATCAACCGACGCTATGATCTGTGGGACTGGTATGAACTGCCTGCGGGGACCTATCCCAATCAGAATGAACGGGTACGCTCCATCTCCAGCCCCAATGTCCTGGCGGTGCGCGCCGACGTACCTGAAGATGTTGTCTACCATATCACCCGCACCATCTGGGAGAATCTGGCAGCACTGCAGGATATTCATGGCGCCACCCGCGACATGAGACTGGCGCGTGCGACCAGCGGACTGGGCGCGCCATTGCACCCCGGCGCCATTCGTTATTATCGGGAACAGGGGCTGGCAATCGCACCGCACCTGATTTTGCCCGGCGACGATCGCCCGGTCGATGACAGCGTGCCCTATTCCACTGACAGCACCCGCAGTACGACAGAACAATAAAACCAGCGAGTCCGACTTATGAGATCACCTTTACTGAAATGGGCTGCCTTTTTGTTTGCCCTGTTTCATGTCTACGTCAACGTCTTCGCCACGATGTCGGAACTGTGGTTCTCAGCCATCCATTTTGGTGGTTTTGTTGTGCTGTGCGCCCTGTCCAGCAACGAAAAGAACGCTGACGGCGTCAGCCCCAGCCTGCCCATGAAGGCGTTGAATGTGGCGCTGGCGGTGGCAGCCGTGATGGTCTCCGCCTACCTGATCCTGTTCGAAAATGCCTTGTATGCACGGGAAGCAGAATTCATTTTATCTGACTACGTGATCACCGCGCTGGCCATCTTGCTGGCGATCGAGTTCACCCGCCGGACCACTGGCTGGTTCATGCCCGTGCTGATTCTGATTTCACTGAGCTATATTCTGTTCATGGGCCGCTACATCAGTGGCGTGTTTTCCTTCCCGGGCCTGAGCCTGGAAACGGTCCTGTACCGCAGCTACTTCAGTGAAGAAGGCATGTTCGGCATGACCGCCAATATCTCCGCGACCTATGTGTTCATGTTCATCCTGTTTGGTTCTTTTCTGCTCAAGTCGGGCGCGGGCGACTTTATCGTCAATTTTGCCCGCTGCCTGGCAGGCCGTTTTACCGGTGGGGCAGGTATCGTGGCCGTGGTCGGTTCTGGCCTGATGGGCTCGGTAACCGGCTCTGCGGTTGCCAACACGGTTTCGACCGGGGTGATCACCATCCCCATGATGAAACGTTCGGGATTCAATTCGCAGTTCTCCGCCGGTGTTGTTGCCGCTGCATCCACCGGTGGTGCGTTGATGCCTCCCATTATGGGCGCCGGTGCCTTTGTGCTGGCCAGCTACACCCAGATCCCCTATCTGCATATCATTGCGGTCTCTGCCCTGCCAGCGCTGCTGTTCTATTTGACGGTCATCTTTTTTGTGCGTATCGAGGCCAAGCGCCTAGGGCTGCTTGCTGACAAGGCCGGCGATCATGAGAGCATGTGGCTGGTGGTCAAACAGGGCTGGCACTTTATTATTCCGCTGGCGGTGCTGGTAGGGTTGCTGGTGGCGGGTTACACACCGATCCGGGCGGCGGCCGTGGCCATTCTCGCGGTCATCGCCTCATCATGGCTATCGCCCACACCGATGAAACCGGGTGACATTTTTGAAGCCACCGTTGACGGCGTGCGCACCATGATCTCGACGGCGCTGTTGCTGGTTGCCGTCGGACTGATCATCAACGTCGTGACCACCACCGGTGTCGGTAATGCGTTTTCCCTGATGATTGTGGAATGGGCACAGGGCAGTCTGCTGATCAGCCTGGTGCTGGTGGCGCTGGCCTCGCTGATTCTGGGCATGGGCCTGCCAGTGACCGCCTCCTACATCGTCCTGGCAACGCTCGCGGCCCCGATTCTGTACGACCTGATTGCGCAGGACCAGATGCTGGCGGCACTACAGGCTACTGATCTGCCAGCCAGCGTTACCGCGACCATCAATCTGTTTGGGGGCGACCCCCTGGTTGCGCTGCGGGAGATGCCTCTGGAGATGCGTCAGATACTGCGTCAGGAACTGCTCAGCCCCGAACTTCTCACCGGCATGCTGCTGAGTGCGCACCTCATCATCTTCTGGCTGTCCCAGGACAGTAACGTGACACCGCCGGTCTGCCTGGCAGCATTCGCGGCAGCCGGCATCGCTGGCACCAGACCCATGGCAACCGGCATGACCTCGTGGAAGATCGCCAAAGGGTTATATCTGGTACCCGTCCTGTTCGCCTACTCGCCCCTGATCTCAGGTACCTGGCCGGAACGCTTTTATACCTTCTTCTGGGCCTGCATTGGTCTGTTTGCCCTGGCGGGTCTGTTACAGTGGCGTCTGGACAGGCCACTGAACCTGGTCACTGCCGCCATGCTGGCAATCGGTGCCGGACTGCTGATGTGGGCGCCACTGACGATTTATCATCACCTGGCTGGCGCCATACTGGTGATAGCTGTTGTTGTCTGGCAAAAACATCAGATAAGAACGGAGCATACCGCCCCGGTTTAAATGACCTCCATCAACGCCACTGCCGGATAAGCATCATGGCTTAAGAGACGTATCCGCTCATGTTTTCTGAAAAAGAACTTAATCTGGAAGAACATGAACTGCGGGAGCAGATCCGGAGCCTGTCCGACCACCAGCGGCAATATTACCTGCAGCTGGAAAGCGGCGGGCTCAAGAGTCCCGATCGTTATCTGCTGCTGAACCGGCTTTTCCCGCTGGGACTGCATCACTTCTATCTGGGCCGCTGGGGTCGCGGCATCATCAACAGTGGTCTGACCCTGGGTGGCCTGATGCTGCTGCTGGGCACCGGGCATGTCGTTTACGGCCTGATGCTGTTGGTGGCCATGGTATTTATCGAGATCCCGCAGTTGCTCAATGCACGGCACCTCGTGCACAGCCGCAACAACCAGTGCATGGCAAAGTGTCTGGCGCGGGCACAGACATTCCAGACCAGCAAGGACGGCCGCTGATGCCTGCTGCCACCCCCCGATTTTCCATCTCGCGTGTCCGGCATCTGCAGGGTCGTGCAACCAGATTGCTGGCGCGGCTGCATCCACATTTTCCATTGACCGTGGCGGGCCTGGCGGTACTTGCCATGGCCCTGCTGGCGCTACAGGGTTTCGGTTATCGCCGCATGGACCTGGTGGTATTTGCCCTGACCGTTTGTGCACTGAGCATTGTCACCTTCAGTGTGGTGATGGTCACCGTCACCGGACTGGTGCTGCGCCGCCGCTTGCGCCACTTGAGTGATGCCTCATTGCCGGCCTGCCAGGCCGAAGCCGGGTTTCCCAACGAAACCGGTTTTCGTCTGCCGGCACTGACCTGGTTACCGCTGATGACCCTGGAATGGTGCGTGGTGGTGCCTGACGGCTTCGTCACCCGCAACAGAATCAATCCGGACGACAACGCTGTCGATGAAGAGATCACCCCGTGGCAGCGCTGCCGCACCAGCCAGCTTGTGCGCCTGTTTACGTTGCGCGACGTGCTGGGACTGTGTCGCTTCTCATGGCGGCAGTCGCAAGCACTACCCTTGCAGGTGCTACCGCAGACCGGGCGCCTGCGGCACCTGCCGGTTTTACGTTCCATGGAGTCCGAAGACGGCATACCCAATCCTGCCGGCCGGCCGGAAGGCGACCGCATGGATATCCGTCGCTATGCCGCTGGCGACTCAGTGCGTGACATCATGTGGCGGGTATACGCCCGCAATCGGCACCTCAACGTACGCCTGGCCGAACGCAGTGTATTCCACACCGACCGCACGCTGGCGTATCTGGTGACTGGCGACGCCGACGAAGCCGCAGCCGGTGTGGCCCGTTTTGCCCTGACCCAGGGTGCCATCGGCGCGCCGTGGGTGTTTGGTGCCGATGGCAGTGACGACACGGCAACAACCCTGGCCGCTGCCTTGCCACTGATTGCCGGTTCTCGCCGCGACCGCGATCAGCGCGTCACTGCCGATGACGGTCTGGACCGGTTCCTGGCGCGACAGGGATCCGGGCAGTGCGCCTGTATCGTGTTTGCGCCGGCCACGCCCGGGCCCTGGACAGCGCGCCTGCAACGTACCCTGCAAAGCTCCCCGGGGCCATTCTCGGTGGTGTTCAGCACCGACGGTATCAATGATGAGCAGCGAGTGCCGTGGTGGCAGACGCTGGCCCTCGCCGACCGGGCCCGAGCCGGTGGCAGGGAGACACAAACCACTGCCACTGTGCGGCAATTGATGCTTGAGTTTCACAAACTGGGCGCGCATGTTGTAATGGTTGACCGGCAAACCGGTCTGTCTTTTGACCAGCATCTGAAAAGAGTTTAATGTCCCTGGCTTATGGCTGACACATCCCATGATTGAGACATCCCCAAAAAACAGCGGCCCGACACCGGCCACACAGCCGCGCGCTCCGCAAAGTGTGATCAGGGCATCCATACTCGCTATCGCCTGCTGGGTGTTGAGTACGCCTTTGACCACCGTGGCCGGGTCTGCAGCTGCATTCTCCGGCTGTCTGCTGGCCTGCCTGTGGCTGGACCGGCTGGGTGCGCAGGCGCGACTGCTCCGTCTGCGCTCACCCCTGATCGTGCTGTCAGTTGTCATTGTCTTCGCGCTGGGGGCCGCCGTCGCCGACTGGTTTACCGGCACTCCCTTGATTGCCCGCACGGTGGGCGCGATGGTCAGCTACCAACTGGGTCAGATACTGTTCTGGCTATTGCTGGCCGGCGCAATCGGTCTGACCCTGCGCCTGCTGGCCCGACGCCACAGCTGGGGCAGCATTCCGGAACTGCTGTTTGTTGCCAGTGCCTTTGTCATTACCCTGGCGGCCCACCAGCGCGGCATGATTGACAGGCCTTATTTCATCGGTGACTTTGCCTTGATTCGTGGCATTGACCCTTCCTCAATCCTGATGGCAATCGGGGTCATGGCGGTGCTGGCGCTGGCGGTGCTGCTGATGATGGAAAACAACCACAAGCGCCTGCCCTATCATTTTTCTGTCCTCGCCGTGCTGTGCTTCTCGTTGCTGGCCTATGTGCAGTTCTTTGGCATGCCCACCCCCAGTCTGACCGATGACCTGGGCCTGACCGGGCAGGCCGCCGCCGGCGGCGGCTCGCAATCCGACAACCCGTTCCGCGATGGCGAAAACGACGCTAGCGATCGCGAAGCGCCGGTGGCCATTGTGCTGTTCCGGGACGACTATGAACCTGACAGTGGCGCCTACTATTTTCGGGAATCCGCCTACTCCCAGTTCAACGGGACCCTGTTGTGGACAGCCGAGGATGACAGCCTGGACCAGGACCTGGTCAGTGAGTTTCCTTCGACGCCCATTGAGGTAACCGACCAGATTCCGGCCCAGGACAAACGTCGCAGTGTCACCACCACCATCGGGCTGCTGACGCCTCACCGCAGCCCCTTCGGCCTCGATGCTCCGATTCGTTTTGAGCGGGCCCCCAACCCGAACAGTCTGCGCTTTCGGCAGACCTACACTGTCGAGTCACTGGTGCCCGAGTTCGATTTCTCCGACCTGATTGGTCGACAGGCGGGCTCACCCGACTGGACGGTCGCACAGTGGACCGAGTACCTGGAGATGCCCGATGATCCACGCTACGGCGAATTTGGCCGTGAGTTAATCGCCAACCTGCGCCCCGAGTTTGCCGATGACCCTTATGCAAAAGCGCTGGCCGTCAAAGACTGGCTGGACACCAACGGTATCTACAGCCTGGCCAATGAACATGCGTATGCGACTGACCCGGCGGCATCGTTCCTGTTTGGCGACATGACCGGTTACTGCATTCACTTCGCCTATGCGGCCACCTATCTGTACCGCAGCCTGGGCCTCCCGGCACGGGTCGGCGTGGGTTACTCGGTACCCTCTGCCAACCGGGCCGGCGGCTCAGCCCTGCTGATTCAGGCTGTGCATGGCCACGCGTGGCCAGAGATCTATCTTGAAGGTCTGGGCTGGGTGATCGTCGACCCGACCCCTTCGCAAACGCTGGTGGACATGTCCACCGACCCGCAGGACTCGCTGCAACAGATGCTGGCAGACATGCTGCGCGACGATGCGGCGTTTGAAGCGTTTCTGCAGGACCAGGGTGGCGACAGCCGCTGGTCGCTGGAGAATATCGCGCGAACCCTCATGTTCATGGTCATCGCGCTGCTGCTGGCGGCCTATATCATCAGGGCATATCGGGCACAGGTGCCGGCCTGGGCCAGCACACAACAGCAGTATCGCCTGCATTATCGTGCAGCCCTGGATGCGCTGGCCAGTTTTGGCATCGTGCGCCGTCATGGCGAAAGCCGTGAGGCCTTTGCCCGAAGGTCTATGACCACATTGCCGGCATTCTCCCGGCTCACCGAGCAGCACCTGCAGGCAGCACCCGACTATGGCCTGGCCCCCGCTGGCGTCTGGCAGGCGGGGGGCAGCCCCGACGCTGCAGATCGACAGGCCTGGCAGCAACTACGTCGACAGCTGCAGCATGAACTGGTCATGTCCCAGCCACGCTGGCGACGTGTCGTGGCGATGGTTCATCCAGCCCCCTGGCTGGCAAGCCGCTAGGATTTTTTTCACTGAGATTACCCAGACGCATTGAGGCAGGAGTTAATAATGCATGTGATGGAAGCGGAAGCCACAACAACCCCGGCACTGACTGAAGCCAGCAACGTTCTGCACCGCCTGGCCGGCGCCGTGAAAGCCCAGGTCATCGGCCGCGATGATGTCATTGACCTGACCGTTATCGCGCTGATGGCGGATGGTCACGTCCTGCTGGAGGATTTTCCGGGCTCGGGAAAAACCACCCTGGCCAAGGCCCTGGGGGAAGCCATTGTTGATGATCAGTCGCAAACTGCGTCGGATCATGCTGTGCCCATTGCCGCGTTTCGACGCATACAGTTTACGCCAGACCTGCTGCCGTCGGATGTGACCGGCAGCCCGGTATTTGACACTAACAGCAACAACTTTCATTTCCGTCACGGCCCGATATTTGCCCATGTCGTACTGGCTGACGAAATTAACCGCACATCGCCCAAGGTGCAGTCCGCGATGCTGGAGGCCATGGGCGAGAAGCAGGTTACCGTAGATAACATCACCTATGCGCTGGACCCGCTGTTTTTTGTCATCGCCACCCAGAACCCGCTGGACCTGGTCGGCACTTATCCACTGCCAACACCACAGCTCGACCGTTTCCTGTTCAAGATCACCATGTCCCACATTGACCGTGATGCCGAGCTGGCAGTACTGAATACCTGGCAACAGCGGCGTAACCCGGGGGCCGAACGGACTCGCGTGGGCCGCAATGAAATCATTCAGGCCCGCCGCAGTATTGACCAGCATGTCTATATCGCCGACGCCATCAAAGCCACACTGGTCGACATCTCGCGTGCACTGCGTGCAGACGAACGCGTCTTGCAGGGCAACTCGACGCGCAGCCTGGTACTGATTCTGCCGGCGCTGCAGGTGCTGGCCGCCTTGCGCGGGCGCAATTATGTCAACGCCGATGACCTGGACATGCTGCTGCCCCATGTGCTGGCCCATCGTGTCGAATTAGCGCCAGGTGTCGCGGATTTCTCCAGGGTTCTGCGTGACTGTATGCGCGAGCCCCTTGAGCAACTGGCGCGCGGCACTCTCAAAGCAAATCACCCATCCGATAGTTAACCCGGTACTTATGTCTTCCAGGTGGTCACCAACAATAATTTTTCCGGCTCTGCTTCTGGCAGTGATGCTGTTGCCACCAATGGCACTGTGGGCGCAGGACACTGAAGACGGCTTTGACGCCATTCAGTTCAATGCGCAGCGCCTGTGCTTTGGCATGAGCGGCATCACCCAGGAGCGAGCACTGGCAATTTGCGACGCACTGGCACTGGGAGAGAATGTGCGGGCGCGAGAGCTGGCTCAGCAGTGGGTATCCGATGAGCCCGACCAGCCCGGCGCCCAGTTCGCTCTGGCCGAAGTATTGTTCCGGGTTGAGGGCAATCTGCCACGCGCCCTGTTTCATTTGAATATTGCCGAATCGCTGACCAACTACAGCTCAATGGGCCGCGCCATGGCCTCGGGCAATCTCGAATGGCATTACCTGACATTGAGCCAGTTGTCCTATGCGCACCAGCTGATAGGCGATCAGGAAAAATCGCTGGCGTACCTCGACCAGATCAGCACCATCTACGGACAAGACACCGAATCTTTTCGCGGCTGGCCACTGATCAAGATGAAGCGCTACGACGAGGCTCGCGCCAGTGCCGAAAAAGTGCTGGCGGCCAGCGATAACCCCCGTGACCGCAGTCGGGCGTGGAATACCCTGTGCGCGGTTGAACTCGCCGACCTGCGTCCGGCCGAGTCGCTGCAGGCCTGCGAAAACGCCATGACGGAAGATCAGAACATCGCCGCCTCGCGCGCGGAGGAGCTGGACACCGTTCACCTGCTCAATGCCTCGGAAGTATCACTCAATCTGCTCCGCTTTCAGGAAGCAGAGGATTATCTCGATCGCGCATCCCGCCAGATTGATCCGGACAGCGTCGGCAATCCGTGGATCTATAAACTGTATCTGTACATGAACCAGGGCCGGTTTGATGCGGCCCGCGAGGCGCTGAACAATATGCTGGTGTGGCGCGACAGCCAGTCACCCCTGGTTGGGGTGATGAACCGCGCCGATCATTTCATGGTCAGCGCGGTGTTCCTGATGCTGGCCGGTTATCCGGATGATGCTGCCCGACTGACCCAGACCGCACTTAATCAGCCAGACCGCACCGGCTCCTATACCGCAGACGAAGCGCAAAAGGACTCCTATGCGGCACTGGTCAACAGCGTTGCGCATCGCCTGCGTTACGAGCGTATCCGCGAAGAGCTGGCGACCCGCCCCCGACTGGGTGCCTGGCGTTTACGCATTGACGCGCTGGCTGCGCGCTTCCGCGCCTGGCGCTCGGCTCGTCACGCCGCATCCCTGTTTGCCGATGCCGAGACGCTGACCAACCGCCTGCGACCCTATGCGCCCCTGGATGTGCATATCCCCGAGTGGCTGGAACCGGAATTGATTGCCCTGATAGGGCCCGGCGTCATGGCGAGACTGTTGAACGATACTGCTGGCGAAGGTGCCTTTGCCCTTAACCAGGGCTACGTATTTGCCTATCAGACTGAAATCGCGGCGCAACAGGGCCAGCATGGGGACGTCCTGGCCATGGCCGAGCTGGCACTGGCGCAGCTGCCTGCCCAGGAAGCCATGTTGCGAGCGCGGGTCGCTGCGCGCCTTGCCAGCGCTGCATGGCGGCAAGGTCAGCGGCAAAAAGCACTGGATCACTACGCCGCTGCCTTGCGTCAGGACCCGACGGTGATGCGCCGCCTGAATCTGCCGCTGCCGATCACGCCCGGTGGCGCCAACAATGAACTGGGCGCGGAATTGGTGTCCTATTTACGACGCTCGCCCCGTTTTACAGTGGTTGACCAGGGCTTGCCACTGGAAATCCTCGCGGCCGAGACGCCAGGCCTGTGTTTGCGGGACAGTGCCGGGGATGCCTTGTCCTGCGTGGAGCTGCAGGCGCCGGTTGAACCCGCCCAAGGTAACAGCGAGGCCGACGACAGCGATGCGCAGCGCCTGGCCCGTCAGTTCCACGACAGCACCTTCAGTCTCGCGTATACTATTGCCCGGTCCCAGCGTGTCGCCCTGCTGGGCAACAGCGTTATCTTCAGCAATCAGAACGCCAGCCAGCAACAACGACAAGACACTGTGTTGCAGCGCTGACACCACCATCAGGTTTTTTTATGCACGACATCCCGAGATCCCTGTCTCGTGGCCTGATCCTGTTGCTTGCCGCCGCCTCAGCCCTGGGCCCGGTAGCCATGCAGATCATGTTACCGGCCATTCCGATCGTTCGCGAACGCTTCATGGTCAGCACCGGGACTGCTCAGCTCACGCTCAGCCTGTCGATGTTATCCATTGCCATTGCCACGCTCATCTATGGCCCCCTGTCGGATCGCTTCGGGCGGCGGCCGGTTATGCTCATCGGTATCTGTATTACCGTATTCGGCTCTTTGCTGTGCATGCTTGCCGGCAGTATTGAATGGTTGATTCTGGGCCGAATTGTGCAGGCTGCAGGCGGCGCTGTGGGCCTGGTACTGGCACGTGCCATCGTACGCGATGTCTACCAGGCGGATGAAGCGGCCGGGATCATCGCCACCCTGGTCATGGTCATGGTGGTCATGCCCATGCTGTCACCCATGGTGGGTGGTGAAATGCTGGTGCGCTTTGACTGGCATTCGATCTTCTACCTGGTCGCCGTCATCAGCCTGATAATGCTGATTGCCATGTTCCGGTACCTGCCGGAGACCCTGCACCAGAAGGTCAACTTCACCGGCGTTGGCAGCATGCTGAAAGGCTTTGCCATACTGCTCGGATCACGAAACTTTTCAGCCTATGCCTTCAACGTAGCCTTTGTTTCCGTGGTGTTTTTCAGCTTCATTTCCGCTGCCCCGGAAATCATGGTCTCGGTGTTTAATCGTCCGCCCAATGAATACGGGTATTATTTCATCATGATTCCGCTGGCCTTCATGGTCGGCAACTACCTGGCGCGTGGTCTGTCAAAGAAATGGGGCATTCACCGAATGATTCGTTTGGGGTCCCGGCTCAGCATCGTCGGCATCGGTATTGCCATCGCATTGCAGCTGGGCGGATTGCACCATCCGATAGCCCTGTTCACACCGATCGCTTTGAGCATTTTTGGCAATGGCATTTCCCTGCCCAATGCCCAGGCTGGCGCGATCAACGAATTCCCGGCCATGGCTGGCAGTGCTTCAGGCCTCACTGGCTTTCTGCAGATGGGGCTGTCAGCGATTGCAGCACAGCTGGTCGCGCTGATTTTCAATGGCACGGTTTACCCAATGCTGCTGCTAATGCTGACGGCAGCGCTGATTTCGCTGTGGAGCTTTACCCGGGTACAGAGCTGACCCGGGCAACGCTCCCAGGTAGTCCTCTCAGGTAGCCCTCTCACAATCAAAGCCCGGCGTGGGCTTCCACATAGTTGACGGTGTGATTCTTGATATGCTGCAGTGACATGAACATGTCGCTGTAGGTCTGCGCCGTCACCGCCTGACACTCACCCGCCCGCAGGCGGTCCAGATGGCGTTCGCGCATGTCCTTGCCCATTTTTCTGAGTTGTTTCGAGTCAGCAATCAGGGCCTTGTACTCGTCAGTGTCAGCGTCGCGCTCCCGTGCTTTGGTCAGGCGGTCGAAATAGATCGCGACATCGTCAAAGAAGCTCAGCATGTCAGCCCAGGCCTCGGGGCTGATGTCTTCGTTGCGCTTGAACAACCGGCTGCGATAAATACTGAATGACTGCAGCGCATCGGCGATGCTTTCAATTTCATCGGCCATGCGCATCAGACCATAGGACCGCGCGGACTGCCCGCGCGAGACGGAGCCGGTGAGCACGATGGTGATGAAATTGATCATTTCCTCTTCGATATTGTCAGTGATATCTTCGAGATGATTGATGCGGTCAAACAACTTCTTTTTGTGCTTGGGCGCGGTGACGTACTCCCGGGTGACCGTAAACATCTCCCGGGTAATGTCCACCATGTTGTCCATCTCCAGCCCGGCCTGCTGCAAGGCAACTTCCGGCGCCATGGTGGTCCGGTTACCCAGGTACTTGAGCTTGTGAATCTCCTTTTCTTCCTTTTGCGGCACCAGCCAGACCACGGTCCTGGTCAGGAAGCCGATCAGCGGAATCCAGAACAGTACGTTAAGCACATTGAACATGGTGTGCGCGACCGCGATATGCCAGCCAATGTTGGGCCGCGAGCCATCAGCATCCTGCAGATTGGCATCGCCGGCCACGAGGAAATCAATGAACTCAACATACCAGGGGAAAATGGCAACAAACAGGGCCGCGCCCAGAATGTTGAAAATGGCATGTGCGCGCGCGGCACGGACCGCTGATGTGTTGGCGCCGATGGCAGCCAGTTGTGCGGTGATCGTGGTACCGATGTTTTCCCCAATGATCAGGGCGACAGCCGTGTCGAAGTTGATCACACCGGTGGCGGCCAGGGTAATGGTGATACCGAGCATGGCCGAACTGCTCTGCACAATGACGGTCAGCAGGCAGGCCAGTGCGATACAGGCCAGCAGACTGCCCAGCGATTGAGCGTCAAACAGGTAGAGGTAGGAAATGAAGTTTTCGTCGGTGCGCAGCGGCACAAAGGCGCCACTCATGAACTCCAGGCCGGTGAAGATCAGGCCCAGCGCGACGGACGCCTTGCCCAGCGTGCTCAGCCAGGTGCGTTGCGCCGCCACCATCGGGTAGATGCCCAGGCCGATGAACAGCAGCCCGTATTTACCCACTTTGAAAGAAATGATCCAGCCGGTCACTGTGGTGCCGATATTGGCACCCAAAATCACACCAATGGCCTGTTTGAGTTCCATCAGTCCCGCGTTGACCAGGCTGACGGTCATCACAGTGGAAATACTGCTGGACTGTACAAATACCGTGATGCCGATACCGGCCAGCACCGCCAGCACCCGGTTGCGGGTCAACGATGCCAGAATACCGCGAATAGCCTCTTTGCCGCTGGACTGCAGCGACTCCGACAGGTATTTGAGCCCCAGAAAAAAGATGCCCAGACCACCGATGGCGGTATACGAAATTTCAAAATAGTCCATGGGCGCGAAGTCTATAAAACCCGCCGCAATATTACAATTTGTTTACAGTTTGATGACAAAAATAGTTGTGACAGATCAGGTCGCAGGACCAACAACGGTGGTCAGCATGGCCGTCAGCGCCAGGACCAGCGCTGCCAAAATGGTTTCCACAGCAATCGAACGGCGTAACCGTGGCAAGGTGAGAGCTGTCAGGCTGGGGACCAGACGATACTTGTGCCAAGCCCCCAGAGCCAGCAGACCGGCCACCAGCAACAGCTTCACCAGCAACAGACGGCCATGGGCACTGGACAGCAGTTGGCTAAAGCCATCGCTGAGTTGCCACAACATCCACACACCACTGAACACGATAGCGACCAGGACGATCCACGCGGCCTGCCCAAACAGCGTCATGACCATCGCCACGGCCCCGATCTCATCAGCATGCCGTTCCCGGCAGAGAGTGTATAAAGGTACCAGGGCACCAATCCACACGCACACAGAGGCCACATGCATGACCACCATCAGGCGGCTGAACAGACCCAGCTGGTTGCTGTGTCCCAGGACAGTGAAAGATATTGACAGCGCCAGAATGGCAGCAGTGCCCAGCAGCATCGCTGGCATTGGGGACAGTATCGCGGGACGTGACCGGGTCATTGGCCATACATGCGACAGATACAGTAGAGCCGCACTGATCAGCGCGACAAAAAAACCAGACAGGCGCCAGCGCAAACCGTCACCTACGGTGGTATCGGCCAGTATGCCCGCCATTACCGGATCGAACATTCCCGCAGGGCCACGCTGGTTGATGACACCGACCTGTAGCAGGAAAAACAGGCTGCTGGCGACGATGCCCATCACCGTCACCGGCAGCACATAGTGGGAGAGCAGGCGTCTTTCCAGCTGCAGACTGCCTGTCGACACACGGGCACACAACCACGACACCAGCAAGGCACCCGGTGTGGCAATCATGGCCACATAGGACAGCCATTTAGTCAGCAGCAGGGCGCTGTCCCAGATCATGGTGTCAACCGCGCCGGATCAATGGTGATGGTGTTCGTCTTGAGTGTGCGTTTGCACCTCAGCCTGTTCCCCGCCTTCGCTGACGACAAAATTGAAAGAGCCGCTGATTGTATGTCCGTCAGTGCCAATAATGGTCCAGTCCACCGTATGAGTACCGGTCATCAGCGCGGGCAGCTCGTAACTGAACGTGCTTTGCGCCGCGGTCGAGGGACTGAACCCAAAATCGATATTGTGGCTGGTTCCGTGCACCAGCGCGAGACGCAGCAACCGCACATCGCCGTTAAAGTTCAACACCAGTTGATTCGGCGATGTCACCACCGCCTCATGGCCGGGTGCCGACGAGGTCAGCTGATTATGGGCCAGCGCCGTGCCTGCGGGCACCATGACTACAGCGGCCAACAGCAATGCTTTCAACACGGACAGTAATTTCATATCAGCTCCTTCAGACCAGTCGTCAAGTGTTCGGTTAAACCGTTGTATAATACCGTATTGTACACCGATGTGCTGAATACTCGCTGAACATCGCCTGTGACAATTCGTCGCATGCACACCGGTATTCGTATGGTCATGCAAGCAATCCATGCTGAAACGGTGACCGTACTCCGCTACAATAAAGTCCGGTTGCTAAACAACGTTAATCCACACGGGGAATTGTCATGAAAAAGAAAAGCTGGTTAGGTGCAGTCGCTGTCACGCTGGGCTCGTGCGCTTTGTCCTTCTCTGCCGTCAACTCTGCTTATGCGCAAGGTCTGCCAGAGTTCAACCTGGAGACCATCACCAGTGACATCCAGATGCCCTGGGGCATGGCCTGGTTGCCTGAGGGTGACATGCTGGTGACTGACCGCAACGGAGACATTTTCCGTGTCCGCAATGGCCAGGTCGGCGATCCGCTGGGCGGCGTACCGGAGGTGCATACCAACGGCCAGGGTGGCCTGCTGGATATCGTGCTGCACCCGAATTACGCTGACAACGGCTGGCTCTACATCAGCTATTCCAGCGAGGACGGCGTCGGTGAGGGCAGCAACACCGCCATCATGCGTGCGCGTCTGGACGGCAACCGTCTGGTCGATCAGGAGGTCCTCTACAAGGGCGCTGAAAACTCCATGCGCGGTCAGCATTATGGCGGCCGCATGATTTTTGACAACGACGGTTACCTTTTCTTCTCCATTGGCGACCGTGGCGATCACTTCACCAATGTGCAGGATCTCAGCCGCGATGGCGGCAAGATCTATCGCCTCAATGACGATGGCAGCGTGCCCGCTGACAACCCCTTTGTTGATCAGGACAATGCCAAGGCCGCCATCTGGTCATACGGTCACCGTAACCCGCAGGGTATCGACATCAACCCGGTCACCGGTCAGGTGTGGGCCAGTGAGCATGGTCCTCGTGGCGGTGATGAGATCAATATCGCCGAAGCTGGCAACAATTACGGCTGGCCCTACGTCGGTTACGGCATCAACTACAACGGTGAACCGCTGGCCGAAGCCACCCAGGGCGAAGGCGTGGAACAGCCCATCTGGTACTGGGATCCCTCAATTGCTGTGGCGGGCATCGCGTTTGTCACCAGTGACCGGTATCCGGCACTGCAAAACCACCTGCTGGTAGGCGCCCTGCGCGCCACGAAGCTGGAGTTGCTGGAAATCCATGACGACCGTGTGCTGCGTCGTACCGACCTGCTCACTGACATCGGACGTGTGCGAGCTGTGCGCCAGGGTCCTGACGGCTATGTGTATCTGGGCATTGAAGGCGAAGGCATCAAACGTCTGGTGCCCGGCAACTAAGCAGAAGCAGCAGGAAGAAAAAAAGGGATGAGTGACAAGCTACTGGAAGGTTACAAGCGCTTCAAAGACGGGTATTACGCGCGGAACAAGGAAAAAATACGGGAGCTGGCGCAGGACCAGCGACCATCCTACGTGCTGATTACCTGTTGCGACGCCCGACTCGAACCGTCGTTGATTTTTGACACCGAGCCGGGCGATCTGTTTGTTATTCGCAATGTTGCCAACCTGGTGCCGCCGTACGAAGTCGAAGGCTCGTATCACGGCACCAGTGCGGCATTGCAGTTCGCCATCACCGTGCTGGAGGTGCCCGAGATTATTGTTCTGGGCCACTCCCGCTGCGGCGGCATCCGTTCGCTGGTGATGGATCAGGACAAGATGGCGAAAGATTCATTCATTTCCCGCTGGATGTCGATTGTGGCCCCGGTTGCCGGGCTCGCGGACCCGGAAAAGCTCACCGACCCCAAGACCTTTACCCATTGTGAGCAGGCAGCCGTTGGCTATTCTCTGTGCAACCTGATGACGTATCCGTGGATTGCCAGCCGGGTTGAGGCGGGCACACTGAAGCTCAACGGCTTGCACTACAACATCTACAGTGGTGCCCTGAAAAAGATCCACGATCAGGACACCATTTCCACGATGGTGGAAGCGTCGGAAGACGCCTCCTCCTTTTAGACTGACGAGGCGGCTTCCTCGCCATCTTTGCCGGCACTGGTGCGGATATTGCGACCCGGCAGGCGCGCCGCAATGCGGTCACGCAGATCATTGGCAGACACATACACGATGGGGATAAACACCAGCGTGATCAAGGTGGAGGCTGTCAGGCCACCAATCACCACGCGCGCCAGTGATGCCTGCATCTCGGCCCCGGCGCCCACACCGATTGCCAACGGGAACAAGCCCAGCACGGTGGTGAGTGTGGTCATCAGGATCGGTCGCAATCGCAGTCGCCCGGCCTTGATCACGGCCTCAACCACTGGCAGCTGCTCTTCGCGACGCATCAGGTTAATGTAGTCCACCAACACGATGGCATTGTTCACCACGATGCCGATCAACATCACCATACCCATGAAGCTCTGCATGTTCAGGGTGGTTCCCGTCAGCAACAACGTCGGCACCACGCCGATAAAGGCCAGCGGCACCGAAAACATGACAATGAACGGATCCAGGAAGCGCTCGAACTGCGCCGCCATCACCATGTAGATCAGTATCAGCGCCATCACGATCGCCATCACGAAGTCACGCTGGGCGGCGATCTGTTCTTCGTACTCACCGCCGTAGACAATGGAAAAGCCATCCGGCAGGGTCATTGTCGACAGCTCATCCTGAATGGCCTGCACTGCGTCACCCAGCGCGACACCGCTTTCCAGGTTGGCATTGATGTAGGTCACACGCTGGCCGTTGATACGCCGGATGTCAGTAGGGCCACGATCGTAAGTCGTGGTGACCAGTGACGACACTGGCACAACCTGTCCATCGGCAGCCCGCACCGAGATATTGTCGATATCCTGCACATTCAATCGATCCTCGGGGCGCAGTCGGACAATGATATCAACCTCGTCGCCCTGCTCCCGGAAGACGCCAGCCCGGGCACCCCCGATACTGCTCTGTATCGCACGGCTGACATCGGCCACACCGATGCCCAGACTGGCCATGCGTTCGCGGTCAAAGCGGATATTCTGTTCCGGGCGGCCTTCCAGACGGCTGAGGTTGACATCCGCGATACCGGGCACCACCTCTACCCGGTCACGAATGGCCTGGGCCAGCGTTTCTGCGCTATCCAGATCATAACCGCGCAACTCAATCTGCACCGCATCTTCACCGCCGGAACCAAAAATGCGGCGCATGATCCACATGCCGGTCTGCGCTCGCACCTGCACACGCATGCCCGGAATGGCCGACTCAACACGCGCGCGGATAAAATCGGTCAACTCATCAGCGTTCATGCTGCGCTGGCTCTGATCAACCAGCGCGAATTCGATTTCGGCGTTGCTGTTACGCACATCGCGGGTGTAATAAAGCACATCCTCCCAGGGCACGATGGATTGCACGATGTTATCCATTTCCATCATGTAGGAATGCAAAATCGCGATATTGGTGCCTTCGTCCATGTTCATGCGGATGCTGATCTCATCAGCTTCCGTCTGCGGCGCCAGTTCGTAGGACAGGAACCGGATACCAAACACCGATGCGCCCAGCACCACCACGGTCAGACCCACGATGGTCAGACGGTGCTTGAGCGACCAGGTCAGAATCGACTCGTAACGTGACTCCACAGCCTGCAACAGACGCTCATTGCCCTTCAATGGCCCGCTGCGCTCGGCGTCAGGAACAACCGTCAGGAAGCGGCTGGCCAGCATCGGCACCAGCGTCAGCGCCACAAACAGGGAGCACACCAGCGAGAACACCACCACCAGTGCCAGTTCCTGGAACATGGTACCGGTCAGCGTCTGCATGAAGACCACCGGCAGGAAGATGACACAGGTGGTGATCGTGGAGGCGACGATGGCTCCGGTCACCTGCCGGGTCCCCTGCCGTGCTGCGCGCTTTTTCGACGCGCCGTTTTGCCGCAGGCGGACAATGTTTTCGATCACCACAATCGCGTTGTCGACAATCAGGCCCACCCCCAGCGCCAGCCCACCGAAACTCATCTGGTTCAGTGTCAGGCCGCCGAAAAACAGCAGGGCAAACGTGGCGATGATGGCGATCGGAATGGAGACGGCAATGATGCTGGTAATGGAGCCGTTGCGGAAAAACGCCATCAGCACGATGACCGCCAGAATGCCGCCCCAGACCGCAGAGTTCCGCACGCTGTCGATGGAGTCCTGAATGAAGTCACTCTGGTCAGTGACGATGATCATGTTGATATCAGCGCGTTCCTGATTGATGCGCTCGGCCTCACGACGAATCTGCGCAGCCACTTCGACGGTGTTGGCGCCGGACTGCTTGCGAATACCAAGCCGCAACATTGGCACGTCGTTGATCTCCACGTACCGGCCCATATCGGCCCGGTCGTATTCCACATCAGCCACATCGGAAACACGCAAGGCGACGCCGTTAACGTTGCGGATGACCGTGTTGCGAATCTCGTCGATGTTGCTGTATTCGCCCAGCGAGCGTACGTACAGATCACTGAGTCCACGCTGGACATTACCGCCCGGCGAATTACTGCTTTCCCGACCGATGGCCTGGACGATGTCGTTCATGGTCAGACCGCCCGCCAGCAGTCGGTCTCGATCAACCTCAATGCGCACTTCGCGATCAATACCGCCCCAGACATCAATGGCACCGACACCGGGGATCTGCTCGAAGCGTCGGCGCAGATCGCGATCCAGTACTGTGGTCAGATCCATCAAATCCATATTGGATTGTGCACCGACCACGACGATGGGTGAGTCATCCGGATTGAAGCGATTGATGCGCGGCGTGTCGGCATCTTCCGGCAATTGCCGGCGCAACCGGTCCAGCGCTTCCCGGACATCATTGGTCACCGAATCCAGGTTGGTGCCTTGCGCGAAACGGATGGACACCCAGCTATTGCCCTCACGCGAATTGGAACTCATGCGCTCGACGTTCTGCACGGTGGACAGGGCATTCTCAAGCGGCTCGGTGACCAGCAGCTCCATTTCTTCGGGCCCGACATTGGGATAACTGATCTGCACAGACAGTTCAGGCATTTCTATGGGTGGCAACAGATCTACCGGCAGGAATCGAAACCCCAATGTCCCCAACGTAATAATGATCAAAAAGATCATTGACGTGGCAATGGGCCGTTTTATCGAATTGGTGGTAAGCGCCATGATGCTGTGTCCGCCTGGAAATCCAAATGAGTCAGTGGGTTAGCTGCCAGTGAGAGTCTGACGATCGTCACGCGATTGCTCGATGATGTCGAAGATGTCGCGACTCTGCATGCGCTGCATCTCCATGATGCGATCCCAGGGCATCAGCCTGGCGCGCGCTTCATTGACAGCGCCAACCAGCATGTTCTGCCCGACAGTGATGACCCACTGACCTTCATTGACACCGCGGACACCGCTGGCCATGCGACCCGAGGCGATGATGTCGATGGGCACAAAACTGACCGGCATCGGTGGTGACACCGCTGGCGCACCATCGACTTCGGCGACCGGGCGTAGTTCTTCACCCGGCGCATTCATCACATACACGCCCTCGACCCCTGTGCGCGGATGCCGGTAGATGGCACTGTTGGGAATCAACACCGCCTGCTGGGTCTCTCCGTACAGCACATCGACATTCACGAACATGCCCGGACGCATCAGACTGTCCAGATTTGGCATGTCGATGTACGCTTGGGTGCGCAGGGTTTCCGGGTCCAGAAATGGGGAGATTCGCGAGATATCGGCTTCAAGTATCGTGCCGGGCCAGTTTTCCGAATACAGGTTCACCGACATGCCTTCGCGGATATAGTTCAGCATGCGCTCGGTCAACAGCACCTCCACACGTACCTCATCGACATCACCAATCAGAAATAACGGCGTGCCCGTGCTCGCCATCTGGCCCCGCTCGGCGTTCCGCAGACCCACCAGGCCATTGATCGGGGCCCTGACCGTGGTATTGACCAGCTCCAGGCGGCGCTCTTCGAGCATGGAGCGCGCCTGGTTTTCCTGGGCTTCACGCAGATCCAGGTTGGCGCTGGCAACGGCTACCTGTACTTCAATGGTTTCCAGGTTAGCAGTGGTCTCCAGTTGCCGGTCAGTCAATTCACGGACGCGGCGCGCCTGATTTTCCAGTTGCTGCAGATTGGCTTCTGCCTGGCGGGTCTGCGCACGGGCGATATCAAGTCCGGCGACTGCCTGCTCGTAACGTTCGACATACTCAGCGTCACGCAGTTGGACCAGAGGGTCACCGGCGTTGACGTAGTCGCCATTGTCGACATAGATTTCCGTGACCGGCCCGGAGACCTCCGGGTAAATCTCGGTCTGGTTGCGAGCGGTGACCCGTCCGGTCAGGCGCTCTTCCAGTGGCAAGGCGCCAAGCTGGGCCTGCACCGCTTCCACCGCAGGAATCGTCATTTGCCGCTGACCGCCGCCGGGGCCACCACCGTTGCCCGCCTGAGCGCCGGATCCGGACTCCTCGCTGCAGGACACCATCAATGCCGTAACTGACAATAGCAGGAGTGTCAGTCGGACTGGCCGGGACGCGAGCGTGAATAACATCATGAGTGAAAGCCCAAATTAAGGAAGTGGTTTGTCAATTGATTACGAACGCCACCAACAATTGGTTCAAGCCGTCGTAAAATCAATCATTTACAGTTCGCAGCATCGTCAGCGCGATACGCCTGACCAAGGTTACCATCGGTCTCGTGTCTTGTTTCACCCGCCTTTCACAGTATTGTGTTACAAGTGTTGTCAGCACCGCTGAATTGCCGGATTTCTGCCCCAATTCAACCGGTGTGGCGACTGACCGGCGCACTTGGCATTGGTGCGCTGTTGGTTTAAGTTAACTTCTACGACAGAAAGCTGGCTTTCCGTCGGTCTATAGCCGGCTTTATCAGCAAAAGCGTGGCTTTCGCACACATTCACCTTGGCAAACGCAGTTCAGGAAACCTTTATGAGCAGTTGGGACAATGCATTCACCGGCAAACCCGGCACCGGTGCGGTCAATTCACACAGTTTCGGCGGTGCGGTCAGCTTTTTCCGCACCCCGTTCGGGCGCGACCTGCAGGACATTGATGTCGCGGTCATGGGCGTGCCGCTGGATATTGCGGTCACCAACCGTTCCGGTGCCCGCCTCGGCCCGCGCGCCATCCGCAACGCGTCCATGTCGCTGGCGTGGGAACGTCCCTGGCCCTGGAAGATTGACCCGCTGGAAGCTCTGAAGGTGGTTGACTACGGCGACTGTGAGAACAATGAAGGCGGTGGTCTGCTCAGCGTCAGGCACATCGAGTCGTGGGTGAGCCAGATTCTGGCAACCGATACCGCTACCCTGCTGCTCGGCGGTGATCACTTCATCTCCTACCCGAGTCTGTGCGCGCACTATAAAAAGCATGGCCCGATCGCGCTGATTCACTTTGATGCCCATACTGATACCTGGCCCTCATCCGGCGAAGGGATCAATCACGGCACCATGTTTTACAAAGCCGCCAAGGAAGGCATTGTCCTGCCTGAACATTCCATACAGATAGGCATCCGCACCACCAATGACGACACCCTGGGCTACGACATCGTGTCGGCGACCCAGGTCCACGAACAAAGCGCAGCCAGCATCATCAAGCGTATCCGTGAACGTGTCGGAGACCGCCCCACCTATATTACCTTCGACATTGACTGCCTGGACCCGGCCTTCGCGCCCGGCACCGGCACACCGGTTCCCGGCGGTCTGTCGTCGTTTCAGGCACTGAACATCATCCGTGGCCTGAGCGGCATCAACCTGATTGGCATGGATGTGGTGGAGGTCGCTCCCGCCTACGATCACGCAGAACTGACAGCACTGGCCGGCGCCCAGATCGGCATTGAACTGTTGGCACTGTATGCCGAATGCAAGGCTGTGCGCGCCTGATATTTTTACACGGTTGTCTCTCTGGCAACGGCAAATAACAACACTGAGGTATCTTGAATGACAGCACAACAATCGCCCGCGTGGAGCCTGGAAGACGCTCACACAATGTATGCCATGGATGTCTGGGGCGACGGCTTTTTCAGCATCAACGAGCAGGGCAACGTCTGCGTCAAACCCATCGAAGGCCAGGATCTTAGCGTCGATATCAACGATGTGATTGCCGAGGCTCTGGCAGAAGGTTCTACACTGCCTCTCATACTGCGCTTTCAGGACATCATCAGTTCGCGCGTCAAGCGCCTGAACCGCAAGTTCCGCGAAGCCATCGAAGCGGCTGAATACGACGGTGTGTATCGCAGCATTTTCCCGATCAAGGTCAATCAGCTGCAGGAAGTTGTCGCCGAAGTGATTGAGGCCGGGCGTGAATTTGACATCGGTGTGGAATGCGGCTCCAAGGCCGAACTGATGGCAGCCCTGCCGATGATCGGCGCCGATACACTGATGTTGTGCAACGGCGTCAAAGACCACGTCATGCTGACCATGATGCTCAACGCGCAACAACTGGGCCAGCAGGTTATTCCGATCATCGAGAAGTACACTGAATTTGAACAGCTGATGATTCTCGCGGATCAGCGCGAGCTCAAGCCACGTCTGGGCGTGCGCGTCAAACTCAATACCCGGGGCGCCGGACGCTGGTATGAATCCGGTGGAGCGCGATCCAAGTTTGGTCTCACGGTGCCGGAATTGGTGCGCCTGGTCAAGATACTGGAAAAACGCGGTCAGGGCGACTGCCTGGAACTGCTGCACTTCCATCTGGGCAGTCAGATCTCCGACATCCAGGTATTGCGCAGTGCGGTCAAGGAAATCACACAGATTTATGCCGACCTGGTGTTGCGCGGCGTCAATGTCAGGTTCCTGGATGTCGGTGGCGGTCTGGGAGTCAATTACGGCGGTGACTATGACAATCCGGACTCATCGATCAATTATGGCCTGCGCGAATATGCCAATGTGGTGGTCTACGCCGTCAAGGAAATCTGCGATGAGCGCGGGGTGCCGGTGCCGACACTGCTGTCGGAGAGCGGCCGGGCGCTGACCGCACATCATTCCATGCTGGTCGTACCGGTACTTGGTGTCCACCGTCCTGACAGCCCGCCCATGCATGATGAAACACCGGCAGACTCCCCTTCTGTGGTCACGCGCATGGAAACGGCTTTCCAGGAAGCACGCTGCTCGGACGTCACTGGCATTCTGCTGGAATGTTATCACGATGCCCGTGAAGCCCGCGAAGAAGCCGACCAGCTCATGCGGCTGGGTTATATGACACTGGATCAGTTGGCACACACCGACAGCCTGTACTGGAGCACCTGCCGGGAGGTGTTACAGAAACTGGCAGCTGCACAGCTGACGCCGCCACCCACCGAACAACTGGAGCTGGAAGAACAGCTGACGGATTTGTACCTGTGCGACTTTTCGGTATTCCATTCCATCATCGACCACTGGGCAATTCAACAGGTATTCCCGGTCATGCCCCTGCACCGCCTGCAGGAACGGCCCGACCGGCGGGCACAGGTGGTTGATCTGACCTGTGATTCTGACGGCAAGATCGACCAATACGTTCATGGGCACGCCAACACCAGCTGGCTGCCGCTGCACTCGCACAAACACGGCGAAGCCTACCATATCGGTATTTTCCTGGTTGGCGCCTATCAGGAGATCCTGGGCGATGCCCACAATCTGCTGGGGCGGGTTGACGAGGTACACGTTTATGCCAAGGAAGATGAGACCGGAAATTTCTGGATCGAAGAGACCCTCAAAGGCATCTGCATCAAGGATATGCTCAGCCAGGTCCAGTACTTCCCCAACGACCTTGACCGGCGCATGAGCGAGCTGATTCGCAAACAGATCAATGCAGGCGTCATCAAGGCCGCCGAGGGCACACGGATATTGAACAACTATACCCGGCGGCTGGATGAAAGTACTTACTGTACCACCGAGGTTGTGCGCTAGGGTGGTGGCTACTGCTTGCCAGGCAGCCTGAGCTGTGCTGAAATTGATCGGGCGAACAAAAACAACAATCAGCACAGCAACAACAGAAGGAGCCCGACGATGACGATCCGATCCTTTACTGTAAGCCCCCTGGCTGCCACCTTTATTGCATGCGTGCTACCGACGCTACTGCAGGCGCAGGACGATTCCACGCCCTATGAGGCGCCGCGGACCGAGTGGGGACATCCTGAGCTACGAGGCGTCTGGAACTTCAGTTCATCCATTCCCATGCAGCGCCCGACGGCGCTGGGCGACCGTGAGTTTTATACCCTGGAAGAAGTCATGGCACAGGAGCAGGCACGGATGGCGCGCGAAGCATCGGGTCTGGAGCTCACGGATATCATTGGCGGCACCATCGGTGGTTACAATGATTTCTGGATAGAAACCAACCCGCTGGATTATAACCTGCGTACCTCACTGATTGTCGAGCCGGCCAACGGACGTCTGCCGCCGGTGGTCGACGGGGCGCCGGTGGCCACCGGCGGGCTGGGGCCAGATTCGCCAGGTGAGCGCCCGGTCCGCTTTACCGTCGGCGGCGTGGGCAAGGACGGCCCGGAAGACCGCGGCCTGTCTGAGCGTTGCCTGCTCGGTTTCAACTCCGTCCCCCCCTTTGAACCCAGTCTGTACAACAACAATGTGCAGCTGTTCCAGACCGAAGACCATGTGGTGATTTTTAATGAAATGATCCACGAGTCCCGGATTGTGCCGCTGGACGGTCGTCCCTACGTGCCCGAACAGATCACTCAGTGGACCGGAGACTCACGCGGGCGCTGGGACGGCGATACACTGGTGGTGGAAACCCGTAACTTCAATGACAAGACCCAAAGCTTTGCCGGCGTCGGCATCAGTGCCAACAAACTGCTGGTGGAACGCTTTACCCGGGTCGGTCAGGACCGGGTCGACTATCAGTTCACCGTGCAGGATGATCAGGCCTTTGCCGAACCCCTGACCGCCCTGATCCCCATGTTTCGCGCTGACGGAGACCTCTTTGAATACGCCTGCCACGAAGGCAACTACGGCCTGGTCAATGTGTTGCAGGGCGCACGCGTGGAAGAGGGTACCTGGGACTATGAAAACAGCCGGGCGGTCAGGTGACGCCGGTCATCGCAAAAATGCCTGTCGACACTACAACAGCCAGCGGATTTCCGTTATAACCGGAGCGGCAGGCACAACAGCCAGCGACAGTGTAATAAACAGTACAATAAAAACAGGCGCGACCATCCGTGCCGCACAGGGCTGAACATATGATGCGTTTACAACGGGCTGCCGGCATCGGCATACTCGCAGGACTGACACTGGCGATAACCCCTGCGGTTGCCCAGCAACCGGGAGACGCGTTATTGCAGGCGCTGACCCCCGTCACCGACGCCATGCTGCGCGAACCCCCGGCGCAGGACTGGCTGATGTGGCGCCGTACCTGGGATGCCTACGGCTACAGTCCTCTGGATCAGATCAACAAGGACAATGTCGGTGAACTCAAGGAAGCCTGGCGGGTGCCATTGGGCCCTGGCTCCAGCACGCCGACACCGCTGGTGCATGATGGCGTCATGTTTTTGCTTGATGCCAATGACACCCTGATGGCCATGGATGCCAGCAATGGGACGCTGCTCTGGTCCTATCAGCACCCATTGCCTGATGGTGCCGGCCCCAGCTCCAAGTTTGGTATCGCTCTGCATGGCAACAAGGTCATCATGCCCACCAACGATATGCGCATGCTGGCACTCGATGCAAAAACCGGCGACATCATCTGGAATCATGCGGTCGCTAACGTGCGTACCGGTCGTCGTGGCCACACGCTGCGAGCGACACCCATCATTGCCAATGGCATGGTGATCCAGGGGGTCAATGCCACCATGGTGCCCGAGGGTGGTTTCATTATTGGCCTGGACGTGGAAACCGGCGAGGAAGCCTGGCGCTTTTATACCATTCCGAGACCCGGCGAGCCCGGCGACATGACCTGGAACGGCCTCGAGCTGGCCCAGCGCAGCGGGGGCTCGGTATGGATGCCACCGAGTTATGATGCGGAGCTCGACCTGGTGTATTTCGGCACGGCTCCCACCTATGACACCGCCCCCCTGCTAAATCCGATTGCCGCGCAAGGTGTTACCAGTGATGCGCTATATACCAACTCGACCCTGGCTCTGCGACCGAAAACCGGCGAGCTGGCCTGGCATTATCAGCACGTTGCCAATGACCAATGGGATCTGGACTGGACCTATGAGCGCCAGCCGGTCTATCTGCCGGTCAACGGCACCCTGCGCAAGGTTGTGATTACCGCTGGCAAAATGGCACTGTACGACGTACTGGATGCCGCCACGGGCGAGTATCTGTACTCCATGGACCTGGGCCTGCAGAACGTCGTCAAGTCAATTGACCCGGTGACCGGTGCCAAGACCATGAACCCGAACGCCACGCCCAGCGCCGAGATATCACAACTGGTCTGTCCGTTTGCGGCCGGCGGCCGCAACTGGCAGGTCAGCTCCATCAATCCAGACAGCAAGATACTGTTCCTGCCCATCACCCAGATGTGCATGAACGGCGGACCCACCGGCCAGGGCGGTATTCTGTCGACCGGCGCGTCACTGGATCCAACGCCCGTGCCGGGCAGCGAGGGTGAATTCGGCCGTTTGCAGGCCGTGGACCTGCAAACCCGCGAGCTGCTGTGGGACTTCCGGGAAATGGCCCCGCCCACCACCGCTATTGTCGCCACTGCCGGGGGTGTCATTTTTGGCGGCACCCTGGATCACCGGTTCAAAGCGCTGGATGAGAGCACCGGCAAGGTGCTCTGGCAAACCAGCACCGGTGACATTCCTGCGTCATTCCCCATCACCTACATGGCCAATGGCAGGCAGCATGTGGCCTTGGTGATCGGCCAGCCAACCATCCATGCTGGCACCTTTCTGGGCGCTGTTACCGCCATGACCGGCGGCGCTGACGGCCCCATGGGCAAACTGCAGAACAGCGGCGCAGCACTGGTCGTCTACGCGCTCGACTGAGACTCAGCTACCGACACCGATGACGCCGCACGCAATGCGTGCGCCGGCATCACCGGACGGCTGGCTCTGCAGATCATCCGCGCCAGCATGAATCACGACAGCACGCCCCAGAATCGAATCTGCACCCGCGAATGACAGCTCAGGATCCACCACATTGGTCTGCGCAACACCGGCACCATTGGTCACCAGGTTACCCAGATCACCGATGTGGCGCCGCTCGGCATCCGGCGCGCCATGTGGTTGTCCATGGGGATTAAAATGTCCGCCGGCTGAGCCGGCATCGGCATCCCGGCAGTCACCGAACTCATGTATATGGAAACCGTGAGAACTCATCGGCGCCAGCCCGTTGACCTGCGCGCCCACCCTGACGCCTTCATCGGTATTGGAAAACAATACCACACCCTCTACATCACTGCCGGATGCCGGGTGCAGCACGGCCACGAGCTCAGAGAAGGCTTCAGCCTGCGATTCAACGGCAGCCTGGGTTTCCACGACCTCTGTGTCCTGGCCGCAGGCAGCAACCGCAGAGGCGAGTGCAAACGGATAAACGATTTTCTTCATGGTCATCATAGACACTAAACTCCAGTTTATGATTGATAGACCACAGTATAGAGATCAATAAAGGTGATGCCAAATCGGTACCCGCAACCATCAGCCTTGCATTACGCCGGTACAAAATACAGAAGGCAGTCAGTGCGGGCAATCTCGGGATTATTGGTGACCATAAAGAATTTCATGCGCACGCGTGTTACCAGGTAATCATCTTCCAGACAGAAAAAATGCAGCAGCCGGTTATCACCCTCGCTGGTGGTGGCCTGCAAAACCTCTGCCAGCTCGCCAGTAACGACCCCCAGTCTTGTTCCCGCAGCCACTGCATTAAAGTTCAACTGTTCCAGATCAGGGGATAATGTGACACCGCGCACCAGCAACACCTCATGACCATAATCCACCGCAGCACCGGTCACCAGCTCAAGACGCAGAGGATGATGAAAGTAGTCCATGATGACGTCGTTTTCCGGCGCCAGGTCCAGCACCCGCTCCAGGCTAACATACTGGGTCAGCCCAATCAGCGCAGTGTGATCGGATTCATCACTGCGGGCCCCACCGCATTCAATGGTGACTACCGGGCAAAACCGGCCGTTCAGGTCCATGACCGAACCCAATACCAGGTCCGTCATCACCACACGATGGGTAAACAGGCTGACCAGCGACTCGTGCGCCGACTCAATGGCCGTCACGACACCAAACGAGGGCCCTGCGCCAGAGGTGTTGTGAATATCAATCAGCGCTTCCGGTGCCAGCGCCTGCCAACAGCTTAGCAGCGTATGCGCCAGGCGCCCCTGCGAATCATCTGTAAATGGCGCCCGGAAGCACCGGTTCAGGTCCCGCTCCCCAGGCAACATGCGATGGGAGAACAGCGGTCGCGCGCGTGCCGCCTGCACATTAACGATAAACAGGTGGATATCCACCGCCGGTTCGATGCCCTGCCGCAACAGTGCATGAACCGCACTCAACCCGGACGGTTCATTACCATGCAGCAAGGTGACCGCTACGCGGCAGCGACTGCCGTCACGCCCAGACAGCTGAATGTGGGTCGGACCGGGCAAGGCGTCGAGGAAGTCCCGCAATCGCGGCGCGACCTCTTGCGGTTGCGGGTCGCGCCAGACGTGCAAAGCTGGCATGGTCATGATAGCGGCCATTGTGCCACTGGCACATTTTTCAGACTGTGACATTGGTAGGCCCGCTGCATGGCCAGCAATGCCTCCTCAGGCGCCAGTGACTTGCGCAACATGGCGAACTGGTCCAGCTGCCATTGCGCGCCAGTCTGGCGACTGTCCAGACGCTCCCTGATCACGTCCAGCAAGGGCATGAAATCGGATTCGATGAAACCCATCTCCGCCAACTGCCTTGGCAGCATCGGCAACAGCCGGGCCAAGATACTTGAGGCCGAGTGGTATTCCGGTTCGCTTTGGCTGGTGGAAGGCCAGATCAGTCTGGCCGCCAGCCCTTTCTCGGCGGCACGATAGAAATTGCGCACGCAATAATCAAAAGGAATGGATGGCATCAGGTCCTGCATGGACGATTGCAGCAACCGCGCCAGCCCGATCATCAGCGCCGCATTGGCCATCATGTCTTTGATACTCGGGCCTGCCGGCAAGGTCCGCATTTCGATGCGCAGATGCCCGCCATCGGCCGGATCGTAGACCGGCCGGTTCCATAACCAGACCGTGCCCATCTGCAAACGCAACTCGCTTAATTGTGGCGCTCGGCCGGCAGTCATTGCCAAAAACGGATCTTCCTCATCACAAACTGGCAGAATCGGCCTGTACAGACGCACTGCTTCAGCAAACAGTTCGTGCGCACCGCGGCGAACCCAGGCATTGCCATAATTGACGCGCGCCGGCCTGGGCTGCAGCGGATCAGGTCTGCGACAATCAATGGACTGTTTAAATAAAGGCACCCGGGTTTCATGCCACAGGCGTTGGCCAAACAGCAATGGAGAATTGGCAGAAATGGCCATGACCAGCGGCGTCACCAGTTGAATGGCATTGTACAGGTCGGCAAACTCATCCGGCCTGACTTTGAGATGCACCTGAAACGAGGTATTGGCGCCTTCCAGCGTGACATCTTCCATTTCCAGGTCAATCCTGTCCTCACCGTGGATATCAATGCGGAATGGGCCACCGCGGATCCGTCTCAGCTCATCGGTCAGGGCATGATAACGCGGCTCATCGGTCATCACCGACAGGCCCAGGTCACCGGCCCGCAACGTCGGCAGAATCCCGATCGGAAACACGCTGCCCTGCCATTTTTCAGCGCACGCATTGATCCGTGCCAGCGCGGACAGCGCCTGTTCTTCGGTTTTAGCGAAGCAGTGGTCGCGCACCAGCACCGGCGTGAAATTGTACTCGAGATTGAAGCGATTCAGCTCGAGGGTCAGCTGCTTGTCACCAAGCGTCTGTTGTATTTCTTTATTGATGGCCAGCGGCCGGCCATTCGCGTCGACGATGTACAGTTCTAGCTCGGCGCCGAAAGACGTGGGGCCGACACCAAAGTCGGGGGACTGCAGCAGCATCTCAAGGCTTTTCAGGTTGCTGCCAAGCCGGTCGCGGAACCTGACAAAATCGTCTTCGGTGAAGCCCGTCTGTTCTGTTGCCTGTCCCATCAATGCTCCTTTGTTATAAATCCCGAGTCGCTTGGCGGTACCTTAATGGCGCCTGAATTGTCATAATGCGCGCCATTCATCCTTACAATAACACGAATGAGGACGCCCCATGCCTGAAGACATCCTGAACTTCTGGTTCGAAGAGCTTGAACCTGCACAGTGGTGGAAAAAAGACCCGGCGCTCGACGCCATGATTGCGCAACGCTTCGGCGCTCTGCACACTCAGGCAGTTTGCTGCGAACTGTATTCCTGGCGCCAGAGCGCCCGCGGACGGCTGGCGGAAATCATTGTGCTGGACCAGTTTTCGCGCAACATGTTTCGCGACACCGCCCAGGCTTTCAGCGCCGACCCGCTCGCCCTGGCACTGGCCCAGGAAGCCGTCTCGGCGGGTGCCGACGTGCCGCTGACGCCGGTGCAACGCAGTTTTCTGTACATGCCCTACATGCACAGCGAGTCCCGCCTGATCCACGAACAGGCCGTAGACCTTTATACGCGCAACGGTATTGAGGAAAACCTGAGATTCGAACGCCGTCACCAGGACATCATCGACCGGTTTGGGCGGTATCCCCATCGCAACGCCATTCTCGGACGTCCATCAACCGCCGACGAGCTGACGTTTCTGCAACAGCCCGGCTCCTCCTTCTGAAGCACTCCCCGAAAAATATCGTAATGATAATGATTATTGTTTGTATTTTTATTTAGAAGCTTTTATCATGGCACTTCCTTGTTAACCATGACCCGATCCAGAGGAGTGCAAGCCATGGCCGACAGCTGTCCCAAGCCGGCCACAACCGGCAGCAACAACCCGACGCCCGTGATCAGCAGCAAAACCCTGTTTCAGGGCCGCAGGATGATTGCCATCGAACACAATGGTGAGCGTTATGCCTTGCGTATCACCGCGACCGGCAAGTTGATACTGACCAAGTAACCAGGCTTTAACCGAGGTTTTGAACCGACGTAGTAAGCGTCACGTAGCGCTGCGATCCCCTCATTGCAGCGGTTTCGAGTCCAGCCAGCCACCCCGATGCAATGTGCATGGCAGCCAGCCCGACTCTCTTTTTACAGGAGAGCTATGCCCATGCCCACAACATCTGCATTCACGTATCCAGCAGGCGCACAATTTCCAGGCAAACGCCGGGCACTCAGTATTCTGGTGCCGGCGCTGACCCTGTTGGCCACATCACCCCTGTCCGCGCAAGCGCCGGACACTGCCCCGCCCTCGGTCGATGAAGTCATTGTCACCGCAACCTATCTGCAGCGTCGCGCGCAGGATATCGCTGGTACGGTATCTGTGGTGACCGACGACGAAATCCGCCAGACCCTGGCAGACAGCCTCGCCGACGTGGTTCGTTATCAACCGGGACTCGGCATGGACACGGCTGCCCGGGGTGGCGATGAAGGCTTCAGCATCCGCGGCATTGGCGGAAATCGCGTGCTGACCGTCATTGATGGCGTGCGCAGCACTGACATGTATGCGGCGGGCCCCTCTTCCTACGGCAAGGATGGTTTTGAAGTGGACGACCTCAAGGCGGTGGAAGTGATCCGCGGCCCCGCCTCGGTTCTGTATGGCGCCGATGCCCTGGGCGGCGTGGTATTGCTGCGCACCCGTGATGCCGATGACTACCTGTCGGCGGGTCAGCCTGTTCATACTGATCTTCGCGCCGCGGGCAGCAGCGACAACAATCAGCGCAAACTCGGTGCGACCATCGCGGGTCAATCCGGCACAATCGGCAGTGTGCTGCAACTGACCCGACGCGACTTTGAGGAGCAGGCCGTCAAGGGTGAGGGCGAACTCAACCCGCAGGACGGCGAGAGTCGCAACCTGTTCTGGAAAACGCACTGGGATGCCACGGCCCGGCAGACGCTGCAACTGGCCGTGGAGGCCAGTGACCGCGACATTGACACCCGACTCGACAGTGAACTGAGCACCAGTGTATCCCGCTCGGTGGGCAGGGACACCACCAACCGGCGCCGCCTCAGCCTGATGCATGACTGGGCACTGCAGGGTAGGCTGGCCGACAATGTCAGCACACGCCTGCACCAGCAGCGGACCGAGGCCGATCAGCAGACCGAACAGACCCGCATCAGTTATGCCTTCGTCAACCCACGCAGTCCTGCCAGCTTTCGGGGCAGCCTGGCTGAACGCTTTACCAGCCTCGAATTCAATCAGGATACCTTCAGCGGCATGGTTATCGCCAACAAAAGTCTGGCGTTGAACAATAGCAGCCATGACCTGGTGTACGGATTAAGCTACGAACACACGGACACTGAACGCCCCCGTGACCGATTCGATACCGAGATCAGCACCGGCAACGTCAGCCATGCCATCCCCAGCTATCCGATGGCTCCACCGGAAGTCTTCCCCAACAAGACCTTCCCGGATACCCGCACGGTGCGCAGCGGCGTTTTTATTCAGGATGAAATCTCTCTCATGGACGAGAACCTTATTGTCATTCCCGGGCTGCGCTATGACCGCTATCAAATGGATCCGCGTACCGAGGACCTGTTTACGGGCACCGGCGACATCTCGCAGTGGGGCGGATTCGCGATCAGCAAATTTGATGAAAGCAATGTCTCCTACAATCTGGGCGCGATCTACAGGTTCGCTGCCAGCCTGAGTGGTTTCGCGCAATACGCAGAAGGTTTCCGGCCACCCAACTTTGACGAAGCCAACCAGGCCTTTGTCAATCTGGGCCATGGCTATGCCACGGTCCCCAACCCCGACCTGAAAGCCGAGACCAGCCGTGGACTGGAAATCGGTTTACGTGGGACAACTGACACTGCTCGCTTTAGTGTTGCCCTCTTCAACAACCGCTACGACGACTTTATCGAAAGTGCGCTGGTGGGCATGCAGGACGGCATCATGCTGTTTCAGGACAGCAATATTGGCAAGGCGCGCATTTATGGCGCAGAAGCCACCTACGACTGGCAGCTGAGCAATCAACTGTCCTGGCGAAATTCGCTGGCCTGGGCGCGCGGCCGTGACGAAGCCAGCAACAGCGAACTCAACTCGGTTGATCCGGTGACCCTGGTCAGCGGTCTGCGCTACCAGGCCAGTGAACGCTGGGCCATCGAAGGCATTGCCACCGTGGTGGGCGCCAAGACCAGAGTGGCCGCCGACGATCAGGTCACTGGCGAGGCGTATCAGGTGCTGGACCTGATCGGCCATTACAACCTGACGCCCAATGCCAGTATCCGGTTTGGTGTGTTCAACATCTTTGATACCCAGTATGCGCACTGGAGTCGCATTCGCGGCTTGAGTGCAGACGACAGCCAGGCGCTTGCCGACCGCCAGGCGCCCGGCACCAATGCCCGGCTGGCGGTCAATTTTTCATTCTGACGTAGCAACCATTTACTGCCCGAGCCGGGCAGACAGGAGAATTATGTGATGACAATTATCCGCGGTATTTCACTCGCCACCTGGTGCTTTTTGATGCAGGCGACGGCGATTCACGCAGAGACCCTGAGCAACACAGGGGAAGGCAAATTTGGTGTTGTAGTCATGGCCCACGGTGGGCCGCAAGCATGGGACGAGGGCGTCTCGCGAATGCTTCAACCTCTGGGCGAACAATACGAACTGGAGATCGCTTTTGGTATGGCCGATGCCTACTCACTGCAGGAAGCGGTCAGCAAGCTGGAGTCGCGGGGTGTCACCGACATCGGCGTGGTGCGTCTGTTTATCAGCGGTGAAAGCTGGCTGGAGCGCACCGAACAGATTCTGGGGCTGCAGGAAGGCGCCCCCGAGCGACCGGCACCCGAACCGGCCATGCACGGCGAGCACAGCGGCCACGCCGGGCACACGACCCAGCACACTGGTCATCGCATGGAGTTCTGGCGAGTAGACAGCGATGCGCGGTTTCGCCTGAGTCAGGAGGGCCTGTCGCAAGCGCCGGAGATGGATGCCGTGCTGATCGAGCGGACCACCGCATTGAGCAAGAACCCGCAGAATGAGGATGTGTTAATACTGGCGCACGGACCCGGCGACGACGCCGAGAACGAACGCTGGATACGCTACATCACTGAACGCACCAAGGCGCTGAGCGGAGAATACAGCTTCAACAGCATCAAGGTTGCCACCCTGCGCGAAGACTGGCCGGAAAAACGCGAGGCCGCACAGCAGACTGTGCGTGACTATGTGGCTGCCGCCAATGCAGCCGGCCGAACAGCGCTGGTGGTGCCTTATCGGGTCTACGGCTTTGGCCCATACGCCGAAGCGCTGGACGGCCTGGACTATGTGGCCGATGAGACCGGCCTGGTGCCCCATCCCGCGGTGGCCGACTGGATTGCCAGACAGATCCGGACACTGGCGCTGGAACATTGATGCCAAGCCATTGACGTGGGAAACATATACCGTCCGGTCCGGCATGTCGGCTGGACGGCATTGGCATTAACAGCTATTCTCGGCGTTGATAAGGATAACAGAATCAATACCGGGATCGGGCATGCTGCAGTTGGATATCGCAACACTGACGCTGACGTTTGTCAGCATGGCGCTGACGACCGCCATTGTGTTGTTCCTTATCTGGCGTATTAATCGTGACATGCCGGGTGTCAAACTCTGGTTGCTGGGCGGTTTACTGCTGTTAACGTCCACCCTGACACTGTTTCTGGGTGTGCAACTGAATTTCCCCGAAGGCGTCGCCCCCTTTGTCAGCAATGCGCTGAGCCTGCCGGGGAACATGTTACTGATGGAAGGCACGTTGCGCTTCCGCGGCTTTCGCAGTCAGCGTCGCTGGTTGCTTCTGCTGGCATTGATCCCCGTGTTTTTACTGGCATCCTGGCTCAACCGCTTTGACGCGGCAGCCCGCTATACCTTCCATGACTCGTTTACCATGTCCTTCATGCTGGTCGCCGCCATCGCCTTCGTCTGGCGCACAAAGGATTACGAAGAGTTTTTTGCCAATATTCTTGCGGCCTTCGGCGCAGCGCTGATGGCGGTCTCGGTCGGTTTGCGACTGCTGATGGCACTGATCAACAGTGATCAGGTTTTCGCCGGCACTGCGTCGATGGTGACTCAATGGTATCTGTTCACGGGCACCAATTTCTATGTGATGTGGATGTTTGGCATCAGTGTTGCGTGTTATTACCGCTCGCGGCAACAGGTCATGCAAATGGCGCGCGAAGACTCGCTGACCGGTCTGCCCAACCGTCGCTGTATCGATGAGCGGCTGGCACAGACACTGGCGGAAAGTAAACGCAGCGGCGAAGCGTTTGCCGTCATCATGGCCGACATCAACGACTTCAAACTGGTCAACGATCGCTTTGGTCACAGTGCTGGCGACACCCTGCTGCACGGAATTGCCGGGCGGCTGCGCGACGCAGTGCGTGACGCTGACTTTGCCGGTCGCCTGGGCGGTGACGAGTTTCTGGTGATCGCCCGCCCCGTCACCTCGCAGGCGGCGCTTGATCAGGTTGTCAGTCGATTGCGCACCCGCATGGAAGGCCCGCTTACGATCCCCGGCGGCAGCTTCAATGTCAGGGTCAGTATCGGCGCAATTCTTAGCGACGCGGGGGGCGAGACTGCCGACCAGTTGCTCGGCGCCGCCGACGCAGAAATGTATCAGAACAAGGCGCAGATCAGCCAGAAAAAATAAATCTGCCGCCCGTAGACGCCGCGTACCGCTATCGCTATCCTGCGCCGGAAAATCACCTGGAAAAATCCAGGTGTGTTTATGGTGACAACAGGAGTTCCGATATGGCAATTGCATTTTTTGTAGTGGGCCTGATTTTTCTGGTAGTGGGCGCTGAAGCCTTGGTGCGTGGTGCCTCCCGGCTTGCCGCGGCCGTTGGAATTTCACCCTTGGTGGTCGGCCTGACGGTCGTCGCGTTTGGCACCAGCGCGCCGGAACTTGCTGTCAGCGTCAAGTCCGCGTTGTCCGACCAGGCCAGCATTGCCGTGGGCAATGTCGTTGGCAGCAATATTTTCAACGTGCTATTCATTCTTGGCATGTCCGCCCTGATCATACCGCTGGTGGTATCCAGCCAACTCATCAGAATCGATGTACCATTGATGCTGGCGCTGTCGGTATTCGTGTTGCTCATAGCCCTGGACGGCGCCTTTAGCCGCGTCGACGGCATTATCCTGTTTGCCGGGCTGCTCGTTTACATCACGGCGCTTATTTTTCTCAGTCGCAAGGAAAACGCTGCGATCAAACAGGCGTTTGCGCAGGAATACGGCATGTCGCCAGACGCCAAAACCAGCTGGCTGAAGGATACTGCATTAATCGTGGTCGGACTGGCGTTACTGGTCACAGGGTCCCGCTGGTTCGTTGACAGTGCGGTGGCGTTCGCCCAGTACCTGGGTGTCAGTGAGCTGATAGTGGGCCTGACCATTGTGGCGGCCGGCACGTCCATGCCCGAGGTCGTCACCTCGATTATCGCGGCCATCCGCGGCGAACGTGACATCGCCGTCGGCAACGTGGTGGGCAGCAATATTTTCAACATCATGGGTGTGCTGGGTATTGCCAGTATCATCGCCCCCAGCGGCATTGCGATTTCGCCCGAGTTCGTGCGTTTCGACATCCCGGTGATGATCCTCGTCGCCCTAGCCTGTGTTCCCATTTTCTTCACGGGTGGCACCATCAGCCGGCAGGAAGGCATCATGTTATTGGCTTACTATGTGGCTTACACGGTTTATCTGATCCTGGTCGCGACCAACAACCAGGCTTTAAGCTGGTTCGGTCCCTTGATGGTGTACGGTGCGATTCCCCTGACGTTTGTCACTTTGCTGATACTGACAATTCGCGAACTGCGGCGGAAAAATTCGGCAGCGCGATAGGTCATTCGCGACAGGTCAATTTGATGACTGACAACCGGGGCTTGATCAGCCCTGGTTGCTGTCGTTAACTGCCATGAACGTCTGGCGTTCGACTTACGGTCTTATTGCAAATACTGTTCCAAAAGTTACGACACAAAAAATTTCATCCAACCTCCCTCCCACCGCTTGCCAAGCAGGCGTATGCTGTTATCGCGCTGTACTCTCAGTGCCGGAATTTATCATCATGAAAGAAAAGTTTACGTGGGGCGTCGTCGCCCTGGTCGGAGCCGTGTGTCTGGCGGTTCTGGCGCTTCACCGTGGCGAGACCATCAGTGCACTGTGGCTGGTGGTGTCGGCACTGTCGGTGTACCTGATTGCCTACCGTTTTTACAGTCGCTTTATTGCTGATCGTGTTTTGCAACTAAACCCTGCCCGTCCCACACCCGCGCACACCATGAGCGATGGGCTGGACTACGTACCGACTCACAAGTGGGTGCTGTTTGGTCACCACTTTGCAGCCATTGCGGGTGCCGGTCCGCTGGTCGGCCCGGTACTGGCCGCGCAGATGGGTTATCTGCCAGGCACGTTATGGATTCTGGCGGGTGTGGTGTTTGCCGGTGCTGTGCAGGACATGATCATCCTGTTCCTGTCCACCCGCCGCAATGGCGCCTCCCTGGGAGACATGATCCGTCGTGAGATGGGCTCGGTCGCTGGCATCGTGGGTCTGGTCGGCATCATGGCCATTCTCATCATCCTGCTCGCCGTGCTGGGCATGATCGTCGTCAAAGCCCTGGTAGGCAGTCCCTGGGGCGTGTTCACGCTGGCGGCCACGATACCGATCGCCTTGTTCATGGGCATCTACCTGCGCTACATACGCCCCGGTCAGGTCGGCGAAATTTCCGTCATCGGCTTTGTCATGCTGATAATCGCCTTGATCTACGGGCAGACAGTCGCAGCACACCCTTACTGGGGTGAGGTCTTCAACCTGGATGGGCGCTCGCTGACGCTTTGGCTGATGGGCTATGGTTTCATCGCCTCCGTGCTGCCGGTCTGGTTGCTGTTGGCACCCAGAGACTACCTGTCCACCTTTCTGAAGATAGGCACCATCGCGGGCCTGGCCATCGGCATTCTGGTGGTTAACCCGGCGCTGAAAATGCCGGCAGTCACACCGTTCATTGACGGCACCGGCCCGGTGTTCTCCGGCGCCCTGTTTCCGTTCCTGTTCATCACCATCGCTTGTGGTGCGGTGTCCGGATTTCATGCCCTGGTCTCGTCGGGCACCACGCCGAAGATGATTGACAATGAAGGCCATGTCCGCCCGATCGGCTACGGCGCCATGCTGGTGGAATCCTTCGTGGCCATCATGGCCCTGATCGCGGCCTGCGTGCTGGACCCGGGCGTCTACTTTGCCCTGAACAGTGGCCCGGGCGTCATCGGCACGACCGTTGAAAGCGCCTCGGCGGCCATCAGCCAATGGGGATTCGTGGTCACGCCCGACATGCTGAATCAGTTGGCCGCCGACATGGGCGAAGGCAGTATCCTGTCGCGCACCGGTGGTGCCCCCACTTTCGCTGTCGGTATGGCCTTCATACTGTCGGAGGCGATGGGCGGCAACACCATGATGGCGTTCTGGTACCACTTCGCCATTCTGTTTGAAGCCCTGTTCATCCTGACCACGCTGGATGCGGGCACGCGCGTTTGCCGCTTTCTGATGCAGGACCTGTTGGGCACCATGGTGCCGGCACTCAAGGACACCAACAATATCGGTGCCAACCTGCTGGCCACAGCGCTGGTCGTAGCAGGTTGGGGCTATTTCCTGTACCAGGGCGTGTCTGACCCGTTTGGTGGTATCAATACGCTGTGGGCTCTGTTTGGTATCTCCAACCAGATGCTGGCGGGTATTGCGCTGATCCTGGCGACAGTGGCACTGGTGCGGATGGGCCGGGGTCGCCTGGCACTGGTGCCCGCCGTGCCTGCCTGCTGGGTACTGATGATCACCATGTTCGCCGGCTGGCAGAAGCTGTTCAGCGACGTCCCTGCCATCGGGTTTCTGGCACACGCCGACGTATTTGTCAGCGCCATCGCCCGTGGCGAGATACTGGCGCCGGCAACAACCATGGCGCAAATGCAGGCAGTGGTGTTCAATGACCGTATCAACGCGTTTATGACGGTATTCTTCATGGTTGTGGTGGTGACGATGGTGGTTTTTGCCATCCGGTCCGTTCGCCAGGCGCGCAACACACCGCCTGCTGTAGAAGCCGACCTGGCTCAAGGTTATGCCTGATGAACCCTGATACTGAGCATGCATCCCTGAAGCAGTCGTTACAGGTTGGGCTGTCCATGACAGCCCGTACCCTGCGCTTGATGATTGGTGTCGGCGACTACGAAGCGTATGTGGCACACATGCACTCGCACCATGCCGATGCCCCTGTGCTAGACTACGCAGCGTGGTATCGTAATCGCGTCGAGGCACGGTATGGTGGCGGCAACGGCAAGGTCAGTCGCTGTCCCTGTTAACGCGTCGTGATGCGTCGATCTGTCTGTTAGCAGGGAGGAACACCGGTGAAAACCATTGGCCTGATCGGCGGCATGAGCTGGGAGTCAACACAAAGTTATTACCGGGCGTTGAACGAAGGAATCAAGGCCGTGCTGGGCGGATTGCATTCGGCGAAAATCGCCCTGTACAGTGTCGACTTCGCCGACATCGAGGCGCTTCAGCATCGCGGCGAATGGGAGCAAACGGCAGCTATTCTGGGTGACGCGGCACTGGCGGTACAAAACGCTGGCGCCGACTTCCTGCTGATCTGCACCAACACCATGCACAAGGTTGCCCCACAGATCCAGGCCAGAATTGACATACCCGTCCTGCACATTGCCGAGGCCACGGCCAATGTGCTGGTAGCCGATGGCATCAAGCGTGTGGGCCTGCTCGGCACCCGCTTCACCATGGAGCAGGACTTCTACAAATCACGACTGCAGGCACAAGGTATGGATGTGCTGATTCCGAGGGAACATGAGCGTGCGATCATTCACGACGTGATTTACTCGGAGCTGTGTCTGGGGATAGTGGACAAATCCTCAAAGGCGAAATACCTGGACATCGTCTCACAGCTCTCGGCTAACGGTGCCCAGGCAATCATACTGGGGTGTACCGAGATTGCCTTGCTGATTCAGCAACAGGATACCGATGTCCCCCTGTACGACACCACAGCAATCCACGCCAGTCAGGCCGTCGCCGCGGCGCTTGACAAAATCCCGCTGCCTGGCCGCCTCATGACGGGTAGCGACTGACGTCAACATAAGAATGTGTATCACCTATGTCCAATATCCTCATTGTTGATCTGCACATCAGTGCTGACGAATTCCTGCGTCACTACCAGGGCGCCGCCCGTCATGTCTCCTGCCGGGCGCGTGATGGCCGTCGCGTGCAGTTTCCCACAGCCATTCTGCAACGCTTTGTCAGCCATAGCGGCATCCATGGCAGCTTCAAACTGGAACTGGATGACAACAACAAACTGATCTCAGTATCGCAAATCGGCCAACCCTGACACGGCTCAGGTCCGGTAGCCAGGGTCTTTGGCATCCAGCGTACGCATCAGACCCGGCCACAGCAGAGGCGCAACCTTGGGCAGGGTCTCTGACTGTTTGCGGGTGGTGTCGATAGCCGCCTGAGACGGAAAATTCAGTTCGCCACCCGCCTGGGCACGAATCTGCTTCTCGCAGGCATTTTCCAGAAAATACATCAGTGTAAATGCTTCAGGGATGGTCTTGCCGACAGTCAGGGTGCCGTGATTGCGCAGAATCATGATGTCCTTGTCGCCCAGGTCTTGCACAATGCGCTCTCGCTCATCCAGGTTCAACGCTACGCCCTCATAATCATGATAGGCAATACGCGGATGCACCAGCATCGCGGTCTGGGTTATCGGCAGCAGGCCGTCCTTCTGCGCGGACACCGCGGTGCCGGCATGGTTGTGCAGGTGCATGACACTGCCGGCGTCATCACGCGCCATATGAATAGCGCTGTGAATGGTAAAACCGGCCGGGTTGACCTTGTAGCCGTTGTCGGAAATGATTTCGCCCTGCTGGTCAACCTTGACCAGCGACGACGCGGTGATTTCATGGAACATCATGCCGTAAGGATTGATCAGAAAATGGTGATCGCCACCGGGCACCCGCGCCGACAGATGGGTGAAAATCAGATCATCCCAGCCAAAATGCGCCACCAGCCGATAGGCAGCGGCAAGCTCGACCCTGACCTGCCACTCTGCGTCGCTGATATGCGCTGGGCGTGAGTTGAAGACGTCTTGGGCATTGGCACTCATGGGGGTTCTCCGGATCGTTCATGACATGGATGGTGATTGTTGCCTGTTGTGCCGCCGGATTCCAGTCCTTTTTGCCCTGTTTCCCGGGCAGAGGCATGCAGGTGACTGAAGGCGGCCCCTCAGCAGCCTGCGCGTTCGCCGGACACGACACTGAGACCCTCACACAATCACGGGCGTATCATCGGGCACCGGGAGCTCCAGGGTTTCCTTGATTTCCTCCATGACAATGTAGCTTTTGGATTCGCGCACGCCGGGCAGCTTCAGCAGGATGTCTCCCAGTAACTTCCGGTACGATGCCATTTCCGAGATTCTGGCCTTGACCAGGTAGTCAAAATCACCCGATACCAGATGACATTCCAGAACATGCGGCAATTTGATAGCGGCCTTGCGGAAATCCTCAAAAATGCTGGCCGACTTGGAGGTCAGGCTGATTTCGACAAACACCAGCAGATTCGCCTGCAGCTTTTGCGGATTCAGGCGGGCCCCATAACTGAGAATGAACTTTTCCCGCTCCAGACGCTTTACCCGTTCCATGCAAGGTGTGGTGGACAGCCCGACGCGTTCTCCCAGCTCGACATAGGAGATACGGCCTTCACGCTGCATGATACGCAGTATCTGGCGGTCGATCTTGTCCAGCTCGCGGCTGGAGGCTCTGCGCGTTTTCACGATTTATTCCCGCATCAACAAGATAAAGCAGTGTTATTTTCTACAGTGTTACCCTGAAACAGAAAATACACGCAGTCGACTCATCTTACAATAGCGCCTATCGTCCACCCACCAACTGACGGGGAAACGACAGGAGTTATTATGCAGAACGCACATCCAGGACACAGCATTATTCTTGGCGCCGGCGTCATTGGCATCACCAGCGCCTGGTATCTGGCCAGGGCAGGACATCAGGTGACTGTGATTGATCGTCAGTCCGGGCCGGCGCAGGAGACCAGTTTTGCCAATGCCGGCATGGTCTCACCCGGCTATTCTGCACCCTGGGCGGCACCCGGCGTACCGCTGAAAGCCATTAAATGGATGCTTTCCAGACATGCGCCGCTGGCTATCCGTCCCACGGCGGATCTGCAGCAGTATCGCTGGATGTGGCAGATGCTGCGTAACTGCACGGCTGACCGATATGCGCTCAACAAGCAGCGCATGATGCGCCTGGCCGACCACAGCCGCCAGTGCCTGATGGACCTGCGCTCGGAAGCCGGTATCGACTACGAGCAACGCCAGCGCGGCACCCTGCAATTATTCCGCACCCAGAAACAGCTGGATGCGGCCGCACAGGACATTGATGTGTTGCAAAAACTGGGCGTGCCCTTTGATCTGCTGGACAGAGCCGGTTGCCTGCGCGCCGAGCCCGGGCTGGCCCAAAGTCAGAACAAATTTGTCGGCGGTCTGCGTCTGCCGCTGGATGAAACCGGCGATTGCCAGTTGTTTACAACTGAGCTGGAGGCCCGTTGCCGGGCGCTGGGCGTCCGTTTCCGTTATGGCTGCGACATTCTCGCGCTCAACAGCGACGGCCGGCGCATTACCGGCGCTGAGATTGCCACCCGTGAATGCAATCGGGAAACTCTGCAGGCCGACAATGTTGTGCTCGCGCTGGGCAGTTACTCACCCGAGCTGCTCCGGCCTCTGGGCATTGATCTGCCTGTGTACCCGGTCAAGGGTTATTCACTGACTGTGCCGATCAGCGATGACAGCCGGGCGCCGACATCCACCATCATGGATGAAACCTACAAGGTGGCGATCACCCGGTTTGACGACCGTATCCGGGTGGGCGGCACCGCCGAACTGGCTGGCTTCGATCTGCGCCTGCGGCGAAAACCACTGTCGACACTGCGCATGGTGGTCAACGACCTGTTCCCGGGCGGTGGCGACAACAGCGATACCCGTTATTGGGCTGGCCTGCGGCCGATGACACCCGACGGTACGCCGGTGGTCGGCGCGACCGCCCTGGACAATCTGTTCCTGAACACCGGCCACGGCACCTTGGGCTGGACCATGGCCTGCGGCTCGGCGCAAGTATTGTCGGACATCATCGGCCAGCGCCGCCCGGTGATCGATACCCAGGGGCTGGACATCAGTCGCTACGGGCGTCAGACGCGGCCTGGGCACGGCAACCGGGCGCTGACAGGACACGGTAAGGGCAAGCCTGCCTATCCCTGATATTTTTATGCAATGTTCCAGTTGCAGATAACAAGCCTCCTGGCCTAGCATAAGCGCAGCCAGGAGGTTGCTTATGACGGTACAGGACAGCATTATCAAAGTGGTGGACATCAAGGCCCCGGTATCACGGGTCTGGCAGGCACTGACCGATTACCGGCAGTTTGGTCAATGGTTCTGCGTAGACCTGAATGAACCGTTTGCGCCGGGTTCACGCTCCACCGGCCTGACCACCTACCCGGGTTACGAGGGTCATGCGTGGCTGGCAGAAATCGAAACCATGGAACCGGAAACCCTGTTCGCCTTCCACTGGAATCACGAGGACGCAGAACAGAACCTGCCGCTGTCACAACAGCCCACCACCCGTGTTGAATTCAAACTCAAACAAACCCCCGACGGCACGCGCCTGACCATTACCGAATCGGGTTTCGCTGCACTACCGGAAACCAAGCGCATTGAAGCCATCCGCCTCAATACCCAGGGCTGGGATATTCAGGCCAGACACATTACCGACTATGTCCTTGCCCACTGACCCAGCGCAGGCCCGGTCAGACAACAACGGGTGGGCTGGGAAAGCCGTTATCTGTTCAACCCCAAGGGCCTCGAGCGCGCCAGAACCTATCTGGAGACGGCATCAGTGCAATGGAACAGTGGGCTTGCCCGGCTGAAGATGTTCGCGGAGCAACCGCTGGAATGACTGCGCGCCTCACACCGCCTTGAGGATGACATCCCACTCTGCCTGACTGACGGGCATGACCGACAGGCGACTGCCCTTTTTGAGCAGGGCCAGATCGTGCAGACCGGGCAGGGATTTTATTTCCGCCAGCGGCAGCAGGCGCGGCAGCTTGTCGACCAAGACCATATCAACGGCCTGCCAGCGCGGCTTGTCGGCCGTACTTTTACCATCAAAGTACGGTGACACCGGATCGAACTGGGCAGGATCGGGGTAGGCTGCGCGCACCACTTTGACAATGCCGGCGATACCAATATGCTGGCAACTGGAATGATAGATAAACACCTCATCGCCCACTGCCATGTCACTCAGAAAATTGCGCGCCTGATAGTTACGCACGCCTTCCCAGACGACAGGCTTATCGGGGTTGGCAGCAAAGTCATCGATACTGCATTCATCCGGTTCGGTTTTAACCAGCCAATTGGCCATTAATATGCAACCTCATGCGAATCAGTAGTCAAGAACCGTACGCAGCATCTGCAGCGCCAGCACAATCACCAGTGCCGCAAACAGTTTTTTCAACGTGGCCACCGGCAGAGTGTGCGCCAGTCGGGCACCCAGGGGTGCCGACAGAAAACTTGCTGCGGCCATGGCCAGCACTGCCGGCCAATAGATAAAGCCCAGCGTGAACGCCGGCAGACTGTCTACGCCCCAGCCATTAAGCAGGTAGCCCATCGACCCGGCCAGTGCAATGGGCAGCCCTACGGCAGCAGACGTGCCAATGGCGGTCTGCAAGCGCACATTGCACCACACCAGAAACGGCACGGTCATGGTGCCGCCGCCGATCGCCACCAGGGCCGATACGCCGCCAATACCGCCGCCTACCATCGACAGCCCCGCCAGTCCGGGCAGCTCTCGGGCGGGGTCCGGCTTACGATTCAGGATCATCTGTGCGGCAACGTAGGTCATGAACAGGCAGAAGAAGATCGCCAGCGGCTGCGGCGACAACCAGGCGGCCAGAAAGGTTGCCGCGAACGTGCCCACCACAATACCGGGCGCCAGTCCCCGGACTGCCGGCCACAACACCGCGCCGTGACCGTGATGTGCCCGCATGCTGGCGATTGACGTAGGCACAATGGCCGCCATGGAGGTACCCAGTGCCAGATGCACAACATACTCCGGTGCAAACCCCTGGGCCACAAACATCACGGTCAGTACCGGTACCATGACCGCACCACCACCAATACCGAACAGCCCGGCGAGAAAACCGGTGACAACGCCCAGCAGCAGATAGCTCACTATCCAGATTATCATGAGGTTACCTCTCTTGCGGTTCTGACTCTCCAGCGGCCACTTTAGACTGCCCGTCTCCAGCCGCGTAAACATCGCATACCTTTAAGTTCATGTCGAACATACGTGCCTTTTTGTCACCATTCTGTCGCCTGCAGCCGTTAGCATAATATCCTTTATTCTGTCTTCTGCCCGGAGTGCCGTAGCATGTCCTCGCCAAAATTGCCATTTAGCCGCCGCCGCTTCCTCACCGTCTCTGCCGCCATGCTGGGCGCGCTGTCGGTGCGAGGGTTGCCCATTCACGCTGCTGCGGCTGCGCATTACACGCACGGCGTGGCCAGTGGCGACCCGCTGCAGGACCGGGTGATTCTGTGGACCCGGGTGCTGCCCGGAAGCGGACGGGCAGAAGCCGTCAATGTACAGTGGCAAGTCGCCAGCGATCAGCAGTTTGACGCCGTGGTCGCAACCGGTACAACGCAGACCGGCCCCGACCGGGATTTTACCGTCAAGGTAGACGCAGCCGGTCTCCAAGCCGGACAACCTTACTTCTACCGGTTTATTGTGGATGGCGTCAGCAGTCCGACCGGACGCACGCGCACGCTCCCCCCGGCGGGTATCGCGCAGGCCCGTCTGGCCGTGGTGTCCTGCTCCAACTATCCGCAAGGCTATTTCAACGTTTACCGTGAATTGGCTGCACGCGACTGTGACGCCGTGCTGCATCTTGGCGACTACATTTACGAGTATGCCGATGGCGGCTACGCCAGTGCCGAGATGCTGGACAAGGGCCGTCATGTGCAGCCTGAGCACGAAATCGTGTCACTGGAAGACTATCGCATGCGCTACGGACTTTACCGCTCCGATGCCGATCTGCAGGCGGTCCATCAGGCGCACCCGTTCATCTGTGTGTGGGATGATCATGAAATTACCAACAACACGTTCAAAACCGGTGCACAGAACCACAACCCCGATCAGGGCGAGGGACCCTTTACCGAGCGCCGTCGGGCAGCCATTCAGGCGTTTTACGAATGGCTGCCGATCCGCGAACAGAGCAGCATCGATGACGGCATCATCTACCGCAGTTTTGATATCGGCGATCTGGCGACGCTGATCATGCTGGACACCCGACTGGTGGCCCGGGACGAGCAACTGACCCACGAGATGAACATTGATACCCTGCGTCGCGGCCTGGCAGACCCGGCCCGCACGGTGCTGGGTAGCGCGCAACACAGTTTCCTGGAGAGTGAATTGCGCCGCTCTGCCACCGCCGGTATTCCCTGGCAGATCGTTGGTCAGCAGGTCATCATGGGCCGCAAGGAGATACCGCAGGTAAGTGATGACGCGTTTGCCGGGGATGTACCCGAGCGCTACCGCATGCTGCGTGAACGCGGCCAGATGGGCCTGCCCCTGAACCTGGACGCCTGGGACGGTTACCCGGCTGATCGCGAGCGCGTCCTCAGTCTGTTCCGCCAGCATGCCAACAACGCAGTGGTCCTGGCAGGCGACACCCATAGCTCATGGGCCTTTGATCTGCACGACGACAACGGCGAGGCTGTGGCTGTCGAGTTTGGTACACCCAGTGTCACGTCACCGGGGTTTGAGAACTTCATGCCACTGCCGGAGCCTGAACTGGTCGCGGCCTTCATGCGCAGCAGTCCGGAAATGCGCTACATGCGCGGCCTGGGCAGAGGCTGGATGGAGCTGGACATTACCCGAGAGCGGGTCGCCACACAGTTTATTTATGTGTCTACGGTCAGGGAGCATGACTACCAGCTGGAGCAAAGCCCGCCGCTGGTCGCCTTTGCAGGCGAACATGTCATACGGTGAGAGGGCGCGCCGGCGACCTCCCGGCCACCCCTTACATTGACCGCCGGTACTGCCCACCCACCTCGAAAAACGCCTGGGTAATCTGTCCCAGCGAACAACACTGCACGGCGTCCATGAGTACCGCAAACACATTGTCGTTATTGATGGCCGCCTGTTTCAGGCGGGCTATCGCCCGCTCCGACTCGCTGGCGTGGCGTTGCTGGAATTCCCGCAGCCGACGAATCTGACTCTGCTTCTCCTCGTCCGTTGAGCGCGCCAGTTCCAGTGAGAACTCGCCTTCGTCGTCGTCACCGTTGGGATTGAGGAAGGTGTTGACGCCGACAATCGGCAGCGAGCCATCGTGTTTCTTGTGTTCGTAATGCATGGACTCGTCCTGAATGCGCCCACGCTGATAGCCGGTTTCCATCGCACCCAATACGCCACCGCGCTCAGCGATGCGCTCGAACTCCTGCATCACGGCTTCTTCTACCAGATCAGTCAGTTCATCGATGATGAATGCCCCCTGGTTTGGGTTCTCGTTGCGCGCCAGGCCCCACTCCTTGTTGATGATCAATTGAATGGCCACAGCCCGACGCACGGACTCGCCGGTGGGCGTGGTCACCGCCTCGTCATAGGCATTGGTGTGCAGGCTGTTGCAGTTGTCGTAGACGGCGATCAGCGCCTGAAGCGTGGTACGAATATCATTAAACGACATTTCCTGCGCATGCAGCGAGCGGCCAGAGGTCTGAATGTGGTATTTCAGTTTCTGGCTGCGCTCATTGGCACCATATTTCTCGCGCATGGTGGTGGCCCAGATGCGCCGCGCCACACGGCCCAGGACTGTATACTCGGCATCCATACCATTGGAGAAAAAGAAGGACAGGTTGGGCGCAAAATCATCAATCTTCATGCCCCGCGCCAGCCAGGCTTCAACAAAGGTAAAACCGTTGGACAGCGTGAACGCCAATTGCGAAATCGGATTGGCGCCGGCTTCGGCGATGTGATAACCAGAGATGGAGACCGAGTAGAAATTGCGCACCTTATTGGCAATAAAATATTCCTGGATATCGCCCATCAGTTTCAGGCTGAACTCGGTGGAGAATATGCAGGTATTCTGACCCTGGTCTTCTTTCAGGATGTCTGCCTGCACCGTGCCGCGCACCGAGGCCAGGGTCTGCGACCTGACCTGCAGCGCTTCGTCAGCATCCGGCTCCCGACCCTTGTCATTGCGGAACTTGTCCATTTGCTGCGCAATCGCCGCGTTCAGGAACATCGCCAGAATGGTCGGTGCCGGGCCGTTGATGGTCATGGACACTGATGTGGTCGGATGGCACAGATCAAACCCGTCATACAGCGCCTTCATGTCATCAAGCGTGGCAATGGACACGCCGGAGTTGCCTACCTTGCCATAGATGTCCGGACGTTCGTCAGGATCAAAGCCATACAGCGTCACCGAATCAAAGGCGGTGGACAGACGTTTGGCATCGGCGTGCTCTGACAGAGACTTGAACCGACGGTTGGTACGAAAGGCATCACCCTCACCGGCAAACATACGCGTCGGATCCTCGCCCTCGCGCTTGACCGCAAACACGCCTGCCGTATAGGGAAAGCGACCCGGCACGTTTTCCAGTGCCAGCCAGCGCAGAATATCACCGTGGTCATGAAAGCGTGGCAGCGAAACCTTGGGAATACGCGTGCCCGACATGGTTGTCCATACCAGCGAGTTGCGATGGGCTTTGCCACGTATGTCGGTGACCAGCTCATCAGCGGCGTATTCGCTCTGCAGTGTCGGCCAGCTCTCCAGCAGCGCCGAACTGTCGCCGTGCAATGACTGCTGGCGCTGTCTGATCAGGCCCTGAAGGTTTTCCGACACAGACACAGTGTCCTGCGCTGTGTCATCGGCGACCATGGCCTGCGCTGCCTGCAGGTGTTGCAGTTCACGGGCGACTACCGCCTGTTGCTCCACCCGCCGCCGGTAGTCCCGCACAGTATCGGCAATCTCGGCCAGGTAACGTTGACGCTGCGGCGGCACGATAACCGATTGCTGAGTTGAGGTGCGATTGCTGACGGGCGCCAGACGATGCTCGAAGGTCCGCATACCGTGTTCGGCCAGCACCGGCACCAGCGCCTGATACAGTGCCGTGACGCCATCGTCATTAAAGCGCGCAGCAATGGTGCCATACACCGGCATCTGCTCCACGGTTTTGTCGAATGCCACCCGGTTACGCTGCACCTGCTTACTGACATCACGCAGGGCGTCTTCGCCACCTTTGCGATCAAACTTGTTAATGGCAATGACATCGGCATAGTCCAGCATGTCAATTTTTTCCAGCTGACTGGCGGCGCCAAATTCAGGCGTCATCACATACAGTGAGCTGTTCACATAAGGCACAATGCCGGCGTCACCCTGGCCTATGCCCGGTGTTTCCACAATCACCAGATCAAACCCGGCTAGCTTGACACTGTTGATGATGTCGCGCAGATAGGTGGGCACTTCGGTCTCCGAGCGCCGGGTGGCAATTGAGCGCATGTACACCGACGGATGGTAGATCGCGTTCATGCGAACACGGTCACCGAGCAGCGCGCCCCCAGTGCGACGCCGGGTCGGGTCGATTGCCAGTACCGCAATGCGCAAACCATCACCACTGTCCTGACGCAGACGCAGAATCAGTTCGTCGGTCAGCGACGATTTGCCGGCGCCACCAGTGCCGGTAATACCCAGCACCGGCACCGCGTTCACGTTGTCGGCGGCCTGCTGCAGCTGCGCTTTCTGCGACGCATTCAGGGCGTCGACTTCCAGGGCGCTGATGACCCGCGACAGAGCCAGCCGGTCACCAGCCTGCATGGCCTGCAGATCCGGGGCCGGGCTCGCTTTGCGCGCCACCGTGACCTTGTGCATGATATCGTCGATCATGCCCTGCAGCCCCATGGCCTGACCATCTTCGGGGGAATAAATGCGGCTTACGCCATAGGCATGTAGCGCCTTGATCTCGCTGGGGATGATGACCCCACCACCGCCGCCGAACACCTGAATATGACCCGCGCCGCGTTCCCGCAGCATGTCCACCATGTATTTGAAGTATTCGATATGGCCGCCCTGATAGGAGCTGATGGCGATGCCCTGCACATCCTCCTGCAACGCCGATTCAACCACTTCCTGCACCGAGCGGTTGTGAGCCAGATGGATGACTTCGGCGCCGGAGGCCTGCAGCATGCGGCGCATGATGTTGATGGCTGCGTCGTGCCCGTCGAACAGACTGGCCGCCGTGATAAATCGGGGAAATTCCAGCGCAGGAGAATTGGACGGACGGATACTGACGACTGATGACACGGTGCGGCTCCTGTCAGGCCGGGAGACGGCCTGCATGTTATTATGAACGGCCTGTCTGCAGCAGCATTAGCCGCCAACATGACGGCAGTTGTCCTGTAGATCAAGGTCATTTATTATATTGACGTTAACGTTAACGTCAACCAAGGAATTCATAACAACATGCCGGATACCACGCAAGCGCTCAGCGACAGCTTTTTGCGCAGCAATGCCCTTGACCCCCTTGATGACGGCCTTAAAACCTACACCATCTCGCAGCTGGCCAAAGAATTCGACATCACTACCCGCGCCATCCGCTTTTACGAGAGTGAAGGTTTGCTGATGCCGGAACGCGAAGGCCGAAACCGCCTGTACAGTCAGCGTGATCATACGCGCCTGAAACTCATTCTGCGCGGCAAGCGCCTGGGGTTTTCGCTGGATGAAATCGGCGAAATGTTTGATCTGTATGATTCATCAACCGGCGAACTGGCGCAGTTGCGCCATGTGCTGGACAAGATTGGAGAGCGCAAACAGATACTCAAGCAACAGCTGGAAGACATTCAGCTGAGCCTGCATGAACTGAAAGAATTCGAAGCGCAGTGCCGTCATCGGCTCACCCAGATGCGCAACAACCACTAACACCTGCTACTCCAAGGATCTCCCATGAGCAAAGATTCAGTTGTCATCCTCGGCGGTGCCCGTACCCCTATTGGCGGTTTTCAGGGCCTGTTTTCATCAAAGGCCGCGCCCGCACTGGGTGTCGCGGCTGCGAATGCGGCACTAACGCGGGCCGGGCTGGACCCGGCCACTCATGACACGGCCATTGACGATGTCCTGATCGGCTGTGTGCTGCCGGCAGGTCTGGCACAGGCACCGGCGCGCCAGGTCGCGCTGGGCGCGGGTCTGGCGGTGACCACGCCCTGTACTACGGTCAACAAGATGTGCGGTTCGGGTATGAAAACCGTGATGATGGGCATGGATCAGATTCTGGCCGGGCATGCCGACACGGTACTGGCCGGCGGTATCGAGAACATGACACAGGCCCCCTACCTGATCCCCAAGGGGCGCAGCGGCTTGCGCCTGGGTCACGGTGAACTGAAAGATCACATGTTTCTGGACGGACTCGAAGATGCCTATACAGGCCGTCTGATGGGCAGCTTTGCCCAGGAAACCGCAGACAAACATGGATTGACCCGGGAAGACATGGACAATTACGCCATTGAATCACTAAAGCGCGCACAGACGGCGATCAGCGAAGGCTGGTTTGATGCCGAGTCAGTCAGCGTGGATGTCAACGTCGGCCGCACCGACACCACGGTCAAACATGACGAACAACCGGGCAAGGCCAATCCGGACAAAATACCGACATTGCGTCCGGCCTTTTCTGCCGACGGCACCATCACTGCGGCCAACTCATCGTCAATCTCTGATGGTGCTGCTGCCGTGGTGCTGATGCGCGAGAGCGTCGCGCAGGAGAAAGGTCTGAAACCCATGGCGCGTCTGCTGGCCCAGGCCAGTCACGCCCGCCACCCCAGCGAGTTTACGGTAGCGCCGATTGGCGCCATCGAAAAGGTACTGGCCAAAACCGGCTGGTCAGTCGACGATGTGGACCTGTTCGAAATCAATGAAGCCTTTGCCATGGTGCCGATGCTGGCCATGCGCGAACTGGGTCTGGATCACCGCAAGGTCAATATTCACGGCGGCGCCTGTGCCCTGGGTCACCCGGTTGGCGCCTCGGGCACACGCATCATCGTGACGTTGATGTACGCGCTGCGCAAGCTTGGGAAGACGAAAGGCATAGCGAGCCTGTGTATTGGTGGAGGCGAGGCGGTGGCAGTGGCCATCGAGATGCTTTGAGTGCCCATATCAGGTGATGGCCACATTCCGGCCTTGCTCCGAACAGATAACGATAGCGAGGCGTTTGGCTCAGTCATCCAAACGCACCGGGGCAGCGTAAAATAGTCTAAACGTTATGGCTCAATCCCGGTAGACGAATGAGAGGTCATCTTGCTGATACGCATCTTCAGGTTCACACAACTTGCCGGCGTTCTGCTGACTTTGACTGGCAGTCTAGGATTGGCCCTCGGGTTCATCGGTCTGATTAACCTGGACACATTTGCGTTTGGGATCACGGCCGGCGTAAGAGTGGTGGGGACACTCGCCATCACAGGCTGTCTGCTGGGTGCAATCGGCTGCTTTGGCCTCGAATACAATAATGTTTCATCATAACTTTGCGTAGGTGACCAATGTTCAGAAAATCCGATTATTTTATCATTCTCGCGGTGATGATCTCGTTCGTCATTTCGGCGTACCTCTGGTTCGTGCTTAACGACCGCGAGCAGGCTATTTTCACCGCAATATGGATTCCATCCATCTTCACTTTCGGTATCTATTTCAAACTGTGCGCGATGATGGGGCGGAAAAAATGACTTTTGATCTGATTTATCCAGCGATATTTGTTTTCCTGCTGATGATTATCGGCGTTGTCCTGACTGCCATTGAATTCAATCAACTTGAGGAAGAGGAACGTCAGGACAAAGACCGTTCAGAGTCAAGCAACAAAAATCATCAGCAACGCTGACAAACCGGCCCAGCGGCATAGGCCGGCTTGCGCACCTAACGCTGTAGCGGAGGTCGGTGCGTAACCTCAATCGGTGGCAAAGCAGTAAAAATAGCCATTACCACCGCTACCCTGCAGATCCTGAAGGCTGCAACCACGCGAACCATGAGCGCTATTCCACGACGTCGGGTTAGCGCCACCGCCCTGGCGGTCGTGATGGCCGACCTGGGCACTGCCCTCGGCATTGCTGGTCCAGTTGTTACAGGTGTGGTCAGCATCATCAGTAAACGCATAGCCGTCCAAATCAGACCCGGTCAGAATATCGTGCTGGTTAGGGCTGTCGCCGCGCCCATTTACCATCACCCCGGTTTCGGTCAATGAATTCTCCTTGCTTAACCGGTTGTTGTCACTGTGCAGGTCGTCTACATCAGCCGCAACCTGAACGCCATTGGCATTGAACCAGGGACCAGCGCCAATCCGGTCACGGGCATTGACTGCCGGTTGACCATCACGCGCCTGCGTGCTGAGGTACGCAGCCCACGTTTTACCCGTCACGCCAGCTGCCTGCGCGAGCACCGCGCAATGCATGTCGGCACCGGCCAGCCCACCCAGATAGGCGCCATTGCCGGTGCCAGTGCTGGTGATAAAAAAGCTCAGCGAATTATCCTGCGCCAGGGCGCCGGCGGATATGCCCAGCGCCAATGAGGTGATTGCAATGGAAACTGCCTTTTTCATAGTGCCTCTCCTGAACAGTCGGTTCTGATTATTGTTGTCACTTCGGTTGTCTGGCCACCCGCAGGTAGGGCTTCAGCGTGTTCCAGCCTTCGGGGAATTTCTTTTTGGCATCCTCATCACTGACTGACGGCGGGATGATGATGTCCTCACCGTTTTTCCAGTTCACCGGTGTCGCTACCGTGTGTTTGGCGGTCAACTGGATGGAGTCCAGCAGGCGCATGATCTCCTCGAAGTTACGACCACTGGTCATGGGATAAACCAGGAACGCTTTGACCTTTTTGTCCGGACCGATAATAAAAACCGAGCGCACGGTGGCGTTATCAGCGGCGGAGCGTCCCTCGGCACTGCCCGGCTCTGCTTCAGGCAGCATGTCATACAGTTTGGCGACGTTCAGGTCGGTATCGCCGATCATTGGAAAATTGGGCGCCGTCCCCTGAGTTTCTTCGATATCCTTTGCCCAGCCCGTGTGGTTCTCCACCGGGTCCACGGACAAGCCAATTACCTTGGTGTTGCGCTTATCGAATTCGGGTTTCAGCCTGGCGGCGTAGCCCAGCTCGGTGGTGCACACCGGGGTGTAGTCCTTGGGGTGGGAAAACAGGATCGCCCAGCTGTCGCCTATCCAGTCGTGGAAACGGATCTGGCCTTCAGTGGTCTGGGCCGTGAAGTCCGGCGCGATACTGCCAATTCGAATGCTCATACGACTCTCCTTACTCGATTCGCGTGTCAACGGGGTACAGAATACACCCGTCTGCAGGTAATTTGCGAATCCCGGTAAGCGGAGCCCTGCTGGAACCTGTTGATTCGGCCCGGCCGAGCAATTCTGCACCCGGGCCGTTATCGTCTCAGAGCCGGGACACGGCCAGCTCGATGCGACTGGCCGCGCCGTATATTACTGATGGTTGTGTATGCAGACGCTGGGGTGGCTGCAGGCCAGTCCAGGCCGGGCGCACCAGGTCCAGCTGCTCACGGATGGCATTCACCGTCGAGGTATCCTCCGTCATTGCCGCCAGGGTCTCGAGATTATCGTAGGCAACGCGGATAAAACCCAGCGCATCCTGATATTCGTGCGCATTCTCCAGCGCCAGATCGTCACCCACCGCGATGTCGTATTCCGCCGCCGCCGTGCTGACCAGATCGACAATCACCTCGCCCAGCAGTCTTGCGTCCTGGTCCGGTACCGCCCGCTCGGCAGCACTGATACCCTGCAGCAGTGACGTGTAGGCCGCTTCAACCTCTGCCAGTGGCTGGCCGCTTTCCACCGCAACCGCCAGCGCCGCCAGCTGGTCAGCAAATCCGGGCGCACCGCGTGCTGCCAGCGCGGGCTGCAACGCCGCGTAGATTTCGCTTTCCGGATGTTTCATGTGTGTCGCAGACGCTTCTTCGTCTCCGTCTCGGTACAGATTGACACCCACATCAAGGTGCCCGCGAATAAATGCCAGTTGTCCCAGGTACACCGCATCACTGGCCACGGACTCATCACTGCTGGCACCTTCCCCGCCTTCACCGCCCTCACTGGCGGTCATGGCACTGTGGTCCATGCCAGCCATATCCGAGTTCTCGTCGCTGCTGCACCCGGTCATGGTAGCGCCAGCTACACAGACGACACCCAGACCCAGCCAGAGTTTGCTTTTTGACTCCATGACAGAAAATCCTCTCTCATTCAAGTAGTTAAACCTTCACAGCGCCGTCTGCCAAACTGATGATTGCCATCGGCAGCCCGACACTCTACACTGAAGCCAGCTTACATTAATCAATAATCATTCTCAATCTCATTTGCCATGATAGTACCGGTTGCCAGCATCCTGTCCCCTGCCCTGATCATGTCCTGCCGCCAACTCGCCGGCGACGACGCGCTGTTTGTCGACGGTCGCAGCACCGCTGGCTGGCATGCAAAGCCGCTCAAACACAATTTGCAGGCCCGCCGTTCGGCGCCGGTGACAACGCTGATGAAGCAAATCGTGACAGCCCTGACCGGGCACGAACTGATTCAGGCAGCAGCACGCCCCAAGAACATCATACGACTGACACTGAGCCGTTACGATGAAGGCATGCATTACGGAAAACACGTGGATGACGCCATGATGGACGGACAGCGTACCGACCTTTCGTTCACGGTTTTTCTCAGCAACCCGGAGAGTTATGACGGCGGTGAACTGGTCATTGATGAGCCAGCCGCCGAGCGACCATTCAAGCTGGCGGCCGGGGGGCTGCTGTTATACCCGTCCAATACCCTGCATCAGGTCATGCCGGTTACCCGCGGCCAGCGCCTGGTGCTGGTCGGCTGGATTCGCAGCCTGATCAGGCAGCCGGCACAACGCGAATTGCTCTTTGATCTGGAACGCAGCATTGCGCAGTTGCGCAGCGCCGCCGATCAGGGCGAAGCGCTGGCATTGCTGCTGAAAACACGCAGCAATCTGCTGCGCATGTGGGCGGACGACTAACCGCAGCTGGCCAGGCTCACGCGGAATTACGCGCGGCATTGATATTACCAAACAGCGTCCGCACCACCATTTTTTCGTACACCGCTAGCCGCGCCTGATCGTCCCCTTGCCGACATTCGCGGATACGAATCAGTGCATACTGCTGTATGGTCAACAGGGGCAGCACCACCTGTTCGCGCAGGCGGATACTGAGACGGCTACGGGCGTTATCCTGCAGCAGTTCTTCCTGCCCTGCCACCTTCAGCACCATCTCCCTGCTGAGCAGATACTCCTGGTAGATATCCTGCCAGAATTCGCCGAAACGCGGGTCATGTTCCATGTAGCGGGTCAGCTCAAAATTGGTTTTACTCATGCTCTGCATGCTGTTGGCTATCAGCGCACGGAAGAAACGTGAACGCTGATACAGGTCCAGACAGGCATCCAGACGGCCAAAATCTTCCTGAGCCTTCAGCGCCGTGCCCAGGCCGTAGAAACCCGGTACGTTCTGCTTCAACTGACTCCAGGCCCCGACAAACGGTATGGCACGCAGGTCATCGAACTTGAGCGCACCGCCACCGCCCCGCTTGGACGGGCGGCTGCCAATATTGGCCATGGCGTAGTATTTGAGCACACTCATTTCTTCCAGGTAAGGCATGAACAGGTCATGCTGCTTGAAGGCCTCGTACTTGGCGTAGCTGCGCTCGGCCAGATCCCGGATCAGATTGCGCTGCAGATCATCCAGCTCACGGTCAGCGCGATCAATCAGGTTGTTCTCCAGGCCTGCAGTCATCAACTGCCCCAGGTTGTGACTGGCAGCGACCTTGATGCCATAGTGCGAACTGATGGTCTGTCCCTGGACGGTCATCTGTATCTGGTTGCTTTCAATGTTTTTGCCGTGCGCGGCATAGAACAGGTAGGCATCACCACCGCCGCGCGCGGGCGGGCCGCCGCGCCCGTCGAAGAACACCACTTCCACACCGGCATCGCGTGACACCTTGGTAATGGTTTCCTTGGCCGAATAGATCGCCCAGTTGGCCATCAGATAGCCACCGTCTTTGGTGCCGTCCGAGAAACCCAGCATCACCGTCTGGCGACGGCGTCTTTGTCGCAGGTGCGCCTGATAGTGCTGGTTGTCGTACAGACTGGTCATCGACTCGCCACCCTGCCGCAGATCGTTGACGGTTTCAAACAGCGGCACGATATCCACGCTGATGTCATCATCTCCCCAGCCACACAGCCGGAACAATGCCAGTACCCGGGCGACATCTACCGGGCCACGACAGTTGCTGATGATGTAACGGTGAGCGCCGCGCTCGCCATTGCTAGCCTGGATCTGCCGGATGACCTCAAATGACTCGATGGTGTCGCGCACCACCGGGTCGTCGAACTGACCGGCATCCACCGGCGTCTGCACCCGGCAATGTATCAGCGCATCCACCTGCGCCTGCTCCGACAGTGAGCCGAACCCGGCAGGCAGCACATCCGGGCGTTTGTCGACGATGCTATTGAACGCACCGGTGATGACGCGACTGTCCTGGCGGATATCGATGCTGGCAAAATGGAAACCGAACAGTGTCAGTTTGCGGCGGAAGGAGCGCAGCGGCTCCAGGTACATGGACTGATAACGGTCAATGATCAACGTTTCTGCGTCATCAAGCGCAGCAAACATATCGGTCAGCGTAATGTCTTCGCGGTCACTTTTCTCCACCAGTTCATCGCGAATGCGTTTCTCCAGGCGGTCGAGCAGGTCGTAGACTTCCTCGAAACTGAGCCGTCGCTTGAGTGCACGCAGGTCCTGATGGTAACACTGCAAAATCGCATGACGCAGACGGGCGGCTACTCTCAGGGTCGTTTCGGTGTTGACGAAGGGGTTGCCATCACGATCCCCGCCCGGCCAGAAGCCGATACTGATCAGCTCACTGTTGCTGTTCACAGACGTCGGATATCGGGCAGCCAGCGGATCCACAATGTCACCGATGGCAGGATACAGGATATTGCCCAGATACCAGGTCAGCAGCACTGCTTCATCGTACGGGGTAGGCTTCTGCTTTTTGAAGAACGGCGTGTTACCCAGCTGCTGCAACAGATCACGGACCTCGCCGATACGCGCCCCACCGATGGCATCACTGAGGTCGGAAATGATCGCCAGCACCTGACCCGGATAAAACTGTGTCGGGTGCGCGGTCAGGACCACACGCACACCAAAATTCTTCAGCAATTGCGCGAGCTTTTCGGTGCGCCCGTCGTCCTCGGCGCGCTCTGTCAGCCGCAGTAGCGAGCTTTTGTTTTCTATCTGATGGATCCGGCTGTACGCCGCATCTTCCAGTGCGTCAATCAGGACGACCTGGCGCTCTACGTACTGGATGATCTTGAACAGAAACTGCACCTGTTCTTCCTGGGAAAAATGCGGACGATGCTGTTCAAAAAAATCGCCGATAATCTGCCTCGGGTCATTACCGTCAGCCAGGCCGCTTTCGCACGCCTCCGCCAACAGCGGCAATAGCGTGCCTGTTTGTTCCACAGCATCCAAAGGCAGTGTCAGAAACAAGCTGTTATAGAGCTGGTAATTCAGGTCTACCAATTCTTCAAAAAGTGTTGCAGTCTGGTCAGTCATTCAGCACCTGGTACGGGTGTCGGGTTTCGGGGATACGACGCCATCATCATCAGCGACGCAATGAATACATAAACAGCACAGGCGCCAAACAAACCAAACGCGTCGACACCGTTATCGATAAAATAGCCAAACAGAACGGGAGAAATCGCCGTTGCCAGCACCATCACCGCCATCATCATGGACCGTATGGCACCCAGTTTACGCGTCCCATAGATCTCAGGCCATAGCGACCCGGTGATCGGCGGGCTGCTGCCGGCCGACATGCCCAACAATGCCAGCATCAGTAACGCGGCCATATCACCGGACATCAACGCCGCTACCAGCATGCTCAGCAGCATCGGCAGCAGGAAAATACCCACCAGTCGCGGGCCCTTGAAGCGGTCAACCAGCACGCCTGATGCCAGCGAGCTGATCCAGTGCACAGCACCGTACACCACAAAACCGGTGGCCAGCCAACTCAGACTCCAGCCTTTGTCCACTACCAGGAAATTCTGGTGAATGAAGACACCCGTGATCAGAAATGGATTCGCCATCAAGCCCGGCAATGCCAGCCAGAACCGGTAGTCACGCAGCATCTCGCGGCGCCCGGCGCCAGCCATTTCTCCGGTTAACACGGCGGTTGACTGGTCGACCGATGTGACAGGCGTGAGCGGCAACCGGCTGCGGCTTAACAGCCACAGCATGAACGGGATCAGCACCAGCACCGCGGCAACAGCGATCAAACCAAAACTCGCCTGCCAGCCGATGGCGGCTATCATGGCAACAGCCATCATGGGTAGTATGATTTCACCCAACGGCACCCCGGACATGGCGATACTGATGGCTTTGCCCCGCTCCGCAATGAAATAGCGAGACATGGAAGTCATGCCGCCATGGGGCAGCAGCGACTGACCAAACAGGCGCAGCAGGTAGAAACCCAGGAGCAGCGTGAGCAATCCATTCGCCTGCGACAACACCGTGAGCGCCACCGCCAGCCCCAGCGCCACGGCAACAGCGTAGGTCCGCAACGACACCCGGTCAATGAGCCCGCCAGCCCAGACCACCGTGGCAGCCGACACCAGCGTCGCCAGTGAATAGGCACTGCCGTACTCACTGGCGCTGAGACCCAGGGTACGCTGGATATCAGCACCAAACCAGGCGACAAAAAAAGACTGACCGAAGTTGCCCCAGAATACTGCCGTAAACCCGAATCCCAGCAAAGCCCAGTGCTGCCGCACAAACCCCAGATAACCCGTCAACGTTGACTCCTGACCAGCGCAACCCTCATGTCAGCAGTTCATCCAGCGTCAGGCCGTAACTCGGCGCAAAGGTTTCCAGAAAATATTTAACTTCCGGGCAGTCATCGCGTTCCAGCCGCTTGCGAACATCCTCTTCTGCTTTGCGAAACTCGGGGTTTCCGGCCTGTACCTCGGCCTTGCATTTAAGGTAGGCACAAATGGTGTCGGCCGACTTGATCAGTGAGTGGTACTCCGGCGCAATCTCAGCCTCTACCAGCACCGGGCGGAAATCGGCCTTGAGGTCATCCGGCAGCAGATTCAGCAGCTCGTGGTCGGCCTGATGCTCAATGGCTTTGTAGGCTTTGGTGATCTCCGGCGAGTGGTATTTGATGGGCGACGGCATATCGCCGGTGATCACTTCACTGCAATCATGGTAAAGGGCTGCCACGACCACGGCGTTGACATCGACGCTTCCACCGAAATAACGGTTCCTGGCCAGCGCCAGTACATGCGCAATGGTCGCAACCTCCCAACTGTGCTCCATGACATTTTCGCTGATCACATTGCGCTTCATGCCCCAGCGCTGCAACCAGCGCAGCTTGCTGATATAGGCATAAAAATGGCTTTTCGATGACATGGATACAGGCATACCGGGCTCTTTGACAACGCTTATCGTGGCTTGAGGCGGTATTATAACCGCGGCAGCGTGATGATGCCCGTCCGAACTGAATCAGGTTGATAACCCGATAGCCACTGAAGTATTTGGATCGGTGCGGCAGCGCTGCTAAGATAGCATCACCCAAGCGCAGTGAGCGAACCCCTGAATGAGCAGTCACCCGGACCTGAACACCCGCAGCACGCTGAAGCGTCTGATTGACGGAAAATATGGCCTGGCCCTGACCTATTGGACGCTCTACCTGACAGGCGCCGTGGCTTTTTTCATCGTGGGGAGCCTGGCTGTCGCTGATGAGGCATGGTCACTGTATGTGGGTTTGCTGGGATTGACGCTGGCCTGGACATTCCTGTTACTGACCGGCATCAAATTCGCCTATCAGGGCGAAGACCCAGGCAAGGCCTTGGGGCGCATCGCCATGCTGTTCCTGCTGCTTAACCTGACCAATGCCCTGGCCACGCTGAGTTTTATCTGACCTTCACCAACCCCCTGTTACGACTTTCCAGACTTTTCAGTCGTTCCAGACGCTCCAGACTTGCTGCGTCGGCCTTTGCCAGCTGCCGAATCGTGCACCATGGGTGGTGGCGCCGACCGGCCAGCGCGAATCGATGAAGGATACGCCGTCGGGCTGCCCCGGGGCGGGAACAAATCGCCAATATCGACGTGAAATGACTTGCACAGCTGCTCCAGCGTATCCAGCGTCACATTCTGATCTTCATTTTCAATACGCATGATGGTTGACTGCGCGACCCCCATTTTACGGGCAAAAAGCCGCTGCGGCACATCGCCCCGTGCGTTCCTGACAAAAGCAGCCAATCGTGTGCGCAAGTGAACCATAGATGGTTTATACTTCCATTAACGAACCACATGCGGTTCATCTGAAGATTCACCTGCAACCTCAATCAGGTCGGCAGGACACAGAAGTACCAGCAGGAAGCAAGCAGGACTGTCAGGGGCTACGGTATCCGGCGATGCCGCAGCCCCTGCCCTTTATTTGCCCTCTTCTTTGCGCGCTGACAACCGCATCCGCCTGCGATCGCATCTGGTAACACTTGCCCCCTGTTTGCGCCGCCGCGCCAGCTGAATTATGCTTGCGGGGTTATCTGGCGTGCCTGCTTCCGCGCACCTACCATCAAAAGATCCGATAAAGGACAGCAACATGGCTCAGACTCCCCCTGTGACTCCCCGCCAGCCCGGCATCCTGGGCTGGATTGAATACAACGGTAACCGCCTGCCCGATCCGGTGTTTATTTTTCTGTGGTTGATTCTGGTGGTGGTCGCCATCAGTGTGATTGCTGCGTTGACCGGTCTCAATGCCGTTCACCCGACGCAGTTTCAGGCCGATGGCAGCCCGCTGATCATTGAGGCGGCAAGCCTGCTGTCAGCTGACAATATTCAGCGCCTGCTGGTTGAAATGCCAACGACCTTTACCCATTTCCACCCACTGGGCTACGTCCTGGTGGTGATGTTGGGCGCCGGCGTTGCTGAGCGCAGCGGGCTGTTCGCGGCCGTCATGAGCAGCGCCGTGAAAGCGGCACCGGCCGCGTTGTTGACCCCCGTGGTTGCGCTGCTGGCAATGATCGGCAATCTGGCGGCAGATGCCGCCTATGTCGTGCTGATTCCACTGGCCGGTGTTGTGTTTGCAGCCGCCGGACGACATCCGATCGCCGGCATCGCGGCCGGATTTGCCGGCGTTTCCGGGGGTTTCTCGGCCAACCTGATTCCCGGCCAGCTGGACGCCCTGTTGTTTGGTATCACCGAGGCGGCGGTGGTGACACTGGACACCAGCTGGGTGATGAACATTGCCGGGAACTGGTACTTCATTGCCGCCATGACGTTTATCTATCTGCCGGTCATCTGGTACGTCACCGATCGCATCATAGAGCCACGCCTGTCCCCAATATCAGCGGAGAACAAAGGCTCTGCCGCATTGGCGCAGCGCGAATCGGATGTTCTCAGTGACGAAGAGCGCAAGGGTATGCGCCGCGCCGGACTGGCGGCGCTGGTGGTTGTCCTGGCCTGGGCATTGATGTGTTTCGCGCCCGGTTCACCGCTGATCAATGAAGATGCCGGTGCGGCCCGCATGCAGCCTTTTTACCAATCCCTGGTGGCAGCCTTCTTCATTCTGTTCCTGGCTTGCGGCTGGGCCTTTGGCAGCGTCACGGGCAGCATCAGCAGCCATCGGGACGTCGTGCGCATGATGTCCGAAGCCATGGCGGACCTGTCCTACTATCTGGTGCTGGCGTTTGCCGCAGCGCATTTTGTCGCCATGTTCAACTGGTCCAACCTGGGTCTCATCTTTGCCATCAACGGCGCAGCTGTGATCCAGGCCACCGCGCTGCCGATGCCAGTGCTGATGGCCCTGATGATTCTGCTGACCGGCATGATCAACCTGTTTATCGGCTCGGCCAGTGCCAAGTGGGCGCTGCTGGCGCCGGTACTGGTGCCCATGCTCATGCTGCTGGGCATCAGCCCGGAAATGGCGACTGCCGCCTATCGTGTCGGTGACGGCGCCACCAATATCATTACGCCGTTGATGCCCTACTTCCCGCTGATCCTGGCCTTCTGTCACCGCTGGCAGAAAGACTTTGGCCTGGGCAGCCTGGCGGCAACGATGATTCCCTACAGTATCTGGATGATGGTAACCGGGTTGATTCTGACCATGCTGTGGATCTGGTTGGGACTGCCGCTGGGGCCGGGCGCTGTGTCCGGTTATGAGCTTCTGTAACTGATGCATGCCATGCGGTTTCAGTATTGACGGCTCGGACGCCGATACGGGAGTCGGTCTCGGAACGGTCGCCTTTGGCGCCCTGATTGTTCCTCGACGGACAGATCCACGGCGTCCCCTGAAGGTGACACCCAGTCACGACCGGCGTACTTTTAACGAAGCCACCATTATTCGCTCTACTAACAAAAAAGGGCTGAAGGTTATCCCCTCAGCCCTTTTTGTGTAACAAACTGCGGATTATTGCGCAGCGACCTCGGTCGCCGGGCTCTGATCTACATACTGCCAGCTGACCGCGCCGAAGAACATTTCATCCCAGCTTTGCAATCCCCAGGGTACCGAACGATCCGGATCCGGGTTGGCTTTGTTCTGGCTGGAGTTGTCGAACGCACCCGTGGCGACAATTTTGGTACCCGCGGGCACCAGCTTGGGCTCCCTCAACTTGTAACTGAGCTGCCAGTTGTAATTGTAGTTGGCAATGTTGATCAGCTCCTCGCTGCTGCCATCAGGATACTGGGCCTCGAAGCGCATGCGCTTGCCACGGAAATGCATGTGCGGCAGGAAGGAATGCAGATACGCATCGCGTGGCACCGTAATGGTCTGCGCCATTTCAAAGTCAGGGTCGTTGGGCGGAATATTGGTCCAGGTCGGCGTGAAGATACAGGCACACTGTCCGGACATGCGTTTCTCGGGTACATAGCCCTCGGGGTAGAACCAGATACCGATTTCACTGGCATCAACCGTTTCACGACCGGTGGTGGTGTAATGCAGCTGCAGTGCCAGTTGTGATCCGGCACGCAACAGACCGCCGGTGTTTTCCGGCTCATGGTACGGCGCAGCACCGGGAATGTAAGCGGTAATGCTTGGTTCATCAGGGTTGCTGCCACCCAGGAAACTGCGACGTCCATCGGAACCGGGAGGCAGAATGCTATTCAGGGTATGGTGCAGGACGGTGCGATCGCCAGCAATGTACTGACTGGCGCGAACCCAGCGGTCTTCCGTCAGCCCCTCAAAGGGCACCACCACCTGGCGATAATCCAGTACGCCGGTGGCCGGAATGCTCTGCGGCGGCACTTTTACGATCAGATCCGGCTCACCAAAGGCCCATTCGGTTGCTGGCCATTCCAGCATGGCCAGCGGATCCTGGTCACCGTCTTTCTGGGAGCCCTGCGCAATCCAGTGCAACAGGGTTTGCTGATCTTCGACACTCAACACATAGTCGTTGGTGAAATCACCCACGTGCGGATCAATCTGGCCCGGGGGCATGCGCTTGGTCATCAGCACTTCGCGAATCATCGGCGACCAGCCTTGTGCCATGGCATGGCTGTCCATGGCAAATGGTGCAATACCACCTTCACGGTGACAGGTCGCACAGTTCTCTGCCAGGATCGGCGCCACTTCTTCACTGTAGGACACCGTGCGCGCCATATTGGCGTCACGCGCCGGATAGCGGATCGCTTCGCCGGTCACCGCCAGCTCAGGCATGGAGACCGCCATGCCGGCATCCAGCTCCTGCAGTGCGTTGCCCAGGCCACTCACCGGACCACGGTAGCTCAGCTGAAAACTGCGAGGGTCCAGCACCAATACTTCACCGGCCGCCCGCACGTCAAGCGCTTCAGCAATAAGCTGGGTATCGTCAATCAGCACCGGGACATCATGTCCCTGGTCGGCCACAGAAGCGGCAACCGTGTCACGGGATTCACCCAGCGGATTGAGCATGAAAAACTGGAAGTTATCTGCGTGCGCATCCTGCAGCGCAAGAAACTCGGGCAGCGCCTGCTTAGCGGTGTCACTGTTGCTGGTCTGTACCATCAACACAATGGCCTTGCGGTTGTCATACCAGGCCATGTGATGAAACAGCCCTTTATGGTCGAGCAGGGCAAAATCGCCCACTCGCTCGTTGGCCATCAGGCTACTGCTGAAACTGAAACTCAGTGCTGCCAGGGCCGACAGCGACACGGCTAACAAACGCTTGTTCATGGCTTCCTCCGGGGGAAATATTATTTTTCATTTTTGTTCAGCCGGTTGCGCCTAAGACGCTGCCGGACACGGCCCAAACGGGAAAGACAGCCAGACCGTTCATCCATTTATTGGCTGACGCTAGCACAGCCCCCTGTCACGCACAACGTCTTTTGCGGCAGGCGCACACCGGCTGCGACAGGCGCCCTGGCGCATGCACTGAACCGTCGGGATGGCACATGCGCCGTGGCTGTTTTCTGTTCTGTCAGTTTTGCGTTACACTTGGCGGCGACACAAAACCCGAACAAACGCTCAGTCACCCACAAGCCACCGCGATGCCGGCTGGCGGCATGGCTGTAATGACAGGCATTAATCTTACAAATCAAAGGATTCAACATGAAAGAAGCTGTGATCGTCGCAACGGCCCGCACCCCGATTGGCAAAGCCTATCGAGGCGCCTTCAACAATACCGACGGCCCGACACTGGGTGCGCACGCAATCCGTGAAGCGGTCAGCCGCGCCGGTATTGCAGCAGACGAAATCGATGACGTGGTCATGGGCTGTGCCGTCCAGCAAGGCACTACCGGCTACAATATTGGTCGCCTGGCTGCCGTGGCAGCAGGCCTGCCCAACACGGTATCGGGCATGAGCATGGACCGGCAATGCGCCTCCGGCATGATGGCCATCGCCACCGCAGCCAAGCAGGTCATGTGCGACAACATGCCCATCGTGATCGGCGCTGGCATGGAATCCATCAGCCTGGTACAGAACGATCATCGCAACAAATACCGTACGGTAGACGACAATGTGCTGGCCATGTCGCAACACGCCTACATGCCCATGCTGCAAACCGCTGAAGTCGTGGCACAGCGTTACAACATCAGTCGGGAGGCGCAGGATGAATACAGCCTGCAAAGCCAGCAGCGCACTGCGGCAGCCCAGGCGGCCGGCAAGTTTGATCAGGAACTGGCACCGATGGCATCCAGCATGGGTGTGATGGACAAGGAAACCGGCAAGATCAGCTTCAAGGATGTCAAACTGACTAAAGACGAAGGCAATCGGCCGGAAACCAATATCGAAGGTCTGTCAGGACTGAAGCCGGTCATTGAGGGCGGCTGCATTACTGCCGGCAATGCCAGCCAGTTGTCCGATGGCGCTTCCGCCAGTGTGATCATGGACAGTAAGCTGGCTGAACAGAAAGGTCTCACGCCACTGGGTGCCTACCGCGGCATGGCGGTCGCCGGTTGTGATCCGGACGAGATGGGCATCGGCCCGGTCTTTGCCATCCCCAAGTTGCTCAAGCGCTTTGGCCTGAAAATGGACGATATCGGGCTGTGGGAACTGAATGAAGCGTTTGCCGTGCAGGTATTGTACTGCCGAGACAAACTGGGTATTCCCAATGACCTGTTGAACGTCAATGGCGGCGCCATCTCGATCGGCCACCCATATGGCATGAGTGGTGCCCGTATGGTCGGTCACGCACTGATTGAAGGTAAGCGTCGAGGCGCTAAATACGTGGTCTGCACCATGTGTATTGGCGGCGGCATGGGCGCTGCAGGGCTGTTTGAAGTGTACTGATCCGGTCACGGTTGCAAGCGCGCAAGGGACCGTTCCAGAGGCGCTTGCAATCGCCTCTGGAACGGTCTTCGACCGGGAAGAAATTTTCAGCGCCCGGACAGCTGCAGTCGCTGTATCACCTGTTCAACCGGAATGGCCGGGTACTGCCCCTGATTGATTCCATTGACGTCGCTGGCTTTGAACAGCGCATTGTAAACAGCCTCTTCTGTCGCTTCGACCACGGCCTGGAATAGCGACGTCATATGTTCGTTTGGCAAGGCTTCCAGTGTGTGCAACCGCTCACGTCGCAATATTGTACGGCGGACGCCTGCAGCGGTAGAAAAGGCCAGTGCGTAATCACCGGAACCATTCGACATCGCTGACCCCGTGCGGGCGATACCCAGAAACGATCGGGCTGCCAGCCGCTCCAGGTTGCGATCTGACAAGGGCGCGTCGGTGGCGATGACGATCATCACCGAGCCATCCGGGCTGGTTGCCGACGCCACCGGATTACCGGGCACCTGCAGATCTTCAGGCCGGACAGGCACACCCATGATGGTCAACTCGCCTCCGTAATTGGTCTGCACCAACACGCCGACAGCGTAACCACCCTCAGCAACCGGCAGTACCCGGGAGCTGGTTCCAATTCCGCCCTTCCAGCCAAAACTGACGGTGCCCATACCGGCGCCGACACTGCCCTCAGCCACCGGGCCGCTGCGCGCAGCCCGGATCGCCTCCAACGCATGGTGGGGCCGAACCGCACGCAAGCGGATATTGTTGATACGGCCATCATTGGTTTCGCCAACAACCGCATTGACCGAACGCACTGCCTCATTGCCGGTCTGCGCCAGTGTCCACTCAATCACCCCAGCCGCCGCCTCCGGCACCGACAGGGTATTGGTCAGCAAGATCGGTGTTTCCACTTCACCCAGCTCGATAATCTGGGTGGTCCCCATCATCTTGCCGTAGCCATTACCCTGGGCAAATCCGGCGGGTACTTTTTCCTGGTAAATATTGCCACCGTGCGGCAGGACCGCTGTGACACCGGTGCGCACTGCGTCGTTATCGATGATGGTCACCTGCCCGACCAGCACACCGGCCACATCGGTGATGGCATTCCAGCTGCCGGGATCATAAATGCCCGGTGCCAGGCCGGCCTCGCGCGCACGCGGGTCGCTGTCGTTGGCCAGGGCAGCGCAGGCCAGGCACATCCACATCAGGGTCAGCATGCAACGTGTCATCAGATAGTTCCTGCTACTGGTCGGATCGGATCAGACGGCAAACAGCTGTCCCTCAATGTCCCGGAAGCCCTTAAACTCAAGCGCATTACCGGACGGGTCAAGAAAAAACAGCGTGGCCTGCTCGCCCGGTTCACCTTTAAAGCGGATGTAGGGTTCAATAATGAACCGGGTGCCGATTGCCCGCAGCTTGTCTGCCAGCGCAGTCCATTCATCCATCGACAGCACCGCACCAAAATGAGGCACAGGTACACCGTGGCCATCGACATGATTACTGCTTTGGGTCACCTGCCCCTGCCTGCCAATAGCGGGGTTCACATGCACCACCAACTGGTGCCCAAACAGATTGAAATCAATCCAGTGGTCGGAGCTGCGCCCTTGGGGTAGCCCCAGGGTTTGTCCGTAAAATGTCCGTGCCTCCTCCAGATCACGAACCTGGATGGCAAGGTGAAAGGGTTTTAACGTTGCTGGCATGCACTCAGCCTCTTGATGGTTTGGCCTATTGTATTCATTCTGGCGCTGGTTTGCTGCGTAAAGATTTGGTGGTACTGAGCTTGCGCTTGCCCTCCAGTCGCTTGCGTTTGGCGGAGCGCGGCACCCGGGTCGGTCGCCGTGGCGCATCGGTATGGGCCGCATCGGCAATCAGCGCCTGTAAACGCCGCATCGCGTCCTCACGGTTCTTCTCCTGAGTACGGAAGCGCTGAGCCTTGATAACGATGACGCCGTCACTGGTCATGCGCCGGTCCCGACGCGCCAGCACCAGCGCCTTGACGTCATCGGGTAATGACGAGGCCTGCACATCAAAACGCAAATGAATGGCAGAAGACACCTTGTTGACATTTTGCCCGCCAGCACCTTGCGCCCGGATGGCTGTCAACTCGACGTCTGCCGGAGAGATATCAAAAAAATGCATAAAAGTTTTCCCGAAACACAAACTTGACACTGTGCTGTCAAATAACCATGAGGTGCGCTTCAAACTGGTGCAACCGCCCTCATAAAGAACCAAAAAGCATCGTCAGCGTAAGGGCTCAACAGCCAAACTTCCAGGCCGCCAGCGCAGTTTTAGCTGCCATTTTTATTTATAACCATCATTTTCAACAGGATACAAAATAAAACAAAAACCTGGCACGCTCAATGCATTATCTTAAGCGTAGCACTGATACTCCCCTATCAGTTGCTAGAAATGGAACTGACTCTCCCCTTTTCCATTGATGGGTGATCTAGCCCACGTGATGCCGAGGTGTCACGTGGGCATTTTTTTGCCTGCAGCGAACCTGACACGCACTCAGGTCTGCTACACTTCTGATTTTTGCTGCAGACGGGAACCATCATGCCAGCCCAAATGTTGCCTAGTGCCTGGCCCGGTTTTGGGCTCAGACTCTGCGCCTGCTGTTTTTGTCTGTTACTGGCAATCACCTCAAGCTCTGCCCTGCATGCATGGGATGCCACCGGACACCGGCTCAGTGTCTATGTCGCCTACCAGCACCTGACGCCAGCACAACGCGAACACTGGCATCAGATATTGCAGCATCATCCGCGCTTTGCCAACGATTTCGAGCAGGCCATGCCGGAGGACCTGCGCGCAGCGCCGCGGGATCTGCAAACCCGCTGGTTATTGGGACAGGCCGCTGTCTGGCCCGATCTGGCACGTGGCCTGCCTGACGCCATTCGCCCCCGCTATAATCAACCCGACTGGCACTGGATTGACGGCGCCTGGGTCAGAGACGAGGCACAGACCCAGGGCAACCTGTACATCGATACGCCGGCGTTACCGGATATTGATGGCGTACCTGCAAGCAACAGTCGGCATCCGGCCCACGCCGGTAATGTGCTGACCGCGCTGGAACGGGCGCACTGGCAGCTTGAACATGACACCGACGCCGCCCAGCGGGCGTTAGCCCTGTGCTGGCTACTCCATCTGATCGGAGATATTCATCAACCCTTGCACACGGGCGGCCTGGTCACCGCACGACTGTTCCCCGACGGTGACCGCGGCGGCAACGCTATCCGTATCCAGAACGGCAATCTTCACGCCGTGTGGGATCAGGCATTGCGCGGCCCGGCGCTCAATGACAGCCTGGCCACCCTGACCCGGCTGGCCGCCAACCTGCCAGCAGAGCAACCATTTACACCGACTCGCTGGCTCCACGAAAGCCGGCTGATTCTGTTGCGCCAGGTGTATCCTGCACCCGTCATCGACAATGTCCGGCGCAGCGAAAACGCCGGCACTCGCCTGGGCAGTATCACCCTGAGCCAGCAATACCAAGTTGACATGAAACACACTGCCACCATCCGTCTGGCAGAAGCTGGCGTAAGAATAGGCAGTACTTTATCAGCCATCACAGGTTCCATATGACACCACACCGCCATTGCCTTAATCCCCTGGTTTTACTGCTGCTGACACCGTTGCTGTCCTGGCCGGTCGCGGCTGCCGAAGCAACTGGAACAACCGAAGCGACCGACACCATTGAAACGGCAGTGATGGTGGAAAAACCCCTGTGGGAGCTGGGCCTGGGTGCAGGCGCGCTGGTGCAGCCACATTACCCCGGCTCATCACAGCATCAGGCCCGCGGCCTGGGCCTGCCCTATGTGGTGTATCGCGGCGATGTCCTGCGTATCGGTGACGGCCAGGCAGCCCGCGCCGTGGCCGCCGAAAGCAGTTTCTACGAGCTGTCCCTGTCATTCGCAGCGGCCTTTGATGCCGACAGCGATGGCAATGAGTTGCGCGAGGGCATGCCCGACCTGGATTTCATTTTTGAAGTGGGCCCCCAACTGGTGTTCAGCCTGGCTGACTTTGAATACAGCGATACCAGCTACAGCGAGGTCGAGCTATCCTTGCAGGCCCGAGCCGCGCTGTCCACCGACTTCAGTAGCGTTGACCACCATGGTTATGTGTTTGAACCGATGTTGCGGTATCGCCACTACGGTCTTTTCGCGCCGCAACTGGAAGGGTCAATCTCCATCAGGCCGGTCTGGGCCACACGCGATGTGCATGGTTATTTTTATGATGTCGAGTCGGCGTTCGTCAACGCCTCACGTCCTGAATATCAGGCGGTATCAGGCTACTTTGGCACCGGCGTCAACTTCTCCGGTACCTGGCATATCAACGATAAGGCGCGCCTGTTTGCCGGTGTGCAGACCAGTTTCCATCATGGCGCCGAGAATCGTGACAGCCCGCTGTTTGAAGACGACTTCACCGTTGGCCTGGCTGTCGGGTTTATCTGGTCACTGATCGAAAGCGAACGCACAGTCATGCGCCCCTAGCCCTGCCAGTGCTGCCGAGAGAACCGAGAGCCCCGAGAGCGCCAAGAGCCCCAACAGAGTCAGCATCATGGCAGAACCCCTGAAAAATCAGTACGGCCCTGACATCCCCCATCGTATCGCTGACATGATTGCCGCAGTGTCTCCCGAGTTCCGGCGCCAGGACTTTCTGGCTCATGTGCTGCCGGACTATGACAGTCTTGAGTTGATGCCACGCGGCTGGCATATGGCGGACGGCCTTTTCCACGCCCTGCCCGGCAATTATGCGCATGCCATCGACATTCTGCTGGCGTCGCTGCCGCCAGCCAAAGCGGCCACCAGTGTCACGTCACCGACGCAGGATCGTGAGGGCGGTTCACTGGCACCGTTCCTGTTTATGCCGCACACATTTTTTGTGGCACGTTACGGCCTGGCAGACTTCGAACCTTCCATGCGTGCCCAATATGAATTGACACAACGCTTTACTGCGGAATTCAGCATCCGTCCGTTTTTGCAGAAGCATCAGCAGGCGACGTTGAGGCAGCTGCAGGCGTGGCTCGATGACCCCAGCGAGCATGTGCGGCGGCTGGTCTCTGAAGGCACTCGCCCGCGCCTGCCGTGGGCATCAAGACTGCCGGAGTTCCAGCGAGACCCATCACCGGTGCTGGCACTACTGGAACAACTGCGCGACGATCCATCGCTGTACGTGCGGCGTTCGGTCGCCAACAACCTGAATGACATTGGCAAGGACCACCCCGACCTGCTGTTGGCCACCGCTGAGCGCTGGTATCAGGGGGCCGGCAAAGAGCGCCAGTGGCTTGTCCGACATGCCCTGAGGAATGTCATTAAAGCAGGCGACCGACGGGCCCTGGCACTGCTCGGTTATGAGGCCACCGATGCCATTGCGGTGACGCAGGCCGACATCGCGCCACGACAGCTCAGCATTGGCGACACCACGGCCCTGTCCTGCGTTGTCACCAACGGCAGTGCCCGCACCCAGTCGCTGATGATCGATTTCCAGATACATTTTGTAAAGGCCAACGGCAACACCCGTGCCAAGGTTTTCAAACTGCTACAAACGGAACTGGGTGCCGGCCAATCGCTGGCTGTTACAAAAAAGATATCACTGGCGCCTTTGACCACACGCAAATTGTATGGCGGCCGCCATCAGGTCGATCTGCTGATCAATGGTCAGTGTCATCCCCTGGGGCATTTTCAACTCGGTGACGCGCCATGAAGCGCTGATCCAGCCAGTCCTTCCACCGCCCGATCAGACGACCACCCAGGGTCCAGCCGCCGACATTCGTCAGCGCGCCGCCATCCGCTGTCGCCAGCAGCGCCAGGGCCTTTTTTTGGGGCTGGTAGCGGGTCAACGGGCGGTCTTGCAGGAAAGACTGAATATTGTCAGCCAGCACCGGCCCGTGACGTACTGAGTACACGCCGGACTTCTTGCTGCCCGGCAAAGAGGCGCTGTCACCACTGACAAAAACGTTCGGGTGTGATGTGCTTTGCAGGGTCTCTGTGGCACACAGGAAACCCTGCCCATCCTGCGCCAGCCCGCTATCCGCATACCAGTGCAGCGGCGCCGCACCGGAAGCCAGGACCAAGGCGTCCAGCTGGCAAATCGGGCGCATCTCCGCCATGACATGGCAATGCTCGATACGGGTGATTCGGGTTTGCGTGTGCACGCTAATGCGCCGTTCTGCCAGCATTTCATGCACACGCTGGATCAGACCAAAGGGCTGTTGTGCCAGCAATTCACTGGCACTGAAGACATGCAGCTCAGTGTCTGCCAGACTGGCCCGCATCGCCAGTGCCAGCTCTATGGCAGCGGCACCGCCGCCCAGCACACCCAGCCTGGCAGGGGGCGCCTGGTCCCGCCAGTCCGACCAGGCCTGATGCAGCGCCGGGAATGGTTTGGCGGGCACCACCTGAATGCTGCCATCATCCTCGGGCGGCGCGGGCGGCTGCGAACCGGTATTGATCGACAGGCATTGATAGCCCAGCACCATGCCGCTGCCCAGCCTCATGGTGTTGCTAGCGGCATCCAGCGACCGCACCACGTCCTGTATCAGTCTGATACCCAGCTCCCGGCACAGCGGCGCCAATGCGATTGCGCACTGCTCAGCACCATAGCGCCCGGCCATCAATCCGGGCATCATGCCGGAATACCAGGCATGACGATCAGGATTTATCAGCGCAGTGCCGGGTGGTGGCCGGTAGCCGCTGTCGAGCCAGCGCCGGAACATCACCAGGTGCGCATGGCCGGCGCCAGCCAGCAGAAGCGGCGGGGTTGTCATTGAATCACGCAGTGGCGTGTCTTCGGTGTGCTGAAGCGAGTCCATGTTAGAATCCCTGCGCAAGATCAGTGGCAGGCGACGATGCCACTCGCCGACATACCACCGACATACCACTAGAGCACAAGAGGATACCATGTCTGATACCAACACCCACGACTGGGTAGACCTGCGCAGCGACACAGTCACAAAGCCTACGGACGCCATGCGGCAAGCCATGCTCTGTGCTGCGGTGGGTGACGATGTCTGGGGTGAGGATCCCACTGTCCGGCAACTGGAACAGACGCTCGCCGACAGCGTGGCCATGGAGGCCGGCCTGTTCATGCCCTCCGGCACTCAATCCAACCTGGTGGCACTGCTGACACATTGCGGTCGCGGCGATGAGTATATTGTGGGCCAACAGGCTCATACCTACAAATACGAAGGCGGTGGTGCAGCAGCGCTGGGCGGCATTCAACCACAGCCATTGCCAATGGCCGACTTCGGCGGACTGAATCTGAACGAGGTTGAAGCAGCGATCAAACCGGATGATTGCCATTTCGCTCGCAGCCGGTTGTTGTGCCTGGAAAACACCGTGCATGGCAACGTGCTGCCGCTTGACTACCTGGCTCAGGCCAGAAGCCTGACCGACAGAACCGGGCTGCAACTGCATCTGGATGGCGCCCGCGTCTTCAATGCCGCGGTGGCATTGCAATGTCAGTTGCAGGACATCACCCGGCACTTTGATACCGTGTCCATCTGCTTGTCCAAAGGCCTGGGCGCACCGGTAGGCTCCGTGCTGCTCGGGCCTGCCGGGTTCATTGACCAGGCTCGGCGCTGGCGCAAGGTCTGCGGTGGCGGCATGCGACAGAGCGGCCTGCTGGCGGCCGCCGGGTTGCATGCGCTGAAACACCATGTCCAGCGACTGGCGGACGATCATCGCCGGGCACACGAGCTTGCGCAGCGGCTCGCGGATGCCGGCTATTCGCTGAACATGCCGCAAACCAACATCCTGTTCGTCAACGTCGCCGGACTCAACCGGGAACGGCTGGCACATTGGCTGGAACAGCATCACATCAAGGCTGACTGCCTGGGCCGGGACAGTATCCGGCTGGTTACCCACCTTGATATCGACGACGACGCGCTGGCGCGCGCGATCAAGGCGTTTGAAACCTTCAAGAGCGAGGCACAATAACCATGAGAAACCTGCTGAAACGTGCGGCCATGATGCTGGCCCTGATGCCCGTGCTGCTGACCTGCCATACCGTGCAGGCCACGCGTGACACGACCGATAACGAAAGCATGATTGATGACCCCCGGGTTCAGCACCGCAGCTATGTGTTTGAACCCACCGGTGAAACCATCCCCTATGCGGTTTTTATACCCGACAGTTACCGTGCAGGCACACCGGCGCCACTGGTTGTGTCGCTGCATGGTCTGGGCAGAACCTATGACTGGCTGATGGGCTACGAAGGGTTCCTGGATGACGCTGAAGCATACGGGTTTATTGTGGTCACGCCTCTGGGTTACGTGCGTCGAGGCTGGTATGGTTCGCGCGCTACCGAAAACCCGGTGCACGCCGGGCGCAGTGAAGCCGATGTCATGAATGTGATCAGCAGGGTAAAAGATGAATTTTCCATCGACGAGGCGCGCACTTATCTGTGGGGCCACTCCATGGGCGGCGCCGGCACCTACCATATCGCTGCCAACAACCCCGGCATGTTTGCTGCGCTCGCGGTTGCCGCACCGGCGCCCCATCCACAGCAGTCACCCACCATGCTGTCCGCGATCAGGGACACCCCCATACTGGTTATCCAGGGTACCGACGACGAACTGGTGCCGGTGGAAATGACCCGGCGCTGGGTAGCGGCCATGCGCGCAATCGGCATGCCTCATGTTTATGTCGAGCTTGAGGGCGCAGATCATACCAATTTCATTGCCCGTGACCGGACCAATATGAGGAAGGTGGTTAACTTCTTTGACACGGTCGGTGCCCGGCGCTGACCTATGATTCGGGCTGAGCGAATATCCCCAGGTCCCGGACGCGGTCGAAATAACCGGTGACACGCAGGTCGATGACAATCTCACCGTCACTGTCATTGCGATAGTACCAGCCATGCTCGCCGGTAACCGGTGCCACCAGGCTGCCGAAGGCGCTCATGCCCTGCTCCTGCTCACGGTAGCGATACCAATAGGAGTCGTCATCCGGCTCATGGCCATGAAAGTCGACGTACACCGGTGCACTGGCAACCCACTGATACATGAGTATCTGGTCCTGCTGCATGACCGCCTTGATTTCGGTACGCTGCGTGGGCTGCAGAATGACCTGCACACGCTCACTGCGATAGGGCCCCTGGTGATTCTGATAGACCGCCGGGTTATCGAGCGGTCGCGGATCGTCCGCCCCCGACCCGGAGCACGCGGCCAGCAGCGCGCCCAGGAGGCTGATGGCACCCGCATGGGTGATAAATCCTTTCATGTTGATTCTCCTGACAGATAGTCGGTTAAATAGCGACGAAACTCAGTGCAACAGGTCACCGCGGTCCTGGAACAGCAAGGCAATTTCCGAGGCATTAAAGCGATAATCCGTGCCACAGAACTCACAGGCAATACTCACCTCACCCTGTTCAATAACGATACTGTCCACCTCTTCCTTGCCGATGGAGACGAGCGCTTTGGCGGTCCGCTCGCGTGAGCAACTGCATTGATAGTGAAACTGTCGGGGCGGAAACAGGTTCACCTCCTCCTGGTGATAAAGGCGGTTGAGCAACTGCTCATTGCTCAGCGCCAGCATTTCGCTGGCCGTCAGCGTTTGCGCCAGCGTCTGCAGATGCTGCCAGCGCTCTTCACGCACGTCGGCATCGGCTGATGCTGCACCGGGCAACTGTTGCAGCAGGAAGCCGCAGGCCTGCTCTTCATCCACCGCAAAACAGAACCAGCTCTCCAGCTGTTCGGACTGCTCGAAGTAGGTTTGCAGCGACGCCGCCAGCGACCCGCCTTCCAAGGACACGATGCCTTGATAGGGATCAGAACGGCGCGAGTCAACAGTGATCACCAGCAGGCCTTCGCCGGTAAGGACATCAAAATCCTCGCTCTCCGGTGCCTTGTCGAATCGTGCTATGCCACGAATGGCCCCCTCACTGGTGCACTCGGACATGATCAGATTCAGCTCGCCATCACCACGCACCTGTAATACCAGACGTCCGTCATACTTTATCGCTGACCCCAGCAATACCGCTGCTGCCAGGAATTCGCCCAACAGGTTGCTGACTGCAGGCGGATAGGCATGATTGCTGACCGTATCGGTATAGCTGCGTGTCAATCGCACGATTTCACCGCGAACATCGGCGTCTGCGAACAGAAACCGCTGGCAGATATCGGTTGACGGGTTGGCGGGTTTGGCAGAACTGGCATCAGACATACGGTATCCTGTACAGACAACTTGCGGGTTGGGACACCATTTTACGCACGCTGAGCACCGATTGCACTGATTCTGCGGGGCGCACGGCTAACTGATTGAAAACAGCCCTGCCTTGCGGCAAGATTGGGATACAACTGACCCTGGCTCACGGTGATTTTCCTGAACATGACCGACTCCTCACGCATTCCGCCCCCAGCCTTGCGCTGGGTCTTGATGACCGGCATCACACTGGCACTGCTGCCTTTGGCGGGTCAGGCGCACGACATGACCGAGACCGCCCGCGAACGCATGGCGTCGGGCGGCTACCTGGAGGTCATGTGGACCGGCGCAGAACACATGCTCAGTGGCTACGATCATTTGCTGTTCCTGCTTGGGGTGATGTTTTTTCTCAATCGCTTCGTTGATATTCTCAAGTTCGTGACCGCCTTCACGGTTGGCCACACGATTACCCTGATCGCGGCCACCTATGCCGGCATCACTGCCAACCATTATCTGATTGATGCCGTCATTGCCGTGACCGTGGCCTACAAGGGATTTGAAAACCTCAACGGCTTCCGGCGCTGGCTCGGCATCAATGCGCCCAACCTGCTGCTGATGGTGTTTATTTTTGGCCTGATTCATGGGTTTGGCCTTTCCGCCAGACTGCAGGCGGTAACGCTGGCCGACGACCCGGCGCTGTTCAGCAAGATCCTGCTATTCAACGTCGGTGTGGAGTTCGGCCAGATAGCCGCGCTGATGGTGATGGCATTTGCGATTCGTGCCTGGCAGCAGGTCAGCGGCTGGCACCTGTTCAGCCGGATTGCCAACATGGGCCTCATTGCCGCCGGTGTCGGTTTGCTGATATTTCAGCTTTACGGGTTCGCGGAGGAACGCAGCGCGCCGGACATAAACTTTAATGTCTTCAGCGATCGCGAACAGATGATGGGCCAGGTGCTCGACAGCGACGGCAACGGACTGGCAGACATCCGTCTGCTGATCGAGCCAATGGCAGCCAGCAATACGCAAAGCGCACGACTGACCACAGACAGTCAGGGCTGGTTTGTGTTCAGTGGCCAGATTGACCAGACCTACCGCGTCCAGACTGCCGACGGCAATGCATCCACCGAGGTAACCCTGGGTAGCGTCGCTGATGCGCATCTGCATGAACTGCATATACCGTTTTACGTCTACGTTGGCATACTGCTGCTGTTATCCGTGATACCCGCCAACGCGCTGCGTCGACGTCAACTGCCGGCGCAGCACTGAGGCCCGCACAACATTCTGGATCAATTGCTGGCCGGCACCGTTGGCAAGTGTCAGCAAGGATTCCGGATGAAACTGCACAGCACTCCAGGGTCTGTGCTCATGTTCGATGGCCATCACACACTGGTCATCCGCACTACGGGCGGAAACCACAAACCCAGCCGGCACCTGCCCGGCATGAATTGAATGATACCGGCCGGCCCTGAAGGGACTGTCGATGCCACCAAACAGGTTGCTGCCCTCATGCACAATCGCTGAGGCGCTGCCATGGACCGGACGTGACAATAATGCCAGCTCACCACCCGCGTACTCAATCATCGCCTGTAACCCCAGGCAGACACCAAATACCGGCATATCCAGCTGATCACACAAGGCCAGCGTGGCCCGGCAGTCAAAGTCCTCGGGGCGACCGGGCCCCGGTGACAGAATCACCAGATCAAATGCCTGTTTACCAAATGCCTGTGTAGCAAGTGCCTGGCGCGCCGCCGACGGTCGCAAGGTTACCAGCTCGGCGCCGGCAGCCCGGAAGCCTGCCGCCAGCGTGTGTACAAAAGAGTCCTGGTGATCGACCATCAACACCCGCAGCCCAGCGCCGGAAACGGCAGCCCGATCACACTCAGCAGCGGCTATGGTTGCGGGTATCGTTGCCTCCGGTTGCAGCACTGACAGCAGAGCTGACGCCTTAAGGCGGGTTTCCTGCTCTTCCGCCAGCGGATCGGAATCCTGCAACAGGGTCGCGCCCGCACGCACGCATGCCACTTCCTTGTCGATGTGGACCGTCCTTATGGTCAAACCGGTATCCATGGCTCCATCAAAACCGAGGCGGCCAAAGGCACCGCCGTACCAGCGGCGAGGTGTTTTTTCGTGATCTTCGATAAACTGCATGGCATGCTGTTTCGGTGCGCCGGTGACAGTCACCGCCCACGTGTGTGACAAAAATGCATCCAGGGCGTCGAACTGTTTCTGCAAACGACCCTGCACATGATCGACAGTATGAATCAGCCTTGAGTACAGTTCTACCTGGCGCCGGCCAACAATATTGACACTGCCGGTCACACACACCCTGCTTTTGTCGTTTCGGTCCACATCCGTGCACATGGACAGCTCAGCCTCGTCTTTCGACGAATTCAGCAGCTGTCGAATGTGATCAGCATCCTCGATGGCATCAGCGCCTCTGGCGATGGTGCCCGATATCGGACAGGTTTCCACCAGATCACCCAGCACGGCATCCGGTCGCACCCGCACAAACATTTCCGGCGATGCGCAAACCAGATACTCCTGTTCCCCCAGATTGATGAGCGCGCTATACGGCGCCGGGTTGGCGGCCACCAACCGTTGGAAAAGGGTTGACGGCAAGCACCGCAATGGCGTCGAGAAAGTCTGCCCTGGCACCACCTCGAACAGGTCGCCGCGACTGAAGCGTGCCCTGGCTTTGTCAACCACCGCAGCGTACTCGCCCGGCGCGTGATCACTGGCGGCCGCCGGCGATTGCTGGTGCAGGGGTGACACACCGGCCATGGCTTTGCCAGCGCTGGCCAGCCGGGGTCCCAGCCGATCACCCTGGCGCCGCAGTCCGCCCGTCGTATGCGGATCGCCGTCTGCGTCGCGGCATACAAAATCATAACGATGAATGACGCCTGCCCCGCTTTCGCTGTCCACTGACAGGATTTCATCAGGCAGATACAACACCAGGTCACGATGCGATGAGGATCGGTGGAGCCGCTGCTGGACCGGCTCAAACTGAAACGCCAGGTCGTAGGCAAAAGCACCATACAGCCCCGGCAATGGGTCATGCGTACAGGCAAAGTGCGTAATCAATTGCCTGAGCACGGAAAACACACTGGATTGCCGGGTCCGCATTTCTTCGGCGAATACACCGGCGGGCTCTGCTACCCGGACGATCAGCTGCGCAGCATCATCGGCCTGACACTGGAAGTGCTGATGAGCGCCTGCTAACGCGCGTCGGCATTCATGTAACAGCAGCTCGCCACGGTTGTTCAGCGCCTTGATGTGCAGCTCTCGCCGTCTGGCAGTGACCTGCAACGGGGGGTTCACGAAGATCAGTTGATGGCGACGGTAACGCCCCGGATAGTCAACACCACAGTGCATGGCCATACCGAGCTGATCATCCAGCATGGACAAACGACGGCACATTTCCGACGCACCATCGCAGGCTTGCTGCTGATGCGTCACTCGGACACCGCCGGCGGTGGTAAAATGGGTCTGGCTGAGATGATTCACGTTGTTTCCCCTCATATCAGAGAGGCTGCACCCCATGCTTGGGCGACGTTGGAATCAATAGCTAATCACAGATTGAAACAGGATTTTTTATCAAGACACAGGCCGCCTTCCTTACGGGGGCAGCCTGAAAAAGACGTTGATCAGTCGATCTGATCGTTGTTTTTCTGGCGGCCCTTGTCGGTAAACCACCAGAAATACTGTGTTTGAATGTTCATGGGCGGCAATGATGCGCCGGCCTCAACCCGTTTGTCAACCCCACTCTGACACGGTCCGGTCAGCCATACAGGGTCTTGTAAACCTGCACGAAGTATTCCATTTCCTCCGGTTTCGCCATACTGACCCGCGCCCAATCGAGCATCGGCGGGAACGGCCGGCCGATCAGAATACCGGCTTCACGCATGGCAGCACTGACCTCGCCAATATTGCGCCCGGTATGTATGAAGGTGAAATTGGCATGTGATTTGACGTACCGCAGCCCCAGGTCATCACACATGCCTTCAACTATATCCAACGCCTTGCGGTTCTGACTCAGTGTGTAGCGCTGGAAATCCATATCCTGATAGCTGGCCAGCGCTGCACGTGCACCGGCAATATTCAACTGACCGGTCATCTTGCTTTGCATGTCAGCAATATGATCGGGGTGCGCATACGCAAAACCAATACGTAATGCCGCCAGCCCGTGAATTTTGGAGGCGGTGCGCGAGACAATGATATTTTTGTGCCCATCACGTATCAGCCCCAACATCGACTCGTAGGCCGGATCGTTGACAAACTCGTGGTAGGCCTCGTCAACAAACACCATACGGTCCCGGGAGACTTCCAGCACAAAGTCACGCAGCGCATGCCTGTCGATAAGATTGGGAATCGGGTTGTTGGGGTTACACAGATAAACCAGCGTGGTATCCGGCCGAATCGCGTTATACATCGCCTGCAGATCGATCTCCATGTCGGTGTTTACCGGCACCCTGATCAGTTCAGCACCGAAGTCATCGGCATAACTGATCAGGCCACCAAAGGTCGGATCCGGGCAAACAACGGAGCCGGGTGTCAGACTGGCCATCAGTCCACCCACCGCCAGGATTTCACCAGAGCCTGACCCGATGGCAATGTTGTCCTGCGAAATATCTTCCAGTTCCGACAAATAGGCGACCAGATCGCTGCCGTGGTTCAGGTATTTGTTGGCGTCCACCAGGGCATCAGCAATCGCCTGGCGGGCAATCTGTGAGGGTCCGTACGGGTTTTCGTTACTACTGGCGCGGATCAGGGTCTCCGGCCGGGGGATGGCGGCCAGCGCGCTATTGAGAAAGTTCAGTGACGGCGAGAAAGGTGTCGCCGGGATGCCCGGCAACACCGTGTCTGCCAGCCCCGCGCCCAAAAACGCCGCCCCGCCCAACAACAATTTCCGCCTGCTGATAGTGCCTGTCATGTGAGTAATCTCCGGTTGCAGATGCCTGATGAATCGATCAACTAGCTGACGCTGTCATGCTGAATGCAATTTCCAAACCATCTGTCACCAACCGGCCCCACAGGTGCGGGATTACCAGGCAATAGGTGAACCGTCATAGGCAAAAAAGAAGCCGCTGTCCAGGGGCCGGGCGCCTTCAATCACCTTGAGCAAGCCGCTGACACTGGTGTTCGTGTCAATCAGCGCATTGGGTCCACCCATGTCGGTCAGGACCCATCCGGGGTGCAGGGTTAAAACAATAAACTGTTCCGGCTGCAAGTCAATTGCCAGGGACTTCACGGCCTGATTTAGTGCACTTTTGGCCGTACGGTACAAATAAGAACCACCGCTGCCGTTGTCGCTGACAGAGCCCATCTTGGAACTGATGAACGCCAGCCGGCGCTCGCTACCTTTGCGCAGGTTGGGCAGCAGTGCCTGCGTCAGCAACATTGGCGCGATCACGTCCACCAGCATGACATCCGCCCAGTCGCTTTCCCGCAACGAGCCCAGATTGGCATCACGAGGACCATAAATGCCGGCATTATTGATCAATACATCAATTGCATCACCGTTCAGTGCATCGACCAGCACCTGACGCGACTCGGCGCTGGCCAGATCCAGCGGCAGCACTCTCAGCGCAGCGTTGGCCTGTTGCAGCTGGCGCAATTCAGGAACGTTTTCCGGGTTTCGGCAAGTCGCCACGACCTCATGGCCCTGCGCCAGCACCTGCTTGACAAATTCCAGCCCGATGCCGCGATTGGTGCCCGTGATAAGATACTTCGCCATTAAACTAACCTCATGATTTAATTCAACATGTACTGACGTGCCAGACATCGTCTGATACCCGCTCTAAAGTACCACTTTGTTCGCCTGCTGTCAGGTCAACGCAAATAGCCGGGCGCCCGGCGCGCGTCGGTATCGACGGTGTGACTTCGGGCAACAGAGTGTTATAGACTTGATGGCAGCATACAAAACACAACGAAAGAGGCTCATCATGAAAAAACTGTTACTGCCCGCTCACCTGGCCAGATTGGTGTTACTCGGTTCAACACTGACAGCGCTGGCGCTAGCACCGTCACTGTATGCTCAGGAGCGCGATCTTGAGCGAGCCAGTCCCGAAGAAGTCGGCCTCAGCGCCGACGGGGTCAATGACCTTGCCGATGCCATGCGCAAGGAAGTGGACGAAGGCAATCTGGCTGGCGTCGTCAGCGCCCTGATGCGTAATGGTAAACTGGTTCATCTGGATGCCTATGGCTACCAGTCTGTTGAAGACCAGCAGCCGGTCACTGAAGACACCATCTTCCGCATCTTCTCGATGACCAAACCGGTCACCAGTGTCGCCATGATGATGTTACTGGAAGAGGGCAGGTTTTCGCTGGACGATCCGGTATCACAGTACATACCCGAACTGGCCAACCTTGAGGTGGCCATAGAGGACGGCCCTGGCGGCTTCCCGGTCACCGAGCCGGCCACCCACGAAATGACCATTCGTGAGCTCATGTCACACACGGGCGGCCTGACCTATGGTCTGTTCTCACGCTCCCAGGTTGATTCGCAATACGTGGCCGCCAACATCCTCGACACCGAGGGCACACTTCAGGACATGATTGACAAGCTGGCCAACATTCCGCTGCGTCAGCAGCCCGGTACGTTGTGGCATTACAGTGTGTCCGTCGATGTACAGGGCCGACTGGTGGAGGTGCTGTCCGGCATGCCCTTTGATGAATTCCTGCAGACACGCATTTTTGAACCGCTGGGCATGAGCGACACCGGTTTTTATGTGCCGGAAGAAAAACGCGATCGCTTCGCGACCATGTACATGTCTGGCGCCAATGGGCTGGTGGCACCCAATGACGGTTTCGGCGGCGACTACCTCGCGCCCATTACATTCCCGAGTGGTGGTGGCGGACTGGCTTCAACCATCACTGATTACATGCGCTTTACCCAGATGCTGGCCAATGGTGGTGAATTTGATGGTGCCCGCCTGCTTAGCGAGGCATCGGTCGAGGCCATGCGCAGCAATCAGTTGCCTGCTGGCATGGACGAAATTCCCGGTTACCCAGGCAACCAGTTCGGTCTGAACTTTGCCATTGTCACTGACCCGGCGCGCAATGACGGCGTCAGCGAGGGCAGCTACTGGTGGTGGGGCATCGGCGGCACCTGGTTCTGGATAGATCCGGTGGAAGACCTGGTGTTTATCGGCATGATCCAGAACCGTAACCTGGGATACGCCCGGCAGCTGCAGGGCATCAGCAAGCGCATGGTGTATGGGGCCATTGAGGATTGACGCCCATTACTGCATCAACGCCGCAGAATCATTAACCAGCGGCCAATGTTGAGTATATTGGCAAGCGCTCCGGCAAAATAGGTCAGCGCAGCTGCTTTCAGAACTTTCTGAACGCCGTTGCGCTGGTCGGCTGAAATGTACTCGCCGTCAATCAGCACGGGCAATGCCTTGTTAAAGCTGGCATCCCATTCCTCCGGTAACACGATCAGATAAGCCAGTGCGCCCAGCAACTGAAACAATACACTCAGGCCAATGACGATGCCGATGGCAATGGGCGAGCGCAACACCAGCCCGGCAACGGGCACCGACACCATCAATGCCACACCTATCTTGCTGAATCGGGCCGCCATGGGCATGTACTTTTTGCGCAACTCAAAAATGGCTTCGTTACGATGAAACTGAATTGCATGACCGACCTCATGCGCGGCCACGGCAACCGCCGTTATGGACTTACCGTTATAGTTACTGGGGCTTAAGCGAACCGCCCGGGCCGCCGGGTCGAAGTGATCCCGGCCTTCCTCAGTCGTTTCGACAACAATGCCATCCAGTTTGAAGCGTGACACCAGGTGCTCGGCCAGCTCACCGCCGGTCCCCGCCATGCCGGGATCCTCCCGATGATACTTCTTCATCACGTAACGGACCCACATCTGCGGGAAAAACGCCAGCACTGCCAACAACAGCCCGAGCACCAGCAGGATCATGGTCAGAACCCACGCAGACTGGCGTAGCGGTCACGATGGAATGCTGCATCGCCGAGCGTTTGCTGGGCAACACGGGCTCGTTTCAGGTAAAAGCCGATATCAAACTCGTCGGTCATACCGATACCGCCATGCATCTGAATGCCTTCATTACTGACCAGCATGTAGACGTCCGACAACTTCGCCTTGCACATGCTGGCGAGCGCCGGTATGTCTTCGGCTTCCTGCCCTCGGTCCAGTTCGTGCAGGGCTTTCAGTACCAGCGACTTGCACAGCTCGATCTCCGAGTACATGATGGCGGCCCGATGCTGCAGGGCCTGAAAGGCGCCAATCGGCACACCAAACTGGCTGCGCTGCTTCAGGTATTCCACCGTGCGCTCGAAAACCTCCTGAACGCCACCCAGCATTTCTGCCGACAGCCCGATGCGAGCGATGTCCAGCGTCCGGGACAATGCCGGCCATCCCCGGTTCTCCTCACCCAGCAATGCATCGTCGGGCACCTCAACATCAAAAAACGCCACATTGCCGGCATTACGACTGTCAACCATGCTCAGCTTCTGCACAGCGACACCGACGCTGCTGGCGTCGACCAGGAACAGACTGATGCCATCCTGGTGGCCGGTTTCACCCTCGGTACGCGCCACCACAATAAACTGATCGGCGACATGGGCATCCAGCACAAAATCTTTCTGACCATTAAGTATGTAACCCGAGCCAGTCTTGACGGCCTTCAGCTCGATGTGCAGCGGATTGTGGATGGCGGTCTCTTCAAGCGCCAGGGCAACCACCGTTTCGCCAGCAACGATATCTGGCAGGGTTTCCAGTTTCTGCGCTTCGCTGCCCGCCAGATTGATTAACGTGGCGCTCAGCAACACCGTTGACACCAGGGGTGTTGGCACCAACGTGCGCCCGGTCTCCTCCAGCACCAGCCCCAGCCCGGAATAACCAAACCCGAAACCGCCGTAGGCTTCCGGAATGGCCATACCCGCCCACCCCAGCTCCACCATGGCACGCCACAAATCAGCTGGGTAACCCGTAGGGTCTTTGCTGTCCCGGATACGTCGCAGGACCGCCACTGGCGCCTGCTCGCGACAAAAGTCACGTGCCGACTGTTGCAGCATGCGTTGATCTTCATTCAAGACTAGTGACATGTTCTACGCCTCCGCTGCTTTTGCGCTGTCGGCAGGTTTGCCGTTGCCGACGACTTTCTGCCCGGACGCATGGCCCACCATGGCCGTCATATCCGGCAGTCCCAGTACGCGCTTGGCAATCACATTCAATTGCACCTCATATGTGCCACCTTCAATGGAGTTGCCTTTCGAGCGTAACCATTGCCGGGCAACTGCGAGTTCCTGCTGGTCAAAATCACTGCCATCGTCGGTCAACGACTCCCAGCCCAGTGCCTGTGTCCCAGCGGCCTGCAAGGCCAGCTCATAGCGCCGCTTGTTGAGCTCACAACCATAATTCTTGAGCATGGATGAGGTGGCATTCGGCCCCCTGCCTTGTTTGGCTTCCTGCGCGGAACGCTGCGAGGTCAACGCAAACGCCTCGCTGTCGATCTGGAACTGCGCGATCTGATCACGCAGCACCGGGTCTGACAACTCCACGATATCACCCCGATAAAGCATCGCGGTCTCCGCCAGACTGTCCGCCAGTCCGCCCCGGTTGTTCCGCCCGCTGCTCAGGCCGAAACCAGAGATCATGGTACGTTCATGCTGAAGCAGTCGTTTGGCAATGGTCCAGCCATCGTTCAGTCGCCCCACCAGGTTGCGGGCAGGCGCCCTGACATCATCAAAGAACGTTTCACAAAAAACCGAATTGCCGCTGATCAGCTTGATGGGTTTGGTGGTGACGCCGGGACTGGCCATGTCAAACAGAATGAAGCTGATGCCACTATGCTTGGGCGCTTCGAAATCTGTCCTCACCAGGCAGAAGATCCAGTCCGCCTGATCCGCGTAGGAGGTCCAGACCTTGGCGCCGTTGATGATGTACTCATCCCCGTCCAGAATGGCTTTGGTGCTCAGGCCTGCCAGGTCAGAGCCGGCGCCCGGTTCGCTGTAACCCTGACACCAGCGAATCTCGCCACGCACAATTTTTGGAATATGCTCCAGCTTCTGTTCGTGCGTCGCCATTTCCAGCAACACCGGTCCCAGCATGCTGATACCGAAACTGACCAGCGGGGGGCGCGCCTTGATGCGCTGCAACTCCTCAGCCAGAACCAGGCTTTGCGCCTTATTCAGACCTCCCCCACCGTACTCCTGCGGCCACGTCGGGGTGGTCCAGCCCTTGTCGGCCATGCGCTCCAGCCACACTTTGCTGTCAGGGTTCTTGAATATCGCGTGGCGCCCGCCCCAGACGGTTTCATCCTCAGGCATGGGCGTGCGCATCGAGGCCGGACAGTTGGCCTCCAGCCAGGCGCGGGTTTCCGCGCGAAAGGTTTCCAGATCGTGCAAGACACACCTCCGTTTTCAGCTTCAATAATTGCTTCAGTTGCGCTGAAGTCTAACAAGCAACATACCGAAACACTATGAAAAAACGGGGTAAAATCAATGAAACTGATAGCAGAGGAGCGACAAATACCTAGCCGTGATAATCAGACCGAGTCAGAGCGTCTTGAAGCCGCCCTAACGCATCACACCCAGCCATCTGGGCAGTCGACCATCGATAAACATCAGGCCGACAAAGATCACCAGCATGCCCAGCATATGCGAAGGCAGGATAACCTCGCCCAGGAACAGCAGGCCCAGAAAGATGGCTGATACCGGTGCAATCAGGGTGGTCGTAGAGAAATTGGTAGCACCCACCAATGGCAGCAGCCGGTACATGATCTGAAAGGTAAATGCCGTGGAGATCAGGCCGATCGCCAGCGCTGCCATCCAGGTCGCTGGCAGCACCATCCGCGGCAGCCCCTCGGCCATCAGCGCCACCGGCACCGAGGCCACAGCTGCCCCGGTCAACGCAATCGATGTCAACGCGGTGGGTTCCACCTTTTGGAAACTACGGGCAATGTTTAGTGCCAGCGCATAACACAAGGTTGCCAGCAGACAGGCGGCAATGGCCCACAAGCGGCTATCTCCGCCCTCACGCAGCGCTGGTGAGGCCAGGATGGCGACACCGGCAAACCCGGCAACCACACCAATCGCCTTGGTCCAGGTAATGCGCTCGCCATTGATCCAGAATTGTGACACCAGTACCGTCATGATCGGCGTCAATGCATTCACAATGGCCGCCACACCGCTGGCCAGATCGGCCTGCGCCATCGGAAACAGTGCGAACGGGATCGCATAGTTGAGTACGCCCAACATGCCCAGCTTGAACCACAGTGACGGATCCCGAGGCACTGGCTTGCCCATCGCAAACAGAAACAGCCAGCAGCCCAGTGCACCAATACTCACCCGCAGTGCCGTGACCCACAACGGCCCCAATTCCCGAATGAGCAGCGCATTGAATATAAAGGACCCGCCCCACACTGCCCCGAGGAACAAGATCCAGAACCACTCACGCAAGGTCATATCACCAATCTCTATTACCCAGAAACCGGCGCATTATGCGCTTGTATGAGCGGTGTTACAAAACATGAAACACGAGGGCGCCTCAATCATTATTTTTTTTATGAATCCAGCGATACTCGATGTAAGTTCCCGCAACTACGAAAAACAACAACAGAATGAGTGGCACGCCTGCTGCGTAAGCGGCAATTGCGACTATTCCTGTCAATATTGTTCCTGCCAACTTAAACCTCCCGGCTCCAGCTTGCCCGGCGACAGGGTGTTGGCCCAGCCGCCGGGAAAGCATGAACTCTAGCTGTTATCGTTGATATAGGAACCTGCACCATACACTGCGGTGGCCAACCCAACTCTGGCGACAACGGCGCCGGTTAATGACGTAGCGGTGAAATGCGAATACACTGCAGCCGCCAAACCGACGAATGGTGCTATACCACCACTCACCTGACCAATTTCCTGCTCATTTAATTCAACCATAACGAAACTCCTTTTCACGTTAGCTGTTGTGATAAACAACGCTCACATTTTCTCCTGAGAGAATATGTAACGTCTCGTTGTTTATATAGTCAACGGGAGCGGGATCTGCAGAGTTTTTATCGACAAAGAGAGCGGAACGCAATACTGGCCTGTTGCTCTGGCAACTCAGGAGGGCTGTGGCAGGGTGTTTGCGTCGAGGAACAATCAGGCGCGCAGCGCCGTTCCGAGACCCAAACACCCTGCCGCAGCCCATCAACGACGGGCTGAAGTACGACAAGAGTCAATCCACAATCGCCTGATTCACCACATTGTGGAAACCCTCGCGTATGCGGATATGCGAATAAGGCCGGATCTGCGTCAGCACAATGGCCACCAGTTCTTCAGCCGGATCAATCCAAAACAATGTGCCAAATGCCCCACCCCAGGACACTGAGCCTTCCGAGTCCGACGTATACGCTTCGGCGCGATCCAGTACGACCGAATAACCCAGGCCGAAGCCCATGCCCGGTCCGCTCAGCCACAATGGTAAATCACCGGTATGGTTGGCGAACATCAGCTCCACCGTTTTTGTACCCAGCAAACGAACACCATCCAGTTCACCACCATTCAGCATCATCTGCTGGAACCGGATATAGTCGTGTGCCGTCGAGACCAGTCCGCCCGCACCGGAGAAGAACGTCCTTGGCTCTGTTACGTAGCGGCTGTTGGCATCGCCCACTTCGGTCAACATCATGCGATTACCGTTGTCCGGGTTCGGACCATAAAGCGTGGCAAAGCGACCCACTTTGTCTGGTGGCAGATAAAAATGTGTATCGCGCATCTGCAAGGGTGTGAAGATCCGTTCACGCAAAAAAGTATCCAGATCCTGACCGGAGATCACTTCCACCAGACGCCCGACCACACTGGTGGCTGCAGAGTACTCCCAGCGTGTGCCCGGCTCGTAGCGCAGCGGCAGGGTCGCCAGACGCTCGGTCCAGCTGGCCAGGTCTTCATCGCCCTGAACACGCGACACCTCGGAATACCGGGCAACATCTCCACGGTAGCTGTTCATCAGGCCGGCTGTATGCGTCAGAATATGGGTGAAGTTGATCGGAGTCTGTGCCGGCGCCAGGCGGGTACTGCCATCCGCGTTCTCCACCTCGATCATCATATTGCTGAATTCCGGCAGCCAGTCGGAAATCGGATCATCCAGCTGAAACCAGCCTTCCTCATAGAGCATCATCAGTGCCACCGAGGCGATTGGCTTGGTCATGGATGCCATGCGGAAAATGGTGTCCGTGGTCATCTCCTGGCCTCGCTCGACATCCTTCATGCCCTGTGCCTGGAAATGCACAACCTTGCCTTTGCGTGCTACCAGCGTCACGGTGCCGGCAACCATATCAGCGTCAATGTAACGCTGCATGAAATCATCAATGCGCTGAAGTCGCTGCGCTGACATGCCGACACTTCCCGGCTCGGCCATGGGCAGGCCAGAGGCAGGTGTGTCCGCTATCGCGGGCAGCGACAGACTGAACAGGATCGGGAGCAGATATTTTCCTATAGGCATATGGCGGGTCCCCATTTATTGTTTTACTCGAAGCAGCAGTATACACGAATGCCGCTGTGCATCAGCGCGAGTTAACGCGATTGGGATCTAACACATCAGCGCATGACAAAACAGCCCCCTGTGTTTATGCCTGCGCAGCAGAGCGCATGTCGCCCGGGCCTGACACCCGTACACAGTTGCGCCCGCTGTGCTTGGCCTCATAGAGCGCCTTGTCGGCCGCATGGATCAATTCATCCAGATACTGGGCGGCATCCCACTGCGCGACACCCAGGCTAACGGTGACCCGAATACGTTGGTGCCGGTATTGAACCTCGAGGTCTTCAATGGTCTGACGGATGCGCTCGGCAATCGCGGCAGCTTCCTGCAGATCTGCCCCGGGCAGCAGCACCAGAAACTCCTCGCCACCATAACGACAGAAAAGATCCAGCGGCCGCAATACAGCCGTGACCGGGGCAATAATGTCACGCAACACCAGATCCCCGGCATCATGCCCCAATACGTCATTCACCTTCTTGAAATGATCCAGGTCAAACATGATGGCAGACACCGGCGCGGCATCCCGCTTCATCTGCTGCAGGATACGGGCGCCGTTTTCATCAAACGAGCGACGATTGGCGATGCCGGTCAGGAAGTCGGTGGACACCAGGGTCTGCAGGCGCTCGTTGGCGGCATTCAGCTCGGCGTTGGCCTGCGCCAGTGACGATGTCCGCTCGACAATGCGTTGTTCAAGCGCCAGGTTCTGCTGACGAATTTCAGCCAACAGGACTGACAGACCGATAGACACCACTGCCAGAATGGCCAGGAACTCCTGGATAAGCCAGACAGCATGCTGCGGACTGCTGCTCCCCAATGGGTACACATCGTTGACCAGGTAGCTGATTGCCAGTCCCGCAGTCAGTACCAGTGTCGCCACGGTTACCAGCACACCGAACCGGATTGCCGCCCATACACCCAGTGGCAGCAGCACGATAGGCGTCAGGCTGAATGCCTGAACAGCATTACCCCAGGGCTCAAATGCCAACGGTGCAGCCAGTATGAGCGCACCCCACAGAGCAGTCAGCTCCAACAGACGTCGGGGAGCAAAGGCGGGCAATCCGCGCCCCATGAATCGCCAGAGTGCCACCAGCAAAGGCGTCATTAACAGCAACCCCAGCGCGTCACCAAACCACCACAGTCGCCAAAGCGGCCAGTAGTTACTGCCATCCTGACCCAGCCAGGTGTACACGCCAGCCCCTAGCAGGCCGGCCAGGCATGAGGCGAGTAGCGGGCCAAACACCAGAAACCGGGTAGCACTGACAATCCGGTCGAAGTCAAACTGAACAGTCATACCTCGACGGATCAGCCAGGCAGCCAGCGATACCTCAAAGATATTGATCAGACTGAAGGCGATTGACGCAGTCACCGGGAACAGCCCGCGACTCGCCAGCAATTCTGCAGCCATGGTCATCAACGCCAGCCAGGGCCACTGGCGCAGCGGGAACACCAGAAACGCCGCCAACAGGACAGCGTTGGCAGGCCACACAACAGAAATACCGATATCAGTGACGGTAAAGCGGATACCGAATAACGCCATCAGGTAGTAGGCGATACCGACAAAAGCCATTCGGGCAATAAGATGATTCATGAGGAGTACTGCTGCCTGAACACTGGATAATGTGATCAGAATAACAGTCAATAAGTGCTAAATCAGCTATTTTGGGAGGTTTTACCCACCCCACAGCGACAGCGGGGTGGGTAACAGTGCTGATATCAGCCGCGCAGCACCACACGCCCCTGAACCTGCCCGGCCTTCAGGTCGGCCAGCGCCTGCGTAGCCTGATCCAGTGGCCTTTCTTCGATACGGATGGGGGCGATACGTCCGGCCCTCACCAGCGCCATCAGCTCGCCCATTTCCTGCAGGCTGCCCACATAGGTGCCCTGGATGATACGGGCATTCATCGGGATAAAGGGCAAGGGTATATTCAGCGCGCCCCCGTAAAGCCCGACAATGATGAGCTTGCCGCCCTTGCGCAGGCAACCCAGACCATAATTGACCGATGCCTCAGCCCCGACAAAATCGATCGCGGCAAATGCGCCGCCACCGGTCATTTTTTTGATTTCTTTTACCGTCGCCCGGTCGCCCGAATTGAATACCGCTTTGGCGCCCAGTGCACGGGCAGCTTCCAGTTTGGCCTCATCAATATCCACGACAATCGGTTTGATACCCTGCGCCAGCGCTACCTGCAGCGCCATCATGCCGACGCCACCGGCGCCAATCAGCACAACTTCATCACCGTCGGTGAGTTCACCCACTTTCTTCAGCGCACTGTAGGCAGTCAGACCTGAGCATGCGTAAGTAGATGACAACGCATCATCGACACTGCCTTTGTCGAACAGATAGCGTGGATGCGGGACCATCACGTGGTCTGCAAACCCACCCTGAGCGACCGTCCCCAGCCCACGACCCGGTGTGCACAGGTGCTCTTCCCCCCGTCGACAGGAGGCGCATTCCCCGCAACCGATCCATGGATAGACCACCCGGCGGTCACCGACGCTGACGTCGGTGGCATCAGGGCCTACCGCCACCACTTCACCAAAAATTTCATGACCAAGCACCAACCCGGGGCGACCGACCTCCAGCTTCTTGTCGTTGCCCAGGTTGAATTCACCATCGTGCAGATGGATATCCGAATGACAGACCCCGCATGCCACCATTTTCACCAGCACCTGAGTACCCTCAGGAGTCGGGGTTGCTGCTTCTATCCGCTCCAGCGGCGCGCCCGGCGCCGCAGTCTGATATGCAATCATGCCGATTCCCCTTATGAGTTCTCTTTGGCCCAATCGGCAAAGGTTTTATTTTCGCTGGCCAGCTTTACCAGCAACGGAGCCGGCTTCCAGTTGTCTTCACCCAGAGTGCGGGCGAATTCGTTGATGCGTGCCACAACGTTCTTCAGGCCCACTTCATCGGCATAGAACATCGGACCGCCCTTGGCAGCCGGGAAACCATAACCATACAGATAGACCACGTCGATGTCGCCTGGACGCTGAGCGATACCCTCTTCCAGAATCAGCGCACCTTCGTTGATAAGGGGGAAGAACAAACGATCAACTATTTCCTGCTTGCTGATCTCGCGCTGCTCGATTCCCAGCTCTTTGGCCTTTTCACGGATCAAGGCTTCAACTTCCGGATCGTTCTGGCGCGCACGCGTGGCCGCATCATATTTGTAATACCCGGCACCTGTCTTTTGCCCCATGCGACCCATTTCCACCAGTGCGGTGGCTATACAATGTGTTCTGGGGTCGTGCTCAACATCGGTACGTGCCTGCCTGGCCTTGTAGCCAATATCCAGGCCTGCCAGGTCACCCACTGCCAGCGGCCCCATGGCCATACCAAATTCCTCGGCTGCCGAGTCCACCTGTTCCGGCGTGGCACCATCAAGCAGCAACATGTGCGCCTGACGGCCATATCCCTGCAACATGCGGTTACCGATAAATCCGTAGCACACGCGCGACAGGGCGCAGACCTTGCCGATTTTTTTGCCAATCTGCATGACCGTCGCCAGCACGTCATCAGCGGTCTGGTCAGCGCGCACCACCTCCAGCAGCTTCATGACATTGGCCGGACTGAAGAAATGCATACCAACCACGTCCTGCGGACGCTGGGTTGCTTCCGCAATCAGGTTCACATCCTGATAAGAGGTATTGGTGGCCAGAATCGCCCCCGGCTTGCAGGCTGCATCCAGCTTGGCGAACACTTCCTTTTTGATGTCCGGGTTTTCGAATACCGCTTCAATGGCCAGATCCACATCGCCCAGGTCAGCATAATCGGTGGTGCCGCTGATCAACGCCAGGCGCTTGTCCATGTCCTGTTCCGACATGCGGCCTTTCTGTACGGTCATACTGTAATTCTTGCGAATAATGCCCAGACCGCGCTCCAGCGCTTCGTCATTGATTTCCACCATGACCACCGGAATACCGACATTGGCAAAACACATGGCGATACCACCGCCCATGGTGCCGCCACCAATAATCGCGACTTTTTTGATATCCCGGACCGGAGTGCCCTTGGGCAGTCCCTTGATCTTGGCTGCTTCGCGCTCGGCGAAAAATGCATGGCGCATGGCGCGGGACTGCGGTGAGGTAACCAGTTCGGTAAACAGATCTCGCTCCACCGCCAGGCCCTCGTCCATGGGCTTGTTAACAGCCGCCTCCACACAGGAGACAATCCTGTCCGGGGCAATCTGACCACGGGCACGCTTGGCCAGGGCCTTGCGGTAACCATCAAAAAAGCCCGGCTCAACACTGGCCGGGTCAATGGTGATATCACGCACACGCTTCAGCAGGGCGCCGGATTCCACCAGGTCCTGAGCATAGGCGACAGCCGAGGTCTGCAGATCATCACCGCTCAGCACTTCATCAATCAGGCCCATATCGCAGGCCTTGGCGGCAGGAATGGGGTCACCCTTGGTGATCATATCCAGCGCGGCCTTGACACCGGCAATACGAGGCACACGCTGGGTGCCGCCGGCGCCGGGCAGGATGCCCAGTTTCACTTCTGGCAGACCTACTTTTGCCGATGGCACTGCACAACGGTAGTGGCAGCATAACGCGGTCTCAAAGCCACCGCCGAGAGCCGTGCCGTGGATAGCCGCCACCACCAGTTTGGAGGAATTCTCCAACGCTTCCAGCACATCGGGCAGCGAAGGCGCCTTGGGTGGCTTGCCAAACTCAGTGATATCGGCGCCGGCAATAAAGGTGCGGCCCTCGCACATCAACACCAGTGCTTCGGTGTCATCCTTCTGGGCATTCTGCACCGCAGTAAGAATGCCTTCGCGGACGGCTTGAGACAGGGCATTGACGGGCGGGCTGTCAACTTTGATGACACCGATATTGTTGACGATTTCGTAACTGACGACACTGGACATGAGTGAATCCTTTACATTATTTTTCAGAAAATTTTGATTCCGGCGCTGACATTTGTCGAAGAACATGCCTGGACATGCCAGTTCCGGAGTTGATAAAAAAGCCGATCAATCAAGGCGCTCTATGACAGCAGCGACACCCTGGCCAATGCCGATACACAGGCTGACCATGGCATAACGACCACCCGTACGCTCGAGTTCACGCAGCGTTGTCAGCGCAATGCGAGCCCCCGATGCACCCAGCGGATGACCCACCGCGATGGCACCACCATTGGGGTTGACACGCGGATCATTGAAATCCACGTCCAGCATCTTCAGACAACCCAGTACCTGGGTCGCAAATGCTTCGTTGATTTCAATAATGTCCATATCAGACAATTTCAGGCCGGCACGATCCAGCGCCTTGCGGGCAGCAAACACCGGCCCCAGACCCATCACCCGAGGCTCGACCCCGGCAATGGCACCGGCAATGATGCGGGCACGTGGCTTGACGCCGTACTTTTCACCCATTGCCGCATTGCCAATAATCAGCGCAGCCGCACCATCATTGATACCGGACGCATTGCCGGCGGTGACCACACCACCCTCGAACAGCGGCCGCAGCCCGCCCAGGACCTCGACCGTGGAGTCGGCGCGCGGATGCTCATCGGCGTCCACGACACGTGGCGGCTTTTTGCGCCCCTGCGGCACCTCTACCGGGATAATTTCATCCTTGAAGAAACCCGCCACCCGGGCTGCTTCGTACTTAGCCTGTGACGCGGCGGCAAACGCATCGCTGTCTTCCCGGCTGATGCTCAGGTCGCTGGCAATATTGTCCGCTGTCTGCGGCATGGTGTCATCACCAAAACCTTTGGAGATCAACGGGTTGGTAAATCTGGCTCCAAGTGTACTATCGGCAATCTGCTGGCCACGATCAAACGCGGACTGAGCTTTCGACAGGATCAGCGGCGCACGGCTCATGGACTCCACGCCTCCAGCGACAAACAGGGCGCCTTCGCCGGTTTTCACGCCACGACTGGCATCCAGCACGGCCGCCAGACCGGAACCACACAGGCGGTTGACGGTCAGTCCACCGACCGAGGTGGGCATGCCCGCCAGCAACGCGGCAAAGCGGCCCACGTTACGACAGTCTTCCCCGGCCTGGTTGGTATTGCCCATGATGACATCCTCATAGGCCTCCGGATTGAACACATTACGTCCGACCACGGTCCTGATCACGTGAGCGAGCAGATCATCGGGCCGCAAGGGGGACAACGCCCCCCCATGGCGGCCGAATGCAGAGCGACCACCGTCGTAGATATAGGCTTCGTGTAATTGACTCATAGGACTGTTCTCTTGTTCCCCATTGCATGCAAAATAAGCAGGGCCGCAATGGTAGCACAAGCAAACATACCGTGGAATTCGACTCAGGACGGGCAATCGCGTTATTATGACGAGCTTTCGTTCTATAGAATTATTGGCAACGTTTACGGCAGAGGCTAAGCATGATACGAGACCAGGAAACGCTGAATCAACTCATTGATATTGTTGATCGTTTTGTTCGCGAGCGGTTGGTTCCCGCCGAGCAGCAGGTAGCCGAAGAGCACAAGGTTCCTGACGATATCATTCAGGAAATGAAAGAGCTTGGCCTGTTTGGCATGACCATACCGGAGGAGTACGGCGGCCTGGGCCTGACCATGGAAGAAGAGATCTATGTGGCAATGGCGCTGGGTCGCACATCACCCGCCTTTCGCTCCATTCTCGGCACCAATAACGGTATCGGTTCCGCCGCCGTGGTGTTTGATGGCACCGAAGAACAGAAACAGAAATTCCTGCCCAAGTACGCCAGCGGCGAATGGGTGGGCTGCTTTTGCCTGACCGAGCCGGATGTCGGCTCCGATGCCGGCGCGCTGAAAACCACTGCGGTACGCGACGGTGATCACTACATCATCAATGGCACCAAGCGCTACATCACCAATGGCCCGGTCGCTGACACCTTCAATGTGATGGCCCGCACCAACCCGGATATCAAGGGTGCACGCGGCATTTCCGCGTTCATCGTGGAAAAAGGCACGCCCGGCCTCAGCCTGGGCGCCATCGACAAGAAAATGGGTCAGGCCGGCTCACTGACCTGCGACGTCATTTTCGAGGACTGCCGCGTACCGGCTGCCAACCTGATCGGTGAAGAAGGCCAGGGCTTCATCACCGCCATGAAGGTGCTCGACCGCGGCCGCCTGCACATTGCCGGTTTCAGCGTCGGCATTGCCGAGCGGCTGATAGATGATGCGCTGCACTATGCCATTGAGCGCAAGCAGTTTGGCAAACCCATTGCCGAACACCAGCTGATCCAGGCCATGCTGGCCGACTCCAAGACTGAAAGCTATGCTGGCAAATGCATGGTATTGGACGCGGCCCGCATGCGTGACGAGGGCAAGAACATCAGCACTGAATCAGCCGCCTGCAAACTGTACGCCACAGAAATGGTCGGCCGCGTGGCAGACCGTGCGGTGCAGATCCACGGCGGTGCAGGCTATGTCTCGGAATACGCAGTCGAGCGTTTCTACCGCGATGTGCGCCTGTTCCGTCTGTACGAGGGCACCAGCCAGATCCAGCAGATCATCATTGCCCGCAACATGATCAAGGATGCGTCCTGACACGTGATCGAGTGCACCCGCCCTGCGGCGCGGGTGGCGGGTGCTGACCCGAGAAGCGTATGCGCCCCCCAGGGATGGGTTTACGGGCGTCTCCGAGGGGCAGCACCCGCCAGCCGCAGGGCGGTCTCCAAATTTGCCCATTTATACGTCGTCACCATATTGAGCAATATCAACGTCGAAACGGCAAAAAAACGCAATATTCACTTGTATTTCAGCCAAAAATCCATAAACTGCGTTCCCTCTGTCACTTCTCGAACAAAAAAGCCTCGAGCAGCACGACTGACATTGATAAATTTACCACGCATGGTGTGGAGGCTTATAGCCCGACGAATACTGTTTAGTCGCAGCAAAACGCAGGTTTATAAGTTCACCGCCAGCTTTTTTTGGGGCCCGGATTATGAGCACAATCTCCTCCATTAAAGAGTCTCTCAAACCAACCGATACCAGCGCGAACGAGAGTGAATGGCCTACTTTCACCGGTGCGCCAGCGGACGATGCGAAAGATCACTTTATTCACCGCAACGGTCTGGAATTCGCCGGTACGCATTTACTGATAGACTTTTGGGGCGCTGAGAATCTGACCGACCTCGACACCATGGAAAAAGCCTTCCGTGATTGCGTGGACCACTGCGGCGCCACCCTGCTGCATATTCACATGCATCACTTTACGCCCAATGGCGGGATCTCCGGTGTTGCCGTGTTGGCCGAGTCGCATATCAGCGTTCATACCTGGCCCGAACGCGGCTACGCAGCGTTTGATATCTTCATGTGTGGCGACGCCCAGCCGGAAAAAGCGGTGCCTATCCTCAAGGAAGCATTCCGCCCCACCCGTGTGACAGTCGGCGAGCAACTGCGCGGCCTGACGCAACCGGCCACCGAAGAGTAACGTCCGTTTTACTGACTGCCCGTGCGCCGTCCGGCGCACCGGCAAGCCCCACCCACCCCCTTTCGCCGTACACACGCCTTGCCGTCACAGGAGACGCCGGATGTCAGCTGGTCATTGGACAGAAACACTTTATTCAGGTTATGGCCAATCCTTTACCATCGACGAAGTGCTGTTTGAACACAAGACTGACCACCAGCATCTGATGATCTTCAAGAATCGCCAGTTTGGTCGGGTGATGGCACTGGACGGTATCGTGCAGACCACCGAGCGCGATGAATTCATCTATCATGAGATGCTGACACATGTACCGTTGATTGCGCATGGTAACGCAACCCGCGTACTGATCATTGGTGGCGGTGATGGCGGTATCCTGCGCGAGGTCTGTCGCCACCGTGCCGTTGAGCATGTCACCCAGGTCGAGATTGACCAGGCCGTCATCGACATGGCCCGCGAATACCTGCCGGCCCACAGCGACGGCGCCTATGATGACCCGCGCGCCAATATTGTCATCGGTGACGGGTTTGACTTTGTGCAGACCACACAGCAGCGCTTCGATGTCATCATCTCGGACTCCACTGATCCGCAGGGTCCCGGTGAAGTCCTGTTTACCAAGGACTTCTATGCCGGTTGCCAGCGCTGCCTGAACCCCGGCGGCATCCTGGTCACCCAGAATGGGGTGGTGTTCATGCAAACCGACGAAGTCACCAATACCGCCGCCCGGCTCAATCGCCTGTACCGGGACTGGCATTTCTACGGTGCGGCTGTACCCACCTACGTAGGCGGCATCATGACCTTTGCCTGGGCAAGTGACGAGCCCTCGCTGCGCAGAACAGACCTGCCCACCCTGCAATCACGCTGGCACGCCAGTGGCATCCGCAGCCGGTACTACACGCCGGAACTGCACCATGCCGCCTTCGCCCTGCCGCAGTATGTGCTGGACAAACTCGCCCCTCTCAAACAGGCCTGAAGCGTAGAAGCGGTCTGCCCGACTTGACAAGCAGGTCGTTGTTTACCCAATATGGACCGTTGACTCAAAGATACGCGACGGGACAAGCAACACTGTGAAAAGCCTGAAAAAACTATTGGTCATTGTTGACCCTGATAACGACAGTGACTTCGTCATTGAGCGGGCAATATTGTTGGCCTTCAACAGCAGGGCGCAGGTGCTGCTGTTCATGAACAAAGCCAACGTCCTGCCCCAGGACAGTGGCGTCCAACCGGGGCTGGCATCCCGGTTTTTTCGCACGCAAAAGCAGTTATTCCTGGAACACTACCAGTCCCGGCTTGCGGCATTGCAAACCCGGTTTGAGGTCCAGGGCATTGACACCGACACCTATTTCACCAGCGACAAAAACAGTGCGGCGGTCATCCTGCGCAAGATCCGCGAATTCAAGCCTGACATGACGCTGAAGAGCGTGCAAAACCAGTCAGCACTGTCGCGTATCCTGATTACCAACACCGACTGGAAACTGGTGAAAAACTGCCCTTCACCGCTGCTGCTGGTCAAAGCCCGCGCCTGGGCCGAAGACGGCGCGATCATGGCTGCGGTAGACCCCCTGCACAGCAAGGCCCAGCAGAATCAGCTCGATCACTTGCTGCTGGACACCACAGCAGGCCTGGCAGCATCACTGCAACTCAACACCCGGGTGTTTCACTGCTACTTCCCGGACCTGAGTTCAATGTTTCCCAAAGTGATGGATGCCGAGGACTATGTCAGGGAAGTGCGTGATACTCATTGGACCCGGGTTCGGGCGCTGATCGCCGATTATGACCTCAGTGATGATCAGGTGAGCATGACGCGCGGCGACCTGATCAAAACGTTGCTGCAGACCATCCGCAAAGACCGGGTCAACATACTGGTGCTCGGCGCCCTGTCACGCAATGTTGTCGAGAGTGCCATCGTGGGCAGTACAGCGGAAAAAATCCTATACGATACACCGTGTGATGTGCTCATCATGAAACAAGACAGGTAATGCCTCCAGCCATGTCCGGAACGCCTTTAAGAATCCTGACGCTGAACATCCACAAAGGCTTTGCCATGGGCCCCCGCCGTCTGGTGCTGTCCCACATCCGCGAACAGCTTCGCGCCAGCAAGGCTGACCTGGTGTTTTTACAGGAAGTGGTGGGCGACAATCAGAGGCACCGCAGAAAGTTGCAGCACTGGCCTGCCGAGACTCAGCTGGAATACCTGGCTGACACAGTCTGGACACACCATGCCTACGGCAAAAATGCCATTTACCAACATGGCCATCATGGCAATGCCATATTAAGCGCCAATCCGTTTCTGAGCTGGGACAATATTGACGCATCGTTCGTGAATTTTTCCCAGCGAGGCTTCCTGCATGGCGTCATTGCCAATAATATTCACCTGATCTGCATACACTTCGGCCTGTTCGAAAAAGAACGTCGCCTGCAGACCGCCCGCCTCATTGAACACGTCGGGCGATCTATTCCGGCCGACGCACCGCTGGTCATCGCGGGTGATTTTAATGACTGGCGACTGGTGACGCACCGCGCCCTGCTGAACGGCCTTGGTGTTGTCGAAGCGCATGAGGCCGTCAATGGCGGGTGCGCGAAAACCTTCCCGGCATTTTTGCCGGTCTTGCCCATGGACAGAATCTATGTACGCGGTTTCGATATTCATACCTGCCAGACCTTGTCGGGCAATCATTGGCGGGAGTTCTCCGACCACTGCGCCATGACCACAGACATCAGCCTGACCAGGACATAGACACCGACATCCACTTGAGCTGACATACAAAGCGAGCACAGGAGCAGGGATGATGACAAATGGCATGCTGGTCTGGTTACTGCCCCCGTTGCTGCTGTTTGCCGGCCTGTTCACTGCCGGCCACGCCTTACTGAACAAGCGCGATCCAAAAGCCGCCTTCGGCTGGATTGCCTTGTGTATCATACTGCCGCTGGGCGGCCCGATCCTGTATTACCTGTTCGGCATCAACCGGGTTCGCACGCGGGCCAGGAAAGACTACGACAGCAAGCTCAACCGGGACGCAATCTCCACCATCCACGACCCGCCCGGCACCCACTTTCGACCGTTGTCGACGGTGGGAGAATCACTGACACATAAAGGCCTCAGTGCATGCACCCACCTGGACATGCTGGAGAACGGCGAACAGCTTTATCCTGCCATGCTGAAAGCGATCACCGGGGCTCGGAACCGGGTGCTGCTGGCATCCTATATCTTCGATCACAATACCAGTGGCTTACAGATTGTTGACGCCCTGGCTGCGGCTGTTGAGCGCGGTGTTGAAGTAAAGGTGATCGTTGACGGGCTGGGTGAGATGATGAACTTCCCGCGTATAGGACGCACACTACTGTCGCGAAACATCCCGTTTACCCGCTTCAACCCGCTGACGCTGATCCCGCCAGCGCTGAATATCAATATGCGCAGCCACCGAAAGCTGCTGATAGTGGATGGAAAACTGGCGTTTACCGGTGGGCAGAATATCGGCGACCGCCACCTTGCCGACAATCACGATAATCCGGACCGGGTGCTGGACATGCATTTTTGCCTGCAGGGTGAGATTGTTGATGATCTTGAATGGGCTTTCTGGAAAGACTGGTATTACTGTACCGACAGCAAACCTGCCGAGCCTTTTAAAGGCAGCAACGTTAATGCAGCGGATGCCCGGGTCTGGAGCAGACTGATACTTGATGGCCCCAACAAACACATCGATAAACTCAATAACCTGTTGCTGGGTACTATTTCAGCGGCGCGCTCGCGGGTGCTTATCATGACGCCCTATTTTCTGCCCACCTTCGATATCATCGGCGCGTTGATTGCCGCGCACCTGCGCGGTGTCAGCATTCAGATCCTGCTACCGGGTCACAATAATATCGCGGCCGCCCACTGGGCGATGCAAAACACGCTGCGTCAGCTACTCGAAGCCGGGGTGGATATCCGCTATCAGCCGGCACCTTTCGTGCACAGCAAACTGTTGCTGATTGATGACAGCTACACCCTCATCGGTTCAGCCAACATCGACCCGCGCAGCCTGCGATTGAACTACGAGCTGGGGGTGGAACTGTTTTCCGGGGACGTCAATGCGCGCGTCAGTGACTACTATGCCAGCAAAGCCAGGCACTCGACACCGGTCAGGCTTGAGGACCTCTATCAGCGCAGCCTGCCCGTGCGTATCAGAGACTCTCTGGCCTGGCTTTTTTCACCTTATCTGTAAAGCCGGCGGGTTTGACCACCAGCACGTCCTGATCAACCCTGTCCAATAACTTTTCCGCAGTACTGCCCACGAAGAACCGGTCAATGGCTGAGCGCGATACCGCGCCCATCACCAGCACACTGGCGTTGTGTTGCGTCAGGTAGGCTGGCAGCGCCTGGGCAACTGGCTCATCACTGATGAACAACGCGTCGTCCGGCAATGCCAGCGCGGCAAGCAGATCCGCCGTTTTCTCACGGTACAGGTTCTTGTCAACCACAACCGGGTACACGCCTGAAACGGGCGCCTGGTAACAGGAATGAAACAGACGCACATCACTGCCTGTGAGTTGCGCCAGCGTATGTGCGACCCCGGTCAACTGATGATCCAGGTCAGCAGGCTTGTCATTACTGTGCACCGGATCAACGGCAGCCACAAACAGCGGGTGCTCAGGCCAGGGTTTATCCTTGACCAACAGTAAAGGACAGGGGCAGTAACGCAACAATTGCCAGTCCTGGTGTGACAGCAGCAGGCGGGCTATCTTGTCGTGATGACGGGTACTCTGTATGAGCAGGTCAGGCCGGCTGGTCAGCACTTTGTCGATCACCTTCTGGTACGACGGGTTACCCCACAATGCCTCTACTTCAACGGTAAAGCCCTGTTGCCTGATTACCAGCGCCATATCTTCCAGCAGCAGCCGGTTGCGCTCAACGTGTTCCTGGCGCAGCAGCTGCGCCTGCGGCGGATCGAAATAAAAACCATCCTCCAGGTAGGCATTATGATCACAAATGACCAGTTCCAGACTGGCACCACTGACCCGCGCCAGACGAATGGCTTTGTCGAGCGCCAGCTGATCGTCCTGCTCCGGTTCGATGACAACCAGGATTTTACTGAGCCTGTACATGTGAGCCTCCGTCATTGAGTCGCAAACCAGACGTTGTCGAGAGTATGCCAATCCGTCACACTTAGCAACGCAGTCAGAGCGGGCGGCTTCTCATTTCGCAGGTACTCAGTTAAACTCTGAACGGCAGGTCGCTTTTTGATCTTAATCAACACCCAGCACGACGGAGCACAGAATCATGAGCTATCACAGCGTTTTAGTCGCCGTCGATTTATCCAATGAATCCACCCGCATCATCGAACGGGCTCTGGAGCTGGCCGGTGGTGAGGTTGGCCGAATCACCCTGACCCACGTGGTCGAGCCTGTTGCTGCGGCCTATCCAATTGATGCTTATGCCATCAACATGACCAAGTTGCAGGAAGAAGCCATGGCGATCGCCCGTCAGCGGCTGGCCGGCATCGCAGAAAAGCACCGTATCCCGCCCGCGCAGCAGCAGATACTGGCCGGCGCGGCAGCCACCGAGATTCGCAGCAAAGCCGAGGAGATCGGCGCGGACCTCATTGTCATTGGCAGTCACGGCACATCAGGCTGGAAGCTGCTGCTCGGTTCCACCGCAAACAAGGTGCTTCATGGCGCCAGCTGCGACATCATGACCGTCCGTGTCGGCAATTGAAGGATAACCATGACATATCAATCTGCTGACGCGTCGGGCAAGTCACTCGGTACCGATGTCCTGCGTGCACGACCCTGCCCGCACAACGCCGCCGCCAGCTGCAGCAATTGCCGGCTCAGTGACCTGTGTTTGCCCATTGCCCTGAACAAATCCGAAATCCAGCAACTCGACAATATCATCGAGCGCAACCGTCCACTGGGCAAAGGCGAGCACCTGTACCGGCAACGGGATGAGTTCCGCTCTGTCTATGCGGTGCGCAGTGGCAGTTTCAAGTCCTACACACTCACCAGTGATGGCAAAAGCCGCGTCACCGGGTTCTATATGCCCGGCGAAATCCTGGGGATGGACGGTATTGGCACGCGCAGTCACGGTGTCTCCACCATGGCCCTTGAGCATGCGTCAATTTGTGAAATACCCTTCTCGCAGCTGGAACGATTGAGTCATCAGTTACCCAACCTGCAAAGCAGATTTTTTGCCATCATGGGCAACGAAATCGTCAAGGATCAGCAAATCCACACGTTGCTCAGCAGTTACACAGCTGAACAGCGACTGGCTTCTTTTCTGTTGAGTCTGTCCACACGTTATGCGCGTTGTCAGCGCTCCCCGGACCGGTTCCTGTTGCAGATGACGCGCGGTGATATCGGAGAATACCTGGGGCTGACGCTGGAGACGGTCAGCCGGGGCTTTTCAAGCCTGCAAAAAAAGGCCATCATTTCCGTCAAGAGTCGCGAGATAGCCATTACCGACATGACTGCCCTGAAAGCCATTCTGGGCGACTAGCACGACCAACAACCCGATCAGACACAGGAGTTCACGGCATGACCATTGACTGGGTAGCGTTCAGCCCCTGGACAGCACTGGCGGGCGGGCTGCTGATAGGCCTGGCAGCCGCCATGTTCATTCTGTTTAACGGTCGCATTGCCGGTATCTCCGGCATCGTGAGCGGCCTGTTGACACCGCAGCGCGGAGACAGCCTTTGGCGTGTGCTGTTTGTCACCGGCATGTTGCTGGCGCCGCTGGCCTGGCTGCTCTTCGCGCAATTGCCGGCCATACAGATAGACGCCGGCTACCCCATGCTGATCGTTGCCGGCCTGATCGTTGGCATCAGCACCCGCTACGGGGCCGGTTGTACCAGTGGCCACGGCGTCTGCGGCATTTCACGGCTGTCGCCGCGCTCGATCGTGGCGACACTGGCGTTTATGGGGACTGGTTTCCTGACCGTTTACATTGTTCGTCATCTGCTGGCAGCCTGAGGTTGATACCTTGAAAACACACTTCATAACCGCGTTCATTACCGGCCTGGTTTTTGGTCTGGGACTGTTGCTATCCGGCATGGCAAACCCTGATAAGGTGCTGTCATTCCTGGACCTGGCAGGGGACTGGGATCCGTCACTGGCCCTGGTCATGCTGGGCGCCATTGCCGTGGGCGTCATCGCCTTCACCTTTATCAAAGGGCGCAGTCAGTCGTTGCTGGGCGAACCACTGCGACTACCCAGCAAAACCACGCTGGACAGCCGCTTGATTACCGGCAGCCTGGGCTTTGGTGTGGGTTGGGGTCTGGCCGGATTCTGTCCGGGCCCGGCGCTGGTTGCGCTGGGCGCCGGCGAAGCAAAAGCGGCCGTATTTGTGGCAGCCATGCTGGCAGGTATGGGGTTATTCGAACTCATTGAGCGTCGCAAGACAGCCACTGAAAAGCCAGCGCCCCACCCTAATTGAGCAGATTGGCCGGCGAATACTGATCGGTCAGAATGCGGGTCGACGTATCCCAGTCCGGCCGTGTCGTCAGCCGGGGCGGGTACTCCAGCAGATTGACACCATACGGCTCGAGGGCATCATACAATTCGCGAGCCGGCGACCTCAGTTCCCCAGGTGGTGGCAACCCTTCCCGGGTCGCCAGAATCAGGCGATTGCCACTGCCGGGCAGTTTGAAGTTGTAGAACTCGCCAAACACTGCCTGGTAGGTCACAGACTCGTAGTCGTAAAGGCGGCTTGATGAAAAGGTATTGGCGACCACCACACCATCGGGTGTCAGGATCGCCCTGACTTCTTCCAGGAACTCCTTGCTCAGCAAATGCTCCGGAATGTATTCACCGGAGAACGCATCCAGCACAATGTAATCGTACTGCTCTCCTCGCAGTCCCGCGCGCTTGATAAAAACCCGGGCATCCACAATGTGGGCGGTCATGGCGTCATCTTCACGGAAACCGAAGAATTCCTCAGCCACATTCATGACAGCCTGATCCACTTCCAGGACATCAATGGTTGCTTCCGGAAACAGGTCCCGCATGGCCATGGGAATAGTGCCGCCGCCCAGACCGGCTACCAGAATACGCCGTGGCTCAGGGTTCAGCAGCAGGCCGGCAAAACTCATCTTGGTGTAGTTGAACACCAGTCGTTTGGGGTCACGCAAATCCATGCAGGTCTGGTTCATGTCTCCGCGATGCACATTAAACAGCATACAGCGCTGACCATTGAATTCAGTCACCACAACATCGCGATACTGCGAGCGTTCTTCATGAATGATTTCGCGCTGCGCATGTGTCGGCGTCATGGTCATGGCGAACATCAGCACGGCGACTGCCATGGCACCAGGGATCATGGCGGCTTTTTTCATGGGCTTACCTCCGACGTTGCGGCCATCGCGCCGGCATCACTTTCCGGTGCCGGACTGCGACATGTCAGCATGACGGCACACGCACACAACAGCAGCGCGGCAACACACCCCCACATGACCGTATTGATATCAAACCAGAGCACAAAATAAAATGATGTACCCAGCGTACCGAGCGCGCTGCCCAGGGTCGAGACAAAATACAGCATGCCTGCGACACCGCCACTGTGCTCCTTGGATGAGACCAGCAGGCGCACGGAATACGGCGACACCATGCCCATCACGCAGATAGGCAGGAAATACAGCAGCATGGCCGTCAGCAGTGAACCATACCGCGGGTCTTCGACAGCCACAAAGATGGTCGTCATCACCGCATCAGCCAGGAAGATGATGGGCAGGCACAATACCGCAGCCAGCACAAAAAAGGATGCATAAACCCGAGGCCCCGGCCGGCGCAGCGACAGTCGGCCACCCCACAGATAACCCAGTGACAGGGACAGCATGAACACAGTGATAATGCTGCCCCAGACATGGACACTGCTGCCAAAATACGGCGCCAGCACACGTCCTCCCAACAGCTCAATGGACATGATGGCGAAGCCGTTGAGAAACGCCACGCACAGGATCACCAGGCGGGTGTAGGGCGTATGCTCGATCGGGGCGGCACTGGCAACCGATAGGGATTGCGATGACGTTGACGCTGCTGGCATCCGGGCATTTCCTCTGGCAGGCATATTCATGGATAAAAAACGGTTATCGAGAGTACCACAGCCAGGCCAATGCGATCAGCCCCCGGACTGCGATATTTGCCAAATAGCGGACATAGGCGTATTCTCTCGCGCCTGATATCCAACCACTGTCATCCAGCCCATCAACCAACATAAACCCGCCCCCCATGTCGCCGACCACGTCCGCCCCGCCGCCCGCGCGCCTCAGCCTGTTCCGGCTCGCCGGACCAACCATTGTCGGCAACCTGCTACTGTCTGTTGTGCACCTGGCGGCAATCAAGATTGTTGCCGCCCTCGGCGCCGACGCAGTCGCGGCCGTGATCGCCGCCGACCGTATTTACATGGCGGTGCAACTGATCGTATTTTCCATCACCGCCGGCACCACTGCCATGGTCGCTTATGCCTGGGGGAGCAGCCAGCCGGATGAGGCTGATCGGGTGGTCAAACTGTCGGCCGTGGTCACCCTGCTTGCCTCTGTCCTGCTGTGTGTGACCATGCCGTGGCTGGCGCGCCCTCTGGTGGGGATCTTTGGTCTGCAGGGCGAGATGCTGGATCAGTCGGCTCACTATCTGACCGTGCTGATATTCTTTAACATTTTTTTCTCGTTTCTGGCGGTGATCAGCGCTGCGCTGCGGGCGGCCGGCGATGCCCTGACCCCGGTGTGGGTGGCCGCCATCGGCAACATTGTCAATATCGCCCTGGCCTACACGCTGGTCTATGGCATCGGCATCATCCCGGCACTGGGCATACAGGGCGCGGCGTATGCCGCCGGTCTGTCCTATGCCCTGGTGGCGCTGCTGTTCTACCTGCTGTGGCGCAACCAGCGCTTGCTGCTGAAACCCCGGCCGCAGCGGTTTCTGGACAGACAGCGATTGCGCAAACTGGTGCGGATTGCGCTACCGGCCGGTATTGAGCAGTTCATTTTTAATGTCTCGATCATCGCTTTTATGTGGGTGGTGTCGCTGTACGGCACGGAAGCCTTTACCGCCTATGGCATTGGCGTCAACATCCTGTCCATTTCCATTGTCATCGGCATGGGCTTTGCCATCGCCACAGCCACCATGACCGGCCAGAATCTGGGTGCAGGCCGACCCGATGAGGCTGAATACGCCGCGTGGCGCAACCTGAAAATCTCCTTTGCCACCATGGCCGTCATCGGCCTGGTGCTGGGCGCCAATGCCCGCGTCATTGGCGGTTTCTTCATCAGCGATCCGCTGGTGCTGGATTATCTGGTTGCACTCACCATCATGGTGGCAGTTGTCCAGCCCATGATGTCGATTGAATTCACCCTTGGCGGCGCCCTGCGCGGGGCCGGCGACACCCGCTCTCCGGCACGCATCATGGCCACCGGGTTCCTGTTCGGACGGGTCATCCTGACGGCAGTGTTCTACTTCCTGGAAATGAGCGTGTACTGGGTTTACGCTGCGCTGATCGCCGACTACATCATCAAGTCATCCATGTACATTGTCATCTTCCGTCGCGGCGACTGGAAAAACGCTTACAGCGCCGCGTGATAGAGAGCATTTCATCTTGCAAGAACGGTCAGGGCTAGATCCAGAAAACGGACTTAGAGCCGAGATCGCTCAATAACCAGCTCACACATCTGCCGCAGGCTGTGCACCTTGTCGATCAAGCGCGCGAAACGCTGATCCTGCGTCAGGCCCTGGGCGTAACGGTAATAGATCTGCTGACCGATACCGGCCAGGCGGAACAGGCCAAAACAGAAATAGAAGTCGATGTTGTCGACCGCGATTCCCGTGCGTTCGCTGAAGCGGGCGACGATCTCCTCCCGGGTGGGCGCACCCGGTGCATCGCTGGGCATGGCCCGGTACTGACGAAAGAATTCCGGGTCATCGGCCTGAGCCCAGTAGCCCAGCGTACAGCCCAGGTCCATCAGCGGGTCCCCCACCGTGGCCATCTCCCAGTCCAGCACACCGATCATCTGCAGCGGATTGTCTGGAGACCAGATCACATTGTCCAGTTTGTAGTCATTGTGAATGACACCCACCACACCGCTTTCCGCGGGCATCTTGTCCCGCAGCCACGTCATCACCGGCGCAAAATCCGGTGCGTCATCCGTCAGCGCTGCCTGGTAGCGCTTGCTCCAGCCTTCCACCTGCCGGGTCACATAGCCTTCCGGTTTGCCAAAACTTTCCAGGCCGGCAGCTTTCAGGTCCACCGAATGCAACTCACCCAGCACATCAAACAGTGTGAAAAACTGCTGGCGAACCTGCTCTGGCGACAGTTGCAGGCCAGCCGGGTACTCACGCCGGATGACAATGCCCTCAATGTAGGACATCAGATAAAAGTCGCAACCCAATACACTGTGATCATCACAAAAGTGCACCGGCCTGGGTGCGTACGGAAATACCTTATCCAGCGCGGTCAGGATACGAAACTCCCGTCCCATGTCATGCGCTGATTTGACCTTGCTGCCGAACGGCGGCCGGCGCAGCACCCATTTATGTTCCCCACTGGTCAGCAGATAGGTCAGATTGGAATAACCACCGGGGAACTGTTTGACACTCAACCCGTCAACCAGGCCACCCAGCACAGGACGCAGGTGCTCTCGCAACACATCCAGGTCAAGCTCTTCCCCCGCACGTACCTGCTGCGCTTGGTCTACCAGTTTTTGATCTGCCAGTTTCGCATCCTGAGTCATGAGTCTTCCTTTATTCGGCCCTGATGTTATCTGAAAGTGATGAGGTCGCGCCAGGCAGGTACCTCCAAGTGTGCCAGGCCATTAAAACTGGCCAGTGACACCTTCCCCCGGCCATAAACCAACCGGGTGACCGAGCTGTTGTGTACCATCCAGTTGGTGGCGAGTACCTGATTATCAGGCAACTGCAGGGCGCGCTGCAATGCCAGGGCGATGACACCGCCGGACGTGGACACCAGCACCCGGCTGCCACCTTTGTGACGCTGCATCAGCTCATCCAGGGCGCCGTGTACCCGGGCCTGGAAATCGCGCCAGGGCTCATACCCCGGGTCTCCGGCTGACGCTTGCAGTGTGCCATTGATCCAGTGGGTGGTGGCGGCTTCCAGGACCAGCTGAAAGGTTTTGCGGTTGGTAATGGGCAGCCGCACATCGTCACCGAACCCGTCAGCCGCGGCATGGTCTCGCAAATACAGGCTGATGATGGGTTCGCCGTTGTATTCATTGAAACCCGGATGCACTCGCATGGCGTCCGGGTCAACCAGCAGCGGCCGCAAGCCCTCTGCGGTTTCGATCTGACGCTGCAACTCGCCGCTGTACAGATGATCAAACTGGTCGCCGAGTGTCCGCCAGTAGTCTGCCAGGATGGCAACCTGCCGCACGCCTTGCGCACTCAGTTTGTCGTATGACTCAGCGCCAAACGACGCCTGTCCATGTCGTACCAGAATGAGTTCACTCAAGGGTTACGTCTCCGTGTAGGGTTGTGCATCAGGATGCAAAAAAGGCCGCCTGCGATCACAGGTCAGCCTTTTTTGACATCAAGCGGGTGGACACCTCGCGTTTGAGCCAGGCTGTTACAGCGCGGCGTAGCGCATGGTCTGGTAGTCAGTGTCGCCAAACAGATGCTCGATGGTGGTTACCCGCTTGAAATAATGCCCCACATCCAGCTCGTCGGTCACCGCAATACCACCGTGGATCTGCACCGCTTCCTGGCCTACCAGGCGCATGGCCCGACCAACACGGCTCTTGGCTGCCGCAACCGCTTTGGTTTTGTCCGCCGCAGTGGCAGAACTGTCAAGCTTCATGGCCGCCATGATCACGATGGATCGCGCCAGCTCGCATTCAACAAACATGTCTGCCATGCGATGCTGAAGCGCCTGGAACGTCCCAATTGCCACACCAAACTGCTTGCGGGTCTTGGCGTATTCCACGGTTTTCTGCAACAGGCAGGCGAGCGCCCCCACGGCTTCGGCACTGACCGCCAGCGTGACGCGGTCGACCACGCGTTCAAGCGCCGGCAGTGCCTTGCCTTCGGCGCCCAGCAGGGCGTCCGCAGGCACCTTGACGTCGTTCAGATGCAGCTCCGCCGCCCGATGACCATCAACCGCGGTATAGGCACGGGCGCTGACGCCGGCTGCGTCGGCATCAACGATAAACACGGAAATGCCGTCACGATCGAACTTGTCGCCCGAGGTACGCGCCACCACCAGCAGCTTGTCCGCCGCCGGGCCGTTGAAGACAACGACCTTGTCACCGGATAGCACATAGCCGTCAGCAGACTTGCTGGCCGTGGTGGCAACGGATGCCAGGTTATAGCGGCTGTCGGCTTCAGCATAGGCGGTTGCCAGTTGCAGCTTGCCTTCCATGATGGCGCCCAGGAGCGCCTGCTTCTGGGCCTCATTACCCAGCTCGCTGATCAGCCCGCCACTGAGCACGGCCGTGGCCAGGAAGGGCTCTACCACCATGCCCTTACCAAACTCTTCCATGACCACCATCAGGTCGACAGCAGAGCCACCAAAACCGCCATCCTCTTCGTTGAACGGCACGGTCAGCCAGCCCAGCTCGGCAAACAGGTTCCAGTAGTCTTCGCTGAAACCTCTGTCGCTTTCTATCAATTTTTTGCGTGTATCAAAGTCATACTGGCCTTTGACGAATTTCTGCACGCTGTCTTGCAGCATTTGCTGCTCATCACTGTAGGAAAAATCCACGATGCCTTACCTCTTGAAAATTGTCAGGGTGCGATTACAGGCCCAGCACGGCTTTACTGATAATGTTTTTCTGAATCTCGTTGGAGCCACCGTAAATCGACTTTTTACGGTTGTTGAAGTAGGTGTTGGCGCTGGCTGCCAGCGATCCGTTACCCACATGCTCCCCGTCAAAGCCCTCGGTGAACTGCTCGGGCACATGCGGCAGACTGTGGTACGCGGCCACTTCCATGTACAGTTCGTCGATAAACTGAGTCGCCTCGGTACCCACGATCTTCAGGATGGATGACTCGGGCCCCGGCGCCTTGCCAACACTCACCGCGGCCAGTGTCCGCAATTCGGCAAACTCCAGCGCCTGCACCTGAATCTCGGCCTCGGCCAGCTTTTTGATGAACACCGGGTTATCCAGCAATGTGCCGCCAAAACCGTCAGGGGTACTAGCCGCCAGCTTGCGCAGTTTCTGCAGCTTGAGCTTGGAGTTGGGCACCTGGGCTATGTTGGTGCGTTCATGGGTCAGCAGAACCTTGGCGTAAGTCCAGCCCTTGTTCTCTTCGCCCACCAGGTTTTCCACGGGCACCTTGACGTTGTCGAAATGCACTTCATTGACTTCCGGCTCGCCATCAAGCAGGACAATCGGGGACAGCTTGATGCCTGGCGTTTTCATGTCAATCAGCAGAAAGCTGATGCCTTCCTGTTTCTTCACGGTGTTGTCGGTGCGCACCAGGCAGAAGATCCAATCGGCATACTGGCCCAGGGTATTCCAGGTCTTGGTGCCGTTGACAATGTAATGATCGCCTTCGCGCACGGCCGTGGTCTTCAATGACGCAAGGTCGGAGCCGGCATTGGGTTCGGAATAGCCCTGGCACCACCAGACATTGCTTTGCAGAATATCGGGCAGGAAGCGCTTTTTCTGTTCTTCATTGCCGTAGCTGTAAATGACCGGCGCAACCATTTTCACGCCAAAGGCGACGGGTTCCATGGCACCGTACAAGCCCATTTCCAGGGCAAAAATGTATTTCTGTGTCGGCGACCAGCCGGTGCCGCCGTATTCTTCCGGCCAATTGGGCGCTACCCAGCCTTTCTTGTAGAGAATTTTCTGCCAACGGACAAAATCATCCTTTTCCAGCTTGATGCCGTTGTCGACTTTGTGTTTGATGTCTTGCGGAAATTCCGCTTTTAGAAAGTCCTGGACTTCTTTCTGAAACTCTAGTTCTTCAGCAGTGAAATCAGCATTCACAGGGAATCTCCCGAAACAGTATAGTTTTCAATTGGTTGCAGAATAAAAAGGCAGTTGAAAGACTGCATCCTGTCACCCACATTACGGCCTGGGGCCGCCGCCAGATCATGTAGTTTTACGACAGAATCCGCGCAGGGAGCAAGACTTTAACACTTTTTGCCAGCCGTGAAAACGCAATATCCGAACAGTTGTTCGATATTTTTTACCGCCTCAACGCTGGCCTTCAGGCGCATACGTTCTATATCATCGCGCCGGACCCGACAGCTATCAGGAACTGCCATGAACCAGAGCCCAATGGACATTTTTCGCGCCGATCTTTTCCGCGGCAAGACCGCCCTGATCACCGGCGGTGGCCGCGGCATCGGCCTGGCCATTGCAGAGGGTTTTGCCCGCTACGGTGCCAACCTGGTGATTGCCGGTCGCCATGACGACAACCTGAATGCGGCGGCCGGACATTTCGCTGAACAGGGCACTGCCTGCCTGGCGGTGAAAACCAATATTCGCGACACCACGGAGGTTGACGCACTGGTCGCCGCCGCTACCGACCGCTTCGGCCATATTGATTTTCTGATCAATAACGCCGGTGGTCAGTTCCCGGCGCGCCCCTCGCAGATCAGCGACGGCGGCTGGCGCGCGGTGGTTGACCTCAACCTGAACGGCACCTGGAATATGTGCAGTCGCGTTGCCCCCTTGATGGCCGAACGTGGCTTTGGCGCCATCGTCAATATGGTGCATGTCTATTCATTCAATCGCGGCGCTCCGCCTTTCGTGCATTCCGGTGCCGCACGCGCCGGTGTGGTCAGCATGACCCAAAGCATGTCCTATTACCTGGCCCGCAAGGGTGTCACCATCAATGCGCTGGCGCCAGGCACCGTCGATACCCAGGGTGTCCACGAGGAAGAGTTTGCTTCAGCCGAGTTTCACGACCTGGCTGAATCGACGTTGCGGGACGTGCCGGCGCACCGGATGGGCACAGCCGAGGAAATGGCCGCGGTTACCCTGTTCCTGTGCTCGCCGGCCGCGCGCTATATTAATGGTGCCAGTATCGTCGCGGACGGCGCCCAGTTCATGGGCAACTGGGCGCCGATGGTTGACCCGGAGCAATACTAGGGTGATTCAGCAGTAGGCCGCGACGCCGGCTTTGGTAGATAATGGCGCCACCATCAACCCACCCCAGCTAAAGAGACCTGTCCATGGATTGGCTACAAATACTGGTGCTGGCACTGGTACAGGGCCTGACCGAGTTCCTGCCGGTATCCAGTTCCGCTCACCTGATTCTGGTACCGGTACTGACCGGCTGGCCGGATCAGGGCCTGGCATTTGATGTTGCCCTGCATCTGGGCAGCCTGTTGGCCGTGCTGATCTACTTTCGCCGCGACATCATGATGATGACCCGCAGCTGGACCCGTTCTCTGGTAACGCGCCGCCTGGACGCGGACGCACGCTTGGCATGGGCAGTCGTGCTCGGCACCATCCCGGTCGGCCTGGCCGGGCTGGCATTTGCCGACATCATCGAGGATACGCTGCGCTCACCGCTGTACATGGCAGCTGGCCTGATCGTGTTCGGGCTGGCGCTGGGCTGGGCAGACTGGCAACACCGGGGTCAGCGCGACGAACGTCAGCTTTCCTGGAAGGACGTGTTATTTATCGGGATGGCGCAGGCCGTGGCGCTGCTGCCGGGCACCTCCCGCTCGGGCATCACCATTACCGCAGCGCTGATGCTGGGTTTGAGCCGTGAGGCGGCAGCACGCTTTTCGTTCCTGCTGTCAATTCCTGTCATCGCCATCGCCTGCGGCCTGATGACGGTGGAACTGATCCAGCACGGTGGCGACACCGACTGGTCAGCGATGCTGATCGGCACTGTTATTTCCGGGCTCGCTGCCTACTTGTGCATTCACTACTTTCTGGAGTTCATCAAACGCATCGGCATGCAGCCCTTTGTGATTTATCGCATCGCGTTGGGGTTGTTGCTGATTGTGATGTTCATCTGATGCTGCCCGGGCCGGCACCCGCACTCAGGTGAAGCGGATAGACCGGACGCGACTGATGCCCGCTGTCATGGCCAGCACGCAAAACAAGGCCAGCACCGGCATGACATACAACAGCAGAGCGCCAACACGCTGCCCGGTCAGGCCCAGCATGACGATGACCAGATACACCAGCGCCGCCATGATGTGGATGATGAAATAGGTCATTACCCACTGATGGCGGCCGCTACTGACAGACCAGGCACGCCCGGTCAGTAACCAGCGCAGCGCGATCACAGCCCCCAACAGATCGGTTGGCCAGAACAGCAGCAGGTTGAGATTGCCATGCAGATCCTGATGACTGGAGAACAGCCAGCCCAGGCTCATGATCAGGCCATAGACGCCACTGAACACCGCCAGAACCAGCCCCACCAGACCTAACAACCGATAGCTGAGCGCAGGCACCCTCAAGCTGAAACCGGGTTGACTGGAGAACGAGGCAATGGACGCGCGCTTCAGGCACAACAGCAGCAACAGGCAGGGAATCAGCAGCAGTGCCGCCAGACGATAGGGGTTGGCGCCGGCCTCAGGTGTCGGAAACTCCATCAGCAATTGCGGGTCTGTCAACAGCCCAGCGCGATCGAGCTGCGCACGCAATGCCAGTGGCAGAAACATCTGCTCCCATTGCGTCATGCGCCGGTCTATTCGCTCATTCATCAATACATCGAGTGAAAACGATATCAGCGGCAGGCTGGCATAGTGGGCCCGCACCTCGTCACGGAATGTCGATTGTGTCAGCGCCCTGCTCTGTTCACTGAGGGTGCCGCCCAGTGCTTCATCCAGATAATCACGCACCCGGGTTGTGCAGTTGTCGTAAAAATAGTCGTACTCGTAAACCAGATTTTCCTCACGGATGTTCCACGCCAGCCGCTGGTACAGACGTCGCTTCTGATCCGTGGTGAGGACCAGCTGATCCTGCCAGACGGTGCGTGCTTCCTGCTGATAACGCCCCAGTTCCCATGACGGCGGCGTGACACCCAGCTGGTAGTCCATGATACCGCGCGCAAAGTTGGCGGCAAACCGGGCATAACCGATGCTGGCATCAAACAGTCCCCAGTTGAAAACCAGGTCCGTGTCGGCGTTGTCGTCGACCAGTCGCAGCGCGGTATGCCCAAAGTTATCCCAGACCTGATCCCCAACGTCCACGGTAATCAGGTAAAAGCGAACCTGGCTGAAATCTTCCGGCAGTCGGATATCGGGACCGTCAATGGGTGGGGGCGACGTTGCCGCCTGCGCCTGCACCGGCGATGCGGCCAACAGGCCCGACACCGCCACTAACAGAAACATCAGGCTCAACCACACGCCGCGCATGCTGTTGGCAGCAGACGGCACGCGGATTGGATGGCTCAGGCGTCGTACATGAATCAAATTGGCGTAAATCAATGATCAATGATGCTTCTGTTGTGTTATTAGAGGTGAGGTTGCAGCGGCGAGGCCGCAGGCCATCTCGCGGTCACTCGTCAGCTGCGTCATCATATCAAAGAAATCTTGCTGATCAAGCAATCAATGCTGCCGCACCGCGGTGTTTGTATGCTGGCGAACTCCGGCTTGCCGTCCCACCCGTCAGTGCCTATGATAAGCCCCTTGACGCGCAACCCGCACAACCCACTTGCACAAAGAACCACGGAGAATAGTGCCATGAATGGTGCCCGAGCCCTGATCGAAACCCTGGCCAATTGCGGCGTAGAGCTGTGCCTTGCCAACCCTGGCACCTCAGAGATGCACCTGGTGCAGGCACTGGATCAGGTGCCGAAGATGCGCAGCGTGCTGGCCCTGTTCGAGGGTGTCTGTACGGGGGCTGCCGATGGTTATGGCCGCATGACCGGCAAACCTGCCGCGACCCTGTTGCACCTGGGACCGGGACTGGCCAATGGCATTGCCAACCTGCACAACGCGCGCAAGGCCGGCACGCCCATCATCAATCTGGTGGGTAATCACCCGCAATTTCACATGGGCTACGATGCGCCCCTGACCTCGGACATTGATACGCTGGCCAGAAACTTCTCCTGCTGGATCAAGTCCTGCAGCACCGCAGATACGTTGGCGCAGGACGGCGCTGAAGCCTACACGGCGACCCTGCGGGCAACGCCCGGTTCCCAGGGCCAGATTTCCACCCTGATCCTGGGCGCTGATGCTGCCTGGGGTGACGCTCCCGGCGTGGCCAAGGCCAACGGTGTACCCCGCCGCGCCCAGGTTGACAGCAATAATGTGGAAAATGTCGCACAACTGCTGGAAAGCGGCGAAAAATGTCTGGTCGTGCTCGAACACGACGGTGCTACCGCCGCATCGCTGGAAATAGCCGGACGCATCAGCGCCAAGACCGGCTGCCGTATCATGACCGGCACCTTTCCGGCCCGTATCGACGGTGGAGCAGGCAGCGTCGCGGTCGAACGCATGCCCTACTTCCCGGAACACATTCTCGCGTCGCTGACCGACGTTAAACACCTGATCCTGGTGGGTGGCCAGGAACCGGCCAGCTTCTTTGCGTACCGCACCACGCCCAGCCGCCTGGTGCCCGACGGCTGCGACGTGCATACCCTGGCCCGCATCGAGGAGGACGCCACCGGCGCCCTGGAGCAGCTGTCCGAGCGCCTGGCCGCGGTCTCGGCAAACGCCACCCGCTTCGAACTCGCCGACATGACGGTGCCCAGCGGCGAAATGAACACCCGCAATATGTTGCAGGCAATTGCCGCCACATTGCCGGAGCACGTGATTGTCGCCACTGATTCGGGTGCCGGCAACGCCGCACATCCGGTCTGCCAGACTGCCGCGCCCAATACCTGGCTGAGTCTCACCGGTGGCTCGATCGGTCAGGGCAGCCCGGTCGCGACCGGCGCGGCGCTGGCGTGCCCGGACCGGCGGGTATTGGCGCTGCTCGGCGATGGGGGGGCTGCGTACACCATTCAGAGCCTGTGGACACAGGCGCGCGAACAACTGAATGTGACCACGGTGATTTTTGCCAACCGCAAATACAATATTCTCAATATTGAATACGGCCGCCTTGGTGTTACCGAGGTAGGCCCGATTGCTGCCAGTCTGTTTGACATCGGCAATCCCGACATCAATTGGGAAATGTTGTCAAAGAGCATGGGCGTGCCGGCCGCCACGGCCAATACCGCGGAGGAATTTGCCCGCCTGCTGACACGCAGTTACCAGGAGCCGGGGCCCTTCCTGATTCAGGCGATGTGCTGACCGGCACTGGTACAAAGCGGCAATGTCTGAGCAATTTCGCCAAGGATTGGCATCCAGCGCCGAAATCGTACCGCACACGCCTGGCTATTTTAGCCTAACCTTTTGTTTTTATTGATTTTGGTGTTTTGGCATGGAATTAGCTACTTGTTTCGATAGACGCCGGTTCAGCAATCGAGCCGGAGATTAACACTATCGATTGTGTTGCAGTCACGCTACGCAACACTGGAGAATCTGACCATGAACGCCGTAAAAAATATCTGCACCATCCTGGTATTCCTTGTTCTGGCCATGCTGGCTTTGCCATTGATTGGTGCCGGCCTGGGCCTGATGGTGGTGCTGGCAGCCGTGTTTATCTGGCTGTTGCCCATTCTGATTATTCTGAATTCGGACAAAACCAGTGGCGGCGAAAAACTGGCGTGGATTCTGGCCATCATCTTCCTGTCATGGTTTGCCTGGATATTCTATTTCCTGCTTGCCCCGATCAAACCACGACGCGATTACTGGTATGATTAACATCCACGAGGGCTGACAACAAAACAGGCGAGGAGACATGAGCAAGGCGACACCCGGCAGCACTGACTGGTTGCAACTGGTGCAGGAAGACATCATCGACCCGCAGCGTCCCATCATCGATCCTCACCACCATCTGTGGCGCAAACGCTTTAATCAGGACTATCTGCTCGACGATCTGTGGGCTGATACCGGCAGCGGCCACAATATTCAGCAGACGGTATTTATCGAATGCCGTGCATTTTACGACAAGGAAGCACCCGCCCACCGGCAGTCCCTGGGTGAAACCCGGGTCATCACCGACATTGCCAGACAAAGCCGGCAACAGGCTGACCGGGCACAGCTCAATGGCATCGTTGCCCATGCCGACCTGCGACTGGGCGCCGACCCCGCTGCACTTCGTGACGTGTTGCAGGCACACCAGGCCATTGCCGGCGATCTGTTCAAAGGCATCCGACAGGCCGGCGCCCGTGATCCAAGACCTGAAGACCTGATCATTCCCGGCCCCGCCCCCGCCTACCTGTACGGTCAGGAAAGTTTTCGCCAGGGCTTGCGAATACTGGGCGAGCTGGGGCTTTCCTATGACACCTGGCACTACCACCATCAGAACGAAGACTTTTGTGAACTGGCGGAAGCGGTGCCGGACACCACACTGATCCTGGACCATTTTGGCACACCGCTGGGCGTGGGCATCTACCGCGGCTCACGCGATGCCATATTCGCTCAATGGAAGCAGGACATGCGACGCCTGGCGCGCTGCCCCAATGTCCATGTCAAACTGGGCGGCATGGCGATGCCGGATAACGGTTTTGACTGGCATACCCGGGAACGGCCGGCCAGCTCGGATGAACTGGTCAGTGCCCAAAGACCGTGGTACCTGCACATGATTGACTGTTTTGGTCCGCAGCGCTGCATGTTCGAAAGCAACTTTCCGGTTGACCGTCTGTCGATCAGTTATCCGGTGCTGTGGAATGCGTTCAAGAAATTAAGCGCTGACTTTTCCGAAACCGAGAAACAGGCCATGTTCCATGACACCGCCGCCAGCGTATATCGCCTGGCTTAGGTAACATCGTCAGCTGGCGGACGGGTGTGGCACGCGTTTAAGGACACCGCTGCTGGTCAGGATGGTCTTGCCGTTGGCCTCGATAACAGCCCGGGCAAAAATCAGCGAGCCGCCTTTGCGGGTCACTTCGCCACGGCCGGTCACCAGATCCCCGTCAAAAGCCGGACCAACAAACTCGTTGTTGCAAGTCACCGTCACCACGCCTTCATGGGTGCCACCAATGGCTGCCAGACACAGCGTATAGTCGGCAAACATCATCAGAATACCGCCATGCAGGGTATTGTGTGCATTGCAATTTTCCGGGCGAACGCGAAACGCGGTGACGATGTCATCACCCTCCAGCCGGAAGAAAAACGGGCCGTTATGATCCTCGGCGCGATCACCGTGCCAGTGCCTGAAGCCGTCAGGCACATCAACGGCTTTAGCGTCCGGGCTGTCGGCAGCCGTCGTTTGCGCCTGGTCAGTTGTCATCCTTGTCCTCGTCATCACCGGTTGCCACATCAACAGCCGCGCCGGCAACCTTAAAGGGAACCTTTGCCACTTCCAGCGTTACATCAACGGCAGTGCCCACTACCGTGCCCAGGCAGCCGGTCAGCAATATGATCATCGCCGCCGCAGTCAGCAGCCGGGTGCCGTGCCTGACATTCGGATCACACATGTTTTGCTCTCTGTAATGGGAAGCCCTGAATCGCTTCAAGGCCGATCCCGGTTTCCACTAAAGTCCGGAATTCATCAGCCAGACGTTCACTTTCCTGCAGTACTGTCTGCCAGTAGCGCAATCGCTGTGCAGCATCCAGATGTTTAAAATCATTGCGGTCAGGAATTTTACCGTACGGCAGCGACTCGACAAATTCCCGTGATGGCGACAGCAGCACGACGTTGTCAAAATGCTCTGCGCTGGCTCTGCGCCAGGGCACAAAGCGATCGAACCACCCCGGTGTGACGCCTGCGTAAAAGTGCGGGTACAGTACCAGCCCTTGTGCCTGTTGAAAAGGCAAATCCAGGTGGTAATCGGTGATTCCGCCATCCCGGAACACACTGCCTGGCTCGGTGCCGGCGACATCGCGTACCGATTCCATGACCAGAGGTATGGACCCGCTGGCCATCAATGCCTCGGGCACATTTGCCGGCGTCAGTGGCACATAGTGACTGGGCAGGTCAGTCAGCGGCAACGTCCGGGCGGAATCCAGCGCGTTGTGGAAAATGTGTCGTTCAAAGAACCATGACAGTCCGCGCCTGCTAATGAGATTGCCGACCGCGCTGGCGGCCAGCCCAAGGCTCAATGGCAGCCGTCGGTCCGAGCGCAACAGGCCACGGGCCCGGTCAGCAATGACATGCAAGCGCATGACACTGTTGCCGGCAATCTCCTGCGCGCCCTGCGCACCCATGACGTCAGCCAGCATCGCCCTGGCTTCCCGGGAGATTTCCCGGGCATCAGGCGCCGCCGAATAGGTTTGCCGTGAGTAGCGTGTGGCCAACCGGATCATGGCCGCTTCCGGGTCACGCTGCGCAAAACAGGCAAGGCGCCAGGCACCGGCCGAGGAACCAATCATATGCAAGGGCGCCTGCCGGTTCTGAAAAAACGTCGACCCCAGGTACCGGTCCAGCCCGTGCAGAACGAACCACTTGGGTCCTCCGGAGGCGCCGGCCAGCCACGAAAAACTGTCAGGCTGCCAACCCTCAGCCTGTAATTGCCGCAGGGCGCGGGGCCCGGCAAACACCTTAAGAGAGGTCATGGCAGTCGTTGATCATTGGCATCGTATCCTGAGATGGCAATTCAGATTAAGGCTGCATTATAAGTCAAACTTATGGCAAGATCAGTCTTCAGCGTCACAAATTATCACAGCTTGGCCGCGCCACAACTTGGCCTGCACCCGCGCTGCCCGTTACTATTGTGGCCCAGGCTTGCCCGCCAGCGCCGGCGCAGGCACAATCATGCAGGTTTTCATTTCGCAGGTTTGAACAAGAGTATGAGTACATCAATAAGCAACCCGATCCACTCGCGTTTTGGTGCCATGTTGCTGGTGCTGGGCGCAGCGCTGCTGTCCGCACCGGCAGCTGATGTTGCCGCACAGCCTGGCGGTGCGACCGTGCAGGAGCGTGCGGTTGCCGGGACAAGCTCTGAACTGGCACAGCGTCACTATCGCCGCGCCAATACCTACAACAATCTGGAGCGCTATGACGAGGCCATTGATGAGTATCGTCTGGCAGTGGCGGCCGACCCTAGTCTGGCTGACGCCTATCGCAATCTGGCCAATATCTACCTGAGCCAGGACCGACTGCAGGAGGCTGTTCCGATGCTGGCACGGTTTATCGACCTGCAGCAGGAAGCCAGCACACCACTGACCGCTTCCCTGAAAACCATTGGAGAACTCCTGCGCCGCTCCGAGCGTTTTGAGGAGGCCATTGAATACGACGTGCGGGCGATCCGCGCTGACCCGCGCGATGATTCACAGGTACACCTGATGGGCAACCTGTACGACAACGCCGGGCATGTCGACAAAGCCATCCGCATCTACCAGACGGCTGCTGAGGTGATGCCCGGCAATGCCTTCATGAACCGGACACTGGGCAGGCTCTACGAACGCGAGGGCCGCCTGGAAGACGCGCTGGCGCAGTACCGCCAGGCGGCCGAAACCGACCTTGGCTCACAGTTCTACCGTGAACTGGTACAGAATCTGGAAACCCGTATCAGCCAGCAGGCCCAAGGCTGATCAGTCCGCGGGCATCAGTGCCAGAAGCTGGCGCCGGCGGACATCGGGCGACAGTGATGCAAGGTCGGCAACGGCCTGGTAAAACACATCGAAGTCCTCACCCGCTTCCCTGAACAGGGCAGCAAAGGCAGGCACCCAGGTGTAGTAGGAGCCGACCGTGGCCAGCTGGGCGTTGTTCAATGGCCCCTGAAACCACCCTTCATAACGATCACCGGCAGCCTCTCCGGGTATCTGCCAGGCGGCCCGCATCTGCGCCTGTAAGTGATCCTTTTGCTCACGCATGGCATCGGCGCCAAGGTCACGTGCATACAGGGCCGCGAAACGCTCTCGGTAGCCCAGGACAAAATCAATGAAGCGCTGTTGCTGCTGCAGATCTGCAAGGGACTGCAGGTAGAGTTCTGGCTGATCCTGCTGAGCTAACCAGCGCCGCAAACCTTCCAGACTGACAAAACTGGCGAAACTTTCATTAAAAGAGGTATCGTCGGGGACGTAGATGCGCTGATGCGCCAGCTCATGAAAAATCAGGCCTGCCAACTGATGATCCGGGCGCCGGATCACGGTACTGGGCACAGGATCGTTAAACCAGCCCAGCGTTGAATAGGCATCGACGCCACCCACATAGACATCAAAGCCCTGGGACTGCAGGTCCTCGGCAAACCGCCAGGCTGCCGCTTCGGAAAAGTAACCACGATAGTCAACGCAACCGGCGATGGGAAAACACCATGACATGGGCTGCACGGAGAACGCCGGCGCAGCAAACACATTCCACACAAGATGCCGACGTTGCAGCTCGACATAGCTGTCGTAGCTGCCGGCGGCGGGCAACCCGAGCTGCCTGTCGGCGTAGTCGGTTGCCTGCTGGATAAGCAGGAGTTTATGACGCAGTTCAGGCGCCAGCGCCGGGTCCGCCAACAACTGGTCAATGGGTTGGCGCCGCCACAGCAAGGCCGCCTGACCGCTCACCGCTTGTGCATAGTAGGCGACACTGTCACAGGCACTGACCGTGCCCAGCGCAATCAGACCGATCAGCAGAATTCGAAATTTGCCTGTCATCCGGTCCCTCAATCCCGTTCGTGCAATTCAATCTCGAAAATATGCGCCCATAATTTGCCGGTTACCAGCAGCCTGCGGTTGTCGGCATCCCAGGCGATGCCGTTTAGCACAGCATCACTGCCGCCGGCGGTCGTCTGATCGCGCAGCCCTCGCAGATCGACGACCGAGCGTACCTCACCGGTCGCCGGATCAATGCGAACAATTTCATTGCTGGTCCAGACATTGGCCCAGACTTCGCCATCAATGTATTCCAGCTCATTGAGAAATCGCACCGGCCGGCCCTGGATAGTCACTGCCACACTGCGCACCAGCTGAAAGCCATCAGGATCGTAAAAGTACAACCGGTCACTGCCGTCACTCAAAATCAGGTGCTCACCGTCCCAGGTCAAGCCCCAACCCTCGGTGGGCAGGTAGTGTGAGTTAACGCTATCGAAGGTTGCCAGGTCATGCTCAAAGACCATATTCTCCCGCCAGGTAAGCTGAAAAATGCGATCACCGGCCACCGCTATACCCTCACCGAAATAACGACTGCCGAGCGCCTTGCGCTTGAGCACAGCACCGTCATCAAGGCGTATCTGCATCAGCGCCGACTCACCATACCGCCCAGTGCCTTCGTACAGGTACCCCTGATGGACTAACAGTCCCTGGGTAAAAAAACGCGTGTTGTGCGGATAGCTGTTGACCACCGTGTAGTCATAAAGGGTGATTTCACCCCGTGCCCCGCAGCTGGCCAGCACCAGCACCAGCACCAGCAGTCTTCGTACGACCAGGTGTATTTGTGAGTGCATCATGTTATTTTCCGCGCTAATGTCTGTCAGTTCGTTGAGGATGCCTGTCTATGAGCAAAGATTGTCTGTTTTGCCGCATTGCGGCCGGAGAAATTCCATCACAAAAAGTGTACAGCGACGATCATGTCTATGCGTTTCATGATATTAACCCGGCTGCGCCTGCACATATACTGGTAATTCCGCGTAAACACCTGAGCAGCGTGTCTGCTGCCGGACCGGACGACGAGGCGCTGATGGGCAAACTGTTACTGACCGGACAGGCTATTGCACGGCAGCAGGGCCTGGCCGATGACGGCTTCCGACTGGTCATCAATACCGGTGACCAGGGCGGTCAGACCGTTTACCACGTTCACCTGCATATTCTGGGCGGGCGCCAGATGAACTGGCCCCCAGGCTGATGACACGGGCAAACTAGAGCCAGGCTTTGATATCCATTAACCCTTCCGCGGTGGCCGGGAACACACCTATTTCGGTGATCAGACCTGACACCAGACGCGCCGGCGTCACATCAAAGCCCGCGTTACTGACACGGGTGCCCAGTGGCGCTATGGCGACACTGCGCAACTTGCCGGTGTCATCGAGCCCCGGCATGTAGCTGACTTCGCTGGCCGCCCGCTCCTCAATGGGAATCTCGCTCAATCCATCCTCAATGGCAAAATCGATCGTCGATGTTGGCAGCGCCACGTAGAACGGCACCTGGTTGTCGAACGCCGCCAATGCCTTGAGGTAGGTACCAATCTTGTTGCACACGTCACCGTGCGCGGTTGTGCGATCACTGCCCACCAGGCAGACATCCACCAGCCCGTGCTGCATCAGGTGGCCTCCCGCGTTATCAACGATCAATGTATGAGGCACACCGCTGTGGGCCAGCTCCCAGGCCGTCAATGAAGCACCCTGATTGCGTGGGCGGGTTTCATCAACCCAGACATGAACAGACAGGCCCGCCAGATGCGCCTTGTAAATGGGCGCCAGAGCGGTACCCCAGGCGCCTGTTGCCAGCCAGCCGGCATTGCAGTGCGTCAGTACATTCAGTGTGGCCTCACCGCCCCGTGCCTGCTTGGCTTCCAGCAGATCCCGCAACAGCGCCAGTCCGAAATCGCCAATGTCGCTGCAGGCGTCAGCATCTTCAGCCAGCAGGGTTTTGGCCATTTCCAGGGCCGCTTCAGCGCGTTGTACCGGGGGCACCGACACCAGGCCCTCGGCCAGTCGGGTCAATGACCATTGCAGATTCACTGCCGTGGGCCGTGTTTTGGCCAGCGTTTCGCAAGCCGCACTGAGGGTATCGGGATCTCGCTTCAGAGCCAGATGTACGCCAAAGGCGGCCGTGATACCAATCAATGGTGCACCCCGGACCTGCATGTGGACAATCGCATCACAGGCCTGCTCCAGCGTATCTATTACCACCACCTTGCGCGTATGTGGCAGCTGGGTCTGGTCAATGATCTGCAGTTGCCGGCTGTTATCGTCATACCACAGGGTACGCATATCATCGCGGTTATTGTTCATGCGGTAACTCCTGTGCAGGGGGCAAACGAAGGACCGTTCAATGGCTGGGCGCAGACATATTTTACCTGCCCGCAATTAAAAAACGCACCTTTACGGGTGCGTTTTTTGAGACGGGCGCTGACCGGATCAGCGTCATAATGACCGAACGGCTGGTTCCGAACGGCTACATATGAACAGCCAGATCCGACAAACTACGTCCGGCCGGACAGGTTCCCGCAGATCAGGGCTCAACAATCGAGATGCTGACGATGCCTGCCTGGCGGGCAGCATCCATGACAGTGACCATCGTACTGACGTTGGAAGACTCATGCGGACGGATGATCACGGTTGCAGCGGGATTCTCTGCCTTGAGGCGGTCAATATTGGCCCGAATCTGGCTCTCGAGCACAGCACGCGGCTCTCCGTTAAAGCGGATCTCGTTGTTCTGACTCAGTTCAACGAGGATGTTCTTGTTCTCGTCGTCGGTCTCGGGTGGCGTATCATTGTTCTCGTTGCTGGCCGCATCAATCGCCTGCTCGGACAGGAATGTCGCCGTTACCACGAAGAAAATCAACAGGATAAACACCACGTCGAGCATGGGTGTCAGATCAATATTGCCTTCGTCTTTTTTTCTGCTGCCAGCCAGTTTTTTCATAAAATTAATACCACAGAAATCTTAAATATTTGTTTTTATTGGCTTTTAGCCAGACACCCAACAGTGCTGACCAGCAGCCCTACGACATTGCTCTGTCGGTATGCCGACAGTTGATGGCCCAAGTATACCTGATATCGACCCGACCACAACAGGGTAAACAACACATACACGCCGGGCCATCGATGTCGCAGAGACCACCGGTTACTTCAGGGTTTTCACCGTAAAGGCAACCACCTCAGACAGCTGTTTGGCATTCTTGCCTTCGCGTGAATGCACCCGCAGGCCGCTGAGCGTGTTCATCAGTACATCCGCCGCCAGCTCCGGCGTGACACCCTTGACCAGGTTGCCGGCTTTATCGGCATCCTTGAGACGTTTCAGCAGCGCTTTGCGGATGTTGCCATAATAGGTCTTGACCAGCTTCTGGATATCCTTGTCGTAATTGATGCTTTCGCACAGGGAGTTCACCAGCAGGCAACCCATGCTGCGACGCTTGTTGGTGGCGCTGAGCACAGCCAGATCGAAGTACTTTTCGATGGCCGCCCAAGGTGCCAGTTCTTCGTTATTCAGGGAAGCCGCCAGCTCCTTGTCAACAAGCTTGCTGTAATGCTGCAGACAGGATTTGAAAAAGGTATCTTTATCGCCGAATGAGTTATACAACGTCCCACGATTTATGCCGGTTACATCAAGCAACTTCTGCACCGAACTGGCTTCAAATCCTTCGCGCCAGAACTGCTCCATTGCGTTGGTCAACACATCTTCGTAAACAAACTCAACTGGTCTTGCCATAATAAATCACACACTCTGGTAAAAAAACGGATTTTTGGAACGAACCAATACTGCTACTCGATTTTTGTCCCGGCGATTCTAGACTATTGCCACGGCTTTTTACATCTAATGATACAAAATGCCACAATTCCGCACGATTACGGCAAACGCAGGCGCAAATCGGCTAGCCGCCATTTCTGAACAACCGTACCGTTTCCGGTCAGACGCCGGCACGCAACATGCCGATAACCGCAAACAGGAGTCCCAGCAAGCCACCCACAACACCGCCCCAGACCACCAGCCAGCCCAGATGCTGCCTGATCATTTTTTGCACAATTGTCTTGACCTGCTGCGGCGTCAGCTCCTGCAACCGTCGGTCGACGAGCGCCTCGATTCTGCCTATGACCGCGTCACTGTGGCTCACCGCGCTGATTCGGTCACTCAATGCCTGGGTAAAAGCCGGGGACGCCACAAAGTTATTGAGATACTCGCGCATGCGCTGGGCGAACGGCTGGCGCAGCCCTTCCAGCGCCTTGGGGCCGCCAATCATGCCCACCATGCCTCCCATGGAGGACTGCATGATCGCCTCCGACAGTGAGTCAAATGCTTTGTCCAGGTCCAGCTCCTCTATCATCGACGGCATCAGACGCTCAATGCCGCTGCCCATGACGGTTTCCGCGTCAAAGAACCGGTCAAGATTGTCGGCGCTGAAAAACTGCTCCATGACCAGTTCTTTGATACCGGTCTTGAACTCCTCAAAATGCAGCGCAATGACACCGGACCCGTAGAACCCGGGAACCTTGTCAAACAGCATGTGAATCGCCAGTGAATTGGTCAGCGCACCGGACAGTGCAAACAGGCCTGTGCTCAGCACCACGCCGCCATACGGCGCCGGCAGTACACTGCCCAGAACGGTCAGCAACAGGGCACACAAATTGGTGATAAAACCTTTGTTCAAGGGGGAACTCCTTCCTTAAAATGCTACAGACGCCGATGCGAAAACACAGGCATTTTTCGGCGCAGCTCATGCAGAGCCGGCAAATCAATATCTGCCACGACGATACCCTCGCCACTGTCGAGCATGTCCATTACGCGCCCCCAGGGGTCAATGATCGTGCTGTGACCATAGGTCTCGCGCCGCTCATTGTGGACACCACCCTGGCCGGCGCCAATGACATAACACTGGTTCTCAATGGCGCGGGCGCGCAGCAGAACTTCCCAGTGCGCCTCGCCAGTCACCCGGGTGAATGCCGCCGGCACTGTGACCAGCTCCGCGCGCTCGTTGAACAGACGCCGGTACAGCTCGGGAAACCGGATATCGTAACAAATCGACAGCCCCAGCCTCCCCACTGCTGTATCAACCACAACCACTTCGTCACCGGCCTCAAAGCTGTCCGACTCAGCATAGCGGGCCTGCCGGTCGCTGACCTCAACATCAAACAGGTGCATTTTGTCGTAACGGGCGATAATGGCGCCGTGGCGATCAAAGACCAGTGAGGCCGGCCGCACACGCCCATCAACCAGCAGCTCAGCATCCTGTCCGGCGGGCGCCGGGCGTGTCACAAGCGGGATAGTGCCCGCCACCAGCTCGATACCATGCCGCTGTGCCTGCGCCGACAGAAACCCTTGCAGCAGCCCCTCATAATCACCTTCATGCTCGGCAAACTGAGCCTGCGGCCCGCCGTCCAGCACCGCAAAATTTTCCGGCAGCACCACCAGCGCTGCCCCCGCCCCGGCAGCCTCGCCAATCAGCCTGCCGGCAGCTTTAATGTTGGCATGGATATCGGCAGTGCTGACCATCTGCACCGCCGCCACACGGGCGTTTTTCGTCGACATTCAACTGCCTCCTGTGAATACCTGATTCAGGCGTGGCTCCAGGCCCTCCCAGGGCCCATCCAGAGTGTAGTGCGCACTGGTCAGATCATCCACCTGATCACCAAAAAACTGATCCAGCAGGAACACCCCGACAGCGACCTGCCAGTTGATCAGGTTGTTGAGCGCAGCCAGGCCGCTGAGCCACGGAATATTGTCACTGACCGGCAAGGTGATATAGAGATCACCGTCAATGGTCTCTGCCGCCAGGTCCACTTCACCCGCAATCTGGAACAGACTGGAGGGGCCGATGATCTGCAACCTGTCCTCGATAGACACCAGCCCGTCTTCCAGTACGACCTTGCCACGGATTTCGTCATAGGCCAGCCCTGAGCCGGTGATATCTTCGCTGAAACGCAGCCTGCGCAGCACCGCATCAAAGTTGATAATGCTGATCAGGCGCAAAGCACTGTTGGCGACGCCGGCACGCTGCTGGAACCGCCCGTTATTTAACGCCAGTTCAATTTCACCGTTCAGGCCCAGTGCGGAAAAATAGGCAGGGCTGCCACGCCAGTGCAAACGTGAATCGAACCGCGCAGACTGGCTCTGGATGCTGGGTGCATAACCGTAGGCACTGAGCACCGAAGCAAGGTCTGTGGTTGACACGATGCCTGTCAGCTCACTCTCATGCGCGTCACCGTCATAGTACCAGCGGAATGTTGCCGGCGCCTCGTCACTGCCGATTCGCAGACCCCGTGCATTGACCATGAGGTCACTGAATTCAGCGCCCTGCTCATTGGTTTGCATCAGAAACCGCCACTGCCCGAAGGGTGCGCCAGCCAGGGTCAACTCATCAATTGCCAGTCGGGTGTCGGGGAACTCCCGGGGATCCAGATTTTCCAGCGGATCACTGCGGGGCAGGTTATATTCCACCGTGGGCAACTCCTGCAGATCCAGTTCCACCCGCGTGCCTGCCGGGTCGCCAGCATTATCCTGTGCCACCGCCAACAGCCCGGGCTCGCGGGCGCCGTCAATGGATTGGTCAAGATGCAGATAGTCCAGGTTGACATGCCATGGCTCCGTGGCCGTATTCGGCAGGCGGATGGTGCCGGCCACTGACTCACTGTTGGCGGTCAGCGTCCATGCATCATTCTGTTGCGCCAGCTGTGCATTGACCTGCTCAAAGACTTCGTCGTAGACCGTCAACCGCNCAATGATCAGCTCGGCAGTCCCGGTGAAACCCGGGTCGAATCCGGCCGCCAATGGCGTGCCCCTGGCGCCGTTCAGGGCAAGTCGCCCCAGCGTGTCAGCCCAGCGCTGATAATCCAGCACCGGTATTGTGCCCAGTACCGATACACCCGGGGCCGATTCGTTCAGGCGCCGCACCCGCAAACCATCCGTCGTCCCGCCAAAATACACCAGCCCGTTATAGACGCTGTCGTCGCGCAGGGTCAGGTTCATCTGCATGACATCTTGCAGCGACAGGCCCAGTGCCGGTGCCAGCGGGATGAAATCCAGGGTCAGGGCAAATGCTTTAGTGTCATCGGCAGCCTTGGTAAATGGCGCCGGCAAATCAAAGGCAATACCCTGCAGGTCACTGCTGATTCGCAGGCGCGGATGAAGCACACCGTTGCTGACCGTGGTGTCACCGTAAACCGGCAGTTGCACGTCCGCACGATAGGCTGATGAACCCTGCGCCTCCCCCAGTACCGACGACACCAGCGCCGGCATGCCGGGCCAGGCTGCCAGTGCCTGCACGCCGACCTCACCGGTGACACTGACGCGGGCCCCGGTGGGTTCGCCCTCCAAACCATCAGCGCGTATTTCCACATCAACACGATTGTCAAACAGACTTGCCGTCATTTCCTGGCTTTGCAGCCCTTCAAGGGAGCTGTAGACCAGCCGTCCGCTTAAATCACTGACATCCAGATCAAACTCGGGCATGACAATACGATTGCCCGCTAGCGCGAAGGCCAGATCAACCTGCGGCCGGGCATTGTCAACGTAAAGCGGAATATTCAGGGCCAGGCTGAAATCGGTGTCGCCTTCTGCCTGCCAGGTTGACAGATACTGACCGATACCCTGGGTGACAGGTGTCGCCTGCAAATAGCGCAAGCCCTGTTGAGCGCTGCCCCTGCCATCGCCGGTCACGGTAAGCCAACTGCCACCCTCCGGACTGGCGCGCACGGACGCGACACTGGAATTGAAATTGATACCCAGAGAGCTGCCCGCGGAGGCCGTGATATCGACCGCGCCATTGTCGATCACCACCACACCATCGAGTTCCTCGATCGCCGGCCATTGCGGGTCAAATTTTAGAGTGCCATCTGCCACTTTATAGAACATCTGCAGGGTACGGTCAGTGTTTTGTGCACCGCGCTGCACCTGCCCCCGGAAAATAAGACCACTGCCGCCAGCCTCACCACCGACCACGGCATCATTTACCCAGCGCAGGATACCCTGGGCTGACTGCGGCGCACCCGGCGCCGTCGGCAGGTACAGTGATTTGCGTGAGGCATCTGCAGCAAGCGCACCCACCATCAGCTCCAGATTGATCTCCCGTTCCGCGCCGTTCTGTATTTCGGTGGCGAACTGGGCACGCGCCTGCAGGTCAGCCGATTCCACGACGACAACGCCACTGGCCAGACGGATATTCAGATCCGATGTCCAGTCCGCACGAAACCCCATACGCCCGTTGAGCCGTTGATAGGCCCACTGGTCGTTGAACAGACCGGGCAGGTGTACCATCACGTCGTCACTGTCGACCTCAAGGACACCGGTGGCCAGTCGCCGGTCGGCATCAAGCGCCAGCTCAGCGTAGCCATCAATACCCCAGAACGCGGGCGCGCCGCGATGCGCGCTGATCGCCGCCTCCCGCAGGTTGGTGGTCACCGATGCCCTGGCGAGCGCATCGCCAGCAAGCCCGGCGCTGACCACAATGTTGCGTGCCAGACCGCGGGGATTGAACAACTCGACCTCGGTGCGCAAAACGGATGCCGGCGCCAGTGCCACCATTAATCGGGACGCCAGCCCCAGGTCCACCACATCGAAGCGCGCAGCGACCTGCTCACCCTCGGTATAATCCGCGCTCATGCCGCCAACGGGCCAACTGCCATTGCCGTAGTCAAATGCCAGTTCCTCGATGTCCAGTTGCCAGCGTGCATCCGCCGGCGAATGCTGCAGACGCAACCAGCCAATACTCAGGTTGTCGACGCGGACTGCCACCTCACGCGCAACGCCAAGGTCGGCGCGACCGTGCCAGGTAGCAGACGCCAGTCTGCCCTGTTGCAGCGTCAACCAAAGCTCGCCAGCCAGAGTGACATCGTTGATTGCGACGCCGGCCGGCCGCACGCTATGCAGGAAGGCGCTATAATCGGCGCCAGGGAATGCGACATAAAGCTCGCCCTGCATCTGCCCGAGGTCGTCGCCGGTCAACTCGCCCTGCACCAGCAGGGGCGTATCCAGGCCATCCTGAATGGCATTGAGGGTGACAGCATGACGCCCGTCAAGACTCTGGAAGTGCAGACTGGCATCGGTGAACCGGGTGACTTGCCCGGTATGGTGATGAATGGCCAGTCGGGTCTGCTCCAACTCCAGCAACGCCAGACTTTTCAGCCATTCCAGAATCCGGGCAGGTGATACCGGCGCAGCGCCAGCGGACGCGATACCTGCCAGCGACCAGCCACCGTTCTCCTGTTCATACAACGACAGGTCAAGATTGCGTAGCGTGGTGCGCCCCAGCACGGGACGCAGCTGACGGAGACTGGCTGGCATATCGGGGGCAATACTGACGCGTTCCAGTACCAGAGGCTCCGCATCTCCGCCCCCCGGCGCAGTAATCTGCAGACCCTGTATTTCGAAGCGGGGGCCAAAGCGCTCCCATTCGCCGGCAATACTGCCAATAACAACTTCGGCGCCAAGCATGTCCGACAAGCGTTGCTCAACCTCTTCCGTGTAGTTGCCTATCATCGGTGCCAGCTGCCTGCCCAGGCTGACATAGAGTGCCAGTGCCACCAGCATGACCAGTAGCACCGCGAACGACACCTGCAGGATCGCCCGGCCGATGGATTTGCCAATATGAAGAATCATAAGTGCCAGTCAAAACAGAACAACGTCATATTGTTCCTGAGTATACATGGGTTCAACCTGAAACCTGATGGTTTTGCCCGTCAGCACTTCCAGATCCGCGAGTGTCGCAGACTCTTCTTCCAGCAACCGATCGACGACCAGTTGCGAGGCCATGACCAGTAACTCATCATTTTCGTAAACCCGGGCGACACGGACGATCTCACGGAAAATCTCGTAACAGATAGTCTCTGGCGTCTTCAGGCGACCGCGGCCGGCGCAGACCGGGCAAGGGCTGCACAGGATCTGCCCCAGACTCTCCCGTGTGCGCTTGCGCGTCATCTCCACCAGCCCCAGTTCGGAAATACCGGAAATCATGGTGCGCGCATGATCCCGCTCCAGGGCCTTGGTCAGCGTACGCAGGACCTGACGCTGATGCTCCGCCTCCTCCATATCGATGAAATCCAGTATGATGATGCCACCCAGATTTCTGATACGCAGTTGACGGGCAATGGCCGTCGCTGCCTCCAGATTGGTCTTTAGCACCGTTTCGGCATGATTGCGGTTGCCCAGATAACCGCCGGTGTTGACATCAATGGTGGTCATGGCTTCGGTCTGATCGATGATCAGGTCGCCACCGGACTTCAACTTGACCTGGCGGCCCAGTGCCTTTTCCAGTTCATCATCAATACTGTACAGATCAAATATCGGCCGTTCGCCGCGGTACAGCTCGACACGGCCCAGCGAATCGGGAATAAAATCACCGACAAACGCATTGATCTCCTCAAAGGCCTCCACCGTGTCTACCCGGATCTTCTCGATCTGCGGCGTGATCAGGTCCCGCACCGCGCGCAGATAGAGCGGCAAGTCCCGATACAGCACCCTGATTTCCTTGCTGTTTTCAATACGCCGCTGCACAGCCGCCCAGAGTTTGCGTAAAAACCGGATGTCCTCACTCAATTCGGCTTCGGTGGCGCCTTCAGCGGCCGTCCTGATGATGAAGCCCCCCCGGTCGGTCGCGTCCGCCTGTGCCAGACAGGCCGCCAGCGTGGCCTGCAGGCGTTCACGTTCCTCTTCATTGTCCAGCCGCAGCGAAATGCCGATATGCGAATTTCGGGGCAGATACACCAGGTTACGCGAAGGCAATGTCAGGTGTGTGGTCAGGCGGGCACCTTTGGAGCCAATCGGGTCCTTGGCGACCTGCACCACGATCATCTGTCCTTCGTGCAGCAACGCCTGGATATTTGTCGGCGCAGCATCGCTGACCTCCAGGCCATCCGCGCCAATTGCGGCGATGTCGGCGCAATGCAGGAATGCCGCACGCTCCAGCCCGATATCGACAAACGCTGCCTCCATGCCCGGCATGACACGGACAACCTTGCCCAGATGAATATCGCCAACATGACCGCTTCGGCTGCGGCGCTCGATATAAATCTCCTGCAGCAGTCCATTTTCAATCAATGCCAGGCGGGTTTCCCGGGGGGTGACATTGATCAGTATCTCTTCACTCACGCGCGACTTTCTCCAGGGCGTTCCTGACACCAAACGCCGCCAGCAATTGACCGGTTTCGAATATCGGCAACCCTACCACGGCAGAGTAACTGCCTTCGATTTTAGCAACAAACAGCGCACCCAGCCCCTGCACGGCGTAGGCACCGGCTTTGCCTGCCGGCTCACCGCTCTGCCAGTAAGCCGCCATGTCGCTGTCACTGAGCTCACGGAACCAGACCCCGGTCCGCACGGTTGCCTCACGGACCTGCTGGCCCTGCATCACACACACGGCCGTCATTACTTCATGGCGTCGACCCGACAGCATGGCCAGCATGCGGCGGGCATCGGTCTCATCAAGCGGCTTGCCCAGCACCGTCCGATCACAGACCACAATGGTATCGGCGCCCAGCACCGGTGCGGAAATCCCGGGCAGGACACTGACTGCCGCCGCCTTCTGCCGGGCCAGACGGCTGACATAGATTTCCGGCGATTCTGCCGGCATTGGGCTTTCATCCGTGTCATGCACGACAACACGATAAGACACGCCGATCTGGTCCAGCAGCTCGCGGCGCCGGGGCGAAGCGGACGCCAGCACCAGCGGCGCCGATTCGCTGGCGGAGAGGTGAGACTCGGTTACCGACATGTCAGTGCACATTGAAACCGCGCCGCAATTGTCGCAGTACCAGAAACAGCCAGGGCCAGACAAAGGCGCTGGACAGGGCCCCGAGCAGAAACAGCAGGCTGCCGGCATCGGTCTGTTCAGTCGCCACCTTGATCCAATAGGTAATCGTCATGTTCAGGCCTACCAGCGCCAGAATCATGCCGCTTTGCTGCAGGGCGGAAAACATTCGCAGGCGCTGATGCAGGCTGAGCGTGATATAGGCGATCAGCGCAAAGGACAGGGCATTGAGCCCCAGCAGCGAACCTTCAAGAATGTCCATGAAAAAGCCGGCAAACCACGCCGCACCGATGCCTACCCGATAGGGTAACGCCATGATCCAATAGATCAGCACCATGGCCACCCACTGGGGTCGGTAGTGCATGGCCCAGTCGGGAAATGGCACGATCGCCAGCAAATAGGCGAGTAACAAGGTCAGAATAATGATCCACAAGCCGTTCGCTCTGGGTACCATGATCAGAAATCTCCCTGAGCGTCAGGTGATGTAACAGCGTCACTCGGCTGCGTGGCCTCAGTTTCCGGGTCGGTGGCCGGGCCGGTGTCCGGCGGCACCTGGAAAGCCGGCAATGCCTCAACACCGCTGCCGATGATGTCGTCGTCGGGGACGACCAGCATGACATGGCGGGTGCGATCCATCTGCGCCAGCGGCCGCGCCCTGATCAATGCAAAGGGCTGACCCGGGTCATGGTAAACGCTGGTCACTTCCGCGACCGGATAATCCTTGGGATACCGCTGCCCCAGGCCGGAGCTGACCAGCAGATCGCCGATCACGATATCTGCCGTATCAGGCACATATTCCAGCTCCAGGCCGGGTGCATCGCTCCGGCTGCCGCGGGCAATGGCGCGCTCCCCGTTACGATTGACCTGCACCGGCGTGCCATGGCGGGAATCGGTGATCAACAACACCCAGCTGGTAAACGGCAGCACTTCCACCACCTGCCCCATCAATCCATGTGCGTCCAGTATGGCCTGCCCCTCAAAGACACCGTTGTGGGCCCCGCGGTTGATGAGTACACGCCGGGAACCCGGGTCGTTGGAAACATTGATTATTTCAGCGGTTATGACTCGCCCCTGCACCGCCTGCGACGCTTCCTGCAATTCACGCAAACGGCTGTTCTCACTGGCCAGGCCCGCCAGCAGTTGCAGTTCGCGCTGGGCAAACAGCAGTTCCTGGCGCAGCTGGGCGTTTTCTTCGATGAGATCACGCTGAGAGACAAACACGTCGTCGATCCAGGACGAAGCACGGGCAGGAATGTCAGCCACCCAGTAGACCGGCGTGCTCAAATACGCGACGGTGTAACGAACGCGATCCAGGTAATCGAAACGCGAATCGGCAAACATGACACCAAACGACAGCGCCACGAATGCCAGCAGACGATACTCCAGGGACACGCCTTTGATAAATAAGGTTTTAATAGCAGAACCTCAGCCTGTAGGCGGCAACCCCGGCAGGGGTTACTCCAGAGTCAGTGCATCCATTTCGTTGGAATCCATCAACTCCATGGCTTTGCCGCCGCCGCGTGCAACGCAGGTCAGCGGATCATCAGCCACAATCACCGGCAAGCCCGTCTCTTCTGACAGCAACTTGTCCAGATCTTTCAGCAGTGCGCCACCGCCGGTCAGCACCATGCCACTTTCCGCGATATCCGAGGCCAGCTCGGGCGGCGACTGCTCCAGTGCACTTTTCACAGCCTGCACGATGGCCGACAGGGTTTCCTGCAAGGCTTCAAGAATCTCATCGCTGTTCAGCGTAAAACTGCGTGGTACGCCCTCCGCCAGGTTGCGGCCACGAACGTCGATTTCCCGCAGCACACCTTCTGACGGATAGGCACAGCCAATTTCCTTCTTGATACGCTCAGCAGTGGCATCCCCAATCAGACTGCCGTAGTTGCGGCGTACATGGGTGATGATGGCTTCGTCGAAACGATCGCCACCGACCCGGACCGATTCGGAGTAGACAATGCCGTTCAGGGAAATAATGGCGATCTCGGTGGTACCACCACCGATATCCACCACCATGGAGCCACTGGGCTTCTCGACCGGCAGGCCGGCACCGATGGCCGCCGCCATGGGTTCTTCGATCAGGCGGACCTCGCGGGCACCGGCACTGATCACCGATTCACGAATGGCACGGCGCTCAACCTGAGTGGATTTGCAGGGCACACAGACCAGAACCCGCGGGCTGGGGGGAAAAAAACTGTTCTCGTGCACTTTGCTGATAAAATGCTGAAGCATTTTCTCAGTGACCTGAAAATCGGCGATGACACCATCCTTCAGCGGGCGTATGGCGGTAATATTCCCGGGTGTGCGACCCAGCATGCGTTTGGCGTCGGCGCCAACCGCGGTGACCGTTTTTTGACCATTGTGATGACGGATGGCGACGACGGAGGGCTCATTCAGGACGATGCCTTCGCCGCGGACATAAATCAGTGTGTTCGCCGTGCCCAGATCTATCGACAGATCGTTGGAGAACATTCCCCTTATTTTTTTGAACATTGAATTCTTGCTTACCTCAACAATAATCGGAACGGTCCGGGAGCCGGACCCGTTAATCCACTCTAACAGCAGACAGACAAAACGAGTGACAGTTCCTGCCCGGAATCTGCCTTCATGGGCAGTCCTCTGACGGAACCATCGCAAACCTGGAAGGAAACTGTTGCCTCAGACCGGTCATAATCCCGTATAATCACGGCTTCTCCAGCAAATAGATACGCACTCTAGCAATGCTCTTGTATTAGGGCAAGTATCAAAAACTTTCCGGTGTCGGGCTTGAGTCAAGAACCTGGCAGGGCCGGTATTATCGCACACTCAGGAGCCTTTTGATGGCCTTAGACAACACAGACGTGGAAAAAATTGCGCATCTGGCACGACTGCAGATCAGCGAATCGGACACGCTGGAAGTTGCCCAGCGAATCACCAACATCCTCGACATGATCGATCAGATGCAGGACGTAGACACCTCAGCTGTGACGCCCATGGCACACCCGTTTGATGCCAGCCAGCGCCTGCGCCCGGACGTGGTCACCGAGACCGACCAGCGAGACGACTACCAGAAAATCGCCCCGGCAACGCAGGACGGCCTTTACCTGGTCCCGAAAGTCATCGAATGACACTCCCCGTTGCCACCCGACCGAACCTGTTTGCACATTGTCAACAACATCTCTGACTGCTGAAACCCATCAGATCAGGCAAGGATACAGACGCTTATGTTAAGCAAAACCGTTGCTGAACTGGCCACCGCACTGGCCAACAAGGATGTGTCCAGTGTAGAACTGACACAGGCCTACCTGGATCGCATCGCGCAATTGAACCCGGCGCTCAATGCCTATGTCACGCTCACACCGGAACGGGCACTGGCGCAGGCCGCCGCCGCTGACGCCGCCCGTGCCGCGGGCCAGGCCACACCGCTGACCGGCATCCCCATCGCCCACAAGGATATTTTCTGCACCCGCGACGTGTTGACCGCTTGCGGCTCGCGTATGCTGGCCAACTTCACGTCGCCCTATGACGCCTGTGTGGTCGAACGCCTGCAAGCCGCCGGGGCGGTGATGCTGGGCAAGACCAACATGGACGAGTTCGCCATGGGGTCTTCCAACGAAACCAGTCATTTCGGCCCGGTACACAATCCCTGGGATCAGGCGCGCGTGCCCGGCGGCTCATCCGGCGGTTCTGCCGCAGCGGTCGCAGCGGACCTGTGTGCCATGGCCACCGGCACCGATACCGGCGGCTCCATTCGCCAGCCCGCGTCATTCTGCGGCATCACCGGCCTCAAACCGACCTACGGCAGAGTCTCACGCTGGGGCATGATTGCCTTTGCCTCCAGCCTCGACCAGGCCGGCCCGTTGAGCAAAAGCGCAGAAGACGCTGCCCTGATGATGAATGTTATTGCCGGCGCAGATGCGCGGGACTCAACCTGCCTGGATATCCCGGCAGAAGACTTCACCGCGCAGCTGAGCAAGCCACTGACCGGCCTGCGTATCGGCCTGCCCCGTGAACACTTCAGCAGCGGCCTCAGCACCAGCGTTCAGGAAATTCTGCAGCTGGCCATCCGCAAGCTGGAAAGCCTGGGCGCAACCTTCCGGGATATTGAGCTGCCCAACAATCACCTGTCGGTGCCAGCCTACTACGTGATCGCCCCGGCGGAAGCATCGGCCAACCTGTCACGCTTTGATGGCGCCCGGTTCGGTTACCGCTGCGAGAACCCGGTCAACCTGGAAGACATGTACAAACGCAGTCGCGGCGAAGGGTTCGGCGATGAAGTCAAACGCCGCATCATGGTCGGCACCTACGCACTGTCGGCCGGCTACTACGATGCCTACTACAAGAAGGCGCAGAAAATACGCCGCCTGATCAAGGAAGACTTTGACACCGCGTTCAAGGATGTAGACCTGATCCTCGGCCCGACGTCACCACACACCGCCTTCAAGCTGGGCGAGAAAAACAGTGACCCGGTGACCATGTACCTGGAAGACATCTACACCATCGCCGTCAACCTTGCCGGCCTGCCCGGCATGTCGCTGCCTGCAGGCATGCTCGGTGGCCTGCCCATCGGCATGCAACTGGTCGGCCCGGCACTGTCCGAATCGCGACTGTTGAATGTGGCCCATCAGTTCCAGTTACACACCGACTGGCACACACAAAGACCGGAGGTATAACACATGACCTGGGAAACCGTTATCGGTCTGGAAGTACATGTCCAGCTTGCGACAAACAGCAAACTGTTTTCAGGCAGCAGCACCCATTTTGGCGCGGCGCCCAACACCCAGGCCAGCCTGTACGACCTGGCCATGCCCGGCACCTTGCCGGTGATGAACGAAGAAGTGCTGCGCATGGCGGTCAGCTTTGGCCTGGCAGTGGATGCCGAGATCGGCAAACGCTCGGTTTTTGACCGCAAGAACTATTTTTACCCCGACCTGCCCAAGGGTTACCAGATCAGTCAGCTCGACTTCCCGACGGTGGGGCGTGGCAGCCTGAAAATCCAGCTTGAAGATGGTAGCGACAAAATCATTGCCATTACCCGGGCACACATCGAAGAAGATGCAGGCAAATCCCTGCATGAGGACTTCCAGGGCATGTCCGGTATTGACCTGAACCGCGCCGGCACGCCGCTGCTGGAGATTGTCTCGGACCCTGATCTGCGCAATGCCAAAGAGGCTGTGGCCTACCTGAAAAAGCTGCACTCCATCATTCTTTACCTCGGCATTTCCGACGGCAACATGGCACAGGGCTCCATGCGCTGCGATGCCAACGTTTCCATGCGCAAAAAAGGCGACACCGAATTCGGCACGCGCACGGAAATCAAGAACGTCAACTCGTTCCGTTTTGTCGAAAAGGCAATCAACTATGAGGTGCAGCGCCAGATAGAGATCCTCGGGGACGGCGGCCGTATTGTGCAGGAAACCCGCCTGTACGATTCGGACAAAGATGAAACACGCTCCATGCGCAGCAAGGAAGTGGCCAACGACTACCGCTACTTCCCCGAACCTGATCTGCTGCCGGTGGTCATCGATGATGCCTTTATTGACGCCATTCGCGCCACCCTGCCGGAGCTGCCCGACGCCCGTTGCCAGCGTTTCATCACGCAGTACGGCCTGAGCGAGTACGATGCCGATGTGCTGACCAGCAGCCGGGACATGGCGGAATACTTTGAAGCGGTCGTGGCGCTGTGTGGCGATGCCAAGCTGTCGGCAAACTGGGTCAGCGCCGATCTGTTGGGCCTGCTCAACAAGCAGGACCTGAACATCAGTGCATCACCGATCAGCCCTCAGTCTCTGGGCACACTGATCAGCCGCATCAAGGATAATACGATCTCCGGCAAGATCGCCAAAACCGTGTTTGAGGTATTGAGTGACGGCGAGACTGATGTCGATGCCATCATCGAAGCACGTGGTCTGAAGCAGGTTACCGACACCGGCGCCATCGAGAAGCTGGTTGATGACGTGATCGCTGCCAATCCGGATCAGGTCGCACAGTATCGTGGCGGCAAGGAAGCTGTTTTTGGTTTCTTTGTCGGTCAGGCCATGAAGCTGTCCAAAGGCAAAGCCAACCCGGCGCAACTCAATGAATTACTGCGCAAGAAACTGAGCGCGTGAAGGTGCATCAATGATTGAAGAAAAAAAAACCGGTAAAGAAAGAACCCAGCCTGCCACCCGCAACGAGAACTGGTCAGACGAACGTATCCAGGGGTTTCTTGCACTGGAACCACCAGAAGGGGTACCCGCAGACTACCACATACTGACCAAGGCCTATCGTGGCATGTTACCCGAGCACTTCAGTCGGTTTGTGCCGTTTTTTGTCGCCGCCGGTCACGATATCAACGTGACCCTGGCGGATGGCTCAACCTTTCTTGATCACGTCGCCCGTCATCGGGCAGCGGCGCCTTATGCGGACGTGCTGAAGGCCGCCGGTGCCAGGGGCGGCAAAACGGCCTGAGACCGGATCAGCGGCGCGGACGGGGTTTGCCGGCGCCGCTCTTGCCTCCACCACTCCTGCCGCCGCGGGTCGACGGTTTGGATTCATCCTTGAAGTGAGATGGACGGGTGAACGCCGGTGGCTCTGCCAGCAGCGCCTCATCAGGATAAACACAGGGCAGCTTCTGCCCCAGCTTCTCTTCGATATTGGGCAACAGGAAGGAATCTTCCTCACAGGCAAAACTGATTGACGTGCCAATCGCACCGGCACGCCCGGTGCGGCCGATACGGTGGACGTAGTCCTCTGCCTCTTCCGGCAGGCTGTAATTGATGACATGACTGACGTCATCAATATGCAACCCCCGACCGGCGACGTCGGTTGCCACCAGCACCTGAATCTCTCCGTCGCGGAAAGCCTCCAGGGTTTTCACCCGCTTGTTCTGGGCAATCTCACCGGACAGCAGACCGCAACTGACACCATTACGATACAGGCTGTCAGCCAGTTTGCGCACCTGATCACGGCGGTTATTGAAGACAATCACCTTATCCGCACCCTCAGCCTTGATCAGGTTGTACAGCAACTTGTACTTGTCTTCGGTGGTCACCAGATACACGATCTGTTCAATGGTATCGGTGGCGACACGTTCGGGGGCAATCTCGATCATCACCGGGTCCATTGCCCAGCGCGAGGTCAGCTCAATGATCTCCGGCGTGAATGTAGCACTGAACAGCAATGTCTGCCGGCAGTCTTTGTGCGGCGTGCGGCTGACGATGGTGCGTACCTGGGGTATAAAACCCATGTCCAGCATACGATCAGCTTCATCGATGACCAGGATTTCCACCAGCCCCAGATACAGCTGATCGTTCTGCAGAAAATCAATCAGACGGCCCGGCGTGGCCACCACGATATCAACCGGTTTTGAGTCAACAGCAGCCAGCTGTTTCTTGTAATCCTCACCACCGACCAGCGTCACCACATGCAGCCCGCAGCCCTTGCTCAGGTTCTGCGCATCGCTGGCAATCTGCATGACCAGCTCGCGCGTGGGCGCCAGAATCAGGGCGCGAGGCTCGCCGATAAAGCGCTCTTCCTTGACCGGGTTCTTCAGCTGATCATTGATAATGGTAATCAGAAAGGCTGCGGTTTTGCCGGTGCCGGTCTGGGCCTTGCCGGTGACGTCATACCCGCGCAGCGTATAACGCAGGCTTTGCGCCTGAATCGGCGTGCAGTATTTGTAACCCAGCTCCTTGATGGCCCGCTCCAGCGGCTTTTCCAGTGCAAACCGGCTAAACGGGATATCCGGCACTACCGGCGGTGACTCGGTCGTTGCGGCCGGCTGCTCAACGGCATCCGCGGTACCGACTGTCTCTTCGTGTTCAGTGTTCTGCATGTATAACAACCTTTAATTTAGCTTTTCAGGGAGCGCGTGTCCCGCATGCAGAGCATGCCGGATCACGCGACAAACGCAATTCACGCCAGGATGATGTCATGGCATCAAACAGCAACAAACGTCCGCACAGGCTCTTGCCCATGCCGGATAAAACCTTGATCGCTTCCAGCGCCTGCATGCTGCCGATTATTCCGACCACCGGCGCCAGCACGCCATTGCGCGCGCAGCTCATCTGCTCATCGTCGCCGCCCTGATACAGGCATTGGTAACACGGGCTGTCCGGTTGCCGGCTGTCAAACACGGCCACCTGCCCCTCCAGACGGATGGCAGCGCCGGACACCAGCGGCACCTGGTACTGCAGACACACATCGTTAATGGCAAACCGGGTACTGAAGTTGTCACAGGCATCCACGACCAGGTCTACCGGCTGACTGATCAGCTGCGCCAGCAGCGCCCGGTCAACACGCTGATTCACCGTGGTGATGCTGATCTGCGAATTCAGCGCCAACAGCGTCTGGCGTGCAGACTCGACCTTGCTGTCACCGACGCTGGCTTCACGGTGGACCAGTTGACGTTGCAGATTGCTGATTTCCACCACATCGTCATCCACCAGAATCAGGTGCCCGACGCCGGCAGCGGCCAGATACATGGCCACCGGGCTGCCAAGCCCACCCATACCCACAATCAATACCGTTGACTGCAGCAGCCGGGTCTGGCCCTCAATATCGAAGGCCGGCAACATAATCTGTCGACTATAGCGCAATAACTGCTCATCACGCATAGGTGTTTTCTCCCGATTGTGCGTGGGGCACCCCCGATGGCGGCATCCGCCCAAGAGTCACCCGCTCAAGCCCGGCCAGATCGCGCTCGCTGCGGACCTCAGCAAAGCCCGCATCGATCAGCAGGCTGCGCACGTCCTCGCCCTGCTCATGGCCATGTTCCAGCAACAGATAACCGCCATCATACAACCATGACCGGGATTGCTGACACAGAACGGCCAGATCAGCCAGGCCGCGCGCGTCAGCCACCAGCGCCGAGCGCGGCTCAAAACGCAGATCGCCCTGACGCAGGTGCGGATCACCGGCAGCGACGTAGGGCGGATTACTGATGATCATGTCAAAGCGGACACTCTCTGGCAACGCTGTACACCAGTCACCCAGTGCGAAACGGACCTGCCCAAGCTGCAATCGACGAGCATTGTCACGCGCCACCTGCAGGGCCTGTTCACTGCGGTCTGTGGCATGAATCAGCCACTGGGGCTGCTCGCTGGCCAGCGCCAGGGCGATCGCACCGCTGCCCGTGCCCAGGTCGGCGAGCGCTAGCGGTCGGTCCGGGTGCCGGGCACTGATATTGACGCCCAGACTCAGCGCCAGCTCAACCAGCAACTCGGTTTCCGGCCGCGGAATCAGCACTGCCGGACCGACCGCCAGATCCAGCGTCCAGAAGCCCCGGCTGCCGGTGAGATAAGCCACCGGCTCACCCTCGGCCCGGCGCGCGACCAGCGCGGCAAATGCCCTGCGCTGCTCATCACTGAGTTCGGCCTCCGGGCGACTGAACAGGTAACTGCGCGCCTTGCCCAGCACCGATGCCAGCAGGACCTCTGCATCAAGCCGGGCACTGTCGCTGCCCGCCAACGTTGCCGTCGCTTCGTGCAGCGCCTGGCGAATGCTGTCTCTCATCGGCTCAGGCCGCCAGCTCGGCCAGCAAATCGGCCTGGTATTCGTGTACCAGGGGCTGAATGACCACATCCAGCTGGCCTTCCATGACTTCCGCCAGCTTGTAGAGCGTGAGGTTAATGCGATGATCAGTGACCCGGCCCTGTGGAAAGTTGTAGGTGCGGATGCGCTCTGAGCGATCACCCGAGCCGACCAGCAGGCGCCGGGCATCCGACTGCTGCTGGTCGGCCGCCTGCTGCGCCATGTCATTGAGGCGGGCACTGAGCAGGGACATGGCGCGCGCGCGGTTCTTGTGCTGGGAGCGCTCATCCTGACACTCCACCACCATCCCGGTCGGTATATGAGTAATGCGGATCGCTGAATCGGTCTTGTTGATGTGCTGCCCCCCGGCGCCGCTGGCGCGGAAGGTATCCACACGCAGATCGGCTTTATTCAGTTCAATCTCTTCCAGCTCGTCAGATGCCGGCAGAATCGCCACGGTGCATGCCGAGGTGTGGATACGACCCTGTGTTTCGGTCTCGGGAACACGCTGCACACGATGCGCACCTGACTCGAATTTCAGCTGACCGTAAACCTGGCGACCTTCGATGCGACTGATGATTTCCTTGTAACCGCCGTGTTCGCCGGGGCGTTCGCTGATGATTTCCAGACGCCAGCCCTTTAACTCGGCATACCGTGAATACATGCGGTGCAGATCTCCGGCAAACAAGGCTGCCTCGTCGCCGCCGGTGCCAGCGCGAATCTCAAGAAACACGTTCATGCTGTCTTTCTCATCCTTGGGCAACAGCAGCTTTTGCAGATTCAGCTCCAGCGCCTCAATATCCTGGCGCAGCTGGCGGCACTCATCTTCCGCCATGTCACGGATCTCCGGGTCAGCGTCGCGCTGCATCTCCTGCGCCTGGGTCAGCCCGGTTTGTGCAGACAGATAGGCCTCAAACTCACGCGCAACCGGTTCGATGTCAGAAAATTCCCGCGACAGTGCACGAAAGCGCTCCTGGTTGGCGATGGTTTCAGCATCACTGAGCAAAGCCTGCAATTCCTGGCAACGCTCGGCCAGATTTTCCAGTTTTTGATAGATCGATGCTTTCATGATTTATTCACCCAACTCATTCACCTAATTCAAACAGTTCCTGCGTCAGCCGCATCAGGTCTTCGCGACCCTCGGCACTGGCTTTTTTCATTTGCACACTGGGGGCATGAATCAGTTTGTTGGTAATGCTGCGCGCCAGCGCCTCCAGCACCTGCTCTGCCGGCATGCCTTTCTCCAGTGCCTTCAGGGCTTTCTCCAGCTCCAGCTGCCGGGTCTGATCGGCTTTCTCGCGAAATGCGCGCAGCGTGGCAACCGCATTCAGCGCGCGCAGCTGTCGCAGATACTCTTCCACGCCACGCTCAATGATGGCACTGGCCTGCTCGGCGGCCAGGGCGCGGCTTTTGACGTTATCCTCAATGACATCACGGATATCATCCACGCTGTACAGGTAGGCATCACTGATCTGCCCCACTTCCGGCTCGATATCGCGCGGCACCGCCAGATCCACCAGCAGCATGGGTTTGTGACGCCGCTTCTTGATGGCGCGCTCGACGGCGCCCTTGCCCAGCAGCGGCAACTGACTGTTGGTGGATGACACCACAATATCAGCGCGCTCCAGCTCCTCGGGAATATCCGACAGCAGCACACCCCGGGCGCCAAACTTTTCGCCCAGCTTGACGGCATTCTGCAGTGTCCGGTTGGCAACCACGATGCTGCGCACACCCCGGTCAGTCAGGTGTCGGGCCACCAGCTCAATGGTATGGCCCGCGCCGATCAGCAACGCATGCAGGCTGCCCAGATCGGAGAATATCTGTTCGGCCAGCGTGACCGCGGCGTACGCCACCGAGACGGGGTTTTCGCCGATGGCGGTGTCAGTGCGCACTTCCTTGGCAATGGAAAAGGCTTCCTGGAAGGCACGTGACAGCTCCGCCCTGGCGACACCCAATTCCTTGGCAACGGCATAGGCGGATTTGATCTGCCCCAGAATCTGTGGCTCGCCCAGCACCATCGAGTCCAGCCCGCAGGCCACCCGCATCAAGTGACGAATGACATCATCACGCCAATGGAAGTAGCTGCAGGTACTCAGCTCTGCGACATCCACACCGTGGTACTGGCTCAGCCAGCTCAGCAGTTTATGCTGCTCAAACTGCAGGCGCTCGGGGTCAGCGCCCTGATCCTGGCTGACCACTGTGCCTTCGGCATCGGCAGCAACAGGTCCACCCAGATCAACATCAACGTACAACTCTGTGCGGTTGCAGGTCGACACAATCACCGCTTCCCGGACGTGTTCCAGGGCAGTCACACGCTGCATGGCATCGGCCATTTTTTCCGGGGGAAACGCAACCTGCTCCCGCAGGGAGACATTGGCCGTGTTGTGATTGATGCCGAGCAGAACCAGCGCCATAGAAAGCCTTGCTGAAAAAATGCGCTATCTTACTAAAAGTCGGGGTCGTTTTCCTGCTTTTATACACAAACCGTTGCGCGGAGTTGTATACGCGAGTGCGTATTATGCGCCCGGGCCGGTCACAATTGTAGTCTTGCCATAGAACAGTTGTTACAATCAATGGGTGCCCCAGGCACCACAAGACCGGGAATTATGACTAAACTTCAACATCGCCTGTTACTCCTCAGCCTGCCCCTGCTGGCCGCCTGCTCGGCGCTGCCACCCGCCCCCGGTGCAGACATTGACGATCCGTCAATGGCTGATACGCCGCCGGTATCCGGCCCCGTGACAGCCGCACCTGAACAGAACGAGATCGAATCACCCGCACCAGACATCGTATACGGCAACTTTACCCGCGAACAGCTGGAAACTGCCCTGCTCAGCGAATTCGGTGGCATGCGCGGTTACCTGCCTCAGGCGGCCGACGATTATTACGACCTGGCAATGGCAACCGGCGACACCGGTATCATTCGCCGTGCCGTCGAGTTTGCCTCGGCCACCGGCGATAACGAAGCGCTGTTGCAGCTGGCAGAGCTGTGGCTGCAACAGGAGCCTGACGCGCTGGAGCCCCATCTGATCGTCGGCTACGAGTTTCTCGAACAGGCCCTGTACGTGCGTGCCATGCCGCATCTGGACCAGGTACTGACGCTGGGGGGCAGTGTCGACTTCACGGCCATGTCCGCGCGCACGTTTTCGCTCAACAACCGGCAACGCGGCATCATTGCCAATGAACTGGAAAGCATGCTGACGCGTCATCCCGATGAGGCCACTCTGTACTACGCCCTGGCCCAGATCTACGATCAAAGCAGCGATACCGCCGGTGCCCGCGCCATGCTGGATGCGGCCACCGAACGTTTTGGCGCCAACCCGCGCACCGCCCTGATCGAAGCACAACTGCTACAGAATGCCGGTCAGGCGCAAGCCGCTGAAGCGCTGCTGGGCGAGGCCGTTGCCCAATACCCACGGCACCGCCTGTTGCGCTACAGCTACGCCCAGATCCTGGTGCAGAACGACAAGCTGCGAGAGGCAGCCGTGCATTTCACGGAACTGCTGCGCCTGGCGCCGGGCGATCTGGAAACCCTGTATTCCCTGGCGCTGATCAACCTGGAACTGGAAGAATACGACCTCGCTGAGGAACAATTGCGTACCCTGCTCGACGCCGGCCATCGCACCCATGAGGCGAACTTCTATCTGGCCGCGATCCTGGAATCGCGTGAACAGCTGGCCGATGCGCTGTACCACTACCAGCAGATAGGTCCGCGATCGAATGCCTTCCTGTCGGCGCAGCGGCAGATCATGCGCCTGTTTGTCGCACTCGAGCAGTATCCCGAGGCAACCGCCTGGCGCCAACAGCGCAGCAATGAAAACTCCGATCTTGGCCCGGTGATGCCCGCACTGCATGCCGAAGCACTGATCAATGCCGACGACACGGAGCGCGCCGCAGCCGTCCTTGACGAGGCACTGAAGCAATACCCGGACAATATTGACCTGTTGTTTGCCCGCACCCTGCTCAGCGAGCAACAGGACAACATGCAGCAGGCCGAGCAGGACCTGCGTCACATCATTCGCCTGGAACCCGACAATGCTCGCGCGCTGAACCATCTCGGTTATGCCCTGACCGTGCGCACAGAGCGTTATGAAGAAGCGCTGTCACTGATCCAGCGTGCCATCGAGATTACCCCTGATGATCCGGCCATCATCGACAGTCTGGGCTGGGTCCAGTACAAACTCGGCCGTCTCGATGAGGCCCTTAATAACCTGCAAATGGCCTACGCTGCCTTCCCGGATGCCGAAGTGGCTGCTCACCTCGGCGAAGTGCTCTGGGCCATGGACAGGCGTGACCAGGCCCTGGAGATCTGGCGCGAAGCCCTGAACCGGCAGCCCGACAGCGAGCATGTGCTGGAGACCATGAATCGTCTGGTGCCCTCTGAATGAACGTGACTCCGCCACTGGCTTTACAGGTGACGGCAACGCCCCCGTTAGCCCGCCTGCCCGGCGCCGCGATAGCCTGGGTTACTGCAGCTCTGCTGCTGGGCGCCTGCACCAGCACCCCGCGAATTGACGCGCCGGTCAATGCCGAATGGGAGCAGCGCCGCGCGGTACTGGCGCAGATCGCGCATTGGGAGTTTATCGGCAGCCTGAATGTCCGTGATGCCAGTGACGCACACAGCTCGCGCATTCGCTGGCAGCAGAAGGATGACACCTACCAGATCAACCTGTGGGGCACATTCAACGTCGGCGCCACCCAGATCGACGGTCGCCCCGGCGCAGTGCAGATCGTGCAGCAGGGCGAAGACCCCGTGTTTACCGAGTCACCGGAAGAACTGCTGTACCAGGAACTGGGCTACGAACTGCCGGTTACTGAACTGAACTACTGGATCAAGGGCATCCCTGCCCCCGCCCCCAGCAGCGACCTGGTGTTTGGTGAAACCAGCCAATTGCGGGCATTTCAGCAGGCTGGCTGGCAGGTCAGCTACATGGCTTACACCAATTTCGGCCCGGAAACGCTGCCGACCCGCATCCGTATTGAAAAAGCACCCTTGCGCCTGGACCTGACCCGGCTGCGCTGGACGCTGCCCGACACCGGGCCTGATCCCCGATGACGCATGCCCCCACCGCGATCACCGTGCCGGCACCGGCCAAACTGAACCTGTTCCTGCATATCACCGGGCGGCGTCGCGACGGTTACCATGACCTGCAAACCCTGTTTCAGTTGCTGGACTACAGCGACAACCTGCGTTTCAGTCTGCGCAACGACGGACAACTGCACTTTACCTGCAGCAACGCTGAACTGGAGAGTGACGACAATCTCGTCTTGCAAGCGGCCAGATGCCTGCAACAGACTCTGCAATGCTCGCTCGGCGCCGATATTCATCTGGACAAACACATTCCGGCAGGCGCCGGCCTGGGGGGAGGCAGTTCGGATGCAGCCACCACGCTGGTCGCCCTGAACCGGCTCTGGCAAGGCCAACTGACCCGCGACGCCCTGGCGGACCTGGGCCTGCAACTGGGCGCTGATGTGCCGGTTTTTGTCATGAGCCACAGTGCCTGGGCTGAAGGCATTGGCGAGACGTTGACGCCGGTGACGCTGGATACCCGTTTTTTTGTGGTGCTGACCCCGGCCTGTCATGTCAGCACCGCCACTATTTTTTCACATCAGCAATTGACACGGGACTCAACAGCCATCAAAATGTGCGCCTTTCTGGCAGGGCAGTCCCGAAATGACTGCGAAGCACTGGTCAGAAAACTGTATCCGGCGGTGGATGCTGCGCTTGACTGGTTATCACAGTTTGCGCCAGGCCGCATGACCGGCACAGGGTCCAGTGTATTTGCCGCGTTCTCCGAGGAGACGCAAGCCAGAGCGGTATTGGCGCAGTTGCCGGCTGAAACAAGCGGTCCACTGGCTGGCATCAGAGGGTTTGTTGCCAGGGGGATCAATCAATCAGCCTTGAGTGAGCTTTGATACCGGCTGAAAATAGCTTAGAATAACGATGTTTTTTGGGGTGTAGCCAAGTTGGTAAGGCACAAGGTTTTGATCCTTGCATGCGTTGGTTCGAGTCCAGCCACCCCAGCCATATTCCAGGCGTCGGTTATTGCCCGCGCTGTCAGCTAAACGGCAGCCGGCATAACCCGTCTACGGTCTGCCGGTTTGATGCAGCCTCTAAGCGATCATTCAACGACCACAACGAATGACCTGGACGGACAAGACCATCAAACGACCACAGCACAAACCAACCCCGAAGAAACGCTCTAACTGCGCAAACGGCACGTCGGAAGGTAATATTTTCATGGCTAATAATCTGATGGTTTTCACCGGCAATGCCAATCCTGTGCTGGCGGAAAAAATCGCCCGTTACATTGGCATTCCATTGGGTGATGCCCAGATTGGCAAGTTCAGTGATGGCGAAATCGCTGTGGAGATCAGGGAGAACGTGCGCGGCAAGGACGTCTTCATTATTCAGTCCACCTGCGCGCCCACCAATGACAGTCTGATGGAATTACTGCTCACGGCTGATGCCATGCACCGCGCCTCGGCCAACCGTATCACCGCCGTTATCCCCTACTTTGGTTATGCCCGTCAGGATCGCCGCGTGCGCTCTGCCCGCGTTGCCATCAGCGCCAAAGTGGTCGCCGACATGATTTCCGCCGTGGGGGTCAACCGGGTCCTGACCGTTGACCTGCACGCCGAGCAGATTCAGGGCTTTTTCAGCATCCCGGTGGACAACGTTTACGGATCGCCGGTGCTGACCGACGACATCGAATTGCAGAAATACGAAAACCTGACCGTGGTATCGCCCGACATCGGCGGTGTGGTCAGGGCACGCGCGGTTGCCAAGCAGCTGAATGTTGACCTGGCCATTATCGACAAACGCCGTCCGCAGGCCAACGAAGCACAGGTCATGCACATCATCGGTGAAGTCAAAGGTCGCACCTGCCTGATTGTTGACGACATGGTCGACACGGCCGGCACCCTGTGCAAGGCAGCAGCCGCGCTGAAAGAACACGGCGCCCTCAAAGTCGTTGCCTACTGCACCCACCCGGTGCTGTCCGGCAATGCTGCGGAAAACATTGCCAACTCCGAGCTGGACTCACTGGTGGTGACTGACACCATCCCGCTCAGCGACAAGATCGCCAAGCTGCCCAATGTGCGTCAACTCAGCATGGCGCGCCTGCTGGCCGAGTCCATTCGCCGGGTCAGCAATGAAGAATCCATCAGCGCCATGTTTGAAAGCGCTGAGCTGTAAACCTGCAGGATACTGAATTTCCATCTGGAAATTTACACCGGGGTACTGAATTGACAGTACCCTTTTTAACGACACGTCTGCGTAACCGGTCGCAAGTGAAACAGACGTTTTAGAACTGGAGACATAACATGTCTAATGAGTTTGATCTGAATGCAACAGCCAGAGAAGACCTGGGGAAAGGTGCGAGCCGCCGCCTGCGTCGTCTGGCCAATGAAGTCCCGGCAATCATTTATGGTGGCAGCAAAGCGCCACAGAATATTTCGATTCCGCACAAGGACATTTTGAAAGCAACGTCCAACGAAGCTTTCTTCTCGCACATCATTACCCTGCATGTGGATGGCAAGAAAGAGCAGGTGGTGATCAAGGACCTGCAGCGTCACCCGGCCAAGCCGCGCATCATGCACGCTGACTTCCAGCGCGTCAGCGCCAAGCAGACCATCACCGTCAAGGTGCCGGTACACCTGCTCAACGAAGACAAGTGCAAAGGCGTCAAACAGGGCGGCGGCAGCATCCTGAAGACCATGTCCGAAATCGAAGTCATCTGTCTGCCCAAAGACCTGCCCGAGTACCTGGAAATCGATATGGCGAATATTGATGTCGGCGAAGCCGTACACATTTCCCAGATCGCTTTCCCCAAAGGCGTCACCAGCCTGGAACTGTCACACGGCAACGACTCTGACCACGACCACGCTGTGGTAACGGTTCAGCCTCCACGTGGCGGCCTGCTGGACGAGGAAGAAGGTGAAGACGCTGGCGAAGAAGCCGGCGAAGAGTGATCCCCGTCTGTCATGAGCTCTGACACGCTCAAACTGATTGTGGGCCTGGGTAATCCGGGCCCGCAATATCGCAACAACCGCCATAATGTGGGTGTTTGGTTTCTGCAGGCGATCTGCCAGCAGTACCAGGGCGAGCTGCGCCCCGAGACACGCTTTCACGGCGACACCGCTCGCGTCTCCATCGACGGGCATGATATCCGTCTGCTCTTCCCCACCACCTTCATGAATCGCAGTGGTCTGTCGGTATCGGCGCTCTGTCATTATTTCGACATCGCACCCTCGCAGATGCTGGTCGCCTATGACGAAATTGATTTTCCGGTAGGCACCACACGACTCAAATCCGGCGGTGGCCATGGCGGCCATAATGGCATGCGCGACATCATCAATGCCCTGGGTGGCGAGCGCGACTTCTATCGATTGCGTATCGGTGTCGGGCACCCCGGCGACAAACATAAAGTCGCCAACTATGTACTCAGCGATCCGGGCAAAGACGACACCATTTCCATCACGCATGACATTGAACAGGCCTTGCGCGTGCTGCCCGTTGCAGCTGCCGGCAAATGGAACCAGGCCATGCTGGAACTGCACAGCCAGGACCCACAGACGGGCGCCTGAACTTTTTTACTGACACGTTAATGTAATTTACAGGACATACACTCATGGGTTTCAAATGCGGCATTGTTGGCCTGCCTAACGTCGGCAAATCCACGCTGTTCAACGCCTTGACCAAAGCCGGCATCGCGGCAGAAAACTTTCCGTTCTGCACCATTGAACCGAACTCCGGCATCGTCCCCATGCCTGACCCCCGGCTTGATGTGCTGACAGACATCGTCAAACCACAGAAAACCATCCCCACCAGCATGGAGTTTGTCGACATTGCCGGCCTGGTCGCCGGCGCCTCCAAGGGCGAAGGCCTGGGTAACAAGTTTCTGGCCAATATCCGTGAAACCGATGCCATCGCGCACGTCGTCCGCTGCTTTGAAGACAGCAATATCGTGCACGTGGCTGATGCCATCAACCCGGAAGCCGATATCGAAACCATCAACACCGAGCTGGCGCTGGCCGACCTGGAGAGCGTGGAAAAAGGCATCCAGCGCCTGACCCGCATCGCCAAAGGCGGCGACAAGGATGCAGTGCGCCAGATTGCCCTGTTCGAACGTGTACGCGAGCATCTGGACACCGCCAAACCGGTGCGCACCATGGGCCTGGCCAAGGATGAACTGGCAGACATCTACGGTCTGCATCTGCTGACCGTCAAGCCGACCATGTATATCGCCAATGTCGATGAAGACGGTTTTGACAACAACCCGTTGCTGGACCGTGTTGCCGCCGTGGCAAAAGCCGAAGGCGCCGTGCTGGTGCCGATCTGCAACAAACTGGAATCAGAGATTGCCGAACTGGCAGACGACGAAAAACTGGAGTTCCTGCAGGATCTGGGCATGGATGAACCCGGCCTGGATCGTGTCATCCGCGCCGGTTATCAACTGCTGGGCCTGCAGACGTACTTCACCGCCGGTGTCAAGGAGGTGCGCGCCTGGACTATCAAGGCCGGCTCCACCGCACCACGCGCGGCAGCTGCCATCCATACCGATTTTGAGCGCGGCTTCATCCGTGCCGAGGTCATTGCCTACGACGATTTTGTCGCAGGCAAAGGCGAACAGGGTGCCAAGGATGCGGGCAAATGGCGCCTGGAAGGCAAGGAATACATCGTCCAGGATGGTGATGTCATACACTTCCGCTTTAACGTGTGAGTGAGCATTTCAAGTCTTGACAACAACTCCTGAAATAGACAGAATGCGCATCCTCTTAATGGCTACGTAGCTCAGTTGGTTAGAGCACAGCATTCATAATGCTGGGGTCGGTGGTTCAAGTCCACCCGTAGCTACCATATTCAGACACTTATCCACGGGTCGCCAGATGCCCCGACGTGATGCGCCGGGGCATTTTTTTAGAATCGCTGCACGAATTTCCGTATACTTGCGTTTTTATCCAACTGCGAAGACGCAAAACAGGTAACCGGATTCATGACCGACAGCCAATCCAGCAACACGCCACCTCCCGCTGACAAACCCGCCAAACCGCGCGGTGGTTTTCTTGGCAATCTGGCCTTCAATATTCTGATTCCGGTGATCATCCTCAGCCGCTTCAGTGGCGAAGACAGCCTCGGACCTACCTGGGGCATCGTCATCGCGCTGGCTTTCCCGGTTGGTTATGGTCTTTGGGATCTGCGTGAGTCCGGCAAAATCAACCCGTTCTCGGTATTGGGCGTGATCAGTGTTTTCCTGACGGGCGGCATCAGCCTGCTGGAGCTGGATCCGCAATACATTGCCATCAAGGAGGCGGCAATTCCTGCCATTATCGGCCTGGCCGTCCTGATCAGTCAGCGCACCCGCTTTCCGTTGGTCAAAACGCTGATTCTCAATGCCCAGATGATCCGCGTCGAGGCGCTGTATTCGGCGCTGGCGGCCAAGGGCAATACCGCCGTCTTCGAGCGCCGGCTCTCGCAGGCGTCGCTGATCATCGCCGGATCATTCGGGCTGTCGTCGGCACTCAACTACATACTGGCACGCATCATCCTGGTGAGCCCGCCCGGCACCACGGAATTCAATGAGGAACTGGGGCGCATGACCGCGCTGAGTTATCCAGTTATTGCGCTGCCCAGCATGGTGGTGCTGATGATCGCCATCTGGTTTGTTTTCTCGCAGATCAAGCGCCTGACCGGCGAGAGCCTGGAGCATTTTCTGGTGGATCAGCACAAGGGCTGAACTGAGGGCGGAAGAGGAAAGCCTGCTCAGGCTTCCATCGGGAACACCACCAGGTGCTCCATTTCCACCCGAATCCCTATCTGCAGCCCTTTACCATGCACATGGTGGCTGGGCACCAGACTCTGGATGCGGGCACCGCTGTCCAGCGCCAGGGTGTACATGAACTCGGCGCCGCGGAAGGCCTTTTCCAGAACCCGGGCAGTGGTCTTGCTATCGTCGTCATGTATCACATCATCAGGGCGGATCAGCACCGACACCAGCGCACCCGTGTCATATCCCAGACTTTGATCCGAGTTAAGCACACCCAGTTCGGTACTCACCGACACATCGTCAATGACCGTACCCGGCAAAAACACACCTTCACCGACAAAGTCTGCAACATAGGCTGTTGCCGGCTCATGGTACAGCGCAAAGGCGGTGCTCCACTGCAGCAGTTGCCCGGCCCTCATGACGCCAATTTCGTCAGCCATGGCAAAGGCTTCCAGCTGATTGTGACTGACCAGAATGCTGGTGATGCCATCGTGTTTGAGAACATCACGTATTTCGCGGGCAATGTCTTCGCGCAACTCCACGTCGAGACTGGCGAAAGGTTCGTCAAGCAACAGAATACGCGGCTTGGGGGCCATCGCCCGGGCGATGGCCACCCGCTGCTGCTGACCGCCGGACAATCGATGGGGAAAAGCCTGCAATAGCTCGCCAATACGCAGCATGTCGGCGAGCGCATTGATACGGCGTTCGCGCTCAGCCGCCTTGACATGTTTTAACCCGAAGGCAATGTTTTGCTTAACCGTTAAATGTGGAAACAGTGCATAGTCCTGAAACACCATACCCACCTGGCGCTTTTCCACCGGCACCTGAAAACCCGGTTCACTGACCCGCTGGTCAGCGATACTGACACGGCCACTGGTCACCGCTTCAAATCCGGCAATGGCGCGCAGCAATGTGGTTTTGCCACAGCCACTGGGCCCCAGCAGACAACCGATGTCACCTTCATTCAGGCGCAGGTCAATGTGTTGCACGATGGGCGTGTTTTCCAGCGCCACCGAAACATTGCTCAACTCAAGTGCGTACGTCATGACCAGGCCTGGATGCAGAAATGGATAAGCTGATGATGATAACAGGAATGATGCCGGCCAGAACAATCATCAGGGCTGAGGCAGCTGCCTCGGTCAGTCGTTCCTGATTGGCCAGTTCGTAAGTGCGGATGGCCAGCGTATTGAAATTGAATGGGCGCAGTATCAACGTGGCAGGTAACTCTTTTAATACGTCAACAAACACCAGCAGACTGGCGGTCAGCAGACTGCCGCGCAGCATGGGTATGTGTATGTGCCGCAGAATCTGCCAGGAGCCCATCCCCATGGAGCGCCCGGCATCGTCCATACTGGGCCGTATTTTACTCAGTCCGGCGTCCACTGTGTTCATGGCGACTGGCAGAAAACGCACGATATAGGCGAACACCACGGCTACCAGGGTACCGCTGAAAATCAGTCCGGTGGAGATACCAAACTGCTGCTGCATCCAGGCGTCAATGGCGTTGTCCACCCAGGCAAACGGAATCAGCACCCCCACCGCGATCACTGTGCCCGGGATGGCGTAACCGAGACTGAGGATTCGCACGCTGCTGCGCATGGTCAGATTCGGCTGCAGACGTTTGGCATAACTGATGAACAGACCCAGCACCAGGGCTATCACGGCCGCCGTCAGCGCCAGCCGCAGACTGTTGAACAGCAGCTCGCGGAAAGCACTGAAATCCACCAGGTCCCGGGTATCCCAGGCCCAGTAGGCCAGTTGCAGAAACGGAATCAGAAACCCCAGGACGACCGGGGCCGCACAAAAAACCAACGCCAGCCACTGTCGAAAACCGGTCAACCTGATTTGCGGCAGGCGGGAATATTTGCTGCTGGTATGATGGTAACGGGCCCGGCTGCGAGACCAGTGTTCGGTCAGCACCAATACCAGAATGAAGATCATCAGCACGGCAGACAGCTGCGCGGCAGCCGTGCTGCTGCCCATGCCGAACCAGGTACGGAAAATACCCGTGGTGAACGTTGAAATGCCAAAATACTGGACCGTGCCATAGTCGGCCAGCGTTTCCATCAGCACCAGCGCCAGCCCGGCGATGATTGCCGGACGCGCCAGCGGGACAGCCACCCGGGTGAAGGCACGCCAGGGCCCTGCACCCAGGGTACGCGAGACCTCCAGCACACACACTGACTGTTCCAGAAAAGCCATGCGGGACAGCAGATAGACGTAGGGATACAAGACCAGCGACAGCATGGTGATCGCGCCGCCCAGCGAGCGAATCTGCGGAAACCAGTAGTCGCCGAAACGCAGATCAAAGGTATCACGGATAAAGCCCTGTACCGGCCCGGTGACGTCAAGCATGCCGGTATAGGTATAGGCAATGATGTAAGCTGGCATCGCCAGCGGCAGGACCAGCGCCCACTCCAGCAAGCGGCTGCCGGGGAAGCGGTTCATGGTCACCAGCCAGGCCGGGGCAACACCCAACACCAGCACCATCAGCCCCACACCCGCCATCAGCAACAGTGACTGACCGATATAATCCCACAGCAGCGTGTCGGCCAGGTGCGCCCACACGCCCCCACTGCTGGCGCCTATCGAGGAAAAAACCGTCAGGACAGGGACGCTCAGCAATAAACAAAGGGCAATAATCGCAATTATTGCCCCGTGTTTAGTCATGGCGGTTTTGAATGTACGCGACCCGGTCAAAGCGCTGTCATACCTTGCATTATCTCCAGCCGGCTCTGTCCATCACACGCACGGCTTCGGCATTATGGAGACCGAGTTCATCCAGCGCAAGCGGGTCCGCCTTGAATTCGCCCCAGGAGGCCAGGGTGTCGCTGACCGGCACATCGGTTCGTACCGGATACTCATTGTTGGCTTCGGCATACCAGGTCTGCGCTTCATCACTGACCATGTATTCCAGCAGTTGAATCGCTTCTGCGCGGTTGGGTGCATGCTCACTGACGCCGGCACCACTGACATTGATGTGGGCACCACGCCCGTCCTGGTTAGGCCAGAATACAGCGACGGCCTGTGCCTGCTCCACCTGGTCACTGGACGTGGCGTTCAACATGCCTGCCAGGTAGTAGGTGTTGACCACTGCCAGCCCGCACTGGCCGACGGCAACCGCCGCAATCTGGTCACGGTCACCGCCCTGGGGGTTGCGCGCCATATTGGCCACCAGTCCACGCGCCCACTCTTCAGTCGCCTCTGCACCATGGTGGCTGACCATTGATGCAGTCAGGGACTGGTTATAGATATTGGATGATGACCGGATACAGACCTTGCCGGCCCATTTCGGATCAGCGAGGTCTTCATAGGTCGACAGCTCTGCCGGGTCAACGCGCTCTTTGTCATAAACAATCACGCGTGAGCGCAACGACACGGCGAACCAGCGATTGTCTTCGTCACGGTATTGTTCAGGAATCTGTGAGGTCAGCACCTCAGACTCAACGGGCTGCAGCAATCCCATTGCTTCTGCACGATGCAGGCGCCCCACATCCACGGTAAGCAGCAGGTCTGCAGGGGAGTTGGCACCTTCAAGCTCCATTCGGGTAATCAGTTCATCAGCCCCACCGGTGATCAGGTTGACGGTGATGCCGGTCTGCTCCGAGAAACGATCAAGGATCGGCTTGATCAGGTTCTCCTCACGTGCGGAGTAAACATTGACTTCCGCCGCACTGAGTACACCGGCCGCCAGCAGGCTCAATGTCGCGACCGAAGACAAACAGATTTTCTTTAATTGACCCAACTGCATACCAATCTCCCGAAACAGAATTGTCTGATAATCGGGATAATGATAATTGCTCTCATTTAGATTTGCAATTTATATCTTCACTGCTGCGCCCGGTCTGGCCGGGCCTCAATCCTCACTGCGATGCCGCATCTGCTTCTGCGCGCCGTTCGCCAGCCAGGATGCCCGGCAGACCGTAATTGCCTTCATGGCAGGCATATTCGTACATGCGCGAATCGGTCGTGTTGAAACTCATCTCACCGCGCCAGACCTGCGTGTAGTAAACCGGGTCGTCGACTTCGAATTCGTACAGGATCTGATCGTCGGAATACCGGGTAAAGCGCTCAATGACACGCCCCTGTTCGGACAGGTTGACCTGACCGCTGCCGGCCTGCTGGGGATGCAGGTGACGTGTCTCCACAACCAGCGTGTCACCTTCCCACCAGCCGATGGAATCTCCGAGCCACTGCTGCAGGGCTGCCGGCCGGTGCTCGCCATTGATGGGGATGATGCGGGCATCCTGGTTCATTTCCACCAGGATCATCATGTAGTCATCGGTCTGCACAAACCGGTAATGATTGTTGTATAACACATTGAGCATCGGCGGGCCGCCGGTGCCGCCAAAGCCGATCAGGCAGCGCTCGCCCAGCGAGCGGCCTTCGGGGCCATCATTACTGCTGAAGTGGGCGCGGTACTCCCGGCGCAACTGCTGTCCTTCTTCAGAATACGGGATACGGCCATTTTCGGGTTCGATGATCCAGGAGGTGCGGTGCTCCCCCCTGACCAGCCCAAAGCTGCTGCCCGGGTCGATCCAGAAGGCGTTGTAGCCGCGCCCCATACCCAGATCCGAGCCGTCCAGCAGCTCGCCGGCCTGCAGATTGTCATCCGTTGCCTGGCGCACATTCTGCGGGTGCGCCGCAGTGACCGCCGCCAATTCGTCCGGGTCCAGCACCAGCTTGTCATAACGACCGTCACGCTGCAGTGTGGTGATGGAGGCATTGGTCCACAGACCTTGGAAATCGGGTTTGCCCGATGGCGTCCGGGGCGGTTCGTAAGTGTCCTGGGCGGCCACCACGGGTGAGGCCATCAGCAAGGCTGCCAGCCCCAGCGCCGGCATAAACATCCGGCTGGCTGATAATGTCGGGCGCGCAGACAAACTGTCGCCGCATGTGGATACGGTAGAAAGACTCATGGTCCCGATTCCCCTGTCATTATTGTTTAAGGAACAGACTGCAAACTAAACCACCTGTGGGCAGGAATCAAGAACTGTCGGCCGGCCCCCCCCGTCGTGCCGCACTATCGCCGGACGGCGGCAAAGATGCGGCGAATCGCCGCACGCTGGCGCCATTGGCCATGTTGATATGCGATACTGAACGGGCTTATCATGCTAATCCAATTTATTGTCGGCGCATGCTGGATCCTGAGATCCCGCCTTGCAGTCTGGCTGATACACAGGAATCCGAATGACACTCTGCAGACACCTGAAGTCCTGTTTGTTGCTGGGCACCGTGATGCTGGCCGCTTGCAGTGAGTCCGCCGTTGATACGCCTGCGACTGACAGCGCGCCGACATACAATCTGACCCTGAACATGACCGAATTCATGGCTCATGTGCTGGAGCCGACTGCCGACGGCCTTTGGCGCTCGGCGGGCTGGGTGCTTGATGAGGTGGATGGCTACTACGAGCTGTATCCTACCGACGACGAAGGCTGGCAGCGGGTAGAAAACCTGGCGGCCACGATTGTCGAAGCCGGTAATGCCATGATGTTGCCGGGACGCACCATGCCCCAGCCAGAGTGGACGACCTATTCCCAGGCCATGAGCACCGTGGGGCTCACCGCCATGCAGGCCGCACGTGAACAGGACGAGGAAGCCATATTCCAGGCCGGCGCGCAGCTCTACAGTGTCTGTACCGCCTGCCACCAGGCTTTCAACCCGGAGATACTGTCGCGCTTTGCGCCCGGCAGCCTGGCAGACTGATGCCCGGCACCCATCTGTTCAACACCACCCTGCGCGTGCTGGCCGTATTGCTGGCAACCATGCTGGCGGTGGGTGTGGCGCACGCCCACAATATTGCTGACGGCGATGCCGCCTTCGTTGCTGGCAACGCCGGCGCCGCCATTTTCCCGTTTATCTATCTGGGCGCCAAACACATGGTGACCGGCTACGATCACCTGCTGTTTCTGGCTGGCGTGGTGTTCTTCTTGTCGCGTCCGGGTCAGATCGTCCAATACGTCACGCTGTTCGCCATCGGCCACAGTGTCACGCTGATCTTCGGGGTACTGGCTGATATTCACGCCAACGCCTACCTGATTGATGCGGTGATTGCCCTGTCCGTGGTCTACAAGGCACTGGAGAACATGGGCGCGCTGGACCGGCTGGGTCGGTGGCACCCGGACACGCGCCTGGCAGTGCTGATATTCGGCCTGCTTCATGGCTTCGGGCTGGCCACCAGTCTGCAGGAACTTGAACTGAACCCTGATGGCCTGATCATCAATCTCATCAGCTTCAACATCGGCGTGGAAATCGGCCAGATCATCGGCCTGTCTCTGATCGTGGCCGTGTTCAGTGTCTGGCGTAAACATCCGTCTTTTGAGAGCACGGCGTACATCAGTAATGCCGTGTTGATGAGTGCCGGCTTCATGCTGCTGATTTACCAACTGACGGCCTGGCAACTTGCCGGCTGACGACTGACCTAACCTTACCGGAGAACTCCGTCATGGCGCCCAATCAAACCCAACCCAAAACCAACCGCAACCTGGCCGTCGCCATCAGCGCAGCATTTGTGGCTGCCATTGCAGTATTTGTGGCAATCATATTGCCAGCCGAGTTTGGCAGGGATCCGCTGGGCACAGGACGCGTGCTGGGACTCAGCGGCGTATCACAGACTACCGCCGACGCCCTGCACAGCCAGCTGGAATTTCACAAGACCGATGAGGTCGAGTTTATCCTGGAGCCTTTCCAGTCACTGGAGTACAAGTACCTGATGGACCAGGGCAATGGCCTGGTGTACAGCTGGCACGCCGACGGTGATCTGTACTATGACATGCATGCGGAAAACCTCACGGTGGAGGATGCCGAAGAAAGTTACGCGGCAGGTGATGCAGACCGCAGTATGGGCGTCTACGAGGCCGCGTTCAACGGCATGCATGGCTGGTTTTGGGAGAACCGGGGCTTCGACACCGTTACCCTGCGCCTGCAAACATCCGGTTTCTATGTTCTCGCTACGGAATACCGCGGCGGCGGCAGCACTGATCGGACACCGTCACCGGTATTCGGTGACTGACACCCTCACGGCAATCGCTATCGGGTAGCGATATGGCAGCTCTCACACGAGTCGTACAACGCGCCATTGAGATCCATCAGTACCTCCAGATCCCTGGCCTGGGCGGCCTCCCAGGCTGCCACTGCTGCGTCCCGCATCAACAGGGTATCGCGCAGCCACTGCTCTGATGCCTGCGTATAGCCGGGAATCAGCAGCAGATTGGCCGACTCGGCCAGCATCAGCGTCATGTTCTCCATCTCACGCCACGCAGCATCATCCCCGGGCGGCGTGCGCGACACATAAAACACCGCATCCGATGCTGGCTGGATGATACGTGTCATCAGCTCGGACATGTCGGCAGTCGCCTGCATGGGCGAATCGGCTGCCAGCACACCCACAGACAGCGCCAGCAACGCTGAAGCCGACATCAGCTTGTTTAACATAACCTCATCCTCTATCCGGATTGATGACCACTAAAATAACACGCATAAAAAAGCGCCTGTTTGATTCGGCTCAAACAGGCGCTGTTTTTATCGTTCAGACCCTGGTGCCCGTATAGGCAGGCGTCAGGTCAGAAGGTTACTGTCCGCCCGGATCCGCACCGTCATCCGGTGCACCAATGCCTGATGAACCCATGAACAGCTTGCGGCCATCCGGGAACGTGATGTCACGTCCGTTGGCACGACAGGCCGGTGAGCACAGACGGTCTTTACTCTGATAGCCGGTTACCACGATTTCCGTGCCGATTTCCAGAGAACGACGGTTGATGCCACGACGCAGCAGCGTGTTTGGCGTACCACCTTCGGCCATCCATACCTGCTCACTGCCATCATCATTGGTGTGGTTCAGGTGGATCCAGGAATGGGGATTAATCCACTCCACGCGTGTAATCGGACCACGCAGTGCTACCGGCAGGTTGGCATCAAATTCGGCAGAGAACGCATGGTGCGCGGTTGCCGGTGTCTTAACGCCCATGGCAGCAATGCCACCAACGACTGCTACAGCAGCTACAAGCAGTTTCATTTTCATATCAATCACCCCTATTCATTTAGCTAAGCTAAGTAAAATGTTACATCTCTGGGCATCCCAAATCCAGTGCTGATCAGGTCTGCCTGGCGTCTGTCACCGTTCTTTTGTCGCATTATGCGGTGTCGCGCCTTAACACGGCCTGAACCCGTCAGCAGCCGGTCTGTCAGAATGGCATGGTCATGTCTTCGATCGGCTGCCCCTTGCGGAAGCGGCCAAACATCAGTTCTTCCACAAACTCCACACATTTGAACTGGGGAAGTTCGAAGTTTTCTTCAAGCCGGCGATACAGCGGCATGCTGATTGTCCACGGCTCGGTATAGAGCTGCGGATCTTCAATGGTTGCCTCATACTGGATCACATTCTCATCCACCATGGTGTAGCGCTCGGTAACCGTGGATTCCCATGAACGGTAATTACCAGCCCGGTCATACCAGGTCTGATCAATCAGACCGCTGACTTCCACCACAAACGTGTCGTCTTCCCAATATCCGTGGGACTGTCCCATCCATGAATCAATGGGGGCTTCGCCCGGATCTTCAAGGTAGACATTGCGCACAGCGCCGGCAAACGAGTAGGCGACAAAGAACGCGCTGTCGCTCTGGAAAATCTGGAAAGGATGCGGCAGGTAGGTGGCACGCGGCACACCCGGCATGAAACATTTGATCTCCGGGTCGCGTTCGAGCCAGTTTTCCCGGTTCTCATCACGCTGGGCCAGGGCCTCAGGCTTGTACGGGATGTAGCCGTCATTGGTGGTGATGACACCCTGGCTGGCCGGCACCGCGCCGACAGCGCCCATGGCCACCACTTCCGGCGCCGGCACCGGGACAAAGTCACCGGGCACCATGGCAAAGGCCGATTTTGGTGGCGCTGGCTCAAGGTTGTTGTTGGCGTTGCTTAACACCTGCCAGATACCGTTCAGATCCGGCTTGCCATCCGGCATGCGCGGAATTGACGTGGCTGCCGAATTGCTCTGGGCTTCTGCAGCAGGCGTCATCTGGGTGGAAGTTTGTGTGTCGCCCGGTGAGCAGGCCAGAAAGCCCACGGCAACTGCAGCGGATAATAATTGTAATTTTTTGAACCCGTTAAGCATATTGTTATACACCTCCCCTTGTGATCGATCGATATAACCATTTAGGTTTTTGGCTGTCAAGCGCAAAAAGGCAAGTGCCCCATTTAGCGTGGAGGGTCGGGGCGATCGGCGTGATTACCATTGACGCGGAACCAGCCGGCAATACTGTAGCGATCGCGATTGGCCGGCAATACCTCATGCGGCACTTCAGTGCTCAGAAACACCACCACCGTGCCATAGGCCGGCATGACCTTGTGAATGATCTGCACGCCCTGGTCATCGTAGATGGCCAGTTCACCGCCATCGACCAGCTGCCAGCCCGGATTGAGGTAGGTGACCAGAGACAGCACCCGACGCGCGCCGCGCTCTGTGCCATCAGGACGAAACGCATCGACATGCTTGCGATAGAAATCCCCGGGCTGGTAATGGGCAAAATGTGATTCAAACGAAAACAGACCCAGAAACAATTGCCGGTTCAGAAAGCTCTGCAGCCGCGCGCACCACTGCAGCCAATGCTGTTCAGCCTCTGCATCGCCTTCGATCCAGCGGATCCGGTCACGCCGGACAAAGGGATTGTGTACATGATCATTGCTGCGCCCAATACCGGCGGGGGCAAAACGGTTATTGTCAACCGAACGCACATGATCGAACAGCCGGGCGGCCAGGGCCGGCGGCAGGGCATCCGCCACCGCGCACCAGTTGTGCATGCGCAGCCCGGCGGCGATCTGCTCAAACACGGACTGTTCGTGCCCGGACCCGTCATCAGGTGGCAACGCAGTGATGGCACTCACTCAAAAGTCTTCCTGGCTGCTTTTCATGATTTGATCCAGGTAGGTGCTGGTTCGGGTCAGTTCATAACGCCTGAACTTGATACGCGGGTGCAGTTCGCGCATGCGCGAACTGAGCAGACCGTGCGCGGAATGCAATTGCGCATCGGTGATGATGCCATTGTTGTCACATTCACGCGCCAGCTTCAGCAACCGGTCAAAGTTAACGATGAAATTTTCAGTGTGGGTGGTGCGTATCTGCGTACCGTAAAACAGCGGCAGCATGTTTTCACTGCGGCCCGACAGGATCAGGAAGCGGCGGGAGAAGATCTCGAAATCACCGGTGGCAAACTGGTGCCACATTTCCATGAACTGCGCATCACTGATGGTCGCATCGCCGGCCGGCCCCTTGCTGGACTGCAGCAGCAGACCGCTGATGCCACCGAGCTGCCGCCGGGTATTGTCGGCGATCTTGAAGAAGGTTTCCTGCCTGGCATTACGCTCATTTGCCGCCAGTGCTTCAGCCTGGCGGGCTGAGACGACATTGCTGTGATACAGCTCGCGGTTGTTCTGCGCCAGGATGGTCTGCTGGATAAACAGGCCGATCACCAGCCACAAAAACGCCAGCGGCGCAAAAGCACCTTCCAGGAAATTGCCCATTTCATCAATCGGCAACCGGGCAAAGTTACCCCAGCCCACGTTGACAGAGATATACAACATCCCCAGCAGAAGCCAGGTCAGCGTCACCACCAGGCCAAACATGATGCGCCAGTCACGCCGGTCAAAGCCGGTGCCGTTCACAGCGTCACTGGCCGCGTCAGCGACGGCCTTGCCTGACGTCTCGGCGAGCTCTGTATTCTGTGCGCTTGTATTCGACATGTAACCACCCCGGTAAGGGCGGCAGAATACTGCGCCCCCGGGTTGTGGTCAACACGCCCGGGCGCGCTGGGTCAGCAATTCTTCCGTCAGCAGCTTGTCGAGTTTGCGTTTTATTTCCACATTGGCGTCGCGCTGACCGGGCTGACGGTGTTCGGCAGCATAGACCGCAACGCTTGTCTGCAGCGCCGGCAGACGCTCAAAAAAGTCACTCAACGCCGCACGGTCAGCCTTGTGCGCGTTGACACCAAAACCCAGCTCCTCCAGGCAGATCGCATTTAGCTGCTGCTCGAACTGCCCGGCCATGGGCATGGCCAGATAGGGCTTCCCCAGATAAATGGCTTCGCTGATCAGCGTGAAGCCGGCCGTCGCCAGCACGGATTGACAACTTTCCAGATCACGCAAAAAACCATCGGTACTGAAAGGCCGGAAGCTCAGGTTGCCATCAACCCCCTGGCGTTGACAGCCATAGACCACAAACTGTCGCTCGGGAAAGGCCTTGAGCAGACCCAGCAGGTGCTCAAAATGACCGGTGACATAAACCAGATGGTGCGTGCCGGTACTCGGACGACAGGCCAGTACCTCCCGCCGCAGGATCGGCGGGAACAGAAATATGCGGTCATTCTTGCGCTCGCCGTAGTAATAGGTCGTCGCCAGCGCCACATTGGGGGATGGCACCATCAAACGGATCAGCAGCACGGTAATCCAGCGTGACATCATTAACCGCGCCGGTGAGCGGAATTTCATGTAGCGCATGCGATGCTGGTTATCCAGGCTGATCAGGGGAATTCGCCACCACCACGCCAGCCACGCCGTGGTGGGCTCGAAGTCAGTGATCACGCAGTCCGGCTGAAACGCACGAACCTGTTGCCGAAGCGCCTTCAGCCGCCGGAGCGCCCGGCCGCCACGGCGCAGGTTGTGCCACAGCGTTCGCAGTGGCCTGACCCGGTTATTGTCACAGACAATATGCAGGCCTTCGATTTCAATGGTCTCGAATTCTGCGCTCATGTTGCGGTAGCCACGGTCATAACTGACAACCTTGACCTCGTGCCCGCGCGCCAGCAAATGCCGCGTCATCTCCGTGGCCCGTGAGGAATGGCCGGAACCTTCACCCGATACCCCATACAATATTCGGCTCATCAGTCACCCCTCCACATTTGCTGGTTGTCTGCTCAGGCACGCCGCAAGTTTATGGAAGAATTGTGACAATCCCTTATCTCGCAGGCGTTTACTCCGGCACATTGATTGCCATCGGCGCGCAGACCACGGATAATTCACCTCCCGAACAAAGGATGCAGTCATGACCACCCGAAAAACCGCGAAAACCGACGCACAACAGGTTACGCCGGGCTTCGAAGACTCACTGGCACAGCTGGAAACGCTGGTCAGCGACATGGAGGATGGCAATCTGAGTCTGGAGGAAGCCCTGAGCGCCTTTGAAACCGGTATCAAGCTCACGCGACAGTGCCAGCAGGCACTGCAGGCCGCGGAACTCAAGGTACAGATACTCAGCAGTGCGGATGGCGAACCGTCTCCGATGCCGCTGGATGAAGCTGACCGCGACGAGGCCGGCGCGTGAGCCTGGTATCGCAGACTGACCTGCCCGCCTTTCTGCTGGCGTGCCAGCAGCGCTGTGCGGAACAGATGGGCGCCCATCTTAACCGGTTACCGCATATGCCCCTGCGCCTGACCGAAGCCATGCGTTACAGCACGCTGCTGGGCGGTAAACGTATCCGGCCGGCACTGGTCTATGCCAGCGCCGGGGCGCTGGGTGACCCGCGGACCGGTGGCAGCGACGTGGCCGCCTGTGCCGTGGAATTCATGCATTGTTACTCTCTGGTACACGATGACCTGCCCGCCATGGACAATGACGACCTGCGCCGGGGCAAGCCGACACTGCACCGGGCATTTGACGAGGCGACGGCGATTCTCGCCGGTGACGCGCTGCAGAGCCTGGCGTTCCAGATACTCGGTGAAACCCCGCAGCTGGCACCCGAGCTGCGTCTGCGCATGCTGACCGTGCTGGCGCAATCGGCCGGCTGCCAGGGCATGATCGCCGGCCAGGGTATCGACCTGGCGGCCGTCGGCAAGTCCCTGAGCGTGACTGAACTGGAAACCATGCATCGCCTGAAAACCGGTGCCCTGATCAGCGCCAGTGTGGAAATGGGTGCCTTGAGCGCCGGCTGCACGGACCCGCAGACCCTGACCGCACTGCGTGACTATGCGCGCTGCATCGGCCTCGCATTTCAGGTTCAGGACGATATACTGGATGTTGTGGGCGACACCGCCACACTTGGCAAAACCCAGGGGGCAGACCACGCCCGCAACAAGCCCACCTATGTCAGCCTGCTGGGCCTGGACGGAGCACGCAGCAAGGCCGACGACCTGGTTGCCGATGCCATCGCAGCGCTATCGAGCCTCGGTGTGGGTGAGCGGGCCGGCATGCTGGAAGCCATTGCGGTGTATATCACCTCCCGGCAACACTGAGCGCGGCAGGACTGCAGGACACCATGGCCGCCGCCCACAATTCAAGGTTTGACGATGACAGACAGGCTTAACACCCATGCTCAATGAAATCCCCCTCAGCCGTCCAGACACGCCCTTGCTGGATCAGGTCAATTCCCCGGCCGAGCTGAAACAGATGGACCCGGAACTGTTTGTTGATCTGGCGCGCGAACTGCGCCAGTTTCTGCTCTATTCAGTGGGCCAGACCGGTGGTCATTTTGGTGCCGGCCTGGGCGTGGTCGAGCTGACCATCGCGCTGCACTACGTCTTCGAGACCCCCGACGACAAACTGGTCTGGGATGTCGGACATCAGACTTACCCGCACAAGATTCTGACCGGTCGCCGCGAACAAATGCTGACCATGCGCCAGCCTGGCGGACTGGCGGCCTTTCCCTGCCGCTCGGAAAGCGAATATGACAGTTTCGGTGTCGGCCACTCAAGCACGTCTATCAGTGCTGCGCTGGGCATGATGGTGGCTTCCCGCCGACAGGATCTGGACCGTCATGTCATCGCCGTCATCGGCGACGGCGCAATGACCGCAGGCATGGCCTTTGAAGCACTCAATCACGCCGGCGAGCTGGACGACAATGTGCTGGTCATTCTCAATGACAACAACATGTCCATCTCCAAGAATGTCGGCGGACTGTCCAGCTATTTTGCCCGTATGTGGGCCAGCAAACCCTACAACTTCATTCGCGCCGGCAGCAAAAAAGTGCTCTCGCATATTCCGCCGGCACTCAAGGCAGCGCACCGCGCTGAAGAATACATGAAGGGCATGGTGTCACCCGGCACCTTGTTTGAGGAGATCGGTTTTAACTACATCGGTCTGGTGGACGGTCACGATACCCACCGCCTGATCGAAGTGCTGCGCAACATCAAGCAGCTGCGTGGCCCGCAACTGCTGCATATCGTCACTCAGAAAGGCAAAGGTTACGAAGCCTCGGAGAACGATCCGTTCGGCATGCACGCACTCACCAAGATTGAGGCCAAGCCGAAGCGGCCACAGGCGGCCAAGCCCAGTGGTCCGACCTATTCCAGGGTGTTCGGCGACTGGCTGATCGACATGGCCGCCGACGACGACAAACTGGTCGCCATCACCCCGGCGATGAGCGGCGGTTCGGGCATGGACAGCTTCGCTGAACGTTACCCGGAGCGCTTCTACGATGTAGCGATTGCCGAACAACATGCCGTCACGTTTGCTGCCGGCATGGCCTGCGATGGCCTGAAGCCGGTGGTCGCCATCTACTCGACGTTTCTGCAGCGCGCTTACGATCAGTTCATTCATGATGTTGCGCTGCAGAATCTCAATGTCCTGTTTGCCATTGACCGCGCCGGCCTGGTGGGCGAAGACGGGCCGACCCATGCCGGCAGTTTCGACCTGAGTTTCATGCGCTGCATTCCAAATATGGTGATCATGGCGCCCAGCGACGAGAACGAATGCCGGCAGATGCTGTTCACCGGTTTTCAGCACACCGGGCCTGTGGCGGTGCGTTACCCGCGCGGCAAAGGGACCGGTGTCACCATAGAACGGGAAATGCAGGCGTTACCGATAGGCAAGGCGCTGCTTAAACGCAAAGGCCACCGCATTGCCATTCTGGCCTTCGGCAGCATGGTGCAGCCAGCACTGGCGGCGGGTGAAAAACTGGATGCCACGGTTGTGGACATGCGCTTTGTCAAACCACTGGACGAAGCGTTGGTTGGCGAACTGGCGCAACAACACGCACTGATTGTAACCGTCGAGGAGAACGCCATTGCCGGGGGCGCCGGTGCCGCTGTTAATGAACTGCTGTTGCAGCGCGACTTTCAGTTGCCCGTGCTCAACCTTGGCCTGCCGGATGTCTTCCTGCAGCACGGTCATGTGCCGGACATGCTGGCCGCCGCTGGTCTGGATCGCGACGGTATTGTCAGCGCCATCGAACACAAACTGGCGCGCTGCAAGATACCGCCGCGCGCACCACAGGCCAGCGCCGAATAACGCCAGGCAGCAGGGCGCCAAAGCAGCAGGTTTCGAGAAACCACGGGGCAAGTCAATTCACGCAACACCGAAGCACAACAGGAAACACTATGGAGTCCAGCAGCGAACGCAATGCCCGCCACAAAAAGGCCATGCAACGCAAAAAGGAACATGTAGATCAGCGTATTGCAGCGGCCACCGTCGATAAAGGACTGGTCGTGGTGCTGACCGGCAATGGCAAGGGCAAAAGCTCCTCGGCGTTTGGCATGCTGGCACGCAGCGTCGGTCACGGCCTGCGCTGCGGTGTCGTGCAATTCATCAAGGGCCAATGGGAATGTGGTGAACACCTGCTGTTCAGCGCGCACCCGCTGGTGGAATTTCACGTGATGAATACCGGGTTTACCTGGGAAACCCAGGACCGTGAAGCTGACATCCAGGCCGCACAGGCTACCTGGGCGCACGCCGAGGCGTTGCTGAAGAACCCGGACATCAAGGTGGTGTTGCTCGACGAGCTGACCTACATGCTGACCTACGGTTACCTGGATGCCGACAGGGTCGTGCAGGCATTGACTGAGCGCCCCGCCGATCAGCACGTCATCATCACCGGTCGCAATGCCAATGACCGTCTGATCGGACTTGCTGACACGGTCAGTGATGTCACCGATGTCAAACACGCCTTTAATGCCGGTGTGCGTGTGCAAAAGGGAATAGACTACTAGCATGCCCGCCCGTGCTGCAGACCTTATCGGCGCACTGCTGGCAAGCCTGCTGGCCGTTCTGACACTGGCACAGGTGCACGCGGCCGACACCGGTGTCAGCGTCGTCGATGATGACGGCACCCGCATCACGCTGGCTGCGCCGGCGCAACGCATTATCAGTCTGGCCCCGTCCACGACCGAGCTGCTGTTCAGTCTGGGTGCGGGTGAGCAGCTGGTAGGTGTCATGGACTACAGCGACTATCCGCCCGAGGCCCTGACGCTGCCCGTTGTTGGCCGTTACGATGCGCTGGACATGGAACGCATCGTGGCTCTGCAGCCTGACCTGATCGTGGCCTGGCGCAGCGGCAATCCGCGCGGCGCCCTGAACCGCCTGGCGTCACTCGGGTTTCCGGTCTATGTTGCCGAACCCGATTCCCTGTCCAGTATCGGCGAACACCTGGAGCGCCTGGGTCAACTGACCGGACATCCATCCCGGGGCAGCGCACTCAAACGCCAGTTCAGTCAGCAGATACAGCAACTGCAAATGGAATTCGGTAACCGGCAGCCGGTGAGTGTGTTCTATCAGGTCTGGCACAGCCCCATGATCAGTGTCGGCGGACATGAACTGATCAACGACATGATACAGCTGTGTGGTGGCCAGAACATTTTTGCCGAATTACCGGTCGGGCCCAAGGTCAATCTGGAGGACGTACTGGCGCGCAATCCGCAGGTCATCATCGCCAGCGGTTCGTCATCAGACGCACCTGCCTGGCTGGGTGACTGGCAGCGCTGGCCGCAGGTTCAGGCCGTGGCCGGACAGCATCTGTATGTTATCCCGCCCGATCTGGTGCAACGCCACAGTCTGCGCGCCCTGCAGGGCGCCCGGCAAATGTGTGCGCACATTGACCGGGCTCGTCGGTGACGGTCAGCCTTTGAGCAGATGCCCCATCTTGCTGACTTTGACCGCCAGATAACTTTCATTGTGGGTATTGAGCCCCGTCTCGATCGGCACCCGCTCGGACACTCGGATACCCAGCGACTCCAGCGCCGTGACCTTCTCGGGGTTATTGGTTAGCAGACGGACATCGTTCACGCCAAAATGCGCCAGCATCGGCTTGCAGACCTCATAGTCGCGGCCGTCCGCGGCAAAACCCAGTTGCTCATTGGCTTCCACGGTATCCGCGCCTTGGTCCTGCAGCGAATAGGCCTTGATCTTGTTAAGCAAACCGATGCCCCGGCCTTCCTGACGCAGATACAGAATCAGGCCACAACCTGCCTCAGCCACTTTCTGCATGGCATACTGCAGCTGGGGTCCGCAGTCACAGCGCAGACTGAACAATGCATCCCCGGTCAGACACTCGGAATGCACCCGACACAGCACCGACCCGGCGGCCGCCGGGTCGCCCATGGCCAGTACGACATGTTCTTTCCCGGTAATCACATCCTCAAAACCATGGATGGTAAATTTCCCCCACGCCGTGGGCAGTGTTGCCTGAGCAACAAATTTGACTCTCACCTGATGCAACCTCTCACAAAATCAGCGCAGCAATCAACTGCAAACAGGCCAGGGCCATGAGCCCGGCAAGTACATCATCAATCATGATTCCCAGACCACCTTCGACGTGTCTATCGCACCAGGCGATTGGCCAGGGTTTCAGAATGTCAAAGACCCGGAACAGCACGAACCCCAGCACCAGCCACAGCAGACCCGGCGGCGCCAGAAACATTGTCAGCCACAGCCCGACAAACTCATCCCAGACGATACCACCGTGATCATGGACCCCGATATCGGCCGCGGTTCGGCCACACAGCCACACCCCTGCCACGAACGTCAGTGCCAGGAACAGCAGATAAATCACCGCAGACATCGGCGGCAATAGCAGATAGATCAGCACAGCAGCGGCGGTGCCGAAGGTGCCCGGCGCTTTCGGGGCCGCTCCGCTGCCCAGTCCAAAAGCCAGAAAATGTACCGGATTACGCCACACGGACGCTGGCGTGTTATTCATTGTCATCCATCCCGAAATGTCGATACCCATTAAGTCGCAGCGGCTGCACGACGCCACTGCCGTCCCTGACCATGATACCGGAACCGGCCACCACCTCACCAATACGGGTAAATTGCAGTCCCAGGGCCTGCAGCGCTGCCCGTGCCTGCGCCTCCCGCGCTGGCGGCACCGTCACGCACAGCTCATAGTCATCGCCGCCGCCCAGCGCCATGGCGAGCCGGTCAGGGCTGGCGACCAGTCGGGCAAACGCCTGCGAAACCGGTACATTTCCACCATCCAGCACTGCGCCCAGCATGGCATCGCCATTCGCACTGGCATCCAGAATATGCAGCAGGTCAGAGGCAACTCCGTCGGACACATCAATCGCCGCCGACGCCAGGCCCCGCAAGGCCGCACCCGCTGCGGTCCGTGCCGGCGGCCGATAGAAGGCAGCCTGCAGCGTCTCACGGTCAGCCGGGTTCAGGGCCGACAGATCAAAGCCCGGCCGGTGCGTCAGATACGGCAGCGCCAGTGCCGCATCACCCAGCACACCGGTCACATAGATGCCATCACCCACGCGCGCGCCGTTGCGGCGCAGCGCCTGGCCTGCAGGTACCAGGCCATGGACCTGAATGGTGATGGTCAGTGGTCCGCGGGTCGTATCGCCACCCAGCAGGCTGCATTGGTACTGGCTTGCACATTGCGACAGGCCCCGGTTGAAACCCTGCAGCCAGTCTTCACTGACGTTCGGCAAACTCAGGGCCAGCGTGAACCCCACAGGTTCCGCCCCCATGGCAGCCAGGTCGCTGAGATTAACGCGCAGACAACGCTGGGCGAGGTCAGCGGCATCCGCGCCAGCCGGAAAATGCACACCTTCGTTCAGCGTGTCCATCGACATCGCCAGATGGCTGCCAGCGGGCACCGCCAGCAAGGCGCAATCATCGCCCGGACCCAGCACGATGCCTGGTCGCGGGAACGTCAGCGACGCGGTATTAAAATACTGCCTGATCAACTCAAACTCGGCCAGTGCCACGCTGCTCCAATGCCCGCAGTTGTCTGGCGGCCCGATCCAGCACGCCATTGATGTATTTGTGGCCATCAGTGGCGCCAAACACCTTGGCCAGTTCGACAGCCTCATTGATCACAACTTTGTAAGGCACATCAATCCGGTGCGCCAGCTCGTAAAGCCCAAGCCGCAGCAGGGACAATTCAATCGGGTCAAGTGCCTTTATTTCGCGGTCCAGCCACGGCTGCATCATTTCATCCAGCTCACTGACGTGCGCGATCACATCCGGAAAAACCTGCTTGAAAAACTCGCGATCGATCTTGCCCTGATAATAAACCAGAAACTCCGCCATGATGTCAGTCACCGGCGCACGGGCAAGCTCCCACTGATACAGGGCCTGTAGCAACATGCGCCGCGCTTTTTGCCGTTCGTTCAGCTTCTTGCTCCTGGCATCGGCAGCAGGTCTGTTTTGCCCATCAGTTTCGGGTACCGCCTGGTCCGGCAATGAACCACTGACCCCTGGAATCTCAATCACGCGATCAGGCTCCCAGCTTGTTGATGACACTGACCATTTCGATCGCGCCCATGGCCGCTTCAGCGCCTTTATTGCCGGCTTTCGTGCCAGCGCGCTCGATGGCCTGCTCTATCGTATCAACGGTCAGTACACCAAACGCAACCGGTACGCCGGCGTCCAGCCCGACCTGACTCAGTCCTTTGACGCATTCGCCAGCGACGAATTCGAAGTGCGGCGTGCCACCACGGATGACCGCGCCCAGCGCAACGACTGCATCATAGGAACCCTTGGCCAGCACATGCTTGGTCAACAGCGGCAATTCGTAAGCGCCCGGCGCCCACACCAGCGTTATCTGGCTGTCTTTGACGCCGTGACGACGCAGCGTATCAACGGCGCCATCAATCAGCTTTTCGACAATAAAGCTGTTGAAGCGTGAGGCGACGATGACGTAGTTGCCCTTGCCAGGCAGAAAATCACCTTCGATTGTGCGGATATTGCTCATGTTCTGATCCCCTGATTAAAAAATGCCTGATGATGCACAACGGTCTGCAATCACGCCGGCACGTCGAATTCAACAAACTCCACCACTTCCAGATCGAACCCGGTCAGTGCATTGTATTTCGCCGGATAACTCAACAGGCGCATTTTGCCAACACCCAGATCACGCAGGATCTGCGAGCCGGTGCCGATGGTGACATCACTGCCGGCATGTCGATGCCGGCGCGGAATGATTTTCTTGGCGGTGAGCACGCTGTTGATACTTTCGTTGATATCTTCCTCGTAATCGTCACCCGACAGCAGCACCGCTACACCACAACCTTCAGCAGCAATCCGCTCCAGGGCACGGCTGAATGACCAGCTGGTCTGTCCGGGTACCACCACATCACAGACATCGCGCAATGTGCTGGCAATGTGCACCCGCACCATCACCGCATCGTCCTGGGTAAACTCACCCATGGTGAAGGCCATATGGGTGCCGCCGGAAATGGTGTCTTCAAAGGTGTGCAGGGTGAACTCCCCGTACTCGGTGCTGATACTGTTGCTGTCTTTGCGCACCACCGTATGCTCATTGGCGATGCGGTAATGAATCAGGTCGACGATGGTGCCGATCTTCAGGCCATGCTGCTCGGCAAACACTTCCAGATCGGGGCGCCGCGCCATGGTGCCGTCTTCGTTCATGATCTCGACAATGGCAGCGGCAGGCTCCATGCCCGCCAGCCGGGCCAGGTCACAGCCAGCTTCAGTGTGACCGGCGCGTCTCAGCACACCACCCGGCTGCGCCATGATCGGGAATATGTGACCGGGCTGCACAATATCATGCGGCCTGGCATCACGTGCCACTGCAGCACGGATGGTCACGGCCCGGTCTGCGGCTGAAATGCCGGTGGTAACACCCGTGGCCGCTTCAATGGACACGGTAAAATTGGTGTTGTACGGGGTATTGTTGCGGCTCACCATCAACGGCAGGTCAAGCTGTTCGCAACGTTGCCGGGTCAGCGTCAGGCACACCAGGCCACGGGCGTTCTTGGCCATGAAATTGATGTCTTCAGCGCGCACTTTTTCGGCCGCGATGACAAGATCGCCTTCGTTCTCGCGATCCTCGTCATCCATCAGAATGACCATTTTGCCCTGGCGGATATCTTCTACCAGTTCTTCAATCGTATTGAGTTTCATAGTTCTCGCTACTTGCATTGCACTGTGTATGTAGGACTGATCAGCTGTCGAAGCCATGATCGGCCAGAAAGGCCCTGGTCAGGCCCTCGGCGCTGGTGGCCGAGGACGCACGCTCGCCCAGCACCAGGCGTTCCAGATAACGCGCTATCAGATCCACTTCAATGTTGATCCGTTGTCCCACCCGGTAGGTGTGAATAATCGTTGCCTGCTGTGTATGCGGGATTATGTTAACACTGAAGCAGGCACCCTCTACAGTGTTCACCGTCAGGCTGGCGCCATCAATACAGACCGAGCCTTTCTGCGCGATGTAACGCGCCAGCGCATCCGGCACCCGAACTGTCAGACGCCAGCTGCCGCCGTCGTTGTCCTGCGACAGCAGGTCGCCGACGCCATCCACATGGCCACTGACCAGGTGCCCCCCCAGGCGTGTCTGCGGGGTCAGGGCTTTTTCCAGATTGACCTTTGCGCCTGCCTGCAAATACTGGAACGTGGTCAGGCTGATACTCTCGTTGGACACATCGGCGCAGAAACTGTCGTCGCTGAACTGCGTTACCGTCAGGCAACATCCGTTGACGGCGATACTGTCACCGAGCTGCACGTCAGCCATGTCCAGCGCCGGGCAGCGGACCTTCAGGCGCCATTCATCGCCACGCAGTTTAAACGAGTCGACGGTACCAATCGATTCAATAATTCCGGTAAACATATCAGTTTTTCCTGGCTTTCAGTGTGATGGCGGTCAGGGCGGCTATGGGCGCGGGCCATCGGCACCCGCTACCTGTCGACGTGTTTGAGACGGGCCGTAATACAACAATCCTCAGCAATCTGGCGCACGGCGGTAATCTCCAGAGCGATGTGATCCTGCATGCGATTGATGCCGGGCAAATGAAACAGCGGCAACGCGTCGCTGCCCAGAAATCTTGCGCCAATATACAGCACCACCTCGTCCACGAGGCCTGCCTGCACCATGGCGCCACTCAGGGTGGGCCCGGCCTCGAGCATGACATCATTGCACTCGAAGTCCTGGGCCAGACAGGCCATCGCTGCACGCAGGTCCAGTCGCCCGCCCGGCTGCACGGGGATTTCGCGGATGCCGGCACGCGATCCCTGGAAGCGCGAACGCTGCTGCGGGTGTGGCTGCCCGGTCAAAAACAGGACCTCGCCGGGCAGCTCTATCACGCGCGAATCAGGCGGTGTCCGCAATGACGAGTCCAGGATCACGCGCAACGGCTGCCGACCCCCGACCTGCGCTGCCTGGTCTGCATCCAGCTGTTCAGGGCGGACATTCAAACCCGGGTTGTCACTCAAAATGGTATTGACGCCGGTGACCACCGCACAGCTACTGGCGCGCATCAACTGCACATCGGCACGTGCGGCAGCGCCGGTAATCCACTTGCTTTCGCCTGACGCCATGGCCGTGCGCCCATCCAGACTCATGGCCATTTTGCAACGAACCCAGGGCAATCCCTGCCGCATACGTTTCAGGAAACCACGATTGAGCGCGTCCGCCTCGGCTGCCAGCACTGGACCATGCACGCGCACGCCGGCTTCGCGCAACCGCTGCAGGCCCTGCCCGGACACCTGGGGATTCGGATCAATGCCCGCATACACCACGTCGCTGACGCCGGCCTGAATCAGGGCCTCCGAACACGGCGGCGTCCTGCCCATGTGCGCACAGGGCTCCAGTGACACATAAGCCGTTGCACCCTGCGCACGCTCTCCTGCTGCACGCAAGGCCACAGCCTCGGCATGGGGTTCGCCCGGCTTCTCGTGAAAGCCTTCGCCCACTATCTCGCCGTCACGCACGACAACACAACCCACGCGTGGGTTGGGGCCGGCACTGAGCACCGACTGCGCCAGCGTAATGGCTCGCTGCATGTATTGCTCTGTGGTCAAGAGTACGGGTCTCCGATGGACTGGCAAACCGGACGTTCAGTCGGGCCGATGGTTCGCGGTTATTCGTTAGCCCTGCTATTCATTAGATAGCCGGTCTATCTCCGCGCGGAACTCATTCAGATCCTTGAAGCTGCGGTACACCGATGCGAATCTGACAAACGCCACTTCGTCCAGCTGACGCAACTCACGCATCACCTGCTCGCCCAGCACCCGGGAGGGCACTTCGCGCTCGCCGGTGCCGCGAATGAAGTGCTTGATGCGGTTCACGGCAGACTCCACGTCCTCAATGCTGACCGGACGCTTTTCCAGTGCTTTCATCAGGCCGGAGTACAGCTTGCGCTCGTCAAACGACTCGCGATTGCCGTTCTGTTTGATGATACGTGGCATCACCAGCTCAGCACTTTCATAGGTCGTAAAGCGTTCGGCACAGGTTATGCACTCACGGCGTCTTCGCACCTGGTCGCCTTCAGCGACCAGCCGCGAATCAATCACCTTGGTATCCAGCGCGCCACAAAAAGGACAATGCATGGTCAGGCGTCTCTGTCGCGCTCAGTCAGGCGCTCTTGTACACGGGAAAGCGGGCGCACAAAGCTTTGACTTTATCGCGCACCGCATCGATGACGGCTTCATTATTGATGTCATCCAGAATATCGCACATCCACTCCGTCAGTTCAGCGACTTCTTTTTCACCAAAGCCGCGACGTGTCACTGCCGGCGAACCAATGCGCAGACCGCTGGTGACAAAAGGTGGGCGCGGATCGTTGGGGACGGCATTCTTGTTGACGGTAATGTAGGCACGGCCCAGCGCTGCATCAGCATCCTTACCGGTGATGTCCTGCTTGACCAGACTGAGCAGGAACAGATGGTCGTCGGTGCCGCCGGAGATCACTTCAAAACCACGCTTGATGAAACCGTCGGCCATGGTCTGGGCATTCTTCACCACCTGTTTCTGGTAGTCCCTGAACTCCTTGGTCATGGCCTCCTTGAAACACACGGCCTTGCCAGCGATGACGTGCATCAGAGGGCCGCCCTGGCTTTCCGGGAAGACGGCAAAATTGAGTTTCTTCTCAAGCTCCGGATTGGCTTTGGCCATGATAATGCCGCCCCGCGGACCGCCCAGTGTCTTGTGGGTGGTGGTGGTGGTGACATCGGCAATCTTCACCGGGCTGGGGTACACGCCCGCGGCCACCAGACCGGCGATATGCGCCATGTCGACCAGCAGGTAGGCACCCACTTTGTCCGCAATCTCGCGAAAGCGCATCCAGTCAATGATCCGCGAGTAGGCGGAAAATCCTGCCACAATCATCTTGGGCTTGTGTTCCAGCGCCAGCGCCTCAACCTGTTCGTAGTCGATTTCGCCGGTATCATCCTTGATGCCGTACTGCACGGCGTTATAGATGCGGCCGGAAAAGCTCACGCTGGCACCATGTGTCAGATGGCCACCATGTGCCAGACTCATGCCCAGCACGGTGTCGCCCGGCTTCAGCAGCGCCATGTAGACCGAGGCATTGGCCTGGGAGCCGGAGTGCGGCTGAACATTGGCATAATCAGCACCAAACAGCTCTTTGGCACGCTCAATGGCGAGCGTCTCAACATCATCAACAAACTCACAACCGCCGTAATAACGCTTGCCCGGGTAGCCTTCGGCATACTTGTTGGTCAGTACACTGCCCTGGGCTTCCATGACGCGCGGGCTGGTGTAATTTTCCGAGGCAATCAATTCGATATGATCTTCCTGGCGCTGACGCTCGCCTTCAATAGCGGCCTGCAACTCGGGATCGAAGTCTTTGATGGTCATGCTGGTACTAAACATGCAGTTCCCCATGGCTGGAAATTTCAGTGAGGCCGTATTTTACATGATGTCGCGCCCTTCAGCATCCGGAAGTTGCGTAATCTGGACAATCCCCGCCCTTGAGGATACCTTAAGTGCCTTTCACGCAAGCTTGGAACGGCGGCTTTATGGCTTTGCAGCTCGATATTGCCACCCTGGTACTGATGTTCATCACCCTCGCGATGACATCGTTCATCGTGATGGTGCTGATCTGGCGTATCAACCGGAACATGCCGGGCGTCCTGCACTGGATGCTGGGCACATTCCTCAACATTGCCTCAGCCATTGCCACCCTGCTCAATGCCCAGTATGGCTGGTCTGACGGCTGGGGGCCTTTCCTGAGCATAACCAGCAGCCTGGCAGCCAATATGCTGGTGCTGGAAGGCGCCCTGCAATTTCGCGGTTATCAGTCCCGGCGGCGCGGGCAGTTTTTCCTGGCACTGGTCCCGGTGTTTATTATCGCGACCTGGGCAACCCGGCTGGATCCGCTTACCCAGTCCGTTCTCCACGACAGCGTCACCATGACATTCCAGTTGCTGGCCGGCGCCGTGATGATCTGGCGCACCGCCAGTCGCCACGAACTGCAGGCCAATCTGTTGGCGGCCACTGCAGGCGGGCTGATCGGCCTGACGATCGCCTGGCAACTCATATTGACGCTTGGCGGCAACACGTTTGCCGAGACTGGCGGGAACACCCTCGCCAACCAATGGTATCTGTTCGCCGGTGCCAACTTCCACGTTGCCTGGATCTTCGGCCTGAGTGTCGCCTGCTATTTCCGCTCCCGGCAGCAGGAAATGCTGCTGGCGCGTGAGGACTCACTCACCGGGCTGCCCAACCGACGCTGGGTAGATGAGCGAGTCGCGCAAACCCTGAAAGAGGCACAGCGCAGCGGCGAGCGGTTTGCGCTGATCATGCTGGACATCAATAATTTCAAGCAGGTCAACGACCGGTTTGGCCACAGCGCCGGTGACAGCGTCCTGACCGAGCTGGCGGCCCGCCTGCGCAGGGCTGTGCGCGAATCCGATTTCGCCGGCCGTCTGGGCGGCGACGAGTTCATCATCCTGACACGACAGATCGATACTGATGAGGTACTGACGCAGATGCTGGAGCGCATGCGCGAAAGCCTGGACGGTCACATGACCCTGCATGTCACAGACCTGAGCATTAGCGTCAGCATCGGCGCGGCGGTTTTCCCGGCCGACGGCCACAGCCAGGATGCACTACTGGGAGCGGCCGACGCGAGCATGTACCGTGACAAGCATCAACAAAAACACACCAGCGCCCGCCACGCGGGCCGCTGACGACGGACGGAGGACAGCGTCATCAAGCAGATCGAACTCAAACTCAACGCGCACTCGCTCATACTGCTGCTCAGCGTGCTGGCTGGCTGCCTGTTGGTCATTCATCTCTGGTTGACCCTTCATCATTACCTGGTCAGTGATATTCCCTGGGTCATTCGCCAGCTTTTCGACGTGGATGAAGAGAACAACATCCCGACCTGGTTTTCATCGGCCAACCTGATGCTGACCGGCGCCATGACGCTGCTACTGGCCGCCGGCAAATGGCAGCAACGCGACCGCTGGCGCGCTCACTGGATGCTGCTGGGCTGGGGCTTTGTGCTGCTGTCAATGGATGAAATGGCGGGTTTGCATGAAAGCGTCAACGTTGTGACTGAGGCCTCCTGGGCAGTTTATGCCCTGCCGCTGGTGTTGGTGCTGGCACTGGTGTTCCTGCGCTTCCTCTACAATCTGCCAGGACGCACGGCAGCCATTTTCATCCTGTCCGGACTGATTTTTCTGGGCGGCGCGGTGGGTGTGGAGTTATACACAGAGCCCTATCTGGCCAATGACGAGCTGAATACGCTGGCCTACAACCTGTGGACACCGGTCGAGGAAGGCATGGAAATGTACGGCGTGATCCTGTTCCAGTATGCCCTGCTTGACTACCTGACGCGCGGCAAGGAACTGGTCTGCAAGATCAGGGTTTTGGGACAACCTTGAGTGCGTTGACATTGATACCGAGTGATTCTAATCTAGGCCACTTGCCGGGTAGCGCCTGGAATCAGGCCCTACCAATAACCGTCACCATGGAGAACAGAACAGGATGAGTATCATCAAATTTGAAACATTGACCAGCCTTTTCCAGAGTTCGAACTCTGAAGCTGCGGAAAAACAGTTGATGAAAGAAGTCCTGTTGATGGTACTGGCACGCGCTGCCAGCGCCGACAAGAATGTCGACCCCTCTGAGATTTCTGATATTCAGGCAGTATTGCTGGAAGTAACCGGCGAAAACATCAGCGAAGCAGACATTCGTGTCGCCGGGCAGTCCGAGTTGTTCGAGCGTCAATCACTGGACCGCTACCTCAGCAAGGCCACCCGCAAGCTTGCCGACGAAGACCGCGCCCTGATTCTGCAATGCCTGATCCGGGTTCTGCATTCTGACGACCATGTGCGCGAATTTGAAATCGACTTCTTTGACCGCGTCGCCAACGCCCTGAAGGCCACGCCGTCAGAAATTGCCGGTCTGCGCCTGCTGCCCGAACGCTGATCCGGCCACCGGTGTGCCGATAGTCAACAGGACACACCGCATTGCTCAAACTCTCCACGGTGACTCCATGGTAGAATGACAGCAATCAATTCAGGCTCGGAGATCTACCCGTTATGGCCCAGTTCGTATACACCATGCACCGTGTGGGCAAAGTTGTGCCCCCCAAAAAAGAAATCCTCAAGGACATCTCGCTGTCGTTTTTCCCGGGCGCCAAGATCGGCGTACTGGGCCTGAACGGCTCGGGCAAGTCCACGTTGCTGCGCATCATGGCCGGCGTCGATAACGAATATAACGGTGAGGCGCGGGCCCAGACCGGCATCAACGTGGGTTACCTGCCCCAGGAACCGGCGCTGAATGCCGACAAGGATGTGCGCGGCAATGTCGAAGAGGGCATGGGCGACGTCATCAGGCTGCTGGAAGAATTCAATGCCATCAGCGACCGTTTCGCCGAGCCCATGAGCGACGACGAGATGAACGACCTGCTGGAAAAGCAGGGCGAGCTGCAGAACGCCATAGACGCCGCCAATGGCTGGGATATTGAGCGCACCCTGGAAATCGCGGCCGACGCCTTGCGCCTGCCGCCATGGGAAGCGGATGTCAACAAACTGTCGGGCGGCGAAAAACGCCGCGTGGCNCTGTGCCGCCTGCTGCTGTCCAACCCGGACATGCTGCTACTGGACGAGCCCACCAACCACCTGGACGCCGAAAGTGTGGCCTGGCTGGAGCGCTTCCTGAAAGAATTCCCCGGCACCGTGGTCGCCATCACGCACGACCGCTACTTTCTGGACAACGCTGCCAGCTGGATCCTGGAACTGGATCGCGGTTACGGCATCCCGTTTGAAGGCAACTACACCAATTGGCTGGAAAACAAGGAAAAGCGCCTGGAAACCGAGCAGAAACAGGAGGCTGCCCGCGAGAAGACCATCCGTCACGAACTGGAGTGGGTACGTAACAACCCCAAGGGTCGTCAGGCCAAGAGCAAGGCTCGCCTGGCCCGCTTCGAGGAAATGAACTCGCAGGAATTCCAGAAACGCAATGAAACCACCGAGCTGTATATCCCGCCGGGCACACGCCTGGGTGACAAGGTGATTGAAGTCAATAACCTGAGCAAGTCGTTTGATGACAAGACGCTGATCAGCGACCTCAGTTTCTCGGTGCCCAAGGGCGCCATTGTCGGCATCATCGGCGGCAACGGTGCCGGTAAAACCACCTTCCTGCGTATGCTGACCGGTGTGGAACAGCCCGACAGCGGCAGCATTGAACTGGGCGAAACGGTTGACCTTGCCTACGTGGACCAGAGCCGAGATTCGCTGGACGGCAGCAAGACCGTCTGGGAAGAACTGTCCGAGGGTCAGGACATCCTGCAGATCGGCCGTTATGAGGTGCCGTCACGTGCCTATGTTGGCCGGTTCAATTTCCGCGGTGGTGACCAGCAGAAGTACATCAAGGACCTGTCCGGCGGTGAGCGGAACCGCGTGCACCTGGCCAAGCTGCTTAAGCGCGGCGCCAATGTGCTGCTGCTCGACGAACCGACCAACGACCTGGACGTGGAAACCCTGCGCGCGCTGGAGGAAGGCCTGCTGAACTTCCCCGGCTCCGTGATTGTGGTGTCGCACGATCGCTGGTTCCTGGACCGCATCTGCACCCATATTCTGGCCTTTGAAGGCGACAGCCAGGTCGTGTTCCACGAAGGCAATTACTCTGACTACGAGACGGATCGCAAAAAACGTCTGGGCGACAACGCCCAGCCCACGCGCATCAAGTATCGTAAGCTGGCGTCGTAGCGGTCATTTATTTTCGCCGGACGTTTCAAGGTTTTGTGGTATTGGCCGATAGTGCAGCAGAGGGGAAACTGCTGCACTCACCCAAACCAGTCGCCAGGAGCATAACGCCAATACCATGACCGACGATAACGGCTACACGACAGCGCCAGTATCCCAACGCTCGTTCACGCGCATCTTTTTTGATGCAGAGACCGTCGTTACCCAGGACGATCACTTCTGGCCTGTCCAGCTGATTGACATCTCCCTGCGCGGTATTCTCATCAATGTTCTGCCAGACCAGAAGATCATTGACAGCAAACCCGTCGATATCACCATCCATCTGGGCGGCGACATCCAGATCTGCATGACCGCCCGGGTTGCCAACCACACCGGAGACAAAGTGGGGCTGGCGTGCGAACACATTGACGTGGACAGCATGACGCATCTGCGCCGCCTGGTTGAACTCAATATGGGGGATACCAGCCTGCTGGAGCGGGAGCTGTCGGCACTGAACTGAGCGCTGTTCAGATGTCCAGACTGGCACGCAGTTGCGCCAGCTTTTTTTCCCGTTCGGCAAACGTCAAGGGCCGCGACGGATCCTTCTCCAGCGCCGGCGGCACCGGCGCCTGCAGATCCTCTCCGCGGATCACGCGCTGACACAGTTGCCGGTAGTAGTAGGCAAACACCGGGAACACCTTGTCTTCGGCCTCTGTTGCCAGAAAAAACCAGTCCGTTGCCTTGCCTGCCTGATACACCGCCGGATGCGACCAGGCATAGGCCGATTTCGGAGCCGGCGCGCGGCAGGCTTCAGTGTAGGCATCGCGTTCGGACGGCAGGCCGAACAGTCCGTAGGACTCCTCGCAGGCCCGAATCACGGCGGAAATGGTGGGCAGGTAATCCTGGCTCTTCACCAGCCGCCGGGCAGCGGTCACCAATTGCTGCGGGTGAAAATCGCCCAGGCATTCCAGCCAGTATTTTTTGGCCAGCATCAGGCGATCCGGATCACCATAGGCCTTATGGTACTGATTATGGTAGGCCAGCTCGAACTCGGTGAACAGCTGATTGATGGCATCGACCCGATCAGGCCCGCCCTTGTTGTCGGCGCCAGTGCGCTGCCTACTCTGCCCAGCTTCGGTCTGTGAAGCGCCGGAACGTGGCTTCAAGGCTTTGCCCGCCTCGCTCAGCAGATTGTTTATCTCGTGCATGCGTCAACCCCGTTGCCGCGCCAGCGTCCAGACGCCGCGCCCAGGAATATTTAATGAATTGCAGAAAGCGGGTATTCCAGGAAGCCTGCGGCTGCCCCGTATCGCGCCAATACAGCACAAACTCGGGCACCTTGCTGCGGGCAAAATCCTCATCTATCTCGGCCAGCCGCAGGACATCAAAGACTTCTGCACTGGGCTGCCAGTTCTCACTGATTGGCCGAGGCACCCCGTCATTGATGACCGAAGCCTTGTACCGCGCCCACTGCCGGCGAATGTGCTCGATAAAACGGGTATTCCAGGTGCCATTCTGCGCGCCGCGCTCGCGCCAGTAAAGCACAAACTCCGGTACTGCATCCTCAATAAACGCCTCATTGATCCCGGCATTACACAGGATATCAATCGCATCCTGGCTGGGTTGCCACTGGGCCGACATGGTGGTTTCCAGCTCGGCGGCGCCCCGCCGTGTCTGCTCCTGACGCCACTCGCGCAGCACGTGTTTGTAAAACGCATTACCCCACGAGAAGCGCGACTGCGCGCGATCACGCCAGTACATGACAAACCCCGGCACCCGTTCCCGGGCAAAGGCATCGGGCACCCCGTGCTGGCGACACAGACTGAGCCACTCTTCCCCGGGCTGCCAGTCCGGCGCGATGTAACCGGCCGAACCGTTGCCTGCCGCTGACGTCTTGCCGGCGGTAACCAGAGCCACCTGGGGCGATGACGCCACCGGGGCCGACTCAGCCGGGGCCGGTGCCTGCCGACGTAGGTCGGCGGCAGCACTGCCGCTGTGGCGCTGATTGATGGCGATATACCAGCCATCCTCATGATCGGTCCGTGCATCCACCAGGATCAGCCCCAGGTCCTGAAGATTTTTCTGCACCCGCCGGATATCTATCCAGGCCCAGAATGGCAACGCATCCAGCAGTTCCTGCTGTTCCAGCAGCAACCAGTTGAGCCCCTTGCGCTCAATGCCCGGGCGATGCACCATCAGCTCACTGAGCACGTGCAGCAGCACCGCCTCTTCAAGGCCAATCGTGGCAGCCAGCGTCGGCGAAATAATCAGGGGACGCTCGGGAATCAGGGAAGATTGCATGTCTGGACCAGAGTTTGCATTATCAAATCTACGGAAAGGCACCACCGGTGATACCGGCGATGAATCTGCAAAGCAGCTTACCACATCACCGCGCCTGCACACGACCAGCACAAGGGCCATCCGCAGGTTGACCCGTTCACGCATCGCACTATTTTGGTGCGTTTTTTGCCGCCTTGGGCGTCACCGACGCAGACACAGGACCATGCCATGCCAGCAACCACACAAGCGCCGGACGACCAGGTGCTCAGCCAATGGCAGAACCTTGCCCACACTGACCGGCTGCCACCTCAGTGGCTTGCAGATACCCTGCAGTATGTCCCGGCGCTGGCCACCAGGCTGGCCGCCCGGCATACTGAGCAGCAACAACCGCTGGTGGTTGGCATAAACGGTGCACAGGGTACAGGTAAATCAACACTGGCAAAGACGATCGCAATCATGCTCGAAAACCAGTTCCGCCTGAAAACGACTGTCCTGTCGCTGGATGATTTTTATCTGGGTCGTCAGGCCCGCCTGCAACTCGGGCAAAACGTGCATCCGTTGCTGGTCACCCGCGGCGTGCCGGGGACGCATGATATTCCCCAGGCCATTTCTACCCTGCAGCAATTGTGCAGCACGCGCGGCGAAGTGACGCTGCCGGGTTTTGACAAAGCCACCGACGACTGTCTGGCACCGGCAAGCCGCCAGCGTACCCTGGCGCCCCGCGATGTCGTCATACTGGAAGGCTGGTGTATCGGCGTGCCACCACAGGACAGCGGGGCACTCCGCGATCCGGTGAACGTACTGGAAGCCGAGGAAGACACCGATGGCCGCTGGCGCCGCCATGTCAATGACCGGCTGGCCCACGAATATCAGGATCTGTTCGCCCTCATCGATTACCTGGTGATGCTGAAGGCCCCCTCTTTCGACTGCGTGCTGGCATGGCGCAGCTTGCAGGAGGCCAAACTGGCAGCGAAGCACTGCACGCTGCAAACGGGCAGCAGCGGAATAATGACACCCGACGCTATCGGGCGTTTCATCCAGCACTATGAACGCCTGACACGCCACGCATTTGCCACGCTGCCGGGGCAGGCCGATGCGGTACTGAGCCTGAACGCAGACCACCGAATCAGCGACTGCACCTACAAGGTACATTAACCAGACAGATGACTACCGCAACCAGCAACAATGACAGCAAGATCATCGTGGTGACCGATCTCGACGGCACCCTGCTCGATCATTACAACTATTCCGCAGAGCCGGCGCTGGCCACCATACGGAAACTGCAAAAACGCCGGATACCCCTGATCTTCAATACCAGTAAAACCCTGGCAGAATGCGAAGCGCTCAGCGAAAAACTGGGCCTGTCAGACCCCTTTATTGTTGAGAACGGTTCAGCCACCTACTATCCCAAGCGCCGGTTCAGAACCGCACCATCGGGTGCCACGTCACACGGCGTGTATTGGCAGGTGGTCGCGGGGTTGCGCCATGATGACATCCAGGCACGGCTGGCACCGCTCAAGTCCGACTACCAGATGGTGGCACTGAGTGACTGCAGCCTTGGCGATATCTGTGCTGCCACAGGCCTGAACATGACGGCGGCCCAACGGGCGCAAAACCGCCATTTCAGCGAACCCCTGATCTGGCGGGACAGCGACGACGCCCTGGCCCGCTTTCGGCAAGCACTGGCCGGCCTGGGCCTGACGACACTGCGCGGCGGGCGCTTCCTGCATGTGCTGGGCGAGACCGACAAAGGCCAGGCACTGACGGCCATACAGGATGTGTACCGGCAGACTCAAAACGACGTGGTCTCTATTGCCCTGGGGGACGGTGACAATGACATCGCCATGCTGCAGGCTGCTGACTACCCGGTGCTGATCCGCTCCCCGGCCCATGCCCTGCCCAGGCTGAACAGTGCCCGCCCGGTGATCATCAGCGACGAGACCGGACCTGCCGGATGGGCTGCCAGCATCAAACACCTGCTCGCAACGATTTGAACAAAGCCGTTTTAATGAACACCCAAAAGAGGAAACAGACATGGGCGACTTCCACCAGAATGGTGTTATCACCACCCTGCACAATCTGAGCAACCGCCCTCTGGCCGAGCTGGAATACGAACTGGAAGTATTTTCCAAAATGCGTCCGATGACACTGATTCTGCCCTCGCTGTTCTCGGAACTGCAGGGGCCGGCACTGCCCAATATCATCAACGAACTCAAGCAGGTGCCTTACCTCAGCCAGATCGTGATCGGCCTCGATCGTGCCGACGAAGCCCAGTACCGTCACGCCCGGGAATTCTTTTCGGCGCTGCCGCAACACCACCGCATCCTGTGGAACGATGGTCCGCGCTTGCGCGCCATTGATGAACGCCTGCAGGGCATGGGACTGGCGCCGACGCAGGCCGGCAAGGGACGTAATGTCTGGTATTGCCTGGGCTACACCCTGGCCTCGCGCAAAAGCCAGGCGATAGCCCTGCACGACTGCGATATCCTGACCTACAAGCGCGAACTGCTGGCCCGGCTGATCTACCCGGTGGCCAATCCGGGTTTCAATTACCAGTTCTGCAAGGGTTATTACGCGCGTGTCGCCGATGGCAAGATCAATGGCCGCGTGTGCCGCCTGATGGTCACGCCGCTGCTGCGGGCGCTGAAAAAAGTGCTGCCGCCCAGCGACTACCTGGACTATCTGGACAGCTACCGTTACCCCCTGGCCGGGGAGTTCTCCTTCCGTACCGAAGCCGTCAATGACCTGCGCATACCCAGCGACTGGGGCCTGGAAATCGGCATCCTGTCGGAAATGTACCGCAACAACGCCACCAACCGTTTATGCCAGGTCGACATTGCCGACAACTATGACCACAAGCACCAGGACCTGTCAGCCGACAACGCCGAAGCCGGCCTGTCCAAGATGTCCATCGACATTGCCAAGGCCATCTTCCGCAAACTGGCCACCAACGGTGTCGTGCTGTCCAGCGAGACCTTCCGCACCCTCAAGGCCAGCTACTTTCGCATCGCCCTGGACTTTGTGGAAACCTACCGCAACGACGCGCTGATCAACGGCCTGACGCTGGATATCCACAAGGAAGAGCAGGCCGTGGAACTGTTTGCCCGCAATATCAAGGCTGCCGGCGAGTATTTCCTCGACAACCCCATGGAGACGCCCTTCATTCCCAGCTGGAACCGCGTGCGCAGCGCGCAGCCCAACATCCTCGAGGAGCTCAAAGAAGCGGTCGAGGCGGACACTCAGGAATTCATCACGCAGGCAGGTTGATCATGGCAGATCTGAACACCCGTGTTGGCAATCATCTGCAGCACATCTACCCGGCGCTGAGCAGCGCCGACTCACAACAGCTGGCCGATGCACTGATGGCAACCATGCGCCTGGATCCGGCGCAGGTTCACGCCGGCCGGCAACAGCAAATATGGGATCAACGTGATGTCTACCTGATTACCTACGGCGACAGCATCAAGCCGGCAGCAGGTGGCAGGCCCCTGCATACCCTGCAGCAGTTCATGTGCCAGCATCTGCAAGGCACGGTCACCGGCGTGCATGTGCTGCCCTTTTTCCCGTGGAGCTCTGACGACGGTTTCGCGGTCAGTGACTACAACACGGTACACCCGGCACTGGGTGACTGGCAGGACATCGAGGCACTGGCCGGTGATTTCAAACTGATGGCCGACCTGGTCATCAACCACTGCTCCACGTCACACACCTGGTTTCAGCAGTTTATTGCCGGCCAGGAACCCGGCAGACAGTACTTCTACACAGCCGACCCCGGGCTGGACCTGAGCGCTGTGACCCGGCCACGCACCAGTGAACTGTTGCGGCCGGTGGCGACCGCAGAAGGTGTCAGGCACGTATGGTGTACCTTTGGTCACGACCAGGTCGATTTCGATTTCCGCAACCCTGATGTGCTGCTGGAGTTCGTGCGTATCATCCGGCTGTACCTGGATCACCAGGTGCGCGTATTCCGCCTGGATGCTGTTGCCTTTATCTGGAAGGAGCCTGGCACCAATTGCCTGAACCTGCTGCAGACCCATGAAATCGTTCGCCTGTTGCGGGCATTGATTGAACATGCCGAACCGGAAGCACTGATCATTACCGAAACCAACATCCCCAAACGCGAAAACCTGAGTTACTTCGGCAATGCCAACGAAGCACACAGTATTTACAACTTTTCCTTGCCGCCGCTGCTATTGTTTACCTTGCTCAATGGTAACTGCCGGCACCTGAAGAACTGGTTGATGAGCATGCCGCCGGCGCAGCTGGGTACATTCTATTTCAACTTCATCGCCTCCCATGATGGCATCGGCCTGCGTCCCGCGGAAGGGCTGCTCAGTGAACACGAAATCGAAGCCCTGCTGGCCGGCATGGAGCGCGCCGGCGGCCGCATTTCCTGGCGCGCGACCTCAGCGCTGGAGCGGCGCCCTTACGAAATCAATATCAGCTTGTGGGACGCCTTGGCGAGCACACTGGCGGATCAGTCGGCCACGCCTGATCAATGGCAGCTGCAACGCTTCATCTGCGCGCATGCCATCCTGCTGGCACTTGAAGGCGTGCCGGCGTTTTACATTCACAGCTTTCTGGGCACCGGCAATGATGAGCAGCGCCTGGCACAGAGCGGTCACAACCGCCACATCAACCGCCACCGGTGGTCGCAGCCGGCACTGGAAAACCTGCTGGCAGACCCTGACAGCCGGCATGCACAGATATTGTCAGCCCTGAAATCACTGATTGCCATCCGGCAGCAACAACCGGCGTTTCATCCCAACGCCACCCAGTTTACCCTGCACCTGGGCGATGGCATTTTTGCCTTCTGGCGGCAAAGCATCAACCGGGAACAGAGTATTTTTGCACTCAACAATATCTCCCTGGAGACGCATCACATACCACTGTCCGATATCAACCTGATCGACACGGAGGACTGGTATGACCTGATCAGTGGTCAGCACATAGCATTGGACACAAATGAAATAGTCATGGCGCCTTATCAAACAGTCTGGTTAAGCAACCGGCGGCCGGAGACCAGCGGCAACACGACAGCGGGCAGCAACAACAGGGCAGATGACAGCTGAACCGTCAGCAACCAGCCCGACACCACCCAAGGCAGCACCGCGCAGCTGGTCCAGAACAACATGGCATGCCAAACCGCATGGGGTTTCTGCTCCAGCAGGCGACTGTTTAGCCACAGACCGCCGCCCAACGGCACAAAATGCGCCAGCGCCAGGCCAACGTCAGACACCGTGACATTGATCAGAAACCAGACCGTGAAACCCATCAGCATGATGTGCAGCGCCAGCACTGTCATGGCCAGCGGCACAGGCGGTCGCGGGTCATACTTCTGCTGGCTGTCGGGCAGACAACGTGCCAGCGGATAACGTGCGTCCACATCCGCCGGCCGCCAGCCGGTCGGCATGAACCACAAACGCAGCTTGTCCCGCCAGCGTTCGGCATGCCAGCAGTCCTGCAATAACTGCCAGTGCACATGCAGATTGGCGTAAAACGGATTCCAGCTTTGCAGGGGCTTGCGCACGCCATACACACAGGGCTCATCATCCAGTTCATGCTGGTAGGTGCCAAACAGACGGTCCCACAGAATAAATACCCCGCCAAAATTCTTGTCGATATACGGGTCATTGATGGCATGGTGCACACGATGATTCATCGGCGTGACAAAGACCTGTTCGGCCCAGCCCAGGGTTTTGATGAACCGGGTATGCACCCAGAACTGGTAAATCAGATTGAGTGACCCGACAGTCACCACCACGGCGGGCGGGAACCCGGCAAACAACATGGGCAGGTAGAAGACCGCCCCGATCAGAAAACCGTTAAAGGGCTGACGCAAGGCGGTGGTCAGGTTGTACTCTTCGCTTTGATGGTGCACCACATGGATGCCCCACAGCACATTGACGGTATGCTGACAGCGGTGACTCCAGTAGTAGCAGAAATCGTACAACACAAAAGCCACCACCCACAGCCACGGTGTCATGGTCAGCTCACCGTGCGGCAACACCGTCCATAGCGTGGCGTAGGCGAGAAATCCCAGAAAGCGCGTGGCAAACCCCAGGGTCTGGCTGAGCATACCGGTACTCAGCGACGCAATGGCATCGTTCAGGCGGTAAAAACCGGTTTTGCGCCGGATGTCCACGCTCAGCTCAATCAACAGCAACAGCATGAAAGCCGGGATGGCGTAGAGGATCAGATTCATTGTGCACCTGTTTTTACTGCTGACTATAGCAGTTCCGGCGACGGACGCCAGCAGTGCTTTGCGCCACCACCGGGCTAAGGTATTGCGCCCGTGTGTCGATAGCCTTAACAGGCATTGTGATTCAACCCTGACTGTCGGCCGGAACTCTACATGACGCGTTATCATCAACTAATCTGCTTCGCCCTGTTGGCAGGCTGCGCATTGGGTGCCTGCAACAACCGTTACCAGGCATTTCCCCGCGCCGTGACATTTGCCGGTGTCGAGCAGGAAGTGGCCCGCTCTGCCGCACACTGGAACCTGATGGCCGCCAATGAAGCCAGCCTGATTACCCAACAGATGGAGGCATCACCGTCCCTGTTCGTTGCTCAGGCTGATGACACCGACAGCCCCTTTGAACAGGCCTACCAGCGCCTGCTGACCGCACAATTGCTGGCCGCTGGCGCCAATGTCAGCCGCCAGCCTGGCACCGCCGGCCTGCGTCTGGATTACGACATCATGGTCGTCAACCATGACAATGGCCGCAGCCTGCGACCGCGACCCGGTTTCTTTTCCACCGCATTTGCCATTGCCGCCATCGCCGGCAATGTGCCCAACTGGGAAGACAATGAGCTGGCCATCATCCCGCTGGCGCTGGGCCTGGATATTCTGAGCGACCTCTGGCGCGATGCGCGGGAGACCATGTCGGAAGTGATCGTAACCACCACCTTGCACGATGGCGACCGACTGCTGCGCTCGGATGCCCGCATTTATTATGTGCGTGATGCCGACCTGGCCAATTACCAGACCCGCGGCAAAACCTTTGATGTGGTCGGGAGTTAGTGACATGACACGCCTGATTCCCCATCATCCGTTAAGCGCCTTGTTGCTACTGGCCATCATCAGTATGACGGGTTGCCAAACCGTCGCCAGAACCCTTGGTAACCCGGTAATCACCAACAACCATCAGGCCGCACAGAACCTGATCGACATCGCCAGCGACCAGCTCGATCCCGCCTCCAGGATGCTGGCTGCCAGCTTTGCCAATATCGACAACCTGTCGCAGTCATCGTCGTTCGGCCGGATCGCCTCGCAACAACTGGTGTCATCGTTTGCCGCCGAAGGATATCAATTTGTGGAAATGCTGCTGCGCAACAATGTGTATGTGGATCAGAAGCAGGGTGAATTCCTGCTGTCCCGCACGCTGTCGGATATCAGTGCCGAGCACAATGCCGATGTGGTGCTGGTGGGCACCTATGCCGTGGCCGAGCGCAACATCTATGTCACTGCCCGCCTGATCCGCACCCGTGACAGCATCATCCTGGCATCGCATGATTATGCGGTGCCCTTCACGCCCGACATGCGTCGCCTGTTACGCCCCGAACGCTGGTAAGCCAAGCACCGGAATATTATGTCCGCCGTCATCAATATCAGTCGCAGCATGCTTGGCATCCGCCAGCGCATTTTACAGACAACCCTTTGGGCAACCGCTGCGCTGGTCAGTATTGCTTACATTCCCAGTGTCATCCTGGCCTATCAGCTGGAAATCTGGAGCCTGCTGATTGTCGATAACATCGCCTGGGCTTCGGTCATCGCGCTGGCCATGGCCAGGCAGATGTCCTTTTACCTGCGTGCCGGGCTGTTCCTGGCCCTGTGGTCAGCGGTCGGCGTGTTTTTGCTATGGATCCTGGGACCTGTCGGCGCTGGTACCGAGTGGCTGCTGACGGTGCCCTTGCTGTCCGCGCTGTTCTTCGGTTTTCGCGGCGCCTTCGCCGGCATCGCCTTTGCGGTCTTGGTCGTGCTGGTCTATGGGGCGCTGGTGGCACTCGCACAGTCACCCAACCCGGTTTACGGCGAGCTGGTGTACACAGTCGAATCCTGGTTTGGTGTCAGTGGCACCATGCTGTTTCTGTGCGTACTGGGCTCGCTGACCTCCGCCCGCGTGCTGGCCAGCCTGGAAGCCAACATGATCGAGCTGGAATCGTCCCGCCAGCGCATCGCCGAATCGCTGAAAGAACGTGAACAGTTGCAGGAGCAATTACTGCATTCACAGAAACTGAGCGCGCTGGGCACCATGGCCAGCGGTATCGCCCACGACTTCAACAATCTGTTGCAACCCATTCTGATGGCCAGCGAAGAAGCCCGTGAGCTGGCGCCGCCGGACAGCATTCAGCGACAGCACCTGCACAACGCCATCACCTCGGCAGAGCGCGCGGCGCATCTGGTCAAACGGATCCTGAGTTTCAGCCAGCCGCATGATGCCAATGCCAGCAGCACCCCGATTGCACCGGTGCTGCACGAAGCTGCGGCGTTGCTGCGCAGTACCATGCCCGCCAACATCACCATTCGGGAGACCATCAACGCGCCGGATGTGTTCATCATGGCAACACCAGACATGCTGCACCAGATCATCATGAACCTGGGCACCAATGGCTGTCTCGCCATGAAACCCGACGGCGGCACGCTTGAACTCAGGCTGGACCTGCTGGGCTCCGGCGACCAGGCTCTGCTGACCGTCAGCGACACCGGGCCCGGCATCCCGCCCGCCATCCAGCACCGTATTTTTGAACCCTTTTTCACCACCCGGGCAACCGGTGACGGCACTGGCCTGGGTCTGGCCATAGTACACAAACTGGTCAGCCAGCTCGGCGGCAGCATTCGTGTCAGCTCGCGGCCAAAGCAGGGTGCCGAGTTTGCCCTGAAATTCAGAACGGTTTCATCAGCGCCAACCACGCTGACAGACGATGACGGCGCCGTTATCGCGGCAACCGACCTGACCGCCGCCTACCATGTGCTGGTTGTTGACGACCAGGAACTGGTCAGGGCCACAATCCGCATGACGCTGCAACGTGAAGGCATGCAGGTCCTGGAGCATGCCTCACCGGCTGCGGCCCTGCAGCACCTGATGGACGACAGCGACGCCAGCATTGATTTGCTGATCACCGACCAGACCATGCCGGGCATGACCGGCATCCAGCTGGCAACCCAGGCGCGTGCGTTCAGGCCTTCGCTGCCTGTCCTGCTGGTGTCCGGCAACCTGAGCGAGACCGAGCGCAAAGCGATCCTGGCGCTAAAACCGGCAGTAACACTGGACAAACCCTTTAGCCGGAAGCTACTGTTAGCCGCCGTTGATGCCATCCGCCGACCATGAGCATCAATATGAACCTAACGTTGCACTGATCACAGGACGCCTCATGATCCCCGACACCCTCGCCCGACTGTTCACCCCAGCCAGCCGCCTTATTCTGGCCGTTTACTTTCTGTTACCCGGCCTGATGAAGTTTACCCAGTACGACATGCATGTTGAGTACATGGCCTCACATGGCATGTTCCTGATCCCGTTCTTCCTGATCCTGTCCGGCGTGATCCAGGTCGGCGGTGCCGTGGCGCTGTTCGCCGGCTACCAGGTCAGACTGGTGGCCTTTGTGCTGGCCGGCCTGACGCTGGTGATCAGCCTGGTCATGCACGACTTCTGGACCATGGCCGAAGGTCTGCAGCGGTCCCACGAAACCCAGAACTTCTTCAAGAACATGGGCATCATGGCGGGGCTGCTGGCACTGAGCGGTGCCGGCGCGGGCGCCTTCAGCGTGGACAACCGGCGGGCGGCTGCCTGATCGGTCTGACCCCGGTTGCGGTTACCGAGGCAGCGTCAGGTCTGTCCCGGACCGGCTGAAGGGAGGCGACGTTTTTATCAGACCCGGGGATTTTATTGGGCCCGGGTCTTGGAAAATGCATGCGTTTCTGACATATTATGCGCCCCGAGCGCTATCGCCGGAACCAGCGCCCGAGGCGCGGTCACGGCCCGGCGCTGATTCATGCAACAAGACCCCTTCGGAGTGTAGCTCAGCCTGGTAGAGCACTGCCTTCGGGAGGCAGGGGTCGGAGGTTCGAATCCTCTCACTCCGACCAACTATTGGCTATCATCCATGCGCCAAGCTACAATCGGATCATGATGTTACCAATCGTCCGCTTTTCCCTACGTGTTTCTCTGATGCTGCTTTTTTGCGGCACGCTGGCGCATGCGGCCCAAGACCAGCAGAGCCAGGACCCGCGCCCGCCTGCCGCCGACGCGCCCGCCGCCAGCCGCTACAATGTCGAGACCGGCCTGGAAGCTTTTCAGGCCGAAGACTATGACACAGCGTTGAGCGTGTTTACCGAAGGCGCCATGCTTGGCCATGCCATCGCGCAATACAACCTGGCATTGATGTATCACCAGGGCATCGGCACCGAGCAGGACTTCGAGCGCGCCATGCAGCTGTATGCCCTGTCTGCGCAGCAGGGTATCGTGCGCGCCCAGTTCAGCCTGGGCGTCATGTACGACCAGGGCCAGGGCGTTGAACAGGATTACCGCGAAGCCTACTACTGGTACGAACAGGCGGCCTCCGCGGGGGATGCCGATGCCCAGTACGCCGTGGGCACCATGAACTTCTATGGTCAGGGTCGCGCGGAGAATTTCCCCGAAGCCATGCGCTGGTATCAGGAATCGGCACGTCAGGGGCACCGCGATGCACAATACAACCTGGGGGTACTGCTGATCAGTGGCCTGGTGGGAGAGCCCAACCCCACCGCAGCACTGACCTGGTTCACCCTGGCGGCAGATAACGGCAGCGCGGATGCACAATACAATGCCGCCCTGATGTATGCCACCGGCCAGGGCGTCGCCCGCGACGCAGCCAAAGCCCGGGACTATTTTGCCCAGGCAGCCGAACAGGGTCTGCGTGACGCACAAACCCGGCTGGGAATTCTTTATGCCACCAGCGATCCGTCGGGGGTAGCGCGCGATTATGAGCAGGCCAGATACTGGTTCAACCGGGCAGCACACCGCGGCGATGCGACAGCCCAGTATTTTCTGGCGCGTATTTTTGCCGATGGACTGGGCGTGGAGCAGAACCCCGCCATCGCACACATGTGGTATGAACTGGCCTACCGTTTCGGTTATGAACACGCCGTCAGCTCGCTGGAGCGCTTAAGCGCAGAGATGGATGAAGAAACCATCCTGCAATCACGCTTGATGGCCGCCCGCTGGATGCGCGCTTACGCCGAGCAGAACCCCGACTCGGTGCGCATTACCCGGATGCCGGAAGAGTGATCCGAACCTGAGACCACGGCGTAAAGTGTTGCGCATGGCGCCAGGCCATCCATCACGAATCAGACACACAGCATTATTAACACTCGCCAGACATGACGGCGAAGATCGGAGAAAAACAGTATGTCCCTTGAAGTAATTGATTTTGGCGCGTCGGATATCGACAACAAACTGGCCAACATGAATGCGTCACAAATCGACGACCTGGCCTTTGGCGCCATCCAGCTGGATGCCAACGGCATCATTCAACAATACAATGAGGCAGAGGGCGCCATCACCGGCCGCTCACCCGCCCAGGTTATCGGCAAAAACTTTTTCACCGATGTCGCACCCTGCACCAACACGCCCAAGTTCAAGGGTGCGTTCGACAAGGTTGTGGCCGAGCGTGGCAGTGTCATGCTGGAGTACACCTTCGATTACCAGATGTCGCCCACCAAGGTTAAAGTCCACATGAAACCGGCACTGGTCGGCGGCAGTTTCTGGATCTTCGTTAAACGACTCTGAACCATGTGGTGGCAACAACCAGGGCTCCTGGAACGTTATCTCGATGATTTTCTCAGCGACGCCCTGCACCGTCGCGGCCTGAGTGATCTGCTGCTGGACGCAGACACCCGGGTCGCTGACCTGCTCGCCAATCCCCGCCATTTCGGTTTCAGCTCACTGGACATGGTGGAGCTGGCGCGGCGCTTTGCACACTCACTGGGCCTGGACCGCACCGGCGTTTCCGATCTGCTCCTGGCCCGGCGCTCTGCAGACGGCTGGCTGGGTGTTGCCAGACGAAGCCTGGCGATTGACGACAGTACGCTGTGTTTCTACTCATCCGGCTCAACCGGTGCCCCCACCGCAAGCCCCCACACGCTGCAGAAACTGCAACGTGAAACAGATTTTTTTCAGACGCTGCTTCCTGCACCGAAACGCATTGTCAGCACCGTGCCGGCGCATCACATTTACGGATTTATCTGGAGCCTGTTGCTGCCCTCGACACTGGGCTGCGAGCAGTTGAGACTGCACCCGGCGCGCTCGCTGCCGGAAACCTGGTCGCAACAGTTACAGGACGATGACCTGATCATTGCCACACCCGATATCTGGTCCCTGTTGCTCACGCATCAGGTACAACTGCCCGACAGATTTACCGGCATCAGCTCAACGGCCCCGCTGCCGGCCGCCACTGCATCCGCCATCCGGCGGCTATATCCCCACGCCACCCTGACCGAAATCTATGGCAGCAGTGAGACTGCCGGCCTGGCCTGGCGACGGCAGGATCATGCCCCGTATACCCTGCTGCCGTTCTGGATGCTGTTGCAACATGACGGACAGTGGCTGGTGCAAGACACGGACGATGGTCATCAATATCCGCTGAGCGACCAGTTACAGCTGCACGACAACTCACAATTCTTCATCCTGGGACGGACCGACCCGGTGGTGCAGATCCATGGCAACAACATCAACCTGACCAAACTGGCCGCCCTGTTAAAAACCCATGCCGAAGTGAATGACGCCCTGGTGCACGTCGATACGGGCAGTGCCGCCAACGGCGTTGCCACCGGGCTGCACTATTTTGTTGTTGTGGATCGGGTACCTGTCGATATAAAACATTGGTGCCTGACGTACAGCGACTGGCTGGCCGCCCAACTCGGTAACATACCAGCACCTCGCTCGGTGACCGTCGCCCCGGCACTGCCGCTCAGCACATTGGGCAAACCCGTGACCTGGGACCCGTCGCGATTCCGGCTGGTCACTGGCTGCTTCCGATCCGGATTCGCAGACGCCTGACACAGACAATGGCTGCTCGACAAAATGCCGCAATTCGGCTAGCTTGAGGCCTCTGCGGGTGTAGCTCAATGGCAGAGCAGAAGCTTCCCAAGCTTACGACGAGGGTTCGATTCCCTTCACCCGCTCCAGAACTTGCTGACGCATCAAAAAAACAATATGAGGTAAACGTCATGCCAACGCTTCGAGACCTTTCCATCAGCTCCCTGACGCGCCTGCCCCATCGCCTGGCAGCGCAATGCCTGATTTCACTGTGGCTGCTATGCGGCATGACTGCAGCCCTCGCCCAGCCCCTGGCACCGGACAACAAAACCGTGGTCATGGTGCCCATGCGCGATGGCGTGCAACTGGCCACCAATGTCTATGTGCCTGAAGGCGAAGGCCCCTGGCCGGTCGTGCTTACCCGCACGCCCTATGACAAGGACGGTATCGATCGCAGTGTGGCTGCCTATAACGACCGTGGTTATGCGGTGGTGTCCCAGGATGTGCGTGGCCGCTATGACTCCGAAGGGGAAAATCGCCCTTTCGAAAATGATATCGAGGACGGTTACGACACCGTGCAATGGATCGCCTCACAGCCTTTCAGTGATGGCAACATCGGCATTTTCGGCACCTCGGCGCCCGGCATTACCTCCAACCTGGCCGCCGCGGCGGCGCCACCCAACCTGACGGCAGCGTACGTCACGGTCGCCCCCGACAGCCTGTTCTATCGCTCGCGTTTTGTCGGTGGGGTGTTCAAGGAAAGCCATTCCGGCGGCTGGCTGCGCGGCCAGGGCGTCGCGAAGAAGCCATCAACGCGTATAAGGCTCGCGCCGTGCTGGATGATCAGTGGCGTGCCACTGACTTCCTGTTTCACCGCCACAATGTCGAAATCCCCGTCTACAATGTCGGCGGCTGGCATGACATCTATGCCGAAGGCTCGCTGCACAACTTTGTTTACCTGCAGAACGAAGGCAACCCGCAGGCGCGCGGCAAGCAGAAGCTGTTCATGGGCGCCTTCGGCCATGGCACGCTGCAGGGCGATCTGGCCTACCCCGGCGGCGGCTTCATCAATGGCGATCTGGAAGAACAGATGCGCTGGTGGGACTTCTGGCTCAAGGACATCGACAACGGCATCATGGATGAACCGCCGGTCAGCATCTACATGATGGCCTCCGCCCGCAAGGGCAATGTGTCCGACAAGAACCGCGTCATCCACATGGACAGCTGGCCGCCGGAGAATATCGAAACCCGTTATTACCTGCAGCCCGACATGAGCCTGGCCACTGACCCACCGGTGGCGGCCAATGCCAGTGAGACCTACACCTTCGATCCGGCCAACCCGGTACCGACTGTGGGCGGCCAGAACCTGGGCGCCGACGTTGGCCCCCGCGACCAGCGTGAAATCGGGCCGCGTCAGGACTATCTGCGTTTCAGTACGCCGGTGCTGGAGGAAGATGTTGTGGTGGCCGGGCATATCGACATGGAGCTGTTTGTTTCCACGGATGTGCTGGATACCGATTTTGTGGTCAAACTGGTGGACATCTACCCGGATGGTTACGAAGCCCTGATCCTGGACTACCCGATCCGGGCGCGCTTTCGTGACGGTCAGAATCCGGGAGATGTGAAAATGATGACGCCGGGCGAGGTTGAACGCCTGGTGATTAACATGTGGAGCACGGCGCAGACCTTTGAAGCCGGCCATCGCATTGGTGTGCATGTCACCTCCAGCAACTACCCGCGCTTTGCCGTCAACCCCAACAACGGCGCGGCACTGGACGACAGCAGCACGCCCGCGCAGGAAGCGCACAACACCGTTTATTTTGATGCCAACCGGCCATCGGCGATCGTCCTGCCTGTGGTCACCACGCCGCTGGACTGAACGCGACCCGCCCGTCCTGACCCCGCCTGCGCCAGGGCTGCCTTCCCGGCGCCGGACGCGGGCGGGTGTTTTCATTTGCCGACTGTGCTAGAGTACGCCCCCTCTTTAAAGCAGACACCGGACACCAAAGCCATCATGGCAGCTCTCAGATCCGCGGTGCATCGCCCTTTGGCCACGCCACCTTAAGTTTCCGCCGACAAACGCCCGTCATTTTTTGATGGCAGACTGCGCACCCGGTCTGTGCCTGACGTCGTATGGCCAGACGGCCTTCGTCTTGTGCAGCCATTCCCGTTAATGATTACCCAGGGCCTCATTCATGTTACATGCCTTGAAACAAAGCTGGTTTTCCAATATCCGTGGCGACGTGCTCGCCGGTATCGTCGTTGCGTTGGCACTGATCCCGGAGGCCATTGCCTTTTCCGTGATCGCCGGGGTCGATCCCAAGGTCGGTCTCTACGCCTCATTCTCCATCGCCGTCATCACCGCCATCGTTGGTGGCCGGCCAGGCATGATTTCCGCCGCCACCGGCGCCATGGCGCTGGTCATGGTGACCCTGGTCCGTGATCACGGCCTGGAATACCTGCTTGCCGCCACCGTGCTGACGGGTGTCCTGCAGATTCTGGCGGGGGTATTCCGGCTGGGCCTGCTGATGCGCTTTGTATCGCGCTCGGTGGTGACCGGTTTTGTTAACGCCCTGGCCATCCTGATCTTTCTGGCGCAGTTGCCGGAAATCACCGGCGACAATGCCACCCTGCCGGTGTTCGCCGTGCTGGCGGCCGGGCTGGCGATTATCTACGGCCTGCCCTATATCACCCGAGCCGTGCCCTCACCCCTGATCTGTATTGTGGTACTGACCGGTGTGGCCATGTATTTCGGCATCGACATGCGCACGGTGGGCGACATGGGTGAACTGCCGGACAGTTTGCCGGTATTCCTGATTCCCGATATCCCGCTCACCTGGGAAACGCTGCAGATCATCTTCCCGTATTCCGTCACGCTGGCAATTGTCGGCCTGCTGGAGTCGATGATGACCGCCACCATCATTGATGATCTGACCGACACCCCCAGCAACAAGAATCGCGAGTGCGTCGGTCAGGGCGTGGCCAATATCGGTACCGGCTTCATCGGTGGTATGGCCGGTTGTGCCATGATCGGACAGTCAGTGATCAACGTTAAATCCGGCGGCCGCAAACGCCTGTCATCGTTTACGGCCGGCAGCGTGCTGCTGATCCTGGTGGTGTTTCTGGGTGATTGGGTCGGGCAGATTCCCATGGCCGCGCTGGTAGCGGTGATGATCATGGTCTCCATCGGCACCTTTAGCTGGTCGTCCGTCGCGGATCTGCGCAAAAACCCTAAAAGCTCGAGTATCGTGATGATCTCCACCGTCGTGGTCGTGGTCTTTACCCACAATCTGGCGCTCGGCGTGCTGCTGGGCGTGCTGCTCAGCGCCCTGTTCTTTGCCCGCAAAGTCGGCGATATTCTGTACATCGGCTCCTCATTGTCGGATGACGGTGATCATCGCCAGTACCAGGTCGTCGGCCAGGTGTTTTTCACCTCCGCAGACCAGTTTATTGCCGGCTTTGATTTCAAAGAGGCGGTGGATAAGGTTACTATCGACCTGACCCGCGCACACTTTTGGGACATCACGGCGATCAGCTCGCTGGACAAGGTCGTCATCAAATTCCGGCGCGAGGGCGCCGACATCAATATCGTGGGGCTGAACGAGGCCAGCGCGACACTGGTAGACCGGTTTGCGGTGCATGACAAACCCGATGCTGTTGAACGCCTGATGGGGCACTAGATCCAGACCCAGCGGCACAACCGCCTGCAACCACCCAAAACCACAAGGAGCCGCCGACATGTCAGACAGTCAGATTCCGGAAATGGCAGGCAAGGTCCTGGCCTGTATAGATGATTCGATCTATGCCGAGGCCGTTTGTGACTACGCCGCCTGGAGCGCCAGCCGCATGAACACGCAGCTCAGTCTGCTGCATGTGCTGGATAAGACCGAGAGCACCACGGCCCACAACCTCAGCGGCAGCCTGGGCCTGGGCGCCCAGGAAAACCTGATGCAGGAGTTAGCCGAGCTCGACCAGAAGCGCGCCCGGCTGGAGATGGAAAAAGGCAAGCTGATGCTGCAGGCTGCCATGACCCGCACGCAGGACAAGGGTATTGTTGACGCCGAGTCGCGCCAGCGTCATGGCGAACTGGTGGATACGCTGATTGAGCTGGAACCGGAAACCCGTATTCTGGTGGTCGGCAAACGCGGCGCTGACACCGAGTCTGCACACGGTCACATTGGCAGCCACCTGGAAAGCATCATCCGCGCCCTGCACAAACCCATTCTGATCGCCCAGCAGGCCTTCGCCCCACCGCAAAAAATCATGGTCGCCTATGATGGCAGTGCCACCATGCGCAAGGGCATTCAGATTGTCGCAGCCAGCCCGTTGGGACGCGGCATACCGCATCACGTGGTGATGGTGGGCGCTGATACCGAGGTGGCCCGCGAGCAACTGCGAGAAGCCACTGACGTGCTCTCGGCAGCAGGCTTTGAGGTAACCGGCACCATCATTCCCGGCGATGCCGAGACGGCGCTGGCCGAGTATCAAGAGCAACAGGGCATCGATCTGCTGGTCATGGGGGCTTACGGCCATTCGCGCATCCGTCAGCTGATTCTGGGCAGCACAACCACGGCCATGATCAAGCGCACCCGGGTGTCGCTGCTGGTGCTGCGTTAAGGAACCTGTGGCCCGGCGGCGCTGCGACACTATGTCACATTGAACGAACCCCGGGTCTGAGTAAACTGCCATTATCAAGGTACTCAGACTCAGGAATGATTCATGCGCACGACACAAACTCGCCCGATATTCACAAAACAGGTTCTCGGTTGCGCCATCGCGCTGATTGCAGCCGCCGGGCAAAGCCCGGTGGCACTGGCGCAATCAACTGCGCAGACCAGTAACAGCGCCGCCACGCCCATCGAAGAGATTCTGATCTGGGGCAGCGAGGCGGGCCAGCGCTCCAGCCTGAGCCATCCGGCCAGCGTACTGACACAGGCCGACCTGGCCAGTATCAATATCGCCACCACCGAAGATGTAGTCAAATTCGAACCCAGCCTGGTGATCCGTCGCCGCTTTATCGGCGACTCCAATGGCACCATGGGCATGCGCGGCGCCAACATGTTCCAAACCTCACGTTCCATGGTATTTGCCGATGGTGTGCCCTTGCACTACCTGCTGCAATCACGCTGGAACGGATCACCGCGCTGGTCCATGGTGTCGGCCAGCGAAATCGCTCAGGTGGAAGTGCTTTATGGGCCTTTCTCAGCTGAGTACAGCGGCAACGCCATGGGCGGTGTGGTGCTGATAGAGTCGGCCATTCCCCAGCAGCGCGAATTCCATTTCGACAGCTCTTACTATTCGCAGGAGTTCGATGCGTACGGATTCAGTGACCGCGTCAACGGTTACAAAAGTTTCTTTTCAGTCGGCGACAAGATTGGCGACACCAGCCTGTATTTCTCCTATAACCGCCTGGAGAACGATTCGCAGCCACAGACCTTCTATTTTGGCGCCAACAACAGCAGCCCGACCGCCACCAACGTCACTGGCGGCGTCATGGGCAATGACCAGTTCGGCACCTCGAGGCTCTGGTTTGGTGATACCGGCGTGGTCGATACGCAAACCCAGAACTACAAGGTCAAGATCGGCCATGATATCGGCGCCTGGTCCGGGCTGCTGAATATCGCCTATGAAGACCGTGCTTCGGGCAACCAGCCCAACGCCTATATGCGCGACAGCGGCGGCGAGCTGATCTGGAGCGGCAATGTTCGTCAGGACGGCAACGGCATCAGCATCCCCGCAGGGCGTCTGGGTGTCGGTGAGCAGGAACGTGACAGCCTGTCGCTGGGCCTGCGTGTACGCGGCCCGTTAACTGACACCATTGACCTGGAAAGCAATCTCAACCAGTTTGCCATTGTCCGTGATGAAAGCCGCGATTCACTGCGCAACCCGGCCGACCCTGCCTACACACCCGCGGGCCAGGTCACCGACTTTGGTGACACCGGCTGGCAGAGTGCCGAGGTGAAGCTGACCTTCAATCAACTGGGCGTCGACAATCTCAGCCTGGTCACTGGCCTGCGCTACGATGCCTACGAGCTGAACATTGACGTTTACGACTCCAGTGATTACCGGGCAGGCGACAAGGATCGACTCAACAGCAGCAGTGGCGGCGAAACGGATGTCAGTGCCGCATTTGCCGAACTGAGCTGGCTGCCAACGCAACAATGGGCGCTGACTCTGGGTGGACGTTATGAGTCATTCAACAGCGACAGTGGCTACTACACCACCTCGGTCGGCGGTGTCGTGCAGCCGGTGGCGGTGCCGGGTCAATCACGCAGTGCGTTTTCACCCAAGTTCACGGCAGCTTACCAGGCGACGGATAACTGGACGCTGAGCTACGCCGTGGCTGAAGCCTATCGCTTCCCGATTGTGGAAGAGCTGTTCAGCCAGTATCAGGCCTACAACACCATCAATCAGGCCAATCCGTCATTGAAGCCCGAAGCCGGGCTGCATCACAACATTGGCGTAGAGTACGGTTTTGACGGCGGCTATATTCGTGTCAACGCATTTCAGGAAAGCATTGATGACGTGATTGAGGCGCAGGCCGAAACATTGCCGGGCGGCATCTCTGTGCGCACGTTTATTCCGATCGACCAGGTGGATACCCTGGGCGCTGAGTTTATCGTCAACGCCACTGACCTGTGGCTGGATAACCTGGATGTACGCTTCAACACCACGTTCACCGACAACGAGATTGTCCGCAACCGGGTTGATCCCAGCATCGAAGGCAATGTCTACCCAAGACTGCCGGAATGGCGCGCCAACCTGCTGGCCACCTACCACATCAGTGACGACTGGAACGTTGGCCTGAACTATCAGTACGCCGACACCAGCTTCGGCCGTAATGATAACCGCGACACAGAACAGAACGTGTACGGCGCACAGGATGGTTACTCACGTGTGGGGATTAAAACCGACTACCGCTTTGGTAATGGCTTCTCGCTGGGTGCCGGTGTCGACAACATTGGCAACGATATCGACTTTGTTGCACACCCATGGCCAGGTCGCACCGTTTATCTGAACGTGTCTTACGACTGGCAGTAAGCAGTCAGATCCAATACAGTCTCACGCCCTAGCGCGTGAGACGCTGGAACAGATCGAAGTAACCAGGGAAGGTTTTTGCCGTGCAGCCCGGATCATTGATGGTGATCGGGCTGTCACCAAACGCGGCCAGAGAAAAACACATCGCCATACGGTGGTCATCGTAAGTATCAATCTCGGCCGACGAGATTTTGGCTGGGGGCGTAATCACGATGTAGTCCTCCCCTTCTTCTACCGTGGCACCCACCTTGCGCAGCTCTGTCGCCATGGCAGACAGCCGGTCAGTTTCCTTCACACGCCAGTTATAAATATTGCGAATCGCAGTCGGGCCTTCAGCAAACAGTGCTGTTGTGGCGATGGTCATGGCGGCATCGGGAATGTGATTCAGATCAACGTCGATGCCTTTGAGCTGGCCTCGGCTGACTTCTATCCAGGTATCACCCCAGGCCACTTTTGCCCCCATCTGTTCCAGAACATCGGCAAACTTCGCATCGCCCTGTACACTGCTCAGGCCAGTACCGTGCACCCGCACCGGGCCACCGGCAATCGCCGCCGCCGCCAGAAAATACGATGCCGAGGACGCATCGCCTTCGACCATGATGTCGCCCGGCGCACGGTAGCGCTGCCCTGCACGCACCACAAAACGCTGATAGCCGTGGTTGTCGACCGTCACGCCAAAGCGCTGCATCACATCCAGGGTAATACGAATATAGGGTTTGGAAACCAGCTCGCCGTCAACGACAATTTCCAGATCGTCGTCACACAGTGGCGCCGCCATCAGCATGGCGGTGAGAAACTGGCTGGAGATGTTGCCACGAATGCTGACCCGACCGCCACGCAGTCGCGAACCCCGAATCAGTAACGGCGGAAACGACTCTTCACCCAGATAAGTGATATCCGCCCCGGTGGCACGCAGACAGTCGACCAGATCACCGATGGGCCGTTCGTACATGCGCGGTTCACCGGTCAGGGTAAATTCACCCTCGCTGGCTGCCAGCGCCGCACACAGCGGGCGCATGGCGGTACCGGCATTGCCCAGGAACAGCGTCAGTGCGCCTTCACAGGTCAGACGGCCGTTGCCGCCCTGCACGACGCAGCCGGTTCTATCATCACTCAGGGTTGTGCTCACGCCCAGTGCCGTCAGTGCCTGCAGCATGTAGCGCACATCATCGCTGTCCAGCAGATTGCTGATGCGGGTCTCACCCTCTGCCAGCGCTGCCAGCAACAATATTCGATTGGACAGGCTCTTGGAGCCGGGCAGGGTAATTTCACCATGGGCGGTGCTGACCGGCGTCAGCACCAGGGAATCATTGCTTTGCGAAGACATAATGGAAACACGCGTTAACAGACGGGAATGCGCGGAGTATAGCGGATTCCGACGCGGCGCTCAAAAATCCCTGTGTGCTGACGCCGTGTGCGGCCAACTACTTCCCGGTCGCACCGGCATCCGTTGACGCCTGACTCTGCGGTTTGCCGCTCTGGTACTTAAGCCGGTTCTCCCAGCGCTTGCGGGCAAAGCGGCGCATATTGGGGATATCGTCGGTCTCGTCCATGATCGCCTGTCCCAGGATGGTCTCCAGCACATCCTCCATGGTCACCAGCCCCAGCCAGGTGCCGTACTGGTCGTAAACCAGGGCCATGTGCTGGTGTTCCTTCAGGAATGCGCCCAGCAGCGCCTCAGCGCTGATCTCGTCGGTGACAATCTTGACCGGTTTGATCAGGTCGGCAACCCTGGCGTCGGGCGCCGCATCCAGCAGCTCGGCGCGGAACACGACACCGTGTGGATGCTCTTCCTGGTCGACCACCGGATAACGCGAAAACGCGGTATCGCGCATGGCATCGAGAATATCCCCGACCGCTGAATCGGCCAGCAGATACTCACAGACCGTCTTCGGGGTCATGACGTCCTTGATCTGCACTTCATGCAGGTCAAGAATATTGGCAATCACCCGGCGCTCGTCCTCGTCCAGCTGGTCGGTATCGCGGCCCAGATTGGTCAGTGCCTTGATTTCCGAGCGCAGGTCCACGTCGGTTTCGCCCACACCCATCCACTCGGTGATCTTGTCCGACAGCATGATGAAGGGTTTCAGGATCAGAATCAGAAAATTCAGCGTGGCCGGCAGCCAGGGCACCAGCGTCTGCCAGTAACGCGCGCCCAGCGTTTTGGGGATGATCTCCGAGAGAATCAATACCAGAAAGGTCATCACGGCCGAAGCCACAGCCAGGTAACCATCGCCAAACACGACCCCAACCTGGGCACCCACACCGGCGGCACCGAAGGTATGCGCCACGGTATTGAGCGTCAGAATCGCCGCCAGGGGCTGATCAATACGGTCCTTGAGCTTGCGCAGTTTCCGGTACAACTCCGGATTGGAGTGACGGAATCGGGTGACATGACTGGGGGTCAGTGACAGAAGCGCCGCTTCCAGCAATGAACAGACAAATGAGACACAAATGGATAAGAGTGCAAATACCAGAAGTAGGCCCATAGAGGGTCTTTTAATCTCCAGAAAACAAGGGAATCAAATGCTACTACACTAAGCGCTGCGGCCACAAACATTTATCCATCGCGGCACGCGTCTTCATGCACTGAATACCTGTGTCGTCGCCGCCACCATTTTGCGCTGCCAGAACTTCTCGTGCAGAAAATACACCACGGTGTTGATGGCCGGTTCCACCAGCGCCACCGCTCCGCCAATGAGCACGCTGCCAGTCATGGCCCAGGCCACCGTGAAGGCGGTGAAGAAGTGCAATACGGCAAAGCTGGCGGTTTTCTGTACCTGTTTCATATCCCTGTCCTCATGCGTCGGAAGCATCGCCGCCTGCGGCGCGGGCGGCTTCTTCGATGGTCAGAGCATAAGGCAGGTGATTAATAATGGAAATTTGTTAATTTCTATCTTAACGATAATAATTATCAATACCATTATTGATCACTAAAGACGTCGCACCCTCATCCGCCCAGTTTCAGGAAATTCAGAAACTCACGCCGGGTTTTGGGTCCGTAGGTTTTAAAGTGCGGCTGCGGATTATTCATATACGCCAGCTTGCGCTGACTGACACTGTCGCCGGCCAGAAAACCCTGAATTTCCGCGGCCGAGATGTTGTACGGCACGGCCGCATTGAGACCAAATACCTTGCGCCGCAACTCGGGCGTGATCTCCGGGTAGTCAAAGCGCTCCTGGAATTCCGGCGAGATCTGGAAGGTGCGGAAGGCCTGGATCTGGTCCTGCGGCGAGCCATACCAGATCGAATCGGTGCCCCACAGCACGTTGTCGTGTCCCACATACTTGAACAGCTTGCCCAGCGAGTGCGCTGCATTGTCCGGATCGCGCATCAGCAGGCGCCAGGTGCTGCCCAGCTCGGCATAGACATTACTGTTGGGCGCGACATCGTTGTCGATCAATGACTGTATCAGCGTGTCGATCCCCATGCGGTTTTCGCCGGGCGCAAAGGCCTGTTCGGTGATGGAGTTGTCATAGCCTGAATGGTAGATCAGGAAGTTCATGTCCGGGTACATTTTTGCCACCACACCCACATCGTCGCAGCGACTGTGCTCCAGTGACACCGGCCCAAATGGCAGCCCCTTGTGGATACAGATGTTGCGCACGCCCAGCGAGCGGGCGCGCTCGATCATCGCCAGACCGGGATCATCACTTAACCAGTAGCCGACACCACCGGGACCGAACTGGGTGTAGGTTTTGAAGGCACAGATATCCCAGCGCTCCGCCAGCTCGTCCATGGCTTCCAGGTCCCCGTCCTGATTGGGGTTGACGCGACCATGAATCATCAGGCGTTTGCTGCCGTCCAGTTGTGCAACGATGTTGCGGGTCTCGTTGGCGTCTTCAATGGTGACTGGCTCACGCTCCTGCGTCGAGGGCACAAAACTGAGCACCATGATGGAGGTGTCGCTGTCCAGAAACACATCCTTGATGAACTCGTCGGCGCTCAGGCAGTTCAGGTAGCTGCGGTCGCCGGGCGTATCGGCCAGCTCGCAGCTGGCTTTTTCCATGCCGGCATAAGGCCTGGCATTTTCCGGCAGCAGGTTCAGCCAGGCCCCGTTGGGGTTCACATAGTGGCCCTGCACATCAAAAATGAATTCCGTACCGTCTACCTCGGCCTGCGCCAGTTGCATGTCGACAGCTGCGTCGTCGCTGATCTGGTAGAAACCGCCTCGCTTGCCAACGGCGGCATTGGCCGCATTGAAGGCCAGCAGCGTGCTGGCGGCACCGCAGCTGGAGATCAGAAATTTGCGCCGATCCCAACCACGTTTTTTGGCATTGGCAGTGGCATTGCGGTGAGCCAGGATATTGGCTTCGACATTGACCGGTGACAGCGGCATCGGTGCATATTCGCCGTTGGAGGTGGTGTCTATCTTGATGGGCAGACGGGTTCCGTCTTTATCGATATCGTGGTTCATGGTGCGGCAACCTCTTACTTTGGAATTCTTATTGGCATTATTGGCGGGTCGATCGCTGAACATTCACTCTGGAATGTAACAAGAATCCTGTCGCCTGAACATCAATACCGGACGCCATTGACGCTCTGTCTGCCGCATCCGCCGCCACAGTGACATCAACAAACAGGCATAAAAAAACCCGCCGGACCTGATCGGTGCGGCGGGTTTTATTGTGGTCAGACCCTGATCAGTTAGGCAGTGCCAGTGCTGTCAGTGTGCCACCGGTTTGCAATACCACGTACTGAACGCCGTCGTGCTGGTAGTTCATCATGCCATAACGGCTGAACTCGGGCACGGCAACTCTGCCAAGCTGCTCACCGGTCTCTTTGTTGACCGCAAACAGCGCTGGCGTGCCGTCGCTCATCGCGCTGGCATACATCAGCATGGTGTCAGTCACGGTCATCGGCGCAACCGTACCACTGCCAGTATTGCCCACATCGATACCTTCCAGTGCCGGATGGTTCTTGATGCGGTCAGGTGTTTCACCCACAGGGATCCACCATTTGTGATCACCGGTGTTCAGGTCGATCGCGGTGATGCGGCTGAACGGTGGCTTGAACAGGGGCAGGCCCTGCGGACCACGCACCAGCGCTGAACGCAGCGGTGCATAGCCGGTGAATGTCGTGCCTGTAGGCAGCTCGAGCATGGCATCACGCTCTTGCGCCGGCGCGATGATGCGGTTGGTGCAACCCTTGCGCGAGGTCACGAACAGCGTACCCGTGGTCGGGTCACCGGCCGCAGGCCCGTCAATGTTGACACCACCGATATCACCCGGACACCACAAGGCAGCCTGGTACCCCAGTTCGTTGTCGCGGTGCAGTGGCGGATGAAACAACGGGCCGATCTCGAACGATGAAATCGCCTCAATCGCCTGTGCACGCAACTCAGGCGTAAAGTCGATCAGCTCATCATGGGTCAGACCCTGCATGTCGTAGGGCGCTGGCTTGGTCGGGAACGGCTGCGTCGCCGCCAGAACTTCACCGGGTATCTTGGACTGGGGTACCGGACGTTCTTCGATCGGCCAGATGGGCTCACCGGTTTCGCGGTTGAACACATAGGTGAAGGCCTGCTTGGAGACCTGAGCCACCACAGGGATGGTTTGGCCATTCTGGGTGATATCCAGCAGCACCGGTGCTGTTGGCGTATCGTAGTTCCAGATGTCCTTGTGCACCAGCTGGAAGTGCCAGGCACGCTCACCGGTGGAGGCATTCAACGCGATCAGGCTGGTACCGTACAGGTTATCGCCCTGCGTGTGGCCGCGATAGAAGTCGATGGAGGCGGCATTGGTCGGAATATAGACCATGTCCAGCTCCGGATCGGCGGCCACTGGCGCCCAGGAAGAGATCTCGCCGGTGTAAGCGCGTGGATCTTCGAGCTGATTGCCATCACCATCCTGCCAGGTATCCCAGCCGAATTCGCCTTTGTCCGGGATGATGTTGAAGGTCCACTTGTGCTCGCCGGTTTTACTGTCAAAACCGAGGATGTCACCCGGGATATTTTCAATACGGGTCTGGTTGTAACCCTGCTCGGCAGAGTTTGGCACGACGACGGTGCCATTGACCACGATGGGCGGCGATGATGCCGTGATGTATCCTTCTTCCAGCGGAATGCCATAGTACGGGTCAAACTCGTAGCCATTGGCTTCGGCCAGGATTTTCTGCAGGTCAACAACGCCGGTCTCCGGGAAACCCTCTACACCGATCTCATGGCCAAAGCCTTCCAGCGGCGCACCGGTCTTGGCGTCCAGCGCGGTCAGGAAGAAACCCGGGCTGATAATGTATATGACACCTTTGCCGTCAACTTCACCGTAGCCTACGCCCTTGCCGTAGTCTTTACGCATGGAGTATTCGTGGCGGAAGGTATGCGGTTCGCGGTAAGACCAGATGGTCTCGCCGGTAACCGGATCCAGAGCAACGACATGGCGACGGTCGCCGGCGACCGTGTACACGATACCGTCGATGTAGCTGGGCGTTGAGCGACCGCTGCTGGCATCAAAGCTGGCACCGTCCCAGACCCAGGCCGTCTGAAGGGATTCAAAGTTGTCAGCGTTGATCTGTGACGCCGGCAGATAACGGGTATGCGCGTAGTCCGACCCGAGGGTCAGCCATTCAATGGACTCTCCATTCGCGGAAGGCGATCCCTGAGCAGACAGCAACGCGGGAGCACCCATCGCCACCCCAGCCACCAGGGACATCAGGCCGGTCAGCGCGGGCTTTTTGGCAAAGCCGCCTGCCAGTAATTTTCTTTTCATATTCACTTGCACTCTCCTCATCAAGCCAAAAACAATATTCAGGCTTTTGTGGTTTTCTTGTTGTCAGCATTCGCCAGGACGTACCCCACCCACGCCGGCTATGCAGCTCCGCAGCCCCCCTTCTACAGGCTTACTGAACCGCTGGCTTACTGAGACTCGCACTCAGAGGGAAGGACTTCCGAGGATACCGCAACACCTGCGCCAAGTCCATATAGGCGCCTGTCATGGATTTAACGCAGCCATTTTGCTACTTTAGACGCTCGAAATGCCGCCCTTTTTACCGGATTACACCTATGACCCCCGATACACCCTCTGATGTTCACCTGAAACTCCGCAATCTCACCGAAGCCGACTATCCACAGCTGGCAAAGCTGATGGAGGCGGTGTACCCGGATATCGGCGGCGCCTGGCCGGAATCGTCCATTCGCCGGCTGATCAAGGACTTTCCCGAGGGTCAGATCGCCATTGAAGACTACGGCAACCTGGTGGCCGCAGCGCTGACCATCCGCTGTGACTACGACCGCTTCAGCCGGCAGCATACCTACGAAGACCTCATCGGCCGGCGAGAACAGATCAAGCACGACCCCGAAGGCGACGCCATGTACGGCATGGACCTGTTTGTCGACCCCGAATATCGCGATCTGCGCCTGGGCCGTCGCCTGTACGATGCCCGCAAGGACATGTGCCGGGACCTGAACCTGCGCGCCATTCTGGCCGGCGGCCGCATCACCAGCTATCACAAGTTCGCTGACGACATGACACCGATGCAGTACATCGCTGCCGTGGATCGCAAAGACGCGCACGACCCCATCCTAAGCTTTCAGCTGGCCAATGATTTTGAGGTCAAGCGCCTGCTCAAGGATTACAACCCGCAGGATGAAAAGTCCCAGGGGTACGCCACGCTGCTGGAGTGGAACAACATCCTGTATGAGCCCGAAACCAGCGATCTCAGCCAGCGCCGCAAGGCCGTGGTGCGTATCGGCATCCTGCAGTGGCAGATGCGCCTGACCAGCTCCTTTGATGCCTGGTTGTCGCAGGTGGAATATTTCGTCGACACCATGGCCGATTACCAGGCCGACTTTGTCCTGTTCCCGGAATTCTTCAATGCGCCGCTGATGGGCCTGGGTGACCAGACCAACCAGTTTGAAGCGATCCGCTTTCTGTCGACCTTTGCCACCCGCTCCATTGAAGCGCTGTCGGAGTTTGCGATCACTTACAACATCAACATCATCGCGGGCAGTATCCCGGTGATGGAAGGTGACAAGCTGCTCAACAAGGCTTACCTGTGCCGCCGCGACGGGACCGTGGACTCGCAGGCCAAACTGCACATCACGCCACACGAACGCCGGGACTGGGTGATTGATGGCGGTGACAGCCTGCAGGTATTTGATACCGACGCCGGCCGCATCGGCATTCTGATCTGTTACGACGTGGAGTTCCCTGAACTGTCGCGCATGCTCGCCAAGGGCGGCATGGACATCCTGTTTGTGCCGTTCTGGACTGACACCAAGAACGGCTTCCTGCGCGTGCAACGCTGCGCCCAGGCGCGGGCCATTGAAAATGAGTGCTACGTGGCCATTGGCGGCAGTGTCGGCAACCTGCCACAGGTGCACAACGTCGATATTCAGTATGCGCAGTCGGCGGTGTATTCACCGTCTGACTTTGCCTTCCCGCATGATGCCATCATGGCGGAGAGCACGCCCAACACCGAAATGGCGCTGGTCGCCGACCTGGATCTGGACAAACTGGTGCAGGTGCGTCACGAAGGCTCGGTCACCAACGCCAAGGATCAACGTCACGACCTGTATGAAGTGCGCTGGATCGGACCTGCAAACACCGAAGCGGACCCGACTGACCAGGCCCGGCAGGTATCAGACGACATCGGCGCTGAGGATAAACGCTGAGCCGTCAGTTGGCAGCGGGCGCCAAGGGCAGCAGACGGGCCTCTACCGACAGCGTGTAGGCGCCCGTGCTGCCCGGGTTGTAGGTGTTCACATACACTGAATACAGGTCATATTCAGCCGCAAACACCAGCCGGGCATCCAGTCCTTCTTCTTCAAAGTCATCATTCTCGAACTGAATCAGCACGTCATCGCAGGTGCCGACACCCACCAGCAAGAAGCTGTCAAACGCATCGGAGCGCAGGGTCAGGGTGTACTCCATGCCCGGCCGGGGACGCAGCTGGAAGCAGTCGGCGTAGGTGCCGTCGTTCATCTGCGGGTGAAAGTCGGCCAGCTCGCCGGTGTGCTCGGTGCCGGGGGTGAGCTCGTTGCCACTGTATTGCAGCTCTTGTGCCGCTGAGGGCTCTTGTCCCGCGGCAGGCGATACGGCGACTGCCGCGAGCAGCGCCAGCGTGAGTGCCACAGCCCGTGGTTCTGCATTCAATCTGCTCATGATATCTCTCATCACTTGTTGTGCCTCAAACCTGTAACAGCGGCCCGATTTTTTTCAGCGCAGCGTTCACGCGCTCGGTCAATTGCCAGGGCGGGTTGAGAATCAGCATGCCGGAGCCGTGCATGCCAAATTCATCGGATTGCGGTGCCACCGTCAACTCAAGGCTGACGCTGTCGGCGACATTGCCCAGCTTCTGTTTGACCAGACCGCTCAGGTCACGCGATTGCCCCAGCATCGGATACCACAAGGCAATGATACCCGTGGGCCAGCGCCGATGCACGGCCTGGACCGTCCTGATGGCCTGCTGATAGTCGGCCTTGTTCTCGTAGGCCGGGTCCATCAGCAACAGTCCCCGCCGGGGCATCGGGGGTGTCAGGGCCACCGCGCCTTCAAAGCCGTCACGGTGATGGATACTGATACGTGCATCACGTTTGAAGTTGTCGCGCAGATGGTCGATCTCGGTGCTGTGCAGCTCCATCAGAATCAGCTGGTCGTCATCACGCAACTGCGACTGCATGATGGCGGGTGAGCCCGGATAGTTGCCAATGGTGGCGCCGGTGTCAACCGGGTTCAGTCCGGCCACCAGGGCCAGATAATCGCCGACCAGATCCGTGTCCTGCAGTTTTGTCCGCTGCTGCCACAGGCGCAGAAACCCCTGTGCGGCCTCACCGGTCTTGCGCGCAGGGTCGCTGCCAAGGTTGTAGAAACCGTTGCCACAGTGCGTGTCGAGCCCGACAAAGGGTTTATCCTTGATGCGCAACTGCTGCAGTATTGCCAGCAGTGTCAGGTGTTTGAGCACATCGGCATGATTGCCGGCATGGTAGGCATGGCGATAGCTCAGCATGCGACCCGTCCGGCGAATCGCATCTCAGATGTTGAGTCAGTCATGGTGAATTACTGCCTGTTGGTCCGAAGTTTGTCCTGACGATACATCAGGTAGCCGGCGATCGATACTGCCACCACCACCACCGCAATGATAATGGTCGCCAGCGCGTTGATTTGCGGACTGACGCCCAGCCTGACACTGGAGTAGACCACCATCGGCAAGGTCGTGGCGCCGGGACCGGAGACAAAGCTGGCCACCACCAGGTCATCCATGGACAAGGTGAAGGCCAGCAACCAGCCGGCCACCAGCGACGGCGCTATCACCGGCAGGGTGATGGTGAAAAATACCTTCAGTGGCCGCGCGCCCAGGTCCATGGCCGCTTCTTCCAGCGAGGCATCCATATACGCCAGCCGGCTTTGCACCACGACCGTGACATAGGCCATGCAGAAGGTCACGTGCGCCATGATGATGGTGCTCTGGCCGCGACTGGCGGGCCAGCCAATCAGGTCCGCCATCGACATGAACAACAGCAGCAGCGACAGCCCCAGAATGATCTCCGGCATCACCAGCGGTGCCGCGACCATGATGCCCATGGAGCGCGCGCCCCATTGCCGCCGGAAGCGCACCAGTGTCATCGCCGCCAGCGTGCCCAGGACCACGGCAATGGTCGCCGCCACGGCCGCCACCTTGATGCTGAGCCAGGCCGCAGACAGCAGCTGTTCATTCTGCATCAGCTCGCCATACCAGCGCGTGCTGAAGCCCGCCCACACCGTCACCAGACGGCTTTCATTAAACGAGTAGACAATCAGGCTGAGAATCGGCGCGTACAGAAACACGTAACCGAAGGCCAGCGCCGTCCACAACCACGGAAACCGGCGGCGTTTGTGCGGCTTGATGGCGCTCACGATGCGTCCTCCATCAGCGCCGCCCGTGTTTCATAATGGCGCAGCAACAGGAACGGCACGATCAGCACCACCAGCAGCACCGCGGCCAGCGCAGATGCTACCGGCCAGTCACGGTTATTGAAGAACTCCGTCCACATCAGTTTACCCAGCATCAGGCTGTCCGGGCCACCCAGCAGGTCCGGTATCACAAACTCCCCCATCACCGGAATGAACACCAGCATGGCGCCGGCAATGACACCGGGCACCGATTGCGGCCAGGTGATGGTGAGAAACTGCCGGAGCGGACGCGCACCCAGGTCGGCAGCCGCCTCCAGCAACACCGGATCCAGCCGCGACAGCGTGGCATACAGCGGCAGCACCATAAACGGCAGGTAGGCATAGGTGACACCAATATAGACCGCCAGCGGCGTGTGCATGATCGCCAGCGGCTGCTCGATGACACCCAGCCACAGCAGCAGATTATTGAGGATGCCATTGGTGTTGAGAATCCCCATCCAGGCATAAACCCGGATCAGAAACGAGGTCCAGAACGGCAGGATCACCAGCATCAGCAGCGGCATGCGCAGATGCGATGGCGCGCGGGCAATGGCGTAGGCCATGGGGTAGCCAATCAACAGACACAGCCCGGTGGAAATGGACGCCACTTTGAGAGACCCCAGCAGCGCGCTGGCGTACAGGCTGTCGTCCCACAGCAAACCGTAGTTGCCAAAATTGACCACGATACTGACCAGGCCATCGGCGGTTTCCCGGATCCAGCCCAGGTACGGTGGCTGTGCCAGTGCCGGTTCGGACAGACTGATCTTGAGAATAAACAGAAACGGCAGGCAGAAGAACACCACCAGCCACAGCCAGGGAAGGCCTGTCACCAGCCAGCGCCCGGGCGCCAGCCGGCGCCAGCGCGCGCGCAACGCCGTCAGTGCGCCGGCACTGGCGCTTGCCCCGGTCACTGGGCCAGTAACCCGCAGCGATCGGCGTACCAGCCCAGGGCAATGGTCTGCCCCCAGGTCAACGGCAGCTCGGCCAGTGCCTGCACATTGGGCTGGGTATACTTCACGCGTTTGCCGGAGGCCAGTTCAACATGGTAAATCGACTCGTCGCCCAGGTAGGCGATCTCGCGGATCACCCCCTGCATCTGGTTGGGCAGATCGTCACCGGCCTGCGCCATGCGGATCTTTTCCGGCCGTACCGCGACCGTCACCGGCATGCCCACGGTCATGGGCTGACTGTGACGCACCAGCAGCTGGCCGCCCGCCTCCTCGCTATCGACCCGCACCTGGTCGCCGTCCTGACTGCTGACGGTGCCTTCAAACAGATTGACGTTGCCGATAAAGCTGGCCGCATAGCGACTCAGCGGGAACTCATACATCCGCCGCGGCGAATCCACTTGCTCGATACGCCCCTCGCGCATCAGCGCAATGCGCGACGACATGGTCATGGCTTCTTCCTGGTCATGGGTCACCACGATAAAAGTGATGCCCAGGCGCTCCTGCAGGTTCACCAGCTCGAACTGGGTCTGCTCACGCAGCTTGCGGTCCAGCGCCCCCAGCGGCTCATCCAGCAACAGAATCTTCGGTAGTTTCGCCAGTGCCCGCGCCAGCGCCACGCGTTGCCGCTGGCCGCCGGATAACTGATGGGGTTTACGGTGCCCAAGTTTTTCAATCTGCACCAGTGCCAGCATGTCGCGCACCCGCTCATCACGCTGAGCCCGGGCCATGCGATCCTGCTTCAGGCCATAGGCGATATTGTCGGCCACCGTCATGTGGGGAAACAGCGCGTAACTCTGGAACATCATGTTGACCTGGCGCTCGTAAGGCGGCAGATCGGTGACATCCTGGCCGTCGATGTAAATACGGCCCTCGGTCGGCGTTTCAAACCCGGCCAGCATTCTGAGCAGCGTGGTCTTGCCGCATCCGGATGAACCCAGCAACGAAAAGAAGGCCTTCTCCTCGATATCCAGACTGATATTGTCCACAGCATAGGTGCTGCCGAAAACCTTGGAGATATTCTGTATCCTGACCAGCGGCTCCTGGTCAGCATTGGTGACAGTGTTGTTCATCCATCAATCTCTCATCTGGTTTTCAACTAATGCTGACCCGCGCTCAACGCCCGGTTTTCACCCGCGTCCACAATCGGTTCATGCTGCGGATCTGCGCATCGCTCGGCGTTTTCAGTACGATAAAACGTTGCTGCGTCGATGCCGGCGGATAGATGCCCGGATCATTGCGCACGGCATCATCCACCAGCGGCACCGAGGCGCTGTTGGCATTGGCGTAAGCGACATAGTTGCTCACATCGGCAATAACCTCCGGCTCCATGATGTAGTTCAGAAACGCGTGTGCGCTGGCAACATTGGGCGCATCCACCGGCATGGCAAACACGTCCGTCCACACCACGGCGCCTTCCGACGGCGCGGCGTAGGCAATATTGACACCGTTGTCAGCTTCACTGGCGCGGTCGCGGGCCTGCAGCACGTCGCCCGAGTAACCGTGGGCCACACACAGGTCACCGTTGGCCAGGTCACTGATATAGGACGAACTGTGGAAATAACGGATGTGCGGCCGCGCGGCCGCCACCACATCGGCGGCTTCCTGCGCGGCAGCGCTGCTGTAGTCATCGGTGGGCACGCCCAGGTAGGCACGGGCGGCCACAAACACCTCGGTGACATCGTCCATCAGCGACACACCGCACTCGGACAGTCGCGACACAATGGCCGGGTCAAACACCAGCCGCCAGGTATCCAGTGGCATGTCGTCACCCAGAATCGCTTTCACTTTATCAACGTTGTAACCGATGCCGGTGGTGCCCCACATATACGGCAACAGATACTGATTGCCCGGATCAATATCGGCCAGCGACTGCAGTATGACCGGATCCAGATTGTCCAGATTGTCCAGCTGACTCTTGTCCAGTGGCTGATACAGACCGGCACGGATGTGACGGTCGGCAAAAGGCCGCGCCGTGGGCACCACCAGGTCATAACCGCTGCGCCCGGCCAGCATGCGTGTTTCCAGCACTTCGTTGGAATCGTAGACATCGTAGGAGACATCAATACCGGTGCGATCCTGGAACTGGCTGATGGTGTCTTCGGCAATATAGTCCGACCAGTTGTAAATATTGACGCTTCCCTGAGCGAACGCATTAACGGCGCTTCCCGCGCATATCAGCGCAGTGATCCGGGCAGTCAAAAGAGCGAGGCGACGAGCAACATTATTCATCAGGGAACTCCTCCAGGGAGACGACGATAAAGAGAGGCAACCGGTCGTTCCGGGGCGGCAAACAGGCCAGCCATGCTGCCTGCCAACCTGGGCACGAACCCGGGCGCAAATCCGCGCGCAAGAGTGCCCCCCGTAAAACGCGCATAATAGAGTAATCTGGCAAAAAGAAAAGTATTTTTTAAGCTTTTGAATTGCCCCCAAAAGCCTTGCACCATAAGGGTTCGCCGGCGATTTCCGGGCATTCGGGCGCGATTCGTATTATCATGGCGCCCCAAACTTCCGGACAGACCTTGAAGCCATGTCAGACAGCCCGTTTTTATTCTTCGCCAGTTGCGCCAAAAGCCTTGAACCTCTGCTGGCAGATGAGCTGCGCCAGTGCGGTGCCAGCGACATCCGCGAGACCGTGGCCGGCGTGAATTTCAGTGGCTCGCTGACCGAGGCCTATCGCGCCGTGATGTTCTCGCGCATTGCCAACCGTATCATCCTGATCCTGCACCAGCAGCTGGTGCCCGATGCGGACGCGCTGTATGCCGCCGCGGACAGTATCGACTGGACGCAGCACATGCGCAGCACCGACAGCTTTGCCATCAGTGCGGCCGGCACCACGCACAACCTCAACCACACCCAGTTTATTGCCCAGCGTATCAAGGACGCGGTGGTTGACCAGTTCCGCAACAGTGGCCAGAACCGGCCCGATGTCTCGAAACAGGACCCCGACCTGCGCATCCATGCGGTGATCAAAAAAGGCCGCGTGATTCTCGGCATCGACCTGGTTGACGGCAGCCTGCACCGCCGTGGTTATCGTCAGGAACAGGGCGAAGCGCCGATGAAGGAAACCCTGGCAGCCGCTCTGTTGATGCGGGCTGGCTGGCCAACGCTGATGCAGCAGGACAATGCCATTGTTGTCGACCCCATGTGTGGGGCGGGCACGCTGCTGATTGAAGCCGTGCTGATGGCGCTGGACATCGCGCCCGGACTGCTGCGCGACAGCCAGCTGTCGGCCTGGCCACATCATGACCAGGCCGCCGCCGCGGCCGTGCGCCAGCAAGCCGAAAAACGCAAGCAAGACGCCGCGCACTGGACCGGCCAGGCGCTGGGCAGTGACCAGGACCTGCGCGCACTGGGCATGGCCCGCCGCAATGCCGAGCGCGCCGGCATCTGGGATCATATTGAGTTCACATCAGCAGCGCTGCAGGACGTCAAACTGGGCCAGCCACCGACACTGCTGATCACCAACCCACCCTATGCGGAACGTCTCGGCGACGATGCCGAGGTGATGACGCTGTATCAGCAACTGGGCGAGGTCATTCGCCGCGAAGCCATGGGCGCCGACGTGGCCGTATTCACTGCCCGGCCGGAATGGGGCAAGCTGATCGGCATTCACAGCCACAAGCAGTACGCGCTGTTTAATGGCGCCCTGCCCGCCAAACTGTTGTTGTTTCGCGTCGATGACTCGTCCGTTTACCAGACCCGCAAGACCGCGGTCAGCAATGACCAGCTGGTTACCGAAGATGCACTGGACAACGGCGGCCAGATGCTGGCCAACCGCTTGCGCAAGAACCTCAAGAACCTCGGGCGCTGGGCACGCCAGCAGGGCATCAGCTGCTACCGTCTGTACGATGCCGACATGCCCGAATACGCCTTTGCCATTGACGTGTACAACGACATCGATGGTCAGGTGCATATCCACATGCAGGAGTACAAGGCCCCGGCCTCGGTGACCGAGGCGGACGCCGAACAGCGTCGTCGCCAGAGCCTGCTGGCCGTTCAGGTTGTCATGCAGCTGCCGGCGCAGTTCATCAGCATCAAGGTACGTGAACGCCAGCGTGGCAAACAGCAATACCAGGCATCACGCGAACAGGGTCAGGACATTGTGGTGCAGGAAGGCGACGCCAGGCTGATCGTCAATCTGGAACGCTACCTGGATACCGGCCTGTTTCTCGACCACCGTCCGATGCGTCGTTATGTGCATCAGCACGCCAGCGGCAAGGATGTGCTCAACCTGTTCTGTTACACCGGCTCGGTCAGTGTGCAGGCAGCGCTGGGTGGCGCGCGGCGCACCGTCAGCGTCGATCTGTCCAACACCTACCTGAGCTGGGCGCAGCGTAACCTGGAACTGAATCAGTTGAACCTGCGCACCCATGAACGGGTGGAGATGGATTGCCTGCGCTACCTGCAGAAGTGCAAACAGGATTTTGACCTGATTTTCCTCGACCCACCCACGTTCTCCAACTCCAAAAGCACGGACAACGTACTGGATATTCAGCGCGACCACGTCGAGTTGATCGAGCTGTGCATGCAGCGCCTGCGTCCGCAGGGGCTGCTGATCTTCTCTACCAATATGCGCAAGTTCAAACTGGACCCGACGCTGGCGGAACGCTTTGCCATCGAAGACATTTCCGCCGCCAGCATCGACCGGGATTTCGCCCGCAATACCCGCATCCATCAGGTCTGGTTACTGCGCGCCCTTGCTGTCTGACGGTTTCGAGCCCATCGGGTCCATATGTGGCACTTTGCCGGCCGCCGACTCCTCCAGGCTGTAACCCAGGTAATCGGCGTGCAGCGAGCGCAGCAGCGAATAGGCCATGAACACCAGCAACACACAGAACGGGAAACCGAGCGTGGTGATCACGTTCTGCAGCGCCGGCAAGCCACCGCCCAGCAACAGGGTGGCGGCGATCAGGCCCAGCAACACCGTCCAGAAGATGCGCTGCCAGGTCAGGCTGGGCTGCGTATCATGGCGTGACAGAACATCCACCACCAGCGCCGCCGAATCCGCCGAGGTGGTCAGGAACACCACGATCACCACCAGGCTCAGCACCGATATCAGTGTCGCCGCCGGGAAGTAACTGAGGAAATCAAACAGCGCCACCGACACGTCCGCCTGCACCTGTGTGGTGAGGTCTACACCCTGGTTCAGCTCCAGGTCCATGGCCGCCAGCCCGAACACCGAAAACCACACCGCGGTAAACAATAAGGGCGCCCCCAGCGCACCACCGACAAACTGGCGAATGGTGCGGCCCTTGGAGATGCGCGCGATAAAGATGCCCACATAAGGTGCCCAGGAAATCGTCCACGCCCAGTAGAACACGGTCCAGCTCTGCTGCCAGCTAGTGCCCTGGTACGCTTCGGTCCAGAACGACATCCAGGGCAGATTCTGCAGGTAGTTGCCGAAGTTCTGCACGATGCCCGAGGTAATGAACAGCGTCGGCCCGGCCAGCCAGACAAACAGCATGACAATCAGCGCCAGCACGATGTTGAACTCCGACAGCCGCTTGATGCCACGATCCAGCCCCAGCGCGACCGAGATGGTGGCCACAGCGGTAATCACCACCACAATCAACAACTGCGACAACTGGCTGATGGGCAGCCCCAGCACGGCGTTCAGGCCGCTGTTCAGCTGCAGCGTACCCAGACCCACCGAGACCGCCACCCCAAACAGCGTGCCGAGCAAGGCGATGATGTCGATCGTCCACCCCAGCGGACCGTAAATCCGATCACCCATCACCGGGTAGAAAATGCTGCTGATGCGCATCGGCAAACCCTGGCGATAGGTAAAGTAGGCAATCGCCAGCGCCGGCATGGTGAAGATGGTCCAGGTATGCAAACCGAAATGGTACAGCGCGATGTTCATGGCGTTTTTGGCCGCATCCACGGTACCGGCTTCGACGCCTTCGATGGGCGGATTGGCAAAATGCGACAGGGGCTCGGCCACCCCCCAGAACATCAGGATGGTGCCGATACCGGCCGCGAACAACATGGCGAACCAGGTCACGGTCGGGTATTCAGGCCCTTCATCATCAGGGCCCAGGCGCACATGACCGTAGCGACTCAGTGCCAGCCAGATCAGAAAGATCAGCAGGCCGCTGACACTGAGCACATAAAACCAGCCAAAATACTGAAAGGTAAACGTGCCCACGGCGCCAAAGAACGCCGCGAACTGACTGTTGAAAGGAATGGCAAGGCAGACAAACAGTATTGCGATGCCCGCTGCACTGAAGAAGATCTGGGGTATGGCATTCAGACCCAAAAACCCGGCTAATCGATCAAACATCATCGTTCTCCGTTTTTGTTTTTCTGGTGCCAGATGCGCTCTTATGCGAGCGCAGCCAACAAGGATTTATCGTAGGTTTTCAGGGACGACACATCGCCCTGCTGCACCTGCTTGAGCCAGTCAGGGTTGGCAATCAGCGCGCGCCCGACGGCCACCAGATCGAACTCGTCTGCCTCCATCCGCTGCAGCAACTCACCGATATCGGCGCTGCCCGCTTCGCCACCCATGAAGGTGGTAATAAACTCTTCATTCAAGCTCACACTGCCCACCGTGATGGTCGGTTTGTCGAGCAGCTTGCGGGTCCAACCCGCCAGGTTCAGGTCTGAACCCTCGAACTCCGGTTCCCAGAAACGTCGCTGGCTGCAATGAAAAATATCGACACCGGCATCAGAAATCGGTGCCAGCACTTCCATCAGTTCGTCCGGTGTGGTGGCCAGGCGAGCGTCATAGTTCTGCTGTTTCCACTGCGAAAAACGGAAGATGATCGGGAAATCCTCGCCCACTTCCGAGCGGATTGCCTGCACGATTTCCACAGCAAACTGGCTGCGTTTGCTACGCGATCCGCCGTACTTGTCATCACGCGTATTCAGGCCTTCCCACAGGAAGTCATCAATCATGTAGCCGTGTGCGCCATGAATCTCCAGCGCATCAAAGCCCAGTGTTTTGGCGTTGCGACCGGCCTCACCAAAGGCTTTCACGATCTCGTCGATTTCCGCCGTTGTCAGTGGCTCACCCACCTTCTTGCCGGGCAATGCATACCCTGACGGCGTGGCGCTGGGGTAATCCGGGAACGGACCGGAGCCGGGTTTGCGGGCACAGCCCACATGCCACAGCTGCGGCGCTATCTTGCCACCCTGTGCATGCACAGCCTTGACAACTTCGGCCCAGCCGGCCAGCGCTTCATCGGTGTAAAAATTGGGTATGGCGGCATCGAAGGAAGCGGCTTTGTGTCCCACCGTTGTGCCTTCGGTGATGATCAGGCCGACATCACCCTCTGCCCGCCGACGATAGTATTCAGCCACGTTGGCACCGGGCACGCCATTCGGCGAGAATTGCCGCGTCATCGGCGCCATGACCAGGCGATTCTTCAGGGTCAGCTTTGGAGTGGAAAAAGGTCGCAATAAAGCATCTATCGACATGTCTTGTTACCCGTACTCAATAAGTGGAAATGGAAACGCGGCCATAAAAAAAGGCCGCTCCGGTCAGGAAGCAGCCTTTTCATACGGTCTGCTTATCGAATCAGCTTACTAACTTACCTTATTCAGGCAGGTCTGTGTAAGAAAAATAGCCGATAAACATCTCTTCCCAACTCTGTGGTCCGCCGACAGCAGGCACCGTTGGATCCGGGTTACCCGGATTATACTCAGAGTTGTCGAACAGCCCTTCCACCACGACCCGTGAACCGGCCGGCAATACCATGGGCTCATCCATACGGTAGGTTGGCTGCCAGGCAAAGTTGTAGTCTGCCACATTGATGATGTCTTCCACGGTGTTGTCCGGATAGATCACCCGGGCTGACATGGCTTTGCCGCGGTAGTGCATGTGTGCACGAAAGCCATGCAGCACAATGTTGTCCTCGAACACGTGACTGGCAGCCATTTCGTGATTCATGGCACCTGGCGGAATCACCAGCCGGTCTGCGCCATTGGCCGATACCGAGTAGGTATGAAACTCCAGCTCAGGCGCTTCGTCCTCGTCGTAGAACCACAGGCCGACCTGGGTGTTATCGACGGTTTCCTGGCCAAACGAGGTGTAGTGGATACTCATGCGCAGCGCCGAGCCAACGGGCACCTTGATGCCGGTATTGGTGGGAAACTGGGTCGCATATTCCTTGCCCGGTGCGTACCCTTCGAGGAATTCGCGACGGGGATCGTTGTCGGCTTCGTCAATGGTGCCATCGTTGTTCTGATCATCGGCGACCACGTAGGACAACAGATGATGAAGAACACGCTTGTCACCCGGAATGAACTGAACCGCCTTCACCCACTTTTCTTCGCCAAATTCCAGGGGAATGACGGAATTGATGTAGTCGATAACGCCGGTAGCAGGTACCGCAAACGGAGGCACGTCAACAATGTGATCGGGCGCTGAACCGTCGTGGGTCCATTCACTGGCAGGGGGCTGGATCTGGGTCAGGGGGTCAACGCCAGCCTGGGCCTGAATGCCCCAGACGGCCGTCAACACAAGTGCTGCGGACAACGTGGTTTTTTTCATTATAACGGCTCCTGTCACAACCTGTGAGGGTGCGCGGCCGCATCAAGGCCGCGATGCTGTTTGTCATTTTTATTATGATCTGCATACAAACCGCCTTGCATTACGTCTGATCCTAAACCAGTCAACCGTGCAAAACAATATGGGCTCGGGGCTATTTGCAATATAGTGTGGCAGGAGATTTGACGAAAAAAGGCGGCCCATCACTGGACCGCCTTTTTTATTTTTCTCTTAAACTACTGATTAAAAGCTGTTTTTACAGATCGGTGTATGAAAAATAACCGATAAACATCTCTTCCCAGCTCTGCAGACCGCCCATGGCAGGCACGGTCGGATCCGGGTTACCCGGGTTGTACTCGGAGTTGTCGAACAGACCCTCCACGACGACCCGTGAACCGGCCGGAATCACCATCGGCTCTTCCATCTGGTAGGTGGGCTGCCAGGCGAAGTTGTAGTCCGGCACATTGATGATCTCTTCCGAGGTATTGTCCGGGTAAATCACGCGCGCCGCCATGGCCTTGCCACGGTAATGCATGTGAGCACGGAAACCACGCAGCAGAATGTCCTTTTCGAACACGTGTGTTGCGGCCATTTCATGGTTCATCGCACCCGGCGGAATGACAATATTCTCGGTCCGGTTACCCGGAGACACCGAGTGGGTGTGATATTCCAGCTCTGGTTCATTTTCCTCATCGGCAAACCACAGGCCAACACGGGTGCTGTCCATGGTTTCCTGACCAAAGGAGGTGTAGTGAATGCTCATGCGTATGGCAGAGCCCGTAGGCACCTTGATCCCGGTGTTTTCAGGGAACTCGGTGGCATATTCCTTGCCAGGCGCATAACCTTCCAGGAACTCACGGCGCGGGTCATTGACGGCCTCGTCAATCATGCCTTCGTTGTCCTGATTGTCTGCCACCACGTAGGACAGCAGGTGGTGCAGTACGCGCTTGTCACCCGGGATGAACTGGACGGCCTTGACCCAGCGCTCATCTTCAAACTCGAGCGGGATCACCGAGTTGATATAGTCGATCACACCCGTGGCGGGCACCTGAAAGGGCGGGACATCAACGATATGGTCAGGCGCGGTGCCGTCGTAGGACCACTCGCTCTGTGGCGGCTGGATCTGTGTCAGCGGATCAACACCCGCGTGGGCCAGACTGCCTGCGGCAAGGGCCACAGCGGCCGTTAATGTCGTTTTGATCATTTTGATCTTCATAAGCACCTCTCACCGGTTCGAAGCCAGTCGACATGACGGCTTGTGTGAACTCTCTATATGGACTGTATATGGGCTCTATATGGACTCTATATGAACCTTCTACAGTCCTGTTGTTATGGGGGCTTGCATACTGCTTTTCCTGCAGCCTTTTTAGTGTTGTCTATTGATGCTAAACCTTTTGAACACAGGATACAAGGGGCGCACAACGCAAAAAGGCCGCCCTGCTTTCGCAGGACGGCCTTTTAAATCAATCACTTAGTTATGATCAATCGCGTGGCGAACCGGCATTGATCCAGTGAATCAGCTTCTGACGCTCTTCCGTCGGAATGTTGCCCGAGTTGGAGAAGCTTTTCACGGCAGGGTCAACCTGCATCGGCGGCATGCGGTTGGTCATGATCACCTCACGAATCATCGGGCTCCAGCCCTGAATCATCATGTGGCTGTTCATGGCAAACGGCCCGATACCACCTTCAACGTGACAGCCAACACAACGCTCGATCAGGATCGGCGCAATTTCTGTCTCATAGTCGGGCGCCTCAGCCATGTACTGCTCGGCAACCGGGAACTCCAGGGCGCAACCATCGGCCTCTGTCATGTCCACTGTCACGGTGTCCATCTGGCGCGAGTCCGCACCGTCGGCCACAATGGCTTCCAGGACCTGACCCAGCGGCGCACGCGCCCACTGTGCCGGCATTGGGCCACGGTACAGTACATTCATGCGCACCGGATCCACAACCACCACCTGGCCAGCCTGAGTCACACCCAGTGCATTGGCAACCAGCTGTGCATCGTCGTCCATGATCGGGAAGTCATAGTTCCAGACAGCTTCTTCCGCACGAATGGCGGCACGGTCGTCATCAACTGACGAGTTCAGCATCAGGAAGCTGACGCCGCGGTGATCCCAGTTAGTACGCAGTTGCTTGTAACGGGCAATGTTTTCCTGGTTCATGGTGCAACCGGACGCCTGCGAAACGATAACCACGGCTTTGTTGAACGCATATTTGCTCAACTGATGTGCCTTGCCTGCATCGTCGATCAGGGTGAAGTCGCCTACGCGCTCCGGCGCAGCATGTGCGTTAATACTGAATGCGGCAGCTGTGAACAGCGCCAACCAGCTAATTTTCTTCATGATGAACAAACCCTCATACTCTCTCTGGATAATTCTGCCGAACGTCACCGTTCTATGGGTCGTGACGCATGGCGTTATATTTTTGTTCTGACTTGTAGATTACAGCGACTCGATTAATGCAACCTGAATAACAACAATCGTTCAGGCCACCAAGTATACGTTATCTGCGTCACTATTTCTTAATCTGACGCAAACTTATGACCGTTTAAATCACTTCTTGCGCGCAAACAAAAGGGGCTGCTTCTCAGGGAAGCAGCCCCTTTTGATGTTGTGCTGCTCAATCAATTACTTACTTACCAAACAGCTATGCCTTACTCCGGCAGATCTGTGTAAGAGAAGTAACCAATGAACATTTCTTCCCAGCTCTGCAGGCCGCCCATGGCGTCTACGGTTGGATCAGGCACGCCCAGGTTGTACTGAGAGTTGTCAAACAGACCTTCTACGACAACGCGTGAACCGGCAGGCAGAACCATCGGCTCGTCCAGGCGGTAAGTCGGCTGCCATGCGAAGTTGTAGTCTGCTACGTTGATGATGTCCTCAGACGTATTGTCCGGGTACACAACGCGCGCACTCATCGCTTTGCCACGGTAGTGCATGTGAGCACGGAAGCCGTACAGCAGGATGTCATCTTCGAACACGTGCGAAGATGAGGCTTCGTGGTTCATGGCGCCAGCAGGAATCTGGATCTGATTCATGGGCGTGGCGACCGAGTAAGTGTGGTACTCGTACTCAGGCTCATTGTTTTCATCAGCGAACCACAGACCCACACGGGTGCTGTCAGTTGTTTCCTGACCGAACGACGTGTAGTGAATGCTCATGCGCAGAGCCGAACCATCCGGAACGCGGATGCCGGTGTTTTCGGGGAACTCAGTGGCGTATTCCTTGCCAGGCGCATAGCCTTCCAGGAATTCACGACGCGGATCGTTAACCGTTTCGTCGAGCATGCCTTCGCCTGCGTCAGGCGTGTCGGCAACAACGTAGCTCAGCAGGTGGTGAAGCACGCGCTTGTCACCCGGAATGAACTGAACCGCTTTTACCCACTTCTCTTCGCCGAATTCCAACGGAATCACGGAGTCGATGTAGTCGATAACACCGGTCGCAGGTACGTTGAAGCTTGGCACTTCAACGATATGATCAGGCTCAGTGCCGTTGTAGAACCACTCAGCGTCCACTGGCTGTACTTGCGTCAGTGGGTCAACGCCGGTCGCCGCATTAGCCTGAAAGCTGACTGCAGCTGCCATAGCGAGCATAGCTATACTGGATTTTTTCATAATGGAATTCCTCCCGCAGGGTTTAGCGGCCGAACGCTGGCAGAGACTATCCCTGACAACAACTACCACCTTACTGTCTTGTATCTGCATCATTGGTTTTCAGCATTGCGATGGATCGTAAACCAAGTTTTGAAACTAGTACAACGTTTGCCATGCCATTTTTGCAACAAAGTGTGTCGGTTATACACAACTGTCATGGATCGACTTGTTTGGCCGGCGGGCGTATTATGCGCTTATGTCTCGCATAATGCACCTTATCAGAAAGCGTTTCGAACATCGGCGCCCGGGCACCTCCGGCAGGTCACGCACACCCCTGTTTTTAATGGTTTTGCTGGCATTCATGGGGATGTCGGCAACGGGCCTCGCGCAGCCGCAGCCGCAGGTCTGGCTGACCGACCTGGACGGCGCCGTGGGCCCTGCCTCAGCGGACCACATTGTCCGCACGCTGGACAGAGCCGCGCAGAACGATGTGGCACTGCTGATATTGCGCATGAACACCCCCGGCGGGCTGGACAGTTCAATGCGCGATATTGTCAGTGCCATCCTTGATTCACCGGTTCCCGTTGCCACCTGGGTGGCGCCATCCGGTGCCCGGGCGGCCAGTGCCGGCGCCTACATCACCGCCGCCAGTCATGTCGCGGCGATGTCACCGGCCACCAATATCGGCTCGTCCACCCCGGTCAGTCTTGGCGAGGCAGGCGACTCGGACTCCGCGTCCGGACAAAAAGCCATCAATGATGCCATCGCCTACCTGCAGGGCCTGCAGGAGCTGCGCGGCCGCAATACCGACTGGGCGCAACAGACCGTGGCCGATGCCGCCAATCTGACCGCCTCCGATGCCCTGGCCCAACAGGTGATTGACCTCATTGCCAGCAGCCCCGACGAGCTGCTGCAGGCCGTTCAGGGGCGCGTCGTTGAAACCGCCGCTGGCCAGCTCACCCTCAACGTTGACGAGGCCAACATAACGCTGATCGAATCCGACTGGCGACATGACTTCCTCAATGTCATCACCAACCCCAATATCGCCTATATACTGTTGATGGTAGGCATTTACGGCCTGATCCTGGAGTTCTACAACCCTGGTCTGGGCATTCCCGGCATTGTCGGCATCATCTGCCTGCTGGTCGGCGCCTATGCCCTGCAAATGCTGCCTATCAGTTACGCCGGCCTGGCACTGATGGTGGTGGGCATCGGACTGATCGCCTTTGAGGTGGTCTCACCCAGTTTTGGCGTATTCGGTTTGGGCGGGCTGGCGGCCTTTGTGCTAGGCTCGGTCATGCTGATGGACACCGATTCAGCCGCCTGGCAGATCTCACTGCCATTGATTGCCGCCGTCGCGGTGGCCACCGGCGGCCTTGTGGCACTGATACTGGGGGCCGCCCTGAAAGCACACCGGCGGCCCGTGGTCACCGGCGATGAGGCGATGACACACATGACGGCCGTGGCCCTGGAAGACTTCGATGAGCGCGGCCATGTTCATGTCAGCGGGGAAACCTGGACCGCCACAACCACGTCGCCCGTGCGCAAAGGCGACAGATTGCGCATCAATCAGGTCGACGGCCTGATCCTGCACGTAGACCACGAACACTGAGCACCCACACTGAAGGAGTTGTCATGGAAATTTTCAGCCTGGTACTGGCAGCCATCACGATTGGCCTGCTCTTTAGCACCTTCAATATTCTCAAGGAATACGAACGCGGCGTGATCTTCATGCTGGGCCGCTTCCACAAGGTCAAGGGCCCGGGCCTGATCATTGTCATTCCGTTCATTCAGCAGATGGTCAAAACCAGCCTGCGCACCGCGGTCTGGGACATCCCCTCGCAGGACCTGATCACCAAGGACAACGTCTCGGTAAAGGTCAACGCAGTCCTTTACTTTCGCGTGGTTGACCCGCAAAAGGCCGTGATCAATGTCGAGGACTTCATGGAAGCCACCAGCCAGCTGGCACAGACCACGCTGCGCTCGGTGCTGGGGCAGCATGAGCTGGACGAGCTGTTGTCAGAGCGTGATCGCCTGAACAGTGATGTCCAGGACATTCTTGACAGCATGACCGACAGCTGGGGCATCAAAGTCTCCAATGTGGAAATCAAGCACGTGGATATCGACGAAAGCATGATCCGCGCCATCGCCCAGCAGGCAGAAGCCGAACGCTCCCGGCGCGCCAAGGTCATTCACGCCCAGGGCGAATTCGAGGCCTCGCAGAAACTGGTGGAAGCCGCGAAACAGCTGGCCACACAGCCGGCATCCATCCAGCTGCGGTATTTGCAGACATTGACCGAAATAGCCGGTGAACAGAACTCCACCATCGTGTTTCCGCTGCCCATGAACATCATGGAAGGCCTGGGGCGGCTGGGTGCCTCACTGGCGGGCGCCGAAACGCCGCCCGCCAAACCGGCCAGTCCGGCGCCCGACGACCATGCCTGATTGCCATCCATCGGAGCGCGCACTGACATGATCCGATCTGTCGTTTGCAGTGGCTTACTGTTGACAGGGCTGCTGGCCGGCAGCCTGGGCTGGCCGCCGTCGGCGCATGCCGATGGTCCCGAGTGCGTAGTCTTGTTACACGGTCTCAGCCGCACCGATTTCTCCATGAAGCGATTGGAGCGCGAGTTACAGGAAAACGGCTTTTCCGTCGCCAACATCCACTACGATTCCCGTGACCACAGCATCGAGGAACTGGTTGACGGCGCCGTGGAGTCAGGAATCGCGCAGTGTGAACAGCACCTGGTGCGCAAGATCCACTTCACCACGCATTCACTGGGCGGCATACTGGTGCGCCACTACCTGGCCCGCAAATCCATCAGCAAACTGGGGCGTGTCGTCATGCTGGCGCCCCCCAACCATGGCAGCGAAGTCATTGATGTGTTCGGTGATATCCCCGGGTTTGAACTGTTCAGCGGCGAACCGGCCCTGCAACTGGGTACCGAAAACGACAGCGTCCCGCAATCCCTGCCGCCCGCTCATAATTATGAACTGGGCATCATCGCCGGCACACGCTCCATCAGCCCGTTTTTCTCCCTCGCCCTGCCCGACCGGGACGACGGCAAAGTCAGCGTGGAAAGCACCAAAATAGAGGGCATGAATGACTTTATTGAAGTGCCTTACACCCATACTTTTATCATGCAGCGACAGGAAGTTATCGACCAGGTTCTGTACTTCCTGCGTAATGGCCGCTTCATCCACACCGATCGCGACGCAACTGCCGCCGCAGGCAGTGAATCCTTGTAGTATTACTACATTACCGCGCAATTGCTGCACATTGGCTGCGACTTCCCGACAAATACAGACAGAAAGCCCCAGTCAAAACACCCCGCAAGCTGGATTTTAGCCGATACATGCTTTATCCTTGCGGCCCTCGCCAGACTGCCTCTCAGTTGCCAGGAAGGCGCACATCGACATCTTCTGCTGATTTAAGAACCCGGGAACCATGAAAAAGATATCTGATACCAGCACAAAAAAAAGCAGCTCGCAGAAAACGCGGTACGTCTATAACTTCGGCCAGCAAACCGACGGCAATGCCAGCATGCGTGAGCTGCTCGGCGGCAAGGGCGCCAACCTGGCAGAGATGGCGGCCATTGGCCTGCCGGTGCCACCCGGCTTCACCATCAGCACCGACGTCTGCACCTACTTTTACGCCCATGGCCGCAGTTACCCAAAGACACTGGCCAAAGACGTGGAAGCTGCCATCAAGGCCGTTGAGTCGCAGATGCAGCGTGAATTTGGTGGCCGCGACAACCCGCTGCTGGTGTCGGTCCGCTCCGGCGCCCGCGACTCCATGCCCGGCATGATGGACACCATCCTCAACCTGGGCCTGAACGACAAGACCGTGGAAGGCCTCGCCAGTATTTCCGGCAACCCCCGCTTCGCCTGGGACTGCTACCGCCGCTTTATCCAGATGTACGGCGATGTGGTGATGGGCGTTCAGGCATTGAATGATGAATCCGAGTGTCCCTTCCATGCCCTGCTGGATGACATGAAAAAGTCGCTGGGCAAGGAACAGGACAACGAACTGACCGCCGAAGAGCTGCAGGAACTGGTCAATCGCTACAAACTGCTGATTGCCGACAAGACCGGTAACAGTTTCCCGCAGGATGTCTACGAACAGCTGTGGGGCGCCGTCGGCGCCGTCTTCGGTTCCTGGAAAAACGATCGCGCCATTCTTTACCGTTCCCAGTACGGCATCCCGGCCGAATGGGGCACGGCCGTGAACATTCAGGCCATGGTCTTCGGCAACGCCGGCGACGACAGCGGCACCGGCGTGGCGTTCACCCGCGACCCGGCCACCGGTGAAAAAGTGTTTTACGGCGAGTACCTCACCAACGCCCAGGGCGAAGATGTCGTGGCCGGCGTGCGCACACCCAAGCCCATCGCTGCGATGGCCAAGGAACTGCCCGGCAACTTTACCGACCTGGAGAAAGTCCGCACCCGTCTGGAGAAACACTTCAAGGACATGCAGGACTTCGAGTTCACCATCGAGAACGGCCGCCTGTTCATCCTGCAGACCCGTAACGGCAAGCGCACCGGTCTGGCCGCCATCCGTATCGCCGTGGAGCTCAATAAGGAAAAACTGATTGACCAGAAAACGGCGCTGTTGAAGATTCCGGCAGAATCGGTAGACACCCTGCTGGTGCCGGTGTTTGATGCCAAAGCCCAAAAGGACGCCAAACTGATCTGTAAGGGCCTGCCCGCCGGCCCCGGTGCGGCCACCGGTCGCATCGCGTTCACCGCTGCCCAGGCAGAGATCGAAGCACGCAAGGGCAACAAGGTTATCCTGTGTCGCTCGGAGACGTCCCCGGACGACCTGAAAGGCATGCTGCATTCACAGGGCATCCTGACCACCCGCGGCGGCGTTTCGTCTCACGCCGCGCTGGTCGCCCGCCAACTGGGCAAGGTGTGCATCTGCGGCGCCGGTGACATCACCATCAACTACGAGAGAAAGACGCTGACCGCCAACGGCATCACGCTGAAAGAAGGCGACTACATCTCCATCAACGGCACCACCGGTTCCGTCTACCAGGGCCTGATCGAGAGCGCCGACTCGGAAGTCAAACGGGTACTGGAAGGCTCGATGAAAGCCAGCGAAAGCTACACCTACGAGCTGTTCAACACGGTCATGGAATGGTCGGACAAGCACCGCAAACTGCGCATTCGCACCAACGCCGACACCCCGGCCATGGCCCAGACTGCGGTCGCCTATGGCGCCGAAGGTATCGGACTGTGCCGCACGGAACACATGTTCTTCGAAGGCAGCCGCATCGACGACATGCGTCAGATGATCCTGGCGGTTGATGGTGTGCAGCGCCGCGAAGCACTGAAGAAACTGTTGCCCATGCAGCGCAAGGATTTTGTCGGGCTGTTCAAGGCCATGGCCGGCCGCCCGGTCACCATCCGCTTGCTGGATCCGCCCCTGCATGAGTTCCTGCCCCAGGACGACGCTGTGCGGCGCCAACTGGCCGACAAACTGGGCTTGCCGCTGGAATTTGTCATTGACCGCATCAAGGCCCTGCACGAAGAAAACCCGATGCTGGGCTGCCGCGGCTGTCGCCTGGGCATTCTGTATCCGGAAATCACCGAGATGCAGGTGCAGGCCATTTTTGAGGCCGCTGCCGAACTGCTGACCGCCAAGAACCCGGTCGACGTGCAACCGGAAATCATGATCCCGCTGGTGGGCTTCAAAGCCGAGCTGGCGGATCAGCTGGCGATTGTGCATCGCATCGCAGACGACGTGATGACAAAGAAAAAGATCAAGTTCAAGTACATGGTCGGCACCATGGTCGAAGTCCCCCGCGCGGCCATCACGGCTGACGAGATTGCCGAACATGCAGAGTTCTTCAGCTTTGGCACCAATGACCTGACCCAGACCACGCTCGGCCTGAGCCGTGATGACATGGGTCTGTTCTACGATGAGTATCAGCAGAAGGAAATCTACAGCAAGAATCCGTTTGCCAGCCTGGACAAGACCGGCGTTGGCAAATTGATGCAGTTTGCGGTCACCAATGGCCAGAAGACCCGCAAGGATCTGAAGCTGGGTATCTGCGGGGAGCACGCGGGTGACCCTGACTCGATTGATTTCTGCCATAACCTGGGGCTGCATTATGTGAGCTGCTCACCACCGCGCGTACCGATCGCACGGCTGGCGGCGGCGCAGGCTGCCTTGCGCGCAGCGAAGTAAGCATCCGGCCAGATGTCAGGTTGACGAGCGTTAATGCATGGCAACCTGGCACCGGTCGCGCTGTCCGGTGCATGTTCCCGGACACGCCCGTAAATACATCCCTGTAGGGCTCGTCGGCGACCATCCAGGGTCGCCGGCGGTCCGGGCTCATGCACCGGACATCCCGCCCTCCCCTGATTACTCCGCATTGACCTGAATGTTGTCCCGGTTGTCATTCCGATTGAAGCCACTCCACGTCAGTGGCGATGGTAGATGTGTGCGGACATTTCACCGGTTGCGGCAACCTTCCTCGCTATACATCTCAAGTCGCACACCAAAAATTCCGGCATCCTTATCTATTCTGGACTATAAAATTATTGAGCCTGGCGGAAAATGCATCGCAGAATCATCTTGGATGATGCCTGGGCCAGACTCATAAGAACTTTAATCTAATCAAGGAAGGAGAGATAAAATGCGTGAATTAACCCCTAAAGAAATTGAGTTTGTCTCCGCCGGCCTGTCCTCTCAAGAGGCCGGTGTTGTTTCAGGCGTATTTGCATCGGGCGCCGCAATGACGGGATCCTTCGCCCTGGTTCCGGGGCCTCATACGCCTGTTGCAGCCGCCGTCAGCGGAGTCATGGCCTTGGGTGCATCTGTGTTCGGGCTGTATTCCGCAAGCACATCGTGACGCTCGAAAACACGCACGCTTCATGCAGACACCCTCGATCCGGAACGAGGGCGTCTGCATCGCAACTGATGAGCAGATAGGGACACTGGCCCGTATGATTATTTATCAGACATCCAAAGGAAAGGGGTTCAACCCGTTTTTTCCAATGAACCGATTGCTGGCGTCAAATGGCAATAATGTATTCATGCTCAACGCTATTGGCGACACCGCCAGTCGGACGCTGGCCTACTTGAACGTTGCTGTGTCTGTCATGTTGCTCATAGTCATTTCCATTTTGATCGCGACGGACACCGCCCTTTCCAACACTGACATTCTACTTGGGGCTTTGTTTGTTTTGGCATGGCGCATGTGTTCATTTCTGGCTCGCCATAAAACCAAGATGAGGTGCGCTGATCCCGTCTACGACCAAAAGTTCGCCTTCTGTCTGTACACCTTCGAATGGTCGCTGGTTTATTTGTCAATCACCCTGTTTCTGCTCTACATTCGCGCCGATGACGTGGACCTGCTACTGAATGGGTTGCTTGCATTCCTCGCGGGGCTCTCGGCCGTGATGCTTTTCATGCCTCTCGCTCAAGGGTCAACGTACCTGTTAATTCGCAGAGACCGCAGGCGCAGGCTTGATTGAGCACTACCCGGAAAGCAAGATGCGAGCACAACCTGGCACCGGCCACCCTGCGCGCTGGTGAGTTACCACTGTCAAGGACGGTGGCAGGGTGTATACGTCGAGGAACAATCAGGGCGCCGCAGGCGACCGTTCCGAGACCTATACACCCTGGCGCCGGCCGTTGCACCCAGCACCCAGCGCCCAGCACCCAGCACCCAGCACCCAGCACCCGCAGGCAACTTAATCGGCGACAACCACCCGTGACTGCTGCAACAGATACATGTTGCGATACAGGCCGTCCTCAGCCAGCAGTGCCTGGTGCGTGCCCCGCTGAGTAATCTCGCCCTGATGCAAGACCAGAATCTGATCTGCCGCGGTGATGGTGCTCAGCCGATGGGCGATGGCGATGATGCTGGTGTGCCCCCGCAGCAGCAGCAGCGCGCGCTGGATAACCGCCTCGGTGTGGCTGTCGATATTGGCCGTGGCTTCGTCCAGGATCAGGATGCGCGGCTTGTGCGCCAGCGTGCGTGCCAGGGACAGCAGCTGACGCTGGCCGGTGGAGAAGTTGCTGCCGCGTTCGTCCATCAGCGTGTTGTACGCTTGCGGCAGGGTCATGATGAAGTCATGGATCTGCGCCTGTTCCGCAGCGGCCAGCACCACATCATCAGGCATGTCCTGGCCCAGGGTGATATTTTCCCGCACCGTGCCGGTGGTGATAAACGGATCCTGCATGACTACACCGACCGATTCGCGCAGACTGTTCTGGTCAATTTCATTGATGTGCTTGCCGTCGAGCAGAATGTCGCCGGACTGCGGTGCGTAGAACCGCATCAGCAGGCTCATCAGCGTGCTTTTCCCGCTGCCGGTATGGCCAACAATGGCGTAAAACTCGCCGGGCCTGACGGTAAAGTTGATGTCGCGCAGCACTGGATGCTCGCCGTCATAGCTGAACGCAACCTCCTGAAAGGTCACCTCCCCGCTCTCGATCAGCTGATGTGCAGCGGCGTGTTCCTCAGCGCCATCATCCAGAATAGTGAATACCCGCTCACCCGCGACCACCGCCTGCTGCAGCATGCTCAGCCGCTGAGTCATCTGCAGCACCGGTTCGGTGATGCGCGACAGGTAGTTGATAAACGCATAAATCACACCGACCTCGATCGCGGTCTGCATCGACTGCCAGCCGAAGAAGAACAACAGACAGGCCAGGGTCAATGTGCGCAGCAGATCCGGCATCGGCCGCAACAGCAGGGCGTCCAGCTTGAGGTTGCGCATTCGCGCCTTGAAGTGGCTCTGGCTGGTGTCGGTGAAACGCTGATCAAAGCGCCGCTGCTGGTTCATCAGCTGAATCACTTTCATGCCCTGAATCGACTCGCTCAGCGAACCATTGATCTGACTGAGGATACTGCGTGCCCGGTGATAACGCGGCGAGCTCAGGCGCTGGTAGGTGAACATGACAAACACCATCAGCGGCATCATCACCAGGCACACCAGCATCAGGCGCCAGTCCAGAAAGGCCATGGCAATGAACACCGCCACAATCAACACCAGGCTCTGCACAAAGGTTGCCATCACATGCAGAAACAGATCCTTGATGGCCTCGGTGTCATTGGTAATCCGCGACACCAGCTTGCCGGTCGGTTCATGGTCAAAGAAACTCATGGGCTTGCGCATCACCGTCGCAAACACCTGTGAGCGGATGCTGCGCACCACCGAAAACGCCACTTCATTGAGCCGCATGGCCTGCAGGTACCCGGCCCAGGCGGAGACCCCGTACATGGCCGCATAGGCCAGCGCCAGCAGCGTGATGTCCCGCACCGGATACACACCCTGGGTCACGTAATCATCCAGAAACACCTTGATCAGCACCGGCCCCAGCACCTGCCCCAGCGTCGCCAGCAGCAGAAACACCGCCGCCTGCTTGAGCAGCTGCGGGTATGCCAGCGCATAGCGCAGCAGGCGCTTCAGTGAACCGCGGTTCACGTGTCGGGGTAAGTCATCGTCCTGATACAACGGCCTGCTCCAGTTGCTGATAATCGAACATGCGCGCGTACCAGCCCTTGCGGGCCAACAATGCCTGATGGGTGCCCAACTCGGCGAGCTCGCCATGACTGAGCACGGCAATCTGTTCGGCCTCTTCGACGGCAGACAGACGGTGACACAGAACCAGGGTGGTGCGGCCCTGCCGGGCCGCGCGCAGGTGCGCCAGAATGCTGCGCTCGGTGCCGACATCGACGGCCGACAGGGCATCGTCCAGAATCAGAATCGGCGCATCCAGCAGCAGCGCGCGGGCAATGGCAATACGCTGCTTCTGCCCCCCGGACAGCGTGACGCCGCGCTCGCCGACCAAGGTCTCGTAGGCTGCCGGAAAGCGCAGAATATCCTGCTCAACCGCCGCCAGGCGGGCCACGGCACGGATCTCATCAAGCGTGGCATCAGGTTTGCCCAGCGCGATATTTTCGGCAATGGTGGCAGTGAACAGAAAGGCATCCTGCGGCACCACGGCCACCATGCCGCGCAGCGCATGCAGCTGATACGCCGCCACCGGTATACCACCCACACTGACCTCACAGGCGGGGTCATCGTAATAGCGCAGCAACAGGTTGATCAGCGAGGTTTTGCCCGCGCCGGTGGCGCCAACAATACCCAGCATCTGCCCCTGGCGCGCGATCAGATCAATATTCGCCAGCGCCGGCTGGTCACTGCCGGGATAGCAGAACCGGTCAACGCGCCAATGAATATCGAACGACGGCGCCTGCTGCTCGCGGCCATCATCGATCACCGGTGAACGGGCATCCAGCAGCGCACTGATCCGGGTATAGGCAGCATTGCCCCGCTCCACCAGGTTCAGCAGCCAGCCATAGGCAAACATCGGCCAGATCAGGAAACCCAGGTACATGGTGAAACTGGTCAGTTCACCCAGGGTGATATCCCCGCGTGTCACCAGCCAGGCGCCCATGCCGATCGACAGCATGAACGACGCCCCCACCGTGAGAAAAATGGCCGGGTCATACAAAGAGTCCGTTGCCGCCACGCGCATATTGGCCTCGGAGGCGCGATCAGCCACCGACAGGAACACCTGATCTTCCCGCGCTTCGCGGCCAAAGGCGCGGATCATGCGGATACCGGACACACTTTCCTGCACCCGGTCATTGAGATCGGAGAAACGTTCCTGGGCATCACGAAAGCCATCATGCAGGCGGGTACCCAGAATATAAAAAAAACAGGCCATGAACGGAAACGGCAACAAAGCCACCAGCGTCAGCTGCCAGTTGATGAACACCAGCATCACCAGTAACACCAGCACCCCGGTCACCACGCCGTCCAGCCCGGACAACACGCCTTCACCGGCGGTCATCTCCACCGCCGTGACGTCATTGGTGGCCCGCGCCATCAGGTCACCGGTGCGGTGCCGGTGATAAAACGCCGGGGCCATCGAGGTAAGCTGCCTGAATACCCGCTGTCGCAGCAGTTCCGCCAATTGAAAGGAGGCACTGAACAGATACATGCGCCACAGGAAGCGCATGACATAGATGACCACGCCCAGCACTGCGATGATCAGCACGTAGCGCCACAAGTCGGCCGATGTCAGCCGCTGAGCCAGCACATCATCAATCAGCTGCCCGACCAGCCAGGGAATCATCAGCTCCAGCACATCAACAACCACCAGCAACAGGCCAGCGACGGCGTAACGACGCCATTGTGCCCGGAAATACCAGCCCAGTTTGAAAAAAATGTCCATGATGCGTTTTACACTGTCCTGTGGATCCGGGCCGCCCGCTGCGGTCAATTGCGCCTGATATACCCTTGCCGGCCGGCAGTCATCCCGACCCAAAAATCTTCGTGTCCCGCGTCCGAAGCCTTTGCTACAATGCCTGCAGCGGCCGTATCAGGGCCAAGCCAGTGACAGCAACAACCATTCCTTACCCATTCCCCAACCGGGGCTGAAGGAGCAAGAGCCTAGCATGAGTACAGAACCGATCAGAGTCGAAGATTTCTACCCGCTGCCCACCTTTAACCGCATAAAGGCCCTCGCCGACACCCAGGAAACACCCTTTGTGGTGATCGACCTGAACACCATCAGCGAGCACTACGACACTCTGGTTGAATACTTTCCGTACGCCAATGTTTACTACGCGGTTAAAGCCAACCCGGCGCCGGAGATTCTGACACTGCTGCGTGACAAAGGCTCGAATTTTGATGTGGCCTCCATCTACGAGCTGGACAAGCTGCTGGGCCTGGACGTCAGTGCCGAGCGTTGCAGCTATGGTAACACCATCAAAAAGAGCAAGGATATCCGTTATTTCTACGAGAAAGGTGTGCGCATGTACGCCACCGACTCGGAAGCCGACCTGCGCAATATTGCCCGCGCGGCGCCCGGCTCCAAAGTGTACGTCCGGATTCTCACCGAGGGCAGCCACACGGCTGACTGGCCGCTGTCACGCAAGTTCGGCTGCCACACCGACATGGCCATTGATCTGCTGATCCTGGCCCGTGAACTGGGCCTGGAACCCTACGGCGTGTCCTTCCACGTGGGCTCCCAGCAGCGCGATATCGGGGTCTGGGACGCCGCCATTGCCAAGGTGAAAGTCATTTTCGAGCGCCTGAAAGAAGAAGACGGCATCGTGCTCAAGATGATCAATCTGGGCGGTGGCTTTCCGGCCAACTACATCACCCGCGCCAACACACTGCCGACCTACGCCGAAGAAATCACCCGCTTTATCCAGGAAGATTTCGGCGAGGACTTCCCGCAGATCATTCTGGAGCCGGGCCGCTCACTGATTTCCAACTCGGGTATTCTGGTGTCCGAAGTGGTGCTGATTTCGCGCAAGTCACACACCGCCCTGCACCGCTGGATTTTCACCGACGTCGGCAAATTCTCCGGGCTGATCGAGACGCTGGATGAAGCAATCAAGTTCCCCATCCACACCGACAAGGCCGGTGAGTCCGAAGAAGTCATTCTGGCCGGGCCGACCTGTGACAGCGCCGACATCATGTATGAGCAGTACAAATACGAGTTGCCGCTGAATCTGGCCACCGGCGACCGACTGTACTGGTTCTCCACCGGCGCCTATACCACCAGCTACAGCTCGGTGGAGTTCAACGGCTTCCCGCCCCTGAAGTCCTACTTTGTCTGATCGCCGGGCCGCCCTGCCGGCAGACCTTTCAGTCTCGTGACATCACGAAATCGCGGAAGTCCTGCCCGGCAAGCGGCCTGGAAATATGATACCCCTGCAGATAATCACACTGGTTGTCGCGCAGAAAAGCTGCCTGACTTTCCGTTTCCACCCCTTCGGCCACCACCTTGATATTGAGCTTGCTGGCCAATAGAAGGATGGTTTCCACCAGCGTGGTTTCGGTCGTGCGCAGGCCCAGATCCTGCACAAACGACCGATCAATCTTCACCGACGACACCGGAAAGCGCGAGAAATAACTCAGCCCCGAATAACCGGTGCCAAAGTCGTCAATGGCTATCTGCACGCCCGCGCGATGCAGCTGGTCCAGGACTTCATGGGTACTGCTGCTGTCTTCCACCAGCACCCGTTCGGTGATCTCGATGGTCACGTTGACTTGTTTCTCCCGCTCCAGTGCCCGCAACCAGTCCTGCGCGTCATCATCACGCAGGTGCAGCACACGCGGCGACACATTCACTGACAGGGCAATCGGTTCGCGCAAGGTTGCGTTCAGTTCATTGAGAAAACGCAACGCGGTCAGCAGCACAAACAGATCAATGCGGTTGATCAGGCCCCGCTCCTCGGCAATCGGGATGAAGATATCCGGTGCAATCCAGCCACCGTCCTCCAGCGGCCAGCGCACCAGCGCCTCACAGCTGACCACCCGTCCGCTGGCAGCCTCCACAATCGGCTGGTAAACCACGGACAGCTGGCCCAGTTCCAGCGCCACCACCAGCTCGTTGTACAGGTGATGTTTCTGCTCCGACTCCAGCTGCATGGCCGTGGTATAGAATTGCCAGGAATTACGCCCGGCCTTTTTCACTTCATACATGGCCTGGTCGGCCTTGATCACCAGGGTATCGACGCTTTCGCCATCATCGGGATAAAACGCCACGCCAATGCTGACGCTGCAATACACCTGGCGCCCGTCCAGCACAAACGGCTGACGCATGGCCGCCACAATGTCGTCAGCAATGCGCGATACCACACTGGCGGCAAACACATCCACCAGCAACGCGACAAACTCATCCCCACTGTAGCGCGCCACGGTATCCTCGGTGCGGATGGCGGCCTGAATGCGCTGTGCGGATTCTACCAGCAGCTCGTCGCCAGCATCATGCCCCAGGTTGTCGTTCACCGATTTGAAATTGTCGAGGTCGACAAACAGCACGGCGATCCGCGTGCTGCGGCGCTGGGCATGCAACAGCGCCGTATACAGCCGGTCCTGAAACAGACTGCGGTTGGGCAACCCGGTCAGGCTGTCGTAGTTGGCCTGGTACTCAATCAGCTGATCAACTTTCTTCTGCTGGGTGATGTCCTGAATGGCGCCAATCAGCTCCACCCGGTCGCCGTCCAGCTCGGCAACGTCAGCCTTCAGATGCACCCAGATGATCCGTCCCTCGCGGCGACGCAGCTCCAGCTCCTGGTCAATACGCTGGCGCAGTTTGACGGCCTGGGTGATGTAGTGCGTGAGCATCTCGGCACTGCGGGTATCCAGGCTGACACAGAACCCGGTCATGTCGACGGTGTCGTCATTGCGCGGCAACATCATGATGTCCCGGGTCTGTGTCGACAGCTCGGTAAAGCGATCATCCGACCAGCGCCAGCCACCCACCTGCGAGACGGTTTCCACGGCCCGCAGGAAACGTTCATTGCGGAAAATGATATTCTTCAGCGCCTGATTGTTTTCAAACTGCCGGTGACGCAAAGCCAGCAGCACCGCCAGCAACACAAACACCAGAATACTGCCGGCACGCAGCACGACCACGGCGGTGCCACCCTGCAGCAGCGCCGGCGGCGGCGCCGCGGCAATCTCCCAGGTGCTGCCACCGGCAGAGATGGGCATGATCACCGCCAGCGGGTTATCAAACGTGGCAGGTACCCCAAAAAACACATCACCCGTGCCTGATCGTCCCGCCCGGCGCATGGCAAAGGCCAGATCGGCAGGCAGGTCCAGCAGCCCGGCATTGTCATATACCGTTTCAGCCAGGATGGGCGCTGACACAATCCCCCACAGCACCGGCTCGCCTGTTTCGTCCAGCACATAGACAGGCGCCCGCCCGATAAAGGCGACACCGCCCTGCACCAGCTCCAGCGGCCCGGCAATCACCAGACTGCCGGTCTGCACCACCTGCACCACTTCAGCACGCTGATTGTCCTGGCGCATGTAATCCAGGCCAATGGCGGCCTCATTGCCCTCGTACGGGTAAATATCACGGATCACCAGTCCCGGCGCTACCGCCAGGTTGACCAGCGCCGGCTCACGCGCAAGCACGGTACTGGCATACAGTTCAAACTGGGCTGCGGTGAAATCCGGATAGGATGCAATAAATGCTGCCAGACCGTTGATCAGCGACAGGTTATTGGTCAGCTCGCTTTCCAGCTGGTAACGGATGGTACTCAGACGTTCGCTGACCGCCTCGCTTTGCACCGCTTCCACCTGCTCCAGGTAACGACGCTCGATACTCACCTGGATGGCCATCACGATGACCGCCAGCATCAGCAGAGACAGCAACAGGGATCGCTTCTTGAACAGCGTTTTGATCATCAAACGGTATCCGCAATGGATGAAATGTCGTCAAGCGTCGGGCAGATCTTCCATCATGATGGCCAGCGTGTCGGACTTGAACTCACGACGATACAGCACAAACACGACAAACGCTGACAGCGCGATAAAGAACCAGGCGTTGACGAACCAGCTCAGCGCCGCCATCGCGAAGTAATAGCTGCGCAAGCCATTGTTGAAGTTGCCCGACGCCTTGGATGACATCTTGGAGATGGACTCAACGTGCCGCGCCATTTCTTCTTCGCTGGGCAACAACTTGAGCTCGGGCGCCCCGCCGATCATCACCGACACCAGGCCGTACTGGCGCAGGCTCCAGGTAAACTTGAAAAAGGCGTAGACAAACAGGAACACCAGCAGCATCACCTTGACTTCCCATTCCCCCCGGGTGCTCTGGTCGGAGAAAGGAAAATCGGCCAGCATGCCCATCACCGCATCGGACGAGTTCAGCAGTGTCAGCAGACCCGCCAGCACCAGCAGCGAGGCCGAGGCAAAGAACGACACATTGCGCTCCAGGTTGGCAACGATGTTGGTGTCGGCTATCCGGTTCTCGCGGGTCAGCGCCATGCGGATCCACTGTTTGCGGAAGCGATGCATCGCATAGGCCAGACACGGCGTATCCACTGCACGCAGCGAGGTGTAATACAGATAACCGCGAAAGCAGCTCAGGAAAAAGACCAGCGCCAGCACACTGAGCTGGTTCTCCTGCAGGTAGGTCATAATGGATGGAATCATGAATCGATCGTCTGATAAACATTAACAGGTCGACAGTAAACCACACGCAACAGGCTGACAAGCGTTTCGGCACACAGATTGACGGTGCCCGGGGCAATCACTGCCCGTTGCCCCAATATGATGCTAGAATCGGTGATCGGTTGAGGCTCGACAGTAAAACAATACGGAAATCTCCATCAGGAAGCGATGTACAAGCGAAAACTGTTATTTGTCAGCGCGCTGACGGCCCTGATGGTCATTGGTTTCATGGCCACCAGCCTGACCAGCTATTTTGTCGCCCGCGACTCGCTGTCACGCAATATCACCGAGCAGATGCTGCCGCTGACCAGCGACAACATCTATTCCGAGATCCAGCGCGACCTGCTGCGCCCGATTCTGATCTCCTCGGTCATGGCCACCGATACCTTTGTGCGTGACTGGGCGCTGACCGGTGAGGAAGATCCCAACCGCATCATTGCCTACCTCAACGAAATCCAGCAGGAATACGACACCATCACGGCGTTCTATGTCTCCGAGCAGAGCCGCCAGTATTACCACCCCACCGGTGTGCTGAAAACCGTCAGCGAACAGGATCCTGCCGACGACTGGTATTTCCGCGTGCGCAGCATGCGTGATCCCTACGAGGTCAATGTCGATACCGACACGGCCGATCGCAGCCGCGTCAGTATCTTCATCAACTACCGCGTCAGTGACTACAACGGCCAGTACATGGGCGCCACTGGAGTTGGCCTGTCAGTGGAGGCCGTCACCGAGCTGATTGACATCTATCAGCAGCGCTACGACCGGACCATCTACTTTGTCGACCGGCAGGGCAATGTGACGCTGACCGGACGCGGCGATGATCGCAGTGCCCGGCTGCAGGATCGCGCCGCACTGGGCGCGATCGCCACACAGATTCTGAGCACACCCAGTGCCGCCCTGGAATATGTCGACAGACAGGGTCACAAGGTGTTCCTCAACAGCCGTCTGGTACCGGAATTCGACTGGTACCTGATCGTCGAACAGGATGCCACCGTCTCCGAGCAACGCCTGGACAACACCCTGCTGCTGAATCTCAGCCTGTCCGCGGCCATCATGGTGCTGGTGCTGATCATTGCGCATTTTACCCTGCGCTCCTACCAGCGCCGCCTGGAAGAAATGGCGACCCGCGACCGGCTCACCGGCATTGCCAACCGGCACCTGTTTGACATGATTTTTGAGCATCTGTCGCGCAGCACACAACGTTACCCGCGCCCGGTGGCGCTGGTCAGTATTGATATTGACCACTTCAAGCGTATCAACGACAGCCACGGCCATCACGCTGGCGACCTGGTGCTGCAGGCGGTGTCACGCGCCATCCTGCAGCACACCCGGCAAAGCGATACCCTGTGTCGCTGGGGCGGCGAGGAATTCATTCTGCTGCTGGACAACTGTCCACTGGATGAGGCCGTGAACCGCGCTGACATCATCCGGCAGGCCATCAAGGAGCAGTCCGTGGCTTTCGGCCGCAATCAGATTCGCGTTACCTTGAGCATGGGGGTCACGGAATGGGTCCCCGGTGAGGAACTTGAGCCCCTGCTCGCCCGCGCTGACGCCGCCCTGTATCAGGCCAAGGAAGGCGGCCGCGACCAGGTGGTGCGGGCACGCTAGCACGCACGGTCAGCGGTCATACCTTTGTCATGCCGGTGTCGTACTATGCCGCCCAACCACAGGGGCCCATAGATGTCTATCCACGGAATCGACGACGAGGCTGCCGTTACACAGGCGCCAGCAGCAGACCAGCCAGGTGAGATCGAAACGAAAACCCTCAACGGCATGCGGTGTGTCAGGAGCCGCTACGGCGTGTATTTGCGCGCCCGGTGGACCGACGCCACGTTTCACTTCTGTGTGTTTGGGCGTTATGGACGTGTGCTCTCCGATCTGCTGGATCAACAGCGCGCAGATTTCACCTTTATCGACATTGGTGCCAACCAGGGACTGTACAGCCTGATTGCGGCGCGTAACCCGGCCTGCCGTCGGGTGTTCGCTTTCGAACCAGTGGCCTCGACCTATGCCTACTTGCTGGACAATTTACTGATCAACCAAACCCGCCAGGTGACACCGGTCAACGCCGCCGTTTCCGACACCGACGGCAGCGCACAGATCGCCGTGCAGATCGGCCACAGTGGCGCCGCCACCTTGCGCCATAATGCGCAGCTGAAGCTCAGCGCCAGCACCACCATCAACACCGTCAATGCCGCCGGACTGCAGACCCTGCTGGCCGCCGCCCGGCACTGCATCATCAAGATCGATGTCGAGGGCGTCGAGACCACCGTCATTGCCCAGCTGGCCGACGCCGGCATCCTGGCGCGCACGCAGGCAGTGTTCTACGAAGTGAACGAAAAGTGGACAGACCCGGTGGCCATCGAACTGCAATTGACGGCCTGCGGTTTCAACCACTTTGTCCGCAGTGGGAAGGATTCACACTACGATGTGCTGGCACGCCGTCACCCGCAATAGTCAGCTGCGCAGGTGTCAGTTACGCAGGTGTCAGTTGCGCAGGTGATAGCCAGTTTTGAAGATCCAGGCCACCGCTGCCATGCAGGCGGCCAGGAAGAACACAATAATGCCGATGCTGATCCACACACTGATGTCGGACTGACCGTAAAAACTCCAGCGCAGCCCGCTCACCAGATAAAACACCGGGTTGAACAGCGTCACCATCTGCCAGACCGGTGACAGCATGCTGACCGAATAGAACGTCCCCCCCAGAAACACCAGCGGCGTCACCACCAGCAACGGAATCATCTGCAGTTTCTCGAAATTGTCGGCCCAGATGCCAATGATGAACCCGAACAGGCTGAAACTGATGGCGGTCAGCACCAGGAACATCAGCATCACCAGCGGATGCTGAATGTGCAAGTCAACAAAAAAGGTGGCCGTGCCCAGAATGATCAGCCCCAGCACCAGGGCCTTGGTCGCGGCGGCGCCGACATAACCCAGCACCACCTCCAGCATGGACACCGGCGCCGACAGCAGTTCATAAATGGTGCCGGTGAACTTCGGGAAATAAATACCAAAGGCCGCGTTGGAAATACTTTGCGTGAGCAGCGACAGCATGATCAGGCCCGGCACAATAAAGGCACCGTAGCTGATGCCATCGACCTGGTTGATGCGCGAACCGATGGCGGCGCCAAACACCACAAAATACAGCGACGTGGTGATCACCGGCGCCACCACGCTTTGCAGCAGCGTGCGGCGCGTACGCGCCATTTCAAAACGATAGATTGCGTTAACAGCATGCAGATTCATCAGAGCAACTCCCTCAATCCTTTTCCACCAGGCGAACAAAAATGTCTTCCAGCGAGCTTTGCGTGGTGCTCAGGTCGCGGAAGTTGATCTGCGCTTCGCGCAGTGTGTCCAGCACAGTGGTAATGCCGGTGCGCTCGGCCTGGGTATCAAACGTGTAGACCAGGGTGTAGCCCTCATCCCTGAGCTCTATCTCAAAGTCCTTGAGGGCGTCGGGTAAAGTGCTCAATGGCTGGCGCAGCTCCAGCATCAGTTGTTTCTTGCCCAGCTTCTGCATCAGGCTCTTCTTGTCTTCCACCAGGATCAGTTCACCGTCGGCGATCACGCCGATACGGTCGGCCATCTCCTCGGCCTCCTCGATGTAGTGCGTGGTCAGGATGATGGTGACGCCGCTTTCGCGCAGCTTGTGCACCAGCTGCCACATCTCCCGGCGCAGCTCCACATCGACGCCGGCCGACGGTTCATCCAGAAACAGGATGCGCGGTTCGTGCGACAGCGCCTTGGCAATCAGCAGCCGGCGCTTCATGCCACCGGAAAGCGTGCGGATCATGTTGTCGCGCTTGTCCCACAACGACACGTCCTTCAAGACTTTCTCGATATAGGCCGGGTCCTTGGCCTTGCCAAACAGGCCGCGGCTGAAACTGACTGTTACCCACGGCGTTTCAAAGGCATCGGTGGTCAGCTCCTGCGGCACCAGCCCGATCAGCGAGCGGGTGTCACGGAAGTCTTTTTCGATATCCTTGCCGTCGACAGTGATGCTGCCACTGCTGGCCTTGGCGATACCACAGATGGTGGAGATCAGCGTGGTCTTGCCGGCGCCGTTGGGCCCCAGCAGGGCAATGATCTCACCGGGGTAGATATCCAGATTGATGTTCTTCAGCGCCTGAAAGCCACCCTTGTAGGTCTTGTTCAGGTTCTTGATCGAGACGATAGGTTCCATGTGTCATTCCGTTCGGCAGCCCGCTTACAGGGCCGCCAGTGCTTCGGAGAGTTTACTCACGCCGATGATTTCCATCCCGGCGATCGGCGATTTCGGACAATTGGCCTTGGGCACAATGGCTTTGCGGAAGCCGTGCTTGGCCGCTTCCTGAAGACGTTCCTGGCCGCTGGGTACCGGGCGGATCTCACCGGCCAGCCCCACCTCACCAAAGACCACCAGCTCGTGCGGCAGGGCGCGGTCGCGGAAGCTGGAGACAATGGCCAGCAGCAGCGCCAGATCGGCGCCGGTTTCGGAGACCTTGACACCCCCGACCACGTTAACAAACACATCCTGGTCGGCCATGTACAGGCCGCCATGGCGATGCAGCACCGCCAGCAACATGCCCAGCCGGTTCTGATCCAGCCCCACCGCCAGACGGCGCGGGTTGCCGCCCTGGCCGCCATCGACCAGCGCCTGTATTTCCACCAGCAGCGGCCGGGTGCCTTCCCACAATACCATCACCAGTGAGCCGGGGCTTTCTTCGTCGGTGCGCGCGAGGAAAATCGCGGACGGATTCTTCACTTCCTTCAGGCCTTTTTCGGTCATGGCAAACACGCCCAGCTCGTTGACGGCGCCAAAACGGTTTTTCTGCCCCCGCAGCGTGCGATAACGGGTATCACTGCCGCCTTCCAGCATGATGAAACAGTCAATCATGTGCTCCAGCACCTTGGGCCCAGCCAGCGTACCATCTTTGGTCACATGCCCGACCAGAAACAGCACGGTACCGGTCTGTTTGGCGTACCGGATCAGGTAGGCGGCGCACTCACGCACCTGCGACACACTGCCCGGCGCCGAGGGCACCTCGCCGCTGTGCATGACCTGAATGGAGTCGACGACCAACAGTCGGGGCTGCACCTGCGAGGCCAGCTCACAGATGGTTTCCACCTGGGTTTCCGCGAGCATTTTCAGATTCTTTTCCGGCAGGCCCAGGCGCTTGGCACGCATGCCCACCTGCTGCAGGGATTCCTCACCGGTGACATACATGGCCGGCATCTGCTGCGCCAGCATACACATCACCTGCAATAACAGCGTACTTTTGCCCGCGCCGGGATTGCCGCCAATCAGAATCGCCGAGCCGGGCACCAGCCCGCCGCCCAGCACCCGATCCAGCTCCTGCATCGTGGAGGAGAACCGTGGCACCGCGGCCACGTCAATTTCCGACAGATCCTGCACGGCAGCGGACAGTTCGCCGGCATAACCCTGACGCCGAAAATCCGCCTGCACCGAAGGCGACTGATTGCTAGCGCCCAGACTTATTCGCGTGAGGGTATTCCACGCTTTGCAGGCCACACACTGGCCCTGCCATTTGCCATGCTCGGTGCCGCAGTCGCTGCACACATAGGCGGTTTTGGTTTTTGTGGTTTTGGCCATAAACGTCGACTAGTTATACACGAATTTAACGCGTGAGGTGATCTGGCAGAATAGCTCGTAGGCAATGGTCTGACACCGCTCGGCAATCCGTTCGGCCGGCAACTGGCTGCCCCAGGCCTGCCCCCACAGCAACACCTCATCACCGGGCACCGCCGGGACGCCGGTCAGGTCCACGGTCAGCATGTCCATGGACACCCGGCCGGCCAGCGGCGCCTCGTAGACCTTGCCAGCTGCGTGGATCAGCACCGGCGTGCCTGACGGCGCATGGCGCGGATAACCATCGCCATAACCAATACCAATGACGCCCACCCGCATGTCCTGCTGACAGTGATACGTGGCACCATAACCGACGGTGTCGCCAGCCTTGACCTCATTGATGGTCACCAGGCGCGATTTCAGATTCATCACCGGCAGCAGCCCGAACGCCGGCCCGTGCTCACCGACCATGGGCGAGGCACCGTACAGCATGATACCCGGGCGGCACATGCTGAACTGCGCTGACGGCCAGGCCAGGATGCCGGCCGACGCCGACAGGCTCATGCCATCACTGTCCCGGTCCAGCGCCACGCTGTCGGCCAGCGCCGTGAAATTTTCCAGTTGCTGCGCCGCCAGCGGTTTGTCCGGTTCATCGGCGGTGGCAAAATGCGACATCAGCAGCAGCGACTTTTGCTGCGGCAGACTTTTCAGCCAGGGCCAGATCTCGGCAAACGCCTGCGGCGACATGCCCAGCCGGTTCATGCCGGTGTTGGTTTTCACCCAGATACGCAGCGGCTGGAACAGCATTCCCTTCGCCAGCTCCTGCCTGAGCAGGTCAGCCTGCCACGGTGAATGCAGCACCCACATAAAGCCGGTGGCCAGGATCTCGGTCAGCTCGGCGGCATTGACCGGGCCGCGCATAATCAGAATATCGCGCAGGCCCAGTGCCTGATACACGCGCCGTGCTTCGGGCAGCGTCGCCACCGCAAAACAGTCACCACCCTGAAACTCGTTGCCCAGCGCACGGGCAATCGGTTCCACGCCATGCCCATAGGCATTGGCCTTGATCACCGCGCACAGACGGCTGTCGGGCGCATAATGTCGGGCGCGCCGGAAGTTGTGCTGAACGGCGGCCAGATCAATCTCCGCCCAGCTGTGTGCATCAACTGGCTGGTTCTGGGTCTGGGTCTGGAGGGTATCAACCATAGTTGTCGTCGTAGTCGGGCAGCGCCAGGTTTTCAAAGCGCAGCAGATGACCGATAAAGCCCAGCTTCACAGTGCCGATGGGCCCGTTACGCTGCTTGCCGATGATGATTTCCGCCACGCCCTTGTCCTGCGTGTCCTCGTTATAGACTTCGTCCCGGTAGACAAAGGCAATGATATCCGCGTCCTGCTCGATGGCACCCGATTCACGCAGATCCGACATCACCGGCCGTTTGTTGGGGCGTTGCTCCAGGCCCCGGTTCAGCTGCGACAGGGCAATAACCGGACATTCAAATTCACGCGCCATGGTTTTCAGCGAGCGGGAAATTTCGGAGATCTCACCCACCCGGTTGTCGCCAAACCCCTTGATCTGCATCAGCTGCAGGTAGTCGACCACGATCAGCCCCACACCGCCGTATTCGCGCGCAGTACGCCGCGCCCGGGCCCGCATCTCGGTCGGGCTCAGGCCCACGGCGTCATCAATCAGAATGGGCCGGTCTTTCAATTTGGCGATGGCCGAGGTCAGCTTGGGCCAGTCCTCATCTTCCAGCTGCCCGCTGCGCAACCGGCTCTGGTCGATACGGCCGATGGAGCTGAGCATACGAAAGATCAGGCTTTCCGCCGGCATCTCCAGGCTGAAGATCAGCACCGGCTGGTCCTGGCTCAGGCCCACATGCTCGGCCAGGTTCATGGCGAAGGTGGTCTTACCCATGGACGGCCGGCCCGCGACAATGATCAGGTCAGACTTCTGCAGGCCGGAGGTTTTCTTGTCCAGATCCTTGTAGCCGGTGGACAGCCCGGTGATGCCGCCCTTGGACTTGATCAGTTCATCGATCTTTTCCACGGCCCTGGTCAGTAGCGGATTGACCTGCTGCGGACCGCCGTCCTGGGCGCGGTTGTCGGCAATCTGGAAGACTTTCTGCTCGGCCAGATCCAGCACTTCGGCGGCCGGGCGACCGGCCGGGTTGAAGGCATTGTCGGAAATTTCGTTGGACACCCGGATCAGCGTGCGCAGCGTGGCGCGCTCACGGATGATCTGCGCATAGGCGCGGATGTTGGCGGTGCCGCGGGCATGGCTGACCAGGTCGGTCAGGTACTCCAGGCCGCCGGCGGTTTCCAGCTCGTTGAGGCTGTCCAGCGCCTCCACCAGCGTGACCACATCAATGGGTTTGCTGGTCTCCACCTGCTTGAGCATGACGTTGAAGATCAGCTGATGCTCGTGGCGATAGAAATCCTCAGCCTGCAGCACCTCGGCGACATCATCCCAGGCGGTGTTGTCCTGCATCAGTCCGCCCAGCACAGCCTGCTCGGCTTCCACCGAATTCGGTGGCACCTTCAATGACAGGACACTGGAGCTGCCGCTGGCACTCTGCCCGCCGCTGGCGCTTTGCCCGCCGCTGGCGCTACCCCCTGACGCGCGAGGCGATGATGATTCCTTGGATTCGGACATAGAGCTGAGCTTCCGGCAGGTACTGAAAAATAGAAGGCAAAAAAAAGCACCGCGACCCGAAGGCGGCGGTGCTCTATTCTCCCACTACCCGGTTGTCTTCACAACCTGCAGTTGGGGCCCGTGCGGGCATGCCTTACCGGCGTCTGTTTACGCCTGCTGTTTGGCAGGAACAACCGCAACAGTAATGGTTTCTTCCACTTCAGAACCCAGATCAACGCTGATCTCGTAGTCGCCGATTTCGCGGATCGCGCCGATCGGCAGACGCACTTCTGCTTTCACCAGGTCGCTGCCAGCAGCGGCGTTGGCGGCATCAGCAATGTCCTTGGTGCCGACAGAACCGAACAGCTTGCCTTCATCACCGGCGTTCACTTCGATCTCGACGCGCAGGCCCTTGATCTTGGCAGCACGCGCCTGGGCAGCGGCCACTTTCTCGTTGTGCGCAGCCATCAGCTCGGCACGACGGGCTTCAAAGTCAGTCAGGTTAGACTTGGTGGCCGGAATGGCTTTACCTGTCGGGAACAGGAAGTTACGTGCGTAACCTGCTTTCACCGCGGCTGTGTCACCGACGCCGCCAAGACGACCTACTTTTTCCAGTAATATTACGTTCATGTTTTTTTCCTCAATGTTAGCGCTTAATTTCGTCAAGTCTGCTTCTGAATCCGGCCCCGGAAGTCGTACCAGCTGTCCGCAAGCGCGAACACGGCCAACAACTGAGCCAGCGGCGGATTCAGCATGAGCATGTAAAATGCAAACAGCCAAAGCCGCGACAATTTTTTGATACCTACCAGCCCGTGCACCAGCGCGACACCGGCAAAAAACAGGGGCATTACAAAATACATCGTCCAACCCGACAGCACGGTAATGCCAAAACTGGACAGCACAAACAGCGCCATCAGTGCCACCGCAACCGAGGGCTGCAGGCGGAACTGGTGAAACTCCTGCTGAAACCCACCCGGGTTGAACAGCAGTGCCTGCCACCAGCGTGCCAGCATCACCAGGCATATCGCCAGGAACATGTGCATGACACCAAACAGGCTGACCAGGACACCCTGCATCAGGCCCGGCGGTACATCCGGCATTTCCGCTGTGCTGCTGGCCATGAACAGTTCAACCTGCTCAGTCAGCAACACCAGGAACTCCGGTCGCAGCCGCAGTGTCAGCTCAGCACCGACCCCAACCAGGATGGCCACCAGCATGGTGGGTTGCCAGGAAGCGGTGCGCCGCAGCACCGCTGCCAGCACCAGCACACCCACCAGCAGGATGATCGGGGTAATATCCCCGGCCATCGCCCAGCCCAGCAGCGGTAATGCCGCCCAGGCTGCCACCACCAAGGCCTCTCGCGGCCCGTGTCGTAAACCTACCAACCCCACAATGGCCGGGGTCAGCATGTTGGCCAGCGGGATCAGACCACACAAAAACGCTGCCGTGATCGCCTGACGGCGGCCGTTCATTGCGTATTGTGCTAAACCCCGCATATCACTCTCGTTTCAGCAAGAGCCCGCGCTAACGCAGGATCAAACGTTGTGGCTGTCCGTGTAAGGAATCAGGGCCAGGTGACGCGCGCGCTTGACCGCGGTTGACAGCTGACGCTGGTAACGTGCCTTGGTGCCGGTAATACGGCTGGGAACAATCTTGCCTGTCTCGGAGATGTAGGCCTTCAGTGTTTCCAGATCCTTGTAGTCGATCTGCTTGGTGCCTTCAGCCGTAAATTTGCAGAACTTACGGCGACGGAAAAAACGTGACATAGTCAATATCCTTTAAAAAATCGGTGATTATTTGTCGTCTTCGTCGCTGTCGTCGTCGGAGTCGTCGCCATCGTAATCGTCGTCATTGCTGTCGTCGTTTTCGCTTTCGGCTTCTTCACGGGCTGCCTGACGCTCAGCGGCTTCATCTTCCAGACGGCGCTTCTGCTCGGCGCGGGCACGACGCTCGCGGCTCTCACGCTCACCTTTCAGGATCAGCGACTCTTCGGTCACCGCTTCGTCAGTCTTGATGACGAGGTTACGCAGGATGGCGTCGTTGTAGCGGAACAGCGTCACGATCTCGTCCAGGACGTCCTGGTTGCACTCAACGTTCATCAGCACATAATGCGCTTTGTGAATCTTGTTGATCGGGTAAGCAAGCTGACGACGGCCCCAGTCTTCTTCACGGTGGATCTGACCGCCGCTCTCGGTGATCATCTGCTTGTAACGCTCAACCATCGCAGGGACCTGATCGCTTTGATCAGGGTGTACTACAAATACAATCTCGTAATGTCTCATAGAGACTCCTTCTGGCAATAAGTCTTCCGCATGCACAGTCACTGTGGCGAATGTCGGTAAGACAAGGAGTGAACTTAACCCTGCTTCAATCTGCTGTTCAGCCTTCACGTGGCTGCAGACGTGCCTTCCGGCAGGAATTCAGGGACCGCGAAGTTTAATGAACTTTGGGTGGAGATGCAATCTTATTTCCCCCTCAGGCGACTGAAAAGCGTAGTCGAGGCAGCCAGTGCGAGGCAAAAACAGGCGCAAAAGCGGAGTTTACGAATAGTAAATGAGCATTTTAAGTCTGTTTTTAACGACGCAATGGCAACGATGATAGCTTTTCAGTTGCCTGAGCGTTGGCGAATGGCTTCGAACAAGAAAACGCCTGTTGCGACAGAGACGTTGAGGCTGCTGACCGCCCCTGCCATCGGGATGGAAATCAGGAAATCACAGTGCTCGCGGGTCAGGCGGCGCAGGCCCTTGCCTTCGGAGCCCATGGCGATGGCGCGCGGGCCGGTCAGGTCGGCCTCGTACAGGCTTTGCGTGGCTTCACCCGCCGCGCCGCTGATCCAGATACCGCGCTGCTGCAAGGCCGCCATGGTGCGACTGAGGTTGGTGACTGCCACCAGGTTGACCTTTTCCGCAGCGCCGCTGGCGACCTTGCGCACGGTCAGGTTCAGCGTTGCCGAATTGTCCTTGGGCACAATCACCGCATCCACCCCGGCCGCATCCGCGGTACGCAGGCAGGCGCCCAGGTTGTGCGGATCAGTGACTTCGTCCAGAATCAGCAATAAAGGCGGGTGCGGCAGTTTGTCCAGCAAGGCGGTGAGAAACGCCTCATCCTTGACCGTGTCGCGCCACTGGCACAGCGCGGCCACGCCCTGATGCACCGGGCCGGTCTTGCCCTGCCTTCTATCAGCGCCGCTCTTGCCCGACGACTTACTGTCGCCGGCAATGCGCTTCTCCAGCTCGGCGCGTGGCACCACCTTGAACACCAGCCCCAGCTCTTTGGCCAGCTCGCGCACCTCATCGATGCGCTGGTCACTGCGCTCCTGCTGCAGCAACAACTCGTGCACATCTTCCGGATGGCGCCGCAGCAGTTCGCTGACCGCGTGAATGCCGACAATCCACTCGCGAGCGGACATTAATCAGACACCCCAAGCTTTTTCATAAAGCGCTTGAACATGCTCTGCTTCTTGGCCGCCGGCTTGGCCGACGACTTGTCGCCTGGCTTTTGCGAGTATTCCTTGGCCGGCTGCTGGGCGCGTCGCTGCGCGGCGGTCTTGGCCGGTTTGCGTGTACGCTTCTGAGCGGGCTTTTGCTCCGACTTCTGTCCGGGCTTTTGACCTGACTTTTGTTCAGTCTTTGGCGCAGCCTTTTTGCCAGTAGCAGGCGCTTTTTTGGCCACGCCAGCTTTGGTGCCGGTTTTCGCACCCGCTTTAGCAGCACCACCACGCGCCTTGGGCTTGGGCGCGTCATCCACCGCCTTGTCTTTGGCCTTGCCACCGCGCGCACGCTTGGGCTTGGCATCATCCCGGTCAGCAGTTCTGGCGCCGGCGCCCTTTCCGGCCCCCTTGCCTTTGCCGCCGCCCTTGGCGCTATCTTTGGCACCCCTGCCCTTGCGCGCCTTGTCCGCCGCGACGTTGCCGCTGGAGTCCAGCAGCTGCAGATCAATCTTGCGGTCATCCAGGTCCACGCGCGCGACCCGCACCCGCACCGAGTCACCCAGGTGGAACGTGGTGCCACTGTGCTCACCGACCAGCATCTGGTGTACCGGGTCAAACTTGTAATAGTCGTTGGCCAGCGCGGTGATATGCACCAGGCCCTCGACATAAATATCGTTGAGCGTGACAAACAGGCCAAAGCCGGTCACCGAGCTGACGGTGCCCTCAAAGTCATCACCGACGCGATCCTGCACATACTCGCACTTCAGCCAGTCCTGCACGTCGTAACTGGCGGCATCGGCGCGGCGCTCATAGGTGGAGCAGATCTCGCCAAAATGCTGCATGTCCTTCAGCTGGTAAGGATAGATTTCCTTGCGCGTCAGCACCGGCGCGCCGTCTACCTGACGAATCTGCTGCTTCTTCTTGCCTTCGCGAATCAGGAAACGCAGCGCCCGGTGCACCAACAGGTCCGGGTAACGGCGGATCGGCGAGGTAAAGTGGGTGTAGGCCTCAAAACCCAGGCCAAAGTGACCGATGTTCTCCGGCGAATACACCGCCTGCAGCATCGAGCGCACCAGCATGGTCTGGATCAGGTGTGCATCCGGGCGATCACCCACGCTTTCCAGAATACGCTGATAGTCCTTGGGCTCAGGCTTGTCCTTGCGTGTCAGCACCAGGCCCAACTCACGCAGGAAGGCGCTCAGGTTGTCCAGCTTCTCCGGGTTGGGGCCTTCATGTATGCGGTACAGCACCGGCAAATCGGAGTCTTCCAGGAAACGCGCGGTGCAGACGTTGGCCGCCAGCATGCACTCCTCTACTAATCTGTGAGCATTGTTGCGAATCACCGGCACGATCTCGGCGATCTTGCGGGTCTCGCCAAACACAATACGGGTTTCGGTGCTGGAGAAATCCAGGGCACCGGCCTGGCGCCGCGCCTCGGCCAGCTTCAGGTAGGTGTCGTACAGCGTTTCCAGATGCGGCAGCACATTGGCATGGCGTTCACGCAGGCGCTCACGCGAGCGGGCCCGCACATCGCTGTCTGAGTCTTCCAGCATGTCCGCCACTTCGGTGTAGGTCAGGCGGGCATGGGAGAAAATCACGCCTTCATAAAAGCGGTAATGCGTCACCTTGCCCGCCGGGCTCAGCTCCATCTCACACACCATGGTCAGACGATTGACCTTGGGCTTGAGCGAGCACAGGCCGTTGGACAGCACCTCCGGCAACATCGGCACCACGTGACCGGGGAAGTACACCGAGTTGCCACGCTTCTGCGCCTCATCGTCCAGCGGCGAGCCGGGTTTTACATAATGCGACACATCGGCAATGGCCACGTACAGCCGCGAGCCACCGTTTTCCATGGGCTCACAGAACACCGCATCATCAAAGTCTTTGGCGTCTTCACCGTCGATGGTGACAAACGGCAGGTGACGCAAATCGATACGATTGACCAGATCGGCCTCGGCGACTTCTTCGGTCAGCCCCTCAACCGCGCGGTCAACATCGGCCGGCCACTCAAAGGGGATGCCATGGCCACGCAGGGCAACATCAATCTCCATGCCCGGCGCCATGTGATCACCCAGAATCTCGGTGATCGCACCCACGGCCTTGCGGCGACTGTCGGCATAGCTGCGGATCTCCGCCACCACAAACTGACCGTCTTTTGCTTTGCCGATGTCTTTTTCCGGAATCAGGATTTCCTGGCTGATACGCCGATTATCCGGCACCACCAGGCCGAAGCCACTCTCATGGTAGAAACGCCCGACCACCTGCGTGGTGCGACGCTCCAGCACCTCCACAATCATGCCCTCACGGCGGCCACGGCGATCCACACCCGACACCCGCGCCAGCACGACATCACCGTCAAACACCTTGACCATCTCACCCGGGCTGAGGAACAGATCACCCGAACCATCCTGCGGAATAAAGAAGCCCATGCCTTCCTTATTACCCTGGATACGGCCCTTGATCAGCTCCATCTTGTCCGCCAGACCATACACACCGCGGCGGTTGCTGATCAGCTGGCCATCGCGGGCCATGGCGATCAGGCGGCGGCGCAGCGCCTCCAGCTGATCCTCATCGTCCGTCAAGCCCAGGTGTTCACACAGATGCTCGTAACTGACCGGCTCGCCGACTTTCTCCATGTATTCCATGATGAATTCGCGGCTGGGGATGGGGTTTTCGTACTTTTCAGCTTCGCGGTTGGCGAAGGGGTCTTTGACGGGAGCACTGCCTTGGGCGTTATCTGGTTTGCGTGTGGCCATATTCTCTCTATATTCTCGTTTCATCGCTATTTGCGGCCAGTATACACGCCCGGACAGCTTATTTGTTGAAGATTTTGTGTCCACCCCATTGACAGCATGGGTGCAGATGGGCAAAATGCGCGCTCTGAAAAGCTTCACCCCGCAATGCCCAGGTGGTGGAATTGGTAGACACGCTAGCTTCAGGTGCTAGTGATCGAAAGGTCGTGGAGGTTCAAGTCCTCTCCTGGGCACCATCTACTCGATAGACCAAAACTCTTGTAGCCATAAAATCGTTTCATCTGTTCTTAGATGCTCTCTGGGTTTGAGATCAATCTGCTCAACTCCCCATGCCAAGTGACATACAAGCCATTGACTGCTCGCGTGCCAGCAACATGCAACAGGGCCCGTTCATTGAACTCTCTCGCACGTTTCTCCACAGGGTCCTCAGTGCCGTCGAGTGATAGCTCAAGCGGCACAACCCCAGCATTAATCCCAACCAGAAACATGATACGGAACTCCAATCCCTTGATGCGGTGCATATTGGCCAACCGAACACCCGGTATGGACGCTTTATCAGTGGAGTCTCGGCTGATGGCGTAATTTTCCACGCCTGCGGACTTAAGCTTCTCTATGACGGACCGCAACTGAATCTGCGTTCTACCCACCACGCAGATTTCGTTTGCTGAAACACCATTTGTAACCAGTTGCTGAATTTCATTGACGACCCATTCGGCCTCCTCTGCATCATCTGAAAAACCGCGCAGAACAGGTGACTCACCCATGATCAGTGAGCGATAGCCGGTAATGGGATCAGTACCATCATCCAAATCATCGACATCGATACCCTCAAGCACAGCGGTTGCGAAGCGACGAATTTGCTCAGTGGTGCGATAATTGATACGTAATTTTCGCCCACGCCCGCGTATGTTGATGCCACATTGGCCCAGCACTGCTTTGCGACCATAAATACGCTGGTGACCATCACCAACAACCATTAAGTCATCCTGCTTGCCGTCTGGCACCAGGGCTCGTATCAATTGCAATGACTCGGCACCAAAGTCCTGCGCCTCATCCACAACTGCTGCCCGGTAGGGACGAACGGCAGTGCCATCATCGAGCATATCCAGCACCGTAAACACGGCATCCTCGGAGCACATGGCACCCGCCTGGTGAAGTTGCAGGCGCATCTCTTCAAACACGGGCCATAACATTGCACGTTGCTTGCGAGACAATGCCACGCCTCGGCCTATACGGCTGGCCTTGAAATAGTCCTGGCGTGTTATGATGCGCTGAGGCAAAACGACCCGTTGCCACTCTTCCTCATAAAAGGTATCTGGCAATGTCAGTTCCGGATCTGCCAGTTGCATAGCGCGGGACCAACAGCGTTCGTAGAGATCCATACCCGAATAGACGATATTTGCAGGGTGCTTCTCGCGCTTGAGGAAACGGCTGACCCAGGCGTCAATATTAGTCACCTCAATCTGCTGCATTTGCTCGGATGAGCAAATCTTGCGCAGGTTCACTTCGATGTCTGCGGCAAGGTTGCGGGTAAACGTGGTAAACAACAGTTTTTCGCCAGGCTGCAGGACGTGCTTTACCAGCCAGCGGGCACGGTGCATGGCCACCACCGTCTTGCCGGTTCCTGCGCCGCCCAATACTCTGACCGGTCCATTCCAGTGACGCTCTACCAACTTACGCTGCGTCGGGTGCAAAAACACGCGCCACTGCTCAAGTGGAGCATCTAGCATCCGCTGCAGCTCTTGATCATCTTCAATAACACGGAAACGTCGTTGGCTTTGTGTGCGTGCCAGCGCAGCATCAAAATCAGTTGTATCAACCTTCGCCGGACCATCTGGAAGGGCGTACTCTTCCAATACCTCATCAAGAGGTAGGCCTTCGGCCAGAAAGCATAAAGCCTCAAACACCTCGACCGGAAGTTTTGACTCAAGCAGGTCCAGTTCAAGCTGTGACTTCAACGCCTGCACGTTCGCCAACCTGTCCTCTGGCACGCCGAGCCTTAGCAATTCGCGATCACGTACCTGAATCAGCGGTTCCGTTGCTACTTGCTCCGGCACTTCAACGGCTCCAGTAATGATGTCGGGATCCGCATGAACAGCCTCATAAAGCTGTAGACTGCCCGTCTCTGGATTGACCTGAATCTTGTGGCGTCTCGCCCAATCGTAGGCATCGTCATGCTTGTCTACCCAAAGCAACAGATAGACGTTACCGGTCTCAGGTTTCATGACAATGCCGCGATAGTTCTGATCAATGCGTACGGAGCGATAGCCATCGTTAGCGGCATCATTTATCTTTTCATAGTTAATACCGGAAGCCTGCGGATTTGCTCGAAACTTGCTGACAAATTCATTGATCTTTTTTTGCTGTGCACGTGGCACCCTGGCAAAAGCAGTAAAAAAATCCTGAGATATAGCTACCTGTATTGCGGCCATCAAATCACTCCCTGCTCTTTTAATGCCGTTAATTTATCCAGCATGCCTTCATCCGCGACAATAAAATGCCAACCCTGCAATTCTGCTGCTGCATCAGTTACCACCGCCACACGTGACTGTGTCCAACAAAGTTCAACTACGTTTCCAGACAGCACAATTTCGCCATGATCATCCATAAGGTCAACACCAACCTCAGGGGCAGGCAAACCCATTGCCTGCATTTTTGTTATTGCAGCATGATCAAGCGCGGTCAATTCATACACCTCGGTCCAGGCTGAATCCGATGTAACACCCAATGCTATTTGCTGAGATTGCGGCGTGTCGCCAGAATTATAGACCGCAGCCTGCCATATCTGCTCAGCGATGCCGCTATCAACCAGCTTGCGCGTGGCCATGGAGAATTGTGGCAAAAACTGAAGCTGATTAACCGCGTGCCAGAACGTTCGCCAGCCGGCCTTAAATGCCTCATTCAATTGCTGCTCTCGATCATCGAAGCATAGATGCATCACCAGTGTATCTTTCAGCAGCTCTATCGATGGCTGTCGCATCGTCGCTATGGGCACCGCCGTTAGCAGTTCAATAAGCGGCTCGGCGTTAACAAGTACCTCGCTGAAGCCGCCGGGCACCTGATCAATGTCATCTGCTGCTAGCCGCTGAGCCATAGAGAGCGGTGCTAACATCTGCATTGCGGAAGCCAGCCCAGCGCGCAGCTCCATATCATTCGCCCTTTGTGGCAACAAGGTCGTCAATGCCCTGTGTGCTGCTCTATTGGGCAATTCAACGCGCGTCAATGCCGGGTCACGCAGGATGCGCGATAGCAGCTCCAGGCTGCCCCAGGCTGTTGTACCAGCGAGCTGCGCGGTGCTCTCTGCGCCCGCCGTAGTGGCAAGCTGATCATAAAGATCACTCAATGGACGCTGGACTGTCCCTGGCAAACGCATGATATTACTGTCCAGCGGCACGGGGAGCTTGCCAGGTTCAGGTAGATCATCCCAGTTTAGGGAAAACACCCAGAATTTTTTGCTGCACAGTAATGCCGATCGTTTGGCGACATCATCTTCCACAATGTCATGGTGATACTGCAGACCGTCAACATACACCGCGATGGGTCGATACTGGGAAGCCTGCTCCTCGCGTGCTGGAGTCAATACCACATCAATCTGGGTATTGAGCAGTACACCTTCTAACGGCCCCATCTTCACTTGATGCTCAACATGCCAGGCAATGGGCCGCCCGTCAGCGCCCGGTAAAGTCAGCAGGCTGGCCTTCTTGCCGTTTAACAAAATACGCGAGACATGCGCACCCGGCAACATACCCAAGGCATCAACAAAGCGCTGCTCCAGTTTGCTTTCGATCAGCACATTGGTGTCGATATCACTCAAGGACGCCACCGGTTCAATCTGCTCGCGCAACGCCAGAATATCGCCCATTAGTTGCGCCGCCCCCTGGCGCGAGATACTGGCCATATTGCGCGCGTTGCGGTAGGCCAGAATACACCGATAACAACCGTCCAGATGTTCCTGATCCGCACACGCGCAGCTCATCAGCTTGTCGCGCGCCAATTCCAGGACCTTGAGCAGATTATCTGGCGAGCGCATCAGCTCTTTCAAAAAGCCTGTGCCGCCGGGAATTTTGTCATACACAACCAGGAAAATACGCTCACCACTGCTGGAACTGCCGGGCTCTCGCATATCGGTCACTTCCAGGTGCTGAACGCTGCCCTTGAAGTAAGCGCGCAAGCCAAGATTCAGTGCCGCCACAAATGAATGCAGCTTCTCATCCGAATAAGCCACCTCGCTCAGAGGTAGCAGGATACGAATGGCTTCCGACTGCAGCTCACGATACAGGTAGAGACTCTCAAAATATTCTTCCGGACCATCCAGTTCCGGCTGCTTGCGTAGCTTGCAAGTATAGGCGTGCGGGTGTTCGTGCCGACGGTAAAAATTCTTCTGCACTTTGCCGCAATGTCGGCAGATTCTAAACCCTTGTCTCGAGCAGTCATCACCAGCTACTGAGAAAACATTGGACTCACCGCCGCGTTGACCAAAATTTACTTCCCTAAATACTGCTCGGCGCAGAAACTCAAAACCAAACGGCAACTCATCACTTTTTAAGCGGAATCCGGCGATACTGTTTTGGTCCGGAATATCCACCAGCATCTGTCTATTGAAGAAGACGGGTTCGCGTTGCTCAGCCTCATCGCTGATGCGACTGCTGCGGTCATCCACCGTCGCGTAGACCTGGCGCAGTTTTAGCACCGTGTGGCGCTGCTTGCTGTCGGCCCACTGTGCACTGCCGCATTTCGGACAGGCACTATGCCTGTCTTCAGGATCAACACGCTCGGTGTGTTGGCAGCGATTGCAGAACCGCCAGTCTTCAGGCCTGGAAAGTTGCAGATCGATTTGCTCGATTTCCATCTCCCGACTGATGGCGTAGAACGTGCTGCTAGGTGCTAACTCACTCAGCGCTGCCTGGGCGGGTCGCTGGAAGGAATAGGAAATTTTCTCGTATGGTGATTCGTCTTCACTCGCGGTTTCTGACTTGCGGCGCAGAATCACCGAGCGCAAGGTGACGCCTTCTTCCGGGAACGCGTAATTGGGTAGCAGGCCTTCATCGGTAAAGAAGTTGAGCGTGAGCTGAGCGTTCAGACTGAATAGCAGCGACAGAAATGCATTACGCTCCCTGTCCAGCTCATTTAGTGCTTCCTGCTGCGCTTCATCCTCGGGCTGTTGACTTAACCGCTCACGTTCCAGTTTCAACATACGGGTCTTTTTGACCAACGCAACGCGCTCATCAACCAGTCCCTGCAAGCGGTTGACCAATCGCCAGCTCAAGGAGCCTTCGCCAGCTTCACTGATAAAATTATCCAGATAGCCCGTAGCATCCTCATCCAGATGGGTAAACATGGCCAGGAAGCCGGCCAACAGTGCCTGCTTGTTGGCAGCTACAAAAGCAATCAAGTTATACGGAAATCGATCTGTATGTTGCTTTTCTACCGCATCCAACACTTTGCGTAGCTGCCCCGGAATAGCTGATTCGTCGATACCCGTGATCACCCATCGATCAAAACAATAGGCAATCAGCTGTCGCTCCAGCACGGCAACCGCGTTGAGAAAGACGCCGGGCGTTTGTACCGCGCCAATCATCATCTCCGTGGGGTCACTGTAGAAAAACAGATCGTGGTTCTGACCGTTGGCGACCGTCACGGCTAGCGCGTTTCCATCTTTGCGCCCGGCGCGACCGATACGCTGTAAATAGTTGGCTTGCGCTGGCGGGACGGAACACAGAAATACCGACGACAGATCGCCGATATCAATACCCATTTCCAGCGTAGGCGTCGCAGACAACAAGTTGATGTCCCAGGGTTCTGTGCCGCCGATAAAGGACCGCTCAACGGCCTCCCGCTCTTCGCGCAGCAGCAAACCCGTGTGCTCATGAGGCACCAGTCGCCGCGGTGCGGTCAGCACAAAGTCACGGACCGTGGATGGGCTCTCACTGAACGGATGCAGGTAACCGGCGCAGTTAGAGCGCAAGCATGGCATTCGCTCATAAAGCGACAACATGGCTGGGCTGACGGTGTAGCGATGGCGGCACCCATCACAGGCTACCTGCGCAGCGGCGGCCTCAATCAACAACTTGTCAGGGTTAAGCATCCAGACTGACTGATCGTTTACGATAATTTCTTTCAAGCAGTTTTTGCGACTCAGCGCATTTATCAAAATACTGAATACTTGTCGTGCATCGGCAGCGGCAAACAGTGCTTGTGACCCCAACGTCTTTTTCAACCAACGCACAGCCCAGGTATCTCTATTGGCAACAGTGAGCGCTTCGAAATTGTTACTCAGGTGCTGCAAAGAAATCGCAGCAGGCGGCCGCTGGGATTTGCCAAAACCGGGCATCCAGGGGATTCGGTTAATCTGGAATTCCTTACCGCGCGCCGCAAGATAACCCTCAAGCACCGGATCGTAGATCGCACCAATAACTCGCCAATGATGCAGCAAACCAAGTATAAACTGCATAAAACTGTCATCGCTCACCTCACGAAGACTGCCAATTTCTTCCCTGAGCTGGCTGGCAGCCATTGCAACAACCGGCTCGAGCACGGCGGTATCCCAGGCGACTGACGCCGCCTGCGTGCGTTCAAGTGAACGCCCAACCCCCGAACGGCGCCCAAACTCAGCCACACACTCCCAGGCCAGCCGCTTGCTGATCATACTGGTGAGCTCAGTTCGCTCCGGCAGCCGATTGTGCCGCTGTAGGTAATCGTAGTCGCGGTGATACTCCAGATTGGGCGGAATAAACAGACCACAAAAGCGCCCATCGTGCCCAATCTGGTCACGCCAGAACATGGGCAGCAACTCCTTCACTTCGCTCAATGGCAGGGGTACATTTTTCTGCTTCAGCCAGATGGCAATAGTCTGACGAACCACCTGACGCCAGGTATTGGCACCCAGAAAACCTGCCCGATGTGCGGCATCTTGCACTGAGTCAGAAAACGCGATCAGTTTGTAATCATCATTGTAGGGCGTAGCAAACAATTTGCCGGTCATCACGCCAGTGAGCGTCGCCGCGCGATAGCCCATCACAACCATGGCATCACGCGCGCCGCAGTCGGGGCAGTTATGGTGGCTTTGCGGACCTTTATCCTGTTGGTTGTTGTTTGGCCGTAACATGTCCGGCACCCAGACACGTCGCAGCGTGGCTTTCTCGCATTCACTGCACGATCCATTGCCTTGGTCCGCCTGCAAGCGTAAGCACACCGGACAAAACGTCTGCGTGGGCTCTGCTATTTCCTGAGTTTCGCAGACTGGCACCAGCAACCGCACCTGTGAGGAATAACCAAACCAGGCCTGATAAAAATCCTGTAAATCGCCATTAAGATGGGGGTCTGAACGCCTGGCCACCGCACCCCACGCCGCAAGGTGACACTCACGGCAGTGCATCAATGGCAAATGCAACGGGTTCAGGGGGTCACGCAAGTCATCGGCAAAACGGATAACCGGCAATGCATCGTCTGCCGGCACCGAACACACCAGACGCCGTAGCTCACGAAGCCACAACTGCTGGCGAACCTGCAACAAGGGTTGGCACCACTTTCGTGGATCGACATGATCTTTTTTATCCCATAAGCGCGCAGCCGCTATCAGGGAACTTATGCTGAGCAACAGTAACCGTGACACCTTCACATTGTCGGCACCACCTTCAGGTGCCCACGCGCTGGCCAGCTCATCCATCGGCTGCAATCGCGAGCACAAATGAATCAACTGATGAAAGGCATGATGCGCATGCAGCAATTCGCCCAAGCGAACCGCTTCCTCTGCTCGACGGCGCGGTTGACTGGCATTAAGCTGCGGCACCTCAGATAACGGCAGGTCAGCAAACCACAGCCGGGCCTGATGAAACAGATAGTCATTGGCATCGTCGTATTGGGCAGGGTCAAGACGGCGCAAATCTTCCGTTGGCCAGTTATAGAAACGAACAGGGTCTTTGCCGTCATTGGGGTCGAAGCCAGCGTGCAGGTACTCCTGTGGCGTGACACGATCCTCACCGATGATGCCGTCGGGCGTAAACGTGGCAGCAAAGACTTCACTGGCATAATCCAGCAATGCTGGCGCATCATCACTGCCCATCGTGGCTGATGTTCCGACACACGCCAGCTCTTGGCCAGCCTCAAGACGATCCCGCAGACGTCGAATGAGGCAGGCCAGATCCGTGCCCTGTGCGCCATCAAATGAGTGGAGCTCATCCACCACCAAATAACGTAGCGTGCCGGGCGTGTTGTATCGCCACAGCGGCTGATCCTTGGGGCGGATAAGCAGGAAGTCCAGCATTTTATAGTTGGTCAGCAGCACATCCGGTGGGTTCTGGCGCAGGGTTTTCTGGCAGGTGATAACATTCTCTGGCCCCATGCTTTGATGCGGCTTGCTACCCTCGCCGCCAACAAACAACCCTACTGTCAGTTTGGTCTCCAACGCTGCCACTTCTTTGGCAAAACGCCTTGCCTGGTCGGTAGCCAGGGCGTTCATCGGGTAGACAATAATCGTCTTGATGCCCCGCTCCCGCCGGTGCAGGCAATCATCCAGCACAGGCAACATAAAGCACTCGGTCTTGCCCGATCCGGTACCGGTAGCAACAACGGTTGACTCCGGTGCGTCACCACACAGGCGCTGAAAGGCCAATTGCTGGTGCCGATAGGGTGTGAACGGCAGGCTGAGATGACGGAAGGGCAATGTAGCATTGTCAGCAAGGCGAAACGGCAGCTTGATGTCCAAATACGGACCTTTGAACAGCTCGCCAGGTCGCGCGATCAAGGCATCAATCAGCGCATGTGGATCGGCCGATGCACCCTGAACTGAGCTTTCGCCCTGGAAATACGACGTCGCGATGGGGAAGGCCGTACGCAGGTATTGGGCCACGGCATCTTTAAGTTCTGAAGCGACTATGCTGGGGAGCATTGGGTGTCCTTTTTGTAATCATTTATGTCCTTCCCGCACCGTATGCTACCATCAAATAGACGGCTTGCCATCATGCAAATAGACGCTAGGAAAACCAACAAATGGACGCTATGATAAGCCGCAATTGGACGATAAAATAGAAGGCTAAGCAAGTGACCAGCGACCTCTACCCCAGAGCCCTGAAGAGCCGACTGCAAATAGCACTGGCGGACACACCCGTAGTTTGCCTGTTAGGACCACGGCAGTCTGGTAAAACAACCTTGGCACGCAGTCTGGCACCCAATCGAGCCTATATCACTCTGGATGACAGCGCCATCTGCCAACTGGCCAACGACGACCCCGAGGGGTTTGTGCAAAGCCTGCCTGCACAAGTGACGCTGGATGAAGTTCAGCGCGCGCCGGGCCTGCTGATCGCCATCAAGAGCGCGGTAGATCAGCAACGAACGCCGGGGCGCTTTCTGCTGACCGGGTCAGCCAACCTGCTGTTGCTGCCCAAAATACAGGACTCGCTGGCCGGTCGTATGGAAGTGCTGCACCTGCACCCGCTTTCCATGGCCGAACTGCACCGCAGGCCGCCGACGTTTCTGACCACTTTGCTGGACGGCCGCTTCAGCATACAGATTGCCGAATTCAGCCCTGACATACCCGTTCTGGCAGAATTGCTGTGTAAAGGCGGCTATCCGGAGCCCGTACAACGCACACTGGTGCGGGCACGTCAGTGGCACCGACAATATGTGAACGCCATCATTCAACGCGACGTGCACGACATTGCCAATATCAACGACGAGGCCACGATGTCCCGCCTGATTGAATTGCTGGCCTACCGCACTGCATCGCTGCTCAACGTCAACAGCCTGGCCCAGGACCTTGGCGTGCAACGGGAAACCACCGAGAAGTATCTCAGCATACTGGAGCGACTATTTCTGATCCGCCGCTTGCCTGCGTGGCACCGCAACCACGCAAAGCGACTGATCAAGTCGCCCAAAACTCACGTGGTTGATTCAGGCCTTGCTGCCACGCTCAGCAAATTGACACCGGCTGAGTGGCTGACCCAGAGCACCGCGTTTGGCCATCTGCTAGAAAGTTTTGTGCTGCAACAGATCGTCTGTCAGGCCAGTGCGCTGGATGACGAGTTGCGGCTGACGCACTATCGGGACAAAGATCAGGTAGAGGTCGATATTGTTATCGAGCGGGGACGCGAAGTCTGGGGTGTGGAAGTCAAAAAGGCCGTGACCGTTGATACTCAAAAAGATGGCGCGGGACTGAAGCGGCTGGCGGAACGGGCTGGCAAGGATTTCAGGGGTGGCGTGCTGCTGTATGGCGGCAGCCATGTGTTGCCGCTGGGGGTTGAGAATTGTTTTGCTTGCCCCGTCAGCAAACTGTGGGATTGAAGGGTGGAAGATCAAGAGCCCCTGAGTGTGTGCTTCCGAAGAAGCTCATGCAAAACGCTGGCAACCCGTCAACGTTCACAGGTGTAAGCTATCTGCAGAAAACCGCAAAATCACGCTATCGCTAATCTCTTGGTTGCAAGTTTTGAAGCTTGAGTAGGGTAAGACCCCTGACCTTCCCGCCACTAGTGTACGGAATCAGTAAACCCTCTTCAACTCCTTTTTCTCGAGAGACAATAGCAAGTTTAGTTCAGACCAATTGCAGTGAAAATATAACCCATGAGCGTCAACATAATTAATTGATTTCTCGGAATCGACAACGGACTGCCGACCCACATCTGTTGATTTGCAAAAGCGCCTGAGCCATTTTGCACGGAGTGCTACTGATACGTATGGGCAGCATAACATGTCAAAAAGAAGATGCGATATTTCACTGTCGGTACATGCATCCTTCTGTTCCGAAAGATAGTCATTTGTATACTTTATCACCTGATTCCGAAGCAGCTTATACTTCCTATCGTCCCTCGCGTAAAACAGAAAACTTACGATATCAAAATAAGACATTCCGGTGTCAATGTTAAAAATGTCTTTTAAAACTTCAGAGCTTACCTCGTAAGGTGGAGGCAATTCCCTAGAAGCAAGCAATAGATTGACAGCCTCCAGATGTAAAAAACGCTTAACTCCTGGCGCGTCTTTTGCACTCAAGCTCTCAAGAGCCTCATGCATTAGCTCAAAAATTTTCTGAGACATGAAGCCATAACAATCAGGTAGCTTGTTCTTTGAAAACCGTATAATCAAAATCATGGAGGTACTTAACTTGTACGAAGAACTGACCGAAGGCGCAACTTGATACAAAAAAACCATGACCTCCATCATGACAGACAGAAAGTCACAATATTCGGCTTCGTTTCCTGGTAGTTCTGATGGTTCTGACAAGACAGTTCTCTTCACACGCTCGGTTAGGTATGCAGTGAGAAAACCTGAAACTTCATCGTAGGATATCTGGTTTTCCGCACACAATCCCTTAACCTGTTCTATGAAATCTCTGGACACTGCCCAAGTGTTGTAGATCTTCACGGGAACCAGATTTTCGTCGTCAATTCTACATAATTTTTCAAAAAAACGATCTGATAAGCGTTTTGCAGAGTTTATTACTTTTGATTTCGTAGTAACAAAAGGCCGCTCAAAAACAAGTGATTTATGCTTGTTTACGTGCAGATTAAATCCCAGCAACTTCTCTGAAACAACATCGCACACGAACTTTGCGACATCCTGAGTGTTCGCAAAGACAAATATATCATCGACATATCTCTTGAATATATAGTCCTTACCATAAGCAAGTCCTTGACCCCCAAATCTGGAAGACTGACTCAGCTCTCTGATAACCAGTAGATCGACTTTCTGAAGCAAGACCTCTGCGAAAATGCGACTCAGCTCAGGCCCTATAAGTATCCCGTTTGTTTCTTGATGATTTGCCCCCTGCATCAATTCGTCGAAATTCCCACCGAATGCATACCTGGCTGTATTCTCCTTGCTTATCTGCTTATCCTTCACAGCCCAAGAAATTGAGTGCGTGTAAATGCTATCGAAACACTTCGACACATCCAATGTCCTCAGCACTCTGAATTTCTTCTCGAGCAACAAATATTCCCTACTCAAGAAGAATTTATAGAGCCTGTCCACTCCACGATAAGAGAAAAATGATGAACATCTCTGAGCCGCATGCTCGTCATCCGATGATTGTCTTTTTTCAGAATCTTTAAGATCGTAAAAGTATGCAGCAGCTCCTTTCTTTACATAGAAGCTCCCAGCAATTTTGGAGGGTGCTCGAATACTGGCTGGACTTTCAGCACAATAATCAAGTATCAAATCGGCGTACTCTTCATAAAAACGCGCAACTCTCCATTGAGACCTTTGATGCATCAAGGATAATCTTCGGTAATCATCAGCTCCTTTATTGATTTTATAGCTGAAGGGTACCGCAGCTGATCTTACTGTCTCTTTGAAAAGCTCTTTCGTTTCATCAATAAATACTATTTTATCAATCAGAAGCCCCAATATTGGATCAAAACCCGACACACTTCGCTTATTAACTATTTCGTAAAAACCATCATTGGATATCTGTAATGGAAGTTCATACGGTTGAGTTTCTGTAATTAATACACGGGAGTAATCGCCTTTTCTGACTTTAATTCTACTTTTAATTTTATGGTTAGCCATGGCGCCAGCACTCCTGAATTTTCCCTATGCGTCTCGTCGAGAAATTTACATAATTCCTCTCCCGATGCCCTTTAACGAAGCTAACGGCTAATAATTTCCGGCGCTGCTTGCTACTAAAAGCCACTGCATTCGCGCCACTGAATCTCCCATGTTGATGGAAGATCAGCGCTCTTAGAAAAGCATCCAGTTCACGCAATGATTCAGCATTATCATCCAGCAATGGATAGCCATAAAAAATTCCCGCCAGAACCCTCTTTCCTGTATTTTTATCTGTGATACCAAAATTTGATGAAAGATACTTAAATCTATCTGTGATGAGCTCAAAGTCTCCATTCCGAGCAAACGATAGCAGTGAGAGCATCATTCTTTTTTTAATGCGAGCTATTTTTGCTCTGGATATTTCTATATGAACGCTTCTTCTTTGGCCTCGATCAGGCGCTTTTTCAGGATTCTCGACTAGAAATTCATAGCCCAAAAACTCAACTACCAAAGTTAAATTTCGATAACACATTTTGTCAGATGTATTAATGCCCGAACAGGCTGAGCAGCATCTAGTTTTCTTTTCGTTAAGCCTCAATCCTGTGGGCAATATATTCTCAATTTCTGAAACAATAACCGCACTTTTCTTCGGATTAACAACGAGTATCATGTCATCGACATACCGCGCATAGTAGTAAACTTGATCCAGGCTTGAGACTTCTGAATCAAAATTCTGCATGTATAAGTCAGACAGTATCGAGCTTAGCCCAACACCTCTTGGGACACCAGTTCCACCCAAATTCTCGTAATGTTTTAGTAAATTTCTAAGCTGCAATTTCGTGTATGGATTAAGGGTGGTAAGTGATTCAATGTTCTCAGTCAAAATCGCGCTATTAATTGATTCATAAAATGCGCTGATATCCAATCGCACTATCGTGTAGGGAACCGCTTCCTCCAACAAGCTCCGCAAGCTAGACGTCACCCGACTTCTGTTAGTAGGCGTTTTAGTCAAATGCCTTTTTAGATTAGCTCCCATCTTGCGAAGTACTAACTGATCATGCAGATTCGCAGCCTTATAAGCAGGCTTTTTCTTCAGATGGATCTTCTCTAATGGATTGATTGTCTCAAACCCATCCGATGCTGTTCTGATGGCAAGCTGTATCAATTGCTCCCTGAAGACTTCATGGGGCATACCTTTGGTATCTCTGAAATCTCCTCGTCGGATTAACTTATTGAGGGAGTTTCTATTGTAGGATTGATCGTACATCATGCATCGTCCATGAATTTCATAGCCTCTCAAAGAACTGCCATGCAGTTCGGTAATCCTGCTCGCGGTCAGGTTTAAAGAATGGCGCTTTGTATTCGATGGTGCGTTCGGTGGGCCCGCCTGGCAGCGTATCGTCCATGAAGGTTTTTTGGACACTGCCGGATTTGAGGTCCTTGATGTCTTCCCAGCCGAGTGCGATGCCGGATTCGATTTTAGAACCACTGATAATCGCATAACTGGTTCCTTCCGCAAGATCGCTCTTCCGGGCATTGCGAGGCAGACCGACACCCACGAGGCCTTTGCTGGGGGTGAAGATGATGCGAGCGTTCTGGTCGTACCAGGTGTCGGCTTCGTATTGGCGCATGACCGGGAACTGCACGCGGTAGATGGTGAGCAGCTCGTCGAGGGTAAGGCCAAGGGCCTGTGCGACGAGCACGTCGATTTCAAGCAAGGCTTGGCGGCGGGCGTAGTCGCTGCGCAGAGCACAGTTGCGTTGCCATTCCGGGGTGAGTTCGGTGAAAAACTGCTTTGGTAGGACGCAGGCGCCAGTATGGTCGCTACTAGCGGCAATGGACCAGCTTTGTTCACAAAACTCAGGTTGCCAGGAAGACTGCCAGAGATCCTTATATGCATCAGTCAGACAACAAGAAATCAGTATTCTAACCGAGCATCTTCTTGACTTGACCAACTCGGGAGGAATGACTAGCCGCTTGGCTAGATCACTTCTAAGATCCCCCTTACCAGTAGACTTAACGAAAAAATCCAATGGGACTGACGACCAGAGTGCCGTCACTACGGGAATCAATTGCTGATCCTTTAACGCAACGCTGAAGACTCCATCAATGTGTGCAGCTTGTTTTGACATGATGGACCCTTGGAGTGTGCGTTCACCGGACACACTCAATCCCCTGCTTGCGCATACACGGTAATACTCCGTTACCCGCTTAGGCTCACTCAGCCCAGGCTCAATCCACGGCACTTTTGGCGTACGGACACGGTACTCATCCGGGGAGCATGCCGGTAGGTAGTTTGTGCGTGGCAGGTAGTCGTCCGGCAGGGTTTGCAGGTCGAGACTGTCGTACGCCTTATTGCTACTACAAATTGCTCTGGGCGTGTTGTAAAACGGGTTACCTACAAAGAAATGCGGGCCGGACAGTATCCATTGCTCAGACGAGGCCGGAAAGCTGGTCTCGCGCTTGATGGTGCCATCGTTCTGTGCGTTGACTTCATTCCAGTGTTGAGTTGAGAAATACTCTCCTTTCAAATCACCCAATCGACGCGGCTGGGCAGCGAACTTCTCCAGCACAGCGAGAAGCTGTCGGGCATGCAATGCAGGCAGTCGTGCCTCAATGACATCGGTATCTGCTTCGTCATAAAGCTTGGCGAACAAACCAAGTTCGGCGGTCGTAACCTGGACAACACGATCACGGTGGCCCTCAAAGCACCATTTCACCTTAGTACGCCCATTCGGCAGTTCAATTTCCTCTTTGATGCCTGGTACGCCTCCGTTGCCATCGTGTCCAAAACTGTAATCAATTGTCTGCGGCACCAGCAAATTGGCCATCGTCACAAAAGCGGATTGCGAGTTGGATGGACCGTAGATATTGGTGCTATAGCGCGTATGATTATCAACTTCCGCAAATAACTTTACTTCGTTGGCATACTGAAAATGCGCCCGTAGGCGCGGATATAGCGCTCGTCGAAAGCTCCCGCCGTTTGGATCATCATACACGCCTTCAGGATGCAGAAAGCCACTCACGCCTTTGTCGCTGCTATTTGCCCAGGCTCGCGGCAAAAAGCACTTGTAAAGATTGGCCTTCTGGCCTGCAAGCAAAGGATAATTACTCTGCGCATTCAAAAAATTCTGCATCCCTTCGCTTTCTTCAAACTCCCGCGTCCAGGCTTTTTTCAATACCGGAATTCGCTCGAAGGTTTCTTCCCGCAGTTTTGCCAACTGCGGCGCTGTCATCTTACGAATCACAAAACGCGGTTCAAAATCACCCAGCACATCGCCGCTGTTCCACTCCACTTTTAACCACGGCGGGTTACCCAGAATCAGGTCAAAACCGCCGCGGTATTTGAAGATATCGGCATAGGCCAGCTCCCAATGGAAGAAGCGCCGCTTTTCAGCAATACGATTAGCCATGGCCAGGCGAGGAAACGCGGCAAACAGCACCTTGAAGTTCACCACACCGTATTTGTCCACAAATTGTTTGCCCTGTTCCGGGTTGGTGCTGGCAAACAGCTGATGCTGCTCGCCGGGGCGCTCGGTCATCACGGTGTCGCCCAGCAGCAGGTTCTCCAGGTCCAGCAACCATTCATCACGATCCGGCAAGGCATCGGCCTGATCAATGGGCCAGAACCACAACGCGCACCAGTAATCCATGGCCAGTTTAAGGCGACGGTAGGCACTGGCGTTGGCCAGTTGACTGGCCAACAATTCCTCATCCAATGCCTGATCTTTAAAGCGCAGACTGGTGGCGCTGCCCTGTGAGTGAAAACCGTAAATGCTGTACGGATCGGTGGTGCGCTGACGCAGGCGCTGCAGCGCATCGGCGTGATCCTGCCAGAGTTCGGCAATACGGTTGCTGAGTACTTCCAGCCGCTGCGCATCGGTTCTGTCGAATGCTTTGGTGAAGTGTTTGCGCCAGTCATTGATGCGTTTGATCTGCTCTGGGTACAGTTGTTTGACATCTTTGTCGGCATAGTTGGCCATGCCGCTGTCAGGTAATAGAAAGTGCCAGATCTGACCCATGTCGCGGGGCTGTGATATTGGCTGCCGGATGGGTGCCGATTTTAACCAACTGTCCTCGCCGGTATGCGTCAATTGACTGGCGTTGTAGACTTCGCGGCGCGCACCCACCAGGGAGTTGCCGTTGTAAAGCTGCAGGCCAAACCACGGCACAAAACGGTCTTCCGACAAGGCGTTCAGCCACAGCGATACCTCTGCCAGCTCCACCGCTACCGGGTTCAGATCAACACCAAAGACGCTGTGATCGGCCAGGTACATTTTGACTTTCTGTTTTTCGCGCAGGTAATCCTGTTGCGGAATGCGTTCATTGCGCGATTGCTGCGCCAGCTCCAGATACTTGTCGGCAATCTGGTTGATGGCTTCGTTCAGGAACGCCGCGCTGCCCATGGCTGGCTCGCACACGGTGAGCTGCAATAAGCGTTCGGCACGCGCCTTGTTATCAGGCAAGGGATCGAGCTGCTCTTTCCAGACTTCTTTCAGCGCATACTTCACCAGACTGCGGGTGAGCACCTCCGGGGTGTAATACGACGCTGACTTTTGCCGGTCACGACCGGCCAGCCGATAAATAAATCCGCCTTTAGGGTATTTACGCAGTGCTTTGTGGCCGGCCTCGTTCTTGGTGTAGACCTTTTCGTCTTCTTTGTAGTCGGCAATGGCATTGGCGCTCACAAAAAACCCGGTGCCCAAGGGATCCCAGTTGGCATCGGCGGGTTTGACCTCGTACAACTCTTCGTGCGCAAAAAATCCACGATAACTGAGCAGCGCCTCGTACACGGCGCCTAATTGGTTGATGCCCAACTGCGCATAAGAGATACGGCCACGGCGCTTTCTGCCATTGGCTTCGCGCGACAGCGACATCAACTGGATAATCTGCTGCAGCAGGATATTGGGAAACACCACGCGGTTGAGATTGCGGGTGCGCTCCGGGTCAAACAAATGGCTTTTTAAGGCCTGCATACGGAAGGCGTCGCGCCCGCTTTGCTGGCTGTGTGCGGCCAGCATGTCGTCCTTGGGGATGTAGCCTTCGTTAACCAGACGGAATAACTGCGTGAGCGAGTCGTGCAGGTAACGACCCTGGCGCTCGGCTTCGCTGGTCAGCGGCACCAGCTCCAGCTCGCGCAGGTGTTCCAGTGAATAACTTTTCAGGTAGGTCTGGCTGCCGACTGGCGCGTAACCCAGTTCCGGGCGCGCCTCGATATAAAACAGAAACAACAACCGGTACATGTAGCGCAGACATTCCAGACTCAGCTCGCCAGCGTCGAGTTCGTAATCCCCTTGCGTGTAAATGCTTTTGTTGTGACGACGAGCGCGCTCTTCGAGTTGCCGGGCGGCTTCGTTGCCAAGCAGTTCGATACATTCGCGCAGGGCGTACTTGAGGTCTTCGGAGACCCCATAAGCATGTTTATGCGCGTTTTCATCCAGCGTATCAAGCAGGGCCTGACCTTGGCTGTCGAACAGGGAATCGCGGTGCAGCAACACGCTTACAGCTTTGAAGGTATCGGTCTCGCGGCGGCTGAACAGCTCTACCCAGTCAAAACGCAACAGTCGGTGTTGGGCAAACTTGGTGCGATCCAGCAGCAACCACTGCCGGGGGCTGGTGAGCAACACCCAGCGTGGCGGCTTGCTTTGGCTGAACACTTGCTGGGACAGGCGCTTTTGCCAGTCGGCATCGGCCAGGGCTTTGTTGGCACCCTGTGTGGCGACAGTGGCGTCATCCCATTGTTCGGCTTGCACGGCCAATGACAACGGATCCTGATCGGACTCTTCACCCATGGGGGCGATGGCTTCCAGTATCCACAACAGGGGATCACCGGCCGCGTCATTCAGGGCGGCGAGTACCGGCAGTGCCGTGTCATCGTCCAGGGTCAGGGTTCGAGGTTCGCAGGGCAGCTCGAATGCTGCCAGCAGGTTTTTGGTCAAGGCGCGGCTGAGCAGCAGGCGTTCTTTGGGCTGGCGCTGACGCTCGGCTTCTTCGATGCCTTGCAGGATTTCGCGCGCCATGGAAGCAAGCCGGTTGGGCGGTGTGCGATAGCCGCGGTATTGGGTAGCAGGTTCGCCCCGGTTTCTGGATATCTCGCGGGCTTCATCTTCGTGTTGCTGCCAGGTGGAGAGCACTTCGCGGATGTCGCCACTGAAGATCTCGGCCAGGTAGTGGTCGGAGTAGAATTCGTTTTCGTTGATCAGGCCGACGTGGATCATGCGGGGGCACCTGTTTGTTGCTCGAGTACGCCCCGCCCGGCTATGGCTAATGCAGTCATTACAGGCCTGCCCGCTATTTGCAGGCAATAAAAAACCCGCACGATTTGAGCGTAGAAACCGAAGTCCCCATAGGCTTGGCGGGTATGTTGACCGAAACTATATTCCATACAGGCGTTCATGTCGACATTCCTGTAAAAACGGCTGCGACTTGCAGATAAGGCTGATCCTCGGTGATTTGGGTGTTGTCCAGCCAGTCCTCGTAGTCCTGAAAAACGCGGTCGATGTGCTGCCGACCTTCCTCGCGCTTACGGGATTTAAACGCCTCTGGCTGGTCGGACTGCCCCAGAGCCAGCGTTAACTGCCCCATGTGTTTGGCCTTCAGATCAGCCAGGCGTTGGCGTTGTTCGCTCAATGACTGATGACGGCTTTGGTCCAGCTGGGCTTTCAACGCGACAAGATGCGCCTGCGCAGCGCTGATTGACACGGGCAATAGTTTGCTTAATGGAGATGTATCACCCTGCCGCGCGGGATTGGGCAGGCTCGCAGGATGCAGGCCCAGTGCCTTCTGCAGTTGCTGCCAATCCAGAATCTCCCTAACTGCCCCGTCTTTGATGCTGACCCCCATCCAGCCCTGTATCAACACATGTCCGCGGCGATTGGGATAGCCACCATGCACCAGCACAATATGCTCATCCTTCGCCAACTTGCCAGTTAAGCGTAGTACCGGCGCTGCGTGACGACCGAAGGCATTTAAGGCTCGATCGGACAGCCATTCCATCACCGGGTGTATGGGCCATAAAAAATGCAACGCGGGCCAGGCGGCATCTTCTTCCTGGCGCGCGCGATTGATTTCCTCACTGATACGCGCGACATCTGCGCTCAGTGTGAACTGGTCATGGTCGGGGCGAATTTCGCTAGGCAGGTAATTGAGCCGTTGTCGGAGATCAGCAGGTGCGGTGAGCCAGAACACATCGCCTTCAATGCCGGCATCCAACGTTTCACCGCGCGACTTGAACCAGCGTATAGCGGCTTTGGCATAATCAAGCCCGGAGGGAAACACGCGGTTGAGTGGGCCGATGGTGTCGTTCTGCTCGCTCAACCGTGTGCCGGGAATAAAATTGTCCAGCGGATTTTCACTGTTTTTGACGTTGCCATCGAGCAAAGCTTCAAACAGCTTCCAGGCATCACTGTCACCGTTTTGATCCTGTTCGATGAAGTCGGCAACGGTGTCAATTTCTTCCTGTTGATCGTACACGGCAAGGAATTCCGACGGATCACCGATGTTTTTACTGGCCTGCTCGTCTTTTGCCACCAACACTTCGAGGATGCGTTGATCGCCACGGACTCGCTCGTTTGCGCTTTCGGTCAGCAGATAGCGAATTTGCGGCTGTTGCGTCTGGCCGTAACGGTCGATACGCCCATTACGCTGCTGAAACACCATCAGCGACCAGGGGATGTCAAAATGGATCATGCGATGGCTCAGATGGTGCAAATTGATACCCTCGGACGCCACGTCTGAACAGATCAGCAGGCGCACAGGTGACTCTTTTCTGTTAAATGCCTCAACGGTCTCCATGAGATCTTTATCGCGCATGTCGCCGCGCATGACGGCCACTTGTTTTTCTTTAAGCTTGAGGTCGCTGGGCAACTGGTCCTCAAGGAACTTCAGGGTCACCAGGCTTTCGGTGAAGATCACCAGCCGATCGTCAGCCTCTTTGGGCGACCATGCCAGCGTCTGTTGAATGGTCTGTTTCAGTAATTGGTATTTGCTGAACTGATCTGACGTGATGGCCTCGAGCGCAGAAGCTAGCCCCTGCAAGGTGTCTAGATCTTCGAGGATTGTGGTGCGCCGCTCATCATCACGCTCTCGCTCAAATCGTTGCTGCAGGCGCCTCTTGCGGTTGTTCACCGTCGACAAGCAGGCTTGTGGACTGGAGAACAAGGCCTTTTCCAAGGTTGTACGAAACAGTTGCCCGGCGCCCTGCCCTCTGCCATCCAGATTGTGTAAGCTGACGGCCATTAGTCGATCATAGGCCGCCTCCTCGGCGAGAGTGGCCGACGTTTTGATCACGGCAATCTCACGTTCAGGGAAATTGCCCTGCAACTGTTCTTTGACATCTTTTTTGAAACGGCGAATGACCAACCCTTTGTCGCGATAGTCTTCCTGCGCGTAATCTTTAGAATTGGCAATGGCTGTTGGGTCGAGCATGTTCACCAGACTGGCAAAACTCTCCGCCCTACCGTCGTGCGGCGTGGCAGAGAGCATGATCAGCGTATCCGAGCGGGTGGCAAGCAATTTAGCCAGTTTGGAGCGCTGCGAGTTGCTGCCGCGCTCGGCAACATTATGTGCCTCATCAATAATGATGATGTCCCAGTAAGCCTGCTCCAGATGATGACGGTATTCGATGTCCTGCTTTAGCGTGTCTATCGAGATGATAGCGCGGTCAAAGTAATGGAAAGGGTTGTGGTTGGCTGGAATGCGATGCCGTACACGCTGCAGGCCAGTGGAATCCAAGCGCACCAGCGGGATGGTGAAGCGTGTCCAGAACTCCTGCTGAAACTGGGTGAGCATAGATTTGACTGCCAGCACCAGAATACGTTTACCCCGACCACGGGCAATCAGCTCGCTAGTGAGAATCCCCGCTTCCAGCGTTTTACCCAGGCCAACACTGTCGGCAATCAAAATGCGCTGGCGGGGCTGCTGCAGGGCTTGCAGTGCCGGTTCCAACTGAAATTGCAGTGGATCGAGTGCTGCACGGTGACCAAGATGCAGACGGCCATCGGCAGGTGCTGTTTTGCGCAGAAGAGAGTCGATATAAAGCAGACTGGCATCGAAATTGCCGGAGAGGTCTTCGATAAGCTCGGTTTCGGCGGGATCAAGGATCCTGATCTTTTCCAACTCTGTGAGAAACAGACCTTCACGCCCCTGGACGAGTTCTGACAGGCCTTCACAGCTTAGAATGTGACCGCCGTCGGAACTGAAGTCAGTCCGCTTAATGCGCCACTCAGCGTCGCGGATTTCGACGCGTTGGCCTGGGGCGTAGTTTGATTTGGCTGTTGTCATTTTTAGCTTGAATTCAACCTTCTTCTTGTTTTGTATCTATTTTTTACCGTTGCGAATGGTACCTTAGAAAAGTGGTAGAACTCGAGATAAAACGTGATGAGCGGGCGCGGAAAGCCATGATCGACGGGAATCAGCGGCGGCCGATTCGGCAACGGCCGGTATTAACCAACTGTGGATAGTACCGTCAATACATACTCGACGCACGTACCCGATTGGGTAATGGCGTTCTGACTCTTCTTTCAGCCGATCGTAGCGGCCACCGAGCCTCCCCAAGAAGTTGACATCGACGGGTTAATATATAAAGGTCAATGGTCTCAAATCCTTAATAGCCCCCGTCATGAACCACTACTCCGACCACGCCAGCGAGCTATTCATCTTTTATCAAGGCGCCGATCCGGCCCAAGTTCATGATTGCTGGATAGATTTACTGCCAAACGCAGCGAGCCTAGCGTGCGACATCGGCGCCGGCTCCGGGCGCGATGCGGCCTGGCTGGCCAACAAAGGCTGGGATGTCATCGCGGTTGAGCCTGCCCATGAGCTGCGCAAGCTAGGCGAACAGTTCACACTGACTCAACCACGCGAAAACGGCTCAATCAGCTGGATTGACGACCAATTACCGGAATTGAATCGCTTGCGCTCTCAGGGCCAACGTTTCCAGTTGGTCCTTATCAGCGCCGTCTGGATGCACTTGCAGCCCAGCGAGCACCAGCACGCCATGCGCAACGTCAGTGAACTGCTGGCACCGGCCGGTTTGTTGGTGATCTCCTTACGACACGGGCCTGATGATGCAGGGCGTTTCCATCCATTTACCACCGATGAGATTATTGCACTGGCCCAACACCGCGGCCTGACGGTGACCCGAGACATTCGCGGCATCGCCGATAAGTCACGGGAATTGGTCTCTTGGGACTATCTGGTGTTTAATGCCCCTACATCAGAAACCAAGCAGACAACCACATGAGCGTGCTGGACTACGAGAAGCGCTTTTCGCAGCTCAACCCCAACCGGGCGCGCGGTCACACTAGTCCCCATAAGATCGCTATGTTGTTAGCGGTCATGGAGCTGATCGAAAGCGAGGTTATCACCGATAACTGCATTCACTTCGATCTGCCTCTCACGCAGGCCTTCACCCGGCAGTTCAGCAAGCTGGCGACCGACTCCGACAAAGACAATCCACATCTACCGTTTTTTCATCTGCAATCCGAGGGCTTCTGGAAAATCAGAACCCTACCGGGCAAAGCAGAGGCGTGGGCCAAACTTTCTACGGCCAGTACCGCCAACGTCATCCGGAATCATGTTGAGTGCGCGTATCTGGATGACGAGCTGTTTGAGCTGATGGGGAATTACGCAGTGCGTGAGCTATTGAAAAACGCGCTCTCCCTAAACCTGACAATTACTGACGAACACCGAAGACGAGTATTGGGAGGTGACAGCGCTGACAAAAGGGGTTCCGGCCCTTGGGATTGGCTGGAATGCGAAACGTGCGTGACTGACTACTTCTACATGCTCAACCAGGACCTGCTGAACCAGCCCTACAGCAAAACCGAACACCGCAAGCTGCTAGCGGCAAAACTGAACAACCGAAGCAACGGCTCAATAGAGTTTAAACACCAGAATATCAGCGCCATTCTGGTGGAGATGGGTTTCCCCTACATCCCTGGCTACAAACCCAGATTCAACTACCAGTCGCAACTACGTGAAGTGGTGCTGGCCCATATTGCTGCGAATCAGGACAGCGTCGACACGCTGGCCTCGGCAACCAGTTACATCGAACAACCCGCCTACGTAACCAACTGGACAAACGTGCTGGATACCGAGTTACCCGAACGAATACCCGCCATTGCCAGGCCCCCGCGCAAGTATCTTGCGAGGATGCGTAATTATCCTCAGCTTGAGGCGGCTAATCGCAGTCTCGGCGCATCCGGCGAAGAGTTCGTGATTGCCTTTGAAAGGCATATGCTAACCCAGATCGGCAGAGAAGACTTGGCGAAGGAGATCGAATGGAGCAGCAAGGATCGTGGGGATGGCCTCGGGTACGACGTTCGCTCATTCAGAGTAGACAGTAGAAACGAACAGGTAGCAGAGCATTTTATTGAAGTAAAAACGACAAACAACGGCAAATACCAGCCATTCTTTGTCACGCCAAATGAGCTCGATTTTTCAAGGGATGCCTTCGAGCAATACAGTCTTTACCGAGTATATGAACTCAATAAGCGTGGTCGAATATTCCGATTACCTGGCGCGATTGATCAGCATGTCAGTCTTGAAGCGGAGCTTTACAAAGCCAGTTTCAATGACTATTAATCCACGCCCCAAACTTCACCCCCAACTCCCCGTGTAATACCCCCTACAATCAACTAATATAGAAACTATTCTCCAACTCACACTCATCAAACATTAACAACCCCACGACAACCTGGATAGCCCATACACCCCCAAAATTCACGCCCCGCATTTTGCCCTCTTCTGGCAGTGCGCCTGACCATAACACCGCCACACCGAGGGCACGACGGCAACAAAACCTCTGCTCTAAACGTCGTCTCTTCCAATTCGTCGACGGTCTGCCTCATACCTGTGGTGCTGTCCAAATGCGTTTCTTGCAGAAGATGACTCAGCTGCGGACCGTCAATTAGCTCGATATTTTTATGCATAGCAAACGCTTTTGCGTCGGACGTGAATACGCCTGAGGTAACAACGAACCCGCCTGTGACGCCTTCTGAAGCCATCACACCGTAGAGTTCGCGCACTATATTTACCGATACTTTGTAAGCTCGCCAGTGTTTGCATTGCACGAGAAAGGTTTCGGAGCCATTACGCAATTTTAGATCGACCCCACCATCGGCACCCATTCCAACGTTTTCCGCAACCACATACCCACGCCGACGGAAGAGTTCGCCCACCAGCATTTCAAATTCCCTCCAGCTCATTTCACGCAGCTCTGAGCCAGATGCTGAAGTCACTACATTTTGGAACAATGACTTGCGTTTAACTTGATTTATCAGCGAGGCAATAGCGCCCATTAGAAATATGGCTGGCAGCAGGTACTGGCCGAACTGTGCAAGGGTATGCAGGAGTTGAGTTTCCAGAAAATCCGTCGAAAGCCCAACGTTAGCGTCCATAGTAGAATTTAATCTGGCAACATAGTTACTTAAAAATATATACACTACAGCTGCCAGGGCCAATCCAAGCCACCAGGGGAACTTGGATACAACAATAATCAAATCTTCAACTAACTTGGTTCGTCTTCTTCTGACCATCTCCACCGCTCCCTTTTACAGCCTAAGCCAACCGGCCAGAGAAGTCTGGTCGCGCTATCACATGCAAACCCAATCGAAGCCTGAGAAACTCTCATCTGCATGATAGAAACTAGAGGCACTTACTCAGAGCATATCCCGGTCAAGGTCATGCCAAAAACAACTGATGACATTCGCTTCAGACCCACCTCCGCCGAATGAATAACAGAGATTCAAACAGTATCAACCCCAAGAGCCCAGCAAGGACTGTCCAAGCGCCGACAGTAACTACTGATTGATAAAAAATAGGATGCGGCATCATTCCCGCGAGCGCAAAGCGAAACAAGAGACCCAAAAAGAGCACAAACCACAGCCCGAACCTTACCTGCGAGATCACAAAATTGCTGGTACCTTTCTTTATCTGTGAATCGCTATACCCAGGGGCCAGAACCCCGCACTGTGGGCATTGCAGGGCAGACACGGCTACTCTTGCCTCGCACTCCTTGCATTTAGTAAGCGCCATCAATTGGATTCCTTATTAACCCCGGCTTGCAGTAAGAGCATAATCTATCCTAGTCACCAAACCAAATGAAACCCCTGCTGCCGCCTAAACACCCAATGCCGCTCCCCATCCGCATCCAGATACGCCTCTTCCTCCCTGCCGGCAGTTCGCCTCTTCGCCGCCCCACTCTGGGATTGCCCTTGTGGCCTGCAGCTGGATGACAGTGTTCTCCCCCGGTCGGCGCCCTGGCGGGTCATGTCCAGGGAGGGCTGGAACCAGACCTGGTAACCGAGTTCCTGCACGCGCTGGCGCATCCACCAGATGACATCGTCCGTGGTGGTTTCGCGGGGAATGATCACGGCGTTGGAGAAGGCTTCGGAGATCACCGCGTGCACGGTCTCCATTCCATCAGCTGTCTCCGCCATCCTTGCAGGGCCTGCCGCACAACTCGCGCAGCTCATCCTTGGCCTGCTCAAGGCATTCCTTCCGGCTTTCGGAGAGTTGGCTACCCGCCCGATTCATATAAAAAGTCAGCATCGACATGGCGGACTGGAAGGGATCCGACTTGCGCCGGTTACTGTCTTCCGCCGACTTTTTTAGCGAACGGGCAATCTCGCGCGGATCATCCAGAGAGAATACTCCGTCCTTCAGATCCAGAGCATCACTATGACGGGTCACCTGCTGTGACCATTGCTCCCCATCTTTCGAACTGTCAGATCCTGACATGATGTTGCCTCCTTTACCCGGTCCAGCCCGGTTCTCCTTAAACTATATGTTGCTGGCCACGATATTGAGCTCAATAAACGTCTATGGTAGCGTGAATAAGACATCCTGATGAGTATTGAGGGATAATCTATGTTGCAGGTAAATCCGGAAACCGTTTGTCGACTGATTGAACTGGCGCAGAGCTACCATGTGAAGGAGCAAACGAGCTTCCCCGAGGACGGCGGCAATGCGGTGGATGACTGGTCGCAGCAGATGCTGGCGGATAACAAGGACAGCTCCGGCTATGACGAGTTCGCATCGATCATCAATGAAATCGACGAGGACCAGCAGCAGGAAGTGGTAGCCCTGCTCTGGGTCGGCAGGGGAGATTACACCGTGGAAGAATGGGACAGCGTGGTTCAACAGGCGAAGGAACAGTGGACGCCCGACACGGCACAGTACCTGATTGACCACCCGCTGCTCGCCGACTACTTGCGCGACGGGCTGGAGCAGCACGGCTATTCCTGCCAGGAGCTCAATACCCATCCGCCCATGTGATGGCGTCTACCGCGCACTGCCCCGGTGTTTTGCTGCGCAAGTGGTAAGCGATATACGCCCGTAGACGGAGGAGTGCCTTCAGAAAGCCTGTATATCCTTGGTTATCGCCGATCAGCTCGTACATGGGTGAAAATTCCTGTTTCTGCTGTTTCATAATAGCCATACTAGCTGGTCCAACGACAATTTGTGTCGCTTAAGTGTCGCGAGTGAAAGCCCTTTTGAAGCAGACATCCAGCGACTGCTGGTCACCAATACGCACCAACGCTCAGACCGAGCTCGTTAACCACATTTCTCTCATAAAGCAGTCGAATATCCAGGTTCCGCGACACTTCATAGCGCAGAGCAGCACTGTTCACCAATCTGTCCTCGTGAGTTGTACTCAGGCCCTCGCGAAACTCGGAGCTTACTTCAAATCGCAGCAGCTCCGAAAAACTGCCACTGGCAGTCAGACCGGCAGACAGGTAGCCATAGCCGCTGCCATGATAGCTGCTTTGAAGCGCCCCACCTAGCCTGGCCGTAATGACACCATTCACGGCGAGTACCGGATAGGCGCGACCGATCTGCGCACGCGCAATCCCTACTGTTGAGCCCATGTCATCGTACCTGTCTTGGGCAGCCCCTACTTCCAGCAACCACGTTCGGCGGCTATCACCGGGCAAACCGGTGGCTTGCAGATTGACTCTCTCGATCTTGATGAAACTAAAACGCCTTACATTCACTTTGTTGCCGTCACCAACTAATTCAAGCTCCGCCATCGACAGGGCTGCATTCGCTACATGACCGGCACCATGATCAAGAGTATCGTAATATGCCGGACGAATCCTGAATCGCCACGTAGAACCAATGGTTGAGTTATCCGAGTACGCAATTGCGCTATAACTAATGTCTCTACTTTGGTGAGGAGAAGACGTAGGGCTGTCGGTAAACGCTGCGTCTGCTGCCGGCAATCGGTACCGTTCAGCCAGCACCTGGGTGTACGGACTATTGTCATCGGTGATGTAGCCCTGGCCATCGCTGGATGTGTACTGATAGTAATCCAGCAGAACGTCCAGAACTCTGTATTTCGACTCCAACTTGATCGCCTGATAGTCGTTCGCGGCCAAACGCGACGGGGTCTGAATCAGCGCTTTGACGGTGTTTTGCTCGTCAGAGCTCAGATCATAGTAACGGTTGTAGAATCGGCTCTGGCGCGAAGGATGATAGATGGGTGAACCATCAAAGATCTGCTTATCACCTGACTGGCTAGCCATCCGTTGAACAAAGGTCTGGGGGGCATACCAGATGTTATGCCCCGTCGTCAGATCAATACCGCGCAAAATACTGAATAACCTCGCCATACGATACGCGCAGTTTTTATCAAAAAAATAGTAGGTGAAGTCTGTCTGCATCAGCTCCCAGACGAGGCTCAGCAAAAGTGAGACTTCGTGGTCTGTTAGATTTAATTGGTATTCCCAAATGTCTCTGTGTTCCGTTTCGCCGTAATTGTTGGCGAAATGGAAATAATCGGATGAACTGAAAACGCCTCGATACTTCCCTGTTATGCCACTGTAGATATATTTGAAAATCCCATCTGTTTGAGGAATATCAGCGCCAAAATTAACACTTTCGTTCTGCAGGTTATTGCTGTTGTGTCGAGAGGTATTCAGCTTGATCATATTGTGACCAAAGTAGGAGGCTGGATTCTCAAGGAAACCGCCCACCATAAGTACACTGATACTGTTTACCGACTCATGTTTCTTCCATTCCTCATAGGCATCGCAAGTTTGTTCCTCAATACCGTACTTTTTGAAGACCAACTCAGCATCTAGCCAGATGTATCTAGCTCGGTATTTGCATTGAGCATGCTCATTGCTACCGCTTCCTACAGGTTCGAAGAAAGCCGACAACGTAGCGAGCAATTCGGAAGAGGGGTTTGATTTTCCGTCAATATGCAAAAAAGCTGATGACGACCGAAACGCACTCTCGCGTCGGGAACTAACGAATCCCTTTTCTTCGTAGCCTAGTATCGTTAACCACACAGGGTCATTTTCAAGTCCAAGCTCAACGGCCTTCATATAACTATTCGCCGCAGCCTCATCTGACTGGGCTGACGTTGCGTAGCAACAAATGACTGTAACAACCAATAGGTTAGCCAGAAAGTTGGAGAATAGGAACATTGATGGATTCTGCGTGCGTGTGGGGGTAGTTTTGTAGGCACAAGCAAAAAGGCGCGCATCGCATGCCTCCTTGCTTGTTCAAGACAAAAGTTTAGCTGATTATGACTTCAAAGAATTCACAACAGCGAAATAGAAAGTTTCGGCCTTCTGTACTTTTTCCAACGAGTTGAAACCAGCTTGGGACACCTGCCCCGCCATCTCAGAGCGAACAGCACTGATGAGATCAGCTCGAATATCTTGCTCTACATTTAGGATATTCATCAGGGAAACGATGTGTTCACCGCTGCCTTTTGCCGCCTCTTCAGTCAGGGCGTCGTAAGTTTCGAAGATGAATGCAGCGGCAGCCACGTACTGACCTTGGCAGGTTTGAGGACTTGCAGTGGCGGAAATGACGGCGGTGGTGCCGACATCCCAAATTACGTTTGATGTAACAGCAGCCCAGTTCACCGTGGGGAACAATGCCGCGCCAATACCACAATCTCGATACGGGTTAGGGCCAGTACCGGTTGAATTCTGAGCTTGTGCTACACCAGCAAATGCAAGCGTCCCTACTAAAGCAACCCCAATAGCGAAACCTTTCTTATTAATTTTCATATATTTACCTTGTTAGTCCTACAATTCGAACTTCGTCTGGAGCGAGCTTCAAACTAGGAGCTCATCCCAGATCGGTTCATCCTTAGCGCCTAGAAAACGGCGAGGCGAGTCTATAGCATCAAGGCCTGTGGCGATACTAGCCAAATAGCTATAATCGACTATGATTCTCATATACCGAAAAGGGCAGTTAGTCCATCCAGAAGCGACAAAATCTAGTTTGACCTTCGTACCTCCGGTAGGTCGATTCTCCGCGATTAGATTATTGGCAATGCAGCTCATGGCTAACTATAACCTTATTATCAATGGTGACTATTAAGGTCGGCACTGATAAACGCCCTTATGAATCGATCAACACATTGGAGGTGTAAGATGCGTGAATTGACAGAAAGTGAAGTTGCCGCTGTCGCAGGCGGTGATTTTGACGGCAAAACTTTTATGCAAGGCCTTGGCTATGCTGTGGGCGGCGCTATCACCGCGGCCGCGGTACCTTTCCTGGGAGTGGGCGCCGTAGCTGCGTTTGGCTTAACAGCTAGTGCTGGCGTTCTGGTGACAGGCGGTGGCGCGTTGATGGGTCTAAGTACCGCAGAGACTTCGTGAGTCAACTGCTGATTGGGTGGCGATAGCTTCTAGACACGCTATCGCCATCCAACCAATGTGCTGTTCATTAACCAACACAAGGTCTCATAGGGAATGGCGATATACAAAAATGGCGAAAGCTTTTACCTGAACGGCGTGGCAAACCCGTTGTCGTTGGAGAAGCAGCAAGTTCTCGCGGGTCACGAATTCAGGCACCAAAAATTACTCATCCTTTTGCAGATCTACCGATATGCAATCGCCGCTCAGTGCGTGCTCGTTGCACCTGCGATCGGGTATGCGTTTATTCGAAAATTGAATTTCGATCCAGCATCATTCGAAATAATCAGTGTCCTTGCTGCACTAATATCATCGCCTGTTTTTATTGCATGGCTAAGCACGCTGGTCCTCAGAGAAGGTGTATCGACATTTTCACTTTCCAGTGTCGATTTTCAGGCTGCGTCGACATCAATCTTCTATCGCTTCTATGCGCTCTCTGGCTTTAATTTGTTCGTCGTATTTATCAGTGCACCTTGGGGCGATGGATGGTATTTACCATTGTCTGTTGTGCCGCCGGTGGGCTTATTCATCATCGTCACTTTGTTAGCATCACACCGAATTTTGAGGTTCAAAATTGGCAAGAAATAGCCGGCAGACAGTGCCAGCCATACCAGCTATGTCATCAAACCCCGATCTTAATGCTAGTTGCTCAGTGATGCCTGCGTAAACCACCCAGCGCAGCATGCCCGATTCCTACGTGGCGGATGCCAACGCCACTCTGAGCGCGACAAGATCTTTTGTGGCGGAGAATAGGCGAACTGGCGCCCAGCAGGCCTGAATTCGACTCCCCATGAGCCGAATTCGTCACTTGCCTCGTATCCCTTGCGAAAACAACCTTATTCCAGAAGCACCGACGTGTTTACGTCATGTCGAAAAGTCGCTTCCAGCCTGTTGCTTGCCAGCGGTTTGAGTTTAAGCGCGATGCTCGCAAGTGCCGCTGACATCGTTAATGCCGCGGTGGCTGCCGGCCTGGAGGACACACTCAGAGGGGACGGGCCATTCACGGTATTTGCGCCTAAAGATGCGGCCTCTGCCAAATTACCGGATGGCACCCTGGAGAACCTGCTGCTGCCTGGCCCAAGAGATGGCGTGCCCGTACCGCGCCCACCACCGGGTAATGTGCGCAAGCACCTTTTTTCCAGACGCTCTGTCAGATCCCGCGTCACGGTCGCCAAACTGACGTTGGCCAGCGATTGATACTGACTCGCCGTCACAGATCCTTCGCCCAGCTGGTGCGCCCGAGCTGCATGACCAGCGCCACTTCCTCGTCTGGTACCGCGTCGATATCACCCAGCTCCAGCGGGTCGTAGTGATACACGTACATCCGTGATGCAAACTCGGCAAACGGCAGGGACGCTTCCCCGTTCAGTTCGTCATTGCCCCGAATGGAGCAGACGATGCCCTGGCCCCAATCCTGGCCGCTGTCGTTGTTGGGATTGTAGAAATACACCCGCATCTGGTTATTGGCGTCCAGGACCACCCGCAAGATGGTGATGGCATGCCGGCCCACATAGCGCCCGCCGCTATCGGTAGAGGCGATGCCCGCCGGTTGTGGGTGGATCACCGGCATGTGGTTGTTGTAATAAGGATGATAACTGGCATAGAACTGCCGGATGAAGCCTTCGTAGTCATCAAGCTTGCCTGTATGGATATCAGTCACCACCCGGAAACCATGGCCTACCCACCAGCCATAGAGTTCCGGATTGATCCAGCGGTGCAAATCATCATCGCGTTCACCGCACAGGCGGCCCATTTCCACATAAATGCGGTCAAGGTGCGGCACCAGCATCAGCGAGACGGCATCCACATCCAGCGGCAGCTCTTTGGCAAGGCCCTGCTCCAGCCCTTTTGATGATATCTGCTCACCTTCAAAGCGGGTCACAATCTCGTTGTCACGGGCGGCCCAGGCTAACAACTGCAAGAGGTAGTCGGCATCGTTACCGGCCCACATCGACAGCCCGATAACCGACTGGCAGGTCGGGTTGTTGCCTTGACCCACCCCCAGCGGCAGGCCCAGTATGCTTATGACCCCGGCCAGCAGAAAGACCCGGGGGGACTGTGCCTCACCAAACACCGAGATCAGCAAGTCCGTGGTCTCGACCGATAGCTTCAATTCTATCTGGCGCCACAGGCCAGCGGCCACCGACGGGTGCAGCAGCGTACCCCGTTCAAGCAGCATGGCCAGACCATAGGCGGCCTGACTGGTTTCCGGAAAGATGGCGTCGTCTATCAGCCGGTAGACCAGATGACTGTAGCAGTTCAAGGCATCAACGCCGGTGATGCTCAGCCCCAGCGCAATCGGAATCAGATCGTCCCGGCGCTTGCGGATAAAACGCAAAAAGGCGGGCTGGTAAGCAGAGACCAGCCCGGTGGCGCCCATGGCCGCGCCAAAGTCGGTGGCTTCGGCCTTGAGAGCGGCCTCGTCCATGCTGGCAAGCCGCTGGTTGTAAACCTCCAGGCCGGGATCTTCCCGACAGCCCTCGGTGGGACCAAACAGGGCCGTGACCAGGCGTGCGGCGTCGTCGCTGGCGGCGGTATGCAGCTCGGGATCCAACAGGCATTTGGCGATCTGGCTGATCATTTTCTTGATGCTGTCGGTCTGGATCGGCCGCTGCGCCAGCAGGCGTTCGACCTCGCCTACCAGACTGGCGAGAATGCTCTCGTAGCCCAGGTGTTCCAGCAGAAACTGGTACAGCGACAGCACAATAGTGCCCAGCGCCTGCGGGCGTTCGCGGTCGGCTTCGTGCATTTGGCCAGACAGCAGGTCAAGGTTCAGCGCCATGACCTGGGTCAGGAAGTTGCGGGCCTGTTCGGCGGCGATGCCGGGGTGGAAATAGTCACGCGAGGCAATGGCCAGCATGCGGATCTCACTGAGGGCTTCGATGACCGTGATGTCGGCTTTGCTCCGGCGTAATGAGTGCACCGCCAGCCCCGGCTGCAGGATGGCCGGCTGCGCCCAGTCGCGGCCGGCGAACACGCCAGCTGTTTCCACGGCTGCGACTCGCTCATAAAGGGCGTCCAGACCGCCGGGCATGGTCATCGCCACGCGCGCCGCTTCCAGCACGTCGGCACTGGACGCTGTCGGATCGGCTTTGCGCGCCTGGGCAAATCGTGCCAGCGTGGCATCGAACTCAGCAATTGCCGGATCGATGCTGCCGGCTGGGTACTTCATGTTCATGGCGTCGGGGTTCCTTTTCCTTTTTCTTTTCCTGTAAATACGAACAGTGGCGGCGTTGGCATCGTGGTCTGATTAACGCCCCGAGGCCCAGCTGCTTTTTGCCAGCTGCATGGCCCGATTGACGTCTTCACTGGGGATATCGCCTGGCTCCCCCTTTTCGATCGGGTCATAGTGAAACACATACAGCCTGGAGGCGAACTCGGCCACCGGCAACGAGGCTTCACCGTAAAGCTCGCCGTGGCCCTGGGTTGAGGTGACGATGCCCTGGCCCCAGTTTTGGCCGCTGTCGTTGTTGGGATTAAAAAAGTAGACGCGCATGGTCTTGTCCGCATCCAGCGCCAGCCGCTGGATGGTGATGGCGTGCCAGCCCAGAAAGCGCGTGGCGCTGTCGGTTACCGCAATACCGGCCGGCTGTGGATTGATGACCGGGATATTGCCGTTGTAAAACGGATGATAAGCGGCGTAAAAGTCCCGGACAAAACCTTCAAAGTCTTTCAGGCCCCCGGTGGCTACATCGACGGCGATGCGAAATCCGTGGCCAACATGATCGCCGTGGAATTCGGCGTTGACCCATTTGTGCGGATCTTCCCCGCGCCCGATACTGCGCCGGCCCATTTCAAAGTAGATGCGATCCAGGTGCGGCACAGTCAGCAGAGACACGGCATCCACATCCACCGGCGGCTCGCTTGCCAGTCCGGTGGCGAGTTCCCGCGAGGAAATACTGCTACCTTCAAAGCGCATCACGATTTCATCGTCTCGCGCCGCCCACGCCAGGATGCGAAGCAGTTCCGCTGGCATGTTGTAGGCCCACATCGACAGGGCGCGCGTCGACTGGCAGGTTGGGTAGTTTCCCTGTCCTACGCCCAGCGGTCGTCCGAGCACATTGAGTACGTCGGCGAGCAAAAAACATTCAGGGGAGCGGCTGCTGCCGAAAACGGCCACAATCTTGCCGGCCGCAACCTCGCACAGCGACAGGCGTATCTGCCGCCACAGCGAAGGCGCCACCGGCGGCGAGTAGAGTACGCCGCGCTCAAGCATCATGGCCAGGCCATAGGCACACTGGCTGGTCTCGGGAAAAATGGCCTCGTCTATCAAGGTGTGAATCAGGGCGGGGTAGCATTGAAACGCGTCGGCACCTGTGTTGCTCAGGCCCAGAGCCGTGGGAATAAGCGCGTTCCAGCGGCCTCGCAGGTAGCGCAGAAAAACCGGCATGTAGGCGGACACCAGGCCGGTGCTGTGCATGGCCTGGGCAAAAGCGATGGCCTCCTCCAGCAGTGCGGCATCGTCCATGTCGGCCAGTCGTTCAGTGTAGACATCAAAGCCGGGATCTTCGCGGCAGCCTTGGGTGGGACTGAACACGGCGTTGACCAGTTGCAGGGCGTCCTCGCCAACGTCGCCACCCAGCACGCCCGGCTTTTCCAGATAGACCGCAATCTGGGTCACCATCTGTTTGACACCGTCTACCTGAACCGGGCGTTGCGCCAGAATTCGCCAGACTTCGGCCACCAGATGCGCCAGAAGATTCTCGTAGCCCAGATGCCGGAGCAGGTAAGAATAAAGGTTTTGCACGGCGTAACCGAGCTGATCTGGCCGCAGCCGGTCGCTTTCCTGCAGATTGCTGACCACCAGATCGAGATTTAACGCCAGTGCCTGGGTGAGGAAGTGATGGGCGTGTTCTGCTGATATGGAAGGGTGGATGTAGTCGCCTTTTGCTACCGCCAGCAGGCGAATCTGGCTGAGACTTTCAACCATCGTGGTGGCCGGTTCGCCGTGACGGATCGTGCGTGCGGCCAGGGACGGCACCAGTGTCTGTGGATAGTCCCAATCACTGCCCCCAAAAAACCCGGCCATCTCAAGGGCGGGCACGCGCTGGTAGAGCGCTTCCAGGCCTTCGGCGCTGAACATCAGCGGCCGTGCCGCATCGATCACCTCGAATACGGGCGAGACGCCTTCAATGGCATTGATTTCAGCAAGGCGGTCGATGGCCGCATCAAGTGACGGCAAGAGCTCTGCTGTCGCGCTTGCAGTCTGGTCTTCGGGTTCTTGTTTGTCTCTGGGCATACGATCTCTGGGCATACAATTTTATCCTCCAGCCCGCGTCAGGAGATTCCACCCTGATCTAACGGATCACAGGATAGCCTACAGAAAACCGGTGTTGAAGTTCAATGATTGCAGGCACTCTCTTATTTGGCCCTTTTTGGCGTTCTTGGCCTTTTTGGCTTTTTCGGCGTTTTTTTGGGCTTTTTTTTGGCCTTTTTTTTGGCTTTTTTTCGGCCTTGTCGACCGCTCGCTGCAACCTGGGCGACCTAAAACGCGGGGCTTTTTATATACCGTACATTCTACTTATCCTGCCGTGTTCCGATGAGCGCATTTCCAATTTGCCTCCAGATCCGTTATGGTAGTGACTTGATTGGGGTGCAATGACCCGCTGAATTTGCCATATGTGAGCTGCTACGAGCCGTCATGTCTCGCCTCGCGATTGGTCACCCGATCATCTGTCAACGAGACTACCGAACGGCTCCGTTCATACTGCCTCTATGAGGGGCAGGCCGCTGGGCAACCCAGCAAGGAGTACCGTAAATGTCGACATCGTCGGAAGCTCAATTATCCACACCGGACACGGAACTATCAGAAGGGGTGGCCGCCTGGCTCGATCCGAACATGGATTCCGTTAAAGGAACCGAAACGCCGAAGGATCCTAATAAAGGGTACATCGCTCTGCTTGGCTGGAGCGTCAACGCGATCAAGGCCGCGCAAAAATTTGATCGCCGTTACATCGTGGTCGCACCCGACTGGGCTGCAGATTTCTGCACTGCCAATAAAATACCTTTCATTCCATGGGACTTTATTCGCCTCAATGATCGCTCCATGGAGATTGCTGAAAGGCTGAAAGAGGAAGGTGTCGATGTCGCGATACCCCTGTTCGAGGAAACCGTGGAATGGTCCGGTGCCATCAATTCAGTGCTGATGGACAGTCCCCGGATGTACGGCCAGTCGATTCTGTTTCGCGACAAGGCGCTGATGAAGCGGCGCGCGCAGCTTGGCGGTATCCGCGTGGGTATTTTCGAGGAGGCGCACGAGAAAGACGACATCATCCGCTTCATGAAGCGCGTCAACCAGACACTGCTTAAACTTGATGGCGACCCGGATGACCCGATTCACGTCAAGGCATTCGACAAGGCCGGGTGCCTGGGTCATCGAATGATTCGTAAGCTGGAAGAAATTGACAACATTCCGCAGGAAGAATACCCCCTGCTGATGGAAAGTCATCTGGACGGCTGGGAGTTTGCTGTTGAGGCCTGGATCCACGACGGCAAGATCAAGTTCCTTAACATCTCCGAGTACGTAACGCTGGGCTATTCCGTGTTTGTCCCCGCAACCAGGGAGCTTGAGAGCTGGCGCAACGCGATCACCAAGCAGATTGAACTGCTGATCAAGACCTTCGACATCAAGTTCGGCATGATCCACCCTGAGTATTTTGTGACTGCTGACGGGGAAATGTACTTTGGCGAAATTGCCTATCGTCCGCCCGGGTTCAAGGCGTTCGAGTTGATCGAGCGCGCCTATGGCTTCAATGCCTACCAGGCGTCCATGCTGGTATTCGACCCTAAAAGTACCCAAGAGGAAGTGGATAAATTCTTCCCTCGCGAAGTGGTCGACGCCAAGGGCTACGCAGGCTGCTTCGGCGTGTACCCACGACGTCGGGTGGTCAGCAAACTGGACATGCCCAGGGAAACGACAGAGCATCCCTATTTCGAGTCTCACGAATTGGTGGCGCCGGCAGAGGAGACGGTTCCTGATCGCTCGGCCTTTGGCACGCACTGGGGCCTGATCTTCTTCTTCGGTGACGACCCGATCAAGATGCGGGATCTGCTCAAAGCCCAGGAAGAGCTGGACTTTTACGTTTAGCGGCGAAGACTGCGTTTCAAACCGGTTCCTGACACCGGGCCTAAAAATACTCGCCACCGGAGGCCAGACTGCGTCCGGTGGCGGGTAAGCTTTAGGATACATCATTTGACTTTCCATGATCCGTGATCACCTCCTGCCTCGTATCCCTTGCGTAATCCAACTTCATACAGAGGTACCGCCATGTTTGCGTCATGTCGAAAAGTCGTTTCCAGTCTGCTACTTGCCAGCGGTTTGAGTGTCAGCGCGATGACGGCAAGTGCCGATGACATCGTTGATACAGCGGCCGCTGCCGGCGAATTCAATACACTGATCGCGGCGATACAGGCCGCCGGTCTGGAGGACACACTCCGGAATGAGGGTCCGTTCACGGTGTTTGCGCCCAATGATGCGGCCTTTGCCAAATTACCGGACGGCACCCTGGAGAATCTGCTGCTGCCAGAGAACCGTGAGCAGCTGGCTGCCCTGCTGACCTATCATGTATCGCCTGGCAGAATAGGGTCAGCGGACATCTCCGGGGCCATGATGAGTGTTACAACGGTTCAGGGCGGCTTGTTGCTGGCCCGGACAAGAGACGGACTTAGCATCAATGATTCAACCGTCATCGCTGCCGACATCGTCACCGACAACGGCATCATTCACGTCATCGATACTGTGCTGCTGCCGTAATAACAGCGTGCGCAGACCGGGGTGAGTCCGTGAACGTTGTCTGGTTCAAGCGAGATTTGCGCATCGAGGATCATGCTGCGTTCACCGAGGCAGCTAGCCATGGTGCCGTCTTGCCACTGTATATTCTCGAGCCAGAGTTATGGCAACAGCCTGACATGAGCTACCGGCATTATGCATTCTTGCAGGCATGCCTGCGCGAGCTGGACCAGGCGCTGCAGTTAGGTGGCCAGCGGCTGATCATAAAAGTCGGCCATGCCGTTGACGTTCTCGACGACCTGAAAAAACGACACGCCATTCAAGCGCTGTGGTCGCACCAGGAGACATGGAATGGCTGGACCTATGAGCGCGACAAGGCCGTCAAACGCTGGTGCCAGCAACACAACATTCCATGGCATGAGCCAGCTCAAAACGGGGTGATACGGCGCCTTGCAAACCGCGACGGCTGGGCGGCGCGCTGGTATCTGCAAATGAGCAAACCCACCGTGCAGCCTGCGTCAGGCCTCACCAAGATAGACGAGAAATCTGACGCCTTGCCCCCTCATACAACACTTGGCCTGCAAGACGATGGCTCTGTCGCTTTGCAACCTGGTGGACGCTCGCAAGGGCTAACACTGCTGCGTAGCTTCCTGACGGAACGTGGCGAAGGCTATACCAAAGAAATGTCATCGCCGGTTACCGCGTTTGATAGCTGCTCGCGGCTCTCCTGTCATCTGGCCTTTGGCACCTTGTCCATTCGTGAGGTGTTCCAGGCCTGCCAGACGCGCAGCCAGGAACTGAAACAACTGCCTCGCGGCGAAAAAGGCAAGTGGCCGGGCGCCTTGCGCTCCTTCTCGGGCAGGCTACGCTGGCACTGCCACTTCATGCAAAAGCTTGAGGATGAGCCCCGTATCGAGTTTGAGAATATGCACGCGGCCTATGATGGCTTACGCGCGAATGACTTCAATGAGGACTATTTCACCGCCTGGAAAGACGGCATGACGGGTTATCCCATGGTGGATGCCTGCATGCGTGCATTGAAGGCAACGGGCTGGCTGAATTTTCGCATGCGAGCCATGGTGATGAGTTTTGCCAGTTACCATCTTTGGCTGCACTGGCGAAAACCGGCCCTGTACCTTGCCAGGCAATTTACCGACTATGAGCCGGGCATTCATTACAGCCAGGTGCAAATGCAATCGGGCACAACGGGCATCAATGCGCTGCGGATTTACAATCCGACCAAACAAGGGTTTGACCAGGATCCTGAAGGGGTTTTTATTCGCCAATGGATTCCCGAGTTACGTTCGATGGACACATCCGTTATCCATACGCCATGGCAGGCAGCATCCCAAATGAATGGCTACCCCATGCCTGTTGTTGATGAAAAACTGGCAAGGAAAGCCGCCGCCGACAAACTATACGGCCTTAGAAAAAACAATGTCGCGCACAAGGCAGCAGCCCGGAAAATCGTCACCAAACATGGCAGTCGCAAACCGGGGCGCTCAAGGACAGCGGTCAAAAAAGGTAGCAGAAATGATGCGCAGGGGGAGCTGCAGTTATAAAGAATTACCGGCGCGGCTCATATGGCCGCACTTTAAACAAGCACCGAGCATAGCGGGTATTTTTCTCCCGATCCGACCATACTGCTCACCAAACCAGATGAAACTCATCCTGCCGCCGAAACACCCAATGCCGCTCCCCCTCGGCATCCAGATATGCCTCTTCCTCCTGCCGGCAGTTCGCCTCTTCGCCACCCCACTCCGGGATCGCACGCGTTGCCTGCAGCTCAATGGAGTGCCAGGTCGACGGCAATAACACTGCGTCTCCCCTGATCGGCACGCCTTCCTGCCCGTCCCAGCGGCCGATCACCGGACCGGCGCCATGACCGTGGTCACCGATGGGGTGGGTGTAGACGGTGCCGGTGATGCCTGCGGCGCTGATGCGCGCCAGTGTTGAGGCGAGGATGTCATTGCCGGTTCGCCCGGGTTGCATCTCCTCCAGCAGCAGGTCCTGCATGCGGTTGGAGTCGGCCAGGCAGCGCTGCAGGCCGGCCGGGGCTTCAGTCTCACCGGGCTTGAGCACGTAACCCAGGTGCTGGGTGTCGGTGTGCAGGTTCATCGCCACCACACCAAAATCAGTCCACAGCAGATCACCGGGCTGGATGACGGTGTCGCCGCTGATGCGGCCGCTGCCCTGGCGCGTGACGTCCACGGAAGGCTGGAACCACACCTGATAGCCCAGGCCCTGCACGCGCTGGCGCAGCCACCAGCGGACATCATCCGTGGTGGTCTCGCCGGGGGTGATCACGGCATTGGAGAAGGCTTCGGAGATCACCGCATGCACCGTTTCCATGATCTTGCGGTAGCGCGGCATCATCTCCGGGATGCGCAGTGCGATGTAATTCATCGCCAGGCGCGGTTCGCGCACCACGCGATCCAGATACGGGCCGAGCGCCTCCTCCAGCACTTCACGCTCGCCGGCATGCAGGCCGTCCGAGAATGCCCATTCGGCGTCGATGTTCAGCGCAATGTTGGCCGGATCGCGGTCTTCGATCAGTTCGCGTAGCAGCTGCCACTGCTCATCACCGACCAGTTCGCCGGTTTCCTGCGTCGGTGCCGGTCGGGTGGAACGGTAGGCTTCAAACACCCCGCCCTGATCGCCGCCGCCTAGCGCCAGTCGCTCGACGGAGCCGTCCGGCTGCAGGGTGAAGACATAGATCGACCGGCGACGCGCGGCGAAGGTGGTGGGTGCGGTGATGGACCAGAATACGGGGTCTTCGGCGTACTCGCGCATGGACAGGATCCACATGTCGACGTTGTACTCGCTCATCAGGGCCGGCAGTACACGATCCACACGTGCTTCCAGCCAGGCCTGCTGTTCGGTGGCCTGATCACGCAGCGTGGGCAGTGGATGCACGTGTGCCGGGGCTGTTGCAGGAACCTGAAGCGGCGGCTGTGCCTGCGCGGGCGTGAGCGCCGGGGCGGTGACTACGAGGGTGAGCAGGAGTGTGGCTAACGCGGTGGCTGGTTTCATCGGGTGTTTCATAGGGTGTTTCATAGGGTGGTCCGTCGGCATATGTGTACAACAGTACAACAGAAAGTATCGCGAGATCAGGGAGTTGTCCAGCGCAGCGTCCAGGGATGCCGCCAATACCGATTGGTTCTGGCAACGACGTAAGTTTGATAAGCGTTGGTGTGCAGGCGAAGTTACGCTAAGCTCGGCAGCACATGCCGTGGCTGCCGCCGACGCACAGCTGCTGAAAAACACCCATTCACGGAGCCCCCAATGAAATCTCAACGCCGAAGCCGCGCATTACTCGTGATGATCGTCGCCGCCCTGTCACTGGCAGCCTGTAGCCAGCAGGAACCCACGCCACCTGCCGCTGCGGTGTCGTCTGAGGCAACGGAAACCACGTTGGCGCGGCCTGCCGGGTCTGAAACGTTTACCGCGCTTATCTCGGGGACGCGGGTTGGGCAGATGGAGGTGCAGCACGGCGACGTCACCAATGTGGGTTATGAATACCGTAACAACGGTCGGGGCCCATCCGTTGAAGAAGTCATTGAGTTTAATGATGACGGATTACCAAGTAGCTGGCGGATTACGGGCGCAACAACCTTTGGCAATATCATCGCAGAGCAGTTTGAGGTTGAAGGCGGCAGAGCGGCCTGGACAGATACCACCGGGTCCAGCGCAGCAGAGTTGGCGGAGGCCAATTTATATGTCGCACAGGAGTCCAGTCCCTATGCCTTGTGGGTCTATGCACGACTGTTATTGGCGGCCGAGGGAAATACCCTGGCGGTGCTGCCAGCCGGCGAGCTGAAACTGGACGCTATTGAGACTCTGCAGGTCACCGGCAGCGATGGCGCTGCAATGCCTGTCACCACCTATGCGTTATCGGGCATTGACCTGAATCCGAGTTACTTTGCGCTGGATGAGTCCGGCCTGCTGTTTGCCTCCATGACGGAGAGATTTGCGCTGGTGCGCTCCGGCTTCGAGGCTGAAGAGCAGCGTCTGCGTGATCTGGCTGCCGAATACGCCACCCGCCGCTTTGAAACCATCCAGGAACAAGTCACCCGCGTGTTTGATAGACCCGTGCGCATCAATAACGTCAGGGTATTTGATCCGGACAGCCTGAATCTGTCTGACCCGGTATCCGTGCTGGTGGCAGAAAATCGGATCGCATCAATTGACGACGTGACACAAGCGCCTGATGCCGATGAGATTCTGATCGATGGCGCGGGCGGCACCCTGGTTGCCGGGATGTTTGAGATGCATGCGCATGCGGGCCAGGGCAGTGCGCTGCTTAATATTGCCGCTGGGGTCACCAGTTTCCGTGACATGGGCAACAACAATGAGGTGCTCGATGACCTGATTAACAAAATTGAATCGGGCCGATTGGTCGGGCCGCGTATTCACCGCAGCGGCTTTATCGAGGGCCGAAGCCCGTTCAATTCCAACAGTGGCATCCTGGTGTCGACACAGGAGGAAGCACTGGATGCCGTGCGCTGGTATGCCGATCAGGGCGATTTCCATCAGATCAAAATCTACAACAGCATGAATCCGGCATGGGTGCCGGCCATGGTGACTGAAGCCCACGCTCGCGGCCTGCGTGTTGCCGGACATGTGCCCGCTTTCAGTAATGCCGATGCCATGATTGCGGCAGGGTACGATGAGCTGACGCACATTAATCAGGTGATGTTGGGCTGGGTATTGGCGCCTGACGAAGATACCCGCACCTTGTTGCGGCTGACCGCCATGAAGCGATTCCCCGCCATCGATATCAATTCCGACGCGGTGCAAGCTACCATTTCCAGCATGGGTGAGCGCGGCATGGGCATTGACCCGACGCTGGCCATTCATGAGAACCTGATGCTGTCTCGCAATGGCGAAGTGGCGCCCGGCATGGTGGACTACATCGACAATATGCCCGTGGGCATCCAGCGCAATGCCAGAACTGCGCGTTCTGAAATCGCCTCACCCGAGGATGACATCGCTTACCGGCAGGGTTTTGCCAAAATCCTGGAAACGGTGCGGGCAATGCGCGATCAGGGTGTGGTGATTATTCCGGGCACCGACCTGGGCGGCTCGTTTAGTTATCACCGCGAGCTGGAGCTTTACCAGGAGATTGGCATGACAGCCGCTGAAGTGCTGAAAATGGCGACGCTGGATATGGCCAGTTACCTGGGGCAGGACGATAAACTGGGTTCGATTGAACAGGGAAAACTGGCTGATTTTTTCCTGGTGCCCGGTGATCCGACGGCTGATCTGAAAGCCATCAAAACGATTTCACTGGTTGTGAAAGATGGCAACTTCTATTTTCCCAGCGATATTTATCCTGAGTTTGGCATTCGACCGTTTACCGACGCGCCACGCTTATTGCTTGAATAGCTCGGTGGTAAATGCCAACCCGGCGAACGCTTCGAGCCGGGGAATCAGCGGTTGCGCCAGCGCCGAAGCCGGAGTCCAGAATCCGCCCGGTTTGTCATCCCGGCTGACATCATCGCGCAGGCACAGCGCTGCTTGCCCCAGCATTCGGGCAGTGGCGCCGTAACCCGGGTCGCGTTCGCCGTACAGGGTGGTCTTAATCGTCCGGTTATCTGGCGTGTGCCCGACAAACACCAGATCAAAAAAGCCCTTGCGCTGGATCTCCGGGCTCGGGCCCTCGCCGGGTTTGGGCAGGAAGCGGCTCATCAGCCAGCGCGCCGGTGGCACGGCAAAGCCCAGCATCATCAGCGGCTGACCCAGCGCCGTGAGTTTGGCGCGGGTGCGGCCCTTGTTCTCCGCCCCCGTCATCACCGCCTCGTCATACATAAAGTCCGCGCCCCAGGGCTGACCCAGCAGTGCGTTGGAGCGGTGCACCACGCGGGTGTTGATCGCCTCCATGACAAATGGAGCAATCCAGCTGTCGACATCGTCATCCAGGGTGGCGGTAATTTTGGGCTGTTTGACCCGGGGTTTGCTGTCCGCCGGACACAGCGAGTAGGGATCGGCCAGTTCGCGGCGCAGAGCTGAATCGCTGGCCGCTTCTTTGGCGACATTCATCATGCTTGCAACGGTGCCGCCGGAGAAGCCGCCCTTGAAGTTGCGCACCCGCATTTTGACATGCTGGCAGTGGCTGCCCAGTTTCGCCTGCGCCTGCTGCTGCAGAAACCACACGCCCAGGTCCGAAGGGATGGAGTCGAAACCGCAGCAGTGCACGATGCGGGCGCCACTGTCCCGCGCCTGCGCGTCGTAGCGATCGATCATGCGCCGGATCCACTGGGTTTCCCCGGTCAGGTCACAATAGTCGGTGCCGGTTTCCACACAGACTTTGATCAGCGGTTCTCCATACAGCGCGTAGGGGCCAACGGTGGAGATAATCACCCCGGCTTCCTCGCACAGGGCACGCAGCTGCGACTCGTTGCCAGCATCGGCCAGGCGGTATTCCGGGGTGTGGGGGCCGCCCAACTCCTGCTGCAGGCGTTTAAGCTTCTCTTCAGAGCGTGCGGCCATCAGCCAGTTAACGGAGCCATCGTGATTGAGCTCGTGCAGATAACGGCACAGGATCTGCCCGACAAAACTGGTGGCACCAAACACAATAAGCGGTTTTTTCATGGGGGGGCTCCGTGTTAACGCAGGATGACTTGGATGTCTATCGTTGCTCTAGTGTCTGCGCGTTATTGTCTGGAGGCCAGCCTACCAAGTTCCTTCGTTATATTCACGCTAAAGGCAACGTGCGCTATCTCCAGTACCCGTTCATCAAATGTGTAGCTGCCACGCGCCTTCAGCCAATCGAGCACATCGGCCAGATGCCAGATTGACGAACTTCCTTCGTGAACCGGCCCGGGGAAGGTCACCGAGTGAGTCAACATCAGCTTCCGCATCGCCTGGCGTGACATGCCAACCAGATCAGCTACGTCGGTCAAGCCAACCAGATCCGGCGCTGCCTCAATCAACCTTGCAGATGGCACCGCTGTTTCGACATCTGACAGCGCAGACTTTATTGCCTCTTCAGCGCTCTGTGCCTCCCTGGAGAACTCAAGGGCCAGCCGTCCAGGCAGCCCAATACCTGCCAGGGCGTCATCACAGCCCGCCGCGCCCAACCTTTCCAGCAAAATGTCCGGATCAATGTCCTGTGCTGACAATTGATACTTCAGGGTAAACGTATATTCCACAAAAAACCCTCTCAGGGGTAATCATTTAGACCCGCTTGACGGGCACATTTCTCAACAACCCTTCTCAGTGCCCGGGCATGACCAACCGGATTCCGTGGTGTACTCCAGACGCACGTTATACAGAACTCGCCGCAACGACACTCACTATCATTATACGGACAGTAGATTTTTCCCCAGGCATGAGCGCCGCCAACTTTTACCAACCACTCATGCTGCTCGGCAAAGCGGAGAACATTCTCAATTTCCTTTCTGGGATGTCTGGGTCTGGCCATTCCTTGGCTCCGAAGAATGACAAACATCATCATGGTTGTCAAGCGACAACCATGATGATGTTCGATACATATACTAAGTCAACGTCAAAGGTCGTAGGGGCAGATAAGTTGCTAAGCAGAAAGCCTGGCGAAGTAGAAACGTTTCATCAAATAGGCCGCAACAAACGGCAATAGAGACATGAGCACTATTTTACCCAATGAACTCATCGACCAGGCAACGCTGTGCAACACAGCCAGACTGTTCAGAAAAATCAATGCAACTGCATAAGCAGCAAACTTGAAAGGTGCCACACCCTTGAGCCTGCCCCGCAGATTCAGATCAATCGCTGACGGTAAGAACCACAGTCCGATAACGACATTGATAAACGTATTCAATACGACTACAAACTCAAGAGCTGGCACTTCTCATCCTCCATTTCAGATAGCACTTAGCTATCGTTCCACGTCGTGGCGATACCTGCCCCAACAGCATATGTCCCGTATACAGCGCGAGCCACGCCCGTTGTGGCCGCGGCAACTGCCCCAAAGAACCCGGCAGCTGCACCCACGGCGGCGCCCATCACGGTGTGTCCGATATTGCCTTCCGACTGAATGGCTTGGGAAGCACCGCCAGTCAGCGCACCGATAACGATGGGAACGCCAATCAAAGGCACCCCGCCGGCGACCATGTGAGTTTCAACGTCTGTTAGTTCCCTCATAACAACTCCTTGTTTGTTGGTTAGATTTGATGTGAGATAGACATCTCAATGGATACTTAGCACAAAAAATGTCTGAGAGTACGACCGAACCAAGTACACGTTTCAAAAACCTGGCATTCGCCTGCGCGCTGTCGTTCTGCGTGGCCGTTATTGTCGTGCATCTTGTCCGCGATGACTTGTCGATGTGGCACCGGACGCTGAGCATCTATGCCGTCGGTCCGGCCGGCTGGGTGCTGACGCTGGGTTTCTACGCCATTGCCCTGACGCAGTGCCTGATCGCATGTCGCCTGTATCAGCTGCGGCGCTCAGTGGGCGATGCGCTGACCGCGGCGGTGCTGGTATTGGCTGCCATTGGCATTGTGCTGGTGGCGATATACCCCTACCCGATCCGGCTGCCGCACAACACCGGCGCGGCGCTGCAGCTGGGCCTGTTCCCCGCATTCCTGCTGCTGCATTGGGTGTGGCGCCGTGATGACCCACTGCGCCGTTTCACGCTGGTGTGTGCACTGACAAGTGCGGCCTTCCTGCTATTGCTGGTGTGGAACGGCGAGACCGACTACAACCTGGGCACCACCGCCATGGCGCAAAAACTACAGATCATGGTGAATACGCTTTGGCTGCTGGTGTATTCATGGCGCTGGTCATAGCCAGCGTTAGGGTGAATGTCGGCGCGAACATGGCTACGGGGCGTGGTTTAATCTGGCTGCATCCCCATAATGTCATCTGTCTGTGCCTTTCCGCCGTAACCCTTACCGGCATTGACTTTGCCACTGAATCCTCTGATTTTCTCTCACGACGGAACCGACATGTTTAATCTGTTTAAGTCCAATCCCCAGGAAAAACTGCAAAAAGCCTACGAAGACAAACTTGCCCAGGCCCTGCAGGCACAGCGCAACGGCGATATCCGCGGCTACTCCGCCTTTCAGGAAGAGGCCGAGGCCATCTATGCCAAGCTGGAGGCGCTGAACAAGGCGCCCTGATGCACCCGTCCAGCCGGACACCGCGATTCCTGCAACCGAATCGAATCCCCGGTTTTTGAACAATGCCTTGAACTCGCTGGTTTTTGGGTCTAGTCTGTGTATTTCTGTAACAGATAGTTGAAAAGCGACTCAGTGCCTGAATTTAGAGGATCACGTTATGAGACCCTTGTTCCGCCTCACGTTATTGACCCTGACGGCCGCTGCGTCGTCGTTTCTCCATGCCGGTGAGCGCGTCGGTGACTTCGCGCTGATCGACCACGAAGGCTACCAGCACCACATGTCCTGGTACGACGACCACGATGCGGTGGTGATTCTGCCACAGGCGGTGGGTGCCACTGATCAGGCGTCACTGAGCGCGCTGCAGGCGCTCTACAATGACTATGCGGATCAGGATGTCGCCTTCTTCCTGATCAATCCGGGCCTGCAGAGCGACCGCCAGGCCGTGGCACAGGCCATCCCCAATGTGCCGATTCCGGTGTTGATGGATGACGCCCAGCTGGTGTCGGAAGCACTGGGGCTGACCCATATGGACCAGGCGGTGGTGTATGACCCGGCGACCTTCGAGGTGGTGTACCGCGGTCCTGTACAGCCGCAACTGGAAGAGGCTCTGCTCAGCCTGAAGGCAGGTGAGTCGGTGGCGCTGATGCAGGTTGCCAGCCAGGGAGAGCGTATTCAGTACGGCGGCGTCGATGGCGCGGCGGTCTCCTACCAGGACGAGATTGCGCCGATCATTGCCGAAAACTGCGCCGAGTGTCACCGCGCTGGCGGTATCGCGCCCTTTGCTATGGACAGCAACCTGGCTGTGCAGGGCTGGTCGCCGATGATCCGCGAAGTAGTGATGACCAAGCGCATGCCGCCGGGCCAGATCGACAACAAGGTCGGCCACAAAATCGAAAATGAAATGAACCTCAGCGATGCAGACATGCAGACGCTGGTGCGCTGGATTGATGCCGGCTCTCCCGTGCAGGATGCCGACCGGGATCCGCTGACCGAGCTGGTGTGGTCGGACACCAAGTGGAAGATGGGTGAGCCCGATCTGATCGTCAAGGTACCGCCACAGGTCATCCCGGCCACCGGTGTGGTGGACTACATGGATATCCCCATCGATCTGGGCCTGACCGAAGATCGCTGGGTCAAGGGCAGCGAAGTGGCGCCGGGCAGCCCGGAAGTGCTGCACCACATCATCACCACCGTGGTACCCCCGGAAGGTCGCTCGGACCCGCAGACGGCATTCATGGCGGCCATCAACAGCCTGCCCGAAGAGCGTGCCCGGGCGATCCGTGCGCAGATGTTTGCCTCCATTGCCGCCGGCGAGCAGCCGGATATTGACCGCATCTTCCGTGAGAACCCGGACATTGATGTGGGTGTGCTGCTGGGCGGCGGTGATGCCGACCAGGCCTCGGTGGCCGGTTATGCACCGGGCAACAGCGTGTCCTGGAACCCGGAGGGCGTCGGTGGCCTGCTGCGCGCCGGCTCTGGCCTGAGCCTGCAGATGCATTACACCACCACCGGTAAGGAAATGACCGATGCCACTGAAATCGGCATCTACTTTTATCCGGAGGGCGAAGTGCCTGCCGAGCGTATGTCAGGCGGCGTGGGTAACGCCTTTACCCTTGCCATCCCAGCAAACGCTAAGGATCATGAGATGGAGCTGGTCACCTATGTGCCGGAAGAAGCGGAGATCCGCAGCCTGATGCCGCACATGCACTTCCGCGGCAAGCGTATGAAGTTTATCGCCGAGTATCCGGATGGCTCACAGGAGCTGCTGTTGTCGGTACCGGCCTACTCCTTCAACTGGCAGCTGTCTCATGAACTGGCAGAACCCGTGCGCGTGCCGGCGGGCACCAAGATCATTGCCCGCGGTGCTTTTGACAATTCATCCCAGAACCGTTTTAACCCGGACCCGTCAGTCGAAGTGAACTGGGGCGAGCAGAGCTGGGAAGAGATGTTCATGGGGTTCTATGAGTGGAAACTGGTCAGCCAGAACAACTGACCGCATCGATGATGACTGCCGGTGGCGCGCTTGCCGCGCCCCTGGCAGTTGATTATCTCAATAATCAGAACTGTTCTATGCCCCTCTCTTCAGACTTCTCCTCAGCCCCCCTCNTCCCCCCAACCCTCTATTGGACCTTTTCCGCTGCCCGTAAGAACTCGGCACGCGTCATCGGTTCACCTGCCAAAAGTCACTTTTTACGGCATACGGCTTTATTTTTCCTGGTTTAATGGTAGAGTCGGCATTGACCGGGTTCAAATATGAATGAGTTCATGAAACCAGATGCAGTCCATCATAGAGAACATGCCCAAAAGTCTGTTAATTAAAATTAGTTGCTGGCGTCAAAGCCGGAGAAAAATATGATTAAGTTATTGAATGGTATGATTTCTGGTGGCAGGCAGGCAGTGGTTGCCGGTGCTGTCGCATTGGCCGTCACGCTGGGCTCCGGTCCGGCCATGGCGCAGGACCGTGTCGGTGATTTTGCCCTGCTGGATCAGGACGGCAGATTCCACCACATGGCATGGTACGACAACAACAAAGCGGTCGCGTTTCTGGTTCAGGCCAACGGCGATGCGGCTACCAGAGAGTCGCTGGCGTCGTTTAATGCCCTGAAAGAACAGTACGCATCGCAGAACATCGTGTTCATGATGATCAACCCGCTGGGTGAGCCGCGCGCAACCGTCAAGGCTGACGCGGAGCGCCTGGGCATAGACATCCCGGTGCTGATCGATGATGCACAGATCATTTCGGAAGCCATGGGCATCGACAAAACCGGCGAAGCCTTTGTTTACGATCCCAAATCATTCCGCGTGATTTACCGTGGCCCGGCCGACCAGTCGCTGGCTAACGCCCTGGCGGCGGTGGTCGCTGATGAAACGGTTGCCAACGCCGAGGTTGCCACACAGGGCACCCCGGTCAGCTACCAGGCTCACGAGCAACTGGCGCAGGCCGGTGTCTCCTACAGCCAGGATGTAGCCCCGGTGCTGGCGGAAAATTGCGCCACCTGCCACCGCGATGGCGGTATCGCGCCGTTTGCACTGAACAGCCACGCCATGGCGCAGGGCTGGTCACCGATGATTCGTGAAGTGCTGATGACCAAGCGTATGCCACCGGGACAGATTGACCCGCACATTGGCAATTTCCGCAATCACTACACCCTGACACCGGATGAGCAGCAGAAAGTACTGCACTGGATTGCTACCGGTTCCGTGAAGGACGGTGACAGCGACCCACTGGCAGAGCTGACCTGGTCAGAGGAAAAATGGGCCTTTGGCGAGCCTGACCTGATTGTCAAAGTGCCGCCACAAAGCATCCCGGCCACCGGTGTGCTGGACTACATTGACGTGGTCGTGCCATTGGAGGGTCTGGACCGTGACCGCTGGGTGCGTGCCAGCCAGTATGTGCCGGGCGACAGAACGGTGCTGCACCATACGCTGAACGCCTTTATCGTGCCGGGACAGCGTCCGTCGCAGGGCCTGATTACCCGCTTCAGTGATCCCGACCAGGCGTACATCACGCCTTATATCCCCGGCGCCGATCCTCATGTGGAAGAGCCCAACACCGGCGGCATTCTGCGTGCCGGGACGTCGCTGGCGCTGAACCTGCACTACACCACCACCGGCCGGGAAACCGTTGACGAGAGCGAAATTGGTATCTGGTTCTACCCGGATGATGAAATTCCGACCGAGCGTCGCCTGGGGGATTGTGCCTGCATTTTCACACCCACCTGGACTGACATCCCGGCCTACGATCCGGATTTTGAGCAGACCGCCTCTGTCACCATCACCACGGATGCGGAAATCATGGCCTTTACCCCGCACATGCATTTCCGTGGCAAGCGCATGGTATTCGACGCGCATTACCCGGATGGCACTGTCGAGCGTCTGTTGAACATCGCCCAGTACAACTATAACTGGCAGATGGAGTATCAACTGGCCGAGCCCAAGTTTGTGCCGGCAGGGACCAAGGTTGTGGTCACTGGTGCCTTTGATAACTCAGCGCAGAACAAAGCCAACCCTGACCCCTCGCGCGTCGTGCCATGGGGCCAGCAGAGCTGGGATGAGATGTTCTTTGGCCAGGTTTACTGGAAAGAAGTGAAAACCGGCGCCGAGGTCAGTGCCAACTGATCCCAACGCAGCAAGCATAAAAACAGGGGGCTTCGGCCCCCTTTTTTTATCACAGCCAGGTCGTGTCACCACAGGAGACGGCAGCGCCCTCATTGTAGTTAAATACCCGGACCATGACTGAACAGATCAACCTATGCCCCTGCGGCAGCCAGAAACGCCTGTCCGCCTGCTGTGGCCCCTTCCACGCCGGCGCGGGTGCCGCGCGCACAGCAAAACAACTGATGCGCTCGCGCTACAGTGCGTTTGCCCTGGGCGGGCTGGGCGACTACCTGCTGCAGACCTGGCACCCGTCCACCCGCCCGCGGGCCAGCGCCGCCGATATGGGCGCTGCGGACACCGACTGGGTGAAACTGGACATTGTGGACAGTGAACAGCAGGGCAATACCGCCACGGTGGAATTCAAGGCCTACTGGCGCGACACGGACGGGAACATGCAGTTGCACCATGAGCACTCGCGCTTCGTGCGGCAGGACGGACGGTGGTTTTATGTAGATGCGGCGCGTCTGGAGAGCTGATTCTTGCCGCCGTCTCGGCGCTATCGCGCTCCGCCCAGCGTCACCGCCGTCAGGAACGCATTCTTCGCGGTGCGCTGCATCACCTCGATGCTTGCCCATTCATCGGCAAAACCCCGTTGACCGCCACGTTCGCTGGAGATACCGATTGCCAGAGTGCCGCCGGCAATGGCCACATTAAGATTGGCCGAACCGGCGTCTGACAGTGTCGGGCTGCTGCCCAGATAGTCGGAGATCGCCAGTGAGGTCTGCACCAGGTCGCTGTCACGTGCGCCTTCGATCTGCCCCGGCGGCATCATGGAAAACGGCTCCATGCGAAAGCTGATACCCAGCTCGTCGGTGACATCTGCCAGGATCTGCCGCACCTGCTGCTCCATCGACTCAATGTGCTCGGGGTCCAGCGAACGCATATCCAGCGAGAACCAACCGGTCTCGGGTTTGTGATTGAACACGGCGCCGCTGTTGAGCATGGCCACGTTCAGGCGGGTGCGCCGGTGGTCGTAACGCTGCGGGTCGTCGATCTGCAGAATACGGTCGACGGCGCGGCCAATGCCCTGATTGACGTTGGGCAGGCCGCCGTTGAGTGTGTGCCCGGACGGGCCTTCGGCGTGCACCCGCCACCAGTGAATGCCAAGGGCGCCATAGCTGATGCCGCTGCCCTCACCCAGGATGTCGACAAAGGCAACGGCCTGGTCGCGGTAGTCGGCATACAGCGCCTTCATGCCCAGCAGCCCGGTCTCTTCTTCGGCAACAGCGGCAAATACCAGGTCATGCTCGGGCGTGATGCCCTGTGCCAGCACAGCGCGCGCGGCTGACAACATGGCCACGGTCGTGAGAGAGGTATTGGTGCCCGGCCCGACCACCCGGTCGCCATCGATGATCGGCAGACCACCGGCCGCTCGTTGATGCTCGGCCACGGTAGCCAGGTCATCCAGGGTGGAAACAAACACCAGCGCCTGGCCGGAGCGCCCGGGAATATGCCCCACCGCATTCGGCGCGGCAGTCACGGTCACATCACTCAGGCCGATCTCGCGCATCATCTGCGCGACAGCAGAAGCGCGCTCGTGCTCCTGCCCGGAGGGTGAAATGATGCTGCCGATCTGCACCAGTGCCTGAGCCGTCAGCTGTGCGCTGTTGTCGATCTGCGCCAGGCCCTGCTGCACCGCCGGATCCGCCAGTGCATCGTCCAGGGACCGGGGCTGCGCCTGCAGTGGCAAAGGCAACAGCGCAACAACAAACAGGCAGACAACAAGCAACCGGCGCATGGGCATTCTCCAATGGACGTGACAGACAATCTGGTTAGGCCAGATATTCACAGAGCCTGCGGGAGCGGTCAAGCCAGATAACCGGCGTTGGCCGTCATGCCACTGTCTGCTCCACCCCAAGCCGCGCCAGCACCTCATCGGGCGGCCCGTCATAGGTCAGGGACGGCTGATTGCCTACGTAACCGATGGCTTCCCAGCCGGCCGTCGTGGCGTAATAAGCAGCAGCGGCCAGCGAGCGGAAGCGGCTGAAGAAACGGGCAGCAGTCTTGAAGTTCTCGCCAGCGCGGGGTTCGAAACAGATGTCGTCGCAGATGGCCTGCTGCTGGGCCAGGGTCAGGGACGCAAACACATCCCCAAAGCGTCGCCCGGCTTCGACGTCAAGCCAGTCGAGTCCCGGCAGCACGAGTTCGCGATCGCGCAATTGGGCGGGGTACGGCGCACTGACCCACTCATCGAGAAAATCGACACAGCGCAGCTGACTGGCAGCCGGCCCCAGATTGTCGGCAGGCAGAATGACATCGGCCAGGGCAATGGCGGCGGCGCGCTGGGCCGGACTCAGCGTCAGCGGCCACAGATCGCCGGGATTGTGTGTCTGGTTAAGCAGCGGGTCTTTACCGTATCCGTTGGCGGTAATCACTGGCTCACCGGGCCCGGGTTCGGCGCCGAACACCTGGGCATCGCCCAACTGCAGACTGGCGGCCACGGCAACAAACCATTTGATCACGGTACGGCGCGGCAGACGCGGCGTCTGGTTGACGACGATGGGCACGGCGCCGAAGGCATCCGGCTCCTGATTCTGGTTCTGATCCTGATAATTGTGCGACATTACAGCAGCCCCCTTCTTGACTGATCGACCAGATAATCTCCCGCACGCCAGGCCAGCGCCATGATGGTGAGAGTGGGATTCTTGTCGGCGTTGGACGGAAACGGTGTGCCGTCGACCAGGAACAGGTTCGGCACTTCCCAGGTCTGGCTAAAGCCATTACACACCGAGGTAGCCGCGTCTGTGCCCATGATGGCGCCGCCGACCTCGTGGATGATCTTGCCGCCCGGTTCGATACGGTTGCGGCCGTTGGTCACGCTGCGTACGGTGCCGCCCATGGTTTCTATCAGGTCCTTGAAGGTTCGCTCTGCATGGTCACACATGCGCTGCTCGTGCTCGGCCCATAACCAGTGCCACTTCAGTACCGGTATACCCCAGGCGTCGGTGGTGCTGTTGTCCAGCTCGGCAAAACAGTTGTCGTTGGGAATCATCTCGCCACGGCAGGCAAAACCCATAAACGAGCCGTAGTAACGCCGCGCCTCCTGTTTGTAGCGGCTGCCGTAGGCACCATCGCCCAGGTCATCGGGCAGTGGATTGCCGCCGCCGGGCATGCCGCGGGTAGCGCCCATCTCGATGTGATAGCCACGCGGAAAGCCCAACGCCTCTGCCTGCTGGTACAGCCACCAGGGCGCATAAAAATGTGAGCCACCTGCCCCGTCCTCGTTATACGGGGGCAGGTTTTCCAATGCAGGTATCTGGCCCTGCAGGCTGGTGCCGACGGTATCCATGATGTATTTGCCGACCAGCCCGGAGCCATTGGCCAGGCCGTCAGGGAACAGCGTGCTTTTGGAATTGAGCATGATGCGCACGGTTTCGCCGCTGCTGGCGGCCAGCACCACGGCTTTGGCGTTGACCCGCACATCCTGGCCGGTGGTCTTGTCAATAAACATCACGCCACGAGCCTTGCCATCAGCGCCCACCACCACCTCACGCACGTGGGCGTTGGCAACAATATCCAGATTGCCGGTGGCCAGCGCGGGCGGCAGGTGCACGGTGGTGCTCTGGTAATTGGCGCCGGTGGAACAGCCACGTCCGCACGGTGTTGCCCAGAAGCAGGCAGCGCGGGCACGCATGGCGTCACCCACAATCTTCTGCGCCCAGGTGTTGCCGGGAAACAGGACCGCTGGCAGCCGGTCGGCATCCAGCTTCTGTGTCAGTACCGCGCGATGAATGGGGATGATGGGAATGCCCAGAGTCTTGCCATGTTTCTGCGCCAGCAGTTCGCCGGCACGGCCTTTGGGCGGTGGCTGCAGCACGCCCTCGGGGGAGTTGGGCGTGTTCTCCAGGCCTTCGTTGGAGCCATAGACCCCGATAAGCTGTTCCACTTTTGTGTAATACGGTTCAATATCGTCGTAGTCGACCGGCCAGTCCAGACCCAGCCCGTCACGCGTCCTTGGTTTGAAGTCGTAGGGGCCGTTACGTAGTGATATCCGCCCCCAGTGGTTGGTGCGGCCACCCATCATGCGTGCGCGCCACCACCAGAACTGTTCTTCCGGTTTGTCGCTGGCCTGAGTGTAGGGTTCCGCGGGCATCTGCCAACCGCCGTCGACGGTAGCATCGTGGAAACCGAATTCCTTGTCCGGCGTCGAGTTACCCAAGAGAGGCGCCTGATCGCGGCGCTGGAACATCGGTGTCTCGGTAACCGGATCATACCCGCGCCCGGCTTCCAGCATCAGACATTTGATGCCGGCCAGCGTCAGCGTGAATGCCATCTGACCACCCCCGGCGCCGGAACCGACAATGATGACATCGTAGTCTTTGGTGGCATCTTCGGCGCGGATCATCGGCATGGCAGAGTCCTGCATAATTGTGATTATTGAGTCCGATCTTAGACCGAACCGTACACCAAAGCCACCACTGGTTCCAATGCCGAGTTTCAGCGCCGCAACGTTGGCGTACGTTATGCCACCGGCGCGGGAGACATGTCCGGACCGGGCATGATGGCCGGCGGCAGGAGGCGGAAGATGCCGCGCGCCAGCAGTAAGGGCGACATATTGCCAGGCAATCGGGCCTGACTCAGGGCGCTTTTGCTACCGCAACCATCACTTCATTGCGCCGCATGAACGGCAGTGAAAACGGCGAATTATAGGCCGCGGAGACAGGTTCGCCGAGGGTATCGATGGCCATCCCTGCCAGGGCATCTATCAATGTCTGGCGATGTTGGCGGTGGTTGTCCTCGGTCCAGCGGCCTGAGTACGTCAGCACCGCCATCACTTGCTCGGGCACCTCCCGAATGGACACGTCCGCGCCGGTAGGCTGCGGCACGGTCTGCAGATCAAACTCACCCGGCACCACAAAGGCGATCAGCCAGCCATCTACCGAGGGAGTCTGTTGCACGGGTGCCGTCATGGCGATTTTTTGGGACACAGGCTGCTGCTGCACGGGTGCGGTCATGGCGATCTTGCTCTGCACCGCATTGTCTCCGGAGATGTAGTTGAACAGGCGTCTGAACCCGGTATTGGCAGTGCGTGACTGGCTGCTTTCGCCTGCCACCAGGGTCTCGGCCAGCAGATACGCTTTATATTGGCGAAATTCGATATCACCAACACGATTGATGACGGCATATTCAGGTTCTTCTATGGCCATGACGGATGTCCAGCTAAAGATCAGACAAAAGGCAAGCAAAAATCGACCGGTTGTGCGGTACATTAGCATTACTCGATACGTTGTAATATGACTTCTACGCTGATGCTGACGGGTTAGATTGTAGGGCTGTCACCACCATCGCCGCCTGCAAATAACCAGGTGATGGCACTTTACTCCCGTCGCATAATCCGTTTCACTGCAAGTCGATGACAAAGCAACCGCAAGACTGACGGAGACATGCTCATGAACATCATCACGCGCTTGGCAACAAAGGTCGCCCTGATCGCAGGGCTGTTGGCAACAACCATGCTGCACGCCGATGTCTGGGACACGGCGACTCACGGTTACGCCGACAATGACGGGGTACGCATTCACTACGCCACGGTGGGTGAAGGTCCGTTGATGGTGATGATTCATGGCTTTCCGGATTTCTGGTACAGCTGGCGGCATCAGATGGAAGGTTTGCAGGATCAGTATCAGGTCGTTGCCATTGATCAGCGCGGCTACAACCTGAGCGGCCAGCCCGCGGGCGATGAGAATTATGACATGCGTCTGCTGACCGCAGATGTTGCTGCCGTGATCAATGAGCTCGGCCAGGACAGTGCCATTATCGTGGGCCACGACTGGGGCGGCATGGTGGCGTGGAACTTTGCCTTCGCCTATCCGCAGATGGTGGACCGGCTGGTGGTGATGAACCTGCCACATCCTCACGGCATGATCCGGGAGTTGACCATTAACGAGGAACAACGCGCCAATAGCGGATATGCTCGGGCCTTTCAGGGTGGCAGCCCGTCAGATCCCAATATCTTTTTTGGTGGACCGATGATGCCGCAGACGCTGGCCGGCTGGGTGCAGGACCCGGTGGCACGCCAACGTTATGTCGAGGCTTTTGCGCAGTCCGACTTTGACGCCATGCTGGCCTACTACAAGCGCAACTTCCCGCCACTGCCGGCGTTTTCAGCCACGCCACCGCCGATCTCGCCCGAGGTGCCACAACTGGACGTGCCACTGCTGGTGCTGCACGGTCTGGATGACACCGCACTGCACTCTGACGGCCTTAACAATACCTGGGACTGGAATGATGCCGGCACCACCATTGTCGCGGTGCCGGATGCGGGCCATTTTGTGCAGCAGGATGCACCGGATACAGTGACCGACACGATCCGCTGGTGGCTGGGCGCGCAGTGACGACGCCATTAACCATCTCGAGGTCGGGCTGACGCCTGGCGCTGGGCGATTCCCGACAGTTTGTCATCCAGCGTTGTGTCCAGGAAACTTAGCAGGCTTGCCTCCTCCAGCGGCCGGGAGAAGAAGAAGCCCTGAACCGTATCGCAGTTCATGGCGGCCAGTGCCTCCAGGGTCGCTTTGTCCTCTACCCCTTCGGCGGTCACGGGCAGCCCAAGCTCGTGGGCCAGGGCAATGGTGGAACGTACGATCATAAAGTGGCGCTCATTGGCGAGCATAGCCCCGACGAAGCTCCTGTCTATCTTGACCTCATCCACGGGAAACTCGCTCATGTAGGAGAGCGAGGCATAACCGGTACCAAAATCGTCCACCGAAAAGCGGGCGCCGGCGTCGTGAAGATGGGTGAGTGTCTCACGCATGCGCACCGGATCATGGATCAAGCCGGTTTCAGTGATTTCAAACCAGAGGCTGCAAGGCGACCTCGACTGCGCCACGCTTTGGAGAATAAAGTCGATGAGCTCCGGCTCCATCAAGTCCTGGGGAGACAGGTTAACGCTGATACAGAAACCTGAGTCGCCCAGACCCGTGCGCTGCAACATGGCGCTGCTCTCCTCAATCACCCAGCGCGTAATCCAATGCGTCAGTCCGGCGTGTTCCAGCATGGGAACAAATCGTCCCGGTGGAATCAGCCCCAGGGTCGGATGGCGCCAGCGAATCAATGCCTCCGCTTGCTGTATCCGACCACTGGCCAGGTCCACCTTGGGCTGGTACTCCAGGAACATGTCACGGGTGCCGTGGCGATGAAAGTCCTGCAGCAGGAGCAGGTCTTCGACATCGGGCTCCAGATCCGGACTGTAGATCACCCAGCGGCGATGCAACTCACGGGCCACGGACACGGCCAGCACCCCCCGGCGGATCACCTCATCGGCCCCCTCCCCGGTTTGCAGCGCAGCTTCATTGACCACGCCCACGACAAACATGGGATCAAGATCAACGCTACCCAGTTTCAGCGGCTCGGTCAGCCGTTCGACGACCCTGTTGCCTTCCAGCGGATTGCGGGCAGCCATGGCGAAAAGCCCTGAACCGAAGTGTCCGACCAACTGTGCCTCCTGGGCTTCCAGCAGGCTGCCGAAGGCTTTCTGCAATTCCAGCGCCACCGAGTGGCTGAAGCCAGTGATCAACTGCTCGAGGTTGTCCAGCTGGATCAGGGCAATGGTCGGCGACCACCCGGGAGAAGCCTTGATCAGCTCATCAAGCTTGCTGATGAAGGCATCCCGGTTAGGCAATCCGGTCAAGGTGTCGTATTCGACCCGGTACTGTAACTCTTGTTGCAACAATCGGCGGGATTCAAGCTCCCTGGACAGTTGTGCAGTCTTGTGAGTGACCTGGCGGCGCAAGGACCATAGCCAGGCGTAGCTGAGGCCCGCCAGTACCAGCAGCGTCAGCGCTATCCAAACAACCGTGCGCAGGTGATCTCGCCAGTCGATCGGCCGCCATTCCAGTTCCGAGAGCCAGTTCGCGTGTATCTGGAAATAGGTCCCCGTCGCCTGCTGCAGGCTCACCTGCTCCTCAAGCCACGCGTGCAGGTCATCACGACCCTGCCTGACGGCAAAAGCATAGGGTCTGGGCCAGAAAGGCGGACTCACCTGCTGGATATCCAGGCTGTCTTCGGAGATGACATGCCGCGCGGTATGGCCGGCAACGACAGCAATATCGGCGCGACCCTCCGCCACCGCCAATAACGCAGCCCGGATGTCCCCCGCCGGTACCAGTTCAACGCCAGGCTGACTCTCGATCAGGCGGTTCTGCGCATAACCGCTGTTCAGGACTGCGACCCGCATGCCGGCGAGGTCTTCATGATCCCTCTGCACCGTTTCAGGCGAGGCCGCATAGATGGCATGGGCGACGTAATAGACTGGCGACGTGAAGCTGAACCGCGCCTCGCGATCTTCCGACACAAACAGCGCTACCACATCCGCGTCGCCGGACTCGACGGCTTCTACGGCCTCATCCCACTCCATAAGCCGATGCCTGGCCTGCAGGCCATGCTGACGCGCGATGGCATTCTGCAGATCGACGACAAAGCCCTGCGGCGTGCCGTTTTCATCCAGCCACTGAAACGGGGGATAGTCGTTCGAGCCGGCGAATACCAGCGGGTCGGGCAGATTCGCCGGGGGCGGTGGTGGCAGCTGCGCCAGCAGTGGTGCGGGCAGGACCAGGACCAGGACCATACCCAGAGTCAACGCCGACAGCCGCGCAGCGTCCTGCCATCGTGTCAGTCCCATCTCGCGTTCGTCCCTACATTTTTCAACATCATGAAGCTTCTGACTTGGCGGCTCCCATTGCGCTTTCAACGCGTTTGACTCCTTAAATGTACTCTACATCATAAAACATATGACGCCAGGCGCAACCGCGCCGTCTCCCGAAAACTGTCCGCCACTGACAGCAATGACCCTGTTTCAGTATGCCTGGCGGTCATGTTTCAGGTGCCAGGCCGTAAAAGGTGCTGCCGGATCTTCGACGTCAATCTGGCACAATCCCAACCGCTGCGGCCTGACCGGATGGGTCTGGCCGTACAGCTGCTCGGCAATATTACCGTCGGCAAAGCCGGCCTGATTGGCCGTCTCTTGCGGTGCCGCGAAAACAATACGGGGAATATGAGCCCAGTGCGCAGCGGCCAGACACATGGGGCATGGCTCGCAACTGGCGTACAGGGTCGCGTCGGGCAAATGCGGATCGCCCAGCGCCCTGGCGGCCATACGAATGGCCTCTACCTCGGCATGCGCGGTCGGGTCACAGTTCAGGGTGACCTGGTTACCGGCGCTGGCAACGACCTCGCCATTGATCACGATCACCGCACCAAACGGGCCGCCGCCATTGTGTACCGAGGTCACAGCCAATCGAATCGCCTGCCGCAGAAAGGCTTTGTCGGTATCGGTATCGGTATCGGTATCGGTGTCGGTATCGGTGTCGGTGTCGGGAGAAAGGTTGTTCACTGGCTGGCGTCTCCTGAGCCGGGTGGGTTTGTTATCGGCGCGCAATGATATCGCTGCGCTCAGCCTCGCGAATGACCTCGGCGCCATCTTCCGGCAGCAGGAAACCCTGCCTGACCAGCGCATTAACGCTGGCAGCCACCGCGCTGACATAAGCGTCATGACTGGGATAGAGCTGTCGCAGCTTGTCCTGGCTGAACGGGATTTCATGACCGGCAATGCGGCAGAAAGACTCGCCGGTGGAATTTCCGTTCCAGGTACTGGTCGGCACATCAACATAGGGTGAGCGAAGCCCACCGACAACATTACCGTGTTGATCCAGCACGGGTTCTCCGTCGACTACCTGAATCAGGTCGGCCCGCGGCGGAGCGATATCATGGCGCGCCCATTGATCCAGCCACACCAGCGCGGCATTAAACGCCAAGCGGTTGGGGAAACGGCTCCGCGGCCCTTCATTGCAGGCCAGCGGCGGTACCGCGCGACCGGCCTGAATCAGATCGGCCGGCTTCGGCCCCCAGTACAGCTCGTCGGGCGAGGCATGGCCGGAACCGGCGATCTCGTAGCGCCGGAAACGGTTACCGGGCGCATCACTGTCCGGCTGCCGACTGCCAATGCCGGCTAAATAATCAGACTGACTCATGACATGAATAACCGGCACACCGGCGTTTTCGATGGGGCGTCGGGGGTCATCTCTGGACACACGTTCTGCACATTGGTGAATAGGGGCCGGGCCGCTGGACACCGCCACCAGGTAACCGTCGAACAGCGATTCACCTCGGGCCCTGACCACTTCGGGATGAATGGCGTTGATGTAGGTGTATAAAAAACTGCCGGTTTGGGAGTAACCCCAGGCGTAGAGCATCTCGGCGGCGCTGGCTTCGTCGTCATAACGAAACGGATTGTCGGCTTCGTCGCTGCGCAGCCACGCCGCCACCTGGCTGTGAATGTCCCAGATCAGTCCGTTCTCGGTCGCCTGCGTGGTATCCCGGCTGACTTCACAGTTCATCGGGTCGCTGGCCGCCAGTGGGTTGGCCCACGACAGCGCCGCGTAGCGCTCGGCATCAAACTGCTTCAGGGTCTCCACCGCAATGGGTTTGGCGGTGATACCCACCCAGGCATCACCGTTGCGCAGCATCTGCGTGTGCGACATGGCCCAGCCAATATTGAGGTCAAACAGGTTGGAGGGATTGAGCATCTCCACCACCACGTTTCCGCTGAAACGTTCGCCATGAATGGGGCGTCGCACCAGCACGCGGGTGGTGTACGGCACATCGGCGGTGCGCACAGTCAACGTGCCGCGCTCGGGCCAGTCATAAACATTGGCGTGGCCGCTGATGAAATACTCTTCCTCCACGTAGCCCATCTGCGCCAGATCCTGAGGCTGCAGGGTATGCGCCGCGGCGCCAAAGGGGTGTGACTCAGCGCTAACCGGCACCGGTCCACTGACCTGCGCCACGGGAATGGCGGTGTGAACATCAGTGGCCGCCTGCGCATGCACTATGCCCACATTAACGGCCAATATGAGCAGCAACAGCAGGCCTCTGGGTCTTGTCAGGCGGAGAGTTGTCTGGCAGAGAGTTGTCAGGCTGCGATTGTCAACGTTAGGCATCTTGTCGGGCTCCCGATCTCATTATTGTCCACAGTCTATAAACATTCCAACCAAAGAGCCATTGGCAAACCGCAGCCGGCGCTGCGATACTTCAGTCAACAACATCAGACGGGGTGTATCGAATGCGAGGCTTGTTGCTTGTGCTGGGCGCGATAGGCGCCCTGATGGTGGCCTACGTCGTGTATCTGGCCAACGATGCCGGTGAATTCCGCACGCTTGTTGATCAACACCCCGACCAATGCCGGCGGGTTCCGGGCATGCCCGGCAGCGAAGATATCACCCTGCATCCTGATGGCCGCTTTGCTTATATCTCCAGTGATGACCGGCGTGGCGTCATCAACGGGAATCCGTCACCGGGCGCGATTTTTCGCTACGACCTGGACTCTTCTTCCGCCACACCGGTCAACCTGACACCGAATGCCGACCTGCAGTTCCGTCCACACGGCATCTCGCTGTTTGTGGGCGACGATGGGCGGGAAACCCTGTTAGTGGTCAATCATCCCGGTGAATCGCTGTTTGGTGCTCCCGACGGCGGGGATAATGGCGCACTGCACACCATTGAGGTGTTTGACGTGGTGGACAATGCCCTGGTGCATCGCCAGACCCATGCCAGCGAATGGCTGATCAGCCCGAATGATGTCGTGGCCGTTGATCATGATCGATTCTATTTCACCAACGATCATGGCGCCGGGCCGGGGCTGATGCGTCAACTGGAAGACTACCTGCGTCTGCCCTGGGCCAATGTGGTGTATTTTGATGGCGCCGCGTTTGTGGAAGTGACTGACGGCCTCAGTTATGCCAATGGCATCAATAAGTCTCCCGACGGCACGAAACTGTATGTCGCGGAAGTCAGTCGCAACCTTGTCCATGTCTATCAACGCAACCCGGCCAGTGGCTCACTGACGCTACAGCAAACGATCGATGTGGGGTTTGGCGCCGACAATATCGAGATCGATCCTGCGACCGGCGACCTTTGGCTAGGCGGGCATCCGCGCCTGCTCACGTTTGTGCGCCATGCGGCTGATGCCAGTGTCGATTCACCGTCGCAGGTGGTACGGATACGCCAGGCAGGTGCCGGTTATCAGGTCACTACCGAGTTTCTGGACAGTGGCGAACTGATTTCCGGCGCCAGCGTCGGCGCCTCGGACGGCCGTCGACTGCTGATCGGGTCGGTCTTTGAAGATCACATCATGGATTGCGTTCTGTGAAGCGTGTGGAGCTGGACCGGGCCAGCGCCGCATGCATCCAGCGTGTGGGCAGGTGGCGGATCAGAAACACCAGCAACTTGTAGTTCCAGCCCTGCACCGACACCAGACGGCCTTTGTCCAGGTCCCTGAATGACTGGCTGACCACCTGTTCAGCGGTCCATGCGCGGGTAAAACCTTTGTTCTTGTAGAACGTGTCCGGATCAATGCCCATGCGCGAGTGAAAATCGGTGACCGTGAAGCCCGGGCACAGCGCCAGTGCGCGCAACCCCTCATGACGATAGGCCAGCCCCACACTTTCGGTAAAGCTGCGCACGTAGGCTTTGGTGGGTCCATACAGCACACTTTGAGTGGTGGGCAGCCAGCTGGCCACAGAGGCGACATTGATCAGAATGCCTTTGCTTTGCAGCAGGCGCGGCATGGCCGCATGGCTGAGCTGCGTGGTCGCCGTGACGTGAACATCCAGCAGCGCACGGTGTTTTTCCCAGGCAATTTCACCCAGCCGGCCATCCTCGGCATACCCGGCATTATTGACCAGGGCATCCAATGCCGGCAATGCGGTAACGGTATCGACCAGAGCCTGCAGCTCTCGCGGGTCAGACAGGTCGCCGATTTGCAGGTCGGCCGTGATCGAATACTGCTGCGCCAGGCGCGCCGCCAGCGCACCGAGCTCTTGCTCTCGTCGCCCGGTCAGCAGCAGGTTGTATCCCCGTTGCGCAAACGCGTCAGCGTAGGCGGCGCCTATGCCGCTGGTGGCGCCGGTGATGACGGCCAGTTGAGATGCCATGGTTGACTCCTGCAGTCATAAAACCCAGAGTATATCCTACCACTCAACTGACAACGCCTGACATCACAAAAAGGAGATCGTCATGAAGCTATCAAAACTGCCTGTGCTCGCCCTGCTCTGCTGTTTCTGGCTCAGCCCGAGCGCCGCGCTGGCTCAGACATCTGACACGAATGACCACGACCAGGCGGTTGCCGGCGCCATGGCGGCGCTGGATGAGTTCATGGTGGCGTTTAACGGACGTGACATGCAGGCCTGGGCCGCAACCCTGAACTACCCGCATGTGCGCTTTGCCAGCGGCACCGTGACGGTGTGGCAGAGCGCAGAAGAGTTCGCCCGCCAGGCAACATTTGCCAACCTGGAGGCGATCGGCTGGGATCACTCGCACTGGCTGAGCCGCGAACCGGTCATGGTCTCGCCCGGCAAGGTGCATATCAACACAGTGTTCGAACGCTTCAATGGCTTCAATGAGCAGATCGGCACCTACGAATCACTGTACATCGTGACGCGTGATGCCAGTGGCAAGTGGGGCACACAGGCGCGCTCCAGTCTCGCGCCTTGAAGAACGCCTTGAAGGGCAACAAGCAACATTTGCCCAGTAAACCGTGCAAGGTCTGCGGTCGGGACATGACCTGGCGCAAGGCCTGGGCGAAGAACTGGGCGCAGGTTTTGTATTGTTCGGACAAATGCCGGGCCAACAGACGTCAAGTCACTGACCCGGATCGAGCGCCTTCAACACCTCACGCGTCAGATCCCACTGACTGAAACCCTGTCTGCCATAGTCCAGCCCGCGGCGCACAATGACCAGGTCGTGCGAGGGCACCACCACGGTGTACTGACCGCGGTTGCCGGCCGTGGAATAGGCATCGGCGGGAATGTCATCGCGTCCTTCGGGCACCAGCCACCACTGCCCGCCGTATTGGCTGCCACGGCCCACGGTCGCAGGTGCCGGCGTGCGGGAAAACGCAATCCAGTCCTCCGATATCAGCCGCTCGTCATGCCACCTGCCCTCGTTGAGATACAGCAGGCCAAACCGGGCCAGGTCACGGGCATTGGTGTAGACCTGACTGCTGAGCACGAAGTCACCAAAGCGATCAGTACTCACCAGGGTGTTGCGCATGCCGATTTTGTCCAGCAATGCCCTGCGTGGAAACTCCGCGTACGTGTCTTCACCCCCCAGTGCGCGTTTGAGGGCATACACACCCAGCAGGGTGTCATAATTCTCATAGTCCCAGTGGCTACCGGGCTCACGGATCAGGCCGCGACTCAGGGCACCGCTGACTGAGCTGGCGCCGGCCCAATAGGAGAGACCCGACCCTGTTGCATACTCCATACCCCCGTTGTCGATGGTTTCCAGACCGCTGCTCATGTTCAGCACATGGCGCAAAGTGATGTGCCGGCGCGGGTCTGTCTCGGGCGAGCGCACCTCGGGTTGCCAGGCCAGGTTCAGGGGTGCGTCCAGCGTCAGCAGGCCATCATCGACTGCCATGCCGATCAAGGTGGAGGCAATACTTTTGGCGGTCGACCAGGTGCGTGTACGCGTAGTCATGTCAATGCCGGGGGCGTAGCGCTCGTGAATGATCTGGCCCTGGTAGACCACCAACAGACTGAGCGTGTCCTGCTCGGCCGTTGGCCGATTGAAGGCCCAGTCGGACGCAGCCTGCAGGGCACCGGCGTCGATGGTGTCCGGTAGTGCCCGCGGTTCAATCAGGTCCCCATCCGGCCAGGGAACCTGCGCGGCATCACCGGGCGGCAACGGCAATGTCAATTCCGGCAGCGCGTCGATATCCGCCAGGGTCTGATCCGGGGGCAGAATGATACAGCCAATGCCTTCGCGGAATACCGCACGCATGACCGGCACATCACCGGGGGCACCCACCTCCACGGCCCGCGAGTCGCGATCGACATGGTAGTCGCCACCCGCGGCCGTTCCGATGGGATTGCGCAGAAAGGCCAGCTCCTGGGCGAATACCTGCGCCAGTGTGCGGTGGCTGGTAAACAGCCCGTTGCACATGAACACCGCCTGCTGCCCGCGTTCAATCATGGCCCGCTGCGGCGCCCAGTAATCGTATTGATCGCTCTGCTGGGCGACGGCCTCAGCAGTCAGGACCGCGCTGAACAGAGCGGCGGCTAACATGTGTTTGTGCATGGCGGCATTCTCCTGGCTGAATGGATACAGTCACGTCGGAAGACGAGGCGTTTGAAGAGAATAGGCCATTGCTTCCGGGGAGGCAATCAGGGGCTGCCGGCCGGGCGAGGGTCGTGGAGAGGGTCAGGGGGAGGCAAACCTGGCTCCAAAAAAAACCGGAGCTCTGGGCTACGGTTTTTTGACGTCGCTGGCACTTTACAGGTCTGGCCGGACAAAGCTGCCACCACCCCAGCAGCTCGACCCGGTGCGTTCTTCGGGGTTGCTGCACAGGCTGACGGGCGTGTCAGGACGGCGGTCGATAATCCGCTTGCTGCCGTCGTCCGCCCGTTCAATATCAAAGGCGTCATACAACTCGCCGGTGGCGGTCCGGGCCTGGTAGACAATGCGGTCTTCCAGGAACTCCATCACCTGGAACAACTGCACATCTTCACCGACACGATCCATGGCATCGTGGTTGTGTTCAGCCAGCATGTACATCTTGGGACCGGACACCGACACCACGTACATCGGCCCCGAGCCACTCATCTGACCGGATGCACCGGTTGCCACATTTTCACCCCGTCCGTAGGTGTGATCATGGCCCTGCAGCACCAGGTCGACATTGAACTCATCAAACACCGGCTGCCAGTGTTCGCGTAGCGGCGGGTTGTCACGGCCCAGCGACACCGAGAACATCGGGTGGTGATAACTGACCACCGTCCAGCGGTTGGGATTGTTGCCAAGCACGCCGCGCAGCCACTCGGCCTGCAGCCTCAGCAGCGCCTCGTCCTGCAGCGCCTGCTGGGAATCCAGACCGATGTAACGCACGCCCTGATAGTCCATGTAATAGACCGTGTTTTGCAGTGGTGCCGGTCCGTTAGCCGGGAACCGGAAATGCGCCGGCCACTGCGGCATCAGGATGCGTGGACCGTTCTGCTCACGAATATGTTCGTGGTTACCGGCCACCGCGACGTTCACCAGCATGCTGTTGATAAAGCTGCCGGCGTCGAACCATTCGCCCCACTCGTCATCGTGGTTGTCTTCAGCACCCGCATTGACCAGGTCGCCGGCATGCACCATGACCTGAGCACGCGGCGCAGTGCTGTAGGCTTCACGAATCACCCGCGAAAAGTGAGATTTCACAGCGTTTTGTGCATCACCGAAATAAATGGCGGCGTGCGGGGAAAAATCGTCTTTGGCGGTACGAAACTGAAACCACTCACTCCAGGTATTGTCACCGCGAACCCGATAGGCATAAAGCGTATCGGGTTCAAGACCGGTAAACGTGACATGGTGGTGATGCGCCAGACCATTGTGCGCGTCCAGCGGCCGGGTTTCACCCGAAATGTTTTTTGCGTTCAGGTGCAGACCGGGCGAGCCGGTCGCTCTGGTGATCTGCGCATAGGCCTGATCGACCGACCCACGTGTGCGCCAGTTGACCGTCTGCGCACGGGCAGGGTCCGCGGTGGCGGTGAGCACGATGCGATCGGGGAAAGCCGTGGCCAGGTAGGGTGATGTTTCACCCGCCGGCACCAGGGTGTTTTGCGCCACGACCGGCGTTGTTACCAGCGCCACGGCCAACATGGCAATAACAACAAACACAGTGAGCATTCTATGCTGGGGTATACCCATAAAAATCGGGGTTTTCATGATCTCAGATTCCCGTAAATGCTTGCATGATCAAATGCTGACGGGCGGCGCCGGGGAAGCCCCGGCACCGCTTGACGTCAGAAGTTCAGACGCAGACCGATCATGTAGCGTCGGCCGAACTCTTCATACTCGGAAACGCGGATGCGGTCGCCTTCGTAACGGATGCCCGGCTCCTCGAGCAGGTTGTTGGCCTCGAGGTAGACGTTGGCGTAGTCATTGATGGTGTAACCCACTTTGAAGTCCAGGCGGCCGACTTCATCCCAGAAACCATCGCCCAGAATATCGCCGTCGCCGATGCTGTCGATCCACTTGGTGCGGTACTGCCAGCTGATTCGCGTGGACAGGCCATACTGCTCGTATGACAGCGCCAGGTTGTAGATCGTGTCGGACGAACCGGGCAGCTGTACCTTGCGGCCATCGGGGGTTTCACTCTCCGAGTCGTTCAGGGTCAAGTTGCCACGGAAGCCAAAGCCACTGGCCCATTCCGGCAGATTCCAGCGCGCGGCAAATGGTTCAAGCGTCTGTGACACAGCCACTTCAAAACCGGCCAGGTGACCGCTGCCACCGTTGTCGATGGTGGTGTAGGTGTAGTTGGAGCGGTCGATGCCCGGCTGGTTCAACACATCACGGCCAAAGCTTGGCCGCTCTACCGTGAACAGCACGTCATCCAGCGACTTGTAGTAGGCGCCGACCGAGAAGAAGCCACCTGAGGGCAGGTACCATTCCAGATAGGCATCACCACCAATGGCTTTTTCCGGACCCGCATCGGGGTTGCCACCACTGATACTTTCATTCTCATCAGAGACGTTGAAGTTGGGTCGCAGCACGGTGAAATCGGGCCGCGCGGCGCCGCTGTTGGCAGACAGACGCAGTTTCAGCTCGTCATTGATGTCCCAGTTAAGATGCACGCTGGGGAACACCTGCAGGTTATCGCCACCCACCTCTACCGGCTGGAAGGTATTGCCAAAGCGAACCAGTGCACTGCCGGTATTGTCGACCTGCTCCACGCGCGCGCCAGCCAGGATGTTACCCCAGTCAAAATAGGTGGTTGCCATCGCATAACCGGCCAGAACAGATTCGGCAACCTCGTAATTGTTGGTCCTTCCTTCGTTAGCATCGATTTCTGACAGACCCTGACCGGCAAGACTGCTCCAGAGGTTCCGCAGACCACTGTCCGAGAAGTAGCGGAAGGTATAACCCAGCGGCAATGCACCCTGGTACGGATCGTTGATTGCAAAATCATCGGTCGTCGGGAAAGCTACGCCGGCATCGGAAAGCGCGCCCGACGAAATTTCCTGCCTTTGGCGGGTGTCCTTCTTGGATCTGTCATCGTACTGGAAACCAAACTGGAAATCAGTCGGTCGGCCCAACAGGGTCAGATCACGACTCAGGTCCAGACGCACGCTGGAGGACTCACTGTCCTGCAGCCGTTCATTGTTCCGCAGTCGGACAAATTCGTAATCCTGTGGATCAAGAGAGCGTTTCACGGCGCCCTGCGAGAGCGAACCATCCGCATTGACGATGGTTTCGTAGAGCCTGACGCCGTGTCTAGCCCGGTCGGTATAATCATAGACCACGGTCGGACGATGGTTGAACGCATCTGCCCCGCGAGGGCTTCTCCAGGCCGACTGAATAGATGGTCCGCTCTCGGAACGGGAATTACTGTAATTGAGCCGCCAGGAAGCATCCCAGTCACCGAGTCGCTGTTCGCCACCCAGCGTATTGGTGAAAATGCTTTCCAGTGTTCTGTTGGAGTTCAGGGAGCTGTCCAGTTCCACACCGTAGATTCTTCCCTGTAACGGGGTGTTGCCCGTACGGATATCGGCATAACCACGTGTCACATCAGCACGATCGGTACGCGTTGCGCCGTCATCAAAATCGAATTCGTGAGCATTACGCAGCTCATCATCGGTGAATTCGGTGTAGATGGAACTGAAGAAAAAATGATGCTCGTCAGATGGACGGAAATCAAACCGGCCGGAGTACGCTGTATTGCTGCGAGTAAGGCGGTAAAGTTTATTCTGATGGGCGTCGGCCCAGGCACGGTTTTCGAAACCGGCTTCACGGTCCTGGGAATCCTCTCCGGTTTCCCAGTCGGTCTCAAAATTGTCGGTGATCATGTCACGTTCATAGCGCGATGCCGACACCAGTACACCAAAACGGCCATCATCAAAGGTATTGGCGACAAAACCACCCACCTCATTCTGATCGGTGCCGCCCAGCTCGTTATAACCGGCACCGACATTCAATGCGGCCTTGAAGCCCGGGTAGTCAAACGCGCCACGTGTCATAATATCAATGTTGCCTGCCAGCGACTCACCCTGCATGGCGGGGGTCACTGCCTTGCGGACCGACACGGCACTGCCAATGGCTGCCGGAACGGTATCGGTGCGGGCTGACCGGCCACTGGGTGCAATCACGTTGACGCCGTCAAAAGAAATGGTGCTCCAGCGCGATGGGGCACCGCGCAGGCTCACTGAACGCTCCTGACCCTGGTCGCGCTGAACAGCAATGCCCGGCAAACGGGACAATGCGGCTGCGATGTTCTGGTCAGGGAACTGACCCACGGCGTCAGCCGAAACCACACTGATGATGGCATTGGAAGAGCGCTGCATCTGCAGTGCTCTGGCTTCGGATTCAGCCTGCGAGCGTGCGCCCAGCACCACCATGCTCTCAATGGGCTGATTGTCAGCGCCAATGACGCCCAATGCCAGGTTCGCCGTAGCCACCTGATTGTTGGCGACGGTGACTGATGCCTGAGCTGTGGGTCGTCCCAGGTAGCTGGCGTTTACACTGTACTGCCCGACCGGTACCGAGCGGAAGGTGTAGCGCCCTTCACTGTCAGTGACGGCGACAACGTCAAGACCACTGAGGCGCACTTCGGCGCCAATCAGAAAGCTGCCTCGCGCGGCGTCAGACACCACACCACTGACTTCACCGGTCGCCGTGGCGACGCTGGAAGCGCCGGCCTGGGCGATGGCAACATTGACAATCCCTGGCGCTTGCGCCAACAAATCCGGGGCAGGCACCGCCATCAGCGCGAGCACTACTGCCTTGTTTAACAAGCTTTTTTTGAACCTCATCGTATGACTCCAAATAATATGACGCAAGTTCGCCCTGGACGGGCGAATCGTTTTTAGTGGGGTACTGCCAGGAAGAAACGATCGGAGTATAGAGGCCGTTATGTGACAGGTATTCTCGTTTTTGGTGAAATTTTCATGACAAAAAGCATGCACCAGAACAAGGCACTGCTGATGAGCCTGTGCCGGATACGCGCCATGTTGACCTGTTAACGGCTAGCGGGCCTTGTCGGCGTCAGTCTGTCGGTTGAATGCCAACTGCAGGTTGGCCGAATAGATCACCCGCAGCTCATCACTGTCATGCGGCTCGGTGTTGTGTACCAGGTAGCTGGGGAACACCACGAACAGGCCTTTCTTCGGCTGCACCGTGTACCGGTAAGGCATCCAGCTGATTTCCGGCGGGTAGAAGTGCTGAAAATGCGCGCGGGCCGGGTTCTCGAACACCAGCTGGCCGGTGCCTTCACTGGCAGAAGCGTAGTAAACCAGGCTGAGATGCGACAGGGGATGGGTGTGCTGAGGCACATAGTGGCCGCGCCCATAGACCGATGACCAGGCGCTGTCCAGGGTCATGCCGGTACCGGCCTTGCCCACCACGCGCAGGTATTGCGCAAATACCGCCAGCGCCGCTTTGTTGATGAAGTCGAAGTCGTCGCGTTTGGCCAGGTTCACGCTATGAAAGGAGGTAAAGCCGTGCCTGCTGATGTCTTCCTGACTCTGTGCACGGCGCCCGCTGTGCCAGGCATCACTGATCAGTCCGGCATCCGGGAATTCCTGCATCAGCCCCATGGCCTGGTCATAAAACCGGTCTGCCAGCGCGTGGCTGTCGGGGTAATCATCCAGTGTGATCACGGGATGACTGAACATCTGAATTATCTGGCCCATATCGTTTACCGCTGAAAACGGGCCGGGCGCCCGGGTAAAGAACAGCGCCGGCCGTTGTCACCAGCACGTGTACCAATCCTACCGCAGCACGTCCGTAAAAGGTAGACGCCGTGAACAGGCCGGCCCAAAACCTGACGTGCTTGTTGTGTATGCTGTATAGTCAATCAATCGGGCTGGGGCGAGGGTGTCTACGTGACCACTGACTGGCGCAACATCATGATCGGCTGCGCGCTGCTGGCAGCACTGGGACTGCCCGTGCTGGCGGCAGCACAGGCTGTCCCGCCGGTCCAGAACGAGTACCGGATTGACCGGCAGGCATGGGGACAGGGCCGGGCGCAGAACTGGGCCAGGTTCACGTCCTTCGAAGCAGATGTGGTGGATCGCCTGCGTGACCGGCAACTCAACGCGGCGATCGCCTCCGCCGACGACCTGCTGGCGCTTTACCTGCTTGCCTCGGGAGACGTTCGTGACCGTGACCGGTTTGAGAACCTGCAGCGGCAGGTTGCCAGGTTCATCACCGACAACCCTTCCCTGACAGACATTCAGGACCCACGACAGCGTGGGGACCGCCTGCTACGCCTGATGCATTCGACATTACTGACCCGCGGCTACGACGCTGACCAGAGTGCGCTCAGCACCCTGCTGGACACCGGCGTTTACAATTGCATCAGCTCAGCGCTGTTGTATCTGGTGCTGGCAGCGCACTTCGAGCTGCCGGCCTCCGGCGTCATCATGCCCAGCCATGCCTTTGTGCAGCTGACCCTGGACAATGGCGAGACGGTTGAGGTGGAAACAACGTCTGCCGATGGCTTTGATGTTCTGCGTGACCCGGAATTCTTTGCCGAAGAGGCTGAGAGCTGGTTCTCTGAAAGACGCCTGGTGGTGGCCAGCTACGCCGACTATGAGCAACGCCGGGTGGTCAGTGCGGCGGCGCTGGGTTATGAAAACATGTGGAGCCAGCATATCAGCGAAGCTCGCATGCCCTATGCAGACCGGGTGCGAATGGCAGAACTCAAGGGCATGCTGCAGCCCGACGACGTGACCGCACAGCATAACCGGCTGATTTATTATTTCCGCGAAGCCGACTTTCTGCAGCAACACGACCAGCCTCGTTACCAGGCGCTGATGACCCTGCTCGAGCCCTATCTGGCTCGATGGCAGCCTGTGGCGCTGGCGGGTTTGCCCGATGCCGGGTCGGCAGAGACGCTGCTACCCCTGTTGCTGTTGCAGGCGCACCGCAGCCAGTGGCTGGTGCAGAATGGCCGGGTAGCACAGGGGCACGCGCTAGCTCGCCGGGTTATTGTCTCGGCGCCGCCGTCCTTGCCCGATCTTGACGTGGTACTCGATACCGCGTTCCAGGCACTGGTGTTGGTACTGCAGTCATTTCAGCATCAACAACAATTTGATCGTCTGCCCGAGGTCATGGAAGGATTGGAGGATGCCTGTGTGCAATCCACGCGTTGTATCAACGCCATCGAACAGCACTACGGTGCGCATGGCCAGTATTACTGGGACCAGAGTCAATGGTCGCGGGTCATCGCGCTCTACCACGAATACCTGGCAATGGGCTTTGAAACCGCAAACACCCCGGTATTTTATACCAACCTGGAAATGGCCTACCTGAACAGTTTTCAACAGCGCTGGTTTGATGAGGAGCGCGAGGAAGCGGTGGCACAGCTTGAAGTCTGTGTCATTCGACTGCCTCAGGCAACGGCGTGTCAGCAGCAACTGCAGGCGACCCGTCAATCGCGGCCGTAATGCGCCACTGCTGATCCCACTGCTCGATATCGAACAGACCGGTGGTCGGGAACGCCGGCGGGCGCATTGACTCAAAGCGGGCGTCGTACTCAATACGCGTGGTGTAACGCGGTTCGGTGGCGGAAACAGACCCGGCCACCAGCGCACCGCGAATGATCAGTTCACCCTGCGGACGGGAATTGAAACGTCTGACGCTGAATCGCTGACGGGCAAACAGCGCGGCCTCAATCTCAAGATCGCCGGGCTGCGTCTGCGCCGGACCGGCCACTTCGATGATGCCATTGCTGATCAGGGTCAGGAAATGCGGTTGCTGGTTTCCGCGGGTCAGGTCGCTGGCATAGCGCAAATTACCGGTGATACTCAGCCGGCGCGGCGCAAAGACCGATACCACGCCGTTGATAGTGCCGGACAGTTCGAGCACGGCATCATTTTCCGCCACGATCAGCATGGCATGCCCTGGCGCCGGGCGAATGATGCCCTCCCGTGAATCGGATTGAGACCAGCGGAAACCGCCGTCGACCAGAAATGTCAGGCGCGTGTGCTCGTCGAACCGGTGCACGTCCAGTGATGTGTCTGCCAGCGTGAATACTGTGGGCACCACGGCATCGGGCATGGCTATAGCGCCGGTGCCGGTTTCGATACCCTGCCGGAACATACCGGAGTTGCGCAGCCGGCGACTGACACCCTGGTAACCGGCAATTGACACCGGCCCCGAAAACACCGGTTGTCGCAGCCGGTCGGCACTGAAGTTGACCGGCGAATTGGAATGGAAACGACCCACGACGGTATCACTGGCGAGCACGACATCTGCATCCCAGCTATTGATGAACTTTGCGTACCAGGAGAACGCCCGTTCCTGCACGATCGCCCGGGTCGAGAATACCTGGCCATCCTGCTGCTGCGACAGGGTGACCTGGTAGCGCGCCAGGTCTGTCAGTCCGGGCGCATTGACCGTCTGCACATCAACGGCAAACCGGGCGCCGTCGGGCAACAGCAGCGAATCACCGGCCTGGTTCAACACCGGACTGCCGTTGGCAACCAGTTGTTCCAGCGCCTGCTGCAAATGCAGCTGCTCCGCGGGTGTGAATACCCGTTGTTTCGCAGGCGTCTGCGGTGGAGAGACAGTATGCGGCGCTGAGACAGACGCTGAGACAGACGCTGGGACGGAATTCGGCCTTGCCGCTGATACCGCCGGTGCCGACGACGGCGCCTCCGCTGTGGTCGTCACGACCGGGTTCTCGTCCGGGTTCTCGACTGGGCCCTCTGCCTGGTTCACTTGCTGGTTTTCAGCAACGCCTGCCGCAGCGCTATCGGGGCGCGTGGCCGGTGCAGCATCAAGCGTCACACTCAGCGAACTGCTCTCCGGCGAGGCATCCTGACGGGTCGTGATCAAAACCCACCCTGCCGCCAATAACAGCCCATGAATGACAGCCGACACCAGTACCGTCAGCAGTAATGGTGCATGGCGTGTTGCTGGCGCTGCAGAGTCTGAACGGCCATTCACGATAAACGCCCCTGACACAGAAGAGAGTCGGAACCATCAGCTCAATTATAGGCCTTTGACCTGATAATAAAAGCAGCACATTAATCCATGGTGAATGGGCGCGGCGGCGCTTGGTGTGTTTACAGGGCGCAGGCCTTGTTCTTGAGCTCTACGTTGAGAATTTCATGGTTCAGCGAGTAGTCCACCGGCAGCTCAATCAGGTGCACGCCCGGATTGCTCAGGCAATGCTCGATGGTCTGCTGCAGATGCTTGTCACTTTCGATCAGATAGCCATGAGCGCCGTAGCTTTGAGCATACGCCACAAAGTCGGGATTGCCATAGTCCAGGCCAAAGTCGTCAAATCCCATGTCCTGCTGCTTCCATTTGATCATGCCGTAGGCGTGATCGTTGAGCACAATGACCAGCAGGTCCAGCTTCAGCCTGACCGCGGTTTCCAGCTCCTGCGAGTTCATCATGAACCCCCCGTCACCACAAACGGCCACTGCCTGCCTCCCGGGGTTGAGCATTTTTGCCATCATTGCACCCGGCAGTCCGGCGCCCATGCTCGCCAGCGCATTGTCCAGCAACAGGGTATTGGGCATGTAACATGGGTAATTGCGCGCGAACCAGAGTTTATAGATGCCGTTGTCCAGGCTGAGGATGGCGTCGTCCGCCAGGGTTTCGCGCAGAACCTTCACCAGTCGCTGTGGCAATGTCGGAAACCGGGTGTCCTCGAAGTACCGGGCCAGCTGTGTTTCGATCTCTGTCTTGACCGTCTTGAAATAACTCAGATCCCAGTGCGATTTGCGGCTGATCTTGTGTGCCAGTTGCTGCAGGGAATAGGCAATATCACCCACCACATTCAACTGCGGGAAATACACCGCGTCCACCTCTGCCGGCGAGAAATTGATGTGAATGACCTGCTTGCCACCGTGGTGCATGAAAAAAGGCGGCTTCTCCACCACATCGTGTCCAACATTAATGACCAGGTCAGCATGGTCGATCGCACAATGCAGGAAATCGTTGTCGGACAGCGCCGCCGTGCCCAGGTACAGTGAGTGGCGCTCATCCACCACGCCTTTGCCCATTTGGGTGGTAAAGAACGGGAGGCCTGTGTCATCGATAAAATCTGTCAACGCGACACAGATGCGCTTGCGGTTGGCACCGGCACCAATCAATACCAGCGGCCGCTGGGCTGACTCAATCATGTCAGCCGCTTCCTCAAGAACGCCCTGCGTCGCGTCAGGTCGCCGATGACCCACCGCAGGTAAGACCGTGTCATCACAGTCCTCGCGCGCGATATCTTCCGGCAGCTCGAGGTGCACGGCACCAGGCCTTTCTTCAATCGCCAGCCGGAACGCCTCCCGGACCAGCGGCGCAATGGTATTGCCATTGACAATCTGGCGTGTGAACTTGGTAACCGGGGCCATCAGCTCCACAACGTCGAGTATCTGGAAACGTGCCTGCTTGCTGGTCTTGATGGGCTTCTGGCCGGTGATCATCACCATGGGCATGGCGCCCAGTTGGGCATATGCTGCCGGGGTGAGCAGATTGGTGGCGCCCGGCCCGAGGGTGGCCAGGCACACGCCCGGGTGCCCGGTCAGCCGGCCGTAGGTGGCAGCCATGAAGCCGGCACCCTGTTCGTGGCGGGTCAGCACCAGACGTATGCCTGAGCCTTTAAGCGAATTCAGCAAATCCAGGTTTTCTTCGCCGGGAACCGCAAAGATCATGTCGACGCCTTCGTTTTTCAGCGCCTTGACCAAAAGATCCGAAGCTTTCATAAAGTTACAGTACCTTGATTGCTTCAGGAACAGGCGGGACAGACTGATCTTATCGGTATCACTGGCAAGGGTCTACCGCACCGGCCAGGGACCTGCTGCCACGCCTGAATGCAGGAATAAAAAAACCGGCGTCATGCTCCGGTTTTTTTATTGCCATGCCGCCATGTCACAGAGGCATCATTGCCTGCTGGCCCATTACAGCGCAGCCAAGGCCTTGCTCAGCGTGGCCGACGGGCACATGGCAGCGGAGACCAGTTCCGCATTGGGCTGGTAATACCCGCCGATTTCTACCGGAGAGCCCTGCACACCATTGAGCTCACTGACGATGGCCGCTTCATGTTCACTCAGGAAACTTGCCAGCTTGCCAAATCGCGCCGCCAGGTCGGTATCCTTGTTTTGCACCGCCAGGGCTTCGGCCCAATACATGCCCAGATAGAAGTGGCTGCCACGGTTGTCGATCTCGCCGATCTTGCGCGCCGGTGACTTGTCATTGTCCAGGAACTTGGCCGTGGCCTGATCCAGCGCATCAGCCAGAATCTGTGCGCGCTCATTCCTGTTGCGCTGCGCCAGATGCTCCAGTGACGCTGCCAGCGCGAGGAACTCGCCCAGTGAATCCCAACGCAGGTAGTTTTCCTTGACGAACTGCTGCACGTGCTTGGGTGCGGAACCGCCGGCACCGGTCTCAAACAGGCCGCCGCCATTCATCAACGGCACGATGGACAGCATCTTCGCTGACGTACCCAGCTCCAGAATCGGGAACAGGTCGGTCAGGTAATCACGCAGCACGTTGCCGGTGACCGAAATGGTGTCTTCGCCGTTCCTGATACGCTGCAGCGTATGACGGGTGGCTGCATCCGGCGCCATGATCTGTATATCCAGACCGCTGGTGTCGTGTTCCCTGAGGTAGACATTAACCTTCCTGATCAGTTCGCTGTCGTGTGCACGCTGGTCGTCCAGCCAGAACACGGCGGGCATGCCACTAAGGCGTGAACGCGTTACCGCCAGCTTGACCCAGTCACGGATGGGGGCGTCCTTGACCTGGCACATGCGCCAGATATCGCCCTGGTCAACCGGATGCGAGAACACGGTCTCGCCGGCCTTGTTCAGTACCACCACGGTGCCGGCTTCCGGAATTTCAAAGGTCTTGTCGTGTGAGCCGTACTCTTCGGCTTTCTGCGCCATCAACCCAACGTTGGGGCAGGTGCCCATGGTCGCCGGGTCAAACGCACCGTGTTCACGGCAGAAGCTGATGGTTTCCTGATAGACACCGGCGTAGCAGCGGTCAGGAATCATGGCCAGCGTATCCTGACGCTCACCGTTGCGATCCCACATCTTGCCCGAATCACGGATCATGGCCGGCATGGACGCGTCGATGATGACGTCGCTGGGCACATGCAGGTTGGTGATGCCTTTGTCGGAATCAACCATGGCCAGCTCCGGCTGGCTGTTGTACACCGCCTGGATATCGGCTTCGATGGCCGCGCGCTGGTCGTCCGGCAGCGTGGCCACCTTGGCCACCACATCACCAAAGCCGTTGGTGGCATCAACACCCAGCTGCTTGAAGGTATCAGCGTGCTTGTCGAACACTGACTTGAAGAAAACACGCACGGCATGACCAAACATGATGGGATCAGAGACTTTCATCATGGTGGCTTTCAGATGCAGGGACAGCAGTACGCCCTGCTCCTTGGCAGCGGCCGTTTCACGGGCAAAGAATGCCTGCAGGCCGGCGGCGCTCATGCTGGCCGCATCAATGATTTCACCGGCCAGCACCTTGACCGACTCACGTAGCACCTGCTCGCCGGCAGCGGTTTTCAGAACAATTTTCAGGTCATCGGCCTGGCCGAAGGTCGTGGACTGCTCGCTGCCGTAAAAATCACCCTCGCTCATATGCGCGATGCGGGTTTTGGAATCAGATGACCATTTGCCCATGCGGTGCGGATGCTTTTTGGCGTAATTCTTGACTGAGGCCGGAGCCCGGCGATCGGAGTTGCCTTCACGCAATATCGGGTTCACGGCAGAGCCTTTGACCTTGCCATATCGCGCCTGAATGTCACGCTCTTCGTCGGTCTTGGGCTCAAACGGGTAATCCGGCAGTTTGTATCCCTGGGCCTGCAGTTCCTTGATGGCAGCCACCAGTTGTGGAATCGAGGCACTGATATTGGGCAATTTGATGATGTTGGCTTCCGGCGTCTTGGCCAGCTCACCCAGCTCGGCCAGGGCATCACCCATGCGCTGGTCTTCACTCAGATACTCCGGGAAGGTGGCTATAATACGTCCCGCCAGGGAGATATCACGGGTTTCCACAGTAACGCCGGCGGCCTTGGTAAAGGAACGAATGATCGGCAGCAGCGAATAGGTTGCCAGGCGCGGCGCTTCATCCGTTTCAGTGTAGATAATCTTTGCAGTATCAATGGTATCAATCGACATGGTTATTCCTGTTCTGAAGGTCTTGGCGGGAATTTCTGAAAACCATGGATTGTAACACTTTTACATGACCAAAGTGTGGCAGACTGTTACCAAGCTGTTGAATATCAGCACCTTGAGGCCTGCCCGCACGGCACGACCGCTTCACAGCCAGCGTCGCACCCTATTCTGATATGCCGCAAAACTGTCACCGAATTTTTCCAGTAGCCTGTCTTCTTCCGGGCCAATCTGGTAGCGGCCGATATAACGCACAAACAGCGCCACCCCCAGAAACGCACTCAGGTCCGCCAGATACAGCGCGATGGCCGTCAGCACCAGCGCCATGCCCAGGTACATGGGGTTGCGGGTGTAGCGATAAATGCCGTCAGTGACCAGGTGTGACGTCTGCTCGGGATGCAGCGGATTGACCGTGGTATGGGCACGCTTGAAGGCCGCGGCCCCCATGCTGGCGACGGCTATGCCGGTCAGCGCCAGCAGGATGGCCACGGGCAGCACCCACGCGGCGGTCAGCCAGCCAAGTGGATAGAAGCCCTGTATGTACCACATCAGGGCAATACACAGCAGCGCGATCAGGGGAGGCGGTATTTTTAGTTCCAGCGATTTCATGACAGTCCTTCAGGGTGGTGGATTGCAGCGAATCTGCTGATCCGCGCCTATGTGACATTTTGTCTCACAATGCCGATGACCGCTACCGCTGACACAACACGACAGTTATAGTAAGCGCGCCCGGAGCCTGTAAAGTACTGAATAAGGATTAATGAACCACATGCATACCGACCGATTGTATGGTTTTGTCATGGCGCTGGCTATGACGCTTGTTATGGCGCTGTCCAGCACTGTCCTGCAGGCGCAACCGCCACGCCAGCCTATTGAAGGCAACCCGGTGCGCACGCCGTTCTCCACTGACGTGCAGCCTGAGTGGTTGCAACAGGTGATGCCGGCAGCGGATTCATTCTCTGACAAACAGGGTGAGCCGCCGGTTTACGAAGCCTACCGCAGCACGGACAACGGTGGCCGGGAGTTGATCGGTTATGTGTTCCTGACAGCTGATGTGCCGCCCGAGGAGCGCGGCTTCAGTGCGCCCATTCCGATGCTGGTGGGTGTGGATCTGAACAACCAGCTGACCGGCATGAAAATCCTCAGTTATGTCGAATCCTACGTAAATACACTCGGCGACTTTCTGGCCGACCCGGTCTTTCAGGGCCAGTTTGCCGGCAAGTCGATCGCTGACGATTTCCGCATTAACAGTGATATCGATGGCATTGCCGGTGCAACGGTCAGCAGCTTTGCCATCACCCGCGGCATTCGTGAGGCGGCCCGTCGTGTGGCCGGTGCCTACAACGGTTTCACGCCCGGGAGCGCACTGGAGCGCGCCCGCCATGAACGTATTTTGCAGGAGATGCAGGCGCTGAGCTGGGATGAGCTGGTTGAACAGGACATCATCCGACAGATCAGCATGAACCTGCCCGGTGGCGAGACGCTGGAGCTGACCTTTACCTACATGGGTCATCCGGCGCTGGGCGAGTATTTTATTGGCAACACCGCCTACGCGCGCGCTGAACGCGATGCCAGCGCCCGGCTCGGCGGCAATCAGATGATCCTGATGGCCGTGGGCGGCAGCGGCTTTCAGCAGTTCCGTCAGGACCGGTTGCAGCTACAACAGGGTGATCTGCCCATGCGCCGTCTGACCGCCAACCTGCTGGTGACTGCCGGCAATGCCGATGCCGGGCTGATCGACGGCCGCGCCGAATTTGCCGGCGCAATTGTGCTGGATGACCGTTATGATCTGTCTCAGCCCATCAACATTTTTTACCAGCCGCTGGGCAGCCTGGACCCCTATGAGCTGCAATACGAGATCCTGGGGCTGGGCCAGCGCCTGGCCAGCGGCGACCCGATTCTGAGCGAGGCGGAAATTGAACGCATCATCCGTCTGGAAAACAGCGCCCTGCACCAGTTCCTCAATGATCCGCCCTGGGGCGTGACGCCATGGGACGAAGTGGCCATGCTGATGCTGATTTTTGCCCTGGTGCTGACTGCATTCTTCCGCAAGAGCGCGCGCTGGCGCTGGGCGGCGTTGACGCTGGTGATGGTCTATCTGGGCTTCATGAAAGCCGGGTTCCTGTCCGTGGCGCATATCACCGGCGTGCTGGTGCAGGGCCCCGGCTTCCTGCTCAATAACCTGCCGCTGCTGATGATCGTGGTGTTTACGGTGATCACCACCCTGATCTGGGGCCGCCTGTTCTGCTCATCACTGTGTCCCTTTGGCGCGGTGCAGGACATCATCAGTCGTTTCACCCCCAAGCGCTGGCTGTTCAAGGTGCCACAGAAATGGCATGACCTGGGTATCTACACCAAGTATGCATTTCTGGCATTCATCATTGGCGCCGCCGTGATCGCCAATAACGTCGCCGTATTCCAGTATTTTGAGCCTTTCGGCACTTTGTTTTTCATGAGCGGCTCAGCGGTGCTGTTTGCCATTCTGGGCGCGATCCTGCTGGCCTGCGTGGTGGTGCCGCGCTTCTACTGCCGATATGTCTGTCCGCTGGGCGCAGCGCTGGGCGTGGTGTCGTTCATCAGCCCCCGCCGCATCAAGCGGGTGCCACAGTGCCAGGTCTGTACCGTCTGCGAACACGCCTGCCCCACCGGGGCGATCCGCCGGGAAAAGATCGATTTCAAGGAATGTGTGCGTTGTGACATCTGTGAGCGCAAGCTGATCAACAAGGCCGGTTCATGCCGCCACGACATGGCCAAAATCATTGTTCGCCACAAGGAACTGGCGCCGGGACGTTAGTCCAGCTCGATCGGCAAGCGGGTGGCATAACGATCATCGTTGATCCGGGCCGGGGCCAGTTCGCCGGCCAGCAGGCGCTCGACGTCATCGGTGATCAGTGCAATGGCATCAATGCGCACTTCCGGTTCCAGCGCTGCGACCATCACGCCGCCCCACAGACTGAGCATGGCGGTGTCGATGATGCGCACATCGTTGTCCTTGGCCCATTCGGCGGCGATCAATACACCCAGATTGTCGCGCATGCCTGCCACCTGCTCGGCCTGCTGTGCGCTCAGGTCACTGAGCACGACCGGTGTCATGTCATTCCAGCCGGTGGCCATCATTTCCCAGCCCTCATAGAAGCGCACAATCCAGGTCAGGTACTCGACGTCGGTCTGCCGGGCCTGATTGTCCAGGTCCTGCTGGTAGGCCTGCAGGAACAGATCCTGTTCCGGCACGGTCTGCGGCCATTCAGTGAGCACCCGCGAACTGGCGCAGGCGGCGAGGGTCAGCAAACAGGTCAGTATCAGCGGCAATCGGTAAAACTGGAACACAAACATACTCCGGATAGTTGATTCGATGGGCAACAATGGCCATTATAAGCCAATCGGGCACGCTTGCGAGGTGCCACGCCCAAACCCTGACAGGATGTGCCGGACGCCATGCCCAGAACACCCAGCAAAACCCCGGCTGCGAACGCCACGACGAGACACGCCACTGACAACAGCATGGGCACCGATGACGCCGACGCGCAATCAGGCAGTCTGCCTGATCAGGACCCGGATCGCTACCTGCGCCTGGACAATCAGCTCTGCTTCCCGCTTTACGCCGCCTCGCGCCTGATCACGCGGCTGTATCAACCTCTTCTTGAGCCGCTGGGACTGACCTACCCGCAATACATCGTGTTGCTGATCCTGTGGGAAGACGCACCCTGCACGGTGTCGCACATCGGCCAGCGGGCGCAACTGGCGAGCAATACGGTGACGCCGTTGCTGAAGCGACTGGAGCTGATGGACATCATTGAGCGGACGCGCAGCGTCGACGATGAGCGCGTGGTCACCGTGACCGTGACCCGCAAAGGCAAACGCCTGAAACAGAAGTGCGCCTGCATCCCGGAGAAAATGTTCGAGCGTACCGGTTATCCGCTCGAAGAAGGCATCAAGCTTAAACAACAACTGGACGCTCTGATCCGGCATTTGCAGTGATGCCAACGCTGGCGACATGCCCCGGCGGTCGCACCCAGAACACGCTTTAGCGCAACCCGTTGCGATTTTATATCGCGCGCGATATTATCGCTCACAACACTGACAGCACATTCTACTGGCCCTGACATTCTGATGAGGAAGACCCGCATGAAACGTTCATTTACCAAGCGCACACGAATTGCCCTCGCGCTAACAGCGGCGGCTCTGTCTGCCGGCATGGGTATCAATCAACTGATGGCGCAATCGAGCCAGCCCATTGCCATTGAAGCCAGCACTTTCGACTGCCTGACCGAGATGACCGCGGTACGCGGTTTCTTCGTTGACAATCTGCTGGGTGATCTGGACGCCACCCTGGCGGCCGCCAACGCACCTGGCGGCGCCCCCTACCCCACGGGCTCTGTGGTACAGCTGGTGCCCACCGAAGTCATGGTCAAACAACCCGAGGGCACCAGCCCGGCAACCAACGACTGGGAGTTCTTTGAGCTCAACGTCAGCCCGGAAGGCTCGGAAATCACCGTGCGTGGCTTTACCGATGTGGTCAACCGTTTTGGCGGCAATTGCCTGGGGTGCCACATCAAGGCTGAGCCTCAGTGGGACATGATCTGCGAAACCGGCCATGGCTGTGACCCGCTGCCGCTGAGCCGGGAAATGATTACCGGCATCCAGCAGGCTGACCCGCGCTGCCGCGCGCCCGAGGCCTGAGCGCCCGGATTAACGGCCCGGGCAGTTAACCCAGGCAGTTAAACCAAGCCGCTGACACCGGACGCTGCTACTCGCGCAGCGTCAATGTCTGCAAGGCAGGGTCTGCCAGGATGTCTTCCTCGTGGAAGGGCAGATCCAGCCACAGGCTCTGTGAATACAGCCGTGTTTGATCGGCAAAGTGTGCTGAGCGTGGATCCTCTGACTGCGAGTAGCTTAGAATGCCGCGCGGGTCCACCCGTCCGTCCTCATCCCAGCCGATCACCTGCATGTAGCTGTTGCCATGCAGAATGGGCGTATAGGCGCCGATGTCGGGATCGAACTGGGAGGTGATCACACTCCACATGCCGGCCCCACCATCACCGCCGGGTATGGCAATCAGCTCGCCATTGCGGGGCTCGTACTGCAGTGATCCCCAGGTGGCATCCAGGGCGATGTTCTGCTCCTGAAAGAACGTCTGCGCATAGGCCAGCGCCTGCATCAGAGCGGCCCGCACGGCCGGCTGGTCGGTGGCCAGTTGCCGGGGAGTATTAACCGGGTCGGAGGCATCAAACGGCACGGCGTAACGGTCCGGAATGGCGGCTGCCTGCCGCCAGAACTCGCGCCAGACGTGCGCACCGCGGCTGTCGATGTCATTGCGCCGGTCCCAGTCGGCCAGCACCGCGCAGGCCGCTGAGATATCTACCTCGTTGCCTTCAAGCATCACCGGCTCGCCCGCATCAGCACACAACGCCAGCACGTCATCCAGGAACAGTTCGGCACCAAAATGGCGATGGCTGAACAGCATGTCCTGCAGGTGCTGCGGCTGCATCTTTTCGCCGGTCGCCAGCGCCTCTTCAATAAAGCTCAAGCCAGCACGGGTGCGCAGACTGGCCTGCGTGCGTTCGGCGCCGATTATGGGCGAATAGCCTTCCAGTGGTTCGCGCGGCGTGGACAGCCAGTAGCTGTCGTTGGCATTGTGCACATAGTCGTCGCGGCGAATACGCGGCATGCTGTCTGCCGGCATAGCGCCAGGTATCTCTGATTCATCAGATTCATGCCATTCACACGCCGGGTCACTGCCATTGAGCAGCACCACCCGTGAGGGCACACTGTCGACATCGATACGGCAGGCCTCAATCAGCGCGCTGTCAACATTGGGTACAACACTGATATCCGCGTAAAAAGCGGTGCCATCGCTGTCAGCAGCAATGGTATTGACCCACGACACGCCCTGCAGGCTCAGTGCGGCTTCCACCTCGTCAATGCTGCGGGCGGTGTTCAGGGCGTCATAAGTGGCCGCTGACTTGTCGTTGTAGAGATTGACGTCACGGATGGCGAAGGCGGTGGTGTCAGTCCACGGCAACTGGTCGGAGACCACCAGCGGGCCGTAATGGCTCATATAGACATCGCGTGCGACCGTGCTGATACCGCCCTCCTGGTTGGTCACCGGCACCTCAATACTGACCCGCTCCATATCGCGGTACGCGTTGCCATAGCGGTAACGGGTGGGATTCTCCGGATCCAGTTCCAGGGCGTACACGGTGGAGCGCATGCCGGTCGACACGGTGTGTGTCCACGCCACATCATGGTTAAAACCGATGGCAATCCGGTTGGTGGTGTACAGGCTGACGCCCATGACATCAACCTCGCCGGGAATGGTGGTATGGATCATGTGGAAACGCGAGGAGCCCTGCCAGGGATAATGCGGATTGCCCAGCAGCAGGCCGCGGCCCGATGCCGTCACATCCCGGCCCATGGCCACTGCATTACTGCCGATGCCGGCCTCGATATCAAAATTGCTGTCGATGCGTGCGATCGGCATACCCGGCGGCGCAGCGTTGGCCATCTCGCGCTGGAACAGGCCCAGGCCATAGCGGATTCCGACACCGATGGTCAGTTTGTCGATGTCCAGCTCGGTAATGCTGCGTACCCACTCGGTGTCCGCACACGCCGGCGGCAGATCGTCACCGTGTTCGGCCAGATAGCGATTGTAACCGGCAACGTAACCGGCCGAGAAATCAACGGTCTTGTCGCTCTGGCCATCACGGAAAGATGCGATCATGGCATCATCGAGCACCGCGCGATGGAAGATATCGCTTTGCAGGTTACCGCCCTCTTCGCCGAAGTTGAGTGACAACTCACCATTGACCATCAACACGTCCCGGGCAATGGTACAGATGGCATCGCGCGCCGTGGCATAGGCAAACCCGTACCCCAGACTGCCCCAGTCATCGGCCCTGACGTGGGGAATGCCAAAACTGGTCCAGCGGATATCCGTCTCGTATCGGTAGTCAGTGCTGGCGCTTGGGCTCTGTCCAGAGGGCCGCTGGTCAAGAGACGACTGATCAAGAGACGGCTGGTTAAGAGACGATTGGGATGAATCGGAACAGGCACTCAGCACAAGCAGCGAAGACAGAATCACTGGGGTTACAGGAAGCACACGCATTTTCATTGTTGTTCTCCGGTAAGAGTATCCGGCCCTCAGCATAGAAGTGGTTGCCATGCATGTCAAAACAATCGCAGTGACAGCTGTGCGCCCCGAGATCACAGTCGCGCCACATTGCCAGCACCGGAGAAACACGCTAGGCTCAGTCAGTCAAATAACCCTCCGCCAGGAATATCAGCATGAACAAGGTTTTAACGACAGCGGTACAGATTGGCCTGTTGACGCTGGCCGCCTGCAGTGAGCCAGCGCCGCCGACAACCATTGTCGTCAGCACGGACCCCAGCCCGGCAGATACCTTCATGGCCAATATTGCCCAGCACTGTGGTCAGTCCTTTGCCGGTCGTGTCGCGGTCAACACCCCACAACCGGATGATGACCCCTTTGCCGGGCAGCCTCTGGTCATGCATGTGCGTGAGTGCAGCGACAATCAGATCCGTATTCCCTTCCATGTCGGCGATAACCGCAGCCGGACGTGGATTCTGACCCGTACCGCGCAAGGTCTGCAACTGAAACACGACCACCGCCAACCGGACGGTAGCGATGATGCCGTGACCATGTACGGCGGAGACAGCAGCACCGACGGCACAGCCGAACGCCAGGAATTCCCAGCCGATCAGTACTCCATTGACCTGTTTACGCGCGGCGACATGCTGGTCTCACTGACCAATGTCTGGGCCATGGAGATTGAACCCGGCGAGCAGTTTGTTTACGAGCTGGCACGCCGCGATTCAAACCGCCTGTTCCGTGTCGAGTTTGATCTGAGCACTGCTGTTGCAACCCCGCCGGACCCCTGGGGCTATTCACCGCTGCAACGGCGCTGACAACCTGTTACTCCAGGGCTGAGAAAAAAGCACGGATATCGGCCAGCAGCAGCTGCGGCTCCTCCAGGGCCGCAAAATGGCCGCCCCGGGGCATCTCGGTCCAGCGCACGATATTGTAGGCCTGCTCTGCCCACAGGCGAGGCGTCAGATAGATTTCTTTTGGAAAGATGGCCCCGGCAGTGGGCACGCTGACATAACCCAGCGGCTCACTGATAGGCACTGCACGGTTCTCGTAGTAGATACGCGCCGATGACGTGATGCTTTGCGTAAACCAGTACACACTGATATTGGTCAGCAGATCATCGCGACTGAAGTTGCTGTCCGGCGTGCCGCCGTCCAGATCGCTCCAGCCATGAAACTTCTCCCCTATCCACGCCGCCAGCCCGGCCGGTGAATCGTTGAGCCCGACCCCCAGCGTCTGTGGTTTAGTGCCCTGAATCTGCTGATACCCGATTTCATTGGCCATATAGGCCTGGCGCGCTTCGCGCCGCTCCATATCCGCTGCCGGTGTCGCCGCCAGGGTGTCCGGATCACGCGGCGCACTGGCCAGTACAAAATTGGAATGCAGGCCAATCAGGCGTTCAGGATACCGTGCCGCCAGGATCCGGTTGATGATGCCGCCCCAGTCACCGCCCTGAGCGCCGTAACGCTGATAGTTCAGACGCTGCATCAGCGCCGCCAGCATGTGCGCCATACGCTCGGGGTTGTATCCGGGCAGATCGGGCTTACCGGAAAACGCAAAGCCCGGCAGCGACGGCGCAATCACGTGAAAGGCATCGTCCGCGCTGCCGCCGTGCTGCTCCGGGTGCGTCAACGCATCGATGATATGCCGGAACTCGACGACCGACCCCGGCCAGCCATGGGTCAGCAGCAACGGCCGGGCCTGCGCGTGCGGCGAGCGTTGGTGGATAAAGTGCAGGTCGACGCCGTCAATGTGCGTGACAAACTGATCAAATCGGTTCAGCTGCGCTTCCTGTGCGCGCCAGTCGAAGTCATCGCGCCAGTAGTCCAGCAGCGATGCCAGCCAGGCACCCTCGGTGCCGTAGTCCCAGCCACTGCCGGGGATCTGATCGGGTAGGCGGGTTTGTCGCAGGCGGCGCTGCAGGTCTGCCAGGGCCGAATCGGCAATGGCGATGCGAAAGGGTTTTATCGATTCATCTGACTCGGACATGGTGGTATCGTCTTGGGCGTAGGTGGGCGTAATCAGGGCGAGCAGCAACAGGGCCATGCCCCGGCGCCATATTGACATCCGGGAACGATGCCGGCTGTCGCCGGCGGCCAGCCCTGGCTGTGGCAAATTGCGGCGCATGGGCCAGTTCTCCGGTGCTTAGGGTGACATCGATAGTAGCTGCCCTGATCAGGCGATTCAAGCCGCTTGAAGTGCCCACAAAATTCAGCTTTACTGCCTGTACAAAAAAAGAGGCCATCGTTATGCGAACCACCAGTAGCAGTCATTTCTCTACGCTAGTCGTCCTGGTGCTGTTACTTGGCACCTGCGCAGTCAGTCGTGTTTACGCACAATCCTCCACCCAGCGCGTCAGTCAGCCCGCCAGCGCCGCCACCGCCGAACAACAGGCCGGGCTGCGCGCCTCGCTGCCGTTTGCCGATGACCGTGACTTTGACGAGTCACAGCGCGGCTTTATCGCTGCACCTGACTACCGACAGATTCTCGGCGCCGCCGGCAATGTGGTCTGGGATATGGGCCGTTACGACTTTTTACTGGACGGTCAGGATTACGACAGCATTCATCCCTCCCTGCAGCGGCAGGCGACGCTGAACATGAACTATGGGCTGTATGAGGTGGTGCCGAATTTCATCTACCAGATACGCGGCTACGACCTGGCCAACATGACCCTGATCAGGGGCGACCGTGGCTGGATTCTGTTTGACGTGCTGCTGACCCGCGAGACCGCCGCCGCGGCGCTGGCCTTTGCCAACCAGCAACTCGGGGAACGGCCGGTCTCCGCAGTGGTATATTCACACTCGCACATCGATCATTTTGGCGGCGTACGCGGTGTCATCGACGATACCGATGTACAGAGCGGGGGCGTCGATATCTATGCACCGATCGGGTTCATGGAGGAGGCCATTTCCGAAAATGTGTATGCCGGCAATGCCATGACCCGCCGCGCGTCCTATCAGTACGGCAACCCGCTGGTACCGGGCCCCTTCGGGCAGGTGGATTCCGCCATCGGCAAGGCGTTGGCGCGCGGCAGCAGTGGCCTGATTGCCCCCACCGTGGTGGTCAGCGATGACTTTGAGGAGCACACCATCGACGGTGTGCGGGTTATTTTCCAGAATACACCCGGCACCGAGGCGCCGGCAGAGATGAATGCCTGGTTCCCGGACCACAATGTGTTCTGGGCGGCGGAGAACATCACCGCCACCATCCACAATATCTACACCCTGCGCGGGGCCCTGGTGCGCGACGCCCTGTCCTGGTCACGCCAGATCAATGAAGCGTTGTATCGCTTCGGCCAGGACGCCGAGGTAATGATCTCCTCACACAACTGGCCACGCTGGGGCAATGACCGTATCCAGGAAGTCATGCGCGACCAGCGTGATGCCTACGCCAACCTCAACAACCAGGTACTGAACCTGGCCAATCGTGGCATCACCATCAGCCAGATGCACAACGAGTATCAGGTGCCACAGTCACTGCAGCAAAGCTGGAGTGTGCGGCAGTACCATGGCTCGGAGTTCCACAACTCACGCGCCGTGATCAATCGCTACCTCGGCTACTGGGACGGTAATCCGGCCACACTGGCGCCGCTGTCCCCCGAAGAGTCGGCCCCGCTGTACGTGGACATGATGGGCGGTGCTGACGCGATTTTGCCACGCGCACAGGCACTGTTTGACGATGGGCAGTACCGCCACGCCATGGAGATCCTCAATAAACTGGTCTACGCCGAGCCCGACAACCAGACCGGCAAGGACCTGTTGGCAGCGACCTTTGAGCAGCTGGGTTATCAATACGAAAGTGCCAGCATGCGCAACGCTTTTCTGACGGCGGCGCAGGAACTGCGCGTGGGTGTGGCGCCCGCTGGCCCGGCGCGCGGTACCAGTCCCGATCTGGCACGTGCCATGACCACGACACAATGGTGGGACGCCATTGCTACCCGGGTGGACAGCCAGCTGGCCGATGGCATGGCATTCAAACTCAACTTCAGTACGCCGGACAACGGTGAGCAGTTTGTCATCGAAATGCGCGGCGGCACCCTGACCAACATCGCTGGTTACCGCGCCAGTGACGCCGATGCCAGCATCACCATGAACCGCAGTGATCTGGACCAGGTGATCATGGGCCAGGCCACGCTGGCGAGCCAGCTCACCGGTGGACGGGGTCAGATCACCGGCAATGCAGGCGTGCTCCAGCAGCTGGCATCCGTGCTGGTCGAGTTTGATCCGGTGTTCGAGATCATGCCCGGTACCCGCTAGGGTTTCGCGGCAAGTCGCTCAGTCGTGAGTGACGTAGGCTGACATCTCAATACCCAGCAGGCGGTTGCCGGCAAGCTCCACTGTGCCGGGGTAACGCTCGTGACCGGTGGAGGAAAACTCGAAGTCGTAGCGGCGATACCATTGCAGCACGCTGGTATCGCCGCGGCGCAGCCGGCTCTGCTTCAGCACCATGCTCTGGTCAAGCAACTGCAGGTTCAGCTCCTTGCAGCGACGGGCAGCATATTGCAAAGCAAACGCCTTGGCGTCACGGGATCGCCACCAATGGTTGACCAGCACCACCAGCAGCGCCAACCAGATCAGGTCCAACAAACTCAGCATAAGGCGGTTCTTCTGTCAGGGTAAATGTTGTAAGCTCGGCTGCATCATACCAAAGCCAGAGGGTACCTGAGCATGAAAACGTCACGATCGCTCTTCAGCACACTCGCGGCCACTGCACTGCTGTGCCTGAGCGCAGTGTCAGGCCACCTGTCTGCCCAAACCGACGTCCAAACTAAGAGTGCGCTTATGAACGAGGAGTCACCCATCCCCGGTATCAGCTTCCGCTTTATTGAAACCAACGGCATCCGCATGCGTCTGGCAACCATGGGCGACACCGGTCCGCTGGTGATCATGGCACACGGCTGGCCGGAATCCTGGTATTCCTGGCGGCACCAGATTCAGGCGGTGGCCAATGCCGGTTATCGCGTGGTGGCCCCTGACATGCGTGGTTATGGCGCCACCGAGGCACCTGCCAATGTGGAAGACTACGACATCGTCACGCTGGCCGCCGATATTGTGGGTATTGTCGATGCCTACGGCGAAGACCAGGCCATCCTGATGGGTCACGACTGGGGCTCGATAGTGGCATGGAACACCGTGCTGCTGCACCCGGACCGCTTCTCCGCGCTGGTTGCCATGAGTGTGCCCTACAGTGGCCGGCCGGCCGAATCACCGCTGGTGGGCTGGCGCAATGCCTTTGGCGATAATTTTTACTACATCCTTTACCACCAGGAGCCGGGCGTGGCCGAAGCCGAATATGACGCGGATCCACACGGTCTGCTGAGCCGGCTGTATCTGTCACCTGACTCGCCCCGTGAGGCACCGGAAGTGACGGACCGTCACCGCTCGGCCGGCGGCTGGATCCCGCGCCTGGGTGCGGCCAGGGGCCTGCCCGACTGGCTGACGCAAGCGGATCTGGACTATTTTGTCGGCCAGTTTGAAGCGGCCGGCTTCCGTGGCGGCGTAAACTATTACCGAAATTTCCACCGCAACTGGGAAATCACACCCCAACTGGCCGGGGAAAAAATCACTATTCCGACGCTGTTTATCGCCGGTGAAAATGACGTGGTGATTGGCGGTGCGTCCCAGGGCCGTTTACAGGGCGCGATGAGCCGCGTGGTGGAAGACCTGCGCGGCGTGGTGGTGTTGCCCGAGGCCGGGCACTGGATTCAGCAGGAACTGCCGGAAGCGACCAATGCGGCGGTGCTGGAATTTCTGGATGGGCTGGAGGGTCATAACAGCCAGGAGGGGCAGTAAGCCCCTCCCACCCGCATTACATCATCGACTGCTGGTAATTCTCCAGACCCACCGACTCGATCAGACTGAGCTGCGTCTCCAGCCAGTCCACGTGTTCTTCTTCGCTTTCCAGAATGGACGATAGCAGCTCGCGGCTGCCGTAATCTCGAATAGACTCGGCGTATTCGATGCCGTCACGCAGGTCAGGGATCGCCACGTTTTCAAGCTTAAGATCACACTCCAGCATTTCTTTGGTGTGCTCACCGATCAGCAGTTTGCCCAGGCTCTGCAGGTTGGGCAATCCTTCCAGAAACAGAATGCGCTCGATCAGCTGATCTGCATGCTTCATTTCGTCGATGGATTCCTCGTATTCCTTGTCGGCGAGCTTGGTCAGACCGCGGTCCTTGTACATGCGTGAATGCAGGAAGTACTGATTGATCGCCACCAGCTCGTTGCCAAGCGCTTTGTTCAGGTGTTTGATCATGGTTTTGTCGGCTTTCATGGTTGACTCCTTATCGGTCGGTGCGTTTCTGGCGAACAACGCCCGAAATCTGCCGACAAGGGTGCGCCGGAATGGCTTCCAAGTCAAGCCAAAACTTCGCTAAACCATTGACACTAAAAAGAAAAAGAGATTGGAAACGAGAATGATTGGGATTTGCCTGTTGGGGTTTGGCAGTGCCCTCAGGCGGCGTAGGCAACATCCTTGAGGTTGGCCGCGGATACCGTTTCTGCCACGATCTCGCGAGCATACTTTCCGCAGCGACCGCAATCACTGGCCAGGCCCAGATCCGCACGAACATCCGCCATCGATACATCACCGCCTGCGCAATACTCGCGAATCTGTTTATCGGTAATCTGACGGCATATGCAAACGTACATTCGGGCAGCCTCACTCCAGGACATTGATCAGGACAGGATTAGAATAAACGCGAATAGGAATGATTGTCAATACGATGCGCGAAAATATTTGGCCTGTCCTGCTGCCAGCCATTTTCAGTTATAGTAGGCAGGCCGCTCACCCATTCCGCAGGTACCATCATGCTGATTAACAAAAAGAAGCCCGGCAACTTAATGACCCGCTCTGCGCCAGCCCGCAGTATCTGCACCGCGCTCGTCGGCCTGCTCGCCCTGGGCAGCAGTCTGGGCGCCTTCCCGCAAACACAGACGCTGCCCCGCACCCCGGACGGCAAGCCCGATCTGCAGGGGGTCTGGACCAATGGCACCCAGACACCGCTGCAACGCCCAGCGCGTTTCGGCGACCAACGCTCGATGAGCGCGGAAGAGGCACATCGCCTGCAGCAGAATGCGCAGCAGCGCGAGCAGCAGTCATTTGCCCCCAGCGACCCGAACCGGCCACCGCCCAGCGACGGCAACACCGCTGCAGCGTATAACACCTTCTGGCTGGACCGTGGCACTCAGGTCGTGAACATCGACGGCGAATACCGCACCTCGATGATCATCGACCCACCCGACGGACAGATCCCCTTTCGTGAGGGCGCGCCCGAGCAGAACCTGATGGAACACTGGCGAGACCTGCATGGCGAGGATGCCTTCCTGGGGCCGGAAATGGCCACGATAGGCGAGCGCTGCCTGCTGTTCTACGATTTCCGCACCTCCAACTCCAGCGCCGGCCCGCCGATGATGCCCATCATCTACAACAACAATTACCAGATTGTGCAGACTGACGATTATGTGATGATCATGGCGGAGATGATGCATGACGCCCGCATCATCCGCTTGCACGGCGAGCATCTGCCGCCTGATGTGCATAAGTGGATGGGGGATTCGGTGGGCCGCTGGGAGGGCGACACGCTGGTGGTGACCACGCGCAACATGCATCCGCAGCAGTCGCACTATGGTTCCGGGCCGGATCTGGAAGTGACCGAGACACTGCGTATGGTATCGCCGGAGGAAATCGTCTACCGCTTCACCATGAATGACCCGGTGGCCTACACACGGCCGTGGACAGCCGAGATGATGTTATACGCCCGGCCCGAGGACGAGCGTATCTACGAATACGCGTGCCACGAGGGCAACTACGCCCTGCCCGGCATCCTCGCGGGCAAACGCCGCCAGGAACAAGAATAACCACTGCCTAAAAGCGTTAGCGAGGCCGCCAGTGCGAGGCAAAAGCAGGCGCAAAAGCGCAGTTTACGATTAGTAAATGAGCATTTTAAGCCTGCTTTTAACGAAGCAATGGCAACGCAGGTAGCTTTTACAAAGGACCTTTCTCCCAGGGACCCCATACAGCAAAGGTAATGCCCGGCGTCTGGATATTAAAGAACAGAAACTCGCCGGTCGAGTCAAAGCAGGCACCGGCGATTTCCTGATTGCGGTAGTCCCTCGCCTCACACTGCTTGCCGGCACGGGTGATATCCGCCTCACTGAGCACAACATTGTTTTTGGCAAATACAAACGAGTCGCCGGTTGTCTGCAAACCCAGGACGCGCTCACCAAATCCAAACTGATCTTCCACGCCACCGCCGTCTTCGCACATCACCACGCCACCGCGCGGGCTAACAGTAATGTTGTCCGGGTTGTTGCCCATGACCTCATGGGTTGAGGCGAACAGGCAGCGCATGCGGCTCTCTGCCGGATCCAGCATCCATACCGCGCCATTGCCCTGACCGGGCTCACCCTCGTCATTGTCACCGGCGCTGGTATCCACTATGTAGAACAGACCTTCTGAATACCAGATGCCCTCACCCCGGCTAATGCTCAGGGCACCGGCTTCTCGTGACTGCAGGTAGGGTCCGCTGGCATCGCCGATCGGGCCCATGTCAGGGTCGGCGATGTCGACCCATTCGATGTCGACTTCCTGACCCAGCTCCGGCGCCAGTAGATTGGCACGCTCGATACCGACAACCTTGGCCGCCTGCAAACGTCCGCCCTTTTCCAGGGCACCAGCCTGCTGGCTGGTATCGTTGGGAATAAAGCGGTAGATCGGCGACTGATTGCGGTTGTCTTCGGTCAGGTAGACGTAACTGGTGACCGGATCCACAGCAGCGGCTTCATGCTTGTAGCGGCCCATGCCCACGATGGGCTCACCGGTGGTCTGCGCCGGGTCTGCTGTCACTTCGAATACATAGCCATGCTTGCGGCCACCTTCAGCCGTGCTGTCGTTGGTGGTTTCCTCGCATGACAGCCAGGTGCCCCATGGCGTCACGCCGCCGGCGCAGTTGGCCAGGGTGCCACCCAGGCTGGGCACTGTGCGAATCTCGCGACGCTGACTGCGGGAGAAATGTATGTTGGTATTGCCACCGGCGGCGCGCTGGCCGCCAGCGATGGTTGCTTCATCGTACAGGCCAAGCGCATTGATCAGCGGACCGGCACCCAGTTCATGGTTTCTGACCAGGATGATCTCATCGCCCTGCTCGGCGATCACACCCATGCCATCATGGGCGAAGGGCACTGACTGGCCATTGCTCATGGCATCGCCTGTCCACGATACGCTGGCGTAGCTGAAACCCTCGGGCAGTTGCAGCAATTCCAGACCGGTCACGGTGTCACGCACCGGTCGCACCGGGCCGTAAGGACTGTCAGCCAGCGATGATGCCACGGCATTGCTTCGGCCCTGGCGGTTGGCCATGGATTGCAGGGCGCTGACCGCTGGCGATGCGGCAAAGGCAACGGCCATGGCGCTGCTCTTTAGCATGAAACGACGCTGGGGATTTTCCGGTTGATGTCTGGACATGATGCTACCTCTTTTCTCTGGGATATGCCGGTGCGTGACGGTGCACCGTGCCTGCTTTTTTGACGTGCGGTCTTTTCGGAACCGTAGTTAAACGCATTTATGTGACAGGCCCATTACAAAGCATGCGCTGAACCGAATCCCGGGGCAACGCGTATACCTGCACAGTCTGCAAACAAATCGCCTACGCGCCGTCCAGCGGTCAAGAACGAAGCGGTCATGCCGATACCTAGGGTTGCACCCTTCCTCCGTCTTCGTAGAGCCCGACACCATGAACATGCTATCGCACGCTGCACAGACCACCGACCATCACCAGCGCGCCGACGTCATTATGACCGGCGTTCTGGGCGTCTGCCTGCTTTACGCCCTGGCCCTTGCACCCTGGCACGGCACCTGGGGCAGCGCCCTGATCGTCGGCGGCGCCACCCTGGCCATCATGGTTGCCCTGCTCCAGACCATCCGTGGCAGCCGACTGTATCGCTGCCTGATGGCGGTATCATTTATGGTGATGTCGGCCCTGCACATACATCAGAGCCACGGCACCATCGAAATGCATTTTTCCATATTTGTGCTGCTGGCGCTGCTCATTTACTACCGTGACTGGCTACCCATTGTGGTCGCCACGGTCACCATCGCCATTCACCACTTCCTGTTCTTTTACCTGCAGATCAACGGCTTTGGTGTCTGGGTTACCGAACACGCAATGTGGAGCATGATATTCATTCATGCCGGGTACGTCATTGCCGAAGCCGGCGTGCTGATTTACCTGGCCATTCTGGCTTGCCGGGACGCGCTGGAAAGCGAGTCCATTGCCAGCGCCACGACTCGCATGTCGCAGGCCGACCAGGGCATCGACCTGTCATACCGGGTTGATCTGAACACCCCGGTGGCCGAGGCGTTTAACGGATTCGTGGATCAACTGGAAGCGTTGGTGACAGGCGTCAACCAGCGGCTGGACAATCTGCGCGCCATGGGTGACTCACTGACCGAAAAATCGTCACAGGTCAGTACCAGTGCCGAACGCCAGGCCAACGAAAGTGAATACATGGTCCAGGCCATGCGGGAAATGAGCACCGCCACGGCCGAAGTCGCCCGCAATGCCGAGCAGGCTGCCTCCGCTGCCCGCAACGCCGACAGTCATGCCGACCAGGGCAATCGCGCCATGCAGAACATCAAGCAGGAGATTTCCGCGCTGAACAAGGATATTGAACTGACCGGGGATGCCGTGTCCGGGACCGCCAAGCTGGCCGGTGACATTCATCAGGTTGTCGACGTCATCAAAGGCGTTGCCGAACAGACCAACCTGCTGGCCCTGAACGCTGCCATTGAGGCTGCGCGCGCGGGTGATCACGGCCGCGGGTTCGCTGTGGTCGCCGACGAGGTCCGCAATCTGTCTAAACGAACCTCCCAGTCGACCACCGAAATCCAGCGCTTTATTGAACGCCTGCAGAGTGCCTCGGAAGCCGCACACGATGCCATGGGGCGCAGCCAGAACGCCGTGCAGCGCTGCCTCGAGGCCGCTGATACCAGCGCCGAAACCCTGGCGGAAATGGCGACCGAAGTCACGCAGATTTCCCGCCTCAACGACATGATCGCCGCGGCGACGCAGGAGCAGACCGCGGTGGGTGACGATGTGGCCCGCCATCTGACCGAAGTTGATGGCATAGCCCGCAGCAACGCCGCGCAGGCAGTGGATCTGGCCGGGCTGTCGTCCGACCTGCAAACCCTGAGTGGCGAGCTGGAGAATCAGTTGCACCGCTTCAAAACCGGCGCATGACGCTGACCAAACAACCACAGTCAATTAACAGCTAAAAAGGAACAGCATCACACCATGACGCAACTGCGGGTATTCTACGACGGCCTCTGCCCTTTGTGCCTGACGGAGATCAACCATCTGCGGCGCCTGGATAAATCATCGGCACTGGACCTGCAGGATATCAATGCCGCTGATTTCCCAGAGCGCTTTCCGCATATCGATCGTGTGGCCGCCGATAAAATGCTGCATGGCGAGCGTGACGACGGCACCATGATCTATGGCCTGGATGTGACCTGTGAAGCCTGGCATCTGGTCGGCAAGGGTCACTGGTTCGCGTTCCTGCGCTGGCCACTTATCCGCCCGGTCGCCAACCTGGCATACCGCTTTTTTGCCCGCCACCGGCACCGCATTTCGGCACTGTTCGGGCGACGCACGGTCTGTGATGACAATTGCCGATGAAACTGGCGCTGATTCTGGGCGACCAGTTAAGCGCCGAGCTGTCCTGCCTGCGTGAACTGGACAAAGCCACTGACCTGATCGTCATGGCCGAAGTCGGCGCCGAAGCCCGCTACGTCAAGCACCACAAACAGAAGATCGCTCTGCTATTCTGTGCCATGCGGCACTTTGCCAGCACGTTGGAAGACGAGGGTTGGCGGGTGCATTATCACGCCTTTGATGCGAAAGCCCCCCAGCAGTCGCTGCTGGACGTCATCACCGATATCTCTGCCACTCAGCACGCTGAGCAACTGATCATGACCGAATGCGGTGAATACCGTCTGCACCATGACATTGTCAGTAACTGGCAGCACGCACTGGGCATACCGGTGACCCTGCTGTGCGATGATCGATTCATGTGCAGCAAGGGCCGTTTTGCCGACTGGGCGCGGGGCCGCAAACAATGGCGCATGGAGTATTTCTACCGTGAAATGCGCCGCGATCACGACATCCTGATGGACGGCAAACAGCCAACCGGCGGCGAGTGGAACTTTGACAGCAGTAACCGACGCCCGTATCGGGGAGAGCCGCCGTTGCCGGCGCTGCCCGCGTTCTCCTACAGCCAGGACGATCACCGGGTGTTTGCGCTGGTCGAGGAGCATTTCGCCGACCACCCGGGTACACTGACCCGCTTCAACTGGCCGGTCACCCGTGACCAGGCCCGGCAGGCACTGGCTGATTTTGTGAAAAATCGGCTGCCCTGGTTTGGAGACTTTCAGGATGCCATGACCCAGGGCGAGTCCTTCATGTTCCACAGCCTGCTGTCCACCAGCATCAATTGTGGCCTGCTGAGTCCCCGCGAAGTCTGCAATGCTGCACTGGAGGCTTACCAGGCAGGCCAGGCACCCCTGAATGCCACGGAGGGTTTTATCCGGCAGATTCTGGGTTGGCGCGAGTATGTGCGCGGCCTGTACTGGCTGATGATGCCTGCCTATGCCAACCACAACAGCCTGGGCAACACGCGCCGGCTGCCCGCTTACTACTGGACCGGCGACACCGGCATGAACTGTATGCGCGAAGCATTCCAGAACACGTTGACGCACGCCTATGCCCATCATATTCAGCGCCTGATGGTCACCGGCAATTTTGCGCTGCTGACCGGTGTCATCCCCAAGGAGATTTGCGACTGGTACCTCGCCGTCTACGCCGATGCCTACGACTGGGTGGAGCTGCCCAATACGCTGGGCATGGTCATGCATGCAGACGAAGGTCTGCTGGGCAGCAAGCCCTATGCCGCGTCGGGCAATTACATCAATAAAATGTCGGACTACTGCAAACACTGCCGGTACTCGGTAAAGACCAGTACCGATGCCGACAGTTGCCCGTTCAACAGCCTGTATTGGCACTTCATGAACCGTCACCGCGAGTCCTTCAGCAGCAACCCGAGAATGACCATGATCTATCGCAGTTACGACAAGATGGCCGACGACAAAAAACAGGCGCTGATGCAGCGCGCCACCCATTTACTGAATGACCTGGACAATCTGTGATGCCTACTGACCACCCGCGACACGCAAACCTCATTATCGGCGCCGGCAGCGGCATTGGCAGCGCTGTCATCCGGCGTTTGCGCGCGGCGCAGCCCGACCGCGATATTGTGGCGGTCTGCCGCCGTCCCGAGGATTTGACCGAGGCCGCAGATGATGGGGTGCATGCGTTTGCCTGTGACTACTCGGAGACCGGTATCGCCCGTCTGATCACGCAGCTTGCGCCCTGGCAGGGTCGTATCAACCTGGTTGTGATCAGCACCGGCATCCTGCACACTGCGTCCATCAAGCCGGAGAAACGCGCCGAGGACCTGCACATGGACAGCATGCTGGAAGTGCTGCGTATTAATACCGTGGTGCCGGCATTGTGGCTGTCAGCACTGCTGCCTGCCGTGCGCGGCAGCGACCCTTGTCGGGTGTTTACGCTCAGCGCCCGGGTTGGCAGCATCTCCGACAATCACAAGGGTGGCTGGTACAGCTACCGGGCATCCAAGGCGGCATTGAACATGATTATCAAGACGGCTGCCATTGAATACGCGCGCCGCGCCCCCAATGTCAAACTGATAGCGTTTCACCCGGGCACGGTGGATACCGGTCTGTCAAAGCCGTTTCAACGCAACGTCCCGGAGGACAAGCTGTTCAGCCCCGATTTTGTGGCCGAACGCTTACTCACGATTTCGTCAGATCTGCCCGTCGATGGCGACGCCAGCTATCTCGACTATGCAGGCAAATCCATTACATGGTGACAGGTAACTTTATTATGCGCACAGGATTGACCCGAACATGTTTACCTCGCGCGCTGGTGACGCTGCTACTGGCGGGCATGCTGGCAGCCTGTTCATCGGCGCCGCCCGACGGGCTGACCGCGGTGAAGGATTTTGACATCAATCGCTACACCGGCCGCTGGTACGAAATCGCCCGCCTGGATCACCGCTTCGAGCGTGGCCTCAGCAACGTGACAGCCGACTATGCCCTGCAGGACGACAACAGCGTGCGCGTGCTGAACCGGGGTTATGATGAGAATGAACAGCAATGGGACGAGGCCGAAGGCCGCGCGAAGTTTGTCGGCGACCCAGACCAGGGCTCATTGAAGGTGAGCTTTTTTGGTCCGTTTTATGGTGGTTATCACGTCATTGCGCTGGATCACGACCACTATCAGTGGGCCATGGTCAGCGGTCCAACGCGTGACTACCTGTGGATTCTGGCACGCGAGCCGATACTGGATACTGATGTGTATGACACCTTGTTGGCGCAGGCACGCGCCGGCGGCTTTCCGCTGGACGAACTGATCGAAGTCGATCAGCAGCGACACCTGCCATGAGCTGTGCGCTGCACACCCCCCACATTGCCGTGATCGGCGCCGGCATTGCCGGGTTGTCCTGCGCGACACAACTGGAGGCGCTGGGCATGCGCGTCAGTGTGTTCGATAAATCGCGTGGCACCGGAGGCCGCATGAGCACACGCCGCGGCGACGGCTGGCAGGCTGACCATGGCGCGCAATATTTTACCGCGCGCGACCCGCTGTTCCTGCAGGAGCTGGATCGCTGGCAGCAGGCCGGTGTGGCGGATTTGTGGCAACCTGATATTGCCGTCCTGGGTGACGGCGCACCGCATCGCAATGACGGAACCACACGGCGTTATGTTGGCGTGCCCCGCATGTCATCTCCGGCACGCTGGCTGGCCGACGCGCTGACGGTCAATGTGTCGGCGCGCGTGATCGAACTGGTCAATGCCAACCACCGCTGGCAATTGCGCTTTGACGACGCCACTGATGGTCGGGCGGCGCTGGAAAGCACGGTGTTTGATGCCGTGGTGCTGGCTATCCCGCCGGCACAGGCAGCGGACCTGACCCGGCCGCATGCGGCGGCCACGACCGCCTTGTGCGAGTCCCTCCCCATGCGTCCTTGCTGGGCGGTGATGCTGCAGTTCAATGCCAGGGTCGCGCTGCCCTTTGCCGCGGCCTTCGTCAATGCCGGGCCGCTACGCTGGATCGCCCGCGACAGCAGCAAACCCGGGCGCCCAGCCCGCGAAACCTGGACCCTGCACGCCACCACCCACTGGAGCGAGCAACATCTGGAAGACAGTGCTGACGATGTGATCCAGGCTCTGGTCGCCGCATTGACCACCCTGGGGGGGCCCGCACCCGAATCGGCGACAGCACACCGCTGGCGTTACTCCGAGCCGGACGCAGCACCCGACGCCCGGGTTTTTGTCTGGGATGCCGCTCTGAAGCTGGGCCTGTGCGGCGACTGGCTGCATGGCGGCCGTGTGGAGGGCGCCTGGTTGAGCGGTCGCGCAGTGGCCCGCGCCATCCTGTCCGCCGAATAGCCCCGCACCGCCTGTAGCGCCCGTTGGCGCACGTCCGGAATATATCCGCAGGCTGATCCGTTAATGTAACGTTAATGTGCCGACCGGCATGATAGACTGTGCAGACTCTGCAGTTCACAAAGGAGTGACGATTATGACCAGACTGATAAAATTTTCCGTATTGATGCTGGCTGCCGCGGCGCTGGCCGCCTGCACCACAAACCCCTACACCGGTCAGCAACAGGCAAGCCGGGCGGCCACTTACGGCGCCCTTGGCGGGGTTGTCTGCGGCCTGATTGGCGCCGCCGAAAGTGGCCAGCGCGCCCGCAATGCTGCGCTGGGTTGTGGCGCCATTGGTGCCGGTGTTGGCGCCTATATGGATGCCCAGGAAGCGGAGTTGCGTGAAGAGTTGCAAGGCACCGGCGTGCAGATACGTCGCAATGGCGACCAGTTGGATCTGATCATGCCGGGCAATATCACCTTTGCCACCGATTCCTACACCATCCGGCCAAACTTTGAACCGGTGCTGAATTCTGTATCGGAAGTTCTGTACAAATTTACTGACACGCGCCTTCGTGTAACCGGTCACACTGACTCTACCGGCTCGCGTGATTACAACTACGATTTGTCCAACCGCCGGGCTACCAGCGTGGCCAACTACCTGGCCAGTACCGGCATCGATCAGAACCGCCTGATCAGCCAGGGTATGGGTCCGGATCAGCCGGTCGCCAGCAATGACACCGAGTCCGGCCGCGCGGCAAACCGCCGCGTCGAGCTGCAGATTGTTGCCCTACAGTAAGGACTGTCCGGATATCAATGCCGCAAGCAAAATCCAAGAGTAGCATCAGGATCAGGCCAGCCGAGCTGGCAGATCTTGATGCGCTGCATGACCTGGAGAAGGCCAGCTTTGACACTGACCGGCTCAGTCGACGACGTTTGCGGCACTGGATTCAGGCGACTAACCGCGAGTTCATGGTCGCCGTGGAACACGGGCGCCTGCTGGGTTACGGACTGGTACTGTTCCACGGTGCCACCCACCTGGCGCGCCTGTACTCCATTGCTATCGCGCAGGAGGCACGCGGCAAGGGTATTGCCGCAAAACTGCTGCAAGCCCTGGAAACGGCCTCGGTCAATCGCCAGCGCTTTTTCATGCGCCTGGAGGTGGCCAAGGACAATGCCGCCGCGATCAGACTCTACGAATCCGCTGGTTATGTTGCATTTGGCACGTTTGAGGATTATTACGAGGACCATCGTGATGCCCTGCGCATGCAGAAAATCATCCGCGATGCCCCCAAACGCAAACGCGGCCACTCGGTACCCTGGTACCAGCAAACCACCGGTTTTACCTGCGGGCCGGCCTCATTGATGATGGCGATGGCGACGCTGGATGCGCGCCGGCAGCCCGACCAGGCCACCGAACTCGACATCTGGCGTGAAGCGACAACCATTTTCATGACCTCCGGGCATGGCGGCTGCCATCCCTTCGGGCTGGCTCTGGCGGCACACAAACGCGGTTTTAATGCCCGGATCTATGTCAACCAGAGTGGGCCACTGTTTCTGGAGGGTGTCCGGGATCCGGACAAGAAGCTGATCATGGCGCTGGTGCATGACCAGTTTCTCGAACGGGTCAACGCCAACCAGATCCCGGTGCATTTTCAGGACGTCACCCAGCTGGAACTGGAACAGGCCATCAAGGATGGCGCCATTGTCCTGGCGCTGGTCAGCAGTTATCGACTGGATCGCAAAAAAGCCCCCCACTGGGTGACCATCACCGCCTTTGATGATGCCTGCTTTTTTGTGCACGACCCGGATCCGTCGCTGGAAGAACAGACCGGGCTGGATTGTGAAGACCTGCCCATCGCCCGCAATGACTTCAGCCGCATGTCGCAGTTCGGCAAGGACAAACTGCGCACCGCGGTCGTGATCAGCGGCCGCGGTTCTCGAGGCGCCGTGCAAACTCGCTCATGATCTGCATGTAAAGCTCATCGCCGATAAAGGCATCTTCCACGCCTTCCTCAAGGCTGGGGTTGTCATTCACTTCAATCACATACACCTTATTGCCCTGCTGCTTGATATCAATACCATACAGTCCGTCGCCAATAATCCGGGCTGATTTCAGCGCAGCGTCCAGCACAGCCTTGGGCACCTCATAGGTGGGCAGGGTTTCCCAGCCGCCACTGCCGATGCGATCCTCACCATGGTTGTATATCTGCCAATGGCCCTTGGCCATGAAATACCGACAGGCAAACAGTGGCCGGTTGTTGAGCACCCCTACCCGCCAATCGAACTCGGTATACAGATACTCCTGGGCCAGAATGAGGGCAGATTTAGCCAGCAGCTCATTCAACATTTTCTTTAACATGGCCCGGTCTTCGGCCTTCATGACACCGACCGAAAACGCACTGTTGGGTATTTTAAGCACGATCGGGTAGCTGAACGCGGACTCCAGCGCATCCAGAGAAGCGTCGTCGCCCGACGACACAATGCGGGTTAACGGTGTGGGTACGTCATTGTAGGTAAAAGCATCCTGCAGGAATACTTTGTTGCAACAGCGCAGGATGGACGTGGGGTCATCCATCACCACCAGGCCTTCAATCTCTGCCTTGCGCGCAAAGCGATAGGTATGGTGATCAATGGCCGTGGTTTCGCGAATAAACAGTGCATCAAACTCACCCAGACGGGCGTAATCCTGCGGCCCGATGAACTCCACCGCGAAGCCCATTTTTTGGGCCGCCCGTTCCATCTTTCTGAGCGCCTTGGCGTCACTGGGCGGCAGTTTCTCACGCGGATTGACCAGTATCGCCATGTCCCAGCGGCTGGCTTTGCTGCTGCGCGGCTTGCGCCACACGCTCTGGGTAAATTTCTCCAGCGCCGAGACAAACTCGGGCATCTCCTGCGCATCCAGTTGGGCGTAGGCAACCGCATGTACCGTGCGTATCTGCCAGCTGTCCACAACACTGGCATCGCCGCCGGCATCAACCGGCGCTACAGCTTCTGCCGGCATATCCGCGGCGGCGGGCAGCCCCGGGATAAATGCCAGACGCACCTCCAGAATGGGACAGGGGAAACGCTCGAACAGGCGTCGCGCCAGCATCTTGAGCTGTGGTAGTGCCGTCCGGCCAAAATAGATGCGGAAAGCGTAACCGTCATCGGTGCGTGTCAGGTCTTTCTGATCCAGGTCTTCCAGGACCTCGGCTGCCTGCACCAGCGTCAATTGTTGACTGCTCAGATCAGTCAGGGTGTTGGCCGGCGGCAGCACTTTGTGGCCGCGCGCCTCAGCCAGCAGAGAGCAGTAATACCCGGTACTCAGGTACTGATCGGTGTTGCACAGATTGATGATCCGCGTCTTCTTCTGCCCCTTGATGGGGTGTTCGGTGAGATAGGTTTCAAAGCTGATGACCGCCTCACCAGGCAAGGTGTGCGTCCACTGACTGAGGTCATCGACAACCAGATAGAGCTGAGACATAAGTTCGGGAACTCCGCAAAAAACCGCCGCACTATACGCCTTTTATCGTTCGCGTAACAGCGTCAGTATATTGCTGGCATACGCCAGTGACGCCAGCAGCACCAATACCGCCAGGCCAAACCATTGTGCCGTATAGGCATAATGACTGCGAGTACTGAAATCCGGTTGTGACCAGTGCTGGCCCTGCACGCCGGGCTGACCTGATTCCAGGCGCAACACATGCGGATAGACCGGTTCGCCGAGCAGGCGGCCGGCCTGCGTGACGTTCAGTCGGGGCATGCGCACCGGCCAACTGTCATCAGTGATGTCGCCCGGCGGAATGTCAGTGTCCGGCAGATACAGACGCGCGATCATGGACTGCGTGCCCGCGACCACAGGCACGTCGGGACGACCGCCGTTGTCGTCCGGGGCAATCCAGCCCCGGCTGACCAGCACCAGGTCGCCGCCGCCTGCCGGGCGCACCGGCGTCACCAGTTCGTAGCCGGGCCGGCCCTGAAAAAACTGGTATAACACCAGAAAGGAGATTTCGTTCTGAAAGCTGCCTTCCAAGGCCACCCGGCGATTGTTGGACACCAGCGTCTCACGCGCGTCGTCGCTCGCCTGTATCGCCGCAAAGGGCACAGGCTCTGCCTCTACGGCCGCCCGCCAGGCGTCAGCCTGAGAACGCTTTTCTGCGGCCCGATCCAGCTGCCAGAAACCCAGACTGACAAACATGCCGCAGCTCAGGAAGATGCATAACAGAATGAAGGCATCAACCTGAACCGTAAGCCTGCCGATATGCAAGGTTGTGCCCAAACGCATGTCAGCGCTCCGGAATGGCAATGTCCACATCGTTGACGGGGCCAAACACCTCAAGCTGGTCGCCCAGTTCGGCACTGTTACCCACCACCAGTATGCGGAGGGCATCGGGGCGCAGGTACTGACGGGCAACGCGCTGAATGTCATCCACCGTCACGGCGCTGACCTCCTCGACCAGGCGTTCAAAGGTATCCGGCGGCAAACCCGCGTAGTCATTGGACATGCGCTCCCGCAACACCGACGCGATACTGGTGTATTGAAACACCAGTGTGTTGAGGAACTGATCCTTGGTACGTGCCAGTTCTTCATCACTGACAACCTCATCCTGCAGGCGTTCAATCTGCCCGATAATGGCGGCGATGGCGTCAGCGGTTGATTCGCTTTGTGTCATCACCCCGGCCGTGAAGGTACCCGGGAATTGCACACCGCTGCCGTAGGAACCAAACACCGAGTAGGCCAGCCCCAGTTCACTGCGCACCACCTGCATCAAGCGGCTGGAGAAACCGCCACTCAAAATCCGGTTCATCACCTGCAGGGCGGCGTAATCGGGATTGTCCCGCATGCCACCGATATGTCCAAGCAGCACATAGCTCTGGTTGACATCAGGCTTGTCGACGAAAAAGACGCCCGGCGTAAAGTCGTAGTCCACTGGCGGAAAGTCCAGCGTCAGAGCATCGCCTGCAGGCAGCCCGGTAAATGCCTCGGTCAGCCAGTCCTTCATCTGCGCCATGTCAAAATCGCCAGTGACCCCAATCATCATGTTGCGGCCAACAAAGGAGCGACGATGAAAATCGACCATGTCTTCCCGGCTGATAGTGTCCAGTGTGGCATACTCGATGCGGCGACTGTAAGGTGAGTCCTGACCATAAATCAGGCGCTGGAATTCACGTCCCGCCACCGACCCCTGATCATCGTTGCGGCGGGCGATGCTGCTACGCTGCTGGGTTTTTGCCAGCTCGATGCGGTCCTCGGGGAAGGCCGGGTTGCGCAGCAGGTCGACAAACACCGGCAACAGCTCGGTGAAGTCCTCTGACAGCACATTAAAACGCGCCGAGCCGGAGGTGAAACCGATACCGGTTTCCATCACGGCCGCCCGATCTTCCAGCAGCTCATTAAGCATATCGCCCGGATACTCACGGGTGCCTCCGCTGCGCATGACGGTGCCGGTCAGCGACTGCAGGCCGACCTGTTCGTCGGGCACCAGAATACCGCCGGTGCGCACCATGACGTTAACATCGATGAGCGGCAGCTCCCGATCCTCGACCAGATAGAAGCGAATGCCGTTGCCGAGTTCAAAGATTTCCAGTGCCGGCATGTCGAAATTGTTGAGGGGCGGGTAGTCAAACGCTTCCCAGGGTCGGCTCTGCGCCTGATTTTGACCCTGGGCAAGCACCGGAGACACGAGCCAGACAGTGGCAACGGCCGCCGCCGCAAAACGCATCATGTTGATCATTGGCCTGCCCCTCCTTGCATCCCGGTGCTGGCAGCATTCTGAATACTGCCCACGGTGCGATTGTTCTTCACCAGATAGGTTTGCGCCACGCGCTGCAGGTCGTCCAGCGTGACCGCTTCAAGATCGTCCAGGTAGGTAAACGCCTGTTGCCAGCTGCCACGTTGAGCGTGGGCCTGCGCCATGTTGAGAGCCAGCCCCATGTTGGAATTGAGACCACGGACAGCGCCTGCGCGCGCGTTGGTCACTGCACGGTCCAGTTCCTGCTGTTCAATGTCGCCGGCCTTGGCCTTGTCTATTTCTTCCTCCAGCACCCGCTCGATATCCGTCAGCGGCACGCCGGCATTGGGCACGGCAAAGGTGACAAACAGCGATGGAAAACGCGAGCCGGGGAAGCCGGTCAGCGCCTGCACGCCCAGCGCCAGCTGATCATCCTGCACCATGCGCCGATACAGCCGGGACGTACGGCCTGACGACAGAATCGTGCTGAGCATTTCCAGTGCCGCGGCATCGGGGTGATCTGCGGAAACGGTTTTGTAGCCGGCAATAAACAGCGGCTGGCTCTGTTCCTCAATGACAAATCGGCGTTCACCGCGCTGGGGTGGCTCGATGGTTTTGACACTGGGCGGATGCTCGGCGGCGGGCAGCTGCCCCAGGTAGGTCTCGGCCAGTGCCCGCATTTCCTGCGGATCCACATCACCGGCAATGGCGACCGTCATGTTGGAGGGCACGTAGTAGGTTTCGAAAAATGCCTGCGTATCCTCAATGGTCGTGGCGGCGATATCCGACGCCCAACCGACGACCGGGTTGCGATATGGATGTGCTGAGTAGGCGACGCTCAGGAACTCTTCCAGCAACCGTCCCTGTGGATTTGAATCGGTACGCATGCGGCGCTCTTCCATGATCACATCTTTTTCCACATAAAACTCGCGGAACACCGGTTCACGGAAGCGCTCGGCCTCCAGATAAAACCACAGTTCGGCCTTGTTCTGCGGCAGGGAATAGAAATAACCGGTGGCATCGGCGCTGGTAAAGGCGTTCAGCTCGACACCGCCCTCGCGCTCGATCAACTGTGAAAACGCCTCACTGTTGATGTAGGTGCCAGCCTCTTCCTGCCACCGCTCAAACGCCTGCCACAGGTCGTCAAGACGCGCCGGGTCAGGCTGGGCACTGTAGGACTCCTCCAGCCAGGCTTGATAGGCGGCGTCCATGTTGTCCAGCGCGGCCTGCTCCGCCTCCCAGTTGCGGGTGCCGATATTGCGCGAGCCCTTGAACGCCATGTGTTCGAATATGTGCGCCACCCCGGTGTTGTTGACCGGTTCATCCACGCTGCCAACATTGACGAAGGTGACAAAGGTGGCCACCGGTGCCACCGGCCTTTCGATGATGATGAAGTGCAGGCCATTGTCCAGCGTAAATTCGGTGACGCGCTCGGCAAGGGCGTCCATGTCCTGGGCATGCATTGTCGGCGAAAATGCCAATACTGCCAGTGCCGCTGCCATGGTGTTCAGAAAGATCTTTTTCATAGCGTGTGTGCTTCCCCCTGTTTGACTGCCGGCTCTCATCAACTGTTGCCACCCATTAACACGATGCCGGCGAGGATAAATCCCGCCCCCAGCATCTGCGCAGAACTGATGGGCTCGGAAAAGGCAAAGCGCCCGACCAGTAACACCAGCAATACCGACAAGCCTGTGTATACAGGATAGAGTATAGACACTGGACTGGTGCGCAACACCACAATGTAATAAAAGAAGATGAATCCGTACAGGGACAGTGCCAGCAGCACGCCTTTCCATTGCGACAGCAGCAGTTGCACGTAGTCGTCATGCGCCTGCACAGACACCCATTTGAGCACCGCGTGCGAGGTGGCCAGCAGCGTCGCCAGAATGGCGGCGTGGGTCAGCAGTATCAGGTATTTGCTCATGGTTGTTGCGGGTCCTGTGTTGTTACCTTGCCAGACCGGGACCGGCTGGCCGGTGGCCGGGTCGCAGCCCGCTTTTTGGCCGCAGGCGTTGTTGTGGTTTTGGGTTTCGCGTCTACCAGCGTGCTGCCTGCCTGGTCAACCAGGTAACCGGGACGCCGTTTGACCTCTTCGTAGATACGACCCACATAGATGCCGATAAGACCGACACTGAACATCAGCACACTGCCAATGATCAGGATCAGCAGAATGACCGTGGTAAAACCGTCTACCGCGGCACCTGACAATTTGTCGAACAGGGCCATGCCGCCAATCACCAGACTGACCAGAAAGGTCAGACCGCCCAACAGCGTGACAATCTGCAACGGATAGGCCGTGAACGAGGTGATGGAGTTGATGGCATAACGAAACAGCGCGGTGTTGCCCCAGGCCGAACGCAGCCGCGTGGACTCGGGCACATCGAAGGGAATCTGCACGGCATCGTAGCCCATCCACTTGACCAGCCCGCGGAAAAAACGTCCGTGCTCCGGCAACTGGCAATAGGCATTGACGACGCTTCTGTCCAGCAGTTTGAAATCACTCTCACCGCGAATGCTGAGCTTGGTCAGGTAGCGGAACAGGCCGTAATAGATCTGCACCAGGGCTTTACGCAGCGGCGTCTCGTTGCCGCGAGACTGTTTGACCGCTTCGACGACCAGGGCGCCGGCCTGCCAGTGTTCGACCATTTGCGCGATCAGTGCCGGCGGATGCTGCAGGTCACTGTCCATGACCACGCAGGCATCAAACGCCTGCGCCGCACACAGACCGGCATAAATGGCCGATTCCTTGCCAAAATGCCGGTTCAGGCGCAACACCCTGAGCAAGGGATCCTGCACACCGGCGTCGCGCACCAGAGCGGCAGTGCCGTCGGTGGAACCATCGTCAACAACGATCAATGTAAATGTGATACCCGGAACATCGTTCAGACAGGCGCGTACCTTTGCCATATTGGCAACAATATTGGCGGCCTCATTGAGTGCCGGCACGATAACAGCAACAGATTTCATTCAGTTCAATTCCTTGACCACTCAACGGCAACGCCATTGTGCACCACATGATTGAGTTGCGAATAGGTCACCCAGCCCTCGGGCGAGGTGTAACGCAGGTAGAACGGCGCGTTATCGGCCAGCGTGACCCGCAATTGCCCGGCCGGTGGCAACGGCAGCACGCCCAGCGTGTCTGACACAACGTGATAACTGCCTTCCTGCCAGGGGCCAAACTGCCAGCTGAAGTAACCTTGCTGATAATCATAGGACAGTGAGAGTTCGGCGTCCGGCCGCAATCGCTGCCGGTAGGCTGCTAGGCGCGCGGGGATATCGCCGGAGATATCACGCATGCACTGACAACCGGCGTCGTAGGTGTACAAAAGATCCACATCCTGTTCGGCCAGGTAGACATCATCGACGACCGGCAAAGGCGAGCCCTGTCCACTGATGCGCTGTTTGAGGTTACTCAGACCCATGACAAACCAGTACGCTGGCAGCACATTGCCCGACGGCACAAAGGCGCGTGTGTCTTCGTTACCCCAGATAAAATCAGCCTGCACATCAAATTCGGTGCCCACCGTTGCCACTGTCTGTCGCACCGGCACTGCGTGACTCAGTGTCACCACGGCGATCAATGGCAGCACCAGCCAGGGTGACATCCCCAGGGCGGTTTTGCCGTGCCAGGGCTTCAGCCCGAGCGTCGCCGCATTCAGCCGCTGCCAGTCCAGCGAGGCTGCCACACGATCGGCACACCACACCAGTGAGAAACTCAACAGCACCCAGGGCAGCAACAGGTAGCGATCCGCCAGCACAATGCCGGGAGAGCGCACCAGCGGCACCAGCGGCAGCAATACCAGCGCCGCAATCAGCAGTGCCCGCCAGGGCACCCGCCGCTGGGCGACGCCGTATGCCAGCCACAGGCCGCCAACCAGCACCACGAACACCGGCCACAGCGCGCCGGTCAGCAGCGCCGGAAAAGTGACAAAACTGGCGATCACATCGCCCATAAAGGCCGGCGACAGGTACTCGCTGCTGTCGACATAACCGCCACTGAATGAGCCCAGCATGTAGCCGCGCCACAGGGCATAGATCAGCGTCACGGCAAAAAACGGCAGGCTGGCAATGATGCGCCGACGCCAGTCAGCATCGGGCAGCAGCAACAACAAGGCAGGCAGGGGCACATAGATTTCCTTGGCCGTTACCGCCAGGGCATACATCAACAGCGCCAGCAGACATAACCAGAGCTTGCCGGTGCGCAGATACCAGACAAAGGCGTAGACGGCGATCAGGGCAAACACCAGCCCTTCGATGTAGTGGCGGGTCATCAATTGTTCAGCCACCAGCATGGTGGGCAGACCGACGACAAACAGCACCGCACCGGCGGCGGCAAACATAGGCCGGCACCACAATCCCAGACACAGATACAGCATCAGTGCGGCAGCTGCAATGGCGAGCAATTGATGCACATAAAACGCGGCCGGTGTCAGGCCAAACAGGATCATGTCGACTTCAAAGGAAAAAATCAGCCAGGGCGTCAGGTTGGCCGGCGAGAATTGTTGCCAGACCTCGGGGCGCAGGAAGTCCTGCCAGAACGAGTATTGATGCGAATGCAGCAGAATCTGGGTGTCATCCCAGCGCCAGTTCGCCCCAAACACACCCGAGTTCACCAGCAGCACCAGCGCCAGCAGTAACAGCGCAGCAAGTGCAGCTCTTGGCAGGTTTGTCATCACTCACTCCCTTTGACGTCCGGCTGTATCGTCCGCGCGCGGCGGCCCGAATCCGTCATGGACCCTAAAATGTGCCGGAATGGCTAATTTATTGTTATCCAGGCCACTGTCGCCGCTAATGGTACTGTTACTGGCATGATTTTACTAACTATTATTTCTGGCCTCATTATTGCTAGATCGTTGTGTGGCCATTGGACTGTGCAGCGGGTAAATTGTCTTTGGCACACGTTGTATTATCGTAGCAATTGACAACAATGAGGGAGCTCTGATTATGGAAGTTTTTGTTTTTATCGTGCTGATCGTGCTGATCACCCAGTTTTTTGACTACCGTAAAAGCATGGCCAAGCTCAACGCCAAAGTCGGTGAAGTCATTGATGGCCAGGTGCAGAAAGAACTGGACAACATAAAGCAGCGTCTGATCGTGCTGGAGCGCATCGTCACCGACAAGAATTATGAGCTGAACGAAGAATTCGGCAAGATTCGCGGAGAGTGAGCGCTGACGCGCCATTACAGCCATTGTATTAACGTTAATACAACCGTTTCACAACTGTTAGCAGCGCGAGTTACGCGCGTGCATGCTGTACCTTGTCGGGCATTAATCCACCTATCAAGGACGTGACATGCCTGCCCTCAACACCAAGCAGCCGCTGCGCTCACTGGCGGCAACCAGTGTTTTGCTGCTGGCCACCAGCCTTTCGGTCGCCCAGCCAAATGCACCGGCGCTGCAGGAAATCCTGATCTCCGAGCGCAGCATAGAAAGCACACTGCCGCTGGAACTGGCCAATTTCGGAGTCGACCTGGAGATTGTCACCGATGAGCTGGTCCGTAACCATGGTTTTGTCGATGTTGCGCAGTCTCTGGAAATGCTGGTGCCCGGTTTACACCTGACCTCCCAGGCCGGCGCCTTCAGCTACGTCAATGTACAGATGCAGGGTTCGCGCAGCAGCGACATTCTGTGGACGCTGGACGGAGTGCGCATTAACAACCGCCTTTATAACAGTACCAGCCCGGCCGACACGTTGCCGTCCAGCATGATCGAGCGGATCGAGGTGCTCAAGGGCAGTCACGGCCTGATGTATGGCACCCAGGCCATTGCCGGCGTGGTCAATGTGGTGACACGCGGCTTTTCCCGTACCACCGACGGCAACGTCACGGTCGGCACTGGCAGCCATGGCCTGCAACGACTCAATGGTTACATTCGCGGCGCGCTGGGCAGGCAAAAACAACACAAGCTGGTTTTGTGGGCCTCCAGGGACAAAACCGACGGTTACGAGATTTATGACCGCTACCAGCCCACCGCCACTGATAAAAAACGTGGCTACGACGTCAACAGCATCGGCCTGAAATACGGCTTCGACTTTACCCCGGACCTGAGCCTGAGCATGACCGGCATCGTCACCGACGCGGAGCTGGGATATCCGAATGTCAGCCGCATGTCCATCAACGATCGCACCGAAAATATTGTCAGCGCCAGGCTCGACTACATCCCCAGTGATACGGCCAAATTCGAAATAAAGGGCTACTACCACACCTGGGATACCGACTATTACACGCCGCCCAATCCGTCGGATTACTGGGGCTACGAAGATATGGGCATGTCAGCTGCCGCCGTGCTGTCACCGCACCGCTTCGTTGATTACCACGTCGGGTATGACTTCCAGACCTATACTGGCCAGGATGACTTTCTGTTGATTGCCGGCGAGCGCGAGGATGTTCACGCGGTCTACACCCAGATCCGCAGCAATGACCAGCTGTCCGAACGTGCCCGTCTCGCGGCAGGCGTGCGCTACAACAAAACCGGCGGCAACGATGCCACGGTATGGAATGTCTCCGGCGTCTATGATCTGACCGATAACCTGTACGTGCAGGCCATGGCAGCCACCTCATTCATGCTGCCCAGCGCCGAGAATCTTTATCGTATGCACTGCCCCAGCGGCGAAAACTGCACCCATGGCAATCCGGCTCTGGCCCCTGAGCAAAGCACCGCCGTCAACCTGGGCGTGGGCGGCAACATCACGCTCATGCAACGCCCGTTAAGCTGGCAGGTCGCTGGCTGGGACCGCACGGTCGACAACCTGATCAGCCGGGCGCCGATTCCGGCAGCGCTGGACGGCCGGTTTCCGGCGGGTTTTAGCCAGACCTTCATCAACATCGCCAGTGAGGTTGACGTGACCGGCACCGAGCTTCTGCTGCGCGGCCCGGTCACCGAATCGCTGTCTTTTGATGTCAGCTACACTTACAGCAGGGAAGTGGACACTGGCACCGGTCAGCAGATTCAGGACCGACCGCGTCGTCAGTACAAGGGCTCGCTGTCCTATGATCCCCAGAACCAGCGCTTTGGTGCCAACCTGGCGCTGAAATATGTGGGCGACAAATCAGCAAATGTCACCGGATTTGGCCGACAGGGCTACGGCGATTATTATGTGCTGGATGCAGGCGCACACCTGTACCTGGATGCCCATGAACAGCACCGCGTGACCCTGCGTCTGGAGAACCTGCTGGACGAAGAGTATGCCACGTCGACCAGCTCCGCGGTGTTGACCGGATCCGATCCGCAGCAACGCTTCCAGTGGCGCCGGCTGGGGGCGCCCCGTACCGTGCACCTGAACTACAGTTACGCGTTCTGATCGCCATGGCGACCGGCCAGAGAGTTTTATGCGCTTCATTCTGCTGATACACCGTTATCTGGCCGTGGCCGTGGGCCTGCTGATGACGCTGTGGTGCTTGTCCGGCTTTGTCATGATGTACCAGAGTTTTCCGGCACTGAGCGACGAGCAGCGCCTGAACGGTCTGGAGCCGCTGGACTTTAGTGCCTGTTGCAACCTGGGCCGCTTTGCACCGCACGACGACACCCCGCTCGGTGATTTCCGCATTGAAATGTTATTGGGAGAGCCCGTGTTGCGCACCGGCGGCCGGGAGGCATTGACGCTGAAACTGGCCACCGGAGAGGCCCTTGAACCGATGAGCGACGTCGACATTCTGGCCGTGGCCCGTGAGTTTGGCAGTGGCAACCGCATCAGCGGCGCACCCCGCGCCCTGGGCATTGTCGATATCGACCAATGGACGCTGCAAAGTGCACGTCGCCATGCGCCAGCCTGGCATGTGGCCTTCGACGACCCGGCGGCCACCGAGATCTATATCAACGGCACCACCGGCGAGGTGTTTCAGTTCACCAATCGGCGCCAGCGGGTGCTGTCATGGTTTGGCGCCATTCCGCACTGGACATATCCGACCATCCTGCGGCAGAACGCGGCCCTGTGGTCACAGGTGGTGATCTGGGCGTCGATAATGGGCACCTTCCTCGCCGCCACCGGCCTGTATGTGGGTATCGCCAGACTGCGCCGCGACCGGCGCAGCAACACCCTGGCCTCCCCCTACGCCTCACCATACACAGGCTGGTGGTACTGGCACCACATCACCGGTATGGTGTTCGGGGTGCTGGTGCTGACCTGGGTCTTCAGCGGCCTGATGACCATGAACCCCTGGGGTGCACTGAGCGCAAGCGGGGGCGATGCCTACCGCACACAGATCACCGGCACCGCACGCTGGAGCGAACTGAAACAGTTGTTGCGGGCGCTGGGAAATGCTGATCTGACGCTGGACGAGGCCGGTATCCGGCAGATCACGCCGGCCGTTTTCAACCATGCGTTATTCCTGTTGGCCAAGACCACCGACAGCAGACAGGTGCGCCTCAACCGCCAAGCACAGCCGGCGCCACTGGCAGTTGCCGACATAACAGCCGCACTCGCGGCCTTGGCCACGCCGGTGCAGGACAGCGGGCTGCTGCATCAGGAAGACAGCTACTATTACGGCCACAAGCGTGAGGTCGCCCTGCCCGTCTACCGCGCGATTTTGAACGACAGCGAACACACCCGCCTGTACATCAATCCGGACACCGGCGCCGTGCGCACGGTGGGCAGCACCGGTCGCTGGTCACGCTGGATTCGCACCGGTCTGCACGATCTGGATTTTCCGATCCTGCGGCTACGCCCGATCTGGGACATTGTCGTGATTTTCCTGCTGCTGGGGGTGACGCTGGTGTGTATCACCGGTACCTGGATGGCGTGCCGCCGTATCCGCCGCGACTACCTGATGTGGCGTCGCTGAGCGGTGACTGGAGAAATCCCTCTGATATTTGAGCCGCCCGCTTGCGATGACCTTGCTTAGCGATTATGTTGTGATATCTTAGCGCGCTATGGCGAGCCGGCCCTGAGTCGCACGCCGGGCCCGGCCTTATCGTCAACTGTTGCCACTCGCGCACCTCGCTTTGCAAGGATCCCCATCATGAAAATCGGCGTCTTGTCACGTAACGCTAAACTTTATTCCACGAAACGGCTGGTTGAAGCGGCCCGCGAGCGTGGGCATGATGCGCGGGTCATCGACGTGCTTAAATGCTACATGAACATCACCGCCAACAACCCCACGGTTTTTTTCAAGGGTCAGGGTGACCCCGAGGCGCTGGAATTTGATGCGGTGATTCCGCGTATCGGCGCCAGCGTGACCCAGTATGGCGCTGCAGTGCTGCGCCAGTTCGAGGTAGGGGGCACTTACTCCGTTAACGAATCCATCGCCATCACCCGCTCGCGCGACAAGCTTCGCGCCCACCAGTTACTGGCACGCCGCGGCATTGGCCAGCCGGTGACCAGTTATGCACACTCCGCCGATGCCACCACCGACCTGATCAATTCCGTAGGCGGTGCACCGCTGCTGGTGAAGGTACTAAAAAGCACCCAGGGTAACGGCGTGGTGCTGGCAGAAACCCGCAAAGCTGCAGAGAGCCTGATCAATGCCTTCCGCGGCCTGGAAGCTGACTTCCTGGTTCAGGAATTCGTCAGGGAAGCCAGTGGCTCGGACATCCGCTGCTTCGTAGTCGGTGACAAGGTGGTTGCCGCCATGCAACGGACCGCCCAGCCCGGCGAGTACCGCTCCAACCTGCATCGCGGTGGCTCGGCGCAAGTCATCAAACTGCGTCCTGACGAACGCAAGCTGGCGACCAAGGCTGCGCAGGTCATGGGTCTGTATGTTTCCGGGGTGGACATTATCCGCTCCAATCATGGCCCCCTGGTGCTGGAGGTGAATTCGTCACCCGGATTGGAAGGCATTGAGAAAGCCACGGGCAAGGATATCGCCGGCGCCATCATTGAGTTTATCGAGAAAGATTCGCTGAAAGGCCCGAACAAGATGAAAGGCAAGGGCTGATCAGCCCGCCACCAGTAGCTGCGGCCTGAATCTGCGCAACATGAGTTTTTCCAGCTCCAGCAGCAGCATTACCAGCACACCAAAAACCAGTATCTGGGCGCCCTGCCCCAGATCCAGCGGCCGCGTCTCGAAGGCCGTGTTCAGCCACGGCAGATAGGTAAACAGCACCTGGAAAATGGTGACGGCGGAAATCGAAAACAGCACCGCCGGCGTGCCCAGAGCGCCTTTCAGAGTCAGTGAGGTGGTGTAGGTGTAACGCACGCTGAACAGGTAAGCCACTTCCATGACGATCAGCGTATTCACCGTCATGGTGCGCGCCGTCTCCACATCCATGCCCTGCCAGAGCGCCAGCTGAAACTGACCGAACACGCCGGCGGTAAACAGCAGCGAGACCAGCGCAATACGCCAGATCACCAGCATCGGCACAATCGGCGCGTCTGGCCTTCGCGGCGGCCGTTGCATCACATTGGCTTCGGCCGATTCAAAGGCCAGTGCCAGTGCCAGCGCCACCGCGCCGACCATGTTGACCCAGAGTATTTGCCCCGCCGTAATCGGCAGGGTCAGGCCCAGCAAAATGGCAAGAATAATGCTCAGCGATTCCCCGCCGTTGATCGGCAGCAGAAAACGGATCACCTTGTGCAGGTTGTCGTACACAGTGCGACCCGCCCCGACAGCCGCCACGATGGACGCAAAATTGTCGTCGGTCAACACCAGCTGCGCCGCTTCGCGGGCCGCCGCGCTGCCCTTGTGCCCCATAGCGATGCCGGCATCGGCACGTTTCAGCGCCGGGGCATCATTGACACCGTCGCCGGTCATGGCCACGATTCGCCCCTGTGATTGCAGCGCACTCACCAGACGCAGCTTGTGCTCGGGGCTGGTGCGGGCAAACACGTCGGCTGACAGCACGGCCTGCGACAGTGCAGCGTCATCCATGTCGTCCATCATGGCGCCGGTCAGCACGGTCTCGGATTGCGTCAGTCCAATGGCGCGCGCAATGGCAGCGGCAGTGCCGGCGTGATCACCGGTGATCATCTTCACGGCGATACCCGCCTGCTGGCATTCCGCCACGGCGGCGATGGCTTCCTGACGAGGCGGGTCAATCAGCCCGGTCAGGCCCAGCAGCACCAGCTCCTCTTCGACATTGATATCGCCCGGACTGGCCAGATCGTCGGGCAGTCGGCGTATGGCAAAGGCCAGTACCCGCTGTCCCTGCGCCGCCAGTTGCTCGGCGCGCGCCTGCCAGCCCCTGGCATCAAGCTCTGCGCTGCTGCCGTCAGACAGCATCTGGCTCTGGCACATGTCCAACAGCCGTTCGGGCGCACCCTTGACCAGCACCACCCGACGGCAGTCATTCGCGTCGGCCGGGCAGTCATGTACGGTGGCCATGTAGCGGTGACGGGCATCAAAGGGCCGTGAATCAATGCGCGGCCAACGACTGTTCTCAGTGGCACTGACCAGGCCGGCCTTGCCTGCCAGCGCCAGCAATGCGCCTTCCATCGGATCGCCCTGCACCTGCCAGTCACCATCCTGTTCTCGCAGCACCGCGTCATTGCACAACAGGGCGACACGCGACAACATCATCAGTGCCTGATCGTCGGCCAGCTGCGCCACATCCGCCAGGCCATGGTCTGCCGAAGGCACGATGGCGCCTTTTGGCTGGTAGCCTTCCCCGTCAACCCGGTACAGAGAATCGGCCACAGCCACGGAAGCAACCATCATTTCATTGCGGGTCAGGGTGCCGGTTTTGTCAGTGCAGATGACCGAGACTGATCCCAGTGCTTCGATTACCGGCAATCGCCTGACGATGGCGTGCCGCCTGGCCATGGCCTGCACCCCAATCGCCATGGTGACCGTGAGGACGGCGGGCAGCCCTTCAGGGATGGCGGCCACGGACAGACCGACAACCAGAATAAACAGTTCATCAAAGGGCAGACCGCGCCCCAGATAACCGATGGCAAAGATGACACAGCCCATCACCAGGATAAAACCGGTCAGCCATTTGGAAAACACGCTGATCTGTCGCAGCAGTGGTGTGGTTAACGGTTCAACCGCCGCCAGCAGATGACTGATGCGGCCCAGCTCGGTATCGCTGGCCGTTGCCACGACCACGCCGCGCCCCTGACCGGTTGCCACCAGTGTGCCGCTGAAGGCCATACAGGCGCGGTCACCCAGCGGCAGATTCGCCGCCAAGGCTTCCGTGTGCTTTTCCGAGCTCACGGACTCTCCGGTCAGCACGGCTTCCTGAATCGACAGAGTGTTGGCGACCAGCAAGCGCAAATCCGCCGGCACCTTGTCCCCGGCTTCCAGCAGCACGATGTCACCCACGACCAGATCAGTGGCAGGTATGCTGAGCCGCTGACCGTCACGCAGCACAGAAGCCTCCGGCGCCAGCATCTGGTGAACAGCAGCAATCGCCTTTTCCGCGCGCCCTTCCTGCACGTATCCCAATACGGTATTGGCGACCACAACCGCCAGTATGACAACCGTATCAACGGTATGGCCGAGCGCGGCGGTAACCGCAGCGGCCAGCATCAGTACGATGATCAGCACGTTATTGAATTGACGAAGGAATCGTCTGAAGGCGGAGACCGGGCGGGCAACCGGCAAGCGGTTGGGGCCGTTCACCTGCAGGCGGCGACGAGCCTCCTCGGCAGACAGCCCGCTGTCGGATACGGCCGTGTTAAGCCCCAGACGCTGAAAAACAGCATCCGGCGTCAGTGTGTAAACGGGGTCAGAGGGACTTGCTGAATTGTCGGCTGGCATCTGTTGTCATTTCCACAAACTCCGTGAGTGACAGCAACAGAAGCAGGCCGACCCCGTGCGCATGGCGCACGGGGTCTGGTCTATTATTGCGCCGGCACCGGTGCTGGCACAGGAATGTCGAGCAACTCGGGTGCCGTCAGACTGCTGGCCACATTGGTCGCGGTGGTGATGGCAGACCGGTATTCACCGGCAGGCAACTCGACCCAGGATGCCGTGGTTTTGTCCCAGACCGCAGTCGTGGTGCGATCTTCTGTCTGGTAGGCAAGCATCAGGCGACCGATACGCGTCATGGTGACTTCCTGCTCAACCCCATCCACTTCCATCATGGTTTCATAGGTGTCCAGCGTACGGCCATAGCCGCCTTCCGCCTGATACAGACCGATCAGCAGGCTGAGTTTCTGTGACAGTGGCGCTGCAGGGTTGTCCACCAGTCCGCGGATGCGACTGACAGCGTCACGACGCTCTTCCAGATCGAAAGGCAGGTCGGACTCAACGAACTCTTCAATATCAGCCATCATGCGCTCAACCAGACCGTTCAGCGGCGATGTCTCTTCATTGGCAATGATGGCAGCGTATTCGATGGATTCTGCCATCTCCACGATCAGCTCTTCCTGCAGTGCAATACGGTTGCGCAACTGCGCGTTGGCTACCGTCAACTGCTCAAGCTGGTTATTGGCCTGATTGAACTGTTCTTGCAGGGATTGTGCGCTTAAGGGAGCGCTCAGCACGGCAAACATTACCGCTGCTGCGGCCAGAGGCGCGGAGGCCAGTGACCTGGAAAAGTATTGCAGGGACTTCATAATTATTCTTCCTCGTTGGGGAGGCCCATCTTAAAACAGATTCGGGGACGAAAACAACCCGTCGACAGCCCGTGGCCAGTGGTCTTTTCACTTATACCCGCATAATACTCAGATATGATGACAGGCCGCTGTGGTCTGGGCTGCGCCGGCACCGTGCACTTCCAGCTGCGGCGTTTGTTCGCGGCAGATATCGGTGGCACGCGGGCAGCGGGTATGGAAGCTGCAGCCTGGGGGTGGATCAATCGGCGAGGGCACATCACCGCTGAGCACCACCCGGCTGGACCGGTGATGCGGGTCAGGCACCGGAATGGCAGAAATCAGGGACTGGGTATAAGGATGGTTGGGGGCGCCGTATACCGCCTCGCCCGGACCGATTTCGGCGATTTTGCCGAGATACATGATCGCGATGCGGTCGGAGATGTGTTTGACCACGGCCAGATCATGGGCAATGAACAGATAGGACAATTTCAACTCTTTCTGCAGGTCAATCAGCAGGTTGAGGATCTGGCTCTGAATCGAGACATCCAGCGCGGAGACCGGCTCATCGCAGATGATCAGCCGGGGATTCAGGGCAATGGCGCGGGCGATGCCGATGCGCTGACGCTGGCCGCCGGAAAACTCAAAGGGGTACCGGGTCACCGAACGTGCCGGCAGGCCCACCAGATCCAGCAACGCCAGCACCCGGCGCTTGCGCCAGGGGCCATCACCCATCTTCTGCACCAGCAGCGGCTCTTCGATAATGTCCCCAACGGTATGACGGGAGTTCAGCGATTCCATCGGGTCCTGAAAGATCATCTGTATATCGCGCCGGACCGGCATCAGCTGCTTGCGCGACCAGGTGCTGATGTCCTGGCCCTGGAACAGAATCTGGCCGCTGGACGGCTGATACAGGCGGGCAATGCAGCGCCCCAGCGTGGACTTGCCACATCCCGATTCACCAACCAGCCCCAGCGTTTCGCCCGGCCGCAGGGACAGACTGACACCGTCGACAGCCTTGTTGTATTTGCCGGTACGCATGAATACGCCTTCCTTGACCGGGAAGTGCATCTTCAGGTCCCGCACCTCAAGAATCGGCGTCTGACTGTCCATGCTCATGGAGAGACCTCCGGCAGCGCCTGCCAGCGATAACAGCTGACCCGGTGGCTGGCACTGACCTGCTCTGGTGGTGGCGAAGCGACAGTGCAGCTGTCGACGCAGTAACCACAGCGGTTGGCAAAGCGGCAGCCGGCAGGCAGATCGCGCAAGCCCGGCACCATGCCGGGAATCACCACCAGTCTGGATTTCGGTTCGGTATTCAGTCGCGGAATGGACGCCAGCAAACCCCGGGTATAGGGATGCCTCGGCGCGTCGAAAATATCGTAGACCGAGCCCTGTTCTGCCACCTTGCCAGCGTACATGACCACCACCTGTTGTGAGGTTTCAGCGATAACGCCCAGGTCATGCGTAATCAATATAACCGCCATGCCCATGTCACGCTGCAGCTCTTTGATCAACGCCAGTATTTGCGCCTGGATGGTGACATCCAGCGCGGTCGTGGGCTCATCGGCAATCAGCAGTTTGGGCTGACAGGCCAGTGCCATGGCAATAACCACACGCTGCCGCATTCCCCCGGACAACTGGTGTGGATACTCGCCCAGTCGGATATCCGGGGCCGGTATGCCGACCTTGTCCAACATCTCCACGGACTGCCGCAGTGCCTCCTGCTTGCTGATTTTTTTATGCAGCAACAACACCTCGGCCAATTGCCGGCCGATGGTATGCACCGGATTCAGCGCCGTCATCGGCTCCTGAAACACCATGCCGATCTGTGCGCCGCGAATGGCGCGCATCTGCTCCAGCGGCAGGCTCGCCAGGTCATGCCCCTGGAACCGTATGCGACCGGACACAATCTGCCCCATGGGCTGCGGCAACAGACGCATGATCGATTGTGCAGTGACACTTTTACCACAACCGGACTCACCAACAATGCCCAGGGTTTCCCCGGCGCTGACCGAAAAACTGACATCGTCGACGGCGCGCACCCGCCCCTCGTCGGTGTCGAACTCGGTCACCAGGTTTTCCAGCTGTAATATCGGCTCAGGCATCGAGATCACGGCTGACGGTACTGGTCGAATACACGTATTTGCGGCTCGAAGGCTTCACCTGCCGCGCGGGCGGCCAGGGTCTGTTCCTTCAGCTCAGGGTCTATCCAGTGCACGTGCAGCTCGGTCGCCAGTGAGGGTGTACGGTGGTTAAAAAACGCCGGATACCTGACCCAGCGCCAGTAACCAATACGATAAAAATCCTGCACAAAACCGGGCACAAAGGACGCGTAATCGTGGTGGAATTCGAGCATCTGGTGCGACAGCGCCAGCATCTCTTCCCGGTCGCTGGATTGCCTGTACACATCGATCATCTGGTCGAGCTCATAACTGGCCAGCGATTCCATGTTGTTGGTCTGGACCTTCAATTGGCGGCCCGGGTTGACACTGCCATCGTCGAGAAACGCATCATCGTAGGCATTGTCAGAATGCATGGTGTCCCAGAAGCGAGGATACATTTCCACGCCCACGCCCAGCGCGACAAACCCGATGTCGTGCTGCTTTTCCTGCACCTTCTGCCACGAGGCGGTCTGATCAAGCACTTCAATCCGGTATTCGACACCGGCCTTGGCCGCTTCTTCGCGCAGAATGGTTAGGATGTCGCGCAGACTTTCATAGCCGGTGGTAACGGTAAACGCCAGACGCTGCCCCTGATCATTAACCAGGATGCCGTCCGGCCCGCGCGTGGTGAATCCGGCAGCGGCAAAATGCTGCTGAGCCATATCAATATCAAACGGTCTGGCCCGCAGATCCGGATGAGAGAATTCACCAAAACCATCACTGATGGTATTCATGCGACTGTAATCACCCCGGAAGAAACTCTCGATCACCAGATCCCAGTTGGTCGCATACTGCAACCCCGTGCGCACGTCCTGGTTATCCAGCAGGGGGCGGGATGTATTCATCCACAGCCCGTAGTTCGGGCGCGGACGCTGATTATAGAAAACCGACTTGTGAATATAGCCATTGGCAACGTCGGGGTCATTATCGGGCAGTTTTTCATACCAGTGCTCCGCCAGATTCAAGCCAAACTGGTCGATGTCGCCACGCTTGAATGATTCGAACACATTGTTGGTGTCACGAATCACATTCAGCACGACACGATCTACGTTGTAACGGTTGCGGAAGAATTTTTTATCCTTTGCCCACCAGTTGTCGAGCCGGGTCAGCGTCACTGAGCGCCCCTGCACCAGATCCCCTTCCTGAATAACATATGGCCCGGTGGTCGGGGTAAAGCGCCACTGATAACGCTCAACAAAATCGTCACCCAGCTCCTTGTAATAATGCTGAGGCTCCGGGCGCAGGTCCAGGGCATGGTGACGGAAGTCTGGTTTGTTGGTGTTCAGGGTCACGGACAGGGTATGGTCATCATATTTGGTAATATTACTGAACGTGGCATTGTAATAGTTGTTATACCAGGGTGCCACGATGTATTCCGAGCGATGGAAGAAAAACATGAACATGAAATCATCCGTGGTGATTGGCTCACCATCGGACCAGGTGGCGCTAGGGTCCAGCCGGGCATAGACCGTCGCAGTATCTTCATCGACCGCCCACTCCGTCGCCAGCGCCGGGTAAAACTGGAACTCACGGTCGGGGTGCAGCTGTGCCAACGGCAACGTGACATCATCGAGCAGCCAGGTGCGGAAGGCACCATTTGAATCCGGCCCTACTGTGCGCAGGGTGCGGGGAAAGTCCTGAATGGAACCGTATTGCGTGCCGCCCTTCATGGCGTCCGGCGAGCCCAGGTCGGGCAACTCCATTCCATTTTCCCACACCAGGTCAGTGGGCAGGTCAGCCGGCGTTTTGAACTGAAACAACTCCGGGTGTGCCGCATAATAGTCCAGCACTTCCTGTGTATTGTCTCGTACCTGGGCATCCTCGGAACCGCCACCACAGGCAGCCAGGAACCCCACCAGCATTACCCCGGCCAGGCCGGTACGCCATAGTCTGCTCATTTCGATATCCTCCGACAGCTTATTTGTAGACAGTAAATTTTTTCGGGTCAAACGATTCACGAATCGCTTCACCAATGAAAGTCACCAGCGTCAACAACACCACCAAGGTGCCGAACGCGGACATCACAATCCAGGGCGCCGTACGCAGATTGCTGGTTCCCTGCTTCAACAGTTCACCCAGGCTGGGTGTGGGCGGCGGTAATCCGAAACCCAGAAAATCCAGTGCGGTAATCGCGGTAATGGCGGCGATGACCGTAAACGGCATGAACGTCACCAGTGTCGCCAGCACATTGGGCAATATGTGCCTGAAGATAATGCGCGTGTTGGACGCGCCGATAATTCGCGCGGATGCGACATAGTCACGCGCTTTCTGTTTGTAGGTCTCGGTGCGCATAAAATAGGTCATTGAGGTCCAGGAAAACAGTACCATCACCAGGAGCAACACCATGATCCGAAAGAATATCGAGAAGGTATCGGGAATCACCGAGAAGATGATAATCACCATGTAAAGGAACGGTACATTGCTCCAGATTTCAATAACGCGCTGAAACAGCAGGTCAAACATGCCGCCGAAATAGCCCATCGCGGCACCAATCGCGATGCCGATAAAATACACGGCCAGCGTGAACGCAATGGCAAAGAACAGGGCGGTGCGGGTACCGTAAAACAGTCGCGCCAGAATATCCCGGCTGGTGGTGTCAGTGCCCAGATAGTGCTGATATTCCGGCGCCGGCGGCTCCGGACGGAAGATGCCAGTGGTGGAGTGATTTTCATTGGCACTGTACGGCACCAGCGGCAACAGCACCCAGTTGTCGCTACCCTGTTCGTCGAAACGGGCTTTTAATTCCCGGTAATTAGTTTCATAGGAGTACGGCAGCCCGAAATCAGTACCCGGATGGAAAGCGGTATAGGTCGGGAAATACAACTCCCCTTCATAACTGACAATCAACGCCCGGTTATTGATGAGCAGCTCCCCGATGACAAACAGGAAAGTCAGGAACATCAGCAACAGAAAACTGTAGTATCCCCGCTTGATCTGCCGAAAGCGGCGTAACTTTTTAAGTGTTTCCGGATTCAGTGCCAGCATTGTCTGCCCTAGTTGAAACGTATGCGTGGATCAACCAGCGCGACCAGAATATCGGAAATGATGTTGCCGATCAGCAGCAGTACGCTCGCCAGCAGCACCACACCCATGACCACCGGGTAGTCCCGGTCGAGAATCGCATTGAGCCCCAGCAGACCAAAGCCATCGATATCAAAGACCGTTTCGATCAGAAACGAACCCGAGACCAGCAGGGTAATGTTCTGTCCGAACGTGGTGGCAATCGGAATCAGTGAGTTACGCATGGCATGACCGGTCACCGCGCGACGGAAAGATACGCCTTTGGCAATTGCGGTGCGGATATAGTCAGCAGCGAGATTGTCCATCAGGTGATTTTTCAGCAGCAGCGTTACCAGCGCAAAGCTGCCCACCAGGTAGCATATCAGAGGCAAAACAGAATGCTGGGCCAGGTCAGCGATCTTTCCCCACAGGTCTTTCTCGGCAAACTGCATACTGGTAAAGCCACCCATGGGCAGCCATTCAAGGTTGACGGCAAAGTACAATAACAACAGCGAACCCAACGCATAGCCGGGTATCGCATAGCCGACGAAAATCAGAATCGAGGTGACGTTATCAACCACAGTGCGGTGCTTGATGGCTTTCAAGATGCCAAGTGGAATGCAGACCAGGTAGGTGATCACCAGCGTGATCAGGCCGTAATAAAGGGATACCGGAAACCGACTGCTGATCACCTCGGTGACTGGCTGGCTGTACCGGTAGGACGTCCCGAGATCGCCAGTCAGAACCTTGCCCATCCAGTCGAAGTAACTGACCAGCACCGGCTTGTCGAAACCATAATACTCTTTCAGCCGATCCAGTTGCGCCTGCGATAACGCCATCCCCTGCCCTGCCTGCATGGAGCTGCCGCCGGTCAGGCTCATCTGCTGGGATTCCATGATGGCACGCTCAAGCGGTCCACCTGGCACCAGCCTTGTGATCACAAACACGATGATGGTGACCCCGATGAGAGTCGGGGGGATCAGCAGTAGTCGTCGGAGAAAATAATCACGCATCTATGGGCTGGTTCTTGGGCAGTAAACCTGATGTCATCATCCCTACCTGTTGGCAAATACCTGGGCGGCGTCACTGCCTGATGCCCGGTCCGGGCGCTGTTAATATCCGAATGTAGATAATTCTGACGCTGATGTCCACGTTATCTGACGCACCAGCCTGACTTACTGGCTATACAAATGACAGGCCACCAGACGGTCTTCATCTGCCAGCGGGATCAACTGCGGGGTCTGCTGCTGGCAAACGGGCATCACTTTCGGGCAGCGGCCGGCAAAGCGGCAACCTGCGGGCACATTCACCGGGCTGGGGATCTCGCCCTGGATGGCAGTCGAGGCGCGCTGCCGCTCGGTGGACGGATCCGGCTCCGGATTGGACGCAATCAGGACTTCGGTATAGGGGTGGCGCGGCGCAAAGTAGACGTCACTGGCCTTGCCTATCTCGACCAGCGACCCGAGGTACATGACCGCCATACGGTCACTGATATAGCGCACCATGGACAGGTCATGGGCAATAAACAGCATGGTCAGGCCCATGGAGGTTTTCAGGTCATTCAGCAGATTGACCACCTGCGCCTGTACCGACACATCCAGCGCCGAAATCGGTTCATCACACACCACAAACTCCGGCTCCATGATCAGCGCGCGGGCGATACCAATACGCTGACGCTGGCCACCGGAAAACTCATGCGGGTAACGCGAGGCATGGGCGGCGTTGAGCCCCACCCGCTCCAGCCATTCACTGACCAGCGCCTGCTTCTGTGCCCCGGTCATCGGTTTGCCACGCAAGCCCTCGGCAATGATCTCACCCACTGTCATGCGCGGATTGAGTGACGAGTACGGGTCCTGGAAAATCATCTGCATTTTGTGCGCCAGACGCTGAAAATCAGCCGACCGGTACCGGGCAGGCAACACTTCGTCACGGTAAGTCAGTGTGCCCGATGTCTTGTCATGCAGACCGAGCAGGGTTTTGCCCAGCGTGGACTTGCCCGAACCACTTTCGCCTACCAGTCCCAGGGTCTCGCCTTCATGGATGGCAAAACTGATGCCGTCCACCGCGTGGACACGCTGGCCCCGGCCGATGTCAAAATATTTGGTGAGTCTGTCCAGCTTCACGAGCTCGGTCATACTGTCGATCCTTTTGCACTGCCAGACGGCCCGTCTGCGACCTGCTCTGCCGGGACGCGGTAAAGGCCGTCAATGTCACGCTCATTTTGCGGATGCTGCAACCAGCAGCGGGCGTAGTGCCTGTCACCGACCACAAACGGCGGCGGGTTATCGCCCTGGCAAACCTGCATCGCCCACGGACAGCGTGCACAATAGGCACAACCTGCCGGCGGCGAAAACAGGTCCGGCGGACTGCCGGGAATGGGTTGCAACTGATTCGCCGCATCCGAGCGGTTACTGGGCATGGCCAGCTTGAGACCGAGCGTATAGGGATGGGCAGACTTGTAGAACAGATCATCGACCGAGGCGGATTCAACGATCTGCCCGGCATACATGACCGCGACCTTGTCGGCCATCCGCGCCACCACCGCCAGATCATGCGTAATCAGAATGATCGCCATGCCGGTTTCCTGCTGAATCTCCTTGAGCAGATCCAGAATCTGCGCCTGAATAGTGACATCCAGTGCGGTCGTCGGTTCGTCAGCGATCAGCACCGACGGTTTGCAGGCAATGGCCATGGCAATCATGGCGCGCTGCAACATGCCGCCGGAAAATTCAAAGGGGTATTGTCTGGCGCGTTTTTCCGCTTCGGGGATCTTGACCAACTCCAGCAACTCGATGGCGCGGGCGAACGCCTGGCTGCGAGAATAACCCCGATGGACTTCCAGGGTTTCGGCAATCTGGTCACCAATGCGCATGGTGGGGTTCAGCGATGACATGGGATCCTGGAAGATCATGCCGATCTCATCACCACAGATGGCTTTACCATCGATGTGGGTCTTGCCCAGAAAATCCTGCCCGCGCAGCTTTGCAGACCCCTGACGGATGCGCCCCGGCGGCATCGGGATCAGACCCATGACCGCCTGCATGGACACCGATTTGCCGCACCCGGACTCACCGACGATGGCCAGCGTCTGCCCCGTCTCGACACTGAAACTGACGCCGCGCACCGCCTGCACAATGCCACCATAGGTGGCAAATTCCACATGCAGATTGTCAACGCTCAGCAGTGTCTCATTGCTCACGTTGGCACTCATTCGGTGCTCCTCATCTTCGCATCCAGGGCATCGCGCAGGCCATCACCCAGCAGGTTGAATGCCAGCACCGTGATGCTGATCATCGCCGCCGGAAATATCAATTCGTGCGGGTGGGTGAGCATGGTTTTCAGGCCTTCGTTACACATGCTGCCCCAACTGGCCGTCGGCGGCGCCACGCCCATGCCGATAAACGACAGAAAGGCTTCGGTAAAAATGGCGGCGGGTACCGCAAACGTCAGTGTCACCAGAATCACACCCAGGGTGTTGGGAATCATGTGGCGCAGGATCAGGTAATTTTGCGAGGCACCCAGCAGGCGTGCGGCGCTGACATAGGCTTCTTCCCGAATCTGCAGAATCTGGCCCCGTACCAGACGCGCGGTGGCCGGCCAGGACAGGATGATCAGGGCCACCAGCATGGGGATGATGCCGCTTTCCCCCGGACCGATGCCGAACACCACCTGGAACAGAATCATGAACAACAGAAATGGCAAGGCTACCACGAAGTCGGCAAACCGCATCATCACCGAATCCAGACGACCACCGACAAATCCCGACGTGGCGCCGTAAATCACACCAAACGCGACAAAAAACAGGGGCGCCAGCAATCCGATAAACAGTGACACCCGCGCTCCGGCCATTAACCGGGCCAGCATGTCCCGGCCCAGATAATCCGTCCCCAGTGGGTGCCAGGACAAGCGCACCTCGTCGCCGGGGCGAAGCGCATCGGGGTCATCAACCAGGTTACGGGTCCGCACCTCATTGACCGTGATGACCCGGATTACATCTGCGACCACTGTCTGGTAATCGCCGGTGCGCTGGTCAAACGCATCCAGCGCGGCAACAGAGTAGTAATAGGTGCCCGGGCGCAAATCCAGCCGGTCCTCGTAGAAGCGTTGCGACGGATCGCTGATCTGCATCAGCGGCAGCCCCAGCGTGTTGACATTATCCGGCACAAAATTGTTGCGGTAGACCAGATAACTGTCGGCGCCTGCCATGTCCTGCCACTGCAGCTTGACGCTCTGCGTGGTGGGCTGCCCGGCCAGGCTGAGGCCGTCACCGGCGGCAAACCCGGGTGCCGGCGCCTGGCCATCCCAGGCCTCAAATGCATCGACCACAATGGCCCCGCGGTCGGCGCCCGGCGCCACACTGATCTGATCGATATCCTGCAATGCCGGATCGACCTGCCACACCAGCGGGCCGATAAAGGTAAACACCAGCAAGCCGATGATGATATACAGCGAGACCAATGCCCGTTTGTTCGCCTTCAGTCGTCCCCAGGCATCCTGCCAGTAAGACCGCGAAGGGCGCACCAGCACCGGCGCTGACGATTGCCCGGACAATGCTGCCAGGTCTTCAGGACGCAGACGACGAATAATCGGATTCTTTTCCATGCTTGCCATTACTCCTGTCCCCGCATCACTGCAACCTGACGCGCGGATCAATCCAGCCGTAAACCAGATCAACCAGTATCACCATGAACACCAGAAACGCGCCGTAAAACACGGTCGTCCCCATGATCACGGTATAGTCCAGCTGTTGCACGGCCTGCACAAAATAACGCCCCAGCCCGGGGATGGCGAAGACCAGCTCGACAACAAAACCGCCAGTGGTAATGGCTGCAATGGCGGGCCCCAGCACGGTGATAACAGGCAGGGCGGCATTGCGAAGCTGGTGGCGAGAAAATATTCGGGTCGGCGACAGGCCCTTGGCTTTGGCCGTACGGATGTAGTCGGAACTCATGACTTCCAGCATGGATGATCGCATCAGGCGCGTCATGTAGGCCATGGTGCCCAGCCCCAGCACCAGCGCCGGTAACAGCATGTGGGACACGGACCCCCAGCCGGCGACCGGAAGCACCGAAAAACCCAGTACGCTGTTGATATTAACCAGTGACAGTTGCCCGAGAGCCGCGAACACAAAACTGGGGACGGAGATCCCCAGAATGACCAGGAACATGATGATGTAATCCGGCAGACGGTTACGAAACAACGCGGTCAGAGCACCAAACAGGATGCCACCCAGTGCCGCGAACAGCACAGCCAGCACGCCGAGCGTTGCCGATACCGGAAAATGTTCGCGAATGATGTCATTAACCTCGCGGTTTTGCTGTGTGTACGAAATACCAAAATCGCCACGCAGCATGTTGCGCATGTAGATAAAATACTGCTCGGTTACCGGTCGATCCAGCCCGTAGCGTGCCTCCAGATTGGCACGGATGGCGGCATTGGTGGCCCGCTCGCCGGACAGCGGGTCGCCTGGCACATTGTGCATGCCGATAAAGGTGGCGGTGGCGATAAACCAGACCGTTATCACCCCCTGCAGGAGTCGTTTCAAGGTATACCAAAGCATGGCGTTTATTCTCCCGCGTCTATCCAGGCGTTGGTGAAATCGGTTTCGGCGCCAATGACATGCCTGACGATACCGCGCACCTGGGGATGGGTGACATACACATATCCACGCTCGTAATCGGGCATCATCACCACATCTTCATGGATGATGCGCTGTATCTCGGCAAAAGCCCGCATACGCTCGGTCATATCCAGCGAATTTTGTGCTATCCGTACCTGGGCATCCAGCGCCGGGTTGCTGTAACGGCCGCGATTATTGAGATTCCAGGACGCATACAGATCCCCAAAGGTCAGCGGGTCGTTATAGTCAGGCCCCCAGCCGGCAGCAACCAGATCGAAGTCACCCGCCGTCATCTTTTCCAGCCGCTGCCGGAAAATCTGCGCATCGATAACCAGGTCGATGTCGAGATTACGCTTGAAGACTTCCTGATAATACTCCGCCTGAATTCTCGACACCGGGGTATCGCCCGTCAACAGCACCAGCGGCGGCAAACGATCCAGCCCCAGCTCATCCAGTGCTCGCTGCAGATAGACCCGGGCCTGCGCAACATCGCGCTGGTAAACCGGCGCCGGGTATTCCTCGCGGAAATTGTCATCGACGCCGGGCAGCCATACCGGGAACAGGCTTTTGCCGGGCAGATAACCCGGCAGCTTGATGACCTTGTTCACCAGTTCGCCCGAGTCATGCACCAGCGCCATGGCTTTGCGCAGATTGAGATTGGCTGTCAGCCGCTCGGGGCGGTGATTAAAATCTGTATAAAAAACTGTTCCTTCCATAAACTGATTGAGTGACCAGCCCTGCAGCATGGCCTCCTCCAGCATCTCCGAGCCCAGATCCGCCATGACAATCTGATTATCTTTGAACAGGTTCAGCAGGGTACTGGAATCGGACGTCATGTGAGCGAAGTTGATGGCGTCCAGCCTGATGCGATCGGCATCCCAGTAATACGGGTTTTTCTCCAGCCGCATGCTGGCACCATGGACCCAGCTGGTCATCATGAAGGGGCCGTTGTACAGCATTTCGTCCGCATCAGCGCCATAACGCCCATCTGTCTGCCGGTAGAACGCTTCATTGGCAGGCAGGTAGGTGACAAAGGCGACCATGCGATCAAAGTAGGCAATGGGCGTCGCCAGTGTCACCACCAGCGTCCGGTCATCAACCGCGTTGATGCCGACGTCATCAATCGGCACTTCCCCATTGTTGGCCTGCTCGGCATTGAGGATGGGGTAAAGGATGAAGGCGTACTGAGACCCGACACTGGGTGACAACAGATTCTTCCAGGCGAATTCAAAATCGTGCGCCGTGACTGGCTCGCCATTGCTCCAGCGGGCATCATCACGCAACCAGAAGGTCATGGTGTTGCCCTCCAGTTGCCAGCGCTCCGCCACACCGCCGACCAGCTCGCCATATTGATCGTAACGCAGCAGCCCTTCCATGACGTGCGCCAGCACCATGCCGCTGACTGCATCCGTTGCCAGCATGCTGTTCATCTGCGGCGGCTCCTGGCGCAGGTAGGAGGTGATGGTGTTGTTTTCCACATCGACGGCCATGCGCGACATACCCGCTGCGCTGCTGGTCAGGCCGGCCAGCGCATTGAGCAGGAACATCGCGGCGGTCAGCAACAGCACGGCTGCCACGCCGTAAACCGCCAGCTGTTTGCCGGCCGCACGTGTCAGCCGGTCGCCGGGCGCCTGGACAAAATCTGAGGGATCTTCCTGCTTCATGTTTCCGTGGTTTTCCTGTGAGCCTGACATCACCAAGGCGCAAGCATACCCCAGCCTTGCCGCGTGAGTCGATAGATGCGACCCGACATATTGAATCGATTCATTTTTGCGCACAGACGCCGCCAAAACAGCCTGAAAGCGACCATAAAGACTGAAAGCATCCCGTTTTTTACCCTATTTGACCGATTGCGGGGTGGCATATTTCAACAGCAGGCGTAGAATTGTAGTCTCAAAATTCCCGGGGCTCCCTGTATTGCCCGGACAGTATGCTTTCTCGGGCCGGCGCCGAGTCCACAACCCGGATCTGCACCGCCAGAAGCAAAGGAAAAAAGGACAGCACCATGCGTAATACCATAATCGCAAAACTCGCCGTCATTCTCACCGTGATCAGCCTGGTGCTGTTCAGCGGGTCAGCGGCCTACGCCGGCTGGAATGGCTGGAGCGGCTGGGGAGGCTGGGGCAGCTCGTCAAACGCCTCTTCCAGCAACAACAGTGGCAAATCAGACAAATCTGATAAATCCGACAAGTCAGATAAATCTGGAAAGTCTGAAAAGTCTGGGAAGTCTGGGAAGTCTGGAAAGTCGGACAAATCCGACAAATCCAAAGGCAAGGGCAAGGGCAAATCGGACAAGTCCGACAAGTCAGGTAAGTGGGGCAAATCCGACAAATCTGACAAGTCCAAAAAGTCTGACAAGTCCAAAAAATCTGATAAATCTGACAAGTCCAGGAAATCAGGCAAATCTGACAAGTCCGGTAAAGGCCCGGGTTACCCTGACCATCCGGTCGATCCGGTCATCGAGGGCAACTGCGCCGTTTATTATGCCGGCCAGCATACAGTCGCGGGCAGCGTCTGCCTGACCATCACCGGCGACACCGTGTTTGTCGACTACATCATGGAAGGCGGCTGGACACTGTCCAACCCGCATCTGTGGATAGGCGACACCCTGGCCAGCGCGCCGACGGCGGGCAACGGCAGCCCCATCCCGGGCCAGTTCCCGTTCAATGCCGACGTCAACGGTGTCGATATGTACACCTTCGAGATTCCGGTGACATCGCTGAACGTGAATGCCGACCTGCTGTGCACAGAGGATTACGCCCTGCTGGTTGCCGCACATGGTGAAGTCGACAGGGACGGTCAGCATGAGTCAGCCTGGGCCGGCGAAACCCGGTTTACCAAAAAAGGCAGCTGGGCCACCTACTTTGGTGTGGTGCCAACGTGCGAGCCGGAGGAGCCACCGCCCCCCGCTCAGGTCTGTGAAATCGCCGAAGCCAGTGCTGATTTCACGTCAACAGATGGCGGCAGTGTCGAGCTGACGCTGGCAAGTGGCGTGACCACGTCGTACTCGGTAACCACCACCGGACGAACCGGCCCAGGCATCGTCCTGTCCTCGGCGTCGATTATTGACCCGCTGCTGGAGTACTCGCTGACCTACGTCAATGTTTCGGTGCTGCGTGACGGCGTTCTCGACACCACGATAGGCGAGTACTTTGCTGACGAACCGGCAGACGGTGAGTTCAAGCAGGGCGTACGAGCCTACCAGGCGCCCAGCATCACGACGCCTGATGGCGCGTTCACACTGCGCACGCAGGTTGAACTGTGCGAAGTCGCCCCGCAGGACCCGGGCCCTTCAGCGTAACGCTAAAGCAGCGCTGAAAAACAAAAAAGGTCGCCAACAGGCGACCTTTTTTGTTTCTCCATGTTTTGTTTCTGCATGACCCGCCGCCTCTCCGGCCAGGCGCAACAGGGCGGGGCTAGCGTACGCGACGCATCTGCTGCGTATCACCTTCGGTGGTCTGCAACATGACATCGGTGCCCTCAAACTCGACATGACTCACCACTTCCTGGCCCATGGCGTTAAGACGGATATGGTCATCATCGACCCACTCGTACGGGAAGCTGATACCGAATTCGCGCACAGTGACCTCCGCCACGCTGTATTCCAGCGTCATCGCCTGCCCTTCGAACTCGGCCTGCCAGGCGCCCTGAATCAGCACCTGTTTGGACGGCGCTCTGTTACTCGCACAGGCCACCGTCATCAGGCATAGCACCGCGACGGTGACCACTCGCGCTGCCCGCGTGGATACGCGTATGTGTGCACGCATGAGCATGCCTCCCTTATTCACTGTATTGATTCCCTCAGCGAGTGTAATAGACTACGCCCGCATTCACCATATCGCACTTAATGGTGCCTCACTTTACCAGACCCAGGACGGAAAGATCGCCATGCATGACATAACGCCCGGTGTTTATCGCCATTACAAAGGTCCGCTATACGACGTCATTGGCGTCGCCCGACACAGTGAAACCGAAGAGCTGCTGGTGGTGTACAGGCCTCAGTACGGCGAGCGCGGCCTGTGGGTGCGCCCGCTCAGCATGTTTACCGAGCAGGTCACCGTTGAGGGGCAGACTGTCCCAAGATTTGCCTGGATCAGCTGATACAGAAACGTCGGCCAGGCCAGGGCAGCCATGGCAGTGCTTACGGAATGATCAGCCGGCTTTGCGCTGCTCTTCCTTGGCGGCAATCTTCTCCTGCCGGCGGCGCTTGATGATGACCGACATCGGCTCCCCGATATGGCTTTCACCGCGCTCGCGTGCCAGCTGCATCTGCCTTTCGCGCTCAGCATAACGCTGGATCTGCTCCTGGCTATGGCGATCATAACAGTGCGGACAGCTGACCCCAGGGCGGAAGAACTCCGAACGCTTTTCGTCCTCGGTCACCGGCATGCGACAGGCATGGCACTGGTCGTACGAACCGCGCTCCAGCTGATGATTGACCGTGACGCGGTTGTCGAACACAAAACACTCACCGCGCCACAATGACTCTTCCTCGGGCACTTCCTCCAGGTATTTCAGGATGCCACCCTGCAGGTGATAGACCTCGTCAAACCCCTGTTGTTTCAGAAACGCCGTGGATTTTTCACAACGAATGCCGCCTGTGCAGAACATCGCGACCTTTTTGTGCCTGGTTGGATCCAGGCTGCGCTCAACGAACTCGGGGAATTCGCGGAAGGCTTCGGTGCCCGGGTTAACAGCGTGCTCAAAGGTACCAATCTCGTATTCGTAGTGATTGCGGGTATCGATGACCAGCACTTCCGGGTCGGCAATCAGCGCATTCCAGTCCCGGGCCTGCACATAGGTACCCACGATATGACAGGGGTCGATGTCATCCACACCCATGGTGACGATTTCGTTCTTGAGTTTGACCTTGGTGCGATAGAACGGATTGTCGTCGGTATAGGACTCCTTGACGTCGACCGGACCGAAACGTTCGTCGGTGCGCAGCCAGGCCATGACGGCGTCGATGCCCTGACGCGAACCGGCAATGGTGCCGTTGATGCCCTCACGCGCGAGCAGCAAGGTGCCCTTGACCTGATTATCCAGCATGACGCGGTGCAGCGGTCCGCGCAGTTCGGCAAAAGCCGGCACCCGCACAAAACGGTACATGGCCGCGACCACGATCGGACCTGATTGGCTATCTAACTGAGTACCTGACATATCCACTTTCTCCTGAGCCAACTCCGGAACGTAAATCCGGCGCTATCGGGTTTCATCACCGTAAAGCGCGCGCATTCTACACCAGATCCAGCTCGTGCTCATTGATTATGCGCAAGAACGCATCACCATACTTGTCCAGCTTGCCTTGCCCGACCCCGTTTACCGCCAGCAATTGCTGGCCGTTGAGCGGCCTCAACTGCACCATGTCGAGCAGCGTGGCATCGTGAAAAATCACATAGGGCGGCACATCAAACTCCTCCGCCAGACGCTTGCGGCACTGCCGCAGCGCCTCCCACAAACGCTTGTCTTCCGGCAACATATTCTGATCGTGCCGTTTACCGCGGCCGCCGCGCGCCGAGACTTCCTGCACATCAATACGCAACAGCACCGACTCTTCTCCGCGCAGCACCGGACGCGCCTTTTCGGTCAGGTAAAGTCCGCCATAGCTGGCGTGATCCACCCCCAGATACCCCCGCGCCACCAGTTGTCGGTACACCGATTGCCACTGCGCCTTGTCCAGGTCGGAGCCTATACCAAAGGTCGTGACACGGTGATGTCCGTTATGCAGCACCCGTTCACTTTCGACGCCACTCAGGACCTCAATCAGGTAAGCTACCCCGAAGCGTTGCCCGGTCCGGTAAACGCAGGACAGCGCCTTCTGGGCCGCCTCCGTGCCGTCCCAGGTCGGCGCCGGGTTAAGACAGGCATCGCAGTTGCCGCAGCTATCTGGCGCCTGCTCACCAAAGTATTCCCGCAGTGCCTGGCGTCGACAGCTGGTGATCTCGCACAGCCCCAGCATGGCATCCAGCCGTACCCGCTCCAGGCGCTTGAACTGCTCATTACCCTGCGACCCGTCCATCATCTGGCGCAGCTTGATGACATCCTGTAAACCATAGACCATCCAGGCGGTCGCAGGTTCCCCATCGCGACCGGCGCGACCGGTTTCCTGATAATACGACTCGATACTTTTGGGCAGATCCAGATGCACGATAAAACGGACATCGGGTTTATCAATGCCCATGCCAAACGCGATAGTGGCCACCACAATGACCCCGTCTTCACGCAGAAATCGCTGCTGGTGCTCCAGCCGTTGCGCAGCGCTCAGCCCGGCATGGTATGGCAAGGCAGTAAAGCCCTGCTGTTGTAACCACAGCGCCGTCTCTTCCGTCTTGCGCCGTGACAGGCAATAGATAATGCCGGCATCACCGCTGTGCTCCTGACGCAGAAACTGCAGCAACTGCTGCCGGGGATTGCGCTTCTGAGTAATGCGGTACTGGATGTTGGGACGATCAAAACCGGTGACAAACTGCCGCGCGTCATGCAGGCCCAGGCGCTCGATGATTTCACTGCGGGTGGCTGCATCCGCGGTGGCGGTCAGGGCAATGCGCGGTGTTTCCGGAAAACGCTGCTGCAGCACTGACAGCTGCAGGTAGTCCGCCCGGAAGTCATGCCCCCACTGCGACACGCAGTGTGCTTCATCAATGGCAAACAGCGCGATCGACAGGCCTGCCAGCATATCCAGTGTGCCGGGCTGATTCAGTCGCTCAGGTGCCAGATACAGCAGGTCCAGTTCGCCCTGCCGCAGGGCACGCATCACCTGAGCGTAGTCTTCAGAGGACAGCGACGAATTGATAAAGCCGGCTCTCACCCCGAGCTGCTGCAGGGCATCCACCTGATCCTGCATCAACGCGATCAGCGGCGAGATAATGACACCGACACCCGGCCGGATGATGGAAGGTATCTGGTAACACAGGGATTTTCCGCCACCCGTAGGCATCAACACCAGCGCGTTGCGGCCGGCCAGCACTTCATCAATGATGTCAGTCTGGGCACCACGGAAATGGTCATACCCGAAAACTGACTGCAGCACAGTCAGCGCAGAAGAATTTGTCGACATGGTTTGTTACAGTCCGGCCTGCAGACGCTCCCGATAAGCAGGCAGGCGGCCTTTGAGTTTTTCGGTGTTTTCCGGGCCGAGACGCAGAAGCTGTTTTTCCACCGGCGACATGTCTTCGATGCGGCCTTCCGCATACACGTACATCACCGAGGGTTTGATCAACTGGAAAGGGCCGGCGGCGGTGTCGGCTGACATGACCTGGTCAATCGCCTGCACCAGCACTTCATCAAAATTGCCACTTCCCAGACCCAGTTCGGCGTAGGCTTCCTGGAACAGCGGACGCAGAGCACGGTAAACGGTCATGGCCTGCTGTGGTTCCAGTGCGACCAGGGTATCAACGAGGTTATCGAAGCGGCGATAGGTGGCTGGCTGCATTTGGTAGAGGTTGTCGTCGATTTCTTCCACCACCACCTCACCTTCCAAGCCACGCAGCGGGTATTCCACCTGCGGCAGTTCGCCCTGTGCGACATTGTAGGTGAACACCACAAATTTGCGAATAATGTCATCAGGCGTCAGCATGCGCAGCAGACTGGCCCCCATCTCCAGGCCGGCCAGGCGCGTCAGCACCGCGCTGTCACTGTCGTTCAGCGGGGGCAGTGGGTCGGCAGCGGGCGTTTCAGGCTCAACGGTGACCACCTCTGCCACCGGCTCAGGCGCAACTTCGCGGATCTCCACAGGCTCGGCTTCTACCGGGTCGGTGGGTGCGGGTGCGGTCACTGGCGTGACAGGTCGCGGCACCGGCCGCTCGATCTCGACGGTCCGGGTGGTTTCCGGAGGCTCGAAGGTCAGCCCCAGGTAAACCAGAAAAAGGACCCCGATCAGGGATAGGACCGCAATTATCGCCAGTGTCTTATGTGCCATAGTGTCGACTATTCTTGCACAGCCCCAATGACAGGAGCAAGACGAACACCGCAGTGCGCACGGTATTGTCTGCAATCATCATGATTTCGCCACAAACGCATGCCCCGGGCCATGTTCACCTGCGTCAGCGGGCAGCCGTCTGATTGCGCTGCGGGAAGCCAAGCTCTGCCATGCTTCTGGCCAGGTCGCGGCCTGCCGAACTGGGATTGGTGGATTTGTCGATCTGCACAACAACGCCCTGGGCATCAATGTAATAGGTCCAGCGGTTGGCGAAACCGCTGGCGCCCAGCACGCCATAATCGGCGGTCATGGTCTTGGCCGGATCGGCCAGCACCGGGAAATCCAGCCCGTACTCGGCGGCAAAGTCGGTGTTTTTCTCTACGCTGTCCACGCTGGCCATAAAATAGGCGACATCGAAGCGCTTGATTTCGTCACTGCTGTCACGTATCGCCTTGCACTGAATGGTGCACCCACCGGTGAAGGCCGCCGGGAAAAACGCCAGCACCACCGGCTGTGTGCCGACAAAATCGGACAAACGGTAAGTGTTGCCATCCGAGGCCTGCAGCTCGAAATCTGGCGCCTTGTCACCGACTTCCAGTGCCCCGGCCAGCGAGGTCAGTGCCAGTGCACACACGCCCACCGTCACAGAAAATACCTGTCTGATTGCTGATTTCATGTCATTGCCTCTCGTTCTGATTGACTTGTTCCAATTAAACCAATGCCTGTCGTCACCAGCGCTGCAAGGAAGACCTGCGAGCGTCCCGCTGCAGGTCCTTGAGCGCTTTCTCGATGTTCTGCAGACCCGCACCGGTCTCCGCCGCATGCGCCTCGGCAAACGCCGGGTTGTCCGCCAGCAGGGCTTCCATCTCCCGCACAGTAGCCTGCAGGGCAATGCGAGCACGCTCAGTCTGGTTACGCCGCTGACTGCTGGCCGAATACATGTAATCCGGGTTGCTCACCCGCTCCTGCCAGCAGACTCGCTGAAAACCACCACTGGCATTGGGCACCGTGCGGCAGACCGTCTGGCTGACATAGCGCGGCGCTGGCGAATTGAAATCGGACAGGCTCTGATAATTGTATTGCCTGGCCAGTTCAATCTCCGCCGCCGCCATGGCGTACAGCAGCGCCCACTGCTGCCGGACATCCTGGCGCTCCCGCGCCAGCGTCAGAACCTGCTCGTGCTGCTTCTGCAGGTCCTGCAGTTCCTGCACCGACTGCGACGCGCCGCGCCGGCTCAGCAGATTGTAGCGCGATGCCTGCAAACGCCAGTCGCTGAAGGTAATCATGGCATCGGTATAGGCGCTGCTATTGCGCTCATGCAGCCTGGACTGCAGGTCAAACAGCAGATGCGCATAAATATCGACCTGCTCCCAGTCCTGCAAACCCAGATTGGCCTGCACCAGCGACTTGAGCAGTTCGACCTGTCGCTCGCCGTACAGACCATCATTGACCCTGACCAGTTGCATGGCCTGCTCCAGCACGCCGTGCGCCAGTGCAAATTCCTTCAGGTCGAGATAGGTTCTGCCCAGATCATCCTGCAGTTCGATCAATGCCGGGTCATACGAGCCCAGGTCCACACTCAGATCATCGATCTGTGCCTGAAGCGCCTGCGCGCGCGCCAGTTGCGTCTGTCGTTGCGCGATCAAGAGCGGGTCTTCCGCCGGCTCCCGGGCCGCATCCGGCACCGGCGCCGGCACATCCTGACCACTCTGCTGATCAGCCTCCTGGCCCGCCTGAACACCGGTCACGGCGAATAACAGCAGCATCAGCCACCGGCAGGCAGCTGTCCGCGCCACAATCATCAATGGTTTGCAATGCATAAGGATTTCCTGTGTTTGCAAGAACAGGACCGTGGGTCCACGCAACAGCATTCACCCGCTTGAGTATACGCCATCCGGGCGGTACGCTGGCAAGGCTTGTACAGGCGCTCGCCAAATAACCATAATTAGCTTAATAAACAATATGATAAGAATGCATTTGTCACAGAAAATTCACAAATTCTTTACATCGGCGTCATATCCCCCCGCTAAGGTAAGCGCAATTCAGCCAACGCGAGGTGATCGCCATGACCGCTGTGACAACACGCCAGGCCAAAACCGTGAACAAGTATCGCGCCATCTTCATCTCCGACCTGCATCTGGGCTTCCGGGGCTGCCAGGCCGACAGACTGCTTGATTTCCTGCGCAGCACCGAGTCTGAATTCCTTTACCTGGCCGGTGACATCTTTGACGGCTGGGAAATGAAAAAACGCCCCTACTGGCCGCCGGCGCATCAGGAAGTGGTCAAGCTGATCCTGCACAAGGCAGCCAACGGCACGCAGGTGATCTACACGCCCGGCAACCATGATGAGTGCGCGCGTGACTTCTGCGGCCACAGCTTCGACAACATTCTGGTGCGCGATACGGCAATTCACACCACTGCCGACGACCGTAAACTGCTGGTTCTGCACGGCGACCAGTTTGATACCGTGGTCAAGGTCAGCCCAGTGCTGGCGCATATCGGCGCCAGCATGTACGGCAAACTGCTGTTTCTCAATCGCGTCGTCAATGCCGCCCGCAAGCTGCTGGGCAAGCCCTACTGGTCACTGGCAGCGCACCTGAAAAACAAAGTCAAGAACGTGGTCAGCTACATTGGCCGGTTTGAAGAAGCGGTGATCAACTCGACCCGTTCCCAGAACCTGGATGGCGTGGTCTGCGGTCACATCCACCACGCGGAAATCACGCATTTTGGTGACACACTGTACTGCAATACCGGCGACTGGGTGGAAAGCTGCACAGCGCTGATTGAAAAACCCAACGGTAAACTGGAAATCCTGCGCTGGGTCAATGAGCACGAGAGCCATGACACCGGCACTGAACCATCGGCGCTCCCCAAAGCGGCCTGATTCCCCATGTCCCCGGCGCTCTGACTGACGTCATCAGCGTGTCGGGCGCCATGACTGGCAGTCTGTCCGATTTTACCTGATAATCGGTCCCCTGACTTTAGTGAGTTCTATTCGCAATACCCTGGGGGGAGCCTGTTATGCAAGATCATTTATCCTTTTATATCAATGGCCAGTGGATCAGGGAAACTGATCGCAAGACGCTTGACGTCATCAACCCGGCCACCGAGCAGGCCTTTGCCAAAATCGCCATGGGTCAGGCCCGGGATGTGGATGTTGCCGCCAACGCGGCGCGTGCAGCATTTCCGGCGTGGTCACAGTCAACCCGTGAAGAGCGTCTGGCCGTGCTGGACAAGATCATCGGCGGCATCAAGGCCCGCAGCGAAGAACTGGCGCAGGCCATCTCGCAGGAAATGGGCGCACCCATCAGCTTCGCGCGCACAGCCCAGGTCGGCACTGGCATTGGCCACTTTGCCACGGCCCGCGCCATTCTGGAAAATTACCAGTTTGAAGAAACCCGTGGCAAAACCCAGGTGATCCAGGAGCCGGTCGGTGTGTGCGGGTTCATCACGCCATGGAACTGGCCACTGAACCAGGTCACCTGCAAGATTGCACCGGCGCTGGCAACCGGTTGCACCATTGTCATCAAGCCCAGCGAACTGTCGCCGGTCAGTGCCATCATTCTCACCGAGATCATCGCTGAGGCAGGCCTGCCCGACGGGGTCTTCAACCTGGTCAACGGCGACGGCCCGACGGTCGGCGCCGCCATTGCCTCACATCCGGAAATCGACATGGTGTCGTTTACCGGCTCCACCCGCGCCGGTCGCGAAGTTGCCAAGGCGGCTGCCGATGGCATCAAGCGCGTGTGCCAGGAACTGGGCGGTAAGTCGGCCAACATCATCCTCGACGATGCAGCGGATTTTGCCAAAGCGGTCGCCGGTGGCGTCATGGGCTGTTTTGGTAATTGCGGTCAATCATGCAACGCGCCGACGCGCATGCTGGTGCCACAAGCCCGCATGGCGGAAGCCATCGAAATTGCCAAAGCCACCGCTGCCAAGGCTGTGCCCGGCGATACCCAGGATGAAAACACCCGCATCGGCCCGGTCGTCAGCCAGGCTCAGTTTGACAAGATTCAGGCGTTGATTCAGGCCGGTATTGACGAAGGGGCCACCCTGGTCGCCGGCGGCGTCGGCAAACCCGACGGCCTGAGCACCGGTTACTTCGTCAAACCCACGGTGTTTGCCAATGTCACCAATAACATGACCATCGCCCGCGAAGAGATTTTCGGGCCGGTGCTCAGCATCCTCGGCTATAAGGATGAAGATGACGCTGTCGCCATCGCCAATGACACCGATTACGGCCTGTCCGGCTATGTCTCGGGTGAACCGGAGCATGCGCGTGCCGTCGCCCGTCGCCTGCGGACCGGCATGGTGCATATCAACGGTGCCGGCCCTGATTTCGCGGCCCCGTTCGGCGGTTACAAGCAGTCAGGCAATGGCCGGGAATGGGGCGTTGAAGGCTTCCATGAATTCCTGGAGACCAAAGCCATGCTGGGATACAACGCATGAGCCTGGTGATCAACAAGCCAGCTATCGATCTGGGCATCATTACCCGCGATGCCGAGCCCATGCTGGCGTTTTACCGGGACCTGCTGGGCCTTGAGCTTGAGGGCGTCATTCCCATGCCCTCGGGCGGCACAATGCATCGCCTGAAGGTGGGCGAGAGTGTGGTGAAGATCGTTCAGCTGGATCGGGCGCCGCCCGCAGATGCACCCCCGGGTGGTATTCCGGGCGCCACCGGCTACCGCTACTGGACGATCCATATCAGTCATCTGTCAGCGGTCGTGGAGATCTGCGAGCAGGCGGGTCACAAGGTGATTGTGCCGCCGAAGGTTATCCGGCCCGGGGTGACGATTGCGATGGTTGTGGATCCTGATGGCAACTGGGTTGAGTTGTTGCAGGCCGATTGACGGTCATTTGTCGGCGGTTATTGTTGCCACGATCGGGACCGCACCACAGCACTGGGGTGGGGGCTGGCAAGCAGCCGCCACCCCGCAGCACTGCGGCGCTGTGTGCAAAATTCTGGCTGCAACTTTTGCGTTCGGGAAACCGCGTCAATCCGCTGATTTGAGTGGGCGATGGGCTTCGATGGGGCGGGTACCGGACTCTGGATGGCGCGCCACTGGCTGTCGAGAGAGCATGAACAGACAGGGGACAAGGCGGCTACTTGCCAGCCCCCTTGTCCCCTGTCTGTTTGTGCTCTGTGCACAAAAAATGACCGCGCGCTTTAGATCACCTATCAGTGATCGTGGCTGCCGTCGTGCACGTGGCCATGCTCGATCTCTTCTTCGCTGGCATCACGCACATTGACGATTTCAACCGCGAAATGCAGGGTTTTGCCTGCCATCGGGTGGTTGGCGTCAATCGTAACCTGGTCACCATCAACGGCGGTCACCACAATGTGCTGTTCGCCCTGTGGGCCCTGCGCCGTGAAACCCATACCCGGCTCGACCTTGTCGACACCCTTGAACATGTCTTTGGACAGGGTCTGCACCAGTTCCGGATTGCTTTCACCGTAAGCTTCTGACGGCGGAATGGTGACTTTGAAGCTCTGACCTGTGCTCTTGCCTTCCATTTCCTTCTCCAGGCCCGGAATCAGGTTATTTGCGCCGTGCAAATAGGTCAGCGGCTCGCGGCCCTCGGAAGTATCCATGACTTCGCCTGCGTCATTGGTCAGGGTGTAGTTGATACTCACTACCGCATTCTTGCCGATCATTAAACTCATTGTTTAGTTCCTGTATTTAGACTTTAACGGGCGACACCCTAACATTTATCATTGGCGATGTCTTGGCAGAAGCCTGAATACCACCTTTTTCCCCGTATTTTTCTGGTTATGTGCCCCTGATCAGCGATCTTTGTATTGATCAGCGAAGCGATCCTGCAGCCGCCGCATGCCGCCCAGCCAGCGATCATAGTCGCCCGCCTTGCGCTGCATGTAGGTCAGCACTTCCGGGTGCGGCAGACACAGGAAACGTTCTTCCGCCAGCGTCTCCACCACCGTCTGTGCCAGCGCATCGGGCTCCAGCATGCCATCCACGCCGGCGACGCCCCCGCCCCGGGTATTGGCGGTCATGTCGGTTTTGACTGCCTGCGGACACAACACGGAGACCTTGATACCGCGACTGCCGTAGGTAATGGACAGCCATTCAGCAAATCCGACAGCAGCGTGTTTGGTGACCGCATAGGGTGCCGAGCCGATCTGGCTGAGCAGGCCAGCGGCCGATGCGGTATTGAGCAGATAGCCTTCTCCGCGCGCCAGCATGCCGGGCAACACGGCGCGAGCAGCATAAATATGGCCCATCACATTGATGTCCCAGATGCGTTGCCAGGCGTTGTCATCGACGTTTTCGTCACCGGCGGTAAAGATACCGGCATTGGCGCAGAACAGGTCAATGTGGTCATACGCGTCAATGGTTTTACTCACCAGCGCCTGCACGTCGCTTTCCCTGCTGACATCCGTGATCACACCCAACGCCTGCGTCTGGCCGCTGATCAGCCCCACGACCTCATCAATACCTGCCTGCTGAATATCAGCGACCACGACTGCTTTGGCCCCTTCGGCGGCAAAGCGCTGACACAGTGCACGACCGATTCCCCGGGCTCCGCCCGTGACCACCACGACTTTATCTTTCACCTGCATGGGCAATTTCCCCTGTTTTTCCGGTTTAGTAGGTTGTAATGCTTCATAGCACCAAGCATAGCCACCGCACTGGCCAGGCCGCAAGCAGAAAACGAGGCCAATCTGTGCTATCGTTTGCACCGGCTGAAACAGGCCAACCGCTCATGACTCTAAGGGAGAGCTCACGTGGAATTCTATTCGACCAATACGACAAAACCACTGCATGGCCGACGATTTCTGGCTGCCTCTTGCGCAGCAGCCATCGCTGCGACAATGATGCCTGCACATGCCCAGAACACGACGCCCGTGCTTGAGGAAATACAGGTTATCTCTTCCTCGCGCCGGCCGGAAGATTTGAGCAATGTGAATGCCAGCATCGCCATTCTGTCCGAAGATGTATTACAACTGACGTCCCATACCCACATCCAGGAAGCTGCCAATCGTCTGCCCGGCGTCAACATTAATCGCAACAATGGTCAGGAAAGCCTGATCTCCATTCGCTCGCCGGTCCTCAGTGGCGGCGGCGCCTGCGGCGCGTTTCTGTTGGCCGAGGAAGGCATCCCGCTGCGTTCAGCCGGCTTCTGTAACGTCAACGAACTGTTCGATTCGCATTCGGAAAACGCCCAGCGCATCGAAGTGATCCGCGGCCCGGGCAGTGCCTTTTATGGCTCCAACGCTGTCCACGGCATGATCAACGTGGTGTTGCCCGACCCTGACGACCGACGTGAGCTGTCCGTTGAAGCCGGCCCGCGTGGCACGCTGCGAGGCAATGCCCGCATCGGCTTTGAAAACGACAACTTCAGCCATACCTTTCTGGTCAACGGCATCAGCGAGGAAGGTTTCCGTCCGCAGAGCGGATTCGACCAACAGAAATTGTCCTGGCTTTACCAGACAGAACTGGGCAACGGTGTGACGCTGGACGGCGGTATTACCACGACCAACCTGAATCAGGAAACAGCCGGTTATGTGGTCGGCAACGAAGCCTACAAGGACGACGCTCTGCGCCGCACCAATGCAAATCCTGAAGCCTACCGCGACAACCGCAGCACGCGCGCCTGGACCCGGATCAGTTACGCGCTGGACTCCGGCTGGGATGTGGTGATGACGCCTTATTACCGCAAGGCCGATCTGGATTTCAAACAGCACTTTCTGCCCGGCTCGCCAACTGAAACCAACGAACACAGCAGCGTTGGCGTGCAGTTCGCGACCTACAAGGACCTGAGCGACAACACACTGTTGTCCGCCGGCCTGGACCTGGAATTCACTGAAGGTGCACTGACCCAGGGTCAGGACGGCCCGACTCAGGGTTCGCCCTTCCTCAGGGCGACAGTACCTGAAGGCAAACACTACGACTACAATGTCGACGCCACCCAGATTGCCCCATTTGTGCAATTGCAGCATTACTGGGACAACGGCTTTGATGTCACCCTGGGCATGCGCTTTGAACGCATGAACTACGACTACGACAACAACATGATCAGCGGTCGTACCCGCGACGATGGCACACCGTGCGGATTTGGCGGCTGCCGCTACAACCGCCCGGCCGATCGCTCCGACACCTTTGCCAATGTTGCACCCAAGCTGGGTATTCGCTACCAGCTCAATGATCTGCACAACGTCCAGTTCCGGGTTACCCGCGGCTACCGCGCGCCGCAGGCGACCGAACTGTATCGCCTGCAGAACGACCAGTCGGTTGCTGACCTGGATCCGGTAGAAATCGACAGCGTCGAACTGGCTCTGCAGGGTGCCAGCGGCAACTGGTCCTACGAAGCTGTGGCTTTTTTCATGGACAAGGACAACGAAATCATCACCAACGGTGATCGCGTCAACCTCAATGGCATTCATACCCGCCACAAAGGTATCGAGCTCAGTGGCATGTACGCATTGAGTGATGCCTGGCGCCTCAGCGCAGCATACAATCACGCTCGGCATACCTATGAGAATGATCGACCGGTAGGCGGCGTCAACCTGAAAGGTAACGATGTCGAGTCAGCGCCACGCAATTTCGGCACCGTACAGCTGCAATGGTCGCCGATCAGCACGCTGACCACCGAGCTGCAATGGGTGGCGATGGGTGACTATTACACCAACCCTGAAAACCTCAACAGCTATGACGGACACGATGTGTTAAACCTGCGCACCCGCTGGCAGGCCTCTGACTCCCTGACCCTGTCGGTGAACGTCCTGAACCTGACCGATCGCAAGTATGCCGAGCGTGCAGACTGGACCAGTTTTGGTGGCGATCGTTATTTCCCCGGCGAGCCGCTGCGCGCGTTTGTGGGACTGGACTGGCGCTTTAATTGATCTTGCCGGGCGAGCGCCCAAGGCCGTGACAGGATGAGACATCGACATGAATGACGGACTGGTAATGCGACTGGAAGAATTTTTCCGGCTGTCACCGTCATCATCGGGTCTCATCCTGCCACCCGATCCTGCTGAGCACGGCTTCCGGCCTGATCAGCAGATTGATGGCAGGAACATGCGCCGTGCCGGTGTACTGATTCCTGTCATCTCCGCCGGCCCTGGCGGCGAAAGCCGCATCATGCTGACCTTGCGCACAAAACACCTGCGCAGCCATGCCGGACAGGTCAGCCTGCCCGGTGGCAGTGCGGAACCACACGATGCCGATATCATCCGTACAGCACTGAGAGAAGCCGAGGAAGAGACCTGTCTGCCGTCGCATGCGGTTCAGGTGATGGGCACCCTGCCCGCACTGATCATGCCGTCAGCCTTTCATGTGACCCCGGTTGTCGGTCTCATCAAGGCCGAGGCCGAGGCACAGCTGCAGGCGTGCCCTGTTGAGGTGGCGGAGATTTTTTATGTGCCTACGGCGTATTTGCTGAACCCGAAAAATTACCGGGTTGCCAGCATGGAGTTCCAGAATCGCGAACGCCGGTTTATGGAAACACATTTTGACGGGTATCGGATATGGGGCGCCACGGCCGCCATTCTGCATCACCTGGCAAAACAGATACACGCCCTGGAAGACTCCGTCTCGGCCCGGTAACAACCCTGGGTCAGGCGCTGCGGTCCCGGTCAAAACCATCCATCAGCGCGCTGCGCTCGTCAGCTGACATGCCGTCTGCGGCATCCGCCATCTGCGGGTAGTGCACACGGTTTTTGCCGGACTGTTTGGCCTGCAGCAAATACTGATCAGCACGGTCAAGAAATACATCGGGGGATATCCGGTCGCTGGCACGATACACATCAACACCCATGCTGATCGACAGGGGCACCCGCTGGCCATCCGCCTGCATCTGCATCCGGGCCACACCTTCACGAATCCTCTCCGCCAGCGCAATCGCATCGCGCAACTCGGTTGAGGGCAGGACCAGCACGAATTCCTCACCGCCAAAGCGGCAGGGTATATCTAGCTTGCGCAGGGAGCGCTGAAAGAAAGTGCCAGCAGCTTTCAACACCTGATTGCCGAACTCATGGCCGTAGCGGTCGTTGAGGGTCTTGAAATTGTCGAAGTCCAGCATGATCACGGAAAAGGCGCCACCGCTGCGATGAACGCGTTCGATCTCCTGATTCATGGCCCAGATCAGGTGCCGGTAATTGTACAGGCCGGTCAGGGCATCGGTGAGCACCTGCTCGCTGAGCTCATTGACTTTCTCCCGCAGCTCGCCGATTTCGCCGAGATACTGGCAGCCGTCATCGCAACCGGGACAATGCCGAGGCTTGCTCATCAGGGGGCAACATCCGGTGGCGGTAAGTCTTCGAACAGTTCCCGGAAAAAGTTTGCCAGCGTCTGTTCCGCTCGGGTAGCCGCAGTCTGACTGTATACCGTGCCAAAACCCGGATTGTTGGCTGCCGGATTGGTGAAGGCATGACGGGTCCCGCCATAGACATGGACCTGCCAGTCGACCTGCGCCTCGCTCATCTCGGTTTCAAACGCCAGTACCTGCTCCGGTGACACCATGGGGTCGTCGTGGCCGTGCAGACACAGGACACTGGCCCGGATAGCCTGATTGGGCGCATCACCCTGGCCCAGCAAACCGTGCACGCTGGCAACCCCCTTGACCTCAGCGCCGGACCTGGCCAACTCCAGCACCGCCATGCCACCGAAGCAATAACCGATAGCGCCGACATTGCTGTCATCCACCTGGGACAACGCGCGCGCCGCCGCCAGTGCCGCGTGCATCCGGCGACGCAGCAGCTCACGATCGTCGGCAAAGGGCATCATCAGGGCGCTGTTGCCTTCAGTATCGCCATCTTTACCAAATACACCTTTACCGTAAACGTCGACCGCGAATCCGATATAACCCAGATCCGCCATGCGTTCGGCGGCGGCGCATGCATACTCGCGCCGGCCGGACCAGTCGTGCCCGATCAGCACACAGGGCCTCTTCCCGGTCGCGTCCTCGTCATAGGCAATGTAGGCTTCGAGCACGGTGTCGCCATCATGGTACTCAATATACTCGGTCTTCAGCATCAGGCTGCCTCCCTGGGTGTGGCGTGTTACAGCTGGGCGAGAATATTGTCAGCGGAACTGACGTCAATGCCGCCCGCTGGTTCCACGCCCAGATAACTGACTTTGCCGTTATCAACAATCATGGCAAAGCGCTTGCTGCGCTTGCCCATGCCGAATCCGCTGGCGTCCATGGTCAGGCCCAGTGCTTCGGCAAAATCCGCGTTGCCATCGGCAAGCATCAGCAACTCATCAGCATTCTGTGACTTGCCCCAGGCTGACATGACAAAGGCATCATTGACTGACAGGCAGGCAATCGTGTCCACACCTTTCGCCTTGATCTTGTCAGCATTCACCACGAAACCCGGTAAATGCGTTACCGAACAGCCGGGGGTAAAGGCTCCCGGCACTGCAAACAGCACCACTTTCTTACCGGTAAAAATATCATCGGTCGTGATATTCTCCGGCCCTTCCTTACCCATGATCTTCAGGGTTGCTGCTGGAATGCCATCGCCGATCTGAATTGCCATAAAATCACCTGTGAAGTTGTCGGGTTGCGTGCTGCAACACCACTTATTATCTGGATAGTATCAAAATTGTACGAATATACATCCGCCGATTACGCTGCAAACCTGCAAATAGCTCAATCTGTCGCTAAATCAGGTGTTTCCGGGGCAGACCACTCACCCTTGACCTGGGCGTCTATCCAGTCCAGATGCCGGCTGATGCGTTCATATACAACAACCGCGCCATAGCGTCCGGTACGGTCTGCTTGATGGGTCAGTTCGCCGACCGCGATACCGGCCAGTTGCATGACACCCTCTTCGCTGATCAGAGCCGGTCCACCGCTGTCATCCAACCCCGGAATACCCTCAAATTCCAGCGCCGTCGCCTCTGTGTCGCGCGGGTCATCAAATTCGAAGCGCAAGCGTTCGGCGGCGCGCTCCACCGTGTTTTGCGCGAAGCGCAGGCGACCGTCAGCGGCGGCAGTCCCGGTCGTGCCGATACCGGTAAACCCCCAACCCAGAAAGGTCATGGTCTGTGCCTGCTCCTGGTCACCGCGGTACAGCCCAATGACGGCAGACGCACTGGCGGGCGTCGCCAGGTGCAGCAGCGCCAGATCTGTCTGTTGGGGCAGCAATCGTGCGCTCCCCGCCCCGGGCCAGCCCGGGTGCTGATACAGGGCATCAATGACATGCGATTGCCGATTGATCTCCACCGCAAAGACGCCACCGGCGGCCAGGGTCTCCTGTATCGGCGTTTCCGTCAGACAATGCGCCGCCGTCAGCGCCCACTGCGGCGCCACCAGGGTTGCCACACACACTTTACGGCGGCCCTGCCGGGACAGCGGAAACACGCCCGGGTAATCGGCTTCGCTGGCGAAATAGCGCGTATATCCGGTATCATGCCTGATCACGATGGCGTCAGCGGGCATCAATACCAGGCACAACAGCAGCAGCCAGCCGCCAGACAGTCTGGCACCAGCAGATTTGTTAACCCAACGCATCAGGCGGGAGTTTGTCATGAGCGATACCAACCCATCAAAGCCGACAGCAAGCGCGGAAGAGCGCGAATACGAAAAATCCGGTTTGTATCCGGAAAACGAAAAACCGTTCCGAGTCCTGGCCCTGCTCGGCTGGCTTGGCGGCATCGTTGTCTGCCTGGCGGGTGCCGCGGCAATCCTGGATATCGTGATGCGGTAGAGAACGGCCGCTAACTAGCGCCTTGGGCGTCGGCCGGGGCGCAAGTTGGGCAACTCGCGTTTGCTATTGACGCTGCGTAGAATCCTGGCCAGCCGATAGGCAACAACAATCACCGCCAGCACAATGAACCCGAGAATACTGGCCACCAGCCATTGCTCGTGGGTCCAGGTCCCGGGGCTTGACCACACTTCCGACATCACCCTACCTCCTGCAGTTACGCATTTCCGCTTACGTTTACCCGGCCATTATGCGGGAAGCCCGAAACGATGACCAGAGCAGGCCCGGTGATGTTGTGCTCAATTTTTGCCCAAACCTGCCGCTAGAGCGTACAGACCAGCAAGTTTCGATAACGACCGCAACAATCAGGCAGCAGGCAAGGCAGGAAACCACGTTATGACGAATGCACTCATCGCAGAGCACAACCACCACGCTGACGCCGACGACATGTCGGCGCACCTGATCAAGCACGTCAGCTTTGCCCTGGGTGATGAAACCTACGCCATCAATGCGGCTCGCGTGAACGAGGTGCTGCGCTACACGGAAATCACGCCGGTGCCCGGCGCGCCTTCATTCATTCTGGGTATCATCAATCTGCGCGGTAATGTGGTCACGGTGATCAACGGCCGGGGTGTGTTCGGATTACCCAATCACGCCATATCAGAGCAATCACGCATCATTGTGGTGGAGATCGAGGATTTTGCGCTGGGGATAGTCGTCGACAAGGTGTCAGCCATTGTCGACCTGAATGCCCAGGAAATCGAGACCCCCCCGGCAACCGGCGACGAAGCAGGCGCCCGTTTTATTCAGGGTGTCTACAATGAGGAGGATGAATTATTGATCCTGGTCGATTTCAGCCGTGTCACTGAGCTGCTGCCCCGGTAAGCAGTCAGCATCTGTCAACCCTGATGCATCACTGAGGCGACCAGGTTTTCGATCTCCCGAATCCGCTCCTCGGTGTCATCCAGCGCCAGCAATTGCTGCTTCTGGCGCGCGGGCACCGGCAGCAATTCGCTCAGTCGCCAGGCCAGCTGTCGCCGGTCATCAAAATCGATTGCCAGGTCAAGACTCTCTATCAGCGGATGCGCGGCCAGATCCCGTAACAAGTCCACCAGCGCGTCATGCGCATCGGTCAGCGGCAGAGCGGGCTGTCCGAGAAAGTCCTCCTGGGCAAACTGCACAGTCGCCATCAGCAGCTTGTCATCGCGCGCCCAGCAGTCCTTAACCAGGAACTTGTGCTGACCCTCGACGGTGATGCCCAGCAAGCCGCTGGGCAACTGATCCCAGTCCACGATGCGGGCATACATACCCACCCGCTCGACTTGCTGGCGGGTGCCGGGACGGGCAATTTCTGCGCCTTCGCTGATCAGGCAGACACCAAAACCGGTATCGGTTTTCATGCAGTGACTGACCAGATCAATATACCGCTGCTCGAATATCTGCAGCGGCAGGCGCCCACCGGGAAACAACACGGAGCGCAGCGGGAACAGCGGTATCAGTTCGGGCTCCTTAAGGCTGGTCGTCATGATTGTTTCCTCAGGCCAGTGCCGCCAGTAGCTTGCCATGAATGCCACCAAATCCGCCGTTGCTCATGATCACAATGTGATCCCCGGCGCGACAATGGCGGCTGAGATAGGCAACGATGTCGTCGACGCTGTTAAAATTCAGCGCCGGTACCGGGCTTTCCGCGATAATCCCGTCTATGTCCAGGCCGTTGCCGGCTCCAGACATCCACAGACACAGATCAGCGGCCCGGCACGACGCGGCCAGACAGCTTTGGTGTACGCCCATTTTCATGGTCGCTGAGCGGGGTTCGATGACGGCGATAAGACGGCTGCCGGGAATGTCATTGAGGCGCTGACGGATGCCGTCCAGGGTCGTTTCAATGGCCGTGGGATGATGCGCAAAGTCGTCATACACATGGATACCCCGGACTTTACCCAGCAGCTCCATACGCCGTTTGACACTGGCAAACTTGCCCAATGCAGCGCAGGCCACCTGCAGATCGACGCCGACATGGTGAGCAGCGGCAATCGCGGCCACTGCATTACAGACGTTATGGCGACCACTCAGGGTCCATTCCAGCCGCGCCCGCACGGTTTTACCCAAATGACTGGTTTTACTGATCTCACACACCCCGCCATCGGCCTGCAGCAGGCGCACGCCCCAACCACTGGGTTCCGGGCGCGCGTCATCATGCGCATCATCAAGCAGGGCGAAACTTTGTGTGGGCGTCCAGCAGCCCTGCTCCAGCACCTGCGCCAGTGCCTCGTCGAAGCGCGGACGGATGATCAGTCCCTCGCCCGGCACGATCCTGATCAGGTGATGAAATTGTCGCTGTATGGACGCCAGATCCGGAAAAATGTCCGCATGGTCATACTCCAGGTTGTTGAGAATCAACGTCCGCGGCCGGTAGTGGACAAACTTGGAGCGTTTGTCAAAAAAGGCACTGTCGTATTCATCGGCTTCCACCACAAAAAAATCGCTGCCTCCCAGTCGGGCCGACACCGGGAAATTCTTCAGCACGCCACCGATCAGATAACCCGGCTTCATGCCGGCATACTCGAGAATCCACGCCACCATGGCACTGGTCGTGGTCTTGCCATGGGTGCCAGCAACAGCAAGTACCCACTTACCCTGCAGCACAAAGCGCGACAGCCATTCTGGCCCGGAACAATAGGGCAGTCCCTGATTGAGCACATACTCCACCGCCGGATTGCCCCGCGACATGGCGTTGCCCACCACCACCAGATCTGGATGGGGCTGCAGATGTGCCGGGTCGAACCCTTCACAGAGCCGGATACCCTGCTCTTCCAGTTGCGTGCTCATGGGCGGATATACGTTGGCATCGGAGCCACTGACCGTATGACCCAGCTCCTTTGCCAGGACCGCCAGGCTACCCATGAAGGTGCCGCATATACCAAGGATATGAATGTGCATATAACTTCCTGTAAGCTGTTCAGCCTGTTAACTGTAGCAAATCTGTGCCCGGCGAACACAAAAATATGGCGAGCAACCATGACCCGTTCCGATTCTGAGCGTCCACTCGATCTGCTGCGTTTTGCACGTGTTGTCTACGCCGTGCCCGGTATTCAGACGATCTGCCTGCAACTGCAGGACGAGCACAATGCCGATGTGGTGTTACTGCTGGCCTGTTGCTGGTATGGCTGCTATCACGGGGAGTTAAGCACGACCCGGCTGGCACAGGCCCGGGGCTTCTCCCGGCCATGGCGCGCGCAGCTGGTCGCCCCGCTGCGGCAGGCCCGGCGCTGGCTCAAACATCACCCGGCTGACACGGCAGGCATCGCGACAGCGGAGCAGGAGGCGCTGCGGCAACGTATCAAGACCCTGGAGCTGGACGCGGAATTCATGCAGCTGCGCGCATTGGCAGCGCTGCTGGCCGGGCCAATGACGACGCGGGATACCCATGAGGCAGACGCTGCTGCCAGCATCCGCCTCAACCTGAACCGTTACTTCAGTGATGACCTCACCGACGGACCCGGCACAATTGCAGGCCCGGGCGACGCGGAAATTGCGGCACTGGTGCAGGCCAGCATCCTCTGTCGCTAAGCTGCGCCGGCGGACGCTCCCTGCCAGCGTTTCACCAGCCCGGACTCGACATCAAACAGATCCAGTGCCCGACCGACACTGTGATTGATGATGTCATCAACACTTTGCGGTTTGGTATACAGCGCCGGCATCGGCGGTGCCACGATGGCGCCCAATTGGCAGGCCTTGAGCAGCAATTCACAGTGTCCGGCATGCAACGGCGTTTCGCGCGGCATCAACACCAGCCGGCGCCGCTCTTTGAGGACCACATCCGCCGCCCGGGTCAACAGGTTATCGGCGTAGGAATGCACGATGGCGGACAGGGTTTTCATCGAGCAGGGCGCGACAATCATGCCGTCGGTGCGAAAGGAGCCACTGGCGATGCTGGCGGCAAGGTCTTTGACGGAATGCACCTCATCGGCCATGGCCATCACTGCATCCGCCTGCCAGTCAGTTTCCAGGGCGATATTCAGCCGTGCGGCACCGGTCAACACCAGGTGCGTTTCAATGTCAGGCGCCGTCTTCAGCACCTCCAGCATCCGTATGCCGTAAATCAGCCCGCTGGCGCCGGACATCCCGATAATGAGTCGTTTCATGAAGCATCCCGTATGGTGTAATGACGGACCGGCAGCGGCATTTGTTCGTCTCTGATTGCCAAGCCTGCAGGCACTTTGTAACATTATGCCCGACACAGCCCACATTGCACTACCTGCACGGGCCAGGGACCGGTCGCCGACACCAAATTGGCAGCGCAGATAGCACACAGACATTTACCACGCAGGCAGCACACAGGTTCAACCATGGCAAAAGCTAATCTTTTCTACGCCCAGTCCGGCGGCGTCACCGCAGTCATCAATGCCAGTGCCTGCGGGGTGATTGAGACCGCGCGGCAGCACAAATCGGATATCGGCAAGGTCTATGCCGGTAAAAACGGCATCATTGGCGCACTGACTGAAGAACTGATCGACACCAGCAAGGAATCAGCGGCCACCATCGCCGCGCTGCGTCATACGCCAGCAGGGGCGTTCGGCTCGTGCCGCTACAAACTGAAAAGCCTTGATGACAACCGGGCCGAATACCAGCGTCTGATGGATGTGTTCCGGGCCCACAACATCCGTTACTTTCTCTACAACGGTGGCGGCGACTCGCAGGACACCGCCAACAAGGTGTCCATGCTGAGTCAGAAGGAAGGCTTCCCCATCACCTGCATCGGCATTCCCAAAACCGTCGACAATGATCTGCCCATCACCGACAACTGCCCGGGCTTTGGCTCGGTCGCCAAGTACGTCGCCGTCTCGATACGGGAAGCCGGGCTGGATGTCGCCTCCATGTGCGAAAGCTCCACCAAGGTGTTTGTCATGGAAGTCATGGGCCGGCATGCCGGCTGGATTGCCGGTGCCGCGGGGCTGGCCGCCGAGCAGGAAGGCGACGCACCTCACATTATCATTTTCCCGGAAATAGCCTTCAACAAGGCGGCGTTCCTGCGCAAGGTCAAAGCCTGCGTCAAGCGCTTCGGCTATTGTGCCATTGTGGTATCGGAAGGCGCCCACTACAAAGACGGCCAGTTTCTGGCCGACGCCGGCGGCAAGGATGCCTTTGGTCATACCCAACTGGGCGGTGTGGCGCCTTTCCTGGCCAACCTGGTCAAGCAGGAACTGGGTTACAAATACCATTGGGCTGTGGCCGACTATCTGCAACGCTCGGCCCGGCACATCGCGTCGGCGACGGATGTGGAGCAGGCTTACGCCATGGGCAAGGCAGCAGTGGATTTTGCCCTGGCGGGCAGGAATGCGGTCATGCCCACCATTGTGCGCAAACCGGGCAAGACCTATCGCTGGACGGTTGGCGAGGCACCGCTGGCGGATGTCGCCAATGTGGAAAAACCGATGCCGCGCGACTTCATCACCGAGGACGGATTTGGCATTACGGCGAAGGCGCGGGCCTATTTCTCACCGCTGATTCGTGGCGAAGACTACCCGCCCTACCGCAATGGCCTGCCGCAATATGCGCGACTGAAGAACCTGCTGGTGCCCAAAAAACTGGCGACGTGGCAGGGCTGACGGCGCGCGAGCGTCGAATGGGCCGGATCAGGGCGCCAGGCGGTCTATCTGCCAGTGCCCTGTGTCCTGCAGCGAATACTGAAACCGGTCATGCAGGCGATTGGCGCCGCCCTGCCAGAACTCCACGCGTGCAGGCCGGACCCGGAAGCCGCCCCAGAATTCAGGCAACGGTATCTCCCGATCGGCAAATTCCTCACTGATCGAATTAAACCTGGTCATCATCTCTTCTCGCGATGTCAGTACCCGGCTCTGTGGCGAGGCCCAGGCACCCAGCTGGCTTTCCCGGGGACGACTGTTGAAGTAGGCTCTGGACTGCTCCGCGCTGACTTTCTCTGCCACGCCGCACACCAGCACCTGCCGCTCGATGGGGTACCAGGGAAAATGCAGACTGACCTTGGCGTTGGCGCCAATGTCCTGCGCTTTGCGGCTGTCATAATTGGTGAAAAACACAAACCCGTGTTCGTCAAAGCCCTTGAGCAACACCACGCGCTGGCTCGGCTGGCCATCTGCCGTGGCAGTCGCCAGTACCATCGCCGTGGGATCGACCAGCTCCATTTTGATGGCCTGATCCAGCCACAGCGAAAACTGTTTGACCGGCGACGGGTCCAACTGCTCGCGCGTTAAACTGCCGGTAAGGTACTCGCGACGAATCGACTGTAAATCCATGAACAACACTCTTGTTGTGAAACACGCTGTTACATCATTTTAACCGGGCACGCGATCAGCGAATGAACCGACCGTATTGCCAATACTGTTCCCGACGGGTACCGGTGGAATAGAAGAACGTGCCGTTGCCATGCTTCTCGTTGGCGTAAAATTCGCCTTCATAACGCTCGCCGTCGGGCCAACGGTAGGTGCCGTAACCCTGATACAGGTCATCGACAAATTCACCCGTGTAATTTTCGACGTTATTCTGCAGCCACTGTTCAGAGTGTTTGTTGGGTGTCCAGTTCTGCACACCAAAAAAGTAGGCGCCGTGCCCGTGACGCAGGTCGTCGCGCCATTGACCGACATATAAACTGGACACACCATTCCAGTACGTGCCGCGACCTTCGCGCACGCCCATCACCCAATCGCCGTCGTAGTAGGCCTGCTCACTGCGACTGACCATGATTTCATAGCGGCCATGCCCGTGAAATTCGCCATCGCGGAACGTGCCTTCATAACGATTGGTGCCCAGCTCCGTGCGTACTTCCAGGATGCCGAAGCCATTCTGGCAGTCACCGTAGGCGCACTCGCGGCCCAGTTCTGCCGGCGGATTGATCAGCCAGGTTTGCGCCAGCGCCGGAGACAGCGCGCCGCCGGCAAGCACAAGCAGCAAGGCAGCCGATGCCAGCCTGAGGCGCAGTCCGGTGCCGGCGATACATGTGTGTTGCAATTTCATCTCAGACTCCTGTCGTGGTCAATGCTGGCTACCGGCAACCCCGCCGCTGCCATCGGCTAAGCCGACAATTGCCTGAGCACTGCCAGCGGACTGCTGTTGACAACCTTGCGTGTCGCCGTGAAACCCAGCGTCGCTATGATTACTGTACCTGCCAATGGACCGGCAATCCACACCCAATAGTGCAGCGAGAACGTCTGCTGGAAGACCTCGGACTGCAGATAATACAGACTCAGCTCGGCACCAATCGTGGCAATGACGCCGGCCAGCAATCCAATAAAGGCGAATTCGATCAGCAGCGACGTCATGATCAGTTTGCGCCCGGCACCCAGCGTGCGCAGAATGGCGTTTTCCCGAAAGCGCTCGTCCAGAGTGGCATTGACACAGGACAGCAGCACCAGCGCCCCGGCAACCAGCACCAGTGCGGCAATCAACTCAATGGCAGAGCTGACCTGGGCAATGATACTCTGAATCTGTTCGATAAGGGCATCCACTTCCAGCACCACAATGGTCGGGTACTGCCGCAGCAGATCATTGAGCAGCAGCTTGTCTTCTCCTTCCAGCAACAATGTCGACAGGTAAGTCGCGCCCAGGTGATCCAGCGTGCCCGGCGAAAAGATGAAAAAGAAGTTGGGCTGCATATTGTCCCAGCGCACGGTGCGCATATTGTCGACCACCGCCGTAATCTCTTGCTCATTGACGCGAAACACCAGCTCATCGCCCAGGCTGACACCAATACGTTCAGCGTAGTCCTGCTCCACCGACACCCGCCCCGGGCGACTGTCATCGCCCCACCAGCTGCCGGCCACCACGTCGTTGTCCGGTGGCAACTGCGCGGTCCAGGTCACCTGACGGTTCTCCACCCGCTGCGGCCGCGCCGATCCATCTGCTGCGGTCTCGGTTGTGGCATCGGATGTTGCGTCGTCAGGCTGTTCCGCCCCGGCGCGCTCGGTCATGGTTGACCGGCCCGTCTCATCATCGTCATCGTCCCAGGGATGCGGAGCCGGTGCGCCGTTGACGGTCAGCAGGCCGGCCGCCACCATCGGATAGAACGGGTTGGCGTCGACCTCATTGTCCTGCAAAAATGACTGCATACCGGCAACCTGGCTGTCACTGATATTCATCATGAAGTGGTTGGGGGTATCTTCCGGCAATTGTGCCTGCCAGTCGTTGATCAGATCAGTACGCAGCAGTGCCAGTGTCAGTAGTGACATAATGGTCAGCGAAAACACCAGCACCTGCAACACACTTTGCCGGCGCCGCCGGCGCACTGCCGACATGGCCAGCATCCAGGCACTGCCCGCGCGCATGCCGGCGGCCGACCCCGTGCGCAGCAACAGATATGACATGGCGCTCAAGACCAGCGCGACACCGGCCACCGCGCCGACCAGAATGACGCTGATCAGCACGTCCTGGCTGTACCAGAGAATCAGCACCAGCGCACCGGCGATGCCGAAGATATAGGGCAGCGACGTACTCAGCGGCGCCGCTACCAGATCCTTGCGCAATACCCGCAGAGGCGAGGTGTGTTTCAGCGCCAGCAGCGGCGGCATGGCAAAGGCAAACAGGCAGATGAACGCCGTCAGCGCGCCCAGCCAGAATGGCGTGAAGGAAGCCTCCGGCAAGGCAATCGGAATGACCGACTGCAACAGCAGCAGAATGCCCTCATGGACCAGCCAGCCCAGCACAGAACCCACCACCACAGCGATCAGCAGCAGCGACAGCAGAATACCGAAATAGATGGCTGATATCTGATTGGAGGTACACCCCAGGGTCTTGAGGATGGCGGCATAATCGAAATGCCGCTCGCTGTAACGCCGCGCCGTCAATGCAATGGCAATACCGGCCAGCAGGACCGCAAACAGGCTGCCCAGCAGCAGGAAACTTTCACCGCGCGCCAGGGCATCACTCACTTCCTGGCTTTCATCGCGCACATCTCGCAGCCTGAAACCACCGTCTGACTGCTCGCGCACCCAGTCGGCAAAGACATCCAGCACCACAAGCTCACCGGCAAACAGATAGCGATAAGTCACCCGGCTGCCGGGCTGGATAATATTGGTCGCCGGCACGTCATCCAGATTCATCAACACGCGGGGACCCGCGTTATCCATCATGCCGCCCTGTTGGCGATCAGGTTCCTGCACCAGCACCCGACTGACGACAAATTCACCGTCGCCCAGATAAAGCGTATCGCCGATGTCGAGGCCCAGACCGGGCAGCACCCGCGACTCCACCCAGACCTCACCGCGCGCCGGACCGGCGTTGTCAGTGTAGGCGGCGCCGAATGGCTGGTCGGCAACACGCAGGTCACCCCGCAGCGGATACGCCTCGCTGACGGCCTTGGCGGCAACCAGCAGATTGGCCTGATCGGAGAACACCATGGAAGCAAAAGCCTGCACCTCGGCGGTCGCCAGCCCCTGCCGGGCAGCTTCATCCAGCCATTCGCGAGGTGGCATCTGGCGACCGCTGAGCACGCGGTCGGCGGCCAGCATGGTGGCGGACTCCTGCAGCAGGGCCCGCTCCAGCCGGTCGGTGAACAGGGCGATGCCGCTGACCGACGTGACGGCCATCACCATGGCCAGCAGCAACAGACGCAGTTCGCCCCCTCGCCAGTCGCGCCATAACAGACGCAGGGCCACCCGCATCAGCGTGGTCGGTGATGCCGTCGCTGTCGATACTGCCGCCCTCGATGCGTGCTCAGACATGGGCTGCGTCCCCAACCCCGTCCCCAACCCCGTCCACGACACTGTCCTCGGTAATTTCGCCGGCTACCAGCCGCACCAGACGCCCGCAACGCTGAGCGAGGCGGTCATCATGGGTCACCAGCACCAGGGTCGTGCCAAACTCGGCATTCAGGGAAAACAGCAGATCAATGACCTTGGCGCCGGTGGCGGCATCCAGGTTGCCGGTCGGTTCGTCGGCAAACAGGATTTTGGCCTCCGACGCAAAGGCACGGGCGATGGCAACACGCTGTTGCTCGCCGCCGGACAGCTGATTGGGATAATGCTGCAAGCGTGACTCCAGGCCGACCCGCTGCAACAGCGTTGCGGCCTTGCGGCGGGCATCCCTGTCGTTCTTCAGCTCAATCGGCAGCATGACATTCTCCAGCGCCGTCAGACTGGGTAGCAGCTGAAAAGACTGAAACACAAACCCGACCGAACGCCCACGCAATTGTGCTCTTTCTTCTTCGTCCATGGTGCTGAGATTCTGGCCATCCAGGATCATGTCGCCAGCGCTGGCGCTATCCAGCCCCGCCATCAACCCCAGCAGCGTGGATTTGCCGGAGCCGGACACCCCGACGATGGCAACTGCCTCGGCGGCGTCGATACTCAGCGAAATATCCTTGAGAATGACCAACTGGCCTTCGCTGGTTGCCACCTGTTTGGCCAGGTGCCTGGCTTCTATCATCGCTGTCATACTGAGAATCGCCTCGTGGTTAGTGCTGACAAGTGATACGCCGGAGCGCGGGAAATCGGTTCATAACGCTGTCATTCGCGGTGGGTGTCGATGGACCGGGATTGAATCCGCAGCGTATAAACAGTACTTTACCCTTTATTGCCGCCAGGCGTTGGTCGCCTGTCGCCAAAAACCGCCATTGTACCGCTAGCTGGATAAAACCCGGATTGTACCGACTTATGACCGTTAAAGCGCTGACAGGCCTATCATTGACACCGGTGCGGGTGCTCCGCGACGCCGGCAACGCTTTGCGTTGCACGGTGCTGTTGCTGGTTTTCAGTATCGCCGGCGGCATCAGTGCTGAGGCAGAAGACGGTACACTGCTGGTGTTCGGTGACAGTCTCAGTGCCGCCTATCGCATGGATGAGCGTGACGGCTGGGTAGCGCTGTTGCAGAACCGCCTGGATGCACAGGCTATTGCCCTGCAGGTTGTCAACGGCAGTGTCAGTGGCGAAACCACCGCCGGCGGTCTGGCCCGGTTGCCGGCCATGCTGGATGCCCATCAGCCCGACATCGTAATACTGGAGCTGGGCGGCAACGATGGTTTGCGGGGCCTGCCGGTGAGCAGCATCAGACAGAACCTCGAACGCATGATACAGATGAGCCAGCAGGCTGGCGCCGAGGTGATCCTGGCGGGCATCCAGATTCCGCCGAACTACGGGCCTCGTTACACAGGGCCTTTTTATGCCCAGTATGAAGAACTGGCCAATCAATACGATGTGGTACTGATCCCGTTTCTGCTCGATGGCATCGCTGAACACCCGGCACTGATGCAGGACGATGGCATTCATCCGACTGCCGAGGCGCAACCGATGATTGTGGAGATTGTCTGGCCGGTGCTTCAACGTCTGCTCAGGGCAGCCGATCGATCCTGATCACCGGCCGCTGATCGGACATCAACATCAGCATCGCCGCTGCGCCCAGGTTACAGAACGCCATCAACAGGAACGCATTGTCGTAGTTGCCAAAGCGGTCATAGTAGGCTGCCGCCAGCACCGGGCCCAGCGCCGTCATGGCGAAGGTGAAAGGCATGGCGGTCGCGCGCACCGACCCGAGATAACGTCGCCCGAAGAACGTCGCCCAGATCACTTCCTGCAGCGGAATCAATCCTCCCCAGCCAATGCCCATGATCAGAAAGGCGGTATACACCAGAAAATCATTCTGGGCCTGCACCGCCAGCACAATAATGATCAGGGCAAAACCGGTGATACCCGCGCCGATGGCCGCCAGCGGTTTGGCGCTGTAGCGATCGATAAAGATGCCCCAGAACGGTTTGCTGATGAACGAGGGAATGGAGCTTAGCGAGATCATCGAAGCTGCCACCACTCTCGAGTAACCGGCATCGGTCATGAAGGGCACGGTCTGCAGCAGCATCACCGTGATGGAAATCTGAAACAGCCCGAAGGCCACCACCAGCGCATAAAAGCGGCCGGTGCGCATGGCCTGTCGCCGCGTCATGGAACTGGCAAAGTCCAGACGTGCCTTGTCACCCATTTCCGATGCCATTTCGTCGGCAGTGCGACCGTCCGGGTTCATGGCATAGTCTTCGGGGCTGCGCCGGATGGCCAGCGCGGCCGGCAGCACCAGCACTGCCGCCCCGATACCCAGCACATGCCAGGCCTGACGCCAGCCGAACACATCCACCAGCCAGGTGGTCAATACCGGCAACAGCACGCCGCTGAGCGACACCCCCATGGCGGCCAGGGCAACTGCGCGGCCCCGACGCTCGACGAACCACTTGCCCAGTGTCACATTGACCACCAGATTGCCGATCATGGCGGCCCCAATGGTCAGAATGATGCCATTGATCAGCACCCAATGAGTCAGGCTCTGCACGCTGCCCAGCGAGAATACGGCGATCGAGAGAATAACCGCACCGACCAGGATAAACGGCCGACCGCCGTACTTGTCGACACCGGCGCCGATAAAAAAACCCGTAAACGCCGCGACCATCTGACCGATGGAGCGTGCGGAGGTAAACTCGGCGCGCGTCCAGCCAAAGGTCTCGGTCATGGGAATGGTAAACGGGCCAATGATATAGTTCTGCAGACCGACAGCAACAAACTGGGTGACAAAAGCCGCTGCAATGATCCAGTAGCCGTAGAAAACCGGATCCCTACGCGCCACGACTGGCGTCATCCGCACCGGATTGCGGGGCGGCCGCCATGATCGCCTGGTAGCGGCGCAGCACCTCATCCATGCCCAGCTCCAGAGATTCCACAATCAGCGCATGGCCGATGGACACCTCCAACACCTGCCCGCCTGACAGGAACATGGCCAGGTTACGCAAGTTCAGATCATGCCCGGCATTGACACCCAGCCCGCACGCCATGGCCCGGTCTGCGGTCGCAAAATAGGTTGCCAGCACCGATTGTGTTTGCTGCCCGTCTGCGGCAGCGAAGGTCTGGGCATAATGCTCAGTGTACAGTTCGATGCGATCAGTCCCGACATCAGCGGCCAGTTCGGCCGCCGCCGGATCGGGATCCAGAAACAGACTGCTGCGCACGTTCCACTGCCGCAGCTGCGGCAATACGTCGTCCAGCAGACGTCGGCTGCTGGCAATCTGCCAGCCATGGTCAGAGGTCAACTGGCCTGGCTCATCGGGCACCAGCGTGCACTGGGCTGGTCTGAGTTCATCAATCAGCGCCATGAAGTCAGCGGAAGGATAACCTTCGACATTGAATTCCACATCCGGGTGCGCCTGCAGCAGCGCTGCAATATCACGGGCGTCCTGCCGGGTGATATGCCGTTCATCAGGCCGCGGGTGCACGGTAATGCCCTTGATGCCGTGCCCCAGGATCTTGCGGACAAAATGCAACAGGTCAGGATAGTTGGTGCCGCGCGAGTTGCGCAGCAGGGCGATCTTGTTTACGTTGACGCTGAGGACGCTCATGAGTCTGCCTGTTGCTGGTCGGAGGACGGATCGGAGGGTGAGTCGGTGAAAAAATCGAACACCAACCGGTTGAAGGTTTCAGGTTTTTCCGCGTGCAGCCAGTGACCGGCCTGCATCAGGGTCTTGATGGACGCACGGGGAAAATGTCGCAGCGTCTCGTCCCGTTGTGATTCGTTGATATAGTCTGACAGGTCGCCACGGATGAACAGCACGTCCCGGTCGAACACACCGTCACCGGCAGGCTTGTCACGCAATGCCGGGTAGCTGTCACGCAACGCCGGCAAATTGATGCGCCAGCTGTAGCGGCCATGGTCATCACGCACCAGATTACTCAGCAGAAACTGGCGCACCACTTCGTCCTCGACCCAGCCCGCCAATTGTTTATCGGCGTCGGTTCGGCTGGTCAGCGAGGCCACATCCAGCGCGCACATACCATCGAATATTTCATCGTGCTCGCCACGTTCGCCGCCATATTGCACCGGGGCAATGTCGGCAATCACCAGACGTTTGATGCGCTCGGGATGATCCATGGCCAGCTGCATGGCGACTTTTCCTCCCATGGAATGGCCCAGCACATGTGCCGATTCGATGCCCTGGTCATCCATGAAGTCGGCTACGTCTTGCGCCATCAAGGGATACGACATGGCATCGTCATGCGGTGAGCCACCATGGTTGCGCAAATCAAGTCCATACACGGTGAAGTGTCCGGACAGTTTGCGGCTGTGCCATGCCCAGTTGCTCAGGCTGCCAAACAGGCCATGCAGAATCAGCAGTGGTTCACCGGACTCGCCATACTGGCGGAAATTCAGTTTCACAGATTGTCCCTGATCCAGCCCAGCACATCGTCATGATGGGTTTTGGTCTTGACCTTGTCCATGACGTGCCGCAGCTTGCCATCCTTGTCGATGATATAGGTCTGGCGCAAAATGCCGTCATACTCACGCCCCATGAACTTTTTGGGGCCCCAGGCACCGTATTTGTCGGCTACGGCGTGGTCTTCATCCGACAGCAGCGTAAAATTCAGTGCTTCCTTGTCGATGAATTTTTGCAGGCGATTGACCGGGTCGGGGCTGACACCCAGAACCACTGTGTCCTGTGCAGCCAGTGCTGTGGCACTGTCACGCAGACCACAGGCCTGCACCGTGCAGCCAGGTGTCATGGCTTTGGGATAAAAGTACAGCACGACGTTGTTCTTGCCTTTGAAATCGGCCAGCGACACGGTGTCTGCGTCCTGATTCTGCAAGCTGAAGGCGGGCGCCGGTTTATCAATTGCGGGGATGGACATAGCGTTGCTCCTTGAATATTGGCAATAGTATAACGCCACCACCCGCCGGCTTCATCCCCCGCCTTGAGACCTGCCCGTCTAACAGGCCATAATGGCAATTGTATTCAAGGCAACAGGATGGGCAGCACACTGATATGGTAGCAGCCAGACGCATTGTGGTTTTAACCGGCGCCGGCATTTCCGCCGAGTCCGGTATACAGACCTTCAGAGCCAGCGACGGCCTGTGGGAGAACCACCGTATTGAGGATGTCGCCACACCCGAAGGTTTTGCGGCCAATCCGATCGCGGTGCACCAGTTTTACAATGACCGTCGGCGCCTGCTGCTCAGTGACGCCATCCGCCCCAATCCGGCCCACACGGCCCTGGCCCGTCTGGAGCACAGTATTGTCGACCTGCCCGAACATGACTTTCTGCTGGTCACGCAGAATATCGACAACCTGCACGAGCGTGCCGGCAGTCGGGCGCTGGTGCACATGCATGGCGAGTTGTTGAAAATGCGTTGTGAACAAAGCGGGTTGACCTTTGATACACGCGAAGACCTGACGCTGGATACCTGCTGCCGGTGCTGTCGCGAGCCGGGCAACCTGCGCCCGCATGTGGTCTGGTTTGGCGAAATACCACTGGCCATGGCAAAGATCAGCAAGGCACTGGAACAGTGTGACCTGTTTGTTGCCATCGGCACCTCCGGCAATGTGTACCCGGCGGCCGGTTTTTTTGAACTGGCGCGTGACCATGGTGCACACACTGTGGAGCTTAACCTGGAATCAACCAACTCTGCGTTTGACGAACACATATGCGGCCCGGCAAGTACTGTGGTGCCCGAGTTTGTTGAGCGCCTGCTCAGGAATGCAGATTGAGATGAAAGTTGGTGACGAACGTGGGTGATTTTTGATGCAACTCTATTCGAGGGTATAAAAAAAGGGCGAACCGAAGTTCGCCCTTTTTTTATTCCAGCCGGGTGTAACCCCGGCTGAATCCCATTACATGCTGTAGCGCAAGGTCAGGGAGTAACGACGACCCAATGGATCGTAGGTAGATGGGTACACGTTGCCTGTGTTGTAGGCAGTGGAACCAATATTGGAACCTACAACGTCAGGCTCGCGGTCAGCCAGGTTCAGAATGCCCAACGTCACTTCAAACTCCTCAGTGACGTAGCCACGCACTGTCAGGTCAAAGTAGTTGGCGGCATCCATGGACCTGAACTGGGGCTGATAGTTACCAGAACCGGGCTCAACGTCCATCTCCGACAGGTATCTCCACAGCAGTGACACATCGACGTTGCGGTCCATCACACTTGTCTGCAGCGTGGCACGCTGATTCGCCATGAAGTCAGGCTGGGGTGACGCACAGTTGCCACTGTAGAAGCCGGTGCACTCACGATTTATGCCAGTCGGGCTGGCCTGGAACAGAGACTGTTCAGTCCAGTTAAGGCTGCCGTTGTAGCTGAGTGAACCGATACCACCGAGGTCAAACGTGTAGCTTGCCGTCGCGTCAATACCGGAAGTTTCCAGTGTCCCCTGGTTAGTCAGCACCAGTGGCAGACCAGCAGTGGTCGCAACGTTACCGAACAGGTTGCCGGTTTCAGGGTTACGACGGATGCCAGTACATGCCGGATCAGACGCTGAAGCGGCCGAGAGAGCAATGTTGCCAGTCGCGAAGTTAGGTCCGAAACAGGCTGAGAACACGTCGTCCGCAGTCGGGTTGGTAATCGCTTCCTCAACCACGATGCTGTAGTAGTCCAGCGTCAATGACAGACCGGGAACCGCTGACGGCTGCCAGATCGCGCCGATAGTCCACGTTTCCGCATCTTCAGCGTCCAGATCCAGGTTACCGCCAGTCGTGACGTTCACCTGGCCGGCTGGATCGACAACGATACCGCCGATCGTGTTGGCAGGTGCGCCCTGGGCCAGACACACAGCCAGCAGCTGTGCATTGCCGTTAGGGGCAGCACCGGCGCACGGATCAGAGGAGAAGTTATCCAGACCGGTGACGGCCGGATCGAACAGCTCGCTGATGTTGGGAGCACGCGTTACCTTCTGGAAGTTACCGCGGAATTGCAGGTCTTCCGTTGGTGACCAGGTGCCGCCGATTTTCCAGGTATCCTCTACACCCGTAGTCGAATAATCAGAAGAACGGAAACCCAACTGAAGCGTCAACTCTTCGACCAGGGCCATGTTCTGCAAAACAGGCACGTTGGCTTCGAAGAAGAATTCCGACACGTCATAGGTACCGAAGGTGTTGGGTGCGGCAGCGCCGTTACCCAGTACTTCACCAGGCGTCTGCGTCAGCAGGTCATTGGTCAGGCCAGCCGTATACTCGCGTCGCTCGTAACCGACAACACCCGAGACAGGTGCATCAACGGTAGGCAGTGCCCATGGCAGGTCGCCACTGACAAAGGCCTGGAACTGATCCAGCTCGGTAAACTCGGAGCCGCCGTTACCCACATCGAGGAACTGACCAACTTCGGATGTAATACTGCCCAGAGGACCCCAGAGGTCGATAGGCACACAGCCGCCGGACGTGTCCAGACAGGTGTTCGGGTTAGTCGCGCGAACAGCCTGCGTCAGACGCGAACGCGTGCCGTTGCCACCTTGCTGCTGGCGCAGATCAGACTGGCCAGTGGCATAGAACAGATCCCATGACAAGGTGTCAGTGATATCGCCGCGGGCGCCGGTCTTGAACTGCCATGCCGTGGTTTTGCGCTCATTGGTTCGAGGGCCAAGCTCCAGGAAACGGCGGGCGTAGTTGACATTCACTTCCTGGTAAGCAGGATCAGTCGGGTCGGTTGCGCCGGCAGCTGCAGCACACGCAGCCGCACTGATCTGGAATGCGCCACAAAGCTGGCTACGGGTCGTTGCCGGGATAAACGGGTTCGACAGCGGCGTCATGGCAGAAAAACCGAAACTGCCTGACGGCGCGAGGTTAGTGATGTTTGTACTTTGCACAAACAGCATTTCCGAATACCACTCAACATCATCGGTCAGCTGGTAGTTCGCGCTGCCGTAAGCACGATACTGCTCCAGAGGAAGCTGGAACAGGTTAAACGGGTTGAAGTTGAAGTCCTGGTAATAAGGTACAAGTTCCGAGCCATCCGGCGATGATTGCAGGAAGCCGCTCGTGTAACCCGGCACCACGGCAGCAATATCAGCCGCCGCAGCACCCGGCAGTGTGAAACGGGTGGGGATCGATGTCGATGAACCACCCGCGTTGCCGCTGATAGAAGAGATGTTATCGATACTGTAGTCACGCTCACCCTGCGTCAGCGCTGTACGATCGGTGTAGCCCATACTGATAACGGCGTTACCACGGTTATCGTCAAAGTTACCACCGAGCGTCAGATCGAAGCGGTTTGATTCGCCACCACCTTCAAACGTATCGGCTTGAGAAACACGGATGTCCAGGCCTTCAAAATCGGTGCGGGTGCGGAAGTTGATGACACCGGAAATAGCGTCGGCACCGTAAGCAGTACCCGCACCACCGGTCAGCACGTCAACGCGCTCAAGCAGGGCCACAGGGATGATATCGAGGTTTGTCCGACCCTGAAGGTCAGCAGGTACAACGCGGGTACCGTTCAGCAGCGTGATGTTACGGTTGCTGCCAAGACCACGCAGATCGACGAAAGTAGAGCCGCCATTACCATTGTTTACGGACGCGCCGATGCTGGGCACCACACCTGGGATTTCCCGCAGGAATTCCTCAACCACGTTGACCTGGCGCAGCTCGATGGTTTCCGCGTCGACAGACGCAACCGGGCTGGACAACGTCAGGTTGGGGCTGGTAATACGCGAGCCGGTCACTACCACTTCTTCTAGCGTAGGTTCTCCCGGCTGCGCCTGGGCTAAGGACATACCGCCCAGGCCCACAGTGTACGCACCCGAAAGCATGGCCAATTGGATGGCCCGGCTTAATGCTTTAGTTTTTATCATTAGTTACTCACCTTTGATAGTAAGAACTGCGCCCGATACATAACACGCATCAGATCAGCAGTTCTCTGAGTTGTTGACATTTATTTAATTGTGACGGCACTTTTACAATTTGTGACATCACAGTACCGCGCATTTTTACCACAGCAACGGCCACATTGGAATATGCATATGGTCATAATCGATGATAATTATGAACAAATTCACATTTTTGCTGTCCAAGTCCGAATGGACCAGACTCAGAGCCGGCGATAAACCAGTTTCTTGCGCAAGTGGAAACAGCCGGTTACGGTTGGCCGGGTGCTTTATTGACTGGCCGCCATCGGGTCAGTCTAGCAGCACCTGCAGGGCGGCCGGCAAATAGGGCCTGCCCCGGGCATTGACGGCCGTGGTGATGATGCGCGCGCGCAGCATCTGCTCGCCGGAATCGGCATGGACAATAGTCTGGGCAAACGCCAGCCTGATTCTTGAGTCCATCACCGGCGCCACCGTGACATCAAAGGCATCACCACTGCGCAGCGAGCGCAGAAAATCAATTTGCGCCCGCACCACCACCACAATGATGCCGTCGGCAGTAAGCCGGGCAAAATCGAGACCGCGGGATTTGAGGAATTCGTGTCGGGCGTGTTCGAGGTAGTTCTGATAGACGGCGTTGTTGACCACACCCTGCATGTCGCATTCGTAATCGCGGACTGTCATGCGATGTGTGAACAGGGACATAGGCGTTCCGCCAGAAAAGCCACTCGGGGAAAGTGGTGCCGACACCAGGAGTCGAACCCGGGACCTACTGATTACAAGTCAGTTGCTCTACCACAGCTGAGCTATGTCGGCGTTATCAGGAAGTGGGTAACCAAAGGGATTTGGTCAACACTTTCAGGCCGCGCATACTAACAGTGAACAAATCTTTCGGCAACATTTTTTTAGCTAAAGCCCGCCCTCCGTGCCAAGGATCAATTGAACACCCGCGGATTATAAGATAAGTTACTGATTTACTCGCGATCATGGCAGACAGTGGATGGCAAGGGCTCACAGAACGGAAGCATGGCGTCAGCTCCAGACTCATCAGGCACAATTGTCCACATCAGGTACCCGCATCACTGAACTGTTCACCCGTGACCCGGATCGTTGCGCCGCGCTGAGCTTTACCTGCGGCAACATCCGCGCCGATTTTTCCAAGCACCTGGTGACCGCTGACACACTGGCTAACCTGATCAGGCTTGCCGACAGCGTCGACCTGACACACGCCATCGCCGAGCTGTTTGACGGCGCGCCGTGCAACAATACCGAGCAGCGACCGGCACTGCATATGGCACTGCGCGGTCTGGACGTCAGAGGCCTGCCCGGCATCCGCGCGGACGTGGAGGCGGCACTGGCACAAATGCAGGCCCTGGTCGGCGCCGTGCACGACGGCACCTGGCAGGGGTATGCCGGTGATGCCATCCGGGATGTGGTCAACATCGGCATCGGAGGCTCCGATCTGGGCCCGGCCATGACCACCGGCGCATTGCGCGCGCACCGCCAGGGCAGTGTTCGCTGCCATTTCATCTCCAATGTTGATCCGGCACACCTGCATGAATGCCTGATGCAGTTGCGGCCGGAAACCACCCTGTTTGTGATCGCCTCGAAGTCATTCACCACCCTTGAAACCAGGCAGAATGCCGAACAGGCACGCCGCTGGTTTATGGCCGCCGCCGCTGACCGGGCGCTGGCCGAGACCCGACTTCATCAGCATTTCGTGGCGGTCACCACCAACAAAAAAGCTGCCACTGAATTCGGTATCCGCGACAGTCAGATCTTTCCGATGTGGGACTGGGTCGGAGGCCGGTTCTCTCTCTGGTCGGCCATCGGCCTGCCGATTGCCTTTGCCGTGGGCATGCCACAGTTCCGGGAGCTGCTGGCCGGCGCGGCGCGGGTGGACGAACATTTCGCGTCCGCCCCGCTGGCCGCCAATATACCGGTACTGATGGGCCTGCTGGCGGTCTGGTACCGCAATTTCTGGGGCGCCGGCAGCCATGCGGTATTGCCGTATGCGCAGGATCTGGCACTGCTACCCGGTTTCCTGCAGCAACTGGAAATGGAAAGCCTGGGCAAGTCCGTCGACCGTGACGGTCGTGCCATGGCGATCAGCACCGGCCCGGTGATCTGGGGCAGCGCTGGCACCAATGGCCAGCATTCCTTCCATCAACTTCTTCATCAGGGTACCGACCTGATTCCGGCAGACTTTATCGCCGTTGCCCGGCCCACAGTGTCTGACAGTCTGCTGCAGCACCAGCACCTGCTGGCCAACTGCTTCAGCCAGAGCCGCGCACTGATGACGGGCAAGACACGCCAGCAGGCGCATGACGAGCTGCTCGCCGACGGCGTCGATGCGTCGCGCGCGCAGGTGCTGGCTGCACACAAGGCCGTGCCCGGCAATCGACCCAGCACCACCCTGTTGCTGGACGAACTCAATGCCTTCAACCTGGGCGGCCTGATTGCCTTGTATGAACACAAGGTTTTCGTGCAAAGTGTCATCTGGAATATCAATGCCTTTGATCAGTGGGGCGTTGAAATCGGCAAGCAGTTGAGTAAACCGGCATTTGCGGCCTTAAACGGAGATACTGCTGCCGTCCAGTCGCTGGACGCCTCCAGTCAGGCATTGATCCACCATTGCCTGCAACAGGCCGGGAGCAAACTTTGAGCACACACGACAACCACTCAGACAAACAGAAATCAGGTGCCGACAGGATCATTGTTGGCAGCGAGGAATGGTGTGCGCTGCCCAAGCTGGGCATCCCGGCCGTGAAAGTACGGGTGGACTCCGGTGCCAAAACGTCGTCCCTGCACGCGTTCAACATCCGACCGTTTTTGCGCGCTGGCAGTTCGTGGGTGAGCTTCGAAGTGCATCCACTGCAGAATAATCGACGCACCATCATCCGCTGCGAAGCCGAGGTCATTGACAAGCGCGTGATCAAAAGCTCCAGCGGCATTGGCGAAAAACGCTACGTGGTGCGCACCACCCTGCAACACCACGACCGGCAATGGGACATCGAACTGACCCTGACCAATCGTGACTCCATGGGTTATCGCATGCTGCTGGGCCGCGAAGCCATGAATGGGCGCATACTGGTAGACCCGGCTGCAGGCTTTCTGGGCGGCGATATCAAACACAAGCAGATCGAGGACCTGTATCGGGAACATACACGCGAAACCTCAGGCCTCAGTATTGGTCTGCTGGCCAGTAATCCCGACCTGCCCAGCAACCAGCGCATCATGGAAGCAGGTGAGGAGCGTGGACACCGGATACGCTTCTACGACGTGCGCCAGTGTTACATCAAGCTGGACGCCGAACATCCGGAGATTCATTACCGGGGCGGTCGACTACTCAACGGGCTGGATGCCGTCATTCCCCGGATCAGACCGGATCTCACATTTTATGGCTGCGCCCTGGTGCGCCAGTTCGAGAACCTGGGTATCTACTCGCTGAACAGCGCCGCGGCCATCGGTCATTCGCGCGACAAACTTTACTCGCTGCAGCATCTGCTGCAACAGGGATTGCCGATCCCGACCACCGGCTTTGCCGACAGCCCGCTGGATTCGGACGACCTGATTGACATGGTCAACGGTGCGCCGCTGGTGGTGAAATTGCTGGAAGGTCCGCAGCGCCGCGGCGTGGTGCTGGCAGAATCAAAAACCGCGGCTGAAAGCCTGATAAACGCATTCAAATCGCTGCAGGCCAATCTGCTGGTACAGGAGTACGTCAAGGAAGCCGAGGGCAAGTCCCTGCGCCTGCTGGTCGTAGACAGCAAAGTGGTGTGCGCGGTCGAGCGCCAGGCATTGCCCGGACAGTTCCGCAGTAACCGGCAGCATGGCACGAGCATTGTCGCAGCGCGCATCAGCAGCGAGGAGCGACGTATTGCCATCAAGGCTGCCAAGAGCATGGGCTTGCGGGTAGCCGGTATCGATATCATTCGGGCCCGCAAGGGCCCTTTGCTGCTGGAAGTGAGCAGCTCTCCGTCGCTGGATGACATGGAAGATGTCTGCGGCAAGGACCTGGCCGGCGCCCTGATCAGCGCCATCGAAAAACAGCTGGGCTGGAAGCGACGCCTGGCAACACCGATTGGCAATGGCGACACGTCCCCGAACCCGGCCTGATGACTTGCGACGGGCATACACATCCGCCACTGCGCTATCGCAAAGCCCGACCCGCGGAAATGGACTGGGCCTACCGGATTTTCAAAACCGGTATGCAGTCCTACATCACCCGTACCTGGGGCTGGAATGAACTGTTTCAGGAGCACAGTTTTTTTGCCAATCTGCCGGCATCAAGTTTTGTGATTGCCAGTATCGATGCACCCGACCTTGAATCAGGCCGGATCGACATCGGCGGCTATTGCCTCAAGCCGAAAACCGATCACCTGTACCTGGAAATGTTGCTGATCGACCCAGCCTGGCAACGGCGCGGATACGGTTCAGCCATCATGGCTGAGGTGATGCGCGAGGCGAACCGGCGCACTATGGCTGTTCGCCTCAGCGTGCTGAAAATCAACCCTGCATACCGCTTTTACCAGCATCTGGGTTTTGTCATCGAAGCCGAGGACGACATCCGTTACCGCATGATCAGGGCTGCATAAGCGCCAGCAACTCCGCCGTTTTGGCTTTCATCAGTGCCGGATCGCGGCGCGACTCCACATTCAGACGCACCACCGGCTCGGTGTTTGACATGCGCATGTTAAAACGCCACTCGGCAAAATTCATGCTCAGCCCGTCGGTATGATCCACGGCCAGCGCCAGGGGGGCATAGACCTTTTCCACGGCAGCCAGCAATGCCGCGGCGTCGGTGACCGTGCGATTGATTTCGCCGCTGGCCGGGAAGGCGGCCATGCGCTCAGCGACCAGTTGCGACAGCGGTTTACCTTTGCGCGAGATCAGTTCACACACCAGCAGCCAGGGAATCATGCCGCTGTCGCAATAGGCGAAATCCCGGAAATAATGGTGCGCACTCATCTCGCCACCGTAGATGGCGTCTTCCTGGCGCATGCGCTCCTTGATGAAGGCGTGGCCGGTTTTGCATTGCACGGCCATGCCGCCGAGCTGCTCGCAAATCTCCATGGTGTTCCAGGTCAGGCGTGGATCATGAATGATGCGGGCACCGGGTTCACGCTCGAGAAAACTCTGCGCCAGCAACCCGACAATATAATAACCTTCAACGAAATCGCCGCTCTCATCAAAAAAGAAACATCGGTCAAAATCCCCATCCCAGGCGATGCCCATATCCGCCTTGTTGGCCTTGATGGCAGCAATGGTCGGTGCCCGGTTTTCCTCCAGCAGGGGGTTGGGCACACCATTGGGAAAGTGACCGTCCGGCTCATGATGGACACGCACAAATTCGAACGGCAACGCATTGGCCAATGCATCGGCGACCGGGCCGGCACCGCCGTTACCGGCATTGATCACCAGCCGCAGCGGCTGCAGCGCCGACACATCAATGTACGACAGCAGATGCTCGATATAGGCCGACCGTGTGTCCTGTTGCCGCAGTGACCCGACCTTGACCGGTTCGGCAAACTCGCCCGCTTCCGCCAGGCGCCTGATGTCATGCAGGCCGGTGTCGCCGCTGATCGGGCGCGAGCCTTCGCGCACCAGTTTCATGCCGTTGTAGTCCATCGGGTTGTGACTCGCCGTCACCACAATGCCACCGGCTGTGTGCAGATGGGAGGTGGCAAAATAGATCTCTTCGGTGCCGCACTGACCGATATCGATGACATCCACGCCGCCGTCCATCAACCCGCGCGTCAATGCGTCACAAAGTTCGCGGCTGCTCAGGCGAATATCATGCCCGACCACGACATCCCTGGGTTGCAGGTAATCGGCGTAGGCACGGCCAATACGATAGGCCACCTCGGCGTTCAGCTGGTCAGGCACACGCCCGCGGATGTCGTATGCTTTAAAACATGTAATGTCCATATTAAAAACCCTGGTCAGCGTGTCAACTACGCTGGTAGATATGCTGATAATTGTAGTTGGTTGCTTCTACGAAGCCTTCGACGCTGCCGCAATCAAAGCGCCGTCCCTTGAAGCGGTAACCCAGCACCTTGCCCTGTTGCGCCAGCGTCATCAGGGCATCGGTGATCTGCAATTCGCCATTGCGGCCAGGCGGTGTGGTCTGCAATACGTCAAAGATGTCCGGCGTCAGTATGTAGCGCCCAATGATTGCCAGGTTTGAGGGTGCGTCGGCAGGGTCGGGTTTTTCCACCATCTGGCTGATGCGGAAGACACCCGGCTCAATCTCGTCGCCATCAATCACACCGTACTTGAAGGTTTCCTCTCGCGGCACCTCTTCAATGGCAACAATGCTGCACTGATATTTCTCATACAGGGCCACCATTTGCGTCAACACACCGTCGCCTTCAGTGACACAATAGTCATCGGCCAGCACCACACCAAAGGCCTCATTGCCGATCAGCGTTTCACCGGTGAGAATGGCATGCCCCAGGCCTTTCATCTCCACCTGCCGGGTGTAGGAGAATGTGCACTCCCTCATGATGTGACGGACTTCCTTGAGGGCCGCTTCCTTGGATGTGCCGGCAATCTGGGTCTCCAGTTCAAAGCTGATGTCAAAATGGTCTTCAATGGCACGCTTGCCGCGCCCGGTGACAATGGCGATGCCCGCCATGCCAGCTGCCAGCGCTTCTTCAACACCGTACTGAATCAACGGTTTGTTCACCAGCGGCAACATCTCCTTGGGCATGGCCTTGGTAACAGGCAAAAAGCGGGTACCATAGCCGGCCGCCGGGAACAGACATTTCTTGATCATTGTTTGTACACTCCTTTTATTGGTCGGTCGGTACGCGACCGTACACATCCTCGAATCTGACGATATCGTCTTCGCCCAGATAATCACCGGTCTGGACTTCAATCAATTCTATCCACTCACTGCTTTTGTTCTGCAGGCGATGTTTGCAACCCAGCGGCAGGAATGTCGACTGGTTGGCGGTGAGCGTAAAAACCCGCTCGTCACAGGTCACGGTTGCCTCCCCGCTGATCACCACCCAGTGCTCTGCCCTGTGTTGGTGCATTTGCAGTGACAGGGCCGCACCAGGACGGACCCTGATATGCTTGACCTGAAACCCCGGCCCGTGTGCCAGGCTTTCGTAGGAACCCCAGGGCCGGTAGACCAGCGTATGATTGACAGCTTCGGGGCGCTGGTGCTGTTCCAGCCACTGCACAACCTGCTTGACGTTCTGCACCTGATCCTTGTTGGCCACCAGCACGGCATCTGCCGTTTCCACGATAACTGCATTTTCAATGCCAACCGCGGCCACCAGTCGGGACCCGGCGCGGACATAACTGTTGCTGACGTCAACGCAGTGAACATCGCCAATCACCACATTATTGTCACGCGTACGGTGTTCACTGACGTCCCAGAGCGCGCTCCATGCGCCCATGTCACTCCAGGCTGCGGCCATGGGAATCACGACGGCGGCAGCGGTCTTTTCCATCACCGCGTAGTCAATCGAGTCAGATGGACAGGCGGCAAAGATATCGGCTGACACCCTGACAAAATCGCCGTCCGTCTGCCTCTGCCGGCAGGCAGCCTGACACACTGACACCATCTCCGGTTGCTGCCGTGTCAGTTCCTGCAACCAATGGTCTGGCGTGAACATGAACATGCCGCTGTTCCAGTAGTAGGAGCCGTCGGCAAGGTAGCCGGCAGCCGTTTCGGCATCGGGTTTTTCCACGAATCGCGCCACCGCGAAAGCCTCTGCACTGCCGGCCGGCGACAGATTCCTGCCCTGTCGTTCCGGGCCTGACGCATCACGTTTGACATACCCATAGCCGGTTTCCGGGTAGGTGGCCTCAATACCAAACGTCACCAGCCGGCCAGCCAGCGCCTGGCGGGCGCCAGCGGCGACACAGTGGCGGAACACCGCCGGGTCGCGGATGATGTGGTCAGCCGGCAGCACCAGCAGGACCGGCTCAGTATCCCCGGCCGCGCCCTGCTGCCCGGCATGTCTTGCCGCCAGTATACTGGCCAGGGTAACTGCCGGCGCGGTGTTGCGTCCCTGCGGCTCGAGCACAATGCTGGCATTATGGATATCCAGCACGCGCAGCTGCTCGGCGACCAGAAAGCGATGCTCCTCGTTGCAGATCACGATTGGCGCAGCCAACCCGTCAATGCCGTCCAGCCGCGAGAGCGTGGCCTGAAACAGCGTCTGACTGTCAGCACCTGCGGAGGTATCGGAAAATGCGATAAACTGTTTGGGGTTGAGTTGACGCGAGAGCGGCCAGAGGCGGGAGCCAACGCCACCCGCCAGTATTACCGGGATGATCATATCGTTTCCTTCGAATGTCAGGGCTGCAAGTCTAACCCAGATGGGTCAATGCCGTCTGTTGGTCACATGACTGCAACAGCCATCGCGGTAAAATAGTATCGATTATTTCGCCCGCTCGCGATAATATTGCACGCTTTGTGAGAATCTGGTGCCAAAACAGCTTATGAATACAGGATTTACGCCCAAGAGCGCCTATGAGCGCGACGAATTGATCGACTGTGGCTTTGGCCGCATGTTCGGCCCTGGCAACGCCAGGCTGCCCGTCGGCAACATGCTGATGATGGACAGAATCGTCGAAATCAATGACCACGGCGGCGAGCACGGCAAAGGCCTGATCATTGCGGAACTCGACATCCGTCCGGACCTCTGGTTCTTCGACTGCCATTTTCCGGAAGACCCGGTCATGCCCGGCTGCCTGGGCCTTGATGCCATGTGGCAGCTGGTTGGTTTCTATCTGGGCTGGCGCGGCAATCTGGGCAAAGGCCGGGCACTGGGCTCAGGCGAAGTCAAATTCAGTGGCGAGATTCTGCCTGACGCCAACAAGGTCACTTACGAGATTTCACTCAGCCGCATTATTGAGCGTAAACTGGTCATGGGCGTGGCCGATGGTACCGTTGCCGTGGATGGCAAAGTCATCTACACAGCCAAGGGCCTGAAAGTCGGACTGTTTACCCCGGAAGCGAGCTTCTGATTCACAGACTCGCTTTTTGATTCACTGACCCGGCTTTTGACTCACTTAAAAAGTTGCTACACAGCACCAAATGGTTCTAACGAGGTAATTATGAAACGCGTTGTTGTCACCGGTATCGGTATTGTTTCCTGTATAGGCAATGACAAGCAGACCGTGCTTGACGCACTGCGTGATGGCCGCAGCGGCATCACCTACAATCCGGAATATGAGGAAATGGGCCTGCGCGCGTTGATTTCCGGCCGGGTTGATATCGATTTTGCGGATCATATTGACCGTAAAGTATTGCGCTTCATGGGCGATGCCGCCGCCTATGGCTATATCGCCATGGACCAGGCCATCAAGGACGCCGGCCTGGAGGACAGCGATGTCTCCAACGAGCGCACTGGCATCATCATGGGCGCCGGCGGTTCGTCCTCGCAGGACCAGGTGGAAGCCGCCGACATCCTGCGCACCAAAGGTCTGCGCAAGATCGGGCCCTACCGCGTGCCCCGCACCATGGGCAGCACGGTGTCGGCCTGCCTGGCAACGCCTTACAAGATCAAGGGCGTGAATTACTCCATCTCGTCGGCCTGCGCCACCAGTGCCCACTGTATTGGCAACGCTGTCGAGCTGATTCAGCTGGGCAAACAGGATGTGGTGTTTGCCGGCGGCGGCGAGTCCGAGCACTGGACACTGACCAACCTGTTTGATGCCATGGGCGCGCTGACCACAACACACAACGATGAGCCAGCCAAAGCGTCCCGGCCGTTTGATGTCTCACGCGACGGCTTTGTGATTGCCGGTGGCGGCGCCGTCCTGGTGATCGAGTCGCTGGATCACGCACTGGCCCGCGGCGCCAAAATCTATGCCGAAATCACCGGTTATGGTGCCACCTCAGACGGTTACGACATGGTCGCGCCATCTGGTGAGGGCGCCATCCGCTGCATGAAGATGGCCCTGGCCACCGTCAACAAGCCCATCGACTACCTGAACACGCATGGCACCAGCACGCCAGTGGGCGATGTCAGTGAGCTGCGCGCCATCAAGGAAGTGTTTGGCGAAAAATCCCCCATCATCAACTCCACCAAGTCCCAGACCGGTCACTCACTGGGCGCGACCAGCGCCCAGGAGGCCATCTACAGCCTGCTGATGATGGAAAACAAATTTGTCAGTGCGTCCATCAATATCACGGAACTTGCCCCGGAGGCAGCCGGTCTGAATATTGCGACAAAACGCATGGACGATGTCAAACTCGACTGCATCATGTCCAACAGCTTCGGCTTCGGTGGTACCAATGCAACGCTGGTGTTTGAACGTTATCAGGCATAACAGTGCCCGTGTCTGGCAAACAGCCCTGCTGTTGATGGCGCTGCTGGCGGCTGGCTACGGGTCAGCCCAGCCCAGCGGCCTGTTCAACAGCAGCCGGCCGGCCTTTCTGGATGTTGATGAAGCATTTCAGTATTACACCAGCCTGGATTCAGCGGACGGTATTTCCATTCATTGGACTGTCGCGCCCGACTACTATCTGTACCGGGACAAATTCAGCTTCAGCCTGGTTGCTGATGATGGTGAAACCCGCGAATTGACTGCCGCCATGCCCCCAGGCGATCAGCATCATGATGAGTTCTTCGGCGATGTTGAGGTCTATTATCACGGCCTGACCAGCGCGCTGACACTGCCAGCCGACGCCCGGGGCAGCGACCTCCGGCTGCAAATCCGCTATCAGGGCTGCGCGGCAGCCGGCCTGTGCTACCCGCCACAAACCCGCCTGGTGGAAATAACGCCCTGACCAGCGCCTGCCCAATACCACCACAGAACAGAAAAGATCAGAGAAAAACCACAATCTGAAGGTGAAAATCTGTGAAAAATCTGACAAAATGCCGCCATCAAAGCAAAAATCCGATGAACGGAAACGACTATGGCGACCATTCTAGTGCTGCACGGCCCCAACCTCAATCTGCTGGGCACCCGTGAACCCGAGGTTTACGGTCGGGAAACGCTGGATGACATTAACGCCCGCCTCAGCAATACCTGCATGGACGCCGGGCATCACCTGATGCACCTGCAGAGCAATGCCGAGTACGAATTGATTGATCGCATTCATGATGCGCGTCGCGAAGGCATCAATTTTATCATCATCAACCCGGCCGCGCTGACCCACACCAGTGTCGCCTTGCGCGACGCGCTGCTGGCCGTTGATATCCCGTTTATTGAGGTGCACCTGTCCAATGTCCATAAACGCGAGAGCTTCCGCCATCACTCGTACTTTTCCGACATCGCGGTGGGCACCATTACCGGCCTCGGCTCGCAGAGCTACGACCTGGCCCTGCAGGCAGCATTGCAACGAACGACCACTTAAAAAACCAATAACATAAACCTTACAGACGCAATTCCCAGGTAAAGAGACGCTATTATGGATATCAGAAAAGTAAAAAAACTCATTGAACTGCTCGAGTCCTCCGACGTCGCGGAAATCGAGATCAAGGAAGGCGAGGAGGCCGTCCGCATCAGCCGCGCCAGCAAGGTCACGCCGCCACCTGTGCAATACCAGAGCGCTCCTGCGCCGGCGCCGGCCGCTGCGCCCGCACCCGCCGCTGCACCGGCCTCTGCGCCTGCAGCAGATGCCGGCAAGGACAGTAAGAAGATCCGTGGCAATGTGGTGAAGTCACCCATGGTCGGCACCTTTTACCGATCGCCGTCGCCCTCCTCACCGGCGTTTGTGGAAGTGGGCCAGCACGTGAAAGTCGGCGACGTCATCTGTATTGTCGAAGCCATGAAAATGATGAACCAGATCGAGTCTGATCACAGTGGCGTCGTGGAAGCCATTCTTGTACAGGACGGCGAGCCCGTTGAATTCGACCAGGCACTGGTCACCATCGTCTAAAGGTCAACACCAATGCTTGAGAAAGTCCTGATAGCCAATCGCGGCGAGATTGCCCTTCGAATTCTGCGTGCCTGCAAAGAGCTCGGCATCAAAACTGTCGCCGTCCACTCCAGTGCTGACCGCGACCTGATGCACGTTCGCCTCGCGGACGAGTCGGTCTGCATCGGCCCCGCCAGTGCGGCCAAAAGCTACCTCAATGTGCCGGCCATTATCAGTGCCACCGAAGTCACTGATGCCGTTGCCATCCATCCCGGTTACGGGTTTCTGTCGGAGAATGCCGACTTTGCCGAACAGGTAGAGCGCAGCGGCTTTGTCTTTATCGGCCCGCGCGCCGAAACCATCCGCCTGATGGGTGACAAGGTCTCCGCGATCAAGGCCATGATCGAGGCAGGCGTGCCGACCGTACCTGGCTCCGACGGCCCCCTGGACAACGACTCTGAACGCACCCTGGCCATCGCCAAGCGCATCGGCTACCCGGTGATCATCAAGGCAGCCGCCGGTGGTGGTGGTCGCGGCATGCGCGTGGTACACAGCGAAGCCGCGCTGCTGAAAGCCATTTATGTCACGCAGTCGGAAGCCAAGGCCGCCTTTGGCAGCGACGTGGTGTACCTGGAGAAATTCCTGGAAAACCCGCGTCATGTGGAAATACAGGTACTGGGCGACGGCATGGGTAACGCTGTTTACCTGGGCGACCGTGACTGCTCCATGCAGCGCCGGCACCAGAAAGTGATCGAAGAAGCCCCTGCACCCGGCATTCCCGATCATGTCCGTGCCCAGGTCGCCGACACCTGCATCAAGGCCTGCAAACTGATGAAGTACCGCGGCGCCGGCACGCTGGAGTTCCTGTACCAGGATGAGCAGTTCTTCTTCATCGAGATGAACACCCGTGTGCAGGTTGAGCACCCGGTTACCGAAATGGTCACCGGCATTGATATCGTCAAGGAACAGCTGAAGATTGCCAGTGGCATGCCATTGACCATCAAACAGGAAGATATCAAGATCAAGGGCCATGCCTTCGAGTGTCGCATCAACGCGGAAGATCCATCCTCGTTCATGCCCTGCCCCGGCAAGATCAACCTGTTCCATGCCCCCGGCGGCAATGGCATACGGGTCGACTCGCACATTTACAGTGGCTACACGGTACCACCGTATTATGACTCACTGATCGCCAAACTGATCAGCTATGGCGTCGACCGTGATGAAGCACTGGTGCGTATGCAGAATGCCCTCGATGAGCTGTTGATTGATGGCATCAGAACCAATACGCCATTGCACAAGGACATCCTGCGCGATCATAATTTCCGTAAAGGTGGTGTCAATATCCACTACCTGGAAAACATGCTCAATGGCGGTCACAAGAAAGCCTGACAGCCGACGTCCGGTCATGTGGAAACGTTTATGCCCTGGTTACAGATAAAGGCGCGAATCACCGACGCAGAGGCGCCACAGATGGAACAGCTGTTCCAGTCTGTCGGCGCCGTGTCGGTGACATTGCTCGACGCCGAAGATGAACCGGTGTTTCAGCTTGACCCGGACACCACGCCATTGTGGCAGCAGACCCTGTTGTGCGCGCTGTTTGAAGCCGACGTCGACCCTGATGACATCATCGCCACGATCACCGCCGGCAGCCGGCTTCTGGAAAGTGATCTGCTGAGCGAAAACATTGCTGATCAGGATTGGGAGCGGGCCTGGATGAGCGATTTCAGGCCCATGCGGTTTGGTGAGCGTCTCTGGGTCTGCCCCAGCTGGAGTGAGCCTCCGGAACCTGATGCGGTCAATATCATGCTCGACCCGGGACTGGCATTTGGCTCGGGAACCCACCCGACCACGGCATTGTGTCTGGCCTGGCTGGACAGTCAGCCACTGGTCAACAAAAGCGTGATTGACTACGGCTGCGGCTCCGGCATTCTGGCGATCGCCGCAGCGCTGCTGGGCGCCAGTCGTGTGGTGGCCGTGGACAATGACCCGCAGGCAGTCACCGCCAGCGGCAACAACCGCGACATGAACGGCATTTCCCCCGCGCTGATGACCGTGCATTTGCCCGGCGAGCCGCATGAGCCGGCAGATGTAGTGGTGGCCAACATCCTGTCAGGGCCATTGGCCGAGCTGACGCCGATACTGGCGAGCCTCACCAGACCGGGCGGCAAGCTGATCCTGTCAGGCGTGCTGGCCGATCAGACCGACGCATTGATGGCAACCTATGAGCCATTTTTCACCATGCAGACGCCCGTCATTCAGGACGAGTGGGTCAGGATTGAAGGCACCCGCCTCGCTACCGGTAACTGACATGTGGACGCTGATTGAACCTGATCAACCCGATAGCAAAGCGGAACTGACAGCAGTCCCGCAAAAAAGCGCATCTCCCTGGCGACTCATCGGCTATGCCACTGTCAGTCTGGCACTGGCCGCCGGCCTGCTGGCGCAGGTTGGCATTCGGCACCTGGACAGCATCAGCCAGCATGACACGCTGCGGCCCTGGCTGCTGCGCGCCTGCGAGATCGCCGACTGCGTGTTGCCTACCCGCCAGGACAGCCGGCTTATTGTTAGCAATCAGTTATCCATTGACCCGCATCCGGATTACCAGGGCATCTCACAGATGGCACTGCGGTTTACCAACAATGCCGGCTTTTCGCAGTCACTGCCGACGCTCGAGCTGGTGTTTTCGGACATCCACGGACAGCCCGTTGCCGGCCGGCGATTTTCTCCTCGCCAATACCTGGATCAGTCGCCGGCTACGCCGGTGGTCATGGCAATGTCTGCACAGCAAAGCCTGAATGTGCGGCTTGAATTTGCCACACCCGCTGACGATGCCGTGAATTATCAGGTACGATTCTTCCATGAATAGCTTTACGCTCGGCCGCCATACACTGCGACAACCCCTGGTGCTGGCCCCCATGGTCGGCGTCAGCGATCTGCCCTTTCGTGAAATCTGCCTGCAGCAGGGTGCCACGTTTGCGATTGCGGAAATGGTCACCGCCAACCCGGCACTGTGGGACAGCGAGAAAAACCGTCTGCGCCTGAAACGGTCCACCACCTGTGGCCCTGATATCGTCCAGATCGCCGGTTTCGACCCGCAAATGATGGCCGATGCCGCCCGTCTCAACGCCGAGCAGGGTGCGGAGGTTATTGATATCAACATGGGCTGCCCGGCCAAGAAAGTGCTCAAAAAAGCGGCCGGCTCGGCGCTGCTCAAAGACCCGGACCTGGTCGAGCGTATTCTGCGCGCCGTCACGGCGGCGGTTGATGTACCTGTCACGCTGAAGATCCGCACGGGCTGGTGTCGTGATCAGCGTAACGGCCTGGACATTGCCCGCATTGCCGAAGATGCCGGCATCGCCATGCTCAGTGTTCATGGTCGCACCCGCGAGTGTCGCTTTATGGGTGATGCCGAATATGACACCATCGCCGAGATCAAACACCACGTCAGCATGCCGGTCATTGCCAACGGCGACATAGACAGCCCGCAGAAAGCCCGTTATGTCCTGGCACACACCCATGCTGATGGCCTGATGATCGGCCGCGCCGCCCGGGGCAGCCCCTGGATATTTAGGCAGATCCGTCAGTACCTGGACACCGGCTCGGCATCGGCCACCCCGCCGACGCCGGACATCTGCAACCTGATGATCGATCACATCCGCGCCCTGCATGCCTTCTACGGTGATTTTCGCGGCGCGCTCTTTGCCCGTAAACACATTGACTGGTACAGTAAGGATCTGCCGCACGGCGACGAGCTGAAGCAACAGTTCATGCGCCTTGACAACGCCGGCGCGCAGCTGGATTTGCTGACCGCCTATGCCGGAGCAGGTCCCGGAGAAAGTACCGGAGAAAGTACCGGAGAAAGTCCCAAAAAAAGCCCCGAGACCACCCCGGGCACGGCAAACTGGCAGCCCCATGCACAGCAGCATCATGGCCCGATACCTCAGGTAATTGCCCGATGAAAAAAGATGATCCGGCCCCCGGCCTGCCATCCGACTCCCAACTGGCACCCGCAGAGCCGGCCGCGTTCAGTCTTGAAAGCTCCCACTGTAGCCTGCGTGAAGCTGTGGAGCGGGCGATGGCGAATTTTTTTGCCGATGTGGATGATGAAAGCCTGATCACTGAGCTGTACGAACTGGTTTTAAGCGAGGTCGAGGCCCCGCTGCTGCAGGCTGTGCTCCGACAGACCGACGGCAACCAGAGCCGTGCATCTACCATGCTGGGGCTGAATCGTGGTACTCTACGCAAAAAATTGAAGCAGCACGGATTGCTCAATTTCCGGCACAGTGGTTCGCCGGACTGAATGACGAAACACACTATCCCACCTTTTTTTTATACTGCATCCAAGTTAAGAATACGTTATGTCTACAGATAAACCTGCTGTTATCCGACGCGCTTTGATCAGCGTCTCGGACAAAACCGGTATTGCCGACTTCGCCCGCTCGCTGCATCAGGCCGGTGTGGAAATCCTCTCCACCGGCGGCACCTTCCGCCTGCTACAGGCAGAGAAGATCCCCGCGATTGAAATTGCTGACTACACCGGGTTTCCGGAAATGATGGATGGCCGCGTCAAGACCCTGCACCCGAAAGTGCACGGCGGCATCCTGGCGCGTCGCGACATCGACGGCGAGGTCATGCAGGAGCACGGCATTCCCCCCATCGATCTGGTGGTGGTCAACCTGTACCCGTTTGAGGCGACTGTTGCGCGCCCCGACTGTGATCTGCCCACGGCCATCGAGAACATCGATATCGGCGGACCCACCATGTTACGCGCTGCCGCCAAGAACAATGCCTGGGTCGCGGTGGTGACCAACCCTGACGATTACGTCTGCATCATTGCCGAGATGAAACTCAACAGCGGCACCCTGAGTCAGACCACCCGCTTTGACCTGGCGGTCAAAACCTTTGAACATACGGCAGCTTACGATGGCGCCATCGCCAATTATCTGGGCCGCAAAGTTGCGGGCAGCGACTACCCCCGCACTTTCAGCACCCAGTTCCAGAAAAAGCAGGACCTGCGCTACGGCGAAAACCCGCACCAGAGCGCCGCCTTCTACAGCGAAAAAACGCCGCAGGATGCCAGCGTCAGCACCGCCGATCAGCTCCAGGGCAAAGAGCTGTCATACAATAATATTGCTGACACTGATGCCGCACTGGAATGCGTGAAAAGTTTTGCCGAGCCGGCCTGTGTTATCGTCAAACACGCCAACCCCTGTGGCGTGGCGGTTGCCGACACGATTGAAGCGGCCTATCAGCTGGCCTTCAAAACCGACCCCACCTCTGCGTTTGGCGGTATCATCGCGTTCAACCGCGAGCTCGACGCAGGCACCGCAAAAGCCATCATCGACCAACAGTTCAGTGAAGTGATCATTGCCCCGACGGTGGCCGAAGAAGCCCTGACGGTGCTGGCCGCCAAACCCAATGTGCGTGTCCTGAGCTGTGGCCAGTGGGCATCACAGCCCCTGCCGGCATGGGACTTCAAACGCGTCAATGGTGGCTTGCTGGTGCAGGACCGTGATACCCATCAGATCAGCCAAAGCGACCTGACCGTGGTCAGCAAGCGCCAGCCCAGCGAGCAGGAACTCAGCGACCTGATGTTTGCCTGGACGGTTGCCCAGTTCGTCAAATCCAATGCCATCGTCTATTGCAAGAACCAGCAGACCATTGGTGTCGGTGCCGGTCAGATGAGCCGGGTCTATAGCGCAAAAATCGCCGGTATCAAGGCCGCCGATGAAAACCTGACAGTCGCCGGTTCAGTGATGGCATCGGATGCCTTTTTCCCGTTCCGTGATGGCATTGATGCAGCAGCCGCTGCCGGCATCACGGCCGTGATTCAGCCCGGCGGTTCGATGCGCGACGCCGAAGTCATTGCCGCAGCCGATGAAGCCGGCATGGCCATGGTGTTTACCGGCATCCGGCACTTCCGGCACTAAAACGAAGCGGACTGCGTAGCGTCGCCCGCGCTTCTTGATATGTGGTAGTTTTAGAACCTTATTTAGGACCGTTCTATGAATATTCTGGTACTTGGCAATGGCGGGCGTGAACATGCGCTGGCCTGGAAACTGGCGCAATCGTCCGGCGTGGAGACGGTGTTTGTGGCCCCGGGCAATGCCGGTACGGCCACCGAGCCCGGCGTTCAAAATGTCGCCATTGACCCCCTGGATTTTCCGGCGCTGGTGGCGTTTGCCCAAAGCAACGGCGTCGGTCTGACCGTGGTCGGGCCCGAAGCCCCGCTGGTGGCGGGCGTCGTCGACTACTTCAGTGAGCAGGGCCTGCGCTGCTTCGGGCCTCGCCAGGGCGCGGCGCAGCTGGAAGGCTCCAAGGCATTTACCAAGGATTTTCTGGCACGCCACCGGATTCCGACCGCCAGCTACCAGAACTTTACCGACGCAGACGCTGCCATCGATTACGTCAAGGCCCAGGGCACACCGATCGTGATCAAAGCCGACGGCCTGGCGGCGGGCAAAGGCGTGATCATTGCGCAGAACCAGGACGAAGCCGAAACCACCATTCGCGACATGTTGTCGGGCAACAGCTTTGGCGAGGCTGGCAGTCGCGTGGTCATTGAAACCTTTCTGGAAGGCGAAGAGGCCAGCTTTATTGTCATGGTGGACGGCGAGCATGTGCTGCCATTGGCCACCTCCCAGGATCACAAACGCCGCGACGAAGGCGACAAGGGTCCGAATACCGGGGGCATGGGCGCTTACTCGCCGGCACCGGTCGTCACGCAGGATGTGCATGACCGGATCATGGCCGAGGTCATCATGCCGACCGTGCGCGGCATGGCCGCTGAAGGCAACCCCTATACCGGTTTCCTTTATGCCGGTGTGATGATCTCCGCGCAGGGCGCCGTCAATGTCATTGAATTCAATTGCCGCTTTGGGGACCCCGAAGCACAGCCGGTGATGATGCGCCTGCAGTCAGATCTCGCAGCGCTGTGCGACGCTGCCCTGGACGCACGCCTGCACCAGGTGGATGCGCAATGGGACCCACGCGCCAGTATCGGTGTGGTGCTGGCCAGTGGCGGCTACCCGGAAGCCTATGACAAGGGCGCTGTCATCCATGGTCTGGATGCGACAGCGGGCGATGACAGCAATGGCAAGGTATTCCATGCCGGCACCACGCTGAAAGATGGTAAAGTAGTGACCAGCGGCGGCCGCGTGCTGTGCGCCGTCGCGCTGGGCGACACGGTCACCGGCGCGCAGAAGGCGGCCTACGCACTGGTTGACCGGATCAGCTGGGAGCGGATGATGTGCCGCCGGGATATCGGCCACCGCGCCATCACCCGCGAGATGCAGCGGGCCACGCCGGCCTGAGGTGATTCTGAGCGTAGTGCACCAACAAAATACGTGGGGTAATGATGCAAGCCATGGACAAGAAGCAGGACACATTGTCATTTAGCCTGGCAGACCGGCTGGTTTTGCAGCTGGATCAGGCCCTGCATACCCTGATACCGGGCAGCAGCACGGCGGCACGTCATACGCCGGCGGCCACAGTCGACGATGCAGAGCTGTCGCAGCAGGAGCGCCAGCAGGCGGCGGCGCTGATGCGTATCAATCATACCGGCGAAGTCTGTGCCCAGGCCCTGTATCAGGGCCAGGCTTTGACCGCGCGGCTGCCCGACGTCCGTGTCAGCATGGATCAGGCGGCCCGCGAAGAAATCGATCACCTGGCCTGGTGTGAAACCCGGCTGCAGGAACTGGATAATCGCCCCAGCCTACTCAACCCGATCTGGTACGCCATGTCCTTCGGCATGGGCGCCACGGCCGGGCTGATTGGCGACAAATGGAGCCTGGGCTTTGTCGGTGAGACTGAAAGGCAGGTCTGTGAGCACCTGGAGGAGCATCTGGCCAAACTGCCAGCCAATGACCAGAAGAGCAAAGCGGTGCTGTCCCAGATGATTGTCGATGAGCGCACACACGGCGATGCCGCCATGGCCGCCGGTGGCGCCGAGCTGCCCTTACCGGTCAAGGCCGGCATGAAGCTGATGGCAGGGGTCATGAAAACACTGACCTACCGGATCTGAGACGCCAGCGGTGACGCATTTGCCCCGTCTGCTCAAGATCATCGCCGTTGCCGCCAAGTACCGGTTGCATAGCCTCAGCCCGCTGACCGCACGCTCCTGGCGGGTCCGCCTGATCATGGGGCTGGCTGGCCTGCCCTGGACCGGACACGCGGTGCGACGCCTGTCACCCGAGCAACGCCTGCGCACCGCGCTGGAAGATCTGGGCCCGATCTACATCAAATTAGGCCAGTTGCTGTCCACTCGCCGTGATTTCCTGCCACATGCCCTGGCCGACGAACTGCAAAGCCTGCAGGATCGTGTTCCCGGGTTTACCTCGCCATCCATCACCAGCATTGTTGATGCCGAACTGGCAAGCACCTGGCAAACGCACTTCAGCCATATCAACAGCAAAGCCCTGGCATCGGCCTCCATTGCACAGGTGCACGAAGCGACGCTGATCACGGGCGAGCAGGTGGTCATCAAAGTTCTGCGCCCCGGCATTCATGACATCATCCGGCAGGATATCGTGGTGCTCAAATGGCTGGCGCGGCTCATCGAGCGGCACGTGCCTGACGGTCGACGCCTGCGCCCCCGCGAAGTGATCGCCGACTATGAACACGTGATCCTCGGCGAGCTCAACCTGATGTCCGAGGGCGCCAATACCACCTTGCTGCGGCGCAACTTTGAGCACTCTGCCCTGCTGTATGTGCCGCAGGTCTACTGGGATGTCAGCCGCGACGGCATGCTGGTCACCGAACGCATCAATGGCATCCCGGTGTCAGACGTGACGCAGTTGCAGGCACGCAACGTGGATCTCAGGAAACTGGCAGAAACCGGTGTGGAAATATTTTTCACCCAGGTCTTCGAGCACAGCTTTTTCCACGCCGACATGCACCCCGGCAATATCTTCGTTGATGCCAGTGATCCACAGAACCCCCGGTACATTGCCATTGACTGCGCCATCATCGGCTCACTGAGCCGGGAGGACCAGCAATACCTGGCGCGCAACCTGCTGGCCATTTTCAAACGGGATTACCGCAAGGTTGCCGAGCTGCACGTTGAATGTGGCTGGGTGCCCAAGACCACCAAGGTCGTGGAGTTCGAGGCCGCCATGCGCACCGTATGCGAGCCCATTTTCGAAAAACCGCTGAAGGATATTTCCTTTGGTTACCTGCTGGTGCAGCTGTTCCGCACCGCCGGACGTTTCAACATGGAAGTGCAACCTTCACTGGTATTGCTGCAAAAGACCCTGCTCAATGTTGAGGGCCTTGGCCGCCAGTTGTATCCGGAGCTGGATCTGTGGCAGACTGCGCTGCCGTTTCTGGAGAGCTGGAACCGCCGCCGCATGAAACCTTCCTTTCTGTGGCGCGAGCTGAAGAACCATGTGCCTGATTGGGCCGAGCAGTTTCCGCACCTGCCCCAACTGGTGCTGAACAGTCTGCATCAGCAGGAAAAGGTTGCCGCTCTCAATGAAACATTGCAGACCGTTATTACCCAGCAGCGCCAGTTCGAGAAACGCCGCCGGCGGCAGTTGCGACGCGCGCTGGCAGTGATTCTCGCAGCCGCCGCAGCTGCCGGATTTTTGTATTTTACGCAGTGAAAGAGCATACTGTCAGCATGAGTCACACAGCCTGGCTGGATCAGATCAAATGGAACGACGAAGGTCTGGTGCCTGTTGTTACCCAGGATAGCCAGACCCGCCGTCTGCTTACCCTTGCCTGGATCAACCGTGATGCGCTGGCGCTGACGCTGGCCGAACGCCGTGCTGTCTACTGGTCACGATCACGGCAGAAAATCTGGCGCAAGGGTGAAGAATCAGGCAATGTGCAGCATATCCGGGACATACTGCTGGATTGCGACGGCGATACCGTCTGTTACCTGGTGGAACAGGTGGGTGGTATTGCCTGCCATACTGGCCGGGAAAGCTGCTTTTACCAACAATTGACCACGATCGACGGCCAGACAACCTGGCAGACCACCGACCCGGTGCTGAAGGATCCGTCATTGATGTACAACGTGCACAACCAACACAGCAACAACAACGACAGTGGCAGCCATGAGTGATCAACGAAACAGCGCCGACGACACGCTGACCCACCTGGCAGCCATTCTCGCGGACCGCCGGCAGGCTGACGCTGGCACCTCGTACGTTGCCAGCCTGCATCAAAAGGGGCTGAACAAGATACTGGAAAAAGTTGGCGAAGAGGCCGTGGAAACCATACTGGCAGCACGCGATAAAGATGCCGGCGGGGACGCCGCGGCGGTTATCAGCGAAACTGCCGACCTTTGGTTTCACAGCATGGTCATGCTGAGCCACCTGGACCTGAGCCACGAGCAGGTATTGGAAGAACTGGCAAAGCGATTTAACATATCGGGGCTGGCGGAAAAGGCCTCCAGGCCCGATTCATAAGAACAGGCATTTATTAAATAAACACAGGTCACCCAGGTGACACAATCAGGCTACACCGGAGGAATCATGGGTATCGGCGGCATCAGTATCTGGCAACTGCTCATCATCGCACTGATCATCGTGCTGCTGTTTGGCACCAAGAAGCTGCGCACATTGGGCTCCGACCTGGGCGGCGCGCTCAAGGGCTTCAAGCAGGCAGTCAAAGACAAGGATGACGAGGACGACGACAAGGACGCCAAAGACCCCGACCAGATCGGCACAGAGGCGATGCGCAACGAAACGCATAACGACGCTGATACTGAAAAAGCGAAAGACAAGTAACGACAACAGCGCCGGGTATCCCTGTTTCAGCAAGGGTGCCTGAAAGCTTTGCGTCTCACCGTTTCATGGGTATAGCACGTGGATTGCAGCGATGTTTGATATAGGTTTTATGGAGCTGCTACTCATCGGTATCGTGGCCCTGCTGGTGCTGGGTCCGGACAAACTGCCCGGTGCCATCCGCACCGGCGCGCTGTGGTTCGGCCGGGCCAAGCGCAGCTTCAACAATGTCAAATCCGAGATCGAACAACAGATCAATGCCGATGAAATCCGGCGCCAGCTCCATAACGAATCGATTCTGGGTGACATCGAAAAAGCCAAAAAGAATGCCAACAAACTGATTGAAGATACCCAGTCGGAAATACGCAGCACCGAAGACAGTGTGAAGCGCTCGATCAACCCGGACAACAAGTCTGGCGCCAGGACCCAAGCCACGACCAGCGCCGATGAAGGCATGCCAACACCGCCGCCAGCAGACTACAAAGCGCCGAGCACAAGTGGCACCCGATCCGCACCAGACCAGTCTGCAACATCACCGAAGACAACCGTCGCTCCCGCAACTGAGAACCCGCAGACCGATGCGCAAGCCGCTGGCGCTCAGGCCACAGACGAAAAAGCAGGCGTCTCTGTCGAGTCCGCCACGCAGGCCGGACCCGAAACTGACTTGGTGCCGGAGGGCGACAAAACCAAAGAGCAATCAACAGCCGCGCAGGATATCTACAGCACCCCGCCAAGCGGTATCGTGAGCATGCAACAAGGCAAATTTTCTGCCGTTAATGACAAGCCGAAAAATTCGGACTCATCCTCCGGCAAGAATTGAGAGACTGACATGGCGAAAGACCCTTCAGCGGGAATAAAGCAGGACCCGGAAGTCGGCGGCGACCTCACCCTTGTCGGCCACCTGGTGGAGCTTCGCGACCGCCTCCTGCGCTGTATCGTCGCCCTGCTGGTGGTGTTCCTGTCGCTGATCTATTTCGCGAACGATATATACACGTTTGTTGCCTCGCCCCTGGTCTCGGTGCTGCCGCCAGATACCAGCATGATCGCGATTGACCCGACGTCACCGTTCTTTACGCCATTCAAACTGACCTTCTACGCATCCCTGTTTGTGTGCGCCCCCTACCTTCTGTTTCAGATCTGGGCGTTTATTGCGCCCGGCCTGTACAAAAACGAAAAGTCACTGGCCATCCCGTTGTTTGTCTCCAGTGTTCTGCTGTTTTATGCCGGCATGGCCTTCGCCTACTACGTCCTGTTTGGCGTGGTTTTCAGCTTTTTTGTCTCGGTGGCACCCGAGGACATCGCAGTGGCACCTGATATCGCGAGTTACCTGAGCTTTGTGCTGAAGATCTTTTTTGCCTTTGGTTTTGCGTTCGAAATTCCAATCGCCGTGTTCCTGTTCATGTGGGCCGGCCTGATTGAACCGGAAGACCTGAAGAAGAAACGCCCCTACGTGGTTGTCGGCTGTTTTGTAGTGGCGATGCTGTTGACTCCGCCGGATCCGTTCACACAGTCGCTGCTGGCGATTCCGATGTGGATGCTGTTTGAGCTGGGTGTTTTCTTTGGCAGTGCTTTCCTGAAAAAGAAAGCGGCAGAAGAAGCCAGCAACACAACCGACGACTAGCCTGTCCTTTTTGTCTGCGACAATTGGTCACAGAGCCACCTGCCTGCCGACTCTCTATAATTGAAACGCTTGAAGCATTACTCTCAAGACAGATTATAGAGAATCCATATATGACACTACTATCCGGTAAATCCCAAACACTGCTGACGATGACGTTCAGCCTGGCCTCACTTTCTGTCCTGGCGGCCGCCACGGCAAATGCGCAGCAAGCGGGCGTGGTCGAAGAAATGGTGGTTATTGGCGCTCGTGATTCACACACCGTGCGCACCGACGATGTCATGGTTGCGCCGGCGGACACCGCTGAGTTATTAAAAAAGATGCCGGGTGCCAACGTCAACCGCAACGGGGAGTTGACTGGCGTAGCTCAGTACCGCGGCATGCACGGCGACCGTGTCAACGTGACCATCAACGGTGCCCATATCAGCTCGGGCGGCCCGAATGCCATGGATGCGCCCCTGCACTATGCACCCGTCGCAGCGCTGGAGTCACTCACCATCAGTCGCGGTATCACACCGGTCAGCGCCGGTCAGGAGACCATCGGCGGACATCTCGAAGCGGTAACCTATCGCGGTGAATTTGGCGACAGCAGCGAATTTGAATGGGGCGGCCGCAGCTATTTCGGCGCGCAGTCTGTTAACGAGGGTCTGGTCGGCAGCATATTTCTGTCGCTGGCGAACCGTAACCACCTGATACGCGGATTTGTCATGACCGAACAGGCCGATGACAGTGACTTCGGTGGTGGCACTATTCGCCCCTCAGAGTACCAGCGTGACCGTTATGACCTGGGCTACAGCTATCGCACCGGTGACCACGAAGTCAGTATCGATTTCACCCGCAATGACACTGGCAATGCCGGCACTGCCGCATTGCCGATGGATATCCAGCTGGTGGACAGTGACCTGATCCGCGGTCGCTATGTCTGGGACAACCCGGACCTGAAAATCACCGCCGAAGTTTCCATGAATGATATCGGCCACTGGATGAGCAACTACCACCTGCGAACGCCACCAGCAGATGGGGCCCGCTATCGCCGCACCTACACAGCCAGCGACAATTCCGGCTTCAGTCTCGTGGCTGAGCGACCCGTTGACAATGGCACCTGGAAGGCGGGTGTGGATGGACATTATTCCAATCATATTGCTCTGATCCAGAACCCCAACAACCGGCTGTTCTTTATCGACAACTTCAAGGACGCCGAGAGGAACGTGACGGGCGTATTCCTTGAGCGCAACCTGTCCCTGAGCGAGACGACCGGACTGGACATCGGCATCCGCTTTAACCAGGTACGCAGTGACTCAACCCGGGTTGCTGCCAATCTGAACCCGATGAACCTGCCAGCAGGTGGCCCGTTCATGATGAACGCAATGGCCAACAATATCGCCAGGCTGTTTAATGATCAGGACAGGTCCAAAACCGACAACAACACTGACTGGTTCGCCCGTTTCAGTATTGACCCTGGTTACGATGTCATCTGGTATGCAGGCGCCGCGCGCAAGACCCGGTCACCCTCCTATCAGGAGCGCTACCTGTGGTTGCCGGCTGAATCCACGGGCGGCCTGGCAGACGGCAAGACCTATGTTGGCAACCCCGGTCTGACACCGGAAGTTGCCCATGAGATTGAAGTGGGTTTTGACCTGGACCGAGGCCGCCTGAGCCTGTATCCACGCGCGTTCATCAAACAGGTTGATGACTTTATTCAAGGCACGCCCAGCGATAGTCCGCTGATCAACACCTACGCCCAGATGATGGCCAATATGGGCATGGGCATGGGCGCACCGCTGGTGTTTTCAAATGTGGAGGCGCGCTACACCGGCTTCGATCTGGAGTCCCGCTTCAATCTGACAGATCAATTCGACCTGCGGGCAGTGGCCAGCATCGTGCGCGGCGAGCGCCGCGACATTGATGACAATCTGTACCGAATTGCGCCGGACAATCTGATCGTGGCGGTAGACTACCGGGGCAACAATTGGTCCGGTTCACTGGAAAGTGTCAGCTACGCCCGCCAGGACAAAGTCTCAGCAACCAATCTGGAGGAAACCACCCCCGGATACACGATCATCAATCTGTCTACCAGTATCCGCCCGACAACGCGCACAGAATTAGGCGCGGGTATCAACAATCTGCTGGATAAAACCTATCGCGACCATCTGGGTGCCTACAATCGCGCACTGAACCCGGACATTGCCATGCGGGAACGACTGCCTGGCCTGGGTCGCAGTGTTTATGCTCGCTTCATGATGTACTTCTGACGGCTTGTCAGGGCCCCCGACGCTTTAGCGCAAGCTAAAGGTGACGGGGCCATCATTTTCCAGCAACACCTTCATGTCGGCACCAAACTGGCCGGTCACGGTCCGTGGAAATTCAGCCTGTAGCCAGGCCACAAGGTGGTCATACAACACCTGGGCTGCCGCCGGCGCCATCGCCGAGGTAAAACTCGGCCGCAGCCCCTTGTCCGTTGTCGCTGCCAGCGTAAACTGCGACACCAGCATCACCTCACCCCCTGCGTCCGAGACACTGCAGTTCATGCGCCCGTCACTGTCAGCAAACACCCGGTAGTTGAGCACCTTACGCAGCAGCTTCTCACCCGTTGCCACCGAGTCGGTTTTTTCGATACCCAGAAAAACAACAAGCCCCCGCCCGATGGCGCAATGTTCAGCACCCTCGATCCGGAGGCTTGCATGGTTGACCCGTTGTATCAACGCGATCATCAGCCGCGAGCCAAACCACCACGGCTGGCGCGCTTGCGGTCGCTCTCGGTCAGATGCTTCTTGCGAATCCGGATGCTGGCCGGGGTAATCTCAACCAGCTCATCCTCATCGATAAACTCCATTGCCTGCTCCAGCGTGTGCCGTACAGGCGGGGTCAGAACAATGTTCTCATCGGTGCCGGACGCACGGACGTTGGTCAGCTGCTTGCCCTTGATCGGGTTGACGACCAGATCATTATCGCGGCTGTGCAGCCCGATGATCATGCCCTCGTAGACTTCCACGTTGGGCTCAATAAACAGCCGGCCACGTTCCTGCAACGCCCACAATGAGTAGCCCAGCGCCTTACCGGTTACCATGGAGACCAGCACGCCATTTTTGCGGGCGGCCAGGTCACCGGCCTTGGCCGGACCATAATGGTCGAATACATGGTTCATCATGCCGGTGCCCGAGGTCATGCTCAGGAACATCGAACGGAAGCCAATCAGTCCGCGGGTCGGCACGGTAAAGGTCAGGCGTACACGGCCCTTGCCGTCCGGCAGCATGTCCGACATCTCGGCGCGGCGCAGGCCCAGCTCTTCAATGATAGACCCCTGATGCTCCTCGTTACAGTCGATCATCAGGATTTCGAACGGCTCACTCAGCACACCGTCAATTTCTTTCATGATCACCTGCGGACGCGATACCGCCAGCTCGAAGCCTTCGCGACGCATGGTTTCAATCAGCACTGACAGGTGCAATTCACCACGACCCGATACCTTGTACTTGTCGGGGGTGTCGCCCTCCTCAACACGCAACGCCACGTTGTGGATCAATTCACGATCCAGGCGCTCCCTGATATTACGGGTGGTGACAAATTTGCCTTCGCGACCGGCGAACGGCGAGTCGTTGACCTGGAATGTCATGGTAATGGTGGGCTGGTCCACCGTCAGTGGCGTCATGGCCTCGACATGATCAGGGTCACACAGGGTGTCGGAAATGTTCAGCCTGTCCAGACCGGTGATACAGATGATTTCACCGGCGCGGGCTTCGGTCACATCCACACGATCCAGGCCCAGATGGCTTTTCACCTGCAAAATCTTGCCCTTACGGGTCTCGCCATCCTTATCAATGACGGTCACCTGCATATTGGGCTTGGCAACCCCACCAGTAATACGGCCGATACCGATAACGCCAACATAGCTGTTATAGTCCAGGGCGCTGATCTGCATCTGGAAAGGCGCATCGGCGTTTACCGGGGGTGGCGGTACTTTATCGATGATGGTCTGGAACAGCGGTGTCATGTCGTCAGCCAGACTGTCAGCTTCCATGCCGGCGATACCATTCAGCGCCGAGGCGTAGATCACCGGGAAATCCAGCTGCTCGTCAGTCGCGCCCAGGCGGTCGAACAGGTCGAATACTTCGTTAAGTACCCAGTCAGGGCGCGCGCCGGGGCGGTCAACCTTGTTGATCACGACAATCGGGTGCAGACCCTGAGCAAAGGCCTTCATGGTCACAAAACGGGTTTGCGGCATGGGGCCATCGACCGCATCGACCAGCAGCAGCACGCTGTCCACCATGGACATGACGCGCTCCACTTCCCCACCAAAATCGGCGTGTCCGGGTGTGTCCACGATATTGATGTGGTAGCCGTTCCAGTTAATCGCGGTGTTTTTGGCCAGAATGGTGATACCACGCTCTTTTTCCTGGTCATTTGAGTCCATCACGCGCTCGACGGAACCCCCGCGGTCACCCAGCGTACCGGACTGCTGCAGGAGTTTATCAACCAGGGTGGTTTTGCCATGGTCGACGTGGGCGATAATGGCGATATTGCGGATCTTCTCAATCACTGGGGACACCTATTACTGAAAGGGGGAGCACTGCCGAAAAAAAGGTGGGAGATTATACTACAGCTATCTTGACAATTCCATTACGCCCGCGGTTCTGACGCAAAACAGCGATTTGCAGCGCCCGGGACCCAAACCGGCCGTCCCTGCCCCGGTCTGCGCCCCCATGCAAGCCACCGGCGACTGTCTATCCAAACTGTGAAGTGGATCACCCCGGCCATTTCGCATTCTGACGAGTCCATCACAGTTTCGTCGTAAAACCGGCCATTCGTTCAAATATAAGAATCCATCGACGCGCCCCCCGCCGTAACAGAACCGACGACAACCTTCACAGTCACTTACAAGGAAACCAATCGTATGATTTTCAAAACCTGTGAAGAAAATACAACGCGTCACAAGGAGTTAACTATGAAAACCGTTACCATCAATCGCTCGAAATGGGCACGTTATGCACTGGCGGCAGCGATCACCAGCGTCTCGGCGCTCAGTCTCGCATCCAGCCACCGCGAAGCACCGATGATCGCTGGCATGCCCCGGCTGGATGCCACGGATCTGTATATGTTCCGCAGCTACGAAGAAGGACGCGAAGATTTTGTCACCATCATCGCCAACTACTTCCCGCTGCAGGCGGCTTACGGCGGGCCCAATTATTTTGACCTGGAAACTGCCGGCCTGTACGAAATCCACATCGATAACGACGGCGATTCCATTGAGGACATGACCTTCAGTTTCGACTTCTCCACCATCCTGGCAGGTGCAGCAGTGCCCGTGGGCGGCGTCGATGTGCCCATCCCATTAATCAATGCCGGCGGCATCGGCCCGGGCGCCACGGATACTGCCAACGTCAACTCGCGGCAGGAATATCAGCTGAGTGTCATACGCGGTGATCGGCGCACCGGCGAACGACAGCTGGCGGTCAATGCTGACACCAGCGACCCCACCTTCCGCAAGCCGGTCGATTACATCGGGACCAAGTCCATACCCGACTATGCACAGTATGCCAGCTCGCACATTTACCCACTGAGCATTCCCGATTGCAGCACGGCGGGCAGAGTATTTGTCGGACAACGCAATGAAGGCTTTGCCGTCAATCTGGGTCAGGTATTCGATCTGGTCAACCTCAACCCGTTAGGCTCGGAAGATGCCGTGGCCAATCCAGTCGGTGACACCAGCATCACATCGCTGGCGCTGGAAGTGCCGATCTCCTGCCTGACCCAGGATGATGCAGTAATCGGCGCCTGGACAACATCAAGTCTGAACATGGGCGACCAGCAACCGATGCAGGTGTCACGACTGGGCTTCCCTCTGGTCAATGAGCTCATTATCGGCCTGCCCGACAAGGACAGATTCAATGGCAGCCATCCACATAATGACGCGCAGTTTGTGCACTATGTCGAGAACCCAACACTGCCGTTCCTGCTGGAACTGCTGTTTGCGGATGCCGGCGCCAAGGCGCCCACAAACTTCCCGCGCGCAGATGTGATCGCGGCGGTGACCGGCGTGCCCGGCCTGAACCTGCCCGCGTCGATCGCCAATGACACATTCCCCCGGAGTGAGATGTTGCGGCTGAACACATCCATCGCGCCCAAGCCCGCCGCTGATCAGCAGAATATGGGCGTACTGGCCAACGATACCGCAGGTTTTCCCAATGGCCGCCGCCCGGGCGACGACGTCGTGGATATCGCACTGCGGGTCATGATGGGCGCGCTGGTTGATGACGCCGAGGTGGCGCCTAACAGAACGGCGCCGTTCACCGACCAGACCACGGTCAGTGCCGCGGAATTCAAGAACGAGTTTCCGTACCTGAACGACCCCCTGCCTGGCTCATCGGTGCAGTAGTAACTGACCACCCAAACTCGAGCACGAGGACGAACAGCGGCGCAGGGACGTGCCGCTTTTTCCTGGAATGCCCGTCATTAGTCAGATCTTGCCAGAACAGGTTATGAACGATCATGAATACCCAGACGAACCGTTTTTTTGCTAGCGAACCACTCCCCCAAACCTTAGTCCCGGCCTGTTATCGGGTCGTCCGTGGTGTGACGCTGGCGGCCATTTTTTATGGCAGCGCCTTGCTGCCCGCCGCCGCTATCGCGCAGCCCTTCACCCCGACCAGCAACGACCAGGTCGTGGACACGTTGCCCGTCGCGCTTGCAGCGCTGTCCGCTGATATTCGCAGGGCGCAGGCGTTGCGCTCGCCATCCGACACCATCAGCGACGACCAGATTCTGCAACAGGCCCTGGACGCCTATCAGGTTGCCGTGGCCAGTGGTGAGGCCCGCGCCTACGGCCGCACCCTGTCGATACTGCAAAGCTGGCCGAGGGATATCGTCAGACCCGCGATGTATCATATCCTGCTGGCCGCCGTGCTGCAGCACAACCACAACTTTACGACAGCATTGGCACAACTGCAGCAGGTCACCAGCGCCCAGGTTGACAGCAGCGGCCCACTCTATACGCAAGCACTGATGATTCAGTCGCAGATCGGTCTGGTGACAGGCGACCATGAGCTGGTCGCACAAAGTTGCCAGGCGCTGCGCGGCGCCGCCCGGCAAGCGGTGTCCGTCAATTGCCAGGCCCAGCTTGACGGCGTCACCGGCAACGCCCGACATGCCCTGTCCCGGCTGACCCAGGTGCTTGGCACCGGCGCCAATCTTAACACCGTGGATTATCTGGAACTGATGACCACTGCCGCCGTTGTGGCGCATCGCCTGGGCGACCCGTCGACGGCGGAAAGTTACTATCAGGCGGCATTACGCCTGGCGCCCACTCATGCCTATCTGATCGTCAATTACAGCACCCTGCTACTGGAACTGGGGCGGCCAGCTGCTGTAATTGCCTTGCTGCTCGCCGACGCACAAAACACGCCTAACGCAGAAATGAACATCCTGCTTGCCCGCGCACTGCGCGCCACCGGAGCCGACTCTGACAGGGCCCGTGCAGCAGACATTGTCACCTCGCTGGAGCAGGAATTTGAGCTGGCATTTAGGCGCAATGAGGCCATTCCACATAAAGAGGTTGCCCAGTTTGCGCTGGCGTTGAATGACCAGCCCGACGCAGCGCTTCGTTCAGCAAAAGCCAACTGGTCACTGCAAAAGGCACCGTCCGATGCGCTGTTACTGGCCCAGGCCGCAGCGGCGAACCATGACCTGGACGCACTCGACGACATCAGGCGGTGGCAAGCTGCCACCGGCCTGGAGGATGTCAGATTACAGGCCACACTGGACAGCTTCCGGGAGCCATCGCGATGATCAAGCGTATTCTTTGTGCCCTTCTTGTGTTGTTACCCACGTCGGCTTACAGCCACAGCCTGAGCGACAGCTTCCTTGATCTTGACGTCGTCAATGAGCAAGTGTCCGGACACTGGCTGATTGCCGTGCGTGACCTGGAGCTCGCCGTGGGCCTGGACCAGAACCTCGATCGCCAGATCACCTGGGGCGAAATACAGCAACGCCAGGCAGCGATCAATGACTATGTCTGGTCAAGGCTGCAACTGTCCATGAACGGATCCGGATGTACACTCACGCGCGGTCCGATGCAGCTGGAACAACGCAATGCCGGCGTCTTTCTGTACCTCCCGGTCACGGCCGACTGCAACGTGCCCGGCGAACTTCGCATCGACTACAGCCTGATGTTTGACATTGATGCCTCGCACCGCGGCATACTCAACCTGAGCCACAACGGCGAGGCCTTTTTGCGCATGTTCTCGCCGTCAGAATCAACGCATCAGCTGGGCACCACAGGCAGCTTCGCAGCACTCGCCAACCTGTGGACATTCCTGGTGGAGGGGGTTTGGCATATCTGGATCGGGCTGGATCACATACTGTTCCTGTGCGCGCTGATCATTCCGATTATTCTGGGTGCCGGCACTGTTCGCCGGGCGCCACAGACATTGGCACCCGCGTCCGGCCAGCGAATGTTTGTCGACATCCTCAAGGTGGTTACCGCGTTCACCATCGCCCACTCCATCACCCTCATTCTGGCGACATTGCAAGTCGTGGTGCTGCCATCGCGGCTGGTTGAGTCGGTGATAGCGTTGTCTGTGGTGATCACCGGACTCAACGTCATCTTCCCGATGTTTCGTGGCCATGGCTGGAAAATCGCCTTTGCTTTCGGGCTGATTCATGGCTTCGGGTTTGCCGGTGTCCTCAGTGACCTGTCGTTGCCCACCCATCTGTTTGTCAGCAGCCTGCTGAGCTTCAACGTCGGCGTTGAAGTCGGTCAATTGGTGATTGTTGCCGTGCTGGTGCCGGTATTGCTGATAGTGAACAGGCAGTGGCTGAGCCGTCGCCTGACGCTGGTCAGCAGCGGCGTCGTTATTACCGGCTTTGGGGTTTTATGGCTTTCCGAACGATCATTGCCCTATCTGCTGAGTTAACTCGCGCTTTTCCAGTGGCGTTCATGAGGGCCGGTACACCGCCACATTCCGGTAGCCGGCGTCCTTCAGGTGGGACGCGTGCAGGCGGCTCATCATGCCCTTGTCGCAATACAGCAGGTACTGCCGGGATGCATCCATTGCCGCAAACCGGCTGCCCAACTGATAAAACGGCACCACCGCTATTTCGAATTGATCGGAATGCAGTGGCGCCCGCTCCTGTTCGCTGGGATGCCGTATATCAATCACCACGGCCCTGTCCGGCACTGTGGCCATTTGCTCGGGCTCCACATCCCGATGTGCCAGCACTTCCACTACCCGGTCAATCATCTGCACTTCCCGCTCGGCCACGGCGTCATCAATCAGGGAAGCATCAAGGCCAGCCTCTTCTGCCAGTACTCGCTGAGGCTTGGCGCTGGTGGTGGGTTTGACCGAAATGACGCCACAATATTCCGGCACCTGCGCGGAGAACTGCTCGGTGCCAATTTTGCGCGCCATATCGATGATGTCCTGCTTGTCGGTCACAATGAGCGGACGCAGGATCAGCATGTCGGTCACCTGATCGATGACGGTCAGATTGGGCAGCGTTTGACTGGCCACCTGCGCCACACATTCACCGGTCACCAGTGACGACAGTTTCATCTCGCGGGCTACCCTGTCGGCAGCCCGGATCATCATGCGCTTGAGTACAACACCCATCAGACCCGAGTCGACCTTGTTCAGAATCTCACTCAGCACCGGTTCAAACGGCACACTGACAAACTTGACCCGATGCGACGAGCCAAAGCGCATCCACAAATACAGGGCAACCTCCTTGACCGCGAGTTCGTGCTCCTTGCCGCCCAGGTTGAAGAACAGAAAGTGCGTCTGAATACCCCGCCGCATGAACAGGAAACTCGATACCGCCGAGTCAAAGCCGCCGGAAATCAGAGACAGCACCGGCTCCTGGGTGCCCATGGGATAACCCCCGAGCCCGCGCCATTGATGGGTGACCACAAACAGAACCTGCTGACGGACCTCCAGGCGCACGGTGACCTCTGGCTGTTGCAGGTCGACACGGGTGGCGCCGGTACGGTTCAGCAGCGCGGTCCCCAGAAAACGCTCCAGCGCCATGGAGCTGAAGTCGTGATTGCCCTGCCGCTTGCTGCGCACAGCAAAGCTGCGCCCCTGCAATTGCGCCTGATAAAACGGCAGGATTGCCGCCAGAATGCCTTCAAAATCAGGTAAAGGTTGCTTGGTTACCTGGCTGATCAGGGAAATGCCCGGGGTGTTGCGCAGAATCTCCACCACCTGGCTGACAAGATTTTCATCATCGCTATGGGTTTCCACTTCCAGAATATCCCAGTCACCGGTTACACTGATGCCCGAGTCAACACGACCGAGCAAAATCCTCAGATTCCGCCTGAGCGCCTTGATCAGACGTTGGCGCACCGGGCGCGTCTTGATGGTGATTTCGGGGAAAAAGCGGATGGCGAAAAGCATGGTTCTGACCTTGTGCTGGAACTGTGAGGCAAGTCTGACGCATCAAAAAAGGGCGTTATGCACTTTTATTGTGCGGTGCGTGTATTTGCGCACTTATTTGGTGCGCTTATGCAGGCTCATGCAGGCTGTCGATTGGGTGAACACCTGATATACAGGGGCCCCGGCGGCTGGTAACAATGGCATATATCTTGCTCATCCATTGCTACTCGGGCATGGTATGCGAGCGCCATTATAATGCCGATTGCCCGGCTTGTTGAGTGCGACGACCGCAAAGAGCGTGGCACACGATCGGCAAACAAGAAAATCAACACTGAGTAGCGTCTGCGATCTGCGGCCGTATCAGATTTTTAAACTGTGACCTTAACCGTCACCCAATTCTCGATCACACGGAGGATCAGGAATGTCTGAGAAGACTTTAAATTTAATCAAAGAGAACGACGTCAAGTGGGTAGATCTTCGTTTTACTGACACCAAGGGCAAAGAGCAGCACGTGACTTTCCCGGCGGCAGTTGTTGACGAAGGCTTCATGGACGGCGTTATGTTTGATGGTTCTTCGGTTGCCGGCTGGAAAGGCATCAACGAGTCAGACATGATCCTCAAGCCGGACGACACCACGGCAGTCCTTGACCCGTTTGCGGACGAAGTGCAGGTCAATCTGCGCTGCGACATCATCGAACCACGCACCATGCAGGGCTACAACCGTGACCCGCGCTCGGTAGCACGTCGCGCTGAAGAGTACCTGAAGTCGACCGGTATCGGCGACAAGGCGTTCTTTGGCCCCGAGCCCGAGTTCTTCGTATTCGACGAAGTCAAATGGAACGTGGCAATGGACGGCGCTTTCTTCAAGATCGGCAGCGAAGAAGCGGCCTGGTCGTCAGGCAAGAGCATTGAAGGTGGCAACATGGGTCACCGCCCGAAAGTCAAAGGCGGTTACTTCCCCGTGCCTCCGGTTGACTCACTGAGCGACCTGCGTGGCGCCATGTGCGACACCATGGAATCCATGGGCCTTGAAATAGAGCTGCATCACCACGAAGTGGGCAACGCCGGCCAGTGCGAAATCGGCACCAAATTCAACACCCTGGTGTACAAGGCTGACGAAGTACAGATCCTCAAGTACTGCGTGCTGAACACCGCGCACGCCTTCGGCAAGACCGCAACCTTCATGCCCAAGCCACTGGTAGGTGACAACGGTTCCGGCATGCACGTACACATGTCCATCTCCAAGGATGGCAAGAACATGTTTGCTGGTGACGGTTATGCCGGCCTGTCTGACACTGCCCTGTACTACATTGGTGGTATCATCAAGCACGCCAAGGCATTGAACGCCTTCGGCAACGCCTCCACCAACAGCTACAAGCGTCTGGTCAAGGGCTTTGAGGCACCGACACTGCTGGCCTACTCGTCACGCAACCGTTCGGCGTCCATCCGTATCCCGTACGTGCTCGGCGGCAACCCGAAAGCGATCCGTATCGAAGTGCGCTTTGGTGACTGTACTGCCAACCCCTACCTGTACTTCTCGGCGCTGCTGATGGCCGGCCTGGACGGCATCAAGAACAAGATCCACCCTGGCGACCCCGCCAGCAAAGACCTGTACGATCTGGAGCCGGAAGAAGAAGCGGAAATTCCAAAGGTCTGCTACTCACTGGATCAGGCGCTGGAAGCTCTGGACCAGGATCGCGAGTTCCTCAAGCAGGGCGGCGTATTCTGCGACGACCTGATCGATGGTTATATCGCACTGAAGCAGCAGGATTGCACACGCCTGAACGCGTCTGCTCATCCTGTCGAGTTTGATATGTACTACAGCTGCTGATCCCTCAGGCAGTCAACAGGAACGCCTGCCGGAGTCATCCGGCAGGCGTTTTTTTTGGGCTCTGATTCGGTATTTGCCCCATCATCGATCACGCCCGGATTGCCATGCGCACCACCATGGTGCATAGTTCAATCAAGGATATGGCCCGGCCACGCGCTACTCCCGTTAACATCTGCCTGAATCGCACGAGAAAAGGGCATCAACCCCACCCTGCGCTGCAATAGACCCATCAACAGAAGATGGTTTGTTTATTGCATGGCCTTGATTAACCAATGAGGTATGCCGATCAATCATGGAATCCAGCAGTAACAAACCATACAGACGCCTGCTAGACACGCTGGCGACCGCCATACTGGTGCTGGACGACAACCTGCGCCTGCAGTACATCAACCTGGCCGCGGAGAATCTGCTCGCCATCAGTGGCCGCCAGGTCAACAATGCCTTCATTGGCGACATCTTTATCAATGCCAGCGACGATGTTACCGATATCCGCCAGGCCGTGGCGGCACACCACAGTTTTACCAAGCGCAAAACCCAGTTGCACCTGACAAACGGCAAAAGCCTGCAAGTGGATTATACCGTCAGCCCACTGAATGACTTTCCTGATGCCGCCGTGGTGATTGAAATCCAGAGCATGAATTACGCGGAGCGCATCAGTCGTGACGAGACCCTGATCTCCACCCATGAGACCACCCGCGAACTGGTGCGGGGCCTGGCACACGAAATCAAAAATCCGCTGGGCGGCATTCGTGGCGCCGCGCAGCTACTGGCCAGTGAACTGCCCGATTCAGACCTGACCGACTACACCAATGTCATCATTGAAGAGGCCGACCGCCTGCACAAGCTGGTCGACAGGCTGGTGGGGTCGCGCAAACCCATGGAGTATCGCTCACTTAACGTGCATGAAGTGCTGGAACGTGTGCGCAACCTGGTGGACGCTGAAGTCAGTGACAAGGACATCACGCTGGTGCGTGACTACGATCCCAGTATTCCCGAGCTACAGGGCGACTTCGAGCAGCTGATACAGGCCACGCTCAACATCGTGCGCAACGCGGTCCAGGCGCTGGAAAGCCCGCATGTCAAACATCGCTCCGGGCTGATTGAACTGAAGACGCGGGTTATGCGCAACGTGACCATCGGCACCGTGTTTCATCGCCTGGTGGCCAGGCTGGAAGTTGTCGATAACGGCCCCGGGGTACCACCGGAACTGATCGACAATATCTTTTTCCCGATGATCAGCGGCCGCGCCGAAGGGACCGGGCTGGGTCTGTCCATCGCCCATTCCATTGTCAACCAGCACAAAGGCATTATCGAGTGCAGCAGCGAACCGGGCCGCACCCGTTTTTCCATTTATCTGCCTGTCCTGACACAGGCGCCGGCACCATCGGATTATCACGGCAACGGCTCAGGCACATATGCCACCGGGGTCTTCAGTGGTCAATTCGGCAAGTAGTCCTAACGGGGTATTGATACCATGAGCAAACACAATACGGTCTGGGTACTGGATGATGACAAGTCGATCCGCTGGGTGCTGGAAAAGTCCCTCACCCGCTCTGGTTTGAGCACACACTGCTTTGACAACGGCGATGACCTGCTGCATCGGCTTGAAAAGGAGCGACCTGACGCCATTATCAGCGACATCCGTATGCCCGGCATCAACGGCCTGGACCTGTTGTCCACTGTCCACGAACGATTTCCCCAGCTGCCAGTTATCATCATGACCGCCCACTCGGACCTCGACAGTGCCGTGTCGTCTTACAGCCGGGGTGCTTTTGAGTACCTGCCTAAACCGTTCGACATTGACGAAGCGGTAGCCATGACCCAGCGTGCGCTGGAGCACGCCCGTGAACAGGATATCGACATCCCCACGCCGGTGCTGGAGAACAGCAAGGAGATCATTGGTGAAGCACCCGCCATGCAGGAGGTGTTCCGTGCCATCGGCCGTTTGTCACAATCCAACATCACCGTGCTTATCAATGGCGAATCCGGTACCGGTAAAGAACTGGTGGCGCACGCACTGCACAAGCACAGCCCGCGACGGGACAAACATTTTATTGCCCTGAACGTGGCCGCCATCCCCAAGGAACTGATCGAATCCGAACTGTTCGGCCATGAAAAAGGCTCATTCACCGGCGCCACGGCACACCGCACCGGCCGGTTTGAACAGGCCAATGGCGGCACACTGTTCCTGGACGAGATCGGTGACATGCCCCCGGATACCCAGACCCGCCTGCTGCGCGTGCTGTCCGATGGCGAGTTCTATCGTGTCGGCGGCACCACACCGATCAAGGTAGATGTGCGCATCATCGCCGCGACCCACCAGAATCTGGAAAAACTGGTCGGCCAGCACCTGTTTCGGGAAGACCTGTTTCATCGTCTTAATGTCATCCGTATCCACATCCCTCGCCTGCGCGATCGCCGCGAAGACATCCCGCGGCTGGCGCGCCACTTTCTGGCGCGTGCCGCCGAGGAACTCGATGTTGAACCCAAGGTGCTGCGTCCGGAAACCGAAAAATACATCACCGGGCTGAACTGGCCTGGCAACGTCCGCCAGCTGGAAAACTTCTGCCGCTGGGTGACCGTCATGGCATCCAGTCGCGAGGTGCGAATCGATGACCTGCCGCCCGAGCTCATGGAGCACCAGGCACAAAACAGCAGCGCCCGTGACTGGACCCAACTGCTGGAGGAGTGGGCCGATCAGGAACTGAACCTTGGGCACAAGGGCATCCTGGAGCAGGCCACGCCCGAATTTGAGAGTACCATGATTCAGGTGGCGCTCAAGCACACCCTTGGCCGGCGCCGCGACGCTGCCTTGCTGCTGGGCTGGGGCCGCAACACCCTGACCCGTAAAATCAAGGAACTCAACATCGAGGATGCCGGTAGCGACGACGACTGATTTCTGGCTCAATTGTCACGATCTGTGGGGGCAGGTTGAAAAATCACCTCCATACACCTATATTTGCCCCTCAGTAATTGCCCTGCAACCACTGCCAGGCACTTTTGATAGGCAAATAACAATATGATTGAAATCAGTCACCTGACCCGAAAATTTGAGCATTTTACCGCAGTAGATGACCTCAGTTTTACGGTTGCCGAAGGCGAAGTCCTGGGTTTTCTTGGCCCCAATGGCGCCGGCAAGTCGACCACCATGAAAATCATCACCGGCTTCCTGGCACCCAGTTCAGGAACCGTGACGGTAGATGGCCACGACATTACCGAGAACCCGATCGCCGTGAAGGCGCTGGTAGGCTACCTGCCCGAAGGCGCGCCCAGTTACCCCGACATGACGGTGCTGGATTTTCTCGATTTCATCGCCCAGATCCGCGGTTTCAGCGGACAGGAAAAACACCAGCGCATCGAACAGGTGATCAATGACGTGGCGCTGGGCAGCGTCTGTGAGCAGACCATAGACACCCTGTCGAAAGGTTTCAAACGCCGGGTCGGTCTGGCGCAAGCCATTCTGCATGACCCCAAGGTACTGATCCTCGACGAACCCACCGATGGCCTGGACCCCAATCAGAAGCATCAGGTACGGCAATTGATTCGCAACCTGGCCAAGGACAAGATCGTCATCGTGTCCACCCATATCCTGGAAGAAGTCAGCGCCGTGTGCACCCGCGCCATTATCATTGCCAATGGCCGTATCGTCGCCGACGGCACACCCCAGGAACTGGAAGCACAGGCACCGGCCGACGCAGCCATGGCTGACGCGCCATCCGCGCCCGGTCGCCTGGAAGCGTTTTTCCGTAGCGTCACTGAACAGGGAGCACTGTGATGGGAACCACCGGCATCATCTTCAAACGCGAGCTGGCAGCGTATTTCAGTACACCGCTGGCATACGTGTTTATTGTCATTTTTCTGGTCATGAACGGCATCGCCACCTTTGACCTGGGCGGCTTCTATCAGCGCGGCCAGGCCGACCTGCAGCCGTTTTTCAACTTCCACCCCTGGCTGTATCTGTTCATGATTCCGGCGCTGGCCATGGGGCTGTGGGCCGACGAACGCAAAACCGGCACCATCGAATTGCTGCTGACTCTGCCCATTCAACTGCATGAGGCCGTGCTCGGCAAATTCCTGGCTGCCTGGGTACTCAGTGGCATCGCGCTGCTGCTGACGTTCCCGGTGTGGCTGACGGTCAACTACCTGGGTGATCCGGACAACGGCGTCATCCTGGCCGCCTACATCGGCAGCTGGCTGATGGCCGGCGGTTTTCTGGCGATCGGATCGTGCATGTCGGCACTGACCCGAAACGCTGTGATAGCCTTCATCCTGACCGCCGCCATCTGTTTCCTGTTTGTCGTTTCCGGCTCGGCCATTGTCATGAATGCCTTCACCGGATGGGCACCACAGACCCTGATTGATGCCATCGCCACGCTGAGCTTCCTGACACATTTTGAGGCCATCAGCCGGGGGGTGCTGGATATCCGCGACCTGCTGTTCTTTGCCGCCGTCATCGCTGCCTGGCTGCTGGCCAGCGCAGTTGTCATCGAAATCAAGAAAGCGAACTAGGAGCTGGCCATGAAGAACAAAGCACTCTTTTCTCCCGCCGGCCTGGTCCTGATTGGCCTTGTCCTGTTAGTCACCGTGGTCATCATCAGCAGCCTGCCCCGGCTGCGCATTGACCTGACCCAGGACGACCTGTACACCCTGAGCGATGGCACCCGCGAGGTACTGGACACGCTCGAGCGTCCCATTGAACTGACCTTCTTCTATTCCGAAGAAACCATTGGCCAGATGCCACAGGTGCGGGCCTATGGCAACCGCGTACAGGAGCTGTTGCGCGAAATGGTCATCGCCAGCAATGGCAACCTGACACTGGAAGTCATCGACCCCGAACCGTTCTCCGAGCAGGAAGATCTGGCCACCAGCTATGGCATCCAGGCGGTGCCATTGGCGGCCGGCCGCGAAGAGGTGTATTTCGGTGTGGTGGCTGCCGATCCGGGCACCCGCGCTGAGGGCGGCGGCGAAGTCTTCGAATCCATCCCGCTGGTGCGGCCCGATCAGGAAGAGTTTCTGGAATACGAGTTTTCCCGATTGATCAGCCGGGTACTCGACCCGGACCCCACCGTCGTCGGGCTGATCACCTCACTCAACATTGATGGCGGGTTTAACCCCGCTACCGAGCAGACCACCGGCCCCTGGGCGATCATGGACACGGTCCGCTATATGTATGACGTGCGCCGCCTGCAGGAAGATGTGGACGTCATTGCTGAAGACATCGACATCCTGATGCTGGTGCACCCGCAGGAGCTGCCCGAAAACACCCTGTACGCCATTGACCAGTTTGTCTTGCGTGGTGGACGTGCCCTGGTGTTTGTGGATCCGAATTCGGATACCCAGACGCAGATCATGATGGCTGGTGGCGGCTACCGCGACAACCTGGGCTCGGACCTGCCCGGCCTGCTCAGCGCCTGGGGTGTCAACTATGACGCCTCCCAGGTGGTCACTGACCAGTCGCTGGCGCTGTTTGTCACCCTGGCCCAGGGTCAGCGCCCGACGGCGCACTACGGCATGCTGGGCGTGCCGCGAGAGCACTTTGCCAATGACATTGTCAGTGGACAACTGCAGGTCATGAATCTGTCCTCGGCTGGTGCACTGACGCCGGTTGAGGGCGCCGCCACCACATTTGAGCCGCTTATCCAGACCAGTGAGCAGACCATGATGATGGGCACGGCCTTCTTCCGGGAAATGGGTGACCCTACGCTGCTGATTGATGATTTTGTGTCGGAAGAACAAACCCGCACCCTGGCAGCCCGGGTATCGGGTCCGGCGCAGAGCGCATTCCCGGATGGCCGGCCCGCAGCAGACACGGACGCCGAAACCGACACGGGCGATGACAGTGCTGCGTCACCACATCTGAGCGACTCTGTCAGCGACATTGGCGTGATTGTGGTGGCAGACACCGATGTGCTCGCCGATCGCATGTGGGCGCAGTCACGACAGGTGGCTGGCCAGCGCGTGATCAATGCCTTTGCCAGCAATGGCGACTTTGTCATCAATGCACTCGACAACCTCAGCGGCAGCACCGAGCTGATCAATATCCGCAGCCGGGGTCGCTATGCGCGGCCCTTTACCCGGGTACTGGCGCTGCAGCGCGAAGCCGATGAACGTCTGCGTGAACGCGAAACCAACCTGCTGGAAAGACTTTCGGAAACCGAGGAGCAGCTGCAGGCGTTGAACCAGGGCAGCGGCAGCATTTCCCCGGAACAGGAAGCAGAGATCGAACGTTTCATTGAGCTGCAACTGGAAACCCGACGTGATCTGCGCGAAGTACAGTTTGAACTGAACAATGAAATAGACAGACTGGGTTCGATCCTGAAGGCGATCAATACCGCACTGATTCCGGCATTGATCATTATCGCGGTGCTCACCGCAGCGCTGCTGCGTAACCGCCGTCGAAAGCCTGCCCGTTAGGTGATTGGAAGGTAGACAGAGACACGCGTGCCTTTCTCCGGCGCGCTGTCTATCTTCAGGCGACCGCCGTGGGCATCCACGATCAGGTTGCACAGATACAGCCCCAGCCCGAAACCGCCGGTGTTGCGCTGGCGCGCACTGTCGACCCGGTAGAACGGTTCCGTGATGTGGCGCAGGTGCTCGGCGGCAATGCCTTCGCCCTGGTCAGTGATACACAATACCGCCTCTTCGCCCTCAAAGCCGGCCCTGATGGTCACCGGCCGGCCGCGACCGTGGCGTATGGCATTGTTGACGATATTGGCCACCAGCAGGCGGATACGTAATTTATCCAGGCGCATGGACCGGTCCTGGTCAGGCAGATCCACCACCAGGCCGCCTTCATAATGCTGAAACTGCTCTGACAGCATGCGGATATAGTCGGCGAAATCGACATCGTCCAGAATCAATGCCGAATGCTGCGTGCTCAGACGCTCCGCTTCAATCAAATCAGAGATCAGCAAATCGATCTCATTGATGTCATCGCTGAGATTGTTGCGCAGATCACCCTCTTCCATGAACTCAAGCTGCAGCTTGGCGCGTGTCACCGGCGTACGCAATTCATGGCTGATCGCCAGCAGCAGTTGTCGCTTGGCTTCCAGCATGGACTGCAGAGAGTCGGCCATGTGATTGATACTTTCAGTCAGTTCGCCCAGCTCATCCTTGCGCGTTACCTCGACCCGGTAACCCAGATCGCCTTCGCAGATCTTCTCCGCGCCCTGCCGCAGTTTACTGACCGGCTCCATCAGCCTGCGCACCAGCCAGTAATTGGAAAACAGGATAAACAGCGCAAATCCGAGACCGATATACACCACGATATAGTCGTAGTCGCTGAGCGACGGTGCCTTGCGGTTGAGGAAGTATTCGTAGCCTCCGCGCGCAACACGAATGACCTGCTCATTGCCGGCGGCCAGCATCTGCGAATCATCCGACAGCGTGCGTACGAACACCGTGCTGGAGATATCCAGATCCGATTCATCGTCGGATTGCCAGTTGATATGCGGGCTGCGGATAATGATGGTCAATGAGAGGTCACGCGCCAGCTCGGCGGCGCGCTGCAGGTCGGGCGGGATGCCGATGGCATCGACCAGCAGCCGGACATTGTCCAGGTAGAACACCGGCAGCGGATTCAGTCGCTCACGGCGCCAGTTCTCATCTATTTGCCGGATGGAAAAGGTAATGACCAGAAAAAACAGAATGACCGTGGCACTGAAAATCAGAAAGAGCCGGAAGTACAGAGACCCGGTCACTTTCGGCAACAGGGCGTTCATTGCAGCTGACCGACAAAGGTATAGCCGCGCCCCCACACAGTCTTGATAAATCGTGGTGTTTTGGAGGTGTCCTTGAGCTTGTGGCGCAAGCGACTGACCAGGGTGTCGACCGCCCGCGAGAACAATTCAGCATCAATGCCACGCAGGCGGTTCATCAGCTCGTCCCGGGTAAAGGTTTTGTTGGGGGACTGGATGAACAGCACCAGCAGTTCGTATTCCATGGTGGTCAGCTCCACCAGCTCGCCATCCAGGTGCACCGTGCGACGGCTGGTATCAACATCCAGCCCTTCAATGCGCGGCAGGTCACTGTCAGCCCGTGCATCATCGCCGGCACGGCGCAGGATATTGGTAATCCGGGCCACCAGTTCACGCGGCTCGAAGGGCTTGGGCAGATAATCATCGGCGCCCAGCTCCAGCCCCACAATACGATCGGTGACTTCGCCGTGGGCGGTCAGCATCATGATTGGCAGGTGGCCATACACAGACGTTTTGGCGCGGATCTCGCGGCAGATTTCAAAGCCGTCCTTTTCCGGTAACATGACATCCAGAATCAGCAGATCGGGCTTGGAACGCTTAAGCAGTTCGAATCCCTTGCTCGGCGTATGGGCAACCGTGACTTTCATGTCATAACGGTCCAGATACTGCGTCAGCAATTGGCCCAGTTTTTCGTCATCATCTATTATTAGTATCTGCTTCATAGGGCAGGAGTTTACGAATTTGCCGGACATAAATCAATCTGTGATGGCTGTCTGACGTATAATGCCGGTTTTCGAACACATACCCACTGGTACAAACCTCGGTTGACGCATGATCAGTCTTAACAACGCCCGTCTGATGCGCGGCGAGCATACCCTGCTCGACAGCGCCAGCATCACCATTCACAAAGGCCAGAAAACCGGTGTCATCGGCCGCAACGGCAGTGGCAAGTCCAGCCTGTTCGCCTGCCTGACCGGCCAGATTGCGCTGGATGCCGGCGACCTGTTTATTCCCGACGGGCTGCGCTGTGCCTGGATGAAGCAGGAAACCGCAGGGTCGGGCCGCACCGCACTGGACTATGTCATCGACGGCGACGAGCGTTTCCGCCAGATTGAAAGCCGACTGACCCGTGCCGAAGACAGTAACGATGGGCACGCCATCGCCAATCTGCATCACGAACTGGACAAGATCGATGGTTACAGCGTGCCGGTGCGCGCCGAGCAGTTGCTCTCGGGCCTGGGCTTTGCCGTGGACAGCTTCCAGCAACCGGTCTCTGCCTTTTCCGGCGGCTGGCGCGTGCGCCTGAACCTGGCCGCCGCACTCATGGCCCCATCAGACCTGTTGCTGCTGGATGAGCCCACCAACCACCTGGATCTGGAAGCCACCCTCTGGCTGGAGCAGTGGCTGAACCGTTATCAGGGCACCCTGTTGCTGATCTCGCATGACCGCAGTTTTCTCGACAAGGTCATTGATCATGTGGTCAGCTTTGAGCAGAACAACCTGTTCATGTACAAAGGCAATTTCACCGCCTACGAAATTCAGCGCGCCGAGCGCATGGCACAGTTGCAGGCAGCCGCCGAGAAACAGATGCGCCGCAAGGCCGAAATTGAAGACTTTGTGCGTCGTTTCCGCGCCAAGGCCAGCAAGGCCAAACAGGCGCAAAGCCGGCTGAAGGAACTGTCGCGCATGGAAGACATCGCCCCCGCGCATATCGATTCGCCGTTCCGGTTTTCATTTTTTGCCCCGGACAAAACCGCCAGTGACCTGCTCAGTTTCAAGAAGGTCAGCATCGGTTTTGAGCAACCGCTGGTGCGCGGCATCAACCTGAAACTGCACGACACCACCCGCATCGGGCTGCTGGGTTTCAACGGCGCCGGCAAGTCCACGCTACTGAAGACCCTGGCCGAACAGCTGCCCGTACTTGATGGCGAGGTGGTCGCATCCAAGCATCTGCGCATTGGCTATTTTGCCCAGCACCAGGTCGATGTGATTGACATGAAGGCCAGCCCGACCACGCTGATTCAGCGCGCCGACCCCGGCGCCCGCGAACAGGAAATTCGCAATTTTCTGGGCGGTTTCGATTTTCGCGGCGACCGCGTGTCCGAGCCTATCATCAATTTTTCCGGCGGTGAGAAAGCGCGCCTGGCGCTGGCCCTGATCGTCTGGCAAAAACCTAATGTGTTGTTACTGGACGAGCCCACCAACCACCTGGACCTGGAGATGCGCCACGCCCTGACCGTGGCACTGCAGGGCTTTGAGGGTGCCCTGGTGCTGGTGTCTCATGATCGCCACCTGATGAACAACACCGTCGATGAGTTCTTTACCGTACACCAGGGTCGGGTCACCCCGTTTGAGGGCGATCTGGATGACTATGCCCGCTGGATGCAGGAACAGGGCAAAGGCGCCACCGCGGATTTTCAGCCGGGCACCAACAAGGACCATCTGACAGCCGCTGCCGGTAAGCCTGCCGAACACAAGCCAGCGGCAGAACCGGTGGTCGACAAAAAAGAAGCGCGCAAGCAGGCGGCCCAGCAGCGCGAGCAGCTGGCACCGCTGCGCCGGGAAGTGAAACAGCTGGAAAAGACCATGGAGAAACTCAGCGCCGAGCTGTCAGCGCTGGAAGAAAAACTGGGCGACACCACTCTTTACGAAGACAGCCGCCGCGACGAGCTCACTGAACTGCTGCGCCAGCAAGGCTACTGCAAGGCCGAACTGAGCCAGGCCGAAGACCAGTGGCTGGAAAAAAGCACCGAACTTGAGGAACTGTCCTCAGAGTAACGACTGTTTGCGAAAGTCGGCCGGGACAGTGCGGGGTAACGGGATGTCCGTCGAGGAACAATCAGGGCGTCGCAGACGACCGTTCCGAGGCCGACTCCCGTTGGCCCGTGCTGTTCCGGCCCGACCTCACTGACGGGTGGCCTGCAGCTCGATCTGGTAGCGTACGCGTGCGTTTTCCCGCAAGGTCACCACCTCAACCACATCACCCGCCTCCCGGTTCTCCAGCACCGTCAACAGGTCGTCTTCATTGACCACCGGCACACCATCGACTTCCACAATGACATCACCCAGGGCGATGCCGCGACTGGTTTCGGTCAAGCCACGCATCCCCTCGCGCTCCGGGCTGCCGCCGGGCATCACATCCAGCACAATCACCCCGTCGATGCGCCAGCGGTTGCGATAATACTCGGCATACTGCGGCGGGAACAGATTGATGCCAAGCGTCGGGGTCTGTACGCGGCCAAACTCAATCAATTCCGGCACGATCTTTTTGACGGTATTCACTGGAATGGCAAACCCGATGCCGGAACTGGCGCCGCTGGGGCTGTAAATGGCGGTATTGACGCCCACCAGCTGGCCCAGGGAATTGAGCAGAGGGCCGCCGGAATTGCCCGGATTGATGGCCGCATCGGTCTGTATCACATCGCGAATCTGCCGCCGGGTCACCGAGTTGATCTCCCGCCCCAGGGCGCTGACCACGCCGACCGTCAATGTGGTATCCAGACCAAACGGGTTGCCGATGGCAATGACCTTGCGACCCACTTCCAGCAGCGACGAGTCGCCCAACGCCACGGGCGTCAGTTGTTCCGCGGGCGCCTCGATACGCAGCACCGCCAGGTCCTTGTCCGGCTCGGCACCCACCACCTGCGCCTGCCAGGCGGTACCATCCTGCAGTGTCACGGTCACGCGCGAGGCATTCTGGATAACGTGGAAGTTGGTGACGATAAAACCACGCTTATCCCAGACAAAGCCGGAGCCGCTGCCCTGGGGAATCTCCTGTGGATTCAGGTTAAAAACCGAGCGCCTGACCATGCGCGAATTGGTGATGTACACCACCGACGGGCTGGCGCTTTTGAAGACATCAATGTTGTTTTCTTCGTCGTTGGTGCGGAAATTCTCGTAGTCAGCCGCAAGCGCAGGCGTGGCGGCGACAAACGCGGCAAAACCAGCGAACAGCAGGGCTAGCAGGTGTTTCATCGGACGCTCCCGTATCTCTGTCGACGTATAGAGATCATGGCGGCGGCAACGTCCGATTTCAAGACCGAGAGCCGGTGACCGGACCTCCTCCGGTCAGGGTGTGGTCGGGCCGTTGTAGATTTCCTGCCAGTGGATGACGCGGTCGTGGCTGCGGAACTGACCAAACTCAAGCTGTGCCCGCGGGTTTTCGTCGTAACCGGCGTTAAGCTCTGGCCAGCGGAACTGCAGGAAAGGCAGACCCAGCGCATCCAGATCAAGCTCGACATCGACGGTGCCGCCGTTACCTTCGCCCGGCGCAGTGGCGGTAAAGGGCTCGTCACTGGGGTTGGTTGCACTTTCCACGCCCTGTACCTGACCATTGTGGAATTCAGTCGTTTGCGGCGTCGAGATATCGGTCTCACCGTCGTCAAGATTACCGGTGTAAGTACCTGGCACCAGAGTCAGTTGTGCGGCGTCGATGACGGTGCAGCTGTCATCGGTGTTCACCACGAAACGCTCACCATCGAAATATTCCACCCGGAAGGTAATGGCCAGATCTTCGGTTTCCGGGCCAAAGGCATTGTCGATGAGCAGGCGGCCATAACGGAAGTCGTGCTCGGCAATCAGGCTGTATTCGGGTGTCGCCTGAGTGATCTCGGTATCAAGGTCATTGGGGTCCAGCGTCACGCCGTCACTGTCGGTAGGCACAAAGGCAATCTTGAGGTTTTCAAATGGACCGTCCGGGACCGCGGGATCAGCGCGGCTGAACGCCAGGTTACCTTCCAGCACCAATTCACCACCCTGAACCGCCGACCAGTCCGCCTCGTAGGCTGTTGGTATTGACACGTTGTTCAGACGCGCACTCAGGTCATTGTTGTCAGCACTGGCGACTTCCTCTATCGCGCGGAAGTTGAGATCGGCATAGGCCGACAGCTTGGCAAAACCACCCCGATAATTGACTGTCGTGGCGCCCTGGGTATTGCGCGCCACCAGTTCCAGCTCAATGGCAAAGGGCTCATCCATGTAAGTAAAGATGGACGGTGGTACACAGCTGGCATTAATCCTCGGCAGCAGCATGGTCGACAGCACGTCAAACCGTCGTGGATAAAACCGCCCCACATCGTTGACCACACCACGGATGACGTCAGTGCCGCGATAAGTGAGTGGGTTGTCGTTGGTGTCGACCAACTCCGCCTGGATATCGATGATCCCGACTTCGTTGTAACTCACACTGGCGCTGCCAGTGGCGGCGACCGCGAAGTTGTCAAAGTTATTGAAGGTCAGTGTGTCATTACTCAACTCGCCACGCACGCCACCTAGCGCTTCTGCCTGGTTCTCGAGCACGGTGAGCCTGACAGCATAGTTGTCTGCGGCGCCAACGGTGTCGTAAAAGAAGTTCGGCGTCGGGCGGTTATCATACAGGTTGGCACCGGTATCGGGCTGGCCATCCTGATTCACATCATCGACTGCCTGCCAGCCCATGGCCGTGACCACGGTATCAAAACCTTCACCGGCATAGACAAACACCGTGCCGCCATCATCTGCGGCCAGGGAATCAGCCGGATTACCTGCCCGGTCAGCAAAGTTGTTGGCCAGCAAGCCACCCGTGGTTGTCCGGTCCAGGCCCTCGTCGCCGGGGAAATTGATGGCAAACCCGAACGGTCTGACCACAAACAGGTTGCTGGCACCCAGCATGTAGTCACCCGATACGCCGGGCGGGGTCAGCGGATCGTTGGGCGTAATGGCGTTGGAGGTGACCGGGTTGGTATTACCAAAGAAACCAAAGGGTATGTTGTAACGGCTGTGCAGCTGCATGACGCCCACATCGGAGTAGTTCAATGCAATGGTGGCGCCGACATCACCCGAGGGCTGCGTGATAAAGTCCAGATCAATCTCCGTATAGGCACTGGCGCCCGCTGCGTTGTTGTTATCAACCAGGGCAACTGACTGACCGTTTACACTGAAACTCTCGCCATTGACACAGCTAGCAGCATCGTTGCACTCCGCCGCGATTTCGATGGGCAGGGTCTGTCCCGCGTCAAACAGCGGTACGCACTGCAGCGGGTCCTGATCAGAGCTTCGCACACCCTGCACCGTCAGAAGCTGTCCCAACGGCGCGACATTGGACGGCTTGCCGGCAATCTGAGTGGGTATCGTGTTATTGAGCTGGGATTCGTTGTAGAACACCAGTCCGGCTTCAGCGATTTGCAGTGTCGGGTCTTCCAGCTCGGTCGCCGCGCTGGTCTGGCCCTGCACATTGATATTGACCTGTGTTGCGGCGCCGGCCGGTACCGTGTAATTCAACAGCAGACTGACTGCACTTTCACCTTGCGGGAAGGTGTAGGTGGCGACGCCGTTATCCAGCTGGCTGGCTATCGGCGTTAACACACCACCGCCATTCAGCACCCGGGCCCAGACGCCCTTGGCGGGCGAAATACTGATATTGATAGTTTCGCCATTGGCGTTAATCGGGGCGTCAGCTACATCATGCGCAGTAATAGTGACCGGCGTGCCCACACAGGAAATACCAAAGCCGCTGTGTGAAATGGCATAGTGGTCAAGGGATCCGGTTCCGGTAAAGCCACACTCATCGGTGGCCGTCGCTATTTTTACGTTATCGATAAAGAAGCGACCTGTCACTGCGTAGCCGTTGGCAATGCGGAAACGGATCTGCGACGTCGTGGTCATGTTGGCGTTGCCGCCCAGCGCCGTAGTCAGATTCAATGATGCGCTGCCGTTTCCGGTACCACTGATGTTTGTGTATGACGCCAATTGTGTCCAGGCTGGATCGCTCACGCTGGTGCCCCTTGCTTCGACCACCACCTGATCTGACTGGGCGACCCCGGTGTAGTTATAGTCAAAACTCAACACCACATCTTCGGAGGCAGGCACCGACGCCAAATTGAAAGTCCTGCCCAGCGAGGGCTGAATGCTGTTGTTGGCAGCATACGTACTGGAACGCAGTCGCAGCTTCTGGTGGCCGGCGACATTGTTGATGTCATTGATCACCTGGACATTGCCTGCGGCCGGCCCGGCCCCCGTCGTGGCGCTTTCGCCATCGACTTCAAACCAGTCTCCGGTCCAGTTGCGCGTGCCATCATTGCGTCCATAGGACACTGAGTTAAACAGGTCCTCCCAGGTAATGTCGGTCAGCTCCGCACTGAACACAAAGTTCGGGCTTTCGCTGGCGAGCACTGTGGCGATGCCATTGGTGGCAGTAATCTTGATAGTTGCTGCTTGATCGTAGCTCAGGCGCAGCACCACGGTGCCATTGTCGGCGGGGACAAATGTGTAGACTGCCTGACCATCATCCAACGTGCCATTGTTGAGTGTTCCCTGCACACCGGTGTGCGTAGACCAGTTGCCCAGGCCCGTGCTGGTGGCAATACGAACCGATCCGTAGTAATCGGTGTCGCGATTATGTGTCAGGCCGTCGTGCTTGCTGATCCGCACCAGGGCAAACGCACACACGCTGCCCTCCTGCACAACCCTGACGCTGAAGTGGCCATGGTAGCCGTCCTCGACCAGATGCAGGGCATCCAGCCGGCGCTGCGCAGCGGTCGGCTCGGTCAGTGCATCCGGCGTAAACACCCCCAGCTCCTGGTCACCGAGGAACAGGTTGCCGGTGGTATTGTCGGTGCGGTTCAGTTCAGTCACATCATCCCGGGTAACGATCGTGCCATCTACCGGATCCATCCCCGGGTCATCACCGATGGTGGCGATTTCATTGGCAACCGACAGCGCCAGCGTATCGATGGTCGCCGTTGGATCATTCGGATCAACGCGCACATAGAAGGCATCCAGGTCGACATTGCCATTGCCCTCAGTGGCACCGAATACATCAGTGTCGCTGCCGTCCAGGTAAACAGATGCAGTGACGTTGGCGCCACTGCGATCCAGTGCGATGATATCCGAGGACGTAAACGACACGCCGTCAAAGCTGGTCGTGGCGCCGCCGGTCGTGGAAAGCAGTATGGTGCATTCCGAGTGATTGGCACTGGTCGGGCAATCATCGTTGATATAGACGCCATTGATATTGACCGATTCAAAATCGTCAAAGACCGTTGATCCCTGCAGGTACATGAACGCTTCGCCACTGATCGGGTCGTAGCGCACCAGATCCCAGGGCTCGAAGGCCAGGTTGTTGGTACCGATCACACTGCTGCCATTGGCCGACAGAATGATGTGCCCATTCTTGAGCAGATGCACGGCATTGATGTCGTCGATGCGGCCGCCGTTGGTCAGGCTGTCATCGAAAAACATCACCGCCTCATCGGTCTGCGGGTCATAAATAATCAGGTCATCGTTTTCGAAGTTATTCAGACCGCCTATTGATGTGTCGTTGCCGGGCGTCGATACCGACAACAGGAAACGTTCCTGCGACGCGACCGGTGGGCCAACAATGGTCGTGCTGCTGGTCGAGGTATTATTGGCAGGGAAATTATCAAAATTCCCCGTGCCTACCACTACCTGCGCGGTGTTGACCACACTGGTGCGGGCACTGCCGGTGACCAGCACATCCAGCGTCAATGTGGTGCTGGCATTTAATGCCAGCACGCCATTAAATGTACAATTGAGCGTGGGCGTCAGCGTGCTGCACGTCCACGCTGTATCAACGCTGCTGGTGCCGGTAAAAGTGACACCGCTGGGCTGGGCATCAGAAATGGTGAACGGCACCGTGGTGTCGTCCGGCCCCAGGTTGGTGACCACCAGCTGATACTGGCCTGGCTGGTCCACTTCCAGCGTATCGACCAGCGTTTTGACGATACGCAGATCGGTTCTGATCCCCTGCACGGTCGTGACCACGCTTTCCACGTTGTTGTTGCTGTCAGTCTTCGCAGTCAGCGTATTGGGATTGATGGCACCGCCTTGCAGGTCGTATTTGTTATCGAACTGCGGGGAGCGGTCACAGTCACTTTCCAGTGGCAGCAGACCGGTCGTTGTCGTCGCACAATTGCCGCCGGTATGCACTGCGCGTGCGGTGACCGTGCGGTTGTTCTGGTTCAAGGTGAATATATCCGGGCCAGCCAGATCGACGTTGATGTTCAGCACCGGAAGACTGGCGCCCGATGCCAGTGGCGTACCTGAGCCAATATCGTAGGTGCAGGTGAAGGCACCGTTGGCCGGCGCCACGTCGACGACGCAGGACCAGCCGGTGCCCGAGACCTGACCGGCTGAGGCAAGGGTCATCCCCGTTGGCAACTGCATGGCGACCGTGACCACCCCGGTGGCCTCGCCTCCGGTCGATGTCCCGTTACCGTTATTGGTCACCGTGACCTGGTAACTGCCCGTGCCGTTAACCTTGAAGTCGCCGCTTTGCGTGATAAACGTTTCAATATCTGCAATGGGGAAATTAGTCACACTGATGACCTCGGACACCAGCATGACCAGGTCCTGACCGGAGCTGTAGCGCGTTGTGATACGCTCGGCCTCGCCACCGGGTTGCGAGAAGTCGAACAGAGTGTCGTTGCCCAGGTAATGGGTATCCACGTCAACACCATAACTGCTGCCAATCTGGGAACCGTTGCGACCGGTGAGCTGTGCATCCGGACCGGCAAAATCGATTTCATAACCGTCATCGTTTTGACTATTGGTGATCAGGGCCGGATCCTTGCCGATCCAGGAATAGAACGGTGGGTCAACGCCATTGTCATACAACTCGTAGAGCGGCCGTGTGACAGTGCTGTTGAACTCGTTGTTGACAGGGTTGTAACTGTTAAGATGTTCCTGCGACAGGTTATTGAAAGTAACCGAGTCCGGCGCATCCTGTATACCCAACGACTCATCTCCGTTGGCCAGCTGCTCATCACCTTCAATGGTAAAGTGGGTGACTTGGCCATTGGGCAGGTAACGACTATTATCATAGGTTGCCATCCTGAAGTTTCGCGGCACCAACGTGAAGGAGGCCCACTGGAACGGCTGAAATCCATGAAACAGGTTAACGACGCGCAGTTGCTCATCGTCATTGTCATAAATGACCACCAGCGACCAGCCGGCAGCGCAGGTTGCATTATTGCTCCAGTCGCCGACATTAGACACGGCAAAATTTCTCAACCGGTAATCACCATTGATACTGACAATGTCAGTGACATCGGCATACGCTGCAAAAAAATCGACCTGCTGAGTGGACGCCCCAATGATGTTGAACACGTCATCCGCTACCACCTGGAACTCGGCGCTCCCGACGCGGCCGAACGTGACAGTGTCGTCAATCTGCTCCGGCGTTTGTCCGGGGCTGCCCTGTCCGGCCCAGTATAAATAGGCGGCTCTGACACTGGAACCTGGTGGCATATCCAGCGGCGCCTGGGTACCCGTGGCAAAATCCACAAATGCACAGTCATTAGTGGCGTTCACAGCGGCGCCTGACGGCTGTGTGCGCAGAGATGCACCTATGGCCCGATAATTCATGGCACCAGAGAACGTTTTGTACAAAATGACCGGATCGAAGTTCTCTGCCAGTGGCTGACCTTCCACTCGGGGTTTGAAGGCAGCAACGATATGCGCATTGATGGTCGGGTCTACGTTGGCATCGACAGACTGACCGGCAATAAATGGCTCTATCACAGTTATCACACCCAGCGCGCTCAACACACCGGCAGATCCACCGGCGTGGCCATTTGTCGGTCTGGCCTGCAGGTCGGCCTCTCGCGGCGGCGGGTTTTCCAGACCGGTATCAAAGCCGCCCCATACGCCCACCAAGGGTGCGGGTTGCGTGGCAAGATAATGGTATAAATTGGTGGAAGGATTACCGAAGGTATCATTGACCGTCGCACTGAAAACAAAGGAGTTATTTGCCAGCGTCGAAATGGTCGTGGTTGCGTCGTGCCGGAAGGTACTCGCGTCTACCGCCTGACTGTAATTGGTGCCATTGAGCGGCCCAGTCTCAGGGTTGGCCGCTTCCAGGGGGACCTCCTGAGCCACACCCACCACGGACGTCAGACAGATAGTGGTGTTTGTACCCGCCGCACCGCCCGACAATACGCCCTGAAAGCTGCCCGCATTGGTGGGCAGATCGCTTCCGAAAATTGCCCACATCTCGACGGCCACATCAAGATTGTAGGGCCCGTCATTATTAAACTGACGCTTCACCAGCGCCATGGCACTTCCATTAAAGGTCGCCGAGGTTCCGGTGTTGGCACTGACGCGATCTTCAAGCTGATGCGTGGTCATCAGCACCATCCGGGAATCGGTGCCGGCAATCGGACTGGCTGCCGGAATCGCAATACTGGCCTCATTGGTCGGCAAGGGGCTGTTACCCAGACCGCCCTGGTCTGTGCAAACCGGTCCAGCAAATATCTCCGGGAAACAACCCGTATAGAACAGACTCGGGTCGGCAGACGGCGCTTCAACGATCAGACCTTCATCATCAACCACATTAAAATTGTATTGCGCCGGCGACCCGCTGCTGAAGACCAGTGTCACTTGCCCGGCATCACCCGCGGTGAAAGTATAGTCCGCAATACCTGCGTCTGCGCCAGATGGTGCCGGCAAGGCCGCATAGGTGCCGCCATCTTCAAACCAGTCGCCACGCCCCACGTTGTTGGAGATGCGCATGGTACCGCGGAAGTCGGTGGCCAGAGCGGCATTGCGGTCGCGCACATTAAATTGCACCTGAGTGATGGTACAGGCATTACTTTGTGCTTCCGGCAGAATGATCTCGAAGGTACACAGGGCGATGTTCAGGTTCTGGTCGAACATATTGGCACTGCTGCCAGCATCCTGACTGGTGCCATCGGAGATATTGATATTGACAGCACCGTCTCCCCGACTGTGTCGGAACCCCAGTGATATCGTCCCCAGGTCGCTGGCTACGAAGGCGTATGTGGCCGAGCCATCCTCGGCAAAGGCATCCGTCAGGGTGCCATCGGACAGTGCGATGGTTTCCCAACTGCCAAAGCCGGTTGAGGTACTGAATTCCACCTGTCCCTCATAATCCGTCACGGCGGCACCATTGCGATCAACCAGCGTGATATCGACCTGCGCAATGGAGCAGACATCGGAGTTTGTACCGCCAGGAAATGAGATCCGGAACACGCAGGGCTCATAATCGATAGAGGGATCGAAATTGCCCGACGGCTGCGTGACGTTGGCCGCCACTATATTAAAATTGATGGTCTCGTCCGATTCGACAGCAAAGTCCAGCCTGACCTCCCCTTCATCGGCCACCTGGAAGGCATAGGTCGCACTGCCATCACCCGGCCCAGGCGTCAATGCACCGAAGGCATCAGCCGCCACACCGGTCTTACTCCAGTCGCCAGTCGTGATACCGACCGTACTCAGATTGATGGTACCGGTATACGGAATGAGCGTTGCAGAGGCGTTGACCACCTGAATGCGGACTTCTTCCACGCGGCATACGCTGGAGTTCAATGCGGTGACGTCACCGGCAACAAATATGCGGAACGAACACGCACTGACGACAAGCTGGCCATCATTGGCGCTTATGCCATTGACGTTGCCTGCATTGGCGCTGATGCTGAACGTATAGCTGCCGGCAACGTTGGTGTACCCCAGCTGCACTTGACCCGCATTTGCCGCTACGAAGGTAAAGGTTGCGGTACCATTGCCGGCGGTTCCATTGCTAAAACTGCCTGGCGCAGAAAATGTATTGGACCAGTTACCGGTTCCCGGCGCGCTGGTGACAGTCACTGTGCCGATGTAGTCTACCGGCGTACCGTTCGGACCCAGCACTGAAAAAACAATGGGGGATGGCGCACAGACGCCACCCTGCGCCTGATGTTCAACCGTAAACGTACATGCGCCGACCTGCATTGGGCCCAGGTAGTTCTCGGTGCCAATCAACCCGGAATTGGCATCAAAGCTGAGACTGGCATTGGCAACGGTATCAGTAAACGTCAATTGCACGCTGCCCGTGTCGGCGCTGACAAACTCGTAGGTCGCCGAGCCGTTGCCCGCGTTGGTAAAATTGCCGGGGAATCCCGATACCAGTGCAAAATCGCCGGTATTGGCATCGTTGGTAATCGTGACCACACCTTCAAAATTCGTGTCAATGTTCCCCTGCAGATCCCTGACGGTCAAGGTGATGGTCGGGCCTGCCACGCACAACGCATAGAGATCGACATGGGTCACTTCAAAGTAATTGAGCACCGGCACGGGCTCGATGGCGACCGTCTGAGTCACCCAATTGGTGTTGGCATTGGTGAATGTTGCTGTGCCGCTGCTGCCTGCATTCTGCTGATTGCCGTAGGCGGCTGCGCCCCAGGATTCACCCGCGACGTTTTGGGTAATGTTGCGTAATCCGGTGATGACCTGGCCATTGCCCGGATTCACAGTCATGCTGCCAGCCCCGTTGACCGCCGCAAAACGGACAACCAGTGAATCCGTGGCAGTGGTGGTCAATGCCGGCGCGACGGCATTAGTGCCGCTGCTCACGACAGGGGTAGCCTGTAAGGTCGTACCATTGGAATTCCCGTATCGCGTCATCCAGGCGTAAGTATCCTGAGCCTGACTGCTGGTAAACGCAAAAGGGGTCACTTCATTGCCATCGACCACACGACTCCAGATTGACAGATTCTGTCGTGTGTTGGGGTTACCACCTCCGTGCCCTGCCGAGGGGGAGATATTGGTCCAGCCCGCCGGGGCGTTGATGGTCGTACCCCCCCCATTACTGGAAAACGCGGCAATCAGCAGATCGCCATTGCTGATTCCCACCGGCGCAGGGATATTGATCGCCGTTGCACCCGACACCTGGACTTCGGTACAGGCCAGCACTTCCACAATCTGCGAGCCCTGCAGGCCGCCCTCAAACGCGCAGGAAGCAGGTGGCAGACTGACATTCACGGTGTTTGATACCACGACACCAAAGTCTGTGGCGTTGAACTGCAAGGTATGGTTCCCGCTGCCGGTAACCTGCAGGTTACCAAAACTGGCCAGGCCGCTGGCATCGGAAATCACCGCAGTGGTGCCTCCCAGCGTGCCGGAACCGGTTGCCAGTGATGCGGTCACGGTGACATTCTGGACAGGATCACCGTAGATGTTCTGCACCTGGATCACTGGCTGCGTGTCGAACGCTATTGCGCTGAATGCTGTCGGTGACGGTTGTGTCTGAACAACCAGGTTGGGGACCGACAGTGCAATCGTAGCCGAATCCACAAGCTCCCAACCCGGCGCGGAGAAGCGCAGTACGTAGTTGCCCGGGTCTCCATTGATTTCAAGGTCTGTGAATGCCGCCAGTCCACTGCCCGTCGTTGCGACCGTGGTGGTGCCAGACAAACTGGCGGTCGAATCCGGCACCAGCGTCACGCTCACCTGAACGCCGGACACGGCGCCGCCATCATTGGCCAGGATCACTGGCTGCACTGCCAGGGGCAATCCGTTTTGTGCAACCGTAGAAGGGGCTGTATCAATCGTCAGCGAAGACGCTGGCTGAACCGTCACGGTCGCTGAGGTGACAGCACTCCAGGTGGGCGCATTGAATGCCAGCGTGTAGTCACCGGCAATACCGGTGATCGCCAGGTTGGCGAACGTGGCGATACCGGAGGCGTTGGTCACTGCTGTCAGGGTACCATCCAGCGTCGCACCGGCATCGCCGCTGGCAATGCTGGCGGTGACCGTGACATTCTGCACCGGCGATCCGTAGATGTTTTCCACCAGAATGCGGGGCTGCTGCGCAAACGCAATGCCCGTATCAACACTGGCAGAGGGCTGCTGATCAATCTGCAGGGGCGGCGCACTGACGGTGATCGCATTGGCGTTGACCTGAGCCCAGCCCGGCGCAGTGAAGTTCAGAACATAACTACCCGGTATACCATTAATCACCAGGTTACTGAATGTCGCGAGACCGGAGCCATCCGTGGCAACCGTGGTCGTGCCGCCCAGCGTCGAGTTGGCATCACCACCGCTGCCGATACTGACGGTGACATTGACACCAGACACATTACTGCCGTTGTTGGCCAGGATCACGGGAGCCTGCGCCAGCACAATACCGCTTTGTCCGGTGGTACTGGGCTGGGTGTTAACCGTCAGGTTCTGAGCCGGGGTTTGCACGGTGATAGATCTTGACACCACCTGATTCGTGCTCGCCCCGGGGACCGTGAACACCAGGGTATCAGTGCCATTGGTTGTCAACGTCAAATCGGTAAACGTCGCGATACCGCTGCCATTGGTGGTTGCCGTCAACGTACCGCTCAGGGTGGGAGCGCCTGCACCATCGGTGACGGTGACCACCACGCCGGAGACAGGGGCGCCACCGGCGGTCAAAATCCGCACTTGGGGCTGGTTTGCGGCAGTTCCGGTAAACACTGCGCCATTCGTCACTGTCAGTGGCGGCTCCTGCACCACGTCCATGACCGACGGCAGATAGCGGACAATGACGATACCCGAGCCGCCGTTACCGCCATTGCCGCCTCGCGAACCGCCGGCACCGGCACCGGTATTGGCTGCCGCGTTGGCGGCGCTGCCTGCATCAGCACCAGCGGTGCCACCGCCGGTGCCGCCGGCACCGGCTGACGAACCAGCGCCGCCGCCACCGCCGGCATAGGTGACCGATGCGCCCGAATAACTGCTGGCCCGGCCGGGTCCACCGGCCCCGCCCAGGCTATTGGAAGCGACGCCGCCATCTCCAGCAGCACCCAGGGTTGCACCGCCGCCACCACCGCCGGCGCGCTGGCCGCCATTATTCCGTCCATTGCCGCTGCCGCCAGCGCCCTGCGTGGTCGCGGCCGTGCTGCTGCCGCCGGCGCCGTTCTCTCCGTTGTTGTCACCGGAACCACCGCCACCACCGGAACCCCCATTACCACCAACAGCCCCTGCTGCCGTTGTTGCTCCCGCGCCGCCACCGCCGCCGCCGACTGCCGTGTTTGTGCCAAAACTGGATGCACCACCGGGACTGCCTGCGCCGGCGCTGCCGGTGCGGCCGGCGCCACCACCACCAACAGTCACATTGACCGCGCTTGACGGTGTCACGGTAATGCCTGTCAATTCACGCATATCGCCACCGCCACCGCCACCGCCGGCGGTGCTGCCATCGCCACGGCCGCCGCCGCCGCCGCCGCCGATGATCAGCACATCAACTGCCGTCACGCCCGGTGGCGGCGTGAACGTGCCATTACTGGTAAAGGTATGGATAACATAACCACCGGTGGTGGACGGAAAGGCCGGTGATGTTGTTCCTCCGCCGGTATTGGTACCCCGCAAATGCGCGCTGGTCTGTGCAAATACCAGGCTGACAAAGCCCAGGGTAGTGATCATCGCCAACAGCGACCGCAGGCAAAAACGCCAGACATAACGCGGCCACACAGATAGCCTGTGCAGTGCGGTGGTGCCTGGTGTCTTTGTGACGCTGCGCATGAGGGCAATGTCCAAGGAATTTAAAAGGTTAGCCATTGTAGCCAATTACGCTGGGCGATTCAGAGGTAAACCGGGCCTAATCCCCAATTATGCCCCAATTGTGCCCACCTACAGCGCTTAACTGATTGCAATTTTGTGCACTGACACACAAAATAAGCTCAGGATAACCCAACCAGATGGAGCCCAACATGGAATTGGAATACAAGATCGTGCAATCAACCACGCCGCATTTCGCCAAAAACGCCAATCTCAAGGCCATTCTGGATGAGGAAGCGCAGGCAGGCTGGCAGTTGGCGGAGAAGTTCGACAACTACAAGATCCGCCTGCAGCGTGATATCAGTCATCGCAGCGGCGATGCCAGCCGTGATGTTGACGCTTACCGGACCCAGGTGGGTTTGAGTAACTTTGTCACGTATGGGTCGGCAACAGTTTTGACACTGGCAGTGGTCTACGCGATTTTCCGACTGGTCGGGACGTTCTAGGCCCCCTGTCTTCCACTGGGTTCCGTCTCATTCGGCAAAGCTGGTGCGAACCTGCACTGTGCGGCTGACATCACCGCAGATGCCGGTGCTGGTTATCGTATAGTAATTAAGACTGTCAACTGTGGTGTCGAGCGCACAACTGACCTCGGCCGAGCACAATGACAGCCCCTCAGCGGTAAACTCATAAATCCTGGGGCTGCCCACATTGTCAGGGCAGATGGCATTGGTATCGTATTGTGGAAACTCATCGGGCGGGAACAGGGCATTCATGGCAAATCCCGCGCCGGACTCTGCGGCATAAAATGCACGCGTCAGGCGAAGCTCCTCTTCAAAGGTCTCCGCATTCTGGGACACCAGAAGACTGATGGCCACGGCGATGCTGGCCATCAGGGTAATGATAAAGATGGCCGCCGGCAGACCAACGCCACGCTGATGCGCCAACGCCGCACTCAGTGGCTGGATCCGGTCGAGTCTGGATGCTTCAGGGCACATTGCGCATCAATACCTCATGTTTCAGGTCAACCACATCACCCTCACTGGTGAAGCTCAAATCCAGGCTGATAATCGCATTTCGTCTGAGCGTCGGTGCAAGTACCGCAAAGGCGGTGCGACCAGCGTTATTCAGGTTATCACTGATCAGAGCCCGGTCAGGAGCGCTCGAGGCCAGGCATGACGACGTCGACGGGGTGCACTGGGTTTGCTGGATACCGTAGTTCTGATATCTGAATAGTCGACTACCAACAATACAGAAGCTCACCGGCGTCTCGGCGATGTAAAAACGATCAACCGGCGAACGCCGGGTGAAACGATGGGGGGCATCCAGCGTAATGGTGACCAAACCGTCGGCCCCCCCTGTGTCTTCCATCACGTCAACCAGCGCCATCGGTCCCGGGTTGGCAAACTCATACAGCGCCTCGGTTGAGATGGGGTAAATGACGGCGTACACACCTGCCGGCGAGGTATAGGTCAACGTCGGGTTAAAATCGACTGCTTCGAAGGTATCATCTCCCAAGCCGGTAAACGGTGCATCGCGATAACTGCTGGCACCGGTAAACGGCATGAACTCCAGGCATTGACCGCCGCCGGGTTCTGCCGCAGTGACACGAACACTGTTAGGCACAGCATTGTGCAACTCCAGGGCAATCCGGTCGACTACTGTCCGGCCGGCAGACGCGAGCTTGTTGCGATTACCGCTGGCGGCGAAGCCTTCGACGGAATCGCCGATGTAATTGACAATGCCCACAGCGATAATTGCCGAAATCACAATGGTGATGACGGTTTCAATCAACGTAAAGCCCCGCTGAGGATTCAACGGACTGGACTGCAGGCCGCGTGCAGCCTGATTGTCAGAAGTTGGCTTTGTAAACACTGAAACGCCAGCCTGTGGACTGTGATACATGATTTACCGTTACCGTGATCAATTTTGCGTCTTTTACATCGGTCAGGTCGTTAGGCGCTGATGCCAGATTCTCCTCAGTCCCGCCTGGATCCAGCTGCAGATAACGCACGTTTACGCGTACCCGGAAATTATCATAGCCAAGCCGGTCCTGACCTTCGGCGTCCTGCAACGGCGTGGCCTGCTCCAACCCCTCGTCAAGACCATGATAATCATCGACGTCGTCATAGTCAGCGCGACCACTTTCGCCGCTATCCGGCCCAAAGCTGACTTCGTCCGTGCAGTTGCTGCGGCAAGGCGGGATGCCACGTGGCGCCGTAAACTCATCGAAGCGCTTGGCAAGAATCTCATCCAGATAGCTTTGTGCCAGTGCGACGGCGCGCGTTTCCAGCAGCACATCCGAGCTACGCGATATCGCTCCCGAAATGGCTGCCGTGACGCCCGCCAGGGCAATCGCCAGAATGATGATCACCGCGACCAGCTCGATCAGCGTCAATCCCTGCTGTCGTTTGATGTGTCGAGGCATTGCTCTAGTCAACACAATCACCTACATAGGCATAACCGGATGGCGAAAAACATACTGACATGGCCGGGTTGTTATTGATACACAGTCGCGCGCCCGACGTCACATCCTCGGGAAACCCGACGGCACCGGTGACCCCGCCATTCAGCAGATCGCCCAGCTCATTGTAATAAAGCACCATGGGCGTCGCCAGTGACACCACCGATTCGCCGCCTACCACATTGCAACTGGCCAATTGATTGACGTCACCTGATGGAATAACAGCAGCCAGATCGGTATCGATCGTTTCGACCACACCGGTTTCATCTTCGATACGAAATTGCAGACTGTTGCCAATGGGCTGGATATGCAGGCTGACATCATTGCGGCCAATGGCCTTTTGCTGCGCCGAGCGGGCAACGGAAACCAGCTGGTCGCGAGCAATGATGGGGTTGTAGGTATCGCTGCGCAGAATACGCGCGATTGCAACGGCTGACACAATGCCGATCACCAGAATGACGATAACGAGCTCAATAACGGAGAAGCCAACGCTGTCACTGCGAGGACTTGCACTCGATAACGTCGTAGACCCCACATCGCCTCCCGTCTCGCTAGCTCACAGGCACATGACCTAGCTTAGCCTGAAACCACAAAAGTAAAAAGGCAAATGCCTCCGGGGCATTTGCCTTTTACTTGTCATGCTAAGTCCCAAATAACCTTTAGAAGCTTATACTTCCGGACCGTCGTAAGTCGCGCCGGCAATCAGGTTGTCGGACGTTGTATAAACTGATACACGACCGGTCCATGGCACATACAGAATGGCTCGATCATAGTTGCCAGATTCTGCTGCGTAGACATAGAAACAGGCCTTAGCGGAATCTTCATAGTTGGACGGATCACCCGTTGACTGACTACTAAGCGCCGCGCCCAGGCGAGCGAAACCAGTGTCAAACGTAATGTCTTGAGCGAACGCTATGAAATCAGCGGTCGTGCTGTTAAGCACAGTGGTGAGGCTGGTATCAATAGTGGCTGCACTGGTCAGGGTCAGCGTATCGGAGGTGGCGGCGATAGATGGCGCGCCTTCCTGCAGTACATTACTGAAGACTTCCACGCAGTTGTCTGCATCAAAACTGGCTTCAGTTACGCTGTTTTCAGTGGCCAGTGGGTAGCCAGTCGCCGGACCAGAGAATGTACCTGGGGTGAAGGTACTATCGTTCGTGGTGGCGCCGCCGTCGGCGTCATAGGCGCCAGTCTGGTAACCAGGGGCACCGCGCAGACCACCAAAGGAGTTCAGCGGAGTTTGCGCAGCGCGCTGCCCGCGAGCCACCCATTCCGCGCGGTAAAGTGCTGTACCGGTTACGAAGCCACCCGCTGTGGCATCAAACGCTGAATCATGCGCCTGAGTTGTGACGTCGATAAATCGCGGCAGCGCAGTAGCGGCCAGGATACCCAACAGCAGAATCACGACCACCAGTTCGATGATAGTGAAACCCTGTTGCTTGTTCACTCGTTGCATTTGCATTTCATTGCTCCTTAGATCGCAGGTCCCGATTTAGCCGGGCATTCGATACTTCTGTTACACGCCGAAAATGTCGGCAGGTTTGGTTTAGAGAACCCGAGCTAAAATCTTTGCTCGTCATCAACTTAACAATCGTGCTTGAACCAAGTTTCCTCTAGCTGGAATCCATGCTAACAGCAGTCATGGTGTCCCGCTACGCCCAAACAGCCTATTCATCCCTAAATTAGCCTGTTCCGGGCATTTTTGCCTGCTTTTGCCCGAAAAAAGCCATCAGGGCACTTGTCATTAAATTTTTTATTATTAATATTCATAGCGTTACAGCGATTCCTTCCCGGTTTTTACCCACCTTTACTGGTCGCTGATCAGACTTTCCAGCGACTCGGGAATCTCTGGTTGCGCCTGTGCATCGGCTTGGGTTTCCGCCAGTGCATCCAGATCCAGTGGCATCCGTCGCCACTGATAGGGCTCTACCGGGGCCAGTGACAGCCCATGCCATCCTTCGCCAGGCGCAGCGTCGTCAGCACGCAGACTGCTGATCCGGAAGCGCACCTGATCGCTGGGCTGATTACCACCCTCCCCGACCGCGTAAAGATTCTGCGTATTCTCCGCCAGATACACCAACTCGCCACGACTGGTGTCAAAATACCAGACACGCCTGGGCATGGTGCGTATCTCCACCATGGCAAATTCGCCCACATAATTGTTGGGCGCTTCCAGCATCAAGTCCATGGGGTTGCTGCCTTCCAGTGCATCGGTGCGCCCGTGCCAGTTGCCACTGGCAATCATATCCATCATCTGCAGATTCACACCGGCCTTCAATTGTGCCAACACCGCGGTAAAATTGGCCCGCTCTGCTTCACCAGGGAATTCACGGTAACGATTGATGACGGTGGCGAACAGAATCGACGACACCAGCAGATAAACCACCAGTTCGAATAACGAAAAGCCCGACTGCCCGCGCGACGTTCTAACGCTTGTGCCATAGCTGTCTTTACTCATAAACCCGCCTTGACTTGCGTCAATTGTTCACCGCACTGCTCAGGTCCCAGATGGGCAGGAACACACCCAGTGCCAGCACCAGTACCATGCCTGCGATAAACATGATCAGAATAGGTTCAATGACCTCGCCCAGCCGCTTTAGATCATACTCCACTTCAGCATCGTAAAAATCTGCGACTTCTTCCAGCAGCTGATCGACCGTGCCGCTTTCTTCACCCACCGCGATCATCTGGAGCACCAGCGGTGAGAACATGTTGGCCGTCACGGCCGTGTTATACAGCGATTCGCCACGCGAGATGCCGTCACGCATGCGCAGAACACGCCCGGCGATGAATTTGTTGCCCACCGCGCCCGCCACGACCCCCATCCCATGCACAATCGGGACGCCTGCTTTCATGACCATCGAGAACGTACGGGAGAACCGTGCCAGCGCAATCCGCTCAAACACTGCACCCGCCAGAGGCAACTTCAGTTTATGATGATCCCAGATCAGCTGCCCGCGCCGGCTGCGCACCCAGACCTTAAAGCCGATGACCATTGCCACCGTCGCGCCCAGGAGGAATTGCCACCAATTCACCACAAAATCCGATATACCGATAAGGATACGCGTTTCCAGCGGCAATTCAGCCCCCAGGCGGGCGAATGTTTCCGAAAATGCCGGAATCACAAAATAGGTGATGATGGCCAGCGCGACCGCAATGGTGAGCACGACAAAGGTAGGGTATCGGGTAGCGCTCTTGACCTGCTTACGCGTGTTCTTTTCCAATTCCAGGTAGCGGCTGATCTGCTCAAAAGCCAGATCCAGGCGCCCCGTGTTTTCACCGACATCCACCAACGACAGAAACAGCGGCGAAAACACTTTGGGATGTTGGCCCAGCGCCGTCGACAGGCTCTGCCCTGATTCCAGACTGGCCAGCACCTCTGACATCAATTGCTTGAAGCGAGGGTTTTTCATGGACCCCATCAGACCCGTGAGAGCCCGATCCAGAGGCAGACCGGCTTTGGTCAGGCTCTGCATCTGCCGGCTGAAAATGATCAGTTCGGTGATATCGATTTTCTTGCGCAGCAGCGCCTCGTTAAGCTGCTGAATCGGGCTCTGCTCAGGCTGACTGCCCGGACGCTTGCGGGGCGCAGGTCGAGGCCGGGCCGCTTCCCGGGGCGTGACAATTTTGCCCCGGCTCGCCCGGCCCGCCTTGATATCAATCGGCGTCATGCCCTGACCCAGCAGCTCGCCTGCCGCGTCGTCCAGCGTCGCAGCATCCACCGCACCGGAAATCAGTGCCCCGGCGGCGTTCCTGGCTTTGTACTGAAACATGGGCATGAATTAGCTCGCTCCGGCCTGCACATTCATGGGTTGGGCAGGCTGAGTTTCTGCCATCGTGAAATCACCTTCCTCATCGACCTGCTCGGCAACCCGATACACTTCCTCAAGACTGGTTACCCCATTCAGGGCCTCCGTCAGCGCGCTGACCACCAGTGGTTTATACCCTTTGCTTTTGCGCGCTGCTTTAACAAAGTCTGAAGAACTGGACCGGCGCAATGCATCCGCCATGTCATCATTCAGTACCAGTAACTCGAATACACCCACACGACCCCGATAACCCGTGTTGTTGCAGCGATGGCAGCCGCTGGCAGCTTTCAGGGTCACATCGTCGGTGTGACCAGGACCCATGACATGGGCCATCCAGCTGCGCTCACGCTGGTCCGGCGTGTAATCAATATAACAGTTGTCACATAGACGCCGCACCAGCCGCTGAGCCAGTACCGCACGAATGGCCGTGGCGGCAAGAAATCCTTCGGCGCCCATGTCCACCAGGCGCATGGCGCTGGACACCGCATCATTGGTATGGAGCGTTGACAGCACCAGGTGACCGGTCATGGCCGCGCGCAACGCGATCTCGGCGGTCTCCTGGTCGCGTATTTCGCCCACCAGCAGAATATCCGGGTCCTGGCGCAAGGCGGCGCGCAGAACCTTGGCGAAACTGAGCCCGATCTTGGGGTTGATCTGTACCTGATTGATGCGGCTGAGGCGATATTCCACCGGATCTTCGACGGTAATGATCTTTTTGCCGACATCATTGAGCTCCTGCAGCGCACCGTACAGCGTTGTGGTTTTACCCGAGCCCGTGGGGCCGGTCACCAGAATGAGGCCATGCGGCATATGCACCAGCTTGCGGAACTGCGCCAGCATTTCGCCGTGCATGCCCACATTATCCAGGTCCGCAGCACCATCGGTCTGATCCAGCAAACGCATGACCACAGACTCACCGTATTCAACCGGCATGGTCGACAGGCGCACATCAATGCGCCGCTCCTTGACCTTGAGACTGAAGCGGCCGTCCTGCGGTAGACGTTTTTCGGAGATGTCCAGACCCGACATCAGCTTCAGGCGCAGCACCAGTGCCGGCGCAATACGCCTCTCCTTGACCACCTGCTCCTGCAGCACTCCATCGATACGCTGACGGATGCGCAAAACCTGTTCATCGGGTTCGATATGAATGTCAGATGCGCGTATCTGTACGGCGTCCTGAAACAACGACTGCAGCAGTTTGACCACCGGGGCGTCACTGTCGTCGGCGGACGGCGCCAGCGACGCCAGGTCAAACTGACCGTCCGTTAGCTCATCATCAAGCTGCTCGGCAAAGCCGGCGATTTCGTCCGTGCGACGATAGACAATGTCCAGTGTCGCCAGTAATTCACTTTCCCGCACAACCGCCTGGTCAATGGGCTGCTGCAGGATCCGTTCGAGCGCGTCAAACGCGTAGATGTCGGTCGGGTCAGCCATACCGACCAGCAGCACACCACCTTTCTCTGACAACACGATGGCGCGGAAGCGCCGCGCATGCGTTTCTGACAGTTTTTGCACTGCCTGGGCGTCAAACCGGTAACGGCGCAAATCGACGAAGGGAATATTCAGCTGTTCCGACAGAAACCTCAGGAAATGGTCTTCCTGGACAAAACCCAGATTGATCAACGTCCGGCCCAGGCGCAAACCAGTGGTTTTTTGCTTGGTCAGCGCCTGTTGCAACTGGTCTTCCGTGATGACGGCATTCTGGACCAGTAGATCACCAATACGGATTTTCTGTTTGATCGCCATGCTTGGCTCCGTTTCAGTTGATGCCGGACGTCTGACGCAAGGCCTGCAATCTCTGCTGGCTGTTTTGCCGCAGCGTGACGCTCAAGCCGCCCGAACGCAGGGCACGGTCATAGGCACTGATTGCGTCCCCAACACGCCCCTGACCCTCAAAAGCGGTTCCCATACCGTACCACCAACGCCCCACCGATTCATCCTGTTGCAGCAACATCCGGTAGCTGATAACAGCACTGTCATACCGCTGCGCTGACAGATACGCAGTTGCCAACAGATCATGATATTCCGCATCTGCATTGACCGATGGCGCATTGCCGGACAAGATGCCCAGTGCCTCTTCGGCGGCCCCCTGACCGAGCAGCGCCCGGGCCTTTATCTTTCGATACCCCGCAAAACGAGGCGCAATCACCAGGCCGACCTCGGCCACTTGCAGCGCGCGTTCAGTCTCGCCCTGCTGCAGCAACAGTTTTGCCAGCGTTTCGCGGGATCTGTGTGCTTCGGCATTTTCATAGGTGAATGAGTCAAGTGTTCGCAGAGCGGTCAATTGCTGCCCACTACTCCACTGTTCCAGCGCCAGCTGCACCTGCTGCCGATCACGATCTTCAAAACTCAACTCCCGCGGGCTGCGCGAGCTGCTGCCAGTGCTTTCCTGAGGTGTAACAGCGTCTGCATTGGTCATTTGCGGTGCCTCGACAGCCAACTGTGTTTCGGCTGACTGATTGCTCCCGGAGACCGAATTGTTGTCAGTTCTGGCGGCCGATGAAGTTGGCACAGATTGTCCGTCTGACGGCGTCGTCCAGTCAGTGGGCTGCCACGCAGCGGCGGCATCCTGCTGCTCAAACCGGTCAGAACGGCTTGGCGGCGTATCAACTTGCCCAGTGGCCTGCTGTGAAGCTTGCTCACGCAACGCCTGATTTTGTTGTTCGAGTCGCGCCAGTCGCTCTGCAAGTTCGGTCAGCGCATCTGTGTCCGACTCCGATCCCTGGCGTTGTGAGACGTCCGGCGCCGGCGTTGTCGGCGCCTCGGTATGAACTGTCGTGCCAGAGCCAGCGTCTGTGGTAATGCGAACCGCGTCCAGAGAGCCCGTGCGTCCCCCTCTGTCAGGCCATAAAAAAAACACCACGACTACAACAAGCACACACAGTGCCGTAAAACCAATAATCAGCGCCCGCCGCCGGGAACGCTGCGCAGCAGCCTCCGTTGCCGGCACCAGCTTTTCAGAACCCAGCCCACGGGTAGGCGCCTCACGCCGGCGCGCATCAAGGTCCCGCAACATGTCATTAACCAGACTCATAATTACTCACATTCCTGATAGTCGAGACTGCACTCATCGCCTGCTCAGCGCAGATAATAACCCACCAGATAGATCGCCAGCGCGACACATGCCACGACCATGAAGACGCCTGCTGCGGCGAACTGCCTGACATTTTTTTGGGGGAGGGCGACACCTTCGGTATCCTCAATTGCATTGCGCATGTGCTCGCGGGTGACTACCCGTTCACCCCGTCCAAATGCCACCATCAAGGCCTTGTGACACAAAATATTGACGATGCGCGGCGTACCCTGACTGGCGGCATACAGGTCATCGAGCGCTGCTGAAGCGAATACGCTGGGCCCGTTATAGCCGGCGGTAGCAAGGCGATGCGACACGTAGCGCTCAAGACCCTCTCGGTCGAGCGACTCCAGTCGATAGGAGAAAGTAATCCGCTGCAGCAACTGCCTAAGCGACTTTTCGCGCAGCATGTCATCAAGTTCCGGCTGCGCGAACAACACCACCTGGAAAAGCTTGGCTTTCTCAGTTTCCAGATTGGTCAGCAACCTTAGCGCTTCCAGTGTTTTCTCTGGCATCGCGTGGGCTTCGTCAATAAACAATATGACCTGACGTCCTTCAGCAGAATGTTGCATCAGCACCTTGGTGATCTTCTTTAGCAGACTGTGGTGGCCGATATCGGAATCTGCCTCCAGCCCCAGTTCTTCAGCAAATGCCAGAAACAGACCTTTCGGGCTGAGCACCGGATTGGCGATATAGGCACTGATGTAGGCATCAGGATTTTCCTCAAGCGTATTAAGCACCTTGCGACACAGCATGGTCTTGCCGGTGCCGACTTCACCTACAACCTTGATAAACCCTTCGCGGTTGGAAATCGACACCATAAGCATATTGTAGGCCTTATGGTAACTGGCCATGTTCAGAAAGAACTCAGTGTTCGGGGTCAGCGAAAACGGCAGTTCCTTGATGGCAAAGTGCTCTAGATACATAGGCGTCGCACTGTCCTGGGCTATGGGTTGGCGAATGGATTGATCTCGTTTCTTAATCTTTGCAGCCGCTCGTTACTTTCACGAATCAGACGCTGTTCTGACCGGTCGTTGGCAATCAACGGACGCAGCAAAATGATGAATTCACTCTTGACCGTGGTACGTCGACGCTGGTCGAACACACCACCGACCAGCGGGATATCATTGGCCACGGGAATACCCGCTGCATCATCCAGGCTGCGCTCATACGCAAGGCCACCCAGCACCACGATGCGCCCGTCCTGAGCACGAATGATACTATCCAGCTCCCGCACCGAAGGCCGCGCCAGTGGCACCTGCTCTCCGCCAATCTGTTTGGTCTGCTCGGTCACTGTGGTGATGGTCGGGTGCACGTGTAGCGTGATTATGCCGTCAGCACTGATCTGAGGCGTAATATCCATGGAAATCCCGGAGAAAAACGACTGCAGATTGTTGCCGGAGGTCTGTGTGGTCGAGCTACCCGTACTGACAACGCTGGCCCCAACACCGGTCTGGAAAAATTCGGAATCGCCGTCCTGGAACACGGCTTTCTGATTGTTGAGCACCTTCAGACTGGGACTGGACAGGACCTGCGTGGTGCCGCGCGACTCGAGTATACGGAACACCGCATCAAAGTCCGTGAAATTGGTGGTCAACGCCAACGGGTTGGAAATGGCATCAATACTGGAGCCATTATTGCCACCGCCAAAATCAGCTGTCACGGTATTACCTGACTCGTCAGCACCGCCCGGACCAAAGGTGTCGAAGTCAATTGCAGTCTGGAAACCTTTGTTCAGCACCACTTCCAGAAACTGCACCTGAATGGTGACCTCGCGCGACAGGATATCCTGGGTTCGTTCCAGAAATTCCGCCACCCGCTCAAGATCGCCTGGTGAGGCTGTGACCATAATCAGGCCCACCTGAGGCTGCACAATGACGCGTGAATTATCCGTGACTGCGTCCGAACCACCCTCCAGCCCAGCCAGTAAACCGCTGCCACCCGTGTTTCGCGCAGTATTGTCGCTCAACATATTCTCCAGGGTTTCCTGAATGCCGTCCCAGAAGTCAGTCTCAGTCGCCGTGGATATCTGCCCGCCGCCGCCTGCGCCGCCGCCTCCGGCAGCACCACCGCCTCCGCCGCCGAGGCCACCACCACCCCCACCGAGGCCACCTCCGCCGCCACCAAGGCCACCTCCACCGAGACCGCCACCGCCGCCACCACCGCTGCCCCCAGAAGCACCGCTGGTTACCTGCACGCTGGAGGAACCGGAGCGGCTGACATCGAGGTAATCAATATTAAAGATGCGAGTCTGCACCCCGGGCGGTCGAATCTGGTAGATATTGTCGCGGCGGCTGATCTGGTAATCATAGATCTCCTCGACAGCCGTCATGACATCATCAATGGTGACATTGGGCAGGTTGATGGTGATCTCACCGGAAACCTGAGGGCTGACCGCGACACCGTAATCGGTGCCTGCCACCAGGCTGTCAAAAAAGTCACGGGCGTCCTGGCGTGTGGCCACGACATTGAAGCGCTCGGAAACCGGCATCAACAGGTCGTCGCTCAACGCCATATCGGGCATCAGGTCATTGACCACCTCCTGAGTCGGTGCAATCTGCACAGGCTCTATGTAGGACTGCTCAGCCTCGGTCAATATGGCCTGCATATCGTCCACCATTGACAAATCTGGTGGCTGCCTGGCGCCCATGGCTTCGCAGGCAAGCAGCAGCGCACTGACTGTCAGTGCCAGTGCGGCGCGGGCGGCGGCGTTGGCCAGCCTCTGCGATCCTGCTTGCGATTTTGCGATTTCCGTCATTCCTACTCCATAATCCGCGCCTGCTGGCACGCTTGCATAACTCATTGTTCGACAGGTGTTCTCACTGACTGAACAGCCCGGTTCAAGACCTGCTCCTCTCCGTCGATGATCAGAACCACTTCGCCCGGTCGAATGTCCACGATGGGGGCGCCCTCAATGATGTCTCCGATGGTGACCTGTGTATCATTGATCACCGCGATTGGCGTCAACCCGCCGGACCGCACAAAACTCAAGCGCAGGCTGCTCAGCCGCGGCCCAGTCTGTGTTGCCACATCATCGACAACGGTATTGATGCTCGGCAAAATGGCCCACGGTGGCTGCATTGGGTCACGGAAAACCTCACCATCAATAGTCACTGTCACACTCTGGGCGTGCGCCTGAAGTGGGATCAGCACCAACAGCAGCATCCATATTTTAAACACCAACAAATCCCTCCTCAGTGCTCAGTGTATGCAGCTCCAGGGTGACCCGCCCAGCTGGCCACTCTGTTCGTTGATACGTGACCAGGTCCCAGAAAAACCTCTCTTCAAAGGCTTCGATACGCTGAAGGTAGACAATCAGGCTCAAATAATCCCCTTCCAGTTCCAACAGCAGACTGTGTTTGTAAATCTGACTACCACCATCAGTCGACGTCGCACCTGAGCGCATGGGCGTTGGTTCGCGATTTTCCACACGCACCAGGTCCAGTCCCGGCTGGTTTTCCAGAATCGATGTCAGCAATCGCGTCATTGATTGTGGTGTCACCAGATTGCCGGCCAGTTGCTCGATGTCGCTTTGCAACTCTGCCTGGGCAGCAATGGCACGTTCGATACGCAACCGCGCCGCCTGATTCGGGTCTTCTGTTGCGGAAATCTCGGCTTGCCGCTCGCGCTGCTGCATCAGCACGCGCTCCGACTCAGCCACGGTAATCTGCTGTGACAGTCGTTCATTGGCCTCCATCCTGGGTGACAGAAACATTGTCAAGGTCGCCCACACCAGACAAACCACCAACAACAGCGCGATCAGACCCTTCTCGGCCAGGGAACGGCTGTCAAACATGTCTTCCAGATGACGCCAGCGATCCCGGACGCTCATCAGTTAGTCTCCAGGACAAAATCGTAAACCTGCTCACCGGTGGTTCCCCGGGTGCGGGTTGACGTCAGTCGGCTAAAGCGTTGATTGCGAATCTCACTGTCGCCCATGCTCAGGCGACCCACAAAATCCGGCAACATCGCCGCTTCCAGCGCACTGCCCCGCAGGATAACGTTGCTCGCATCACCGGCAATGCTGAACTGCGTCAGCCAGATACCCTGGAAAGACGCGCGCGATAAATCCTTGAGGTGCTCTGAATACCCGGTCAGATTGCCCAGGGAGGTTGTGCTCATGAATTCATACAACTCCCGCGTTTGTGCCAACCGCTGCTCGCGTGTTTCCATCTCCCGAAGTAATTCCCGATCAGTCGCGCGACCGGCAACATCACGCTCAAGCGCCTCGGTGCGCGCGCTTTGTTCTGCGAGCGCCTGCTGGGCGCTCGCCAGTTCATCCTCTAACTGCCCGGCCTGCCAGCCGAACCAGGCACCGGCGATGAGCAGTACACCCGCGACGACCGCCACTGCCGCCACCAGTCCTGATGCCGTCAACCAGTCCCGACGGGGGCGCAGCTCCGGCAGTAGCAGGTTGATCTGTTGCGTGGTGGCCGCCATTACTGCGCACCTCCCGCCAGGTCGGAGCGCAGGCCGGCACCTATGGCCATCATGCAGGCACCTTTCATTTCCGCTGTGACCGTATCCGGTGACGCCAGCTCATGAATGTAATCAAGCACGCCGACAGGCGCTGCCAGTGCTTCGCCCAGGCTGTTCATCATCGACTCGGTATCCTTCAGTCTGGGGGCGATCATGATCTGGCTGATGGGATTTTGCCCCATCTGGCTTTCGTAATAATCCAGTGAACGCTGAATTTCCAGCGCCAGTCGGTCACGCACCAGTTCCCAGTCATCCTGCATGAGCGCATCGGGCCCGACCGGTGTGTTGATCTTGCGCGTCAGATACAGCTCGCCATTTCGGCTTATATTTAGGGTACTGCCACTTTCCTTGAGCGAGATGAACGCCAGTCCGTTCCTGTCGTCCATCACCTGGGCACTGATGTTACGCATGGCCAGCTCCGGAATATCGATGGTCTGCAGCTGAAGGCCAGCACGATCCACCGTGTTGATCAGCGCTTCCACCGCCGCCCGGGATGCGGCCACGGCATACACCATTTTACTGCGGCCTTGAAACGCGTCTTCCGGCAAGGCAAAAACATCGACAATCGCCTGATCCACAGGCATGTCCAGCAGATCCTTGATCTTCCAGCGCACGGCGGCGCTGACTTCATCTTCGGCCACCTGAGGGGCTTCCACCAGGTAAATATTGTAGTCGCGCGGGCTCAGAACACAGCTGCAGTCGGCGCCGGCAAGTCCGGCCTCGGCCACTGTATCGGCCAATTGCTGGTGCAGTGAAGTGGCTGCTGTGATCTCGCGCCGGACGCAGTTCTCCAGAAACACCTCATCCCGCTTGCGCGTGATGTGAGCCAGCGCGATACGCTGGTCATTGATCGACAGACCGACCAGACCCTCTGCGCGCTTTTTGTTCCCAAACCATGCCAGCAAAAAGCGTCCCCTTTTTCCAAGTACTCAAAATCGTTGAATTATAAAGCTTAAGTGGCCAGATTCTATAGCAAAGTACCGGCTTCAGGGGTATATTTGGGGTCGAATTCACTGTTTAGACAGAATCCCCTCTTGATACATATCGTGTTATATCAGCCCGAGATCCCGCCCAATACCGGTAATATCATTCGCTTAGCCGCCAATACCGGAGCCTGCCTGCATCTGATCGAGCCTCTGGGGTTTGATTTGAACGAAAAAAGTGTGCGACGCGCGGGCCTGGATTATCACGCGCTGAGTCAGGTGCAAAACTGGAAGAGCTGGCAGCACTTCACCAGCGAAGCGAACGTGCAACGACTGCTGGCGTTTACCACCAAAGCCACACTTGATTACAGCCAGGTACGCTACCAGGCTGGGGATGGATTGTTATTCGGGCCGGAAACACGTGGCCTGCCGGCCGATATCAGGGACAGCCTGCCGCAGACGCAATGCCTGCGCATCCCCATGCAGAGCAACAGCCGCAGCCTGAATTTGTCCAATTCCGTGGCGATTGGCCTGTATGAGGCATTACGGCAGACCGGTTTCCCGGGTTTGCGCTAGCAGCCCCGAGATCAACCTCCCGGGGCCACTGCAGCCGGTGTTATGCCTGAGGCGCAGCCTCGCCTTGCTGCTCTTTCTGGGCCTTTGACTGCGCATAGACCGCATCAAAATTGACCGGCGCCAGCATCACGGGTGGGAAGCTGCCGCGCACAACCAGAGCATCGATGGTTTCACGTGCATACGGGAACAGGATGTTCGGGCATACAGTGGCCAGCGCACGTTCCAGGTCTGCTTCGTTGAAACGATCCAGTGTGAAAATACCGGCCTGCTGAACTTCAACCAGGAAGGCAATGGTCTCTTCCTGCTTGGCTTCGATCGTCAGGCGCAATACCACGTTGTAAACGCCGTCGGCCAGCTTTTCATTGCTCGTGTTCAGGTTAAACGTGATCTTGGGAGCCCACTGACCCTTGAATACATCCGGGCTTTTGGGGGATTCGAAAGAGGTGTCCTTCAGATAGATGCGCTGCAGTGCAAACATCGGACCCTGTTGCTGGTCGCCCTGGGCGGCGGCCGCGTTACCATTCTGGTTGTTCTCGTTCTCTGCCATGATAAAACAGTCTCTCTTGCGTTTTGTCGTTTATGAAAATTGAATACTTGCCTTACGTTATTGCTTGTCGCCCTGTTTGACTTCTTCCTGCGTCACTTCTTCGTGCTTGCCTTCCTTATGCTGAGGTTTTTCCTGGCCGGCGGCCACGTCGACCTGGTCAGACGCCGTCTGGCCAGGCTCGGTCGATACCGCCTCATCCGTCACGCCGGTGTTCTCGAGCGAGGCTGACTCAGCTGCAACGGGCGCCGCAGATTTGCGACTTTTTTTCGGCCTGGGCTTACCGGTTTTGCCTTTTTCTGCTTTTTTCTCAGCACTTTTGCCTTTGTCCGCCTTTTGAATCAAGGGCAGATTCTGCGCGCGCCACTCGGCCATGCCGCCGCGCAACCGCACCACCTGCTCAAATCCGGCGCTGCGCAGGATCTTGCAGGCGTCTCCCGAATGCTGCCCCATCTTGCAGACCACAATGATGGGCCGGGATTTCAGTTTTTCCAGCTCATCAAGCTGGGCACTGAGCTTGGTATGCGGAATGTGCACCGAGTCCACGATATGCCCGGTGTCATAGTCCTTTTTGTCTCGGATATCGAGCACGACGCCGTCATTGCGATTGATCAGCATGACCGCCTGCTGCGGCCCAACCGCCTGGGCGCCAGTCTTGCTGCGATGAAAAATCAACGCCAGCGCCAGCGCAATCCAGATACCCACAAGTATCAGATTATTACCGATAAATTCTAAATACTGCTCCATGACGTCTAAAGCCCTGAATATCCTGATATGGTATCAATGCGGTGTTACGCAGTTGCAAGGCTGCGAAGTATACACGGCTGCGGCCGGCAATGGTACTTTGCCCGCATTTCCGCGATAATACGGGCTTTTAAAGCACCAGGCCAACCCACGGGAAGTTATTATTCATGACCGCTACCACACCTCGTCGCACAGCCCTGCTACTGATTCTGGATGGCTGGGGATATCGCGAAGACACCGACTCCAACGCCATTGCCGCCGCCAACACGCCGGTCTGGGACCAGCTCTGGCGTGAATGTCCGCATACCCTGATTACCACCTCGGGCATCGACGTGGGTCTGCCCAGCGGACAGATGGGCAACTCGGAAGTCGGCCACATGAATCTGGGCGCCGGTCGCGTCGTGTACCAGAGCCTGACCATGATCGACAAGGCCATCGAGACCGGTGACTTCTTCAACAACACCGTGCTGGCCAACGCCGCCCGCACGGCAGCCAGCAATGGGAAGGCCCTGCACATCATGGGCCTGCTGTCGCCCGGCGGCATCCACAGCCACGAAAACCATATTCTGGCCATGATCAGGCTGGCACAGGATGCCGGCGTCAAACAGGTGTATGTGCATGCCTTCCTGGATGGCCGGGACATGCCACCGCGCAGTGCCATGGCGTCATTGCTGAAAACCGAAAAAGCCCTGCGCGATGCCGGCCTGGGCCGTATCGTGTCAGTGGTCGGCCGGTATTTTGCCATGGACCGGGACAAGCGCTGGGATCGCATGCAAAGCGCCTATGACCTGATCACGCTGGGCGAATCGCAGTACCAGGCGGACTCGGTCGAAGATGCGCTGGACGAGGCCTACGCGCGCGACGAAGACGATGAGTTTGTCAAAGCCACCCGAATTGGTGATGCAGTGCCCGTCGCTGATGGCGACAGCCTGGTGTTCATGAATTTCCGCGCCGATCGTGCCCGACAGCTGGCCCATGCCTTTGTCGACCCGGCTTTTGACGGCTTCCAGCGCAAGTCGACGCCCAGGCTGGCAGAATTTGTCATGCTGACCGAATACTCTGCCGATCTGAATCGTTATGCCAACTGTGCCTACCCACCCCAAACGCTGCACAACAGCCTGGGCGAGTACCTGGCCAGCCAGGGCCGCACGCAACTGCGCATCGCCGAAACCGAAAAATACGCACACGTCACCTTCTTTTTCAGTGGCGGTCGGGAACAGCCGTATGAAGGCGAAGAGCGTATTCTGGTGCCATCGCCGGATGTTGCCACCTACGACCTGAAACCGGAGATGAGCGCGCCGGAAGTGACCGACAAACTGGACGAGGCCATCCGCTCAGGCAAATACGACGCCATTATCTGCAACTATGCCAATGGCGACATGGTCGGCCACACCGGCAGCTTTGACGCGGCCGTCAAGGCCGTGGAAACACTGGATGTGTGCCTGGGCCGGCTGATGGCAGCCATCCGTGACACCGGCGGCCAATGTCTGATCACGGCCGATCACGGCAATGTTGAGCAGATGATGGATGCCGATTCCGGCCAGGCCCTGACCTCGCACACCAGCGGCCCGGTGCCGCTGGTTTACGTTGGCGAGCGTCCGTGGCGTTTCACGCAGGAAGGGGCGCTGTCTGACATCGCCCCCACTCTGCTCAAGCTCATGGACATGGAGGTGCCGGCGGAAATGACCGGCCATGTGCTGATGGCGCCATGACCGTCCTCGCTGCGCATCTCACCCATGCCCGGCGACCGGGCCTGCTGCTTGCCCTGCCGCTGATGCTGACGCTGATGCTGCCCGTCCCGGTCCGGGGGCAGGACAGTGAGGAAACCGAGGCGCGGCTCGCAGCCGTCAACGACACCATTGGCCAGATCGAATCCTGGCTGCAACAGGCGCGTCGCCAGCGATCCAGCGAGGAAGCTGCGCTCAGCGAGCTGAATCAGCGCATCGACCGCATCAATCAGGATATTGCCAACAATCAGCAGGACATCAGCCGCCTGGACCAGCAACTGGCAGACCTGAGCCAGCAGCGCGACACCCTGCTGGCTGACAGCGAAACACAACGTGATATCGTTGCCCGTGCGCTACACGCCAGCTATGTCAGTGGCGGCGACAGTCAGCTGCAGCTGCTGCTGACCCAGCAGGATCCCTCCACCGCACAGCGCATGCTGGTCTATTTTGAGGCGTTTAATGAAGACCGCCTGCAACAGATCCGCCGCTTCCGGCAAACCCTGAACGAACTGGCACAGACCCGGGATGATATCGATCAGGCCCAGATCACCCTGGCCGCGACCAATGCCGCTCTGGCCTCACAGCGCGAGGAGCTGCAGAGCAGCCAGCAGGCGCGCACCCGACTGATCGCCAGCCTTAATGCCGACATGGCAACCCGCCGCAACGAGCTTGAGCAGTTGCTTGCCGACCGCGCCCACCTGCAGGAACTGATCGACGAGATCAACCGTATCATTGTTGATATCCCCGCACCTGAAGATGCTGCGCCGTTTGCCGATGCACAAGGCCAGCTGCCGTGGCCGGTCACCGGGGCGCTGCTGGCCCGCTTTGGCGAGCGTTATGGCGGCAGCCTGCAGCGCCAGGGCATTATCATCAGCAGCGATGCTGGCAGTAGCGTCCGGGCCGTGCACAATGGGCGGGTCGTGTTCGCCGACTGGCTTCGCGGCTCCGGCAACCTGATCGTGGTTGACCATGGCAACAGCTACATCAGCCTTTATGCCCACGTGCAGGGTTTCACCAAGCAGACCGGGGACTGGGTAAATCGCGGGGAGGCCCTGGCACTGTCGGGCAGCGATGCCGGCAATGGCGCACCGGGCCTGTATTTTGAGATCAGGCAAAGCAGCCGGACGCTGAATCCGCAGGACTGGCTAGCGCCCGCAGCTGAATGAGCGCCCGCAGCTGAATGAGAGTCCGCTGCTGAATGAGCGCCCGCTGCTGAATGAGAGTCCGCTGCTGAATGAGCGCCCGCTGCTGAATGAGAGTCCGCTGACTGGAGGGTCATCATTTGCTACCCAGCGCCGGCGCAAGCGCATAGAATGCCGACCAGACCGGTCTTAACCTGTAACCACAAGATCGCAGGAGTACACATGTCGTCACCCAACATTACCCGCGAGCCAGGCACGCAGCATTGCCCCTGCCATGACCCACTGGCCCGCCGCGTCTGCCGGCACCTGCTGGTGCTGACCATGATGATCAGCGGCCTGGGCCATGCCCATTTCTCGATGGCACAACAGGCGCCTGATGCTGACCTGAACGTCATCACGCAGGACGAACTTGAGCCAGCTGTGCAGGCAGAGGCTACCAACAACATCAGCGCCGACAACACTATCAGGCCGTTGCCCATCGAAGAGGTCAGGCTGTTTGCCGAGGCACTGGAAGCCATCCGCACCGCCTACGTGTCAGACATTGATGACCGAACGCTGATCGACTACGCCATCCGCGGCATGCTTGCCGGCCTGGATCCGCACTCGGCCTACCTGAGCGCCGACGATTACGACAATCTGCAGGAAAGCACCGAGGGCGAGTTCGGCGGCCTGGGCATTGAAGTGGGTGAAGAGGACGGTTACATCAAAGTCATCACGCCCGTTGACGACACGCCCGCTGCCAGAGCAGGGGTCATGCCCGGCGACCTGATAGTGGAAATCAATGGCAGGCCGGTGCGCGACATGCTGATCAACGATGCCGTCGAGTTGCTGCGTGGCGAACCTGGCAGCACGGTTGATATTACGCTGATGCGCGATACCGAATCGGAACCCATTGACCTGACCCTGACCCGTGAAATCATTTCTGCCACCAGCGTCCGTCATCGCATGCTGGAGCCCGGTTTTGCCTATCTGCGCATTGCCCAGTTCCGCATCAACACCGGCCGCGAGGTCGTCAACGCGCTGGCAGAAATCAGGGCCGCCAGTGAGCCGCTGAACGGCCTGGTGCTGGACCTGCGCAATAATCCGGGCGGTGTCCTGCAGGCATCGGTGCAGGTCGTTGATGCCTTCGTGACCAGCGGCCAGATTGTGTATACCGAAGGCCGCTTTGATGATTCTGACGGCAACTATTACGCCACGCCAGAGGATCCCAGCGCAGGGGTGCCGATGGTGGTACTGATCAACACCGGCTCCGCCTCTGCCGCAGAAATTGTCGCCGGCGCTCTGCAGGATCAGGGCCGGGCAGTGATCATGGGCACCCGCAGTTTTGGCAAAGGCTCGGTACAGTCCGTGCTGCCCCTGAACAATGAACGGGCGCTGAAACTGACGACCTCTCGCTACTTTACGCCGTCCGGACGCTCCATTCAGGCGCAGGGCATAGAGCCGGATATCGTTGTTGATGAAGCGCTGGTCACGCGTCGCCTGCCACGTCGTGGTGTGTATTCCGAGCGTGACCTGGAAGGCCATCTGCCCGGCACCGACGCGATAAACACTACCGACGAAGCAAACGGCATCAATACTGACATCAGCGCCCGTACTCCCATTACCAGTTCGGAACAGGTCGTAGTCAGTGACTATCAGCTGAATGAGGCGCTGACCCTGCTCAAGGGCTGGCACATCATGGAAAGCGGGCGCCAGCGACGTCAGGACAGCGAATGAGAATCCGTCACGACTCTAAAACCTCCCCGATCGGCGTCCATCTCGACAGGGCCAGACAGGCCTGGCGCGGATTTGCGGCGCAACCTGGCAACACACATATCGCGCTGGCTGCGGCGCTGCTGCTGGGCCTGGTGTTGCTGGTGGCTGTCGCCGGCGGCAGTGAAGTCGATTCGGTCAGCGCCACTCGCGACCAGGTGACAGACACTGACAGGGCCGTCGTGGTCGCCGATGAAGACACATTGCCGGTGACACCTGCAGAGCCGGAGGCCAGCACGGGCGCTATCCGCTCCGAAGCCATGCAGGCTGACACCAGCGCCACGCTCATGAACAGCAACCGGCTGGCGATCATACTGGATGACATCGGCTACAGCGCCGAGGCCGGTGAACGAGCAGTCAAGCTGCCGGGCGCTGTCACCTATGCCGTACTGCCGTTCACGCCGCATGGCCAGGCGCTGGCCCGGATGGCACATGACGCCGGCAAGGAAGTCATGCTGCACGCACCGATGAGCAACCTGGCAGGCATGGCGCTAGGCGAAGGTGGACTCACGCTGGCACTGCCCGAGGAAGAATTTGTCCGTACACTGCGCGCGGCGATCGCTGACATCCCGCACGTGGTCGGCGTCAACAATCATACCGGCAGTGAATTGACGGCGGCAGAGCAGCCCATGCAATGGGTGATGCGGGAACTGAAAGCGCAAGGCCTGTTTTTTGTCGACAGCATGACCACCGGCAAGAGCGTGGCGGAAAAGATAGCCATCGACAACCAGGTGCCGGCACTGAAGCGCCATGTATTCCTTGATAACGAAGCCACCCCGGAGGCTATCGATCGCGAGTTCCAGCGAGCCGTGGCGATCGCGCAGCAGCTGGGCTTTGCTGTGGCCATCGGCCACCCCTACCCCGAGACGCTGGACTACCTGGAACAGGCCATCACCCAGTTGCCCGCGCACAGCATTACGCTGGTACCGGCCTCCGCCCTGCTCAGGCAGCCTTAGTCAGACACCTCCAACGACATCAGCGACGCGTTACCGCCGGCCGCCGCGGTATTGGTGCTGACCGACTGTTCCGTCGCGAACCGCGACAGGTACAGCGGGCCGCCGGCCTTGGGACCGGTCCCGGACAGACCATTGCCACCAAAAGGCTGCACCCCCACCACCGCACCGATCATATTGCGATTGATATAGACATTGCCGGCACGAATACGCGACGCAATCGCCTGGGCACGACTGTCGATGCGACTGTGAATACCGAAAGTCAGGCCGTAGCCGGTCTGGTTGACGGCATCGATCACGCTGTCAATGTCATCCGCACGGAAGCGCAAAAGATGTACCACAGGTCCAAATACTTCCTCGCGCAGCTGACTCAGGTGGGTGATCTCGTAAAGCTGCGGGGCAAAATAGCAGGCGCCGCTGTCGTGACCGGCGACTGGCACTTCAACACGTTTACGCAGCGTCGCGTTGCTGTCCAGATATTGAATATGGCGGTTCAGCGTGGCCAGCGCTTCGGCATCAATCACCGGGCCGACATCGGTGGCCAGATCCGCCGGATCACCGATACACAGCTCACTCATCGCGCCGGTGAGCAGCGAGATCAGGGCATCGGCGATGTCGTCCTGTACCAGCAGGATTCTCAGCGCCGAACAGCGCTGGCCGGCACTCTGAAAACCCGACTGCAGTACATCGGCCACGACCTGTTCAAGCAGGGCCGAGGAGTCTACCAGCATGGCATTGAGTCCACCGGTTTCGGCGATCAGGGTGGCAATCGGTCCGTGACGGCTGGCCAGGTTTCGATTAATGGCCGTCGCCGCCGCGCACGACCCGGTAAAAGCAACACCGGCAACGCGCCTGTCACTGACCAGATGGGCGCCAACGTCGGCTCCCCCGACAATCAACTGCAACACCTGGCGCGGTGCACCCGCCTGATACAGCAACTCCACGGCCGCCATGGCAACCTGTGGCGTCTGTTCCGCCGGCTTGGCAACGACCGAATTACCGGCAACCAGGGCAGCGGTGACCTGGCCGACAAATATCGCCAGCGGGAAATTCCAGGGACTGATGCAGACAAACACACCACGGCCACGTAATTGCCACTGGTTGTGCTCACCGGTGGGTCCGGGCAACGGTCGTGGCGTAAAGTCTTCACGCGCGCGCACTGCATAGTACCGGCAGAAGTCCACTGCTTCCCGCACTTCAGCAACGCCATCAGCAACCGTCTTGCCGCCCTCATGTGAGCACAGCGCCATCAGTGCCGGCATGCGTGCTTCCAGCAGCTCAGCCAGCTTTTCCAGACAGCGGGCTCGCACCGACACGTCGGTTGCAGCCCAGCCATCAAAGCTGTTTTCCGCGGCAGCCAGTGCCATGTCTATTTCTCTGGCGGAGACTGGCTTTGGTGCCGTTGGTGCGTGTTCAACCATCCACTGCGAGCTCAGCCAGGCCAGCGTGTCAAAGTTTGACAGGTCCATGCTCGCTGCGTTGCGTCGATCGGCAAACAATTGTGTGGGCAAGGGGATCTGCGGATGCGGTATCTGCTCCAGCGACATGACCTGCGCTACCGGGTCTGTCACCAGTTCAACTATCGGTGTCCTGTCATCCAGGATGCGATTGACGAAGGAAGAATTGGCACCATTTTCCAGCAGCCGACGCACCAGATAGGGCAACAGGTCTTCATGACTGCCCACGGGCGCATACACCCGGCATCGGCATGTGCCTCTTGCTGTGCCTGTGCCTGTGCCTGTGCCTGTGCCTGTGCCGGTCAGTTGCTCGTATAACGGACCACCCATGCCGTGCAGACGCTGAAACTCGAAGTCCTGCCCGCCCCGCGTATACTCCAGAATCGCCGCCACCGTGTACGCGTTGTGCGTGGCAAACTGCGGATACAGTTGTGCCGGGTAGCGCAGCAGTTTCCGGGCACAGGCCAGGTAGGATACATCGGTGCTCTGTTTGCGCGTGAACACCGGGTAGCCGGCCAGTCCGCGCTCCTGAGCGCGCTTGATCTCGGTATCCCAGTAGGCGCCTTTGACCAGACGGATCATCAGCCGCCTGTCGGCACGATCCGCCAGGTCAGCCAGCCAGTCCAGCTGATCAAACGCCCGCTTCTGATACGCCTGCACCGCCAGCCCCAGTCCTTGCCAGCCGGCCAGCGATGCGTGCAGCGCCACCTGTTCAAACACAGCCAGCGTCAGATCCAGCCGATCTGCTTCCTCGGCATCCACAGTCAGGCCGATATTGTAATGCTTCGCCAGCCGTGCCAACTCGAGCACCCGCGGCGTCAATTCGGCCATGACACGTTTGCCCTGAGACACCTCAAAACGCGGATGCAGTGCTGACAATTTGATTGAGATACCCGGCGCCTTGATCGGGCCCTGATCAGCCGCCGTGGCACCAATGGCATGAATGGCGCCCGAATAGGCCTGCAGGTAACGCAGGCTGTCAGCGCGCGTGCGGGCCGCCTCTCCCAGCATGTCATAAGAATGCAGATAGTTGCTCGCTTCCGGTGTTGCGGCCCGTTGCAGCGCCTCGTCAATGCTGCGGCCCATGACAAACTGCCGGGCCATGATACGCATGGCATGGCGCACAGCCTGACGCACGAAGGGCTCGCCGGCGCGCTGCACCAGACGCTGGAAAATGCTCCGACCCTGTTTCGCGGGCAGTCCCGGCTGAATGATTCTGCCCGACAGCATCAGCCCCCAGGTGGACGCATTCACAAACAGGGATTCACTGTTACCCAGATGACTTTGCCAGTCACCGCTGCCCAGTTTGTCTTCAATCAGGCGGTCAACGGTTGCTTCATCGGGCGTGCGCAGCAACGCTTCCGCCAGGCACATCAGCACCACGCCTTCCTGGCTGGACAGTTGATATTCCTGCATCAGTGCATCAACACCCGAACCGCTGGCGCGATTGGCGCGCACCGTGGTCACCAGCTCACTGGCCTGCTCACGAATACGGGCATTGTCGACCGTGGGGTTTTCCAATGCCTGACACAGGCGACGGACGTGCGTGGTTTCATCGACACGGTAGGCTTTCAGCACCGGCTGATAGGCCTCAGTGGTGGTCAGCGGCAATTCGAAGTAGCGCAAGGTGAACCTCCTGACGGAAATCCAAAACCCTACTTTACTCATCCGGGAACGTTCCCCGCAACAACAACCTGATAGAGAAACCTAATACAGAAAGTTGATACAGGGTGTTGTAAAACGTTGGCGAGGCCGCCAAGTCGAGGCCATTTTTAACGAAGGATTGGCAACGAAGGTAGTTTTACAACGCGCTGTCAGATATCCAGGCGCATGGTAATGCCCTGCTCGGCCATATACTGCTTGGCCTGCGGGATACTGAACTCACCAAAATGGAAAATGCTGGCCGCCAGCACCGCATCGGCGCCACCGTCAAGCACACCATCAACCAGGTGCTGCAGGTTACCGACGCCACCGGAGGCTATCACCGGCACATCAACGGCGTCGCTGACTGCGCGGTTCAGGGCCAGATCAAAACCGATTTTAGTGCCGTCGCGATCCATGCTGGTGAGCAGGATTTCACCGGCGCCATAACTGACCATGCGCCGGACCCAGTCAATGGCATCCAGGCCGGTGGGATTACGGCCACCGTGGGTGAAGATCTCCCAGCGATCGGGTTCGTTCCCGGCGCTGACCTTTTTGGCATCGACCGCCACCACGATACATTGGGAACCGAACCGCTGCGCGGCCTCACGCACAAACTCGGGATTGGTGACCGCCGCGGTGTTGATGGATACTTTGTCGGCACCGGCATTGAGCATGGTGCGGATATCCTCCAGGGTGCGGATGCCACCACCCACCGTCAGCGGGATGAACACCTGACTGGCAATTGCTTCAACCGTCTTGACCGTGGTTTCGCGCCCTTCGCTGGACGCGGTGATATCCAGAAAGGTAATTTCGTCGGCGCCGGCGTCACTGTAACGTTTGGCCACTTCAACCGGATCGCCGGCATCACGGATATCAAGAAACTTGACGCCTTTGACCACGCGTCCCTTGTCGCAGTCCAGACAGGGTATGATGCGCTTTGCCAGTGCCATGTTTACGCTCCGCCGTTGCTGTTATCAACGTTGTCTGAAAAGTTGTCGCAATAAGTTTGCGCCTGCGCCAGATCCAGCGCCCCTTCATAAATCGCACGACCGGTGATGGCGCCCATGATACCGGCACCCACATCAGTCTGCGCAACTTTGCACAGCTCTTCAATGTCCGCCATGCGACTGACGCCGCCAGAGGCGATAACCGGAATCGTCGACGCACGCGCCAGGCGCAGGGTCGCGTCGACGTTGACCCCCTGCATCATGCCATCGCGGGCTATGTCGGTGTAAATGATTGCTTCCACGCCGTCATTGGCAAACTGATGCGCCAGATCCACCACGTTTACCGTCGACACTTCTGCCCAGCCATCGGTGGCGACCCAGCCATCTTTGGCGTCCAGACCCACAATGATGTGGCCTGGAAAGGCCTTGCAGGCTTCCGCGACAAATGGCGGATGCTTGACTGCCTGGGTGCCAATGATCACGTGTTTGACGCCGACACGAAGATAGTACTCAATGGTTTTCAGGTCCCGGATACCGCCGCCAATCTGCAAAGGCAGGTCGGGGTATGCCTTGGCAATGGCCTCCACGATCGCACCATTGACCGGCTCGCCGGCAAAGGCGCCATTGAGGTCGACCAGATGCAGTCGCCGGGCGCCCTGGTCGCGCCAATGGCCCGCCGTCTTCACCGGATCATCGGAAAATACCGTGGAGTCTTCCATGCGGCCCTGACGCAGGCGCACGCATTGGCCATCTTTAAGATCGATTGCGGGGATAACCAGCATGAGTAGTACCTTGAATTAGTCGGGCCGGGCAGAACCGTCCCAATGCAGAAAATTGCTCAGCAGGCGCAGGCCGCAATGCTGACTTTTCTCCGGATGAAACTGCACAGCAAACAGTGAGTCCTTGCTCAGCGCTGCTGCGAACGAGTGACCGTATTCTGTGACACCCGCTACCTGGCCAGCATTTCCGGGCGCCACAAAGTAACTGTGGACAAAATAGAAGCGACTGTTATCGGCAATGCCCTGCCACAACGGGTGCGCACCTTGCTGCTGCACACAGTTCCAGCCCATGTGTGGGACTTTTAAACGCTGACCATCAGCGTCCAGCAGGCTTTGCCCGCCGCCAAAACGTTTGACCGAGCCGGGCAACAGACCGAGGCAGTCGACATGGCCGTTTTCCTCGCTGCTGTCCATCAAGGCCTGCATGCCGACACAGATCGCCAGCACCGGTTTGCCTTGCTGCAACGCGTCACTGACAATCGCGTCCACGCCCAGCCGGCGGATTTCTGCCATGCAATCACGAATGGCGCCAACACCGGGGAAAATGATGCGGTCGGCGGCCAGGATACGTCCGGCATCGCTGGTCACGTCGACATGTACGTCCTTGCCCAGGCTTTCCATGGCTTTGGCAACAGAATGAAGATTGCCCATGCCATAATCTATGACAGCTACTTTGTTCATTGTTCGGGGTGTTCCACTAACGGATCTAAAAAACTGCCTTCCTGCAGACTGCCTTTCTACAGACTGCCTCTCTACAAACTGCCTTTGGTCGACGGAATAACATCGGCGCTGCGCGGATCGATTTCCATCGCCATGCGCAGAGCGCGGCCGAAGGCCTTGAACACGGTTTCCACCTGGTGGTGACTGTTCTTGCCACGCAGGTTGTCGATATGCAGGGTCACCAGGGCGTGATTGACAAACCCCTGGAAAAACTCATAAAACAGATCAACATCAAAGCCACCGACCGAGGCTCGGGTAAACGGCACGTGATACTCCAGGCCGGGCCGGCCTGAGAAGTCCACTACTACCCGTGACAGTGCTTCATCAAGCGGCACATAGGCGTGCCCGTAGCGACGAATGCCTTTGCGATCAAGCGCCTTGTAGAACGCCTGACCCAGAGTGATACCCAGATCTTCAACCGTGTGATGGGCATCAATGTCCAGATCGCCAACCGCCTGTATATCCATGTCAATCAGACCATGTCGCGCCACCTGATCCAGCATGTGGTCCAGAAATGGCAATCCTGTCTGGCATTTGAGTTCGCCGCTACCATCAAGATTCACCGTCACGCGAATCTGGGTTTCCTTGGTATTGCGCTCGACGCTGGCCTGACGATCGGCCTTTTCTGTGGGCTTTTCGGTGGTCGTGGGTGTGCTCATGGATAAATCCCGGGCTGATTCGCTCTGTCTGAAAAGAAACATGAAAATGCGCGCGCATTATACGCCTTTGCGCCCCCCAGGGGCCAGCTTTGCTGTCGATGACCGTTTCAGCAGCCCGCGCTCACCCGGCGCCAACTGGACATCGCCCCTGACAACTAGTAAGGTCTGGTACTGTCTGATGCAAAAGTCTATTGACACGACCCACGTCAACGCCTGTCTGTCACAGGCCGTATGACACTCATACACATGTGCCATCACTGGCACGCCATCAAGCCCGACACACAACGGAATCGTCAAACGTCACCAGATGTTAGCGAACAACGTAAAGCCCCATGTGATGCACAGTCCCATGTGGCAAGTCACAAAGGAGATACCCATGTTTAAGAAATTACTCAGTATTCCCGCCATTTTCGCCCTTATTCTGGGTGCTGGTGTGGTTCATGCCCAGCCAGCGACGTCTGAGGATGCCCACATACCGCAAAGCGCAGCGGATATCGACATGGCCATGAAGGACAAATTTGTCTCCGCCTATGGCGATATCATGGAAATTCAGATGGATTATGCTGAGCGCCTGCAGACGGTTACCGATCAGGAGCAGGCCAGCATGTTGCAGCAGGAAGCGCAACGTGAAATGCAGGAGGCCGTGGCGTCCAATGACATCACGATTCAGCAGTACAATCAGATTATCCAGTTGGCGGCCGCTGATGAGGAGCTGATGGCGGAGCTTGAAACCGCCATTGCCGAAGAAATGGAGTCCTGATTCCACGACCACCGTACAGGTGATGGACTGACAAAAAAGCCCGCGAACCGTGTTCGCGGGCTTTTTTGTGTCAGACGCCTGCCGACGGGCCGACAGTGCATTGCCCGCCATAATCCGTTAAACTTTTCAGCCCTTCTCCCTTTCATCGCGGTATGGGACGTTGAATTCTATGTCGAAATTACTGAAATACCTGCTTTTCATGCTGGCTGGCCTGACCGTGTTCGCAGCCGTGCTGGTGTTCGTGCTGTTCGCGGTTGTCGACCCGAACCGCTACAAACCTGCGCTGGAGGCCGCCGCATCGCAACAGACAGGCATGCAGCTGCGCATCAATGGTGATATCGACTGGACGTTCCGGCCTGTATTCGGCCTGAGCATTAATGATGTCAGCCTGCGTAATGGCGCCACGCCGCAGGAGCTGGCATCGTTTTCCAATGTGGCGCTGGAACTCGATATCGGCGCCCTGCTGTCAGGCAATCTCGCCATCCGGGAGTTTGTCGCGGAAAACCTGCACATCAACTGGTTCGTCGATGCACAGGGTCAGGCCAACTGGCTGGTCAATGTCAATGCCAGCGCAGCGCCAGAGCCCACGGCATCGGGCAGCACCGAGCTGCCCATCGATATCAATATTGCCGATATCCGTGTCATCAATGCCAGCGTTGCCATCCGTGACCAGCGCAACAACATCGATACGCGCCTCCAGAACATAGACCTCAGTAGCCGGAATACCAACCTGGACAACCGCCCGTTTCCCTTTGAACTCAGCATGCGCCTGATCAATGAGCTGAGCGGCCAGGACCTGACACTCAATCTGGCCTCAACTGCCCGTGTCGACTTCAATGCCGGCAATGTTGAGCTTGACGACCTGAGTTTCACGCTCAGTCCACTGGTACTCAGTGGCGATATCAGCATCAGCGATTTCCGTGACAACCTGCGCTGGCAGACCAACCTGACCAGCAACACGTTCAACCTGAGCCACTTGCTGGCAAATTTCGTGGCCATGGACGAAGCCACCATGCCGGGACCGCGCGAACAGCAGTTCACCATTCAGTCGCTGGAGGCCAACGGCGATACCGCCGGCGCGACGCTGGGCGATTTGACCATGGCCCTGGACGACACCACAGCCAGCCTGCGAGGCGATTATCTGTTTGCAACCAGCACCCGGCAGGCGCTGCTGGCTTACAACCTGACGACCGGCGCGATTGACCTGGACGCTCTGTTGCCGGCAACAGCGACTGAACCGGCACCGGCCGCAGCGCCCGACTCAGCGCCGGGGGCCGCGACGGCCAATGCCGCCAGCGCAACGGCCCGTCCGGATACCCCCCTGCCCATCGACCTGCTGCGCAGCATGGACATTCGCGGCGAGCATGCGATCGAGTCGCTGACGGTATCAGGCCTGCAGTTCTCTCCGGTCGCGTTTAGCCTGCTGTTGCAGGATAGCGTGCTTGATATCGACACCCAGCCGATCGGTTTCTACGACGGCGAACTGGACGCCAGGTTAACGCTGAACGCCGCCAGTTCGCCGGCGCAGCTGTCGGCCGAATCCAGTCTCGCCGGCATCAGCGCCAGCGCCCTGACAGCTGACATGCCAAGACTGGATTTCTTCACCGGCCGCTTCAATGCCACAACCACGCACACCATGCAGGGCAATACAGTTAATGCACTGATAGACAGCGTCGACGGCGCCAGCTCCCTGCAGGTCAATGACAGCTCAGTCGACATCACGCTGCTGAAGCGTGTGTTTTCGTCCATCTCGGTGCTCAGCCCTCGCGGCGATATGGCCGCGCAGTGGCCGGATGTGGTGCGTTTTGCGACCGCCGAAGCGTTTCTGATTTTTAATGACGGCATCAACGACAATCAGGAGCTGGATGTCCGCCTGGACAATTTCGCCATCAACGGCAATGGCGGTCTTGATCTGACCGCCGGCGAATTCGACTACCGTCTGGATTTCACCATCCTTGGTGAACCGGCACTGCAAACCATCCGGGTCCATGAAGACTTCCAGGATGTCGCCTGGCCGGTGCGATGTGATGCTGCATTCGACGACGCCCCGTTGCAATACTGCAGCCCGGATCTGCAACGGGTGCGCGACGTATTCGCCGCCATTGCGCGCGACGAGGTTCAGCGACGTGCGACCGACGCCGTGAGCGAGCAGGTCGACAGACTGCGCAACCGAATCCAGGACCTGTTCCAGAATTGAGTTGCGCAACACTGATTGACAGCGGCGCGGTGCTGGACTGGTATCGCCGGCACGGCCGCCATGATCTGCCCTGGCAACAGGACACCACACCCTACCGGGTGTGGGTGTCGGAAATCATGCTGCAGCAAACCCAGGTCAGCACCGTCATTGGTTACTACCAGCGCTTCATGACCCGCTTCCCGGACGTTGAGTCCCTGGCTGCCGCGCCACTGGATGAGGTCCTGCATCTGTGGACCGGTCTGGGGTACTACGCCCGCGCCCGCAACCTGCACAAAACCGCGCAGACCGTGTGCCAACTGCACAACGGCAGCTTTCCCCCTGACATTGATTCGCTGACCGCCCTTCCCGGCATTGGTCGCTCCACGGCGGGCGCCATACTGGCATTGGCGATGGGCGAACGCGGCGTCATTCTCGACGGTAACGTCAAACGCGTTTTGTGCCGCTATCACGCCATTCGCAGCTGGTCCGGCGAAAGCAAAACACTGGCGCGGCTGTGGCAGATCGCCGAGGACACCACGCCCCGCCAGCAGGTCGCGGCCTACACCCAGGCCATGATGGACCTGGGCGCGACGCTGTGCACGCGCAGCAAACCGGATTGCGAGCGCTGCCCGCTACAAGCCGGATGCCAGGCATACAAGCTTGCCATCACTCGCCAGCTGCCGGTCAGCAAGCCCCGAAAGACATTGCCACAAAAACAGACCTGCATGATTCTGTTTTACCAGGACGACGACACAGTCCTGTTGCAACAGCGTCAAACCAGTGGGTTATGGGGTGGCCTGTGGAGCCTGCCCGAGTGCGATGATGAGCAAGCCCTGTCTGAGTGGCTCCAGTGCTACGGTGGCGAGCGCGATGGACAATGGCCGGTGCTGCGCCACACCTTCAGCCACTTCCATCTGGACATCACACCAATACTGGTGCGTGCTGGCAGCTCCGTCCGGTGTCTGGATTCTGCCGGCAGCCTGTGGTATCCATTAAATCACTCAATGAAACTGGGCCTGGCGGCACCGGTCAAAAAACTGCTGGACCGCCTGGCCAGCCATCCGCACAAACCACTTTCCAACGCACAGGACTGATATGACCCGAACCGTATTCTGTAAAAAATACCAGCAAGAACTCCCCGGCCTCGCCATGCCCCCCTACCCGGGTGCCAAGGGCCAGGAGCTGTTTGACAACGTCTCCGCACAGGCCTGGCAGGACTGGCAAAAACAGCAAGTGATGTTGATCAACGAGAAGCACCTGAGCATGGCCTCGGCAGACGACCGGCGCTACCTGCAGGAGCAGATGGACCGCTTCTTTGCCAATGAGCCGTTTGACAGCGCCAGCGGCTATGTCGCACCGGAACCGGATTAAGGGTTTTGTTCGCCGGAGACTTGACTAAGGCCGTCGCAACGGTTTTAATACGCGCCTTGTTGTGGACGCAGCCTGTTTTCGGCAGCACCAACAAGGCACGTCAAGACACGCCCAGGTAGCTCAGTTGGTAGAGCAGAGGATTGAAAATCCTCGTGTCGGTGGTTCGATTCCGCCCCTGGGCACCATATTCAAAAAGCCTCGCGTACGCGGGGCTTTTTTGTCTGTGGGACTCTTTTTGTATGCGGCGTCGCGGGGGGCCAAACTGCGCAGCAGTTTTCAACGAGCGCGAAGCCCGCAGGGCTCAAACAGCACGAAACTGTTTGAGTTATTCCGCCCCGGCTGGACCTGCTTCAGCCCCACGGGTTATAGTTTTCGGCATTGACACCCTTGATCGCAGGCCAGTTGCATTGACGTATTACCGCCTACATTCACTCTGCCTGTGCCTCGCCATGGTGATCAGCGTACCGGCCACGGGCCAGGATGCGGATCTGCTCAGACGCGCCCTGGCCGGTGAAGTTGCCGCACAGAGCGAGCTGGGCTACCTGTATATCTCTGGCGATGGCGGCCGACCTAACCCGATGCTGGCATTCAGCTGGTTGACGCAGGCAGCCCGTCAGGGCGATGCCCCTGCCCAATATAACCTGGCGGTCATGCATGCACTGGGACAGGGCACTGCTCAGAACATGAGTGAAGCAGCGCGCTGGCATCGGGCGGCGGCGACCCAGGGCCACGCTGAGGCTCAATACAGTCTCGGCCAGTTATATGACAGGGGCACCGGCCTCGAGCGCGATCACGCCGAAGCTGCACGCTGGTTCAGGCGGGCAGCCGATCAGGGACATGCCGCCGCGCAAAACGATCTCGCCGTGATGTACAAATATGGATACGGTGTCCGACAGGACTACCAGGAAGCTTTGCGGCTTTTCCGCACAGCCGCCGATCAGGGGCTGGCTGGCGGACAATTCAACCTGGGCGTCATGTATCGCAACGGCACCGGCATTGACCGAGACTTCGCCCAGGCGGCGCACTGGTACCGACAGGCGGCGCAACAGGGACACCCGTCAGCGCAATACCAGCTGGCAATCCTGCTGGTCAGCGGCAATGGGGTTGATGCCGATTACGCCGAGGCCGCCCTGTGGTTTCGCAATGCCGCCATTCAGGGGTCTGCTGACGCACAGTATGAGCTGGGACTGATGCATGGCCACGGCGCCGGCGTACCGCAGAACCTCGAGCGGGCCTACATGTGGCTGGATCTCGCCGGTCAGGGCGCCTCCAATGCGCGACGCGGACGCACACTGCGTACCCGTGACGAGTTTGCAACGCAAATGTCATCGGAACAACTGACACGCGCCCGTCAGGCTGTGCAAGTCTGCCTGAACTCAGCCTATCGCGATTGCTAAGTAACCGGGTTCCACCTACCCTATGTGCCGTCACCGATTTTCATCACCGCCAACCAGAGTGATCATGCCATGATTGTCGAAACGCCGCGCCAGGAACAGCTGCTGGATCAACCCCATCGTATCGAAAAGGATCTGCTCGGCCCGCTGGCCGTGCCAGCCGAAGCCTATTACGGCGTGCAGACCCAACGGGCGCTGGAGAACTTTGTCTTATCAGGTGTGCCGCTGGCGCACTTTCCCAAGCTGGTGATCGGCCTGGCCATGGTCAAAAAAGCCGCAGCCGCAGCCAACCGCGACATCGGTGAACTGAGCGCCAGCAAATACGAAGCCATTGCCCACGCCTGTGATCGCCTGATCGCCGGTGAGTTTCATGAGCAGTTTGTTGTCGACATGATCCAGGGCGGCGCCGGTACCTCCACCAACATGAATGCCAACGAAGTGATTGCCAACGTGGCACTGGAACACATGGGACACGGCAAGGGTGAATACAAACACCTGCACCCGAACAATGATGTCAACATGTCGCAATCCACCAACGATGCCTATCCGACCGCCATCAGGGTGGGGCTGCAGCTGTCGCACGCAGAACTGGTCGACAGCCTGTCACTGCTGCAACAGGCGTTTGCGGCAAAACGCGACGAATTCCACGATGTCATCAAAATGGGACGCACACAACTGCAGGATGCGGTGCCGATGACGCTGGGCCAGGAATTTGGCGCCTACGCCACCACCCTGGGCGAAGACATCGAGCGCATCGCCGGCCTCTATGATCTGTTGCGCGAGGTCAATCTGGGCGGCACCGCCATCGGCACGGGTATCAATGCTGACCCTCGCTACGCGGTGCTGGCTGTTGCACATTTGAGCGACGTCTGCGGTCATCCGATGCGGCTGGCATCGGACCTGATTGAAGCCACCTCTGACATGGGCGCATTTGTGCTTTTTTCAGGCATGACCAAGCGCCTGGCCATCAAACTGTCCAAGATCTGTAACGACCTGCGGCTGCTGTCCAGCGGCCCGCGGACCGGGTTTAATGAAATCAACCTGCCGCCTCAACAGCCAGGCTCCTCCATCATGCCGGGCAAGGTCAATCCGGTGATTCCCGAAGCTGTCAATCAGGTTGCCTATCAGGTCATCGGCAATGACCTGGCCATTACCATGGCGGCGGAAAACGGTCAGTTACAACTCAATGTGATGGAACCGCTGATCGCCTACAAAATCATGGAATCCATGCGCCTGCTGCGTCGCGCCATGGACATGCTGCGCGAGCGCTGTATTGTCGGCATAACCGCCAACCGGGAACGCTGCCGCGAGCTGGTGAATAACTCCATTGGCCTGATTACTGCCCTCAACCCCTACATCGGCTACGAGGATGCCACGCGCATTGCCCGCATCGCACTGGAAAGCGGCCGCAGTGTGCTGGAGCTGGTCAGGGAGGAAAATCTTCTGGATGAGGAAACGCTGCTGGAGATTCTGAAGCCGGAAAACATGGTGAATCCCAGGGCTCTGAAACGAAAGGGTTAAAAAAAGGGGACGAAAAAATGGGGACGGAAGCGACTTATCGCCTCCGTCCCCATTCTTTCATTCTTTTACTTAGAACTCTTTACGGATACCGACTTCAAACACACGACCCAACGGGTTGCCGATTCGTGGATCGTAGCCGAACTCCTGACGTGACGCGGGCGGATCTTCATCGGTGATGTTGGTCACCGAGGCACTGAACGACGCCCACTCGTGATCCCAGATCCAGTGCAGGTCGCCGGTCACCCAGCCACCCGGGTCAACCCCGTAATAGGACGGTTCAAACCGCGTGGTTGTGCCTGGCTGGAAGCCACCGGGCACCAACGCTGCCTCGTTGACGGTGCCATCATCGTTGTAATAACGCTCGTCTTTGACACCATCAATGTAGCTCAACACAAAGCGGAAGTTGTGATCGCCCTGCCCGTAGTTGACATTGAGGTTGGCACGCCACTCGGGGGCAGCCTGCGCAATGGTGGCAAAGTTCAGTGTACCCAGACGATCATCACCCGGATCCAGCTGGAAGCCATCAAGCACGGTTTCACCAAAGGTGAACTCCTCCACTTTGGTCAGCGTCAGGCCCAGGCGCATGTCGCCGGCGAAGGCCGGGAAACTGTAGCGCGCCTGCACGTCAAAGCCGTTGGTGGTCTGGCCCGGGCCGTTGCCGAACTCGGTAGTGATGTTGGAGAAGTCATTCGCCGTGGTCACACCCTGGGTGCACACACCACCATTAAACTGGACACGTCCAACCAGCGGGTGTGAACAGTCGGCCAGCGCCGTCCTGTTGGAAGGCACATTGCTGGCGCCAGGCGGGGGAATGCTGAACACGGAGCTGGCGATATCATTGGCTGACGCCAGCAGACCCAGCTCGTCTTCCGTCTCAATGCTGAAGTAATCAACAATAAACTGGAAATTGTGCGAGACATCAAACCCTTCTGATTGCCAGATAGCACCGGTGCTCCAGACCGTTGCTGTTTCCGGCTCGATGCCGGTCGCGGTGACCGTGGTGGCACCACGCCAGTCACCGCCGGCGATGGTGTAGCTGTTCACGCCATTGTTGACCTCACCGGGCACCAGGCCGGCACCCGGCGCCTGGTAGTTGGTGCCATAGGAACCACGGAAGGACAGGTTGTCAGTCAGGTCGTACTTGCCTGACACCTTGTATACAGTGGCACTCAGGTCACCACTGAAGGCTTCGTGGCGCACCGCCGCTGTCATCTGCAAAGTGTCCAGGAAGGGCAGATTGAACTCGGCAAATGCCGAGCGCTGATCCTGCTTGGTGGAGTCCGGTGGATCTATACCAAAGAAGAAGAACGGACCCGGGCCGTCAGGTGTGCAGCCGTTGTACTGCGGATCATTCGGGTCCAGCGGTCGCTGTTCCGACCAGAAACAGGGAGTGGCGCCGTTATAAATGGGATCCGGGTTAGTCTCGCGGTTTCTGGTATCCCGATATTGCACCCCGGCACCCCAGGCGATATTGCCGCCGGGCAGCTCTATCCCGGTCTGGCCGCTGAACACCAGATCCACGGTAGCGTTCCAGGATGTGGTTTCACCGTATCGCTCGTTAAAGATCCATTCCCGAAGTTCCTGCGGATTCTGCAGGTTGGGGTCATAACTGGGGTTGGCCAGGCCCAGCACCGGTTGCCCGGCAAAGTTGGAGGCAAACGGGTTCCAGTACATGCAGTCCCCAACACCGGCCTGGGCCGGGTTCTGGATGCCAAGACGGTCAAAATTCTGATCCTGTGCATTACAGTTTGGACCACCAAAACCGTACAGGGCATTTTGCAGACGCGCGCCCATAATATCCGGTGCCGAACCGCGCCCATCGAACTGGTTGTAGGTAACGGCAAAATCATAGGCAATCTCGTTTTCGAATTCACCTGTCACGCCGGTGGCGATATGCCAGTAACGCGCTTCGTTCTCGTTGGGGGTACTGTGCAGACCGGGACCGGCAAACGTGTCATTACCACCATGGGCAAAAGCACGGTAGGTGATGGGTGTGAAGCCCTGGGTAATGGCTGACAGTGGATTGTTGGCCCAGCCGGTGCGCTGCACGAACTCGCTGACGTAGGGATTGGTCACAGGCGCATAGAGCTGATAGGTCAAACCGGAAGTCTGTGCCGGTCCGCGTACCACCGGTTGTGACGGCGAACCATAGGCTTCGGGTGTATGCACCCGGCTATAGGCCGCGCGCGCGTAAAACTCCATGGTGTCTGACATCTGCGTGGTGATCTGGCCAAACAGGCGGTAAATCTCATTCTCTTCAACGATATTGTAGAAGGGCAGATAACCGTACTGACAAGTGAAGCTGTTGACAAACGTACCGCCTACCGCCTCGCATGACGATTGGGTAAAGTCGGACACCAGACCCAGTGGCGTGCCCCATTCCGAGTTGGCGGTAAAGCCGGGGCTGGCAGGCAAACTGGCACGTGGCACCCAGCCAGCCAGGTTGGTCAGGCCCGACCAGGGCGCCGGATTGACACCGTAGGGCAGGCTCGAGAAATCCCGCTCGGTGGTGCGCAGGCGTGAGCGGTGATCCCACTCGGCAGCCACCATCAGGTTGCTGTCACCGACATCCCAGCCGCCTTTGGCAGCGACAGTCCAGTCACCGTCCGAATCGAAACCGCCCTTGTAGGACGAACTCAGCTCAAAACCCTGGTAGTTGTCTTCGGTAATGAAGTTCACCACACCCCCGGTGGCATCGGCCCCGTAGGTAACCGCCGCGCCATCCTTGAGAATTTCGATCCTGCTGGTCACCGACGACGGGAACACCGATGCGTTCTGGGGCGTACGACGCCCGTTGAACAGCGTCAGGGTTTTATCAGAACCGATACCACGCAGGTTGAAGCTGACGTTGCCGGTATTGCCGGAACCGCCAAAATAATAGGCTTCCCCGGTGATCGGACCACCGGCGGTGAGGGTTTTGGCAAAATCGAGAGCTGTCGGGCTGCCGGTCTCCTGTAACTCGGCGGCGGAAAAGACTTCAACGGGCAGGGCCGCGTCAAGCGGCGTACCACGGATCAGGGAACCGGTCACCACCACTTCTTCGATTTCGGTTTCCTGGGCGGCGAGGGGCATTGCGGTGCCGGCCATCATGATGGCCAGAACCAGGGACTTGCGTTTGCCTGAATAGACATGTCGCATGGGTCACTCTCCTGTAGTTTCTTGTTGTTATTTTACTGCTTAATGTTTTAAACGCTGTTGCGCGGCGCGTTGGCGCCGCGAGACAAGGCCCGAAAAACACCACAGATACAACTACGTGGAATCAACGACGTCCTTAGATTGTCCAAGACCGCCTCAAAGTCTATAACCGACGAACGCTCGTTTCAATACATTTTGTAACACAATGTGACTTTCCGGATAGCCGCGGTATCAGCAGCAATGGGGACGGACGCCAGAAGCCATGCTAATATCCGTCGTCCCCTTTACCCTATGGAGAAACAAATGAGAACGTTGCAAAAGTCACTGACTGCAGTTGGTCTGGTCGCGGCGCTGGGCCTGTCGGCCAGCCTTTTCGCACAACCGTCACCAGCGCCCGAAGGCGCCCAGGTCTATATTGTGTCGCCACAGCATGGTGACACTGTCGGGACCACGTTCACGGTGGTCTTCGGCCTTAACAATATGGGCGTTGCGCCCGCCGGGATTGCCATGCCCAATACCGGCCACCACCACCTGCTGATCAACAAGGACCCGTTACCGGACCTGTCCCTGGCACTGGGTGGCGACGTCATGCACTTTGGCCTGGGCCAGACGCAGGCGTCAGTGACCCTGGAGCCGGGCGAGCATACCCTGCAGCTGCTGCTGGGTGACCATATGCACGTGCCGCACAACCCGCCGGTGATGTCAGAGAAAATTACCATTATCGTGGAATAACACACCTCGGTTTGCCCGGTCGGCGGCAAATTGCGCCGCCGGCACTGGCCGACCAAACAGGTAGCCCTGATAGAGTGCACAGCCGTGACCGGACAGGAAACGGTGCTGCTCTTGCGTTTCCACACCCTCCGCCAGTACCGTCATATCCAGGGTATATGCCATGTCAATGATGGTGCGTACAATCGCAGCATCCTTGGGCTTGATACCCAGATTTTGCACAAACGACTGATCAATCTTGAGCATGTCCAGCGGCAACTCGCTCAGGTAGGTCAGCGACGAATACCCGGTACCAAAATCATCAATGGCAAAATGCACACCGACATCGCTGAGTTTTTGCATGTTGATTCTGGCCAGCGCCAGGTTGTCCATCAGCGTGGACTCGGTGAATTCAAGCATCAACAGGTTCGGATCAATGGCCAGTGCCTGCAGCTGCGCCTTGAGGCTGTTGGCAAAGCCCTCTTCGTAAAACTGCTCGGGCACCAGATTGATGCTCAGTTTCAGGTGCTGACACTGCTCGACCTGCTGCCAGTCTTTAAGCTGCTTCAGTCCCAGCTCCAGCACTTCGCGCCCCAGTGCCAGAATCAGGCCGTTCTGCTCGGCCAGGGGAATGAACTCAACCGGCGAGACCAGGCCGCGAACCGGGTGGTTCCAGCGCACCAGCGCCTCTGCGCCGATCACCTGGCCGGCTGCATCAAGTTGTGGCTGGTAATACAATTCGAATTGATGCCGGTGGATGGCTTCGCGCAGCTCCTGCAGCAGGGTGGCGCGCTCGCTGACCATGGCCTGCCACTCGGGATCAAAAAAGCAAATTGCATTGCCACCCTCTTTCTTGGCCTGGAACATGGCAATGTCGACCTGTTTGACCAGCTCCACAGTATCGGCTGCCCCTTCTCCGAACAGGGTGATGCCGATGCTGCAGGTGGAAAAATAATCGGCATTCTGAATCCGGTAGTTATCCGCCAGGCCACTCAGTATGGATTGCGCCATGCGCTGCACCGACGTTGCCGCCCGTCCCGCGTCGTCGCCCAGCGTTTCGAGCATTACCACAAACTCGTCACCACCGTAACGCGCCACATTGTCCATGGGGCGCACCAGTTCCTGTAGCCGTCTGGCAATACGGACCAGCAATTCGTCACCGGCCCGATGACCAAGCGTGTCATTGATCACCTTGAACTGATCCAGGTCGATCATCAGCAGGGCACCAAAGCGCTGCTTGTCAACGCTGCGACTGACGGTCTGCTCCAGCACCTGCAGTAACCGTGAACGGTTGATCAGACCGGTCAGTGAATCAAAATAGGACAGTTTACTGATTTCGGCCTCGGCCCACTTGATGTCACTGATATCGATGTAGTCAGCCACATAATTGGTGACCTCCCCGGCCTGATTGCGTACCGCGGTAATAGTCGTTGTCTGCGGATACGTCTCGCCATTCTTGCGACGGTTCCAGATCTCGCCCTGCCAGCTGCCTGTGGTTTCAATAGCGGCCCACATCTGCTGATAGAACTCGCGGTCATGCCGACCGGACTGCAACACCTTGGGCGTTTGCCCCTGTACTTCGGCCTGGGTGAAGCCCGTGCTTTGTTCGAACGCCGCATTCACTCTCAGGATACGCATGTTGGCATCAGTGATCATGATGCCTTCCTGCGAAGCAAACGCCGTGGCGGCAATACGCAACTCGGCATTGAGCCGGCGTCGCTCCGTGACATCACGTATCAGCAGCAGATAAGTCGGCGCATCGCCATTCTCAACAATACTGGCACCGGAGATCTCGTACCAGTGCACGCCATCATCGCGTTCAAGCCAGTAACTGCGCTCACGGGTTCTGCCGGTTTCATCGATATCGGCGATCGCCTTCATGCAGACGTCGCAGGCATGCTGCGGAATACACGCTTGCAGTTTGCGCCCGACAAAAACATCGGGCGAAACCAGCAGCTCGGCGCGCGATTTTCCGGAATGATAATCCAATATTGTGCCATCGGCACCCACTTCAAACATCAGATCAGGTATCGATTCCAGCGTCGCTGTCAAACGCGAATTGGATCGGGCCATGGCATGATAGGGCGACACGATGCCAGTGACGACCAGGGCCTGGTACAGGTAGGCATAAGCAACGACCTTGTACAGATGCCCGGTAACGTTGAAGACATCAAAAAAATTCATGTAGCGCGTCAGCAGCAGCTCGCTGAACGCCATGATCGTTGCCGCGACAGCCAGCATGTGAGTGTCCACTCGCCGCGACCGGGCGCCGCGCTGCCACAGGATATACGCTGCAACGACGTAGATCAGCATCAGGACATATTCGAAACCGATTTTGTAGGCAGTGGGCCCGGTATCCGCATCAAATTTTGTCGGCAGCCAATGCGGAAAAAACAGAAACAGCACATGCAGACACACCACCAGCATGGCAACAGCCATCAGCAGCAGAAAGCGGAACGCCGGTGGCGCACGCACGACCGGCAGCAGCACCGCTGCCAGCAACGCCAGTGCCGCCAGGCTGCGTGCCGCCAGCCAAAAATCGATGGCCTTCTCCGGGCCGCTGGGCGAGACAAAGTCCGGCATGCCCTGGTAGGAAAGCAGGTGGCTGAAATCCAGCACCGCGACTCCCAGAAACAGGCAGGCCACGGCGATTGTGCGATAGTCGGCCCGGCCCTGGTAGGTGTGCCAGCCCACCGTAAACACCATGGCGGCGATCACCACGGCCACGACTTCAAGAAAGGCATGCACCGGCAGATATTCGCTGATCCCGGGGAATGCCGGCCATGGCAACAGCTCAATCACCACCAGCAACAACGCCAGCGCAATCAGCAGCCTGCGTGAGAACCGGCTGACCCTGTCATAATCAACCTTGTTTACCATTACGCTACTCCCATGCGCGACATTGATACATACCAGACCATCCTTGTCTGACAGCGTCGCCGCCGGCATAATGAGCAGTATGAACTCGGTAATTTATTTTCACAAGAAGGCCACTGTCTCATGCTGAACTGGGCCGATATCGACACCGTCATGTTTGACATGGACGGCACGCTGCTGGACCTGCATTTCGACAATTATTTCTGGGAAACACTGGTGCCTACCACGTATGGTGAACGCATCGGCATGGATGCGGACACTGCGTGGGCCCAATTGCAGCAACAGTATCGGGCCATGCACGGAAAACTTGACTGGTATTGCATCGATTTCTGGTCGAACACTCTGCAGCTGGATATTCAGGGCATGAAAAATGCCGTGCGCGATAAAATCGCGCTGCGACCCAATGTCATGCCACTACTGACCCGGTTGCAGGAGCACGGCAAAACGGTGCTACTGGTCACCAACGCCCATCCGGGCAGTCTCACTCTGAAAATGCAGCATACCGGTCTGCAGAAGCACTTCCAGCGTCTCATCAGTTCTCATGAGCTGGGGCTGGCCAAGGAAAACGAAGGGTTCTGGACGGCGTTGCGCGACACCGAACCCTACGACCCTGAACGCACGGTGCTGTTTGATGACAATTTTAATGTCCTGCAGCGCGCCCGCGCCGAGGGCATCCGGCACCTGTTTGGCATCACCCTGCCCGATAGCCAACGGCCACCAGTGCAGCACGATGAGTTCGTCTGCCTGCACGACTTTGAACAGATCATGCCCCCCATGACAGGCCCTACACCGAATGGCCAATGACCCTCATGCCAAAACAGCCCAGGCTGGCGCCGGTCGGGTCCGGCTCGACAAGTGGTTATGGGCGGCCCGCCTGTTCAAGACCCGGGCGCTGGCAAAAGCCGCCATTGATGGCGGCAAGGTGCAAATTGACGGTCAGAAAGCCAAGGCCGGCAAAGAGATCGCGGCAGGCACCGTGATGACAGTACGCCAGGGCTGGGACGAAAAAACGCTGACCGTGACCGGTTTGTCCGAGCAGCGCCGCAGTGCGCCCGAGGCGCAACAGTTGTACTGCGAGACTGACGCCAGCATCAAACAGAGACAGGCACTGGCCGAGCAGCGAAAGATGCAGGCAGCAGGACAATATGCGCATGATAAACCTAACAAAAAAGACAGGCGCCTGCGCCAGGCCATGAAGGGCCGCTTTGAATAGCCTGGCAGCCGTTGGCAACGTCAGCAATCAGGTATTCACTCCCGGCTTTTTTTGCCATAATGCCGGCACTAACAGACAAGGTGACGACAGGCATGCCGACAATCATTCAGGAAGTTCGCCAGGAACGGAACCGCACCATCTATCAGAACCTCACACCCAGCCAGCTCATTGAAATAGCCCTGCAGCGGCATGAGGGCAAGCTGGCCAACAACGGCGCGCTGGTGGTGGAAACCGGGCATCGCACCGGGCGCAGCCCCAAAGACCGTTTTATCGTGCAGGAACCTGACTCGACGGACATGATTGACTGGGGCACAGTCAATCAGCCCTTGGCACCGGAAAAGTTTGATGCGCTGTGGCAACGGGTGACCGACTACCTGGCCGACAAGGACCTGTTCACAGCGGACCTGCATGTTGGCGCCGACCCCGAGCACTATATCCCGGTTCATGTCACCGCGCAGTATGCCTGGCACTGCCTGTTTGGCAGCACCCTGTTTATCAAAGCCGCCGATAACTACAACCCCAACGGCAAGGACGTCTGGCAGATACTCAGCGCGCCGGATTTTGTCTGCGAACCGGAACGCGACGGCACGCATTCTGACGGCACCGTGATCATCAACTTTGCGCAGCGCAAAGTGCTGCTGGCGGGCATGCGTTACGCCGGCGAGATGAAAAAGTCCATGTTCTCGGTACAGAACTTCCTGCTGCCGGCCAAAAATGTTCTGCCCATGCACTGCTCAGCCAATGTCGGCGAAGACGGCGATGTCTGCCTGTTCTTTGGTCTGTCAGGTACCGGCAAGACCACATTGTCCGCCGATGAGGAACGCTACCTGATTGGTGATGACGAGCACGGCTGGGGCAAGGGCACGGTGTTCAACCTGGAAGGCGGCTGTTACGCCAAGTGCATCGACCTCAGCCAGCAGAACGAGCCGGTAATCTGGGATGCCATCACGTTCGGTTCGGTCATCGAAAACGTCAGCATTGATGAAAAGACCCGCGTCGCCGATTACAGTGACACACATCTGACCGAGAACAGCCGGGCCTGTTACCCGCTCACGCACATCAAAAATCGCATTGAAGCCAATCGTGCCGGCGAACCCAAGGCCATCGTGTTCCTGACCTGTGACCTGACCGGGGTTCTGCCACCGGTGTCCATCCTGTCGCCGGAAGCGGCCGCCTATCACTTCCTCAGTGGTTACACCGCGCTGGTCGGCTCCACTGAGGTGGGCGCCGGCGATGGCATCAAGTCCACGTTTTCCACCTGCTTTGGCGCGCCCTTTTTCCCGCGGCCTGCTGGCGTCTATGCTGACCTGTTGATAAAGCGTATCGCCGAATTCGACAGCCAGGTGTACCTGGTCAATACCGGATGGACCGGCGGTCCGCACGGCACTGGCAAACGCTTCAGTATTCCGGTTACCCGGTCGGTGCTGCATGCCATTCAGCGCGGCGCTCTGCGCGACACTGACACCGAACATTTGCCCGGCATCAATCTCACTGTTCCGACCCGAGTACCCGGCGTCGATACTGCCCTGCTGAATCCGCGCAACACCTGGGCAGATCCGGCGAAGTATGACGCCAAGGCGGCAGACCTGATCGGGCAGTTCAATAACAACTTCAAGCGCTTTGCGGTTTCCGACGCTATTGTCGCGGCCGGTCCGCAGCCCTTGTAAAGCGCTCACAGCACCCCCACAGACAGATGACAGCAATTGTGCTGTCATCAAAAGGCGGCCCCAAAGCGGCAGCAGTTCATCAGAGGCTGACAACTTGTCCAGATCATTCAAAGCATCACTTGAGCGGTTCCAGTTACCGGCCTTCAAGCCAGCCTGGGCAAAGATTCAGCGCGGCATTGAAAAAGAAAGCCTGCGGGTAACCCCTGAAGGCCGGCTGGCACAAACACCGCATCCGGCCGGTATGGGCTCGGCGCTCACCCACCCCTATATCACCACCGATTATTCTGAAGCACTGGTGGAACTGATTACGCCGGTATCCAACTCCATAGAAGAGTGCCTGACGTTTCTTGAGGATCTGCACAAATTCGTCTATCACAACCTGCCCGAAGGCGAACGATTGTGGGTTTCCAGCATGCCCTGCCTGCTGGAAAGTGAGGAGCAGATTCCGCTGGCGCAATACGGCAGCTCCAACATGGGCCGGCTTAAGACCCTGTACCGTGAGGGCCTGGGCCATCGTTATGGCCGCCTGATGCAGACCATTGCCGGCATCCACTACAATTTTTCCATGCCCGAGGCGTTCTGGGAGGACTACAGGTCCGTCTCCGGTTCCACCGAGTCCATGCAGGCATTTCAGACACGCAAGTATCTGCATCTGATCCGCAACTTCCATCGTTATTCGTGGTTACTGGTGTACCTGTTTGGCGCCTCGCCGGCGGTGTGCCGCTGTTTTACCGACGACCGCAACCATGACCTGCAGTCACTGGATGCCGCCACGCTATACAAGCCCGACGCCACCTGCCTGCGCATGGGTGATCTGGGCTACAAAAGCGATGCCCAACGCTCGATTTTTGTGTGCTACAACGACCTCAATAACTATATCGACAGCCTCTATTCGGCGTTGTCGACCCCCTATCCGCCTTACCAGCGAATCGGCATGAAGCAAGGTGACCATCACCTGCAGATCAATACCAATCTGCTGCAGCTGGAAAACGAATTCTACGCCACCATCCGCCCCAAACGGGTCGGTGATGGCAAACGCCCCCTGCAGCTGCTGAAGGACAGTGGTATTCAGTACATTGAAGTGAGGGCCCTGGACCTGAATCCGTTCCTGCCGCTGGGCATTGACGCCGAGCAGATCCGCTTCCTCGATGCCTTTCTGGTCTACTGTCTGCTCGCCGACAGCCCGGAATGTGTGCAGGCTGAGAATCAGGAGATAGAGAAAAACCTGGCGCTTACCGTCAATCGCGGACGCGAGGCGGGGCTGGCGCTGCACCGCAACGGCCAGGCCATCACCCTGAAAAGCTGGGCTGACGAGTTGCTGGCGGATATCGGCTACAGCGCCAGTCTGCTTGACCATGCCCATGACAGCCACGCTTACGCCGACGCGGTGGCGACACAGCAGAACAAAGTAGACGACCCGTCACAAACACCCTCTGCACAGATTCTTCAGGCGCTGCGTGACAACGGCCAGCCATTCTGCAAATTTGGCATGCAGCACTCGGAAGCCGTTCAACAGGGCTTCATGAAAAGCACCCTGCTGCCGTCCCGGCTGGACCATTTCACCGCGGCCAGCGCCCAGTCTCTGGCCGCGCAGGCATACGCCGAAGCCAGTGACGAGCTTGATTTCGAGAGCTTCCTGACCCAGTGGAACGACTACCGGCTGTAAAGCCGGCAACGATCAGCGCCGGAATGCCTGGTACAGGCACAGGCTGAACAGTGCCACGAATCCCATCAATGAAAGCTCGGGAATCGAGAAGATACCCAGAAAGCGCCAGCTGACTTCGGCACAGTTACCATCACCGACCAGCAGAAAGCTCAGCGTGTCCATCAATGGAAAATTGTCCAGCATGTAACTGAAGCCGGGCCCACAGGCAGGCACCTGGTCTTCAGGCAAATAGGTCAGCCAGATCTGCCGGATGGCAAAATAGGCCCCTGCCACACACATGGCGGCCGCCAGCATGCCGTAATTGCGCCGGCCGGTGTGACCGGGATTGTGAATGGCGGCTGCCAGACAGACCAGGCCGGCTGCCACCACAAACACGCGCTGGGTGATGCACAGGCCACAGGGCTCAAGCAGCATGACGTGCTCCATGTACAGCGCGGCGCCAATAATCAGGGCAGTTGCCAGAAAAATCAGCAGATTCAGTAATCGTGAGTTCGGCATCAGCGCCAATAATCGAACTATCATCAGTTTTATTCCTGCTTGGTTGATGGAACATCGGGCGACGGGTTGTCGCCGTCAGACTCAGCGCCTGGCTCACCGTCAGGCGTGTCTTTCAGACTGCGTCCGTCGTCGCGCCCGGGGCCGGCGTGCCCGCGGGCCAGCGCCTGCATATCCACGCCACTGGGCTGCTGGAACACCTGCAGCCCGAATTCCGGCAGGATCGCCAGAATATGATCAAAAATGTCGGACTGGATACCCTCGTAGCCCACCCATTCGACGGTATTGGTGAAACAGTAGATCTCAATGGGCAACCCTTCCGGGCCCGGGTTCATCTGCCTGACGATCATGGTCAGGTCCTGACGCAACCGTTCACTGGCACGCAGGTAATTGACCATATACGCCCTGAACGTGCCCAGATTGGTCATGCGACGGGTATTGACCGGCTCCTTGCCTCTTGCTTCCAGCTTGGTATTCCAGGCATCCAGCTCTTCCTGCTTGTCCTTCAGGTACCCCTGCAGCAACGAAAACCGCCCCAGTCGCTCAACTTCCTCGGTACTCAGAAAGTGGACACTGTTCTGGTCCAGATACACCGCCCGCTTTATCCGGCGTCCGCCCGCATCCCGCATGCCCCGCCAGTTCTTGAAAGACCCGCTGATAAAGCGCCGGGTGGGAATGGTGGTAATGGTCTTGTCCCAGTTCTGAACCTTGACGATATGCAGCGCGATGTCAATGACATCCCCGTCGGCATTGAGCTCCGGCATCTCGATCCAGTCACCCACCCGGATCATGTCATTGGAAGTGATCTGCACACTGGCCACCAGTGACAGAATGGTGTCCTGGAACACCAGCATCAGCACCGCTGCCAGCGCACCCAGACCGGACAGCAGAATGACCGGCGACCGATCCAGCAACGTGGCAATCATCAGCAGCACGGCAACCGCGTACAGGACTATCTTGAGCACCTGCAGGTAACCCTTGATGGGCCTGTCCATGGCATCCGGACGCCGCTGGTAGAGATCGTTGATCAAGTCCATGATCGATCCCAGCGCCAGCGCAATGGTCAGCACAATAAACGCATTGGCAACATTGATGACGATGGTCACCACGGTATCGGGCATGTCCGGAATCAGCCGGATCCCAAAGGTAATGACCAGCGCCGGAATAACATTGGCCAGCCGGCGGATAAAACCGAAGCGGTAATAAATATTCTTGTCGTGTTGTGTGTGTTTACCGTGCTCGTCCGTCTGCGCTGAGCCTTCAAGCAGGGAGAAGACGCCGCGCACCAGCACCCGCTTGGTGACAAAATTAGACAGCCAGGCTGCGGCCAGCAGGATCAGCAGCGCGCCGGCAATGGAGACCCATTCATAGGTTTCCAGCCAGCGGGTGATCTGATCGGGCAGTTGTTGCGTTAAAAATTCAGGCATGCAAACAATTTCTCTGGCGTGGTATTCTGGCGGCCGGATGACTGCCCGGCCGAATCAGGGTTCGGTACCCGGTCTGCGTCGCACCGCAAAATCAGCGCCCATGCTACCAAAGAAGACTTCAGTGACGCCATCGTCAGCCGATAATGATTTAACTGAGCTGCTCCGCAGATCATCGTCAGTCGCCAACTGAACTGGATATTATCTTGATTAGCCTGATCAACATCAAAATACGCGGCAGATCCTGGCTGCCCATCGCCGGCCTGACCGCCGCCCTGTGCCTGTCTCCCACCGTGCTGACGGCAGCAGCCCCCGCCCCCGACGATGGTGAAGCCGGCAGCGGCATGGCCAACCTGATTTACTACAATCTGGGACCAAGCTTCATTACCAATTATGACGGCGCGGGCCGCCTTAAATATCTGAAGTCCGATATTACCGTGCGTATTCAGCCCGGCTCGGCGGGCATGCTGGATCGCCACCTGCCCTATATACGCAACCGACTGATCACCCTGTTGTCGTCACAACTTGAAGAAAACCTGACATCGATACGCGGCAAGGAACAATTGCGCGCCGACGCGATCAACGAGATCAAGCAGGCGCTGGATCTGCTGGAAGGGCCGGGCGCCTCGAGCCAGGTTATCAATCTGTACTTCACATCCTTTGTGATACAGCGCTAGCGCTGTATCACCCTCACTCGCCAGGCCCTCTCTCGCCAGGCCCAGTCCGTAGCACAGCAATAAATGCCCGGCCAATCACAGCCGGGCGCGGAAAAACCGTTCTGCCCAGGGCAAGAGTTTTGCCGGCACCCGGGCACTGCGCCAGGCGTTGGCAGTAAACCGGTTGGCCTCCAGCAGCGTCGGGTAAATATGCGTGGTGCCGGCAATCTTTTTCAGCCCCATGTTATGGGTCATGGCAAACACAAAACTGCCAATCAGCTCCCCGGCATGCGGCCCCACAATACTGGCGCCCAGAATCCGGTCACTGCCCGGGACGGTCAGCACCTTGACAAAACCATGCGCCGTGCCATCAGCCAGCGCCCGGTCCAGGTGATCAAGCTCGTAGCGGGTCAGCTCATAGTCGATATCCTGTTGCCGGGCTTCCTTTTCGTTGAGCCCGACACGCGCCACTTCCGGATCCGTGAACGTGGCATGAGGCACCACCCGGTAATCGGCGCGGAACGTCTTCAGCATGCCCGCCAGGGCATTCAAGGTGGCATACCAGGCCTGGAATGACGCCATATGCGTAAACTGATACGGGCCGGCGACGTCGCCGCAGGCAAGAATACTGGGGTAGGCGGTGCGCATGGCGCTGTCAACCTGAATGGCACCGCGCTCGGTCAGCGGCACCTTCAGCGCTTCCAGGCCGAAGCCCTCGACATTGGGTTTGCGGCCCAACGCGACCAGCACCTTGTCAAACCCGATCTCGGTCAGCGTGCCATCGGGCGCGGCCGCAGTGAGCTGGTCGCCGGATTCGCCGGACTGGAACATTTTCATCTCATGACCAAGCAGCAGCCTGATGCCGCGCTCACGGAAGGCCTGCTCGACCATCTCCGACGCGTCCTCATCTTCGCGGCCCATCAGATGAGCGCTGCGATCCAGCACGGTCACCTCAGACCCGAGCCTGGCAAAGGCCTGCGCCAACTCGCAGCCGATGGGCCCGCCGCCCAGCACCAGCAGGCGCCTGGGCAATTCGCGCAGCTCCCAGACATTGTCCGAGTGCAGGTAGTTGATATCGGCCAGCCCGGGGACCTCGGGAATCATTGGTCGGGCGCCGGTTGCAACAATAATCGCACGGGTATTGATGGTGCGGCCATTGACCTCGACCGACCAGGGCGAGCGAATGACTGCCTCTCCCTGCACACAGTCGACACCCAGCGACGTAAAGCGCTCCACCGAATCGTGGGGCTCAATGGTTTTGATGACACGCTGCACCCGCTCCATCACCGCGGCAAAATCCACCTGCCCACTGGCGCCCTTGATGCCGAATGCTTCCGCCTGCCGGATGGTTTCGGCCACCTTGGCACTGGCTATCAGCGACTTGCTGGGCACACAGCCAGTATTCAGGCAATCGCCGCCCATTTTGTGTTTTTCAATCAGGGTCACGCTGGCCTGGGCGCCGGCCGCCACGATGGACGCCACCAGCCCCCCGGATCCCGCGCCGATGACCACCAGATTGGTGTCGTATTTCGCCGGTTTCTTGTAAGCCTTAGCCAGCCGGTTGCGCCGGATAATGGCAACGACAGCCTTGCCCACCCAGGGCATGGCGGCCAGCAGCACAAACGACAGAATCAGATCGGCGCTGAGCAGCCCGCCCAACGAGCTGAGCTCGCCCAGCTCCACACCGGCATTGACGTAGACGGCCGTGCCCAGCAGCATGCCAACCTGGCTGACCCAGTAGAAAGTGAAGGTTTTTATGGGCGTCAGTCCCATCACCAGATTGATCAGAAAGAAAGGAAACACGGGCACCAGCCGCAGACTGAACAGATAGAAGGCGCCATCGCGCTCTACCCCCTTGTTGATGGTTTTCAGCGACTTGCCAAAGCGGTTTTGCACCCAGTCACGCAGCAGCAGGCGCGACACCAGAAAAGCAAGCGTGGCACCGACGCTGCTGGCGAAAGACACCAGCAACAGCCCCCAGCCAAGCCCGAAGATCGCCCCGCCCAGCAGTGTCATGATGGCAGCGCCGGGCAATGACAGCGCGGTCACCACGACGTAGATGACAAAATACGCACCCGCGGTCAGCGTGAAATTCTGATCACTGACGTTGCGCAAGGTATCGAGTTGCGACTGGGCATAGGTCAGGGTCAGGTACTGCCCCAGGTCCAGGCTGATATAGGCGGCAATGGCGATGGCTAAGAGGGCTACCACAACCCATCTGGTTTTATTCATGACTCTCCCGATTTCCTGATAGGCCGGCAGTGTGTGCCGGTTTTTGATCCATTAGGACGCTGTGCTATAGTTTTTGTTACCAATCAGTCCCTGAACCACGAACCAAGAGCAACGAACCTGTGACCGATCATACCTCACGTAGCAGCGCCAAGCGTCAATTTCCTCTTACCCGTCTGCGCCGGATGCGCCGCGATGAATTCAGTCGTCGGCTGATGCGGGAAACGCGATTGACCACTGACGACCTGATATTCCCGGTCTTTATTGTTGAAGGCAGCGGCCAACGACAGGAAATTCCGTCAATGCCAGACATTTTCCGGCTCAGCATCGACGAAGTGCTGAAGGAGGCGGCCGAAATATGCCAGCTGGGTATTCCGGCCATTGCGCTGTTCCCATCGCCCGATCAGGACAGCAAGTCACTTGACGGGCATGATGCCTGGAACCCTGACGGACTGGTGCAACGTGCCGTCAGGGCGCTGAAGGCTGAGTTCCCGGACCTGGGCATTATCACGGATGTGGCACTTGATCCGTATACGACGCACGGCCAGGACGGGATCATTGACGATAACGGCTATGTGCTGAACGAAGAGACCGTCACCGCCCTGGTAAAGCAGGCGCTGTCCCACGCCGCGGCAGGCGCCGACATCGTCGCGCCGTCCGACATGATGGATGGTCGCATCGGTGCCATACGGCACGCGCTGGAGGATCAGCAGTTCATCTACACCCGTATCCTGGCCTATTCTGCCAAATACGCATCCAGTTATTACGGCCCTTTCCGGGATGCCGTTGGCTCCAGCGGCAATCTGGGCAAAGGCAACAAGCACACCTATCAGATGGACATCGCCAACAGCGATGAAGCCCTGCACGAAGTGGGGCTGGATCTGGCTGAAGGGGCCGACATGATCATGGTCAAACCGGGCATGCCCTATCTGGATATCGTCCGTCGGGTAAAAGATGAGTTCGGTGCCCCCACCATGGTCTATCAGGTCAGCGGCGAATACGCCATGCACATGGCCGCCGCCCGCAACGGCTGGCTGGATGAAGACGCTGTGGCCATCGAATCGCTGGTCTGCATCAAACGTGCCGGTGCCGATGCCATCCTGACCTATTTTGCTAAAAAGGCGGCACGGCTGCTGCAAAGCACTTGAAACCATATTTTTTGGCCTTATGATAGTAAGTATAAACCCAGCCCGTCATTAAGCCGCTCAAGCCTCTGTTCTTTAGCTCCATGCCTGATGCTTACCCTGACTCAATAATGAAGGAATGTCCTATGAGCGACAAAATCGTTCACACTACTGACGCGAGTTTCGAACAAGATGTATTGAAAGCTGACGGCCCGGTCATGGTCGATTTCTGGGCGGAATGGTGCGGTCCCTGCAAAATGATCGCCCCCGTACTGGACGAACTGTCAGAGGAATATGCCGGCCGCCTGAAAATCTGCAAGCTGAACATTGACTCCAACCCGGACACAGCGCCTCGTTATGGCGTGCGTGGCATTCCGACCCTGATTATTTTCAAGAACGGTCAGATTGAAGGCACCAAAGTCGGCGCCCTGTCAAAATCCCAGCTGGCCGCCTTCATCGACAGCGTGATCTGATCGCCATTTTCCCCTGGTGCACTGCAACATTTGCCGGTTGCGCCAGGGTGAAAAAATAATGCAGATTTTTGTAGACAGCGGCGCTGTAAGCATTTATATTCAGCCGCATCCCCGTTTCGGCGGCGCGGATTCTAGTCTCTTACCCGATCGACACCAAACCAGAATCCTTGAGTTGAATCCGACTTTTTAAAGCCCGATTTTAAACCCGACTTTTGAACCTGACCCTTAAACCCTGACCCTTAAACCAGAGCGGCACCCAGCCTGTACTCATACCTTCGTTATATGTGCCTCGGCTGCGCTGCCCGTTACAGATTCCCTGTATCCCAAAAGAAACTAAAAACCTAGCCTATGAATCTTACCGACCTTAAAAAGCAACCCATTGCCCAGCTTCTCGAAACCGCCGTGGAAATGGGCCTGGAAAATCTCTCCCGCACTCGCAAACAAGACATCATCTTCGCCATTCTGAAGAAACATGCCAAAAACGGCGAGGATATCAGCGGCGATGGCGTGCTGGAGATTCTTGCCGATGGTTTTGGCTTTCTGCGCTCGGCCGATTCATCTTATCTGGCAGGTCCTGATGACATTTACGTGTCTCCCAGCCAGATCAGACGCTTTAATCTGCGCACAGGTGACACGATCGAGGGCAAGATCCGGCCACCCAAAGATGGCGAGCGATATTTTGCCCTGTTAAAAATCGCTGAAGTCAATTTCGCCAAACCTGAAAACTCGAAACACAAAATCCTCTTCGAAAACCTGACACCGCTGTTCCCCACCGAACGTCTTAAGCTGGAACTGGGCAACGGCAGCACGGAAGATCTCAGCGCACGCATCATCGACTTGACGGCCCCCATCGGCAAAGGGCAGCGCGGCCTCATCGTGTCGCCACCCAAGGCGGGTAAAACCCTGTTGCTGCAGAATATCGCGCAGTCCATCACCCGCAACAATCCCGAATGTCGCCTGATTGTGTTGCTGATTGACGAACGGCCGGAAGAAGTCACCGACATGCAACGCTCAGTGCGCGGCGAAGTGGTTGCCAGCACCTTCGACGAGCCACCGGCGCGTCACGTGCAGGTTGCCGAGATGGTTATCGAAAAGGCCAAGCGCCTGGTGGAACACAAAGAGGACGTGGTGATTCTGCTCGACTCCATCACCCGTCTGGCACGCGCCTACAACACCATCGTACCGTCATCGGGCAAGGTACTGACCGGTGGTGTTGATGCACACGCTCTGGAACGGCCCAAGCGTTTCTTTGGCGCCGCACGAAACCTGGAAGAAGGCGGCAGCCTGACCATCATCGCTACCGCACTGGTTGAAACCGGTTCTAAGATGGACGAGGTGATCTACGAAGAATTCAAGGGCACCGGCAACATGGAAATCCATCTTGACCGCAAGATCGCTGAAAAGCGTATCTACCCCGCCATCAACGTGCGTCGCTCCGGCACCCGCCGCGAAGAATTGCTGACATCAGAAGAAGAACTGCAACGCATGTGGATTCTGCGCAAGATCCTCAGCACCATGGAAGATGTGCAGGCCGCCGAGTTCATCCTGGACAAGCTGAAGGACAGCAAGACCAATGATGAGTTCTTCAACATGATGAAGCGCAAATAATTTTCAGCTATCTGGCAAAGGGGACGGAGGTATTTTAACCAACCTTCCGTCCCAGCACTGTCATCCTATTTCCTCGGGGCTCCGTAGAAGCCAGTGCGGAGCCGCCTGAACAAGGGGTGGGGTCGGCAAGCGACCCCACCCCGCTTGAATCTGGACCCGGGACGCTACCTCGATTCAATACAAGCCAGGAAGAAACAATGTCGTTCAAAGATCTCAGAGAATTCATCGCCCTGCTGGAATCTGAAGGCGAACTCAAGCGCATCACCGTCCCCGTCGACCCGAATCTGGAAATAACCGAGATCTGTGATCGCACACTGCGCGCCGGCGGGCCGGCCCTGTTATTTGAAAACCCCATTGGCTCCGACATCCCCTTGCTGGGCAACCTGTTCGGCAACACCCGCCGCATTGCCCTGGCCATGGGCCAGCAGGACCTGCAAGGCTTGCGTGATGTCGGCACGCTACTGGCCTTTTTGAAAGAGCCAACGCCACCCAAAGGCTGGAAAGATATCTGGCAGAATCTGCCGACCTACAAACAGGTGTTGAATATCGCGCCCTCGGTACGCAAAAAAGCGCCGTGCCAGGATGTGGTGATCAATGAAGCCGATGTTGATCTGGGCATGCTGCCCGTGCAGACCTGCTGGCCTGGTGATGCTGGCCCGCTGGTTACCTGGCCGCTGGTGATTACCCGGGGGCCGGATAAAGAACGCCAGAACCTGGGTATCTATCGCATGCAGGTTATCGGCAGGAACCGCCTGATCATGCGCTGGTTGTCACACCGGGGCGGCGCACTGGATTTTCGTGACTGGCAGCTGAAACATCCTGGCCAGGGGTTCCCGGTATCCATTGCCATCGGCGCCGATCCGGCCACGATTCTGGCTACCGTGACGCCCATACCCGACACGTTGTCCGAATACGCATTTGCCGGTCTGTTGCGTGGCAGCAAGACCGAGGTCATCAAATGCATCACCAACGATCTGCAGGTGCCGGCCAGCGCCGAGTTCGTGCTGGAAGGCGTCATCGAGCCCGATGACATGGCCGACGAAGGCCCCTTTGGTGACCACACCGGGTACTATAACGAAGTGGACAAATTTCCGGTTTTTACCGTCAAGAAAATCACCCACCGTAAAGACCCGATCTATCACAGTACCTACACCGGCCGGCCACCGGATGAGCCTGCAATGCTGGGGGTAGCACTCAATGAAGTGTTTGTGCCCTTGCTGCAAAAGCAGTATCCGGAGATTGTCGATTTTTATCTGCCACCGGAAGGCTGCTCCTATCGCCTGGCGGTGATCAGTATTCGCAAACAATATCCCGGCCATGCCAAACGCGTGATGATGGGTGCCTGGTCATTCCTGCGTCAATTCATGTATACCAAATTTGTCATTGTCACCGACGACGACGTTGATATCCGCAACTGGCAGGATGTGATCTGGGCGATGACCACACGCATGGACCCGGCACGTGACACGATCATGATTGAAAACACCCCCATCGATTATCTCGACTTCGCGTCACCGGTATCCGGCCTGGGCTCAAAGATTGGTATGGACGCCACCAACAAGTGGCCTGGCGAAAGCACACGCGAATGGGGTACGCCGATTACCATGGACGAAGGTGTGAAGAAAAAGATCGATGACCTTTGGGATGAGCTGGGTATCTGATCCAGTTCGTTTTGCTGACAGTGGCCACTGCCCGGACTCAGCGCCCCTCAAGACCGGGTGCGTTTGGCAGCACGCCAGCGCCACGGATTAAGCCAACTCAACAGACTCAGCAGCACCTTGACCACGGCCAGTATCAGCAACAACACCACCAGCAAGGCAAACAGACTGGTCTCGAACGTGTAATTGCCGTAGGCAATCAGAATATAGCCCGGATCACGCGCCAGCTGGATGGCCAGGAACACACCCGCGATCAGGGCCAACAGAACCAAAACAAACAGTTTCTTCACGTCAATCCCCCGTTCCCGGCCGGTCAGTCAAGTGGCGGTTCGCTGACCGCAGGCGCCATGGGTGCTGTGGTACTCGCCAACTGCCGGATCAGTTCTGCTGTCGCCGACAGATCAGGCAGTGCCACTTGCAACTCTTCAGCCTGCAGTGTCTCCAGCTCAGCAATCAGTGCGCGAGCACGATCACTGTCGGCGTGGAAATAACGCTGGAGATTACCGATGGCCTGCGCCAACACCTGTTGATACAACATTTCCTCGCCCTGCAGCATCGCCAGTTGCGCCTGCTCCAGCTGCAGTTGTAATTGCTGTTTCAGGATACTTTCCTGCTGTGGCGGTAACATCTCAGCCGGCGTTTCGTCCCACTCTCGCCAGACAAAGATACTGCGCAGCAACGCGATACCGGCGTCGAGCCAGCTTTCCTCGCGCATGGCTGCCGGCGTCTGTTGCCATTGGTCCTGCGTGCGCTCCTGATACCCCTCATGACGCGACCCTGCCAGCGTCAGCTGCTCAAGCTCACTGCCCAATGCCGCCAACCGTTGCGACAAAGCCGCTCGATCCGGCAGCCGGACATCCTGCAACGCCTGCAGGTCATCCGCCAGATTCTGTCGTGCGGTAGCCACCAGCATACCGTCCTGATCCGCCAGCAGGGAATCAATGGTACGCAGCAACAGCGAGGTGGACGCCAGATCGGATTCCAGCTGCAACTTCTGCTGCGCCACACGCATCAGATAATTGGCTTCTGCATTCAGCCAGCGCCTGTCCCGCTGCTGCAGATTGCCCACCTGCCGCTGCAACGCAGTCACCACCCCCCGGACATCACTCAGATCGCTGCTGACCTGTTGCTGCAGACGGTTCAGGCGCTGCTGATCCACCTGCTCCTGCTCTCCCACGTCGGCCAGCGCCGCCTGCACGGCACGATTGCCCTCCCGCAACAAGTCAGTCTGCTCCGTCAGGTCGCCTTGCAGGCGCTCCCGTTCCGCGTCCAGTTCGCGCCGCAGTCCGGCCATCACCTGCTGCAGGCGAATATTCTCGGCCTGCACACCTGCCACGGCCTGCGACACTCGATCCTGCGACAGCCACTGCTGGTAACCCAGCCAGCCGGTGGCGCCTGTCAGCGGCAGCAGCAACACAAACAGCATGATGATAGCCGCTTTGGCACCCGTGCCTGTGCCGCTGCGTTTGGGTGCCGCGTTGTTCTTGCGCCCTATTTCATCAAGCAGACTGGAGGTATCCAGCTTCTTGCGGCTCTGGAAAGGATCCTCAGTCGTGAGCGGCTGATCTGTTTCTGACATGCGTGTTACCTCGACGGCGCGACAGTGCCGGCCAGTGCCTCCAATACAGTTTCATCGTCAGCGCCCCCGGCGTTGATGACCCGCACCAACCCGGCATCCAGCGCATACTGACGGATACGCTCCGACGGCACGATCACCGGGATCGACGCGACGGCTGCCGGATTATTCTGCAAAAAATGCAGCATCACATCCAGAATCTGGGCGCTGGTGACGACAATGGCATTGATGTGGTCCTGCTGAATCAGCCTCAGCAGCATATCACTTCCGTAGTCGGGTGTGCGCCGGTGATACAGCTCGATGTAGTCGACTGTCGCCCCGCGTTCGCGCAAGGTCTCCGCAATCAACTCGCGACCACCGACGCCGCGGAACAGGGCAATGCGCTGTCCACTGATGTCCTGCAACCCGGGCAACGCCAGCAGATGCTCGCTGGTCACACCCTTGTCTGAATAAAACACAGGCCAGTCCAGAACCTGCAGCGACCTGGCCGTGCCCGGTCCGACCGCATAGGCGGACAGGCCGGTCGGCAATTGTGGCCACCAGGCATCAATCCACTCCAGCCCCAGACGGGCGGCATTGGTACTGATAAAAATCGCCGCATGATACTGGTCAAGGCTCAGAATCCGGTTTTTGATGGTTTCGCAGGCGTCACCGTCCGTCACCGCCTCGATCTCGATCAGCGGCACCTCACAAACATGGCCGCCATGGCCTTTGATCGCCTTCACCAGACTCGCCGACTGCAATTGCGGTCGTGTCAGCAATACATTGAGCCCTGTCAGCTGCACCTGATCACTCATGCTGGTTCACTTGCCCTGATGGTCTGCCAGCCCGCCGTCGACGGGTTCGTTTGTGTCAGTCTTCCGAGGCTTCATAAAGTGCCGCGAGAATTTCATCGGCACCCTGCGACAGCAGATCCTCCGCCGCAGCCTTGCCGATGGCTTCAGCATCCTTGCGATGGCCGCTGCGCTCGGCGCGCAAGATGCGCGCTCCATCCACTTCACCGACCAGTCCACGCAAGTGCAGATGATCCCCGTCCAACTCAGCATAACAGGCTATTGGCACTTGGCAACCACCCTGCAGGCGCCGATTCAGTGCCCGTTCGGCGATGACCCGGTCAGCCGTATCCTGATGGTGCATGGCCTGCAACATGGTGATCAGCTCGACTGCATCTTCCCGGCACTCGATACCGACCGCGCCCTGACCACCCGCTGGCAACGATGTCTCCGGCGGAATAAACTGCGCGATACGCTCGTCGAGCTCCAGGCGCAGCAGACCCGCTGCCGCCAGCACGATGGCATCAAACTCGCCGCTGTCCAGCTTACCCAGCCGGGTACCCACATTGCCCCGCAGGGTGCCGATTTGCAGATCCGGCCGCATGCTGAGCAACTGGCACTGACGCCTCAGGCTGGCGGTACCCACACGGGCCCCCTGCGGCAGCGCATTGATGTTTGCATAGTGATTGGAGACAAAGGCATCGCGCGGATCCTCGCGCTCACAGATCACCGGCAGAAACAGGCCGGGCGGAAACTCCATGGGCACATCCTTCATGGAATGCACGGCAATATCGGCCTCACCGTCCAGCATCGCGTTCTCCAGCTCTTTCACAAACAGCGCCTTGCCGCCTATCTTCGCCAGTGGTGTATCCAGTATCTTGTCACCGCGGGTAGAGATGGTCACCAGCTCCACGCGCAGTCCGGGGTTATTCGCCATCAGGGCATCACGCACAAACTCCGCCTGCCATAACGCCAGCGGGCTGCGACGGGTTGCGATGCGGATCAAATCTAAAGCCATAATTTTTCCATTGCCAATTACATGATAATTGACCGGCATTCTACGCCAAAACCGCCCGGAATGCGCCCCGTCACGCGCCTGCATGTTATACTGCGCCGCAATCGACAATGCAGGTACCCACTATGAGCGAACACAACAAGCAGGCAAACACCCAATGGGGTGGGCGCTTCACCGAAGCCACTGATGCCTTTGTGCAACGATTCACCGCCTCGGTCAATTTTGACCAGCGCATGTATCGTCAGGATATCGCCGGTTCCATCGCTCATGCCCGCATGCTTGAGGCCGCCGGCATCCTGACCGCCGCCGAACTCGCGGCTATTGAGCAGGGCCTGGCAGACATCCGGGCAGACATCGAAGCCGGCACATTTGAATGGTCGGTGGCACTGGAAGATGTGCACATGAACATCGAATCGGCACTGACCCGCCGCATCGGGCTGACCGGCAAAAAACTGCACACCGGCCGTTCACGCAATGATCAGGTCGCCACCGATATCCGTCTTTATGTGCGTGATGAAATTGACGTGATCAGCAGCGAGCTGACCCGGCTGCAGACCGCCTTGCTGGATCTCGCCGAACGTGAAGCCGACACCATCATGCCTGGCTTTACGCATCTGCAGACCGCGCAACCCATTACGCTGGGGCATCACCTGCTGGCCTGGTATGAAATGCTGGATCGCGACTACAGCCGCCTGCAGGACTGCCGCAAGCGCCTGAACGTGTCTCCGCTGGGTTCGGCAGCACTGGCCGGCACCAGCTTTCCCATTGACCGGCATTTTACCGCGCAGCAGCTGGGCTTTGATGCGCCCAGTCGCAACTCACTGGACTCCGTCAGTGACCGCGACTTTGCCATTGAGCTGGCAGCCTGCGGCAGCCTGATCATGACGCACCTGTCCCGGTTCTCAGAAGAACTGGTGCTGTGGACCTCGGCGCAGTTTGACTTCATCGATCTTCCGGACCGCTTTTGTACCGGCTCTTCCATCATGCCGCAGAAAAAAAACCCGGACGTGCCCGAGCTCGTTCGCGGCAAGACCGGTCGCGTGCACGGCCATCTGGTCGCCCTGCTGACACTGATGAAGTCGCAGCCGCTGGCCTACAACAAGGACAACCAGGAAGACAAAGAGCCGCTGTTTGACCTGACCGACACTCTGCGCGACTGCCTGAAAGCCTACGCCGACATGATCCCCGCCCTGCAGGCGAAAAAGGACAATATGTACCTGGCCGCCAAAAAGGGCTACGCCACGGCCACTGATCTGGCTGATTACCTGGTAAAAAAAGGTCTGGCCTTCCGCGACGCACACGAAATCGTTGGCAAATCAGTGGCCTATGGCATAAAGCAGAAAAAGGATCTGAGTGAGTTACGCCTGGATGAACTGCAGCAGTTCTCCGATGTCATTACCGACGACGTGTTTGCCGTGTTGAGTCTGGAAGGGTCTGTGCAGGCAAGGGATCACATTGGCGGTACGGCGCCGAATCAGGTACGACTGGCTGTCACAGGCTGCCGCGAGTTGCTGGAACAACGCTGAGCTGTCAGCCAATGAGCGCAGGGCGTACGCCAGGAGCGGAAAATGGGCCCTGGCCCGGGTTTTAAAGACCCGGACCAGAGCCAGTCCCAATGCAACCCTGCTGTCGGGAGGTTCCTTCCCCCTGCAACGTCCGATGTTGTAGCCAGCATGGACAAGTTTTCCACAATCCGCGCCGCTCGCCTATTAGCCAGATGGGTTAGCTTAGGCATCATCAACAGGTGTCTTCATGGCATTTTGCAGAGCATCCAGCAACACGTAGTAATCCACCGGCTTCACCAGCACCATAAACCCCGCCTCGCGAATCTCGTTCAACCTCACGGATGATACATTTCCGGTCGCCAGCAGAATTCGCTGTCTGGGCAGGTACTGCAGGAGGTTGCGCGCGATATCCAGGCCCGTTACCTCGTCATGCAGCATGTCATCCAGCAATACCAGCTCAAACTCATGATCCGTGGTCAGCAGTCGCTCCAGTTGCTCGGGGGACGCCGCACTGACCACCTGACAGCCCCAGGTGCGCAGCAACCCCGTGACCGCATCAAGAATGGCCGGGTCGTCATCCACTACCAGGGTCCGCACCCCGGTAAGGCTGCCCTCAGGCTGATCCTCCCGCGCGGGCAACTGTGACTCGTCCGCTCGGTCAATCAGGGCCCGGGCTGGCACATGCACACTGAACGTACTGCCCACCCCCAGCTCGGATTTCAGCGTCAGCTTCATTTCCAGCAAGGCAGCAATTCGCTTGACGATGGCCAGCCCCAGACCTGAGCCCTTGCCCTTGGATCGCGCCTTATTGCTGATCTGGTAGTAGTCGCGGAAGATACGCTGCTGATCGTCCGCCGCAATACCGATACCGGTATCAATCACTGAGACACTCAGTCCGTTGCGCTGACGTCGAGCCTGTACCGACACAGACCCTTTATCGGTGTAGCGCACGGCGTTGATGATCAGGTTACGGAACAGTCGCTCCAGAAGCAGCATGTCGGAGCGGACGGTCACCGGCGCCACGAAGATGTGCAGACCGATCTTCCTGGCCTGCGCCTCCGGCATGACCCCGTCAACGATATTCTTCAACAAGGCATCAAGTCTGAATTCGGCATGATCGGCGGCAATAACGCCCGCATCAAATTTGGACAGATCCAGCAGGCTGTTGAATTGCTCGTGCAGCAGACTGCTGGTCTCATCAATCTTGTCGATCAGTTCACGGGTGCGTTCATCACCACCCATGTGCCGCAGGCTGCCAAGAAACAGCGTCATGGCATGCAAGGGCTGCCGCAGGTCATGGCTGGCGGCAGCCATGAAACGATTCTTCTCTTCGTTGGCCTTGCGGGCAACATTCAACGCCTTTTCAATGATCAACTTGTCTTTTTCCAGTTTGACATTCTGCTCGCGGTTCTCGTCTCGGATACGGATGGATTCAGCGAACACGTCAGCGTTACGGCGACCGAACTGCATCAACAGAATCATGATCGCCAGCATGGCCACACTGATTTCGATGTCAGCCGGACTGCGGAATACCGACAGGAAAACGATACCCTGCCCCAGGTTTGTGAGCAGCAGCAGCGGAAACCCGCGATAGTGAATGGATGAGTTGATGGTTGTGCCGATGGCGTAGATCAGACTGAGCAGTGTGACGGCAAACACCGCCCGGTCGGAGCCCTGCAGGCATACCCACCAGTATCCCGAGCCGACGGCAATGGTGCTCAGAATGGAACTGACGTACAGCAGAATCTCATTTCGGTAAAGCACCGAAACCGACTTAAAATCCAGACGCCTTTCGACATACCGACATACCAGTACCCGACACAGCGCCAGCCCCATGATCAGGAACATCCAGACCAGCAGATTGATAGGCGGCACTTCATTCCACAGACCGTAGATATACACCAGACCACTGCCGATCACCAGCCACAGCGCCTTGTGCGACTGGAACACACGCACGCGTTGCGACTCCAGCGTCAGGCTCAATAACTGAGGGTCCAGTGCCTGTTCGTAGCGCGAAAAACCGGTAATGCGATCCAGTACACTCATGCCTTCTCCTCGCTGCCATCGCTGTTGGCATACCAGGCCGGACCGACTGGGCTGCCAGCCGCATCGCAAGCCTGCATGTGCAGACGGTAATCCGATGCTGGCTGCAGTTCCAGTCTGACGAAGTGTTGTTTGGCGTTACTCAACAACACCTGCCGTCCGCTGATATGCAGTTGCGAACCGCCATTGTCTTCCCGCCCAGGCCCGTCGACCTCCAGGTCAAGCGTCAGGTCTATCTCGTTATGCCAGTCATGGGCATTGGCATTGGCATTGATAAAGGCCATCGGCGCATACAAACCAGACGCGCAAACCTGGGTCAGTTGTACACTTGCCTCAGCGCCGATCTCGTCAGCGTTCCCGGGCACAACAAGTCTGAGCTGGGCGAAGCAGGAAAAGTGCGGATCACCGCACAGCCAGATAATGCGCTTGGCTGACGCGTGCTCATGCAGTTGCTCTACCAGCCACACCAGAAACTCAGGATAGGCCAGCAGGCTATCATGGTAGACGGCGGTTGCCGGGTTCTCACATACCGCGCGCGCGACAGGCGCCAGCGGCGAACCGGTCGCCAGAAACAGTGCCGGACTGTCATTGTTCTGCAGCCAGTGAGTAAAACCCTGCATTTGATCTGACTTCATCAGCGCTGCGGCACCATCGACGCTCGTATGGCGGTGCAAACGTGTATCAAACACAAAAAACGGATACCCGGCACTGTTGAAATCGTACCACAGTCTCGCTTCAGCATAGTTCCATTGTTGCTGATGATGCATCTGGAATAACCAGGCCATGCGCCGGGCATAGTCGAAACCCTGTTCGGCCGCATCGGGCTGCCCACGCCAGTTGTCGCGATATTCATGATCATCAACGGCAAAATAGCTGGGCAGATGTGACATAAGCGCGGCGGCTGCCGGACTGCCAAAGACCATGCGGTACGGATTGCGGAATTTTTCGTAGTGCGCTTTGGGATCAAACAGGTCAGCCGTGGCATCCGCATAGATCTGATCCCCCAACAGTATCATGCAATCTGCTCCACGCCGGGTGCCGTCGTCACTGTCACTGACATGCGCCAGCATACCGGTGAAAATGTTCATCGCCTGTTGCCTCTCAAACGGCAGGCCCGGGTACAGGCAAGAGCCGGCAAGCACCGTAAGCGCCGGCATTTCCGCGGTGGTCGTCTGACGCTGAAGCAGACGCCGGAACCATGGCAGGTCCTGCCAACTCAGTAGCACATGCTCATCGGCAACCGACACGTTTTGCCGATGACCGACTACGTGCTCGTCATAATGGAGGCGAAGGCGAATGTCACGCGTCATTGCCGGGTCAATGGCAACATCGTACAGCCAGAATTCCTGCTGCCAGTGCTGTGGCGTATCAGCACCGCTGTCAACGCCCAACGGTCCTGTCGACGGCAGGACCGGCAACAGCGACGCAGCTGGCGAGGCGCCAGCAACCAGCGACAAGCCGTCGGCAGCAACCGCAGAAAAATCCTGCGCCTCCAGCCACAACCGGATACTCAGTTGCTGATCTCCATCTGCGCTCCGGTACCACCGGGGGTGCGAGATGATAGGGCCGGTCAATGGTGTTGCTGGCAAACGCGACGAGCTGTTACTGCTGCAACGGCTTACGAAATCGGCACTTGCCACCGGGTCTGCGTATCGTTGCTGATAGATCTCATGCAACGCGTCTTCTTCCGCCGCGCAGAAAAATTCATGCAGACGGGGGTATACATCATGATCAGCCGTTTTGCTGAAAATCATATCCATGTGCCCGTAGTCATCAAGCACGTCAATCCAGACGTTCTCGACAGCATAATCATCCGGCGCCAACTCACCCGTGTGGTACAGACCGGTCCGGTTTTTGCGCCGCAGCCGGGTCAGCTGGTCAGCAGATTGCCGCGACGATTCCATGTCGAATACCGTATTGCGGTTACCGTGCAGAAAGTAGGTCGGGAACGTCCAGTGCCGGGTAAAATTATCCTCGCGTACATACGTATTGGCGCCTTCATGACTGGACAGCAAGCCCCGCGTCAGGGAAAAATAGACCTGCTGCATGACACCGATGGGCACCGGTCCGATCATGCCGGCGAACTGGTAACGGGTGTCTGGGGCAATATTGGCATTGTGCCACTGCCGGCCCCAGAAGATCGTATAACGGGTATAGATGGATTGCGCAAAACCCGGCCCACGCCAGTCACGGAATCCCCGCCAGGCTGACCATTGCCGACGCTCATCAGCATTCATGGCCAGCGCTGCCAATCGGTCGTAAAGTGTCTCCATCAGCTCAGGTTCGCGATACGGCAGCGGCTCAATGACGCGAATTGGCTCCAGGTTTTTCACCATCGCCCAAAGGTTGGCGCGCGCCCTGTTCTCACCCGATGTGGTCAGCCAGGGCGTCACCGCATGCGGTACCAGCGATGCCAGCATGCTGGCGCCGTCGGCACCATCCTCATCGCCGGCAGTCGACGGTCGATTGAGCTTGCCGGCCAGCACGGCCATGGCAACCGCACCGGCGCCGATGCAATGCGAGAACACATGGATGCCACGCTGGTGTTGTTCATCCACCCCGGCATTGACCACGTCAAATGCCGTGCGCACTGCCCAGGGCACATCCTCCAGCGCAATGCTGTCCCAGGTATGGGTCGGCGTCACCTCTCGGATATAATTGGCACTGGCGCGATGATCCAGGATCCAGACATCGTAATTCTCTGCCAGAAAATACTGCACAAAATTGCACGCGATGGTATCGGTCCAGAACACGCGGCTGCTATGCGCGAGGCCATGAACCAGCAACAACGACTTGCGGGTCGCCAGCTCGCCTGTCGAAGGCTGATAACGCACCAGCCGGCTCAGTTTGCTGTCGCCCTCAATGTATTCAAAGACTTCCCTGCTCTGACTCTGGCATCGTCCGCCGCGGCCGTAGCGGACAGTCTGCGGCGGTGCAAAAAAACGTCCCTGCCGGGTGTCACTCTCCAACTCGGACTTGCTGGCAAAATGACGGTAGGAGGGCGCGGCAAAGGACCAGAAGTGTGTGTGCATGATCATGCGCAACAGATACAGGCCGAGTCCACCTGCCGCAAGCAGGGTCGCTGATGAATCGGGCGATGAGGTAATTTGCAGTGGTGTGGATCCATGTGTCACACGCACCGCATCCAGTTCCAGTTCGGCTTTGAGTGTATGCTGAGCCGCTGTGCGGATCTCCACCGGCAGCACCATCAGGGCGCGCAGCAGACCCTGCAGACGCGACCCGTAACCCAGCGTTTTGCGACCACTGATGCGCAGGCCGTCGGCACTGGCAAATTCATACACCAGATAGCGCCGCTGTGCCTGCAAACGGGCAATGCGCCAGAACACTTTCGCCTGCGAATACCACGGAGCAGCGTTGGCCGCCGCCACTCGGCCGGCACGCACCCGCCGCACCCGGGCAGGCAATACCAATGCTGTCATCCTGTCGGGAATTTTGACCAGTGCATCCATGGTGCGGTAACGCAGATAGCGCAGGATGGCACTGGCGGTGCGCCAGACACCGGTAAGCCCCGTGCCTGCGTCGAGGGCGCCCAGCGTTACCTGGCCTTCCAGCTTTATCAGCGGCAGCAGATTCCGGTCCGGCGAGGTGAGCACACCACCGTCCGGATCGGCAGACAATAGCGCCTGCGCCCGCAGCGGGGTCTGAGGCTTCTGCAACCAGGCATCCAGGGTGCTGTCACCGTCAAACCGGAAGCGGGCATCCAGTACCAGCGCCCTGCTGGAGTCCGGTATTTCAACATCAGGCAGGTGTCGTCGAAAAAACGCCAGCACATCTGCACTGGGCGCTGAGCGGCGACTCCAGGGGAAAAATGAGCGTTTGTCATGACCCAGATGCAGAACCAGCCGTTCACTGAACTCAGCCGACACCTTCTGTTCTTCAGCCACGGGGACCGGATGCAGACTGCCGGGCGGAATACTGCGGAAGGGTGCCTCTAACAGCGGCAGGGGACGGGCCATCACCGCAGCGGCATCGCCGCCGATAATGTCAGCAGCCAGCCGATAACTCAGGGCAGCGATGGTCAGAAATGGATTGGTGCCAATGGCGCCGGGAATAATGGCGCCATCGAGCACATACAGATTCTGGTATACGCCTGCTTCACTGGTGCTGGTAAACACCTGACCCTGGGTATTGACCACACCTTGCGTGATGTCGTCTGCCATGCAACAGCCACCCAGCGGATGCACAGACAACAGTTGTCCGGCGATATCATCCGCCCCTTCGACAATGCCATCAAATCCGGGCGGCAGCGGCTGAGACAGAATGTTGGGTGAAAAGAGGCCGCCATCAAACGTTGTTGTTTCATGGTTACGCAGAGTCGCATCCAGACGCCGGAAATAATCCGGCTGCCCCGAGCGTTGCCAGACTGGCCGCAGACGGTCATCAGCAAACGCCAGCTCGCCGCAGCTGTGATCGTGCCCCATCAGCAACAGTGCCTGGCTGTGTTCCGCCAGGGCATCGGAAATGGCCAGCACGTCATGGTCGGCATGACGCAAGTGCCAGGCCGATTCGGCACCATCGGCGAACCGGCGCAGCAGATTCTGGCTGACCAGCAACTCCTGCCAGACCTGACGCAACGGATACGGAATGACGGCGTCTTCCAGCGTAAAATGGGTGTCATCAGGATCGCCATGCAATGCCACCTTCGCCATCCCCATGATGGTCGGACCGGGCTCGGTCTCTGGCGGTTGCTGTCCGGACGGTGAAGCCACCTCACCGACACAGGCTGACTGTCCGATACTGAATACCAGCGCGTCCCCGTTGGTCGAGAACCCACTGCCCAGCACTGGCGACAAACCCAGATCGTGGTCGCGCTGTGAGCGCATCAGTATCTCGCTGCTTCCCAGTGTGCCCGCTCCCAGAATCACGGTCTTGCACTGCACCTGAACGACTTCATCCGGCCTCGCGGCGGGGGCGCACAGCACCTGCCAGCCTTCGGCGGTCCTGTTCAGCGATCTGACCGTAACCCCGGCATAGATGTCTGCGCCTAACTGCCGGAGCAGTGGCCACGCATTCATGTTCAGAGATCCTTTGGCGCCGGAATGACACCCGATCACACAGTTGCCGCACAGGTTGCATGGTTGATGATCGGTGCTATGAGGTGTCGGGCCGGCAAAATTGACCGTCAGCGGCGCTGCCCGCGCACTGGCCGCCAGCGTTGAAGCCGTTGCCGACATGGCGCGATAACGCCCGAAGCGTTCCGGCCGGGGATGACGGTTTACACCCAGCAGCAGCTCGATCTTGCTCAATGCAGGCTGCAATTGTGTCTCCCAGTCCTGCTGGTCTTCACGGCGCGGCCAGCGGCCAAGCACAAGCGGGTCAGGGCGAGCGGCGACACTGGCATTGACCAGCGATGTGCCGCCCACGCCGCGGCCGGTTACCGTGACCACGCCGTCACCGGCGCGCACATCCCACAACGCGTGACTGGCAACACTGTCGGTACCCACATAGCCAGGCATTTCAGCCATGGATTTTGGAAAGTCATCGGGCAAATATTCGGCGCCGCGTTCGAATACCCATACCTGCTGCCGCTGGCTAGCTGGCAACTCCGCCTGTGCCTCCATGAGTGCCAGTGCAGCCATGGCCGCACCATAACCGGAACCAACAATCAGGATATCGGTTGTCAGCGCGAATGCCGGCTGCTGAGTTTTGTCGAGGAAAGGATAGCCGTGCTCGGCCAGGAGTGTTTCAATCGGCCTGGACAGCCAGCTGCTCACGGCAACTGCGCCTCACTGTACTGTGCAAGATGGCCCGGTTGAATGCCCAACTTTGCTGCCGCATAAACCGCCTCCGTGCGATTCTGCACGCCCAGGGTCCGGAATGCGACCGACAGGTGGGCTTTGACCGTATGGTCCGAGATCTCCAGCTCCTTGGCGATGACCTTGTTGGACTTGCCCTGCACGGCTTTCATCAGCACTTCAAACTGACGCCGCGACAGGCGCATGGGCATATCGCTGTGGCTGCCCGGTGCCTGCCCGGCATCCGTGCGGCTGGCCACCGGCAATGGCCCCAGCGCTATCCGGGGCAGATAGGTGCCGCCCGCCAGCACCAGTTTCAGCGCCGAGATCAGTTCTTCGCGCGACGACGATTTGGGGATGAAGCCGGCAGCACCGTGCTCAACGAGGCTGCGGATGATACGGGCATCCTCTTCACCGGACAGGACAACAAGCGTCGCCGACTCGAAACGCTCCCGACACTTACCCAGTGCCTCCAGGCCGTTGACGCCCGGCAGGTAGTAATCCAGCAGCACCAGGTCAATGGCGGCTTCCTGGTCGCTGAAATCCAGTGCCGCTTCCAGACTGCCCGCCTCAAAGTATTGCACCTTGTCATCCAGTACCGGCAATAGATATTTCAGCCCTTCACGAAACAGGTCGTGGTCATCCACCAGCAAAATGCGCACGTGCGCTCTCCTTTCCGTCATCCCTTTATACCCACTGCGGCCAAGAATACCCCTGAATTGAATTTTGTTACACCCTGACTGTCTCATATCAGCCACCGGCAGACGACTAGCCGGATGGCTAGGTTGCCTCCGGCCTGGCATGGAAATTAGCCGCGTCCGCCCGAACACGTTATAATCCCGCCATTACCAACAGGCCAGACCACAGAGTTCGGAATACAACCAGTGCAACGATCAGCCATTATTATCATGACCACCATCCTGATGAGCGGCCTGGCCGCCTGTGGCCAGAAAGGGCCCCTGCAGCGCCCCGACTCCGAGCAGCTCAGCGGTCAGCAAAACACCGCCAATTTCCAACCATCAGGACAACATGAATCCATTTTATTATCAGAACAACGAGCTTTTTGCTGAACAGGTCGCCCTGCACGATATCGCTGCCGAGTTCGGCACGCCCTGTTATGTGTATTCCCGAGCCGCGCTCGAACATAATCTGCTGGCATACGAAAACGCTCTCAGCGATATCCCGCACCTGACCTGTTTCGCGGTCAAAGCCAATTCCAATCTTGCTGTGCTCAATGTGCTGGCACGCCAGGGTGCGGGCTTTGACATTGTTTCCGGCGGCGAACTGGCCCGCGTACTGGCCGCCGGCGGCAAGGCTGGCAACACCATTTTCTCCGGCCTTGGCAAAACCGAAGCGGAAATCGAGCAGGCGCTGAATGCCGGCATTCTGTGTTTCAACATCGAATCGGAACCGGAGCTCGACCGTATCAATGCGGTGGCAGCACGACTGGGCGTGCAGGCACCGGTCTCCGTGCGCGTCAACCCGGATGTCGACGCGGGCACTCACCCGTACATTTCCACCGGTCTGAAAGAAAACAAGTTCGGCATCGACATCACGCGGGCGCTGGCTGTCTACCAACGGGCAGCAGCCATGGACAACATCCGCATCACCGGCGTTGACTGCCATATCGGTTCGCAGCTGACCAGCATAGATCCCTATCTGGATGCCATTGATCGGGTGCTGCAGCTGGTCGACCAGCTCAGCGCGGCCGGCATCAAACTGGAGCATTTCGACATGGGTGGCGGCCTGGGCGTGGTGTACAACAAGGAAACGCCGCCTTCGCCGCAATTGTTGATCGACGCGGTCAAGCGCAAGATGGCGGGCAGAGACCTGGTGCTGATGCTGGAGCCCGGGCGCTCCATTGCCGCCAACGCCGGCATATTCGTAACCCGGGTCGAGTACCTGAAACACACCGAACACAAGCATTTTGCCATCATTGACGGCGCCATGAATGACCTGTTGCGGCCAGCCCTGTATGGCGCCTGGCAGGACATCGTGCCGGTATCGACGGCGCAGGCAGACCTGCACAGCGAACACTTGTATGATGTGGTGGGTCCGGTATGTGAGTCTGGCGACTTCCTGGGTAAGGACCGCCCCCTGAAGATAGCGGCCGGCGACCTGCTGGCGGTGCGCTCGGCCGGTGCCTATGGGTTCGTCATGAGCTCCAACTACAATACCCGCAACCGCGCCGCCGAAGTGATGGTCGACGCTGACCGGGCCACCCTGGTGCGCCAGCGGGAAACCATCAGTTATCAGTTGAGTCTGGAACGTACACTGACAGCGTCATGAACAGAAGGCCGATGAAGCACAGATCCGTGAAGCACAGAACCAGGGATGACAGGCGAGGCAGCTCCGACTTGCCCCGGGAACGGGACGAGCAGACACCGCTGCGGGTCAATTTCACCAAGATGCATGGACTGGGCAATGATTTCATGGTGATTGACCAGATCTCACATCCGGTGGCACTGACGCCGGCGCAGATACGGCAGCTGGGTGACCGCCACCGCGGCGTGGGGTTCGACCAGTTGCTGATTATCGCGCCACCCACGCGCCCGGATGCCGACTTCAGTTATCGCATCTTCAATGCCGACGGCAGTGAAGTGGAGCACTGTGGCAATGGCGCCCGCTGCTTCGCCCGCTATGTCCTGGCGCGGGGTCTGACCGGCCGCAGCCCGATCCGGGTGCAAACACAAAACCGTCTGCTGGAGCTGCATGCCGATGACCATGCCCAGGTGAGTGTGGACATGGGCGAGCCCGACTTTGCGCCGGCCTCGTTGCCGTTTCGTGCCGACTCACCACGGCCGAGTTATCAACTGGCGGCCGGGCAGCACGGCATGACAGAGTTTCAGGCAGTCTCCATGGGCAATCCGCATATCGTGCTGACGGTGGCCGACCCGGATGCCGCACCGGTACAGACTCTGGGTCCTGTGTTGTGCACGCATGATGCCTTCCCACAGGGTGTCAATGTCGGTTTCATGCAGATTGTCGATCGCGACACCATTCGTCTGCGCGTGTTCGAGCGTGGCGCCGGCGAGACTGAAGCCTGCGGCACCGGCGCCTGCGCCGCGGTAGTCTGTGGCATTCAGGCAGGCCGGCTCAACAATCGGGTTCGTGCCCAGCTGACTGGCGGCGAGCTGATCATAGAGTGGGCTGGCGACGGCAAGCCGGTTATCATGACCGGACCGGCGACCACCGTCTTTGAAGGAACAGTACTGATCTGAACAACGGCCGGCAACGGCATCAAGCACATCAATGAGGCTCCATGCATGACAAGTGACGTTTCTTCCGCCAAAAAAACAGCCACCGCAAACAAGTCTGCAGCAGCGCTGACGGCTGACGACGTCGCCGGTTACCTTAAGGCGCACCCCGACTTTTTCGCCAATCGCGACAACCTGCTGGCCGAGATGACCGTGCCGCACGAAAGTGGCAAGGCCATTTCCCTGCTCGAGCGACAGGTAAAAATATTGCGTGACCGCAGCATCGAATCAAGACATACCCTGAATGGCCTGCTGGAAAATGCCCGCTACAATGACCAGCTGTTCAGTGTCACCCGCAACCTGATTCTGACGCTGCTGGAAGAAGACGATCTGGGTCAGTTGACCGTCGTCACCGAATCCAGCCTGTCGACGCAGCCGGGGATCGATGCCTGTCGCCTGATACTGGTGGATACCAGTGACGTTGCCAGCGAACTGCAGAGCCGTTTCCCCTCGCTGCTGCGCAGCAAACGGGTACTGACCCAGACACTGGACAAGAACACCTCAACACTGCTGTTCCCGGGTGTCACTCCCGCGCTGCGATCGGCCGCTCTGTGCCCGGTGACCCACCACAACAGTCTGCTGGCGGTGCTGGCCATCGGCAATCACGCACAGAATTACTTTACCGAAGAGCTGGACACCCTGTTCCTGGATTTTATTGCCGAGGTACTGGGCACATTGATCAGCCGGTTGCCCGCGCCCACGAAATAGCGCGGCACCCCTTTCGGCAAACCAGGCTTTGACTCGCACGGTACACGCCGCACAACCACGGCCACGCGACTTCACGCCGACAGTGATAACTCGGTACAATGCGGCACTTCCATACGCCCTGTGACAGCACAAAGGATGATCGCCATTAAACGCACAGATGCCACGCCACTGGTTTCCATCATCTGCCGCACCATGAACCGCAACAGTCTGCAGGACACCCTGCGATCGGTGCTCAATCAGGACTGGCCGGCCCTGGAGCTGGTGCTGGTAGATGCCGCCAGCGTCGGCGCCGAGGTCCTGGCCGGCACGGCCAGCAAGATCACCCAGGCGCCCCATGTCGAACTGAACATCGTCACCACTGGCACGCCCCTGTCCCGCCCGCAGGCCGCCAACGCCGGACTGTCTGCAGCCACCGGCCGTCATGTGCTGTTTCTGGATGATGATGACTGGATTGCCAGCGACCACATCAGTCAACTCATGGCTGCAGGACACCAGCACCCAGAGCATCAGGTCATCTACAGCGCCACACAAAAAACCGACGCCGACGGCTCCCTGCTGGATGAGACCATTGCGGTGCCGTTTGACCGGACCGTGTTACGCCGGGACAATTTTATTCCCATCCACGCAGCACTGTTTTCCATCTCTCTGCGCAACACCGGCTGCCATTTTGACGAGACACTGGACGTTTACGAAGACTGGGATTTCTGGCTGCAGTGTGCAGAACAGACCGACTTTCTGCTGACCGGCCATGTCGGTGCTTTTTATCGAATGGGCGGCGACTCCGAAACCATGCTCACCGAGCATCAGGCGCGGTACCAGCCAGGTCACCCGATGGCCGAAGCGCGCGCCAGACTGCTCGATAAATGGAAATCGCGCTGGACCGGCGCCCAGTGGAATGCCCTGCTCGGCCTGGTTGACCAGACGCCATTGGTGCATTCACTGCATCAGGAACTGGGTCTGGCGCACCAGGAACTCGGCCAGACCCATCAGCAATTGCAAACCACCCGTCAGTCGCTGGACCTGACCCAACAGCAATTGCAGGACCACCAGCAACAACTCACCGAGTTGGAGGCCGCTTCACAAAAGCTGACTGCGGATTACCAGAGCCTGCAGGCCGCCCACATCGAACTCAATCTGGCACATCAGGCGATGGACCAGGGTGTCCGCGAAATCCTGTCGTCATTCTCCTGGCGCGTGATGGCTCCCTATCGCTGGACCCGGCGCCGGGTCAACGGCCTGCTGACCGGCGTGCTGCACCGACACCGTCGTCAGCAGGCAGAACCGGCCATTACGGCTGCGCCCGGCGACAATCCGCTGGTTTGCGGCATCGTCAATCCGACCCGTGACAACCTGGCGTTCAGCACCACACTGACCCTGCAGGCCTGGGCCTGGTCGCCGGCACCACTGCGCTCGGTTACTGTCTTGCTGGATGGCAAACAACAGCAGACTATCGATCCCCTGCCGCAGCATTCGCAGCTTGCCGACGCGCAGCGTATCGGTTTCGCCCGTGCCATCGACACCGACGGTCTGAGCCCCGGCGAGCATGTCATTACCCTGTCCTGCACCGACGACGACGGACACCGCACGCAGTGCCAGCGCCGCTTTGTTGTGCAGCAGCCGCAGGCCCTGTATGCGCGCTGGCGCCAGCAGCAGATCACCACACCCATTGTTTCTGTGCAGCCGCACACCGATTTCCATGTATTACTCAACGCAACCGCTGATGCCAACACCCGCACGCCATTGGTTGACGCCCTGTTGGCATCACTGACCAGCCTGCAGTGCCAAAACCTGACGCCAGTGCCGCAGGTGCACTGGCGTTGCAGTGTCCTCTGCAGCGCTGCCGATCAGTCCACCCTGCATGCACAATTGTCCACACACACAGCCTGGAACCGGATTGAGCTGATCAGTAAGCCCACGGCATTTGTCCCGGATACTGACAGCGTTGTGGTGATGATGCAGGCCGGTGAGGTGTTGCACAGCGACTGTCTCGCCAATGTCGCGGTGGCGTGGCAGCCAGACACACGATTGCTGTACACCGACCATGATTATCAGGACACCGCCGGCGGCTTCTGCAACCCCTGGTTTACCTTTGCCTGGTCGCCGGATCTGCTGCTGAGCCAGAATTATATTGGTGGCGTGTTTTTTGTCAGTGCCCATCACCTGCCAGCGCCGGCGATGACGTCACCCGCCTGGCGTTATGAGACGCTGTTGCGTCTGCGTGACCAGCTTGCGTTCGCGCAGGTGACACGTATCCCCCGCGTATTGTGGAGCGCCCCCGACCCCGACGCCGGGCACCGCCGGACGCTGCAACAGGCCGAAACCGAGGTGCTGCACGCGCACCTCGCGATCAATGGCAGACAGGTGACTCAGCCCTGGCCGGAGGCTGATGACATACACCATGTCTCGCGACCGCTGCCCCACCTGCCACCCAAAGTCTCGGTGATCATCCCGACCACGGGCAATATGCAGTTTCTCAAACCCTGTCTGGACACGCTGGCGACCACCGGCTACCCGGACATGGAGATTGTCATCCTCGACAACAGCCGTGGCAAACACCCGGAAGGCATCCACTATGCGCGCGAGTCTGGTGCTGTGGTGGTCGATTGCAATGAAGCCTTCAACTGGTCACGCCTGAACAACAAAGGTGTCGACCGCAGCGCGGGCGACATACTGTTGTTCCTGAACGATGATATCGAAATAATCCAGCCTGACTGGCTTGATGAGCTGGTACGGCAGGTCTTGCAGGATGATGTCGGTACGGTCGGCTGCCTGCTGCTGTATCCCAATGGTGCCATTCAGCACGGCGGCGTATTTCTGGTTGATCACGGCGGCGGTGCACGCCACCTCTTCCACAAGCAGCTGCCCGGCGCCGGCATTTACCAGCGCCTGGACAAATGCGTACGGGAAGTGTCCGCCAGCACCGGCGCCTGCCTGATGATTCGTCGTGACCGCTTTGAACAGCTGGGACGGTTTGATGAAACGCTGTCCATTGTCGGCAATGATATCGACCTGTGCCTGCGCTGCCTGGAGGCAGGTCTGCGCAATGTGTGGACGCCGCACAGTGTACTGATTCACCATGAGAGCGTCAGCCGCCAGAGCAAGCCCATCGGCAAGGACGAGAAGACCATGTGGCGCCGCTGGGGCCACCGCTTCCGCATGGGAGATCCTTACTACAATCCGTCCCTCAGCCTGCTCCGCGAGGACTGCGCGCTGGCGTCGCCGGCGCCGACCGATACCGTGGCTCCTGCCAAGACCGCCGGCCGCAGTGAGGAACACGGCATCAACCTGATCGCCTACATTCGCGCCAGCATGGGGGTCGGCGAAGCGGCTCGCGGCAACGCCTCTGCCCTGCAGGCATCGGGTCTGCCGTTTGGCATCATCAACTATGAACGCGGCAATCCGTCCCGCATGGACAATCTGCGCTGGCAGCACAAGGAAATAGCCAACCCGAAGTACCAGGTCAACCTCATACATATCAACGCTGATCACTTGCCTGTGGTCATGAAAGACCTGGGACAGGCCTGGTTCAGGCAACGCTACAACATTGGTTTCTGGGCCTGGGAGATGCCGGAATTCCCTGACCGATGGCTGGCCAGTTTTGATCTGCTGGACGAAATCTGGGTGCCATCGACTTATGTCAATCAGGCGGTGGCAGCCAAGTCACCGGTGCCGGTGATCACCATCCCCCATGTCATCGACATCGATATGGACAACGCGCAACGTTATCCGCGCGAGCACTTTGGCATCGACGCGCAGGCCTTTGTTTTTGTCAGTATGTTCGACACCCACAGCGTTGCGCAGCGCAAAAACCCCTTTGGTTCCGTCCTGGCCTTTCAACAGGCGTTTGCCGCTGACGACCTGACAGTGCAGCTGGTCATCAAGGTCAACAACGCCGATGCGGCCAGCACTGCTGTGCTGCATGACTGCATCGGCAACTATCGGAACATTCTGGTACTGGACCAGCATTTTGAGCGCAGTCAGATAGATTCGCTGATCAACTGCATTGACTGCTATGTGTCGCTGCACCATGCCGAAGGCTTTGGCCTGGGGCCTGCCGAAGCCATGGCGCTGGGCAAGGTGGCACTGTTGACAGACTGGTCCGGCAATACCGAATACATGACCCGCGACAATTGTGTGCCCATCAGGTATACCCTGAAGACACTGGGCAAGGATTATGGTCCGTATGAGGCACATCAGCACTGGGCCGTGGCCGATATCCAGCACGCAGCGCAGGAAATGCGGGACCTGGCAGCCAATCCGGCACGTGTTGCCGCCCTGGGCGAGCGCGCCCGGACCACCATCGCCCGGACCCTGTCGGCGCAGGCCATCGGCGAACGCATGCGACAGCGCCTGCAGACTATCGAACGCATCACAGCAACGCAGAGTAAAAGGAAGCAGCCATGAGTGACACACCCAGCACAGCCGGTTTTTTAACTCAGGCACAGATCGACCAGTTTAACCGGGACGGTTATATCATTGCCGACTTTGGTTTCTCTGACGCAGATATCGAAGCGCTGAAAGCCGCACTGCACCCGTGTTACAACCCGGAGCACCTTAAAGCACCCAGTTTTGGTGCGCGCATCCAGGACGCCTGGAAATTCATCCGGGAGGCCCATACACTGGCCACCAATGCCAATGTGCTGTCGGCGCTGGAACAGCTCTATGGCCGCCGCCCACTCCCATTCCAGACCCTGAACTTTCCGGTTGGCACCCAGCAGCGCACACACTCGGACACCATTCATTTCAACAGTCAGCCATCGGGATTCATGGCCGGGGTGTGGGTGGCACTGGAAGACATTGATGACAATAATGGACCACTGGCGTATTACCCGGGCTCACATCTGCTCCCGGAAATCACCATGCAGGATGCCGGCCTGGAAGCGGGGTATCAGAACTACGGCAGTTATGAGGACTTTATTGCACAACACGTCAAGCAGTCCGGCATCGAACCGGCTTATGGTTTGATGCCCAAAGGTCATGCCCTGATCTGGCATGCCAATCTGCTGCACGGCGGTTCACAGCAAAAGGACCCCAGACGCACGCGCCATTCGCAGGTCACACACTACTTTTTTGAAAACTGTAAATACTACACACCGATGCACAGTACACCGGGCAAGCTGGCCTATCGCAAGCCTGAGTGGATCAAGCCGGGTGAATGGCAACCTGCCAGACAGCCCGACCCCGATGTCGTGGCGAGCATGTCACCGCTGGCCAGGAAAATCGCTGCCCTGCGCAGGCGCCTGGGATTCTGAGTCAAAGCAATCGCAGCACGCGGAACATGACGCGCTGCCACCACAGCCCGGCCTTCGGCAGCGCCATTATCCGGCGACAGACAAAGCGCTGAGCAGATGACAGTTCATCGCCATGCCGCGCACTGAACTCAGCAGCCTGTGTGGCGATCTCCATAAAGGCCTGCTGCCTGTCAGGCAACCGGCGGTTGCTGAGCAACTCCCGCAATGCCTGGCCTGACAACACAGACTTTGTGTGCGCCCTGGCGCCAATGGTATTGCGGTCATGTTGCCGGTAATCAACCAGCGCCTCATCGAGATACACCCGGTGGCCGAATGCGCTGGCAATCAGGGACAACCACCAGTCATGCATGACTGCGCCGGCAGGCACCGGCAATGCCTTGCGAATCAGCGCCGGATTCATCAGCGCCGTGCAACCGGTCAGGGTATTGCTCAGCAATTGCGCGGACAGTGAGTCGCGTGCCGGCCGCAGGCCCTGATAGGCCATGAACGATTCGGCAATGACGTGCGCGCCAGCATCGACGACCCGCAGATCACTGTGCACCAGCACCGGCGTTTCCCGGTCACCGCCTTCGGCTGCCAGCAGCGCCGTCAGGCTGCGTTGCAGCTTGTTGCCTTGCCAGATGTCATCCTGATCAGCTAGGGCAATGTAACAGTGGGTCGACGGCGCCGACCGGATCTCGAGTTCGGCATAGTGCATCAGTGCCGAGAAATTGCCGGCAGCGCCGAGATTGCCGGACTCATCTGCCAGCAGCGTGATGGCATCCGGGTAGCGTCGGGCAAAATCCTGCAGCAACGCGGGCGAATGATCGCTGGATCCGTCATCGCGGCACAGCAGGCGGACGGTGATTTTGTCAGCAAAGGCCGGCTCCCACTGCTGGGTCAGAACTGACGCGATCTGTTCTGCAAGATACCTGGCACCGTTGTAGACCGGTAACAGCACCAGCACGGTACAGGAAGGTTTCATGTCAGCGTCCCCGCATCCTGCATGCCACGCCGGATCTGGCGCCAGTATTCACGACGCTGTGCTGAACACAACAGCAGCCACCCCGATTTCAGGACAAAGCGCACGCTGTCACGCAGCTTCCAGTTCAGCGGCGCATAGTCCTGCCGGTACAGATGCAGGCGATTGCGGGTGGAGTAGTAACTGCGCAAGGGACTGTGCTGCACCATCCAGCCGGCTCGCACCAGCGGATTGGCGCTGGGTTCGCCAATAGCATGCAGCAGGACTGCCGCATCGGTACCGAACAGCGCGAACCCCTGGGCGCGGGCCCGGAAGCACCACTCCAGGTCAATGTTGTCGATGAAATAACTTTCTTTCATGAGGCCGATACGGTCCAGCGCCGTCAGTGACAGCAGGCACCCGGAAGAGATCAGAAAGTCTGCCTGATACAGGTCCGGCGCATCAGGCGCCGGTTGATCGGAACGGTGTCGCAGCCGGAACAGACGGAACGGCGTGCGCCGGCCACTGGCCGGATCCTGCAGGCGCGGACCTACCGCCGCCACCGGGCGGGCACTGACCTTCTCTGCCCGCTGCCAGGCGCCCTGCATGCCAGCGCAAAAACCATCAGTGAGGGTACTGTCCTGGTCAAACAGGAATACCCGGGCATAACCATTGTCCTGCGCCAGTTGCAGCCCGGCATTCATGGCGGCGGCCAGCCCGCGGTTGTCGGGCCAACGCACCAGCGTGACAGATGAGCGCTGTGCGGTGGCGTTTGCCAGTTCTGCGGCGTTGGCAGAACCGTTGTCTACGACCACGACGTCGCACGCCTGCGCCGCCAGCTGGTCGAGCAGTGTCAGCAAATCATCCAGCACCGGTTGCCAGGTCACCACGACCGCACAGACGGTCCGCTCAGGGTCGGCCGCCAGCGCCTTATCAACTGTCATTGCTGGATCCATGAATGGCTCCGGGTGCCGGAAAACAGGCAGATGCGGGCCGGATCAGGCCGCTGCGTCAACCGCTGTCCCCACGGGCACATCAGGCGGCACCGGCAGGCTGGCCGCACCGCTGTGTTTGAGTCGCACCAGATAGTACAGGATGGAGGCGACACCGACCATCAGCCCCGCCACCACGCCGGCATCAACCAGTCCGCGCCAGGGTTGCGGCAGCATGCGCACCAGGAAAACAAAACACAGAATCATTGAGGTCAGCGCCATGGACAGTAACCGCCGCCGAGTGGTGGCATGGATATAACCCATGCAGTAAAGCGGCGCCAGCAATACGTGCAGCGGCTTTGGATGCCGGGCCAGGTACTCGGCACGCACCACCACGCGCGGCGCAAAGGCCAGATGGAAGCCCTTGTAGCCTTCGGCCCACACCATGTACAACAGCCAGGCAAAGGCCAGGCCCCACTGCCAGGCGGCCAGCGGGTAGTCGCCCACAGCCAGCGCGACACCGCCCAGGCGCACAATAGCGAATGTCAGCAATAATACAATACCGCCGACTCCCCAGATAAATCCGAATGTTCTCACAGACTATTCAGCTCTCAGAAAGGCAGTAAGCTCCCCAATCAGAGCATTACCGTGAATCAGGCAAGTATTATAGCCGCTTTCACACCCGCGGCGCATCCAGCGTGACACGGTAGTCGGCCTGTCGTCGAATTAGCTCTTCCTGACCGCGCAGCAATTCCAGCAGCAATGCACGAATGCTCTCCAGATCATGCTGATGCCGGATCAACTTGCGCAGGCGCCGATTGGTGACCAGACACACCTGCCAGCTGTCATCGCACCAGTCTGCCGGGCGCTCACGAACAGCCGCAGGTGCCGGGCCGGTGACAACCCTGCCCTGAGTAGGTGAGCGCTCCAGCATGCCATACAGACTGTTGATGACCCGTCGGGCATTGCCCGGTGCCTGCCAGGCGGCCGCCTGATCCAGCATCCGGCACAGGCTGCGATGCGCACGCCGCAATGCCTTGCCGGTATCCGCTTCCGCGGCAAATACCGGATCGGCCGCAAGCCGCTGGTAAACCTCGATCATCACCAGCACCAGTGACTCGATTCGTGGCACATTCATGATGCGCGCGCCCTTGAGCAATAAATGCAGGTCCCGCAACACGTGCTGCGGCAGCACGCCCTCATCACCAGGGTCACGCGTCCCCCCCATCGCCGGCAGGTAATACAGGCCGGCCGCCAGCACCCGCTGCACTGATGCATCGACAAAATCCTGCTGCATCGCATCCAGTGTCAATGTCAGGCGTTGCCAGTGGCGCTGTGCGCGCAGCCCCAGACGCGCCGCCAGCAGGATCGCGGACGGCAGCAGGTCCACATCGGCCGCGGCTGCGTCCGCCGGCAACAGCAACACAAAACGGCGCAGCAGGACCAGCAGCTGATCCTGGTCTTCGCCGGTGATCACGGATTGCTGAACACAATGATGGGTGCAGGCATAAAGGCTGGCAACCAGCATCTGCCAGTGAAGCAGCTGCGGGCACCGGGATTCGCTGGCAGGGCGCCCCGCAGAGCCACTGTTGAAGCCGCCAGCCAGCATGCGCAGGCACACCAGCACGCGATACAGCTGCAGACTGATGGCTGCCCATGACATGACGGCCTGGTCGCGCCCCGGCATCACACCGGACAAGGTCTGCATCGACGCCCGGGCGGGCGCCGGCAGCGACGCCGGTTCCAGCTCGAGTGTCGAATCAACTGCCGGCAAGGTCACCCCGGGGCTGGAACCGGCCAGCAACCGCAAGGCCGTTCGCACAACCTCACGCAACGCACCCGAAACGCCCCGATGAGTCCCGCTTTGGTGATACAGGGCCTGCGCCGAGCATGCCAGCAGTGCCCGTCCATGCTGCCGCAGACCCGGCGCGGCAGGGTCTGCGCCGGGGCCAGAGCCAGAACCAGAGCCAGAACCAGAGCCAGAACAAGAGCCAGAACAAGAGCCAGGCAAGCCGTCCAGACTCGTGAGCGCGCCTGCCACCAGCTGCAATTCCCACAAGGCCGATGACAGACCGTTGGCCGGCGAGGTGCAGCTGCAACGCGCAGCACAGCGCTCCAGCTCACGCCGGAAACACCGGGGCAGAGTGGTCGGCGGGCAGTCCCGGGTCAGCTGTTCTTCCAGTGTCAGTAACCAGTGCAGCAGATCACGGCTGGTTGTGGGTGGTACGCACAGACTGTTGAGCGCCGGCACTGCCGGCGTCAGAAATCGCATGGCGCCCATGATCGCGCGGCAGCGGACACCAGCTTCATGCGTCAACGTCTGGTCAGCGTCAGGGCTGTCAGGGCCCTGTGCCAGCAGCAGGTGATCCATCGTCGCGCGCACATGCCCGGTGATGACCTGTTGCAGCGATGCGGCAGCACTGACCATCTGCAGCGCATCACGACAGCGCAACAGATCCCTGACGAGCTGACGATGGCACACGGCATCGCCGGCGCCACGCAGTGCCCGCCAGGCGGCAACCAGAGCCTGGCACTGCGTGGCGCTCTGGCACCCGGCAGTTCCCGGCACGTCAGCCAGAAAGCGGCTGGCAGCCTCCAGACACTCAAACAGCGCCGCCAGTGTGCCACTGTCCGCAGGCGCTGTTGCGGCCGGCACCAGCATGGTGGACTGTATCTCGCCCAGAAGCCTATCCAGGCAGCCCGCCAGACAGCCCATCAGGGCGCGCGACGTCGCCAGCGTTGCCGCGTTCACCGGCATAGCCCGTCACCACATGCAGTCAGTAGCTCGTCCACCCGCCGGCACAGCTGAGCGGCACCCTCGGCCCGGGACATCATGTGCATAATCCCGCGCGAGCGGGCCCACAGACGATCGGCTTCGTCATCGCGCTCGCTAAGCAGCACCACAACGCCGAGTCGCTGCGCCTGTAACCAGGCTGCCACCGTAAAACCGTTGCCGCGCGCGCGCACCAGTTCGACGAAAATCAGGTCCGGTCGCCAGCCCGCGCCACCACGGCGCCGCAATTGCCGCACGTCGGCCAGATCGGCGGCCTGTTCGGTGTCATACCCATGGCTTTGCAGGGCGGCGCTCAGCAGGTCGCGCGCCCAGGCATTGTCATCCACCACCAGGACCATTGCTGTCACGGCGCTGCCACGCCGGGATCTGCGGTTCGCGGCCGGACCCGCGCCAGCACATCCTGCAGTTCAGCCAGCCGGAACGGCATGTGCAGACAGCCATCGGCACCGGCCAGTTCCGCCCGCACCTCATCAAGCAGATTATGCTCATCACCCATCAGGATCACCGTCAGTTCGCGAAAATCCGGGCATTGCCGCACCAGCGAGCACACCTGGGTGCCACTCAAACGCGGCAGGGCACTGGCCAGCAATAACAGATCGGGCCTGAGTTCGGGCAACCGACACAGCACGTCGAATCCGTCATCTGCAGTCAGCACCTCAACAGTCTGTTGCGTTAACAGATCGGCCAGTCTTTCCCGCAACTGCAGCCCGGCATCCGCCAGCAGCACCCGGAACGGGCGCGGATTTTCCGGGCGTTGCGCAGTGCCGGGCGGCTGTCCGGTATCTCCCATTGCTGTCATGTTTGATCCTCCCTGATCAATACCGGTTAACAAGGTCAGTCACAGGGTTTTAGCACATGGCCGGGACTGCTGCGTCGGGCAATCATGTTATGATGTGAATCACACAACAGTTTTCACTGTTCAGGGCTGCCGCCAGGCAGTGCCTGACCCACAATCCCGGGCAAGAGGCTGAAACATGCACCTGAAAGTCGGCATCGTGATGGATCCCATCGCCAACATTAGCTACAAAAAGGACACCAGCCTGGCGATGCTGGTGGCGGCCCAGAAGCGTGGCTGGGAACTGCACTACATGGAGCAGGGCGACCTCTACCTGGACGGTGATACCGCCATGGCCAGAATGCGGCCGCTGGAAGTTGCCTACGATCCGGACAACTGGTACCGCATGGGCGACGCCAGCGAGCGAGCGCTGGCCGACCTGGATGTCATCCTGATGCGCAAGGACCCGCCTTTCGACAGCAACTACGTTTATTCCACCTACCTGCTGGAGCGCGCCGAGCAGGCCGGTACGCTGATCGTCAACAAACCGCAGTCTCTGCGCGACTGCAACGAAAAAATGTTTGCCACGCAGTTCCCCCAGTGCTGCCCGCCGCTACTGGTGAGCAGTCGCGCCGACAAACTCAAGGCTTTCCACAAGGAACATGGCGACGTCATTTTCAAACCGCTGGACGGTATGGGTGGCAGCTCCATATTCCGGATCCGCTCCGATGACACCAACATCAGCGTGATCATTGAGTTGCTGACCGCGCACGGGCGCAACCCGATCATGGCACAGCGCTACATCCCCGAGATCGTCAAGGGTGACAAACGCATCCTGCTGATTGACGGCGACCCGGTGCCCTATGCGCTCGCCCGGGTGCCCGCCATCGGCGAAAGCCGCGGCAACCTGGCCGCCGGTGGCAGCGGGGTAGCCCAGCCACTGTCCGATCGCGACAAATGGATTTGTGACCAGGTGAGAGAAACTGTCCGCGCCAAAGGTCTGCTGTTTGTAGGGCTGGATGTGATCGGTGAGTACCTGACGGAGATCAACGTCACCAGCCCGACCTGTATCCGCGAGCTTGATGCCGCCTACAACCTTGATATCGCTGGCGACCTGATGGACTGTATCGCCAGCAAACTGAACCAATAGACTATCGGAACATCTGGCTTGATGACTTCAGACAATCCCAGGCAGAACAATGCAGATCAGGACAGCGGACTGGCGCAGGAACGCTTTGGGTTCACCATTTTTCTGTCCGCCTGTCTGCATGTCATCATCATTGCCGGTGTGGGTTTCAGTTTTCTCAGTGAAAGCCGCAGCGTGCCAGCCATCGAAATCACGCTGGCGCAATATCGCAGTGACATGCCGCCGGAGATGGCGGACTTTATCGCCCAAGAGAATCAGCTGGGCAGCGGCTCCGTTAATGACTCAGTCGCCCCGGCCACACCGGTGGAATCTCAGTTTCACGAGGAAATCATTCAGCAGGTACAACCGCTGCCGTCGCCGGCCGCCTCCGCGCAACAGATGCAGGACAACCGCATTCTGACCACGACCGACGCGGATGAACAGCTGCGCCAGCAAACCGAATCACAGCAACCCAGTGACAGCAGCGTGTTGTCGGAACACTCCACACCCCAGGATATTTCCCTGGCCATTGCCAGCCTGCAGGCCCAGCTCGATGTGCAGCAGCAGGAGTACGCCAAACGGCCACGACGCTATACGATTTCATCAGCGTCGACTCAACAGCGCCATGACGCACTTTACCTGGACAACTGGCGCAAGCGAATTGAGCTGGTCGGCAATGAACACTATCCGCAACAGGCGCGGCGCGACGAGATTTTCGGCAGCCTGCGCATGCTGGTATCGATCCGCCCGGACGGCAGTGTACAGGAGATACGTATCCTGCAGGGCTCCGGCCAACAGGTGCTGGACCAGGCCGCTGTCGATATCGTCCGCCTGGCGGCGCCCTTTGACGCGTTCCCCGCAGAGCTGCGCGGTGAGGTCGATCTGCTGGAAATCATCCGTACCTGGCGCTTTCGCCCGGGCAATGGCTTTAGCAGCAACTGACACAACCACGGGAGTCTGTCACGTATGACGCATGAATCAGATACCGACACCGGCGATGCCCGCTATCTGGAAAATCATTTCCTGATAGCCATGCCACACCTGCGCGATCCCAATTTCAATGGCTCAGTCACTTACCTGTGGAAACATGACAGCGAAGGCGCTCTGGGCCTGGTGGTTAACAGACCGTCAAAGCTGGTCGTCCCCGACCTGATGGAAGAACTTGGCATCAGCATCAAGGATGAATTCCTGGCACGGCTGCAGGACCGCAGCATTCTCACTGGCGGGCCGGTCGAGCGCAACAAGGGTTTCATCCTCCACGAAGCCGGTACCGAATGGGACTACACCCTGGCGGTGAACGACAGCATCAGCCTGTCCATGTCCAAAGACATTCTGCAGGAAATCGCTGATGGCGGCGGTCCGGCCCGCTACCTGGTGACGCTGGGCTGTGCCGGGTGGGATGCCGGCCAGCTGGAGCAGGAGATCACCGACAATGTCTGGCTGACCGTGCCTGCCGATACCGAACTGCTGTTCTCCACCGACTACGAAAACAAGGCATCAGCAGTCGCGGCACTGCTGGGCGTCAGCATGAGCCAACTGGCGTCACTGGCCGGGCATTCCTGATCCCCATGGACCGGTACCCTGCGAAATACCTCAAACCGTTAAGAGTACTGGCGTTTGATTTCGGCACCAAGCGTATTGGTGTGGCCTATGGCCAGAGCCTGACCGGCACGGCACAAGCCATCGGCATCATCCCGGCGACCGATGGTATTCCGGACTGGACCCGACTGGAGGCGCTGGTGGAAAACTGGCAACCGGATGTTTTTGTCGTTGGCCTGCCTTTTAATATGGATGACAGCGAAAGCGAGCTGTTGCTGCGTGCACGCAAGTTTGGCAAACGCCTGAACGGTCGCCTGCACAAGCCCTGCTTTGGTGTCGATGAGCGCCTGACCTCGTTTGAAGCACGCGGAGAACTGTTGCGCGGTGAAGCCAGCGGCGAGGTGGATGCCCTGGCCGCGCGCCTCATACTGGAGGCCTGGTTCGACGGCCTGCCCCCCTTGCCGGCAGTGGATCCCGCCGCCGGCGCTTAAACCATGGTGAATTCCAGCCGGCCCACGCCGTCGATGGTGGCCAGCACCACATCGCCCTCGTTGACTGCGCCCACCCCTGCGGGAGTGCCGGTGAAGATGATATCCCCCGCCTGCAAGGTATAATATGTAGACAGCTCGGCGATTATTTCGTCCACCTTCCAGATCATGTCCGACAGATCACCGCGCTGCCGTGGCTCACCATTTAATGTGAGTGTTATGGCACCTTTTTCCAGCCAACCACAATCATCAACAGCGACCAGTGCGGACACCGGCCCTGATGCATCAAACCCCTTGGCGGTGTCCCAGGGCCGGCCCTGCCTCTTGGCGTCAGCCTGCAGGTCACGGCGAGTAAAATCGATTCCCACGCCATAACCATACACACAGTCACGCGCAGCCTCGGCCGTCATTGACCGTCCACCCCGGTGCAATGCGACCACCAGCTCTGCTTCATGGTGCAGCTCAGTGGTGCGTGACGGGTAAGGGACCTTGCCATCAGGCACCCACACCGCTGAAGCCGGTTTGCTGAAAAAAAACGGCGCTTCACGACCGGGGTCAGCGCCCATTTCCCGGGCATGTTCGGCGTAATTGCGTCCCACGCAGAACACCCGTCCTACCGGGAACCGTGCATCCCGCCCGTTGACCGGCAAGGTCACCGCCGGTAAATCGAATACAGTTTTCAAGCGTTATCCTCTGGTCAAGATAGTTTTCTAGATGGGGGCACCGGGCGGCATGGGCATCGGCGCCGACAACAGGCTGTCAGACCCGACATTATCGGACCAGTTCTCCAGCTCATCAAGCGCCATGCGGTAATGCCCGCGCCAATCATTGTCTGATATGTCATCAACCTCGTCATCCAGCCACGCTTCCAGATCGCGCAAGGCCAGGTTCACCGCCGCCTTCACCTGATTGCCGGTGTCTTCCGAGCGCATCAGCGCCAGCATGCGATACAGCGTCACGTTGTTGACAGCCTGCTGCACACGGCCGGACTGGCCGGCGGCACGTTCGGCAAACCAGCTGCTGTTCATCAGGCGGTCCAGCACCTGCTGAATGGACGGCAGTGTCGGGTCCAGGCTGTGTTGATTGATCAGCCGCCCCAGGCGCTCTCCCTGCAGAATGCCACTGAGGGTATGGTCGGCAGCTGTCTCGGCGATGGTGGCATAGTCCAGACCCAGTGACGTGCGCAATGGGAAGCTCTCGCGGCTGCGCGAATAACCCACTGGTTTGGGCGGTATGGTCGCCAGAATCGCCGGCGACAGGGCCAACACGTCAGAGGTCAGGGTCTGCATCAGCGCCTCAAGTGCCCGCATCTGGTCGGCTGCGGCGATCGGCGTGACCTGCTCCGGCTCAGCGCTTTCGCCATCATAGACACTGTACTCATAGTACATGCCGCCGATCAGGCGGTGCACGGCCTCAACCTGATAACGATGCAGAAAGTACAGTGGCACCAGGATCTCTTCCAGCTCGGCATAGGGTTGGCCGGCGCGCAGGTTACCGGCACCGAATCGTTGCAGGGCCGCCGCGCGCACCGCCAGCAGCCGTTCCAGCTCACTGACCGGGTCGGCGCCGTTATCCCACAGATGCGCCAGCGGGTGGGCGCCACCCGGCGCACGGCTGTCGGCGTCGGAAATAAAATACAGGCCGGCATTCTTGTTTTCCTGCAGCGTTGTGGCCAGGCCGACGGCTTCTTCCAACGGTGTTGCATACTCGGCATAACCGTATTTGATGGTCTGGAAATCCCACTGCCCCAGCCCCACATCGTAAGCGTTGAGTGCATCCAGCACCCCGGCATCACTGATCTCCAGCGCCGGATGCGGATAATCCATCACCGACGCCCGGGCGTTCACGCTGGCCGCGAAGTTATGCGCGATACCCAGGGTGTGTCCGACTTCGTGTGCCGAGAGCTGGCGGATGCGCGACAGAGCCAGCGCCTGAATGGCCTCATCAGAACCTTCCTGTGCCAGACCAATCAGCGACTGCGCAATACGATAGTCCTGACGCACACGTAGCGATCCCAGGGTGACCTTGCCCTTGATGATTTCGCCAGTCCTTGGGTCTGTGACACTTGACCCGTAAGACCAGCCGCGTGTCGAACGGTGCACCCACTGAATCACGTTGTAACGGATATCCATGGGATCAGCATCTTCCGGCAGTATCTCGACCTGAAAGGCATTGTCAAAACCGATGGCCTCAAAGGCTTCGTTCCACCAGCGCGCACCATCAAGCAAAGCGCTGCGCACGGGCTCCGGCACGCCGGCGTCCAGGTAGTAGATGATCGGCTTGACCGCCTCGCTGCGCGCGGCCTGAGGATTACGTTTCTCCAGCCGGTGCCGGGAAATGAAACGGCGGGTCATGTCTTCGTTGATCGGTGCAGCAAAGTCCTCATAGCTGCGCGACCAGAACCCTGACTCTGGATGAAACGCACGCGGCTGGTACCCAGGCGACGGCAACTGCACAAAGGAATGATGCTGGCGCACAGTGACGCTGCCCGGTGACGGGGTGACAGACCGCACCAGCGCACCGGGCTGCGTGCCGGCAAAGGTGAGCTGGGCTTCGAACTCGGAATTCAATGGAAAATTGCGGGTGCGCTCCATGTAAACGGCCGAGCGCTGTTTATCCAGGCTGTAGCTGCCCTGCTGACTGCGTGCCAGCGTCGTGGCCACGCCGTGCACATCGCTGAGCAGAAAGTCAGTCAGGTCGATCAGGACACTGTCACCATCAACTGCCTCAACATCAAAACCCGCGAGAATGGATTCGGCAAAGGCCTCCTGCACCGAGAGTCGTTCTGCGGCGCTGTCCGAATCCGCGCGGTAGTCCAGATTGATGTGTTTGAGGAACACCTTGTTGCCATGGCGCTCGAACTTCACTACCCGGCTGCCGCCCAACTGGCCTCGATCCAGACCGATGTCATTGGAGCCGACCCCGGTGGCCAGCGCGCTGGTATACAGGAATTCCTCATCCCAGCGATCCACTTCCAGCAGGATCTGGCCGGTATTGGGTTGATAGTGGAAATCGAAATAGCCGTCCTGGCGCTCCGCGCCGGCAACGACCTCCGCAATGGCAGGCGGTGCATCGGCAGCCTGCGTCACACTGGCAAGCATCAGAACCGGCAACAGCAGGACAAATCCCAGTTGAGGCAACATTTTCATTATGGATTTCCTTCCACAGTATCAAAGACTCAAGAAAAACAGTGTACGCGCGGCAGATCATCATAAACATACGTTTTTCAACCGCCTGTACCAACATCAGCATGCTGTATTAACCCATTCACGTTCCCAGGGCCGTTCAGGCAAGGTAACTTCTTAATCGCGGATTCATATCATTTCTGCGCAACAGCTGTTCCAGCGCCCATTGATACTGACTGGGCACATCCCGCAAAAACCGCACGGCATCGCCATCCAGCACCGCCAGCGGAATGCCATCGCGGTACAACACCCTGTTACGGTTGGTGCGCGCCAGTTTCACATCGGGCAGTAGCAGCGGCAGGTTGTTGACCGGGTCGGTTGCCGCCAGGCTGCAGTAATGCGATTCCTGGTAGTCAGTGCCCGCTTCGCTTTTGCTTGCCGCGCGCAGCGGCGCGATGGTTTCCGGCAAGGCAAACTGCTCACCACCCAGCCCCTCGATAAAGCGACCACCGCGCAAGGTGCCACGTAGTTCAAATCGGCGCAGCACTGGCAGCAGATCGCGCCAGGCCGGCGCACAGGATTCGCGCGCCAGTATTTGTCGGCTGACCACCCCCCAGCGGCGCAGGTAGATCATCACCAGCTCTTCGAGCGCATCATTGTCCAGCTCAGCCGCCAAATTTACCGCCGGAATCAGCGACCATCGCCCCGCCTCTTCAATGCTGAAGCCACTGCGACGACCACGCGACCGACCACTATTACGAGTGGAAGCCTTGCGCGACTCGGGCGTCAGCAGGGCACGCAGGCCGGTGAAACTGTCACTGGTGAGCAGGCCATTGGCCACCAGTTCCGCCAGCGCCTGTTCCAGCTGCACGGGCAATAATCCGGTTTGCTGTTTGATCTCGGCAAAAAAGCTGGCGCCACGTTGCCGTAGCATCTCCAGGGCTTTCTGCGCAGGCGCCGTCAGCGTTGGCTGGCTCGCCGTGACCGATGCCGACAGCGTCTGCCAGATGTCCATGGTCTGGCGTGAACACACCGTCATCGGCGTCGCCTTGATCGGTCCGGCGCTGCGCCTGGCACCCGAACGCACCGCCGTCAACTGCGCCGGCGGTGTATAACGTCCCCACACCAGGCGCCCGCTGATACACAGCATGTCCAGCCAGGATGGATCATACATGCCCAGCCGCGCGGGGATAATCTCGCCTTCCCAGGCCGCTGCCGGCGCCGCCAGGCCATCAAGCCGCTCCAGCGTCCGTTCCAGCAGTGCCTGGCCTTCGGCCATGGACGGCAACGGCACCGGTCGCGGGCTCAGCGTCTGCACGCGGATCTCGTGGTGTTCAAACAGGTAACGCGTATAGGCCTGCAGCGACACCGGCTTGATGGCCTCGCGATGACTGTCCAGGGTATAGCGGTGAATGCGTTGCAGTAATCGCCGCTCGCACCACTGCAGGGAATCGTCATCCGTGCGCCCGAGGCTGTCCGGGCTGAACCGGCCCCGGAAAGCAAAACCTTCGGCTTCCAGTTTCAGCAGGGCCTGGTCTAGCTGGCTGCGCACCAGTCCGGTCTGCTGCTGCAGATCAGCCACACTGACCGGGCCCAGCACGTCCAGCCGGCGACGCACGAGAATCTGTGCCGCTTCATCGGCGTCGGGCGCAGTGGCGGTCAGCTCGGCCGGCAGGTCGATAACCGGCTCAAACACCGCGTCCGGATACAGTGCCCGGAACACCGGCTGCATTTCCGCGCTCAGATAATGACCGGTGGCGGACAGGTGACACGCCCTGCCCTGCGCGACCAGTTTGTCAAACAGGGCGGCATGGCGCGGCTCCGTCAGCTCGCTGGCGGTGAAGAAGCCGGCACAGTAAAGCGCATCATGCATCTCCTCGACATCCCGCATCAGCGGCCAGGCTTCGTCGCGCACGCGGCTGATGGCGGCCTCGTCCAGACGGCTGTAGGCATCGGTTTCGGCAGGATCGGTCCAGCTACGATTGCGGATGGCGTTGGTACGGCGTTCTTCAAACGGGGCATCATCCAGAAACGCATAAGGCCGGGCGTTGATGATTTCCTGGGCGAAGGGTGAGGGCTCACGCAAATCCAGGGCGACCAGATTCAGTGACTTATCCTCGAACGCCCGCAACAACTCCAGCAGCCCATCAATGTCCATGGCCTCGGTCAGGCAGTCATGAATGGTCTGCCGTACCAGCGGGTGCTCGGGTATCTCGCGCTTGCCGGTGATGTTCTCCTGGCAGGCCAGCTGATCAGGAAACACTTGCGCCACCAGGTCTTCAGCATCCATGCGCTGAAATTGCGGCGGGACACGTTTGCCGGCCCGGTTGCGCTGAATGGCCAGCGAGCGGGTGGCATTCCAGCGCCAGCGCACCTCAAACATGGGGGAATCCAGCAGCGCCTGGGTGAGCACGTCGGTCACGGTGTTGCTGTGCAGATAGGCAAACACCTCTTCCAGCGCAAAGCTGTGCACCGAGCCCAGCGAGATGACAATGCTGTCCTCATTGGCAGCAGCCTGCAATTCAAAGTTGAACGTGCGGCAGAAGCGCTTGCGCAGCGCCAGCCCCCAGGCTTTGTTCAGACGGCTGCCAAAGGGGGCATGTATCACCAGATGCATGTCACCCACTTCATCAAAGAAGCGCTCCATGACGATATTGTGCTGGGTCGGCATCACCTGCAGGGCATTGCGCCCGGCCTGCAGATAGTCCACCAGCTGGGTGGCAGCGCCCGGCGGCAAGCCCAACTCGCCGGTCAGCCATAACACGGCCTGTTCAGGCCCTGCATCGGTCAGGTAATCGTCAATGGTTTCCCGAAGCCTGGACACCGACGATGACAGCTCAACCGTGCGCCCGGCGGCCTCGCCGAACCAGAACGGCACGGTGGGTTTTTGCCCGTGGGCATCCCGCACCCGTACCTTGAGACCGTCCACCCGCATCATCTGCCAGCTGTGTGACCCCAGCGTGAAGATATCGCCCGGCAGGGTCTCCAGCGCAAAATCTTCATTGAGGTTACCGACCACGGTGTCATCAGGGTCCAGCACCACCTGATAGTCAAACATGTCCGGGATCGCCCCGCCATTGGTCAGCGCCGTCAGCCGCGCGCCCCGGCGGGCACTGGCACGCTGATTGATACGATCCAGATGCAGCCAGGCACCGCGCCGGCCCAGCCGGGTGGAATAGCCGTCCCCCAGCATCTGCACCAGGCCATCAAACACCGCACGCTGCAGGTTGCGATAGGGCCACGCCCGTGTCATCAGGGCAAACAGTTCATCCAGCGATTGCGGCGCCACATCTTCATCCTGCCGGGCGGCCAGTTCGGCCACCAGCTGCTGCGACAGAATATCCAGCGGCGCCTCCGGCATCAGGATTTTGTCGAGTTCGCCGCGATGAATGCTGTCCACCAGCGCGGTGCATTCAGCCAGGTCATCGCGCGTCAGCGGGAACAGAATACCCTTGGGTGTGCCGCCCACCGAGTGACCACTGCGGCCCACACGTTGCAGGAAGGTGGCGATGCTTTTGGGCGAGGCGAACTGCACGACCAGGTCTACCGCGCCAATATCAATACCCAGTTCCATGGAAGCCGTGGCCACCAGGACTTTCAGTTTGCCGGCCTTGAGCTGTTGCTCGGCGCGCAGGCGATGTTCCTTGCTCATGCTGCCATGATGCGAACTCACCAGTTTTACGGCGTTATCCCCTGCCAGATTGTCTGCCTGCAGGCGTTCGGACAGCGCCAGCGCCAGCCGTTCAGACAGGCGACGGGTATTCACAAACACCAGCGTGGTCTGGTGGCTGTTGATCAGCTCCACCAACCGCTCGTAAAGCTCCCCCCACACCTCATTGCTCATCAGCGCGGTCAGCGGTGAGGACGGCACCTCAATGCGGATATCACGCTTGCGGTTATGGCCACTGTCAACAATCACGCAGTCATTGCCCACAGCGCCTGATAGAGAGCCAGCCGCCGCGCCGGTCAGATACGACGCCACCAGCTCAATCGGTTTCTGGGTCGCCGACAGGCCAATGCGTTGCAGCGGCCTGCCGGTCAACGCCTGCAGGCGCTCCAGCGACAGTGACAGATGCGAGCCGCGCTTGTCAGCGAGCATGGCGTGGATTTCATCAATGATCACCGAGGTGACGCCCCGCAGCATGTTGCGACCATGAATGCTGGTCAGCAGCAGGTACAGCGACTCGGGCGTGGTCACCAGGATATGGGGCGGGTTCTTCAGCATTTTCTGCCGTTCGGCCGGCGGTGTATCGCCGGAGCGCACCGCGACACGGATACCGGCCGCATGACAGCCCTGCAAAAACAGTTCGTCCTCGATACCGGCCAGTGGCGCCTGCAGGTTGCGCTCAATGTCATTGCTCAGCGCTTTCAGCGGGGAAACATACAAAATGCGGGTCTGTGCGGGCAGCGGCGCCTGTTGCGCCTCCTGCACCAGGATATCAATGGCGGCATAAAACGCCGCCAGGGTCTTACCGCTGCCGGTAGGCGCTGCCACCAGCGTGTGGCGCCCGTCGCGAATCGCCGGCCACGCATCAGCCTGGGCATCGGTGGGGGCGCCCAGGTTGTGCTCAAACCAGGCCCGGCAGGCGGGATGAAAGGACGACAACGGCATGATTCAGTCCGGTACAGACAACGGCATTTGCCACTATTGTCGCAAAATATACGTTATTTATCGCATCAATTCAGCACAATCAGTGCAACGGCGTTGACCGGCGCCGGGTATCGGGCTAACGTTAGTGAACAAGCCGACCCGCACACAGGCAAGGAAGAATCCAAAACGTGAGATTTCTGCACGCATCAAGAACGTATCTCGCCGCATTCTGGCGTGAGAACCGCAAATTCCTGCTGATTCTGGCCAGTATTCTGTGTTTCAAGAGCGCCGTCGCCGACCTTAATTCCATCTCCGGCCGTTCCATGCAGCCCACCCTGCTGGATGGTGACAAGGTCTGGGTCAACAAACTCGCCTATGACATCAAGCTGCCCTTTACCGGCATTTCCGTGCTGGAGCTGGCCGAGCCCACGCGTGGCGATATCGTCATCATCGACTCGGAAGTGGCGGGTAAACGGCTGGTTAAACGCATCATCGGCGAGCCCGGCGACACTGTCTACATGCGCAACAACCTGCTGGTGGTCAATGACGAGGTTGTTGATTTCGAAATTCTCTCCGAGAGCCACGAAGGCATTACCATCGTCGAACATCTGTTTGATGAAACCCATCAGGCGCTGCTGTCGTCGCAACGCGGCAGCCGCTCAACCCGAAGCTACGGGCCGGCACAGGTCCCCGAGAATCACTTTTTTGTGCTGGGCGACAACCGCGACAACAGCGCCGACAGCCGGCTGTACAGTTTCATCCCGCGCGCCCAGATAGTGGGCCGCTCCAGCTCCGTGGTGTTCTCCATGGACAGTGATCACGCCTTTCGTCCACGCAGCGGGCGTTTCATGGCAACACTTGACTGACCCCTCCCCTCTACGTCGCAGGTCCGCATAACAGGCACTAAACGGCAAATAATCCGCAAAAGCGGTACCGCTCGCCTGTTAAATCCGCCTGTCAAACAGTAAACTACCCGTCTTTTCCAACGCTGCCATCACGCGTCACGACCACGCCGGGAGGTTCACCTGTGGGACAACAGACTGCACTGTACGCAAAGCACCTTGAAGCCGGTGCCAAAATCGTGGATTTCGGCGGGTGGGACATGCCCATTCAGTACCAGTCCCTGATCGAGGAGCATACGGCGGTGCGGGAGCAGGCAGGCGTGTTTGACGTCTCCCACATGACCATTGTCGATATCGACGGTGCCGATGCCGAGTCCTGGCTGCGCTACCTGCTGGCCAATGATGTGGCTCGCCTCAAGGACACCGGTCACGCGCTGTACACCGGCATGCTCAATGAAAACGGCGGCGTCATTGATGATCTGATCGTTTATCGCATGGCGTCGGGTTTCCGCCTGGTCGTCAATTGTGCTACCCGCGAAAAAGACCTGGCCTGGATGCAAAGCCAGCTGGCCGGTTTCACAGTCACCCTGACCGAGCGTCCGGAGCTGGCAATTCTGGCGGTTCAGGGCCCCCACGCCATCGACACCGTGTGTCGGATCATTGGCCAGCGCTTTTCCAGCGACGATTCCGCGACAGTGAGTGGTCTGAAAAATTTTTACGGCGTAAAACTGGATGACTGGTTCGTTGCGCGTACTGGTTATACCGGCGAGCATGGCGTCGAAATCATGCTGCCCAACAGTGAGGCGCCGGCTATCTGGGATCAGCTGCTGGCCGCTGGCGTCAAACCCATCGGCCTGGGCGCGCGCGACACCCTGCGCCTGGAGGCGGGTATGAACCTGTATGGGCACGATATGGATGAGCGCATTTCTCCGCTGTCCGCCAACATGGGCTGGACCATCGCCTGGGAGCCGGCCGACCGCGACTTTATCGGCCGTCGGGCACTGGAAACGCAGCGCCAGCACCGCGACACGCTGCCGGTGTTGACCGGCCTGGTCATGGAAACACGCGGTGTGCTGCGCGAAGGACTGCGGGTCGAGTGTACCTTGAGCGATGGCACGACGCAGGATGGGGTGATCACCAGTGGCACTTTTTCACCGACATTGAAGCACGCTATCGCATTGGCTAGAATTCCGGCAGACTCGCAGCAATGCGCTGTCGACATCCGCGGCAAACTGGTGCCGGTGCGCCAGGTAAAACCCGGATTCGTGCGTCACGGTAAGAAAGTATTCTCTTGATCCAACAATAAATCCACAACAGCCACGAGGAACCTCCAGTGAGCGAATTCCCTGATGATTTGAAATATGCCGCCACCCACGAGTGGGTGCGCGTCGAAGAAGACGGCAGTGTCACCATCGGCATTTCCGATCATGCCCAGGAGCTGCTGGGTGACATCGTGTTTATTGAACTTCCCGAAGAAGGTGCTGTGGTCAGCGCCAAGGACGAGATGAGTGTGGTCGAGTCCGTGAAAGCGGCCTCGGATATCTACGCGCCGATTTCGGGCGAAGTCATTGCCGTCAACGAAGATCTGACCGATGCCCCGGAAACCATGAACTCCTCCCCCTATAGCGACGGCTGGTTGTGCCGTATTCTGCCCAGCAATCCAAGTGAACTGGAAGAGCTGCTGGACGCCGACACTTATGCCGGAATGTGTGAATGAACATCAATACGCCCCTGCGATCCCTGCAAGACAACGACACGTTCATCGGTCGCCATATTGGCCCTGATGAACCACAGATCCAGACCATGTTGGCCGCCCTCGGTTACAGCTCCCTGAGCGAACTGATCCGTGCCACCGTGCCTGGCAGCATTGCGTTGAACCGTCCGCTGGCGCTGGCCGAGCCCCGCAGCGAACAGCAGGCATTGGGTCGCCTCAAGCAACTTGCGCAACAGAATGTCCTGCACCGCTCCTATATAGGGCTGGGGTATTACGACACGGTGACACCGCCGGTGATTCTGCGCAATGTGCTTGAGAATCCGGGCTGGTACACGGCGTATACGCCCTACCAGCCGGAGATTTCCCAGGGGCGACTGGAAACCCTGCTGGCTTACCAGCAGATGGTGCTGGACCTGACCGGTATGGAGCTGGCCAATGCCTCCCTGCTCGACGAAGCCACGGCGGCGGCCGAAGCCATGGCGCTGGCCAAACGTGTCAGCAAGGCGCGCAGTGCCAATGCTTTTTTCGTGGATCAGCGCTGCCTGCCGCAAACCATTGACGTTATTCGCACCCGCGCCGAGAGCTTCGGATTTGAACTGATCATTGGCCCGGCCAAAGACGCGGCCTCACACCCGGTGTTTGGTGCAATCCTGCAATACCCGGATGCCGACGGCCATATCGAAGATATCAGCGAGACCATTCAGGCACTGCAGACCAATCAGGCCATCGCCTGCGTTGCCGCCGACCTGATGAGCCTGGCGCTCTTGACCGCACCCGGCGAGATGGGCGCCGACGTGGTGGTGGGCAATACCCAGCGCTTTGGCGTACCCATGGGTTTTGGCGGCCCGCACGCCGCCTACTTTGCCACCAAGGATGACTACAAGCGCGCCGTGCCCGGCCGCATTATTGGCGTCTCCATTGATGCCCGCGGCAAACAGGCCTTCCGCATGTCGCTGCAGACCCGTGAGCAGCACATCCGTCGTGAAAAAGCCAACAGCAACATCTGCACCGCACAGGTTCTGCTGGCCAACATCGCCGCGATGTATGCCATGTATCACGGCCCCGAGGGTGTGCGCCGCATCGCTCTGCGCATTCACCGGCTGACCCGTGTGCTGGCCAGCGGCCTGTATCAAAAAGGCATCAAAGGCAATCAGCGTTTCTTCGACACGCTGACGCTGGACCTGTCGACCGAGCAGCGTACTGCAATTCTGGCGCGTGCCGCCCAGCAAGGCATCAACCTGCGTACACAGACCAGCGACACCCGTATCGGCATCAGCCTGGATGAATGCACCAACGAACATGACATTGAAGTGCTGTGGCAAGTAGTGCTGGGCGCCGACGCGACTGACCTGAGCGTGGCCAGCGTCGATGCCAACCTGGACGATAACAGCAAACTGGGCATCCCGACGGCGCTGCAGCGACAGTCTGCCTACCTGCAGCACCCGATGTTCAACCGTTACCACAACGAAACTGACATGCTGCGCTATCTCAAGCGCATGGAAAATCGTGACCTGTCACTGGCACACGCGATGATCCCGCTGGGTTCCTGCACCATGAAACTGAACGCGACCGCCGAGATGCTGCCGGTGACATGGCCTGAATTCAGCAAGCCACATCCGTTTGTACCGCGCGAGCAAGTCACCGGTTATGTGCAGATGATTCAGGAACTGGAAGACATGCTGGCCGAGATCTGCGGCTTTGATGCGGTCAGCATGCAGCCCAACTCCGGCGCCCAGGGTGAATACGCCGGCCTGCTGGCCATCCGCAAGTACCTGGACAGCAAGGGCGAGCAGCAGCGCAATGTGTGCCTGATCCCCAGCTCTGCCCATGGCACCAACCCGGCCAGCGCACAGATGCTGAGCATGAAAGTGGTGGTGGTCGCCTGCGACAGCAAAGGCAACATCGACGTGGAAGATCTTCGCGCCAAGGCCGGGAAACACAAGGACACCCTGGCAGCGCTGATGATTACCTATCCGTCCACGCATGGCGTGTTCGAAGAAGCGGTGCGGGAAGTCTGTGAGATCGTGCATGATCACGGTGGCCAGGTCTACATGGACGGCGCCAATCTCAATGCGCAGGTCGGTGTCTCACGCCCCGGCGACATCGGCGCGGATGTCTCTCACGTCAATCTGCACAAGACCTTCTGTATTCCCCATGGCGGCGGCGGCCCGGGCATGGGCCCGATCGGCATCAAGCAACACCTGGCACCTTTTGTGGCAAATCATGCCGTCATCAAGCTTGAGGGCCCTCAGGCCGGCAACAGTGCCGTGTCGGCGGCGCCCTGGGGCAGTGCCAGCATTCTGCCCATCTCGTGGATGTACATCAGCATGATGGGGGCAGCCGGTCTGCTGAAAGCCACCCAGGTGGCCATCCTCAGTGCCAATTACATTGCCAGGCGCCTGGATGGCCATTTCCCGGTACTGTACACCGGTCAGAATGGCCGCGTGGCACACGAATGCATCATTGACCTGCGACCCCTGAAAGCCAGTTCCGGCATCACCGAGGAAGACATCGCCAAGCGCCTGATGGATTATGGTTTCCACGCCCCGACCATGTCATTCCCGGTGCCCGGCACACTGATGATCGAGCCCACCGAAAGTGAACCGCTGGAAGAAGTGGATCGCTTTATCGAGGCCATGATCAGCATCCGCCAGGAAATTGCACGGGTCGAGTCGGGCGAACTGGACGCTGATAACAACATGCTCAAGCATGCGCCTCACACCCTCGCCGACATCATGGACGAAAGCTGGGACCGCCCGTACAGCAAGCAGGAAGCGGCGTTCCCGATCGCCGCACTGCGCGACAACAAGTTCTGGCCAGCGGTTAACCGCATCGACAACGTTTACGGTGATCGCAACCTGTTCTGTGCCTGCCCGGCCATGGACACCTATACCTGACGGCCAGTGCCGGCACAGCAGGGGATTTTTTGAGGTAGTACAGATGAGCCAGAGCTTGAGGCAAAGGATTGCAGAGTGGGTTGAGAGCCCGGTGGTGCAGAACTTCATCATCGGCGTCATCATCTTTAACGCCATCACGCTGGGTCTGGAAACATCCACCACGGTCATGCGAGCGGCCGGTGGCCTGTTGCGTGCCATTGAACAGATCGTGCTGGTGATCTTTGTCATCGAGATTCTGCTAAAGCTGTTTGCCCACGGGCCGCGCTTTTTCCGCAGTGGCTGGAATGTGTTTGATTTTATCATCGTCGGCATCGCCCTGGTGCCGGCCTCCGGACCGTTCGCCATTCTGCGGGCATTACGCATCCTGCGTGTGCTGCGCCTGCTCACCAAGATCAAGCGCCTGCGCATGATCATCGAATCCCTGCTGGCAGCCCTGCCCAGTATCGGCTGGATCGTGTTTCTGCTGGGCATGGTGTTTTATATTTTCGGGGTCATGGGCACGCAGCTGTTTGCCTCGGCGTTCCCGGATGATTTTGGCAGCCTGGGGCGCACGCTGTACACCCTGTTCCAGGTGATGACGCTGGAGAGCTGGTCGGAGGGTGTGTCACGACCGGTGATGGCGGTGTATCCCTACGCCTGGGTGTACTTCATCAGTTTTGTGCTGGTCACCGCATTTGTGGTGCTGAATCTGTTCATCGGTATTATAGTCAGCACCATGCAGGAGCGCCACTTTGAGGACGAATCCCAGCGCCAGGCCGAGCAGGATGAGCGCGCCCACAATGAGCGCGAAGAGATGTTACGCCTGATCCGTGACCTCAACGAAAAAGTCGATCGGCTGCAACGCTGAGCTTAACAGCCTGTTAAAAAACGCATTCGACGCAGGAAGCCAGAGCCGAGAGAGTTTTTTATAGAAAGGCATCCGGCATTTTGGCCTTCACCCGGGCATCCTCCTTACTGACCATGCCTGACTGCACCAGCTCCTTGAGATGCTGATCGAGCGTCTTCATGCCGGTATTGGAACCGGTCTGGATCGCCGAGTACATCTGCGCCACCTTGTCTTCCCGGATCAGGTTGCGGATGGCCGGCGTGCCCATCATGATTTCGAACGCCGCGACCCGGCCACCGCCGGTTTTCTTCAACAACGCCTGTGACACCACTGCCTGTAATGACTCTGACAACATTGAGCGCACCATGCTCTTTTCGGCTGCCGGGAACACATCAATCATGCGGTCGATGGTTTTTGCCGCCGACGTCGTGTGCAGCGTGGCGAACACCAGGTGGCCGGTCTCTGCCGCCGTCAACGCCAGCCGGATTGTTTCCAGGTCACGCAGCTCGCCGACCAGAATGATGTCCGGGTCTTCGCGCAGTGCCGAGCGCAGCGCCTCATTAAAACCCTTGGTATCCCGGTGAACTTCACGCTGGTTAATCAGGCATTTTTTGCTCTGGTGAACAAATTCAATGGGATCCTCAATGGTCAGGATATGCTCATAACGGGTGTCATTGATGTAATCCATCATGGCGGCCAGCGTGGTGCTTTTACCCGAACCCGTGGGGCCCGTCACCACCACCAGACCGCGTGGGAAACTGGCGATCTGTTCAAACACCTTACCCATGGCCAACTGCGTCATGGTCAACACCTCAGCCGGAATGGTGCGGAACACAGCCGCCGCGCCGCGATTCTGGTTGAAGGCGTTGACCCGGAACCGGGCCAGGCCGGGTATCTCGAAGGAAAAATCGGTCTCGAAAAACTCCTCAAAATCCTTGCGCTGCTTGTCGGTCATGATTTCGTAGATCAGTGCATGCACTGTCTTGTGGTCCATCTCCGGCGCATCGATACGCCGGATATCACCATCTACCCGGATCACCGGTGGCATGCCCGCTGTCAGATGCAGGTCGGAAGCGCCGTTCTGCACGGCAAAAGTCAGTAATTTGCTGATATCCATAAATACACTCTGCATTGTAGATGGCATAACTATAGCACTTCGCTATAGCACTTCGACGCTGACAGGGCAGTCGCAGCGGTCACGATACATGGTATGCTAAAGCATGTCTCAAACCCAGAACGACAGCACCATCGCCAGCAATTACCGCCGCATCCTGGCCCGCATCAGTGCGCAGGAACAGCACGCCGGGCGCCAGGCCGGCAGTGTACTGCTGCTGGCAGTCAGCAAGACCCATGGCGCGGAGCGGCTGCGTGAGGCATACGCCGCCGGCGCCAGGCATTTCGGGGAGAACTATGTGCAGGAAGCGCTGGACAAAATGACGCTGCTGTCACAGCCGCCGCACGCCCTGAGCGATATCACCTGGCACTTTATCGGCCCAATCCAGTCCAACAAGACGCGTAATATTGCCGGCGCCTTTGACTGGGTGCATGGCATTGACCGGCTGAAGATAGCCCGGCGTCTGAACGATCAGCGCCCGGCACATCTGCCCGCCCTCAACGTCTGCATCCAGGTCAATCTGTCCAACGAGGACAGCAAGTCCGGGGTGACGCTCGACCAGGCAGATGCACTGTGCGCCGAGGTGGCGCAACTGCCGCGACTGCAACTGCGCGGCCTGATGGCAATACCGGCGCCCTGCCAGGATCAGGCACAGCAACGCGCCGTGTTTAAACCCCTGACCGCCCGGTTCAATCAGTTGCAACAGCAGTACCCGACGATGGATACCCTGTCGATCGGCATGAGCGATGACTTTGATGCCGCCATTGCCGAAGGTTCCACCATGATCCGCATCGGCACCGCGATTTTCGGGGCCCGCGGCCAGGCTGCCGACACCGGTCGCTAGGCCGCCCTGGACAGCCGCACAAGGTCTACCAGGTCACTCACGGTATCGACCTGGAATAGCGCGTGTTCAGGGATCTCAATGCCAAAGTCCACCTCTATTTCAAACACGATCTGAATCATCTTTAACGAATCGATCATCAGTGATTTCACCGTCGTGTCGGCATCAATGGCAAGCGCTGCTGTGCCAGGCTCCACGCAATCACGAATGATCGCCACAATCCGGTTCTCCATCCCTGTCCCTCCATGGCAGTTATCGGGAGTCTCTCATCAAGTCTAGTCAATGGCTCTGGCAGCTGCCACTTTTTGTGCCATACTTGGGATCCGTAACGCCGACCATACCGCCAGCCCAGGGGACCGCATGAAGAAAATCATCGCCACTGCCATCATCGTATTCGCTCTCGCATTCGCCTTTGCCAGCGGCATCACTCCAGGCTATGTGGTCAGCGCGCCCGGCGTGGCCGCGGGCATCGGCGCCAAACTGTTATGCAGCTCCCGTTATGTCAGCGGGCTGTCAGCCGAACAATCGTTTGACGACCTCACCCAGTACTCCTCGCTCCTGCAATACCTGGATGTCGACTATGACGAGTCTGACAAAGTTGTCACCACCTCCCTGTTCGGCCTGGGCCGCACCACCGCCAGTTACTACCCCGGTGTCGGCTGCTACACCGATTACGAGGGTTTTGAGGCACGGGCCAGCGCCAACCTGCAGCCCATGCCGGTGTTCAACAGTCGCTGGCCACACGGTACCCGCGTCGAGACCATCGACGCCGGCATGCAGCGTCAGTTGAGCGCCATGGTCTCGCAGGATAATGGCGAAGGGCTCAATACCCGTGCGCTGCTGGTGGTCAAAGACGGCAATATCGTTGCCGAAGCCTACGCACAGGGCGCCGGCCCGGAGACACCGCTGCTGGGCTGGTCCATGGCCAAAAGCCTGATGTCAGTGATGCTGGGCAATCTGGCCTGGCGCGGCCTGCTCGACGTTGATGAGGCACCGGGGTTTGAGAGCTGGGCCGGCGACGAACGCGCCGATATCCGTATTCGCGACCTGCTGACCATGACCGACGGTCTGGATTTTGCTGAAGTCTACGACCCGGGCAGCGACGCCACCCGCATGCTGTTTACGGAAGCCTCCGCCTCCGGTTATGCCCTTGGCAGACCCGCGCTGCACGCGCCAGGCACACAGTTCAATTACAGCTCGGGCACGGCCAATATCCTGTCCCGAGTCTATTTCAATCGCACCGGCGGAACGCTGACCTCGAGCCTGGCCGATTACCGGCAGCATATCGCCGGCCCGATGAGCTTTCAGCACACGGTCTTTGAACCGGATGCGCGCGGCGTGCTGGTCGGCAGCTCTTACTTGTACGCCTCCGCCCGCGACTGGGCGCGGCTGGGGCAGATGATGCTGCAGGGCGGGGTGCTGAACGGTCAGCGCATCGTCAGCGAAGACTGGGTAGAACAGTCCACACAACCGAACGACTCGCGCAACCAGAAAGACTACGGCTATCAGTGGTGGCTGAATACGGGTGAGTCCTCGCCGCGATGGCCGGATCTGCCGGCAGATGCCTACGCAGCACAGGGCAATCGTCAACAAAGCGTGACGGTGATTCCATCCGAAAATATGGTCATCGTGCGGCTGGGGTGGACATCGGGCCGGTATCCGGCCAACGAACGTTTTGCGCAGATCGTTGCGGCGCTAAGGTAGCACCGCAACGACAGCGAAGCGCTTTACTTGGTCAGGCAGAATACAGTCAGCTTGTTGCCGTCCAGGTCTCGGAAGTAGCCCGCGTAAAATCCGTCATCACCGCGCGGACCGGCAGCACCCTCGTCCTGCGCCTTGAGTTCCAGCGCTTTTTTGTGCACGCGATCGACTGTCTCCGGGCTGTCGGCGGCCAACGCCACCATGACGCCATTTCCCACCGTCGCAGGCTGGCCATCGTAGGGCTTGATGATGGACATCATGGGTTGCCCCGGCTGGTTACCCCAGGCGATAAAAGTCTCCATTTCCATGAAGCGTTTGCCGCCCAGTTCGGCCAGCAAGGCGTCATAAAAAGCAGCCGCACGCGGCATGTCGTTAGTCCCTACGCATACATATCCAATCATGGTGTTCCCCGATTCAGTGATTACTGTTTATAGGACAAGCCGCAATGCGCACAGTCGCGCCGGAACGGATTGAGGAAGTACTTTTTCACATAAAACTGTTCGTGGCAACGCGGGCAACGCCGTACCGACATATTGATGCCGAAACCGGCATACAGCGCCATGTAGGCCAGCATCAGCCAGGTGATGTCCTGCCCCTGTGCCACCAGACGCCCCACGGCGTAAACGTAAATCGGAAACGTCAGGAAACATACCATTAACCGGTTTCTGGATGTGCGGATTTTACGCAGGGCGTCGCTGAACGCGTCCTCGGAAGGGGCCGTCATAGTACTTGCTCTTGGCTGTGATTAGTGGACGATACCCTATCATGAAGCCGCCACTCATGCATTGTCGGCAACAAAACTGAGCACCTCGCGGATGTGCGTGGCACCGGCCGCCAGCATCACCAGCCGGTCGAATCCCAGCGCCACGCCGGCGCAGGCCGGCAGACCATGTTCCAGCGCAGCCAGCAGCCGGGCATCCGCGGCGCGCACTGGCAAACCGGCGGCTTCTCGAAGAGAGTTGTCGGCAGTAAAGCGCCGCGCCTGCTCGGCACTGTCGGTCAGTTCCAGATACCCGTTGGCCAGTTCCATGCCGGCCACAAACAGCTCGAAGCGACGGGCCACCGGGCTGCCCTGGGCATCCCGGCCAATCTGCGCCAGCGCCGCCTGACTGGCTGGGAAATCCACCACAAACACCGGCGCCTGCAGTTGCGGCTCAATCACCAGCGCCATCAACAGATTCAGCATATCGTCGCGGCTCAACACCATCCCCGCCACATCGGTATGGCTGCGTGCACACGTCAACAACTGGTCATCACTGGCGGCAAACGGATCCAGCCCGAGCGACTGCCGGAACAGGTCGCGATAACAGACACGGGGTATGTCTGCATCCCCGGCCGGCAGGCAGACGGCTATCAATGCCGCCACTTCATCCATCAGCTGATGGTCATCAAACCCCGGCCGGTACCATTCCAGCATGGTGAATTCCGGATTGTGACGCTGGCCCGACTCATCGCGGCGGAAGGCTTTGCACAGCTGATAGATCGGTCCACTACCGGCGGCCAGCAGCCGTTTCATGGCAAATTCAGGGGATGTCTGCAGGAAGCGCCAGTCGCCCGGCGCCAGTTCCAGCGCCAGCGCCTCCAGATGCGGGTCGGTGCCGGTCGCCTGGCACATCAGCGGCGTGTCCACTTCCAGCACCCCGCGGTCAGCAAAAAAACCGCGTACGCGCGCCAGAACCTGTGCCCGCAGACGCAAGGTATCCAGCGCCGCATCAGGCTGCCAGCGCATGATTTATCTGACCCGGTTCTGGTATTCGCCGGTGCGCGTGTCGACCCGCAGTACATCACCAATATTGACAAACAGCGGCACTTTGACCACGGCACCGGAAGCCAGCGTCGCCGGTTTGCTACCGCCCTGGGCAGTATCACCCTTCAGGCCCGGATCGGTTTCCACCACCTCGATTTCCACAAAGTTGGGTGGCGTCACGCTGATGGGGTTGCTGTTGTAGAGAGTGACCACATACACGTCCTCCTCTTTCAGCCAGTTCAGCGCATCGGCAACGGCGGCCTTGTCAGCTGGGAACTGCTCGAAACTGCCGTCGGTTTTCATGAAGTGCCAGAACTCGCCGTCGCTGTACAGATACGACATGTCAGTTTCCATGACGTCTGCGGCTTCCAGCGACTCGCCGGATTTGAAGGTGCGCTCCCAGACCCGGCCGTTGAGCAGATTGCGCAACTTGACGCGGTTGAAGGCCTGGCCTTTGCCCGGTTTAACAAACTCGTTGTCCAGAATGCTACAGGGATCGCCGTCCAGTAACACCTTTAACCCGGGTTTGAACTCGTTCGTGGAAAATGTCGCCATGATGCCCTCTCTATTTTAACCTTGGTAATGCCTGACAGCCGGTTTAACATGGCTGCCATGTTGGTTGTCTGTATGCTAACGGCCTGTTTGTTAACGGCCTGTTTGTTAACGGCCTGTGTTCACCCTCAAGCGGATAAATATTGTCGATGTCGTCCCTAGTGCTGGCCCAGCGCCACCCTGATGACAGCGCTAGACGCTGGCAACAGGAATTGTCCAATCTGATCACGGAGCCGGAGGAACTGCTGCATTTGCTGGGACTCAGTCCCGATGACGTCAGCATGCCTGCCGACGTGTTGCGCGCCTTTCCTCTCAAAGTGCCACGGCCGTTTGTCGCGAGGATGCGTCCCGGTGATGCCCGCGATCCGCTGTTGTTGCAGGTGCTGCCGTCGGCACAGGAAAGCGATGATACCCCCGGATACGGCTTCGATCCACTTTCCGAGGCCGATTTTAACCCGCAGCCGGGCATTCTGCATAAATATCAGGGTCGCGTTCTGGTGCTGGCGGCGCCACATTGCGCGGTGCATTGCCGTTATTGTTTCCGTCGCCACTTCCCCTACCAGGACCATGTGCCCGGCCGTCAGGTCTGGGAACAAAATCTGCAGTGGCTGGCCGGTCAGCCGCAGATCAGCGAAGTCATCTACAGCGGGGGCGATCCGCTGGCTGCCAGCGACAGACACCTGGCCTGGCTGACAGATCGCATTTCAGAAATTCCCCACATCGGCCGATTACGTATACACACGCGCACCCCCGTGCTGGTGCCGGCGCGGGTAGACGACAATCTGCTGGCCTGGCTTCGCGACAGCCGTCTGCAGAAGGTCATGGTGATTCACTGCAACCATGCCAACGAGATTGATGCGGAGGTTATTGACGCCATGCAGCGCCTGCGTGATGCCGGCGTCACGCTGTTGAACCAGAGCGTGCTGCTGAGTGGCGTCAATGATTCGGTGCAGGCGCTGGCTGACCTCAGCGAAGCGCTGTTTGCCGCCAGCGTGCTGCCGTATTACCTGCATGCGCTGGACAAAGTGCAGGGGGTGGCGCACTTTGATGTCGGTGAGGAGCAGGCAAGAGACTTGATAATGGCACTGAAACAACGGCTGCCCGGTTACCTCGTACCCAGGCTGGTGCGGGAAATACCCGGCGAAGCATCCAAAACCGGACTACTATAAAGCTATGACCATGACCGCAACGCATCACATCCTGATCAACCAGAGCCCCGGCGGCAGGGCCGACAAGGTTATCGGCCTGCTGCGACGCGCCGGGCTGGGCATCCGTGTCCGCGAATTTGCGGGCAATCACCTGCCCGATGATGTGCCAGGCTGCGATACCCACGACCTGATCCTGCTGTTTGCGGATGTGCCCGGCCAGGCCAACGAGGCATTGCTGCGCCAATTGCAGTCGTCACGCCGTGATATCCCCTGCCTGCTGATTTGCCGGGCACCTGCACGCTGGCTGCCCATGCTGAACCTGGGCGCGGCCGGGCTGATCAACGAAACACTGCTGGAGTCGGCCGCGGGCCAGGTGGAATTTGTCTATCGCGTCAGGCGCGAGCTCGATCAACTGAAACAGCGCCGCGATGCCAGGCGCGCAGGCAGCACGCTGCGCGAGCTGCACCAGCGTCTGCAAAGTTTCATGGACGCGACCTCGGATGCGGTTGCCTGCCTGCAGGACGGCCTGCATCAGTATGCCAACCCGGGCTGGCTGAGTTTTTTCGGTTTCCAGAGCCAGCCGGCGCTGATGGCGGTCCCCTTTCTGGACCTGGTTGCTGATGAAGACGTGGAGAAAGTCCGCGAGTTCCTGCGCAGCCGCCTTGACGCCGGTGAGCAGCGCTGTGAGTTTACCGCGCTGCGCCGGGACGGATCAGAGATACGCGCCACGCTGGATCGTTCTGCCATCAGCATCAATGGCGACAACAGCCTGCAGCTGCTCATCCAGCCGGCCAAGGGCAATGCCGACCATCACAACGCCATCCGCGCGGCGCGCAGCAAGGACATGCAAAGCGGCCTGCTGAACGAGGCCAGCCTCGGGCGCATGCTCAATCAATCGATCAGCAGTGCCGTCTACCAGGGTCGCTACAGCGCCGTCGTGATGCTCAGCGCCCCCAACCTGTCTGATATCGCCGTGGTGCTGGGCAAGACCGACATGCATCTGCTGCTAAGCGAAATCGCCTCTCTGCTGGCCTCTGCCTGCCCGATTCAGGCCGTGCTGGGCCGACTTGATGCCGGTGATTTTATTGTCCTGCTGCCCGATGCCGACACGGAAAGCTGCCAGCAACTGATCGCGCGACTGGAGAACCAGCGCGATCTGATCGCGCGGCTGGCACCCGAAGGTACCCAGCTGCAGTTCAGCATTGGCGCCGCCATGATTACCGATGAAGCGCCGGATGCCGACACGCTGCTGATCCGCGCCCGTCAGCACCAGATACTGAGGCAGCATCAGCACGATGGTGCGTCCGATGCCGGCGAAGCCGGCACCACGCTTAAACTGCTGCGCCAATCACTGCTCGACGAGACACTGATGCTGGTGTACCAGCCAACGGTCAGCCTGAAAGCCGATGCCAATGAGTACTATGAAGTCAGGATCCGGCTGCCGCTGGCCGACCGGATCATCTACCCGGGTGAATTCCTGGATGCCGCCAATCAGTACGGCTACGGCGAACGCATAGACCGTTACGTTATCAGCCAGGCACTGCGTGCCCTTGACGAGCACAAAGAGGTGTCGCTGAGACTGACCATCAACCTGACACCCAACTCCCTGCTCAGCCAGACCCTGCTGTCATGGCTGACCCAGGCGCTGCGCCAGCACAAACAAAGCCCGCGACAGCTGATTTTGCAGGTCAGTGAGCTGGACGTGCTCAGCGCGCCGGAAGAGGCCCGGCGCTTCTGCCTGCAGGTACGCGAACTGGGCTTCGAGTTGGCACTGACGCATTTTGGCTGCAGCCTGGATCCGTTCCGGGTGCTGGGTCAGGTGCAGGCCGACTACGTCAAACTGGATCGCTCCCTGCTGCAGCACATCTGCCTGGATGCCGGACAGCGCGAACGCCTTCACGAGGTGGTGAGCATGCTGCATGCCCAGGGCGTCAGGGTCATTGCCCCGATGGTGGAGGAAATCGAAGTGCTGCCCCTGCTGTGGCAGAGCAATGTCAATTTCGTTCAGGGCAATTGCCTGCAGCAGCCCAGCCAGAGCATGGCATTCGGCATGTTTCAGGAGCACGAACTGAGTCTTAAGTCAGTCGGCTGACGGCACTATTACGCCACGTCTACCCGGTCAACATTCTGGAAGCCGCGCGGCAGCTTGTTACCCCGGCGTCCCCGTTCGCCGTGATAGTGCGCCAGGTCACCCGCTTTCAGGGTCAGATGACGACGCCCGGCGTAAACGGTCACGGCGCCGTCTGCCGGCAGCACCGTCATCGACACTACAAACTCCAGCCGGTCGGCCACACGCCCTGACGGAATACCGATGATCTTGTTGCCCTTGCCGCGCGCCAGCACCGGCAGCTCGGCAACCGGGAAGCACAACATGCGTCCTTCATTGGTCACTGCCACCAGCAGATCGGTCTCCGGACTCTGGATCAGGGTTGGCGTCAGCACGCGCGCCCCCCTGGGCAGACTGAGCACGGACTTGCCCGCCTTGTTCTTGCTTTGCAGATCGCCGACGGTGGCCACAAATCCGTACCCCGCATCACTGGCCATCAATACCGATTGTTTGTCATCAGCCATCAGCACGCCCTCGAAGGTCGCCCCTGAAGGCGGCGCCAGACGTCCCGTCAATGGTTCACCCTGCCCGCGCGCCGACGGCAGCGTATGCGTTTGCACACTGTAGGCGCGCCCCGTTGAATCCAGGAACACGGCGGCCTGATTGCTCTTGCCTTTGGCGGCAATTTTGAAACTGTCACCGGACTTGTACTGCAGCGCTTCAGGGTCAACCTCGTGACCTTTGGCCGCACGCACCCAACCACTTTTTGACAGCACCACTGTTACCGGCTCTGATGAGATCAGTTCCACTTCGCTGAACGCCTGGGCGTCGGCACGCTGCACCAGCGGAGAGCGACGCTCATCACCATACTGTTCGGCATCGGCAATCAGTTCTTTCTTGATCAGTGTTTTCAGTTTGCGCTCGGAACCCAGCAGGGCTTCCAGCGATGCGCGCTCCTTGGCCAGCTCGTCCTGCTCGCCGCGAATCTTCATTTCTTCCAGTTTCGCCAGGTGACGCAGTTTCAGCTCCAGGATGGACTCGGCCTGCACATCATCCAGGCCGAAGCGCTCCATCAGCACCGGCTTGGGCTTGTCTTCGGTGCGGATGATATGGATCACTTCGTCAATGTTCAGGAACGCCACCAGCAGGCCTTCCAGAATATGCAACCGGTCCAGCACTTTTTGCAGGCGATACTGCAGGCGACGACGCACCGTTTCGGTACGGAATGCCAGCCACTCGGACAGGATCACACGCAGGTCTTTCACCTGCGGCCGACCATTGGTGCCAATCATGTTGAAGTTGACGCGGTAGCTTTTTTCCAGATCGGTGGTGGCAAACAGGTGCAACATGGTTTCATCGGCATCAATCCGATTGGAGCGCGGCACGATGACGATGCGGGTCGGATTTTCGTGATCCGATTCATCGCGCAGATCCACCACCATGGGCAGCTTTTTCTTCTGCATCTGCGCGGCAATCTGCTCCAGCACCTTGGCACCGGACACCTGATACGGCAGCGCGGTGATGACGATGTCACCGTCTTCCACTTTATAAACGGCCCGCGCCTTCACTGAACCACGACCGGTCTCATACATCGTGCGCAGGTCGGCAGCCGGGGTGATGATTTCCGCCTCGGTGGGATAGTCCGGGCCCTGCACATGCATCAACAGATCGGCCAGCGCTGCCTTGGGTTCATCCAGCAGGTGGACACAGGCACTGACCACTTCGCGCATATTGTGCGGTGGAATATCGGTGGCCATACCCACCGCGATGCCGCTGCCCCCGTTAAGCAACACATTGGGCACCCGCGCCGGCAGCAATGCCGGTTCGTCCATGGTGCCGTCAAAATTGGGTTTCCACTCGACCGTGCCCTGCCCCAGCTCGGACAGCAGCAATTCGGCGTACTTCTGCAGCTTGGACTCGGTATAACGCATCGCGGCAAAGGATTTGGGATCATCCGGCGAGCCCCAGTTGCCCTGGCCGTCCACCAGCGGATAGCGATAGCTGAAGGGCTGCGCCATCAATACCATGGCTTCATAACAGGCCGAATCACCGTGCGGGTGGAATTTACCGATGACATCACCGATGGTCCGCGCCGACTTTTTGAACTTGGACGAGGCTTTTAAGCCCAGTTCCGACATGGCATAAACGATGCGGCGCTGCACGGGCTTCAGGCCGTCGCCAATATACGGCAGCGCGCGATCGTTAATCACGTACATGGAATAGTTCAGGTAGGCCTGACGGGTGTAACTGCTCAGTGCAATCTGCTCGGTGCCGTCGGCATTGATGGTGATGTTCATGGTCATAGGCGAGTCTGTAGCGAAGTAAGGTTCAGTGCGCGTTTATAGCATAAATTGCCTTCGCTGACAGCGCACGATTCCGGCATAATACTCCAAACAAACAACAATACCTCGGTGTACAGACCCATCATGGCCAGGCAGATACTATTGTCGTTCATGGCGCTGGCGCTAGTGGCGCTATTGACGCTATGGCCGGATAGCCCGGCACAGCCACAGACCAATTCGACAACAGACTACTCGGAGGCCCGAGTCAACAACCTCGCGGGCAGCCTTTATCTGGGGCCCTATGCCTACGTTGCCGACCTGCCGCAAGAGACATTGGCGCCCTGGCTTGCCGCCCCGGGTGAGGAACTGCAGAAGCTCATTGAGGGATTCCCGGACCCTGACACACTTGCAACACTGACCGAAACCCAAAACCCGAATCTCAGTTGGCAACGCAATGACGGTACCAAGATCCAGCTTGATAGTGCGAGTCGATTGAGCTGGATTGTTGTCGATATCCTGTACACCGGCACCGAGGAAACGACCGCCATTCTGGATTTAAGTGGCGCTGACGGTATTGCCTGGTCCTATCAGGGACCACTGGGCAGTCAACTGAGCTTCGCCGATGACTTCACCTTGCCTCAGGGCGGTCGCCCGGTTTTTGATGCCAACGCCGTCATACCGCTGCGCCTCGGTCCTCAGCAACGCACACGCCTGCATCTCACGGTGATGACCATCAGCGCTGAGAAGTTCATTTCCTTTGACTTACTCAGTCCGGACCAGTTCAGAGCCCAGCGTCTACATATGACGGTTCTGGACGGAGCCTATTACGGTCTGGTGCTGGCCCTGATCCTGTACAATCTGTTTTTGTATGTTGCGCTAAAGCGCAGCACCCACCTTTATTTTTGCCTGTTTGCGGCAGCCAGTGCTGGCATGATCTATGTAAGCTCCGGGTTGTCGCTGGTGTTCGGACTGCAAAACCCCTTCCCGTGGTCATTGCCGTTGATTTATCTGGCCCATGGGGCGGTCTACATGCTGGGCGCCGTTTACAGCATGCACCTGCTGGGCATTGATGCCACTCGCAAGCCTTTGTTCAACGTCTGGTCGCTGCTACTTCTGACGAATTGCCTGGTGACCGTGTGGCTGGTGTATGCCGCCCGCCATGGCGGTTACAGCACTGACAATATCGACTTTTCGTTTACCGGCATTGTGCTGCTCTGGGGGCTCAATCAATCGACCTACCTGTATACAGTCAGTGTGTTATGGCGCCAATCGGCTTCTGTGCGCCTGTGGTTCATCGGCATCAGTGTTCACATCTCCATCATGGGGATGTGGCCGCTTATTCTGGACAGTGCACTGTTTACCGAGTTCGCTCCCTATCGCTTGGCACAGGTCACCACGCTGTTTAACGCCATGCTGCTATCGGGATTGATTGCTCATCAGTTCCGCTTCGAGCAGACAGCACGCATTCAGGCGCAGCAAAAGGCAGTCGAAAACCTGAGGATGGCACACGACACGGAACGCGCCAAGTCCACTTTTGTCGCCAATGTCGGACATGACCTGCGTGGCCCGATTCAGGCTATTTCGCATTTTACGACCGCTCTGAAACTCAAGTTACCCGGCCATACCCACAGTATGCTGGACAAAATAGACAGCAACGTTGACAAGGTTTCCGTGTTGATCGACAGCATGACGAAACTGTCCCGCGTCGAATGGCAAGGCTCCAACCCCGAGCTATCGCCAGTCCCGCTGGCCGAAGTGTTAAATGAGCTGAGAACCGAATTCAGCGCCCAGGCTGTCGCCAAGAACCTGAGTCTGCTGATTCAGGATGCGCCATACGAAGTCCTCTCTGACAGAGTCTGCCTGGGGCAGGTATTTCGCAACCTGACGGAGAATGCCATCAAGTACACAGATCACGGCGAAATTCGCATCACAGTCAGTGACGACCCCAACTTTGTCGTGGCGATGATCTGGGATACCGGCAGAGGAATAAGCGACGAGCATTTACCGCGCATCTTCGAAGAATTCTACCAGACCGGCCCAACAGACAGCTCAGGCGTCGGCCTGGGCCTGGCCATCGTTGACCGGCTTTGCCGCTTGCTGGACATTCAGGTTTCTGTTGCCTCGACGCCGGGTTACGGCACACGGGTCACACTGAAAATGAAAAAATTCAACCCCCAGCCAGCTTCAGAGCTTCTGCCCCAGGTGCAAGAGTCCGTTTCAGTGCGATCGCTTAAGGACCTCGACGTCATTGTCATAAGCGAGAGCGACTGCCTTATCGAGCCGAGTGGGTGGTTGGTTAACTGGGGCGCCAACGTGCACATCAAGGCAAGTCGCAGCGATATTGCACAGTGCATGACGGATGAGCTTCCCATGCCTGATGTCATTCTGGTCGACCGGCTGTCATACAGCGAGCATCAAAAACTGCTCCATGAACTACCCGTCAGTCCACTGATTATTATTGTCGCCAATACAGGCCAATTGTCTGTCGCCGAGCCACATGCTGACCGGACGTTTGTTGTCAGCACCTCGATTTCGCCCATGCAGTTGCGATCCCTGCTTCAGCGTAACCTGTCGGCTCTGTATCACACCGTTTAATGTGGGAGAAAACCGAGCTGCCTGGCCTGGCGCAGGCAGTTTACGCGATTTTTCGCTTCCAGAGCCTTGAACAGCTGGTTAATGTGGGTTTTAACGGTAGCCTTGCTGATAAACAGGTAATCGGCGATGCCCTGATTGCTTAAACCCTTGTCCAGCAGGCTGAGAATTTCAAGCTGCCGCGGCGTCAGTACGCTAGCACGATTGGCACGATTGACGCCCTGGCAGCCCCCGTTTGACAAACCAGCAGCCAGAAAGGCTGGCACATGCACTCGCCCCTGGCAGCACTCGTCGATAGCATCCAGAATTTGAAAAACGCTGTATGATTTTGGCAGATAGCCCATGATCCCCAGGTCAAGCAGCTGACTGAGAATGACCGGATCTTCGACTGACGACAGGACAACAATCGGTGTCTGATGGTGATTGGCATTAAGAAAACGAATCAACTCCATGCCCCCCATCCCCGGCATCATCAGGTCCATGATAAAAAGGTCGTATTGTGTTTTACCCAGAATGGACTGCGGCACCCAGTTGGCATCGGCTTCATAGTCGACCTGGTAATCGGGTCGCGCCGAGAGCAAAGCCGCCTTCAGTCCCTCACAAAACGACAGATGATCATCAATCAGCAACAGTCTCAAGCCCGGAACTCCCCAGATTGCCGTGGGTAAATCATTATTTTATATGGTTTTGTTGTTCGCCTCTCGCAGTAAAATCAACCTTTAGGTTGATAGGAATTCCACTGCCTCAGGCATAGCATCAATATCCTTGCACTGCGCCCTCTTCGTGCTCTGCCCATTATCTGGAGAAACAACAACATGAGCAAGAACAACAACAAGAACGACTCTAAGAATAACTCCAAAAATAGCGACAAAAACGATTCCAAGAATGACGCCAAAAACAACGACAATGGCAACGGCAACAGCAACGGAAAAGGTAACTCCGGTAATACCAACGGCGGCACCGAAACCTCCTTCAGAAATACCCCGCAGGCTAAAGACGACCTGCTGGGCAATGCGCAGACGGGACAGCTGGATTACGGCAGCAGCACCTTCATGCTGGATGTCATGGCCAATGATCTGGCTGGCAACTCCAAATCCTTGTGGTCGGTCGATGACGGCGTCAACGACTCAGGTGCAATGAATGGATACGAGGCTGGAGACCTGTTGACCCAGGATGAGGCAGGCATTACCGGGCTGGCCGAGAACCAGAGCCAGTTTGGCGCCGCCTTGTCAGTAACCACTGACGGTCGCGTGGCTTACGATGCAGGCAGCATAAATGGCCAAACCGCAGCTGATCTGACCGAACTGGCTCTGGGTGACACGCTGACCGACACGTTCATTTACGCTATTCGAATGGCGAACGGCACCCTGAGCTGGGCCAAAGCCAGCGTCATGCTGACCGGTGTTAACGACACGCCAACCGTCATTGGCGTCTCTGTGGCCGCGATTGAAGACAACGGCGCGGTCACCGGCAGCTTTGTCGGCGACGATGTGGACAGCGACGATGACATCAACACACTGACCTACACGATCGTCGGCGCGCCTGCCAACGGCACACTCTCCAATAATGGCGATGGAACCTTTACCTACAATCCGGACAGCGAATTCCAGTCGCTTGCGGCAGGCGAAGAGGCCACGATCAACCTGAGCTACACGGCCACTGACCGTCATGGCGCGGTCTCGGATCCAGCCGCACTGACGATTACTGTCACTGGCACCAATGATGATCCCACGCTGGCAGCTGGCGCCGGTAGCGCAGTTGAAGACGGCGTATCCGTGACGGTAGCCCTGGCTCCGCTGGGCGATGATGTCGACTCCGATGACGATGGCTCCACGCTGATCTACAGCATCAACAGCGCACCGGGCGAAGGCACTGCCAGTGTCTCTGGCACTGACCTGACCTTCGCGCCGGGCAGCGACTTCCAGGATCTGGCCGTGGGTGAGACCCGGCAGGTTGTGGTGGGTATCACCGCCACGGACGCACATGGCGCCACCGCTACCAATGACGTCACCATCACTGTCACCGGCACCAACGACGCACCGACTCTAGCTGCCGGCGTTGGCGCAGCCACTGAAGATGGCCCCTCAGTCACGGTCAATCTGGCCCCGCTGGGCGATGATGTCGACTCCGATGACGACGGCGCCACGCTGACCTACAGCATCAACAGCGCACCGGGCGAAGGCACTGCTAGCGTCTCCGGTACTGACCTGGTGTTTGCACCGGGCAGTGACTTCCAGGATCTGGCCGTGGGAGAGACCCGCGACGTGGTGATTGGTGTTACTGCCACG